>NZ_JACHGB010000015.1 GCF_014202215.1 Quisquiliibacterium transsilvanicum | reverse complement strand
TGAATCGCCCCGGGTTTTGAGGAGGCTCCAACCTTTGAGAGGATGGAGTCATGAAGAAGTCACCGAAGTTCTCACCTGAGGTCCGTGAGCGGGCCGTGCGGATGGTTCAGGAGCACCGCGGGGAGTACCCGTCGTTGTGGGCGACAGTCGAATCGATCGCGCCGAAAATCGGCTGTGTGCCGCAGACACTGCTGGACTGGGTCAAGCTGTCGGAGGTCGATGCAGGTTCACGGCCGGGCGTGTCGACGGCAGAGGCGCAACGGATCAAGGATCTGGAGCGCGAGGTGAAGGAACTGCGGCGCGCCAACGAGATCCTGAAGCTGGCCAGCGCGTTTTTCGCCCAGGCGGAGCTCGACCGCCGGCTGAAGTGATGTACGCGTTTGTCCAGGCGCATCGCGACGCGCACGGGGTCGAGCCGATCTGCAGAGTCATGCAGATTGCCCCGTCGGCGTATCGCCGGTTCGCAGCTCGGCAACGGGACCGATCGCAACTCAGCGCCAGGGCGAAACGTGACGACGCGTTGATGCCGAAGATCGAGTCCGTCTGGAACGCGAACCTGCAGGTTTACGGCGCGGACAAGGTCTGGAAGCAGATGAATCGCGAGGGAGAGGCTGTGGCGCGTTGCACGGTCGAGCGCCTGATGCGACGGTTAGGACTGAAGGGCGTACGGCGTGGCAAGGTCGTGCGCACCACCATCGCCGATCACAAGGCGCCGTGCCCGCAGGACAAGGTGAACCGGCAGTTCCGGGCCGATCGGCCGAATCAGCTTTGGGTGTCCGATTTCACCTACGTTTCCACTTGGCAGGGCTGGCTGTACGTGGCCTTCGTCGTGGACGTGTTCGCCCGGCGCATCGTGGGCTGGCGGGTCAGTAGTTCGATGACGACCGACTTCGTTCTCGACGCCCTTGAACAGGCGCTCTACGCGCGCCAGCCCGAGCGCGACAGCAGCCTGATTCATCACTCCGACCGCGGCTCGCAGTACGTCAGCATCCGCTACAGCGAACGGCTGGCTGAAGCCGGCGTGGAGCCTTCGGTGGGCAGCAAGGGCGACAGCTACGACAACGCCTTGGCCGAGACGATCAACGGGCTGTACAAGGCCGAAGTGATCCATCGGCGCGGCCCCTGGAAGACTCGGGAGGCTGTGGAACTGGCCACCCTCGAATGGGTGTCATGGTTCAACAATCATCGCCTGCTTGAGCCTCTCGGGTACATCCCGCCTGCAGAGGCTGAGGCAAACTATTACCGGAAAATCACCCGTCAGATCACCGAGGTGGTGGCCTGACTTAACCCAAAGAGCCTCCGCGAAAGCCGGGGCGGTTCA
>NZ_JACHGB010000014.1 GCF_014202215.1 Quisquiliibacterium transsilvanicum | reverse complement strand
ATTTGCCTGACGATGACCTACTTTCACGAGCGAGCTGCTCACTATCATCGGCGCAGAGGCGTTTCACGGTCCTGTTCGGGATGGGAAGGGGTGGTTCCACCACGCTATGGTCGTCAGGCATGACTTGTTGCCTGGCTGCCTTTTGGGGCAACCGGGCCAATTTGGAAGAAGATCGTATCAGTCTGTTCGACTGGAATTCTGTGACACGTCTGATGACGTGCGGGTTGTGGGTGTTGCATTCACAACGTTGCGGCAGCGCTTGCCGATCGGCAGCACGAGGCTGCCGGGCATATTTGCCATGCAAAGTTATAGGGTCAAGCCTCACGGGCAATTAGTACTGGTTAGCTTAACGCATTACTGCGCTTCCACACCCAGCCTATCAACGTCCTGGTCTCGAACGACCCTTCAGGGGGATCAAGTCCCCAGGGAGATCTCATCTTCAGGCGAGTTTCCCGCTTAGATGCTTTCAGCGGTTATCTCTTCCGCACTTAGCTACCCTGCGATGCCACTGGCGTGACAACAGGTACACCAGAGGTGCGTCCACTCCGGTCCTCTCGTACTAGGAGCAGGTCCCGTCAAATCTCCAACGCCCACAGCAGATAGGGACCAAACTGTCTCACGACGTTTTGAACCCAGCTCACGTACCTCTTTAAATGGCGAACAGCCATACCCTTGGGACCGGCTACAGCCCCAGGATGAGATGAGCCGACATCGAGGTGCCAAACACCGCCGTCGATATGAACTCTTGGGCGGTATCAGCCTGTTATCCCCAGAGTACCTTTTATCCGTTGAGCGATGGCCCTTCCATTCAGAACCACCGGATCACTAGGTCCTGCTTTCGCACCTGCTCGACTTGTCAGTCTCGCAGTTAAGCACGCTTTTGCCCTTGCACTTTAGGCACGATGTCCGACCGTACCAAGCGTACCTTCGAACTCCTCCGTTACGCTTTAGGAGGAGACCGCCCCAGTCAAACTGCCTACCATGCACTGTCCCCAACCCGGATAACGGGCCAAGGTTAGAACCGCAAACAAACCAGGGTGGTATTTCAAGGTTGGCTCCACGCAGACTAGCGTCCACGCTTCAAAGCCTCCCACCTATCCTACACAGATCGGTTCACAGTCCAATGCAAAGCTACAGTAAAGGTTCATGGGGTCTTTCCGTCTAGCTGCGGGTAGATTGCATCATCACAAACATTTCAACTTCGCTGAGTCTCGGGAGGAGACAGTGTGGCCATCGTTACGCCATTCGTGCAGGTCGGAACTTACCCGACAAGGAATTTCGCTACCTTAGGACCGTTATAGTTACGGCCGCCGTTTACCGGGGCTTCGATCAAGAGCTTGCACCCCATCACTTAACCTTCCGGCACCGGGCAGGCGTCACACCCTATACGTCCACTTTCGTGTTTGCAGAGTGCTGTGTTTTTGTTAAACAGTCGCAGCCACCGATTTTTTGCAACCTCTTCGCCCTCGTGTTGTTCACACTCAAGCTACAAAGGCACACCTTCTTCCGAAGTTACGGTGTCAATTTGCCGAGTTCCTTCTCCCGAGTTCTCTCAAGCGCCTGAGAATACTCATCTCGCGCACCAGTGTCGGTTTGCGGTACGGTCTTGCCAAACTGAAGCTTAGAGGCTTTTCTTGGGACCCCTTCCAATTGCTTCGCGAGCAAGCTCGCTCGTCTCAACCCCTCGGTATACGCCTGGCGGATTTACCTACCAGACACCTACAGGCCAAGAACCGGGACTTCCAACACCCGGACAACCTTTCACGATCCGTCCCCCCATCGCATTTGGCAATGGTGCAGGAATATTAACCTGCTTCCCATCAGCTACGGCTTTCGCCCTCACCTTAGGGGCCGACTCACCCTACGCCGATGAACGTTGCGTAGGAAACCTTGCGCTTACGGCGAGCGGGCTTTTCACCCGCTTTAACGCTACTCATGTCAGCATTCGCACTTCTGATATCTCCAGCAAGCCTTACGGCTCACCTTCACAGACTTACAGAACGCTCCCCTACCACTTGCCTTTCGGCAAATCCGCAGCTTCGGTGTACCGCTTAGCCCCGTTACATCTTCCGCGCAGGACGACTCGATCAGTGAGCTATTACGCTTTCTTTAAAGGGTGGCTGCTTCTAAGCCAACCTCCTGACTGTTTTAGCCTTCCCACTTCGTTTCCCACTTAGCGGTACTTTGGGACCTTAGCTGGCGGTCTGGGTTGTTTCCCTCTTGACGTCGGACGTTAGCACCCGACGTCTGTCTGCCGTGCTCATACTTCCGGGTATTCGGAGTTTGCTATGGCGAAGTAAGTCTCAATGACCCCTCCAACCATTACAGTGCTCTACCCCCCGGAGCAATACACGACGCACTACCTAAATAGTTTTCGGGGAGAACCAGCTATTTCCGGATTTGTTTAGCCTTTCACCCCTACCCACAGCTCATCCGCTACTTTTGCAACAGTAGTCGGTTCGGACCTCCAGTGCGTGTTACCGCACCTTCATCCTGGCCATGAGTAGATCATCCGGTTTCGGGTCTACACCTAGCGACTGGACGCCCTGTTCGGACTCGGTTTCCCTGCGCCTTCCCTATGCGGTTAAGCTCGCCACTAAATGTAAGTCGCTGACCCATTATACAAAAGGTACGCCGTCACCCTTTCGGGCTCCGACTGTTTGTATGCATGCGGTTTCAGGATCTATTTCACTCCCCTCCCGGGGTTCTTTTCGCCTTTCCCTCACGGTACTGGTTCACTATCGGTCGATCACGAGTATTTAGCCTTGGAGGATGGTCCCCCCATATTCAGACAGGATTTCACGTGTCCCGCCCTACTTGTCGTACGCTCAGTATCACCGATGGGTTTTCACATACGGGGCTATCACCCGCTATGGCCGGACTTTCCAGACCGTTCTGTTAACCAATCGACTATCACGTACAGGCTGTTCCGATTTCGCTCGCCACTACTTTCGGAATCTCGGTTGATTTCTTTTCCTGCAGCTACTTAGATGTTTCAGTTCGCTGCGTTCGCCTCCACACGCCTATGTATTCAGCGCGGGATGACCCTTGCGGGCCGGGTTGCCCCATTCGGAAATCTGCGGATCAAAGCTCGTTTGCCAGCTCCCCGCAGCTTATCGCAAGCTACTACGTCCTTCATCGCCTGTGATCGCCAAGGCATCCACCACATGCACTTATTCACTTGACCCTATAACTTTGCAGACCGTCCAGCGCAAACAGAACGATCCCAGGATCAAGCAAGCGTTGCCGCAATTCTCGGTTCATATCAAGAGAACAGAGATATGTTATGTATGCAATCACAACCCGTATCCAAATCAAAAAAGACTGAATACGATATCTTCTTCCAGATTGTTAAAGAACAGCCTTCATCCGAAGAATGAAGCGCAAACCGCCGCATATCGCTGCAGCTTGCGCTTCACACCTCTGGCACCCTGAGAACCACCGAAAACTGGTGGAGGTGAACGGGATCGAACCGATGACCCCCTGCTTGCAAAGCAGGTGCTCTCCCAGCTGAGCTACACCCCCAGGTAAACAATGGTGGGTCTGGATGGATTCGAACCATCGACCCCCGCCTTATCAAGACGGTGCTCTAACCGACTGAGCTACAGACCCAGTGCGTTTTGACCAGGGCAATAGACCCAGATGCTGTTCAACATGAACAACCGATAAGTGTGGACGCGAAGATTGGCGCCATCTCTAGAAAGGAGGTGATCCAGCCGCACCTTCCGATACGGCTACCTTGTTACGACTTCACCCCAGTCATGAGCCCTGCCGTGGTAATCGCCCTCCTTGCGGTTAGGCTAACTACTTCTGGCAAAACCCACTCCCATGGTGTGACGGGCGGTGTGTACAAGACCCGGGAACGTATTCACCGCGACATGCTGATCCGCGATTACTAGCGATTCCGACTTCATGCAGTCGAGTTGCAGACTGCAATCCGGACTACGATCGGCTTTATGGGATTGGCTCCCCCTCGCGGGTTGGCAACCCTCTGTACCGACCATTGTATGACGTGTGAAGCCCTACGCATAAGGGCCATGAGGACTTGACGTCATCCCCACCTTCCTCCGGTTTGTCACCGGCAGTCTCATTAGAGTGCCCTTGCGTAGCAACTAATGATAAGGGTTGCGCTCGTTGCGGGACTTAACCCAACATCTCACGACACGAGCTGACGACAGCCATGCAGCACCTGTGTTCAGGTTCCCTTTCGGGCACCCTCAAATCTCTTCGAGGTTCCTGACATGTCAAGCGTAGGTAAGGTTTTTCGCGTTGCATCGAATTAATCCACATCATCCACCGCTTGTGCGGGTCCCCGTCAATTCCTTTGAGTTTTAACCTTGCGGCCGTACTCCCCAGGCGGTCAACTTCACGCGTTAGCTGCGTTACCAAGGAAATGAATCCCCGACAACTAGTTGACATCGTTTAGGGCGTGGACTACCAGGGTATCTAATCCTGTTTGCTCCCCACGCTTTCGTGCCTGAGCGTCAGTGTTATCCCAGGAGGCTGCCTTCGCCATCGGTGTTCCTCCGCATCTCTACGCATTTCACTGCTACACGCGGAATTCCACCTCCCTCTGACACACTCTAGCCTTGCAGTCACGAATGCACTTCCCAGGTTGAGCCCGGGGCTTTCACATCCGTCTTACAAAGCCGCCTGCGCACGCTTTACGCCCAGTAATTCCGATTAACGCTTGCACCCTACGTATTACCGCGGCTGCTGGCACGTAGTTAGCCGGTGCTTATTCTGCAGGTACCGTCATCCGCGCATGGTATTAGCACGCACGATTTCTTCCCTGCCAAAAGTGCTTTACAACCCGAAGGCCTTCTTCACACACGCGGCATTGCTGGATCAGGCTTTCGCCCATTGTCCAAAATTCCCCACTGCTGCCTCCCGTAGGAGTCTGGGCCGTGTCTCAGTCCCAGTGTGACTGGTCGTCCTCTCAGACCAGTTACCGATCGCGGGCTTGGTAGGCCATTACCCCACCAACTACCTAATCGGACATCGGCTGCTCCAATAGCGCGAGGTCTTGCGATCCCCCGCTTTCCACCGTAGTGCGTATGCGGTATTAGCCAGTCTTTCGACTGGTTATCCCCCACTACTGGGTACATTCCGATGCATTACTCACCCGTTCGCCACTCGCCACCAGGGTTGCCCCCGTGCTGCCGTTCGACTTGCATGTGTAAGGCATGCCGCCAGCGTTCAATCTGAGCCAGGATCAAACTCTATAGTTCGATCTTTTGGTTTTTGCCCTCATCCCGAAGGACTCGAGCTCTCAAACGGAATCGACATCTTCAGTCATGCTTTCGCAATGACCGATGGATATCTTCTTACCGTGTGAGCGTTACGATTTTCCGAGACCACTGGCTCCGTCGTCCCGAAGGACTCCTTCGCCATG
>NZ_JACHGB010000013.1 GCF_014202215.1 Quisquiliibacterium transsilvanicum | reverse complement strand
GAACCGACGAAACGACAGGCGTAGCTGAGCGGTTCGACATCAACTTTCGCATTGACGTGGTCCGGCGTGCGGAAGTCCAGTTGTGCAGACCTTCCTTAGTGCCGCGTTCCTGGTTGATTCGACGGCGAGCTGGTTGGAGCCATTCAGCCACGAAATGTACGCATTTCCGGCCGCCGCGATGGTGGCTGCGACTATGCTAAGGACCAGAGGATTCGACCAGCGGGATCGCCTGGCGTCGGCCTCCTTCAGCCCGATCTCCTTCAATCGAACCAGATACTCTTGTTCCGTCTTCTTTTCCTCGAGCTCGAGGCGTCGGAGTTCGAGTTCCTTGTTCTCCATGGTCGTCTCCCCTCAACTGCTGGGCTCACAATAGCGATGCACTGCTGCACCCAGCGGGGCCAGCTTCAGATTCGGCGCGACGAGAAGCCCGACGCCTGTCAGGACCACGTAGGCGCCGAAGACTCTGATGCTGCGGACGGCAGGGTGCATCGGTGGCTCCCGAGCGGAGGTGGCAAGGCGAAGCGCACGGCGGGAGGTGGCTCCGCACAGCCGGACAGTACTGCGGGATTCATGAGTGACGTCTCTGCCCCTAATGCCGCCGCGGCCAGCGGCCGGCAACCAGGTGAAGTAGACGTGATCGGGTGTTCGCCCGTCAAGACTGGGACGTCCGCGACGAGATAAGGCACGACGAACAGCGGAAGGGCGAACAGCGTCGCCGTGCCCCATCGGGTCGGCGAGCGTCCCGGTGCCCTGGCGCGTGCCCGCGCGGGCCGAAGGAGCTCCACCTTGAGGGCACGCTTCTTCCCCTGCGGACCGGTCTCCACCTCGAACGACACCCGTGGCCCGAGCGTCGGCCTGGCCGAGCCCCGGGCCGTCCTTCGAACCGCACCAACAACCGATCCTCCATGCCGCTGCGACCGTCATCGGACGCGTCGTCCGGCTCCGATCCGCGCGATGTCCATGAACCTGCCGGGCAGCCCGAATCATCGCATCACGCCGGCGCCGAGTGACAGGCAACGCAGATCTACACGACCGGCGGCCACACCCCCGCCGGCAGCTTGGACGCCATCTGCGTGCGGCGGTCCAGCCGACGGCCATCCGCGATGAAGGTTCCGTCGCCGACCGCATGCAAGGTGCGCCGCTCCTTGCGCGCCGTATCCACGCAGGCGGCCACCCCCTCGAGCACGACGATGCCGTGCCTGCTCACGATGTCGACGACCCTGCACTCGATGTTGGCCAGGCACTCCGCGATCAGCGGCGCACCCACCTCCCTGGCCGGCAGGGGCGTGAGCGCGAAGCGGGCGAACTTGTCCGTGTCCGCCCCCGAGCAGGTGCCGATGCCCACCACCTTGTCCAGCAGGTCGACCCCGGGAATCGCGATCACGCACTCGCGCGTCTTCCGGAGCGCCCGGAACGAATGGTTCCACGCGCCGGTGGTGATCGCGAAGCGCGGCGTGAAGTCGGTGACCATCGTCCACGAGATCGTCATGACGTTGCTGCGGGCGCCGTCGTGCGTGGTCACCAGGACGACGGGGCCCGGCTCGATCAGGGTGAAGGTCTTGCTGAGTTCCAACGCTTTCATGGACGCACCTCGGGCGAAGGGTCAGGCATTCCTGCCTGCGCTGCCGACCTGAAGCTCCCGATAGCCGGTATCGGGATCGACGGTACGGGACAACTGCCAGGCTTCGAGCGCGACGAGGAGGACTTCGGCTGTCGTGCGAACGATGTTGCCGTAGCAGACGTGCCCGCCGATGACCCGACCGGATTCGTCAGCGACGCTCATGTGCAGATGGGCGCCATCGAGGGACAAGGAGCCCGACAGGCTGATCAGCTCGAACGCCCCGCTCACCCTGGTCTCCTGCGCCGAAGCGGCAAGGCGGATGGTGATATCCGCGAGGCTGCCGATACCGGCGACCACGAAGGCGGAGCCGCCCAACGACACGCTCGCCTCGCGCTCCAGGGAGCGCCGGAGATCGGCGCCCGGCGACAGTCGCACTGGCAGGTAGTTCATGCAGGTACGCCAAGCTTTCAGGGACCGGGGACGACGATCCTCGAATCGTCCCGGATTCCCCATTCCCCCCAGGACCCGACGTAGTTCCGGACGCGCGGATAGCCCAGGGGCTTCAGGGCAAGGAAGGTGTTCGCCGATCTGTAGCCGCCGTGACAGACCGGGATGACGGGCTTGTCCGGGGACACCCCACGGGTTCCGAACAGCGTCTGAAGCATCGACAGGAAAGCTTTCAGCGGCGCATCCGACGAGTCGTTCAGGCTTACCCCGTAGAGGTCGAGATGCCTGCTGCCTTCGATAGGGCCGACCGCAAAATCCTCCGCCGGACGCAGGTCGATCAGGGTGACCGTCTCCAGTCGCTCGCCAAGCTCGCGTGCATCGATCAGATACTTCCGGACCGGGAAATCAGTGCTCGTCATCGGGATGGCTCCTGCCCGGCTTTCGCCCGGGCCCTACGAGAATGGCGTGGCCCGATGCCGCAAGGGCCACGCCGACAGGCATATCCTAATCATGTCCGGCAGGATGGGCGTCCCGGCCGTCGAGCCTGGCGCCTCGCAGGAAGATAGCGACCCGCCTCGGCGCCTGCTGGCGCAGGCGGAGGGACGCGCTACGATTGACCGCTCCGACGGCCTTCTGCTCGGGAGAATCGCCATGAAACATCGATCCCGCTCCGCACGCCACGCCCTTGCCGGCGGGGTGCTTGCGTCATTCGTTTCGCTCGGGCTTCCCGCGTCGCTCATGCCGGTCGCGCTGCTCGCCGCGCCGTCCGCGGCGCGCGCCGAGCTGAAGGTCGGCGACCGTGCGCCCGCCTTCACCGCGCCGGCCGCGCTCGCCGGCGACAGCTTCGAGTTCTCGCTGGAGAAGGCACTCGCGCGTGGCCCGGTCGTCGTCTACTTCTATCCGAAGGCGTTCACGCAAGGCTGCACCATCGAGGCCAACAGTTTCGCCGAGGCGCACGACGAATACGCCGCGCTCGGCGCGACGGTCATCGGCGTCTCGCGCGACGACATCGACACGCTGAAGAAGTTCTCGGTCAGCGAATGCCGCAACAAGTTCGCAGTCGCTTCGGACGCCAACGGCAGCATCATGAAGTCCTACGGCGCGGCGATGCCCTTCGACAGCGGCTACGCGCGCCGGATCTCCTACGTAGTCGGCCGCGACCGCAAGGTGGTCTACGTGTACTCGTCGTCGAACCCGGACGGGCACGTGCCGAATACGCTGGGGGCGTTGCGGGGCTTGAGTGGTGGGAAGGATTCCAGCGGGGCGGCATGGGGGCGGCGTTGAAGGGGAGGACGCGCCTGCCGGCTGCATGGGCGGGGCCGCCCAGCTTCCGGCCGCCATGGAACAGCCGCCGCGGGTGAACCGCCTGGAGGTGCTGGCTGGATTGTCCTGCCCGGGACCGGCCTGCGGACGAACGGTCAGGGAGCCGGCACCCCGGTCACGCGGCCACGCCGAACAGGGCTCCGACGGCCGCGGTGAGCCCCATGGCCAGGGCGCCCCAGAACGTGACCCGCGTCGCGGAGACGAGCAGCGGAGCGCCCCCGGCGCGCGCGGCGATCACGCCCAGCAGCGCCAGGAAGAGGAGCGAACTGCCCGCGAGGCTCCACATCAGCGCGGAGGACGGCAGCACGAGCACCATCAGCAGCGGCAGGAAGGCACCGGCGGCGAAGGTGTCCATGTTCAATCTCCGTCGGTTTGTACCGACACGCGAGGCTCGGGTGTCGACGGAGTTCACTGTCCGCCCGGCGCGTCCGATTCGTCCTTTAGGATGGGCTGGAAGTTCCTAAACATTCCTAAACGACACTCCCGAGGAAGCCCGCTTGCAGAACTCCGTCCGATTCGGCCGCTGCGAGATCAGCCCGGACGAGCGACGATTGCTGGTCGATGGCATGCCGGTTCGGCTGGACGCGCGCGCGTTCGATCTGCTGCTGTGCCTCCTGGCGCATCGCGACCGTGTGGCCACCAAGGACGAGGCGCTCCTGTTCGTCTGGCCGGGCCGGGTGGTGGAGGAAAACAACCTGTCGGTGCAGGTCTCTGCCCTGCGCAAGGTGATCGGCCCGGATGCGATCACGTCCATTCCCGGCAGGGGGTACCGGTTCTCGATGCCGGTAACCGACTGCGCTCCGACCGCCGATGTCGAGGCCCGCAAGCAAGGTGAGCCCGTCGCCGATCAACCCACCATCGCAGTGCTGCCGTTCGCGGTGCTCTCGGATGACCCGCGCGTCAGGTTCCTGGTCGACGGGCTGGCCGAGGACGTCATCGCACTGCTGGCGCGAGTGCCCGGCTTCCTGCTGATCTGAGCGGCGCCGCAGGGGGAACGGCGGCTGAATCCTCGACAGGCGAGGAACGGAGCAACTGCGCACCGAGGTACACGAGGTAGAGCCCGCCCGCGTACTTGACCACCGAGAACGCAAGGGACGAAACCGCAAACAGCGCGGCAAGACCCGCCGAAGCCGCAAGAGCGTTGCCAAGGTTGCCGAGGGCGACGCCCGCCACCGAAACCAGGCCGCAACGGCGCCCCTGGACGAGGCTGCGCGTGACGATGTACAGCACGCCAGGCCCCGGCGTGACGGCGAGGACGAAGCTCGCGAGGAGGAACGCGGAGAAGAGCGGCCAGGGCGGAAAGAGTTCAGTCATTGCGGCAATCTTGAAGGGAGCCGAGGTTCGAGCCAGGGAGCCGGGGCGTCCACTTAGTGCCCCGCGATCCGGGCGGCGAGGTGCCGCGGAAGACGGCGCGGATGGAAGCGATCGCCCGGAATTCCGCCCGTCATCGGGCCATCAGCGCGAACACGCCCCAGCCCAGGTATTCACGCGTGCAAGCCGCGTAGCGCTCGGGTTCCGAGCTCAGCCTGGCCCGAACCTCTTCCGCAAGCTCGTCGTCCGGATTGGCTTCGAGCCATCGCCGCATGGTGAGCCACTTGGCCGCCTCGTATCTGTCCCAGCTGTCCTGGTCCGCCAGGACCATCTCCACGACGTCGTAGCCGAGCTGGCCGAACGACGCGACAAGCCCTGGAAGCAGGAGAAAGTCGGAGATGGACCCGGCAAGACACCCGCTGGCAACCGCTTCAGTCGGCGGCAACGTCCGCCAGTACGGTTCGCCGATGAGGATGATGCCTCCGGGGCGCAGGCTCTGCGCCAGCAGTGCGATGGTGCCGGCGACTCCCCCGCCGATCCAGCTGGCACCGACACAGGCTGCCACGCCGGCCTTCTCGTCGGAGACGAAGCCGGCAGCGTCGCCATGGGTGAACTCCACCCGATCGGCGACGCCGAGTTCTTGGGCACGGAGTCTTGCCTGATCGGTGTACAGCTGGCTCAAGTCGATGCCGGTGCCGACGATGCCGTGGTCGCGTGCCCAGGTACACAGCATCTCGCCCGAGCCGCTGGCGAGGTCGAGCACCCGGGTTCCCGGCTCCAGGCGCAGGGCCGCACCGAGGGTGGCGAGCTTCCCGGGTGTGAAGGGGTTGTGGATGCGGTGAGCGCTTTCGGTGATGTTGAAGATGCGGGGAATGTCCAAGGGGGAAGATCTCCATGCAGGTGCGGACAGGTCCGGGTGCTGCCTGAGGGCCGAGCTCAGGCCGGAGCCGCCTGGGGCTTTCGCTCCTGCCGTGCATTGTCAGCCACGCCATCGCGCCTTGCGGCCCAAGGCCAGCACGCGACCGTAACGTCTCTTTCGCTCTTCCGTGTACGCCCACCACGGCCGCGGGTCGTTCCCGGACATGTAGTCGGTGATCGACATGAAGGTGTCCAGGAGGCATGGGTCCTGGCGAACATTGGCCCGCTCGCAGAACAGCTCGTACATCTCGAAGGGATCGCGGTCCTCGAGATCCGACGGAGTGTTCACTCCGATTGTCTCGAGAGCGCGTGCCACTGTCGGGCCGACGTTTGGGAGGTCGGTCAGCTTCCTGGTGGTGCTTCGCTGGACTTTGGTCGGGTTCATGTCTGGCGGCCGACGTTCGAGCCCAGGCCGCGGCCCGTCAGGGCCGTCGCGCCTGCAGCAAATGGCTGGGCGGCAGCTTGCAGCTGCCGATCCAATTACAGCTGTCCTTCCGGGCGCCTCATGACGAAGAACGCGTAGCCATAATAGCCGCGTCGCCGAACGCTGCTTGCTGCATGCCGTTACCGCACGGCACGTCTCAGGATTGCCAACGCTTCTCCACGGCAACGAGATGCGCAGACAAGTCGAAAGCAACTTCTCCGTTCGCGGCAGCAAAGGAACCGAGAGCGCTCCGAGCTTCCTGCAGCATGTGCTCGATCTGGTCCTCGCCCAGGATGACTCCCATGACCGGCAACCAGCCCCTGAGGTCGGCTTCGACCATGGTCCGGATGCTGGGAAACCGCGCCGTCCCGCGATGGGTGGTGACTTGGGCCGAAGCCACCCCGGTCTCCGAAAACAACGTTGCCAGCTCCTTGCGATCGCCGAGCACGAAGGGGGCGCGCAAGGCATCGGCCGCCTGCTGTCCCGCCATCCGCTCCACCAGCGCCACTTCGGACGCATACGCGGGCATGTTCTCCAGGGAGTCCCAGACCGCGATGACCAACCGCCCCTCGGGCGTCAGGACGCGCAGCATCTCGCGAAGCGCCTGGCGGCGGTCCGTGAAGAACATGAGGCCAAACTGGCTCACAACAGCGTCGAAGGATCCGTCGGGAAAAGGCAGTGACTCGGCGGCACCCTCTCGCCATTCAAGGGCCGGGGCGAGTTTTCTGGCCACCGCATTCATGCCTGGACTGGGGTCGATCCCCACCACCCGCCCGAGCGATCCGGTTCGCGAGGCGATTTCACGTGCAAGGATTCCGGTGCCACTGGCAACATCCAGCACTCGTTGACCGGACTTGAGCTGCGCGGCGTCTGCGACTTTCGCCGCCCACTGCCCGAAGAGGGCGGGCACGAAGAGAGCTTCGTACGCGTATGCCGCGTCGATCTGGGCCTGTAGCGTAGGTGCACTCATGGCATACCCTCCCGTCTGCGGCACCTGGCCAAGCAGCAGAGCGCGCAGCGCCGTCCGCTGCCATGCCGATGTCATGAAACGATACGCTTCAGGGAACCGTCGTGGCGGGGTAGCCTTTCCCCTTGCGTGGACACCCGGCGGCCGTCACCGCAGGACGATTGAGGCCAGCCCTGGACTGGCTTCTTTCGCTCCCGATGAAGCGATGGATCACGGCGCCGAGCAGACCGCCAGCGATGGGGGCCACCCAGAAGAGCCAGAGCTGCGAAATCGCCCAGTCGCCGACGAACACAGCAACGCCAGTGCTGCGCGCGGGATTCACCAAGTTGTGTTGGTGACGAGCGCCTTCACGCCAGCATCGCGTCTATCGGCCTGCGCAGTGAAGGCTCCGATGCCTGGGCTGCGAGGCGCAGCATGGACAGCGAGCGCTTCGCGGCCCAGGTGCCATGCCGTTGGCGCTCCGGTTGACCGACATGTTAGGCGTCGTTTGCCTTCGCGGTGTTGCTGTCCGGTGAACCAGTTGACGGCTCAGCTGGCGCATACAGTTCTTCGAACAGAGACTCTGGCATCCAGGTCTCGTACTGATCTCGTCGGCCGACTTTGCGTACCACCAAGTATCCGGGGAACTTCCGGCCGATGCTCGGTGGCGGCCTCATGCTTGTGGACTTCGAGAAGCGGGCGTGTCGTGCGGCGTACTCGAAGTTTGCCATCGAGGCAGCCTGAACCTTCGTTCCATAGCGTTCGGCGGTTTCTTCGTAAGCGTCCGGGCAACCCATCTTGAACCCGGTCGCCGGAGATAGGAGCCTCGTGTCCACGTAACTTCAGGCGGACACATGGATACTTTTCCCATCGAATTGCCGGCTCGCCGTCGCCGACGCCGGCACAGCCCCGAGTTCAGGGCCGCGGTGATCGAGGCCTGCCGACAGCCCGGTGTGTCGGTTGCGGCGGTGGCGCTGGCCAACGGCCTCAACGCCAACATGCTTCGCAAGTGGGTCAACGATGCGGAGCGGACGGAGCGGCTTGTACCTGCAGGCAGCATGGAGCTCTCGCGGTGCGCGCCGGCCGAGCCGACCACCGGCTTCGTGCCGCTGCAGTTGCCGGCGCCCAGCGCGCCCTCGGAGATCCGGATCGAGGTCAAGCGGGCCGGCACCAGCATCAGTGTGAACTGGCCGAGCGGCGCCGCGGCCGAGTGCGCCACGTGGCTGCGCGAGCTGCTGCGGTGATCCGCATCGACGCGGTGTGGCTGGCGGTCGAGCCGCTGGACATGCGGGCGGGCACCGAGACGGCGTTGGCGCGGGTCATCAAGGTGTTCGGCGAAGCGCGTGCGCACAATGCATACCTGTTCGCCAACCGGCGTGCCAACCGCATGAAGGTCCTGGTGCACGACGGCATCGGCGTGTGGCTGTGCGCCCGTCGCCTGCACCAGGGCAGCTTCACCTGGGCACCGAGTCCGGCGGGATCGGTGATGGCGATCACGGCCGAGCAGCTGCAGGCGCTGGTCATCGGGCTGCCCTGGCATCGAATCGGAACCGCGGCGACGATCCGCGTTGCGTAGCCGCCCCATCGTGCAAGGCGATGTGGCACGATTTCGGTCATGCACGCAGTCGATCAGCTGGCACGGATGAACGCGGATGAGCTTCGCGAGTTCGCGGCCCGCCTGATCACCGAGATCGCCGACACCCGGCGCGAGGTCTCGCTCAAGCAGATCAAGATCGACCAGCTCACGCACGAGATGGCGATCCTCAAGCGCTGGAAGTTCGCGGCGCGCAGCGAGCAGTTGCAGGGCGAGCAGCGCCACCTGTTCGACGAGACCATCGAGGCCGATCTCGAGGCGATCGAGCTGGAGCTCACGGCGCTGCAGCGCGCCGACGAGAAGGCCATCCCCAAGCAGCAGCCCCGGCGCGCACCGCTGCCGGCGCACCTGCCGCGCACCGAGATCCGGCATGAGCCCGAGTCCACGGTCTGCGCCTGCGGTTGTGCCCTGAAGCGCATCGGCGAGGACGTCAGCGAGAAGCTCGACTACGTGCCGGGCGTCTTCAGCATCGAGCGTCACGTCCGCGGCAAGTGGGCGTGCACGCGCTGCCAGACGCTGACGCAGGCGTCGGTGCCAGCGCATGTGATCGACAAGGGGATCCCGACGGCGGGGCTGCTCGCCCAGGTGCTGGTGGCCAAGTACCTCGACCATCAGCCGCTGTATCGACAGGAAGGCATCTTCGGCCGGGCCGGGCTGGCGATCCCGCGCTCGACGCTCGCGCAGTGGGTGGGCATGTGCGGCGTCCAGCTGCAGCCGCTGGCCGACGCGCTGCGCCAGGCACTGCTCGCACGCGGCGTGGTGCACGCCGACGAGACGCCGGTGGCGATGCTCTCGCCCGGCAAGGGCAAGACGCACCGCGCGTATCTGTGGACCTACGGCACCACCGAATACGACCCGCTGCAGGCCGTCGTCTACGACTTCGCCGACAGCCGCGCCGGCGAGCATGCGCGCCGCTTCCTCGAGGGCTGGTCCGGTACGCTCGTGTGCGATGACTACGCGGGCTACAAGGCGCTGTTTGCCGACGGTGTCACCGAGGCGGGCTGCCTGGCGCACGCTCGTCGCAAGTTCCACGAGCTGTGGGCCAACCACAAGAGCCCGGTGGCCGAGGAGGCGCTGCGCTTCTTCGGCGCACTCTACGAGATCGAATCCATCGCCCGCGAGCTGAATGCCGACGAGCGACAACGCCTGCGTCAGCTGAGGTCCAGGCCCATCGCCGACACGCTGCACAAATGGCTGATCCTGCAGCGGCAGAAGGCCACCGACGGCACGGCAATTGCCAAGGCGCTCGACTACAGCCTGAAGCGGTGGGAGGCGCTCACGCGCTTCATCGGCAACGGGGCCTTGCCCGCGGACAACAACCACATCGAGAACCGGATCCGGCCGATTGCGCTGGGCCGCTCGAACTGGCTGTTTGCCGGATCCCTGCGCGGCGGCCAACGGGCGGCGGCCGCGATGAGCCTGATCCAGTCGGCCAAGCTCAACGGGCACGATCCGTACGCCTACCTGAAGGACGTGCTGGAGAGGCTGCCGATGCATCCCGCGAGCCGCATCGAGGAGTTGCTTCCGCATCGGTGGGCGACTCCGGCCGCCAACGGCTGACAGCCTTCAGCGCGGCGGGCAAGATGGGTTGCCCGGACGCTTACGTTTCTTCGTCGAGCGCGCGGAACCAAGTGAATGCGGAGGAGCCGATGAAGGGACGATCGAAGTCAAAGCCAGTCATATAGCCTCCTGCGAATCGTGCGCTGCTGGTTTCGGGCCAATTTCAGGTCCGTCAATTATGCAGATGACCACGCCGCGTCAGTTGGGACTGCGTGATCATGACGCCTAACGTTTGAGTTCAGCGGCCGCCTTCAGCGGTCCGCTAGAGCGACGAGTTAGAGCGGACACGCGAGCCACGCTGGGGTGGAGTGTCAGCCGCACCACTGCTGCTCGCACGGGACACCATCGCGGTTACCGTCCATCTTCGTTCCCGGGCAATTCTTGAGGAAGTACGTTGCCTCTGCGCAAGAGGTCATTTGGGAACAGTACGTTCGACCATCGCAACTGAACCGCACTGCGCTCGCAGGGCTCGACTGCGAAAGACGATGAGAAATCGCGACAGCAGTCTCGGCGCCATCGACGGCCTCCTCATCCGCGTCAACCATGGATTGGTTCTTCGCATATCCCTGCCAGGCGAAGTAGCCGATTACGGCGATGATTATGAGTCGCTTCATTTTGTTCGCTAATCGAGAGAGCTCTAACGTCAAACATGAACGGCAGCTTCCGGCTCGCCGGAAGCTGTCCGCTCTATGGAAATGTTAGGCGCGTGTTGCCTTAGACGCGCCGCCGGCGGAACGTGCTCCATGAGGCGTCGCAGGGCCGCCAAAGACACTGGGTACTGGCCGTTCTTCGGCCGCGGCCTATGACTCACCAGCCTCCACACGATGTTCCCAGGGCCGTTGTACTGCTCGACGAAGGTCCCGTCGCGATTGAACCGTAGAACCAATAGGTGCTCCGGCTCGCTTGAGAGAGCGACCCTATTTCCTTGCGTCGCTTTCACTTGGACCATTCGACCATCGCACGAGCCGTCATGGCATTCAGACGACGCCACGGATAGCTCAACACCATAGTAATGAGCCGCCAAGGCCTCGCCAAGGCTGCCCACCATATGCCCGTCCGGCGTGAAGTGCCGTCCCGGGAACATCGCCTCGAGTTGGTCGACCGCGTCATATATCGAGCGCAGCAAGTGTGGTAAGCGGGCTAGATCCATGAACGCTGCAAGCGCCTAAGGAAGGTCTGCAAAATCGACCCGCGATCAGCTTGTCCGGGACCCGTGTTGCGAGCGACGATGTGAGCCATGAAGCAAGCTGACCTTGGACT
>NZ_JACHGB010000012.1 GCF_014202215.1 Quisquiliibacterium transsilvanicum | reverse complement strand
ACGCTGATCGCCCCGATCGCGATGGAGCAGGGTCTGCGCTTCGCGATCCGCGAGGGTGGCCGCACCGTCGGCGCCGGCGTCGTCGCCAAGGTCATCAAGTAAGTCGTTCGCGTTTTCCGCAGGGGCATAGCTCAACTGGCAGAGCGTCGGTCTCCAAAACCGAAGGTTGGGGGTTCGATTCCCTCTGCCCCTGCCAATTTCTCAGGGTCGCGCGCCAGCGCGGCGCAACCGGGCCAGAAAAGCATGTCGAACCAGACTGTCGAAACCGTCGTGAGCCCCGCAGACCGATTCAAGGTCGTGCTTGCGGCCGGCGCGGTGGTTGCCGGTCTGGTCGGCTTCTACGTCCTGTCGGGTCAGCCGGCAATCGTGCGGCTGGCTTCGGTGCTCGTCGGCCTCGCGGCTGGTGTGGCGATCGCCTGGTCCTCAGGGCCGGGTCAGCGTTTCTTCGCCTTCGCGAAGGATTCCTGGTCCGAGGCGCGCCGGGTGGTCTGGCCGGATCGCAAGGAAACCACGCAGGTCACGCTGATCGTGTTCGCGTTCGTGCTTGCGATGGCGCTCTTCCTGTGGCTGGTCGACAAAACCCTCGAGTGGACCCTGTACGACCTCGTGCTGGGCTGGAAGAAGTAAATGACCAAGCGCTGGTATGTGGTTCATGCTTATTCGGGCATGGAAAAGAGTGTCGCGCGCGCCCTGAAGGATCGGGTGGATCGCGCCGGAATGCAGGAACAGTTCGGGCAGATCCTCGTTCCCACCGAGGAAGTGGTCGAGATGCGCAACGGGCAGCGCACCATCACCGAGCGCCGTTTCTTCCCGGGCTATGTGCTCGTCGAGATGGAAATGACCGACGAGAGCTGGCACCTGGTGAAGAGCACCGCCAAGGTCACCGGCTTCGTCGGCGGGCAGGGAAACCGGCCCGCGCCGATCTCCGACAAGGAGGTCGAGAAGATCATGTCGCAGATGCAGGAGGGGGTCGAGAAGCCCCGCCCGAAGGTGCTTTTCGAGGTGGGCGAGCTGGTCCGCGTGAAGGATGGTCCGTTCACCGACTTCAACGGCAACGTCGAGGAAGTGAACTACGAGAAGAGCCGCGTGACCGTCTCGGTCACCATCTTCGGTCGGGCCACCCCGGTCGAGCTCGAGTTCGGTCAGGTCGAGAAGGTCTGACGCCCGCATCGCGGGCGCCGTCGGGCGTCCGCCAAGGCTTTCGCAGGCGCGCCGCCCGGTGCGTCCGTGACAAGAGGAGCGCAAGTAGCCCCGGCAACGGTCCGAAAGCGCGTTTGAACTCAAACCAGGAGTAGCCACACATGGCGAAGAAGATTGTCGGCTTTGTCAAGCTGCAGGTCCCGGCTGGCAAGGCAAATCCCGCGCCCCCCATCGGTCCCGCGCTGGGCCAGCGCGGCCTCAACATCATGGAGTTCTGCAAGGCGTTCAACGCGCAGACCCAGGGGTTGGAGCCCGGCCTGCCGATTCCGGTGGTGATCACCGCGTACGCGGACAAGAGCTTCACCTTCATCATGAAGACGCCGCCTGTGACGGTGCTCATCAAGAAGGCCGCGAAGATCGACAAGGGTTCCGCGAAGCCCCATACCGACAAGGTCGGCAAGATCACCCGCGAACAGGCCGAGGAAATCGCCAAGACGAAGATGCCCGACCTCACGGCGGCGGATCTCGATGCGGCGGTCCGCTCGGTTGCGGGTTCGGCGCGCAGCATGGGCATCACGGTGGAGGGTCTGTAAATGGCAAAGGTTTCCAAGCGCGCCAAGGCGCTCGCGGCCAAGGTCGATCGTCAGAAGCTCCACACGCTGGCCGATGCGCTGGCGCTGGTGCGCGAGTGCGCGAACGCGAAGTTCGACGAGTCGATCGACGTGGCTGTCCAGCTCGGCGTCGACCCCAAGAAATCCGACCAGGTGGTTCGCGGCGCAGTCGTGATGCCGTCGGGTACCGGCAAGACCGTCCGTGTGGCTGTGTTCACGCAGGGTCCGAAGGTTGAAGAGGCCAAGGCGGCCGGCGCCGACGTGGTCGGCATGGACGACCTGGCCGAGCAGGTCAAGGCCGGCAACCTGAACTTCGACGTGGTGATCGCGTCGCCCGACGCGATGCGCGTTGTGGGCACACTGGGCCAGATCCTCGGTCCGCGTGGCCTGATGCCGAACCCGAAGGTCGGCACGGTCACGGCGGACGTCGCCACCGCGGTCAGGAACGCGAAGGCCGGTCAGGTCCAGTACCGCACCGACAAGTCCGGCATCATCCACGCCGGCGTGGGGCGCGCGTCGTTCCAGGTCGAGGCGCTCGAGACGAACATCCGCGCGCTGGTCGAGGCGCTGAATCGCGCTCGACCGACCGCTTCAAAGGGCATCTACCTGCGCAAGGTGGCGGTGTCGAGCACGATGGGCATTGGCGTTCGCGTCGATCCCGCCGCGTTCTCCGCTGCCTCGGCGGGCTGAGCCGCTGACAGCAGGACTTTGGGCTGCCGCCGCAGCCAAGGGGTCGCCGGGTTTCCGGTGACGCCAGGAGGCGACGGCAAGTTGTCAAAGACCGCAGGGAGCCAGGACCGGAACAGGCGCAAGCCCGCATTCGGCCAGCGGCTTCAAATGCCGGGCGCAGCTCGCTGCTGCCTCCGGCACCCTGCGCAGATGGCGGTCCCGAAGAGGGTTTCACCGGTCGCTTCCCTGTGGAGCGACCGAAGGCTCGAAATCGGTCGCCGTATCAAGGCGGGTGCGAGGGCTTTTTGCCCGAACCCCATTTCCTAGGAGCTGGACCATGGGTCTCAACCGTAGCGAAAAGGCGGTGGTGGTCGAGGAGATCGGTGCGAAGATCGCCGATGCCCAATCGATCATCCTCGCCGAGTACCGTGGTCTGGAAGTCGATGCGATCACCGTTCTGCGCCGCAAGGCGCGTGAATCGGGTGTGTCCCTGCGTGTGTTGAAGAACACGCTGGCGCGCCGCGCGGTGGCCGGAACGCCGTTCGAGGGCCTCGCCGACCAGATGGTCGGCCCCCTCCTGTACGGCATTTCGACCGACCCCGTGGCCGCCGCGCGCGTGCTCAACGACTTCGCCAAGGGCAATCAGAAACTGGTCCTGAAGGCCGGCGCGATGAGGGGTTCGCTCCTCGACGCCGATGCCGTGAAGGCCCTGGCGACGATGCCCAGCCGCGACGAGCTGCTTGCAAAGCTGCTCGGCACGATGCAGGCGCCCATCGGTCAGTTCGTCCGTACGCTCAACGAGGTCCCCGGCCGGTTCGTCCGCACGCTGGCAGCCCTCGAGAAGCAGAAGGCCGAAACTGCCTGATCCGGGCAACGACTTTCAGAAGACACAATCCAACCGTTCGATCGATTTTTGGAGTCTGGAAAAATGGCACTGAGCAAAGAAGAGATTCTCGACGCCGTCGCCGGCATGACCGTGCTTGACCTGTCGGATCTGATCAAGATGATGGAAGACAAGTTCGGCGTGTCGGCTGCTGCCGCCGCCGTGGCTGTCGCCGCCCCTGCCGCCGGCGCCGCCGCTGCGGCCGTCGAGGAGCAGACCGAGTTCTCGGTCGTGCTGCTGGCCGCTGGCGAGAAGAAGGTCGAAGTCATCAAGGTCGTCCGCGCCGCCACCGGCCTGGGCCTGAAGGAAGCCAAGGACGTCGTCGACGGCGCTCCCAAGGCCGTCAAGGAAGGCATCGCCAAGGCCGACGCCGAGGCGCTGAAGAAGCAACTGGAAGATGCGGGCGCGAAGGTCGAGCTGAAGTAACTTGCTCGTTCTTGCTGCATCCCACCCGGAAGCCGCCTGCCCCGTGCAGGCGGCTCCGGGTTTTCGCGTCTTTGCGGGGCCTGAGGTCTGCCTGAGCGCCGTCTTCGCGCCGGCCGGCAGGCAATCCCCAGTCTCTGCGTGACCCACGGAGTGTTCATGGTCCACACCTCTGCTTACTCGTTCACCGAGAAAAAACGCATCCGCAAGAGCTTCGCAAAGCGCCGCGTTGTCCTCGATGTGCCCTATCTGCTCACCACCCAACTCGAGTCGTACCAGCAGTTTCTGCAGGCTGGCGCCGATCCGATGCAGCGCGTCCCCGAGGGGCTGCAGGCCGCCTTCACCTCGATCTTCCCGATCGTCTCGCACAACCAGATGGCGCGGCTCGAGTTCGTCAGCTACATGCTCGGCAACCCGGCCTTCGACGTCAAGGAGTGCCAGCAGCGCGGACTCACGTTCTGCGCGCCGCTGCGGGCGCGCGTGCGCCTCGTGATCATGGACAAGGAGGCGGTCAAGCCCACGGTCAAGGAAGTGAAGGAGCAGGAGGTCTACATGGGCGAAATCCCGCTCATGACCACCACCGGCTCGTTCATCGTCAACGGCACCGAGCGCGTGATCGTCTCGCAGCTGCACCGTTCGCCTGGCGTGTTCTTCGAGCACGACCGCGGCAAGACGCACAGCTCGGGCAAGCTGCTGTTCTCGGCGCGCATCATTCCCTATCGCGGTTCCTGGCTCGACTTCGAGTTCGACCCGAAGGACGTTCTCTTCTTCCGCGTCGACCGTCGCCGCAAGATGCCGGTCACGATCCTGCTCAAGGCCATCGGCCTGACGCCGGAGCAGATCCTCGCGCACTTCTTCGTGTTCGATACCTTCCAGCTGATGAGCGAAGGCGCTCAGCTCGAGCTGGTGCCGGAGCGCCTGCGTGGCGAGATCGCCCGTTTCGACCTCGTCGACAAGGAAGGGCAGGTGATCGTCGCGCGGGACAAGCGCATCAACGCCAAGCACATCCGCGAGCTTGATGCCGCCGGCATGAAGCGCGTCTCCGTGCCCGAGGACTACCTGCTGGGCCGCGCGCTGGCGCACAACGTGATCGACGCCGAAACCGGCGAGGTCGTCGCCAAGGCGAACGACGAGATCACCGAGGAAGTGCTGCGCAAGATGCGCGACGCCGGCGTCAAGGAGTTCCGCGCGCTCTACACCAATGACCTCGACCAGGGCCCGTACATCTCGCAGACCCTGCGTCTGGACGACACGGCCGACCGGACCGCTGCCCGCATCGCAATCTACCGGATGATGCGTCCCGGCGAGCCGCCCACCGAGGACGCAGTCGAGGCCCTGTTCAACCGGCTGTTCTACAGCGAGGACGCCTACGACCTCTCCAAGGTCGGCCGGATGAAGTTCAACCGCCGTGTGGGCCGTGACGAGCTGGTCGGCGCGATGACGCTGACCGACGACGACCTGCTCGCGGTCATCAAGATCCTGGTCGACCTGCGCAACGGCAAGGGCGAGATCGACGACATCGACCACCTCGGCAATCGCCGCGTGCGCTGCGTGGGCGAGCTGGCCGAGAACCAGTTCCGCGCCGGTCTGGTGCGCGTCGAGCGCGCGGTCAAGGAGCGTCTCGGCCAGGCCGAGACCGAGAACCTGATGCCGCACGACCTGATCAACAGCAAGCCGATCAGCGCTGCCATCCGCGAGTTCTTCGGGTCCAGCCAGCTGTCGCAGTTCATGGACCAGACCAATCCGTTGTCCGAGATCACGCACAAGCGCCGCGTCTCGGCGCTGGGCCCGGGCGGCCTGACGCGCGAGCGCGCCGGCTTCGAAGTCCGCGACGTGCACCCGACCCACTACGGCCGCGTGTGCCCGATCGAGACGCCCGAGGGCCCGAACATCGGCCTGATCAACTCGCTGGCGCTGTACGCCCGCCTGAACGAGTACGGCTTCCTCGAGACGCCGTACCGGAAGGTGGTCGACGGCAGCGTCACCGACGAGATCGACTTTCTCTCGGCGATCGAGGAGGGTCGCTACGTGATCGCGCAGGCCAACGCCGCGATGGACGAGACCGGCCGCCTTACCGGCGACCTCGTGTCGGTGCGCAAGGCCGGCGAGACCGAGCTGACCGGTCCCGAGCACGTGCAGTACATGGACGTCGCCCCGACCCAGATCGTGTCGGTGGCCGCGTCGCTGATCCCGTTCCTCGAGCACGACGACGCCAACCGCGCGCTGATGGGCTCGAACATGCAGCGCCAGGCGGTGCCCTGCCTGCGTCCCGAGAAGCCCGTGGTGGGCACCGGCATCGAGCGCACCTGCGCGGTCGACTCCGGCACCGTCGTCACGGCGCTGCGCGGAGGCACCGTCGACTACGTCGACGCCAACCGCGTCGTGGTCCGGGTCAACGACAACGAGGCCGCGGCAGGCGAAGTCGGCGTCGACATCTACAACCTGATCAAGTACACCCGCAGCAACCAGAACACGAACATCAACCAGCGCCCGATCGTCAAGAAGGGCGACGTGATCGCCAAGGGCGACGTGGTGGCCGACGGCGCGTCGACCGACCTCGGCGAGCTCGCGCTGGGCCAGAACATGATGGTCGCGTTCATGCCCTGGAACGGCTACAACTTCGAGGATTCGATCCTGATCTCGGAGCGCGTGGTGTCCGACGACCGCTACACCTCGATCCACATCGAGGAGCTGTCGGTGCTGGCGCGCGACACCAAGCTCGGGCCCGAGGAGATCACCCGCGACATCTCCAACCTGTCCGAGTCGCAGCTGGGCCGTCTCGACGAGTCCGGCATCGTCTACATCGGCGCGGAGGTCCAGGCGGGCGACACCCTGGTCGGCAAGGTCACGCCCAAGGGCGAGACCCAGCTGACCCCCGAGGAAAAGCTGCTGCGCGCGATTTTCGGCGAGAAGGCTTCCGACGTGAAGGACACCTCGCTGCGCGTGCCGTCGGGCATGAACGGCACGGTCATCGACGTCCAGGTCTTCACGCGTGAAGGCATCGTCCGCGACAAGCGCGCCCAGTCGATCATCGACGACGAGCTCAAGCGCTACCGGCTCGACCTCAACGATCAGCTGCGCATCGTCGAGAACGACGCGTTCGCGCGGATCGAGCGCCTGCTGATCGGCAAGGTCGCCAATGGCGGCCCGAAGAAGCTTGCCAAGGGCACCGCGGTCAGCGCCGACTATCTCGCCGAGATGGATCGCCATCAGTGGTTCGAGGTGCGCCTGGCCGACGAGACGGCCGCCGGCCAGCTCGAGGCCCTGAAGGACTCCATCGAGCAGAAGCGCCACTCCTTCGACCTCGCGTTCGAGGAAAAGCGCAAGAAGCTCACGCAGGGCGACGAACTGCCCCCGGGCGTGCTGAAGATGGTCAAGGTCTACCTGGCCGTCAAGCGCCGCCTGCAGCCTGGCGACAAGATGGCCGGCCGCCACGGCAACAAGGGCGTTGTGTCGCGCATCGTTCCGGTCGAGGACATGCCCTACATGGCCGACGGCACTCCGGTCGACATCGTGCTGAACCCGCTGGGCGTCCCCTCGCGGATGAACGTCGGCCAGATCCTCGAGACGCACCTGGGCTGGGCGGCCAAGGGCATCGGCCTGCGCATCGGCGAGATGCTTCGTCACCAGGCGGGCGTGGCCGCGATGCGCACCCTGCTCGAGGAGATCTACAACGGCAGCGGGCAGTCGGCTGACATCGCCGGCATGACCGACGACGAAGTCCTCGAGCTTGCGGACAACCTCAGGAACGGCGTGCCGTTCGCGACGCCGGTCTTCGACGGCGCCTCCGAGGCCGAGATCCGCCGGATGCTCGACATCGCTTACCCGACCGACGACCCCCGCACGAAGCTGATCGGCTTCACGCCGACCAAGACCCAGGTCACGCTGCACGATGGGCGCACTGGCGATGCATTCGACCGTCCGGTCACGGTCGGCTACATGCACATGCTGAAGCTGCATCACCTGGTCGACGACAAGATGCACGCGCGCTCCACCGGACCGTACTCGCTGGTCACCCAGCAGCCGCTGGGGGGCAAGGCCCAGTTTGGCGGCCAGCGCTTCGGCGAGATGGAGGTCTGGGCGCTTGAAGCTTACGGCGCCGCCTACACGCTGCAGGAGATGCTGACCGTCAAGTCCGACGACGTGAACGGCCGGACGAAGGTCTACGAGAGCCTGGTCAAGGGCGAGCACACGATCGAAGCCGGCATGCCGGAGTCGTTCAACGTGCTGGTCAAGGAGATCCGCTCGCTGGGCATCGACATCGACCTCGAGCGCAACTGACACGCCGCGCAGGAAACTAGGAGCACCCAATGAAAGCTTTGCTCGATCTGTTCAAGCAGGTTCAGGAAGAAGAGCATTTCGACGCGATCAAGATCGGACTTGCATCGCCCGAGAAGATCCGGTCCTGGTCGTACGGCGAGGTCAAGAAGCCCGAGACCATCAACTACCGCACCTTCAAGCCTGAGCGTGACGGCCTGTTCTGCGCGAAGATCTTCGGTCCGATCAAGGACTACGAGTGTCTGTGCGGCAAGTACAAGCGCCTGAAGCACCGGGGCGTGATCTGCGAGAAGTGCGGCGTCGAAGTGACGCTGGCCAAGGTGCGCCGCGAGCGCATGGGTCACATCGAACTGGCCAGCCCGGTGGCGCACATCTGGTTCCTGAAGTCGCTGCCGTCGCGCCTGGGCATGGTGCTCGACATGACGCTGCGCGACATCGAGCGCGTCCTGTACTTCGAGGCCTACGTGGTCATCGAGCCCGGCATGACTCCGCTCAAGCGCGCCCAGATCATGACCGAGGACGACTTCCTCGCGAAGACCGAGGAGTACGGCGACGAGTTCCGCGCGATGATGGGCGCCGAAGGCGTTCGTGAGCTGCTGCGCACGATCAACATCGATCGCGACATCGAGCAGCTGCGCCGCGACCTCGAGGCCACCGGCTCCGAGGCCAAGATCAAGAAGCTCGCCAAGCGCCTCAAGATCCTCGAGGGCTTCCAGCGTTCGGGAATCAAGCCCGACTGGATGGTCATGGAGGTGCTGCCGGTGCTGCCGCCGGAGCTGCGCCCGCTGGTGCCGCTGGACGGCGGCCGCTTCGCGACTTCCGACCTGAACGACCTGTATCGCCGGGTCATCAATCGCAACAACCGCCTCAAGCGCCTGCTCGAGCTGAAGGCGCCCGAGATCATCGTGCGCAACGAGAAGCGCATGCTGCAGGAGTCGGTCGACTCGCTGCTGGACAACGGCCGTCGCGGCAAGGCCATGACCGGCGCGAACAAGCGCGCGCTGAAGTCGCTGGCCGACATGATCAAGGGCAAGGGCGGCCGCTTCCGGCAGAACCTGCTCGGCAAGCGCGTCGACTATTCCGGCCGTTCGGTGATCGTGGTGGGCCCGCAGCTCAAGCTGCACCAGTGCGGCCTGCCCAAGCTGATGGCGCTCGAGCTGTTCAAGCCCTTCATCTTCAACAAGCTCGAGACGATGGGCGTTGCGACGACCATCAAGCAGGCGAAGAAGTACGTCGAGACGCAGGAGCCGATCGTCTGGGACCTGCTCGAGGAGGTGATCCGCGAGCACCCGGTGATGCTGAACCGCGCGCCCACGCTGCACCGCCTCGGCATCCAGGCCTTCGAGCCGGTGCTGATCGAGGGCAAGGCGATCCAGCTGCATCCGCTGGTCTGCGCCGCGTTCAACGCCGACTTCGACGGCGACCAGATGGCAGTGCACGTGCCGCTGTCGATCGAGGCGCAGCTCGAGGCGCGCACGCTGATGCTCGCGTCGAACAACGTGCTGTTCCCGTCCAACGGCGAGCCCTCGATCGTCCCCTCGCAGGACATCGTGCTGGGTCTCTACTACACGACCCGCGAGAAGATCAACGGCAAGGGCGAGGGAATGCACTTCTCCGACCTGGCCGAGGTGCAGCGCGCCTACGACAACCAGGAGGTCGAGCTTGGCACCAGGGTGCTGGTCCGCATGCCGCACTACACCCGTGACCGCGAAACCGGCGAGATCTCGAGCGAGATCAAGCGGGTGCAGACCACCGTGGGCCGGGCCCTGCTGTCCGAGATCCTGCCCAAGGGCCTGCCCTTCGACTTCATCAACAAGTCGCTGAAGAAGAAGGAGATCAGCAAGCTGATCAACGCATCCTTCCGCCGCTGCGGCCTGCGCGACACGGTCATCCTGGCCGACAAGCTGATGCAGAACGGCTTCCGGCTCGCCACGCGCGCCGGCATCTCGATCGCGATCGACGACATGCTGGTGCCGACGCAGAAGACCGTGATCCTCGCCGAGGCAGAGCGCGAGGTGAAGGAGATCGAGCAGCAGTACACCTCGGGTCTGGTGACCCAGGGCGAGCGCTACAACAAGGTGGTGGACATCTGGGGCCGCGCCGGCGACGACGTCGGCAAGGCGATGATGGACCAGCTGCGCACGCAGAAGGTCATCGACAGCGAGGGCAACGAGGTCGACCAGGAGTCCTTCAACTCCATCTACATGATGGCGGACTCCGGCGCCCGCGGTTCGGCTGCCCAGATCCGCCAGCTCGCCGGCATGCGCGGCCTGATGGCCAAGCCCGACGGCTCGATCATCGAGACGCCGATCACGGCGAACTTCCGTGAGGGCCTCAACGTCCTGCAGTACTTCATCTCCACCCACGGCGCCCGCAAAGGCCTGGCCGACACGGCGCTGAAGACCGCGAACTCGGGCTACCTGACCCGCCGCCTGGTCGACGTCACGCAGGATCTGGTGGTCACCGAGGACGATTGCGGCACCCCCAACGGTGTCGCGATGAAGGCGCTGATCGAAGGCGGCGAGGTCATCGAGGCGTTGCGCGACCGGATCCTGGGCCGCACCGCCACGGTCGACGTCGTCAACCCCGAGAGCCAGGAGACGGTGTACGAGGCCGGCACGGTGCTGGACGAGGACGCTGTCGAGAACATCGAGGCCCTGGGCATCGACGAGGTGCGCGTGCGCACTCCGCTGACCTGCGAGACGCGCTACGGCCTGTGCGCCAAGTGCTACGGCCGGGACCTCGGCCGCGGCGTGCTGGTGAACTCCGGCGAGGCGGTCGGCGTGATCGCGGCCCAGTCGATCGGCGAGCCCGGCACCCAGCTGACGATGCGGACCTTCCACATCGGCGGTGCGGCGTCGCGCGCGGCGGTCGACAGCTCGGTCGAAGCGAAGTCGAACGGCACCGTGCGGCTGACGCCGACGATGCGCCTGGTCACCAATGCCCGTGGCGAGCAGATCGTGATCTCGCGCTCCGGCGAGGTGATGATCAACGACGACAACGGCCGCGAGCGCGAGCGCCACAAGGTGCCCTACGGTGCGATCCTGCTGCTGCGCGACGGCGATCCGGTCAAGGCCGGCGCCCAGCTCGCCACCTGGGATCCGATGACGCGCCCGATCATCACCGAGTACACGGGTCGCATCAAGTTCGAGAACGTCGAGGAAGGCTCCACGGTTGCGAAGCAGATCGACGATGTCACCGGTCTTTCGACCCTGGTGGTCATCGACGCCAAGCGCCGCAGCACCATCGCAGCGCGGACCGTCCGCCCGCAGGTCAAGCTGATCGGCGAGGACGGCGAGGAGGTGAAGATCGCCAACACCGATCACGCCGTGACGATCAGCTTCCCGGTCGGCGCGCTGATCACGGTGCGCGACGGCCAGGAGATCGGCATGGGCGACACCCTGGCGCGGATCCCGCTCGAGTCCCAGAAGACGCGCGACATCACCGGCGGCCTGCCGCGGGTGGCCGAGCTGTTCGAGGCGCGTTCGCCCAAGGACGCCGGCATGCTCGCCGAGGTCACCGGCACCACCTCCTTCGGCAAGGACACCAAGGGCAAGCAGCGCCTGGTCATCACCGACCTGGACGGCAACGCTCATGAGTTCCTGATCCCGAAGGACAAGAACGTGCTGGTCCACGACGGCCAGGTGGTGAACAAGGGCGAGATGATCGTCGACGGTCCGGCCGACCCGCACGACATCCTGCGCCTGCTCGGGATCGAGGCGCTGGCGCGCTACATCGTCGACGAGGTCCAGGACGTCTACCGCCTGCAGGGCGTGAAGATCAACGACAAGCACATCGAGGTGATCGTCCGCCAGATGCTGCGCCGCGTGCAGGTGACCGATGCGGGCGAGACCCGCTTCATCACCGGCGAGCAGGTGGAACGATCCGACCTGCTCGACGAGAACGACAAGGCCCGTGCGGCCGGCAAGCGGGAGTGCAGCTACATCAACCTCCTGCTCGGCATCACCAAGGCCTCGCTGTCGACCGACTCGTTCATCTCGGCGGCCTCCTTCCAGGAGACCACCCGGGTGCTGACCGAGGCGGCAATCATGGGCAAGCGCGACGACCTGCGCGGGCTGAAGGAGAACGTCATCGTCGGCCGCCTGATCCCGGCAGGTACCGGCCTGGCCTACCACCGCGCCCGCAAGACGCGGGAGCAGACCGAGGCCCAGGAGCAGGCGGCGCTGGCGCAGGCCGAGGCGGAGGCGCTCTTCTCCGCGCCTCCGGCGGAGCACGAGGCCGAGACGGCGTCGGGCGACGAGGGCTCCGACCTGGGCGCCTGACGGACGCGCGTGCGTGCGGGGCTCCAGTCCCGCACGCACGAGCCTCGCAGGCACCCGCTGCGCGCGCCTCTTCTTGCAACGCGCGCACTTTGAACCTATACTTTCAGGCTTTCCAAATTCGGTCCGGCGCAATCGTTCGCCGGGGCAGGTCGCGGCTGGCGAGGACGGGTGTTCCGTCCGGCCGGCGGGGCCGCTGTCATCACAAGGAAATATCGAATGCCCACGATCAACCAGCTCGTTCGTCAAGGCCGCGAGACGGCCATCACGAAGAGCAAGAGCCCGGCGCTGGAAGACTGTCCGCAGCGCCGCGGTGTGTGCACCCGTGTGTACACGACCACCCCCAAGAAGCCGAACTCCGCGCTGCGGAAGGTCGCCAAGGTGCGCCTGACCAACGGCTTCGAGGTGATCAGCTACATCGGCGGCGAGGGCCACAACCTGCAGGAGCACTCGGTGGTGCTGATCCGCGGCGGCCGGGTGAAGGATCTTCCCGGTGTGCGCTATCACATCGTCCGCGGTTCGCTCGATCTGCAGGGCGTGAAGGACCGGAAGCAGTCGCGCTCGAAATACGGCGCCAAGCGGCCCAAGAAGGCCTGATCGCCGGTCAGCCGGTTTTGGTGGGCGCGAGCGCCGGAGCATTCCGGGCGCTCGCGTTCTTGTTTGTGGCGCGGGTCCGGGGTCGGACTGCGGCGCCAAGTAAGCGGTTGTCCCCGCCGTCGTTCCTGTCCCCGCATTGGGCCGGGCGTGGCGAGTCGGGCAACTCGGCCAGGCCGGGCCATGGGGTCCGGCGGGCAGCTGAAGATAGAGAGGTGTTTGATGCCCCGTCGTCGCGAAGTACCCAAACGCGATATCCTTCCCGACCCGCTTTACGGCAGTGTCGACGTCTCCAAGTTCGTCAACGTGCTGATGCTGGACGGCAAGAAGGCCGTTGCCGAGCGCATGATCTACGGTGCGTTCGAGCAGATCCGCACCCGCTCCGGCAAGGATCCCCTCGAGGCCTTCGGCCAGGCGCTGCAGAACTGCCGCCCGATGGTCGAGGTGAAGAGCCGCCGCGTCGGTGGCGCCAACTACCAGGTGCCGGTCGAGATCCGTCCGGTGCGCCGCATGGCGCTGGCAATGCGCTGGCTGCGCGAGGCCGCCAAGAAGCGCGGCGAGAAGTCGATGGGCCAGCGCCTGGCGAACGAGATCATGGAAGCGTCCGAGAACCGTGGTGGTGCCGTCAAGAAGCGTGACGAGGTCCACCGCATGGCGGAGGCGAACAAGGCGTTCGCGCACTTCCGCTTCTGAGTCGGAAGGCTGCCGGCCCGCACCGGGCCGGCAGCGACCGAATCCCTGGGGTGTGCGGCCCAGCGCGGCCGCCTTCCGGCTCCGCCTGTGCCGCGCCGGCCCCGAGAACATCCGGATCCACGAGATCCGGCATCGAAGTCCTGGAGCACTGAATCATGGCTCGCAAAACTCCCATCGAGCGCTACCGCAACATCGGCATCTCGGCGCACATCGACGCCGGCAAGACGACGACGACCGAGCGCATCCTGTTTTACACCGGCGTCAACCACAAGCTGGGCGAGGTGCATGACGGCGCCGCGACCACCGACTGGATGGAGCAGGAGCAGGAGCGGGGCATCACGATCACCTCTGCGGCCGTGACCTGCTTCTGGAAGGGCATGGACCTGTCCCTGCCCGAGCACCGGATCAACATCATCGACACCCCCGGGCACGTCGACTTCACGATCGAAGTCGAGCGCTCGATGCGGGTGCTCGACGGCGCGTGCATGGTCTATTGCGCGGTCGGCGGCGTGCAGCCGCAGTCCGAGACCGTCTGGCGCCAGGCCAACAAGTACGGCGTGCCCCGCCTCGCGTTCGTCAACAAGATGGACCGGATGGGCGCCAATTTCTTCAAGGTCTACGAGCAGATGCGCCTGCGCCTGCGCGCGAACCCGGTGCCCATCGTGGTTCCGATCGGCGCCGAGGAGAACTTCAAGGGCGTCGTCGACCTTCTGAAGATGAAGGCGATCTTCTGGGACGAGTCCTCGCAGGGCATGAAGTTCGAGTACGGCGAGATCCCCGCCGAACTGCTTGCCGACTGCAAGAAGTGGCGCGAGAACATGGTCGAGGCCGCGGCCGAGGCCGACGAAGAGCTGATGAACAAGTATCTCGAGGAGGGTGATCTCCCCGAGGCTCTCGTCATGCAGGGTCTGCGCAAGCGGACCATCGCCGGCGAAATCCAGCCGATGCTGTGCGGCACCGCGTTCAAGAACAAGGGCGTGCAGCGCATGCTCGACGCGGTCATCGAGTTCCTTCCCTCGCCGGTCGACATCCCGCCGGTGCAGGGTCACGACGATCACGATGTCGAGGTGCTGCGCAGCGCCGACGACAAGGAGAAGTTCGCGGCGCTGGCGTTCAAGCTGATGACCGACCCCTTCGTCGGGCAGCTCACGTTCGTGCGGGTCTACTCGGGCGTCCTGAACTCGGGCGATACCGTCCTGAACTCGATCAAGGGCAAGAAGGAGCGCATCGGGCGCATCCTGCAGATGCACGCGAACGAGCGCGCGGAGCTCAAGGAGCTGCATGCCGGCGACATCGCCGCGTGCGTCGGCCTCAAGGACGTCACCACCGGCGAAACCCTGTGCGACCCCGATGCGCCGATCATCCTCGAGCGCATGGAGTTCCCGGAGCCGGTGATCCAGCAGGCGGTCGAGCCCAAGACGAAGGCCGACCAGGAGAAGATGGGCATCGCGCTCGGGCGCCTGGCGCAGGAGGACCCCTCCTTCCGCGTGCGCACCGACGAGGAATCCGGCCAGACGATCATCGCCGGCATGGGTGAGCTTCACCTCGAGATCATCGTCGACCGCATGAAGCGCGAGTTCGGTGTCGAGGCGACCGTGGGCAAGCCCCAGGTCGCCTACCGCGAGACCATCCGCAAGACGGTCGAGGAAGTCGAGGGCAAGTTCATCAAGCAGTCCGGCGGTCGCGGCCAGTACGGCCACGTCGTCCTCAAGGTCGAGCCGCTCGAGGCGGGTGGCGAGAAGAACTTCGAATTCGTCGACGCCATCAAGGGCGGCGTGGTGCCGCGCGAGTTCATTCCCGCGGTGCAGAAGGGCATCGAGGAGACGCTTCCCTCGGGCGTGCTGGCCGGCTACCCGGTCGTGAACGTGAAGGCGACGCTGTTCTTCGGTTCCTACCACGACGTCGACTCGAACGAGAACGCCTTCAAGCAGGCGGGCTCGATGGCGTTCAAGGAAGGCATGCGTCGCGCCAGCCCGGTGCTTCTGGAGCCGATGATGGCGGTCGAGGTCGAGACTCCCGAAGACTACGCCGGCACGGTCATGGGCGATCTGTCGTCGCGTCGCGGCATGGTCCAGGGCATGGAAGACATGGTCGGCGGCGGCAAGACGATCCGCGCCGAGGTTCCGCTGTCGGAAATGTTCGGCTATGCCACCACGCTGCGCTCGCTGACGCAGGGCCGGGCGACCTACACGATGGAATTCAAGCAGTACTCAGAAGCGCCGAAGAACGTGGCCGAGGCCATCATCGCGGCGCGAACCAAGTAATCGCTGTCAATAGGCAACGTTCCCGGACAGGAGAGATCAGATGGCAAAAGGCAAGTTCGAACGTACCAAGCCTCACGTGAACGTGGGGACGATCGGTCACGTGGATCACGGCAAGACGACGCTGACGGCGGCGAT
>NZ_JACHGB010000011.1 GCF_014202215.1 Quisquiliibacterium transsilvanicum | reverse complement strand
TGGTGGCCAAGGGCGGAATCGAACCACCGACACGCGGATTTTCAATGTCGGCTGCTAGGGTTCTCGTTCGGTCCCGAAACTTCCCAAGTTGTTGATTCTGCGATGCTTTACGCGGATTCCGAACGTGAGGCGGTTCCTGCGTGATCCGGCAAATTGCCTACTCGTCCACGCAGAATTACACAGGAACTACACCGACCGACCATTGCCGCAGGGCGCCCCATGATGACCCGGGAGAACCTGCTGGCTCCAAGGCGCCAGGGCGCCAGGGCATAGGCCTCGGCCGGTGACTTCATGCCCAGCGCCTGATGAGGCGCCCGTGATCAGCATTGCTGGGACATCAACAGGATGCCTTGCCGGAGGGCTTGGGGCTGGCTACGATGATCTCTTGCCGAGTCCGGGCGCGCCTCCCTGGAAGAACGGCGCCATCGTCTTCGGCGTCATACCCTTACCCCCTCTTCTGCGTCTTCTCGGCAGATTCCGCGCCTTGTCCAGCCTGAGGGCGAGGCCCGAGAGGTCCTTGTCTGAAGCGCATGTTTCTGCGAGCAAGTGCCGCTTGGTAGCGCGCTTCCTCAAGGCGGTCCTAATCTTGAGTCTCAGTCCTTCACGCTGCTCAAACGCTAGCTTTTCGTCAGGGGCGTGCAGCCGCTTTTGCAATTCGTCTTCTTTTTGCAGGTATCGCGTGGAGAGACCATGAAGGTCAGATATTGCGCGTACGCGGCAGCGCACGCAGTGCCTGGGGCGAACAGTCCAGTGCGGCAAGTACAATACCCAGCCCTGGCAACTGGTGCATTTCTGGCGGAACCAAAAGTCGGTCATAAGGCTATCAGCGTCGAGTCCGGTGGTGCCGAACAGCGCCGGTGAGCCGCGCCGGGAAACCCCGGGGCTCCAACTCTCGAGAAGATCAGACCATGTATCTGGCGTGACCAAATCTCAATGTCCACTGCACGCCGGGCAGACGCTTGAACCAACGGATCCGAGTCGGCTCATCACGCCAACATTGCTCATGGTCGACCGTCCCAGACTTGCCAGGTCTGCTGTCCGACGACGCGCAGGAACAGAGCCCCAGTCTTGGTCTCGACCAGTTCGACCGGCAATCTGAACCGTGTCCCAAGGGGGAATGCCATTCGCTGCGCACGGGAGGCTTGAACACGCATCGTCACAGGGAACGCCTGCCCGGGAATCGGGCGGAGCCGATAGTCCGCTGATGACGGCTCACCTGGGTTGAGGAAAGTCTCCGCGACCACAAACATCTGGTTCTCCCACTACAAAGTACGTTCCGACTGAACCTCTCGACTCGTCGAATTCGACGGACGCGCCTCAGACCCCTACGACCCACTCCGCCGAAATCGTCTCCGCCTGCCGCAGCACGGTATCAGTGGCCTCGTCCTGTCGGTCAGGGGGGTACCTGTGGCGGCGCAGCAGGGTCTTCACCATCACCCGCAGCTTGGCACGCACCGTCTCGCGCTTGGCCCAGTCCACCGTGATCGACTTGCGCAAGCTTTGCGTGAGCTCCACGGCGATCGTCTTCAGGGTCGCGTCGCCCAGCGTGCGCACCGCGGCCTCGTTGGAGGCCAGCGCATCGTAGAACGCGAGCTCGTCATGGTTCAGACCCAGGCGCTCGCCGCGAAGGGCGGCCTCCTGGAACTTCTTGGCCATGTCGATCAGTTCCTCGATGACCTGGGCCGTCTCGATGGCCCGCTTGCGGTATCGCGTCAGGCTGGCCTGCAGCAGGTCGGAGAACTTGGCGCTCTGGACCACGTTGGTCTTGAAGCGCGACTTGATCTCGCCCTTCAGGAGCCGCTCGAGGAGCTCTACGGCGAGGTTGCGCTCCTTCATGTGCCGCACGTCCTCGAGGAACTCCTCGGAGAGCACGCCGATGTCCGGGCGCTTGAGGCCGGCCGCAGAGAAGATGTCGATCACCTCGTCGCTGACCACCGCGCGGCTGATGATCTGGCGCAGGGCATGCTCCTTCTGCTCGTCGGTCAATTTCTTGTCCGTGCCGCCGTGCTTGGTCAGCGCGGCCTTGACCGCCTGCAGGAAGGCCAGTTCGTCACGGCAGGTCAGTGCCTCGTCCAAGGTGCAGCAGAGCGCGAACGCCTTGCTCGCGGCCAGCACCGCGTCGGCGAAGCGCTTCTTGCCGTCGTCCAAGCCCAGAACATGGTTGGCCACGGCGGGCAGGAGTTGCCAGGCCCGATTGCGGAAGTCCTCGTAGTCCACGCCGTGCAGCATGTGGTGCAGGACATCCATCTGCTCCTGCAGCACGGCGAGCGCCTCGTGGGCGTCGATGGTGGGCTTGCCGCGGCCCTTGGCCTGGGTGTAGTCGGCCAGCGCCGCCTTGAGCTCGTTGGCGACGCCGATGTAGTCCACCACCAGGCCGCCCGGCTTGTCCTTGAAGACCCGGTTCACGCGTGCGATGGCCTGCATCAGGTTGTGGCCGCGCATCGGCTTGTCCACGTACATCGTGTGCAGGCAGGGGGCATCGAATCCGGTCAGCCACATGTCACGCACGATCACGAGCTTGAAGGGGTCTGACGGGTCCTTGAAGCGGGTCTCCAGGCGCTTGCGGACCTCCTTTGGGTAGATGTGGGGTTTGAGCAGCCCCTTGTCGGAGGCGGACCCCGTCATCACCACCTTGACGGCACCCTGTGTGGGGTCGTCGCTATGCCAGTCCGGCCGCAGCGCGACGATCGCGTTGTACAGGTGCACGCAGATCTCGCGGCTCATCGCCACGACCATCGCCTTGCCGTCGAGCACCGCCAGCCGGCTCTCGAAGTGATCGACGATGTCGGCGGCCACCTTCTGGATGCGAGGGGGTGCGCCCACCAGTTGCTCCAGCGCGGCCCAGCGGCGCAGCCTGGCGACCTTGGCGGCATCCCCTTCCTCGTCCTCGGTGAGTTCGTCGACCTCGTCGTCGAGCGCGGTGACGTCACCCTCTTTCAGTTCCAGCTTGGCCAGGCGGCTCTCGTAGTAGATCGGCACCGTGGCGCCGTCGCGCACCGCCTGTTCGATGTCATAGATGTGCACGTAGTCGCCGAAGACGGCCCGCGTGTCACGGTCGTCCAGACTCACCGGGGTGCCGGTGAAGGCCACGAAGGTGGCGCCAGGCAGCGCGTCACGCAGGTGCTGCGCGTAGCCGTAGCGCACGCTGCTCGACCCCGTGCCCCGCGGTGGTGTTGCCTTGCCTTGGGCCGCCAAAAGCAGCGTGGTGTCATTGGCAGCCGTCGAGGGCGTCTTGCCCTGGTCGCCAACCAGCCGAGCCTCGAATCCATACTGGCTGCGGTGCGCCTCGTCGCAGATCACGACGATGTTCCGGCGGTCCGACAGCACCGGGAAGGCGTCCTCGTCCTCTCCGGGGGTGAACTTCTGGATCGTGGTGAAGACGATGCCGCCCGAAGGGCGGTTGGCCAGCAGCCGGCGCAGTTCGGGCCGGGTGTCGGCCTGCACGGGCGTCTCGCGTAGCATTTCGCTGGCGGCCGCAAACACCCCGAAGAGTTGGTTGTCCAGGTCGTTGCGATCGGTGACGATCAGCAGCGTGGGGTTGCCCATGCGAGGGTGGGCCATGAGGGCGCCAGCCAGGCAGGTCATTTCGATACTCTTGCCGGCGCCCTGGGTATGCCAGACCACGCCCCCTTTGCGCGAGCCGCCGGGCGCCGAGGCCTCGAGCACGCTGTCCACGACGGCTCGCACCGCATGGAACTGGTGGTAGCCGGCCACCTTCTTGACGAGCCTGCCGTCATCCTCGAAGAGCACGAAGTGGCGCAGGTACTCGAGCAGCAGGTTGGGCTGGAAGAGCCCCAGGACCATCGTCTCGAGCTCGCGCATCGGCCCCAGGGGGTCGGTGGTCACGCCATCGATGGTGCGCCAGGCCATGAAGCGCTCACGGTCGCTGGTGATCGACCCCATTCGGGCCTGGATGCCGTCGCTGATGACCTGCAGGGCGTTGTAGTGGAACAGGTCCGGGATGTCCTGCTGGTAGGCCTGAAGTTGATTCCAGGCGGCCCAGATGTCGGCGTCCTCGTCACCGGGGTTCTTCAACTCCACGACCACGATCGGCAGCCCGTTGACGAACAGCACCACGTCGGGTCGTCGGGTCAGCTTCGGCCCCTGCACACTGACCTGGTTGACCGCGAGCCAGTCGTTGGCGGCCGGTTCGGCGAAGTCCAGCAGCCGGACGCGGTCGCCGCGGGTTTCGCCGTCCTTCTGGTACTGCACCGGCACGCCGTCGACCAGCCAGCGGTGCACCTGCCGGTTGGCGTTGACGAAGCCTGGCACATTTGGGGTGAGCACCTGGCGCAGTGCGTCGTCTCGGGCGGCAGGCGGGATGTGGGGGTTCAGCCGGGCGATTGCGTCCCGAAGCCGGCTGGCAAAGGCTACGTCGCGGTAGGTATCGCGCTCGGTGCCCGGGGTCCGGGCATCGGGCGGGGAGATATCGGGGCCGTGCGCAGTAGCCCAGCCGAGGCTGGCCAGCCACTCGAGCATGGCGCGTTCGACGTCGTCCTCGCTCAGCAGTCCCACGTTGGTGTCTTCCCGAGGTGCCGCGAACCTATTTCGAACCATTGGCACTTGGTTGCGGGGGAGCAGGCGCTGGCGCTTCACTACTGCCGCTTGCCGGCGACTCTGCGGGCTTCTGCTCGCCCGTTTGCATCGCGGGTATGGTCAACCCCCTCTTACTCACCTCGCCCTGTTGCGGGATACGTTTCTCCATGGCCGACCTCAATTGGACAGTGTTGATGAGAACGAAAACGACCGTAAACACCACCGCGATGATGAACGATGCGCCGGAGGCAATGTTCAACTTGGCGATACGCCTATTCCAAGGATTCTGTTCCTCAAGCCCTGCAGGGGGATACTCGTCAGGCTTCAGTTTGCTGACGTGCCACGCCACGGCCTTGGGGCCGAAGCCGAGCGACAGTACGGTCGAAATTATGGTCACGGCAAAGCCAACCCAAGATGCATAAAGCATCCACAACGCCATGCTTCCCTCTAGCGGCACGACGTCCTTGACGTAGGAGAGGGACATCGCGAGGAACGCACTGCCGAGGGTTGTGAGAATCGCGTCGTACTTCTCCTCAGCCGACTTCTGAATGCTCGCCAGCGTTGCGAGGTTGGCGTTATAGGTCGCCTGGGGCGTCGGCTCGCTCATGCAGCCGCGGCCTCGTGTGCCTCGGCCATGTCTGCAAGACGTAGCCTTCCGGAGACAAGTCGAGGCAGCAGTGCGTCTCGGACTTCGCCAAGGGACACTGCCCGCGCCGCGTTCGCTGCGACTGCGTTAAGCAGCGGCTGAGCAAGCGAAGCGAACACGGCCAGCACAGCCGCGGTAGGCACTACGCACTCCGTCTGTTGAACCAGGTCGGGACGAACCGCCGGGTATGCGCCGCCGTCCGCCAGCGCCGCGAGGCGTTCGATATTCGCGTCGCGCGTCGCGCAGAGGTACGTGAAGGCAGCCGCCTCAGGATTCCGCGGAGACAGCACTGCGAACCCGGTGCTCCCAGTCAAACCTTGTTCTGCCTGGGCGATGAACCCGAACGAGCGGTTTCCGGGCCGAACCGTGCCGACGAGCGTGTCTCCTACCCTAAGCTCGCGGCGAGCACGACTTGGCGCCTCGAGAAATGTGTAGTGTTGCGGCGGATCGAACAAATTGGCCTTCACGCCGGCAAGGTCGATGTACGCAACTTCACTAGGGGCTCGGCGTGCGGTCCATGAACGCGCGTTGAGGTCGGCAAAAGTGCTCAGACTTCCCCATCGCCACCCCCTCGGAATCAACCCCAACTCCGATTCCTCGAATCCCTCCGGAAACAGCGCCGCCGTCTCCGCATCCATGCCCTCTGGCTCGCGCCCCTCTGCCTTGGCGCGCACCGGGTCGAAGTCGATGAACCAACTCTTGAACAGAGCTTCGGCGATCGATTCGAGCGTGGCGTTGGTTTGGCGGAGGAGGTCGAGGCGGTCATCGAGTAGCGCGAGGAATGCCGAGCAGGCCCGCTGGGCGACGATGGGAGGCAACGGTATGCGAAGCTCGGCCAAGTCGCTGCCTGCGATCCCTGAGACTGCCACCTGTCTCAGGATGGTCCTCATCAACTCACGGCCTTGCGGCGACGCGAAGTAGTAGTAGAGGTAGTCGCTATCCGCCTTCCGCGGGTCGGGTCGGGCGCGAATGATTGAACTCTCGAACGTGGTCGGCTCAGACAACTGCTTGACGACGCTGCATCTACCGGCGCCTTCAGCCACAAGCGAACGACGGGCGAATAGGAGGTCCCCTTGGCGAAGGCTCGACTTGCGGATTTCCGATTCAGACAGAACAAGTCGTTTCATCGGCACGTCCCGAAGACGCGGGTGGCCAAAGAGTTCCCCCATGTTTACGATCTTGACCCCGCGACCGTGATGATCCTTCGATTTGTAGACGCCATTTCGCAGCGGCTCGGCTAGGAGGTCGCCAAAGCGTACGGAGTCGAAGTCGCTAGACGGCATATCCCAGCGCCCCCAGCTTCTCCCGAATCATCGCATCCAACTCCACCCCCTTCGCCATCTGCTCGGCAAGCTGGGCAGTCAGCCTCTCCATCCTCTCGTTGAACGCCTCGTCGTCGTCCTCGGTGGCCTCCGCCCCCACGTAACGCCCCGGCGTCAGCACATAGCCGTGATCGGCGATCTCCGCCTGCTTCACCGCCCGACAGAAGCCCGGCACGTCGGCATAGGGATCGTGCGCGCCTTCCTCCCCATCGGCCCGCCAGCGATGCACCGTGCTTGCGATGCGCGCCACGTCCTCGTCGTCGAACACCCGCGTCACCCGCGTGTTCATCCGACCCAGCTTGCGCGCGTCGATGAACAGCACCTCGCCACGCCGGTCGCAGCCGCGCTTGCCTCCCGGCCCAGCCGCGCCGCTCTTGTCCTTGGCAAGGAACCACAGGCAGGCCGGGATCTGTGTGTTGAAGAACAACTGCGGCGGCAGCGCCACCATCACGTCCACGACGTCGGCCTCCACCATCGCCCGGCGGATCACGCCCTCGTTGCTCTGGTTCGACGACATCGACCCGTTGGCTAGCACCACGCCCGCCTGCCCGCGCGGACTCAGGTGGTGCAGGATGTGCTGCAGCCAGGCGTAGTTGGCGTTGCCCGCCGGCGGTGCGCCGAAGCCCCAGCGCTTGTCGTCGGCCAGCCGCTCGCCGCCCCAGTCGCTGATGTTGAACGGCGGGTTGGCAAGCACGTAGTCGGCGCGCAGATCCGGGTGCTGGTCGCGGTGGAAGGTATCGGCCGGCTCCTTCCCCAGGTCTGCCGCAAAGCCGCGGATGGCCAGGTTCATCGCCACCAGGCGCCAGGTGGTGGGGTTGGCCTCCTGGCCGTAGATGCTGATGTCCTCAGCGCGGCCGCCGTGGGCCTCGATGAACTTCTCGCTCTGCACGAACATGCCGCCCGAGCCGCAGCAAGGGTCGTAGACGCGTCCCTGATGGGGCGCCAGCACCTCCACCAGCACCTTCACCACCGAGGCTGGCGTATAGAACTGCCCGCCCTTCTTGCCCTCGGCGCTGGCAAACTGGCCGAGGAAGTATTCGTACACCTCGCCGAGCAGGTCCTTGGCCCGGTGGCCTTCGCCGAAGCCGATGGTGGAAATCAGGTCCACGAGCTCGCCGAGCTTGCCCGGCTCGAGTTGGCTGCGGCCGAAGCGCTTATCGAGGATGCCCTTCAGGCGCGGGTTGTCCGCCTCGATGGCCTCGAGCGCGGCGTCGATCCGCACACCGATGTCGGCCTGCTTGGCCTGGGCGCGCAGGGCCTCCCAGCGGGCCGGCGCGGGCACCCAGAACACGTTGGCCATCGTGTAGTAGTCGCGCTCCTCGAGCGCCTCAGTGTGGTCGGCGGCGTCGGGGAGGTACAGGTCGCTGGCTTCGTCGGCAAACGCGGCCTGCAGTTGCGCACGGCGCTCGTCGAACGCGTCGGAAATGTACTTCAGGAAGATCAGGCCGAGCACGATGTGCTTGTACTCGGCGGCGTCCATGCTGGATCGCAGCTTGTCGGCGGCGGCCCAGAGGGTCTTCTTGAGGTCCTGGTTCATGGCGTGACCCGGCTGTGATGGTCGGCACCGGGCCTGGCGCAAGTATTCGAGGCGGCGGCGGACCACTTGAGGGCGGGTCGTGCGGGCTGATCCATGGTTCGTGTTCTGGGTGAATTGGACTCCGACCGAGGATAGCCCAAGGGTGGGCGCACCAGGCGAGCCCGAGGTGCCCGGCGTGAAACATCAATCACGGCGGGTGCAAGTCGGCCATGCGGCCTATCGACGGCGGCGGTCGGTCCGGGGCACCGTTACGGGATGCGCGCAGATGTCGCCCCGGCGATCCACCGCGAACCCGATGGGACGGTGCTGCTCGTCTACTCGGATGGGAGGAGGGTCCGGATCCACCCCGACGGGCGTATTGAGGGCTTGGGCCGGGCGGAGAGGCTGCTGCTGGGAATGCTGCAAGTCTTCGGGGCCGTGCGCAGGCGCCTGACCCGCTGAGCGGCCATACGTAGCAACGCGTTGAACAGCCCCACGTTTCGCGAAGGTCATTGGGCTGAGTGCCAGTGCCCGCGGCTAGTCGCCCCTCGATCTAGGGATGGTAGTTTGCCTCGGCGGGGGGCGGTTGGATGTAGCCCTGCCCTGGGCGATGTGGTTCGTGATGTGACGCGTTAGGCTGTCCCGGCCGATTTTTAGCTGAGATCGCATTGCGTGAGCAGGCCAAGGCGTGCAGCGGCCAACGCCAATGAATGGTGAGCGTTCGCGTTGTGCGTTGCTTTCAGCCCCTCGAACGTGCGCCAGTGCATACCCTTTGGCTTACCGCCGTTGCCGTTCAGGATGCCGGGCTCCCATCCCAGCCTCGCGCGCAACTTCTCGGCCCTGCGCGCGGCCCTGTCCTCCTCGGCTTCGCGCTGGCAGCGGTAGGAAAGCCGGTGGCATTGTCGACACGCGAATACCGCGCCGCCGAATAGCACGGCTGCGCGCCGGCCACAGCCCGCAGCGGGACACAGCCACCACGCCCGTCGGCCGCCGAAGTGGCACGCGGTCCAAGCCAGCCGAACCGCGTAGTCCATCGGCCGCCACTCGCCGCCGCGCTCACGCTGCCGGTATCTTAGGGTTACCCGGTCGGCGCCCACCAGCAGGTTGATCGTCCCAATCGTCTCGTCGTTGATCGACCAACTCCACGTCAGCGAGTTGCTAGGCGTCAGCAGTCGCTGCCGTTGTAGCTTGCGCACGTCCAGTGCTCGCATGCTGTCGGTGCAGTCCTTCCCGGATCGCCGGCCGCTGCCGAAGCCACCCATATGCCACCCCTCAAAGATTCTCCGAAATCATCAGCGAAGTTCAGCAGCAGGTCAGCCGCTCGATTCTTCTGAGAAGCGCGCCGCTTCTGGATTCTCGATGGTTTCGGCTGCTTTCACCTTGCTTGCCAGTTCGGCGGCCACGAGAGCCCGAATCTGGGTCTCCCAGCCGTCGTCCGAGTGAAGGCCGGGGTACCTTTCGCGGTGGATCACGGGCTGCGCCAGACGTTCCACCAGCGGATCGGCACCGTTGAGTTGCTGCACGACTACAGTGAGCGGGGTGGGTGCCTTGCCCTCAGGGCGGCCCATCAGGTACTGCGCCAGCCAGGCACGCGCCTGCGCGTCGCCGGTCTTCGCGGCCGCTTTGGCGTTGTTGACGACGTCGCGCCAGTCGTCCAGCGTCACCGCGCCCAGGAGCACGCCCATGTAGTCGCCCTCCGTGCGGCGGTGTGCCGCGTTGCCCCGAATCAGTTCGGGGGCTTGCTTCCTACGTCCCATGTCTCACCTCGAATCGATCAGTTCGGCTCATGCCAGCGTCGGCGCAAAGTGGTCACACCGCGCACCGCCGTCCTCGGGCAGTTCCCGCAGTAGCCCATAGGCCAGCGTCAGGTCCGCGCGTCCTGTGCAGTAGCCGGCGGACAGCCCCGGTCGGCGAAAGTGCCGGCAACGCGGACAGCGCCCGATGCGCGAGTGCATGTCCTCGATCAGCCCGCGCGTACCCTCGGGGTCGACCGCGAGCATCGCCGGCACGGCGGGCCTGTCCTCGGCGCCGTATAAGCCGATTCTCTCCGAGGCATCGAGCAGCGCCGCCAGATCGGCCGGTATTGGCCAAGCCGGCGCTGCTGACTCGGCCTGGAGAGCCTGTACCAGTGCATCGCGTGCCTCCCGGATCGCGGCTCGGTGCTCGTCTGTCAGTGTCCGGCGCGGCGCGACGTGCAGCCCGCCGTGCGCTGTCAGAGTCAGCACCAGGCCGGCGCCGCGCAGTTCGTCCAGCAGATCGGGGGCGCCCATTAGAAGATCTCGCCGTCGTCCGCCGCGTCGTCGTCATGAGACGACGGCATACTTTCCCCGTAGGCTTGGCTCCCGACACCAAGTCCTGCATGTCCTGCATGTCCTGCTGCCGCGTCCAATCCTGCAGGCTCTGGCGGGGTCGGCGCCGGGCCGGCAGGACATGCAGGACTTTCAGGACATGGTTCAGCCGCCTGGGGCTCGGGAGAAATGTGCCACCGGATCACGCCGCCAGTCTTGGGCAGGCTCTTGCAATCGAATCCGATCAGCCGCAGGGCGGGTGCCAGCCGTCGAAGCGCGTCGCCCAGCCCCTTCGGCGATCGCGGCCAGGCTTCGCCGTGCGGCCGGTGAGGATTCAGACGGTCGAGCAGTTCGGACAGCGTGCCGTCGAAGCCGCTGGGCACATTGGTCAGGTACGCGGCCAGCGCTGCGCCTACCGGTGACGCGTCAATGGTCCGCAACACGCCGTCCTTGCGCATGTCGTTGTAGCGGCTCAGGAACGCCCTGGGGGGCTTGCCGTGAACCCGGAATACCGCTTCACCCAGCGCCGCGAAATCGGCCATGCGCGGCCGGTCTTTCGGCGGAATCGCGACGCTGGGCAGCGTCGCCAGCACCTTGACGAACAGGTCTAGAAGCGCGCCCAGAAGCGCCGGCTGCGCAGCCTCAAATCGCGCCTCGATGTCGCCAGCCAACTCGCGGCTCTGGATTGCGGGCAGGTCAATATGCAGGCAGCGATCCAAGAGGTCCTGAGCCGTTACGATCACGCTGATGCCGTTCAGAACGATAGGCTTGCGCAGTTCGAGGATCGTTTCCTCGGCGTTGGTGAACAGTGTGCGCGCCGAGTAGCCGCCGCCGGTCGCCAGGACGCAGAGCGCATCCTGATACTGCGGCTGGAGGTGGCTCAGATTCTCAAGGCTCACCAAGTGACTGTTGCGTGCTGCGATCCACACGTCTTCCACGGACTTCGGCGCGGCCCGCAGGTCGGCCTGATTCGGGTCGATCAGGCGCCGCAACGCGCGCTGGGTGGAACTCTTGGCGCTGCCCTGCTCGCCCACCAGTTCCAGCACGACATGCGGAGTGTCGGCGCGCAGGCACTCCAGCATCCAGGCCAGCACCAGCAGGCGGTCGGCCTCGGGGATGTTCACCAGCGGCCACAGCGCATCCAGCGTGCCGCCGCGTTCGGGCACCGGCAGCGGCCGCATGGATGCACTGCGGGTGAACAGCGGCGCGCCGTCGCCCGCCACCACGGTCCAGCCCGTCGCCGTCACCTGCACGCACTGCCAGGCGTCGTTGCACAGGTCTAGCCAGTAGCCTGTCTCGGTCTTTGCGATGCGGGTGAACACCTCGCCGGCCTCGCCCTCGAACTGCGCCTGCCCGCGCAGCGTCGCCAGCGCCACCTTCAGCGACGTTTCAGTCGGCGCGCGGTCGTGCTGGGTGTAGTAGGCGTGGCTCAGGTAGTCGCTGAAGCCTTGGGACAGCACGCCATGCACCTGACGCGCGCCGGCCGCCTCGAACACGGCATAGGGCTCGCGCTGCGCGTCGTGCAGGAACCGGCACTGACTGCGCGCCAGGGCGATCAGCTTGTCCGCGACGGATTCGTCGTCGTCTGGCGGTGCGCCGTCACCGTGTCGCAGTTGCTTGTCCAACTCGGTGACGCCAACCCCCGCGCGCTTCAGGCGGTCGCGCAGCCGCACCCATCCTGCAAAGTCTCGCGTCCGCAGGTCGCGCAGGGCGTTCAGCGCTGCCGGCTCGAATGGCGCGCCAACGTCACCGGCTTCGGCCCTCACCGCCACCGCGTTGGCGGCGGCAGAGATCTCCTCGGCGTCCCGCTCCTGCACCGCGTCCAAGAACTCGGGGTCGGCTGCCGCCTGGATCATCGCCAAGTCGTTCAGCGGCGCATTCATGCTGCGACCTCCGATGCCGCGACGATCGCGGCGCCACGCTGTGCCCACACGTCGCACCAATCTGCGCCCGGGGTTCTGGGCGTCATCAGAGCCACGCTCAGACCCGCGCGCAGGGCGCGCGCCTTCAGGCTCTGGGCTGCTGCGGCGCCGGCCTGATCGGCGTCAGCGAACACCACGATGCGCCTGACGCCAGCCGGCCAGGTGTAGGCGGCCAAGTTGCCCGCGCAGTAGGCGGCCACGGTGGGCAAGCCTGACGCCAAGTGCGCGGCCTGGGCGGTTTCGATCCCCTCGGCGATACCGATGACGCCCTGCTGCGCGTCGTGCAGGGGGATGCAGGCGCCGGCCAGCGGCCCGGCTGCGCCGGTCAGTTTCTTGACGGTGGGCACCGGGGCCTTGCAGCCGTCCGTCGTCAGATAGGTGCGGTGCAGCGCCAGCACGCGCCCATCGGGCGCCACCAGCGGCGCGACCATGGCCGGCCAGGTGCCACGGTCGCCGCCGTCCCAGTAAGTCAGGCGCGGGTGCAGTCGCAGGTGCTCGGGCACCGGCCCGACCAGCCCGCGCCGCCGCAGGTACAGCGACACCGGGTCGCCTTGCGACACCGGCACCGTCTTCGCCCACAGCGCCGCGTTGCGCCGGGCGTTGACTTCTCGCCGCTGGCGTTTCTCCGCGACACGCTGCGCCGCTACCTGCTCCAGCCGCCGGGTCAGTTCGTTGCGTTCGGCTGGCGTCATCAGGTCGCGCCGGCGCGCGGTCCACACCTTCGACATGCCGCTTCGGAAGTCACCGAAGACACCGGCCAGACCGTCCTCAAACAAGTAGCACCAGCCGGCTTTGTCATGAGCACGGCTAGATGTGCTGAAACGCTGCAAGCGGCCGCGTTCGATTTGCCGGGGGCCGCGGCCGCCGAGTGCCGCCAAGATCACCGTTTGGAAGTCATCGGCCGCGTTACCCATGGGCCGATCACTCCGCCGCGGCCGCTTGCTGCGCCTGCGCCGTGCTGACGACACGGCTCCGCTGAAGCCACTCGTCCAAGTCATCGCGGTAGTAGAAGACGCGGCCGAGTTTCACGAACTTCGGCCCGGTCCCGTTGCAGCGCTTCATCGCCAGAGTTTTGACGCTCAACCCGCAGTAGACCGAGGCGTTCTTCGGGTCCATGCGTCCATCGGGGAGAACAACCACGTCAGCCGTCCTGATAGTTCCAGGCATGCAGCCCTCCAAGGATCAATACATGTGCTTACAGACAATACAAGTATCACAAAGAAAAAGACGTATTGCAAGAGAACACATGTGGTCGTAGAATCTTGGGGAAGACCCTAGAACTTCTGACGCAAAGGACACGGCAATGACGGATCAAGAAGCCCGCAAGGGGGGTGGCGGGAAGCTCTCGCGGTCGGAAACGGTGACGGTGCGGCTTGACCCAAAGCTGAGGTATCTGGCTGAACTGGCGGCTCGACTGCACCGGAGGACGCTTTCCAGCTACATCGAGTGGGCCATCGTCAAGAGCCTCTCAGACAACGTGCTCAAGTCGGACCCCTCGGATCCGAGCGGCGGGCCGACGATCGATGACGAGGCTGAATTTCTCTGGGACGTGGATGACGCGGACAGGTTTGCCAAGCTCGCGCTGCGCTACCCACACCTGCTGAGTCACGAGGAGCAGGTGCGGTGGAAGCTCATTCGCGAGAATGGTTTCCTTTGGCGGGGGGCATACCGTAGGGGGCAGCCAAGGGAGTGGACATGGACCGTCGATGAGGACTCGCTCGTCTTCGAGAGACTGCGTGAGCATTGGGCGACGTTCTGTCGCGTCGCTGATACCGGGGTCGGGCATGAGTCGTTGCCGACTTGGCCTAGAACCGATCCAACCTCATCGCATGAACGTTCGACGTCGAGGCCTCACCTCAAGGTCGATTCCGTCGACGCTGACGATGACATTCCATTCTGAAGGGGCGGGGTATGGCCAAGACGTTTGCCAGGTTGACTCGCCCCGCAATGCGAAAGCTCGCGACGGGCGAGAAGATCCACGAGCATGGGATCACCTTTGAGAGGTCTCGGAGTGGCGACGGGGTCTTCACCGTCAACATCATGGTCGACGGCCAGCGGATTCATCGAGTGGTCGGCCGTGAGTCTGACGGCACCACGCGATCGCAGGCCGAGGCGTTCATTGAGAAGGTGCGCAGTGATGCCAAGCATGACCGGCTCGCGCTGCCGAAGGGTCGCAAGATCGCGCTTTCCATGCGGGAGGCGGCCGCTAGATATCTCGATCGCCTGACCACTGAAGGTGGCAAGGACTTGAAGATGAAGCGCCAGCGGCTTGATCTTCACTTGGTGCCGTTCTTCGGTGACTACCCCTTGAGCAAGATCAGCGGCTTTGACGTCGAGCGGTACAAGCACCTGCGTCAGAAGGAGGTCGTGTCGGTTCGGCCTCGCGGCAAGGCGGTCGTCCGAGCCACCGACAAGATCACTACAGTGAAGCCGAGCACGATCAATCGCGAACTGGCCGTGCTGTCGCATCTGTTCAACAAGGCGGTTGAATGGGGGTGGATCGATCGTCGGCCGGCCAGGATCAACAGGTTTTCCGAAGGGCAGGGCCGAATCACTTACCTGACGGTTGATCAGATCGCCCGGCTCGTAGAATGTGCCAAGACCGACGCCAATGCGCAGATCTATCCGTTCATCGTCATCGGGCTCGAGACCGCGATGCGCCGAAGCGAGATCCTTTCGATCCGTCGAGAGAACATCGACCTTCAACGCCGAGTGATCTACCTCCCCAAGGCGAAGGCTGGTGCACGCGAGCAGCCCATCACCGAGCACTTGACCCGGTTCTTGGCGTCCTACGCGGCTGCGTTGCAGCCAGGCAATCCCTGGCTATTCCCCTCGCCGGGTGCAAAGGGCGGGCACACAGTTGACGTGCGCAAGCCTTTCCGCCGCGTCGTCGCCGCGGCTGGCCTGGATCCGGATAAGATCCTTCGACATACGCTGCGCCATACCGCGATCACCCATCTTGTTCAGGCGGGCGTGGACTTGCCTACCGTGAAGCGGATCAGTGGGCACAAGACGCTGGCGATGGTGGAGCGTTACTCACACCAAAACGGGGCGCATATCCAGGCCGCCATGGATAAACTGCAGGCCCGATTGAAAGTGGCCTCTTGAGGGGCTCGAAGTCCTCGAACGAGGGCTCTGGGCTGTACCGACGAGCACCGGAACGGCTCGGGCAGTCCGTTACCGGGGGGGCTTCCGGCTCGCCGTCTTGGCCTTGGTCGCCGCGGCCAGGTTGAGCGTCTCAGCATGACTGGCCAACGCTAACTTGTGAATCAGGTGCTCCGTGATCTCGAGCACGGCAAGGCACTCACGCTCACTGGGTGCCTCTCGGCGATGTGTTGCGCCATGCCCGACTTCGACCGCCTGCTTTATGAGAAGCTTGTCATGGCTGGACAGGTACCCCTCGTTCTGGAGTTTCTCAAGCTTTTGAGCGAAACCACCGACATCCCCTATCCGCTCGAGCGCGAACATGTCAACTAGCGTTCGGCATCCCATCACCACCAACCAATAGCGCTTGTCCGTAAAGGCGCCATACACCTCAAGCAAGAGTTGCTGAACGTCCGTTGGCAGGCGTTTCGCCCAAGCGGGAACCGGGCGTTCTGGTTCGCGTGGTATCGAGCGGTACGACTCTTGCTCGGTTGGAAGCGTGAAGACGTGGATCCGCACCTTCGGCCAGGAGCACACGACACATTCCGTGAACCCACGCGTTAGCGTGTGCTCTAGGAGCCACTGACCAGATTCGTCGCTCTGCGTTTCATCGCGCTGATCGATGTAGAGCACAGCATGCTCGGTGCTCTTCTTGCACCTCTCGCAGTGCAACGGGATCTTGTCTCCGATCTTCACTTGCTTCCCGCTAAGGGTGAGGTCATCGGGCAATACCGGCAACTATTGCCGGCGCGATTACACAGGAACTACACAAAGAACAACGGCCTGCAGTGCGCGAACACATGCAAGCCGTTGATTTTTATGGTGGCCAAGGGCGGAATCGAACCACCGACACGCGGATTTTCAAT
>NZ_JACHGB010000010.1 GCF_014202215.1 Quisquiliibacterium transsilvanicum | reverse complement strand
AAGAACAACGGCCTGCAGTGCGCGAACACATGCAAGCCGTTGATTTTTATGGTGGCCAAGGGCGGAATCGAACCACCGACACGCGGATTTTCAATCCGCTGCTCTACCAACTGAGCTACTTGGCCTGGGATGCTGCCTGTTGCAGGAAGCCTCTTGGCCCGTGGGCCGCGTCATCCTCCTGCACCCGCTCGGCAAGCCGACCGGAAGCCAGCAATGATACGTGAAATCGCCCAGTGCGCAAAACCGATCCGCTACTTTGCGTAACGCGCCGCGGCGGCTGCATGGCGCTGGGCGATCCGCTTGCGCAGACCCTCGGGCGAAACCACCTCCACCTGCTCGCCGTGGCGCAGGATGTCCATCTCCAGTTCGGGCGTGCCGGCGTAGGGGAGCTTCAGTTCGTAGCGGCCGTCGTCCAGCGTGCGGGCCTCCTGCTTCGGGTGCCAGATCTCGGCGCTCACCCAGCGCGCGGCTTCGGGGCTGAAGCGCAGCACCGCCCAGCGCAGCGCCTTACCGCGGTAGATGCCGTAGCCCGCGCCCAGTTCGCGGTCGAGCTCGGTCTGCGAGATGTTGCGGGCCCGCCGGTCGATCATCTTCGCGTCCTCGATCGCGTCCAGCGCGAAGACCCGCAGCGATTCGGTCTTGTGGCACCAGGCGTCCAGGTACCAGGTGTTGCGGTAGTGCACCAGCCGCTGGGGGGAGATCTCGCGCCGGCCGCGCTCGTTGCGGCCCCGGGTGTAATAGGCGATGTCCAGCCGGTGACGCTGCACCAGGGCGCTGCCGACAAGCTCGAACCACTTGGCGGACACCGGCCGGTTCTGCGAGGGGATCACGCGGACCCGTTTCATCACCTCCTGGGCGCTGCCGGCGGAGGAGTCGAGCATGCCGTTCAGGCGCGCCATCAGCGGCGCGATCTGCGGGCCCAGCAGGCCGCCGGTGTCCAGCTCCTCCAGCAGCCGGTGCATGGTCAGCAGCGCGTGGATTTCCTGCGCGTTGAACCAGAGCCCGGGCAGCTCGTACTGGGGGCCGGCGCCGCTGCGGTCGAAGGCGTAGCCGCCGCGGTCGTTGTCGAAGACGATCGGCGCGTTGAGCCGGTCCCGCAGGTAGGCCAGGTCGCGCTTGAGCGTGGCCCAGGAGATCTCGAGCTCGTCGAGCAGTTCCTGTCGGGGGACGGCGCCGCGCTGGTGGATGAGCTGGTCGATCCGATAGAGGCGTTCGGTGCGGTTCATACGGTCTCCGGGCCGGGTGGGCTCAGGACGTGAGCCTGCTTCCCGGCGAGACTAGTACGCCGGGCCCGGCCTGTCCAGCCGGCAGGGCCCTGCTGCCGGCCGCCATATAATCGCCCCATGTACCGGACCACGACGGATGGCGCCTTCGACGCGCTGGTCATCGGCCGCGGCGCCATCGGCGCCACCGCCGCGCTCGGGCTCGCCCGCGCGGGGCTCCGGGTCGGCCTGGCCGGCCCGGCGCAGCCAGCGGCGCGCCCGCCGGCCTCGCCCGATCGATGGGATCCGAGGGTGTTCGCGATCTCGCCCGCTTCACGGGCGCTGCTCGAGCGGCTGCGGGTCTGGGATGCGCTGGACGCGGCCCGGGTGGCGCCCGTCTACGACATGCGCATCTACCCGAACGCGCGTCCCGGGGCGCCGGAGCTGCATTTCGGCGCCTACGAGGCCTGCGTCGATGCGCTCGCCTGGATCGTCGAGGGCGACAACCTGTCGGGCGCGCTCGAACGTGCGCTGTCCTTCGCCGGCGTCGTGCCGGTCGACGGCGAGGTGGAGGCGGTCGACGCATCCGACCCGGTAGAGGCAAAGGTGAGCCTCGCCGGCGGGCGCGCGTTGCGCGCGAAGCTGCTGGTCGGCGCCGACGGCGCGCGCTCGCCGCTGCGCTCGATGCTCGGCATCGCCGCCAGCGAGCGCGCCTACCCGCAGCGCGCCGTGGTGGCCAATTTCGAGACCGGCCTGCCGCACCGCGACTGCGCCTGGCAGTGGTTCGGCGATCACGGCATCCTCGCGCTGCTGCCGCTGCCCGGCCAGCGCTGCAGCATCGTCTGGTCGGCGCCCGAGGCGCTGGCGGAGGAACTGCTGGCGCTGGACGCGGAGGCCTTCGCCGAGCGCGTCGGCCAGGCCTCCTGGAACGTGCTTGGCGGCATGCGCACCATCACGCCGCCGCAGGCCTTCCCGCTGCGGCTCGTCGAGGTGGACCGCACCATCGGGCCGCGCGCGGTGCTGATCGGCGACGCGGCGCACGTGGTGCACCCGCTGTCGGGGCAGGGGATGAACCTGGGCTTCGGCGACGTCCAGGCGCTGATCGACGCGGTCGGCGCGCGCGAGCCCTTCCGCGACCCCGGCGACCGCCTGCTGCTGCGCCGCTACGAGCGCGCCCGGCGCGAGGCGGTCGCCACCATGCGCCTGACCACTGACGGTCTGCAGCGCCTGTTCGACGACGGCGCTGGCCTGCCGCTTCCCGGCCTGCTGCGTCCGCTGGTCGGCGCGCGCGAACTCGGCTGGCGAATGGTGGCAAGTTCTGCCTGGCTCAGGCGACGCCTGATCGCGCACGCCGCATCCTGAGCCGGCGTGCCAGCCTTCCTGAAGGAGTGATGATGTCCGTTTCGAAGCGGTTCCTGCAGCCTGCGCTGCGCAAGGCCGCACTCGCGCTGTGCGTGCCCCTGCTCCTGGCCGCAGCCGCGCCGGCCTTCGCCCAGACCGCCGCCTCGGCCGCGGACGCGCCCGGGGCCGCGCCGGTGCGCGCCGGTGTCGAGGCCTGGTTCAAGGGCCGCTACAAGGTCGACGAGCTCCGGCGCACGCCGATCCCGGGCATCTGGGAAGTGCGCATCGGCAAGGACCTGATCTATGTCGACGACAAGGGGCAGCATGCCTTCGTCGAAGGCAATCTGGTCGACATGCGCAGCAATCGCAACCTTACCCGCGAGCGCACCGACGAACTGCTCACGATCGACTTCAGCACGCTGCCGCTGGGCATCGCGATCAAGCAGGTGATCGGCAACGGCAAGCGCACGATGGCGGTCTTCGAGGATCCCAACTGCGGCTACTGCCGGAAGATGCGCCAGGACATGGTTGGCCTGAAGGACGTCACGATCTACACCTTCGTGATCCCCATCCTGTCGGCGGATTCCGAGGTGAAGGCGAAGAAGGCGCTGTGCGCGGACGACAAGGGGCGCGCCTGGAGCGACATGATGCTGCAGGGCAAGGTGCCCGGCAACGCGGGCAGCTGCGAGACGCCGCTGGTGAAGCTGAAGGAGCTCGCGCAGAAGCTTGGCGTGAGCGCCACGCCGACCACCTTCTTCCAGAATGGCCGCCGGCTGCAGGGTTACGTCCCCGCGGCCCAGTTCGAGCGGCTGCTCGAAGAGAACTCGAAGAGCTGAAGCGCGGGGCGCCGGCGGGGGAGCGGCTCAGGGGCGTCGCTCAGGGGCGTCGCTCAGGGGCGCGGCTCCAGCAGCCACATCCGTCCCGGCTGCTTCATCAGCCCCGCGCCGCGCGCGGCGCGCTCTCCGGCGCCCCAGAACAGGTCGGCGCGCACCGTTCCCACGATCGCCGCGCCGGTGTCCTGGGCCACCACCAGACGCTGCAGCGTCGAGCCGTCCAGCGGGTCGGTGGTGTCCAGCCAGAGCAGCGCGCCCGGCGGCACCCGCTTCGGATCGACCGCCACCGATCGCATCGGCGTCAGCGGCACGCCCAGCGAGCCGGGCGGACCGGCCTCGGGCGGCGCTGGCGGCAGCTCGCGGAAGAAAATGTAGCGCGGATTCGATCGCATCACTGCGGGCGCGTCCGCGGGGTTGGCGCGCAGCCACTCCTTGATGCTCCCGGCGTTGACGTCGGCGGCGGGCAGCGCGCCGCGCGCCACCAGCACCGAGCCGATCGCCCGGTAGCCCAGGCCGTTGTCGCCGCCGTAGCCCACCCGCATCACGCTGCCGTCGCGCAGCCGCACCCGTCCGGACCCCTGCACCTGCAGGAAAAAGGCTTCCACCGGGTCGTCCAGCCAGACCAGTTCCGAGCCGGCGAGCAGTCCGCTGGTCTCGATGCGCTCGCGCGAGGGCCGCGCCGCCATCACCGCGTCCGGCGGACGGCGGTACAGCGGAACCTGGCTGGCGGATTCGCGCACCCGGGTGCCGCTGAGCTCGGGTTCGTGGTATCCGGTGATCAGGCCGGTTGTGCCGCCGGCGTCGTCGGTCAGCGGCCTGACATTGAAGCGGGCCGAGATCCAGCCGACGAGGCCGGCCTCGTCCTTCGGCAGCTCCGCGCACAGCGCCGGCCAGGGCGCCGGCGGCCGGCGGCTCGCGCACTGCAGGGCGAGCGCGCCGCGCAGGCCGGCGAGGTTGTCGCCGCGCCAGCCGGGGAGGGCGGCTGGTGCCCCGGGGAGGAGGCTGGCATCGGGGGCCGTGGCCGCACTGGGGCGGACCGGCGCGGAGGCCGCTCCGCCTTCGACGCCCGGGACAGCCGGTGCGCGCGCGGCAGGTGTCGTGGCAGGTGTCGTGGCAGGTGTCGTGGCCGGTGTCGTGGCCGGCGCGGCCGCGCCGTCGGCCTGGCCCGGGTAAGCGCCCGCCGGGCCTGCCGACGGTGGCTGGGTCGGCGAGGGCGCAGTGCAGCCCGCAAGGGCCAGAGACAGAGCCAGGGCCGCGCCGGCCAGGGCAATAGAATCACGCTTCACGGAGAGAACGAACATGTGGGTTGTCTATCTGGAGGCCGCGGGAATCCTCGTCCTCGTGCTGTTGCTCGTCTGGTGGACGATGAAGGACCGCAAGTGAGTGTGCGCGCGCCCCGTCCCGGCTGACTGTCCGCGCCACGGTCCGGCGAGCGTCCGCGCCGCAATTCCGGCGCCCGCCCATGCCGCAGCTCCCGAGGCCGCGGTTGCCTCGCGCCCCGCTCAGTGCAGCGTGCGAGGCACCGCCAGCGCGAACTCCGGAATCGGCGCCTCGAAGCGTTCGCCGTCCTCGGCCACGCAGAAGTAGCTGCCCCGCATCGACCCGGTCGACGTTGCGAGCTGGCTTCCGCTGCCGTACTCGAAGCTCTGCCCCGGACCGAGCAGCGGCTGCTGGCCGACGACGCCCAGGCCCTTCACCTCGACGACCCGTCCATTGGCGTCGGTGATGATCCAGTGCCGGCTGATCAGCTGCGCAGGCACGGTGCCGGTATTGGTGACGCGCACCTTGTAGGCGAAGGTGTAGTCGCCGTCCTCCGGCCTGGACTGCTCCGGCAGGTAACGGCTCTCCACCGTCACCGTCATCGCATAGCGGCGCTCGCTCACGGATCTGGGCTCTTGGGTTGAAGATAGAATCGCATTCTATTCACATTCCCGGGCCCGTACCGGTCGGCCGCGCGGCATCGTGCCAGGCCTCCGGCGGCGTCGCACCGACCTTCCGCAGCCATCATGACCACCTCCAAGCGCAGCTTCCGGATCGCCCCGAGCATCCTGTCCGCCGATTTCGCCCGCCTCGGGGAGGAGGTCCGTGCGGTCGAGGCCGCAGGCGCCGACCTGATCCACTTCGACGTCATGGACAACCATTACGTGCCCAACCTCACGGTCGGGCCGATGGTCTGCGAGGCGGTGCGCCCGCACGTGAAGATCCCCATCGACGTGCACCTGATGGTCAGGCCGGTCGATCGCATCGTCGGCGACTTCGCCCGGGCCGGCGCGAACATCATCACCTTCCACCCCGAGGCCTCGGAACACGTCGACCGCACGCTGGCGCTGATCCGCGAAGCGGGCTGCAAGGCCGGGCTGGTCTTCAATCCGGCCACGCCGCTGACCTGGCTCGACCACGTGATGGACAAGCTGGACATGGTGCTGCTGATGTCCGTGAATCCCGGCTTCGGCGGCCAGAAGTTCATTCCGGCCACGCTGCCCAAGCTGCGCGCGGTGCGCGCCCGCATCGACGCCTGGCAGGCGGCAGGCGGCCAGGAGATCCGCCTGGAGGTCGATGGCGGCGTGAAGGTCGACAACATCGCCGAGGTCGCGGCGGCGGGCGCGGACACCTTCGTCGCCGGGTCGGCGGTCTTCAGCGCCCCCGACGCCGACGGGGGCTACCGCGGCGTGATGGGCCGGCTGCGCGCGGCGCTCGGCGCCTGATCCGGGCGCCCGCGCTCGTGCACGCGTCCAGTGGCTTGGGGCCGGCGGTTCAGACGTCGGTCCGCAAGGGCCAGGCGCTGCGCGCCCGCGCGGTCATCCTCGATCTCGACGGCACCCTGCTCGACACCGCGGCCGACCTCGCTGCGGCGGTCAACGCGATGCTCGCGGATGCCGGTCGTCCGACCCTGCCCACGGCGCGGGTCGCGGCCTACGTCGGCAAGGGCGCCGCGGTGCTGGTGCACCGCGCGCTGACCGACGACCCGGCGGGACGCGCCCCCGAAGCCGAGTTCGAGCCCGCCTACCGCGCCTTCCTCGAGCACTACCGCGTGGAGAACGGCCGCCATGCCGTCCTCTACCCCGGCGTGCTGGCGGGACTGGATGCGATGCGCGCCAAGGGCCTGCGCCTGGCGGTGGTCACCAACAAGCCGTCGGTCTTCATCGCCCCGCTGCTGGAGCAATGCGGCATCGCGCACTACTTCGAGCTGGTCGTCGGCGGCGACAGCCTGCCACGCAGGAAGCCCGACCCCCTGCCGATGCTGCACGTCTGCGAGGCCTTCGGGCTCGAGCCCGCGCAGGTGGTGGCGATCGGCGACTCGCTCAACGACGCGCTCGCGGCGCGCGCCGCCGGCATGCCGGTGCTGGCCGTTCCGTATGGCTACAACGAAGGCCACGATGTGCGATCGCTGGACGTCGATGCTATAGTTTCCTCGCTGCTCGAAGCAGCCGGCCTGATCGAAGCCTGCGCCTGATCGGCGCGTTTTCCCGGGCCCCTCCGCAACTCCAGTCAGTCCTTCAATCCAACATGCGTCCTCGTCGGGAAGAGTCGAAGGTTCGGGCCTGCAGGTCCAGCCGCTGGTGGTGCTGGCGTCACTGATCGGCGCGGCGTCGCGCGGCATGACGACGCACACTCTTCCGACACCAAGTTTGCGCAGCCCCCGCCGGCAGGTGAGGGACAATGCGCGTCGCGGGCCCCAGGCCGGCCCGCAACCCGGGGAACACGCATGACCGAACTCGAATTCCGGGCGATCGCCGCCCAGGGCTACAACCGCATTCCGCTGCTGCTGGAGTGCTTTGCAGACCTCGACACGCCGCTGTCGCTCTACCTGAAGCTCGCCCACAAGCCGTTCAGCTTCCTGCTGGAATCGGTGGTCGGCGGCGAGCGCTTCGGCCGCTACTCCTTCATCGGCCTGCCCGCAACGACGATGATCCGCTCGACGGACACCGGCGCCGAGGTGGTTCGACACGGCCAGGTCATCGAGCGCTTCGAGGGCAACCCGCTCGACTTCATCGACACCTACCGCGCCCGCTTCAAGGTGGCGGTCCGCCCCGGTCTGCCGCGCTTCTGCGGCGGCCTTGCCGGCTATTTCGCCTACGACACGGTGCGCTGGATCGAGCCCAGGCTGGCGGGGGTGTCCAAGCCCGATCCGGTCGGCGTGCCCGACATCCTGCTGCTGCTCACCGAAGAGCTGGCGATCGTCGACAACATCGCGGGCAAGATCTACCTGATGGTCTACGCGGACCCGTCCGAGCCCGAGTCCTACCAGAAGGCGCACAAGCGGCTGCGCGACCTGCGCCTGAAGCTGCGCCAGCCGGTGGACGTGCCGGTGAGCAGCGGCAGCTACGAGACTGCCATCCAGCGCGACTTCCCGAAGGAAAAGTACCTGGAGGCGGTGCTCAAGGCCAAGGACTACATCATGGCCGGCGACATGATGCAGGTGCAGGTCGGCCAGGTGCTGCGCAAACCCTTCCTCGACTCGCCGCTCACGCTGTACCGGGCGCTGCGCTCGATCAACCCGTCGCCCTACATGTACCTGTACAACTTCGGCGACTTCCACGTGGTGGGCGCGTCGCCGGAGATCCTGGTGCGCCAGGAGCGCATGAACGACGGCGGCGACCGGGTCACCATCCGCCCGCTGGCCGGCACCCGCAAGCGCGGCGGCACGCCGCTGGAAGACGAAGCGATCGCCGCCGAGCTGCTCGCCGATCCAAAGGAGCGCGCCGAGCACGTGATGCTGATCGACCTGGCCCGCAACGACATCGGCCGCATCGCCGAGATCGGCAGCGTCAAGGTCACCGACCAGATGGCCATCGAGAAGTACTCGCACGTGATGCACATCGTCTCCAACGTCGAGGGCCGGATGAAGCCCGGCACCGGACCGCTGGACGTGCTGCGCGCCACCTTCCCCGCGGGCACGCTGTCGGGCGCGCCCAAGATCCGCGCGATGGAGATCATCGACGAGCTTGAGCCCACCAAGCGCGGCATCTACGGCGGCGCCTGCGGCTACATCTCGTTCGTCGGCGACCTCGACCTCGCCATCGCCATCCGCACCGGAATCATCAAGGACGGCATGCTCTACGTGCAGGCAGCCGCCGGCGTGGTCGCCGACTCGGTGCCCGAGAGCGAGTGGATGGAGACCGAGAACAAGGCGCGCGCGGTGCTGCGCGCCGCCGAGCTGGTCCAGGCCGGGCTGGAGTAAGGGGGCTGCCATGCTGCTGATGATCGACAACTACGACAGCTTCACCTTCAACCTGGTGCAGTACCTCGGGGAACTCGGCGCCGACGTGCACACGGTGCGCAACGACGAGATCACGCTCGACGAGATCGAGTCGATGGCGCCCGAGCGCATCGTGATCTCGCCCGGACCCTGCACGCCGAACGAAGCCGGCATCTCGGTGCCGCTGCTGAAGCACTTCGCCGGCCGCCTGCCCATCCTCGGTGTGTGCCTCGGGCACCAGTCGATCGGCGCGGCGTTCGGCGGCAAGGTGGTGCGCGCCCGCGAGGTGATGCACGGCAAGACCTCGCCCTGCGAGCACACCGGCGTCGGCGTGTTCCGCGGGCTGCCCAATCCGTTCACGATCACCCGCTACCACTCACTGGCGATCGAGCGCGCGTCGCTGCCCGACTGCCTCGAGATCACCGCCTGGACCGCCGACGGCGAGATCATGGGTGTGCGCCATCGCGAGCACGCGATCGAGGGCGTGCAGTTCCATCCGGAGTCCATCCTCACCGAGCACGGCCACGCGCTGCTCAAGAACTTCCTCGAACTCGAGATGGAGAAGGCCTGATGTCCATCACCCCGCAGGAGGCGCTCACGCGCGTCATCGAGCATCGTGAGATCTTCCACGACGAGATGCTCGACCTGATGCGCAAGCTCATGAACGGCGAGCTCTCGCCGGTCGTGATGTCGGCGCTGCTCACCGGGCTGCGCGTCAAGAAGGAGACGGTCGGCGAGATCGCTGCCGCCGCGCAGGTGATGCGCGAGTTCGCCAGCAAGGTCGAAGTCGACGGCGGCCCGCACTTCGTCGACGTGGTCGGCACCGGCGGCGACGGCTCCCATACCTTCAACATCTCCACCACCTCGGTGTTCGTGGTGGCTGCGGCAGGCGCCACGGTTGCCAAGCACGGCGGCCGCGGGGTGTCGTCCAAGTCCGGCAGCGCCGACGCGCTCGAGGCGCTGGGCGTCAACCTGAACCTCACGTCGGAACAGGTCGCGCAGTGCATCCGCGAGTGCGGCATCGGCTTCATGTTCGCGCCCAACCACCATCCGGCGATGAAGAACGTCGCGGCGGTGCGGCGCGAGCTTGGCGTTCGCACCATCTTCAACATCCTCGGTCCGCTGACCAATCCGGCGGGCGCGCCCAACATCCTGCTCGGCGTGTTCCATCCCGACCTGGTCGGCATCCTGGTGCGCGTGCTGCAGCGCCTCGGCGCACGTCACGCGCTGGTCGTCTACGGCAAGGACGGCATGGACGAGGTCTCGCTGGGCGCCGGCACCCTGGTCGGCGAACTGCGCGACGGCGCGATCCGCGAGTACGAGATCCACCCCGAGGACTTCGGCCTGTCGATGGTCAGCAACCGGGGTCTGAAGGTGGCCGATGCCGTCGAGTCGAAGGCGATGATGCTCGAGGCGCTGTCCGGCCGGCCGGGCACGCCGCGTGAAATCGTCGTGCTCAACTCGGCGGCGGCGCTGTATGCGGCCGACGTCGTGCCGAGCATCGAGGCCGGCATCCAGAAGGCGCGCGAGGCGATCGAGAGCGGCGCGGCCCGCGCGAAACTCGACGCCTTCGTGCGCTTCACCCAGCAGTTCTCGGGCTGAGCGCCCGCGAACGCTTCCCCATCAGGGTCCCGAGCATGTCCGACATCCTCCAGCGCATCGTCGCAGTCAAGCACCAGGAGGTCGCGCAGGCCCTTGCCGAGCGCGATCTCGCCTCGCTGCGCCGCGACGCCGAGCACTCCGCAGCCGATCACGGCGCCATCCGCCCGCGCGGCTTCGAGGGCGCGCTGCGCGCGAAGATCGCCGCCGGACGCGCCGCGGTGATCGCCGAGATCAAGAAAGCCAGCCCCAGCAAGGGCGTGCTGCGCGAGGACTTCGATCCCCCGGTGATCGCATCCAGCTACGCCGAGGCGGGCGCGGCCTGCCTGTCGGTGCTCACCGATCGCCAGTTCTTCCAGGGCGCTCCCGAGTACCTCGTGCAGGCGCGCGCCGCCTGCGAGCTCCCGGTGCTGCGCAAGGATTTCCTGATCGATCCCTACCAGGTCTACGAGGCGCGCGTGATGGGTGCCGACTGCATCCTGCTGATCGCCTCCGCGCTCGACGACGCGCTGATGGCCGAGCTCGAGGCCTGCGCGCTGTCGCTCGGCATGGACGTGCTGGTCGAGGTGCATGACGGCGACGAGCTCGATCGCGCGCTGCGCCTGAAGACCCCGCTGCTGGGCATCAACAACCGCAACCTGCGCACCTTCGAGGTGTCGCTGCAGAACACGCTCGACCTGCTGCCGCGGATCCCCGCCGACCGGCTGGTGGTCACGGAGAGCGGCATCCTCTCGCGCGAGGATGTCCAGCGCATGCGCGCCGCCAGGGTTCATGCCTTCCTGGTCGGTGAGGCCTTCATGCGCGCGCGCGATCCGGGCCAGGCGCTGCGGGCACTGTTCGACTGACCGGGGGCCCGGCCGGGTCCGCCCAGGCCGGGCGGACTCCCGCGCCTGCGTTTCCCTCCGGGGCGGGTCGCTCCTTCCTCGCCGGCCCCACCTTCCTCCCCGGCCCCACCCGCGGACCATCTCCCCCATTCGGGTGATGCGCGGGCCCCGGCGCTCGCGCAAATTTCCCGGTGACGCCGGGGCATCCGATCATCCGGCGCTCCAGAACACGAGGCGGGCGGCTGCGCCGTCCGTCCGGACAACAGCGCGGACAGGGAGACGGCAATGGCTGTGATCAACGGAACATCCGGCAACGATTCGCTGGTCGGCACGGCCGGCAACGACACGCTCATCGGGCTCGCCGGCATGGACACCCTGCAGGGGCTTGCGGGCGACGACTCGCTGGCCGGCGGCGACGGGATCGATTTCCTGGAGGGCGGGCCCGGCAACGATACGCTCGATGGCGGCGGCAGCTTCGATCTTGCCGATTACCGCAATTCCGCAGGGGCGGTGGTGGTCAGCCTGGCCACCGGCATCGCCACTGGGGACGGCACCGACGCGCTGGTCGGGATCGAGGGCGCCATTGCCTCGGCATTCGCCGACCGCCTGACTGGCGACGCAGGCGACAACCAGTTCCAGGGCCTGGAAGGCGTCGATACGATCGACGGCGGCGCCGGGAACGACCAGCTCTCCTACACGCTGGCTGGCTCGGCAGTGTCGGTCAACCTGGCGACCGGAGCGGTCACCGGACCCCATGGCGCGGACGTCTTCATCAACATCGAGGGCGCGGTCGGCTCGGCGTTCGGCGACCTGCTGGTCGGCGACGCCGGCAACAACTTCTTCCGGGGTGGCGGTGGCGACGACACCATCGACGGCGGCGCGGGCTTCGACACCGCCACCTACTCCTTCACGCCGGGGAGCGGGTTCACCGTCGACCTCGCCGCCGGCACCGCCACCGGCGGCGGCGCGACCGACACGCTGGTGTCGATCGAGGCGGCGGACGGGAGCGACTTCTCCGACAGCCTGCTCGGCGACGATGGCGCCAATCGCCTCCGCGGCCTCGCCGGCGGCGATTATTTCGAGGGCCGGGGCGGAGACGACACCATCGACGGCGGCGGCAACGTCGACGGCGAAACCTTCGACATCGCCTCCTACGTGGGCGCCACCGGGCCGGTGACGGCCGCGATGGACACCGGGGCAGGGTCGGGCACGGCGACCGGATCTGGCGCTGGAACCGACGTCCTGATCGACATCGAGGGCTTGTACGGCTCGGCCTTCGACGATCGCTTGACCGGGAACGGCGAGGGCAACATGTTCCGCGGCGGGGGCGGCAACGACACGATGGACGGCGCCGCGGGCTTCGACTACGTCACCTACGCCAACTCGCCCGCCGGCGCGCTCGTGAACCTGGGTGCCGGCACGGCTTCCGATGGCTTCGGCGGCACCGACACGCTCGTCTCCATCGAAGCGGCGCTCGGTTCGGCGCATGCCGACACCATCGTCGGCGGCGCGGGCGCCGAGTACCTCCGCGGCAGCGGCGGCGACGACAGCCTCGACGGCGGCGCTGGCAACGACATTGTCGACTACCGGTTCGCGCCCGCGGGGGTCTTCGCCAGCCTCGCCGAGGGCCGTTCCTCCGGCGGCGACGGCAACGACGTGCTGGCCGGCCTCGAATCCGTCTACGGCAGCGAACACGACGACGTCCTCGAGGGCGACGCCAAGGCCAATCTCCTGCGCGGCCGCGGCGGCAACGACGTCCTGCGCGGCGGCGACGGCGCGGACTCGCTGCGCGGCGACGCCGGCAACGACACGCTGGAAGGCGGCGACAACGCCCTCTGGTTCGACATCGACCTCGCCGACTATCAGTTCGTCGGCAACGGCATCACGGTCAATCTCGTCACCGGGGTCGCGGATGCCGGTTCGGACGGCATCGACACCCTGGTCGGGATGGAGGGGGCCTTCGGCGGCGCGGGCAACGATCTCCTGGTCGGCGACGACGGCTATCTCAATTTCTTCCGCGGCGGCCTGGGCGACGACACCATCCAGGCGGGAGATGGTTACGACATCATCGACTACCAGTTCGGCGGCCCGACCGGAGGGGTCACCGTGGACCTGGCTGCCGGCACCGCCACCGGCGGTGCCGGCAATGACCAGCTCACCGGCATCGAGTCGGTGTGGGGCACCGCCTTTGCCGACCTGCTGATCGGCGGAGCCGGCGACGAGAACTTCCGCGGGAACGCCGGCAACGACACGCTGCGCGGTGGCGGCGGCCAGGACAGCGCGGATTACGGCGGCGCCAGCGGCGGGGTCAGCGTGGACCTGCAGGCGGGAAGCTCCAGCGGTCCCGACGGCAACGATGTCCTCGAGAGCATTGAGGAGGCGTTCGGATCGGCTCATGCCGACCTGCTGCTCGGCGATGCCGGCGACAACGGCTTCAGGGGCGGTCTCGGCAACGACACCATCGACGGCCGTTCCGGCACCGACACGGTCAGCTACACCATCGCGAGGGGCGCGGTGACCGTGAACCTGGCACAGGGGACGGCGACCGGCGCCGACGGAAACGACGCGCTCGCGGGCATCGAGAACGTGCTCGGCGGTCTGTTCAACGATCTGCTGGTCGGTGATGCCGGCGCCAACTGGCTGCGCGGCGACGACAGCGCCTTCGGCGGCGCGGGCGACGACACTCTGTCCGGCGGCGGCGGCGACGACACGCTGGAAGGCGCCGGCGGCACCGACACCGCGGCCTGGTCCGGGGCCGCGGCCGGCCACCGGCTGAGCTTCGCCGACGGCGCGTGGACCGTCACCGACCTGTCGGGTGCCAGCGGCACCGACACCGTGCTCCAGGTCGAGCGGCTGCAGTTCGCCGACCGCACCGTGATCGTCGAGGAGCGCGCGCTCGGCGGCTACGACGATGTCCCGGAGGACCTGTGGCACTTCTTCATCGTGGCCTTTGACGCCGCGCCCGGGGTCGCCTACATGGACCAGCTGGCGGAGGCCTCGCGATTCGGCATGAGCGTGAAGGAGATCGTCGACGTCTTCACGACCAAGCCGCAGTTCACCGAGGTCTACCCGGCGACGCTGGACCACCAGGCGCTGGCCGAGGCGATGGTGGCGAACATCGTCAAGGACAGCGCGGATGCCGCGGCCAAGCTGGAGGCGGTCAACGACATCGTCGAAGCCTTCGGAATCGGCTGGACCGCTGGCGACGTGATCTACAAGGTCTTTGGCAACCTGGCGACCAAGCCGCTGGACGACCCGCAGTGGGGCGGCACGGCGCGCCAGTTCCTGAACCAGGTGGAGGTGGCGAAGTACTACACCGAGGTGATGAACCAGAGCACCACCGACCTCCCCACGCTGCGCTCGGTGATCGATGCGGTCACGCCCGATTCGGACATCACGACCGCGGAGGCGCTGGTCGGGCTGATCGGGCAGGGGCTGCTGGAGGGCTAGCCCGGCTCATGGAGGGGCCGGCATGAGGCGCGTGCCTCATGCCGGCGGTCATCTGCGGGGCTGCGCGCGCGGCGTCTTCACCCCGAGCCAGCCTTCGGCCAGCCGGCGCGCCTGCGCGCCCGCCTTCGGGTCGACCGAAAGCCCTGCCTCGGTGGCCGGCGCCTCGACAAGCGTCAGTACCCGCTCGATCAGCTCGTCGCGCCGGAACGCATGCACCCGGACCGCCTGTCCCGCCCGGCGCCGGGCCAGCAGTGTCTTCAGCCCGCGTTCATCGACGCGCAGGCCGTCCACCGCCACGATCACGTCGCCGGCCGAAACCCCTGCGCGGTGGGCGGGACCGCCGCTCAGCGCCGTCGTGATCGTCAGGTCCCCGGCGCGCATCGCGCTGCGGATCCCCAGCCAGGCCGTTTCGCCCTCCGGCCGCTTCAGCTCCAGCGAAACGCCCGCCTCCTTCAGCAGCGCGGCCAGCGGCAGCTCGCCGGTGCCCTCGGTCCAGGCGCGCACCTCGCGGCCCAGGTCCAGGCCGGTCGCCTCCTCTAGCAGCGCCGGTATCTCGTCTTCGCCCACGCCCTTGCCCGCGCGGTCGAAGTCGCGCCCGTAGCGCTGCCACATCAGCCGCATCAGGTCGTCCAGCGAGCGGCGCCCGCCGGTGCGCGAGCGGATCGCCAGGTCCAGGCACAGCGCCACCAGCGCGCCCTTGGCGTAGTAGCTGACGATCGCGTTCGGCGAGTTCTCGTCCTGCCGGTAGTACTTGATCCACGCGTCGAAGCTTGATTCGGCCACGCTCTGCTCGTGCCGGCCTGGTCCGCGCAGCACCTGGGAGATGGTGTTGCCCAGCGCCTTCAGGTAATCGCCGGTGCCGATCACCCCGGCGCGCACCAGCATCAGGTCGTCGTAGTAGGAGGTGAACCCCTCGAACACCCAGAGCAGCCGCGTGTGGTTCTCGCGCTCCAGGTCGTAGGGTGCGAAGGCCTGCGGCTTGATGCGCTTGACGTGCCAGCTGTGGAAGTACTCATGGCTGGCCAGCCCGAGGAACTGCCGGTAGCCATCGGGCACTCCGGTCATGCCGGGCCAGGGCAGGTCGTCCCGCCGGCACAGCAGGGCGGTGCTCGACCGGTGCTCCAGCCCACCGTAGCCATCGCCGACGGCCATGGTCAGGAACAGGTAGCGCTCGAAGGGCGCCTTGCCCGAATCCGGCTCGAACAGCCGCACCTGAGCCTCGCAGACCGCCGCCAGATCCTTCCCCAGGCGCGCGGAGTCGCAGTCGTTCCGCCCGGTGATCGCCACCTCGTGCGGCACCCCTGCGGCCTCGAAGAGCAGCAGCGAGAACTCGCCCATTTCGACCGGATGGTCGAGCAGCTCGTCGTAGTCCGCCGCGCGGTAGCCGCCAAAGCCATGCGGCCTGGCGCCGGCCCGGGGCAGCGTGGTCGCCACTTTCCAGCCCGCAGAAGCCTCCCCCTGCGGCGGCTCGATCTCGACCAGGCAGGGCGAGGCCTCCTGCCCCAGCACCCGCAGGAAGACGCTCGTCCCGTTGAAGAAGCCGTGGCTTTCGTCGAGGTGCGCCGCGCGCACCGACAGATCCCAGGCGTAGACCCGGTAGACGAGTTCGAGCGGGCCCGCGCAGCGAGCGGCGCGCCAGCCGTGCTTGTCCACCTTCTCCAGCCGGACGCGCCGTCCCGCCGAGCGGGCCTCGATGCGACCGATGTGGCGCGCGAATTCCCGGATCATGTAGCTGCCGGGAATCCACGCGGGCAGCGCAAAGAGCTGGCCCGCGGGGTCGGGGCGATCGACCGTCAGGCTTACCTCGAAGAGGTGGGCGGCGGGGTCGACCGGTCGGATCCGGTAGCGGATCGGGGTTTCTTTCTTGCTGCGTGCCATCGTGGTCGGCGTCCCGGCGCTTCAGCGGTTGACGTCGACCACCAGCCGCCCGCGCACCTTGCCGGCCAGCACGTCGGCGCCGCGTGCGATCGCCTCACCCAGCCCGATCTCGGTGGTGATCGCCTGCAGCCTGGAGAGATCGAGCTCCCTCGCCAGGCGCTGCCAGGCCTCGGCGCGGTCCGTCATCGGGCACATCACCGAGTCGACGCCGATCAGCTTCACGCCGCGCAGGATGAAGGGTGCGACGGAACTCGGGAAGTCCATCCCCTGCGCCAGTCCGCAGGCCGCCACGGTGCCGCGGTAGCGGGTCTGCGCGCACGCATTGGCCAGCGTGTGCGAGCCCACGCAGTCGACGACCCCGGCCCAGCGCTCCTTCTGCATCGGTTTGCCGGGTTCGGACAGCTCCTTGCGGTCGATCACCTCGGCGGCGCCGAGCGACTTCAGGTAGTCGGCCTCGGCAGTGCGGCCGGTGGAGGCGATCACCCGGTAGCCGCGGCCCGCCAGCAGTGCGATCGCCACGCTGCCGACGCCGCCGGCCGCGCCGGTCACCAGCACCTCGCCCTGGTCCGGCTGCACGCCCTGCCGGTCCAGCGCCATCACGCAGAGCATCGCCGTGTAGCCGGCCGTGCCGATCGACATCGCCTGCCGGGGCGTGAGCGGCGCGGGCAGTTGGAGCAGCCAGTCGCCTTTCAGGCGCGCCTTCTGCGCCAGGCATCCCCAGTGGGTCTCGCCGACGCCCCATCCGTTGAGCACAACCTTGTCCCCGGACTTGAAGCTCGCGTGCGTGCTCGACTCGACCGTGCCCGCGCCGTCGATCCCCGGCACCATCGGCCACTTGCGCACCACCGGCGAGCGGTTGGTCAGCGCGAGGCCGTCCTTGAAATTCAGCGTGGACCACTCCACGCGCACCACGACGTCGCCGTCGGCGGCGTGGGTGTCCAGTTCGGCGTCGTCGAGCGCGCGCAACGAAGCGTCGAACGCGCCGTCGGCGCTCTTCTGCAGATAAATGGCATTGAACATCGTTGGATTCCTTTGAATGTCCGGGCGCCGTTGTTGCGCCCGAGGTTCTGGGCAATCGGGTGGAAGGCGCAAGCGCCGGTTCACGCCGGCGGCGGGTCTTCCAGGTGCTGTCCCTTGATGGTCGCCGATCTGCCGCGAAACAGCGCGACGAGACCGCCCGCCTCGTTGGTGACCCGCACGTCGTAGACCCCTGAGCGCCCCGCGCGGTGCTGCTCTGCGGCTTCCGCAGTGAGGATCTCGCCGCCGAACGCAGGCGCCACGAAGTCGATGCCCGCGCTCGCCGCCACCGCCTTCTGGTTGTGACTGTTGCAGGCAAATGCGAACGCGGTGTCCGCGAGCAGGAACAGGTAGCCGCCGTGGCACACGCCGACGGCATTCACGAACTCGGGGCGCACCCGCATCCGGACGCGCGCGCGGCCAGGCGCCACCGCGACCGGCTCGATCCCCAGCGACCGCGCCGGCACGTCCTCTTCCCACATGCGACGGGCCACCGCCGAAACCTCGGGGGGCAGGGGCGTTGCGTGCTCGTTCATCGGATTCCTGTCGGGGGCGATGGAAGGCCGGCGCAGTGACGGGCATGGCTGGCAGGGCACCGGGGCGATGGCAGCCCGGGGGCTGACCAGCCCTCGGCCCCTCGTCGCGCCAGCCGGCCCCAGGGCGCGGGCCAGCGTAGCACAGCGATTCCCGGCCGCTATCATCTCCGGGCCGCCGAACAGGCGCCAACCGGAACCACGGAGAAGCCATGCCTTACGAAAACATCCTCGTCGACACCCGGGGCCGCGTCGGCCTCATCACGCTGAACCGGCCGAAGCAGTTGAACGCGCTGAACGACCGCCTGATGGACGAGCTCGGCGAGGCGCTTCTGGCCTTCGATGCCGACGAGGGCATCGGCGCGATCGTCATCACCGGCAGCGAGAAGGCCTTCGCGGCCGGCGCCGACATCGCCGCAATGGCCGGCTGGAGCTACATGGACGTCCACCGCAGCCAGTACATCACCCGCAACTGGGAGACGATCCGCCGCGTGCGCAAGCCGGTCATCGCCGCGGTGGCCGGCTTTGCCCTCGGCGGCGGCTGCGAGCTCGCCATGATGTGCGACATCGTCATCGCCGCCGACAGCGCCCGCTTCGGCCAGCCGGAGATCAAGCTGGGCGTGATCCCCGGCGCTGGCGGCACGCAGCGACTGCCGCGGGCGGTCTCGAAGGCCAAGGCCATGGATCTCTGCCTGACGGCACGTCTCATGGATGCCGCCGAAGCCGAGCGCTCCGGCCTGGTCTCCCGGGTGGTCCCCGCCGACCGCCTGCTCGACGAGGCGCTAGCCGCGGCACAGATCATTGCCGGCTTCTCGCTGCCGTCGGTGATGATGGCCAAGGAGGCCATCAACCGCGCCTATGAAGTGCCACTCGCCGAAGGCGTCACCTTCGAGCGCCGTGTCTTTCACTCGCTGTTCGCCACCGAGGACCAGAAGGAGGGAATGGCAGCCTTCCTGGAGAAGCGCGCACCCCAGTTCAGGCATCGATGAGCCGGAATTCTCCGGGCGTGGGCCCGCCCATCACGTCCGGCTCCGCAGCCCGATTTGCACGGCGTCGAAGGCCTTGTTATAGTTCTGCCTCTGCGCTGCCGGCGCACTTCCAGAAGCAGCCCAGCGAAAGCGAAGCGAGGCTTCAGGAACTGCCGGCAGGGTCCGAACGAAAGTCCCGGCAACAGCCGGCACCAAGTAGGACATGCAGCCCCTGGCGGGTGAGCGGAAATCGAAAGCGATGACCGACTTGACAGGGTGAAACAGAAGCTTCATAATTCCGCTTCTGTGCTGATGACGAACTTCAGTGAGTTGTCAGCGCCACGATCTTTAACAATTGAACAGCCGATAAGTGTGGGCGCGTCGATGAAGCGCTGAGCCACATGGCGAAGGAGTCCTTCGGGACGACGGAGCCAGTGGTCTCGGAAAATCGTAACGCTCACACGGTAAGAAGATATCCATCGGTCATTGCGAAAG
>NZ_JACHGB010000009.1 GCF_014202215.1 Quisquiliibacterium transsilvanicum | reverse complement strand
AACCGACGAAACGACAGGCGTAGCTGAGCGGTTCGACATCAACTTTCGCATTGACGTGGTCCGGCGTGCGGAAGTCCAGTTGTGCAGACCTTCCCTAACACCCGTCTGGCAAGGGCCTTAAGATTCTTCACGTGAGCGCTCCAACTGCCGCCTAAAGCCGAAACGATAGATGCCCTCAAGGACGCGGTTGCTGCGAGCGCCGCATTGGCCATCCCCTTCAGACACCGGGTATCCTCCATTTGCAGCGCGACGGCAGGGCAAGGTCAAAGCGCCCGCCGCGCCAGCGGCCCCCAGATTCGATGATTCAGCAAGGCGCGCCCAATCGGCCCACTTAGTACGCCACGTCCCGTCGCCGCTTGAATGAGATTCATGTCACCGTCATAGTTCATCTCTAGAATCAAAGGCCCCTCCTTCGTAACTGCAACGTCCCAACTCTGAAGAGGGACGCCGGGGAAGGCCAACGCTGCACGAGACATCGTCTCCAATAGCACCGTCCATCCAGGCAGGACAATTCCGTCAAGGCAAGCGCCACTATCCGGATGCTCATGCACGAGCATTTGCTTGAGTCCAAGCCCTGAAAGCACTCGCCGTACCCTGCCAGTATCTGGGTCCACATCGGCCAGCAGGTTCCCGGTCGCCCCCCCTGAAAAATGATCGGTTAGTTGATCCGTTCGCTTGACCTTCCAAATCGCGTGTATCACCTGCGGTCCGCCGTCCCCGACGAGCACCACCAACCTCAGCCCCGAGACCCCGCCCGGCGCCAATCGTTCAAGGTCGGGATGCTGACGCACCAACTCCTGGAACACGAATCCCGTCCGACCATACCGGCGCAACTGTTCAACGAACTCCGAGACGGGGACTGGAGGCTTGCCTTCCAAAAGAAGCAGCTTATTCTCGTGATCGTAGCCCTTGATCAATGCAGCCCCATTTCCATGCGTTCCTTGAATTGGCTTGCAGAAAAGAGGAAGGCATGTCGCTTGTGCGAAAAAAGAGACGACATCAGACTCATCGCGCAGGAGCACCGCACCCATGGATGTTCGACCCACACCTGAATAGACGGCATGCACGCGTGGAAAAGGAATCTGGACTGCATCGCAAATTGAGTAGAACGAAAGCTTGTCGAACGACAAGGCCCCCCATCGGAGGTCATTCAGGGCTAGATTCAATGCCATGACACGCCCGTAACCGACAAATCCGTTCTGTATTTTAGGCACGCGCATGTTCGGCTCAAACAAACGATAGTCGATGTACTCGGAAGGCGTGAGCTTTCGTCCGGAGAGATAGCCGCTCGCCATCTCGATGAATTGCTTGGCAATTGGATACCCAGCGAGTTCCTTGGCCTGCGAAGCACTGCGCCAAGTGCGCAAGATCTTTCCCCAAACCATCCTGATCTCTCCGTGTTCTAATTCGAATTTAACTACTGGTTTCACCAACCATATTCTGCGCTTCGGCGCAGGTGAGGTCGGCTCGCAAAGCGATAGGTCAGCTCTGTTGGTGTCATGAAAGTCAAGATCCTTTGGACTGACGTCCGATTCGCCGGTACAAGCGCGCTAAACTGAGAAAGTACCCGTGCTTCCAGAACAGATACGCCAGCCCCTTCGCGTGCCGTGTAGCAAACCCGTTGAGTTTCGCCCCGCGCGACAGCTCCTGCGCGTCATGCACGGCCTTCACCCGGGGGTCGTACACCACCGTGTACCCCGCCTTCCAGACGCGCAGGCAGAAGTCCACGTCCTCCGGCGAATAGAAGATCTTCTCGTCGAGCAGCCCCACCGCATCCAGCAGCGACCTGCGGAACAGCCACAGCGCGGAGATGGCGTAGTCCACCGTGCGGGGCTCGGTGGGCGGCTTTGCGCTCGCCTCCAGGTTGCGCAGACCCACCAGCCGGTGCAGCTTGCGCACCAGCGTGGGAAAGGTGTCTGTGGAGAGCTGGAAGCGGCCGTCCGGGTACTCCAGGCGCGGCACGGCGATGCCGCAGCGCGGGTCCGCTTCCAGCGTGCGGATCAGAGCTGCCAGCGTGGGCGCCTCCACCCAGGCGTCCGAATCCATCACCAGCACGTACTCGCCGGTGGCGCGGCGCAGCGCCTGGTTGCGCGACACGGTGGTGCCCAGGTTGCGCTCGTTGTAGGTCACCTTCAGCAGGGACGGAAACTCGCGCTCTAGCGCCTGCAGGATCTGCACCGATCCGTCGGAGGAGCCGTTCTCCACCACCCAGAGCTCGTTCTCGCCGCCCAGCGCAGCGAAGGCCTGCGCAAGCGAACGCACGCACTTCTCGATGTGGCGCCTGGAATTGAACGACAGCACCACCGCGGAGATCTTCATCCTCGCTCCTTCGGCATTCGTTGCAGGCTGGGCGGGCCGCTCACAGCAGCCTGTCCAGCGCGTCCACGATGCGCTCCGAAGCGTGGCCATCCCACAACTCGGGCCTGCGCCCTGCCTTGCCCTCGCCGCGCAGGACCGCGGCGGCGGCCTGCAGGATGCGCTGCGGGTCCACCCCCACCAGCGTGTTGGTGCCCTCGGTCATCGTCACAGGCCGCTCGGTGTTTTCGCGCAGCGTGAGGCAGGGCACGCCCAGCGCCGTGGTCTCTTCCTGCAGGCCGCCGCTGTCGGTCATCACCAGCGCGGCGTCCTTCCAGAGGTTGAGGAAGTCCATGTAGGACAGCGGCCGGGTGAGCTCGATTCCCGGCCCCAGTTCCAGGCCGAAGCGCTCGATGTTCTGCCGGGTGCGCGGATGCACCGGGAACACCAGCGGCAGCTCGCGCGAGATTTCGCCCAGCGCCCGCACGATCGGGCCCAGCGTCTCGGGATGGTCCACGTTGGACGGCCGGTGCAGCGTCACCACGCCGTAGCGCCCCAGCCGCGCCTTCAGCGCCGGGCTCTCGCCCGCGCCCGGCCCTTCGGCCTCGAGCTTGGCGCGCTGGAAGAGCAGGTTGTCCACCATCACGTGGCCGACGAAGAAGACGCTCTCGCGCGGCTTGCCTTCCTGCAGCAGGTTCTCCACGCCGGCGGGCTCGGTGACGAAGAACCAGTCGCTGATCGCGTCGGTGACCAGGCGGTTGATCTCCTCAGGCATGCGGCGGTCGCCGCTGCGCAGGCCGGCCTCCACGTGCGCCACCGGCACGTGCGCCTTCTTGGCAACGATGGAGCAGGCCAGCGTGGAGTTGACGTCGCCAACGACCAGCACGCAGGCGGGGAGCTCGCGCTGCAGGATCTCCTCGAAGGCCACCATGATCTTCGCGGTCTGCGCGGCGTGGCTGCCGCCGCCGGCCTCAAGGTGGAAGTCCGGCTTGGGGATGCCCAGCTCGTCGAAGAAGACGTCGCTCATCTCCCGGTCGTAGTGCTGGCCGGTGTGCACCAGGCGGAAGTCGAAGCGGTCGGCCCGCGCCTGCAGCGCCCGCACGATGGGCGCGATCTTCATGAAGTTGGGCCGCGCGCCGGCCACCAGCAGGATGGTCTGCTTCATCGATGCTCAGCCCTCGACCAGCGCGGCCGGACGGCCCACCGAGTGGTACTCGAGGCCGTGGCGGCGCACCGCCTCCGGTTCGTAGAGGTTGCGTCCGTCCAGGATCACCGGATGCTTCAGGCGCGCGCGGATCTCGTCGAACGGAGGCGAGCGGAACTCCTTCCACTCGGTGACGATCATCAGCGCGTCCGCGCCGCGCACCGCTTCCAGCGGCGAGGCCGCCAGCGTGAGGTCGGCGCGCTCGCCGTAGATGCGCCGGCACTCGTCGGCGGCGATTGGGTCGTAGGCGCAGACGCTGGCGCCCTCGGCCCACAGCGCCTCGATCACGCTGCGCGCGGGCGCCTCGCGCATGTCGTCGGTGTTGGGCTTGAAGGCCAGCCCCCAGATCGCGAAGCGCCGGCCCTGCAGCGCGCCGAAGCGCTTCACCGCCTTGCGCACCAGCGTGGTCTTCTGGTCGTCGTTCACCGCCTCCACCGCGGCCAGCAGCCGCAGCGGCGCGCCATGCTCGTCCGCGGTGCGCATCAGCGCCTGCACGTCCTTGGGGAAGCATGAACCGCCGTAGCCGGTGCCCGCGTACAGGAAGGAGTAGCCGATGCGCGGGTCCGAGCCGATGCCGCGGCGCACGTCCTCGATGTCCACGCCCACCACCTCGGCCAGCCGCGAGAGGTCGTTCATGAACGAGATGCGCGTGGCCAGCATGGCGTTGGCTGCGTACTTGGTGAGCTCCGCGGCCCGCCGCGACATCACCAGCGTGCGCTCGTGGTTGCGCTGGAAGGGCTGGTAGAGCTCGCGCATGATCGCCTCGGCGCGTGCGTCCGACAGGCCCAGCACGATGCGGTCGGGCTTCATGCAGTCGTCGACCGCTGCGCCCTCCTTCAGGAACTCCGGGTTGGACACCACGGCGAAGTCGATGTCCGCCCCGCGCTTCGCGAGTTCCTCGCGCACCGCGGCCTCCACCCGGTCGCCGGTGCCCACCGGCACCGTGCTCTTGTCCACGATCACCCGGTAGTCGGGCATGTGGCGCCCGATGTTGCGCGCCGCGGCAAGCACGTACTGCAGGTCGGCCGAACCGTCCTCGTCCGGCGGCGTGCCCACCGCGATCATCTGCACCTCGCCGAACTCGGCGGCCTTCTTCGCGTCCAGCGTGAAGACCAGGCGCCCGGCCTCCACGTTGCGCTTGACGATCTCGTCCAGGCCCGGCTCGTGGATGGGGATGATGCCCCGCTCCAGGCTGCGGATCTTGGCCTCGTCCACGTCCAGGCACATCACCTCGTTGCCCATGTCCGCGAGGCAGGCGCCGGTGACGAGGCCCACGTAACCGGTTCCGATGACACTGACTTTCACTTCGACTCCATCAAGGGGGAGGCGACCGTCGCCCGCGCCGCGCGCGACGCGGCGAGCGCCTCGAATTCATCGACCAGCGCATCGATGCGCAGGTCCCAGGCATTGCCGCGGGCATAGGCCAGCAGCGCCTCGCGATCCCAGTCGCGGGCCAGCGCGGCGGCCAGGGCCTGGCCGAATGCCTCGCCGTCCCAGAACTCCACCAGCGTGCCCACGGCCTCGCTGGCCACCACCTCGGCGTTGCCGCCCACGCGCGTTGTCACTACGGGCACGCCGCAGGCCATCGCTTCGAGCAGCACGTTTGCCCAGCCCTCGTAGGACGTGGCCAGCGCGAACACGTCGGCCGCGCCGTAGTACCACTTGAGCTCCTCGGGCGCCTGGCGCCCGCACAAGCGAACGCATTCCGCCACCCCGTGCTCGCGCGCCAGCGCAAGGATCCGCTCGCTCATGTCGCCCTGCCCCGTGCCGCCGCCCACGATCAGGTAGACCACCTTGCCGAAGCGCTCGCGCAGCGCAGGCAGCAGCGGCACCACGCGGTGGAAGCCCTTGAGCTCGATGAGGTTGCCCACGCCGATGAGCACCTTGGCATCCGCATCCAGCCCCAGCCGACGCCGAGCCTCGGTGCGGTCGACCGGCTCGAACTTCTCCAGGTCCACCCCGTTGCCGATGACGCGCGCCCGCTCGGCCGGCAGTCCCAGCGGCTCGGCGACCTCATGGCGCAGGGAGTCCGACACCGCGATGACACGATCCGCATGCGCCAGCGCATCGCGCAGCGAGGGCTCGCAATCGGTGCCGATCAGCCGCTGGTCCTTGCTGCCGCGCAGGGTGATGGTCACCGGCAGCCCCAGCCTGCGGCCGATCAGCGTCGCTGCATGCCCATCCGGATAGGCGAAGTGTGCATCGATGATGTCGACGCCGAAGCGCCGCTGCTGGGCGCGCACGCAGCCCAGCGTGCTCCAGGCCATCAGCCGGCTGTCGAGCCGCTTGAGCACGCCCGGCAGGCTTAGGAAGCGCGGGCGCAGGATCTCGATGCCCTCGACCACCTCGCGCGCAGCGCCCATCGGCCTGAAGCCCTTGCGCACCATCCGCACCAACCAGTCGAACGGCGACCAGGGCTGCGGCGCCACCACCACCAGCGGCAGGCGCTTTGCCACCCGGAACATGCGCTCGCGGATGAAGGTGCCTGCGGTGGGTGCGGCGGCGCTGGGGAACAGGCTGGAGTAGACGAGGATGCGGGGGCCCTTGGGCAGCCCGCCATTCCCCGGCCCGCTCTGCGTGACAATGCTCATCGTGCCAACGCAAGCCGGAACGTGCGCACCACGGTCGATCCGCGCCCGCTCAACGCAGCCCGAAGTAGATGTTCGCCGTGAGGAAGCCCTGCTTGCTGCCGCAGTCGAAGCGCTTGCCGCCGAAGCGGTAGCCGTACAGGCCGGGGTTGTCCACCTGGCGCGCCAGCGCGTCGGTGAGCTGGATCTCGCCGCCGCTGCCGGGGGCCTGGGTCTCCAGCGCGTCCATCACGCTGGGGTGCAGGATGTAGCGGCCCACCACCGCGAAGGTGGACGGCGCCTCTTCGACAGGGGGCTTCTCGACGATGGCCTTCACCTTCATCACCGTGCCCTGGGTGGACTCGGGATCGATGATGCCGTACTTGCTCACGTCGGCCCGCGGCACCTGCTCGATCGCGATCACGCTGCCCCCGGTGCTCTCGGCCACCGGCAGCATCTGCTTTAGCACGCCCTCCGGGTGGCCGTCGATGAGGTCGTCGGGCAGCAGCACGGCGAAGTGTTCGTCGTCGCCGATCATCGGCCGCGCACACAGCACCGCATGGCCCAGGCCCAGCGGCGCCGGCTGGCGCACGAACAGCACCTTCACGTGCGCCGGAATGATGTTGCGCACCGCCTCCAGCGCCTCGAACTTGCCCTTGGCCTCCAGCTCGGCCTCCAGCTCCGGGGCGCGGTCGAAGTAGTCTTCCACCGCGCGCTTGCTGCGCCCGGTGACGAAGATCAGCGTGTCGCAGCCCGCTTCGATGGCCTCGTCCACCGCGTACTGGATGATGGGCCGGTCGACGATGGGCAGCATCTCCTTGGGGATGGACTTGGTGGCCGGCAGGAAGCGGGTACCCATACCTGCGACGGGGAAGACGGCTTTTCTGAGCTGCATGGGCGTGACGGCTCCGGTTGACGGCTTGGTTGAATGCATTATCGCCCGCCGAGTATGACGGCTCCGTGCGAAACGGCGCGCGGGGCATGCTGTGGCCCACCGCCGGCGTGCGATCGGACACAGGCAGGCCCCAATCCCGCCCAAGCGGCCGGCCCGGCCCGTTAAAATCCCGGCCAAACACCAGGAACCTCCCATGTCCAGCCCCTCCCTCGACACCGCCCTGCGCGGCATCCTCGAATCCGCGATCGGCAAGCGCGCCGTGCCGGCCCAGCTTTCCGACTCCACCCAGCTGCTGGGCGCAATCCCCGAGCTCGACTCGATGGCGGTGCTGGGCATCCTCACCCAGATCCAGGACGACTTCGGCTGCCAGATCGAGGACGACGAGGTGAGCGGCGAGATCTTCGAGACCTTCGGCGACCTGAAGCGGTTCGTCGAGTCCAAGCTCGGCTGACGCGGTGCGCGCCCGGCTCGAACCCGCCTTCCTGGAAGGCTTCCAGGGCGGCCGCCGGTTCGCGCTGTGGGTTGCGCCCCCCGAGGGCCGCCCCGCCCGCGGCTCCATCCTGTGCGTGCAGCCCTTCGGCGAAGAGGCCAACCTCTCGCGCCGGGTGCTGGTTGCCCAGGCATCGCGCCTGGCGCTGGCCGGCTGGACCACGCTGCTGCTCGACCCCTACGGCACCGGCGATTCCGACGGCGCCACCGGCGACGCCTCCCTTGCGCTCTGGCGCGCCGACCTGCTACGCGCCAGCCGCCTCGCCCGCGAACGCGCCCCCGGCCCCTTCGTGCTTTGGGGCACCCGCCTGGGCGCCCTGCTGGCCGCCGAGCTTGCGATCGCCCTGGACCAGATCGCCAGCGCCATCATTTTCTGGCAGCCCGCGGCCACCGGCGCGCAGCTGGTGGACCCGTTGTTGAAGCTCGCCACGCTGGGAGCTGCGGCGCGGAAGGCGGCTGGACGGGCTGGAGAGGCGGACGCGGCGGCGAAGGCCACAGCGGCGGCAAGGGGCATGGACGCAGTTGCTTCCACGGATACGGGACCGGCCTCTGCGGACCGGGAGGCGCCCGGATTCTTCCCGGGCATCGGGGACGCTGCCCGCGCCGAGCAGGTCGACGTGGCCGGCTACCGCCTGCGCCGTGAGCTTCTCGACGACCTTCGCGGCCTCACCATGCAGCCGCCCGTCCAGGGCGAGCACAGCGCCCCCTGCCCGGTACTGGTGCTCGGCATCCAGCGCGTGTACACGCCTGGCGCACCGTCGCCCAAGCCGCTGGCGCAGATCGCCGAGCGCTGGCTGCATGAAGGCTTCCTGACCAGCCTGCGCGTGGTGCCCGGCGAGCCCTTCTGGTCCTCGCTGGAGCCCTCCACGCCGCTGCTGGCCTTCGACGCCACCGAAACCTTCCTGGAGTCGATCGATGGCGATGCTTGAGCAGGCGCTGGTCTTCGACGGCTCGCAGGGCCCGCTGGTGGGCATCCTGGCCCGCCCCGTCACCGACTGCCGCGCCGCCGTGCTGATCGTCGCCGGCCAGCCCCAGACCCGCGTGGGCGCGCACCGCATGTTCACCGACCTGGCCCGCGAGCTCGCCGCCCAGGGCGTGGCCAGCCTGCGCTTCGACGTCGGCGGCTGGGGCGACAGCCCCGGCGAAGCCCTCGCCTTCGAGCGCTCCGACCGCGACATCGCCGCAGCCGCCTCGGTGCTGCGCACCGCGCTGCCCGGCGCGCCCCGCCTGTGGCTCTGGGGCCTGTGCGACGGCGCCTCCGCCGCGGTGCTGGCCCTGCCCGCCGTGCGCGCTGCCGGCGTCACCCCCGACGCCGTCTGCCTGGTCAATCCCTGGGTGCGCACCGAGGCCAGCCTGGCCGCCGCGATGGTGAAGACGTACTACCTCAAGCGGCTGATGCAGGGCGAGTTCTGGGCGCGGCTGCTCACAGGACGGATACCGATCGCGAACCTGGTGCATGAGCCGCTTCGGCATTTGCGGGCAAGGTTTGGGCGCGGCAAGCCCGGGGGCTCTGGGGGGGCTGCCCGGACGCGAGGCGGGGCCAGTGCCGCTGGCGAAGGAGGGGCGGCCGAGACGATGAGCGCGGCTGGGACCGTGGGCGCGACCGATGCGCTCCCGGCGCAGGCCACCGCCGCGACCGCCGCCGAAGCTTCGGCCGGCCCCGACCTGCCCGAGCAGTTGCTCGTGCAACTCTCGGCCTACCGCGGCGCGGTCTACACCGTGCTGTCCGGCAACGACCTCACCGCCGCCGAGACCGACGCCCTGATGTCACGCGACAAGCGCTGGCGCAAGCGCCTGGACCGCAAGGGCGCCATCCTGCGCGTGCCGGGGGCGGACCATACGTTCTCCGACCCGGATCACTGGGCGGCGGTGATCAGGTGGGTGGGAGAGAAGGCGCGGGGGTGATCATCCGTGCGCCAGGACTGGCAGCCTGTCAGTCAGTCGCCTGAAGACAAAAGGCACACACGAAGCTACACTTTCCGAGTGAAGGCATTCCGATGGAACCCCGACAAGAATCGCGAACTCCTGGCTGAGCGCGGTGTCTCGTTCGAGCAGGTTGTGGTCGCCATTGAACTTGGTGGGCTGTTGGACGTTCTGATCCACCCGAACACAAGGAAGTACCCAAACCAACGGCTTATGGTCGTTACCTGGGACGGCTACGCCTACCTGGTGCCTTATGTGGAGGAAACAGAGCACTTCTTCCTCAAGACGATCATTCCCAGTCGGAAGGCGACGCGCGACTACCTCGAGAACGGAGAACCAGATGGCACGGCCTGATCCCTTCGAAGTCGAAATCGTTGATGCCTACGAGGCAGGCAAGCTGAAATCTGTAGCCTCCAAGGCCGAACTCGATCGTCTGAAGGCAGCCGCCCGGGCAACTGCCCTCAAGGATCGGCGAGTCAACATCCGCCTTTCCGCAGGGGACCTGCAGGACATTCAAGTCAAGGCGCTGGCCGAAGGTCTGCCGTATCAGACCCTGATCGCCAGCATCCTGCACAAGTACGTAACGGGCCGCCTCGAGGAACGTGAGCCTGGCGGGGCCTCGGCGGCGGCAAAGCCGAAGACATCGGGCCGTCGCTCAACGCGCAGCGATGCCTGACCCATAGGCCGAGCATCACCCGCGATTCAGGTCTGGAAGGCTCCCGGGCTCAGGAGCACACCCTCGGGCACGGGCTCGGTGCCCATCGGATGCACGTACTGCTCGCGCGGCACGAGCGGCACATCGCCCAATGCCGGCAGGCGGACTGCCGAGCCGCGCACCGAGGCGCCGGGGCGCAGGCGGAAGTCGTACTGCGACGGATCGCTGAACTGACCCTCGCTCAGGTAGGCGTTGCCGCTGCCCTCGCCGTCGACCACGCCGTCGAGCGAGCCGCGGCCCACGAACAGGTTGTTCTGCACCAGTGCCAGCACCGAGCCCGGATACACGCGCACGAACACCCCGCCCGCGGAGCGGCGGTTGACCACCGTGTTGTGCACGAAGATCAGCTCGTTCTCCGGCCATTTGTACTTCTCCGGGCCGTAGGTGACGACGTGGTTGTTCTGGGTGCGGCGCTCCTGCACGATGAGATTGCCCATCACCAGCGCCTTGCCGCCGTTGGAGAGGTCGATCTCGTAGCTGGCCTCGCCGCCCTCCTCGTCGGTGAGCCGGTTGAAGAGGATGCGGCTTTCGCGCGCACGGCACTTCAGCAGCTGCCCGACTTTGGCTCGCGCGAAGTAGCTGGCCCGCACATGGCAGCGCGCGATCTGGCCGACGTACAGGTTGTGCGTGTAGCCGTCGCCGAAGCCATTGCCGGAGAACTCGCAGCGGTCGATGAAGATCTCCGCGTCATTGTCGTTGCCGGTGAGCAGCCCGTTCTGGTTGCCGGTGAAGCGGCATTCCCGCAGCGAGAGCTTTCCGCGCTCGAAGCGGATGCCGGCGCCGTTCTTGTCTGGCACCCGAACCCCTTCGAACTGGATGCCGGAGATGTCGAACTCGCCGTTGCGCAGCACCCAGATCGCCTTGCCCTCGGCATGCTTGCCGTCGGCGATCATTCGCACAGGCCCGCCCACCGAGCGGATGGTCAGCCGCTTCTGCAGCCACACGGCCACGTCGCCGCGATACTCGCCGGCCTCGATCTCAACCACGTCCCCGTCCTTGGCGATGCCCGCGGCAATCGATACGGCGACGGCATCGCCGCCCTTGCCGACGCGGATCACGCGGGCGCCTGGCGCTGGGGCCGACGCCGACACCGACGCCGGCGCTTTGGCTGGCGGCTGCGCTGCGAAGGCCGCGGGCCAGGCCGCGCCTGCCATGGCTGTGGCGCCAGTGGCGAGCAAGCGGCGGCGAGTGGGTTCCATGTCGAAGGTTCTCCTGTTGTCGGCGATGCGCCGTTCTTCACGGCTCGGCAGCCAGTGGCGCGTGATCTACCGGGTCGAAGCCGCCAAGGTCCATCTGCTGGTTACGGCGGTGGCTGTCCATGACTACCAGAGAACGTAGATGAAGAACTCTCGCGCCGCGAAGAAGCGAGTCGAAGTCTCCATGGGCGAGACCGTTCGGGTGCTCCGCGAGCTTCAGGAACTCAGTCAGAACGACTTGGCGGACCTGACGGGTATGCGTCGCAAGCGTGGAGCAGGCCCCATTTGCGCTCGTCCGCTTGAACCATGTCTCACGCCGATTCCCGCTCTTCCTGCTTCTTCAAGTGGGAGGCGTAGGGGTTCTTTCGGGACGAGAAATCGTACTCTTTAAGCAGCAACGTCCAGCAGCGCCTTGGGATTCTTGTCCGCCACCATCAGCAGTGTCCTTGCGGGCCCCGATGGCGCGCGCCGTCCCTGTTCCCACTCCTGCAAGGTACGCACCGACACCCCGATCAACCTGGCGAACTCGGACTGCGACAGCCCGATTCTCCCCCGAATCTTCGCTACAGAAGGAACCGTCGTGATACGTCCGACTTCGCCCCGCTTGATCTGTTGAATCCCTTCCAGGATTTCCGCACCGATGTTGCGATCAGTTTTCCTCATCGCTGAGCTCCTGCCGGATCTCGCGTAGAACGCGCGCCGGGATATTCTCGGCCTGGTTCTTCGCATAGATGGTCAACATCCAAATGACACCCTTTGCGGCTCTGGCGAAGTAGATCACCCGCACACCGCCTCGCTTGCCCCGTCCAGAGACGCCCCAGCGCAGCTTCCTTACGCCTCCCGACCCCGGGACGACCTCTCCAGACTCGGGGGCCTGCGCCAGATGAGCCTGAAGCGCAGCGTACTCCTCGTCAGACAAGTAGTCGTAAACGAGCCGAGTGAAGAGCGGCGTTTCGATGAACGAAAGCATCGCGAGAATCCTACGTCACTGCCGTAGAAACGGCGAGGACGATCGCCCTTGCCGCGGAACTCTGAGTCACATCGTGACGCGCGGACCATGTGCACCGCCATGGGGATGACGCCGACGAAGGCCCCCCGCCGAGTCCGTCGCGAACGTGGAGCCCGCGTTGCGGGCACGCCGAGGATCGGCGCACTCACGAAGCCCCGCACATCCCCGGCGGCGGCGTCAGCCGATCGCCGCCCAGCTTCAGGAACCCCGGCGCGCGATCATGGCTCCCGTCCTGCGTGGGCGACGCGCCCCCGGGGTTCTGCTTGCGCGGCGCGATGGGCCGGAACGCGCCCTCTGGGTCAACCACCCCGGGGCCCAGCGAGGGACCGGGCGTGACATCGGTCTCCAGCGGCGGCGGCGCGTCGGCGTCGCGGGCGGGGCTCTGCATACGCACGGTGGCGGACACGCGCACCGGCCAGCGGGGGCGCGATCTGCCGTCGTCGCCCACTGCGTCGTAGTGAGCGCAGGCCCATCGCCGCGGGGAGGCCGCGGGCGCTGGCACCCCGAGGTCGACCGTGCCGAGGCGCATCGACGCCCCAGCACCCGCCCAAGCACCCGCCCCAGCACCCGCCCCAGCACCCGCCCCAGCACCCGCGCCCCCGCCACACCCGTCGATGCCCCGCATCACCCACGCCGCCACCCGTCCGATCAGGGGCACCGTGAGCGGCACCCCATAGACCACTTCGACCTTCAGCAGATTGGCGTCCGACAGCGTCTGCTTCGACGCGCTACCGATCGGCTCCGCGCCCCGGTAGCCGGCCACGCCGCTGGCCGGCAGCCGCATGCCGGTGCGCAGCGTGAGGTTGTCGTTGGGGATCTCGAGCAGTCCCTCGATGGGTTGGCCGTCCGGGGCGCGGGCGGTCTCGGCCCAGTCGGTGAAGCTCCCGGCGGTGGGCGCGAGCCGGCGCCACGAGGCCCACCCGGCCGCCTTGCCCTGCGACAGGTGCGCGCGGGTGCGTGCGACGTTGGCTGCATGCTCCTCCGGGCCGCTGGATCCGTAGAGCCAGGGCGCCAGGCCGCGCGCGAAACCGCGTTCGATCGCGTCGGACGACGCATGATCGACGCTGCCCGCACGCGCCGCCTCCTGTGCGGCGTGGGCCACGGCGCCGCGTCCGTGAAAGAGCAGTCCCCACTGGAGCACCGAGAGGCCGAGCAGCAGCACGATGGGCGCGGCCAGCAGGGTCTCTACTGCGGCGACGCCGGCCTGGCGCGGGGCGGCGGAGCGATGGCCGGCGTTCTCGGATGCGGCGCCTGGCGCCTGCGTTCCCAGGCTCATGGTCCTCGCCTTCACGGCCGCGGCGCACCGCGCAGGTACTCGATCCTGGGCGGCTCGGGATCGGGCCTCGGCTGCGCGCTCCGCTGCGCGGCCGCTTCGCGCGCGGAAGCGCGATCTCGCCCCACCGCGCGATCACGCTCCACGCCGCGGCTTCTGGGAAGATCCGCTTCCGCGCCCTTCCCGCCCGCCCATGGCCGCGCTCGCGTGACACGCTCCAGCGCATCGGCCTGCCCGGCGAGCTCGGCGCCGAGCGCCTCCCGCGCCGTCGCCGTCGTGTCCGCTCCATCGCCCGCAAGCGCCCGCGCCTCGTCCAGCGCCGCCCCGGCCAGCTCCAGGTTCACCGAGGCGAGGTTCACCAAGGCCTTGAGTCGCGCCTCGCCCTGCGCCCCGGAGCCGGCCTTCCGGTAGGCGCTGGCCGCGGCCAGCAGGTGGCCACGCCGGTGGTGCAGGTTGCCGATCCGCAGCCAGGCCTGGGGGTTGGCCGAATCGAAGGCGGTGACCGCCTTGAAGGCCTCGAGCGCCTGGCCCCAGCGGGCGCCCTCGTAGGCGTCTTCTGCCTCCGCGAGCAGGCGCGCGATGGTGGCCGGATCGACAGGGCCCGAAGGCGACGCGTCGTCGGCGCGCGGCCCAGTTCGGTCGACCTTGGGCGCCGCCAAGTCGGCTGCCACGGGGAAGGGATCGACCGGCGGTCCCTGGGTCGCGCAGCCCGCGTTCAGCCAGAGGAGCGCGGTAAGCGCGATCACCCGGCGCGCGGGCAGAAACGTCGGCGCTTGGACAGACGCCCGGACAGACGCTCGGACAGGCGCTCGGACAGGCGCGTGGGCTGACCGCTGCGCGGACTCGCGCAACGGCGGCACCCGGCCAGCTCCGCCCGTCGCCCCGCCCTGTCGCTCGCCCGCGGGCTCCTCAGTCGGCCGTTCAGCATCGAATCGTTGCGCTCCCATCACACCCTCCTGCGCTCGAGGCAGTCGCCCACCACCAACCCCAGGCGCTCCGCCTGCCCGGCAGCGAGCTCGATCACGCTGTGCGCGCCGAGGCAGATGCGGACCCGCCAGGGCTGCACGGCAGCGTGGATGCGCAGAATGCGGCCGCCGCCGTCGACGAACACCAGGTCGACCGGAAAGCGCATCGCCATCGTGTGCACCGCATCGCAGGGCACCAGCCACAGGCCGCGCTCCTGCGGTGCCTGCATGCGGCCCAGCCAGCCGCGCAATCGCTGGCGCACCGAGCCCGCCACCTCGACGCCCAGGTTCACCGGGCGACCTTCCACGCCGAGCAGGGCAAACGCCGTGCCGCGCGGGCCCACCACCAGGCCTTCCATCGTTCTGTTCATCGCAACCACCCCTCTTCAAGGAACCGGCTCGCCACCGGGAACAGCAGGATCAGGAACGTGCAGGGAAAGACGAAGATCAGCAGCGGCGGCAGCATCTTCACCGGCGCCTCCATCGCAAGCTTCTCGGCGCGCAGGAAGCGCTCGTTGCGCCGCTGCTCTGCCTGCGCGCGCAGCACCGGCCCCAGCGAGCTGCCCTGCTTCTCGGCCACCAGCAGCGCCGCCACCAGGCTGCTCACCGCCGGCGTGGCGAGCCTGTCGCCCAGCGCGCGCAGCGCTTCGGCGCGCGGCCGGCCCGCCTTCAGGTCGCGCAGCACCCGCCCAAGCTCGATGCGCAGCGGGCCGCGCGGACCCTTGTCCACCGCCTGGGCCAGCGCCACCGGCAGGTTCAGCCCCGACTCCACGGCAAGCGTGATCACGTCCAGGTAGAAGGGGAGCTCGCGCAGCACCGCGCGCCTACGCGCCTCGGCCCGGTCGCGCAGCCAGCTGGCGGGCAGCGCCTGGCCCAGCAAAGCGGCTACTGCCAGCAGGGCGAGTGGCGGCGTGCCGCGCGGACTCCACACCAGCGCCGCGCAGGCGAGCGCGAGCAGGCCCGCCACCAACCGGCCGGCCAGGAACTGCTCCGGCGTCAGCGTGTGCTCGAGACCGGCCCGGCGCAGCCGCTCCAACTGGACGAAGCGGGTGCGCGCCGAGGTCCAGGCACCCAGGTGCGCGGCAAGCGGCTGGGTGAGCGGCCAGGCCAGCCGCCAGAAGGTCGGCGGACGGTCCTTGTAGCGCCGGTCCTCCGGGGCGCCGGCGCGCAGCACCGACGCGACCCACAGGAAGGCCGCCATCGCGGACGCGGCGCCCGCCCCCATCGCCACCACCAGCCAGGCACTCATACGTCGATCCTCATCACTCGGCGCATGAAGTAGAGGCCCAGCAGCTGCATCACGACCACCACCGCGCAGGTGGCCAGGCCGTAGCCAGTGGTGAACAGCGCGGACATCGCGGTGGGCTCGACCAGCCAGAGCAGTCCGGCGCACAGCACGGGCAGCAACCCCATCGCCCATCCCTGCAGCCGGCCCTGGGCGGTGAGCGCGCGGATCTTGCCCTCGATGGCCACCTTGCGGCGCATCGCGTCCCCAAGCGACTCCAGGGTCTCGGCGAGGTTGCCGCCGGTGGCGCGGCTGATGCGCATGGCGGCGCACAGCAGGGCGGTCTCCTCGAGCGGCATGCGCCGCTCCAGGCCGGTGAGCGCCTCGTCGAAGCTGGCGCCCAGACGCTGCTCGCGCAGCATCAGGTCGATTTCCTGGCGGGCCGGCGCATCCATCTCGGCGGCGGTCTGGCCCAGCGCCTGCGTGAGCCCGAGCCCTGCGCGCATTCCGCCTGCCGCGAGCATCATCAGGTCGGACAGCTGCAGCCGGAATGCATGCGCGCGCCGCCGCCTGAGCCACCCGAGCAGCAGCCGCGGCAGCATCCCGCTGGCAAGTGCAGCCAGCGCCGCGCCCGGCAGGCCTCCGCCCAGCAGGAGCACGCCCAGTGCCACGCACGCCGCCGTGCCCAGGTTCAGCGCCAGCAGGCGCTGCGGCGAGACGTAGAGATAGGCCCGCGCCAGCTGGCGCGACACGCTCGCGTCGAAGCGCGCGCGGTACGCAGGCGCCAGCCGGGCCACCGTGATGAACACCAGGTAGAAGCCGATGGCGGCCGCGCCTGCGGCCGGCAGCACCACCTGCAGCGTCGCGCTCACGATGCTGTCCCTCGAACTGCACTCAAACCGCTCGCACCCGCACCGCTCCCGCCCGCACCGGTCGCGCCCCAGGCGGGCGAGTGACCGGCTGCGCGCAGCGTCTCGAAGAACTGCGGCATCACCTCGCTGGCGACGAAGCGGCCACGCTCCCAGCGGAAGACCGGCTGCATCAGCACCCGGCTGCCCTCCATGCCGGTGACCTCGGCGATCTCGACGATGCGCCGGCGCCCGTCGGCCGCCCTCGCCTGCTGCACGATGAGATGCACCGCCGAGGCGATCTGGTCGCGGATGGCGGCCACCGGCAGATCCATCCCGGCCATCAGCACCATCGTCTCCAGACGCGCGACCACGTCGCGCGGGCTGTTGGCGTGAATGGTCGTGAGCGAGCCGTCGTGCCCGGTGTTCATTGCCTGCAACATGTCCAACGCCTCGCCGCCCCGGCACTCGCCGACCACGATCCGGTCCGGACGCATGCGCAGCGCGTTGCGCACCAGGTCGCGGATGCTGACGGCGCCGCGGCCCTCCGCGTTGGAGGGCCGCGCCTCCAGCGAAACCAGGTGCGGATGCGCCAGCCGCAGCTCGGCGGCATCCTCGATGGTGACGATGCGCTCGCCCGATGGGATCAGGTTGGAGAGGACGTTGAGCAGCGTGGTCTTGCCCGAGCCAGTGCCCCCGGAGATCACCACGTTGCGCCGGTGCGCCACGCACAGGCGCAGGAACTCGAGCATCTCGGGCGAAGCCGAGCCCAGCCGCTGCAGATCGGACGGCGCCAGCAGCTGCCGGTTGAAGCGGCGGATGGTGACCGTGGAGCCGCGGATCGCCAGCGGCGGGATGACGGCATTCACGCGCGAACCGTCGGCCAGGCGCGCATCCACCATCGGCGAGCTCTCGTCGATACGCCTGCCGATCGGCGAGACGATGCGATCGATCACCGCGCGCACCGCGTCCTCGCTGCTGAACACCGCGGCGGTACGCTCGAGCCGGCCCTCGCGCTCGACATAGATCTCGTCGGCCCGGTTCACCATGATCTCGCTGACATCCGGATCGGCGAGCAGACGCTCCAGCGGGCCCAGGCCGATGGCCTCGTCCAGAACGTCTTCGAGCAGCCGCTTCAGGTCCAGCCCGGCAGGAAGCTCCGGCTCGGCGGCGATCAGCTCGCCGAGCAGTTCGCGAGTCTCCGCCCGCAACTGCTCGCTGCTCAGTTGCCGCAGGTCCTTGCGGCGCAGGTCCACGGTCTGCAGGAGCCGGCGGTGCATCAGGCGGCGCCACTCGACGTCCACCGGCCGGGCGTGTTGCCGGGGCAGGCTGGCGTCGGTGCGGGGCGCATCGCTTGCGCCCGCGTGAACGCCAGCCGTTGAGCCGGCGCTGTAGCCAGCGCGGTGGCCGGGAACACCCGGCCCGTTCGGCACCCCCGCCACCGCCTCGGGAGGCTCGTCGGCGGCAGCAAGGTCGTCCCGCCAGAGCACGCCTGTTTCCGCATGGGCCCGAGTCACCCCTGCCTCGGCCTCCGGCCCGCCGGACACCCGGAGCCGGTAGCCTGCGATCACGATTTCGTCGGCATCAGAGAGCGGCGCGAACTCCACGATGCGCTCGCCGTTGACCCAGGTTCCGCCAATGCTGCCGCAGTCGACCAGTCGCAGCCCGCGCTCCATCCGATGCAGCTCGGCATGCACCCTGGCCACCCGCCAGCTGTGCAGTTGCACGCCGCAGTGGCGGTGCCGGCCGATCCGGCAGGGAAGGCGGTCTACCCGCACGCTGCGCATGGGCAGCCCGTCGGCCTCGATGGTGATCGTGATCATGGCTGTGCTCCGCGCTTCACTCGACCATCCGAACCCGCTTGCGGGCCCGCTGGTAGGACTGCAGGACCGGCTCGCTGCGCAGGCGCTCGGCGGGCGGAGGCGCGGCCCTGTCCCCTGCCGGACTCCCCGCGGCTGCCTCGGCCTGCCCGGCACCCGCTGAGACCGCGGCCGATCCGGTCGGCAGCACAGCAGGCCGCTCGACGTCAGCGAATCTCGGCGTGATGAACACCACCAGCTCGGTCTGGCGATCGCGGAACGCACGCGACCTGAACAGCCGCCCCAGCACCGGCAGTTCGCCCAGCGCGGGCAGCCGGTCGATGCTGTGCGAGGATTCCTCGGAGAGCAGGCCGGCGATGACCAGGGTCTCGTGCTCGCGCAGGTTCACCTCGGTCTCGGCGCGCCGCTTGGTGAGACCGGGCACGTCCTTGACCATCACCTCGAAGTTGACCGCCGAGATCTCGGTGGCGATCTTCGCGGCGATGACGCCGCTCTCGCTGGCCACCGGGCTGACGTCGAACTTCACCCCGTACTCCTTGAACAGCACGGAGGCATTGCCGAGGCCGGTGGTGAAGGGGATGGGCAGCTCGCCGCCGGCGACGAACTTCGCGCTGCCTCCGCTGCGGCAGGACAGGCTGGGCTCGGCGAGCATCGCCGCGTCGCCGTTCTGCACCATCAGGTTAATCATCGAGGTGAGCGAGCTGACGATGCCCAGGCTGGTGACGAAGGGCGCGAGGCGCGGTCTCACCTCGATTCCGGCCACCCCCTCGGCGATGCCGCCGGGGCGCATCGCGCCGCTGCGATGCAGGTCGCCCGCGATGCCGAAAGCCGGGCCGGACATGTTGCCGCTCCAGCGCACACCCAGGTTCTCGAGCTGGTCGCGGCGGATCTCGACCATCTTCACGTCCATCGCGATCATCCGCTCCAGCCCCACGCGGCTGACCAGGTTGACGATCTGCGGATAGCGCTTGGAGACTTCCGCAAGCCGGCCGGCCTGCTCGTCGGACAGGTTGCCGCCCTCCACCACCACCTTGTCGCCGACCACCCGCGTGCGCACGTTGGAGGCCCCGCCGAGCATCGCGCGGATCTCGTCGACGAGACGCGCGGCGTCGGCCGCGATGACGTTGACCACTACGGAGCGCTGGGTGCCGTTGCGCGCCCACAGGTGCAGCGTGCTCTGCCCGGGCGCCTCGGGAATGATCAGCACCTGCTTGTCGTCCAGCGCAGTGGCCTGGATGACCTTGCCGTTGCCGATGACGATTCGCCTGACCTCGCGTTCGTCCAGCAGATGGGCCTGACCGACATAGAGTTCGAGCGCGGCGGGCGGCAGCGGCATGCCTTCTGGCGAGCCCCAGGCCCCGGCCCCGGTGAGGCACGCGGCAAGCATCGCGACGAACGGGCGGAACAGTCGTTTCATGGCAGGAGGCTCCGGGGAATCAGCGGGCGGCGGGGACGGCGGCGGAAGGATTGGCGCCACCCGAAGGGAGCGGCCCGGTGACGGCGGGCGGACCAGCGACTGGAGGTGCCGCGGCTGGCGCCATCGCGGCTGCCGCCTGTGACAGCGCCTGGGCCAGCCGGTCGGCATTGCGCAGCGGTCCCTGGCCGCCGACGATCACCTCCGGGGGCGAAGGCGGCGGAGCGGTGGCGGCGCCCCGCTCCATGCCCAGCAGCCCGTAGACGTCCAGCGGCCGCTGCGCCACCGGCTCGCGGTCGCCAGGGTTGCGCAGCATCGCAGTGAGCTTGCCGCTGCGCTGCGCCACCACCAGGCGCTGTGCCTGCTCGGGGCTCACCTCGATGGTGATCGCGGTGTAGGCCCGGGCGCCGGGGCGCTCGTCGTCGCCCGGCCGCACTTGCCGCCCGGTGGCCAGCACCCGCACGTCCTGCATGAGCGCGCGAGTGATCTCCTGGGGCAGCGGTGCGCCGCTGCTTCCCGGCAGGCGCACCGAGAGCATCAGGTCGATGCGGTCGCCAGGCTGCAGCATCCCGGACAGCGAGTTCACCTCGTCGACAGCGACGGTGAGCGCACGCACGCCGCTGCGCAAGCGCGCGGAGAACGCACCGGAGTCGGGTGCCGCCACCGCGAGCTTCTGCAGCGGCTCCCCGGCCCGCATCGGCTGCAGCAGGCGGGCTCCGGCGACCGCATCGAAGCGGTCTGGAGTGACCGTTCCGGCCGGCAGGAACTCGCGCGGCATGTCGCGCACCGCCATGTTCTCGGCACTGACCGTCTCGCCACGGCGGAGGTCCAGCTTGGCAACCACCACCTGGATGGACGGCTGGCGCGGCGCGAGCCGCTCGCGCTCGATGGCCAGCTGTTCGCTGAGGTAGCCGCGAGCCCCGAAGGCGGCGAGCGCGCCGAGGCCGAGCGCAGCGGCCAGCAGCAGCAGGTTGCGGTGACGGGCGAGGAAGGCGAGCGGTTTCATGGGCGTGACATCGCGTAGGTGAACTTCTGGTAGTGGTCGGCGAAGGCGCGGAAGAGCTGCTCCAGCGCACTGTCCGGACCGATGGCCAGCGCAAGCGCCAGCAGCGAGACGACGATCAAGTACTCGACCGAGCTCTGGGCGCGCTGGCGCCCCGCTGGAAACACGCGGCGGCTCATGGCGCGGCCCCGCTTGCATGGAGCACCACGCCGCTGCGGCCGGGTCCGGCCGGGGACACGGTGAACACCACCTCCGCATCGGCGCGCCTGAAGCGCCTGGCCTCGCCGCGCGCACCGGCCGAGTGCAGCACCGGGTCCGGCGCATAGCCGCGCGCCGCCAGACGCTGCCCGATCGCGTCCGCCAGCCATGAAGGGCTGCCCTCGGCGACGGCCACCAGCGTCTGGCCGCGCCGGCCCGCGTCCACCGCAGAGAAGCGCCGCAGCACGGCGCTGCCCTCGGGGAGCAGTTCGGGACCCGGCAGCGCGGCCCCGGCCGAGCCAAAGCCGGCGCCGGCGCCCAAGCCGCCTGCGCCCAAGCCGCCCGTTCCCGAGCCGCCCGTTCCCGAGCCGCCCGCACCTGACACGCCATCCGCACCGCCGGCCGGCCAGACGCTCAGCACCCCCTCGCTGCCCCCAGATCGACCAGGACGGAACTGCAAGGTCCTGAATCCCTCCGCACTCCACGAGGACAGCACCCGCCAGCCGGGCAGACCCGTCTCGACGAGATCCGCCCCCTCTGCGCCGCGCCACTCACGGCGCACCACACGTGCCAGCTCGTCCGCCTGGAGCGGCGTGGTGAAGCGCGCCACGCGCACCCGCCGGCCCTCGATCTCGCCGTCCTCGATCACCGGCTCCATCCGCGCCCGGAACGGCAGCTCCAGCGCCGAACCGGTCCACGCCGCTGAAAGGGGCGCCATGGCCGCAAGCGAGAAGGCGAGCGCAATCGTCAGGATCAGGCTCATGGCATGAGCTCCTCGTCAGGCGGGACCTGTGCGTCGGCGCCAACGGTCCCGATGCGGTCCGCCGGGACACGATCGACATCCACCTCGTGGTAGCGGAACGCGTCCGCCTGCGGCTCCAGCCCGATCGCGCCCATCAGCCCGATGAACCCGCGCGTGAGCGCATGGCGCGCGTCTATGCTGGCCTCCCAGGCGGCGAGCACCGTGGCACCCTGGCTGACGCGGGTCTCCACGCTGTCCTCGGCGCCGCCGTAGGGCCCGCTGGCGTTCCAGGCGTCCGTGAGGATGGCGGTGGTGGCCCGCATGCGCAGCGGGATGGAGTCGAGCTGGCTCAGGAAGTCCGAGGCACTGGAACTTGCCGAGATTCCCGCCTGTACCCGCGCCGCCACCAGGCCCTCACGTATACCCAGCCCGAACCTGCCGGGCCCCGCCTTCTCCGCCAGGAAGCCGGCTGCATCGGCCACCCCGCCCCCGCCCTGCGATGACGCAAGCGACAGCCCGGCGTCGAAGGACTGCAGGTCGATGCGCGCGCCGATGTCGGAGAAACGCTCGATGAGCGGGCGGTTGGTGCGGTCCACCCACAGCGGATTACGGTCTGCGGCGGGCGCGTCGTCCATCACCCGGTCCTCGGTCAGCGGCTGCACGTCGGTGCGCGAGAAGGCGCGCCGACGCAGCTCATCGACCAGCTCCGGATGCGCAGCGCCGTCGCGGCAGTCCTGCGGGCGGGCGGCGCACTCGAAGGCCAGCATCCGCGAGGCGGCCACGCTGGCCTGCTGCAGCGTCTGCACCTTGCCCAGCCAGACGATCAGCAGCGCGAACGGCACCAGCACGATGGCCGCCACCAGGGCCTCGACCAGCGCCTGCCCGCGGGCCTGCCGGTACCGAGCGACTGCGTGCGGACGCGGACGGGGGTTAGCGCACATAGTTGTCCGCCAGCGCACGCTGCGCAGCGCTCGGTTCGACCAGCCGTACCTGCCAGTACGGGCTGTAGAGACTTGCGTATTCCAGTCGCTCCGGCGCGCCGCTGGGGCGCCGGAAGTAGACCTCGGCCGCGCCCACCGACCACAGCCGCCGGCCGGCGTAGTTTTCGGCCAGCCGCAGCCGGCCCACGCCCACGTTGAGCACGTTGGCCGTGTGCACGTCGCCGGCTTCGGCCCGGGCCAGCACCGCCACGCGGCTGGAGGGAAAGCGCGGATTGGCCAGCGCTTCGTAGGCCAGCTCGCGCACCGTCTCGATGCCGTTGTAGGCCTCGAAGCCGGGATGACCGCTGCCCGCGATGACGGCTTCGGCCAGCGCCGCGGCCATCGCGTTGTGCCGGACGTCGCCGGGGTTGCCCTTCAGCGGGCCCTCCAGCGGGAAGCTCCAGGTGCCGTCGTCCGTCGAAGGCCGCTCTGGCGGCGCCTCGGCCGGACCGGAGGTGGCTTGCGCCGCGCCCCAGCCAAGCGGAATGGCCTCGCGCTGGTTGCAGCCCTTGAAGCCGAAGAAGCCGCTGCTGGGACGCCAGTCGTGCAGCGAATGGGTGTCGGCCGCCTCCCATCGCTCGAAGGCCGGCGTCATCACCGTGCCGCCCCGCTTGTGCAGCTCCTGGAACCATTTGGTCGGCGACACCAGCGGGTTGCCGAAGCAGCTGCTCGGCAGCAGCCACAGGGTGAGGTCCATGCCGCGCGGGCCGGCCACGAAATCGTCCAGCGAGTCATCCACCACGCCCTTGAGCCTTGCGCGATCCTCGTCCGCGTAGCGCCGGGTCATCGCCCTGAACTGACCCTCGTCGGGCAGCGCGAAGGCGAAGAAGCGCGGATCGTTGGCGCGCGCCACCTCGTTGGCGACTGCGCCCAGGCCGAAGGTGTCCACCGATGCGTGCAGCACCTCCTGGCTGGTGGCCAGCAGCCGCTTGTAAGCGCTGCGCGCCAGCACCTCTTCTCCGGAGGCCATCTCGGTGAGCTCCCGGCCGGTGCGTGCGAGGTCCGACCCCATCTGCAGCACCGCCGCCACCGGCGGATAAGGCGTGGCCAGCACGGACGCGGTGGTGGTGAAGCTCTCGAAGTACTTCGCCCAGGACGCCAGCGTGACCGCCTGCGCGATGGCGACTTCCTGCGCGACGATGGCCCGGTTGGCATAGGCGTGGTAGTTCATCACCCGGGCCCGCCACAGCGCCGCGCTCCAGGCGGCGGCGTCTGCGGCGTTGTCGAGCCGCTGCCGGGTGGAGGCAACCTGGCCGGTGCTGAACATGAAGTAGAAGCCGAGCGCGCCGGCGAACAGCAGCACCAGCGCAAGCACCAGCGCCTGACCGCGCTGGGCGGCCCGGCCGCGCACGGATACGGATGCGAACATGGCGTCCATGACCTGACTCCGCGGCGGCCGGGGCCGGTCAGGGGCGGTTGCTGGCGTTGAAGTTGTCCAGGCCCTTGCGGACGTTGGCGTTGGTCTGCGCCGTGTTCGCGTTGGTCTGGGCGTTGCCGATGGCGGTGGCCGCGTCCTGGCCGGACATCTCGAGCGCGAGGCCCGCGGTCTGGTTGCGGATGGTCTGGCCGAACAGCGTGTAGATGCCGATGGCGGCGACCGCGATCAGCGCGACGATGATGATGTATTCGGTCATCCCCTGGCCGGCCTGGCGGCGGGCGACGGGGTGACGAGCGGCAAGAACGGGGCGTGCGAGGCGGTTCATCTGGAGTGGCTCCTGGGCGGGTTGATGTGCGCAGGAACCATTTGACGCGGCGACCGCGTCGTCGCCTATTGCACCGAACGTCTAGCCCGGGAACTCTCGAACGGGGGTTCTAATCTCGGCAGATCGCAATGATGACGAGATCCGCCCGTATGGCGGAGCATGATCGCTGCTTCCAACCGCTGCGGCGGCTGAAAGTAGTGGTTGATGTTACTAATACCGTTTGGCGATACTATCCATGATCACAAGCTTCGCGGACAAGCGGACCGCCGCCATCTTCGACGGCCATGAAGTCCGCGGCCTGCCTCGTGAGATGCAAGGCGCAGCGCGCCGCAAGCTGAAGATGACCGACGCAGCACCGTCCATCGCAACCCTGCGGGTGCCTCCCGGAAACCGCCTGGAGACTCTGAAGGGCGACCGCAGGGGGCAGTGGAGCATCCGCGTAGACGGCCAGTGGCGCATCTGCTTCCGATGGAAGGATGGAAATGCGCTCGATGTCGAGATTGCGGACTACCACGGGTGAACCATATGAGCATCAAGCGCAGCGAACTGAGGACGCAGCACTACGAGGACGTCGCGACTGGCCGGCGGCTCGGCGCAGTCCATCCCGGACACGTGCTGCTCACTGAGTTCATCGAGCCGCTGGGCATCACCCGCTACCGCGTGGCGAAGTCCATAGGCGTGCAGCAACGGCGCATCGACGAGATCTGCACTGGAGAGCGGGCTGTCACTGCCGACACCGCGGTGCGCCTCGGCCTTGCCTTCGGCGTCGATCCGCAGTTCTGGCTGAACCTGCAGGCGCAGTACGACATCGAGACGATCGAGCGCGAACAGGGCGCGCGGCTTGCCGCGGAGGTTCGGCCGATCGCCGCGTGAACCAGGGTCGGAACGGAAGCTCGTCGCCTATCCGCAGACCTCGCTGGTCATCGGACAGCGGATCGAACGCTGACTGGCCGGGTGTCGGCTTGGTGTCGACTCAGATAGACTAACTGTTAGTCCACTTCGATCGGAGTCCACCGTGCAGGTCTTCAACGTCCATGAAGCCAAGACCCATCTCTCGCGCCTGCTCGAATTGATCGAGCGCGGCGAGGAAGTCCTCATTGCGCGGTCCGGCCAGCCCGTTGCCAGGCTGACAGCCTATCGCCCGACGCGTCGCAGCATCGCGCCACCGGGGAGCATGAAAGGCCGCGACTGGCAGATGGATGACGATTTCGATGCGCCGATCGACGCGCTGTTTTCCTGTCTGCAAGAGCCTGAAGGCGAACCCGGCGCACCGGAAGTCGGCCGGTGAGGCTGCTTCTCGACACGCATTTCGCCTTCTGGTGGCAGACCGGCGACCCGCGCGTCACGGAGGAAGTCCGTAGCCTGGTGGAAGCTGCTGACGAAACCTTCGTCAGCAGCGTTTCCCTGTGGGAACTGACGATCAAGGCTGGCTTGGGCAAGGTCCGCATCGACTTGTCCGCTTTCGCAGAACAGGTGGAATCGATGGGCTTCACCTGGCTGCCGATCGAGAACGCCCACATCCTTACGCTCACCGTCTTGCCAGGCTTCGACGACCATCGTGACCCCTTCGATCGCTTGCTGCTAGCCCAGTCGATGAGTGAGCCGCTCATTCTCCTCACGGTGGATGGCAAGCTCGGCCGTTACGGAAGCACTGTCCGAGTCGTCTGATCCGTAGGTCCGATGGCGATGAAGTTCGCGGCCTGCCTCGTGAGATGCAGGCGTCAGCGCGTCGACATCCAATTGCGCATCTGCTTCCGCTGGAAGGATGGCAATGCGCTCGATGTCGAACTGGCGGACAACAACGGATGAAGCACATGAGCCGCAAGCGCAGCGAACTGAGGACGCAGCACTACGAGGACGTCGCGTCCAACCGACAGCCCGGCGCAGTGCATCCCGGGCACGTTCTGCTCACCGAGTTCATCGAGCCGCTGGGCATCACCCGCTACCGCGTGGCGAAGTCGATAGGCGTGCAGCAACGGCGCATCGACGAGTTTTGCACCGGAGAGCGGGCCGTCACCGCCGACACCGCGGTGCGCCTCGGACTCTCCTTCGGCGTTGATCCGCAGTTCTGGCTGAACGTGTCGAAGACCTCGAAGCGCCGGCCGGCTCACTGTCAGCCGGGCGCCGGCTTGGCGCTGACCGAGCCAGACAAAGCTTTGTGCCGTCCCGGCCGGAGTCGAGCATGCGGGTCTTCGACATCCATGAAGCCAAGACCCATCGCGATCAGGGTGCCTTTCCGACCGGCACGATCTTCGGCGGCTCGGTCTTTACCTTGCGGCCCGTGAAGTCGGTCGAATAGGTCTTCTCCTGCTCTTCGCCCGAGGTCTTGGTCTCACCCTGCGTGACGCCGTAGGTGCCCTCGGCTGCGATCTTGACGCTCTCCTTGGCGTTGCCAACGCCGACGTTTCCGCCCACCTCCGTCACGCTCTCGACGCCCACCTTCACGCCCGCCGTCTGCGACGTCGCGGTGACGACGGACTGGGTGCCGCTCGTCTTCCGGGTGATGGTCATCTTGAATTCTTCGGTCGGCTGGATGACCTGGAAGGTCTGAGTCTTCGCGAAGTCCTCCTTTGGCACGACGACGAGGAAGGCGTCCTGCGTCGTCCAGGCCTTGAACTCGACGTCCATCTGCGGCGTGCTCAGGTAGGTCGGCGTGCCCTGGTTCGTGCCCACGATGCGCACCGTGACGTCCCGCTCGACGCCGAAGTCCGCCGGCAGGTTGTAGAGGCCGACCTTGTCGCCGACGGCACGGCCCGAGGCCCCGAGTCCCATGTCGATCATCAGGCCGTCGGACTTCCAGGCACGGCCGCCGGTTTCCTCGAGGTACACGGTCCACTGCCCACGCATCACCGTGCGGGTGTCGTAGCTGAATATGAAGTCGACCGACTTCTGCTTCGGAGACTGCTGCGGCGTGCGGGTCGGCGTCGGGACGGGTGGCTTGGTCGTTCCACCGCCACCGCCACCGCCACCACCCGTGCCGCCACCGCCCGTGCCAGTGCCACCCGTGCCAGTGCCACCCGTGCCAGCGCCCTCTGTGCCGCCCCCTGTGCCGCCACCCGTGCCGCCACCCGTGCCGCCGCCCCCAGGGGCACCGCCGCCCCCGCCCGTTGGAGCCGGACTTGCCCCGGTGCTCGGCTTCGTCACGCCCTGCTCGGCGTTCTGCAGCCCTTGCTTCGCCAGCGCGGTCGCGTTATTCGACAGTGTCTGCAGGAACTGCGTCACTTGCTGCAGCCCCGACATGTCGCGGAAGGCGCCGAGCGCGTTGAGGATCGACGCCGCGCTCGAGAAGCCGGTCGGGTCGGGAATCGCGGACGGGGTCACGATGTTGACCATCGCCGGCGGGAAGGCTGTCGCCCCGAGGCCCTTGGTCGGGTCCTGATAGCGCGAGTCGAGGCTCGCAGTGCCGATCGGAGGTGCGTCATCGGGGATCGGCGAGAGCTTCCAGTCCCAGAAGCGCGTGTTGTCGATCACCTCCGATGCGTTGCAGTGGCCGAGCTTGGCCTCGGCGAACACGCCGCGCTCCGGGGTCGTCAGCAGCTGCTCGACGTACTGGTTGAACTGCGGCACCTTGAAACGCTCGATTCCGAAGGCCTTGCCGAGCATCGAGTCGCTGCCGCTCGATGCCGGGAACACCAGCTGGTCGCCGACGACGTCGAGCAGCTGGTTGTCGATCAGATCGAGCAGCCGCACACCGTTGATCGCCCGGTGCGCGAGCAGCTGCTCGCGGTCCCAGGTGCCGAGCGACAGCCAGATCGCGCGCCAGTAGTGGGGCAGGTTGCCGTTCAGGTGGGCGAGCAGCCGGTGCAGGCAGCACAGCTCCTCTTCGGACAACAGGTCGTCCACCGTCTTGACCTGCGGCTTGAACGGGGTCACGCGGAAGCGGTGGGTGCGGCCGAGCGTAATGAGCGTCGGGGTCTTTTCGTCGACCATCACCCAGCGCCCGGGTCCGCCGGTGGTCTCGATGCGGACGCTGCTCAGGTCCCAATCGACGTCCCCCTTGCGTTCGCCGTAGGCGCCGACGCTCAGCTCGATCGCGAAGACGTCGCTCCAGCGCACCTGCATCTGTGGCTTCAGGTCGTAGACGAAGTCGCTGTTCGGCTGGATCGGCGGGTTGTACAGGTGCAGCTGTTCCTTGTACTTGATGCCGTTCACCACGGTCATCAGGCCCGGGTCGGTGAGATCGAGCGTCGTGAGCGTGTTCGACTTCCAGACGACGCGCATCGTCGCCGAGGCGAGGACAACGATCCGCGGGCCATTGCGCAGCGAGACGGTCAGCGTGCCGAGGTTCTCCGTCACCGTCGGGTCGCCCTGGTCCTTGAGTTTCTGCTTCGTGCGCTCGAGCGTCAGCTCCAGGCAGTCGCGCCGCCGTACGATGTCGATGCAATCGCTGACGCGCGGATCGAGCAGCACCCGACGGATGACCGCCTCGTGCTTGAGCACCAGCGCGTAGTCGAACTCCTCGAACGCCATCTGCACGAAGATCGCCGGCCGCACGTCCGAGGGCCGCGTCAAGAGACGGTGGTGCTGCAGCACCTCGTAGTAGAGGATCGTCAGCGCGTGGCTATGGTTGTAATTGGCGACGATTCGCGTGCGGGCCTGCGCGGTTTCGGCCTGCGTGCTTTGCACGACCACGGTCGAGCTCAACTCGCGCAGTGCCGAGGAGGCCTGGTGGAACGCGTCGGTGATGTTCTGCGTCGTGTTGCCGACGACGTCGCGCAGCCCCCGGCTCTCGGCCGAGGCCCCGCCCATGCCGAATGCGCCGGCGACGCCGAGGCTCACCGGCCCGATCGGAATGCCTGCGCCGGCGCTCAGGGCGCCACCAGCCTCGAACGACGAGCCGGACTGCGACTCCTTGACGACCATGTGCACCGCTTCCGACAGCGTGCGGTCGCGCAATGTCGCGTGCTGCAGGTCCTCGGCCTCCTTCGTCTGCTCGTTGCGCACCGCCGCGTCGCGCCGCGTCCAGTCGACGATCGAAACCGCGACCTTCTCGCCCGGCGCAAGCGGCAGGCTGTAGGCGATCTGGCCGAGCGAGTGGCCGAGCGGGTACCACTCGGTGCTGTAGACGATGCGCCAGCCGAGGGTCGCCTTTCGTGCCCCCGGCGACACGCCCGGGATCTCGCGCACGCTGCGGTCGTCATACTTGATGTCCGCCCGAGTCAGCGAGCGGACGATCTGTACGAAGCGGACCATCCGCGTCGACAGGTTCGACGGCAGCAGCGTCTCGCAGCCGTCCTCGCCGATGAGCAGCGCCCCGGACATCGAGAACGAGCCGGGCGACAGGCGCCAGTCCAGGATGCCGGGCGTCTGCATCGACGGCATGGCCGGCCACAGTGGCCGGCCCCGCAGCATCCCTTCGTCGAGGTCGATCCGCAGACAGGCGAAGCGCGGCCCGAGGTCACCCTCGCGCAGCGCATCGAAGACGATCGCCGGGTCCTTGAAAGGCAGGACCTGCAACTGCGCGACGGCGACCGTCAGGCGCGGCTTGCCGGGCGCCAGCAGCCCGGCGCGGTCCAGCGTATCGCGCAAGGCGACGACAACGTCCTCGGCGCGCAGCGGCCAGAGGTCGAACGACGCGTAGCCGACGTGGTCGGTGCCAACGACGCCGAGCGGCACGACCTTGAAGCCGAGCTGCCCCGGCGCGACGCCGGCGGCGCGGCCGCTCTCGACCGCGAGGTCGAAGCGGGCGATTCCGAACAGCGGCACGCGGGTGATCGGCTGCGCGGTGTCGATGTGCCGGACGAACACCCCAAGCAGCTCGTACGGGATGTCCAGGTCGAAGCCCATGTCGACCTGCTGCTTGTCCTCGTCCCCCCCGAGCACGCCGAACCGTGTGGGATCGAAGCGGACCGTCGCGAACGCTTCCTTGCTGGTGAACCGGCTGAGGCCTGGCATCTGCGCACCCCGCTCAAGCTATGCGAGGATCGCGCCGAGGAAACACAACGCTCGCGCGCTGACCGCTCGAGCGAAAAGCATAGAAGCCTTCAAGGCTCTCGGCAAGGCCCAGGACAGCCTTGCGACCGGCCTGCGATGGACTGGCCCGGGCGGGCTCCGGGCGCCTGCCACCGCCCGGGCCACACAACGCCGATTGCTCGGCAATCCATCCGCGCCAACGAACCTGCCGGCCCCCCGGTTTGACAGCCCACGGTCGCGCCGCTAACCTGCCCCGCTGTTCATGGTTGCCTGCCGGAGACGGCAGGCATGAAAAGGGAATCCGGTGCCACGCCCGCGCGTGAAGTCCGGAGCTGCCCCCGCAACTGTCGACGGCGAGTCCTGCGCCTCCCCATGCCACTGGATGCAATCCGGGAAGGCTGGCGCAAGACGATGACCCGTGAGCCAGGAGACCTGCCATGAGCGCCACCTTCAACAGTTTGGGGCGGGGTGTCCCTGACAAGAGGCATGGCTCACACCATTTCGCTTGCCCGTTTTCCTGATGGACCGACGCTGCCGCCTGACTGCAGCATGGCGGTGACGCGTCACGTCGGTCCATCGGAGATCCGCCCCGTTCGCACCGGATCTCCACCATGCAAGAACCCCCCAGCATCGATTCAGCCCCGGATCTCGCGTCCGCGCACGCCAGCTTCCGGGTGGTCCGCCGCAATGGCACGGTAGTCTCCTTCGACGCGGACAAGATCGCGCTCGCAATGAGCAAGGCCTTCCTCGCGGTCGAGGGCCACAAGGGCGCGGACTCCTCCCGCGTGCGCGACCTGGTCCCCAGGCTGACCGGGACCGTGGTCGACGCCCTCACCCGCCGCATCCCCGACGGCGCCACCCTGCACATCGAGGACATCCAGGACCAGGTGGAACTGGCGCTGATGCGCTCGGGCGAGCATGACGTGGCGCGCGCCTACGTCCTCTACCGGGAGCGGCGCGCGGCCGAGCGCGCGGCGCCCAGGGACGCCGGCCAGAGCGCCCCGGTGCCGACGCCCACGCTGCACGTGCTCGACGGCGACGTGCGACGTCCACTCGACCGTGCCGCGCTGCTTTCGGTGTGTCGCGATGCCTGCGAGGGGCTCGCAGACGTCTGCGCCGACACCGTCCTCGATCATGCGATTCGCGATCTCTACGACAGCGTGACGATGACCGCGGTGCGACAGTCGCTGGTGCTGGCCGCACGTACGCTGATCGAGCGCGAACCGGACTACGGCCATGTCGCGGCGCGCCTGCTGCTGTCCGCGGTGCGTGCCGAGGTGCTGGGGCGCGAGGCCTCGCATGCGGAGATGTCGAGCCCCACGGGCGGCTACCGCGAGTGCTTTCCGCAGGCCATCCGCCGCGGAATCGACGCCGAGCTGCTCGACCCGCGGCTCGCTGAGTTCGACCTCGACCGACTCGCCGCGGCCCTGGCGCCGGAACGCGACCTGCAGTTCGACTACCTCGGCCTGCAGACGCTCTACGACCGCTACTTCCTGCACGTTGACGAACGCCGCATCGAGCTGCCGCAGACCTTCTTCATGCGCGTGGCAATGGGCCTGGCGCTGAACGAGATCGATCGCGAGGCACGCGCGCTCGAGTTCTACCACCTGCTGTCGCGCTTCGACTTCATGTGCAGCACGCCCACGCTGTTCAACAGCGGCACGCGCCACCCGCAGCTCTCGTCCTGCTACCTGACCACGGTGGCCGACAGCCTCGAGGACATCTACCAGTCGATCAAGGAGAACGCGCTGCTGCAGAAATTCGCCGGTGGCCTGGGCAACGACTGGACTCCGGTGCGCGCGCTCGGCAGCCGGATCAAGGGCACCAATGGACACAGCCAGGGCGTGATCCCCTTCCTGAAGGTGGTCAACGACACTGCGCTGGCGGTGAACCAGGGCGGCAAGCGCAAGGGCGCGGTCTGCGCCTATCTCGAGACCTGGCACCTGGACATCGAGGACTTCCTCGAACTGCGCAAGAACACTGGCGACGAGCGGCGCCGCACTCACGACATGAACACGGCCAACTGGATTCCGGACCTGTTCATGAAGCGGGTGCTGGCGGAAGCCGAGTGGACGCTGTTCTCGCCGGTGGACGTTCCGGAGCTGCACGAGACCTTCGGCCCGGCCTTCGAAGCGGCCTACCTTGCAGCGGAAGCCCGCGCGGCGCGCGGCGAGATTCCGCTTCACAAGAAGCTCCCGGCGGTGCAGCTCTGGCGCCGGATGCTGACGATGCTGTTCGAGACCGGCCACCCGTGGATCACGTTCAAGGACGCCTGCAACCTGCGCTCGCCGCAGCAGCACGCGGGCGTGGTGCATGGCTCGAACCTGTGCACCGAGATCACGCTGAACACTTCGGCCGACGAGACCGCGGTGTGCAACCTCGGTTCGGTCAGCCTGCCGGCGCACCTGGCCCGCGACGCCGGCGGCCGCTGGACGCTGGACCACGGCCGACTGCAGCGCACGGTGCGCACCGCGATGCGCATCCTCGACAACGTGGTCGACCTGAACTACTACGCCACGCCCAAGGCGCGCACCGCCAACCTGCGCCACCGTCCAGTGGGGCTTGGAATCATGGGCTTCTCGGACACGCTTCACCAGATGGGGCTGGCCTGCGCGTCGCACGCCGCGGTGGAGTTCGCCGACCGATCGATGGAGGCGGTCTGCCACGCGGCCTACTGGGCGTCGACCGAGCTGGCCGAGGAGCGCGGCGCCTATTCCAGCTTCCGCGGCAGCCTGTGGGACCGGGGCATCCTGCCGCAGGACAGCCTCGCGCTGCTCGCCGAGGCCCGCGGCGTCGGGCCCGACGGCAGCGTTCTGCTGGAGGTGGACCGCTCCTCGTCGCTCGACTGGGGCGCACTGCGCGAACGGATCGTTCGCCATGGCATGCGCAACTCGAACTGCGTCGCCATTGCGCCGACCGCCACGATCTCCAACATCGTCGGCGTGTCGGCCTCGATCGAGCCGGACTACCAGAACCTCTATGTGAAGTCGAACCTCTCGGGCGAGTTCACCATGGTCAATGCGCACCTGGTGCGCGAGCTCAAGGCCCTCGCGCTGTGGGACGAGGTCATGGTGGCGGACCTGAAGTATTTCGATGGCTCGGTGGCGCGCATCGACCGGATCCCCGCCGCGCTCAGGACACGCTATGCGACGGCCTTCGAGATCGAGCCCCGCTGGCTGGTCGAAGCCGCGGCGCGCCGGCAGAAATGGATCGACCAGGCGCAGTCGCTGAACCTCTACGTGGCGGGCGCCTCCGGCCGCAGGCTGGACGCACTCTACAGGCTGGCCTGGCTGCGCGGCCTGAAGACCACCTACTACCTGCGCAGCCTCGGCGCCACCGCGATGGAGAAGACCGGGGCCCCTCCGTCACAGGCTGCGGACGAGCCCGCACCGATGGCCTGCTCCATCCTCGACCCGGAATGCGAGGCCTGCCAATGAGCGCGTTCTTCGATGACTGGGACCGCCCGGCGCCGCGGCAGACCGGTTGCGCTTCGGGCAGCGCACCCGGCAGCGGCGCCGCTGCAGGGCAAGCGCCAGGCGTGCCCGGCGCGGGCACGGCCGCGCACGCTTCGGCAGCCGCCCCCGTGCGCGCCTCCGACAAGCGTGTCGTCAACGGCCAGGGCGACATCAACCAGCTCGCTCCGTTCAAGTACCCCTGGGCCTGGCGCTTCTTCCTCAACGCCAACCGCAATCACTGGACGCCGCTGGAGATCCCGATGGCGCAGGACGTCCACGACTACCACCACCGGCTCACGCCCGCCGAGCGCCACGTGTTCGAGAACGTACTGGCCTACCTCACCACCTCGGACATCCTGGCGATGCGCAACATCGGCCTGGCGGTGATGGAGAAGATGACCGCTCCCGAGCTGCAGGTCTACCAGGCGCGCCAGGTCTACGAGGAGGCCCTGCACACCTGGACCTACCAGCACTGCATCGAGAGCCTGGGCTTGGACCAGCAGGAGATCTACAACCGCTACCGCGTCGTGCCGGAGATCCACGGCAAGATCTCGCTCGCCAACCGCCTGCTCGAGCGCGCAATGCGCACCGATTTCGATCTGCGCGATCGCGGTAACCTGCACGAATTCGCGCTCTCCTATCTGTTCTTCGCGGGCATCTTCGAGGGCTGCTGGTTCTACAACGGCTTCTCGCCGATCTTCGCGCTGCAGCGCCGCGGCCTCATGAAGGGCACGGCCGAGCAGCTGCAGTACATCATGCGCGACGAAGTGATGCATTGCGCGTTCGGCATCCGCACGGTGCGCACGCTGCTCGCCGAGGAGAATCTGCAGCTCGATCCCCTTGCCGTCGCCCGGCTCTGGGAAGAGGCCGAAGCCGCCGAGTCCGCCTACGCAGGCTACCTGCTGCGCGAACCCATCCTCGGCTACTCGGCGTCCCTGCACATGGGGCAGTTCCGCTTCGTAGCCAACCGCCGCGCGCGGCAGCTGGGCGTGGCCGAGCCCTTCCCCGGCGCGCAGAACGTCCTGCCCTGGCTGGACGAGCAGTCCAATCTGCGCAAGGAGAAGAATTTCTTCGAGACGAGGGTCACCGAGTACCAGACGGGGGGCGCGCTGGCCTGGGAGTGAACGAGGCTGGCTCACGGCGCCTGGAAGATCCACGGATCGAGCAGCGCCACACCCGTGCCACCGAAATCCGCCACGTTTCGCGTGACCACGGTCATCTCCCATGCACCAGCGCCGTGGCCGCGATCAGGCAATCGCGATCGGCTGTGCCGGTCAACTGCCGATCGCGCTCGCAGGAGAGCAGCACATGGGAGGCGCGGCCGCGGTCGGTGATGACGACGGGCCCGGTCGCCGCAGCCTGCTTCGCGGCCCACTACCGGCGCGCCAAAAGAAAAAGACCGGCCAAGGCCGGTCCTTTTCATGCTGCAGCGAGAAGCGCGCTTACGCGGCCTTCTTGCCCTTGCTGTCGAAGAACTGTTCGTCTTCGGTCGAGCCCTTCAGCGCGGCGGTGGAGGCCTCGCTCTCGACGGTGGTGGTCACCGCGTCGAAGTAGCCGGTGCCGACTTCGCGCTGGTGCTTCACCGCGGTGAAGCCGCGATCGGCGGCGGCGAACTCGGCTTCCTGCAGTTCGACGAAGGCGCTCATCTGGTTGCGGGCGTAGCCGTAGGCCAGGTTGAACATGCCGTAGTTCAGGGCGTGGAAGCCGGCCAGCGTGATGAACTGGTACTTGTAGCCCATCGCGCCCAGCTCGCGCTGGAACTTGGCGATAGTGGCTTCGTCCAGGTTCTTCTTCCAGTTGAACGAGGGCGAGCAGTTGTAGGACAGGAGCTTGCCCGGGAACTGCTTGTGGATCGCCTCGGCGAACTTCCTGGCGAACTCGAGGTCGGGCGTGCCGGTCTCGCACCAGATCAGGTCGGCGTAGGGCGCGTAGGCCAGACCGCGCGAGACGGCCTGGTCGAAGCCGTTCTTCGTGCGGAAGAAGCCTTCGACGGTGCGCTCGCCGGTGAGGAAGGGCTTGTCGTTCTCGTCGACGTCGGTGGTGACCAGGTCGGCGGCTTCCGCGTCGGTACGGGCCAGCAGCACGGTGGGCACGCCCAGCACGTCGGCGGCCAGGCGGGCGGCGACCAGCTTGGAGACGGCTTCACGGGTGGGCACGAGAACCTTGCCGCCCATGTGGCCGCACTTCTTGGCCGAGGCGAGCTGGTCTTCGAAGTGCACGCCCGCGGCGCCGGCTTCGATCATGGACTTCATCAGTTCGAAGGCGTTCAGCACGCCGCCGAAGCCGGCTTCCGCGTCGGCCACGATGGGCGCGAAGAAGTCGACGTAGCCCTCGTCGCCGGGGTTCTTGCCTTCCATCCACTGGATCTGGTCGGCGCGCGTCAGCGTGTTGTTGATGCGACGCACGACCGCCGGGACCGAGTTGGCGGGATACAGCGACTGGTCCGGGTACATCTCGCCGGCCAGGTTGGCGTCACCCGCGACCTGCCAGCCGGACAGATAGATGGCCTTCAGGCCGGCCTTGACCTGCTGCATCGCCTGGTTGCCGGTGAGGGCGCCCAGCGAATTGACGAAGGGCTCGGTGTTGACCAGGTTCCAGAGCTTCTCGGAGCCGCGCTTGGCCAGCGTGTGCTCGACCTGCAGCGAGCCGCGCAGGCGTACGACGTCCTCGGCGGTGTAGCCGCGCTTGATGCCGCGCCAGCGCGGGCTTTCGGACCATTCTTTCTGAAGCTTCTGGGCTTCGAGTTCACGCGAGGACATGAGCGACTCCTGACTTGGATGTTGAAAAGGAAATGCCTGAAAACAGGAAAACGGAACCGGGAAATGAAAGGTGGCTGGGACCGCGCACCGGCCCGGGCCGGGGGTCCTGCAGCGAAGGCGATAAGTTAGCGGGTTTTTCTGCAGCGCAACAGCATTTTGTCACTTTTCTGCAGCAATGGAAACTCGCTTCGATTCAACGACTTGAACGTCATGTTCCACGATACGGAACAGTCTGTTCCAGCATGAAAAACGCTGCTGGTGCAGTGCACTGCCAGCGTTTCACATTGCGGATTCTGATTCTCAATGCGCAAAACCGCGTCTTCCGGAACGGCGCCGCGCGAGCCACCCGGGGATCTCCGCCGCCGGCATCGGCCGGCCGATCAGGTAGCCCTGGGCGAGGTCGCAACCCACCTGGCGCAGGTAGTCCAGCGCGCGCTCGTCCTCCACCCCCTCGGCGGTGCAGCGCAGCCCCAGGCTGTGGCCGAGCTCCACCACCGAGCGCACCACCGCGCGCGACTCCTGCGAACGGTTCAGCGTCATCACGAAGGAGCGGTCCACCTTCATCTCGGAGAAGGGCAGCCGCACCAGCTGCAGCATCGAGGAGAAGCCGGTGCCGAAATCGTCGATCGAGAGCTGGAAGCCTTTCATCCGCAGGCGGGTGAGCAGGTCGAGCGACGCCACCGGGTCCTCCATCGCGCTGGTCTCGGTGAGCTCCAGGATCAGCCTGGACGGCGCAATGCCGGCGGCGGCGCAGCGGGCGTCGATGCGGTCCGCGAGCTGCATGTCGCGCAGGCTGCGCGCCGAGATGTTCACCGACAGCGACACCGCGCCTTCGACCTGCAGCGCCTGCACGGCCCCTGCCCCCGCCGGGCCTGGGAAACTGCGCCCGAACCAGGGCAGCGAGAGATCGAGCACCCGGTCGGTGAGCGCGTCGATCACGCCACCCTCCTCGGCCACCCGCACGAAGCCGCCCGGCGAGACCAGCCCGCGCAGCGGGTGGCGCCAGCGCACCAGCGCCTCGAAGCCCGCGAGCCGGCCGGACGCGCAGTCGATCTTCGGCTGGTAGTGGACCTCGATTTCGTGGTCGGCGAGCGCCCGGCGCAGGTCGTCTACGGTGACGACGAAGGTTGCGGAAAGCTCCGCGCCGAACCCGCCCAAGGGGAACGTGGCGCCGGCCCCGGCGCCGGCCCCGGGGATGGCGCCAGGCGCCAGCGGGGCATCCGCCAGCAGCGCCCGCAGCGCCGCAGGCGAGAACGGCTTGGCGAGCACTCCGGCGATGTCCAGCCCGTGCTCCTCGGCGGAGCGGCCTGCGGCGTCGAGCACGCGGCTGCCCACGCCGCTGGTGACGATGATGCGGGCGCGGCAGCCGCGCCGCGCCAGCTGCACCATCACCTCCACTCCGTCCATACTGGGCATCACCAGGTCGAGCGCGATGTGGGTCGGCGTCCATTCGTCGACCAGCGCGAAGAAGCGCTCCGGATCGGTGGTGAACCGGGTGTCGAAGCGCACGGTCTCGGCGATCAGGCCCATGGTCTGCCCGATCGACGGATCGTCGTCGAGGATCAGGAGTCTCCGACCGCTCACGATCGCCCCCTGGCCTGCGAAAACTGCCGCCTCATGAGTCGAGCGCAAGCCGGACCTTGCGGGCGAGGTCCGCGCGCCGGTAGGGCTTGCGCAGCAGCTGAACGCCGGGGTCAAGCCGCCCGTCGTGCACGATCGCATTCTCGGCATAGCCCGAGGTGTACAGCACCTTGAGCCCGGGCCGCATCTTCGCCGCCTCCTCCGCCAGCTCGCGCCCGGTGAGCCCGCCCGGCATCACCACGTCGGTGAACAGCAGGTCCACCGGCTCGCCGCGGCGCAGCACCTCCAGCGCCTGCGCGCCGTTGCCCGCCGCCAGCACGCGGTAGCCCATCGCCGCCAGCTGCTCCTGGCCGAAGCCGCGCACCAGCTCGTCGTCCTCCACCAGCAGCACGGTTTCCTCGACGGCGCGAACAGGCTTCGCCTCGGCCGACGCGGCCTGCGGCGCCTCCGGCTCGGCCCGCGGCAGGTACATCTTCACCACGGTGCCCTGGCCCGGAGCCGACTCGATGCTCACGTGGCCGCGGGACTGTCTGACGAAACCGTACACCATGCTGAGCCCGAGGCCCGTGCCCTTGTCCTTGTCCTTGGTGGTAAAGAAGGGCTCGAACACCCGGGGCAGGTCCTGCGGCGATATCCCCGCGCCGATGTCGGACACCCGCACCTCCAGGTAGCGGCCCGGCTCGACGTCGCCATGACGCGCCGCGTAGGCCGGGTCGATGCGGACGTTGGCGGTGCCGATCGCCAGGCGCCCACCCGCAGGCATCGCGTCGCGAGCGTTCAGGCACAGGTTCAGCAGCGCCCCCTCGAGCTGCGACGGATCGACCAGCGCCGGCCAGGCGTCTTCTGCCGGCTCCAGCACCAGCTCGATGTCCTCGCCCAGCGTCCGGTGCAGCAGCCCCTGCATTCCCGCCACCAGGCGGTCGACGTCGGTCGCCTGGGGCTCCAGCGCCTGCCGCCTGGCGAAGGCCAGCAGCCGCTGCGTGAGTTCGGCGCCGCGCTGCGCCGCCCCGGAGATCATCTCGGCAAGCGCCCGCAGGCGGGTATCTCCTGCCAGCTCCTCGCCGAGCAGCTCGGCGTTGCCCAGGATCACGGTGAGCAGGTTGTTGAAGTCGTGCGCCACGCCTCCGGTCAGCTGTCCCATCGACTCCAGCCGCTGCGATTCCTCGAGGCGCTGCTCGAGGGCGATGCGCTCGCTGACGTCGGTCATTCCGCCGACGATGCGCAGCGCCCGGCCCTGTTCGTCGCGGATCACGAAGCCGCGATGCGCGACGCGGGCAACGCTGCCGTCGCTGCGCAGGAACCGGTACTCGGCCTGCCAGTGGCTCTCCTGCCCCTCGGCCAGCCGGCGCAGTCCGTCGAGCACCCGCTCCCGGTCGTCGGGGTGGAGCCGGTCCGGCCAGGGACGCCCGCCGCCTGCCGCCTCGCCGCCCGCGTAGCCGAACAGCCGCTCCATTCCCTCGCTCCACCAGACAGTGTCGGCGCCGAGATCCCAATCCCAGATCGCATCGGCGATCGCGCGGGCCACGTTGGCGAAGCGCTCCTCGTGCAGGCGGCCCTGCTCCTGCGCCTCCCGGCGCCGGGTGACGTCGTGGAAGTAGACCGCGAGCCCCTCGTCGCCAGGGTAGACGCGCACCTCGTACCAGCGTCCGGACAGCGCGACCTGCTCCTCGAACTCCATGGCGCGGCCCTGGGTCAGCGATTCGCGGAAGACGCTCTCCACTCGGGTGCCAAGCAGCTCCGGCCAGGTCTCCCAGATCACCGTTCCGGCCACGGCCTCGCGCGGACGCTGCATCAGCCGCTCGGCGCGCCGGTTCACGAAACGCAGGCGCCACTCGCGGTCCAGCGAGAAGAATCCGTCGCCGATGCTGTCCAGCGTGGTGGAGAGCCGGTCCGCTGCGCGGCTCGCCTCCTGCTGCAGCCGGGTGGTCTCGTCGACGTCGGTGGTGGTGCCGTACCACTTGATCACCGCGCCCGCCTCGTCGCGGATCGGCTGCCCTCGCGACAGGTGCCAGCGCCAGGCGCCGTCGGCGCGCCGCAGCCGGTACTCCACCCGGTAGGGCGCCTCCGACGCCAAGCTGCGCATCCAGGCCTGGCGCATCGCCTCCCGGTCGTCCGGGTGCACGGCCAGCCGCCAGCGCGCCCGGGGCGGCTCGCCTTCGCCCAGCGACCCGATGTAGTCGTAGAAGGCCCGGCTGGAGTAGTCGACCACGCCGCTCGGCGACGCGGTCCAGACGATCTGCGGCATCGCGTCGGCCAGGTCGCGGAACCAGCGCCGGCTCTGGTAGGCAAAAGCCTCCTCGTGCTTCTCCAGGCTGAGATCCTGAAGCGCGCCCTCGACGCGGACGATCGCGCCATCGGGGCCGCGCACCGCCTGCCCCATCGCCCGCACCCAGATCGCCCGGCCGCCCTGGCCCGAGAGCTGCGCCTCCTCGTCGAAGGGCGTGCCCTCGCGCACGCAGGCCTCGAAGGCCGCCCACAGGCGGGCCTGCGACTCCGGCATGTAGCGCTCGATGGCGTCGGCGAGCGTGGGCTGAGTGCCGGGCGGCACGCCGTAGATCCTGCAGGTTTCGTCCGACCAGGTGATCTCAAGGTCGGGGACCGATGCCGCCCAGCTTCCCAGGTGCGCCACCCGGTTGGCCGCCTGCACCAGAAGCAGCTGGTGGCGCAGCGACTGCCCGGACTCCGCGAGCGCCTCGCGCGAGCCGCGCAGTTCCTCGATATGGCGCAGCACGCGCACCGCGAGCCCGGCCGAGATCGCGATCGCGAGGATGGACAGCACCCGGTTGGCGACGACGTCGGCCATGGCGATGCCCGCGTGCGCAGCCGGCGAGAGCAGCCCGCCGGCCACCGTCAGCGCCACCGCGCCCGCCGCGCTCCACAGCACGAAACGCTTGTTGCGGCTGAGCGCCGCGAGCAGCACCACCGGCATGTGCAGCGTGCCGTGCGCGAAGCCCAGCGGCGTCAAGGTGTCGGCGGCGAACACCCCGAGCAGGCACACCGCGGTCAGCACGTACCAGAGGGTCCGATCAGCCCGCATCGAGCGTCTCCCTCAGCTTGCGCGCGAGGTCCGAGCGGCGGAAGGGCTTGCTCAGCAGCTGCACGCCGGGATCGAGCCGTCCGTGGTGGACGATGGCGTTCTCGGTATAGCCGGACATGTAGAGGACCTTCATCTCCGGCGCGATCAGGCGCGCCCGCGCCGCGACGTCCCGCCCGGACAGGCTGCCCGGCAGCACGACGTCGGTGAGCAGCAGGTCGAAGCCTGGCTGCTGCCGGAGCCGCCGCAACGCCCCCTCCCCATCCTCGAAGGCCTCGACCTCGCAGCCCAGCGCGATCAGGCTGTCTTCGGTGTGCCTGCGCACCAGCGCATCGTCCTCCACCAGCATCACCCGGCGCCGCGTCGCGGGCCGCTGCGGCGGCTCGGGCTCCGGCGGCGGGCGGAGCGGCTCGGCGCCGGGCGCCGCGCGCGGCAGGTAGACCTTCACCGTAGTGCCTTCGCCCGGCTCGCTGTAGATCCTGGCGTGCCCGCCCGACTGGCGCGCAAAGCCGTACACCTGCGGCAGGCCGAGCCCCGAACCCTTGCCCGGCGGCTTGGTGGTGAAGAAGGGCTCGAAGGCGCGCGCCACCTCGTCCGCAGACATGCCGTGGCCGGTGTCCGAGACCGCGATCATCACGTACTGGCCGGCAGACATCTGGTTCGCCTCGGCGTAGTCCGCATCCACCGACACGTTGCCGGTCTCTATGGTGAGCCGGCCGCCCTGGGGCATCGCGTCGCGGGCGTTGATCGCCAGGTTGAGGATGGCGTTCTGGAGCTCGTGCGGGTCGGCCGAGGCCTTCCAGAGGCCGCTGCCGCGCACCAGCTCGATGTCGACGTCCGCGCCGAGCGTGCGCCGCAGGATGCCCTCGGCTTCGGCGACCAGCTCGCCCACGTCCACCGCGCGCGGATCGAGCGGCTGGCGGCGGGCGAACGAGAGCAGCCGGTGGGTCAGCGCCGCCGCGCGCTCGCCCGCTTCGCGGATGCCCTGCGCCTGGGCGCGCACGCCCGGCGCCGCGCCCTCCAGGTGCTCCAGCAGCGAATCCGCGTTGCCCAGGATCACGGTGAGCAGGTTGTTGAAGTCGTGCGCCACCCCTCCCGTGAGCTGGCCGACGGCCTCCATCTTCTGCGCCTGGCGCAGCCGCTCCTCGGTGTCCACCTGCCGGCTCACGTCGATGAAGTAGACGGTGAGGCCGGCGTGATGCGGATACGCACGCACCGAAAACCAGCGCCTCAACGGCGGGAAGTGGAACTGGAAGCTGCGCAGCTGCCCGGTCGACACGGCCAGCTCGTACTCCTTCTGCGCGATGCTGCCGGCCGCCTCCGGGAACTCGTCCCAGATCCGCCTGCCGAGCAGGCTGTCGCGGCTGCGCTCCAGCACCCGCTCCGCCTCGGCGTTGAGGAAGGTGAAGCGCCAGTCCCGGTCCACGACGAAGACCGCGTCGGAGATCGACGCGAACACGCTCTCCACCTCGGCCCGCGCCGCCACCGCCTGCTGCAGCGCCTGCTCGCGGGCCCGGCTGGCCAGGAAATTCTCGAGAACCGCGCCCGCCAGGCTCGCCAGCTGCGCCATCTCGCTGAGGTCGTCCGAGGTGAAACGGCCGCGCAGCTTGCCGGTCAGCGCGATCCGGCCGAGCTGGCGGCCGTGGTGCGCGGTCAGCGGAACCAGCAGGCTGTCGCCGACGATCCGCGGTGCTGCGTCCTGCGGATCGGCGCCTCGGGAAGCGGCGTCCGGAAGGCCGCCGCCGGTCGCACTTGCCCCGCTCGCGCGCTCGACGGATCCGGGCTCACCGGATGCGCCTGCGTATGCCTCTGCACTGGCATCGCGCACGCCGATCAGCCGGCGCGACACCTGGGCCAGCCGCGACATCAGGCTGTCGACGTCCGGCTGCCTGGCGAGGTCCTGGAACGCGCCGGCCAGCAGCTTCAGGTGCTCGGAGCGCCGGGTCTCCCAGCGGCGCCGGCGCGACAGATGCACCCAGGTGGCGTACGAGGCCGCCGCGAACATCGCCAGCGCCAGCCCGACCACCGTGCCCTGGAAGACCGCCCGGCGGCGCCATGCGCCCAGCACCTCGTCGCGTCCCAGCCCGACGTAGACCAGCGCCCTTGCATCGGCAACCCGCTCGAAGGCGGTGATGCGCTCGACGCCGTCGGCCTGCGACGCGGCGACGAAGCTGCCGCGCTCGCCGGCGAGAAGCCGCTCGCGGAACACATGGGTGTCCGACACGTCCATGCCGATGACGTTCTCGGTGAGCGGGCTGCGCGCGACGATCACGCCGTCGCGGTTGAGCAGGCCCACCACGCCGTCTTCGCCGGTCTTGATCGCCGAGTAGAACTCCAGCAACTGGTCGATCGAAACCGCGGCGGCGATCACGCCCGCGAAGCGGCCATCGGAGTCCTCCAGTCGGCGGGTGACGTTGAAGATCCAACGGTCGCGCGCATGGCCAACCCTGCCCATGCGCGGCGGCCCGATGTAGAGGCCGGCGTCCGCTGCGTCGCGATGGGCCTGGAATTCGGGCTGGACGGAGAGATCCACCGGCGCCACCCCGGGCGCGCGCGAGCTGGCCCGCAAGCCGCCGCGGGCGTCGAGAACGAAGAAGGCGAAGGTGGAAGGCGATACCCGCTGCCGCGCAGCGAGCATCCGGTGCAGCGCGCCGGGATCCCCCGCGACCGCCGGATCGCGCAGCGCCTCGGCCACCGTGGCGATCGCGAAATCGATTCCCGCGAAGGCCTGGCGGGTGTGCTCGGCCAGCGCCTCGCTGAGGTTCTCGACGTCGCGGTAGGCGAGCGCCTCCACGTGCCTGCGGTCGGCAACGAGCTGCAGCGCAAGCACTGCCGCCAGCACCGCTGCCACCACCAGGTTGACCAGCACGAAGGCGCGCGCCGGGAGACGCCGGCGCGCACGGGCGGGCCGCGCAGGTTCGCCGCCCCGGCCGCGGCTGTTCACGCGAACACCCAGATCCACAGGAACTCGTCGCCCGAGGCCTCGAAGCGCCGGATCTGTGCGCAGATCTCCTCGTCGAGCAGGTGGTCCTGGCTGAGCAGCAGCGTTCCCGAGCCGGTGACCAGGTCCTCGGCGAGGCGCATTCCGGGCCGCAGGTCTGCGCTGGACACCAGCAGCTTGCGCGGCGCGGCCTCCAGCGGCTGGTTGGCATGGCGCAGCACGGCGTCCGCGCAGGCCTCGTCGTAGAGCGTGCCGCGCCGGCGCCGCAGCAGGTCGAAGGCCTCGGCCACCGACAGCGGCCGGTGCTCGATGACGCCCGCGAGGAGGTGCTCCAGGTCGGTGGCGACCCGCAGCAGGCGCGCGCCCAGCGGAATGTCCGCGCCGGCCAGCCCGTCCGGCGCCCCGCTGCCGTCGACGTTCTCGTAGAGGTGGCGCAGGATGCGCCCGGCGTTCGCCAGCGAGGGCAGCGCGATCAGGTGAGCCTCGCCGCGCTGTGGATGCATCCGGTACTGGACTCGCTCGGCGTCGTCGAAGGCCGCGACCGGCCGGCGCAGCAGATCGTCCGGCAGACCCAGCTTGCCGATGTCCTGCAGCAGCGCAGCGAAGATCACGTCGGCCAGCGCGTCAGGGTCCATGCCGAGCAGCGGGCCAACCGCCCGCACCCGCCGGGCCACGCGCCTGGGACAGCCCGCGGCGAGGCCGGAGCGCGACTCGATCAGGCTGGACAGCAGCCGCACGGTGCCGACCAGGTCGGATTTCAGGCGGCTGCCCGCCACTTCGAGCTCGGCCAGCGTTCGGCTCAGTTCCGCGGTGCGCTCGGTCACCCGCGCCTCGAGCGTGGCATTGGCGCTCGCCAGCCGCCGGTTCAGCTCCTGGGTCAGCTTGAGCAGCGAGTCGCGCTCGCGCTCGAGTTCGCGGCGGCCGATGCCCTCGCGCAGCGCCTGCTCAAGCTCGCGGTCGTCCCAGGGCTTGGACAGGTAGCGCAACACCTCGCCCTCGTTGACCGCGCGCACCGTGGAGGCCATGTCCGAATAGCCGGTCAGCAGGATGCGCACCGCGCCGGGAGCGATGCTGCGCGCCTCGCGCAGGAAGTCGGCGCCGTTCATCAGCGGCATCCGCATGTCGGAGACGATGGCGTCAACCGGCTCGCGGCGCAGCACCTCGAGCGCGGGCGGGCCGTCCTCGGCGGTGAGCACGTCGAAGCCGCGGGCGCGCAGCGTGCGCCGCAGCGCGCTCAGGATGTTGGGCTCGTCGTCGACCGCGAGCACACGGTACTGTCGCAGGTCCTGATCAGGCATGGGGTTCGTCTCCCTGTGGCGATGGCTGCGCGACGGGCAGCGCAATGCTGAAGGTGGTGCCGGCGCCCGGCGCGCTGCGGACCTCGATCGTTCCGCGGTGCTTGCGCACGATGGCATAGGACAGCGAGAGGCCGAGCCCCGTGCCCTGCCCGACCGGCTTGGTGGTGAAGAAGGGTTCGAAGATCCGGTCACGGATGTGCTCGGGAATGCCGCAGCCGTCGTCGGCCACCTCGATGCGGACCTGGTCGCCCTCATGCGCTGTGGACACGCGAATCTCCCCGCCGCGCTCGATCGCGTGGGCCGCGTTCACCACGAGGTTGAGGAAGACCTGGTTCAGCTGCGAGGGCAGGCACTGCACTTCGGGCAGGGGCCCGAGCTCACGCACCAGCCGTCCCTTGTAGCGGATCTCGTTGTTGGCGATGTTCAGGGTGCTCTGCAGCCCGGCGTTGAGGTCGGCCCACTCCCACTCGTCATGCTCGCCGCCGCGCGAGAAGTCCTTGAGGTCCTGGACGATCTTGCGCACCCGGTCGAGGCCTTCGCGGGTCTCGGCCAGCAGCGCGGGCACGTCCTCTACCAGCTCGCGCAGGCCCGGGTCCGCCTCCAGCGCTGCCGGGCCGAGGCTGGACTTGAGCCGGCCGAGCAGGCGCTCCAGGTAGCCCTCGAGCGTGCCGACATTCGAGTAGACGTAGCCGATCGGGTTGTTGATCTCGTGGGCCACGCCCGCGGCGAGCTGGCCGATCGCGGCCATCCGCCCGGACTGCTCCAGCTGCGCCTGCGCGTGGGTGAGGCGCGCGTTGATCTCCGCCATTTCGCGGTTCATCCGCGACAGGCTCTGGATGCGGCGCTGCTGGTCGTCATGCATCCGCGAGTTGTCGATCACCAGCGCAAGCATGCTGGCCATGATCGAGCCGCGCTGCAGGTCCTGCTCCTCGTAGCTGCGCAGGTCATCGTAGCGGTTGACCGCGAACACCCCCACCAGGCGCTGCTGGATTTTCAGCGGCCAGCACAGCGAGGACGCGGGGATGCGCCTGGCGGCCGAGCCCTCGGACGCTGCGGACGCGGCTGCGGCGGTGGTCTCGGCCAGCGCGCCCTGTGTGAGCAGCGGCAGGCCGTCGCGCGCCACGCGGCCCAGCACGCCCTGGCCGAGCCGCACGCTGCGCCCCAGCGCCTCGCCGGGCAGGTCGGTGGCGGCGACGATGCGCAGCTCGTCGGCATCGCCGAAGTACAGCGCGAGCGTGCCGCTCTCGGCGGCGAAGGCATCGACCACGTGGCGCAGCATGCGGCTGAGCGCGCTGTCCAGATCGGTGGCGTCGGCCGCGATCTGGCTGAGCGCGTAGAGCTCCTCGACCCAGGTGATTCGCGAGATCTGTTCGGTGGTGACGAAGACGTCGCCGAGGATCCGGCTCAGGTCGAGCGGAAGGTCCGCGCCCTCGCTCTCGGTGCGGCCGATCGCATAGAGCTGCTCGAGCCAGGGAATGGAGGATCCGGGTCCGCTCATGCTGCGCCTCGGGGAGGAAAGCCGGACGGCGCAGCGCCCGGCAGGAGCAGGGCCGCCGCCGCCGCGGTCATCGGGCGCGCCAGCAGGTAGCCCTGCAGCACGTCGCAGCCGAGCTCCAGCAGGATGCGCGCCTGATCTTCAGTTTCGACGCCTTCGGCGATCACCTTCTTGCCCAGCGCCCGCGCCAGCGCCACCACGCTGTCGACGATCGCCCTGGCCTGCGGCTGCGCCCCGAGCCCGAGGGTGAAGCGCCGATCCAGCTTCAGCGCCGACACCGGCAGCTCCCAGAGGTAGGCGAGACTGCTGTAGCCGGTGCCGAAGTCGTCCAGGTGGACCTCGATGCCGCGCCCGGTAAGTGCGTGCGCCAGCGCGGAGCCGCTGTGCAGGTCCTGCATCAGCAGCGACTCGGTGATCTCGACCTGCAGCAGCTCCGGCGGCAGCCGCCACCGGCGCAACGCGTCCTCGACCGCCGCCAGGAAGTCGCCGTTGGCGACCTGGCCGACCGACACGTTCACCGCGACCGGCTCGGCAGCAAGGCCGCGGTCCAGCCAGGCGCGCAGCTGCGCGCAGACCCGGTCCAGCAGCCAGCGCCCGAGCGGGACGATGGCGCCGCACTCCTCGGCGAGCGGAATGAACTCGTCCGGCGAGACGGCGCCGAGCGATGCGCTCTGCCAGCGCGCGAGCGCCTCGAATCCGCACAGCTGGCGCCCGACGGCGCTGAACTTCGGCTGGTAGACGATGCGGAAGGCGTCGTCGAACGCGCCCGAGCGCAGCGCATCGAGCAGCTGCTGGCGCCGCCGCTGCGCCCGGCCCAGCGCCGCATCGAACAGGCGAGCCCGGCCCGCGCCCTCCTGTCGCGCCACCAGCAGCGCCACGCTGGCGTTGGCCAGCAGCGCGTCGGGGCTGGCGCCGCCCTGCGGATGCAGCGCGATGCCGACCGAGGCGCCGATCCGCAGGCAGCCGTCGGCCAGGACGATCGGCGCCGACAGCGCCGCCAGCATGCCGTCGCAGGCGGCAAGCGCCTCATCGGCGTCGTCGGTGTCGAGCACCGCAACGAATTCGTCGGCGCCCATGCGCGCCACCGAGGCGCCTTGTGGGCGGCTGCCGACCAGCCGCGCCGCCACCTCCTTGAGCACCGCATCCCCGGCCCGATGGCCGCGCGCCTCGTTGATCGCGCCGAAGCGGTCCAGGTCGATGCTGGCCACCGCGAGGCGCCGCGTGCCGCGCCGCGCCGCGCTGCAGGCCTCGCCGAGCAGCTCGATCGCCGCGTCGCGATTGGGCAGGCCGGTGAGCGGATCGTGGCGGGCGAGGTGGGCCAGCCGCCGCTCGCGCAGGTGATCTTCGGTGACGTCGCGCAGGTAGACCGACACGCCCTCGCGGGCGGGGAACATCCGGGCCTCGATCCAGCGCGCGCCGGTCGGCCAGTACTCGCTGAAGATGCTGGGCGTCATCTCGCGCGCGGCACGCAATGCCCGCGCCTGAAGGCGCGTGCCCACGCCATCCGGGAAGGTCTCCCAGACCCCGGCGCCCACCAGCTGCGCCGCGGGGCGCTCGAGCAGCGCTTCCAGGCGCCGGTTGACCAGGCGCAAGCGGTGCTCGCGGTCGAGCGCGAAGAAGGCGTCCTCGATGCGGTCGAGCACGCCGGCCGTGCGGCGCTCGGCCTGCACGCGGGCAGTGACGTCGGTCTGCACGCCGACGTAATGGACAGGCAGGCCGTCGCGGCCAAGCACCGGCGACAGCACCAGCCGGTTCCAGAACAGTTCGCCGTCGCTGCGGTAGTTGCGCAGCGTCACGTCCACCGACTCGCCCTGCGCCAGCGCCTGCCGGATGGCAGCGAGCTCGGGCTGGCGCCGGTCGGTCCCCTGCAGGAAGGAACAGCTGCGCCCGAGCGTCTCGGCGGCCGGGTAACCGGTCAGACGCTCGAAGGCGGGGTTCACGTAGACCAGCGGCATGCCGGGCAGCCGGGCATCCGCGATCGTGATCGCGCTGCCGGCGGCCCGCATGCAGGCCGCCAGGATCACGGCGTCCAGCCCCTCGAGGCGATCGCGCGCATTCATTCAGAGCGGCCCTTCCGGATCGACCAGGCCCTTGCGCACCGCATAGAGGGTGAGGCCGGCGATGTCGTCGATGCCCAGCCGCTCCATCAGCCGCGCCCGGTGCGCCTCCACCGTCTTGGGGCTGAGCCCGAGATCGAAGGCGATCTCCTTCGTGGAAGCGCCCCGCGCGATCCGCACCAGCACCTCGCCCTGGCGCGGCGTGAGCTCTTCGTCGCCCGCGCCGCGGGCGCCGGCGGGCCGCAGCCCGGCCAGCACGCGGCTCGAGGCGCGCGGCGCCAGGTAGCTCTCGCCGCACATCACCGCCTCGATGGCGCGGCCCAGCTCGGAGGCCGACGCGTCCTTGAGCACGTAGCCGTCCGCGCCGCTCCTGAGCGCGCCCTGCACGAAGTCCGCGGTGTCGTGCATCGACATGACCAGGATGCGCAGGCCAGGATGGGACTCGCGCAGCGCAGCGATCGCACGGATGCCGTTCATGCGCGGCATCGACAGGTCGGTGATGACCAGGTCCGGCGCCAGGCGCGCGACAAGGTCGAGCAGCGCCAGGCCGTCGTCGGCCTCGCCGACGACTTCCAGCCCGCCAAGGTCGCCGAGAATTGCGCGGATGCCTGAGCGCACCACCTGATGGTCGTCCGCGAGCACGACGCGGGTCGCCTCGTTCATCGATGTCCTCCGTGTTCGTCCGTGGCCGGGAAGCGCAGGATCGCGCAACTGCCGCGACCCTGGCGCGAGACCAGCCGCAGCCGGCCGCCGGCCAGCTCGGCGCGCTCGATCATTCCGTACAGCCCGAAGTTCTCGTCGCTGGGCCCGCCCGCCAATGTCCCCGCCACGTCGAAGCCGCAACCGTCGTCGGCCACGATCAGCGTCAACGCCCCTTCCGGATGGAAATGCAGCCGCACCAGGACCTTGGCCGGCGCGGCGTGCCGGATCGCGTTCAGCACCGCCTCCTGGGCGACACGTACGACGGCGATCCAGCGCGGCGAGCCGTCGCGCGGCTCGGCGCCGCGCACCTCGAAGCGGCCGTGCACGCCGGCCGGATCGAGCAGGCGCTCGGCGGCGCCGCGCACCGTGGCCGACAGCCCGAGCAGCTCGAGCTGCGGCGGCTTCAGCGAGAACGACATGCTGCGCACCTGCTCCATGGCGGACCGGGAAAGCGTCAGCGCGGCCTGCAGGTTCTCGCGCGCCTGTCCCGGGTCGGCGCTGCGCTGTGCCGCGCCCAGCTGCAGGACGACGCCAGCCAGCGTCTGGCCGAGTTCGTCGTGCAGCTCGCGCGCGATCCAGGCGCGCTCGCGCTCCTGAGCATCGACCAGCCGTGCGGAGACCCGGCTCAAGCGCGAGTACGCCTGCTCGAGCTGGACCTGGACCCGCCTGCGCTCGCGCTCCAGCCGACGCTCGCGCAGCACCCGCTCGAGCCCCGCCGGGACGAGGTCGATACGGTTCTTCAGGAAGAAGTCGCAGGCTCCTGCGCGCAGCAGCGCCACCGCCGCCTCCTCGCCGACGGCGCGGGTCAGGACGATCAGCGGCACCTCGGGCTGGACGCTGCGGATCAGCTCGAGCGCGCGATAGGGTGAGAACGCGGGCAGCGAGTAGTCGCAGAGAACCGCGTCGACCGGATCGCTGAGCGCGACCAGGAAGCCCTGCTCGTCCAGCGCGGAACGCAGCGTGAAACGCATTCCGTGGCGCAGCAGGGCCAGCCGCAGCAGCTCCACGTCATCGGCCGAATCCTCGACCGCGATCAGGCGCAGTTGCGCGGCCTGATCAGGCGACGACATGCGCGCCCCCGTCCGGGGGTGAGCCGGGGTGTGACCAGTAGTTCGCCACGCCGTGCAGGGTCCTGGCCCAGTCGTCCAGGGTCAGCGGCTTGCGCAGGTAGATGTCGGCGCCCGCCTCAAGACTGGCACTGATGTCCTCGGGCGTCTCCGAGGTCGACATCATGACGATGGGGCAGCCCGCCCAGCGGCTGCGCTCGCGGATCCTGCGCACCGTGGCCGGGCCGTCCATGCCCGGCATCTTGACGTCGACCATCATCAGCACCGGCGCCTGCGCGGCCGCGTCGAGCGCCTCCAGCGCCTGGTTGCCGGAACTGACCGCGAGCACGTCGATGCCCGGAAACTCGCGTGCAAGCACGAGCCGCATCAGCGCCAGCTGGTCCTCGTCGTCGTCCACCAGCAGAATGTTCTTCACCGTCGTGCCTCCGTTTCGGTCCGCATGCGCGCCCTCACCTCGCCGGGCCGAGGGTGAAGGCGAACTTCGCTCCGCCCTGCTCCCCGGACTCCGCCCAGACCCTGCCCCGGTGCATGCCGACGATCCGGGCCACGATCGCCAGGCCGATCCCGCTGCCCTCGAATTCGTCGCGCCCGTGCAGGCGCTGGAAGGGCTGGAACATCCGCCCCGCGTACTCCGCGGGGAAGCCGACGCCGTTGTCGGCAAGGCTGAACACCGTCTCCTCGCCGGCTTCGCCGAGCACCTTCTCGACCTCGAAGCGCAGCCTGGACACCGGCTCGCGCGACGAGAACTTCACCGCGTTCCCGACCAGGTTCTCGAGCAGGATGCGCACCAGGTTCGGATCGGCGCGCACCTCACAGGCGGCGGGGGCCTCGAGCTCGATGTCGCGGCCCGGTTGCCGGTCGCGCTCGGCCTGGATCACTTCGCGCAGCAGGCCGACCAGCTCGAAGGACTGCGGCGCAAGCTCCTCCCTGCCCAGGCGCGACAGGGCGAGCAGGTCGGTGATCAGCGTCTCCATCCGACGGGCGTTCTCGGCGATGCGCCCGACGTAGTGCCGCGCCTCGTCGTCGATGCTGCCCACCTGTCCGTCCAGCAGCACGCCTGCGAAGCCCGCGATCACGTGCACCGGCGCCCGCAGGTCGTGCGACACCGAATAGGAGAAAGCTTCCTGGCGCTCGACCGCCTCGTTGAGCTCCTGCTGCACCGACTCGAGCTCGCCGACGTCGGTGTCGACGCCGACCCAGGACAGTACCGAGCCGTCGGCGTCGAATACCGGCGCGGCCGCCGTCAGCATCGAGTGGACCTGCCCGTCCCGGCCGCGGATGCGCCGGCGCATCCGCATCGTCCGCCGCTCGCGCGCCGCGTCGGCGAAAGCGCGACGGGTGGCGCAAACGTCAGCGGGAGGAAGCGCGTCGACCCAGTGCATGCCGAGCCAGCCGGCCTCGCGCTCGCCGACCAGCTCCTGCCAGCGCCGGCTCAGGAAGGTCAGGCGCCCGCGGGCATCGGCCTGCCAGATCACCTGCGGCGAGAGCTCGGCCAGCGTCCGGTAGCGCTGTTCGCTGATGCTGAGCGAGGCGGTGCGCGTGGCGACTGTCTCCTCGAGCGTGGCGTTGAGGCGCTCCAGCGCCCCGCGCGCGGCGAACTCTTCGGTCCTGTCGATCGGCGAGATGATGCGCATCCGGCGCCCGTCCATCTCGGTGGTGGCGCCATGAACCTCAACGCGCCGCAGCGTGCCGTCGCGACGGCGGCACCACAGCCCGCCGCCATACTCACTGCCGCCAAGGAGCTGGCGGCGGGCGACGTCGAGCTCGTCCCGGTGCTCGGGCGGCACCAGATCGGAGACCCGCATCGCGAGGAATTCCTCGCGGCCGTAGCCGAAGGCCTCGATCCCTGCCCGGTTGACGTCGGCGATCGCCCCGGAATCCAGGTCGTAGATCCACAGCGGCAGCGGGTGATCGTCGAACAGGTGCCGGTAGCGCGCCTCGCTGGCCCGCACCCGGTGCTCGGCGGTCCTGCGCGCGGTGGTGTCGCGCCCCACCGCCACCCAGTGCCCGACGATGCCGGCGCGCCCAAGGATCGGCGATACGTGCAGTTCCAGCCACACGCGGGCGCCATCCCTGAGGGTGAAGCCTATCTCGGTGCGCGAGGCCTCGCCGCGCAGCAGCGCCTCGACGACCTCTCGCTGCCGCTGCGGGTCGATCGCGGCCCCCTCGAACAATGTGCTTTCCGCCCCCACCAGCGAGTCGCGATCGCGGCCGACCAGGCGTAGCAGCGCCGGGTTCACCCAGACTACGCGCGGCTCCGCAGCCGTGTCGGGGCCGAGTTCGCCGATGACGACGATGTCGTCGGTGCCGCCCAGCGCCGCCTCGAAGAGCGCCACCTGCTCGCGTGAGGACTCCAGGTCGGTGACGTCCTGGGCGGTGCCCTTGAGCCGGGCGCGAGCGCCCTCGCCTGGGCCCACAGCCACATCTTCGCCCGCCGCCACCTGGCAGGCCTGCGCCCGCTGCTGGATGCGGCGCACCGTGCCGTCCGGGCGCAGGATGCGGTGGACCAGGTCCAGGCCGCGCCCGCCGGACAATGCCCCGGAGAACGCCGCCTCCAGCATCGCCCGCTCGGACTGCGGCGCCATCGCGACGAGCTCATCCAGGCTGTGGGTTGCGTCAGGCGCCAGCCCGAGGATGTCCAGCACTTCGGCCGAGCAGTCGAAGCGGCGACTGACCGGGTCGCATTCCCACGCGCCCAGGCGGGCCAGCCGCTGGGCCTGCTCGAGCTCCGCGCTGCGCGCGCGCAGGGTCTGCGCCACCGATTCGAGGACCCGCTGCTGCGAGCGCAGGCGCCGCAGGATCCCCGCGAAGGCCCGCGCCACGTCGCTCGACTCGCGGGCCCAGAAGCTCGGCACGCTCACGGCATCCGGGTCGTGCGCCGCGGTGCGCACCATCGCGTCCAGCGCACGGGAATCCGCGAGCAGCGAACGTCTGAGCAGCCAGACACCCAGCAGGCCGGAGGCCAGCGCCGCGAGCGCGAAGCCCGCGAGCGCCAGCGTCCCCCAGCGGCGCATCGGAGACTCGAAGGCATCCACCGGGGCGCTGACCGTCAGGAAGCCGACGTCGGCGTCGCGAAAGCGCACCCGCCGCGTCTCGCTGAACTCTCTGCCAGCCGGGCTGCCGTGCAGGGCCGCCGACACCGGCGCGCCGCCCGAGGAGGCGACCGGCGCGCCGTTCACGCTGACCAGTCGCACCTGAATCGGCCCGCCCGAGGCGGGAAGGAGCACCTCGGTGAGCGCCTCGGGACGGACCGCGAACTGCACCACCCCGGCAAACCGCCCCGCCCCGTCCTCGAGCCGACGGGCGAGGAAGACCGTGGGCTCGCCGGTGACCCGCGAGATGACACTCTGACTGACCACGATGCGGGCACCGGCCGCCGCATCGGCGAAGTGGGGACGGTGGGCCACCGAGAGCTCGAGGCGCGCGGGCGGCGTGGCGCAGCGATAGCTGCCGTCGGCACTGACGTAGCCGCCGCCGACGATCCAGCGCTGGGTCCTGGCCAGCCGCTCGAACAGCTCCGAGCAGCCCGTCCGGGCATCGACGCCGAGCGCGGGCAGCTGCTCGGCCGCCAGATCGAGGAGGTCTGCATAGGTGGCCAGGCGCAGCTGCAGCGCCTGCACCTGGGTCTGGGCAACCTCGTGCAGGAACTGGGCGCGACTGTCCTCATCGGCGCGGAAGCTGAGCAGCAGCAGCGCGACCGCATAGGCAAGCAGGGGCAGCAGCGCGAGGATGCCGACGCTGGCCACCTGCTGCACGACCGTGCTTCGCGGCCGGCGCGCATCGGACGGAACCATCGACATTCGGGAAATTTAACACTGCGCCCTCCGGCCGCCCGCGCCGTCCGTCCGACGGCGGACACGCACCCGGCCGATCCGCGGAAGACCCCCGACGGACTAAGGATTTTCCTCAGTCGAATCGCTGTCCTCCTGCGACACTGCCTCTTGCGGCTCTGCTTGCGGCTCTTCGCCCAGCAGGCTACGGGTTGCGGCGCTCTCCGGCAGCGCCTGCACGTCGCGCAACCTGCGCTCGATCGCGCGGGAACGGGTCTCGTAGGCGCCCAGGGTGCGCGAGGCCTTGTCGACCTGCTCGCGCGCCTTGGCCACCATGTCGCCGAACTTGCCGAATTCGGTCTTGACCGCGCCCAGCAGCTGCCAGACCTCGCTGGAGCGCTTCTCCACCGCGAGCGTCCGAAAGCCCATCTGCAGGCTGGACAGGATGGCCGACAGCGTGGTTGGCCCGGCGATGACCACGCGGTGCAGCCGCTGCAGATCGTCGATCAGCCCGGGCCTGCGCACCGCCTCGGCGTACAGGCCCTCGACCGGCAGGAACATCAGCGCGAAGTCGGTGGTGTGCGGCGGCGAAAGGTACTTGTCGCGGATGCTCTTCGCCTCCACCCGCAGCCGCTGCTCCAGCTGACGCATCGCGGCCTCGGCGCCGGGGGCGTCCGCCTGCTCGTGCGCCTGCAGCAGCCGCTCGTAGTCCTCGCGCGGGAACTTGGCGTCGATCGGCAGCCACACCGGCGCGTCTTCGGCAGTGCCCGGCAGCCGGATCGCGAACTCCACGCGCTCGCCCGAACCCGGCACCGTGGCCACGTTGACCGCGTACTGCTCGGGAACCAGCATCTGCTCCAGCAGCGCCGCCAGCTGCACCTCGCCCCAGACCCCGCGGCTCTTGACGTTGGTGAGCACCCGCTTGAGGTCGCCGACGTCGGAGGCCAGCGTCCGCATCTCGCCCAGCCCGCGATGCACCTCCTCCAGCCGCTCCGACACCTGCCGGAAGGACTCGCCGAGCCGTTGCTCGAGGGTGGCGTGCAGCTTCTCGTCGACGGTGCGGCGCATCTCCTCGAGCCGGCTGGCGTTGTCGAGGTGCAGCTCGCGCAGGCGCGCCTCCAGCGTGGCGCGGACCTCGCCCAGGCGCTTCTCGTTGGCCTCGGTGAGGCGGTCGAGCTGGCCGGCGAAGCGGTCGATCTGCGCGTTCTGGACGCCGGCGATCGAGGCCATCTGCTGGTTCAGCGCGCCGCCGAAGCGGTTCAGGGCGCCGGTGAGTTCCTGGCGATCCTGGCGCGACTGGCTGGCGAATTCCTCGCGCAAGCTGCGCACCATCCGTTCCGTGGCAGCGGCCTGCCGTACGGCGAGCTCCTCGATCGCCGGACCGGGATCCGGCGGACGGCGCAGCAGCAGCACGACGAGAAGGCCGACCGCGAGCGCAGCGAGCACCAGCAGGCCGAGCAGCATCAGCCCGGGCGGCAGCGCGATCGTGCCTTCAGCCGTCACGGTTGCGCATCCAGTCCGCAGTGTTGTGGAAGGAGCCCAGCAGCCGGTCGAACAGCGGCTGGCCCACGCCCATGTCGTCCATCGCCCGCGCCATGCAGACCAGCCACTGGTCGCGCTCGCGGCTGGCAATGGGGAACGGCAGGTGGCGCGCGCGCAGGCGCGGATGGCCGAAGCGCTGCTGGTAGAGGTCGGGACCGCCCAGCCAGCCGCACAGGAACCAGAAGAGCTTGTCGCGCGAGCCGTCCAGCACATTCGGATGGAGGCGGCGGATGTCGGCGAACTCCGGCTCCATGTCCATCAGGTCGTAGAAGCGGTCGACCAGCCCGCGCACGCCGGGCTCGCCGCCGAGCTGCTCGAAGGGCGTGGCCTGCGGGTGGTCGACGCCCTGGACGACATGGGTGCCATCGCCGCTCCCGGCCCCGGCGCCCTCGCCGCCCCGGGCGCCCTCGCCGCCGTCACCGGCCGCGCTCACGAGGCCCTCAGCGTGTCGAGCGGCGGCGCGCGCAGCACGCCGCGCAGGCTCAGCCAGCCGGCGAGCATCGCCAGCACGGCGCCGGCCGCCGTGCCCCAGACCAGGCTGGACCAGCGCACCGCGAACTCGAACTGGAACACCTGCTGCGCCAGCACCCAGCCGATGGCGATCGCGCCGCCGGAGGCGAGCAGGCCGGCCAGCGCGCCCGACAGGCCCAGCTCCCAGAGCTGGGCCTGCGAGAGCTGCGCGCGCGAGGCGCCCAGCGCGCGCATCAGCCCCGCCTCGCGCACCCGCTCGTCGCGCGAACTGGCCAGCGCGGTGTGCAGCACCACGACGCCAGCCGCCAGCGTCAGCAGGAACAGGAACTGCACCGCCAGCACCACCTGCTCCAGCATCTTCTGCACCTGGTTCAGCAGCGCCCCGGTATCGAAAATCGTCAGATTGGGGTGCTCGCGCACCAGCGCGGCCTCGACGCGCGGCGCATCCACGGGCTGGTGGAAGGCGGTGATCAGGGTCTGCGGCGCGTCGCGCAACGCACGTGGTGAGAGGATCATGAAGAAGTTGACCCGCATCGAATCCCACTGGACCTTGCGCACGCTGGTGGCACGCACCGCCACTTTCTCGCCGGCGATGTCGAAGGTGAGCTCATCGCCCAGCTTCAGTCCGAGCGTGGCCAGGATGCCGGATTCCACCGAGACCTCGAGCCCCTCCGGCGCGAACCACTTGCCCTCGACGATGCGGTTGTGCGCCGGCGCCTGCGCCGACTGGGAAAGGTTGAACTCGCGGTCAAGCATGCGCTGGGCGCGGTCGCCGTCGAAGTCCTCCGGGCGCACCGGCCGCCCGTTGATCTCCACCAGCCGGCCGCGGATCATCGGCAGCAGCTCGACGTCGCGGATGCCGGCCTGCGCCAGGCTGCGGATCACCGCATCGCGCTGGTCGGGCTGGATGTTGATCACGAAACGGTTCGGCGCGTCTGGCGGACTGGCGCGCCGCCAGCTGTCGATCAGGTCGGTGCGCGTGACGGTGAGCAGCATCAGCGCCATCAGGCCCACCGCGAGCGCCACGGTCTGCACCACCGAGGCGCCCTGGCGGCGCGACCACGAGGCCAGCGCCAGGCGCAGCGCCGGCCGCCGCCGCACCAGCGCGGTACCGCGCAGCGGCGCGATCAGCCGCATCGCCAGCCAAACAAGCACCGAAAAGACCGCGCCGCCGACCACGAATCCGCCCAGCGCCACGGCGGCCAGCTTGCGGTCGCCCGCGAACCACAGCAGCAGGCCCGCGAAGGCCGCGAGCGCCAGCAGCAGCGCGACCCACGGAGACGCGCCGGCACTGCCGAGGTCGCGCCGCAGCACCCGCAGCGGCGGCACGCCGGCCAGGCGCAGGAAGGGCCAGGCGCCGCAGCCCAGCAGCAGCACCAGCCCGGCGGCCAGCGCCTGCAGCGCGGGCCAGGGACCCGGCATCGGCAGCGGCATTCCGATCAGCGGCGAGATGGCGCTGACCAGGCCGAAGTGCACCAGCCAGCCGAGCAAGGCTCCGACCAGGCCGCCGGCCAGGCCGATCCAGAACAGCTCCAGGGCCAGCACCGCCGACAGCCTGGACTGGCGGATGCCCATGGCGCGCATCACCGCGCAGCCATCCAGGTGGCGCTCGGCGAAGCGCCGCGAGGCGAGCCCGATGGCCACTGCGGCGATCAGCGCCGACATCAGCGCCACCAGCGCCAGGAAGCGCTCGGCGCGTTCCAGGGTGTTGCGCAGTTCCGGGCGCCCGCTCTCGAGGGTCTCCACGCGGGCATTGCGCCCGAGGCGCGGCTGCACCCAGGCCTCGAAGCGGGACAGCGCGGCGGGCTCGCCGGCGACCAGCAGCCGCCAGGTCACCCGGCTGGCCGGCTGCACCAGCCCGGTGGCCTCGAGCTCGTCGAGGCGCAGGATTGCGCGCGGCGCGAAGTTGACGAAATTGGCCCCGCGATCCGGCTCCAGCGTGATCACCTGCGCGGCCTGGAAGCGCGCGTCGCCAAGCTCCAGCGCCGCGCCCGGCGGCGCGCCGAGCGCCTGCAGCAGCTGTGGATCGACCCAGAGCGTGCCGGGCGCGGGGATCCCGCCAGCGGCCTCGTCGGGCGCGCCGGGCGCGCTCGCCACCCGCACCGCCCCGCGCAGCGGATAGCCCTCCGACACCGCCTTGACCGATGCCAGCTGCGGCGGGCCCTGCTCGCCCACCACCATGCTTGGGAAGCTGACCGTCAGCGCGCTGGCCAGCCCCAATCGGCCCACCTCGTCGATCCACTCCTTGGGCAGCGCGCGATCGGAGCCGATCACCAGGTCGGCGCCCAGCAGCTGGCGCGCCTCCAGCGAGAGCGCCTGGCGCATGCGGTCGACGAAGAAACCGACGCTGGCGATCGATGCGACTGCCACCACCAGCGCCGCCAGCAACAGGCGCAGCTCGCCGGCGCGCCAGTCGCGCCGCGTGAGCCGCCAGGAAAAGCTCAGGGGATTCAAGGAGATGCGTCCGATACCGTTGGTGCGCCCGCAGGCAAGCACGGATTATCCGCGAAACGCCGGCGGGGATCGCCCGGGGCGCTGATGGGTCGTCGCACCCGGGGCGGCCGACTTGCATCCGGCGACCTCAATCCGGCACGGCGGCGAGCAGCTCCCGGGTGTAGGGATGGACGGGCGAAGCGAACACGGACTCGGTCTCTCCTGCCTCCACCACCCTGCCGTCCTTCATCACCATCACGCGGTGCGCCATCGCGCGCACCACCTGCAGGTCGTGGGTGATGAAGAGATAGCTCATGCCATGAATGCGCTGCAGCCCGGAGAGCAGCTCCAGCACCTGGCGCTGCACCGACACGTCCAGCGACGAGGTGGGCTCGTCGAGCAGCAGCAGTTCGGGCTGCAGCACCACCGCCCGGGCGATCGCGATGCGCTGGCGCTGCCCGCCGGAGAACTCGTGCGGATAGCGGTTCAGCATCTCGGCCGTCAGCCCCACCTCCTCGAGCACCCGCACCACCGCCTCGCGCAGGCGCGCCGCGTCCAGCTCGGGGCGATGCAGCGCGAGCCCCTCGCCGACGATCTCCTCGACGGTCAGGCGCGGCGACAGCGCGTTGTAGGGGTCCTGGAAGACCACCTGCATGCGCCGGCGCAGCGGCCGCAGCCGGCGCCGGTCCATCGTGTCGATCCGCACGCCGCCCAGTTCGATCGCGCCCGTGGTGCGGGCCTGAGACAGCCGCAGCAGCGCCATCCCCAGCGTGGTCTTGCCGGACCCGGACTCGCCGACGATGCCCAGCGTCTCGCCGCGCGCCAGCTGCAGTCCCACTCCCTGCACCGCCTCGAAAATGTGGCGCGAGAACCAGCCGGTGCGCGACTCGAAGCGGCAGCCCAGGCCGCTTGCGCGCAGCAGCACGGGCGCCGACTCCGGCACCGGCGCCAGGTCCCGACGCGGCCGGCTGTCGACCAGCCTGCGGGTGTAGGGGTGGCGCGGCGCATCGAACACCTCGCGGGCAGGTCCGGTTTCCACCAGTCGACCGGACTGCATCACCGCAACCCGGTCGGCGAAGGAGCGCACCAGCGGCAGGTCGTGGGTGATCAGCAGCACCGCCATTCCCATCTCGCGCTGCAGTTCGGCGAGCAGCTCGACGATCTGGCGCTGCAGGGTGACGTCCAGCGCAGTGGTCGGCTCGTCCGCAACCAGCAGGCGTGGATGGCAGGCCAGCGCCATCGCGATCATCGCCCGCTGCCGCTGGCCGCCGGAGAGCTGGTGCGGCAGGCTCGCGAAGCGCCGGCGGGGCTCGGCGATGCGCACCCGTTCCAGCAGGCGCAGCGCGCGCTCTGCGGCCTGCGCGCGGGGCAGTCCTTCGTGGAGCTCGATGGTCTCGCAGATCTGATCGCCGATCGAATAGAGCGGATTGAGCGCGCTCATCGGCTCCTGGAACACCATCGCGATGTCGCGGCCGCGCACGCCGCGCATCTCGCGCTCGGACAGCGACAGCAGGTCGCGCCCGTCGAACAGGATCCGCCCGCCGTAGCGCGCATCCGAATGCAGGCGCAGCAGCGAGTAGGCGGTGACCGTCTTGCCCGAGCCGGACTCCCCGACCAGCGCGAAGCGCTCGCCCGGCGCGATCGAGAAGCTCATGTCCTCGACGACGCGCGCGCTGACGCCCGCAGTGGCGAAGTCGACGCGCAGGTTCTCGACCGACAGCAGCGGCGCCGCCGCCCCTGATGCTGCGTCCGCGCTTCTTGCGTCCGGCGTCGTTGCGCTCATCCCTTCCTCGTGTCCAGGGCGTCGCGCAGCGCTTCGCCGATGAAGATCAGCAGCATCAGCGTGCCGACCAGCACCGCGAAGGTGGGCAGCGAGATCCACCAGGCGTCCAGGTTGGCCTTGCCCTGCGACAGCAGTTCGCCCAGGCTGGGCGTGGACGGCGGCACGCCCAGGCCGAGGAAGTCCAGGCTGGTGAGCGCGACGATTGCCGCGCTCATCCTGAAGGGCAGGAACGCGATCACCGGCGTGAGCGAGTTCGGCAGCACGTGGCGGCGGATGATGGTGCGGTCCGGCAGGCCCAGCGCGCGCGCCGCGGTCACGTACTCCAGCCCGCGGTTGCGCAGGAACTCCGCGCGCACGTAGTCGGACAGCCCCATCCAGCCGAAGGCCGAGAGGATGGCCAGCAGGATCCAGATGCTGGGCTCGAAGATCGACGCCAGGATCAGCAGCAGGTAAAGCTCCGGGATCGAGCCCCAGACTTCGATCAGCCGCTGCAGCGCGAGGTCGGTGCGGCCGCCGAAATAGCCCTGCACCGCCCCGGCCAGGATACCGATCGCGGTGCCCACCGCGGTGAGCCCCAGCGCGAACAGCACCGACAGGCGGAAGCCGTAGAGCAGGCGCGCCAGTACGTCGCGGCCCCGGTCGTCGGTGCCGAGCAGGTTGGCTGACGAGGGCGGCGCAGGGTCCGGGCTGGGCGCGAAGTAGTTGATGGTGTCGAAGCTGTAGTTATTTGGCGGATACAGCGCCCAGTTTCCGCCGCTGGTGATGCGCTGGCGAATGAAGGGGTCGAGGTAGTCGGCGGGCGTGCGGAAATCGCCGCCGAAGGCGGTCTCCGGGTAGGTGCGCGCCAGCGGCCAGTAGAGGCTGCCTTCGTAGCTCACCACGATCGGCCGGTCGTTCGAAAGCAGCTCCGCGCCCAGGCTGGCGACGAACAGCGCCAGGAAAACCCACAGGCTGACCAGCCCCCGGCGGTTGGCACGGAAGCGCAGCCACGCGCGCCGCGACGGCGACAGTGACACCGGTGCGCTCATGCCGCGTCGAACTTCACCCTGGGATCGACCCAGGTGTAGCAGAGGTCGGTGACCAGCTTGGTGACCAGCCCGATCAGCGAGAACACGTAGAGCGCGCCCAGCACCACCGGGTAGTCGCGGCGGATCACCGCCTCGTAGGACAGCAGCCCCAGCCCGTCGAGCGAGAAGATGGTTTCGATCAGCAGCGAGCCGGCAAAGAAGGCGCCGACGAAGGCGGCCGGGAATGCGGTCACCAGCGGGATCAGCGCGTTGCGGAATACATGACGGTAGAACACGCGGCGCTCGGGCAGCCCCTTGGCGCGCGCCACCAGCACGTACTGCTTGCGGATCTCCTCGAGGAAGACGTTCTTGGTGAGCATGGTGGTCACCGCGAAGCTGCCCACGACCAGGCAGGCCAGCGGCATCGCCAGGTGCCAGAAGTAGTCGAGCACCTGGCCCATCAGCGACAGCTCGGCGAAATTGTCGGAAGTGAGCCCGCGCAGCGGGAAGACTTGCAGGAAGGAGCCGCCGCCGAACAGCACCAGCAGCGCCACGCCCAGCACGAAACCGGGGATGGCGTAGCCGACCAGGATGGCAGTGCTGGTGACCAGGTCGAAGCGCGAGCCGTTGCGCACCGCCTTGGCGATGCCAAGCGGAATCGACACCGCGTAAGTGATCAGGAAGCTCCACAGCCCCAGGCTCATCGACACCGGCAGCTTCTCGACGATCAGCTCCCAGACGCCCTTGTGGTGGAAGTAGCTGGTGCCCAGGTCGAAGCGCAGGTAGCGCCAGAGCATGTCCAGGAAGCGCTCGTGCGCCGGGCGGTCGAAGCCGTAGAGCGCGCGGATCTCCGCCAGCCGCTCGGGGTCCACGCCCTGCGAGCCGCGATAGACGTTGGAGGTGGCGGCCACTTCGCCGCCGGCGCCGCGCCCGCGCAGCTCCTGCACCAGCTGCTCGACGGGTCCGCCGGGCACGAACTGGATCACCACGAAGCTCACCAGCAGGATGCCCACCAGGGTGGGCACCATCAGCAGCAGGCGCTTCAGGATGTAGGCGGCCACGGCAGTCCCTTCTTCAGTGGCCGTTGGCCGACGCGCCGGGGCGCACCCACCAGGTCTTGAGCAGCCAGCTCTCGGCGCCGTAGTAGCGCGGCAGGCGCTCCGGATGGGCCAGGTGCTTGCGGTAGGCGACGCGATGGGTCGGCGCGTGGAAGTGCGGCACCATGTACCAGCCGTGGCGCAGCACCCGGTCGAGCGCGCGTGCCACCGCAACCAGCTCCGCGCGGCTGCGGCTGGCAAGCAGGCGTTGCACCAGCGCGTCCACCGCGGGGTCGCTCACCCCGGTGACGTTGTCGGAGCCGCGCTCCTTCGCTGCGGCGCTGGTGAAGCGCTCGACCAGCTCGTTGCCAGGCGTCTGGCTGGCCGGCAGCAGACCGACCATCACGTCGAAGTCGAACTCGTCGGCGCGCTTCTGGTAGAGCGCGGGGTCGGTGGTGCGCAGCCGCGCGGCGATGCCGAGCTTCTCCAGGTTGCGCGCCCAGGGCACCGCCACCCGCTCCAGCGCGCGCGAGTACGAGAGGATCTCGAACTCGAACGGCGCGCCGGCCGCGTTGCGCAGCCGGCCGTCGTCGGCCACCTTCCAGCCGGCCTCGGCCAGCAGCCCCAGCGCCTGGCGAAGGTTTTCGCGCAGGCTGGACGGCGGGGTCGTCACCGGCGGCACTGGCGCCGCGCCGAACACCTCGGGCGAGAGCCTGTCGCGCAGCGCCTCGAGCACCGCCAGCTCGTCCGGCCCCGGCATCCCGTCCGCCTGCATCTCGCTGTTGGTGAAGTAACTGGGGCTGCGCACGTACTGACCGTAGAAGATCTGCCGGTTCATCCACTCGAAGTCCATCGCCAGCGCGAGCGCGCGGCGCACCCGCACGTCGGCGAACAGCGCGCGCCGCGTGTTCAGCGCGAAGCCCTGCATTCCCGCGGCATTGGAGTGCGGGAACTCGCGCTTCACGATCTCCCCGGACGCGTAGCGGCGCCCGGTGTGGCCGCGCGCCCAGTTGCGCGCGGAGTTCTCGGCCACCCAGTCGAACTCGCCCGCCTTGAAGCCCTCGAGCCGCGCGGTCTCGTCCTTGAAGTACTTCCAGGTGACACGCTCGAAGTTGAAGCTGCCTCGGCGCACCGCCAGCCCCTCGCCCCAGTAGCCGGGGTTGCGCCGGTAGGTGATCGAGCGGCCCCAGTCGGCCTTGTCGATGAGGTAGGGGCCGCTGGCCAGCGGCGGCTCCTGCACCAGCTGGTCGAAAGGCTTGCCCGCGCCCCAGTTGCGCGAGAACACCGGCAGCTGCAGGCCCAGGATCATGTGCAGCTCGTGGTTGCGGCGCGCGAACTCGAAGCGCACCCGGCGCTCGTCGAGCACCCGAACGCGCGCCACGTCGGCGAAATACTGGCGGAAACGCGGATGGGCCTGCCGGCCGATCAGGGTCTCGAAGGAGTGGCGCACGTCCTCGGCGAGCACCAAGCTGCCGTCGGAGAACCGGGCCGCGGGATGGAGACGGAAGGTGATCGACAGCCCGTCGGCGGCGAAGTCCATGTCGTCGGCGAGCAGGCCGTACATCGAGAAGGGCTCGTCCTCGCTGGCCTCAGCCAGAGTCTCGAACATCAGCGTGCCCAGGCCGGCTGCCGCCATGCCCTTGAGGGTGAACGGATTGAGCTTGTCGAAGCTGCCGAAGCCGTTGAGGTTCAGCGTGCCGCCGCGCGGCGCTTCGGGGTTCACGTAGTCGAAGTGGGTGAAGCCGGGCGGGTACTTGGGGGTATCGCCCCAGGCCAGGGCGTGGGCGGCCCGTGCGGGCGCAAGGGGCAGCAGGAGCGCGAGCAGCAGCGCCAGCAGCAGCGCGAGCGGCGCCGGCATGGCGAAGACCATGACCGGGCGGAGCGGCTGTGCGTGCGGAGGGCGCATGGCGGGCGATTCTATCGGAGCGCCGCAGCATCAGCCGCTCCCGGTGCGCGTGCGAGAATACGCCCCGAATCGACATCGGACATCTCAAGGAGCACATCGATGGGCTTTCTCGCCGGCAAGCGCATTCTGGTCACCGGACTGCTGTCGAACCGATCCATCGCCTACGGCATCGCCAGGAGCTGCCGGGAACAGGGCGCGGAACTCGCGTTCACCTACCAGAACGATCGCTTCCGCGAGCGCGTGAGCGAAATGGCGGCCGAGTTCGGGTCGTCGCTGATCTTTCCCTGCGACGTCGGCGACGACGGCCAGATCGAAGCGCTCTTCTCGGGCCTGCGCGAGCAGTGGGACGGTCTTGACGGTCTGGTGCACGCCATCGCCTTCGCGCCACGCGAGGCGATCTCCGGCAATTTCCTCGACGGCCTGAGCAGGGACGGCTTCCGCACCGCCCAGGAGATCTCGGCCTACAGCTTCCCGGCGCTGGCCAAGGCGGCGCTGCCGATGATGGAAGGACGCCGCAGCGCGCTGCTCACGCTGTCCTACCTGGGCGCAGTGCGCATGGTGCCCAGCTACAACACGATGGGCCTGGCCAAGGCCAGCCTCGAGGCAAGCGTGCGCTACCTGGCCGAAGCCCTGGGCCCGCGCGGCATCCGGGTCAACGGCATCTCGGCCGGGCCGCTGCGCACGCTGGCGGCCAGCGGCATCAAGGGCTTCTCGAAGATCCTGTCGATCGTCGAGACGAACGCGCCGCTGCGCCGCAACGTCACCATCGAGGACGTCGGCAACGTCGCGGCCTTCCTGCTGTCGGACCTCGCCGCGGGCGTTACCGCCGAGATCACCTACGTCGACGGCGGCTTCAGCCGCGTGATGGGCGGCGCCCCGGGCGGGGTGGAGTAAGGCTGCCGGGGCGCACGAGCGCCACGGCCAGGGCCGTCAGTTGCCGGGCCGGTCAGCTGCCGGGCCGATCGGCCACCGGGCCGGCAACACCCCGGCCAACAGCGCCCGGGTCCCCGTTCAGACGGCTTCCGCCAGCTCGCGCCGGGCGACCGGGGCCAGCCCGGCCGTCAGCGCGGCAGGCATGCGCCCGCTCAGCAGGTACTCGATGAGCTCGCGCGCCGGGCGGATCGCGCTGCCGAATGGAATCGACGAGGCGCCGCGGAAGAACAGCCCTCGCGACACTTCGCCTTTCATGGCGGCCGCGAGCTGGCTGTCGATGCAGAACTGGCCGAACTTGGCCAGCCCGTCGCGCAGCCCGCACACGGTGAGGCACTGCAGGCCCACCGCGCACTTGTTCTGGTGCGACGAGGCCTTGCTCTTGAGAAATTCCTCGCGCTTCAGGTAGCGGTCCAGCCAGGGCGTGCGCACAGCGCGCGCCGGCAGGCCGGCGACGCTGACGAACTCGACGACGTCCTGGGGTCCGGCGCCCGCCAGCACCCGCTTGAAGTTGGGGTGCGCGTCGCCCTCCTCGGTGACCGCGAAGGCAGTGCCGAGCTGCACGCCCGAATACCCGCAGGCCAGCAGCTGCCGCACCCGTTCATGACTGTTGATGCCGCCCGCGGCAATCAGCGGAACGCGCTCGGACTCGATGCCCATCTCGCGCATCTGCGCGGCGACGCCTTCAGCCACCGGCTCGAAATCGAAGCGGCCGTCCTCCAGCTCCTCGATCCGGGTGGCGCCCAGGTGGCCACCGGCGTAGCGGGGATGCTCGATGACGATCGCGTCCGGCAGGCGCTTCTTGCGCATCCACTTGCGCAGCACCAGGGCCACGCCGCGCGCATCCGACAGGATGGGGATCAGCGCCACCTTCGGGAAGTTGGCGGTCATCTCGGGCAGATCCAGCGGCAGCCCCGCCCCCATCACGATGGCGTCTGCCCCGGACTCGCAGGCCTGGCGGACCAGCGCGGGGTGCTCGTCGACCGCCTTCATCACGTTGACGGCGATGGCGCCGCGGCCGCCGGACTGCTCCTTCGCCATCCGGACCTCGCGGTCCAGCGCGATCAGGTTGAGCCGGTCAAGGGACTCCCGGTCGCGCACCCGCCTGCTCTGCTCCATCAGATCCTCATGATGATGACGCAGGTCGACCGACGCCACGGTGCCCAGCGCCCCGGCCCGCGCCACTGCGGACGCGAGGCGGTGCGCCGACACGCCGACCCCCATGCCGCCCTGAACCACCGGCAGCAGGGCATGGTCGCGCAGCCTGAGCAGGCGCATGCCGGCCGCGGTGAGGTGATCGAAGAGGAAATCGTTCATGTGGGATCGGTCCGGATGGAAAAACTTGCGAATTGTCAACTTCACCGGCCCCCGGCGTCATTGACATTCATCAGGATCGCCAGCGATTCTCCCTGACCCGACGGCGCGCGGCCCCGTCGGCGCGTACAACGATCCAGGCAGACACGACAGACAGCCCCGGTGCGCCCTCGCATCCTCATCATCTCCCCCGCCATCGCCGCCGACCGCAACGGCAACTGGCAGACCGCCTGGCGCTGGTCCGGCTTCCTGCGCGCCGGCTTCGACGTGGAGGTGGCCAGGCAATGGGATGGCCGCCCGGCGGACGCGATGATCGCGCTGCATGCGCGCCGCTCCGCCGAGGCGATCGAGCGATTCGCCGCCGCGGGCGGGCCGGTGGCGGTGGTGCTCACCGGCACCGACCTCTACCGCGACATCCGCGACGACGCCTCGGCGCGCCGCTCGCTGGAGCTGGCGAAGCGGCTGGTGGTGCTCCAGGAGCGGGGCGCAGACGAGCTGCCGGAGCACCTGAGGGCGCGAACCGAGACCATCTTCCAGTCCGCACGCACGCTGAGCCCGGGCACGCCGCGGGCGCGCAGCTTCGACCTGCTGCTGGTGGGCCACCTGCGGGCCGAGAAGGACCCGCTGACCGCGCTGCGGGCGCTGCAACGGCTGCGCACGGACGAACCGCCCTTCGACCGGCTGCGCCTGCTGCACGCCGGCAGCGACCGCGACCCGCAGACCGGCGAGGCCTTCCGGCGCGCGGCCGCCGAGGATCCCCGGGTGCGCCTGCTCGGCCCCCTTTCGCATGCCCGTACCCGCCAGATGATCCGGCGCGGCCGGGTGCTGCTGCTGCCCTCCCTGATGGAAGGCGGTGCCAACGTGCTGATCGAGGCGGTGACCGCCGGGATCCCGGTGCTGGGGTCGCGGATCCCGGGATCGGTGGGCATGCTGGGCGCAGGCTACGATGGCTGGTTCGAGGCCGGCGACGATGCCGGGCTCGCGGCGCTGATCGCACGCTGCCAGCGCGAGCCGGCCTTCCTCCAGCATCTGCGCGCCCAGTGCGCGCTGCGCGCGCCGCTGTTCGACCCGGCCGCGGAGAGGGCAGCGGTCAGGCGGCTGGCGCATAATCTCGTGTCATCCGACACCGCGCCCGCCCCGGCCGGCAGCACCGCTCGACGCAACACGGAACGCCCATGAACGCCCCCGAATCCCCCGCCCCCATCCGCCTCACCTCCTTCTCGCATGGCGGCGGCTGCGGCTGCAAGATCGCCCCTGGCGTGCTGGCCGAAATCCTCAAGAGCAGCAGCCGCTTCCCGGTGCCGCCCCAGCTGCTGGTGGGCATCGAGACGGCCGATGACGCTGCGGTCTACCAGCTCAACGACGAGCAGGCGATCGTCGCCACCACCGATTTCTTCATGCCGATCGTCGACGATCCGTACGACTTCGGCCGCATCGCAGCCACCAACGCGATCTCCGACGTCTACGCGATGGGCGGCACGCCGATCATGGCGCTGGCGCTGGTCGCGATGCCGATCGACCGCCTGCCGGTGGAGACCATCCGCGCCATCATCGAAGGCGGCGAGTCGGTGTGCGCCGCCGCCGGCATCCCGATCGCCGGCGGCCACACCATCGACTCGGTCGAGCCGATCTACGGCCTCGTCGTGCTCGGCGTGGTGCACCCGAAGAACCTCAAGCGCAATGCCGGCGCCCGCGCCGGCGACAAGCTGATCCTCGGCAAACCCCTTGGCGTGGGGGTGCTGTCGGCCGCGCTGAAGAAGGAAGCGCTGTCCCCCGAGGGCTACGCTGCGATGATCGACAACACCACCCGCCTGAACGTCTCCGGCCGCTCGCTGTCGACGCTGGAAGGCGTGCACGCGCTGACCGACGTCACCGGCTTCGGGCTGCTGGGCCACGCGCTCGAGATCTCGCGCGGCTCGCGCCTGCAGATGCGCATCTCGATGCAGCAGGTGCCGCTGATCGACGGCGTCGCCCGCCTCGCCGCCGACGGCTTCGTCACCGGAGCCTCCGGCCGGAACTGGGCCGGCTACGGCGCGGACGTGCGCCTGGGCAGCGGCATCGGCGCGGTGGAACAGGCGCTGCTCACCGACCCTCAGACCAGCGGCGGGCTGCTGGTGGCCTGCGACCCGGCCAGCGTGGACGAGGTGCTGGAGATCTTCCGGCGCGACGGGTTTGCGGCGGCGGCGGTGATCGGCGAACTGGAGATGGGCGAGCCGCTGGTGATCGTCGACTGAGCCTGAGTCAACGCGCCGGCCGCACCTCAAGCGTCCGGTATGCCTCCTTCTCGATCCGCGCCCTGTCGGTCACCATCGGCAGGTACTCGACGCGCGCCCAGCGCTCGGACAGGTCGCGGTAGTGCGAGGACAGCACGTGGCCGCTCTGCCCCGTCGAGTGGATGAAGCGCGAATTGTCCATGTCGGCCAGGTCGTAGATCGCGCGCAGGCTGGCGGCCCAGCGGTTGGCGAAGGGCTCGGCCGGATCCCAGGGATTGTTGCGCCCCACGTTCACCGTGTTCACGTCGCCAGGCGAAGGCACGCGGATCTCGAAGAACTTCGCCAGCAGGGCCTGGCGGCTGAAGGGACGATGCTCCGACACAGCCTGGTGCGCGCTGCCCCATTGCCAGGCGGCGATGTCCTCGCCGTAGCGGGACTGCAGGTCTGCCACCGACTCGTCCAGCGCGCGGTCGACCAGCTGGCGGCAGTCCTCGACCGGCTGCGTGCGGATGTCGTCGCACCAGCGCGCCATGCCCTCGCCGGCCAGCGCCCTGACCAGCGCGCGGGTCCGCACCCGCTGCCGCTCGACCAGCGGGAACAGTTCCTCGCCCACCTCGTCCTCGAAAACCAGGCGGCGCAGCCGATCGATCCAGGCAGTGACGATCAGCGGCTCGGGGGCGTCGGCCACCATTCGCGCGTCCCACTGTGCAACCCGCTCCAGCGCGGCGCGGCCGGCCGGCGTGGCGGGCGTCGCCTTGCGCAGCATCGGCAGCAGCTCCGCCATCGGCCTCGACAGCACGTCGGCCTGCATCGACTGGAAAGATGCGGGATCGTGGCGCTGCTTCTCGCCGAGCAGCTCGACGATGCGGTCATGCCGGTAGGGAAGCGTCCACTCGGCGCTGATGAAGTACGGGTAGTCCTGCCCGAGGATGTTCTGGTTGGCGGTGACCACCGCCCCCGAGGCGGGCCGCCAGCTGCGCGGCAGCTGCTCGAAGGGGATGAAGCCGTCCCAGTCGTAGCGCGCATCCCAGCCGGGCGCCGGCGCGAGACCCCGCAACGCGTTCCCGGCCTTGCGCACCGGCACCCGGCCGGGGGCGATGAAGCCCACGTTGCCGTCGACGTCGGCGTAGACCATGTTCTGCTGCGGGGCAGCGAAGCCGCGCAACGCCTCGGTGAACTGCGGCCAGTCCTGCGCGCGATGCAGATCGAAGCTGGCCCGCATCGTGCCGTCGTCCGGAGTCAGCGCGGCCCAGCGCAGGGCCAGCACGTAGCGGGCGTCCAGCTTGCGCGCCTGCATCGTCCGGCCGAGCTGCGCGTGGACATCGGAGATGACCGGGCCGTGGCGCGTGTCGCGCACCTGCAGCGTCACGTCCGGCGCGCCCTTCACCCGAATCACCTCGGTGCGGCGCTCGAACGCTGCCCAGCCCTCGGGGGTCTGGTAGCGCCCTGGATCGGCGGGGTCGATGCGCTCCAGATAGAGGTCCTGGGTGTCCGGAGCGGTGTTGGTGAAGCCCCAGGCGATGCGCTGGTTGCGCCCCAGCACCACCGTGGGCAGGCCCGGCAGCGTGGCACCGATGGCATCCAGCCCCGGTGCCGACAGATGGGCGAAGTACCACAGCGCGGGCGAGTTCAGGCCGAGGTGCGGATCGTTGGCCAGCAGCGGCTTGCCGGACACCGTATGCCTGCCGTCGACCACCCAGTTGTTGGAGCCGATGCCGTCGATGTTGCCCGGCGGAATCGCCTGCATCAGCGCGGCGACGTCGCCACGGTCCAGCCCTTCGTAGAGGCGCGCGAGGTCCGGCAGCTGCGCTGGCGGGTCGGTCTCGAAGAGCTCGCCAAGGCGCTGCGCGTCCAGGCGGCCCGACAGCGCGAAGCGCAGCAGCTCGGTGGCGTGGTTGCCGGAAAGATCCCAGGCCATCATCGTCGACCAGCCGATGCTGTCCGCCGGGGTCCACTTGCCGGGGCGCACGCCGAGCAACAGGAACTCGGGCGGCAGCTTCCAGGTCGCGCGCCCGGTCAGACCGATGCCCGCGTTGACGCCGTCGGCATAGGCCTGCAAGGAGCTCCGGGTGGCGAAGTCGAGGTTCTCGACGATCCGCTCGGCATTGCGGCGGACGCCCAGGGTGCGCAGGAAGCGGTCGGTGTCCAGCGCCCCGGGGCCCAGCACCTCGGCCAGCGTGCCGCCGACGATGCGCCGATTCATCTCCAGCTGCCAGAGCCGATCCTGGGCGTGCAGCAGGCCGAGCGCGAAGTAGGCGTCGTTTTCGGCGGCCGCGAAGACGTGGGGGATGCCATGGACGTCGCGCACCACGGTGAAGGCCGCGCCCGGACCGCCGAGCTCGAGCTCGCCCCTGGTCTGCGGCATCCCGGCAAAGCGCCAGGCGATCAGCAGCCCTGCCGCGATCGACAGCAGCGCCACCAGCGCCCAACCGGTCCAGCGAACGATCCGCACTGCGCTCTCCTTGCGTCGCGCGCGGGCTGGGTCCCGCGCGAGCCGTTATCATAGTCTCGACCCCCGATGACCCATCCCGACGCTGCACCCTCCGCTCCCGGCCAGGCCGCGCCGCTCGTGCGCATCGAGGGCGTGGGCAAGCGCTTCGGCGAGCGCTGGGTGCTGCGCGGTCTCTCGATGCAGATTCCCGCTGGTGCCATCGTGGCGCTGCTCGGCGAGTCCGGCTCGGGCAAGTCGACGCTGCTCAACCTGATCGCCGGCCTCGAGCCGGTGGACGCCGGCGAGATCCACGTCGGCGGCATCGCGGTGCACCGGCTCGACCCCGATGACGCCGCGCGCTTCCGGCGCGCCTCGCTGGGCTTCGTCTTCCAGGCCTTCCACCTGATTCCGCACCTGGACGCGCTGCGCAACGTCGCGGTGGCGATGCTGCTGGCCGGCGCCCCCGAGGACGAGTCGCTCGCGCGCGCCGCGGAGCTGCTGGCGCGCGTGGGGCTGGCCGGGCGCGAGCGAAGCCTGCCGCGCGAGCTCTCGGGCGGGGAACAGCAGCGGGTGGCGCTGGCACGCGCGCTGGCGCACCGGCCGCGGCTGCTGCTGGCCGACGAGCCCACTGGCAACCTGGACCCCGGCACGGCGGCGACGGCGCTCGAGATGCTGGCCGAGCAGGTACGCGGCCACGGCACGGCGCTGCTGATGGTGACGCACTCCGAGCAGGCAGCCTTGATCGCGGATCTCCGCTTCAGGCTGGGCGCGTCGGGCCTGCGGGCCTGCTGAGCCGCGATGACCAGCCTGATGCGCTGGATCTGGGTGGGCCAGTGGCGGGCCTCACCGGGGCGCGCGCTGACTGCGGTGGTGGCGATCGCCATCGGCGTGGCGCTCGGCCTGGCGATCCACCTGGTCAACCGGTCGGCGCTCCAGGAGTTCGGTGCGGCGATCGCGGTGGTCAACGGCGACGCCCAGGCGCGGCTCGAGGCGACCTCGGGCAACGGCTTCGACGAATCGGCCTGGCCGCTGCTGGCGCGAGAGCCCCTGGTGCAGGCGGGCAGCCCGGCGATCGAACTGGATCTCGCCGCCACCGTGGAGGGTCGCCCGGAAGCGGCGCCGCAGCGCCTGAAGGTGGTGGCGATCGATCCGCTGCGCGCCGCGGAAGTGACGCCCGGACTGCTGCCCCGGGTCGACCAGGATGCCGTCGAAGCCGGGCCCGCGACGCTGTTCGGGGACGACGCAATCTTCCTCTCCGAGTCCGCGCTGAAGGCGCTGGACCTGCGGCCCGGCGCACGCCTGCTGCTGCGCAGCGGGCTCGAGACATCACGATGGCGGGTGGCCGGAACCGTGCCGGGTGCGGCGCCCGGACAGGCGATCGCGGTGACCGACCTCGGCTCGGCGCAGTGGCGCTTCGGCTGGCTGGGCCGGATCTCGCGGATCGACCTGCGCCTGGTGCCCGGCGCAACGCTGTCGGGACTGCAGGAGGCGGTCGGCGCCAGCCTGCCGCCGGGGGCGAGCTGGAGCGGGCCCGATGCCTCGCGCCAGCGGATGTCGAACCTGTCGCGCGCCTACCGGGTGAACCTGAACGTGCTGGCGCTGGTCGCGCTGTTCACCGGCGGCTTCATCGTCTACTCCACCGTCTCGCTCGGCGTGATGCGCCAGCAGCAGGAACTGTCGCTGCTGGGCGTGCTCGGCGCGCCGCGCTCCTTCCTTTCCACGCTGGTGCTGGGCCAGGGTGCGGTGCTGGGCGCACTCGGCGCGGGCCTGGGCCTGGCCGGCGGCATCGGCATCGCGGCGGCCATGCTGGCGCTGACCGGCGGCGACCTAGGCGGCGGCTACTTCCAGGGCGTGCGCCCGGCCCTCGCACTGGATCCCGCGGCGCTGGCGCTGTTCGCCGCGCTGGGCATCGGCACAGGCCTCGCGGGCAGCGCGGTGCCGGCCCGCGCGTTGCGCAGGCTCGTGCCGGCGCGGGCGCTGAAGGGCGGCGGCGAGGCCGTGCTCGACCGGCGCAATGCGGCAGGCTGGAGCGCCGCGCTGGCGCTGGCGGGCGCCGTCCTGGTGGCGCTGCCGCCAGTCGCCGGCCTGCCGCTGGCCGCCTACGCCGCGATCGCCGCCTGGCTGTTCGCCGGCATCGTCTTCGTCCCGCTGCTCACGCGCGCGCTGGGATGGCTGCTCGCAGCGATGCCTGGACTGGCCTGGCGACGGCCGGCGCTGTGGCTCGCGGTGCAGCGCATCCGCGGCGTGCCGAACAGCGCATCGGCAGCGCTGGCTGGCGTGGTGGCCAGTGTGGCGCTGGCCACGGCGATGGCGATCATGGTGCACAGCTTCCGGGGCTCGGTGGAGCGCTGGCTCGACACGGTGCTGCCCGCGGATCTCTACGGCCGGGCCGGCGTCGCCAGTGCCCCGGGCCACCTGCCCGAGGGTGCCCGGGAGCGCCTGGAGTCGCTCCCGGGCGTGGCCGCCGTCGAGCTGCAGCGCGCGGTGGAGATCGTGCTCGACCCGGCCCGGCCGGCGGCTATGCTGGTGTCGCGTCCGCTGGCGGGCGAGGAGGCGCGCCGGCTGCCGCTGACCGGCGCGCTGCTGCGGGCGCCGCCAGGCGCCGTCGCCATCCACGTCAGCGAGGCGATGGTGGACCTGTACGGCTTCGCACCCGGGCGGCTGGTGACGCTGCCCATCGGTCCAGCTTCGCAGCGCTTCTTCGTCGCCAGCGTCTGGCGCGACTATGCGCGCCAGCACGGAGCGATCGCGATCGATGCGGCCGACTACCTGCGTATCACCGGCGACGGCGGCGTCAACGAGGTCTCGATCCGGCTGCAACCGCCGGCCGACGCGCAGCGGGTGCTCGACGCCCTGCGTGAACGCGTGCCCGAGCTGGCGGCGGTGGAGTTTCGCAGCGCGGCCGAACTGCGCGCGATCTCGCTGCGGATCTTCGACCGCAGCTTCGCCGTCACCTATGCGCTGGAGGCGATCGCCATCGTGGTGGGACTGTTCGGCGTGGCGGCCACCTACGCCGGCGAGGCGATCGCGCGGGCCCGCGAGTTCGGCATGCTCAGGCACCTGGGCCTGACGCGCGGCGGCGTCACTCGCACCTTCGCGCTGGAGTCGACGCTGCTGATCCTGGCCGGCCTGGCCTGGGGCGCGGCGGTGGGCACGCTGATCGCAATGGTGCTGGTCCACCGGGTCAACCCGCAGTCCTTCCACTGGACGATGGACCTCGCCTGGCCGCTTCCGCTGCTCGGGGTCAGTGCCGCCGCGCTGCTGGCCTTCGGCGTGATCGCCGCGGTGCTGGCCAGCCGCTCGGCGACCGGAACGGGGCCGGTGCGTGCGGTGCGGGAGGACTGGTGAGATGAGGCGGCGCTGGCTGCTCCGGACTCTGGCCGCGGGGCTGCTGTCGGCGCGGGCCCCAGCCGCCGCCGGGTCGGCGCCGGTTCGCTACCCGCCGGTGCTCCCGGGCGGCGCGCTCGCCTTTCCGCAGGACTTCGGCGCCCATCCCGCCTGGCGCACCGAATGGTGGTACCTGACCGGCTGGCTCGACGCAGACGGCCGAGCGGTCGGCGTGCAGATCACCTTCTTCCGGTCGCGCACCCGGCATGACGACGCCAACCCCAGCCTCTTCGCGCCGAAGCAGCTGCTGCTGGCGCACGCGGCGGTGGCGCTCGAGGGGCGGACGCAGCTGCGGCATGCGCAGCGCGCGGCACGCGAGGGCTTCGGGCTGGCGCGCTTCTCGGTGGATGACACCGACCTCTCGATCGGCGACTGGTCGCTGCGCCGCACACCGAATGACCGCTACCTCGCGACCATCCCCGCCGACGGGTTCCGGCTCGACCTGGAGTTCCGCCCCGACGCGCCGCCCTTCCCGCAGGGCGACGCCGGCTACTCGCGCAAGGGTCCGCGGCCCGAACAGGCGAGCCGCTACTACAGCCGCCCGCAGCTGGACGTCCGGGGCAGCGCGCGGCTCGGCGCCGCGGCCGACGGCGATACCCAGCCGGTGCGCGGCAAGGCCTGGCTGGATCACGAGTGGTCGAGCGAGCTGCTCGACGCCTCCGCCGCGGGCTGGGACTGGGTGGGCCTCAACCTGCACGACGGCAGCGCGCTGATGGCTTTCCGGATCCGCCGCAAGGATGGCAGCGTGCTCTGGTCGCATGCGCGCTGGATTCGGAGCGCGGCGCCCGCCCCGGCGCCGGAGTTCGAACCGCTGCGCCTGTGGCGCTCGGCGCGCAGCGGCGCAACCTATCCGGTGGAGATGCTGCTGAGGGTCGGCGCGCGCCGGCTTCGACTGGTCCCGCTGTTCGACGACCAGGAGCTGGACACCCGCGCCAGCACCGGCACCATCTACTGGGAAGGCGCGATGCGGGTGCTCGAGGACGGGCGCGAAGTGGGACGCGGCTACCTCGAGCTGACCGGGTACGCGGAAGCGCTGCGGCTTTGAAGTCCCCGCCCTGAGGCGCGCGCGCCGGCAACGGAACGCTCCGCCCGGCGAGGCCGCCCGGCCCTCCGTAGAATGCCTGCTGCCCACCATCGAACGCTCTCTGAGGAAGCACCCAATGATCGAACGCATCCGGCTCGGCGCCAGCGACCTCGAAGTGCCGCGGATCTGCCTGGGGACGATGACCTTCGGCGGCCAGAACACCGAGCGCGACGGTCACCTGCAGCTCAACTATGCGTTCGAGCGCGGCATCGACTTCATCGACACTGCCGAGGTCTACCCGATCCCGGTCACCCCGGACAGCGCCGGCGCCACCGAACGCATCGTCGGTTCATGGCTGCGCGGCAAGCCGCGCGACAGGATCGTCATCGCGAGCAAGGTGGGCGGGCCGGGGCGCGGCATGCAGGGCATCCGCACCGGCGCACGCGAGGAGGGGCTGCCGCTGGACAAGCGCGACATCGTCCTCGCCTGCGAGGCCAGCCTGAAGCGCCTGGGCACCGACTACATCGACCTGTACCAGATCCACTGGCCGGCGCGGAACGTGCCGCAGTTCGGCGCAAACCGTTTCGACGAGGCGCTCGAGCGCGAGGCGGTCACGCTGCGCGAGCAGCTGGAGGCGATGGCGCAGCTGGTGCGCGAAGGCAAGGTGCGCCATGTCGGCCTGTCCAACGAAACTGCCTGGGGCGTCTGCGAAGCGACACGGCTGGCCGACCGCTTCGGACTGCCCCGCATCGCGTCGATCCAGAACGTCTACAACCTGATGTCGCGCGAATTCGAGCACGGATTGCACGAGACCTGTTTCCGGGATCGCGTGGGCCTGCTCGCCTACAGCCCGCTGGCCTTCGGAGCGCTCACCGGCAAGTACCGCAACGGCGCCCGGCCCGCAGGCGGGCGGCTGACGCTGTTCGGCGACGCCTGGCCGCGCTATGCGAAGCCGGCCATCCCGGCGGCGGTGGATGCCTACGCGGAGATCGCCTCACGCTTCGGCCTGACCCTGACGCAGCTCGCGCTCGGCTTCGTGGCCAGCCGGCCCTTCGTGGCGAGCACCATCATCGGCGCCACCACGCTGGACCAGCTGCGCCAGTGCATCGACGGATGCGGCACCCGGCTGCCGGCGGAGGCGATGGCCGCGATCGAGGAAGTGCACACGCGGATGCCGAATCCGGCGCCCTGAGCGCGGGCGGCGCCTTAACCCGCTGCATGCTGCACGCTGCATGCTGCACGCTGCACGCTGCACGCTGCACGCTGCACGCTGCACGCTGCACGCTGCAGCAGGGTGCGCCTGAACGCGGCGCCTGTCGGCAGCGCATGTCAGCGGCGCCGACCCGTGTCGTCAATCCGTGGTGTCAATCCGCAGCGCTACCACCGCCTCGCTTGCGCGCCGGCCGTCTCGCCTCGGAGACGACCTTGGCATCGTTGACCCCGCCTGCCGCCGGACGCCTTGCGGCGCGCGGCCGGGCCGCACCGCTGCCGGCAGCCGACCTGCTCGACCTGCGCACCGGCTCGCCGATTTCCACCTCGACCTCGGCATCGCGCTGCCGGCCCGCGCTGCCGGCAGCCCCCGCCTTCTGGAAGCCCAGCGCGGTCAGCACCTTGTCGGCGCGAGCGCCGGCCTCGGCCACCACGCTGGGCGGCAGGCGGCCCACCAGCATCGGCACCCCGACCGACAGCACGAGCAGGTCGTCGACGAAGCCCACCAGCGGCACGTCCGGGATCAGGTCGACCGGGCTCAGCAGGTAGGCGAGCGCGGCACCGGCGGCGATCTTCAGGGGCAGCGGCGTGTCGGGATGACGCACCGCGAAGAAGAGGATGAGCGCTTCGCGACCGGCCTTGCGGGCCAGCCGGCGCATCTTGAGGATCCACATGCTTGTTCCTGACGAGGCACGAACCTCGATATGCGGTGATGAACGGGGCAACAGCGCTGCAGGGACATGCGCTTCGAGCTCTGTTCGTGTTCGGCAATGCCCGCCAATACTAGCGGGCTTCTGATCCCGTACGAGCCTCGCGACTTGCGGCCGCCGCCGCGCCTCAATCGACTGAACCCTCTCGCGCTTTGCGCTAGCGCACCAGCTGGTTGATCTCGATGATCGGCAGCAGCACCGCAAGCACGATCAGCAGCACCACGCCGCCCATCAGCAGGATCAGCATCGGCTCCAGGATGCTGGTCATCGCGATCGCGCGGCGCTCGGTCTCGGAGGAGAGCGTGGCGGCGGTTCGCTGCAGCATCTCCGCGAGGTTGCCGGTGGACTCCCCGCTGGCGATCATGTGCACCATCATCGGCGGGAACTGCCCGCCGGCGGCAAGCGCCCGCGACAGCGGCGCGCCTTCGCGCACCCGGGAGATCGCGTCGGCCACGTTGGCGCGCAGCGCGTCGTTGCCCAGCGTTTGCGCGCCCGCCTCCAGCGCGCGGATCAGCGGCACGCCGCTGGCCGCGAGAATGCCCAGCGTCGACGCGAAGCGCGCGGTGTTGATGCCGCGGATCAGCCGCCCGAACAGCGGCAGCTCGAGCAGGCGCTCGTGCCAGGTCAGCCTGAAGCTGGGCGAGCGCAGCGCAGCCCGGAAGGCGAAGCCCGCGGCGACCAGCGCCGCCAGCATCCACCACCCCCAGTTGCGCACGAAATCCGAGGCCGCGATCAGCGCCTTGGTCAGCATCGGAAGCTCCTGCCGGCTCTGCGCGAACACGCCCACCACCTGCGGAACCACGTAGGCGAGCAGCGCGGTGATCACGCCGATGGCCACCAGCGTGACGATCGCCGGATAGGTGAACGCGAGCGTGATCCGCTGCGACAGCGCGGTGCGCGCCTCGACGTAATCCGCCAGCCGGTCCATCACCAGCGCGAGGTCGCCGGACTGCTCGCCCGCCGCCACCAGCGCCCGGTACACGTCGGGGAAATCGCGCGGAAAGCGCGACAGCGCCTGCGCAAAAGTCTGCCCGGACACCACTTCGCTGCGCACTGCGGCGAGGCGGTCGCGCACCGCGGGCCGCTCGGCCTGTTCGATCACCGCGCCGAGCGCCTGTTCCAGCGGCAGCCGCGCCGACAGCAGGCTGGACAGCTGGCGCGTGACCAGCGTCAGCTCGGCGGTGCGGATCCGCCCGCCGAGGGCCTGGCGCATGCCGCCCGCCGCCCCCGCGGGCAGGACCTCGATCGGCACCAGCCCGCGCTCGCGCAGCAGCGTGCGCGCCTGCCGCGGCGAGTCGGCGTCGAGCACGCCCTTCTCGATGCGTCCGTCGACGGTGGAAGCCTCGAAGCGATAGGCGGACATGAGCGGTGCGGTCGGATGCGTTGGCGAAGCGCGACGGCCGGCGGAACCCGGTCCCGCCTCAGTCCCGCGTCACGCGGATGACTTCATCGAGCGAGGTGACGCCGGCTTCGACCCAGCGGCGGCCGTCCTCGCGCATCGAGATCATCCCGTTGGCGAGCGCCGAAGCGCGAACCTCCGACTCGGCCGCGCCGCGATGGATCAGCCCGCGCAAGGCGTCGTCGACGGTGAGCAGCTCGTAGACGCCGGTGCGGCCCGCGAAGCCGCTGCGGTTGCAGGCGACGCAGCCCACCGCCCGCCAGCCGCTGGTGAGCGGATCGGGTTCGCGGCACTGCGTGCACAGCTTGCGCACCAGGCGCTGGGCCGCCACGCCGAGCAGGCTCGACGACAGCAGGAAGGGCTCGACGCCCATGTCGATCAGGCGGGTCACCGCGGAAGCCGCGTCGTTGGTGTGCAGCGTGGCCAGCACCAGGTGACCGGTGAGCGAGGCCTGCACCGCGATCTGAGCGGTCTCGAGGTCGCGGATCTCGCCGATCATGATCACGTCCGGATCCTGGCGCAGGATCGAGCGCAGCGCCTTCGCGAAGCTCATGTCGATGCGCGCGTTCACCTGGGTCTGGCCGATGCCGTCGAGGTCGTACTCGATCGGGTCTTCCACGGTGAGGATGTTCGTGGTGCTCGAGTCCAGCCGAGACAGCGACGCGTACAGCGTGGTGGTCTTGCCCGAGCCGGTGGGACCGGTCACCAGCACGATGCCGTGCGGCTGGTGCACCAGCCGGTCGAAGGCGGCCAGGGTCGACTGGCTCATGCCCAGCTTGGCAAGGTCCAGGCGGCCGGCCTCCTTGTCGAGCAGGCGCAGCACCGCGCGTTCGCCGTGACCGGTGGGCAGCGTGGAGACCCGCACGTCGATCGGCCGTCCGCCGATGCGCAGCGCAATGCGGCCGTCCTGCGGCAGGCGCTTCTCGGCGATATCGAGCTGGGCCAGGATCTTGATGCGAGAGACCAGCGCCGCGTGCAGCTCACGGCGCGGACGCACCACGTCGCGCAGCGTGCCGTCGACCCGGAAGCGCACCAGCGAATGGCTCTCGAAAGGCTCGATGTGGATGTCCGAGGCGCCGTCGCGGCTGGCCTGCGTGAGCAGCGCGTTGATCATGCGGATGATCGGCGCGTCGTCCTCGGTCTCGAGCAGGTCCTCGATGCGCGGCAGGTCCTGCAGCAGCCGAGACAGGTCGAGATCGCTCTCAACCTCATCGACCACCGAGGCGGCCGAGCCCTCCTGCTGCGAGTAGGCGCGGGAGATCGCAGCGGCCACCTCGGCGTCCGGCTTGCGCACGGTCACCAGCCGGTAGGGCAGCGTGCGCGACAGCTCGGCGAGCGCCTGCACCGGTGTCGTGGCGCCGATCCAGACTTCGAGCTCGTCGCCCGAGGCCGCTGCGACGAGCACCTGATGGGTGCGTGCGAAAGCGTACGGAACGTAGCGCGCCGGGGACAGCGTGGACATCGCCGCGGCGCTCAGTTGCCGCCCGCGCCGGGCGCGCGCAGCGGGACGAACACCTCGTTGGGCGCACCGCGGATCACCGCGGGACGCGACTCCTCGATCGGCGCCGGACGCTGCGCGACCGAGGCGTCGACCTCGGGCACCAGGCTGGCGGGCTCGCGCACGCCGGGCACCTGCCCCGCCTTGCCCGGCAAGGACGGCATCGGGGCGAGCTCGGTCGGCTGGAAATCCGGCAGGGCCCAGTGCTTCGGCAGGCGCGAATCGCCGCGCATCTGCTGCATGTAATCGTAGCGGTCGGCGGTCACGCCGCGGGCCGCCGCGGCGTCACGCAGCACCACCGGGCGCAGGAACACCAGCAGGTTGGTCTTGACCCGCTTGCGGTTGTCGTAGCGGAACAGCTGGCCCATCACCGGGATGTCGCCCAGCCCGGGCACTTTCGATTCGCCGCCCTCGACCCGTTCCTCGATCAGGCCGCCCAGCACCACGATCTGGCCGTCGTCCACCAGGACGTTCGATTCGATCGCCCGCCGGTTGGTGATCAGGCCCTGCGCAGTCTGGCTGGCGACGTTCGAGGTCTCCTGGAAGATCTGCATGCGCACGCTGCCGGACTCGGAGATCTGCGGACGGACCCGCAGCGTGGTGCCGACGTCGCGCCGCTCGATCGTCTGGAAGGGGTTGACCGAGGCGCCGCCGGTGCCGGTGGCAGTGAACTGCCCAGTGAGGAAGGGCACGTTCTGGCCGATGATGATGCGCGCCTCCTCGTTGTCCAGCGTGAGGAGGTTGGGCGTGGCGAGGATGTTGGCGTTGGCGCGCGACTCGAGCGCGCGGGCCAGCAGTCCGAGGTTGAAGATGGTCTCGCCGCCGACCGTGATCGCGCCTTTGACCACGCCGAGGTTCAGGCCCTGGCCGGCCGACAGCGGGTTGACCGCCAGGTCGAGGATGTTGGAGCCGCCGTTGCGCGCGCCGAGGTTGGTTCCGCCGATCACGCTGGATCCGCTGCGGCCGTCCAGGCCGTTGAGGAACTGCCACTGCACGCCGAGCTCGGCCGCCTTCTCGGCAGTGACCTCGACGATCAGCGACTCGATGAAGACCTGTGCGCGCCGGGCATCGAGCTGCTCGATCACTGCGCGCAGGTTGCGAAAGACCGGCGCGGGCGCGGTGATGATCAGGGAGTTGGTCGACGGATCGGCGGCGATGATCGCCCCGCCGGCCTGGAAGCTGCCGCCGCCCTGCTGCTGGGCGCCGCCCTGCGTCGCACCGAGCGCCTGCGCGGTGTTGGGCGTAGCGCCCATGCCCGTCGACGCGCCGAGCGAAGCGCCCGCGCCCGCGCCGGCGCCGGTACCGCTGGCGCCGAGGGCCGAGAAGCCCGACCCCATGGTGCCTGCCGCGGCGCCCATGCCTGCGCCGCCGCCTGCGCCGCCGGTCCCGCCGTCGCCGGAAAGAACGCCGCGCAGCACCTCGGCCAGGCGCGCCGCCTCGGCGTTGCGCAGGTAGACGACATGGATGTTGCCGGGCTGCTCGCTCGGCTGGTCCAGGCGCACCACCAGGCTCTTGGCCAGGTTCATCTTCGCGCGGCTGGGAGTGCGGATCATCACCGCGTTGATCCGCGGATCGGCCATGACGGTCACGCGCTGGCCGGGGTCGACCTGGGCGCCCTGCGCTGCGCGGCTGGTGTCGTCGAGCATCCGCGTCACCGCGACCGCGATGTCACTCGCGAGCGCATGACGCACCGGCATCACCTCGACGTCGCTGGTCGACGGCGTGTCCAGCGTGGCGATGATCCGGCCGAGCCGCTGCAGGTTGGCCGCGTAGTCGGTGACCACCAGCGAGTTGTTGCTCGGATAGGCGGTGATGGTGTTGTTGGCGGTGATCAGGGGGCGAAGCACCGGCACCAAATTGCTCGCCGATTCGTAATTCAGGCGGAAGATCTGCGTCATCACCTGATCGCCGCCGCGATCTGCGCCGCTGCCCACCGACACCGGACCCGACTGCAGCTTGGCGTCCGCCTCCGGCACCACCCGGGAAATCTGGCCGCTCTCCACCACCGCGAAGCCCTGCACGCGCAGCGAGGCCTGCAGCAGCTCATAGGCCTTCTGCCGGGTCACCGGCACTGGCGTCTCCAGCGTGATCTTGCCGCGCACCCGCGGGTCGATCAGGAAGGAGCGGTTCAGCAGGTGGCCAAAGGCGCCGACCACCGCGTCGATCTCCGCATCCCTGAAGTTGAGCGTGATTCGATCGGAGGAAGAGCGCTCGGGCGGCTGCGCCTCGGCGCGCACCTTGCCGGGCCTGGACTGCGCATGCGCCGAAGGCGGGCCGGCCAGCAGGGCCGGGCAGACGGCCGCGAGCAGCAGGAAGGCACGCATGCGCCCCTCGAGCGGCCCACGGGCCGCGGCAAAAACGCGCAGCATGCGCAACATCATCCCCCAATCCTGATGATCGTCCGGTCACCCTCGCGCCGGCCGATCAGGGCGAGCAGCGACTGCAAACGGGATTTCTCGGCGCCCTCGGCGCTGGCCGAGGCGGTGAAATTCAGGCCGGCGCGTCGCGCCCATTGTCCGCTGCCCTCCAGCTTAAGCGGCCCCGAGAGCGTGCGCAGGGCGAGGGACACGTCCTGACCGGTGCCGGTGACGTCGATGCGATAGCTGCCAAGGGGCCGCACCGGGGTCATCGCGGAGGCTGCATCGCGCAGCTCCACGCTGACGCGCCCGTCGAGCACCCCCTGCCGGATCGTGAGGGAATCCCAACGCAGCGACAGCGCCGCGGATGGCCGGATTGTATTCCAGGGGGATCCCAGCCTCGACAGATCGACTGACGGAAGGTCGAGGCTTCCCGCGCCGATGCGCACCTCGGCCGGATGCCCGCCGATGCTCACCGGCTCGGGCATCGAACCGAGCGACAGGTTCGCGTCGATGATGCCCAGCATCAGCGGCAGCACCGAGAGCGTCCAGTCCACCGTGCCCGGCAGCGCAAAACCGTCGACCACCGGGCCGTCTGCGCCCATGGCCGAGGGATCGGCGACGACCAGCCTGCCCTGCCCGCGCCAGATCGTCCCCTCGGCGTCGGCCAGGCGCACCCGCCCGAGGCTGGCGCGATCGAGGGCACGGTCGGCCCAGGAGGCTGGCGCATAGATAGCCGCCACCAGCAGCGCCGGCAGCAGCGCGGCCAGGGCCAGCGCCAGCCAGCGGCCGAGACCGCGCCGCCGCATCCCGCCGGCCACTCAGCGGCCCTCCCGCGACGGTGCCTCGAGCACCAGCCGCACCGACACCACCCCGGGACTCGCCTCGCGGGTGATGGAGACGGTCGCCACGCGCAGGCGGGTCTCGCGCACCGTGGTGTCCAGCCATTCGAGCCAGCCGGCGTGCGGAACGTCCTTGAAGCGCAGGTCGAACAGCCCGTCGGAGACCTCCAGCGCTGCAAGGCCGGAGCCCATCCCGGCGGCCTGCACCGACTGCTCGATGGAACGCTTCAGGGCATCGACCGAACCGGCCACCGGCGCCATCGCGCCCAGCTGCCGCGCTTCCCCGGCCAGCGCAGCGACCTGGGAGAGCTGAGTGCGCAGCGCGGGAAGCTCGGCGCGCAGCTTGTTGCGCCCCTGCCAGGCCGGCTCAAAGAAGCCGAGATACACGACGCCCAGGGCGAGCACCACGCCCGCCAGCGACACCAGCCGGCGCTCGCGTAGCGCGAGCCCACGCCAGTACTGGATTGCGGCCTCGATCACGTGAGCGGCCCCACGATAACGGTGGACGGCTGCCGGGGGTCGAGCTCGAGCTTCAGGCCGCGCTGCCGGCAGGCGGCGCGCAGGCCCTGCTCCGCCGACGGGCCTGCGAGGAAGCCCTCGCGCAGCCGCACCTGCAGGCGACCATCCCGATACTCCAGAGACGCGACCGCATCGACCGCCCGCGGCCCCAGGGCCTCGGAGAACCGGGTGACCAGCGGCAGGAAGTCGTCCGGCCCGCTCTGCCCGGTCGTCAGCCGCAGCTCGCTCACCTGGCGCTGCATCTGCAGCAATGGATCCACCACCACCTGGGCGGACGGAAAGGCCTCGCGGAACGTCCGCTCCATCTGCACGCGCAGGTCGGTGCGCTCGCGCGACAGGCTCGCCCAGTGCAGGTTCAGCCCGGCCAGGAAGACCAGCACGCAGGCCGCCGCCAGCGCAGCGGGCAGCCGCCAGGCGCGCCAGTCGACGCCGGCAAGCCAGCGACTGCCGGCATTGCCCTGGCGCGCCGAGAGCAGGTCCACCGGGGCGGGTTCGGGCAGGGGCAGCGGACTGCAGTCCACCGGCAAGCCGAGACGCGCAGCGGCCTGCGCCGCCGCCTCCTGCCAGCCGGGTGCATCGGCGAAGACGTCGACGCCCGCGGGCCGGACGCCGGCATGCGCGACAGCGTCGATCGCGGCGCAGAGCGCGTCGGCGCCGAGCTCCGCGTTCTCGGAGGCCGTCCAGCCGTAACCGTCGTTCTGGCCGGTGCGCACCGCGAGCCCGCCATGAACCTGCGCCACCGACCAGCGCGCCTCGCGCAGCGGCAGCGTGAGCTGCGTCGGCCAGGCCGCGGTTACGCGCACGCCGCGCCGCTCGAAGGCGCCGACGACGAACTCCAGCCAGCCGCGATCGATGACCGCGAGCAGACGGCGCCCGTCCGCGAGCCGCGGGCCCAGCGCAAATGCGCAGGCCTGTGCGTCCTGCAGCAGGGAGTCCTCGACGACGTTGGGAATCGCGCGCGCCAGGCGCACCCCGGAGAGCGGCGGCAGCGTGACGGGAAGCAGCGTGACGTCGCGCGCGTCGAACAGCAGCACCGCGGACCGGAGTCCGGGCATCGCCTCGAGGCTGCTGCGGGTCGTTCCGCCCTCGCTGCCCGGCAACGCGAGGACCAGCGAGGACTCGGACGCCAGCGCCCGCTCGCCGATCGAGCGGGGCGGAACCCAGACCACCGCGGAACGCTTCAGTATCGTTGCTGCCATAGGATGTCGACGCGATCGGAACTACGCGCGATCAGAGTTTCGCTGGTGGTTTCGACGCGATCGAAGCGTACCATCCCGCGCACGATGAAAAACCGCGAGCCGACGGACAGCAGGTTTGCGGGCAGGACCGGCTGGCCATCGATCTGGAGGGCCGCCTCCTCGAGGGTCCTGAAGTAGGTGCGCTCGCGCCGCGCAACGAAGCGCCGCGCGCCGCCGAGCTCGAGCGACGGCACCAGCGCTGCCAGCACTTCGGCAGGCGCGGTGTTCACGTTGACGAGCGTCGGTTCGGGCAGAACGACGACGAACGGGCGCAGCGCCTCGATCACCGCGGCGTCGAAACCGGGGACGGTGCGCAGGTCATCGAGACGCAGCAGGGCGAGCTCTTCGGGGGGGACGGTGTTGCCTTCCAAGGTGCGCGGAATGCTACGCAGCAGACGTGACAGCACCATGTCCGCGAGGCTCTCGGGCTGCCCCAGCACCGACAGCAGCCGGCGGAACGCAGCCAGGTGCACATCCGAGACCCGGCCGCCCTGCACCATCGCCGCCAGATTGAAGCGCGCCTGCGCATCGAAAATCTGCCCCGCGAGCATCGCTGGCCGCGACTTGCCGCCGATCTTCGCGCCGCCGGTCACCGTCTCGTCGAGCTGCGTCTCTGCAACCGGCACCGCCCACGGCTCGCCGAGATGATCGACCACGCCGCCGCGCGCATCCGCGCGCAGGATTACCTTGGCCCAGTCCAGCGCAGCCCGCTCGACCCAGCGCGTCTGCGACAGCGCAAGGCGGTTCTCCACCGATCGCACCGTCACGCTCTCGCGCACGAAGAGCCCTGCGACGACAGTGGTGGCAAGCATCACCACCAGCAGCGCAGTGACGACCGCGACGCCCCGCTGCCCGGCGGCGCCACGCATGCGGTCGGTTCCTTCCCTGCGCGGGGGGCGCATGCTCAGTCCCTCACCGGAAAGACGCGCAGCACGCGCTCGCCGTTGTCGCGCTCGACCAGCATCTCGATCCCGGTGATCTCGAGTTGCGCGGGCGGCAGGCCGCCGGCCTGGACCAGCGCCGCAGAAGGCAGCCAGCCGCGTCCTGCGACCCAGCCGCGGACGTGAAGCGCGGCGACGCCGCCGATCAGCGGCTGCCAGGTCATGGGGGGCTGGGGAACCATCGCGTCGGGCCGCGCCATCGCGAACCCGCCGAAGCCGCGCTCCAGGACGCCGCCCCGCAGGCGCCACACCACGCGCTGCAACTGGGCCTGGCCGCTTTCCGGGGGCAGCTCGCGCAGCAGGTGCATCGCGGGCGGCGCGCCCTCTTGCTCCACGACGAAGCCGATGGCGGGAACGCCCGGGTTCAGCAGCCGAGTCGGCCAGGATCGCCGCAGGTCGTCCTCCAGCTGGGTGAAGGTCACCGACAAGGCCCTGAGCCCATCCGAGCTCTCGGTGATGTGCTCTCGCCCCCTGAGCACCGAGTCGAGCCCGCGCCAGCCGAGCACGGCGAGCACGGCCATCAGCGTCACCGCGATCAGCAGCTCGATCAGCGTGAAGCCGCGCGCATGCCGGACGGTGCTCCGGGGCGTCACGGTGCGAACCGCAGGCGGGCGCCCGCCGGCTGCGCTGCGCATCACGGCAGGTTGGTCGCGAAGCCGACCAGCCGCGCGTGGCGGTGCCCGCTGGCCGGGTCGTGCACCGAGACCTCGACGCGGCGGAACGACGCGTTCGGCGTGGCGAACACGTTCTCGCGGCACTCCAGCGCCACGCCTGCCTGGCTGCAGTCGAAGCGCGAGCTGCCGACGGCGGGCCATTCGGCCTGCACGCGCATCCGGGACAGCCGGTTCTCCGCGCTCCACTGCGCAAGCGTGCGCGCCCTGAGATCGGCGGTGCCCTGGGCGAGCGAGCCGATCGCCCGCAGCGAAGCCATCAGCGCCACCGAGACGATGGTCAGCGCGACCAGCACCTCGACCAGCGTGAAGCCCGCCGACCGGCGCGCCGCGGGCGCGCGTCGCGCATCGGACTGAGCGGACTCAGGGGCGGACTTCGAAGTAACCGAGGCCATTGGCGGAGATGAGCACGCTCGCATCGTCGCGCGCGAGCCTGAGAGTGAACGGAACGTCGACCGAATCGCGGCCGAACTCGACCTCGGCGCGCCCATCCGGGCGCTGCACCGAGAGGCTCGTGGGCTGGTCCCAGGCGCGCGCGCGCAGATCCGTGTCGTCCGCCAGTGGCTGCCAGCGCCGCTCGCGCAGGACCAGGAAACGGTAGCCGGATTCGTCGGCCTGCAGCCGCAGCGGCTGGCCGCGCACCTGGGCCTCTTCCCGGGCCAGCGAAAGGAGCTGCGCCAGCCGCTCCGCCTCGAAGCGCAGCCCGCGCTGCGCGCCAGGCAGCCCGTTGATCGCGACCATGGACAGCGCGATTCCGGCGATGACCAGCGCCACCAGGAGCTCGATCAGGGTGAAGCCGCGCTGGCGCGGCCGCGGACGGCGCAGGCTCAGAGGCTCCACGAGCCGACGTCCCCGTCGGCGCCCTCGCCGCCAGGCTGGCCGTCGGCGCCGAAGCTGAAGACGTCGATTTCGCCGCGCACGCCAGGGTTCAGGTACTGATAGGGCTTGCCCCAGGGATCCATGGGGAGTTTGTCGAGGTAGGACTTCCAGTTCGCCGCCTCGGGACCGGCGGACGGGCGCGAGACCAGCGCCTGCAGGCCCTGTTCAGTGGTGGGATAGCGCTGGTTGTCGAGCCGGTACAGTTTCAGCGCCTGCATCACCGCTGCAATGTCCTGCCGGGCCGCGACCGCGCGGGCCTCGTCCGGCCGGTTCATGACCCGCGGGACCACCAGCGCGGCGAGCACGCCGAGGATCACGATCACGACCATGACCTCGATCAGCGTGAAGCCGCGCATGCGCTTCGCGGCTGAAGGCTGGGGTCGGTTCGTCGGGGCCATTCGTCGTCTCCGGAAACGTGCTGTAAAGAGTCGCGGCTATCATACCAGCGGGGTCCCGGGCCCCCGGCCCCGCGGCGCAAGGCGCGCGCGGCCGCCCGCCCCAACCAGGCTCAGCATGCGCACACGTCCTTTCCCGCCCCTCTCCTCACTCGGCTGGCCGGCCTGGCTCGGCACGCTGGCCGGCGTCGCCGTGCTGTGCGCGATCGCCGCCTGGTGGATGCTGCAGCTGCTCGCGCCGGCAGCCCCGATCGCCCCGGCAGCCTCCGCGGGCGGCGTCCAGGCGCTGCCCGAGCTGCGGCTCGCAGCGCATCTATTCGGCACGGCCGCCGGGCCGCAGGGTGCGGTAGCGGCAGCGCCGTCGAACATCTCGGTGCTGGGCGTCCTCTCCGCGGAAAGCCGCGGCAGCGCGATCCTCTCGGTGGACGGCCAGCCCCCGAGGGCGTTCGCGGTCGGCGAGGCGGTCACGCCCACGCAGACCCTGCTCGCGGTCAATGGGCACACCGTGCTGATCGGCGAGAACGGCCGCCAGGTGGAACTGGCCGCGCCGGAGCGCTCGTCGCTGTCCCTGCTCAGCAACGGCCCGGCGCGCCCGGGCGGGCTCCACCCCGGATTCACCCCGCCATCCGGATCGGCGCCCCGGATCGCCCGGCCGCTGGGCGCCTCGGGCGGCGGGTCGGTCCCGGCGATCACCGCGCCCCGGCCGGGCTACACGCCGCCGGCGAGGCCCGGCGCGATCCCAGGAATCGTCCCGGTGATCCCGCCGGCCCAGGGCTTCGATGCGCCGGCCGCGTCCGCGCCCGAGGCGGCCGCCAGCGTTCCCGGCACGCCCCAGGGCATCGCCCTGCCGGGAATCCCCGGCGCGGGCGGGGCCGATCGCTGACCGGCGGTGCGCTTCCGATAAAATTCCGGCCTGACCGACCGGTCAGCCTCTGGTCCATCGAGTCCGAGGGATCGGCTGGTCGCAACCGGGGAACTCACCTTGTCCACTGCCACCGTCCCCGCCAGGAAGTCCTTTCGCGAGACCCAGTTCGAGGTCCGCGAGGAAGCGATCCTCGCGGCCACCAACCGGCTGCTCGCGTCACGCGGCTACGAGCTGATGTCGATGGACGACATCGCCGCGGAAGTCGGCATCGCCAAGGGCAGCCTCTACAGGCACTTCGAGTCCAAGGAGGCGCTCGCCGCGGCGGTGATGGTGCAGTTGCTCGAACGCACGCAGGAGGCGCTGGCCGCGCTGCCCGCCGACCTGTCGGCCCGCGGCAAGCTCGCGCAGCTGCTGCGTTGGACGCTCGCCGAGCGTCTGGCTGGCGGCGTGCCGCACCTGCCGTCGACCAGTCCCACCCTGCGCGACAGCCTGCTGGCGAACCGCGCCTACATGGACCGGCTGATGGCCTTGTCCGAGGCGGTCGGCGGCATGATCCGCCAGGCCCGGCGCGATGGCCACTTGCGCGCCGACATGAGCGAGGAGTTCGTCCTGTTCACGATCTACGCGCGTTCCTGCGACCCCACGATGGACTTCCTGAAGGCGACCGGAAGCCTGAGCGACGAACAGATCGTCGAGCAGATGGTGTCGGCCTGCTTCGACGGCATCGGCGCCACCGGCCCGGCCGCAACCTCCGACGGAGCCAAGCGATGAAACCCTACCTCGACCTGATGCGGCATGTGCTCGAGCACGGCGCGGACAAGGCGGACCGCACCGGCACCGGCACGCGCTCGGTGTTCGGATGGCAGATGCGCTTCGACCTGTCGCAGGGCTTCCCGCTGGTCACCACCAAGAAGCTGCACCTGCGCTCGATCATCAACGAGCTGATCTGGTTCCTCAGCGGAGACACCAGCACGCGCTGGCTGCGCGAGAACGGCGTGAGCATCTGGGACGAATGGGCCGACGAGAACGGCGAGCTGGGCCCGATCTACGGCTATCAGTGGCGTCACTGGCGCACGACCGACGGCGGGGAAATCGACCAGATCTCGGACGTCATCGATCGCATCCGCAAGGACCCCGATTCGCGCCGGCTGATCGTTTCCGCGTGGAACGTCGCCGACCTGCCGAAAATGGCGCTCGCGCCCTGCCATGCGTTCTTTCAGTTCTACGTGGCAGGTGGCCGGCTGTCCTGCCAGATGTACCAGCGCAGCGCCGACATCTTCCTCGGCGTGCCCTTCAACATCGCCTCGTACGCGCTGCTGACCCACATGGTTGCGCAGCAGTGCGACCTCGAGCCCGGCGACTTCGTCTGGACCGGCGGCGACTGCCACCTGTACTCCAACCACCTCGAGCAGGCGCGCGAACAGCTCGCGCGCGAGCCCCATCCGCTGCCCCGGCTCGAGATCCTGCGCCGTCCGGACAGCATCTTCGACTACCGCTTCGAGGATTTCGCGGTGCATGACTACCGCGCGCATCCGCACATCAAGGCACCGGTGGCCATCTGATGGCGGCGTCCTCACCGCGCCCGCGCGTCACCATCGTCGTTGCGCGCGCGCGAAACGGCGTGATCGGGCACCGCAACGCGCTGCCATGGCGCCTGCCGGAGGACCTGCGGCACTTCAAGGCGGTCACCACCGGCCATGCCATCCTGATGGGACGCAGGACCTTCGAGTCCATCGGCCGCGCACTGCCCGGCCGGCGCACCATCGTGGTGACCCGCAATCCCGACTGGCGCCATGAAGGCTGCGAACGCGCAGCGTCGCTGGACGAGGCGATCGCGATCGCCGCCCGCCCGGGCCCCGATCCCGCAATCGCCACCGACGAGGTGTTCGTGATCGGCGGCGCGCAGTTGTACCGCGAGGCGCTGCCCCGCGCCGACCGCGCGCTGGTCACCGAGATCGCGCTCGAGCCGGAGGGCGATGCCCACTTCGCGGCCCTGGCCCCGCCGCACTGGACGCTGCGCGCCTCGCGCGCCGAGGTCTCCGCGAGCGGCCTGGCCTACCGGATCGAGGACTGGGAGCGCAGCCGTGCCGAAGGCGCGGACACCGGCTGAACCCCTGCCCGCCACGTCGACTCCGGTAGAATTCCGGCTTCGCCTCCGTAGCTCAGTGGATAGAGCATCTCCCTCCTAAGGAGAGGGTCGCACGTTCGATTCGTGCCGGGGGCGCCAACGATCCGGGGCCGGCAAACGCTGGCCCCTATTCGTTGCGGCACGACGCTGTACTACGCCTGCCCGGACTGCGAGGCGCGCTACTTCAGGCTGCGCCGCTGGATGATGCGGCTGTCGCGCGGCCGCGCCTGAAAGGGACGATCGACACCGCAGCGTGTTCCCGCCCATTCATCCAGGCCTCGAAGGCCTCGAGGGGCACCGGGCGCTGGATCAGGTAGCCCTGCATCTCGTCGCAGCCGAGTTCCCTCAGCATCGCCGCCTGGCCTTCGGTTTCCACGCCCTCGGCCACCACCACCCGCCGCAGGCTGTGCCCGAGCGCGATCACCGACTTGGTGATCTCGATGTCGTCCTGGTCATGCGGCAGGTCGCAGACGAAGGAGCGGTCGATCTTGATCGAGTCGATCGGGAAGCGGCGCAGCCAGGCCAGCGACGAATGGCCGGTGCCGAAATCGTCCAGCGCGATCCGTACCCCGAGCGCCTTGAGCTCGTGCAGCAGGCCGGCCACCCCGGCCGCGTCCTGCATCACCATGCTCTCGGTGAGTTCCAGCTCGAGCAGGCGCGGATCGAACCCCGTCTCCTCGAGCGCCCCGCGGATGTGCGAGACCAGTTCAAGGTCGCGGAACTGCCTCGGCGACAGGTTCACCGCCACCCGCAGGCTGCGCCCCGCATCCATCCAGCGCCGCCCCTGCCGGCAGACCTCATCGATCGCCCAGCGCCCGATCGGCACGATCAGGCCGGTCTCCTCGGCGACCGGAATGAACTGATCCGGCGGAACCAGCCCGCGCTCCGGATGGTGCCAGCGCAGCAGCGCCTCGGCCCCGGTGATCCTGCCGCTGCGCGCATCCACCTTCGGCTGCCAGTAGACCCCGAACTGGCCGGCCTCCAGCGCGCGGCGCAGGCTGGTGGCCAGCTGCATCCGATCGAACGCGCTGCGATGCAGCTCCGGCGAGAAGTAGCCGATGGCGCGTCCGCCGGCACGCTTGACCCGGTACATCGCCAGGTCGGCCTGCTGCAGCAGGGTATCGGCGTCGGCGCTGTCGTCTGGAAACACGCTGATGCCGATGCTCGCCGACAGTTCGAACTCCCGGCCCTCGACGGGGATTGGCCGCGACAGGGCCTCGAGCAGCCGCTGCGCGACGGCCTCGGCGCCGCCGTCGTCGCAGCCCTCGACCAGCACCAGGAACTCGTCGCCGCCCAGCCGCGCGAGCGCATCCTCGCTGCGCACCGCCGCGAGCAGCCGCTGCGCGATCTCGACCAGAACACTGTCGCCAACCGCATGGCCGAGCGTGTCGTTGACCTGCTTGAAGCCGTCGAGGTCGATGAACATCACCGACACTGGCCGGTGCTGCCTGCGCGCCCGCGCCAGCATGTCCTGCATCTGCCGGGCGAGCATGGTGCGGTTCAGCAGCCCGGTCAGCGGATCGTAGTGGGCGAGGTGGAACACCCGCTCCTCGGCACGCTTCTCGGTGGTGACGTCGCGCGCCACGCCGCGGTAGCCGGCGAAGCGGCCGGACGCGTCGTAGACCGGCTCGCCGCTGATCGATACGTACTGGTCCTCGCCGGTGGCCAGCGGCCGGCGGTAGACGACGTTGCTGAAGGTCTCGTGCCGCTCCAGCATCTCGCGGTGCGCGCTCCAGTCGTAGCCGACCGGCTCGATGCCCTCGATCTCCCAGCGCCGCACTCCCGCAAGCTCGGCCTTCCCCATTGCGAACTCGCCTCGATGGGAAATCACCGACACGAACCTGAACTCGGCGTCCTGCTCCCAGAACCAGTCGGAGCCCAGCCGCGTCAGCGCGCGAAAGCGCGCCTCGCTCGCGGCGAGCGCGCGGGTGCGCTCGGCCACCCGCGATTCGAGCAGGTCGCGCTCGCGAGCGAGATCGACGTAGAGCGACTCCATCTCGCGCGAGACCATCTCCTGGGAGCGCTCGCTCACCCGGCGGTCGTCCTCGGCCTCCTGATAGGAGCGGCTGATGAGATTGAGCAGACCGGTCCAGCCCGCTTCGTCCGGCACGGCGCCGGCGCCAAGCGACAGCCGCTCCAGTTGCGCGAGGAGCGCGGCATGCAGCGGCTTCGTCATCGGCAGCCCCCGTTGCGGAACAATGGCTCCGCTGCCGGACTGGCCGGCCGCATCGGCGCAACAGTGTTCGACGTGTGTGCATTCTTCATGCCAACCCGGATTCGACGACAGGCCGAGCCGCAAGGGCAGCGCGCGTGGAGAATCGGCGGGCGGCGCCCGACGGACGGGAGCGCGCATGGCCCGTGCCGCGCGCGGCGCTCTACCAGAGCCCCATCGAAAGACCCGCAGCGAGGCCGCCCCCGACCTGCCCAGCACGCTCGAGATCTTCCGGCGGGATCCGCTTGGGCGCGAGGATCGCCTCGGGCGTCTGCGCGTGGGTGCAGACGATCAGCGGCTCGGACACCCGCCGCAGCCGCCACCCTGTGGCGATGCGGTCGATCTGGCGCGCTGCGCCCTGGCCGTCCGAGCCCGCGCAGACGATGCTCGCATACGGGCGGCCGTTGATCCGGTCGAGCGCGGCGTAATAGCTGCGGTCGAAGAAATCCTTGAGCATTCCCGACATCGAACCGAGGTTCTCGGGTGTGCAGAACAGGTAGCCGGATGCCTCGAGCACCTGCTCAGGCCGCGCCCGGTCGGCGCGCAGCAGCAGGACCTCGAGCGCCTCGCCGTCGGCGCCAGCTTCGGCAGCGGCGCGCGCGGCGGCGTCCCGCGCCGCGCCAGCGAGCTGCTCGGTGCCCCCGGTCATCGACCACCAGACGATCAGCAGCGGCCCGCGCGCCATCGCCGCCTCACTCCAGGTGCAGCAGCGCTGCGCAGGCGAATGCCAGCCCGATCGCCGCCACCAGCCAGCGGCTCACCGGATCGCGCAGGGCGAAGACCAGCGGGTCGTCGTCCATGGCGCCGCGCGCGGTCATCAGCCACAAGTGTGACAGCCAGGCCAGCAAGCCCACCAGCATCAGCCACAGCAGCCGGGGCGCCGCATAGCGATGGGCGATCTCCGCCGATTCGACGTACAGCGCGAGCACCAGCACCGCGGCCACCGAGGTGGCGGTGCCGAGCGACTTCAGAACCTCGTAGTCACCCGCTTCATAGCCCCGGCCGCGCGCACGGTCCACCTCACGCGCGCGCATCGACACCAGTTCCGCGCATCGCTTGACGGTGGCAAGGCTGAAGAAGAGGAAGACCGAGAAGGCGAGCAGCCAGAACGACACCTCGACGCCGACCGCGGCGCCGCCTGCCAGGATGCGAATGGTGTAGAGCGCGGCCAGCGCGATCAGGTCGAACACCGCCTGGCGCTTGATGAAGAGCGAGTAGGCGAGCGTCAGCAGCCCGTAGGCGGCGAGCCAGGCCGCCAGCGCGGAGGCGACGAGCGCGGCGATGCCCAACCCAGCCGCGAACAGCGCCACGGCGGCGGCCACCCCGGACGAGGCCTTCAGTTCGCCGCTGGCAAAGGGACGCCGATGCTTGGTGGGGTGCCGGCGGTCCGCCGACAGGTCGAGCAGGTCGTTGACCAGGTAGCCGCCGGAAGCAACGCAACCGAAGGCGACGAAGGCCAGCAACGCCGCGAGCACGGCGGCCGGCTCGGTCACCAGGAAGGCGGTCAGCAGCGGCACGAATACCAGCAGGTTCTTCAGCCACTGATGCGGGCGCAGCGCCCTCAGCCAGGCGCGCGCGCCGCCCCCGCCCGCGCCGGGGAACACCTCGGCCACCTCCGCCTGCGCCCTGGCGGCAGCTTCCACCGACGGCGACGCAGCAACCACCACGGCCTGGCTGGCGGCCGCGAAGATGCGCACGTCCTCCGGCCCGTTGCCGCAGTAGACGAAGCCGCCAAGCCCCGCATGCTCGCGGATCGCCGCGAGCTTGTTTGCGCCCTTCAGGTTGTGATGCCCGTCGCTGGCCAGCACACCCGAGAAGAGCCCCAGGTGGGCCGCCACCTGCTCGGCGAGGCTTCGCTCGGCAGCGGTGGCCATCCAGACCCGCCGGCCCGACCGCACCTGCGCCTCGAGCCATTCGAGCAGGGGCCGGTTGTAGGGCAAGGCCGCCACGTCCACGTTGCCGACACCGGCAAGCGCACGCTTCATCGCCGCCCGGCCGGCGGCCAGCGCGCCCAGGCCGCGCAGCGCGGCGAACGGGCGCAGACGCAGGCCGGACAGCAGGCTCTCCCAGAGCAGGTCCGAATGGATGAGCGTGCCGTCGAGATCGACGTAGATCGGCGGCTGGTCGGCGCCAGCGCCAACCTCTTGGACATGGGTCATGCGCCGATTATAGGGAGCCCGCGCAGCGAGCCCGCGCCGCCTATCTGCGCCGCCCGCCCCCATCGATGCGGGCCTCCAGGCGATCGAGCCGCTGCCGCAGCGAGTCGACCGAGGCCTGCGCTCCAGGAATCTGCCAGCCCTCGAGCAGCATCCTCACGATCGCCTGCGCCGTCTGGCCGGGATCGAAGTCGCGCTGCCGGTCGACCTGGTTCCAGACGATGTGCTCCAGCCCGCCGAACAGCATGTCGCGCGCCAGCACCGGGTCAAGATCCGCCCTGAGCTCGCCACGCTCGATGCCGTCGGACAGCGTCTTCAGCAGGAACCTGCTGTAGCGGCGGTTCAGCGCATGGAGCGTCGAGCCGAAGTACGCGGCCTGGCCGCGCGCCTCGCGCGCGATGATCCGGCCCACCCCCGGATCGTCGAGCGCGATCTGCAGATGTCGGGCCACCAGATAGCCAAGCCGTTCGCGGGTTCCGTTGATCGCGTCGAAACGCGGCTCGATGTCCGCGATCAGGCGGTCGTAGAACTCGGCCAGCACCGTGTCGAACAGGTCCCGCTTGTTGCGGAAGTAGGTGTAGATGGTGCCCTCGACGCAGCCCGCGCTCCGCGCGATCTCCCTGACCGAGGCCGCCTCGAAGGGCTTGACCGAAAACACCTCGCGCGCCGCTGCGAGGATCTCGGCGCGCCTGGCCGACTTGCGCCGTCGCGGCAGGAAAGCTGGAGCTGTCATCCTGGGAATAATGAATCCGGTTCAAGCAGATCAAGCTGCTCTCCGGAAGCGTTCCGGAGGAGGTGAATCTGCTGCGCCGCATCTTGACGAAACCGTCCCATTAGAGCACTTTAATGAACGCGATTCAATATCGACACAGTCTCCTCCATCCCCTCGTTTCCGGAGTCACGCATGCCCTCGCTCTACACCGAGCAGCACGTCCAGATGCAGGACGCACTCAAGAAATTCATCGAAACCGAGATCAACCCCTTCGTCGACGAATGGGAGAAGGCCGAGATCTTCCCCGCTCATGAGGTCTTCGGGAAGATGGGCAAGCTCGGCTTCCTGGGCGTGAACAAGCCAGTGGAGTTCGGCGGCCTGGGCCTCGACTATTCGTATGCCGCGGCGATGAACGAGGCACTCAGCCACATCAGCTGCGGCGGCATCCCGATGGCCATCGGCGTGCAGACCGACATGGCCACGCCCGCGCTGGCCAAGCACGGCTCCGACGAGCTTCGCAAGGAGTTCCTGGAGCCCGCGATCTCCGGCGAGTACGTCGCCTGCCTCGGCGTCTCCGAAGTGGGCGCCGGCTCGGACGTCGCCTCGATCAAGACCACCGCGCGCAAGGACGGCGGCGACTACGTCATCGACGGCGGCAAGATGTGGACCACCAACGGCACCCAGGCCGACTGGATCTGCCTGCTGGCCAACACCTCGGAGGGCGGCGGTCACAAGAACAAGTCGCTGATCGTCGTGCCGATGAAGGCCAAGGGCGTGTCGGTCGCCAAGAAGCTGAAGAAGGTGGGCATGAACGCGTCGGACACCGCGCAGCTCTACTTCGACAACGTCCGCGTGCCGCAGCGCTACCGCGTCGGCGACGAGGGCATGGGCTTCATCTACCAGATGCAGCAGTTCCAGGAGGAGCGCCTGTACGCCGGCGCCGGCTGGACCAAGTCGTCGATGATCATCCAGGAGACCATCGACTACCTGCGCGAGCGCCAGGCGTTCGGCAAGCCGCTGCTGCACAACCAGTACATCTACTACAAGCTCGCAGAGCTGCAGACCGAGGTCGAGGCCGTGGGCGCGCTCTTCCACAAGGCGGTCTCGCTCTACATCGAAGGCAACGACGTGACCCAGCTGGCCTCGATGGTCAAGCTCAAGGGCGCGCGAGTGGCGCGCGAGGTGGCCGACTGGTGCGTGCAGTTCTGGGGCGGCATGGGCTACGTCGAGGAGACCCGCGTCAACCGCTTCTGGCGCGACACCCGTCTCGGCTCGATCGGCGGCGGCGCCGATGAAGTCATGATGGGCATCATCGCCAAGGGCATGGGCCTGGTTCCCCGGGGCTGACACACCCCGATTCCCGGACCGCCCGGCCTGCGCCGGGCGCAAGCCCCGTCTTACAATCCCCCCGCTTCCCGAGCCCGGCGCCGCCGGGTTCACGCAACCACATCCCGACACCCGAGGCCCCATGAGCGAACCCAACGTGCTGTACACGACCGAAGGCTCGGTCGCCACGATCACCCTGAACCGCCCGACGGTGCTCAACGCGCTGAACCGCGACCTGATGCTCGAGCTGCGCCAGTGCTTCGAGCGCGCGCGCGACGACGCCAACGTCCGCGCAATCGTGCTCACCGGTGCCGGCCGCGGCTTCGCTTCCGGCGCAGACCTCGGCGGCGGCGGCGGCCAGCGCATGGACTCGGGCACCACGCTGCGCACCCTCTACCACCCGGTCATCACGATGATGCGGGAAATGCCCAAGCCCATCGTGGCTGCCGTCAACGGCGTAGCCGCCGGCGCCGGCATGAGCCTGGTCATGGCCTGCGACATCATCCTGGCCGGCCAGTCGGCCAGCTTCCTGCAGGCCTTCTCGCGCATCGGCCTGATCCCTGACGCCGGCGCAACCTGGTTCCTGCCGCGCCTGGTGGGCGACATGCGGGCCCGCGCACTGGCCATCCTCGCCGACCAGATTCCCGCGGACGAGGCGCAGCGTCTCGGCATCGTCTGGAAGGTTTTCGCCGACGACCAGCTGATGGCCGAGGCCGGCAAGATGGCCGGCAAGCTGTCGACGATGCCGACCCGCGCCTACGCCATGATCAAGCAGACGCTCAACGCCACGCATGCCAACAGCCTTGCCGACCAGCTCGAGCTCGAGGCGCTGCTGCAGACCGAGGCCGGCCGCACCGAAGACTTCGCCGAAGGCGTCGCGGCTTTCCGCGAGAAGCGGCCCGCGCAGTTCAAGGGCCGCTGATTCCCCGGGGATCGAAGGCGGGGCCTGCACCCGCCTGTGTGCGTTCCGGCCGGGCGCACAACGGGAAAGAGGCGCCGATGGCGCCTCTTTTCGCGAGCCCGCCCGAAGGCGCTTTCATTCCCGAGGCCGCCCGAAGGCGCCTCCTGTTACGAGCTCGCCCGAAGGCAGGCTGGCAGCGGTCAGGCCTTCAGGAAGTCCGACACGGTCACCCAGCGGCCGTTACGGATCTGCTGCAGGCGCGTCTGCATGTTGCCCTGGCGGGTGGTAGGCGTCCAGCCGTACTCCGGCGTGCCTAGGAAGGTGCGCGGATAGGTCAGCGCCTCGAGCGTCTTCACGAAGCTCTCGGAACTCAGGCCCGGACCGGCCTTCTGTGCGGCGTTCACGAACATGTCGACCATGTGCCAGCCCGACACTGCCCAGAGATCGGCCTCTTCCTTGAAGCGCGCCTGGTACTGGTCCATCCAGTCATTCAGCAGCTTCGAGTTCTGCGGGTTGTCGCGGTAAGGGGTGGGCGTCTCGCTGGTCGCGTAGAGCCCCTCGACCGCCTTGCCGCCCGCCTTCGCCACCGCCGGCATGTAGGCGGCCGAGCTGCCGAAGAAGTCGGCGGTGATGCCGAGCTGCCGACCCGTGGCCATCGCACCGATCGTCTCGCGCACGATGGTGCCCAGCACGATCAGGTCGGGGTTGGCCGCGCGCAGCTTCTGCATCTGCGAGCCGAACTCGGTGGCGCCGCGCTTGTAGGTGGTCTTCTCGACCAGCGCCATCTTGTTCTCGCCCAGCGCCTTCTCGGCGCCGCGCAGGATCTCCAGGCCGAACTCGTCGTCCTGGTGCAGGATCGCGACCCGCTTGTATCCGTTGACGCGCAGCAGCTCCTTCAGGCCAAGCTCCACCGCGTACTGGTAGGGCACGAAAGAAGCGAACTTGAGCTTGTGGAAGGGCTCGTAGTTGCCCTTGTGCGCGGTCACCGGGAACAGGTGCGGCACGTTGCGCTCGATGCACAGCGGGATGGTCGGCAGCGACACCGGGGTGCCGATCGAGCCGATCATCGCGAAGATCTTGTCCTGCGACAGCAGCTTCTGCGCGCCCAGAACGGCCTTCTTGGGGTCGTAGCCCGAGTCCTCGATGGCGATCTTGAGCTTGCGGCCATGGATGCCGCCGGCGGCGTTGACCTGCTCGGCGCGCAGGATCATGCCGTTCTGGATGCCCTTGCCCAGCGTGACTGCCGGGCCCGAAAGATCGAGCAGCGAACCGATCACGATCTGGTCCTTGCTCACGCCCTGCGTGGCGCCGGCCAGACCCGGGAGAGCGAACACGGCCGAACCCGCTGCTGCGGCAGCGAGGAATTCCCTGCGTTGAGTCATGACTTGCTGATGCTCCTGCTTCTATCGATGGAGAGGGAGGCTGCGGATCTCATTCGCCCGATGCGTACATCGAGTCGATGAGTCCCATGTATTTTTCGTTGACCAGCTTGCGCTTGAGCTTCATGGTCGGCGTGAGCTCTTCGTCTTCCGCCGTGAGCTTGTGTTCGATCAGGCGGAACTTCTTGATCTGCTCCACCCGCGCGAACTTGCCGTTCACCCGGTCGATTTCCGACTGGATGAGCGCCTGCACCTCCTGGGTGCGGCACAGGCTGGCAAAGTCCGAGAACGGCACGCTGCGCTCCTGCGCGTAGTTCTCGACGTTCTCGTGATCGATCATGATCAGGCAGGTCAGATACGGCCGCTTGTCGCCCACCACCACTGCGTCGGTGATGTAGGGCGAGAATTTCAGCTCGTTCTCGATCTCCGAGGGCGTGACGTTCTTGCCGCCCGCCGTGATGATGATGTCCTTCATCCGGTCGGTGATCCGGAAGAAGCCTTCGTCGTCGATCACCCCGACGTCGCCGGTGTGCAGCCAGCCGTCCTCGTCGATCGTCTCGCGCGTCTTCTCGGGCTGGTTCAGGTAGCCCATGATGACGTTGCGGCCCCGCACCAGGATCTCGCCCTCGTTGGAGAGCTTCATCTCGTTGATCTCAGTGGGCCGACCGATCGAACCGAGCTTGAACGCGCCGGGACGGTTCGCGGTGCCGCCGCCAGTAGTCTCGGTCATGCCCCAGACCTCGTACATCTCGACGCCCAGCGCGTAGTACCACTTGATGAGCTCGGGCGAGATCGGCGCCGCGCCGGTCACTGCGAAGCGGACGTTGTGCATGCCGATCGAGCGGCGCACGTTGTTCAGCACGAAGAAGCGGCCCAGGCGGTTGGCCAGAGCCAGCCCGCCGGAAACCGGCTTGCCCGCGAAGCGCAGTTCGGCGACCTTGTAGCCGACACCCAGGGCCTTCGCGTAGGCCCAGCGCTCGAAGGGCGTGGCCTCCTTCATCCGGATCATGATCGCCGAGTAGAACTTTTCCCAGATGCGCGGCACCGCCATCATCACCGAAGGAGAGATCTCGCGGACGTTCTCGGCCACCGTCTCCGGGTTCTCGACGTAGTTCAGGCGCGCCCCGGTCTCCAGCGACAGGAACTGCCCGAACATCCGCTCGGCGATGTGACACAGCGGCAGGAAGCCCATCTTGTCGTCGTCGGCGGTCTGCTCGATCTCGGTGGGAAAGTGTTCCATCACCCACAGCAGGTTCGCGTTCGAGACCATCGCGCCCTTGGGCTTGCCCGTGGTGCCCGAGGTGTAGACCAGGATCGCCAGGTCGTCCGCCTTGCGGCTCTGCAAGCGCTTGTCGAACTCGCCCGGGTGGGCGCGGTCGTACTCCGCGCCGGCCGCCTCGAGCGCCGCCAGCGACATCACCTGCGGATCCTGGAAGTGCTGCAGGCCTTCCATGTCGAAGACGACGATCTTCTTCAGCCTGGGCAGCCGGTCCCGGACCTCCAGCACCTTGTCCAACTGCTCCTCGTCCTCGACGAAGATGAGACTGGAGCTGGAGTCCCCGGTCAGATATTCGACTTGCTCGGCAGCGTCGGTCGGATAGATGCCCGAGGACACGCCGCCTGCGCAGAGGATCCCGTAGTCGGCGTAGGACCACTCGCGCCGGGTGTTGGCAAGGATCGACGCGGTGTCGCCCGGCTGGAAGCCCTGCGCCGCGAGGCCCATCGCGATCGCGCGCACGTGCGCGCCGAACTCGTCCCAGCGGACCTCTTTCCAGATGCCGAGTTCCTTCTGCCGCAGCGCCACCTTCGGGCCGCGCTGCTGCACGGCGTTCCAGAATTTCTGCGCAACGGTCTCTCCCGGCAGATCCGTCTGGCGCATCGCGGGTGCGGGCCCGGACAACTTCGCGTTGCGCGCAGCCCCGCCCGAATCCGTTCCTGTCTTCAATGCCATCTCCATCGCATTCCCCTTGCCGCTCAGCGCCACTGCTTCTTCTTCTTCCAGCGCTTCTCGCCGCGCACGTTGTCCGCGGACATGCCGAGATAGAACTCCTTGATGTCCTCCTTCTCGAGCAGCCGCTCGCGCGTGTCCTGCATCACCACCCGCCCGACCTCCAGCACGTAGCCGTAGTCGGCGGTGGACAGCGCGATGTTGGCGTTCTGCTCGACCAGGAGCATCGTGGTGCCCTCCTCCTGGTTGACGCGCTTGATGATCTCGAAGATCTCCTTGACCAGCTTCGGCGACAGGCCGAGGCTCGGCTCGTCGAGCAGCAGCAGCTTCGGGCGCGACATCAGCGCACGCGCGATCGCCAGCATCTGCTGCTGGCCGCCCGACAGCTGTCCGGCCTCCTGGTGCTGGCGCTCGCGCAGGATCGGAAAGTAGACGAACATGCGCTCGATGTCCGGCGCAACGCCGTCCCGGTCCTTGCGCGTGTACGCCCCCATCAGCAGGTTCTCGCGCACGGTCAGCAGCGGGAACACCTCGCGCCCCTCGGGGACGTGGCTGATGCCCCTGCGCACGATCCAGTCCGCGTTCTTCCGCTGGATCTCCTCGCCGTCGAACCAGACGGTACCCTTCTGCGGATCGATGATCCCGGAAATCGTCTTGAGGATCGTGGTCTTGCCCGCGCCGTTGGCGCCGAGCACGGTGACGATGGCGCCCTTGCGCACCTCGAGGCTGACGCCCCGGATCGCCTGCACCGGACCGTAGCTCGACTCGATGTTCGCCAGGCGAAGAATGACGTCGTTGCTCATCATTCCCCCAGATATGCCGCGATGACGTCGCGGTTCGACTGCACTTCGGCAGGCGTGCCTTCGGCGAGCTTGCGGCCGTAGTTCACGGCCAGCACGCGGTCCGACACCCGCGACACCAGGCTCATGTCGTGCTCGACCATCAGCACCGTGATGCCCAGATCGTTCTTGATGTCCTTGATCCAGAACGCCATGTCGGAGGTCTCCTCGACGTTCAGGCCCGACGAGGGCTCGTCGAGCAGCAGCATCTTGGGCTCGGTGCACAGCGCGCGCGCCAGCTCGACGACCTTGCGAATTCCGTAGGGCAGCCCCGACACCATGCTCTCGCGGACCGACTGCAGGTCGAGGAAATCGATGACCTTCTCGACCCGCTCGCGGTGTTCCAGCTCGCGCCGCTTCACCGACGGCAGGAACAGCAGCTCCGACAGGAAGCTGCCTTTCGCATGCGCATGGCAGCCGATCAGCAGGTTCTGCAGAACCGTGGCGTGCTCGAACAGCTCGATGTTCTGGAAGGTCCGCCCGATGCCGTAGCTCACGACCTTGTCTGGAGGCACCCCGGTGAGATCGCGATCCTCGAAGACCACCCGGCCCGAAGTGGGCGCGTAGATCAGGCTGATCATGTTGAAGATCGTGGTCTTGCCGGCGCCGTTGGGTCCGATGATCGTGTAGACCTCGCCCTTGTTGACTTCGAAGCTCACGTCGTCGACGGCGGTCAGGCCGCCGAAGCGCTTGGTGAGGTTTTCAACCTTGAAGAACGTCATGGCCCTAGTGCACCCGTTCGGATTTCTGATACGACTTCTGCCGCATGAACATGCCGCGCTTGTAGAGCGGGAAGAGCGAGAAGTACGTTCGAATCTTGATCCAGCGCCCGTAGATGCCCTGGGGCTCGAACAGCACGATGACGATCATGATCACGCCGAACAGCGTGCCTTTCAGGCCCGTCTGCTCGGATACCGCCTGCGGCAGGTAGTCCTTCAACACCGAGATCAGCTCCGGCAGGCCGATCACGAAGATCGCGCCGAACACCGCGCCGTGCAGCGAGCCCATTCCGCCGATGACGATCATCATCAGGAACTCGATCGACATCGCGATGGTGAACTGCTCCGGGCTCAGGAAGCGGATCTGGTGAGCGTAGAGCGCACCGGCCAGGCCAGTGATCGCCGCGGAGAGGGCGAAGCTCAGCGTCTTGTAGCGCGAGAGGTTCACGCCCATGCTCTGCGCCGACACTTCCGAGTCACGGATCGCGATGAAGGCCCGCCCGGTGTGCGAGCGCAGCAGGTTGAACACTGCGAAGCCTGCAATCACCGCGCAAACCATGCACAGGTAATAGAAGCCCCAGTCCGTCTCGATCTTGCCGAACAGCAGCTTGGGCTGCGACACCAGCAGGCCCGAGTTGCCGTGCGTCACCGATTCCCACCGCGCGAGGATCTCCTCGACGATGAAGCCGAACGCGAGCGTGGCGATCGCCAGGTAGATGCCGGAGAGCCTCAGCGCAGGCAGGCCGATGATCACGCCCGCCGCCGCGGCGAGCAGCACCGCGATCGGCGCCGAGACGACGAACGGGAAGCCCTTGGCCTGGAGGATGGCCTCGGTGTAGGCGCCGATGGCCAGGAAGGCCGCGTGTCCCATCGAGATCTGTCCGGTGAAACCGGACAGCAGCATGAGGCCGAAGCCGACGATGCTGTAGATGTAGATGAACACCAGCTGCGTGCGGTAATAGTCGGGCAGCACCCAGGGCGCGATCAGCAGGAAGGCCAGCAGCGCCATGTACCAGGCAGCTGACAGGCCATGCTTGAAGAGCCGGAGATCCTGCTCGTAATGGGTCTTGAAGATGAAACGCATGGTGCGGGTCCTGTCAGACTTTCTTGCGACGCATCTCGGCGAAAATGCCGGACGGCCGAATCATCAGGACCAGGAGCACGACCACGTAAGCCGCCACGTCCTTGAACCCCTCGGGAAGATAGAAGCCTGCGTAGGACTCCACCAGGCCGATGATCAGCCCCCCGACGATGGCGCCGGGAATGCTGCCGAACCCGCCGACCACCGCCGCCGGGAATGCCTTCAGGCCGATGAAGCCCATGTTCGTGTGAACGAAGGTGATCGGCGCCAGCAGGATCGCGGTGAACGCCGCCACGCCGGCCGAGATGCCCCAGATCAGCGTGTTGATGCGGCGCACGGGGATGCCCATGTAGTTCGCCGCCAGCTGGTTCTGCGACGACGCCTGCATCGCGATTCCGACCCGGGTGAACTTGAAGAACAGGAACAGCCCGGCGCACAGCAGCGCTGTGAGCACGATGATGGCGATGTGGTCCGTAGAGACCACCAGGTCGCCAAGCCTCAGCGTGCCGTCCGAGTACGGCGCCTTCAGCGCGTAGGTATCGGTGCCCCAGCCGGGAACCATCGACGCCACGCCGCGCATCACGTAGCCCGCCGCCAGCGTGATCATCACCGCAGCGAAAGTGGGCTGCCCGATGATCGGCACCAGCAGGACGCGGTTGAATACCGCACCCACCAGCGCAAGCACCAGGACGGCGAAGATCACCGCGAGCCAGAAGGGAAACCCCCATATCACCGCAAAGGTGAGCGCGACGAACCCACCCAGCATCATCACGTCGCCCTGGGCGAAGTTGACGACCTCGGTGGCCTTGTAGATCAGGACGAAGCCCAGGGCGATGAGCGCGTAGATGCACCCGATCGCTACGCCGGCAATCGTCAGCTGCAGGATCTCCATGTCTCCGGTTCGCTCTCGTAAAGGTTGGACCGGGGCGGAGTCTACATAGAGGGCCGCTGAAAAAACTGCGCACCCCGACGCTGCAGATGCGTTTCTCGGGTTATCCCTGATCCGAAAAAACGAAGGGACGCCGCAGCGTCCCTTGGAGCGATCATCGCCCCGGCGCACGCGCCGCGGCGAGCCGGATCACCAGACTCATTTCGGCACGGCCAGGCCCATCGAACGGGTGATCACTTCCTTCATGATCTCGTTGGTGCCGCCGTAGATGCGCTGGACGCGCGCGTCGCAGTAGGCACGTGCAATCGGGTACTCCCACATGTAGCCGTAGCCGCCATGCAGCTGCACGCACTCGTCGATCACCTTGCACTGCAGGTCGCTGACCCAGTACTTGGCCATCGAGGCAGTCGCGGTGTCCAGCTTGCCGACCAGCAGCAGCTCCATGCACTTGTCGACGAAGACTTGGGCGATCTGCACCTCGGTCTGCATCTCGGCGAGCTTGAAGCGCGTGTTCTGGTAGGCGGAGACGGTGGTGCCGAACACCTTGCGCTCGCGCACGTAGTCGAGCGTCCAGTTGATCGCCGCCTGCGCATTGGCCACGCCGCTGATCGCGATCTGCATGCGCTCCCAGGGCAGCTCCTGCATCAGGTAGATGAAGCCCTGGTTCTCCTCGCCAAGCAGGTGCGAAGCCGGAACCCGGACGTTGTCGAAGAAGAGCTCCGACGTGTCCTGCGCCTTGAGGCCAACCTTCTTGAGCCGCTTGCCCTTCTCGAAGCCCGGCATGCCGCGCTCGACCATGAGCAGGCTGGTGCCCTTGGCCCCCGCCGAAGGGTTGGTCTTGGCCACCGTGATCACCACGTCGGCGTGGAAGCCGTTGGTGATGAAGGTCTTGGAACCGTTGATGACGTAGTGGTCACCATCGCGCAGCGCGGTGGTCTTCACGCCCTGCAGGTCCGAACCGGCGCCCGGCTCGGTCATCGCGATGGCGCCGATCATCTCGCCGGAGGCCATCTTGGGCAGGTAGCGGCTTTTCTGTTCCGCGGACCCGTAGCGAAGAATGTACGGCGCAATGATCTCCGAGTGCAGACCGAAGCCCAGACCCGTCGCGTTCACCCGGCCGCACTCCTCCATCATGATCATGGAGTAGAGCTTGTCGGCCCCCGAACCGCCGTACTCCTCGGGCATCGAGGTGCAGAGGAAGCCGTTGGCGCCCGCCTTCAGCCAGACCTCGCGATCCACATAGCCCTGGTCTTCCCACTGGTCGTGGAACGGGACAACCTCGTTCTCGAGAAACTTCCGGAAAGAATCACGAAACAGGTTGTGATCCTCGGTAAAGATTGTGCGTTCGATCATCGAGTCTTCTCCAGGAGGTCGCTCAGGAAGGGAGGTGCGAAACCCTAAACTATAGCGGCTGGCGACGCCGATGCGCGGGCGGTCACAGGTCGATATGCAGGCTTTCGGCACGACGCGCCCGCACGACCGCCTCGAGCAGCGGCAGGACAAAGGCCGCCTCGTCGAACGGCTTCTGCAGCAGCGCGGTATCCGGCGGCATCACCGCACGCACCGAGGCGAGATCCGACTCCCCGGTGACGATGATCGCAGGCACCGTCGCCCCGATTAGGCGGCGGAGTTCCTGAACGCAAGCCGCCCCGGAGAGCTGCCCAGGGAGCCGGAAGTCGGTGATCAGCGCATCGGGAATCCGCCCGGCAGCCTCGACTTCCGGAGCCAGCTCTTCGAGAGTGGCGCCGCCGGCATGGATCACTCCCCAGTCGTCCAGCAGATCCTCGATGGCCCGGCGCGCTTCCCGATCATCCTCCAGGAGAAGCACGTACGCCCCCCGCAGCTGACTCAACGCGTCCGCCCCGACCGGCGCCGCGTGACGCACCACGACCCCGGGATCGCTGAGATACGCCCCGGGCAGCATCAGCGTGAAGCGCGAGCCTCTGCCGAGGCGCGAACGCCAGCGCAGCTCGTGCGTCGGCAGCTGGTTGAACCGCCCCGGCTTTCGCGGAGGCTCTTTGGGTTAAGTCAGGCCACCACCTCGGTGATCTGACGGGTGATTTTCCGGTAATAGTTTGCCTCAG
>NZ_JACHGB010000008.1 GCF_014202215.1 Quisquiliibacterium transsilvanicum | reverse complement strand
CGGCCAAGGCACCACGCGGTTCATCTCGTCGAGAAACTGCCGCTTGCGCGTGCGTTTCGTCGTCAGGTTCAGTCCAAGGTCAGCTTGCTTCATGGATCACATCGTCGCTCGCAACACGGGTCCCGGACAAGCGGGTCGCGGGTCAATTTTGCAGACCTTCCCTAAGGGAAATCGAGCAAGAAAAAGCAGAGGCTGAGAGAATCCTGGAGGCAACGAAGTCCTCGAGCCCTGGAGATGCAGAGGAGAAGTTGAAGTTTCTTATAGCGGTGGGTTTGATTGCAAACCCAAACCGGCAAGCTGCACTGGAAGCCTACTTGACATCCGAAGCCCGAGGAACTGCGTCATCATCCGGAGACTCGCCATTGACTGAAGGTTATGCGTCAGGATGGTTGGGTGGCGGGAATAATCAGCTAGATCAATGCAACATCGGGCGCGCTGTGGTTGCGCAGAAGCATCCTGGAAAGTACGTCCTGTTGAAGTCTTCCTACGAGCAAAGCAGGAGAGACATTTTCGGTCGCGTTGAGTATCGTTACTTGTGCAATTTCGAGGTCAGGTAGCGATGCATTGCGTTGCTGGATTCGTATTCACTGGCGTGCATGTGGATCCAGCAATCGACTGCAGCGGAGGTACTCCCGTGTCGCGCCCCTGAATCGAAGTATCAGGCCGCACAAACGAACCATGCTGTATCTCAAATGCACTCAAGAGGTCCAAAAGGCCGTCGGCCTGCGCAAGGAGAACCTCGCCGTACCTCAGCCAACTGAATCGCCACTGGGCAACTGGTATGTAAATCGCTTCAACCTGGGGCGACGCAAGGCATACATCTTCTTTAGCGAAACCACCCTGCTGTCATTCATTCTGTTTCAGGGCAGGAGGCGTGTGACCGTCGAATCGCTACCCGGCATGCTCTTGACCGGCCTGGAGCAACTGCTGCAGATGAAGGGGTTGCCTCAGTCCGCCATCGACAAAGCGTTTGAGAACTACGACGCGGGCTTGTACGCCAGGACCGACAGTCGCGCGGATCTCGGCTCCATGAATGACTTGGTCCTCCAATATCAGGCGCGTGTCGAGTTCGAGGGTGGCCTGGAGCACTGCGATCTGACGAGCATCATCATGAAGACCAACGAGACGCCCCAACGCAGGCTCGGTTGGCAATGCTCCTGGGATGCCGTGCAAAGCAGGCTATGCCGGCCAGGCTGATTGAGTGGCCTGACTGGTGACTGCTGCTGACATCGGACCTTGGGTCGCAGCGCATCCTGCCGAGCAAGCCCGCTATCGCGCCGCCGGGGCATCCTGCGCTGCGCAATTACTCGTACGCAGCGGCCAAGGCCGGGCTTGGGCAGCTGACCGTGCAGATGGCGCGCGACCTCAACGACGATCACATCAACGTGAACGCGATCGCCCCCGGACCCTTCAAGTCGAAGATTCCGGCGCCCATGTACGCGAGCGAGGAGATCGAGCGGCGCGAGTTGGCCAATTTCCCGATGAAGCGCTGGGGCGCGCTCGAGGACGCCGCCGGCCTGACGACCCTTCTCGCGTCGCGGGCAGGCGCCTACATGACCGGCCAGGTCATCCCCTGCGACGGCGGCGCGACCACGATCGGCTAGGGCGCTTGCACCGCCTGGTTGCCGTTCTCGCGGGGGCTCCGGTGCCGCTGCGACGCGTGCACACGGATCACGGGTCCCGGAGGAGCGCGTTTCCATGTGTTCAGGATGCGTCTGAAACCGACCCCGATAATGTGACCCGTTGAGCCCGGACTTTTCCCTGGAAGATCTTTGATGAGCGTTGGCGTCGAGGCGTTGTTCACGAGCGCGTTGGGATCGCAGGCGCCGTGGGGGCTTGCCCCCGTTCATCCACGTTGTCGACGCTTCTTACAGCCGCGATGCTGGAAAGCAAGGCAGATTCGCCAAGCCCTTGATCTATAGGCCGGCGCAGCGGCTGGCACGAGAACTGCTAATGGCTCAGGCGAAGTTGTCTCAGCGTGCTTTCACAAGCGCGGTCACCGTTCAACATTTCCTCGGGAGCACCCCTCATGACAGGATCAGCCCCTCTTCTGACGGCAGCACTGCTCGCATTGGGTGCCTTCGGCAGCGCACAGGCTGCTGCGCTTGTGCATGACTTCCAGCTCAACGGCACGCTGGCCGATGCGCTGGGCGGCCCCAGTCTCGTGGCCATCAACGCCGGCGGAACCGACGGCACCATCGGCGCCAGCGGCTTCAGCTTTCCCGCCAACGCGGGGCTGCAACTGACCAACGGCCTGTTCGACGCAGCCGACTACTCCATCGAGATGGCCTTCAGCTTCGACGCCATCTCGAGCTGGCGCCGCATCATCGACTTCAAAAATCGCTCGACGGACCTCGGCCTGTACAACTTCAACGGGGCCATCCAGTTCTACCCGTTCACCACCGGCAGCGGCATCTTCAGCCCGGGTGGCATGGTCAACATCATCGTCACGCGCGACGACGCCACCGATGCCTTCAACGTCTACGCTGGCGGTCTGAACATCCTGACGCTGAACGACGCGCCCGGCGACGCCGTGTTCAGCACGGCGGGCAAGATGGTCAACTTCTTCCGCGACGACACGGTCGTGTCCAACGAGGCCTCGTCGGGCTTCGTCGACAAGATCCGCTTCTATGACGGGGCCCTCACGGCAATCGAGGCGCGCTGTCTGCAAACGGGGTCGCCCGAGGCCTGCGGCGTCCCCCCGCCGCCCAATGGCAGCGTGCCGGTGCCCAGCACACTGGCGCTGGCTGGCCTGGCGCTGCTCGGCCTGGGGGCACGGCGCCGCCGCGCGGCCTGACGCCGGGATCCAGATGCTGGCACCGCGGTGCCGGCCCGTGGCGGCCGCATTGCGGACGCCGACGAAGGGCTGAAACCGGCTGCGGCGGCCGTCCGTGCGAGGACTCGCAACGGCGTATCCGTGCTGACATCGGTTTCCGCTCGATCGTCGAGCGCCGCCATGGTCAAGCTGCTTCTCGTCATCAACACGCTGCTCACGCTTCCCTTCGGCATCGACGCGCTCGCGGCTCCGGCCGAGGTCTTCGCCCAGTTCGGGCTGAAGCTGGATGCAGGTGGCGCGCTCGTGGCGCGCGGGTATGCGGCGGCCCTGGTCGGCTACGGGCTCCTGCTCTGGCTGCTCCGTCACACGCGCGACAGGGCGGTTGCCAGGCCGCTGCTGCTGTCTATGGTGGCGTTCAACGGCATCGAGGCGGTCATTCAAGGATTGGCCGGCGTCCAGGGGACTGCCCTGCCGGTCATCCTTGCGAACGTCGTCGTGCATGGTCTGGTGTGCGCCGCCTGCCTGTACGCGTACCGCGGACAATGATGCGTGTGACCTTCGTTCCTGGCTCACCGAAACTGAGGAGACCGACATGACGACCAAGGGGTTCGTTGCCTCGCACGCGAGAGATGCTGCCTTCGAGCGGGGGTTGCGCTCTTTCTTCGAGTATCGCGACCTCGGCATCCGGAGTGCCACCGATGGGCGAGTCGTCGCCCACGTGATCCGCGCAGCCCAGGGGGCGGACTTCGCGGGCCAGCCGCACTTCCACGAGACGAGCTTCCAGCTGGTCTACGTGCTCAAGGGCTGGATCGAGTTCGAGTACGAGGGGCAGGGCAGGGTGCGGCTCGAGGCGGGCTCCTGCGTGCACCAGCCTCCCGGCATCCGGCACAGGGAGCTGGGGCACAGCCCGGACGTGGAGATGCTGGAGATCGTCATGCCCGGCGAGTTCCGGACGGTGGAGGTCGACTCCGTCGACGGCTCGGCGTCGGCCGGGCGGTGACGCCTGGCCGCCGGCCTGAAGCAAGCAAACGGAGATTTCCATGACCAAGCGAATCGTCATATCTCTGGCGCTTTCGGCACTCGCCATGCCGGCGATGGCGGATTGCAGAGACCCGACCACACAGACGGAGATGAATCGTTGCGCTGCACTCGCTTTGAGCAAGGCCGATGACGAGCTCAATTCGACCTACAGCAAGTTGATTCGACAGCTGGACAAGAGTCAGCAGGCCGAGGTGAAATCCATCCAGTTGCTATGGATCAGGTTCAAAGATCAGAGCTGCAAATACGAAGCTTCCGGCGCAGAGGGCGGATCATTGCAACCGCTGCTTCGCGACACTTGTTTGACACGACTTACAGAAGATCGCACCAGGGATCTTAAAGACTGGGTCAAAACTGCCGGGCAGTAGATCGGATGCGGCGGTCCCGAGAACCCACCCCATGAAAATCGACCACCTCGATCACCTCGTCCTCACGGTCGCCAATCTTGGCGAGACCTGCGAATTCTATTCGCGGGTCCTCGGCATGGATGAGGTCACCTTTGGAGCGAACCGCAAGGCATTGGCGTACGGCTCGCAGAAGATCAATCTTCATCAGAGGGGCAGTGAATTCGAGCCGAAAGCTGCCGCTCCCACCCCTGGCTCTGCAGACTTGTGCTTCATTGCAGCCACGCCGCTCGACGAGGTCATTCAGCACCTCCGGCAGTGCGGAGTGGCCATCATCGAGGGGCCAGTCAGGCGAACCGGTGCGATCGGCCCGATCATGTCGGTTTACTTCAGAGATCCCGATGGGAATCTCATCGAGGTTTCCAACAGGATCGATGCCTGACCCTTCGCCGGATGAAACGCCTTCCGCGGTGGTCGGATACCGGCTAATCTTTCCGCGTACCGGTGTTGCGCCTGTGCGCTGGCGCAACACCGCTTGCTTGAACGTTCGGCCAGCGAGGGTGGAGATGAGGGCATCCTCGGCATTCAGCGCGGAGGTGTGATGTTCGACCACATCGGTTTCGGAGTCTCCAACCTGGCGGAGAGCAAGTCCTTCTTCCTCGAGGCGCTTGCGCCACTGAAGGTCGCGCTCGTCATGGAAGGCCCATTCGGCATCGGAATCGGACAGGACAACAAGCCGTCGCTGTGGCTTCACCAGTCGCAGGTTCGTCCGGCCCCGCTGCACATTGCGTTCGTCGCCGCCAGCCGCGTGGAAGTCGATGCCTTCCACAAGGCGGCGTTCGCCGCCGGTGGCAAGGACAACGGTGCACCGGGCCTGCGCCCTCACTGGAGCCGAGTCCCGCGGGCATCGCCCTTGCCCGCGTGGTGCGCACATGTCACGGGCCAGGCCATTCCAGGGCGGCGCCCCACACAAGGCAAGAAATTGATGACACCAGACATCCTCCTACCAAGGGCCATGCCGGGCGCCTGCTCGACTGGCTCACCACGCATGCTTCGCAGCAGGGCTGCAGTGCCGTCCACCTCGATACGGGCTATGGGCGCCATGCTGCGCATCGTGTCTACCTGAGCAAGGGCTTCGAGCTGAATTGTCACCACATGGTGATGCCGCTCGAGCGCGGCAGCTGAGCCCGGAGATCGGTTTCCATGTTGCGCAACCTGGATTTCAGTTCCCTGCAGGCGGTGATCACCACCCTCCTCGGAGTGGTGGTGATGGCCTTCACGATGGTGGGCATCCGCCTGCTGGTGATGGAGCGGGTGCAGCAGCGCCGCCAGCGCGAGAACCGTCAGATCAACGAACGCCTGCGGACGCTGATCGCCGCCTACAAGACGCTGGGAGGTTCCTTTACCGGAGATCTGTCGGTGGATCCGACACACCTTCGCGAGATCCTGCTGCAACGGGTTCCGGTCGAACGCGCCGGGGGCGAGGGCAGGGAGGCCGACGGGGACGTATCGCCCCCCGCCTCCTCCGATCGCGCGCGCCGCATCCGCGATGCCGTCGAGGCTGCACTTTCGGACGTGATCCTGCTCGGCAACGAGGAGCAGGTGCGCATGGCGGCGCGGGCGGCGACCGATCTCGTCGAGGGACGCCCGGTCCACACCGACGCGCTGGTGATTTCGCTTCGTGACTTCATCCGGAAGGTGCTCGACCTGGAGCCCGTGCCGGCGGGGCTTGCGATTCCCAGGCAGGGGCCCACCCGCCCCGGCGGCGGGTCCGGCGGCGGAAGGGGTGCTGGCGGCGCGGGCGGTGGCGGCCAGGGCGGCAGGGCTGGCGGTGGTGGGGGCGGCGGAGGCGGCGGCGCCGTCGGTGGAGGGATCATCCTCGGGATGGGTGGCGGCCTGGGGGAGGGCGATGCCGAGTCGCCTCCCCGGCCCGGGTGAAACGAAGCATGATTCTTGAAGTCGCACCGCTGCACGTGAAGGCTGGGCAGGAGACGGAGTTCGAGGCTGCGTTCCTGCAAGCGCAGCGCATCATTACGTCCAGCCCGGGCTACGTCTCGCACGACTTGCAGCGGTGCATCGAGCGGCCCGGCGACTACATCCTGCTCGTGGTCTGGAAAACGCTCGAAGATCACGAAGTCGGCTTCCGGCAGTCTGCCGGGTACCAGGAATGGAAGAAGCTGCTTCATCACTTCTACGATCCGTTCCCTGTGGTTTCGCACTACCAGCCTGTTCGAGGCGCTTCGTCGGCTGAGCACTCCAGCGCAGTCGGAAGACGATGATCGAGGTCCGCCGATGATCACATTGCACAAGTTCATCCCCGCCTGGGGGTTGCCGGACATCAGCCCGTTCTGCATGAAGGCGGAGACCTATCTGCGTATGACAGGTGCCGAGTACAAGGCCGTCGTGTCCGACTCCCGAAAGGCCCCGAAGGGAAAGTGCCCGTACATCGAGCATGAGGGCCAGGTCATCTCCGACTCGAGCATGATCATCGAGTATCTGGAAAGTCGCTCCAGTCACCCGCTGGACTCCGACCTGACGGCTCACGAACGAGCCATTTCCGCCGCCCTCAAGGCCATGCTCGAAGAGCAGTTCTATTTCGTAATAGCGTGGGCTCGTTGGGTGGACCCGGCCGGCTGGAACATCTATCGCCCCGTGATCAAGGAACTCGGCGCCGCGCTCGGTGTTCCGAAGCCCTTCATACCGCTTCTCGAGCCCCTGATCCGGGCCCAGATGCGGCGCACGGTGTATCTGCAGGGTACGGGGCGCCACTCCCCAGACGAAATTCGCCGGATCGGTGTCAACGTGGTCACCGCGCTTTCGGACTGGCTCGAAGACAAGCCCTACATGCTGGGCACCAGGCCTCATCTGATCGACGCAACCGCATACGCTTTCATCGCGAGCTGGCTGTGGGGGCCTTTCGAAGGCGCGATCAAGGATCAGGTCTCGCAGCGGGCCAACCTCGTTCGATACTGCGATCGAATGAAGGCGCAATACTGGGCGTAGGCACGGCGCAGCGGACTGACAGGCGCCAACCATCGGGAGGTCGTAACCCATGAAGCTGCTACCAATCGTCTGGCAGAGACTCGTGAGCCCCGAAGGCAGGACCTGCGATCGGTGCGGCGCTACGCATCGGGAAATGGAGCGCGCCATCGCAAAACTCGAGCAATCGCTTCGTCCACTGGGCATCGAGCCAAGGCTCGAGGTGAGGGAGCTGGACGAAAAATCGTTCCCCTGTTGTTCGGTCTGCGGGACGTCACCGTGTCGGACGGTGGAGGTGGCAGGGGTCAGCTTTGAAACCATCCCGGAGGAGCTCTTCCTAAAGGCCGCCCTGGTCGCCGCATCGCAGTTGCTGAGCGTCGAGAGAGACGCGGGAGCGCTCGAGCATGACACCTGAGCAGGCTTTTAATGGGTCATCACATGGCCGCCTGCGTGGATACGGCGCGGAAGGAGCGGCGCACGCTGCATGCCGTCGGCGATGGCACCTTCGTCGCGGACGGCCGTCGGTTGGACCGCCGCAGGCAGATGGCCTCGAAACTGCCGCCGGGGGTCTAGCATGCTCTCCCACGTGATCGTCGGCGTCAGGACACGGAGGGCAACAAGCTCTGCGTCGCCTGCCACTCTGTCATGACCCACGCGACGAAGGAGCACGATGTGCAGATACGGCCGGTCGAACCCGCGGACGCCGCGGCGATCTGCGACATCTACAACCACTACATCGAGCACACTACGATCACCTTCGAGGAGGTTCTCCTGACGCCGGGCGAAATGGCCGCGCGCATCGAGGCCTGCACCAGGGCCTACCCGTGGCTGGTATGCGTCGACGATGGCGTGGTGGTCGGATACGTGTATGCGAGCAAGTGGAAGGAGCGCGCCGCGTATCGCCACACCGCCGAGGCCACGGTCTACGTGCGGGCGGGGCACGCGCGCCGCGGCTGCGGCCAGGCGCTTTATGCCGCGCTGCTTCCGGCTGTGTTCGAGCGCGGGTACCACGTCCTGCTGGGCTGCATCGCCCTGCCGAACGAGGCCAGCGTGGCCCTGCACGAGCGTTTCGGGTTCCGCAAGGCGGCGCACTTCACCGCGGTCGGCCGCAAGTTCGACCGGTGGATCGACGTGGGGTACTGGCAGCTCGTCGGCGGATCGCCTCGTGTCGACCATCCGTCGGGATGGAGCGCGGGCAGGCGATGACCGCCTTAAGATCCGTATCGAGCCAGCCGGCACCAGCATGCCGCTCGGCCCGACGCCTGGTCATCGCGTCCCCGGACCTTCCATCCTCGCCACCCGAGCAAGACCCCTCATGAGACTCATCCTCGCTTCGATCCTCCTCGCCACGTCGCTGGGCGCGTGCGCCGTTCACACCCCTTCCGGGTCGATCGTCGTCGATCCGGCCCGTGGGGGCGGACACGCCGGGAACGGAAAGTTCTGCCCCCCTGGACAGGCGAAGAAGGGCAACTGCTGACACGTGCTCTCCCTTCGACTTCTCTGGGCACTCCCCTGCAGCGCCGTTGGTGCGCTGCTGGGACTCCTTGTGATCTGCGCTGGCGGCTCCCTCCGTCGTGCCGATCACACGATCGAGTTCGCGCTCGCGCCCGGGCAAGGCCAGGTTCCCCGCTGGGCGGCGAGATGCCGCTTTGCTGCCATCACCTTCGGCCATGTCATCGTCGGCCAGAGCCATGAGGTGCTGGCCGTGCTTCGTCCGCACGAGCGTGTCCACGTGAGGCAGTACGAACGGCTCGGCGTCCTGTTCTTCCTCGCCTATCCGGCCTCGAGCCTGATGGCCTGGCTGCAGGGCAGGTGTCCTTACCTTGGCAATCGTTTCGAGCAGGAAGCGATCAGCCTGGACCCGCGATGATTCGTCGCCGCATCCTCGGCACCCTCGCGCTCGGCGTGCTGATCGCCGGCTGCGCCGGCTTCAAGGGCGGATGGGAAAGCGTCCCGTACGTCGGCGACGCCCCACCGCCGCTCGCGGATGCGCAGACGCCTTACGAATCCCGTGAGCGCGCCAGGCTTCGTCTCGACGGCCTGACGATCGCAGTGAGCATCGACAATCAGGTCAGGACCTACGACACCCAGGTCTACGGCTATGGCGTTCCGCTGTCCGTGGACCCGCGCACCCTTCGCACGCAACCGGGCCAGTCCGGCAGGACGCGGGTGAGGATCGAGGTCTCGGGCATGCGTGGCGAGTTCGTGTTCCATCCACAGCTTGCACGGCTGGCTGTCGGGGACAAGGCGGTTCTCGGAATCGCCGGGTACGAGTTTGCGATGTGGGGCGCGGCGGGCCAGAGGGTGTCGAGCGGCGGGCGCTGGGAGCATCGGGCGACCGGCGACCGTTTCGCCCTGCAGGATCGCAGCCGTGCCTATCTGCTCAGCATCGACTTTCCGCTCGAGCCGCCGTCGCCGGAGTCGCGGGCGATCTCGCTCGACCTCTCGAAGGCGCTCACGGCGCCGGGGCTTCCGGAGCTCCCGGTCATCAGGTTTGCGCCGGGCCGATGGAAGCACGGCTACACATAGCCTCGCGGTGATCGGCGCGGTGGCGCCCATTTGCGGCGGCGGCGCGTAGGATGCTCGTTTGCGCTCGAGCCAAGGCCAGACCCATGTCGACGTCACCCAAGTCCGCCGCACCGGCAGCTGCGAAACGAGCGGCTGCAAAGGCGGCAGCGCCGGGCGCTGCGAAGGCAGCGCCGAAGAAGGCCGTGGCACCGGTCTCGGCGAAGCCGGCCCCGACCAAGGCCGCCGCACCGGCCACCGCCAAACCGGCCCCGGCAAAGGCCGCCGGTGCTGACGCGAAGCCGTTCATTCGCTTCCACCACTCGCAAGAGCTGCGCACGAGGACTCTGGAGGTGCTCGACGCGATCGAGAGCGCCGACAAGCCAGGCGCCCACTCCGGACGCCTGACCGAGCTGGTTCTCGAGCTGACCGATGCGGGCATGGATCAGTTCTTCCTGCAGTCGCTGAAGGCTACGAAGGCCAATTTCGTGGTGCAGCAGTCCGCGGCGATAGGCCTGTCCGGGGTGCAGAAGGTGATGGGAACGGTCATCCGGAACATCGTCGGCCGCATGGACGATCGGCAGTTGCTCTCGGTGTGCGGCTCCATTCGCCAGTTCATGAAGTGAAAACAGCCCCCGTCTCGATCGACCCAAGCGCCATGTCGCAACGTTCCACCCTCGCGCAAGCGCTCAGCCTGCTGGGCTGGCTCGCCATCGCATTCGCCGCAGCCGCCATCGGCGCATTCGCAACGGTGGATGCCGGCAGCTTCTACGCGCAGCTCGTCAGGCCGGCCTGGGCCCCGCCGGGCTGGGCCTTCGGTCCCGTATGGACCGTTCTCTATCTGCTGATGGCCATCGCTTCCTGGCTGGTCTGGCGCGAGCGGGACTCAGGCCATCGGCGGCTTGGACTCGCGCTCTTCTTCGTCCAGCTGGGCGCAAACGCGCTCTGGTCCTGGTTGTTCTTCTCCTGGCGCAACGGCGCGCTCGCGTTCGCTGAGGTGCTGGTTCTGCTGGCGCTCATTGCCGCCACGATCGCCGTGTTCTGGCGTGTGCGCCGCCTGGCCGGCGTCCTCATGCTTCCGTATCTGGGCTGGGTGTGCCTTGCGACTGCGCTCACGTGGTCCGTGTGGCGAGGCAACCCCACGCTGCTGCAGTGAAGCGATGTTGCATCGGCTTTTTCTGGGCGTTTTCGGTGTCTTGCTGATGGGCGTGGGCCTCTACGCGCTCTTTTTTGCCGGTCCGTTCACGATCCTGCAGCTCGCTGGCGGATCTGCGCTTGTCCTGCTTGGCGGCAACATGGTCGTGTCCGCCTGGAGGGCCCGGGAATCCTGGCTGTCCAGGCTGGGCCCATTGCCCTGAACTCCCATCTGCCACGGAGGTGACCGATCATGCAGACGACCACTCCGGAAGTGACTGTCGACGTATTGGAGGCCTTCGCCGACGCGTGGAATCGCCACGATGTCGATGCGCTGATGTCGTTCATGGCGGAGGACTGCGTCTTCGAGTCCTCCGCCGGCGACGAAGTCTGCGGAACCCGCTACGCAGGCAGGCAAGCCGTGCGGGCCGGCTTCGCGGAGGTCTGGCAGACCTTCCCCGACGCCCATTGGGGATGCGCGCGCCATTTCGTCCATGGCAACCGGGGAGTATCGGAGTGGACCTTCACGGGAACGCGGGTGGATGGAACCCGCGTCGAGGTCCATGGCTGCGATCTGTTCACTCTTCGCGACGGCAAGATCGTGCTGAAGAACTCTTACCGCAAGAACCGCCCGCCCATTCCGAAGTGAGCGCGATGAAGCCCAGGCCTTTGCCCGATCGGACGGCCTGCGGCAGCCGCTGACCCCGAGCGTGTTGCCGCACGAACCGGAAGCGACGCGATCGTCCGTACGGCGCCTTGGTGCTGCGCGTTCGTCAGCCCGGGCGGCTGGGCCATGGCCGGTGTCGCGGCACCGGGTATTCTGCCTTGCGCCGAGTTGCTTCTGGCGGTGGTTCTCGCCGGACGCAACGTGGCGGAGTACATTGCCGGCCGGGATCCGGTGTCGGGGTCCGTGTACCTGTCGATGCTGGTGGCGTTTGCTGCGATGCCCTGGCTTCACCATCCGCGGCGCGACGATCCCTATGACAATCCCGTCCCGTTCGTAGCGCAGGCATGAACATGACCAGTCTGTTCGGCATCCAGGACTACGCCAGCTTCGTTGCGGCCATCCTCATCTTCCAGATGGTTCCCGGCCCGGGAACGATCGCCATCCTGAACGCGACCGCGCGCAACGGTGTCCGGGCGGGCGCCGCAGCGGTGCTCGGAACGCTCTGCGGTGACTTCGTCTACATGGTTGCGGCAGTGGCTGGGCTGGCCGCGATCCTGCAGGCCAACGCGTTCGTCTTCCAGGCCTTGCAGTGGTTCGGCGCGGGCTACCTGGTGTGGATGGGCGTCGGCCTGCTTCGCCGTAGGATGAGCGGTTCAATCGATGTCGACGTGCCGCAGCGCTCGGCGGCCAGCCATTTCCGTCAGGCCTTCGCCGTCAGCCTCACGAACCCGAAGGTGATCCTGTTCTTCGTGTCCTTCTTCCCGCTCTTCCTTCGGCCAGGCGCTGCCGCTGCCACGCTGGGGATGATGATGCTGCACGTGACGGTGCTGAGCCTTCTGTACCAGGGTCTGCTGGTGGTGGTTGGCAATCGGGTGGCCGGCGCATTGCGCGGCTACCCCTCGGCGCGGCGGCTGGCCACCAGGATCGCAGGTGTGGCGCTCATCGGTTTCGGGATCAGGCTGGCGACGGGGAATCGCTGAGTCCGCTTCGGGGTGACCCCAGTCCGGTTCGGCTGCGCGAGGCTGCTGACGTCTGCATTTCGCGAAACCGCTTGACCTTCCCATCATGGCAAGCCTGAGCATCCCTCCCACGCCCGCATTACCGGGCGCAAGGAGCGGACATGCAGCACACATTGGAACGGCCGGCGAGCCCGGCGAGCATCGACCTCGACGAATCCACCGTCGAGCTGAGCATCGAAGGCATGACATGCGCGTCCTGCGTGGTGCGCGTCGAGAAAGCGCTTGGCAGGCTTCCGGAAGTCACGCTTGCCGAGGTGAACCTGGCCACGGAAAAGGCTTCAGTGAGCTTCGCCGGGCGTAGCGCCGATGTGCTGCCCGGGCTGGTTGCGGCGGTGGCGAAGGCGGGCTATGGGGCGACGATCGCGCCGCGGGCCGGGGCGGTTCCGGTGACGGGCGGCGCGGCTGCGCCGCAATGGTGGCCGGTGGCCGTGTCCGCCGCACTCTCGCTGCCCCTGGTGCTGCCGATGCTGGCGATGCCGTTCGGCGAGGACTGGTCGCTCCCGGGATGGTGGCAGATGCTGCTGGCGAGCCCGGTGCAGTTCTGGCTCGGGGCCCGCTTCTACCGCTCCGCCTGGAAGGCTGTGAAGGCGCGCGCTGGCAACATGGATCTGCTGGTGGCGCTCGGAACCTCGGCCGCCTACGGTCTCTCGGTCTACCTGCTGGCCACGGACAACGCGCACGACGGGCACGGCGCGGCGCCTCATCTCTACTTCGAGGCTTCCGCCGTCGTGATCACGCTGGTGCTGCTGGGCAAGTGGCTGGAGAACCGCGCAAAGCGCCAGACCACCGAGGCGATCCGCGCGCTGAACGCGCTGCGTCCGGATACCGCCCGGGTGCGCCGCGGCGGGGCGGAGCTGGAGATTCCCGCCGTGCAGGTGAGGCTTGGCGAGGTGGTGGTGGTGCGGCCGGGCGAGCGCGTGCCGGTCGACGGCGAGGTCCTCGAGGGGGCCACCCACGTTGACGAGTCGCTGATCACCGGGGAGAGCCTGCCGGTGGCCAAGGCGGCGGGCGCGCGGGTGGTCGGCGGCTCGGTGAACGCCGAGGGGCTGATCGCGGTGCGCGCGACGGCAGTTGGCGCCGAGTCAACGCTCTCGCGCATCGCGCGGCTGGTGGAGTCGGCGCAGGCGAAGAAGGCATCGATCCAGCGCCTGGTCGACCGGGTGAGCGCGGTCTTCGTGCCCGTGGTGCTCGGCATCGCCCTGGTCACGCTGATCGGCTGGGCGCTTGCCACCGGCGACTGGGAGCGGGCCATCCTCAATGCCGTCGCGGTCCTGGTGATCGCCTGCCCCTGCGCGCTGGGGCTGGCGACGCCCACTGCCATCATGGCCGGCACCGGCGTCGCAGCGCGGCGCGGCATTCTGATCAAGGATGCGGAGGCCCTGGAGCTGGCTCATCGGGTGGGCATCGTGGCCTTCGACAAGACCGGGACGCTGACTGATGGCATGCCGCAGCTGGTGACCGCCGAGGCCGTGGACGGCGATCCTGACGGCCTGCTGCGGCTGGCGGCAAGCGTCCAGTCGGCCAGCGAGCATCCGCTTGCCCGCGCGGTGCTCGAGGCTGCGCGGCAGCAGCGGATCGCCGTGGCGCAGGTGCAGGGCGCGGAGGCGGTGGCCGGACGCGGCATCCTGGCCCGGGTCGAGGGCAGGGCACTCGGGCTCGGGAGTTCGCGCTGGATGCAGGAGCTGGGGGTGGACCTGTCCGCGCTGGCTTCGCGCGCGGCCGAGCTGGAATCCCAGGGCCGCACCGTGTCATGGCTGGCCGAGACGGGCGGCGCGCCACGGCTGCTGGGCCTGCTCGCGTTCGGCGACGCGGTCAAGGCGAGCGCGCGGGAGGCGATCGACAGCCTGGGTTCGCTGGGCGTGAAGGTCATCATGGTCAGCGGCGACAACCGTGGGGCTGCCGCGGCGGTTGCCCGGGAGCTCGGGATCGACGAGGTTCGCGCCGAGGTGCTGCCGGCGGACAAGGCGCAGGTCGTCACCGATCTGAAGGCTGACGGCGCGGTCGTGGCGATGGTGGGCGACGGGATCAACGACGCCCCCGCGCTGGCCGCCTCGGACGTGGGCTTCTCGATGTCCACCGGCACCGAGGTGGCGATGCACGCGGCCGGCGTCACGCTGATGCGCGGCGATCCGCGCCTGGTGGCCGATGCCATCGAGATCTCGCGCAAGACATACGCGAAGATCCGGCAGGGGCTCTTCTGGGCCTTCGCCTACAACGTGGTCGGCATTCCGCTCGCGGCGTTCGGCCTGCTCAACCCCATGCTCGCGGGCGCCGCCATGGCATTCTCGTCGGTGAGCGTGGTTGCCAATGCATTGACGCTGCGCCGTTGGAAGGGGAGGGCCTCATGAAGATCGTCGGCGAAGGCATGAACATCGGGGAGGCCGCAACGAAAGCGGGCGTCACCCCGAAGATGGTGCGCCACTACGAATCGCTGGGACTGCTGCCCCGGGTGCGCCGCAGCGAGTCCGGATATCGCATTTACGCCGAGGCCGAGGTGCACACGCTGCGCTTCATCAGGCGCTCGCGCGACCTGGGTTTCTCCATCCCCGAGATCGCCGAGCTGCTGGCGCTCTGGCAGGACCGGCGCCGGTCGAGCGCGAGCGTGAAGCGGCTGGCGGAGCGGCACGTCGTGGCGCTCGAGCGCAAGCTCGAGGAACTGGAGACGATGCGCAGCACGCTGCAGCACCTGATCCACTGCTGCCATGGCGACGACCGGCCCGATTGCCCGATCCTCGAGGACCTGGGGCGCGTGGCGCCGGGCCCCGTCGCCGGCGGGCGCAAGGGCGCTGGCGGACGTGCGGGCAAGGCGGCTTAGTTGCGCGGCTGGGCCGAACCACGCTCGAACGGGTTGAGCACCTCGACCCCGAACGACGCGAAGTCCGCGACGTTCCGGGTGACCACGGCGAGCCCATTGACGCTGGCGATGGCCGCGATCATCGCGTCTTCATAGAGCGTTTCCGACTTGCGGTGCATGAGCCTGGCCCAGCACCGGAACGCTGGGCCATGCATCGGCAACACGTTGTACGAACTCGCAACGAGGTCCAGCCAGGCCTCGATCTCCGCAGCCTTTTCGGCATCCTGCTCGCGGGTGAGTTCGATGCCGGCCTGGATTTCGCCGAGCGTCACCGTGGCCAGGTGGAGGCTGGCGTCATCCACGGATTCGAGCCATGCGACGACGGCGCCGTGCGGCCGCCGCTTGCGAAGCTCGGAGACGACGTTGGTGTCGAGCAGGTACATGGCACTCATTCCAACTCCGTGACCGGGCGGCGCCGCGCCTTGCGTCGCGGCGGTACCAGCATGTCGGTACGGGCGGAATCAGCCAGGAGCAACTGCTTGAGCGAGGGGCGTGCTGCGGCCTGCAGCCGGCGCCACTCGTCGATGGGCACCAGCACGGCGGTTTCCGTGCCGCGTCGAGTGACCACCTGCGGGCCCTTGCTCACGCAGGCATCCAGCAGCTCGCTGAACCGGGCCTTGGCGTCCTGAACGGGCCAGCTGCGCATGGGACTCCTACCTGCATATAATGACTAGTCAGATGACTAGTATAAAGCACGTGCAATGAAAGGCAGTTGTCTCTGTGGCGGCATCCAGTACGAATGCGACGGCCTCGACACGCCGATCGTGAACTGCCATTGCCGCACCTGCCGCAAGGCCCATGCCGCGGTCTGCGCGCCTACCGCCGGCGTCTCGCGCCAGCGGTTCCGGTGGCTCGCCGGGCAGGAACTGCTTCGCAGCTTCGAGTCCTCCCCGGGGAAGCTGCGCCACTTCTGTTCGGTCTGCGGTTCGCACCTGATGGCCGAGCGGGCGCAGCAGGACCGTGTCATCGTCAGGGTCGCGACGCTGGACGAGGATCCCGGCGTGACGCCGGCGATGCACATCTGGTGTTCGCACGACGTGCCATGGCTGGAGGAAGGGGAGGGCGTGCCGTACTACCCTGAATGGCAGCCAGGGAGATAGGACGTACCACTTGCGATCCTGCGTGCGGCGGTCCGACAATCTCCTCAGGGTTCGCATCCCTGCAGGAGGTCACATGCACCGCATCGCCGCCCTCGTCACTGCCCTCCCGCTGGCCGCCGCCTTCGCGCAGGATCCCACCAGCACCGATCCCGACAAGTACAAGGCCGTCTTCGAGAACGACTGCGTTCGGGTGCTGGACTACCGGGACCGGTCCGGCGAGAAGACAAGCCAGCACCGGCACCCGGCCTTCGTGCTCTACGCGCTGTCCTCGTTCGAGCGCACCCTCGAGCTTCCCGACGGCAAGCGGCTGCAGCGCCGGTTCAAGGAGGGCGACGTGATGTGGTCGGACGCGCAGACGCACATCGGCAACAACACCGGCGAGACGCCGACGCACGTGCTGATCGTGGAGATGAAGCCGGGCGTCGGGGAGTGCGCCAGGAGGTGAGCCTGGACGGCGCGGTCCGCCCGATGTCCGATGCCAGTTGGCAGGTACTCGACCGGAAGGACGACTTGCCGTCCCTGCAGCTTTGGGCAAACTGGTGCTCATGTCCGATCAGACCGACTTCAACGCCAGACCGCCGGACCTCGACTCCTCGTTTCCGGAGACCCCGATGCGCATCAGGAACGAAGCCGCTGCCGACGTCGACGCGATCGGCCGGGTGACCACCGCCGCCTTCGCGGACATGGCCATCAGCAACCATACCGAGCAGTACATCGTCGCGGCGCTGCGCAGGGCGGGGGCGCTCACCATGTCCCTGGTCGCGGAGCTGGACGGCGAGGTGGTCGGCCACGTTGCGATCTCGCCGGTGCGGATCTCCGACGGCAGCCCCGGCTGGTACGGGCTCGGCCCGCTCTCGGTCCTGCCCGAGCATCAGGGCAGGGGCATCGGTTCGGCCCTGATGCGCGAGTCGCTCGAGCGGCTGAGGGCGCTCGGCGGCCGCGGCTGTGCGCTGGTCGGCTCCCCTGGCTACTATCGGCGCTTCGGCTTCAGGAACATCCCGGGCCTGGTCCACGAGGGCATCCCGCAGGAGTTCTTCCTTGCGCTGCCCTTTGTCGAGCAGGTGCCGACGGGGATCGTCACGTTTCACGAGGGATTCCAGGCAGTCGCCTGATGGCGCTTCCCGCGGGCGATTCGCCCCGGAGGCCGCGCGCCCGCATCGGGCACTTTCTTGGAGGACGGGCAGCATGGCAAGCGATGATGAACTGCCGGGCTTCGTGCGAGAAGCGCTCGCGCGTGGCCTGCCGAGACAACAGATCGAGCAGGCACTGGTGCAGGCCGGCTGGGGCAGGGACCAGATCAGGAGCGCGCTTGCGGCCTACGCGGAGCTGGACTTCCCGATTCCCGTTCCCCGGCCCAAGCCCTACGTTTCCGCCAAGGAAGCCTTCCTCTACCTGACGCTCTTCTCCACGCTGTACGTCAGCGCGTACAACCTCGGCCGGCTGGTGTTCAGCTTCATCGAGCGCCTGCTTCCGGACCCGGCCCTGTCGGGCCATTACTTCGACTACACCAGTCAGGCCATGCGCTGGTCGGTGTCTTCGCTCGTCATCGCCTTCCCGGTCTTCCTCTACCTGTCCTGGCTCATGGGGCGGGCGATCCGCCTCGAGCCGACGAAGCGCGCATCCCGGGTGCGCAAGTGGCTCACCTACCTGACCCTGTTCATCGCGGCCAGCATCCTGGTGGGCGACCTGATCACGCTGCTCTACAACTTCCTGGGGGGCGAGCTCGGCCCGCGCTTCCTCCTGAAGGTGCTTACCGTCGGCCTGATCGCAGGAACGGTCTTTTTCTACTACCTCTGGGATCTCCGCTCGGACGAGGTGGAGGGCGAGACATGAAGGCATCGACCTCGCGGGCGTTCGCGCTCGTCGCCGTGGCGGCGGTGGTGGCCGCGGTGATCGCCGGGCTGAATCTGATCCGCTCGCCGGGCGAGGAGCGAGAGCGTCGCATCGACGCCCGCCGGGTGTCCGAGCTGCGCACCATCGCCAATACCGTCGATCTGTACTGGACCCGCGAAGGGCGGCTGCCGGTCTCGCTCGACGAACTCCGCGCCGCGCAGCTGGGAGGGCTCCACTACGAGGATCCGGAGACCAGCCGGCCCTACGAGTACCGCATCATCGGCGAGAAGGGCTACGAGCTGTGTGCCGAGTTCGTGCGCAATCCCGGCGAGGAAGGCCGGCACCTCTATGGGGATTTCTGGACGCACGGCGCGGGGCGGCAGTGCTACCGGCTGGACGCCAAGAAGGTGGTGCGCTGAACTTCCTTCCCTTGCCCACAACGGCCCACCAGCAGGAGCCAGCCATGATCACCGTAATCGTCGAGTTCAAGCTCCCCCAGCCCATGTCCGTCGAGCAGGCCAGGGAGACCTTCCTCTCCACCGCGCCGAAGTACCGTGGCATGCCCGGCCTGGTCCGCAAGTACTACTTCCTCTCCGAGGACGGCACGAAGGCCGGCGGCATCTACCTTTGGGAGTCCCGCGAGCACGCGGCGCGGGTGTACACGGACGAGTGGAAGGCCTTCGTCCGTGGCAAGTACGGAACGGATCCGTCGCTCACCTGGCTGGAGTGCCCCGTGGTGGTCGACAATGTGTCGGACGAAATCCTTTCCGCCTGATCGAGGCGCGTCCAAGCCGACGGAGAAGCATGCGATTCGATGGCAGGCTGAAGTCGTGGAACGACGAGCGCGGGTTCGGCTTCATCGAGCCGGCGCTTGGAGGCGAAGACATCTTCGTCCATGTCAAGTCGTTTCCGGCGGGGACAGGGCGTCCCGCAGCAGGGCTGCGGGTTTCCTTCGAGGTCGAGCTGGGTCCTCAGGGCAGGAAGCGGGCGAGGGCGGTGCAGCTCGTCCGCCCCGCGCGCAGGCGCTCGGCGAGGCGCGCGGAGCCGCCGGTGCGCTGGACGACTGGGCGCGTGCTCGCCATCCCCGCCTTCGTTCTCGTCTACGCCGCCGTTGCAATGATCTGGTCGGTCAGGCCGGTGGTGGCGCTGGCCTATCTCGCCGCGAGCGTCCTCGCCTTCGCGGCCTACGCGGCCGACAAGTCGGCCGCGATCAGCGGCCGCTGGCGCACCCCCGAGTCCACGCTGCACATGCTCGGCCTCGTCGGCGGCTGGCCCGGCGCGCTGCTCGCGCAGCAGCTGTTGCGGCACAAGTCATCGAAGCAGTCCTTCCTGTTCGGCTACTGGACGACGGTGCTGCTGAACGTCGCGGGCTTCGTGGCCGTCCACTCGCCGCTCGTCCTCGCGCGCGTGTAGCATCGGAATTCGTCCCTTCGAACCGGAGCTTGAGATGTCCTACATGCTCCTGATCCTCGAAACCCCCGGCCAGCGCGCCACCCGCACCGAGGCCGAAGGCCGCGAAGCCTACGCGCAGATGCAGCGCTTCGGCGAGAGGCTGGCTGCGCAGGGCAAGCTGCGCGCGGTCGAGTCGCTCGCATCGCAGTCCGGTGCGGTGCGCGTCACGCATGCCGCTGGCCAACCGCAAGTGCTAGACGGTCCCTTCGCCGAGGCCAAGGAGATGGTCGGCGGGTTCTTCCTGCTCCAGGACGTCACGCGCGAGGAGGCGATCGACCTCGCGCACGAGTGCCCGGCGGCGCAGTGGTGCACGGTCGAAGTCCGCGCGCTCGCTCCGTGCTTCGACGACAGCCGCGCGTGATGCGGGTTATCCCTTAGTCGATCGCTGTCGATTCCGCGCCGGCTGCTTCGTCGTTGGGGTGACGACGCGCCCGCACCTTCGGGCGCTCCACCAGGGGAGGCCGCATGAAGACCCAGCACCACGAGATCCTGATCCGGGTGCCGCGCGAGCGGGTCTGGAAGACCATGTTGGACCCGTCCACCTTCGGTCAGTGGACCGCCGCCTTCTGCGAGGGCTCGCGCTTCGAAGGCAGCTGGGACGCAGGCCAGGGCATCCGCTTCCTCGCTCCCGACGGTAACGGCATGGTGTCGGAGATCGCCGAGCACCGCCCGGCCGACTTCGTGTCGATCCGCCACCTGGGCGTGATCGAGAGCGGCCGTGAGGACACGGGTAGCGATGCGGTGCGCGCATGGGCGCCCTGCTACGAGAACTACAGCTTCGTCGACGAGGGCGGTGCCACCCGGCTGAAGGTGGACATGGACGTGTTCGGCGACTACGGCCCCTTCATGGCCGAGACCTGGCCGCGCGCGCTGGCGCGCCTGAAAGACCTTTGCGAAGGAGAGTTGAAATGAGCGCCACCACCGTGACGATGTGCCCCGTCGTGCACTTCGAGATGCCCTATCGAGATCGCGACCGCGCCGCGCGCTTCTACGCGCAGGCCTTCGGCTGGGCCCACGAGAAGCTCGGGCCCGAGATGGGCGACTACCTGCTGGTCACCACGGTGGCGCCGGGCGCGCGTCCCGGAGTGCCGCCGGAGGCACCCGTGGGCGCGATCAATGGCGGCTTCTACCCCTTCCATGCCGACATGCCGATGCAGCACCCGTCGGTGGTGGTGGCGGTGGAGGACATCCATGCCGCGATGGAGCGCATCCGCGCCGCCGGTGGCCAGGTGCTGGGCGAGCCGATGACCATTCCGGGGGTGGGCGAGTACGTTTCCTTCGTCGACACCGAGGGCAACCGCAATAGCGTGCTGCAGCCGAGCATGCCCTGATCGGAAAGGAGCCAGCGATGCGGTTCATGATGATCGTGAAGTCCTGTCCGGAGTTCGAGGCCGAACTGCAGCCGGATCCCGACCCGGAGCTGATGGCGGCGATGGCCGCGTACCACGAGGAGCTGGCCCGTGCCGGGGTGCTGCTCGATGGCAGCGGCCTGAAGCCGAGCCGCACCGGCTGGCGCATTCACTACGGTGCGCAGGGGCGCCGCGTGGTCGACGGACCCTTCGCCGAGGCCAAGGAACTGGTCGCCGGATATACGCTGATCCAGGTGCGCTCGCGCGAGGAAGCCCTGGAGTGGAGCAGGCGCTTCCCGAACCCGGCCGGCGAGGGCGCCGACGCGGTGGTGGAGGTGCGCGAGCTCTACGAGCTCGAAGACTTCGCGCCGAGCGAGGCGCTTGACCGCATGAAGGCGATGGAGTCGTTGGCGAAAGGAGCAGGGCAATGATCCGCCAGATCTTCGTGAATCTTCCCATCCGCGACATGGCCCGCTCGAGGGCCTTCTTCGACGCGCTGGGCTTCAGCTTCAATCCGCGCTTCACCAACGACGAGGGCGCCTGCCTGGAGATCGCCGAGGACATCTACGCGATGCTGCTGGTTGAGCCGTTCTTCCAGGGCTTCACGCAGTTGCCCGTGGCCGACGCGCGCAAGGCCACCGAGGTGCTGGTGGCGCTGTCCTGCGACAGCCGCGCCGAGGTGGAGGCGCTGGTGGGCAAGGCCGTGGCGGCGGGCGCCACCACGCCCAATGCGCCCAAGGACTTCGGCTTCATGTACCAGCACGGCTTTGCCGATCTGGACGGCCACCTGTGGGAGGTCTTCCACATGGACGAGGCCGCCGCGCCGGCCCGGATGTGAACGCAGGGGCGAAGTCAGGGGCAGAAGCAGACCCGGACGCGAGCGCGACCCGTGCACTCCCGCATCCACGAAATCATCGCCGCCGTCTGGCGCCTCGAGTCCGCGCGCATCGTCGCGGTGGTCGCGCGGCAGGTGCATGACCTGGGCGTGGCGGAGGATCTGGCGCAGGACGCGCTGGTGGCCGCGCTGGATCGCTGGCCGCGCGACGGGCTGCCCGACAACCCGGCCGCCTGGCTGACGGCGACGGCGAAGAACCGGGCGCTGGATCACCTGCGCCATCGTCGGATGGCGCACGCCCGGCACGAGGACATCGCCCGCGACCTGGAAGCGCTGGAGGCGCATGTCGTGCCGGACATCGCCGACGCGCTGGATGCCGCGCGCGAGGACGAGATCGGCGACGACCTGCTGCGGCTGATCTTCATCGCCTGCCACCCGGTGCTGCCCACTGACGCGCGCGTGGCGCTGACGCTCAGGCTGCCCTGCGGCCTGACGACGCACGAGATCGCCCGCGCTTTCCTGGTTCCAGAGCCCACCGTGGCCCAGCGCATCGTGCGTGCCAAGCGAACGCTGTCCGAGGCCAGGGTGCCCTTCGAGCTGCCGCGCGGCGAGGCGCAGGGCGAACGCCTGGCCTCGGTGCTCGAGGTGGTGTACCTGGTGTTCAACGAGGGCTACACGGCCACGCGCGGCGCGGACTGGATGCGGCCCGCGCTCTGCGACGAGGCGCTGCGCCTGGGACGCATGCTCGCCGGCCTGGCGCCCGGGCAGGCCGAGGTGCTGGGGCTGCTGGCGCTGATGGAGATCCAGGCCTCGCGCACCGCGGCGCGCACCGATTCCCAGGGCGAGCCGGTGCTGCTGGCCGACCAGGACCGGTCGCGCTGGGACCGACTGCTGATCCGCCGCGGCCTTGCGGCGCTCGAGCGCGCCGACGCGCTTGGCCAGCCCCTGGGCAGCTACCGGCTTCAGGCGGAGATCGCCGCCTGCCACGCGCGGGCGCCGCGCGCGCAGGACACCGACTGGAACCGGATCGCGTCGCTCTACGCGGCGCTGACGCAGCTGGCGCCGTCGCCGGTGGTGGAGCTGAACCGTGCGGTGGCCGTCGGCATGGCCGAAGGGCCGGCGGCGGGACTGGCGATCGTCGAGGCGCTGCTGGAAGAAAGGGCGCTGCAGCGCTACCAGTGGCTGCCGGCGGTGCAGGGCGACCTGCTGGTCAGGCTGGGGCGGCACGAGGAGGCGCGCGCCGCCTTCCTGCGAGCAGCGGCGCTGGCGGGCAACGAGCGCGAGCGGACGCTGCTGGAGCGGCGGGCGGCCGCGTGACTCGCTTCCCGATGCCGCCTTGCCATATGGATAACCGGGGAGCGGCCGGCACCGCCTCCCGTCACGCCATCGACCAGCGCCCCTCCTCCTCGCGCACCTTGCCGTCGTCGCGCAGCTTGAACAGGTGCGCGGTGAGCGAGCGCTGCGCCCAGCCATGCAGATGCGTGGGCGTGTCGTCGTAGGCCTTCGGCACCAGCGTGGCGGCGTCGGCCGGGCCGAGGGCGCGCACCGCGTCCACCACTTTCGCCTCGCGCTTGAGGCGATGCTCGATCAGCGCCGCGATGCGCTCGCGCGGGCGGTCCATCACGAAGCCGTGGCCCGGCGTCAGCCAGTCGAGGTCCATCTCCATCAGCTCGCGCAATGAACGCAGGTAGGCGCCCATGTCGCCGTCCGGCGGATTGATGACCACCGTCGAGCCCTGCATCAGGTGGTCGCCGGTGAAGAGAGTCTTCTCCTGCTCGAGCAGGAAGCACAGGTGGTTGGAGGCGTGGCCCGGAGTGTGGATGGCGCGCAGCGTGGTGTCCGGTCCGATCTCCAGCCCGTCGCCGCCCTGGAGTTCGCGGTCGGGCGCGAAGCTCTGGTCCTGGTTGGCGCGATGGCGCGCGAACTGTCCCAGGACCTCGGCGCCGGTCTTCGCCTTCAGCCTGACGGCGCCGGGTGAATGGTCGATGTGGGTGTGCGTGACCAGGATCCAGCGGATCGGTCCGGGCGCCGTGGCCACCAGGCGGTCCAGATGCACTTCGTCATCCGGGCCGGGATCGATCGCGGCCCAGGCGCTGCCGTCGGCGGCGCCGACCAGGTAGCTGTTGGTGCCGGGGCCGGTCATCACGCCTGGATTCGGCGCGGTCACGCGGATGATGCGCAGCGACAGGCGCACCGGCCGCTCTGGAACGATCTCGTAGGCGGCGGTGCCATGGCCCAGCGGGTCGAGCAGCCCGATCTCCGCCCACGCGTGGTCGGCCGGACCCACTGGCTGCATGCCATGGCGGCCGATGGCCACGCGCGGCACCTGCAGCGCAGTGCGGCGCGGCGTGCGCACGTGGTCCAGCAGCTCGGCCACCGAGCCGAAGCGGGTCATGGTCTCCAGCGTGGTGCGGGTGGGTGTGAGCATCTTCATGTCGTCGCCGCGGGCCAGCGCATCCGCGGGCCGCAGCCAGAGCTGCTCGACGATCTCGACCTCGTCGTGCGCCGACGTCTGGGACGGCGGCGCCTCGGCGAAGAAGAAGCGCGCGTCCCAGCGCTTGGGGCGGACGCCGGGCGTCACCCAGCGGGTGTGATAGGCGAGGCGCTCCACTGCGAGGCGCAGGCCGAAGGCTTCGCAGAGTTCGCCCATGGTGCGCTCGCCCCGGTGCAGCGGCAGGCGCCAGGCCTGCAGTTGCCGGCCCAGCTCGCCCTCGGTCGACACGAGCTGGCCGTTCGCGTCGCAGGCCAGCAGCAGGCCGGATTCCTCGAAGCACTCGCGGATCGCGGCGACATGATAGTCGAGCCCGCCGGCCGCCATGCCGAGCTGCGCGCTGGCCACGGCGTCATCGACGCCCGCGCAGTGGCAGTGCCAGTCGCGGTCGCGCGCGTCGAGCAGGCCGCCCGGGAAGACCCAGGCGCCGCTGGCTCGATCGCCGCGTTCCGCGCGGCGCAGCATCAGAACCTCGGGGCCGCCTGCAGCGTCGCGAACGACGACCAGCGTGGCCGATGGGCGTGCCGGGGAGACCGGCGGGGTGTCGAGTCCTGTGTTCTGCATGGCGTGGCGTCCTGGAAATGTGGGTCGACGATACCGGAAGCTGTCCTTGCGGTGAACCGAGCGGGATCGGGCGGGGATCCGGTTTGCGAGGTGGCGTCCCGGAAAGCGCCGCATCACAGCAGACCGGTCGACAGCGCCCGCCGCCGAAGCTACTGTTTCTTTCGAACGTGAGTGGCAGATCGCCTGAAGACCCTTGGCCGCACCGGCGGGGAGAGCGCGAAGCCAGCCCGGGAGGTGCGAGATGACGCTGCACAAGATGGCGCCCGTGGACGCCGCCTGGTACCACATGGACGGGCGCGCCAACCTGGCGATGGTCACCAGCGTGGCGCTGACGAGCAAGCCGCTCGACTTCGCCGCGGTCAAGGCGCTGTACGCGGAACGACTGGCGGGGTTCCCGCGTTTCCGACAGCGGGTCGTCGAGCATGGCTGGCCGATTCCGTCGCCGCACTGGGAGGACATGCCGGACTTCGACATGGGCCAGCACCTGCACCATGTGGCACTGCCCCCGCCGGGGGGCAGGCGCGCCCTGACGGAGCTGCTCAACGACATCGTGAGCACGCCGCTCGACCGCCTGCAGCCGCTGTGGCAGGTGCACGTCATCGACGGCGTCGACGGCGGCAGCGCTCTCGTCACGCGCTTCCATCACTGCATGGGGGATGGCACTTCGATGGCGGCGCTGTCCATGCGCCTGTATGACATGACGCCGGCTGCGCCGGGACGCCGGGGCAAGGCCGCGGCGGCGCCCATCGCCGACGGCGACGGCGACGGCGATCGGGACAGCGGCTGGCTCGACCCGGCCTTCGATCTGCTGGTAGGGGCCAGACGGGCGGCCGTCTCGACCGCGAGCACGGTCGTCGACGCGGTCCGGCATCCGCAGGCGCTGATCGACCGCGCCGCGCTTCTCGCCGGCGGCGCGGGCATGCTGCTGACCGAACTGCTCAAGCGCGACGATCCGCGATCGCCGTTCAAGGGCGATTTCTCGCTCGCCAAGCGCGTCGCCTGGTCGGAGCCGGTGGCGATCGACGACGTGAAGGCGATCGGTGCGCTGGCCGGTGCGAAGGTCAACGACGTGCTGGTGGCCGGCATGACCGGCGCGCTGCGTGCCTACCTGAAGAAGCGCGGCGTCGACGTCGAGCACACGACGCTGCGTGCAATGGTGCCGGTCGACCTGCGGCCGCCGGAGCGTGCGCTGGAACTGGGCAACGACTTCGGCCTGGTGCTGCTCGAGCTTGCCGTCGCGGCCAGGACACCGATGGCGAGGCTGCGCGTGACCAAGGAGAACATGGACGCCTTGAAGCGCTCGCCCGAGCCGATGGCGATGCGGGTGCTGTTCGACATCTTCGGTCGCACGCCGAAGGCGGTTTCGGACATCCCGTCGTCGATGCTGAGCAGCAAGGCGAGCGTCGTGATGACCAACGTGATGGGCCCGCCGCAGACGCTCCACGTGGCCGGCGTGCCGATCGAGCGGGTGATGTTCTGGGTACCGCACCCCGGCGAGCACCTCGGCATGGGCATCAGCATCCTCAGCTACCGCGGCAAAGCCACGCTTGCAATCGTCGCCGACGCGCACCTCGTGCCCGACCCCGAGACCATCACGCAACGGTTCCAGAAAGAGTTCGTGACGATGCTCGCAGCCGCCCGCCGCGCCAAGGGCCAGGGTCAGCCCGCGACCCGCAAGCCCGCGGCAGCGGCTGCAAGTGCCCCGAGGAGGCGCAATCCCGATGCCTGATCGCCCGGACCACCCGATGCAGATCGACACCGTCGACGCCCTGCGACAGCTCTACGCCCAGCCCAGCGAGCGGGTGCGCAGCAAGCAGATCGGTTTCCTCGACGCGCACTGCAGGCGCTTCATCGGCCTGTCGCCCTTTGTCATCGTGTCCACCTGTGACGACGCCTGCAATGCCGACGCTTCGCCGCGCGGCGGCGACCCCGGTTTCGTGCGGGTCGACGGGCAGGGTCGGCTGCTGATCCCCGACGCGCCGGGCAACAACCGCCTGGACTCGCTGGAGAACATCGTCAGTACCGGCAAGGTGGGGCTGCTCTTCCTGATCCCGGGATTCGACGAAACGCTGCGGGTCAACGGCAGCGCAGCGCTTTCGATCGCGTCGGAGGACATCGCGCTGTGCACCTCGGAGCGCCGCGCGCCGAAGCTCGCGATCAGGGTGACGGTGCGGGAAGCCTACCTGCACTGCGCGAAGGCCTTCCTGCGCTCGAAGCTGTGGTCGGAATCCTCGAAGGTGGGCCGCTCGGCGATGCCGACGATCGGACAGATGATCGCAGACCAGACGGGGCTGGAAATTCCCTATGAGTCGCGCGAGGACATGGAGCGGCGCTACGCGCCGGACCTGTGACAGGCACCTGTGGCTGCGCTGCCGGGGAGGCGCATCACGGCGCAGTGGAGCGAAGCCCGCGCTGCGCTCAGGCGCCGATCCGGCACTGTTTCAGGTAGTACGCCGCCGCGTTCTCGGGGCTCATTCCGGCCACGTAGGCAAAGCGCACCGCGCCGGGCAGCTGCTTCCCGAAGTACGCGGCCTGGTCGCCGGGCAGCACGGCGTCGCCAGCGGGCAGGACGGAGAGTTCTGCGAAGGCCTTTTCGGCCGTCGTGCCCTGCTTCTTGAGCTTGACGGCCTGCTCGACGCGCGCGGCCAGGGCCTTGCAGGCGGCCTCGGGGCCGGATGCGGCCCGGGCCGCCAGGGCCGTCATCGACAGCAGCGCCGCGCATGCGAGCGCTGCGAGAATGCCTGGCCCTCGCTGTCCGGCTTGAACCCGATCGTAGCTGCGCATCCTGCGCTCCCCCGGTTGTGGCGAATGCGGCGAGTCTCCGGAAAGGTGCAGGCCGGGTCAAGGCAGTGCGGCCGAGAGGTGCCGCACTGGATTATCGTTGCGGCGGTTACATCGGTCAGGAGACCCGGCAGGAATGAACCTCTACGGACACCGCTGCGCGCCTGGCGCATCGCGCCTGCCGGTCTGGATTTCTGGGTTGGTCGCACTCGCGTTGTTCGCGGGCCTGGCCTGGCACCTGTCGCCACTGTCGCCTGGCGCGCTGGCGCTGCAACTCGCCTGGACTCCGCGGGCGTTCGGCGAGATCGTCCACTTCTGGTCGGACGCGGAGCTCGCCCGCTATCGCAGCCACCTGCCGGTGGACTATGCGCTGCTGGCCGCCTACGGGGCCTTCGGCTACCTCCTGTCGACGCGGACCGGGATCTTCGGCGGCCGGGGCGCAGGGTATCGAAGGATCGGAACCTGGCTGCTGCCGGCCGCCGCGCTCCTGGACGCGCTGGAAAACGCGTTGCACTGTTGGCTCACCGAGGTGCCGCGCTTCGGCATGCCGCTGGTCTATGCGGCGTCGGCGGGCGCTGCCTGGCTCAAGTGGCTGCTGATCATCGGCTTTCTGCTGATGTGCGCCTGGGCGGCGGCCCGAGACGGGGACTGATCGTGGGCCTGGCGCGCGCCCCAGGGGAGGGGCGCGGACCAGACCCGGCGCTCGGCGCGCCTGGAGGCCCGACGCTCAGCGCGCGTTGAACCGGCCCGGCTCGCGCGCCCCGACCGAGCGGACGCCTTCCTTGTGGTCCTCGGTGCGGGCCAGCCAGGACTGCTCGGCGCCTTCGCGGTCGGTCTGCGCCTCGACGCGGGCGGCCATCTCGCGGCGCAGGGTCAGGCGGGTGGACTGCACCGCCAGCGGCGCATTGACCGCGATCGAGCGCGCGAACTTGAATGCCTCGTCGCGCAGCTGTTCCCCCGGCACCAGCCGGTCGACCAGGCCCCAGCGGTGCGCGGTCTCGCCATCGATCCGGTCGCCGGTCATGAACATCTCGGCGGCGCGCTGCTCGCCCATCAGGCGCGGCAGCGTGTAGGTCAGCCCGAAGCCGGGATGGATTCCGAGCTTGACGAAGTTGGCCGCGAAGCGCGCTTCCGGGCTCGCGAAGCGGAAGTCCGCGAACACCGCCAGGCCCAGGCCGCCGCCGATCGCGGGGCCCTGGACAACCGCGATGACCGGCTTCTTGTTCGAGAACAGCCGCACCGCCTCCTCGTAAAGCGGATTGCGGCCCCGGGGCGACGAACTGTCGAGCACCGAGGACTGCCCCGGGGCGAAATTGGCGCCGGCGCAGAAGGACTTGCCCTGGGCGCAGAGCATCGTCACCCGCGCCTCGGGGGTTTCGTCGATGTCGCGCAGCGCGTCGGCGATGTCGCGGATCAGCGCATGGTCGAAGAAGTTGTGCGGCGGGCGCTGGATTTCCAGCGTGACCACGTGATCCTGCATGCTGGCGGCGACGTCGCCATATCGGTCCTTGAACATGTCTTGCTTTCCTTTGAGGCTGCTTCGGGAGAATGGTTGATCGTGACGCCGAGTCTCGGCAATGGCCGGGGGCGGGTCAAGCGGGGAACGTTCGGAATCGTACGCCGGTGCGCTCGGGGCTATAGTCGTCGGGACTGTGGTGGAGTGTGGCGGGCTCGGTCAGGAGCGCGGCGCCTGCCTGCGGGCAAGGGAGGAGTTTCCATGAGCAAGGGCTACTGGATGGTTCATGTCGACGTCGACGACGCGGAGCGCTACAAGGCTTACGTCGCGGCGAACGCCGCCGTATTCGCCAGCCACGGCGCGCGCTTCCTCGCGCGCGGGGGGCGGTACGAGAACCCCGAGGGAAGGACCCGGGCGCGCAACGTCGTGATCGAGTTCCCCTCCTACGATGCTGCCGTCGCGTGCTGGCACTCTGCGGAGTATCAGGCCGCGCTGCGCCTTCGCGAGCCGGTGTCCACTGCCGACCTGGTGATCGTCGAGGGCTACGACGGGCCGCAGCCCGGGTGACCAGGCGGGACGGATCCGCCTGGGATGGCGGCGACCGTCACATTGGACTGCCGGGCGCCGCGTCCTGCCCTGCCGGATTGCCGGACCTCGGAGCCTGCCTGGCGCCCGGTTGCCGGACCGCGCGCGCTTCCGCGCGACGGCGCAATCGGGGAAGATGGTCCTTCCTTCCACTCGACCCGTCACCCTCCATGGCACGCATCCGCTGCATCACCGAGATGGGCATGGGCGTCGACGTCCACGGCCGGGACGCCACCAAGGCGGCGCGGCGCGCGGTATCCGACGCGATCCGCCACAGCAGCCTCGGCTTCTTCCGCATGGTCGGCAAGACCCCGCACGACATGTTCGTCGACGTCACCATCGGCGTGCCCGACCCCGCTGCGGTCGACACGAAGGCGGTGGCCGCGGAGCTTCCCTACGGCACGGTCACGGTCACCGCGGTGAAGGGCGGGCTCGAGATTCCCGCCGAGGGCGGGGGCGACGCCATCATCATCGCCAATGCGGCCGTGCTGGTCAGTCTAGACGACGGAAAAGGAACATCCTCATGACGCAGGACAGCAGCATCTTCTGGAAGCGCTCGCGCGTGGAGTTGCGTGCGGCGGGCTTCGATCCCGAGCGCGCCGGGCGCAGCAACGCAGTGGTCACCATCGCTGCCGCCTGGACCAACGCGCATCGATGCAACAACCGGGTGCGCACGCTGGCCGACCTGCTGGTGGAACTGCTGGGCGAGCGCGGCGGACAGGGGCTGGTGGTCGGCGCGCCGGCGGTGTCGGACGCGCTCACGCAGGGCACACCCACCGCCGGCTACAGCCTGGTTTCGCGCGACACCGTTGCCGACTGCTTCGAGATCGGCCACTACGCGCATCACGGCGACGCGATGATCGTGATCTCGGGCTGCGACAAGACCGGCGCGGCCGCGCTGATGCCGCTGGCGCGCACCAACGCCTTCGGCCTGGTGCTGTATCCGGGCACCAGTTCGCCGGGCAGCGTTCGCTTCGAGCCCTGGGCGGCCAAGGGCAGCAACCTGACGATCATGGACTACGCCGAGGGCAGGGCCGCGCACGAGGCCGGGCGCATCTCCACCGAGAATTTCCTGGAGCTGGAGCGCAACGTGATGCCCGGCAGCGGCACCTGCGGCGCGATGTTCACCGCGAACACGATGAGCACCATCGCGGAGGCGATCGGCATGATGCTGCCGCGCGGCGCCTCGCATGCGGCCGACTACGAGGCCGGCAGCGACATCCATGCCGACGTGCGCGCGCAGGCGAGCGCTTCGGTGGACGCGCTGTACCGGCTGATCGAGGCCGGCATCCGTCCGCTCGACATCATGACGGCGAAGGCCTTCGAGAACGCCATCGTCACCGCCTACGCGATGGGCGGCTCCACCAACATGTACCTGCACCTGCTGGCGATCGCCCGCGAGGCGCAGGTGCCGATCGGAATAGAGCGCATCCAGGCGATCGGCGAGCGGATTCCCCTGATCTGCAACCTGCAGCCGCACGGGCCCTATGCGATGGCCGCACTCCATGCGGTCGGCGGCGTGCCGGTGGTGATGAAGGAACTGCTGCGCAACGGCCTGCTGCATGGCGAGGTCATGACGGTGACCGGCCGCACCCTCGCCGAGAACCTGGCCTCCGTGCCCTCGCTCGAGGAGCTCGGCGCCCAGGACGTGGTGCTCCCGGTGAGCCGTCCGATCGCTGCGGCGAACAACCACATCAGCGTCCTCAAGGGGAACATCGCCCCCGAGAGCTGCCTGCTGAAGCTCTCGGGCAAGACGCTGGAGAAGGGCCTGTTCCGCGGCACGGCGAAGGTCTTCGAATCCGAGGCCGACACGATGAAGGCGATCCGGGCCGGCGAGATCCGGCCCGGGCACGTGGTGGTGGTGCGCAACGTGGGCCCCGTGGGCGGCCCCGGCATGCCCGAGATGGTGATGCTGACCATCCAGCTGCAGGGCCGCGGCCTGGGCGAAGGCGTGGCGCTGATCACCGATGGCCGTTTCTCCGGCGTCTCGCACGGCATCCTGATCGGCCACATCTCGCCGGAGGCCGCGCGCGGCGGTCCGCTCGCCGCGGTCCGCGACGGCGACACCATCGTGATCGATCCGGTGCACAGGACGTTGAACGTGGAGCTGTCGGACGAGGAGATCGCTCGGCGGATGGCCGACTGGCGGCCGCCGGCCCGCCTGGCGGAGATCCGGCCGGGCTCGGTGCACGACAAGTACGTGCGGCTGGTGTCCACGGCGCATTACGGCTGCGTGCTCTGATCCGAGGCGTTCGATCCTTGCTCGCGAGGCCGGCGCCGCTGGTCAACTGCGCCCAACGGGGTCAGCGCCGCGCAGCGCCCTGCCAATTCTCCGGGGCGTAGCGCCAGAAGAGCAGCCCGATGCCGCCGACGAGGGCCGCGGCGGCCAGCAGGCTGGCTTCCGCGCCCTGCCAGTCGACCAGCAGGCCCAGCATCACGGGGCCGACCACGTAGCCGACGTCCGAGATCGTGCGGTAGCCGGAGATCGCCGCGGCGTTCATTCCGGGCGGCGCCTGGTCGGCGGCGTAGGCGGCGGGCGCGGCGCCGTTGACTGCGGCCGCCACGCCCCAGAGCACGCAGGCGATCGCGAACCACACCGTGGACGGCGCCCAGCAGTAGACCAGGAAGGCGCCCGCGGTCAGGAAGGCCGAGGGGACGATGATGGGCTTGCGGCCGAAGCGGTCGGCCAGCGCGCCGGCCGGGTAGCTGGCGGCGAGGCCCAGCACACTGCCCAGCGCGAGCCAGCCGCCGATGGCGCCGGGGCCGAGACCCAGCTTGGAGGCAGCCAGCAGCGGCACGATGTTGAACAGTCCGCCGGTGCGGACCACGGCGTTGACCAAGCCCACCAGGCAGACCATCCGGTAGCCGGTGTCGGCCAGCAGTCTGCGGATCTGGCGGTGGATGGGCGCGGCGCGGGGCTTCTCGGCTGGCGACGGCGCCGGTCGATCCGCGTGCGCGAAGTCGCGCGTCTCCGGCACCAGCCACCAGGCGAGCAGGCCGGCGCCGGCGCTGGCGATCGCGTAGACCGCGAAGGGGGCGGCCAGACCGAAGTGCTGCGCCAGCAGGCCGCCGGGCAGGGGGCCGATGCCCACCGTGAACAGGAAGGTGCCCATGAAGATCGACATCAGCCGGCCGCGCTGCGCGGGAGTGCTGATGTCGGCGAGCACGATCATTCCGGTGGACTGCACCCAGCCCGCGCCCAGGCCCGCAACGAAGCGGGCCGCGACGAACTCGGGAAAGCTGCCGGCGAACGCGCACCAGAGGTTGCCCGCGGTGCAGATCAGTCCGCCGACGGCCATCGAGGGCCTGCGCCCGAGCGTGTCGGCGACCTGTCCGGCGGGCATGCCGGACAGCATCCGCGACAGTCCGAAGACCGCGATCGTGGTGCCGATCGCGGATGCGGGCACGCCGTAGGCCTGCGCGTAGAGCGGCAGCACCGGGATCAGCGCGCCGAAGCCCAGCTGATTGACGCCGATGAAGACGCACATCCAGATCAGGATGCTGCGCTGCTTCGGAGTGACGTCGAGCTTCAAGGGCGGCAGCCGGCGCGCTGGGCGGGCGACGCGCTCAGGCCCGCATGTGCGATCCACCGCAGATGGTCAGCGCCTGGCCGGTGATGTAGCCGCTGGCGCCGGAGGCGAGGAACACCGCCAGGCCCTTGAGGTCTTCGGCCTCGCCGAGCCTGCGCAGGGGGATCTCCTCGGTGGCGCGGCGCTCGGCCTCCGGGTTGTTCCAGAGGGCCTCGGCGAAGTCGGTGCGGATCAGGCCGGGGCAGATCGCGTTCACGCGCACGCCCTTGGGACCTAGCTCGGCGGCCAGGTTGCGCACCAGCGAGATCAGCGCCATCTTCGAGATGTTGTAGGTGCCCAGGCTGGTCGAGGGCACGAAGGCGCCCACGCTCGCGGTAAACATCATCGATCCCGAACCCTTGGCGATCATGTCCGGTGCGACCATGCGGGCCAGCCACAGGTTGGACTTCACGTTGGTGGCCATCGTCTTGTCGTAGGCCTCGTCCGGGATGTCGAGCTGCGCGCCGTAGTAGGGGTTCACGCCGGCATTGCCCACCAGCACGTCGATCGGGCCGAGCGCCTGATGGGTGGCGTCCACCAGTGCCTGCAGCTGCTCCTTGTAGCCGGCGTTGCAGGCGAAGGCGAAGGCGCGCTGTTCTCCGCAGCGCTGGTTGATCTCGTCGGCCACCGCCTGGCAGGCGTCGAGCTTGCGGCTCGAGACCATGACCCTTGCACCGTGCTCCGCGAGCGCCTGCGCCATGGCGCGGCCCATGCCTCGCGAGGCGCCGGTCAGCAGCGCAACCTTGCCGCTGAGGTCGAAGAGTTCGGTCTTGATCATCGTCTGGCTCCTTTGTGCCTGTCGTGGGGCGACCGTGCGCTGCGCCGGCCGTCCCGGATGTATGGCGGATTCCCGGGAACGTGTAAAGGCAGGGCAGTCCAATCTGCGGGGTCCGTGACAGGCGCGGACGGCGCAGCACACCGGGTGCCGGGGGGAAGGCGAGCGCGCGTCGCGGAAGTGCGCGCAGGCGCCGCGCGAAGCCCGGGCACCGGCCTCAGCCGCCGTTGGCTGGCGCAGTGCGGGGCAGCAGCACCGTCCGCCAGCGCCATGCGATCGTGGCCAGCATCAGCGCTCCCGCAGCGAGCATCGCCAGCGCCGCTGCGTGGTAGCCGGTCAGCGGGATGGCTGCGCCCGCGATCAGCATTCCCACCGGCAAGGTGTAGATGGCCAGCATGCGAACGCCCATGATCCGCCCGCGCATCTGCGCTCCGGTGGAGCGCAGCAGCATGATCGCGACGGCAAGCATGCTGAAGCTCTGCGCAGCGCCGGATGCTGCCAGCAGGGCCATCGCGATCGGCGCCGACGCAGACAGCACGAAACCGGCCAGCAGCACATACCAGGCCAGCGCTGCGCCGAGCATGATGCGCGCGGGCCGGAGCGTGGCGCCGAACAGGCTCATCAGTACCGAGCCGACGAGCGCGCCGAAGGCGTAGCTGGCTGCCAGCCAGCCGAGGCCCGTCTGGTCCAGGGCGAGCACGTCGCGGGCGATGTAGGGCAGCAGCCCGATGCTCAGCGGGTAGGCGGTCAGGTTCACCAGCGTTGCCACCGCCATCGCCGCCAGCACGGCCGGGGTGCGCCAGACGTAGCCCAGGCCTTCGGCGAGGTCGCGCCAGGGCGAGGGGCGCGCCTGCGCGGTCGGTGGGGCGGCGCGCCCGCCGTCGATCATCAGCGTGAGCGCCACGCCTGCGAGATGGATCGCCACGATCATCACGTAGGCCGGCGCCATTCCGAAGGCCGCCATGAAACCGGCGCCGGCGAGCGCGCCGCCGATCTTGGCCGAGTCCATCGTCATCCGCGAGATCCCCATCGCCGAGACCAGGTACGGTGCCGGCACCGTGGCCCCGACCAGCGCGCTGCGCATGCCGATGTCGGAGGGGCGCACCAGCCCGCACAGCCCGGACACGACCAGCACCGCCCAGGGGGTCAGCCGGTCGGTGAGTGCGAGGAACAGCAGTGCGCCCGCGAACACGGCGTAGGAAATGCGCATCAGGGCGAGCAGGTTGCGCAGGCCGATCCGGTCGCCGACCACGCCCAGCATCGGCGCGACGAGCGTGCCGACGAACTGCAGTGCGCCGAAGATCGTCAGCAGCATCACCGAGCCGGACTCCACCAGTACGTACCAGCCGAGGATCAGCGTCTCCATCTCAAGCGCCCAGGCCGTGCACAGGTCCGCCGGCCACTGGAAGCGGAAGCTGCGCGTGCGGAAGGGCGTGAGTGCCGCGATCATGTCCGGACTCCCCGCGGGCGTACCGGCCTGGCGACCAGGATGGGCAGGATCAGCACCAGGTAGAAAAAGACCGAAACGAGGAAGATGTCGTTGACGCCCAGGGTCAGCGCCTGCTGCTCGATCATCCGCTCGAGCGCCGCGCGCACCTGCTCGATCGACATTCCTGCGGCGCGCACACCTTCGTAGAAGGGGCTGTCCAGCGCCCAGCCGTCGCGGCTCGCCTCCTCCACGAGATGGGTGCGGTGCTGCTGGCTGCGCGAGGTCCAGGCGGTGGTGGCCAGCGAGACGCCGAATGAGCCCGCCGAGATCCGCACGAAGTTGCTCAGCCCCGCGGCAAGCGGGAACTGCGCCTGCGGAATCTGCGACAGCGAGATCGCGCTCATCGCAATGAAGAACAGCGAGCCCGCCACGCCCTGCACCAGCATCGGGATCATGATGGTGATGTAATCGGCGTCGGTGCTGAACCTGGAGCGCAGCCAGAACGACCAGGCGAAGCCGACGAAGGAGACCACCGCCACCGTCCGGGCCAGCCCGCGGTCGATGCCGCGGCCGGCCAGCGGCGAGCACAGCAGCCCGATGACCCCGACCGGCGCAAGCACCAGGCCGGCCCAGGTCGCCGTGTAGCCCATCGCCTGCTGCAGCCACAGCGGCAGCAGCACGACGTTGCCCGAGAAAAGCGCGAAGCCGCCCGACAGCGCGAGCACGCCGCAGGCGAAATTGCGGTTGGCGAACAGCCTCAGGTCGACGATGGGATGCTCATCGGTGAGCTCCCAGATCACGAAGGCAACGCAGCCGATTCCCGCGACGATCGCCAGCACGACGATCTCGCCGGACTCGAACCAGTCGAGTTCCTTGCCGGTGTCGAGCATGGTCTGCAGCGCGCCGACCCAGATCACCAGCAGCACCAGTCCCACCACGTCCACCGGCATGCGCCGCACCGGCGTCTCACGGTCGCGATAGAGCGCCCAGGTCATCGCCGTGCAGAACAGCCCGATCGGCACGTTGATGTAGAAGATCCAGGGCCACTGCACGTTGTCGGTGATCCAGCCACCCAGCAGCGGCCCGACCACCGGCGCCAGCAGCACGGTCATCGACCAGATTCCGAGGGCCTTGCCGGCATGCTCCGGCGGATGCGTGCCCAGCAGCAGTGTCTGGGAAAGCGCAAGCATCGGCCCGGCCACCAGGCCCTGCACCACGCGGAAGGCGACCAGCCATTCGAGCGTGGGGGCGAGCCCGCACAGCAGCGAGGCGAGCACGAAGAGAAAGACGCTGGACACGAACAGCCTCACCTGCCCGAAGCGCGCGGCCAGCCAGCCGGTGAGCGGCACCGAGATCGCGGTGGCGATGCCGAATGCCGTGATCACCCGCGTGGTCTGGTGGACGCTGGCGCCGAGATCCCCTGCGATCGACGGCAGCGAGACGTTGGCGATCGAGTGATCGAGCACGTTCATGAACGTGGCCAGCGATATCACCAGCGTGCCGATGGCGCGGCTGCGACCCTCGAGGGGCGGCGGGTGCTGCGGGGCAGGGGGCGGCTGGGCCATGTTCGTCGCGGCTACGCGGGACCGGGCCGCGGTCTCATCGGCATCACTGGACTATTCCTTGAAATAGCAGGTCTGGTAGGTGGCGGCCAGCAGCGCGCCTTCCGGCGTCCAGAGTTCGGCGGACTGATCGTGGTAGCCGTTGCGGATCTGCTGGGCGCGGGCCACCCCGAGCAGCTCGCGGCTGCCGTGGGCGGCGAGCATGGCCTCGTCGGCGTGGAAGTAGGTGGTCATCGAAACCGTGGCGAACGGCGTCCAGCGCGGGCGGCGAAGAAAGAGGCGGCCCGGGATGAACGCGTCCGCGATGGCGGTCAGCGAGACGAAGTCGAGGGGGCGCGGCGGCTCGTCGCGCATCCACATGATGGTCTCCGAGTCGTCGGCGGGAACCTTCGACCCGAAGTTGGGTGCGCCCTTGACGAAGCGCATGTCGTAGCAGCCGGTCCATGCGTGCCGCTCGAGCGGCGGCGAGCGCGGGATCGACGAGGCAGGCGGCACGAGGGGGAAGACCGCCTCGGTGGATGACCAGGACTCGCGTCGGACCGCGAACACCGCGGTGGCGGTGGCGACGGTCTCCCCGGCCTGCGTGAGTTCGATCACCCAGTGCTGGGTCGACCGGTTGGTGCGCGCCGCGCGCGCGGCCACCAGGAACTCTCCGTCGGCCAGCGGGCCGGCGAAGTTCACGGTGAAGGCGACCGGGTGGCCCAGGCGCGCCGGATGCAGCAGCGGTGCCTTGAGCAGCTTGGCGGCGATCGCGCCGCCGAAGGGGCCCACCATGTTGCCGTAGCGCGGTTCGGTGCGGCCGCGCCACTGGCCTTCGCCGGCCGGCTCGAGCGCGGTGGCGCTGTCGAGCGGATGGAGTGCAGAGCTCATATCCGGAACAGGGCGGTCTGGTGGGTGGCGGCGATCAGCTCGCCGGCGGGCGTCCAGATCTCGGCGGTCTGGTCGCAATAGCCGTTGCGGAACTGCAGCGCTTTCGCTGTGCCCAGCAGCTCGCGGTCGCCATGCGCAGCCATCATTTCCGAGTCGACATGGAAGTAGGTGGTCAATGACACCGTGGTGCCGAAGGGCGCGATGTCGGGGCGGCGCACGTAGATGCGCGGGAAGAAGGCATCGCAGATGGTCGCCAGCGACACGTAGTCGAGCGGACGCGGCGGGTTGTCGCGGATCCACATCGTGGTCACCGAGTCCCAGGGCGCCTCGGGACGGGCAGCGGCCGAAGCGGTGCCGCGGATGAAGCGCATGTCGTAGTTGCCCATCCAGGGCGTGGCGCGCCCGGGCGCCAGCGGCTGCACCGAGTCGAACGGGGGCGCCTGCGGAAACTCCGACTCGGTCGACGACCAGGTCTGCCGGCGCACCGCGAACACCGCGGTCGCGGTGGCCACCACCTCGCCGCCCTGCGCGACCTCCATCTGCCAGTGCTGGGTTGAGCGGTTGGTGCGGGCTGCGCGCGCATGCACCGTGAGCTCGCCGTCCGCGAGCGGCCCGGCGAAGTTGACGGTGAGCGCGATCGGCTCGCCCAGGCGCTTGGGGTGCAGCAGCGCGGCCTTCAGCGCGATCGCCGAGACGAAGCCGCCGAAGCTGCCGCCGACGTTGCAGTAGCGCTTGGAGGCGCGGCCTCTGAAGCTGCCGTCGCCAAGCGGTTCGAGCGCGGTGTCGGCGTCGAGCGGATGAGCCGCGGCGCTGGCGTACGGCGGGATCGTCGCGGCGCTGGCGGCGCCCGGGGATCGATCGGTGCGGGTCAAGGGCGATGCGCTCCTGCGTGGGTGGCCGGGCTGCGGCGATTGAATCACAGGGATCGGGGCCGGGACGTTGCTGCCGCCGCGCGGGCGTCCGAAAATGCGATTCGGTGCCGCCGGACGCCCCGGCGATCACACTCAAGGAGATCCCATGTCCCAGGTCGAGGCGCGGCTGGCCGCGCTCGGATTGGCGCTGCCGGCGCCGCTGAAGGCGCCGCCGGGCGTCGTGCTTCCCTTCCGTTTCGTCCGCGTTACCGGCGCGCGCGCATTCATCGCGGGCCACGGTCCGTCGGAGCAGGACGGGTCTCTTGCCGGGCCGCTGGGCAAGGTGGGGCGCGAGCTCAGCGTCGAGCAGGCCTACCGCAGCGCGCGCCTCACCGGCCTGGCCATCCTGGGCAGCCTGCACCGCGAGCTCGGCGACCTGGACCGCATCGTGGCCTGGAACCGGGTGTTCGGCATGGTCAATTCGGCGCCGGGCTTCAACCGGCAGCCGGCGGTGATCAACGGTTTCTCCGACCTGATCCTGGAGGTGTTCGGCCCCGAGGTCGGCGCGCACGCGCGCAGCGCGGTGGGGATGGCCGAGCTGCCCTTCGACATCCCGGTGGAGATCGAGGCCGAGGTGGAACTGCGACCCTGAGGGGCGTTCCTGACGGATGTTCGCGCGCTGCCGCCGCGCGAACATCCCTGCACCCGCCTTTACCGTCCCTTGAACACCGGCTCGCGCTTCTCCACGAAGGCCTTGGCCGCTTCGCGGTGGTCCTCGGTCTGGCCGCAGTGAACGTGGTGGGTGGCCTCGAGGTCCAGGCAGTCGTCGGCGTCGCCGGCCATCGCGCGGTTCAGGTTCTCCTTCATGTACCGGTAGGCCACGGTGGGGCCGGCAGCCAGGCGGCGCGCGATCTCGCGCGTCTTGGCGGCGAGCTCCTCGGGCGCGCAGATCCAGTTGGCCAGGCCCAGCCGCAACGCCTCCTCGGCGCTCACGCGATCCGAAAGGTAGTAGAGCTCGCGGGCCTTCGCGGAGCCGACCAGTTGGGTGAGGAAGTAGGTGCCGCCGTAGTCGCCCGAGAAGCCGACCTTGGCGAAGGCCGTGGTCAGGATCGCGCTGGTCGACATGATGCGCAGGTCGCAGGCCAGCGCCAGCGAGAAGCCCGCGCCTGCCGCGGCGCCCGGCAGCGCTGCGATGGTCGGCTTGGGCATCTTGAAGAGCTTGCCCGCGGTGGCGCGCTGGTTCACCCGCTGGCGGTGGATGGCGGCGTCGATGGTGTTGCTGCCGACGGTGCCGTCGCCGCTGGCGGCCATGCCCTTGACGTCGCCGCCGGCGCAGAAGCCCTTGCCCGCGCCCGTCAGCACGATGCATCTGACCTCGGGGTCTAGCTCGGCGGCAGCGAGCTGCGCGGCCAGCGCCTCGTTCATCGCGCGCGACATCGCATTGCGCGCGTCCGGGCGGTTCAGCGTGATGGTCAGCACACCCTCGTCGAGCTCGGCGAGCAGGTCCTGGGTTCCGGTGTCGATCGTTCGCGATGCCATCTTGTCGTCTCCTCGTGTGTTCATGTGCAAGTGCCGGGCCACTCTAGGGGAGGGCGGAGGGGACCGTCAATTTGCTTATCGCTGCGTCCCATATGCGTGCACCGGATATGCCGGCCGGGCATCGTTGCGGCCAGCGATCGAAACCGACACAGGGAACACACCGACATGAGATCCACTGCCATGGCACTCGGCCTCGTCGTAGCGGCGCTCGCTGCCCACGCGGGCGACGCTGTAGCCGAGGCCTTCGCGCCCTACGGCACCGCGCGCGTCGACATGCATCCGATGGCGCGCACCGACGTGGTGTTCGACGTCAACTATGCGGACCCGAAGCAGCTGAACGTGCTCTACAGCTTCATCGTGAACACGCGCCGCGAGACCCGCGGCAACGTGGTGGTGGTCACCCATGGCCCCGAGCTCCGCGCGTTCGCGAAGGAGAACTACGAGAAGTACCAGGGAGTCGTCGACCGCATGGCGGAGCTCGCCAAGGAAGGGGTCGAATTCAAGATGTGCAGCAACGCGCTGCGCGCCGCTGGCTTCCAGCCCGAAGACATGCACGGCTTCGTCACGGTGGTGCCGGCGGGGTTCGCTGAACTCGTGCACTGGCAGAGCAGAGGCTATCAGTACGTGAACCCGCTTCCTCTGTCCGTGCGGGACGTGCGCTACCTCGACCAGCCGCGCAAGCAGTAGGGCGGAGCAGGGCGGGCGCCACGGACCGCAATGTCCGCGGCGTTTCAGGGCAAGGCCGGCGGGCGGGCCCCCAGTCGCCAGCGGTTCCCGCCCTCGGTCTTGGCGAGATACATGGCCGCGTCCGCGCTGCGGATCAGCTCTCCGCCGGTTTCACCGTGCCTGGGGAACAGGCTCACGCCCACCGACATCGACAGCGCGATCGAACCGTCCCGCCAGGAGATGGGGGCGCGCACCGCTTCGAGCAGCGCCCGGGCGGCGCGCTCGACGTCATGGGCCGAAACGACGCCGGTGAGGATCACCAGGAACTCGTCGCCGCCAAAGCGCGCGACCAGGTCGGACTCCCGGACTGCGGAGCGCAGCCGACGGGCCACGGCGCAGAGCAAGGCGTCGCCCGCGTCGTGGCCGAGGGTGTCGTTGACCGGCTTGAAGCCGTCCAGGTCGATGAACATGACCGCGACGCCCTGGCCCTGGCGGCGCGCCTGCGCAAGGATCCGGGGCAGGTACTCGTTCAGGTAAAGCCGGTTGGGCAGCTCCGTGAGAGGGTCGTGCAGCGCGAGGAACTCGATGCGCTCCTGCGCCTGCTTGCGGGCCGTGATGTCGCGAACCACCACCAGCCGCTGCTCGTCGCCGGGCCGCCCGATGGCCTTGCCCACGAGCTCCACCGGGATGGTGCGCCCGTCCCTGTGGAGGGCCTCCGCCTCGAACGGTTCTTCGTTGCGCGCCTGCACGTATTTGTACACGGTGGAATGCCAGCGGGCGGGGACGAACTCGAGGGTCTTCCGGCCGATCAGATCGCTGGCCGGGTAGCCGAGCAGGCGCACCAGAGCGTCATTGACGTCGAGGATCAAGCCGTCGCGGTGGAACAGGATTCCCTCGCTGCTCGCGTACATGAACTTGCGCAGCCGCTCCTCGCTGTCGCGGATCGTGCGCTCGGCCATCCAGTGGTCGGTGATGTCGTTGATCAGGACCACGGCGCCGAGTTGCGATCCCTCGGCCGAGCAGTGCGGCACCAGGTTCACCTCGACGATTCGCTCGGCGCCGTCCGGCAAGGTCTGCCGGCGCACGTACCGCACCTCGTTACCCTGGCACACCGCGTCGACCTGCGGCTCGATCATCGCCCAGGCCTGTTCGCCGATGACCTCGCGGACGGTCTTGCCGAGGATGGTTTCCGGAGTCCAGCCGTTGTACTCGGCGTAGCGCCGATTCGCGAAGCGACAGCGCAGGCTGCCCCACTCGTAGTAGGCCATCAGCGCGGGCACCGAGTCGGCCACCAGCCGGATGATGGAGCCGGAGACTTCGTGGGTATTCGCGTCGGTGGTGCCGGTATCGGGCATCTCGCAGTTCCTGTCCGCCATGCAGGGAGTCGCCGGTGTGCGTCCGGAATCCTAGCCTAGGCGGGAATGGGCGGCGGCTGCGGGCCGACGGACGGAGCCCCCGCTCCCTTGCATTGCTCGGTCGCATTGGGCCCGCTGCCAGTCGGATCGGCCCCGAGGGCGGCCCTGCGCAGCCCCGGGGAACTTGCGCTAGGGTGGCGGTTCGACAGGCGAGACGGAGAACGCAGATGGCAAGGTCCGGAATCATGGCCCCGAACACACGGCCCCGGCACGAGCCCGGCCGCAAGGCCTGCCGGCGGGGCTGACCATGGGGTACGCGGGCGTGGTCACCGTGGACAGGCGGGGACGCAGCGGCCGGGTGCGCGTCGACCTTGGCGGACGCGAGCTGCTCTTCGACTGGGAGTTCGGCGGCGGCGACTGCATCGCTTTCGTCGTCGCGCCGGACCCGCAGGAATGGCAGTCGCTGGAGCCGCACCGGACCCTCGAGCGGGAGCCCTTCCTGGCATGGCTGGCGGCCGAACTCGCGGCACGCGAGTGCCCGGGGGCGAGGATCGAGGTCGGCCCCTCGGGCATCCACTTCTTCGAGCGCCCGGCCGAAGGCGCGGCGCAGCCGGCCGGCGGCAGTGGACCGGCGGGCGTCGGCTTCGTCGACTGCACCCATGCCGCGCACGCGGCGCCCATCCTCGAGATCCTCAACGACGCCATCGTCAGCTCCACGGCCTTGTACGACTACCACCCGCGTCCGCCGGAGAGCATGGACGTCTGGTTCGCGGCAAAGGCGGCCGGGCGCTACCCGGTGATCGGCGCCGTCGATTCCGAGGGGCGGCTGCTCGGCTTTGCGAGCTACGGCAGCTTCCGCGCCTGGCCCGCGTACAAGTACACCGTCGAGCACTCCGTGTACGTGCACCGGGATCATCGCGCGGCCGGGCTGGGCGGCGCGCTGCTGGGGCGGCTGATCGCGGCCGCCAGGCGGCAGGAGTACCACGTGATGGTGGGCGGCATCGACATGGAGAATGCGGGCAGCATTGCGCTGCACGAGCGGATGGGCTTCACGCACGTGGGGACCATCCGGCAGGCGGGCTTCAAGTTCGGCCGCTGGCTGGACCTGGGTTTCTGGCAGCGGGTGCTCGAGACGCCGGCGCAGCCGGTCGACGGATGAGCGAGGCAGCGTGCGCGGCGGAAACCCCGATGCGTTCAAGGAGACGGCAATGCTGACCCCCGAGTTTGCGCAGCGCTTCGCGCACGAATGGATCGAGGCCTGGAACAGCCACGACCTGGATCGCATACTTTCCCACTACACCGAGGATTTCGTGATGGCGTCGCCGCGGATCGCGGTGTTGGCGGGCGAGACTTCCGGCATCCTGCGGGGCCGGCAGGCGGTGGGCGCGTACTGGCGCAAGGCGCTCGAGCTCGCTCCGGATCTGCGCTTCGAGCACATCGCCACGCTGGTCGGAGCCGACAGCGTCGTCATCCACTACCGCGGCGTGCGCGGGCCTGCCGCGGAAGTGTTCTTCTTCGATGCCGCCGGCCAGGTGACGCGGGCCGCGGCGCACTACGCTTGAGCAGAGCGTCCGGGCCGACGCTGTGGCCGCCTCGCTGCCACCGCTGACGGCCCGTTCTGCGGCCGCCGCGTTTCCCGGAACGCGCCGACCCTCGAGGCGGCGCCGCGCCAGGGGATTCGCCACGACAATGCCGCTGTCCCAGTCACCGATTGCGCCCATGATCCCGGCAGGAGCCATCGCAGCATCGACGCCTTGCGGGCGCGGCCCCGGCGCGGCAGCGAACCCTCGGGTGCCGGCATGACGCCCCCGATCACCGCGGAGCGCCGGGCCCAGGCCAACCGGGTCGGCATCCTCTGGATGCTGCTGGCGGTCACCGCCTTCATCTGCAATGACGCGCTGATCAAGAGCCTGGGCGAGCGGCTGCCCACGGCGCAGATGATCGTGGTGCGCGGGGTGATGGCGATCACGCTGATCCTGCTGGTGGCCTGGCGCATGGGGGCGCTCCCGCGGATCGCGGACGTGGCGCGCGGCTGGGTGCTGCTGCGCGCCGCATGCGAGGGCATCGGCACCTTCATGTACCTGGCTGCGCTGTACCACCTGCCGCTGGGCAACGCCACGGCGATCAACCTGTCGTCTCCGCTCTTCATCGCGCTGCTGGCGGTGGTCTTCCTCCGGGAGCGGGTGGACCGCGCCCGCTGGCTCGCGATCGGCGCCGGGTTCGTCGGTGTGCTACTGGTGATCCAGCCGCGCGCCGACGGGTTCAACCTCTATGCCTGGCTGTGCCTGCTGGCCACGGTGGTCTATTCGATGCGCGACCTGCTGACCCGGAAGATCCCGGCGGGAACGCCTTCCATCCTGGTCACGCTCGCCACTGCCGGCGTGGTCTGGTTGATGGCCGGCGCGGTCCTGGCGGTGGAGGGCTGGCAGCCGATGGGTTGGCGCGACGTCGCGCTGCTCGGCCTGGCCGCAGTGTGCCTGGCCACCGGATACCACTCGGTGATCTCGGCCACCCGCCATGCCGAGATCTCCGTCGTGGCCCCGTTCCGTTACGTGAGCCTGTTCTGGGCGCTGCTCATCGGCTACCTGGTCTGGGGAGACGTGCCCAACGGGCTGGCCTGGGCCGGCATCGGGCTGCTGCTGGCTGCCGGGCTGTTCATGCTGCGGCAGCAGCGAACGCAGACGCGGGCAGCTGCGCGCGCGCGCAGCGATCAAGGGGTCTGAGGGCCTATCATCGGGCGATCCGAACCGATACAGGAGGTCGCCGTGCCAACCCTCCCGGACGAATGGATCGAGCACTTCCCCAGGCTGACTTCGTATCGCCTGGGCGCCTGCGACCTTGCGGGCAGGCCCAGCGTCTGTCGCGCCCTCGCGGCACAGCTGCTGGCCAATGGCCGGGTCCGGATCCTGATGGCCGGCGACGCGGGGCCGCGTGTGCTCGACGCCATCCGCGCCACCGGCCAGGTGGCGGCGCTGATGGTCTCGCCGGAGACCAACCGGACGCTGCACATGAAGGGGCGCGATGCGGTCGTCGAGCGGGTCGACGCCGGCTGCGACGCGCTGCTCGCTGAGCGGCGCGCGGCCCTGGTGAGCTCGCTGCGCGCGGACGGATTCCCGGCGGACTCGCCAGTGATCGCGGGCTGGTATGCGGCGCGCGCGGGCGACCTGTACTCGGTCACCTTCACTCCCTGGGGCGCCTGGAACCAGACGCCTGGACCGGGGGCCGGGGCCCCCGTGGAGCTGCTGCCGTGAACGCGCCCTCTGGCGAACGATCCGGGCTGACGCTGCGCGACGTTCGGCGCATCCTCGACGGCATGATCCCGCCGTCGATCTGCAGCGTCTCCGCCGACGGCGTGCCTCATGCGAACCTGCTGTCGCATGCCGAGTACGTCGACGACGAGCATGTGGCGCTCAGCTTCCAGTTCCTGAATCGCAGCAGGGAGAACATCCTGTCCACCGGGCGGGTGGCGCTGATGGCCGAGGATCCGTTCTCCGGCGCCGGGGTGGAGATGCAGCTGCGCTACCTGCGCACCGAGACCGAGGGCCCGACTTTCGAGCGGCTGCGCGCCAAGCTCGCCGGAATCGCGGCGCACAGCGGCATGGAGAAAGTGTTCCGGCTGCGCGGGGCGGACATCTATCGCGTGCTGGAGGTGAATCGGATCCAGCAGGTGAAGGCGCTGCCGGTGCTGGCCGCCCGCTGCGACCTGGCCGCCGCCGCGCGAGCCGTCTCCCGGCGCCTGGCCGACTGCGAGGACCTTGCCTCGGTGCTCCAGGCGACGATGGACGGTCTTGGCCGGGACTTGCGGATCGATCACGCGATCCTGTGGCTGCTCGACGAGCGGCGCGGCATGCTGTTCGCGATCGCGAGCCGCGGCTATGCGCAGGCGGGCACCGGCGCCGAGCTGCCGATGGACGACGCTGGGCTGGCCGGCGTCGCGCTGCGCGAGGGCGTGCCGATCCGGATCGGGCACATGGCGCGGATGTACCGCTACGGCAGGACCCTGCTCGCCCAGGCCCAGGACCTGGGCATCGAGGCGGCGATGCGCGCGGAGATTCCGCTGCCGGGCCTCGCGACGCCGTGCAGCCAGCTCGCGGTGCCGCTGCGCGCGCGCGGGCGCAGCGTGGGGGTGCTGCTGGTCGAGAGCGAGAGCGATCAGTTCTTCGGCTACGACGACGAGGACGCACTCGCGCTGCTGTGCGCGCAGCTGGCCCAGGCGCTGCTCACGCTGCAGCCCGAGGAGGGCGAGAATGTTCACGCGCTGCGCGCGCACGACCTCGCGCCAGTACCTGCCGCGGGCGCCGGCGCCGCGGGCCCGCCGCTGCGGATCCGCCACTACGCGCGCGACGACAGCGTCTTCATCGACGATTCCTACCTGATCAAGGGGGTCGCCGGAGCCATCCTCTGGAAACTGGCGAACGATGCGGTTGTCAGCGGCCGCACCGCATTCACTTCACGGGAGCTGCGGCTGGAGGGCAGGCGGCTGCGGCTGCCCGACGTGCAGGACAACCTCGCGGTGCGGCTGCTGCTGCTGCAGCGCCGCCTTGCCGACTGGGCCGGTCCGCTGCAGATCCGGCGCGTGGGGCGTGGCCTGTACCAGCTGGTCACCGATCGGCAGCTGGTACTGGTCGAGGAGCGCTGAGGCTGCCCGGGCGCCTGTGCCGCCCGGGCCGTCTATGCCGTTTACGGCCGCCTACGCCGCGCGCGCCAGCGGCACGTCGATCGCCTGCGCAAGCTTCGCCCAGTCGCGCGCCGGCAGCTGCGACGCAGCAAGCGCAAGCATGCCCTCGAAGACCTCGGCCGGCGCGCCCTGGCGCATGCCGGAGAGCAGCGCGACGCGCTCCTGGTGGCACAGGTTGCGCAGCATCCAGGGCGCGATCAGCTCCATCGCCTCGGGCGGGATCGTGGCCACCAGCGCGGCCTCGATCGCCGCGAGCTCCGCATCCGTGTAGGCCTCCCGAAGCGCCGCGTTGTGCACCGTCTCCTCGTGGTTCATGTGCACGAAGTTCGCAGCGACGAACAGCGCAAGCTCGAGCTGGAGCGCGTGGGCAGCCGGCCCGCGCGCGGCGCCCCGCAGCCGGCCGAGCTCGGCGACGGCCTGCCGCAGCGCATGGATCTCCTCCAGGTGATGCTCATGCTCTCCGGCCACCCGGGCGCTGACGCCGGGCCGGCGCGCCTCGATTGCCGGGTGGACGAAGACGTTCTCGTCATGCACGTGCACTTCGCAGACGGCGAGCAGCTCGCCCAGCTGGGCCAGTGTGCGGCTGGCGTCGATCTCGTCCTGCCAGTCGCATCGGCCGACCATCGCAAGCGTGTCGCCCATGAAGGCGCGCAGCGCCTTGTGGATGCCAGCGTACATGTCGTACCTGGGGGTGGCGCGGGCCGCTGCTGCCATGCGTGAAACGATGTCCATCGTCGAAGCTCCTCGGTGTGCGTTGGTGCGTCGCGGCGCCTGCCCGACGCGTTCAAGGAGTCTAGGGACGGAGGCTTGCGCCGTTTCCTAAAACTTCATTCACGGATCGCTAAGTAAATGCTAAGCGGCGCGGCCTGTGCAAAGATGTCCCGGCAGTCCAGGCACCTACACACGGAACAAGAGGAGACGACGTCCCATGAGCTTCGACACCCCGCTGGCCCTGTGCGGCCCCTTGCGCAAGCCGCTCCAGATGCTCGCCGAACAGGAGTACGGCGGCCACGCCTCGATCCATGACGACTCGATGGCGGAGAAGCTGGGCTTCAGGGCGGGGCCGATCGAAGGGCCCACCCATTTCAGCCAGTTCGCGCCGCTGATGGCGAAGCTCTGGGGGCCGGCCTGGTTCGAGCGCGGCTGCATGTCGGCGCACTACCAGAACATGGTGGTCGAGGGCGAGGAGGTGAGGGCCTTCGTGGAGATTCCGGCGGAGGGGGCGACGCTCACCCGCGCCTGGGCGCAGAAGGCCGACGGCACGCCGGTGCTCGAGGCCAGCGCCAGTCTCGGGTCCGGCCACGGGCAGACACTGCTGGATCAGCGGATGGCGCAGCTGCGCCCGCCGCAGCGCCTGGTGATCCTGGCCGACCTCGCGGTCGGGATGAAGGGCGCCGAAGACGAGCTGGTGCGCATGGACGCCGATCAGCACATGGGCAATCTCTATCCCTTCTCGCTGAACCAGAAGCTCGCCAAGATCACCGAGAGCTCGCCCTGGTACTCGGATCCCGCGTCCACGCCGTGGGGCAGGGCGATCATCCCGATGGAGATGATCAGCGTGCTGGCCGAATACTCGAACCGCAGCGCGCGCTTCCCCGTCAAGGGGCCCGCGGTGGGCCTGTTCGCCGACCAGGAGATCCGCATGGTGGACGGGCCGCTGTTCGTCGGACAGGACTACCTGATCCGGCGCGAGATCGTGGCCCTGTCCGAGAGCAAGCGCACCGAGTCCTACTGGGTGCGCTCGAGCATCTTCGATCCGGACGGCAAGCGGCTGCGCGCGGAGGTGCTGCTCAACCACGCCACGCTCAAGCACTCCTACGCCGGCTACGAGGATCTGGCGTGAAGCTGCGCCGCATCGCCGGCGCCCTGGGCGCTGTCATCGAGGGCGTGGACCTGCGCAGCCCGCTGCCCGATGCCCTCGTGCGCGAGATCCGCGCGGCGTGGCTGGAGCACCTGGTGGTCTTCTTCCGGGATCAGCCGCTGAGCCCGGAACAGTTCATGCGCTTCGCGCGCGCGATCGGCGAGCCGGTCGAGTATCCCTTCGTCAAGGGGATGCCCGGGTTTCCGGAGATCATCGAGGTGGTGAAACTGCCCCACGAGCGGGTCAATTTCGGCGGCATCTGGCACACGGACACCGCCTACCTCGAGGTGCCGCCGATGGCCTCGATGCTGCTGGCCCGCGAGGTGCCGCCCTATGGCGGCGACACCCTCTGGGCCAACCAGTACCTGGCCTACGAGGCGCTGTCGCCGGGCATGCGGCGGATGCTCGACGGCTTGGTCGGGGTCAACAGCTCGGCCAAGGCGGACGTCTCGCGCACCCGCGAAGATCGGGTGCGCGACCATGGGCAGCAGGAGGCGCCTCGTGAGTACCTCGCGGAACACCCGGTGGTGCGCACCCATCCCGAAACCGGCCGCCGCGCGCTCTACGTGAACGTCGCGCACACGCTGCGCTTCCGGGACATGAGCCAGGAGGAGAGCGCGCCGCTGCTGCGCTTCCTGCACGAGCACCAGGTGCGTCCGGAGTTCACCTGCCGCTTCTCCTGGGAGCCGGGATCGCTGGCGCTGTGGGACAACCGCTGCGCGCTGCACAACCCGGTCAACGACTATCACGGCTTCCGGCGCGAGATGCATCGCATCACGCTGGCCGGCACGCGGCCGGAATGAGCGTGCGCCTGACATGGGCACCGTGGGCCTTTGCCTCTTCGACACCGCGATCGGCCGATGCGCGGTGGCATGGAGCGTCGACGGGCTGACCGGCGTGCAGCTGCCGGAAGCGGACGAGGCCGCCACGCGCGCGCGGATGCGGGCGCGCTTTGCCGGCGTCGAGGAGTGCGAGCCGCCGGTGGAAGTGTTCGAGGCGGTCCGGCGGATCTCCGCGGCACTGGCAGGCGAGGCTGACGACCTGCGCTCGATCCGCCTCGACGAGAGCGGGGTCGGCGCTTTTCCCCGGCGCGTCTACGCGCTGCTGCGCGAACTGCCCTACGGCGCCACGACGACCTACGGCGAGCTTGCGGCGCGCCTGGGCGAGCCCGGCGCCGCGCGGGCGGTCGGCCGCGCGCTCGGCGACAACCCCTTCGCGCCGGTGGTGCCCTGCCACCGGGTGCTGGCGGCCGGTGGCGGCTCCGGGGGCTTCTCGGCAGCGGGGGGCGTGCGCACCAAGCTGCGCATGCTCGCGATCGAGGGCGCCCGCTTCGGCGCGCAGCCCGGGCTGTTCGACGCATGACCCACCAGGCGGGACGGCGCGGGCGGCTGGCATTAACATTGCGCCTGTCGAGGGCAGGGAGAATGTCGTGGTCGTTCGGGTCGTGAGGCTCGGCAGTGCGCGTGTCGAGGGCGAGGGCACCCGGATCGGGACGGTGCGGCGCCCGCCGCGTGGCGTGCCCAGGGATGAGTTCGCGTCCGGCAACTGGTACGACGTCTGGTATCCGGAGCTGTCGCCAGCCGCCGAGACCGTGAAGATGGCCCAGCAGGCGCGCACGCCCGAGGACTGGCGGGCCTTCATGAAGAAATACCGCGCGGAGATGTCCGCGCCCGATCGTAGCCGCACCCTCGACCTGCTCGCCGCGCTGTCGCACCATGCGGATTTTTCGGTGGGCTGCTATTGCGAGGACGAGTCGCAGTGCCACCGTTCCGTGCTCCGCGAACTGCTCGCGCAGCACGGGGCGAAGCTGGCGTGAGCCGTCGGTGATCGGCGTCTTCGATTCAGGGGTCGGCGGCCTGTCGGTGCTGCGCGAGGTCCGGATGCACCTGCCGGGCGAGCCCCTGCTGTACGTCGCCGACTCCGGACACGCTCCCTATGGCGACCGCTCGACCCGGTACATCGAGGCCCGCGCCACCGCGATCGTCGAGTTCCTGGTCGGGGCCGGCGCGCGTGCCATCGTGATCGCCTGCAACACCGCGACCGTGGTCGCAGCGAAATCGCTGCGCTCCTGGTGCCCGGTGCCCATCATTGCAATGGAGCCGGCCATCAAGCCGGCGGTCGCGCTGACCCGCAGCGGGGTGGTCGGGGTGCTTGCCACCCGCCGCACGCTGGAGAGTCCGAGCGTGTCGAGGCTCTGCGACCTGCACGGGCACGAGGCACGGATCCTGCTGCAGCCCTGTCCGGGCCTGGTCGACCGGGTGGAAGGCGGTGACCTGCAGGGCGCGGTCACCCGGGGTCTCCTGCAGTCCTATCTCGATCCGCTGCTGTCCGCCGGCGCGGACACGCTGGTGCTGGGCTGCACCCACTATCCCTTCCTCGCGCCGATGATCCGCGAGCTCGCCGGCCCGGACGTGTCGATCGTCGATCCGTCCGGGGCCGTGGCGCGCGAGCTGAGCAGGCGCCTGGGTGAGGCGGTCGCGCGCGATGCCCCGCTGGCCGACTTGCGGGATGTCCCGCCGGCGCCCTGGCGCACCGGCACTGAGCGCTTCTTCACCAGCGGGCCGCTGCCTGCCGCGCGCGAGCTGATGGGCGCGCTGTGGGGGCGGGAAATCGAACTCTCGGCGCTGCCGCTGGTGCGCGCATGACTGCGCCTGCCGACCGCGCGTCGCCGGGCCTGAGCCCGAAGCCGAACGGACGGTGCCCGGTGTGCGGCGGGCCCAACGGCTGCGCGCCCGCCGCCTGCGGCAGCTTCGACGTCGACTGCTGGTGTTCGGCGGTGGTCATCGACCCGGCTGCGCTCGAGCGCGTTCCTCAGGCGTTGCGCGGAGAGGCCTGCCTCTGCCCACGCTGCGCGGGTGTGGCGCTGCCGCGCTGAGCGGACGAAGGCCGCAGCGGCCTCGCTCTTTCGCGTTGCGCGGGCCGCAGCCGGGGCGCGTGACTTTCTACCAGCCCCAGAGAAGCCGACCGGAGATCCAGCCGATCTGGCCTCCGGAAGTCCGGACCCGCACCCAGTCTGCGCGCCGGCCCAGGGTGCGCAGCACCTCGCCGTACTCCGCCTTTCCGACCACCGTGTGCTTCGTTCCCGGGCCGCTGCGAAGGTTGACGATCTTCGACTTCACCACATGATGCGGCTTCTTCGCCGTGAGCGGGCGGTACACCCAGCCTTCATCGTTCTCGAAGTCCCGCACTTTGTACCACTGCCCCTGCTGGCCGATCACCAGCAGCGGGTATCCGGCGCTCAGGGTCCAGAGGGGGGCGTCGCGGGTGCTTGCGCCAGTGCGCATGTTCACCTCGGGGCGGTCGATGCTGATCATCTGGCGGGCATCGGCCGCAGAGGCGGAGAGGATCAGGAAGGCGGACAGGAAGAGTCCGGACAGGGAACGCGACAGGGAACGCGACAGGGTCATCGGGAGTCCTCGGGGCAGGCTGGAGCGGGCGCGCGCGGCGGTCCGCTCCGGGACGCAGGTTGATCGCCCGGCGCCCGCAGCCCGGATCGAGGGCGGGACGACGGCGCGTACGCGCCGGTGCCGGGCGGGCGAGAACCCTGCACGAGGCTGGCGGGGCGTCACGGACGCGTCCGCGCGGGACGTGCGGGGCAGGCTGCGATTTTAACGCGCCGTCGAGGGCCGGCCCTTCGGCGAGCGGGTGTATCGTTTCGCCAGCAGCGGTGTGAGTCCGCGTCGCGGCACGCCGCGCCAGCGAGGAGGGAGCGCGATGTCGAGCCTGCGGGAGCTGATCGGAGTGGCGCTGCCCATCGTGCAGGCGCCGATGGCAGGCGTCCAGGGCAGCGCGCTCGCCCTCGCGGTATCGAACGCGGGCGGGCTCGGTTCGCTGCCCTGCGCGATGCTGTCGCCGGAGGCGATGCGCGCGGAGCTCGAGGCGCTCGCAGCGCGGGCGCGCGGCCCCTGGAACGTGAACTTCTTCTGCCACGCGGCGCCCCGGCCCGATGCGGCGCGCGAACTCGCCTGGCGGAATGCCCTCGCCAGCTGCTACGCGGAGTTCGGCATCGACCCCGGGGGTATTCCGGCCGGGCCCGGCCGACGGCCGTTCGACACGGACGCAGCCGATCTGCTCGAGCCCTTCAGGCCGCCGGTGGTGAGTTTCCACTTCGGCCTGCCGTCGCCGGAACTGGTGGCGCGCATCAAGTCCTGGGGCTCGAAAGTGCTCTCCTCGGCCACCACGGTGGAGGAGGCGCGCTGGCTCGAGGCCCATGGCGCCGATGCGATCGTGGCGCAGGGGCTCGAGGCCGGCGGACACCGCGGCCACTTCCTGTCGGACGACCTGAGCCTGCAGATGGGCAGCATTGCGCTGCTCAGGCAGGTGGTGCGCGCGGTTCGCGTGCCCGTCATCGCGGCCGGCGGGATTGCCGATGCGGCGGGGGTGGCGGCGGCGCTGGCGATGGGCGCGGCGGGGGCGCAGCTCGGCACCGTCTGGCTGCTCTGCCCGGAGGCCGGCACCAGCGCGCTGCACCGGGCGGCGCTTCGCAGCGAAGGCGCGCGCCATACCGCGCTTACCAACGTGTTCACCGGCCGTCCGGCGCGCGGAATCGTCAATCGTTTCATCCGGGAGTTCGGGCCGATCAGCCCGCTCGCACCGGAGTTTCCTCTGGCTGCATCGGCGGCAGCGCCGCTGCGCGCCGCCGCGGAGGCGCGCGGCAGCGGAGAGTTCTCGCCGCTCTGGTCGGGGCAGAACGCGAGCGGCTGCCGCGAGCTCGCCGCCGCCGAACTCCTGCGCGAACTGGCGGGCAAGTCTTGAAGCGCGCCGCTGCATCGCTGCTCGGTCTTGGGCGTCGATGCTGCTGCTGAAGTTGCTGCTGGTACCGGGCTTCCTGGCGCTGGTGACGCTGGCCGGCCGGCGGTGGGGCCCGTCGGTCGCGGGCTGGCTCGCCGGACTGCCGGTGGTCGCCGGGCCGATCCTGTACTTCCTGTCGCTCGAGCTTGGCATCGAGTTCGGCGCACGTGCAGCGACGGCGTCGCTGGCGGCGATCCTGTCGGCCTTCGCGTTCAGCGTCACCTACGGGCGCGTCTGCCGGCAGCGCGGCTGGCTGGGCGCGCTCCTCATCGGGCTGTGCGCCTGGTTCGTCGCAGCGCAACTGCTGGTCAGGCTGCCGCTCTCGCTGCCATTGTCGGTCGCGCTGGCCGGGGCAGCGCTGCTGGCGGCGCCGAGACTGCTGCCACGCGCCGTCGCGGTCGTTGCCGTGCGAGCCGCACCGGGCTGGGATCTGTGGCTTCGGATGGCGGCGGGCGCGGCGCTGACCGTCGCAGTGACCGGTCTCGCGGCCGGCATCGGGCCGGCCTGGAGCGGCGTGCTCTCCGTCTTTCCGGTGCTCAGCCTGGTGCTGTCGGTGTCCTCCCACCGCGCCTACGGTCCGGAGTTCGTTCTTGCGCTGCTGCGGGCGATGGCCACCGGCATGTGGTCTTTCGGGGCCTTCTGCCTCGCGCTGGCGCTGGCCTTGCCTCGGCTCGACCTGGTGGCGGCCTTCGCGACCGCGCTGGCGACGACGCTGGCGGTGCAGTGGCTGACGCGGAGCGCCGGCGGGGGCGGTACCCGGCCGGCGCCGCCGGTGCGCAGGCCGGACGCTTCCTAGCTCGGTGGAACGGATGCGCCGATGCGATCGATCTAGTCGTCGCGGCCCTTGCCCTTGCCGCCGCCGTTGCCTTTGCCCTTGCCGTCGTCCTGCCGCCCCTGGGCGCCGCGCCGCTCGTCCCGGCGCTGGTCGCCGCGGTCCAGGCGCTGCTCGCGCCGACGTTCCTCGTAACGCTGGCCGTCGTCGCGACGGTCCATCCGGCGCTCGTCACGTCGGCCGTCATATTGCCGGTCATCGTCTCTCCGGCCGTCATGACGCCGACCGTCGTCGCTGCGATAGGCCTCGCGCTTGCCGCTCTGATGCCGCTTTCGGTACTCCGGCGAGTACACCTCCTGATACCAGCGATCATCCACGAAGTAGACCGGCTGGCCGCAGGCGGCGTACTTGCCGCAATGTTTGCCCCAGTCCTTCGCATGGCCGGGAGGAACGTGCAGGTAGATCGGGCGCCGCGAGGCGGCCTGGGGCGCCGGCGACACGATCCGCGGCTCCAGGTAGATCAGGCGGGGCTGGGGGTAGTTGCCGATATCGATGCGACCGTAGAAGCCGGGCTGCCCGACGCTGACCGAGACCCCGACGTCGGCGGCATGCACGGGGGCGGCGGCCGCAAGGGCGAGCGCGGCGGCGAGGACGAAACGTCTTGTAACGGTCATGCGGGACTCCGATCGAATGTGGCCTAAGCCTATAACGCACGGTCGCTCGTTCCGATGACCCGGCATCGTCGATAATGAAGGAATGTCCGCCCGTGCGCTTCCCGGGGGACCGGGTTCGCCGACCGGCGTCCCGCCATCGCAGCACCCTTTTCGGGAGGACCGGAACTTGGCCACCAATTTCTCGTATCGCAAGCGGCAACTCGAGCTGGAGAAGAAGCGCAAGAAGGAGGACAAGCTCAAGCGCAAGCAGGACCGCGCATCCGGCATCGGTCCGGACGACGCCGGCGAGCAGCCGCTCGAAGGCGAAGCCGCAGACCAGCCCGGCGATAGCGCCGAGGGCGGCGCAGCCGAGGGCCAGGGCGCCGACGGCGGGCAGTCCGCCACCGACACCGGCCGATCCGGACAGTGATGGCTGCCCCGTTCCTTCCCGCGATCCGGGAGGAGGAGATCGAGTTCTCCGCCATCCGCGCGCAGGGGGCGGGCGGGCAGAACGTCAACAAGGTCTCCAACGCCGTCCAGTTGCGTTTCGACATCCGCGCCTCTTCGCTGCCAGAGGAGCTGAAGGCGCGGATGCTGGAGCTCAGCGATCAGCGCATCACCGCCGACGGGGTGGTCGTCATCAAGGCGCAGCGTTTCCGCAGCCTGGAGCGCAACCGCGAGGATGGCCTGGCACGCCTGCGCGAAATGGTGGCCCTGGCGGCCTATGTGGCCCCGGAACGCCGCCCGACGCGGCCGACGCGCAGCTCGCAGGTGCGGCGGGTGGAAGGAAAGGTCAAGCGGGGACAGGTCAAGGCGATGCGCGGGCGCGTGGTCGAATGAGGTCGGCTGGAGGCCAGGCGGCGGGGCAGGAGGCCGTGCCGGGGTCGGGCGCGGCGCCCGCACGGGTCGCGATCGTCGGGGGCGGGCCGGCCGGTCTGATGGCTGCGGAGACGCTCGCGCAGGCCGGCGCGGCGGTGGATGTCTACGATGCGATGCCTTCGGTGGGGCGGAAATTCCTGCTCGCAGGCAAAGGCGGGCTCAACATCACCCACTCGGAGCCTGAGCAGGCCTTCCTCGCCCGCTACGGCGAGGCCGCGGTCCACGTCGAGCCGATGCTGCGGGCCATGGGCTCCTCGGCGCTGGTCGATTGGGTCCACGCGCTGGGAATCGAGACCTTCGTGGGAAGCTCGGGCCGGGTGTTCCCCGCGGGAATGAAGGCCGCGCCGCTGTTGCGCGCCTGGCTCCACCGGCTGCGCGCGGCCGGCGTGCGTTTCCACATGCGCCATCGCTGGCGCGGCTGGTCGGACGAAGAGCTGGTCTTCGATGCGCCGGATGGGGAGGCGCTGGTGAGCGCGGATGCCGTCGTTCTCGCGCTGGGCGGCGCGAGCTGGCCGCGGCTCGGTTCCGACGGCGCCTGGGTGCCACTGCTGGAGGCGCGCGGCGTCCATTCGGCGCCGCTGCGGCCATCGAACTGCGGCTTCGACGTCGGCTGGAGCGCCCATTTTGCCGGCCGCTTTGCCGGCCATCCGTTGAAGTCGGTGGAACTCGCGTGTCCGGACCCCGCTGGGCAGGCGCAGCGCCGGCGGGGCGAGTTCATCGTCACTTCCACCGGAATCGAAGGCAGTCTCGTGTACGCCTTCTCGGCGATGCTGCGCGACCGCATCGAGGCCTCCGGGTCCGCGGTGCTGCATCTCGACCTGGCGCCGGATCGCAGCGAGGAGCGCCTGCGGGAGGCGCTGTCGCGGCCGCGCGGCGGACGATCGCTGTCGAATCACCTGCGGGTGCGCGCCGGGCTCGAGGGCGTCAAGGCCGCGCTGCTGCGCGAACTGCTCGACGAGGGAACGCTTGGCGACCCGGATCGGCTGGCGCCCGCCATCAAGCGGCTGCCGCTGCGACTGGTCGCCGCGCGCCCGGTCGCGGAGGCGATCAGCAGCGCCGGGGGCGTGCCCTTCGCCGAGCTCGACGCGGGGCTGATGCTGCGGCGGCTGCCCGGCGTATTCTGCGCCGGCGAGATGCTCGACTGGGAGGCGCCCACTGGCGGCTACCTCATCACAGCCGTCTTCGCGAGTGGCTTGGCGGCGGGCAGGGGAGCCGCAGCATGGCTCGGGCTCGCGCCTGAAATCGAACAACCGGGCACTTCAGGTGCCTCACGACGGGGAGAGTGAAGATGGCGGGCACGACCGGCAACGGGATCATCGGCGAATGGCACCGCGTGGTGCGCGAGCGGGACATGGCGGGCATGCGCGCATTGCTCGACGACGAGGTGGTGTTCCACTCGCCGGTCGTGCACACGCCGCAGCGGGGCAAGGCGATCACCGCGAAGTACCTCGAGGCCGCGCTGGGGGTGCTGAACAACGACAGCTTCACCTACCTGCGCGAGATCGTCGGCGGACGCGATGCGATGCTCGAGTTCTCGACCGAGCTCGACGGCGTGCAGGTCAACGGGGTGGACATCGTGCGCTGGAACGACGAGGGCCGCATCGTCGACTTCAAGGTGATGGTGCGCCCGCTGAAGGCCATCGACGCGGTGCACAGGGCGATGGGCGCAATGCTCCAGAAGCTCGCCTGATGAGCCCGGCCGCGCCGGCTGCGTGGCCCTATCCGGCGCGCATCGCGCATCGTGGCGCCGGGCTGCGCGCGCCGGAGAACACGCTGGCGGCACTGCGGGAAGGCGCGGCGTTCGGCTATCTGATGTTCGAGCTGGACGCGAAGCTCTCCGGCGACGGCGTGCTGGTGCTGATGCATGACGAGACCCTGGAGCGGACCACCGACGGCCGCGGACGGGTGGCGGCGAGTTCGCTGGCAGACCTGATGCGGCTCGATGCCGGCTCCTGGCATTCGGCGCGATACGCAGGCGAGGGCGTCCCCACGCTGGCGCGCGCCGCGGCCTGGCTGCGGGCCAACGGACTGCACGCCAACCTCGAGATCAAGCCCTGCCCTGGGCGCGAGCGGGAGACCGGCGCCGCAGTGGCGATCGAGGCCGAGCGTCTCTGGGACGCTGCCTCGGTGCCGCCGCTGCTGTCCTCGTTCTCGGTGGAGGCGCTGGAGGCGGCGCGGCGCGCAGCGCCCCGGCTGCCGCGCGCGCTGCTGCTCCAGGATGTGCCGCACGACTGGGCCGCGCGCTGCCGCGAGCTGGGCTGCGCGGCGCTGGTGGTCCAGGAAAGCGCGCTGGACGAAGCGACGATTTCGCGGGCGCATGCCGAGAGCCTGAAAGTGCTCGCCTACACGGTGAACGATCCGGCGCGCGCCGCCGCGCTCGACGCCTGGGGAATCGACGGGCTGATCACCGACGCGGTGGAGCGGATCTCCCCGGGCTGAAGCGGCGGCCCGCTGGACAGCGGCAGTCCTCGCTCAGCCGCCAACGGGTTCCTCGTCCGCCCAGTTCCTGGAACGCTCGACCGCGCGGCGCCAATGGTGCTGCAGCTCCTGGGCGCGGCCCGGGTCCATCGCAGGCTCGAAGACGCGGTCTGCCTTCCAGTTGGCGGCAACCTCTTCGGCGGAGCTCCAGAACCCCACCGCGAGCCCCGCCAGCGAGGCGGCGCCCAGCGCCGTCGTCTCGGTCATTTTCGGGCGCACCACAGGCACCCGCAGCAGGTCCGCCTGGAACTGCATCAGCAGGTCGTTGGCGGTCGCGCCTCCGTCGACGCGCAGCTCGAGCAACGGCTGGCCGCTGTCCTTCTGCATCGCATCGAGCACATCCGCGCTCTGGTAGGCGATCGATTCGAGCACTGCGCGGGCGATGTGCGCCCGGGTCGAGCCGCGCGTCAGTCCCACCATGGTGCCGCGCGCATGCGCGTCCCAGTGCGGCGCGCCGAGACCGGCGAAGGCAGGCACGAAATAGACGCCGTCGGTGTGCGGAACGCTGGCCGCGAGGGCCTCGACGTCGGCCGAGCGCTGGATCAGCCCGAGTCCGTCGCCCAACCACTGCACCGCTGCGCCCGCGACGAACACGCTGCCCTCGAGCGCATAGCGCAGGCGGTCGTCGCCGCTGGCGGCGCGGCCGCGCCAGGCGACCGTCGTCAGCAGGCGGTGCCGCGAGTGCAGGGGCTCGCTGCCGGTGTTCATCAGCATGAAGCAGCCGGTGCCATAGGTGTTCTTCGCCATGCCCGGCCGGAAGCAGCCCTGGCCGAACAGCGCCGCCTGCTGATCGCCGGCCATCCCCGCCAGCGGCACCTGCGCGTCGCCGATGCGCACTTCGGCGAGCACCACGCTGGAGTCCCGGATGGCGGGCAGGCAGGCGCGCGGAACGTCGAGCATCTCGAGCATCGCGTCGTCCCAGTCGCCGGTCTCGAGGTTGGCGAGCAGCGTGCGGCTGGCGTTGGAGACGTCGGTGACGTGGACGGCGCCGTCGGTCAGCTTCCAGGCGAGCCAGCTGTCGATGGTGCCGAAGGCTAGCTCGCCGGCTGTGGCGCGCTCACGGGCGCCGGGCACTTCGTCGAGCAGCCAGGCGAGCTTGGTGCCGGAGAAATACGGATCGAGCAGCAGGCCGGTTCGACGCGACACCTCCGCTTCGCGCCCCTGCGCCTTCAGGCGTTCGCACATGGGCGCGGTGCGGCGGTCCTGCCAGACGATGGCGCGGCCGACCGGCTCGCCGGTCTTGCGGTCCCACAGCAGCGTGGTCTCGCGCTGGTTGGTGATGCCGATCGCAGCGATCTCCGCGGGGCGCACGCGCGCCCGGGCGAGCGCCTCGTACATGGTCGCCTGCTGGGTGGCCCAGATCTCGTTGGCGTCATGCTCGACCCAGCCGGGCTGCGGAAAGTGCTGGGCGAACTCCCGTTGCGCGGTGGCCACCGCATTGCCCTGCGCATCGAACAGGATGGTGCGTGAACTGGTGGTCCCCTGGTCGATGGCGAGGATGTAGCCGGGCATCTGTGCGGTCCTGGTCTGGGAGCGGCGGCGTCGGGCGGTCAGCGGGGCAGCTTCCGCTCGCTGTCGCTGCGTCCCTTGGGGCTATCATTGCATGAGGCAGGCACATCCATTCTCGAGGGAACGTAATGGCATTGGCGCAGGAAGAACTCAAGGCACTGGAACGCGCGCTGGCATCGAGGGCGCGCAGGCTGCGGGGCGAGGTGTCGGAGAAGCTGGGCGACGCGGCCGACGATGCGGGCGGCATGAACGCCGGCGGCGACTACGGCGACCAGGCGTTCGCATCCGGTGAGAGCAGCCTCGACCTGGCGGAGGCCGGGCGCGACATCGCCGAGCTGCGCGCGATCGACGCGGCGCTGGTCGCGATCGGCGAAGGCAGCTATGGGATGTGCGCCAGCTGCGGCGAGGAGATCCCGGAGGAGCGGCTGCGCGCGCAGCCGCTCGCGCTGCGCTGCGTTCCCTGCCAGGAGCGTTTCGAGCGCCAGGGCGGGCAGCAGTCGTCGTCGATCTGAGCGGGCTTCAACCGAAGCTTCCGTGCACGAACCAGCCCTGCCGGCCGTCGAGGTCGGCAAGGCGCTGGCGATAGATCCAGAGCATCCGTCCGGTTTCGTCGGCGGCGATGAAGTAGTCGCGCTGCACCAGCCCGCCGTCCCACCAGCCGCTCTCGATCCGTTCGGGACCCGCCAGCAGCGCCAGGGGTCCTTCCGACCAGGGGCGTCCCTGCCGCTCCGGCAGCGCCTGGGGTCGCGAGAGCAGCCAGAGCGGGCGCGGGAGTCCGCCGTCGCGGAGCGTCGCGCCGTGCCCGCGTGTGCCGGGGAACTCATCCACGGTCTCGAAGCGGTGCGCCATCTCGGGGCGGTGGTCGGCTGCCACCCTGATGCGCTGGACCTGCTCGCGGCCCAGCCGTGCCTGCAGTCGTTCGATCAGCCGCCCGAGCTCCTCGCGGACCGCCGCGGGCATCGGGAACAGGGATCCATCGGGCGGGGCCAGCGGCACCACCTCATCGCAGCGCAAGACCAGTGTGTGCACCGGCGCGGGCAGACGCCTGGCCCCCAGGGTTTCGCGCAGCACGCCGAGCAGGCGTGAGGCATCCCGGCTGGCTTCGGAAAGGCGGACGGAGAACACGCTGGCGGGCAGGTCGTCGTGCTCGCCGTGCAGCTCGAACGCGCTGACCGCAGCGTGGCGGGCGGCCAGCCATCCGGCCAGCTGGGCGACCAGCCTGCGGGCCGCGTAGAGCAGGGCCTCGGCGCCGGCGACCTCCGCCAGCAGCTCGAGCCGGGCGTGGAAGACCCTGGGCGCCTCGAACCACCGGTGCGCCTCGGGCTCGCGGCCGAAGGCGCGATCCAGTTCCGACAGCAGGGCGCTGCCGAAGCGGCGGGCCAGCCCTGCGCGCGGCAGCGTGCAGAGGTCTCCGACGGTGCGGGCGCCGATCGATTCCAGCGCGCCCAGGTGCGGCCGCGCCTGTTCGAGCAGGACGGCGGGCAGGGCCGCCAGCTGGGTGCGCAGCCGCGCGTCGGTGCCGGCGTCCAGGCCGTCCCGGTGACGGGCCAGCAGCCAGGCTCCGGCAGCCACCGGAGCGCTGGCGATCTGCGCAGTGAGGCCCTGCTCCGAGAGTCCGTTGCGGATGCGCGCGAGCAGTGCCTCCTGCCCCCCGAAGAGCCGCAGGCTGGGCTCCACCTCGAGCAGCAGGCCCAGCGGGGTTGCCGAGGCCTGTTTGCCGGAATCATGGATGTCCGGCGTGCCGGCCTGCAGGCAGACCGAGGGCGTGAACTGCAGCGCCCAGCAGGCGACCTGCCGGAGCGCTTCGTGTTCCCGGACTTCGTCGCGCTCGATCAGCAGCAGGCCGGGCGCGAGCGCCAGGGCAGTGGCGCGCCGGAGGCCCGGCTCGACGCCCAGCGCCCGGGCCTGCGCGTTGGCCTGCAGCACCGTGAGCCGGCCGCAGACCGCGACCGGCTCACGGTCGGCCTCGGGACAGCGCATTGCCTCGCTGGAGAGGCAAGGCAGGTAGATGGCGAACCACAGCATCCGGAAGGCCTTCGGGCGGGGCGGCCTGGGTCGGCCTGTTGGCGCCGCCCACGCGGAGACTCCGTGCGGCAGCTCACAGTCAGTTGAGCGTCATGGGGCGGCCGGGACGAGGGCCGGCGTGCGCCGTGGCGAGCGAATGCTCGACGGCTGCCTGCGGCGCCTGCCGGGGGCGCAAGCCGATCGCAGCCACGGGCTGCGGCAATCCGAGCAATAGCGGCGAGGCCAGGACCGGACCGCGCCGCTTGAGCAGCTGCACGGACAGCTTCTGGTCGGGCCGCGGCGTGAGCAGCAGCCGCAGGGGCGCGGGCGACGGCTCGAACTGTGCCGCCAATGGACGGAACAGGAAGGCCGGCCCCTGCGCTCCCTGGGCGGCCAGCTGCATGCGCCTGAGATGCTCGGGCCGGGTGCGGTCCTGGGGCAGCCAGGCGAGCAGGGCGCCGAAGCTGGTGCTCCGGAGCGCCTGCTCGACTGCCCAGAGACGGTCGGCGGCGTTTGCCGCATGCACCACCAGGAGGTAGTCGAGGTCGATGCCGAAGCCTGCCAGCGCAGGCGCGTACGGAATGTGGGGCGGCCCGAGCAGGATGGCCAGCTTGCGTTCCCGCGTGAGCTGGCGCAGCAGCGGGACCAGCAGGCGCAGCTCGCCGATGCCGGGCTCCCGGGAGATGAGCTCGGTGAGCATGCCGAGCGGCCAGCCGTCACCGGGGAGTTCGGCGTCGAGCGCGGCGAAACCGCTGGACAGCGCCGGCGTGGCGACGCGCCCGAGGCTGTCGGCCCGCCAGACGTCGGCCCGCCAGACGTCGGCCCGCCAGACGTCGGGCGGAAGGTGGGCTGGATCGGATGGGTGTGCCATGGCGATGGTGGCGGGGGTCAGAGGGTCTTGCCGCCGCGCAGCAGGCCCACGCCGATGCCTTCCAGCGTGAAGTCGCCGCTGCGCGTGTCGATCACGATGGGGGCGTAGTCGGGGTTTTCGGGCAGCAGTTCGATGGTGCCGCCCCGCCTGCGCAGGCGCTTGACCGTGACGTCGTCGCCAACGCGGGCGACCACGATCTGTCCGTTGCGGGCCTCGTGCGTCCGCCTGACCGCGAGCAGGTCGCCGTCGAGGATGCCGGCGTCTCGCATGCTCATTCCGCGCACCTTGAGGAGGTAGTCCGGGCGCTGGTCGAACAGGTTGGGGTCGATGGCGTAGCTGGCCTCGATGTGCTCCTGGGCGAGGATGGGGCTGCCGGCGGCCACCCGGCCGACCAGGGGCAGGGTGAGCGCGATCTGGACTGCACTGGGCATGTCGATGCCATCGGAGTCCGGGAGCAGCTTCAGGCGGATGCCGCGCGAGGCCCCGGAGGTGAGCTCGATGACGCCTTTGCGCGCCAGGGCCTTGAGGTGCTCCTCCGCCGCGTTGGGCGAGCGGAACCCGAGCGTGGCGGCGATTTCCGCGCGGGTGGGCGGGAAGCCGGTATCGGCGATATGCTTTTTGAGCAGCGACAGGATTTCCTGCTGCCGAGGGGTGAGATCGCGCATGCTCCACCTTGTCCGTGCGGGTGCGCCTGGAATCGGGCGCTTGGGGGTCCGGAAAACAACTGTATTTTTATACAGTTTCCGGTTCTTTTTCAAGTGCCGTTCGGCCGGATGGGGGGATATGCAAGATCGGGAACTTTATGGCACAGTTTGCGCACGCAAGGCCCACGCTTGCGTCTTGCGTCATTGCGCAGGCTCTTGTCTGGGTTGCATTTCTCGGTTCGCTGGTTCCGGTTCGCCTCGAAATGCAATGAACGTGTTCCGTGTTCCGTTTCGAGGATGATTCGATGTCTACCAAGATCTACGTCGGCAACCTGCCCTGGAAGGCCACCGACGCCCAACTCACGCAGTTGTTCGGCGCCCACGGTGAAGTCACCGATGCCCGTATCGTGACCGACCGCGAAACCGGCCGCTCGCGTGGCTTCGGTTTCGTCACCATGGCGAACGCCGACGAGGCCCAGAACGCAATTCGCGCTCTGAACGGCCATTCCATCGAAGGGCGCAGCCTCGTTGTCAATGAGGCGCGCGAGCAACAGGGTGGCGGTGGCGGTGGCGGTGGCGGTGGCGGTGGCGGTGGCTTCCGCCGTGGCGGTGGTGGTGGTGGCTATGGCGGTGGTGGCGATCGTGGTGGCGGCGGCGGCGGTTATGGCGGTGGCGGCGGCGGCGGCGGCTATGGCGGCGGCGGTGATCGCGGCGGCGGCGGCTATGGTGGCGGCGGCGGTGATCGCGGCGGCGGTGGCGGTGGCTACGGCGGCGATCGCGGCGGTGGTGGCGGCTACGGAGATCGTGGCGGCGGTGGGGGCGGCGGTCGCGGCGGTTTTGGCGGCGGAGATCGCGGCGACGGCGGTGGCGGCTATGGCGGTCCGCGCCGTCCTCGCCAGTAAGGAAATGCGTAGCGCGGGGCCCGTCCCCGCGCGATGCTCAGAATGAAAAATGCCGGCTCTGGGCCGGCATTTTTCATTGTCCTGCGCACATCAGGGGCGCCCGCACGGGCGGGCACCCCGCGCCGGGGCGGTCACATCGAGGTGTAGTTCGGGCCGCCGCCGCCCTCGGGCACTACCCAGACGATGTTCTGCGTCGGGTCCTTGATGTCGCAGGTCTTGCAGTGCACGCAGTTTTGCGCGTTGATCTGCAGGCGGTCGGTGCCGTCGTCGTCGCGCACGAACTCGTATACGCCGGCAGGGCAGTAGCGCTGCTCCGGGCCCGCGTACTTGGCCAGGTTCACGTTCACCGGCACCGACGCATCCTTCAGCGTCAGGTGGATCGGCTGGTTCTCCTCATGGTTGGTGTTCGAGATGAACACCGACGAGAGCTTGTCGAAGCTGAGCTTGCCATCGGGCTTCGGGTACTGGATCGGCTGGAACTCCGAGGCGGGGCGCAGCATCTCGTGGTCGGCATGAGTGTTGTGCAGCGTCCACGGAGCCTTGCCCTTGAACACCACCTGGTCGATGCCGACCAGCAGGGTGCCCAGCCACAGGCCCTTGGCCATCGCGGGCTTGAAGTTGCGGGCGCGGTGCAGCTCGTCGTGGAGCCAGGATGCCTTGAAGGACTCCGGGTAGGCGTCGAGCCTGTCCGAGCTGCGGCCGGCGCCCAGCGCTTCGAAGGCGGCCTCGGCGGCGAGCATGCCGGTCTTGATCGCGGCGTGGCTGCCCTTGATCCGCGAGGCGTTCAGGAAGCCCGCATCGCAGCCCACCAGCGCGCCGCCCGGGAACACCAGGTCGGGCAGCGAGTTGATGCCGCCGGCAGTGATGGCGCGCGCACCGTAGGCCAGGCGCTTGCCGCCCTCGAGGAACTTGCGGATCTCGGGATGCGTCTTGTAGCGCTGGAACTCCTCGTACGGCGACAGGTACGGGTTCTGGTAGGCCAGGCCGACCACGAAACCGACCGCCACCTTGTTGTCGTCGAAGTGATAGAGGAAGGACCCGCCGTAGGTGTCGTTGGCCAGCGGCCAGCCGGCGGTGTGGATCACCAGTCCGGGGACGTGTTTCGACGGGTCGATCTCCCAGAGTTCCTTGAGGCCGATGCCGTAGCTCTGCGGGTCGCGGCCCTTGTCGAGCCCGAAGCGCGCGATCAGCTGCTTGCCGAGGTGTCCGCGCGCGCCCTCTGAGAACAGCGTGTACTTCGCGTGCAGTTCCATGCCAGGCTGGAAGTTGTCGGTCGGCTGGCCGTCGCGGCCGACCCCCATGTTTCCGGTCGCCACGCCCTTGATCGAGCCGTCCTCGTTGAACAGCACTTCGGATGCTGCGAAGCCGGGGTAGATCTCGACGCCGAGCGCCTCGGCCTGCTGGCCCAGCCAGCGCACCACGTTGGCCAGGCTGACCACGTAGTTGCCGTGGTTCTGGAAGCAGCCGGGCAGCATCCATCCGGGAACGCTGCGCGCGCCGTTCTCCGAGAGGAACATGAAGCGGTCCTCGACCACGGGCGTGTTCAGCGGCGCGCCCATCGCCTTCCAGTCGGGGAAGAGTTCGTTGATCGCGCGCGGATCCATCACCGCGCCGGACAGGATGTGGGCGCCGACCTCGGAGCCCTTCTCGAGCACGCAGACGCCCACTTCGCGGCCCTGTTCGGCTGCAAGCTGCTTGAGGCGGATCGCCGCGGAGAGCCCGGCAGGCCCGCCGCCGACGATCACGACGTCGTATTCCATCGCATCGCGCTGAATGTCCATGCTGTTCTTGTCCTTCGCAGTTCTGTCGTGAGCCGTAACTGGGGGATTTTCCCAGCAATCGGTCATTCGGCGCAAACCGCGGCCGGATGCGCGCGCTGTGCGATCATCGGCGCCATCCGGAACCCTCAAGAACAGACAAGGAGCCAGCGTGCCTACCACCTTCGAACTCAACGGCAAGATCGCCCTCGTGACAGGCGCCTCGAGCGGCCTGGGCACCCGGTTCGCCCGCGTGCTCGCCGCCAACGGCGCGCAGGTGGTGCTCGCATCGCGGCGCGTGGAGCGGCTGAAGGAACTGCGCGCAGAGATCGAGGCCGCGGGCGGCGCGGCGCACGTCGTCGCGATGGACGTCACCGACGTCGACAGCATCCGCGCGGCCGTGGCCTACGCCGAGACCGAGGCCGGCCCGATCGACATCCTGGTGAACAATTCCGGCGTCAGCACCACGCAGCGGCTGGCCGACGTCACGCCCGAAGACTATGACTTCGTCTTCGACACCAACACGCGCGGCTCCTTCTTCGTTGCCCAGGAGGTTGCCAAGCGGATGATCTCGCGCGCCAAGGCGGCCAGCGGCGAGGCGGCGCCTCGCCAGGCGCGCATCATCAACATCGCCTCGATGGCGGCGCTGAAGGTGCTCTCGCAGATCGGCGTCTACTGCATGAGCAAGGCCGCCGTCGTTCACATGACCAAGTCGATGGCGCTCGAGTGGGGGCGCTACAACATCAACGTCAACGCGATCTGCCCCGGCTACATCGTGACCGAGCTCAACGAGCATCACTGGGAGACCGAGGGCGGGCGCAAGCTGGTGCAGATGCTGCCGCGCCAGCGGCTGGGCATGCCCGAGGATCTCGATGGACTGCTGCTGCTGCTCGCGGACGACAAGTCGCGCTTCATCAACGGCGCGGTGATCGCCGCGGACGACGGCTTCGGCATCTGAGCGCGCAGATGTTCGAGCGTTCCGCCGACAGCCTGCTGGTCTTCCAGCTCGAGGTGCCCATCCGCTGGGGCGACATGGATGCGATGGGCCACGTCAACAACACCGTCTACTTCCGGTACATGGAGCAGACCAGGATCAGCTGGTTCGAAGCCATGGGCCTGGACTCGCGGCCGGAGGCGGGCGAGGGGATGGTGGTCGTCAACGCCTACTGCACCTTCGCGCGGCAGTTCGAGTATCCGGGCACGGTGCTGTGCCGTCACTACGTGGGCAGGCTCGGCACCTCGAGCTTCGAGACCTACGTGGAGATGAGCCGCACCGACGATCCCGACACGGTCTGCGCCTACGGCGGGGCCAAGGGCGTCTGGGTGGACTACGCGCAGCAGAAGTCCCGGCCGCTGCCGCCGCAGGTCCGGGAGGCGATCCTCACGCCGCGGCTGGGATGAGCCCCGCGGCGGGACGCGGGGTCAGTCGCCCGCGTCCCGAATTCGCCGAAGAAACGCGGCTGGCCCGCGGCGGCCGCTCCCGCGCCACCGCGCTCAGGCGAACCCGGAGGTGTCCACCGGGCAGCCGGTCTTCGCGCTGACTTCGGCGGCAGTGACGCCGGGGGCGAGTTCGAGCAGCTTCAGGCCGGAGGGCGTGACGTCGAGCACGCAGAGGTCGGAGATGATCATGTCGACCACGCCGACGCCGGTCAGCGGAAGCTCGCACTTCGGCAGGATCTTGAGATCCTCGGTGCCGTCCTTCTTCTTGGCGGTGTGCTCCATCAGCACGATGACGCGGCCGACGCCGGCGACCAGGTCCATTGCGCCGCCCATGCCCTTGACCATCTTGCCGGGGATCATCCAGTTGGCGAGATCGCCCGACTCGCTGACCTGCATCGCGCCGAGCACCGCCAGGTTGATCTTGCCCGCGCGGATCATCGCGAAGGAGTCGGCGCTGGAGAAGATCGAGGAACCGGGCAGGGTGGTGACCGTCTGCTTGCCGGCGTTGATCAGGTCGGGGTCGACCTCGTCGTCGGTGGGGAAGGGGCCGATGCCCAGCAGTCCGTTCTCCGACTGCAGCCAGACCTCCATGCCCTTGGGCACGTGGTTGGCCACGAGCGTCGGCAGGCCGATGCCGAGGTTCACGTAGAAGCCGTCGCGCAGCTCCTGTGCTGCGCGCGCCGCCATCTGGTCGCGGGTCCATGCCATGTCGGTGTCTCCTGGGCTCAGCGGGGGCGGGTGGTGCGCTGCTCGATGCGCTTCTCGGGATTCGGGTTGTGCACGATGCGGTGCACGAAGATGCCCGGCAGGTGGATCTGGTCGGGATCGAGCTCGCCGGTGGCGACGATGACCTCGGCCTCGACCACGGTGAGCTTGCCGGCCATCGCCACGTTCGGGTTGAAGTTGCGCGCGGTGCGGCGGAACACGAGGTTGCCGGCGCGGTCGGCCATCCAGGCTTTGACCAGGGACACGTCGGGCGTCAGCGCGCGCTCCATCACGTACTGGTGGCCGTCGAACTCACGCACCTCCTTGCCGTCGGCGACGATGGTGCCCACGCCGGTGCGGGTGAAGAAGGCCGGGATGCCGGCGCCGCCGGCGCGCAGCTTCTCGGCCAGCGTGCCCTGCGGGGTGAACTCGAGCTCGAGCTCGCCCGACAGGTACTGGCGCTCGAACTCCTTGTTCTCGCCAACGTAGCTGGCGATCATCTTGCGGATCTGCCGCGTGGCCAGCAGCTGGCCCAGGCCGAAGCCATCGACGCCCGCGTTGTTGGAAATGCAGGTCAGGTCCTTTACACCTGAATCGCGCAGCGCCGCGATCAGCGCCTCGGGGATGCCGCACAGGCCGAAGCCGCCGACCGCGATGGTCTGGCCATCCTGGGCGACGCCGGCGAGCGCTGCGTGGGCGTTCGGATACACCTTGCTCATCAGGCACCTCGGGGGAGTGATCGTTCGCGATGAATTATAGCCACCGGCGTCTGCTGGCCTAGAATGCCGGCAGTCTCCTTCTCCGGACCGTCAGCCGATGACTTCCGCCCGCGAACAGTCCGGAGCCTCCGCGCCCCGCCCCGAGTGCAAGCCCGCGTCCGCAGCGCCGGAGCACGCGCAGCACGCCGTGCCGGCATCGCAGCAGCTGGCGCACCAATCCACTTCCGCATCGCTGGATCGCGCGCTCGAGCGCACCCGTGGCGAGCGCGACGACGCGCTGCGCCATTCGCTCGAAGTGGAGCGGCAGCGCGACCTCGGCCAGGAACTGGCGTTGCGCTTCGAGCGCGAGTTCGAGGACGAGCGCCGCGCGCTGGCCCAGTCGATCCAGGACGAGCTCGGTCAGCACGCGGTGGCGATCCGCACCATCGCCGCCACGCTCGAGAGCCGGCTGGCCGGGCGCGAGCCCTCGCTCGCGCAACTGGCCCTGATGATGGTGCGCAGCGCCGACGCGCTGTCGGCCTCGGTCCGGGCGGCGATCCACCGGATCCGGCCCGAGCCGCTCGAGCATGGCGGGCTGCTGGAGGGCCTGCGCTCATTGCTGGCCGAGTGGGGTTCGCGCCGGCAGGCGGTCCGCTTCGAGCTGCTCGTCGAACCCGCCGGCGACGTGGCGTTCGGTCTCGGTGCGGTGTTCGTCGAGGCGGCCGCCTGGCGGATCGTGGCCGAGGCCGTCGAGAATGCGGTGGAGCACGGCTGCGCCGGCACGGTGGTGGTGTCGGTGCGCAGAGAGGCGGGCATGCTCACGCTGCAGGTCAGCGACGACGGGCCAGGCCTCGCTGCACGCCGCACCGAGGGTGCGGGCCTGCGTGCGATGCGCGAGCGCGCGCTGGCCTGCGGGGGCAGTGTCACGGTGGCCAACGGGGAGTCGGGCGGCGTGGAAGTGCTCGCCTGCCTTCCTTGGCCGGGCGGCACCGCGTCGATGCCGTCCAACTGAATTTCTTCACGGCTTTGCAGTCTTTCGCCCCGCCCGGCCCGGCTATCGGCCGGCGCGGGCAGGTATAATTTCTTTTTACCGGTATCCCGCCCATGACCAAGTTCGTTTTCGTCACCGGTGGTGTGGTGTCCTCGCTCGGAAAGGGCATCGCTGCCGCGTCGATGGCCGCGCTGCTCGAGTCGCGGGGCCTGCGAGTCACCCTCCTCAAGCTCGACCCCTACATCAACGTCGATCCCGGAACGATGAGCCCGTTCCAGCACGGCGAGGTCTTCGTCACTGAAGACGGCGCCGAGACGGATCTCGACCTCGGCCATTACGAGCGCTTCGTCAGCGCGAAGATGCGCCGCTTCAACAACTTCACCACCGGCCAGATCTACGACTCGGTGCTGCGCAAGGAGCGCCGCGGCGAGTACCTTGGCCGCACGGTGCAGGTGATCCCGCACATCACCAACGAGATCCAGGCGTTCATCGAGCGCGGGGCAGGCGTCGGCACGCCCGACGCCGCCGACGTCGCCATCGTCGAGATCGGCGGAACGGTGGGCGACATCGAGTCGCTTCCCTTCCTCGAAGCGGTGCGCCAGATGAGCCTGAAGCTGGGCCGCGGCAATTACTGCTTCGTGCACCTGACGCTCGTGCCATTCATCGCCTCGGCCGGCGAGCTCAAGACCAAGCCCACCCAGCACTCGGTGCAGAAGCTGCGCGAGATCGGCATCCAGGCCGACATGCTGATGTGCCGTGCCGATCGCCGGGTGCCGGATGACGAGCGCGCCAAGATCAGCATGTTCTCCAACGTGCAGCTCGACTCCGTGATCTCGGTCTGGGATGCCGACAGCATCTACAAGATTCCCCGGATGCTGCACGACCAGAACGTGGACGACACCGTCTGCGACATCCTGCGCCTGTCGGTGCCGCGGGCCGACCTCACGATGTGGGACCGCCTGGTGTATGCGCTGGAGCATCCGCGCCAGGACGTGCGGATCGCGATGGTCGGCAAGTACGTCGATCTCACCGAGTCCTACAAGTCGCTCACCGAGGCGCTGGTGCATGCCGGCATCCACACCGAGAGCCGGGTGCTGATCGACTACATCGACTCCGAGCAGATCGAGAACGATGGCGGGGTCGCGCTCGCCTCGCTGTCCGGCTACGACGCCATCCTGGTGCCGGGCGGTTTCGGACGGCGCGGCGTCGAGGGCAAGATCGCAGCCATCCGGCACGCGCGCAAGAACGGCATTCCCTACCTCGGCATCTGCCTGGGCATGCAACTCGCCGTGATCGATTACGCGCGCGACGTCTGCGGGCTGGAAGGCGCCAACAGCACCGAGTTCGACCAGGACACCGCGCATCCGGTGGTCGGCCTGATCACCGAGTGGCTCGACCGCGCCGGCAAGGTCGAGCGCCGCGATGCGGGCTCCGATCTCGGCGGCACCATGCGCCTGGGTGCGCAGCGCTGTCCGGTGGAGCCGGGCACCATCGCCGCCGGGGTCTACGGCGAGACGGTCTACGAGCGGCATCGCCACCGCTACGAGGTCAACAACCACTACGTGCCGCAGTTTGAACAGGCGGGCCTCAGGGTCTCGGCGCGCACGCCGAGCGAAGGTCTCACCGAGATCATCGAGCTGCCGCAGGCCGGCCGCGGCGCCCATCCGTGGTTCGTCGGGGTGCAGTTCCACCCGGAGTTCACCTCGACGCCGCGCGCGGGCCACCCGCTCTTCAAGGCTTACGTCGAGGCCGCCATCGCCCAGTCGGAGCGCAGCCGTGCGCGCCGCGTCGCCTAGCAGGAGCAGCGCATGCAGCTGTGTGGATTCGAGGTCGGCCTTGACCGGCCGTTCTTCCTGATCGCGGGCCCCTGCGTGATCGAGTCGCGGGAGTCGGCGATGGAGACTGCCGGGCGCCTGAAGGAGATCGCCGCCGCCGTCGGCGTGCCCTTCATCTACAAGTCCTCCTTCGACAAGGCCAACCGCAGTTCCGGGAAATCCTTCCGCGGCCCCGGCATGGACGAGGGACTGAAGATCCTCTCCGACGTGCGTTCCGCCATCGGTGTGCCCGTGCTCACCGACATCCACGAGGCGTACCAGGTCGACGCAGTGTCAGCCGCGGTGGACGTGCTGCAGACGCCCGCCTTCCTGTGCCGGCAGACCGATTTCATCCGCGCGGTCGCCGCCAGCGGCAAGGCGGTCAACATCAAGAAGGGCCAGTTCCTCGCGCCGCACGACATGAAGAACGTCGTCGACAAGGCGCGCGAGGCAGCCGTCGAAGCCGGCGGCAGCGGCGACACCATCATGGTCTGCGAGCGCGGCGTCTCCTTCGGCTACAACAACCTCGTGTCCGACATGCGCTCGCTAGCGATCATGCGCGAGACCCGCTGCCCGGTGGTCTTCGATGCCACGCACTCGGTGCAGCTGCCCGGCGGGCAGGGCAGTTCCTCGGGCGGCCAGCGCGAGTTCGTGCCGGTGCTCGCGCGCGCGGCGGTGGCCGCCGGCGTCGCAGGCGTGTTCATGGAGAGTCATCCGGATCCGGCCAGGGCGCTTTCCGACGGCCCCAACGCCTGGCCCATGGACCGCATGCAGGAATTGCTCTTCACCCTCAAGGAGCTGGACGCGGCGGTCAAGCGCGCCGGCTTCCCCGAGGCCACGATCACCGGCTGAGCCCCGCCGGCCCCAACGAATCCCAAGAGACAGAAAGCCAACATGAGTTCAATCGTCGACATCATCGGCCGCGAGATCATCGACTCGCGGGGCAATCCCACCGTCGAGTGCGACGTCCTCCTGGAGTCCGGAGTGATGGGCCGCGCTGCGGTGCCGTCCGGGGCGTCCACCGGCTCGCGCGAGGCCATCGAGCTGCGCGACGGCGATGCGTCGCGCTACCTGGGCAAGGGCGTGCTGCAGGCGGTCGAGAACATCAACACCGAAGTCTCCGAAGCGATCATGGGGCTGGACGCCACCGAGCAGGCGTACATCGATCGCACCCTGATCGAGCTCGACGGCACCGAGAACAAGTCCCGGCTGGGCGCCAACGCCACGCTGGCGGTCTCGATGGCGGTGGCGAAGGCCGCTGCCGAAGAGTCCGGCCTGCAGCTGTACCGATACTTCGGCGGCTCTGGCGCGATGTCGCTGCCGGTGCCGATGATGAACGTCATCAACGGCGGCGCGCACGCGAACAACAACCTGGACATCCAGGAGTTCATGATCATCCCGGTGGGCGCGCCCAGCTTCCGCGAGGCGGTGCGCTACGGCGCCGAGGTCTTCCACGCGCTGAAGAAGCTCCTCCACGACCGCGGCCTGTCCACCGCGGTGGGCGACGAGGGTGGCTTCGCCCCCTCGGTGGCCAACCACGAGGCCGCGATCCAGCTGATCCTCGAGGCGATCGACCGCGCCGGCTACGAGCCCGGCCGCCAGATCGCGCTGGGCCTGGACTGCGCCAGCTCCGAGTTCTACAAGGACGGCCGTTACCGTCTCGCCGGCGAGGGCCTCGACCTGGACGCGGCCGGGCTGACCAACCTGCTCGCCACCTGGTGCGACAAGTACCCGATCATCTCGATCGAGGACGCCATGGCGGAGAACGACTGGGAGGGCTGGAAGCATCTCACCGACGCGCTCGGCGAGCGGGTGCAGCTGGTCGGCGACGACCTCTTCGTCACCAACACCCGCATCCTGCAGCAGGGTATCGACGAGGGCATCGCCAACTCGATCCTGATCAAGATCAACCAGATCGGCACGCTCACCGAGACCTTTGCCGCGATCGAGCTCGCCAAGCGCTACAACTACACCGCAGTGGTGTCGCACCGCTCCGGCGAGACCGAGGACACCACGATCGCCGACATCGCGGTGGCCACCAACGCGCTGCAGATCAAGACCGGTTCGATGAGCCGCACCGACCGCGTCGCGAAGTACAACCAGCTGCTGCGCATCGAAGAAGACCTCGGCGACATCGCCAGCTATCCGGGCCGTTCCGCCTTCTATAACCTGCGCTGACGGCCGGGCGCAGCTTGCGGACGCGGTGGCGCCCGAATCCCTTATGATGCGCGCATGAAGCTGCTCGCACTCGCGCTCGTAGGCCTGCTCGCGCTGATCCAGTATCCGCTCTGGCTTGGCAAGGGCGGCTGGCTGCGCGTGTGGGAGCTCGATCGGCAGCTGCAGTCGCAGCAGGGCAACAACCGCCGGCTGACGGAGCGCAACGCTTCGCTCGAGGGCGAAGTGGGCGATCTTCGGCAGGGCCTGCTGGCGGTGGAGGAGCGGGCGCGCTACGAGCTCGGCATGGTGCGGGCCGACGAGGTCTTCATCCAGTTCACCGACGCCGGCGCCCGGCGCATGCCCACTGCGGATCCGGCCGCGGGGGAAGAGGTGCGCGTCGCGCGCACCCCTCCGGTCACTGAAGTAGCGAGGGGCCCGGGCCGCTGACGCCCGGGACGAACAGCTCGGCGCAATCGACCCGGTCGAACAGATAGGGCAGGTTGCAGAACTCGCAGCGGACCTCCACCGCGCCCCGCTCGGCAACGATTCCCTCCACTTCCTCCTCGCCCAGCATGCGAAGCATCGACGCGACCTTGTCGCGCGTGCAGGTGCATGCGAAGCGGCACTGCCGCTCGTCGAAGGCGTGCAGCGGCTCCTGCCAGAACAGCCGGCGGATCACGTGCTCGGGCGCGAGCCTGAGCAGTTCGCCGCGGGTGATCGTGTCTGCCAGCTGCTGCATCCGGTTCCAGGCGTCGTCGTCGTCGATCGGCGTCTCGGCGGCCGGCGGGGCCACCGTCGCGGTGCCGCCCGTCGAGGGCATTCGCTGGAGCAGCAGCCCGACCGCGCGCCGGCCATCGGCCGCCAGCCACATCCGGGTGGGCAGCTGCTCCGAGCGCGCCATGTAGTGCTCGAGCACCATCGAGACGCTGTTACCCTCGAAGGGCACGATGCCCTGGTATGGCTGGCGCCCGGGCGCGGGCGACCCTGGCACCAGCGTCACGACGAAGCGGCCCTTGCCCTCGACGTCGACCAGCTCGCGCAGGCTCGCATCGTCAGCCGGGGTCGGCGCCTCTTCGCGCAGCTTCACGGTGGCCCGATAGTCGCCGTCGGCATCGCATTCGACGACGAACAGCGCCACCGGTCCGTCGCCATGGATCTGCAGCACCAGCGAACCGTCGAACTTCAGCGTCGCGGCCAGCAGCAGCGCTGCCGCAGACAGCTCGCCGAGGCGGTCGCGCACGCTGTCGGGCAGCTCGTGGCGGTTCACCACCTCGAGCCAGGCGTCGTCCAGCGAGACGATCTCGCCGCGCACCGGTGCGCCCTGCAGCAGGAAACGTCGAAGCGAGTCGCTCATGCGATGCGTTTGAGCTGCTGCCTGAAGTAGGCGGCGCGCTGCGCGTAGTTGCGGGCGTTCTGGCGGAAGCGCTCGGCCTCCTCGGGGCTCACCTGGCGCACGATCCTGCCCGGGGCGCCCAGCACCACGCTGCCGTCGGGGATCTCCTTGTCCTCGGCGATCAGCGCGCCGGCGCCGATCAGGCAGCCGCGTCCGATCTTCGCGCGATTCAGGATCACCGCCTGGATCCCGACCAGCGTTCCGTCGCCGATCGTGCAGCCGTGCAGCATGGCCTGGTGGCCGATCACCACGTCCGAGCCGACGGTCAGCGGCGCGCCCGGGTCGGTGTGCAGCACGGCGGACTCCTGGACGTTGCTGCCTTCGCCGATGTCGATGAGTTCGTTGTCGCCGCGCAGTGTGGCGTTGAACCAGATGCTGGAGTTGGCGCGCAGGCGCACGCGTCCGATCACCTGGGCCGCTTCGGCCACCCAGGCGCTGGGGTCGATCTCGGGGATCCTGTCGTCGAGCTGGAAAATTGCCATCGCGGGTTCCGTCGTCATTGGCCCGGAGGGCGCACAAGGCGCCGACTTCCGGAAAAGGGGCGCAAGTCTAAGCGATCCGCGTCCGGTCTGCTGGCATGCTAGCCCGAGGCCACGGACGCCCCAACGGCGGCGGGAAGGTTTCCGGACCGGAACGGGCGCTGCTGCAGGCGTCGGCGGTGCTTCTTATAATGCAAGGCTTGCGGAGTCACACTTGCCCAGCTACCTGCCTCGTCGTCACAGCCGTTCCGAGTTCCATCCCGTGCGTGGACTGCGCTATCACGTCCGCATCTGGGATCCCGTACCCGATCGCCCGGCGGAGGGCACGCTGGTGCTGCTGCATGGCTGGATGGACGTCTCGGCCTCGTACCAGTTCCTCGTGGATGCCTTCGAGCGGAACTGGCGGATCATCTCGCCGGACTGGCGGGGCTTCGGCCTGACCGACCGGCCGGGGGCGGACAGCTACTGGTTCCCGGACTACCTCGCGGACCTCGACATCCTGCTCGACACGCTGCTGCCCGACCAGCCGGTCGACCTGGTGGCGCACAGCATGGGCGGCAACATCGCCACGCTCTACTCGGGGGTGCGGCCGCACCGTGTGCGCAGGCTGGTCAACCTCGAGGGCCTCGGGATGCAGTCGACCCGCCCCGAGCAGGCGCCGGCCCGGTATGCGCGCTGGATCGACGAAGTCAGGCATGGCGCCCGGCTGCGCGACTACGGTTCGCGCGCCGAGGTGGCCGAGCGACTGGCGCAGAACAACCCGCGACTGAGCCCCGCGAAGGCCGGCTTCCTGGCCGAGCACTGGTCGCTGCCCGGTCCGGACGGCCGCTTCGTGCTGGCCGGCGACCCCGCCCACAAGATCGTCAACGCGCAGCTCTATCGTGTCGAGGAGGTGCTTGCCTGCTGGCGGGAGGTTCGCGCGGACGTGATGCTGGTGGTGGCCAACCATTCCGAGCGCTGGCACGCCTTCCTCAACACCGAGGAGTTCCGGCTGCGCAAGCTGGCGCTGCGTTCGCTGCGCACCGAGATCGTCGACGATGCGGGCCATATGCTCCACCACGACCAGCCCGAGGCGGTGGCCCGGCTGATCGAAGAGTTCATCGCTTGAAGCCTGCGGCCCGGGCGCTGAACGCCGACCTCCACTGCCACTCGGACCGGTCCGACGGGACCCTCGCGCCGGCGGAGGTGGTGCGCCGCGCGCACGCGAACGGGGTCGAGATGCTCGCGCTCACCGACCACGACGAGCTGACCGGTCTGGACGAGGCGGCGGCGGAGGCGCACCGACTCGGGATGCGTTTCGTGCCGGGGGTCGAGATCTCCGTCAGCTGGGCCGGGGAGACGGTCCACGTGCTGGGTCTGGGCATCGATCCGGCCTGCACCGATCTGATCGAGGGCCTGGCGCGCACCCGGTCAGGGCGTGACGGACGCGCGCGCGAGATGGCGGCGCAGCTCGCCGCGGTCGGCATTGCAGGCGCCTACGAGGGGGCCGCCAGGTTCGTCGGCAACCCCGAGCTCATCTCGCGCACCCACTTCGCGCGATTCCTCGTCGAGCGCGGCCACTGCAGGGACATCGGTGAGGTCTTCTCAAGGTACCTGTCGGAGGGCCGGCCCGGCTTCGTTCCCCATCGCTGGGCGAGCCTGCCGGAGGCCGTGGGCTGGATCCGCGCGGCCGGCGGCGTCGCTGTGCTCGCCCACCCCGGACGCTACCGGCTCGGACACACCGCGCTGCGGTCGATGATCGAGGAGTTCAGCGCGCTGGGCGGCGAAGGCATCGAGGTGGTGTGCGGCAGTCATGAACCCTGGCAGTACGAGGTGTTCGCGCGCCACGCCCGCGAGTTCTCCCTGAAGGCATCCCGCGGCTCCGATTTCCACGGTCCGCAGGAAGGCCGCGTCGACCTCGGCGGGCTGCCGCCGCTGCCGGGCGACCTCGTTCCGGTGTGGAGCGCCTGGAACTGAGCGCGCGCAACCGTAACTAGACACCTCCCATGACACAACGTTTCATCGTCCATCCCACGCATCCGCAGCCGCGCCTGCTGCGCCAGGCCGCCGAGATCCTGCGCGGCGGCGGCCTCCTCGCCCTGCCCACCGACGCCTGCTACGTGATCGCATGCCAGCTCGATGACAAGGCGGCGGTGGAGCGGCTGCGCGCGGTGCGCGGCATCGGCGACAAGCACCTGCTGACGCTGATGTGCCGCGACCTCTCCGAGCTGTCCACCTATGCTCAGGTGGACAACCGCCAGTTCCGCTTCCTGCGCGAGTGGACCCCCGGGCCCTACACCTTCGTGCTGCCGGCCACCAAAGAGGTGCCGCGCAGGCTCTGGCATCCGTCGCGCAAGACGATCGGCCTGCGGGTGCCGGCCTCGCCGGTGATCGACGGCCTGCTCGAGGCCCATGGCGCACCGCTGATCTGCTCGAGCCTGATCCTGCCCGGCGACGAGGATCCGCTGCACGAGGCCGACGAGATCCTCGAGCGGCTCGCGCGCCGCATCGAGGCGGTCGTCGACGCCGGCGGCCAGCCCTTCGACGCCACCACGGTGGTCGACCTCACCGGTCCGGAGCCCGCGGTGATCCGGCTCGGCTGCGGCCCGGTGGACGGGCGCATCGCGATCGCGACGCCGGACGACTGACCGCCCGGCCGGGCCCGCTTGCTAGAATCCGCCAACTCCTTCGTCCGGTCCTCCCCTCATGTTTCCCGAACGCGTCGTCTCCGGCATGCGCCCCACGGGTGCGCTGCATCTCGGCCACTATCACGGTGCCCTGAAGAACTGGGTCAGGCTCCAGAACGAGTATCCGTGCCTGTTCTTCGTGGCCGACTGGCACGCGCTGACCACGCACTACGATTCGGTCGAGGTCATCGAACCCAACACCTGGGAGATGCTGGTCGACTGGCTCGCGGCGGGCATCGATCCGCAGCAGTCGGTGCTGTTCATCCAGTCCAGGGTGCCCGAGCACGCCGAGCTCCACCTGCTGCTGTCGATGTGCACGCCGCTCGGATGGCTCGAGCGGGTGCCCACCTACAAGGACCAGCAGGAAAAGCTCACCGAGCGCGATCTCTCCACCTATGGCTTCCTCGGCTACCCGCTGCTGCAGGCGGCCGACATTCTGCTGTACCGCGCCGCGTGGGTGCCGGTGGGCGAGGACCAGGTGCCGCACATCGAGTTCACACGCGAGGTGGCCCGCCGCTTCAATCACCTGTTCGGCCGCGAGGCCGGCTTCGAGGACAAGGCGCGCGAGGCGGTGAAGAAGCTCGGCAGCAAGCGCGCCAGGCTGTACTCGGAGCTGCGCACCCGCTACCAGGAGCAGGGCGACGACGAGGCGCTGCAGCAGGGCAGGGCGCTGCTCGAGGACTCGCAGAACATCGGGCAGGGCGACCGCGAACGCCTGTTCGGATGGCTGGAAGGCAGCCGCAGGATCATTCTTTCCGAGCCGCAGGCGCTGCTCACCGAAGCCTCGCGCATGCCCGGCATCGACGGGCAGAAGATGAGCAAGAGCTACGGCAACTCGATTGCGATGCGCGAAGATCCTGCCTCGGTCACGAAGAAGATCCGCACGATGCCGACCGACCCGGCGCGGGTGCGCCGCACCGATCCCGGCGAGCCCGAGCGCTGCCCGGTGTGGCAGCTGCACCAGGTGTATTCGGACGACGCCACCCGCGAGTGGGTGGTCAAGGGCTGCCGCAGCGCGGGAATCGGCTGCCTGGACTGCAAGCAGCCGGTGATCGACGCGGTGATCGCCGAGCAGCAGCAGTTCCACGAGCGCGCCCAGCCCTACCTCGACGATCCCGGCCTGCTGCGCAACATCGTCGCCGACGGCTGCGACCAGGCACGCAAGTTCGCCATCGAAACCATGCGCGAAGTGCGCGAGGTGATGGGGCTGTCGCACGGCTGAGCCCTGGCGGGCGCCCACGCGTCGCTCAAGCGGCGCCCATGCGGTGCCCCTGCGGCGCTCTCAGCCGGCGGCGCCGGCCTCGCGCACCAGGTGCATCCGCCGGATTTCCGGCAGCGACTCCATGAAGTCCTGCAGCTGTGCCAGCGGCAGGGGCTCCGAGATCAGCGTGCCCTGCATCTGCTGGCAGTCGAGCTTGCGCAGCGTGCGCAGCTCGGCGGCGGTCTCCACTCCCTCTGCCAGCGCCTGCACCCCAAGCCGCGCGGCCAGCGTGGTGATCGCCTCGACGATCGCCGCATTGCCCCGATCCGCCGGGAGGTTGCGCACGAAGGTCTGGTCGATCTTCAGGCCGTCCACCGGAAGATCCTTCAGGTAGGACAGCGCGGCGTAGCCGGTGCCGAAGTTGTCGATGATCACCTGCACGCCGATCCGGCGCAGCTCCGCGATCAGCGCCGCGGCGCGCTCCGGATGCTCGATGAAGGCGCTCTCGGTGAGCTCCAGCCGCAGCAGGCGTGCGGGGAAGGCGCGTTCGGCGAGCAGGCCGTTGACCGTTGCGAGGAAATCGCCTTCCGCGAAGTGGCGCGCCGAGATGTTGACCGACACCGCGGCGTCCTCGTGCCTGTCGAGGCCGAGGGCGACCCGGTCGTCGAGCGCGCGCCGCAGCGACCACAGGTCGAGCTCGTGGATCAGGTTGTTCTGCTCGACCACCGGCAGGAAGCTGTCCGCCGCCAGCAGCCCGCGCACCGGATGGCGCCAGCGCAGCAGCGCCTCGAACCCGACCACGCGCCGGTCGGCCACGTCCAGGATGGGCTGGTAGTGCAGGTCGATGTCGCCGCGCTGCAGCGCCAGCGGAAGCTCGGCCGCCAGCTGGAGCTGGTCGGTGCGCGCGTCCGAGGCCTCGCCGGTGCAGAAGCGCACGTCGTTGCGCCCCTCCGACTTCACCCGGTACATCGCGCCGTCTGCCCGCTTGATCAGCAGGCCCGCGTCGGTGCCGTCGTCCGGGGCGATCGCGACGCCGATGCTCGCCGACAGGAAGTAGGCGCGGTTCATCAGCACGAAGGGCTTCTCGATGGATGCGAGCACCCGGCGCGCGATCCGCTCGATCTCGTCGCGGTCCGACAGGCCGGTCAGCAGCAGGATGAACTCGTCGCCGCCGATCCTGCCGGCCACGTCCTGCGGCCGGATCGCGTCGCGCAGCCGCTTGGCGACCTCGATCAGCACCTGGTCGCCCGCCGAGTGTCCCAGGGTGTCGTTGATCAGCTTGTAGCGGTCCAGGTCGATGTAGAGCACCGCCGCAGCTTCGGCACGCGCCAGCCGAGACTCCAGCTTGCGCGTGAGGAAGACGCGGTTGGGGAGGTCGGTGAGGGCGTCGTGCTGGGACTGGTGGGTGAGCCGGCGCTCCGCCGCGATCCGCTGCAGGTAGAGGGCGAGGTTGCGGGAGACGATCTCGGCGACCTGGAACAGGAAGGGCTCGCCGCGGTAGCTTGCCGGGCTGAGGAACAGCAGCACGCTCAGCGCCTTGCCGCCTTCGTCGGCGATCGGCGCCAGGAACGCTGCGTGCACGCCAAGGCGCGTGGTCTGGTAGCGATGGGCGAGCTGCGGATGCGCCTCCAGGTCTTCGATCCAGACCGGGCTGCCCTCCTGCCAGGCGCGCGCCTCGCTACTGCCACGAAGCAGGGGGATTTCGGCGGGCAGCTCGGCGACCATCCGCGTGAAGCCTGGATGACCCCAGCGCTCATGCGGCGCGAATCCCTTGCGGCCCTCCAGCATCACCAGATTGGCCCCGCCGGTCCAGCCGAGCACGCCGCAGAGCGTGATGATGACCGCTGCGGTCACGCGCTCCGGATCGCACTGGTCGCGCATGATCGAGGCGATCTCGCTCTCGATCTTGAGCAGCATCCGCTGCTGCTTCTCACGCGTGATGGCCTTGCCGACCCCTCGGTAGCCGGCGAAGGTGCCGCTGCTATCGAACACCGCGCGGCCGCTGATCGACACGCAGCGCGCCACTCCCTGCGGGTCGATCACCGCATACTCGAAATCCTCGAACGGGGCGTGCGCGTCCATCAGCACCTGCTGACCCTTCCAGTCGGGCGGCTCGAAGGCGAGGCGGTCCTGCGGGAGGTCCCATAGATGGCGGCCGACCAGCTCTCGAACCCAGCGCCCGAGCACCGCGTCCACGCTGTCGGAGAAATACGACCAGCGATGATGCTCGTCGGTCTCCCAGACCCAGTCCGAGCTCATCTGGGTGAGGTCGCGGAACTTGGCCTCGCTCGTGGCCAGCTGCTGCTGCATGGCGCGGATGCCGGTGATGTCCTGCGCCACGCCGCCGAGGCGGTCGACCTGCCCCTGTTCGTCGCGTTCGGCGCGCGCGATGCTGCGCACCCAGATGGTCTCGTGGCCGCCGCGCTGGTAGCGGTACTCGATGCGCGCCTCGCCGCCCCGGTGCATCGCGCGGCGGTGGGCGTCGATCCAGCGCTGCCGGTCGTCTTCGTGGATGGCGGAGGAGAACCTGCGCAGGCTGGGCTCGCCGTCCTGCGGGTCGATTCCGAACAGCCGGAACGCGCCGGGGCTCCAGACGAAGCGGTTGCGGCCGCGGTCGATGACCCAGGTGCCGAAGCCGCCGAGCTGCTCGGCGATGCCGTGCTGGGCCTGGAGTTCGTCGAGGGCGTGGATGCGCTCCCGGTCCAGGCCGAGCTGCCGTTCACGCGCACGCGCGCGCACGGCGAGCGCCCCGGCCGCGCCGGCCCAGGCGAGCGCCGACAGCAGCAGCACGGGCCGCCAGCCAAGCAGCCCGGCTGCTGCGGCTGCGCCGAGCAGCGCCGTCGCGAGCAGCGCTGCGCCCGCAGGGAGCAGGGCCTGCGCGGCGGGGCGTGAGCGGGGAGCCTCGTGGGTCTTTGTCGGCATGGTCCGGGGTTGTGCCGACGCGGTGGCGCGGGCCGCTACACTCTAGCGTTTGATCGGCATGGAGGGTGCGACTTATGTCAGCCTGCGATCCGGATCCGGGGACACGCCCTGCCACGGGCGCTTCAGCCTGGGTGGAGCGCTGGGCCCCCTGCATTGCCCCGGGCGCACGGGTGCTCGACTTCGCCGGCGGAGCCGGGCGCAACCTCGCGCCGCTGATGGCGCGCAGCGACCGGGTCACGCTGGCGGACCGGGACTCGGCGGCCCTCGAGGCAGCGCCGGCTGCGGTCGAGCGGCTCTGCGCAGACCTGGAGTCCGGGCCCTGGCCCTTCAGGGGGCGGCGTTTCGATGCCGTGGTGTGCTGCAACTACCTGCACCGGCCACGGCTGGACCTGCTGATCGCGCTGGTCGCGCCCGGCGGCCTGCTGCTGTACGAGACGTTCGCGCAGGGCAACGAGCGTCACGGACGTCCGGCGAGGCCGGACTTCCTGCTGCGCCGCGGCGAGCTCTTCGAGGCGGCGCTGCGCGGCGGGCTGGAGGTGCTTGGCTTCGAGGACGGTTACGTGGGCAGCCCCCGGCCGGCGGTGATCCAGCGGGTCTGCGCGGTCCGTCCGCCCGCGGGGCCGGAAGAGCGGCGGCGGGTCGGATAGAATTCGGTTTTCGCGGGATGACGAACATGATCAAAGGCAGCATCGTTGCGATCGTGACGCCGATGCACGACGACGGCAGCATCGACTACGACAGCTACCGGAGTCTCATCGACTGGCACGTCGAGCAGGGCACCGCAGCCATCGTCGCGGTGGGCACCACGGGCGAGTCGCCCACGGTCGACATGCATGAGCACAACGAGATCGTGCGCGTCACTGTCGAGCAGGCCGCCGGCCGCATCCCGGTCATCGCGGGCACCGGGGGGAACTCCACCCGCGAGGCAGTCGAGCTCACGGCCAACGCGAAGAAGGTCGGAGCGGCGGCCACGCTGCAGGTGGTGCCCTACTACAACAAGCCCACGCAGGAAGGCATGTACCGCCATTTCCGTGCGGTGGCCGAGGAAGTGGGCCTGCCGGTCATCCTCTACAACGTGCCCTCGCGCACGGTGGCCGATCTTGCCGACGAAACGGTGCTGCGCCTGGCGCAGGTGCCCGGCATCGTCGGCCTGAAGGACTCCACCGGCGACATCCCGCGCGGCTCCAACCTGATCGCCCAGTTGCCCGAGCACTTCGCGGTCTACAGCGGCAACGACGACTCCGCGCTGGCGCTGATGGCCATGGGAGGGCACGGAGTCATCTCGGTCAACGCCAACCTGGTGCCGGCCCAGGTGGCGCGCATGTGCCAGGCCGCGTTCTCCGGGGACTGGCCTGCCGCGCTCGCGATCCATCGCCTGCTGCTGCCGCTGAGCCTGAAGCTCTACGTCGAAGCCAACCCCATCCCCGTCAAGTGGGCGCTGGCCCGGATGGGGCGGATTCCCAGTGGCATCCGCCTGCCGCTCACGCCGCTTTCCGAGCCGCACCACGCCACCGTCCTGGCCGCGCTGCGAGCCTCAGGAGTCATCGTTCGATGAAATCCAATCCTTCGACGGCGCGCAGCGCGCAGCGCTTTCTGCTGCTGCTCGCCGTCCCGTTCGCCCTGTCCGCCTGTTCCATCACCGACGAGATCGGCGAGCGCACCCGGATCGACTACAAGTCGGCAGGAAAACTGCCGCCGCTGGACGTTCCGCCCGACCTGGTCAATCCCAAGGGCGACGAGCGCTTCGCGATTCCCGACCGGGCCGAGCGCACCTTCTCCGGCTACCAGAGCGCCCGGTCGGTCGAGCGCCCGCAGCAGGAGACGAAGGTGCTGCCCGCGGTGGAAGGCATGCGCATCGAGCGCGCGGGCAGCCAGCGCTGGCTGGTGGTCGACCAGCCGGCCGACAGGCTATGGCCGGCGGTGAAGGACTTCTGGCAGGAATCCGGTTTCATCCTGGAGAGCGAGTCGCCCGCCACCGGGATCATGGAGACCGAGTGGGCCGAGAACCGGGCGAAGATTCCGCAGGACATCGTTCGCCGTACCATCGGCCGTCTCTTCGAGTCCGTCTACTCCACCTCTGAGCGCGACAAGTTCCGCACCCGCTTCGAGCGCAGCGGCGCCGCCACCGAGATCTACATCAGTCATCGCGGCATGGAGGAGGTCTTCACCTCCCAGGACCGCGAACGCACGATGTGGCAGCCTCGCGACAGCGACCCGGAGCTCGAGGCCGAGTTCCTGCGCCGCCTGATGGTCCGGCTCGGCGCGAGTTCGGAGTCCGCGGCGAAGGCAGGGGCCGCGCCGGCGCAAGCACCGCGCGAAGAGCTGGCGCGCGTGATTTCCTCCGCCGGCGTCGCGGATGTCCTCGAGGTCCGAGAGGGCTTCGATCGTGCCTGGCGGCGCATCGGCCTTGCGCTCGACCGGGGCGGGTTCACCGTCGAGGACCGCGATCGCACGCAGGGGGTCTATTTCGTCCGCTACATCGACCCCGAAGTCGAAGCGGGTACCGGCAAGAAGGGCCTGCTGTCGCGGATCTTCTCGCGTTCCCCGTCCAAGCCCTCGTCGGCCCAGCAGTACCGGATCCGCGTGGAGGGCAGCGAGTCCGTGTCGCGGGTCACCGTGCTGGGCAAGGACGGCGGGCCGCTGGCCGCCGAAGCCGATCGCAAGACCGGCGCGAAGATCGTCTCGCTGCTGCGCGAGCAGATGGCGCAATAGCGCCGGGCTCGCACCGGATTGCGGGGCCGCCGGCCGAGGCGGCCGCCGATCCGGTGCGCGGCCGCCGAAGCGGGACGCATGCGATTCAACAGCCTGGGTAGCGGGAGCGAGGGCAACGCGCTGCTGGTGGAATGCGGCAGCCCGGAAGCCCCGGTGCGTCTGCTCATCGACTGCGGGTTCGGGGTGCGCGAGGCGAGGCGGCGGCTGGATCGCCTGGGCCTCGGCGACGGCGCCCTCCATGCGGTGCTCGTCACGCACGAGCACGGCGACCACATCGGCGGTGCGCCCCGGCTCGCGGCCGCGCTCGGCGTGCCGCTCTTCCTGACGCAAGGAACGGCGCGTGGCGGTCAGGCCGCGATGCGCGCACAGGCGCAGGTGCGCTTCATCGACCCGCATCGCCCGTTCGAGATCGAGGGCGTGGTGATCGAGCCGGTGGCCGTGCCGCACGATGCGCGCGAGCCCGTCCAGTTCGTGATCGACGATGGCGTCTCCCGGCTCGGCGTGCTGACCGACCTGGGGCATTCGACGCCGCACGTGATCCGGGCGATGCAGCGGCTCGACGCGATCATGCTCGAGTGCAACCACGACCCTGCGATGCTGGAGGCGAGCGACTACCCGGCTGCGCTCAAGCGGCGCATCGCCGGCGACTACGGCCATCTCGCCAACGCGGCGGCGGCCGGACTGCTCGCAGCGATCGACCACTCGCGGCTGCGCACCGTGGTCGCGGCGCATCTGAGCCGATCGAACAACCGGCCGGAGCTTGCGCGCGCCGCGCTGGCCGCTGCCTGGGGGCAGGCGCCGGAGGCGGTGATGGTGGCGGACCAGGACGACGGCATCGACTGGGTCGCGGTCTGATCCGGCAGGCGAAAAAAAAGGCCGGCATGAAGCCGGCCTTCGCATCGGACGAGCCGATTACTTCTTGAGCTCTTCCTTCGCTGCCTCGACGGCGGCGCCGGCGGCATCCTTGGCCTTCTCGGCGGCGTCGACGGCGGCGCCGGCGGCGTCCTTGGCGGCTTCGGTCACTGCGGTACCGGTGGCGGCAGCAGCGTCACCCGTGGCAGCGGCGGCGTCCTTGGCGGCTTCGACGGCGGTGCCGGCAGCGTCCTTGGCGGCTTCGACGGCCTGCTCGGTCTTGGGCGCTTCGACCGGTGCAGCGGTCGGGGCCGGAGCCGGTGCGGGGGCCTCTTCCTTCTTGCCGCAAGCGGTCAGGGTCAGGGCCAGGAGGGAGGCGACCAGGAGGGATTTCTTCATGCTTTTTCCTTCAGATGAAAACAGGGGTGGAAGAACAATCTGCTGAAACCGTTGTGCCTGTGACGTGCGGCGTCGGGCAATGCACGAAAAATGCGAGGCACGCAATCCGTGATAATACCAGTGCCGTTCGTGCCGTGCAGCGCCCCGCGGAGCAGGGTTGCTGCGCTGCCACTACGGACGTTCATTTCAACGCATCAGGCCCAGGACGGTTGACGGCAGGCAGGGGTCACACTCCTCCCAGGCGGCGTCGAGCCTGGCGGCCAGCGGCTCCGCCTCGGTCGGGCTCGCGATCGCGCAGCGGCCGCGCAGCCGCTCACCGGGCAGGCGGCGCAGCAGATGCTGGCGGTCGCCGAGCAGCGCGCTCTCGTCCACGCGCAGCGCAGGGGAGAGCCTGCGGCACTCGATCCGCCCGTCGAACACCCTGCGGGTGCGCATGAAGCGGGTACCGTGCCGTTCGAGCCACGCTGCATCGGCCACCAGCACGCGCAGCCGCGCACCGCGCCGCAGGGCGGCGACCAGCGCGCGGTCGTTCTCGGGCGTCTCGAAGGGCCAGGCCTGCAGATCCCGGTCGACCAGCATGATCTCCCGGCGGCAGCAGGCGAGGACCTTCAGCAGCGCGTCCCCGAAGGCCTCGCGACCCTCGAGCAGGATGTGTTCGGCTTGCCTCATGAGGGCGATCCTCGTGACTGTTGGAGCAGCTGTCGCTCATATCCAATGCCGGCGAAACGGGCTGCGCAAGCGGCGCGCGACGGCCGTGTGCCAGGGCGCGCCGGACGGCAGGCCAGCGACGCCCAGGCGATCTCGTCTAAACTCAGAGCCGCCCGCGGCGCCGGCCGCGGCCTTGTGACGGAGGTGAACATGATGATCGAAGACGGCGTCTGGGTGACGGTGGAATACCGGCTCTACGATTCCCAGGGCGAGGCGCTCGAGCCTTCGGAGCGCGAGCTCACCTACCTGCAGGGCGGCTATGGCGCTGTCTTTGCCCGGGTCGAGGAGGCGCTGGCCGGCCACGAGGTCGGCTACGAGACCGTTCTGTACCTGGAGCCCGAGGACAGCTTCGGCGACTACGACGCCGAGCTGGTCCGGCTGGCGCCGCGCGCGGGCTTCCCTGAGACGCTGGAGGTTGGGATGACCTTCGAAGGGGTCCCGGGCGACGACGAGGCCGAGGGAATCTTCACGGTCACCGACTTCACCGACGAAGCGGTGGTGCTGGATGGCAACCATCCGCTGGCGGGAATGTCGCTGCGCTTCGAGTTGCGCGTCACGGATGTGCGCGAGGCAACCGTCGAGGAGGTCGAACAGGAGCGCGCCGAGGCCGGCGAATTCGATGAGGACGAAGACGCGGACGATGCGCCATTGCAGCACGGCATGTCCCGCGAGGTCAGGCGCCTGCACTGAACTCGTCGCGGCGCGGAGGGGCGGCGCGACGGCAGCCTCGCCCTGAGCGCGTCGCCGCAGCCGCTGCCTCGCCCGGTCAGCCTCCGAGCGCCGACTTCAGTTCGTAGACCAGGTCGAGCGCCGCGCGCGCGCTGAGCTGGTCGGCATCCACCCGGGCCAGCCTGTCCAGAACCGCCAGGGCCTGCGGGTCGGATGTCGCGGCGCTTGCGCCACCCTCTGCCGGTTCTCCAGCCGCTTTCCCGCCCGCTTCGCCGTCCGCGCTCGCGCGTTCCGTCCCATTCCCCGACGACGGGCCTGCCGTGTCGTCCACGGGCAGGGCCGCGAAGAGGTCGAACTGTGCGTCGCCGTCGTGCGCCCGGGCTTCGAGCGTTTCGAGCAGCTGCCCGGCAGCGCGGATCACCGGCGCGGGCATTCCCGCGAGCCGGGCGACCTGCAGGCCGTAGCTGCGGTTGGCCGGACCGTCGCGGACCTCGTGCAGGAAGGCGATCGTGCCGCGGTGCTCCGCCGCCGCCAGGTGCCGGTTGACGGCCTGTGGGAAGCGCTCTGCCAGCTGCGTCAGCTCGAAGTAGTGGGTGGCGAACAGGGCGAAGGCGCGGTTGTGCGACAGCAGTCGGGCGGCGATCGCATGCGCCAGCGCGAGTCCGTCGAAGGTCGAGGTGCCGCGGCCGATCTCGTCCATCAGCACCAGCGAATTCTCGGTGGCCGCATGCAGGATGGCCGCCGCCTCGGTCATCTCCACCATGAAGGTGGAGCGGCCGCCGGCCAGGTCGTCCGAGGCGCCGATCCGGGTGAAAATCCGGTCGATCGGGCCCAGCGTGCAGGCGTCTGCCGGGACGAAGCTGCCGCAGTAGGCGAGCAGGACGATCAGCGCCACCTGCCGCATGTAGGTCGACTTGCCGCCCATGTTGGGGCCGGTCAGGAGCACCATGCGGCGCCGGTCGTCCAGGACGCAGTCGTTGGGCACGAACTGCTCGACGTTCGCCTCGACCACCGGATGGCGCCCGGCACGGATCTCGATTCCGGGGAGCGCGGTGAACACGGGCGCGACCCAGTCCAGGGTGCGGGCGCGCTCGGCGAGGCAGGCCAGCACGTCGACCTCTGCCACCGTGCGGCCCACCCGCTGCCAGACGGGCACTGCAGCCGAGAGCGCGTCGACCAGTTGCTCGTAGAGCTCGCGTTCGCGTGCCAGCGCCCGCTCGCGCGCCGACAGCGCCTTGTCCTCGAAGGCCTTGAGCTCGGGTGTGACGTAGCGCTCCGCGTTCTTGAGCGTCTGCCTGCGGCGGTAGTCGTCGGGCACGCGGGCCGACTGCCCGTGCGTGACCTCGATGAAGAAGCCGTGGACGTTGTTGAAGCCGACGCGCAGGTTGCCGATTCCGGTGCGCTCGCGTTCCCGCTGCTCCAGCGCCGCGAGGAATCCGTCGCAGCCCTCGTCGATCGCCCGCAGCTCGTCCAGCACGGCGTCGAAGCCGGTCCGGAACACGCCGCCGTCACGCACCAGCGCCGCCGGCTCCTCGGCGAGCGCGTGGGACAGCATGGCGGTGGCTTCGTGGGGGAGCTCGAGCGCGGCCGCGGTCTGGCCGAAGAGCTCCGCGTCGAGGCTGCGCAGTCCGCCGGCGAGCGCCGTCACCGCCGGCGCCGCGTCGCGCAGCGCGGCGAGCTCGCGGGGGCGCACCGAGCGCAGCGCGACCCGGCCCGCGATCCGCTCGAAATCCACGGTCTGCGCCAGCGCCTCGCGCAGGCCGGCGCGGCGCCCTTCGCGCCCGGGCAGCGCCAGATCAAGTTCGGTGGCGCCGGCCTGCAGCGCGGCCACGCGGCGGTGGCGCTGAGCCGCGTCAGCCTGGGCGCGCAGCGGCAGCTGGAGCCAGCGGCGCAGCAGCCGCGCCCCTGCGCTGGTGGCGCAGTGATCCAGCACCGTAAGCAGGCAGGGGCCATCCTCGCCGCGCATCGTCTCGGTGATCTCGAGGTTGCGGCGCGCGACGGGGTCCACCACCAGGTACTCGTCGCCGTGGTGGACGCGAAGTCCCTGCAGGTGGGTGGGCGCCTGCCCCTGGGTGCGCGCCACGTACTCGAGCAACGCACCCGCGGCGCCGACCGCCTCGGGTGCCTCATCCACGCCGAAGCCGGCCAGGTCGCCGACGCCGAGAATCTCGCACAGGCGCCGCGTTGCGCGCTCGTCGTCGAACTGCCAGTCGGGAAGCCGGGCCAGCGAAGCGGCCGCCGTGCCGCGCGCCTCCTGGGGCCAGCCGGGCAGGCGGGCCGGATCGACCGATTCCGGCAGCACCACCTCGGCGGGGCGGAGCCGGTCGAGCTCTGCGGCCAGCTGCCCGGCAGCGAACTCGGCGATCCAGCATTCCCCGCTGGCGACCACCATCCATGCCGCCGCCACCCGCCGCGCGCCGGGGCGCAGCGCGAGCAGCAGCCGGTCGTCGCGCTCGGGGAGCAGCTGCGCATCGGTGATGGTGCCGGGGGTGACGATCCGGACCACCTTGCGCTCAACCGGCCCCTTCGAGAGCGCGGGATCGCCGATCTGCTCGCAGATCGCCACCGACTCGCCGATCCGGATCAGCCTGGCGAGGTACTGCTCGAGCGAGTGGACCGGAACGCCGGCCATCGGGATGGGCTCGCCCGCGGAGCTGCCGCGCCGCGTGAGGGTGATGCCAAGCAGCCTGGCAGCCTTCTCGGCGTCGCCGTGGAAGAGCTCGTAGAAGTCCCCCATCCGGTAGAAAAGGAGCACGCCGGGGTGCTCGGCCTTGATGCGCAGGTACTGCGCCATCATCGGCGTGTGCCCGGCGGCGATGTACGGGTCGTCTGAGGCTTGGGATCGGGTCGCCACGGGGTCTGGAAGCTCGAGCGCGGTTGGGAACGGCGGGATTATCCGCGTGCGGCAAGGATCGGCAAGCGCGCCGGCGCGCGGTCTGTCCGGAATCGCCGCCGGCAGGGCGGCCGCGGGCCGGGGCGGGAAGCGAAGGCTGCGCGGGGCGCTGGCAAGGAAGCGCCGCGGGGCGCAGGCCCCGGCGGCGGTGTCCCGGGGCTCAGCCGCCCCGCACCAGCAATACCGGTACCGTCGCGGTGCGCACAACTCCCATCGCCACGCTGCCCATCAGCACGCTGCTGAAGCCTCGCCGGCCATGGGTGCCGATCACGATGAGGTCGGCCGGCCACTCGACGGCCTCCGTGTTGACCAGGCTGGCGATCCGTTCACCAAAGGATTCCGCGCCGGACAGCCGGGTCTCGGCGTCCAGCCCGGCCTCCCTGGCGCGGGCCTTGGCCCGCTCGAGGATCTCCTCGCCGGCCTTGCGGGCGGCGTCGAGGAACTCCTGCAGGACGTAGGGCGTGTCGAGCACCAGCGCGACCTGGTCCAGCGCATGGACGATTCGCAACTGCGCGCCCTGGTCGAGCGCCAGCCTGATGGCTTCGTCGAGCGCGAGCTCGGAGCTTGCACTGCCGTCGACTGCGACCAGGATCCGTTTGTACATGTGGACGTCCGTGTTCGTTGCGCGAACCGCGGCGCCGCGCCGCGGAGGGTCATCCTAGTGTGACCGCCGCAACGGGATCAGGCAACCGCGGACGGTTTCACTCGGTCTTCGGCGCATTGGCGCGGCGGCTCTGCGCGACCAGCGCGAGCAACGCGCCGAACACCTTGGGTGTGCCGGCCAGCACCTGCTCGCTGAACAGGTAGTCGGCGTCGCCGGAGAAATTTCCGACCAGGCCGCCAGCTTCGGTGATGAGCAGACTGCCGGCGGCGACGTCCCAGGGTGCCAGGCCAAACTCGAAGAACGCGTCGTAGCGGCCGCAGGCGACGTAGGCGAGATCCAGCGCTGCCGCGCCGGGCCGGCGCACCGAGGCCGATTTTTCCGTGACCAGCTTGAACAGCTGCAGGTAGTCGTCGAGCTGGTCGAGCTGGCGGTAGGGGAAGCCGGTTCCGATCAGCGACTCTTCGACCTTGGTGCGGCGCGAGACCCGGATGCGGCGGTCGTTCAGGAAGGCACCGCGCCCTTTGGACGCGGTGAAGAGTTCGTCGCGCGTCGGGTCGTAGATCACGGCCTGCGTGACCAGGCCGCGCTGCATCAGCGCGATCGAAACCGCGTACTGCGGGAAACCGTGGATGAAGTTGGTCGTTCCGTCCAGGGGGTCAATCACCCAGACGTGCTCGGCCTCGTGCATCGCGGTGGCTGCGCCCTTGCCGGGGCGGTGGCCGGATTCCTCGGCCAGGATGGCGTGGTCGGGGTAGGCGGTGAGCAGCGTGTCGATGATCGCCGCCTCGGAGGCGTGATCGACCTCGGTGACGAAATCGTTGGTCTGCTTGCGCGTGACCTTCACCTGTTCGAGATCGACGCTGGCGCGGTTGATGATGCGGCCGGCACGGCGGGCGGCGCGAACCGCAACATTGAGCATCGGGTGCATTGGCGGGACCTCGAAAACCCTCCATTCTAAGGGATCGGGCCTAGAATCACGGCTTTTCCTGCGGGCTGACCCTTGAATCCACTCCACAGACACGCCCCTGACGCCCTCGCAAGGGTGCGCGTGGTCCTCGTCCGGCCCGGCCATCCGGGCAACGTCGGGTCCAGTGCGCGCGCGATGCGGGTGATGGGGCTGCGCGACCTCGCTCTCGTGGATCCGCGCGAGCCGGACTGCACCCGCCACCCGGAAGCGATCGCCTTCGCGAGCGGCGCCACCGACGTCCTCGAGGCGGCCCGGGTGTTCGGCTCGCTGGACGAGGCGCTCGCCGATGCCAGTCTCGTGGTCGGCGTGAGCGCCGGTCCGCGCGAGTTCGGTCCGCCGCCGCAGCTCCCCGAGGAAGCGATGGCAGACGTGCTCGACGAGCTCGCCGCGAATCCGGCGCATCGCGTCGCGCTGGTGTTCGGCACCGAGCGCACGGGTCTGTCCATCACTGAGGTCTCGCGCTGCCAGCGGTTGTGTTCGATCCCCGGAGACCCCGACTACTGTTCGCTGAACCTGTCGCAGGCAGTGCAGCTGGTCGCGTACGTGCTCCGGCGGGCGGCGATCGCGGCGGCAGGCGAGCAGCCCGCGAGCGGCGATGCGGCGGCTGGGCGCCTGGCAAGCCAGGGCGAGGTGGAGGGTTTCTTCGCCCATTTCGAGCGCGCGCTGGTGGCGATCGGCTACCTGGATCCGGCCCACCCCAAGAAGCTGATGCCGCGCATGCGCCGCCTGTTCGGCCGCGCGCGGCTCGAGACCGAGGAGGTGCAGCTGCTGCGCGGCGTGTGCAAGCTGACCGAGGACGCCGGGCGCGCCTGGACCGCGCGTCCCGGCGCCCGCCCCGCGGACGATGGTCGCGTCGGGGGCGACGCCGCTCCGGGCCGCTGAGCACGGGCCACCGCGCGAGCCACGGCACGGCCCACGGCACGGCCCACGGCACGGCCCACGGCGCGGCCCACTGCGCGCGCCGAACCCCGGCTTCGTGACCGACCGCGGCCTTGGCCGCGTACATGCGCTCCGGGCAGGGGATTCGCGCCGGGCTTAGAATTCGCTGCTCGCGCGGCCTGCCGCCGCGCGGTCGACGCGCCCCATGGGCGCCTGAGGGAGAGCGGCTTGGCATTCGAGCGTCTGCGCGAGGACATCGCGACGATCATGGAGAAGGACCCCGCGGCGCGCTCGGCGCTGGAGGTGCTGCTCTGTTATCCGGGCGTGCATGCGCTGGCGATCCACCGCCTCTCGCACTGGCTCTGGCGGATGGGTTTCACCGTTCCCGCCCGCTGGCTCTCGTCGCTCGGGCGCTGGCTCACCGGCATCGAGGTGCACCCGGGGGCGACCGTCGGACGCCGCGTCTTCATCGATCACGGGATGGGCGTGGTGATCGGCGAGACCGCCGAGATCGGGGACGACTGCACCATCTACCAGGGGGTGACCCTGGGCGGCACCGCGCTGAACCGGGCCAAGCGCCATCCCACGCTGGAGCAGGGCGTGGTGGTGGGGGCGGGCGCCAAGGTGCTGGGCCCGTTCACGGTGGGCGCCGGCGCGCGCATCGGTTCCAACTCGGTGGTCATCAAGGCCGTGCCGGCCGGGGCCACTGCGGTCGGAATCCCGGCGCGCTACATCCTTGAGGATGACGACCGGCGACGCGAGGAACAGGCCGCGAGAATGGGCTTCTCCGCCTACGCGGTCACCCAGGGCGCGAACGACCCGCTGGCGGCGGCGCTGCACCGGCTGATCGACCACGTCGCCGAGCAGGACCGGCAGATCGAGCAGCTGCAGCAGGTGGTCAAGCGCCTGGGCGGTTGCTGTGACGAGCAGGTGGAGCCGCTGGATGCGGGCAAGCTGAACCGCATGGTGGACTGACCCCAGGCGCGGACGCGCGGATGCGCGGGCCGCGTGGACGGGCAGTCCGGCTCAGGCGTCTTCGATGCCGGCGGCGGTGACGGCCAGCATGCCGCCGCGGCCTTGCGCGGCGTCCCAGTCCGGCAGCACGATGCGCATCGCCGGCGCACCGTCGAGCACGATGGCATGCCGCGCCGGACGATGGGTGTGGCCGTGGATCAGCAGGCGGACGCAGGCGGAGCGCATCGCAGCGTCGACCGCGTCGGCGTTGACGTCCATGATGTATTCGGCCTTCGCGGTCTTGGAGAGTTCGCTGCGCGCCCGCAGGTCCTGGGCGATCGCGATCCGCTCGTCGATCGGCTTGTCGAGGAAGGCGCGCTGCCATGACGGGTCGCGCGTGAGCGCGCGGAAGCGCTGGTAGTCGCCGTCATCGGTGCACAGCGCGTCGCCGTGCGCGAGCAGGGCCGACTCGCCGAACAGGGAAATCACGCAGGGGTCCGGCAGCATCGTGGCGCCGGTGCGCGCGGCGAAGCCCGCACCGGCCTGCGTGGGCGATGGGGGAAGTGGCACGTCCAGCAGGAAGTCGCGATTGCCGCGCATCACGTGGATGCGGCAGCCGCCGCGCGACAGTCCTGCCAGCGCGTCGATCGTTCGCTGGCAGACGGCATCCGCCCAGTCGTCCCCGACCCAGGCCTCGAAGAGGTCGCCGAGCAGGAACAGGTGGGTCGCGCCTGGTGCCAGCAGGCGCAGGCGCTCCAGGAAAAATTCGGCGGTCGCCGGGTCGTGCCCGCCCAGGTGCATGTCGGACGCGAACAGCGCCCGGTCGTCCGGGCGCACTTCGATCCGACGCGGTTCGGTCATCTCCGGGGCCAGCCGACCAGGCACCGCGCTGCGGGGCTCAGCGTCCGCCGACCACCGACACCGACTCGATCGTCACCGGTTCGGCGGGCACGTCGCCGAACGGGCCCATGCGGCCGGTCTTGACCGCCTTGATCGCGTTGACCGCTTCCATTCCCTTGATCACCTTGCCGAACACCGCGTAGCCGTGGCCGTCCGGCTGGGGATGATTCAGGTTCGCGTTGTCGACCGTGTTGATGAAGAACTGCGCGGTGGCGGAGTCGGGCGCGGAAGTGCGCGCCATCGCGAGCCAGCCGGCGTCGTTGCGCAGTCCGTTTTTCGATTCGAGCGGGATTGGCGCGCGGGTCTTCTTCTGGCCGAAGTCGGGTGTGCCGGGCTTGTAGAAGTCCGGGGTGAAGCCGCCGCCCTGGATCATGAAGTTGCCGATCACGCGGTGGAAGACGGTGCCGTTGTAGTGGCCGTCGCGCACGTACTGCAGGAAGTTCTCGACGCTCTTGGGCGCCTTGTCCGGATAGAGCTCGACGACGATCTCGCCCATCGAGGTCTTGATCAGGACCTGCGGGTTCGCAGCGGCGGCGCCGTCCTCGACGACGGTGAGTGCGACGAACATCGCACCGATCAGGGGAAGCTTCTTCAGCATGGAGGTTCTCCGTTGTGGAACTGGAAGAGGGATGGCCTGGGGTTCGGGCGCGGGGCGGAGCCGGCGCGGCTGCCGGGCGTGGGGCTCAGCGGGCCGGCGCGGCGCGGTCGCCGGGGCGCGACGGGCTCGCGGGCTGCGTGGCCGGGGGCTGCGTGGTCGCGGGCTGCGCGCTCGCAGAGCCTGCCCCTGGTGCGGGGAGCGCCACGCGCTGCAGCAGATCGCGCGCCAGCGCCAGCTTGGCAGGGGCGCTGCGGTTGCGGGCGTCGGCGCGGCTGGCCCGCTCCCAGGAGCGCTCTGCCATGCGCAGGTAGACGTCGCCCAGGTTCTCGTGCGCCAGCGCGTAGCCCGGCAGCGCGCGGACCGCGTTCTCGAGCGCGGCGCGCGCCCGGTCCAGGTCGCCGACGGCCGCGTGCATCACCGCGAGGTTGTTGTGCGGCTCCGGCAGCTCCGGGAAGTCGGCCGTCAGCTGCTCGAACACGGCAATCGCATCGTCGCGGCGGCCGGCCTCGGCCACCGTGACGCCATAGAGGAAGCGCAGCTGCGCGTCGCGCGGCGCGGCCCTGAGCGCCAGCTCCAGCTCCTGCAGCGCGTCCTGGGTGCGGCCGTCCTTGCGCAGCGTCTGCACCCGCGCGACGGCGGCTGCGACGCGCCGCGGGTCGGACTGTTCGGGCACTGCGGCGGCTGCGGCCGGCGGCGCCCCGGGGCTTGCGCCCGGCGCTTGCTGTGCGAAGGCCGGCGCAATTGCGGCCGCTGCGGCGAGCGCGGCGGCTGCTGCGATGCTGCGGATCGCCGGGAACCCCGGTGCTATACTGGTTTTCATCGCGCCATTCTAGCAATCCGCCCGGCGTGGCCGCCTCGTGCGCCGGCCCCGGTTGCCACCGGTGAGGGCCTGGCGGCAGCGCCGGCGTCACGCCCGCCCCATGCTCCGACTCCACAATTCTCTTACCCGGCAGAAGGAAGACTTCGTTCCGCTGGAACCCGGCCGTGTCCGCATGTACGTCTGCGGAATGACCGTCTACGACTACTGCCACGTCGGCCATGCGCGTGTGCTGGTCGTCTTCGACGTGGTGCAGCGCTGGCTGCGCGCCACCGGCTACCAGGTCACCTACGTCCGCAACATCACCGACATCGACGACAAGATCATCCGGCGGGCGGTGGAGAACGGCGAGACCCTGCGCGCGCTCACCAGTCGTTTCATCGGGTACATGCACGAGGACGAGCGGTCGCTTGGCGTGCAGCCGCCGGACCACGAGCCGCGCGCCACCGACTACGTGCCGCAGATGCTCCGCCTGATCGAGCGGCTCGAGGGAAACGGCTATGCCTACCGCGCCGCCGACGGCGACGTGAACTTCGCGGTGCGCCGCTTCGAGGGCTACGGCCGTCTCTCAGGCAAGAGCCTGGACGACCTGCGCGCCGGCGAGCGCGTGTCGGTGGCGGACGCCAAGCAGGATCCGCTCGACTTCGTCCTCTGGAAGGCAGCGAAGCCCGGCGAGCCGGACGAGGCGAAATGGGGTTCGCCCTTCGGCGCGGGGCGCCCGGGCTGGCACATCGAGTGCTCGGCGATGTCGACCTCGCTGCTGGGCGACACGATCGACATCCACGGCGGCGGTGCCGACCTGCAGTTCCCGCACCACGAGAACGAGATCGCGCAGAGCGAGGGGGCGCTGGGCTGCACCTTCGTGCGCTACTGGATGCACAACGGCTTTGTGCGGGTGGATGAGGAGAAGATGTCCAAGTCGCTGTGCAATTTCTTCACCATCCGCGAGGTGCTGCAGAAGTTCGACGCCGAAGTGGTGCGGCTGTTCATCCTGCGCGCGCACTATCGCAGTCCACTGAACTACTCGGATGCCCACCTCGAGGATGCGCGCGCGAGCCTGCTGCGCCTGTACACCGCCCTCTCGCCGGAGTTCCGGGGCGATGCCAGCGCAGCGGCGATCGCCTGGAGCGGCACGCACGAGCGGCGCTTCCGCGAGGCGATGGACGACGACTTCAACACCCCGGTGGCCCTGTCGGTGCTGTTCGAACTGGCCACCGAGCTCAATCGCAGCCGCGACCCCGCGCTGGAGGCCCGCTTGCGCGCGCTCGCGGGCGTGCTCGGGCTGCTTGCAAAGGACCCCGAGGAGGCGCGCCGCGGCGGCCTGCTGGGCAGCGACGCAGCGCAGGACGCAGGCGCCGACGACGTGCAGATCGGGCAGGCGGTGGCCGCGCGGGCGGCGGCCAAGAAGGCGCGCGACTTCGCCGAGGCGGACCGCATCCGCGCCGAGCTGCTGGCCCGGGGTGTCATCCTCGAGGACGGCCCCGCCGGCACCACATGGCGGCGCGGTTGAGGCCATGAGCGGCCCGGACTACTGGGCGCAGGCCTGCGACGAGCTGTCGCTGGCGGATCCCGTGATGGGCCGCCTGATCTCCGCGCGTGCGGACACGCATCCGGTACCGCGCGGCGATCCCTTCCAGACGCTGGCGCGCTCGATCGTCGGGCAGCAGATTTCGGTGAAGGCGGCGCAGGCGGTCTGGGATCGTTTCGCCCGAGCGGCGCGCGAGGTTTCGCCGGAGCGGGTGTCGCGGATGCGGGTCGGTACGTTGGCGGGCGCCGGGCTGTCGATGCGCAAGGCCGAGTACCTGAAGGATCTCGCGCAGCGTTTCCACAGCGGCGCGGTCGATCCGGCCCGCTGGCCCGCGCTGGCCGACGAGGAGCTCATCGCGGAGCTCGTCGAGGTGCGCGGCATCGGGCGCTGGACGGCCGAGATGTTCCTGATCTTCAATCTGCTGCGCCCAGACATCCTGCCGGTCGACGACCTCGGCGTGCTGCGCGCGCTGCAGCAGCACTATCCGGCGCACCTGCCCGACAGCCCTGCCGGCGTTCCGGGCCGGCAGGTGCGCCTGGCCGCCGCCGCGCTTGGCGAGCGCTGGCGCCCCTGGCGCACGGTCGCCACCTGGTACCTGTGGCGCAGCCTGGAGGCCGTTCCGGTCGACTACTGAGCTTTTCCGGCCTCGCTGCCGGCGTGATGGAAGTCCTTGAAACGATGGCTGGCGCGGGAATCGACATGTGCTTCGCCCGGCGTTACGATGCGCCCCGGCGGCATTTCGCGCACCGCCCGCTGTCCCGGAGATTCGATGAAAACCACCTTTCTTGATTTCGAACAGCCCATTGCCGACCTTGAGCAGAAGATCGATTCGCTCAGGTTCGTGCAGGGTGAATCGGCGGTCGACATCGCCGACGAGATCGAGCGCCTCCAGAAGAAGAGCCTGTCGCTCGTCAAGGACACTTACGCGAAGCTCACCCCCTGGCAGGTGGCCCTGGTGGCGCGCCACCCGCAGCGCCCGTACACGCTCGACTACATCGCCGCGCTGTTCACCGATTTCCACGAACTGCACGGCGACCGCACCTTCTCCGACGATCCCGCAATCGTGGGCGGGATGGCCCGCTTCAACGGCACGCCGGTGATGGTGATCGGGCACCAGAAGGGCCGTGACACCCGCGAGCGGGGCTACCGGAATTTCGGCATGCCGCGCCCAGAGGGCTATCGCAAGGCGCTGCGCCTGATGAAGCTCGCCGAGAAATTCGGCCTGCCGATCTTCACCTTCGTCGACACGCCTGGCGCCTTCCCGGGCGTCGGCGCCGAGGAGCGCGGGCAGTCCGAGGCGATCGGCCGCAACCTCTACGAGATGTCCGCGCTGCGGGTGCCGATCGTCACCACCATCATCGGCGAGGGCGGCTCCGGCGGCGCGCTGGCGATCGCGGTCTCCGACATCACGCTGATGCTGCAATACGCGGTGCTCTCGGTGATCTCGCCCGAGGGCTGCGCGGCCATCCTCTGGAAGGGCGCATCCAACAAGGCGCCCGACGCCGCCGAGATCCTCGGCATCACCGCCCACCGCCTCAAGGCCCTGGGCCTGGTCGACCGGATCGTCAGCGAGCCGGTCGGCGGCGCGCATCGTGACCCCGCGCAGATGATGCAGTTGCTGCGCCGCGCGCTCGGCGACGCCCTGCGCCAGTTCCAGGACGTCAAGCCGTCCGATCTGGTCCGGCAGCGGCAGGAGAGGCTTCTGGCCTATGGAAAATTCAAGGAGATCGGCGAAGGACGCTGATCCCGTCGTCGCGGCGCTCGCGCGGGCGCTCGGCGAGGCCTGCGCGGCTGCGGGGCCCTTGCCGCATCCGCCGGTCTTCGTGATCGGCTGGAGCGGCGGACTCGATTCCACAGTGCTGCTGCACGCCGCCGCGTCCGGCGCGCCAGCAGGCGCCCGGCTGGTGGCGGTCCACGTGCATCACGGCCTGCAGCCGGCCGCCGATGCGTGGCAGGCGCATTGCGAGCGCGAGTCCGGACGGCTGGGCGTGGCCTGCGAGATCCATCGGGTCGAGGACGCGCCTGCGCCCGGCGCCAGCGTCGAAGCCTGGGCGCGCGATCGGCGCTACGCCGCGCTGATCCGCGCAGCGGTGCGTCACGGCGCGCTCGGCGTGCTGACCGCCCACCACTCGGACGACCAGGTCGAGACGATGCTGATGCGCATCGCGCGCGGCAGCGGCGTGGACGGGCTGGCAGGCATCGAGGCGAGCGGGCGCCGCGAGGGCGTGCCGCTGCTGCGTCCGCTGCTCGGCCTGTCACGCGCCGAACTCGCTTTCTACGCGCAGCGCCATGGCCTGCGCTGGGTCGAGGATCCCAGCAACGAAGATCCGGCGCTGCTGCGCAACGCCTTCCGGCATCGGGTGCTGCCGGTGATGGACGCGGTGGCTCCGGCCTTTCGCGACAATCTGCTCCGCCTGGGCCTGCGGCTCGACGAGGCGCGCGCCGCGATCGAGGCGCTGGCGCGCATCGACCTGCGCGGCGCGTGCGTCGACGCGAACTCCATCGACGCGAAATTCGACGCGACTGCGCTCGGCGGGTGCCCAGGGCAGCGCGCGCAGCGGACTGCAGGGTCGTCGGCTGCCGGTCTTCCCGCGGACGGCGCTGCGCCTGTGGCGCTGGATGCGGACGCGCTCGCCCGGCTGCCAGCACCGCGACGGGCGGCTGCGCTGCGGCTGTGGCTCGAATTGCTGGGCGCGCGCGCGCCCACCGAGTCGAAGCTGAGGGAGATCGAGCGCCAGCTGGTGCTGGCTGCGGGAGCGTACGGACAGGTCGCGCACGAGGGCCTGCTGCTGCGCCGCCATCGGCGGCGCATCGCTGCCGCCCCCGTTGCGCAGGGCCTCGTCGTGGCTGCGCGGGACGCTGTCTCGCTTGCCTGGCAAGGCGAGCCCAGCCTTGCGGTGCCGGGCTTCGCAGGCATGCTGCAGTTCGACGAGGATGGCCCGGCGCAGGTAGCGCAGGTAGCGCAGGTCGGGGGCGTGAGCGCGGAGTGGCTGCGCGGACGTCCGCTCACGGTCCGCAGTCCGGACTCCATGCTGCGGCTGCGCGCGCAGCCCGGAGGCCGCGCCCGGACGCTGAAGAATCTCTACCAGGAGCGCGGGATTCCCGCCTGGCTGAGGCCCTCGCTGCCTCTCGTCGAGGCTGACGACCGGCTGTTGTTCGCGGCCGGGCTGGGCATGGATCACAGCCCCGGCTGGCCGCGCACCGGGCGCCTGGTGCGTCTATGCTGGATCGCCCCTCACGTATAATCGCGGGTTTTGCGCAGACCAGCGGGCCCGCTTCGAGCGGGTGGAATCCAGCCATGTCCCTGATCGTTCACAAGTACGGCGGCACCTCGATGGGCTCGACCGAGCGCATCAAGAACGTCGCAAAGCGCGTGGCCAAGTGGCACGCCGCCGGCCACCGGATGGTGGTCGTTCCGTCGGCGATGTCCGGCGAAACCAACCGGCTGCTCGGCCTGGCGCGGGAGATCCAGGATCAGCCCGATCCGCGCGAGCTCGACATGATCGCGGCCACCGGCGAGCAGGTTTCGGTGGGGCTGCTCGCGATGGCGCTGAAGGCGATCGGCGTCGACGCGGTGAGCTACGCCGGCTGGCAGGTGCCGGTGCGCACCAACTCGTCCTTCACCAAGGCGCGCATCGAGGCCATCGAGCCGGAGCGGGTGCACGCCGATCTCGAGGCCGGGCGCGTGGTGATCATCACTGGCTTCCAGGGCGTCGACCCCGCCGGCAACATCACCACGCTGGGCCGGGGCGGATCCGACACCTCGGCGGTGGCGGTCGCAGCGGCCCTGGGCGCCGCGGAGTGTCTGATCTACACCGACGTCGACGGGGTCTACACCACCGATCCCCGCATCGTCGCCGAGGCACGCCGGCTCGAGAAGGTCACCTTCGAGGAAATGCTCGAGATGGCCAGCCTGGGCTCCAAGGTGCTGCAGATCCGCTCGGTGGAGTTCGCCGGCAAGTACAAGGTCAAGACGCGCGTGCTCTCGAGCCTCACGCCCCCGGATATCCCTGTGGAGGTGGAGGCGCAGTCGGGCACCCTGATCACGTTCGAGGAAGACGAAAAAATGGAAAAGGCGGTCATCTCCGGGATCGCGTTCAATCGCGACGAGGCCAAGATCACCGTGTCGGGCGTGCCCGACCGCCCGGGCATCGCACACCAGATTCTCGGCCCGGTGGCCGACGCCAACATCGACGTCGACATGATCATCCAGAACGCCAGCGAGGCGGGGATGACCGACTTCTCGTTCACGGTCCACCGCAACGAGTACGAGAAGGCGCTCGCGGTGCTCGATGCGAAGGTCAAGGGGCCGATCAGCGCGGGCAAGATCACCGGCGATCCGAAGATCGCCAAGGTCTCGGTGGTCGGCATCGGCATGCGCTCGCACGTCGGCCTCGCCAGCCTGATGTTCCGCACCCTGTCGGAGGAGGGCATCAACATCCAGATGATCTCCACCAGCGAGATCAAGATCTCGGTGATCATCGACGACAAGTACATGGAACTCGCGGTCCGGGCGCTGCACAAGGCCTTCGAACTGGACCAGCCGCCCGCCTGACCTGCGTGCAAGCCGGGGGCGGCGGTTGCATCCGCAGGCGCCTCGGTGACAGACTCCCCGTCGACGGTGACCGGCGCCGCAGAGCGCCCGCGCCGCAACAACGACGAGGAGACACCATGATGTTTTTCCGCAAAACCGGCGCGCGCCTGCGCGCCGCAGTCACGCTCGCGGCTTTCGCCGCCAGCGCCCCTGCATTCGCCCAGGCCACCCAGGGCGTCACCGAAACCGAGATCCTGATCGGCTCGCACCAGGACCTCAGCGGACCGGTGGCTGCGCTGGGCGGCCCGCTGCGCGACGGCATGGTGCTCGCCGTCGAGGACATCAATGCCGCCGGCGGCATCCACGGACGCAAGCTGCGCCTGGTCGTCGAGGACACCTCCTTCGATCCCAAGAAGGCGGTCCTGGCCACCCAGAAGCTGCTGACGCAGGACAAGGTGTTCGCGATGGTGGCGCCGCTGGGCACCGCGCCCACGCAGGCATCGATGCCGCTGATTCAGGAGCGCGGCGTGCCCCTGCTGTTCCCTGGCACGCCTGCCGACTTCACCTACACGCCCTTCCACAGGCTGAAGTTCGCGCTGTCCTCGCCCTACGGCGAGCAGGTGCGCGCCCAGGTGAAGTGGGCGTACGAGAAGCTGGGCAAGCGCCGCTTCGGCGTGCTGTACCAGGATGACGAGACCGGCCAGAACGTGCTGCGCGCCACCGAGGAGCAACTGAAGGTTCACGGCCTGAGCCTGATCGAACGCGCGAGCTACAAGCGCGGCGCAATCGACTACTCCTCGCAGATCGCACGGCTCAAGGCGGCCAATGTCGACGTCCTGATCCTCGGCACCATCGTTCGCGAGACCGCAGCGGCCAAGATGGAGGCGCGCAAGCAGGGCTGGCCGGTGGACATGATGGTCAACGTGGCCGGCACCAACTCGGCCGTGTTCACGATCGCCGGCGCCGAAACCATGGAGGGGCTATACGGCCAGTCGCAGTTCCTGCCTCTGGATTCCGCGGAGCAGCCGCCGGCGGCCAAGGGCGTCATCGAACGCTACAAGACCCGGTTCGGCAAGAGCCCCGAGGACGGCATCGTCTTCGGCTACACCAGCGTGATGCTGTTTGCAGAGGGCGCGAAGAATGCCGGCCGCGACCTCACCGTCGACAGCCTTGTCAAAGGGCTGGAGAAGGTGCGCAACTGGACTTCCGCCTTCGGCGCCTCGCCGGTGAGCTTCAGCGAAACCGAGCGCCTTGGCGTGCGCGCCACCATGGTGATGCAGGCGCGTGGCGGCAAGTTCGTGCCGATTACGCCGCCAATTACCTACTGATCGCGCCGCGCGGCCGGCTCATTCGGGCGGCCGCGCTTTTTCGGATACAATTCGCCCCGAGCCGGCATCGAGTGAACAATTCGAAGCCAGGAGACGTGGCCGAGAGGTCGAAGGCACTCCCCTGCTAAGGGAGCATGCGGCCAAAAACTGCATCGAGGGTTCGAATCCCTCCGTCTCCGCCAAGCAATCACGCCCGCGCAAGCGGGCGTTGTTGTTTTGCGGGAGGAGCAAGCCGGCTGCGCGAGAAAGCACACGAGCGATGACCACGATCCAACCCAGCCCCCGCCAGCAGATCCTTCTCGAGTTTGCGCTCCATCGTCACCTCGGCCTCGCGTTCGAGGCATCCGCCGATGGCAAGGCGAGCGCCGGATTCGTGGTCGATCTGCAGCACATCGCCTTCGGCGGCCTGCACGGCGGCGTGCTCTATGCGCTGATGGACGCGGTGGCGATGCTGGCGCTGCTGACCCGGCTCGCGCCGGATCGGCATGCCGTGACGCATGACCTGCACGTCTCGGTGATGCGCGGCGCGGCGTTCGGCGACCGCGTCGTCCTGGCGGCGCAGGTCGCCCGCCTCGGGCGCAGCCTCGCGTTCGTCGACGTGGCCGCCCGCGTCGGTGAGACCATGATCGCGACCGCGCGCGTGACGAAGTCCGTGGTCGTCCCGAAGCCCGCGTAGCGCCGCGGTGGCGCCGAGGGCGCGCACCGCGGTCAAGGGCGGGCGGAGCCCTCCGCTCAGTCCAGCTTGATCCCCAGCTGGTCCGTCAGCCTGATCCAGATCGGGCTCTCTTCGCGCCACTTCCTTTTCGCCTCGTCCATCGTGGTCGGCTTGTCGCCGATCGCGAAGGCCTCGCGCAGCGCGACCGCCTTCGGTGAGTCCGCGCCTTCGACGAATGCCTGTGAGATCCGTTGCAGCACGTCCTCGGGGGTGGCGGCAGGCGCCACCATCAGCAGCCCGCCGCTGAGCCGGAAGATCTCGCCGTCGAAGCCCTGCGACGCGAACGAGGTGACCTGGGGAAGCTTCGGGGAGCGCTCGTCGCCCACCGAGGCCAGCACCTTCACCGAGCCGCGCGCGATGTGCGGGGCAAGCGCCATGTAGCTGCCGATTCCCGCCTGCGTGACGCTGGTGCTCACGTCCGGCCACATCGGCCCTTCACCCTTGTAATGGACGACGTTGATCTTGGTGCCGTAGCGCTTGTTGAACTCCTCGGTGGCAAGGTGCGGCACCGAGGCCGGGCCGTAACTCGCCATCGAGACCGGATTCTTGCGCGCGTAATCGACCCACTCCTTGACGTCGTTGACCGGCAGAGTGGAGGGCACCGCCATCAGCAGCGGTCCGACCGGGAACCAGCCCAGCGGCACGAAGTCGCGATCGGCATCGTAGGGCAGCCGGCGATAGAGCGTGCGCGCGCCCCAGACCGAGGTGGACGTGGTGATGCCGATGGTGTGCCCGTCGGCCGGTTCGCGGGCGAGCGCACCCAGCGACAGTGTTCCCCCTGCGCCAGGGCGGTTCTCGACGACGACCGGCGCGTTGAGGCGCTGCCCGAGGATTTCGCCGTAGACGCGCGCATAGGGGTCGGTGGTGCCGCCCGGGTTGAAGCCCACGAAGATTCGGATCGGCTTGGACGGCCACGCCTGCGCGCGGGCAGGGCCCACGCCAGCGGCTGCGAGCCCGGTTGCGGCAAGCGAGCCGAGGATCTGACGACGGCGGGAATCGGTCGGCATGCTTGTCTCCTCCCCTCGAGGGGTGTGTAGTGGTGCGAAGGATCATCGCACCGGTCCGGCTCGCGGTCGAGGGTCGAGATCCGGCGCCGGGACGCCGGCTGCCCAATCGGTGGGCATGGACTGGAGACCCGCGCCTTGCAAGGCTTTGGGGCGGCTCTCCAGTTATTGTCCACAGGGTTGCGCACGGTTTTGCGGAACAATCCGGAGGCAGCCGCACGGGCGGTCAGCCCGCTTCGCGCCGGGCGGGGAATCGCCCGGGATGGGGTGGTGCCGTCAGGCGATACACTGGCAGGCACTGGCCGCCATGCCCCGTTGCTGGCGCACTTGCGGACTCACCCGGAGCAGAACAGCCAGATTCGATGCCCATCAGCGATCTCGAACGTCAGTCCCCGGCCCTGGAGGGGGCGCCCCCGAGCGGCGACTCCGTGCCGGTCGCGGGCGCAACTGCTGCCGGAGGCGAGCGCGCGCCGCTGCTGCGGCGCACCCGCAACAGCGCGGAGGCGACCGAGCAGATGTTCCTGGCTGCTGCGCGCAATGCGTTCTCGGCGAAGGGCTACAGCCGCACCACGGTGCAGGACATCGTGGCGGGCACCGGGCTGAGCCGGGCGGCTTTCTACCAGTATTTTCGCGGCACCCATGACGTCTTCCTGCAGATCATCGGCGCGGTGGTCGATGAGGTGCTGGCCTCGTCGCGGGTGCGCAGCGGCACCACGCTGCGCGAGCGCGTGCATGCGGGCAACCGGCGCTACCTCGAGATCTTCATGGCGAACCGCGGCCTGATCCGGGCGATCGCCGAGGCCGCCTACGTCAATCCGGAGATCGCCGGGATCCGGTCACGGATGCGCAGGGCCTACCTTCGCCGCGTGCGCGATCACCTGGAGCGCCAGCGCAGTCACGGCCGCTGCCATCCGATTGACCCGGATGCCGCTGCGCTCTCGCTGGGGCTGATGGTGGAAGGTGCTGCCCATTCCTGGGCAGTGGCGGGTCTGGAGCCCTTCGAGCGGCCGCTCGACCTCGACCGGCTCTGCACCCAGGTGACGGAGATCTGGTGCCGGGCGGTGTACCTGGACCCCGACGCGCGCTGAATCGGGCCGGGGGGGTCGCCTGCGTTCCGGCTGCGCACGATCGGACCGCGGGCTCCGGCGCCGCCTGCGCCTTTCCAGGCCAGGCCAGCGCCGGTTCCGCGGCCGGACTTCAGGCCAGAGCCGGCTCCGCAGCCACGGCCTGCTTCGGACCCGCCTGGCGCCCCCGTACCAGCCGCCCGGGCAGCGCGCCGGTGGGCTGGCCGTTGCGGTAGATGACCTGGCCGGTCTTGATCGTGGCCACGTAGCCCTCGGCCTCCTGCATCAGCCGGCGGGCGCCGGTGGGCAGGTCGTAGACCATGCGCGGCGCCGTCAGGCGCAGCCGCTCGAAGTCGATCACGTTGACGTCGGCAAGGTAGCCCGGGGCGAGGACGCCCCGGTCCGCCAGGCCTACCGCCCGGGCGGTATCGTGGGTCTGGCCCTTGATCGCCTGCACCAGGTCCAGCCTGGGGCCGCGGGTGCGGTCCCGACACCAGTGGGTGAGCATCGACGTGGGCATGCTCACGTCGCAGATGGCGCCAACGTGCGCGCCGCCGTCGGACAGCGCGCTCAGCGTGTTGGGGTTCTCCAGCATCGCGCGCACCACCTCCAGGTCCCCGGCCGCGTAGTTCTGCATCGGGAAGTACAGGAAGGCCCGGCCTTCGTCGGCCAGCAGCGCGTCGTAGACGAGCTCGTCCGGGTTGACACCGAGCGCCAGTGCCTTCGCGCCGATGCTGTCCTTCGGGTCGGGCTCGTAGTTGGGCGGGTCGCCCAGCTCGAACATCTTGTGCTGGGCGTCCGCCAGGGAGTTGATGAACGGATGGCCCTTCTCGGGGTTCTCGGCGATCAGCTGCGCGCGGAAGGCAGGGTCGCGCATGATCGCCACGCGTTCCTCGAGCGGCCGGTCCATGATGGCCTGGTAGGACGGTCGCGAGATGAACGGATGCGCCGAGCCCTGCAGGCCGAGCATCAGTCCCACCGGACGGCTGGCGACCTGGGCCTTGATGTTGACGCCGGCGGCCGCTGCGCGGTCGAGGCGATCGAGCAGCGCTTTCCAGTTGTCGGGGACGCGGTCGACCTGCACGAGGCTGAAGCAGAGCGGCTGCCCCGACACCCGGGTGAGCTCGCACAGCAGCTCGAACTCCTGGTCCATGTCGGCGAAGTCCGAGGCCACCTGCAGCACGCCCGAACCGGCATCGCGCAGGCCGCTGGCGATGCCGATCATCTCGTCGGCGGCAGCGCGCACCGTGGGGGTCAGGTCGCCGTCGGCAGTGCGATGGATCATGGTGCGGGTTGTGGAGAAGCCCAGCGCGCCGGCGCGGATCGCCTCGGCGGTGAGCGCGCGCATCCGTTCGATCTCGTCGGCAGTGGCGGGCGCGCGGTTTGCGCCGCGCTCGCCCATCACGTAGACGCGCAGCGCGCCGTGCGGCAGCTGGACCGCGACGTCGATGTCGTGCGGCAGTCGCTCGATCGCATCCATGTACTCCGGGAAGCTCTCCCATTGCCATGAGAGCCCTTCGTGGAGCGCGGCGCCGGGAATGTCCTCGACGCCTTCCATCAGGCGGATCAGCGTGTCGTGATCGGCGGGCCGCGCGGGCGCGAACCCCACGCCGCAGTTGCCTGCGAGCACCGTGGTGGCGCCCAGGTTCGACGAGGGCGAGAGCCTCGAGTCCCAGGTCACCTGCCCGTCGTAGTGAGTGTGGATGTCGACCCAGCCCGGCGTGACCATCAGCCCGCGGGCGTCGATCTCCTCGCGGCCACGGGCACGCACTTCGCCCACCTCGACGATGCGGCCGTCCGCGATCGCGATGTCGGCCTGGTAGGGGGCGGCGCCGGTGCCGTCGTAAAGGGTGCCGCCGCGGATGACGAGATCGACCGTGCCCATGCTGTGTCTCCTGGTCTGTGTCTTGTGGATCGTCGATCATCACACATCCCTTGCGGGCCGGCCGGCGGGCGGGCCCGGATTCGGCATGCGGGGCGGAGCGCGGCGCCGCCCGTCGTTCCGGGAATCGGAACCAGGCCGGCGTGCGCGCTCGGCTAAGATCGACCGCTTGCGCGGAGCGGCTCGCCCGCCGATGGAGGCGGGCAGCGCGGCGGCGATCGTCGAAACAACCAGGAGAGGAAGCAGATGGCGCGGATCGAGGTCAAGAGCGAGGTTGCGGGGCGGGTCTGGAAGATCGAAGCGGAACCGGGCGCGGCGCTGGCCGGCGACGACACCATCCTGATCATCGAGTCGATGAAGATGGAAATTCCGGTGGGCGCTCCCCGCGACTGCCATCTGGTCGAGGTGCGCGTCGCCGAGCAGGACACGGTCGCCGAGGGCCAGGTGGTCGCGGTGGTGGAGGCCTGAGGCACCCGCGCGAGGTCGTTTCCATCATCGACGAACTGCGGCGACCCGCTTGAAGATCCTCTTCGTTCACCAGAATTTCCCGGGGCAGTTCCTGCACCTGGCGCCCGCGCTTGCCGCGCGCGGCCATGAGGTCGGCGTGCTCACGATGCGCACCGGGCTGCCCAAGGTGTGGCAGGGCGTCCGGATTGCGACCTACCGAGTGCAGCGTGGCAGCACGCAGGGCATCCATCCCTGGCTGGTCGATCTTGAGTCCAAGGTGATCCGGGGCGAGGCGGCTTTCCGCGCCGCCCTCGCGATGCGGAAAGCGGGCTACGAGCCCGACGTGGTGATCGCCCATCCGGGCTGGGGCGAGAGCCTTTTTCTGAAGGACGTCTGGCCCCGCGCGCGGCTGGGCATCTACTGCGAGTTCCACTACCGGGCATCCGGCGCCGACGTCGGCTTCGACCCGGAGTTCCCAGCCACTGACCCTGGCGACCCCTGCCGGATCCGGCTCAAGGGGGTCAACAACCTGCTGCATTTCCAGGCCGCCGATGCCGGGCTGTCGCCGACCCGCTGGCAGGCCGACAGTTTCCCGGACGCGTTCAGGCCGCGCATCTCGGTGATGCATGACGGCATCGATACAGACCGGGTGGCGCCCGACCCCTCGGCGTTCTTCGAACTTGCGGAAGCGGAAGCTCCGCTGCGCCTGGTCCCGGGCGACGAGATCATCACCTTCGTGAACCGGAACCTCGAGCCTTATCGCGGCTATCACGTGTTCATGCGGATGCTGCCGGAGATCCTGCGCCGCCGCCCGGGCGCCCGCGTGGTGATCGTCGGGGGCGACGGCCTGAGCTACGGCGCGCCCGCGCCTGGCGGTCGCAGCTGGAAGGACGTGTTCCTCGACGAGGTGCGCGCGCGCATCGACCCTGCGCGGGTCCATTTCACCGGCAGGCTGCCCTACGAGCGCTACCTGGCGCTGCTGCGGGTCTCCGCAGTGCACGTCTACCTGACCTATCCCTTCGTGCTGGGCTGGAGCCTGCTCGAGGCGATGAGCGCGGGCTGCGCGATCGTTGCCAGCGACACGCCGCCGGTGCGCGAGGCGATCGTCCACGGCGAGACCGGGCGCATGGCGGGTTTCCTCGACGTCGCCGCGCTGGCCGATGAGGTCTGCGGGCTGCTGGAGGATCCTGGCGCGCGTGTCCGTCTCGGTGCCGCCGCGCGGGAGCATGCGCGCCGGCACTACGACCTGCGTACGGTCTGCCTGCCGGGGCAGGTGGCGTGGGCGGAGTCCGTGGCCGACGCGAGGGATTGAGCGTCGCGCCGGGCCGGCACGGGCTCGAAACCGGCAGGCGATAACATAAACTTCCGCCTTCGATGCGCCGGATGAGCCGGCGCGAACGGAGCAACCGGATGAATTACCGCAGGGCCGAGCCCAACATCGCCGACCGGATCGACGCCCGCGCCCGTGAGCACCCCTGGGCAGTGGCGTGCATCGACGACGGCCGGGTGCTGTCCTACGCCGCCTTCTCGGATGCGGTGCATCGTGCCGCCGCGCAGCTGCAGGCCGCCGGCGTCGGCCCGGGCACGGTGGTCGGCACCACGCTGGGCCAGTCGGCCCTGCACCTGGCGGCGGTGCTGGCGGCAGCGCGACTGGGCGCGACCTCGATCGCGCTCCGGCCGCTGCTGAGCGCGGAGCGGCGCGGCGCCGTCGCCCGCCGCTACGGCGTGGGACTGGTGGTGCGCGAGTCGTCGCTGGCCGCGACGCCGGTGGGCGCGGAGGTGCTGCTCGACGCCGGGCTGTTTGAGCCGTCGAAGCTGCCGGCGCCGCGCGTGGCCTGCGCAGACGCGTCGGGCCGCCCCTGGCGGCTCGCCCTGTCCTCCGGAACGACCGGGGTGCCCAAGGCCGTGGCGGTCAGCCACGCGGCGCTGGACACCTCGGCCTGGCTGTACGGGGGCGTGCCACAGGCCCGGGGCGGGCGGCGACATCTGCTGTTCCTGGACCTGAACGCCGCGGTCAGCATGAACATGGCGCTGCGCCGCCTGGTTTCCGGCGACCCGGTAGTGCTGGTTCCAGGCGTCTCTCCAGACCGCTTTTTCGATGCAGTGGACCGCTACGGCATCGACGCCAGCCGGATTTCTCCCCATATGCTGGGCCTGCTGGCGGATCACGCGCCTGGCGGCGCGCTCCGCTGCCCGGGGCTGACCCTGACGGTGACCGGCGGCGCGCTGCCCGCTGCGCTGAGGGAGCGCGCGGCGCGCCTGGTCACCGACCGAATCCTGGTCAGCTATGGATCCACCGAAACCGGCTCGCTCGCGCTCGTCGATGCCGAACAGCGGGCGCGGCGGCCGGACGCTGCCGGCCTGCTGCTGCCCTGGGCGCAGGCGCAGGCAGTGGACGATGCGCATCGTCCGCTGCCGCCCGGCGAGACCGGGCGGCTGCGGTTCCGCGGCCCCGAGGTCGCGACCGGGTACGTCGACGACCCCCGGGCCGACCAGGCGTCCTTCCGCGATGGCTGGTTCTACCCGGGCGACCTGGGCTCCCTGGCGGCGGACGGCATGCTGCTGCTCGCCGGGCGGACCGACGAAATTCTTGACGCGGGCGGCCGGAAGGTCAACGCGAATGAGGTGGACGCCGCACTGCTGGAGCATCCGGACGTGGCTGAGGCAGCGGCCTTCGTGGCGCTGACGCCGGCCGGCCGGCCCTTGCTGATCGGCGCGGTGGTGAGTCGCGGCGCCTTCGACGCCGCGGCGCTGCTTGCGCATGCCCGCAGCCGGCTCGGGCCTGCGGCGCCCGACCGGGTCGTTGCGGTGAGCTCGCTGCCGCGCAATGAGAGCGGCAAGGTGCTGCGCAGCCGGCTCGCCGCGGCCGCCCGGATCGGTGCGGGCGCGCGATGAGCCGCGGCGCAGAGGCACCGAAAGCCAAAGCCTGCCGGATCAGCCGCGACGATCTCCGGCCAGGGCCGGGCGACGGCCGGAGGGCGCTGCTAGGCGCCTGCGCGGCGATCGCGCTGACGCCGCGCGCCTCGCTGGCGGCGCAGGCCGGCTGGCCGGAGCGTCCGCTGCGGGTGCTCGTCCCCTTCGCGCCGGGCGGCACCGTCGATCTCTCCGCGCGTCTGCTCGCGCCTCGCCTGGCAGAGCGGCTGGGGCAGCCGGTGGTCGTGGAGAACCGGCCAGGGGCGTCAGGCAACCTGGCGATCGAGTCGGTCGCCAGGGCACCGGCGGACGGTTACACGCTGCTGTACGCGCCCACCGCCCTGGTCATCAATCCGCATCTGGTGCGCGGCTCGCTCGATCCCCTGCGCGCGCTGGCGCCGATCTCGATGGTCAGCCGCAACTGGCTGACGCTGCTGGCGCGCAGGGACCTGCCGGTCCGCGATGTCGCTGGACTGCTGGCGCTGGCGCGCGCCCGGCCCGGTGCGGTCACCTGCGGCACCGCCGGCGGAATGCCGCAGCTCGGCTGCCTGCTGTTCGAGTCGCTGGCCGCGGTGGATCTGAACGAGATCCCCTACAAAGGCATGGGACCGGCGACGCTGGACCTGGCCGCTGGCAGCATCGACCTGCTGTTCGGCGTGGGCGCGATCTCGCAGTCCTTCGTGGAGTCCGGGCGGGCGCGGGCGCTGGCGATCACCGCCGGTGCGCGGCGCGCCGGCTGGACGGAGGGCCTGCCGACGCTGTCGGAGACGCTGCCCGGCTACGTGCTTGAAGGCTGGGAGGGCCTGCTGGCACCGGCGGGAACCGATGCCGCGATCGTCGAGCGGCTGAGCCGCGAAATCGCCGTCACGCTGGCCGAGCCAGCGGTGCGCTCCCGCCTCGTCGAGCTGTCGCTGGAGCCGGTGGGCAGCGCGCCAGCGGAGTTCGCCCGGGCGATCGCGCGCGACATGAAGCGCGTCGGCGAGATCGCCGCGCGGGCCGGGCTGGAGCCGCAGTAGCGGCGCGGGCTGGCCTGCGCCGGACAGCTTCCCGCTCTGCGTCGCGCGCCAGCCGCGCCGCTTTCCGCAGCGCGTCTTGCGGCACAGCCGCGCCCCCACCGGCCGCTGGCTCAGCCCTCCAGCAGCGCAACCCCGATCAGTGACAGCAGCGCCGCCTCGCTGTAGACGTCGGTGGCGGGCGTCACCGGCTCGAGGATCGCGCGCAGCGTGTCGAGATCGGTGGTGCTCTGGCCCATGTACTCGGTGTAGAACTTCGAGACCACGATCTGGTTGCGGAACTGGATAGCGGTGCCGCCCCAGTCGGCGTCGTCCAGCGGCTTGTCCGCGAGGTTGCCGAACACCGTGTGGATCACGTGACCCAGCGTGGCGCCGCTGTCGAGCGATGTGCGGATGTCGGTGGCGGCCTGCAGCTTCGCCGCGATGCCCGCGCTGTCCTTGACGATGTTCGCCACCATCGCGTCCGCCAGCGCCTGATGGTCCAGCGACGACGGGTAGACCGAGGTGAACTGCTGCTTGCCCGTGAAGACTTCGACGATCTCCGGCACGCTCATCCCGTAACGCCAGGCCAGCGCCAGCTGTTCCATGTACTCGACGCCGGGAGCCGCGTCGAAGGCCACGATGAAGAAGTGCCAGAGATCTTCTGGCAGGTCGTCCCAGGTGCCGTGGGCGCGCGAAGCGGCATGGACCGTCCGGTCGGAGAACCTGAGCAGCTCGACGTCTGCGAGCGTGTCGCTGCCCTCCGCGCCAGACTTGTCGGTGACGGTGAGCAAGCCGTCGGTGAAGCCCAGGCGGTAGCCTGACGCGGCGCCCGACCAGATGACCGTGTCGATGCCGGCGCCGCCGGCGATCGAGTCGTTGCCGCCGCCGCCCTGCAGGAGGTTGTCTCGTTCGTTGCCGATCAGCAGGTCATCGGCCGCGCCGCCGCGGGCATTCTCGATCCAGGTTCCGGGCGCGATCGTGACAGTCTCGAGGTCCGGCCAGGAGCTCTCGAAATCCTTGCTCCAGTAGGTGAGCGGATCGCCCAGCATGCTCCTGGCACCCGGAGCGAGGTCGATCAGAGCGCCCTCGGTGGCCCCCTCCCAGGCGACGGTGTCGTTGCCGCCGGCATCCCAGAGCGTCTCGAAGTAGCGCTCGCCCTGGCGGAACACGTGCACGTCGTCGCCGGCCCGGTGCGAGGTGTTGGCGCCGTACAGATGCTGGATGGCGAGGATGTCGTAGGGCATCGGAGTCGTCGGCTCGAAGTCCACCCAGGATCCCGGGCTTCCCACGAAGGCGGTGTAGCTCATCAGCGTGTTGCCATAGCCCTCCTGGTCCTGCGGCAGGCGGACGGCGCCCTCGAAGGGGTGCGCCAGGCCCAGTGCATGGCCAATCTCGTGCAGCAGGGTGGAGTAACCGTAGCTGCCGGGCTCGAAGTCGTCGCTCCACGGTGCGTCGGAGTTCAGCCAGACGTCGCCGGCCTTCGCAGGCTCACCCACCTCGTAGGTGTGCGACTGCTCGTCGGGACCGGCCGAGGTCCAGCCGAAGCGGATGGTCCCGGAGCCGGCGGCATTGTCCGCGACCTCGACGAAGCGGACGTTCGCGACCGACGACCAGGCTTCGAGCGCCGAGCGGACGGCCTGGCGCTCGGCGTCCGACAGCGCCGCGAAGCCGGTCCAGGGCTCTGCGCTCTCGCCGCCGGGGGCGTAGCTCGACCACACGCTCTGCAGGCCCGAAAAACTGTAGGTGATCTCCTGCGCAGGTCCGGTCTGCCAGCGCAGGGGGCCGGCCAGGGCGTCGATCCGCGGGTCGCCGGTGGCGGCGACGGTGAGGGTGGGCATGTCGTGTCGTTCCGGTTGGCTTCGGGCCGGCGCTGCCATCGCACTGGCAGGCGGGGCGCCGCTGCAGGGGAGGGGTGTGATGGTCCGTGGATTAAGCTTCGGGTGTCCTGTTCCGCCGCATTGCGCTCAGCTTCGATGTCGACATCTTCCAGGGAAGCTCCCGAGGGCCCCGGTGCCGATCGCGCCCGCCCGGTCACGCCTGCGCCGCCGCGCCTGTCGGCCGTCCGGGTCGGGATCGACACCTTCAAGGAGAACGTCGCATTCCTGCACCGGGACTGCAGCATTGTCGATGCGGAAGGCTTCCAGGCCCTGTCCAAGGTCGATCTGTCGGTGAACGGCAATGGCAACGGCAGCGCGAATGGTCGCACCATCTCCGCAGTTCTGAACGTGGTGGACGACGAACGGATCGTCGGCCCCGACGAGATCGGGCTTTCCGAGCAGGCCTTCGCCCAGCTCGGCGTGCCCGAGGGCACCGAGCTGGCGATCGCGCACGCCGAGCCGCCCGCGTCGATGCACGCGCTGCGGCGCAAGATCGGCGGCGAGCGCCTCGCGGCCGACGAGTACCTGGCGATCGTGCGCGACATCGTCCACCGCCGCTACTCGAAGATCGAGCTCGCTGCCTTCGTCGTCGCGTCCGCGCAGTTCGAGCTCGACCGCGACGAGGTGGTCTACCTGACCGAGGCAATGGCCTCCTTCGGGCGGCGCCTGGACTGGCGCGAGCGCCTGGTGGTCGACAAGCACTGCATCGGCGGCATCCCGGGCAACCGGACCTCGATGCTGGTGGTGCCGATCGTCGCAGCACACGGCATGCTGATTCCCAAGACATCGAGCCGTGCGATCACCTCGCCGGCCGGCACCGCCGACACGATGGAAGTGCTTGCCGACGTGGACCTTCCCTTCGACCGGATGGCGTCGATCGCGCACTCGCTGCGCGGCTGCCTGGCCTGGGGCGGCCGCGCCGAGCTTTCGCCTGCCGACGACGTGCTGATCGCAGTCGAGCGGCCGCTGTCGATCGACTCCCCCGGGCAGATGGTCGCCTCCATCCTCTCGAAGAAGCTGGCCGCGGGCTCCACGCACCTGGTGCTGGACATCCCGCTGGGGCCGTCGGCGAAGGTGCGCTCGATGACGGAGGCCCAGCGCCTGAAAAAGCTGTTCGAGTACGTGGCCAGGCACGTCGGCATCACGCTGGACGTGGTGATCACCGATGGCCGGCAGCCGATCGGCCGCGGCATCGGGCCGATGCTCGAGGCGCGCGACGTGATGCAGGTGCTGGAGAACGATCCGCAGGGGCCGCCCGATCTGCGCCAGAAGTCGCTGCGCCTGGCCGGGCGCGTCATCGAGTTCGATCCGGACGTGCGCGGCGGCGAGGGCTTCGCGATCGCCCGGGACATCCTGGATTCGGGCCGAGCGCTGCACAAGATGAACGAGATCATCGATGCCCAGGGGCGGCGCGAGCAGGCGCCCGGGCTCGGCCGGCTGTCGATGGAAGTGAACGCGCCGCGCGACGGCGTCGTGGTGGGGGTCGACAACCTGCAGCTCGCGCGCATCGCCAGGCTTGCCGGTGCGCCCCGGGTGAAGGGAGCCGGAGTCGACCTGTTCCACGCGATCGGCAGCCTGGTGAGCGCCGGTCAGCCGCTCTACCGCATCCATGCCGATTATCCTGCGGACCTGTCCTTCGCCTCGCGCCTGGCAGCCCGTTCGACCGGCTTCGAGATCGGCGCGGGCGATGCGGTCCCGAAGGCCTTCGGGGAGTTCTGATGACGACTGCAGCGGATGCCTCGGAGGCGACGATCCTCGCACTGCCGGGCTCGGAGGCGGGCGCCGCCGACCTCGCCAGCGAACTGGGATGGGGCTGTGAGCCGGTGCGGCTGCACCGCTTTCCGGACGGCGAGTCGCGCCTGAGCCTGCCGGCGCGGCTGCCGGCGCGGGTGGTGCTGTTCGACTCGCTGCATGATCCCGACGCCAAGCTGGTCACGCTGATGCTTGCAGCCGAGACTGCGCGCGAACTCGGGGCCCGGGAGCTGATCCTGGTGGCGCCCTACCTGTGTTACATGCGCCAGGACATCGCCTTCGAGCCGGGACAGGCGGTCAGCCAGCGCATCGTCGGGCGCTTTCTCGGCAGGATGTTCGACGCTGTATTCACTGTAGACCCCCATCTGCACCGCATCGAGCGACTGTCCCAGGCGGTGCCGTCGGCGCGCGCGGTCTCGCTTTCGGCAGCCGGTGAGATCGGCCGGCTGGTCGTCGACCGGGGGATGCAGCCGCTGATGCTCGGGCCGGACGCCGAATCGCTGCCCTGGGTGCGGGCCGCGGCCGCGGTGGGCGGCTTCGGCTTCGCAGTCTGCGAGAAGACCCGGCTGGGCGACCGCTCGGTCGAGATCGTGCTGCCCGAGGCGCCGATCCGGGGCAGGGCGGTGGTGCTGGTCGACGACATGGCCAGCACCGGCCGCACCCTGGCGCGCTGCGCGGCGCTGGCGCTGGCGGCGGGGGCCGTCAGCGTGGACGTCGCGGTGACGCACGCGCTGTTCGTCGGGGACGCGCTCGCGGAGCTGCGTGACGCGGGGATCCGTGAGGTCTGGAGCACTGACGCCATCCCCCACGAGACCAACCGGATCCGGCTCGCGCCGCTGCTGGCGCGCGCGCTGCGCGGCTGACTCAGCCGCGCGCCGGCATCTCGATCACCACCTTGCCCACCACCTTGCGGTCGGCGATGTGGCGCAGCGCGTCGAGCGCGCGCTCCAGCGGAAACCGGTCGCTGATGTGCGGCCGGAACACTCCCTGCTCGGCCAGCAGGTCGATGGCGCGCAGGTTCTCGGCGCCCTTGAGCGGGTCGCGCCGGCCATACTCGCCGGCCCGCACGCCGACCACCGAGAAGCCCTTGATCAGCGGGATGTTCGCCGCGATGGTCGGGATCCGCCCGCTCACGAAGCCGATGACCAGCAGGCGGCCATCCCAGGCGATGCAGCGGGTGGAGGCGTCGAAGACGTCGCCGCCGATGGGGTCGTAAATGACGTCCGCGCCGCGCCCGCCGGTGAGCTCCTTGACGCGCTCGCGCAGGTCCTCGCGGGTCAGGTTGATCACCTCGTCCGCGCCCTGCGCGCGCACGATCGCCAGCTTCTCGTCCGAGGTGCCGGTGGCGATCACGCGCGCGCCCAGGTGCCGGCCGAGCTGCACCGCTGCCATGCCGACGCCGCCGGAGGCGCCGTGCACCAGCAGGGTCTCGCCGGCGGCGAGTCCGCCCTTGCGCACCAGCGCAACGTAGGAGGTGATCGCGGCGGCCTGGAAGGCCGCGCCCTGGGCGAAATCGTGTCCGGCGGGCAGCGCTCGCACGCTGGTCGAGGGCAGGACGATCCGCTCGGCATAGCAGCCCGTCTTCTGGTGGGCGAGCACGCGGTCGCCGACCGAGAACTCCCTGACCTCGGAGCCGACCGCGGCCACGATCCCCGCGCCTTCCATGCCCAGCACGAAGGGCGGATCGGGCCGGAACTGGTAGAGCCCCTTGGTCATCAGCAGGTCGGGGAAGTTGACCGACGCGGCGCGCAGGTCCACCGCGACTTCGCGCGGTCCGGGCGCGAAGCGGGGCAGCGAGCGCAGCTCGACGCCGGAGAGATCCTCGCTCAGGCGGTGGCAGACGAAGGCGCGGTAGGTGTCGGTGGTCGTGCCGGGCGCGGTCGCCCGTTGAATATCTGTCATTTCAGCTCTGTTCCTTCTCTGCGAGAACGCGTCTTGCGATCCTGAAGCTGTCCAGCGCGGCGGGCGCGCCGCAGTACACCGCCGTCTGCAGCAGGATCTCCTTGATTTCGGCGGCGTTCACCCCGTTGCGCAGTGCGCCGCGCAGGTGGATCTCGAACTCGTGCGGCCGGTTCAGCGCGGTGAGCATCGCCAGGTTCAGCATGCTGCGGGTCTTGAAATCGAGCCCCGGGCGCGCCCAGGACGCGCCCCAGGCATGTTCGGTCACGTAGTCCTGCAGGTCGCGGGTGAAGTCGTCCGCGCCCGCGAAGGCCTGCTCGACGTAGGCCTCGCCGAGCACGCGGCAGCGCGCCTCGTAGCCGCGCCGCCAGGCTTCCGGTTTGTCGCTGGTGTCCATGGTCTGCGCTCCTTGCTGGCCCGTCGGGCTCATTCGCCGCGCGGCGAGCCCGCGAGCCGTCCGCCGTCGATGACCAGGGTCTGGCCGGTCATGAAGCTGCCGGCCTTCGATGCGAGGAACACCGCCGCACCCGCGATCTCGTCGGGCTCGCCGATGCGCTGCAGCGGCGCGGTTTCGACCGACTTCTTCAGGATGACGGGATTTTCCCAGAGCGCGCGGGCGAAGTCGGTGCGGATCAGGCCGGGCGCGATGCAGTTGGCGCGCACGTTCTGCGCGCCCCATTCGACCGCGAGGTTGCGCGCGAGCTGCATGTCGGCAGCCTTGGAGATGCAGTAGACGCCGAGCTGGTTGGAGCCCTGGAAGCCGCCGATCGACGACACGATGATGATCGAGCCGTCGCCGCGCTCGGCCATCTGCGGCGCAACCATGTTGCACAGCCAGAAATTGCTACGCACGTTGCTGTTCATGATCCGGTCGTAGGCCTCGTCGGGCATGTCCACCGAGCGCCCGAAGAAGGGATTCACGGCCGCGTTGCAGACCAGGATGTCGATGCCGCCCCACTCGACCCTGGTGGCGTCCACCAGCGCCTGCAACTCCTCCTTGCGGCCGATGTGGCAGGCGCGGGCAACCGCCGTGCCGCCCTTGGCGCGGATCGCCGAGGCGACCTCCTCGCAGGCGTCGAGCTTGCGGCTGGAGATCACCACCCTGGCGCCGTGCTCGGCGAGGCGTTCGGCGATGGCACGGCCGATGCCGCGGCTGGCGCCGGTGATCACGGCCACCTTGTCTTTCAGGTCGAACAGCGTCATTGCGGTCTCCTCCGGATGTCGGGCGATCATAGCGGCTTTGCCCGTGGCGCCCGGTCCGGATCCGCGCGATGAAGTAAGCTTTCCCGATGAACGAAACGCAGCCTCGCCGCGCCGCGCCGGCCCCGCTGCCCGGCGGCGCCGTGACCGACGTGCGGGGCATCCGGGTCGGGCATTTCACCGACCCGCGCCGCCCGACCGGCTGCACCGTGATTCTCGCCGAGGAGGGCGCGGTGGCAGGCGTGGACGTGCGCGGCGCGGCGCCCGGCACGCGTGAGACCGACCTGCTCGAGCCGGGCAACCTGGTGGAGCGTGTTCACGCGGTGCTGCTGGCTGGCGGCAGCGCCTTCGGGCTCGACGCAGCGGGCGGGGTGGTGCGCTGGCTGGAGGAGCGCGGCGTGGGGCTGCAGGTGGGGCCCGCGTGCGTGCCGATCGTGCCCGCGGCGATCCTCTTCGACCTGCTGGTCGGAGATCATCGTGTGCGCCCGGATGCCAGCGCCGGCTACGCGGCCTGTGCCGCGGCGTCCGATGCGCCGCCGGCCGAGGGCTCGGTGGGTGCCGGCGCCGGCGCCACGGTGGGCAAGCTGTTCGGGATCGAGCGCGCGATGAAGGGCGGCATCGGCACTGCCTCGGTGCGCGTGGCCGGCGTCAACGTGGGCGCGATCGTCGCGGTCAACGCGGTCGGCGACGTGCTCGATCCGCACACCGGCGCGGTGATCGCGGGCGCGCGCAGCGCTGACGGCATGTGGCCACTACGCACCGCCGAGGCGATGCTGCGCGGCGAGTGGCCCGCTGCCTCGGCGCCGGTGACGCAGCCGGGAGGCGCGACCACCATCGGCCTGGTCGCCACCGACGCGGTGCTCGACAAGGCGCAGGCGCGCCGGCTTGCGCAGGTGGCGCACGACGGCTTCGCGCGCACCATCGATCCGGTGCACACGCCGTATGACGGCGACACGATCTTCGCGCTGGCCACCGGCGCCTCGGGGCTGCGCGTCGACCTCGCGCTGCTCGGGGTGGCGGCGGCGCTGGTCACGGCCGCGGCCGTCGTGCGCGGCGTGAGCCGCGCCCAGGGTATTGCCACCTCGGGCCTGCCCCGCCTGCCGTCGGCGCGCGACCTGGGCTGGATCCGCGGCTGAATCCCAGGCTGGTCGTCCACCGGTCAACCGCCCGAATCTTCGACCCGACAGGAGTCCCCGCATGATCGAACTGCATCGACTCGGCGCCGCCGAACTCTCGGAGGCCTTCGCCACCGGGCGCCTGTCTCCCGTGGAAGCCGCACAGGCGGCGCTCGGGCGGATCGACCGCTGGGAGCCCTCGATCAATGCGATGTACCTGGTGCACCGCGAGCAGGCGCTCGCCGACGCGCGCGCGTCGGAAGCGCGCTGGCGCTCCGGCAGCCCGCTGTCGCCGATCGACGGGGTGCCGATCACGATCAAGGAAAACATCTACACGCGCGGCGATCCGGCGCCGATCGGCAGCGCCGCTGCCGACCTGACGCCGAAGGCCGCCGACGCGCCGCCGTCGGCCCGGGTCCGCGAGGCCGGCTGCGTCATCCTGGGCAAGACCACGATGCCCGACTTCGGCATGCTCTCGTCGGGGCTGTCATCGATCCACGGCGTCACTCGCAACCCCTGGCGCCTGGACCGGAACACTTCAGGCTCGTCCTCTGGCGCCGCGGCGGCGGCAGTCGCGGGGTATGGCCCGCTGCACCTGGGCACCGACATCGGCGGGTCGGTGCGGCTGCCGGCCACCCACTGCGGCCTGTTCGCGCTCAAGCCCAGCCTCGGGCGGATCCCGATCCATCCGCCCTACATGGGGCGCGTGGCGGGACCGATGACGCGGACCGTCCGCGATTCGGCGCTGCTGATGAACGTGGTGACCCGTCCCGACGCGCGCGACTTCATGTCGCTCCCCTGGCAGCAGGAGGACTACGCGGCGGGGCTCGACGGGCTGGAGCCGCGCGGCCTGCGCATCGGCTTCCTGCCGGACATGCGGGTCGGGCTGCCGGTGGACCCGGAGGTGGCTGCAGTGGCCGCTCAGGCGGCCGGCGCGCTGGCCGCTGCCGGCGCGATCGTCGAGGAGATCCCGTCGTTCCTGACCGGGGAGATGCTCGAGGGGATGAACGTGTTCTTCGAGGCGCGCTCCGGGAACGACGTGGCTGCGATGAGTCCGCAGGCGCGCGCGAAGCTGCTGCCCTTCATCGTCGAGTGGTGCACCTGGCGCTCCGGCGGATTCACCGGCAGCGAGGTGATGGCCGGTTACACGCGGGTGATGGAAATGCGCGAGGCGGCGGTCCGCGCGGTCGGCGCCTACGCCTTCGTCCTGTCGCCGACCTCGCCGATCCCCGCCTACGAGGCCGGCGTTCCGTCGCCCGGCAGCGATCCGCACCGGGCCCTGCCGCACATCGCATTCACCGTTCCGTTCAGCATGAGCGAACAGCCGGCGTCCTCGGTCAACTGGGGCTATACCGGCGACGGGATGCCGGTTGGCGTGCAGGTGGTCGGGCAGCGCTTCGACGATCTCGGGGTGCTGCGGATGTCGCGGCTGCTCGAGCGCCTGCGCCCGCCGCAGCGCCCGTGGCCTGAGCCGGCCTGAGCGCTGCCCGTTCTGCCGGCGCGCCGGATCAGGCCGGCGCCGGCTGTCTGAAGGTCCGCCAGGCAGCCCAGGTGGCGCCCGCCGAGCACAGCGCGCAGGCGGCCATGACCGGGACGTAGCTGCCGGTATGGTCGAAGATCGCGCCAGCAGCCACCGGGCCCAGCAGGTTGCCCAGCGCGGCGCCGCTGTAGAGCACGCCGATGATCGACGAGATCGCGCGTCCGCCGAACAGGTCCATGCAGATGGGGGGCAGCAGCGAGACGATGCCGCCGTAGCACAGGCCGAAGCAGACGGCGAACACTGCGAGCAGGCCATAGCCCGGCGCCAGGTACCAGAACGCGTAGGACGCCCCCAGCAGCGCCATCATCAGCACCAGGCTGCGCAGGCGCCCGAGCCGGTCGGCGAGCCAGCCGATCGCGAAGCGTCCGACCAGGCTGCCGATGCCGATCAGGCCCACCAGCCCCACGGCGAGCCCTTCGGCGATCGACAGGTCGCGCGCATGGGCGGACACGTGGGCGAAGGGGGTGAACATCACCGGCGCCGCGAGCATCGTCGATGCGTACAGCCAGAGGAAGCGGCGGTCGCGGATCGCCTCGCGCAGCGGCATTCCCGCCACTGCCGCGGCCCGTCCGCCCAGGCCTGCCAGCGGCGGGCCGCCGTCGGGGCCCTGGTTGCGGCGCGCCGGGTCCTTCTCCATGCACATCGCCGAAGCCACGCCGACGGTGGCGACCACCGCGGCAAGGATGCGCATGCCTTCGCGCCAGCCCCAGGCGTCGATCCAGGCAGTCACCAGCAGCGGCAGCACGACGGTGCCTGCGCCGATCCCGGCGCTGGAGATTCCGGAGGCGAGCCCGCGATGGCGCAGGAACCAGGGCTGGACCGCGCCCATCGTCGGCGTATAGACCAGCGCGATGCCGATGCCGACCCCGGCGCCGAAGGCCATGTACACCGCCATCAGCGATTGCGCGAAACTCGCTGCCAGGAGGGCGGCAGCGATGATCGCCATGCCGGTGGTGGTGGTAATGCGCGGCCCGAAACGGTCCGACATCGCGCCGCCGCCGACGCCGAGAACGAAGTAAAGCAGCCCGGAAAGGCCGAAAACCATCGCGACGTCGGCGCGCTGGGCGTCGAACTCCTGCGCGAACGACTGGAAGAAGGCCGCGAACGAGTACGAAGTGCCGAAGATGGTGCCGAGGCCGACGAAGGCGGCCCACACCACGATCCAGCCGTAGAACACGCGCGGTCGAGCAGCGGAGTCGGGTGCCTGCATGGGTCGTTCCTTCAGGGGCTCAGGGTCGCTGCGCCGGGAGGCTGGCTGGCGCAGCGGCGGCGGCGGGACCGTCGTCGCGATCCAGGAATCGGTCCGCCATCGAGGCGGAGTCCTCGATCGGCTCGAGATGGGTGAACACGGTGCTGCGCTGGATTGCGGCCCGCATGGAAGTCCAGCCCTTGGGCCCGACAGCCCTCGAGCACCGCATCCAGGGCCTCGAGCTGGCCGGAGGGCAGGACGCCGTCCATCAGGCCATGCGCTGAGTGCCGGGCCAGCCGCCAGCCAGTCCAGAGGATGTTGACGCCGGCCGCCGGCGCGATCAGGGCCCCCTCGAAGGCGCAGGAGAAGGACTCTGCCTTGCCGTGACCGAAGGCGTGCAGCTCGTCAGCGGGGCGCGATGCGATCGCGAGCATGGCAAGGGCCATCACCGCCCCTGCGACGTTGACCAGCGACTCGAGCGCGTCGGACAGGAAGCCGACTGATCCGGTGAGCCACCAGGCGCCGGATTTCAGCGCGATGGTGACCAGCGCTGCAAGGATCGACAGCCAGGCGAAGCGGCGAAGCGGACCGGGATGGCTCATCGGGATGGCGGGGTCGTGGAGTGGCTGCAGCGCGACAGCAGGGCCTGCCCGAGCGCCGCGGCGTCGGCCGGGGTCGAAGTGTCGACGCGGATGGCGCAGGCCTCTTCGTCGGCGCCGAGGGGTTCGAACGTCTTGCGCTGCGCTTCGAGCACCTCGAGGGTCGCGTCCGATGGATCGCTGCCGGCGCGCGCACGTGCCTGCACCCGCTCCCGAAGCAGCGCGACCGGCGCGTCTGCGACAAGGATGCCAAAGCCGGTGCCGTGCTCGGCCGCCAGGCTGCGCAAGGCGTCGCGCTGGCTGCGGCGCAGGAAGGTGGCATCGACCAGGGCCGGGAAGCCGGCGTCGGCGACCGTGCCCGCCAGGGACGCGAGCCGCTCGTAGACCTGCCCGGTGCGCCCGGGCGCGTACAGTCCCGCGCCCGGCGGGGCGCCGGCCCGGTCGGCTGCGGCCAGGCCGGCCAGCCTCTTGCGCTCGACGTCCGAGCGGATCCGCACCCAGTCGCCGGACTCGGCGAGCGCGAGCGCGAGCCGGCTCTTGCCCGAGCCGGACACGCCCATGGTGATCGCGATTGCGCGCGGGCGCGGGGACGCGAGGCGCTCGGCGAGGGCGACGTCGGCGCGCATCTCGGCGAGCGCCTCGTCCTGCCCGGTGCCGGGGGCGGACTGGGTGGCGCGCAGCGCCGCCACCTTGGCCCGGACCAGCGCGCGATAGGCCAGCATCGCCGGCAGCAGGGCGAGTCCGGCGAAGTCGCCGCTGCGTTCCAGCCAGGCGTCGAGGAATCGCCGCGCGAGCCCGGGGTGCCCGAGGCGCTCCAGGTCCATCATCGTGAACGCCACCTCGGCCACCACATCGGTCCAGCGCAGGCCGGGATCGAACTCGAGCGCATCGAAGGGCACGGGGTGTCCTTCGATCAGCACGACGTTGCCCAGGTGAAGGTCGCCATGGCACTCGCGCACGAAGCCCTCGGCGCGCCGGCTGGCAATCAGTGGCGCGAGCCGTTCGTGCTGCGCGCGCATCCAGCCCTCGAGCGCCTCCAGGCGCACACGTTCGGCGGCCGCCATCCCGGTGCGCGCCAGCACCTCGAAGTTGCCGATCCAGTGCGCGAGCACCTGCTCCGGGCTGCCCCAGCCCGAGTCCGGCGGATCCCTGTCGGCCGCCGAATGAAAGTCTGCGACCAGCGCCGCCAGTGTCTCCACGTGCGCCGGCTCGAGTTCGCCGCGCGCCGCCAGCGCGGCGAATTCGTCGGCGCGCCGGAAGCGGCGCATCCTCACTGCGTACTCGATCGGCTCGCCGTCGCCGTCGATGCGTGGCGCTGCCGCCGGGCCGGCGATCGGCGCGACCCCCAGGTAGAGCTGCGGCGCGAGGCGCCGGTTGAGCCTCAGCTCCTCCTCGCAGAACCGACGGCGCCGCTCCAGCGAGGAGAAGTCGACGAAGCCGAAGTCCACCGGCTTCTTTACCTTGTAGGCAAAGTCGCCCGCGAGCAGCACCCAGGAGATGTGCGTCTCGACCAGTCGGACCGGGCCGGACGGGTGCGGGTAGGCGTGGGGATGCTGGAGTCCCTCGATCAGTGGAACGGCCATGGTGTGCATCAGGGGGGTAGCGGCCGATTCTTGCATGCGCGTGGCCGGCGCGCGACCTGGTGGCGCGCGCCACCCCTCGAGCCGTTCACGCGTCCGTGGCAGCTGAATTCGCACTTGCACCAGCGGCGTTCGCGGCGCCCGTCTGCCGGGTGCCGGGTTCGTCCTCGCCGGCTTCGACCCGGCCGGTCTGCTCTGCCCGGGACTGCTCGATGCCGAGCTCGGCGCACAATCGCCGGACGGTCGCTTCCAGCGCGGCGACCCGGGCTTCCAGCGTGTCGATCCGCGCCTGGGCGGATGCCGCAGAGGGCGCGCCGTCGAGCCGGTGGCTGCCCGGAACGGCGGAAACCGCGGCGCCTTCGATGAGATCCCGTTCCATCGGCGCAGCCGCGGGCGCGCCGCACAGCAGCTGCACCCAGCGCTGCTCGCGGGCGCCCGGCTGGCGCGCCAGCCGGCTCACCAGCGCGCCCGCGGGCCAGGCCGCCAGCTCCTCGAGGAACGCCTCGAGCGCGGAGGCGTCCGAGAAGCGCTGCAGGCGCTCGGTGTTGGCCCGCAGCTCCGCCGCGGTCTGCGGGCCGCGCAGCAGCAGTGTCGCCAGCAGCGCCACCGACTCGGTCGGCACGCCGAGCACCCGCTTCGCGTTGTGTGAATAGCGCATCACGCGGCTGCCGCTGGATTCGATCACCAGCGACAGCCGGCGCAGGCGCTCGAGGGCGTCCTGGACCTCGCCCTCCGACAGCGTCATCACCGGATCGCGGCTGGTCTTCTGGTTGCAGCCGGCCAGCAGCGCGTTCAGCGTCAGCGGATAGATGTCGGGCACGGTGAGCTGCTTCTCGACGAGCACGCCGAGCACGCGCGCCTCGACGGCGGAGAGGAGGGGGATCGACTGTTCTGGCATGGAGGTTCCGGTCTGGCTGGCGCTGGCGGGCAGTGTATAGCGGCGGTCGCGAGGCGGCCGCCGCCGCCGACCTTCACCGCCGACCTCCACCGCGCTCCCGCGCCTGCAGCTGGAGATCACCCCGGGCAGGCCGCCGGGGATAGCATAGGGGCGGTGCATCCGGCAAAGTGGGGTGGGGCATGAGCGAAAGGGGCGCGGGGAAGCCTGCGGCGAAGGCGAAGCCGGGCGCGAAGCCGGGCGCGAAGCCGGGCGCGAGGACGAGCGCGAGGGGGAGCGCGAGGGGGAGCGCGAGGGGGAGCGCGAGAGGGCGCGCAGCCGAGGCCAAGGAGCCGAAGGCGGTGGCGAAGCCTGCGGCGGCCAGGGCGGGGGCATCCGGCGCAGCGGGGCGAGCGAGCCTGGCCGCCGCCCGCAAGTCGGGCAGGCAGGCTCCGGCTGCGCCGGTCGTTTCCTGGCCGCTCGATGTGCGCGCGATTGCGGCGCAACTCCTCGGTCTGGTGGGCAGCGCGGCGGAACTCTCGCTGGGGGTCGGCAATGCCCTGGTGCGCCGGCCTGCGCACTGGCGGGCGCTCCACAAGGCGGGCGCCTTCCTGCGAGACGCCCGCGAGACCGCTGGCCTGACCGTCGCCGAGGTGAGCACTGCGATCGATCTCAAGGATCCGGAGATGCTCGACCTGGCCGAGAACGGCAAGATGGTGCTCCCCTTCGAGGTGCTGCTGCGGCTTGCCGCCCTGCTCGCGCGCAACGATCCGGTGCCCTTCCTGATGCAGCTGGCGCGCAACTACAGCCCCTCGTTGTGGAAGGCGCTGGAGGAGCTCGGGGTCGCGCGGCTGGTGCTGCATGCGGGTCGTGAACATGAGTTCATCAACGTCTACCGCTCCCGCGACGCCGCCCGGCGCCTGAGCGACGAGGAGTTCGAGAAGGTGCTCGCGTTCACCGATGCGGCGTTCGGCATGGCCCTCGACCTGGCGACGCTGGGCCGGATCCCGCCCCGGGGGCAAGGCAGCTGAATGGCGGGTGTGGCGTGGCCGCTGCGCCCGTGCCGGCGCGCGCGCAGCGTCGCGCTTGCGTTCCCGCGTTCGCAGGCCGACAATCGCGACGATTCGAGGACCGGTTTCGAGGCGACGGGCGCAGCCCGTTTCACTCCAGGAGAAGACGATGCAGCGTTCAAGCCTTGCCCGATTTGCCGTCGCCGCCGCGATCGCTGCCTCCGCGCAGGCGGCCGGCGCGAGCGGCGCCTCGGCGCCGTTGACGCCCACGGTCGCCATGGCGCCGGCGCAGGAGCAGGTCGTGAGCCCTGGCGTCCAGGCGACCGAGGCGCCGCTGTCCGACTTCAACCCGGCCGGCCTGCCGTTTCGCGCGGGCACCTACGAGTGCGAGCTGAACCGTCGCGTCCAGGTCCGGACCGTGAGCGCGGATCTCCAGTTCGCCACGCTGAACTGGGATCGCAAGGACTACACGCTGCGCGCGGTGAGCACGAAGACCGGGGCGCTGCGCTACGAAGACAACGCCTCGGGGCTGGTCTGGCTCGTGATCGTCGGAAAATCGATGCTGCTCGACACCAAGAACGGCAAGCAGCTCGCGAACGAGTGCAAGACCTGAGGACGGCAGCGCCCCCGGACCGCCTCGGGCGGTCCGCGCGCGCTCCGGTGGGGAGCGGCCATGGCCTCCTTCCGCACTGAGCGCGATTCCCTTGGCACGGTCGACGTGCCTTCCGAGCGTCTTTGGGGTGCGCAGACGCAGCGCTCGCTCGCCCATTTCCGCATCTCGACCGAGCGCATGCCGCGCGAGCTGCTGGTCGCGCTGGTGGCGGTGAAGCGCGCATGCGCGCTGGCCAACCGCGACCTCGGGCTGCTCGATGACGAGCTCGCAGCTGCGATTGCGCAAGCCTCGGACGAAGTCCTGGCAGGGCGCCATGACGCGGAGTTCCCGCTCTCGGTCTGGCAGACCGGCTCCGGCACGCAGACCAACATGAATGCCAACGAGGTGCTCGCCAACCGCGCCTCGGAGATCATGGGCGGTGTGCGCGGCGAGAGCCGTCGGGTGCATCCGAACGACCATGTCAATCTCGGTCAGTCCTCGAACGACGTGTTCCCGACCGCGATGCACGTGGCGTCCGCGCAGGCCTTGAACGGTCAGGTTCTGCCAGTGCTGAGGGGACTGCGCGCGACGCTGGAAGCCAAGGCGCAGGCCTTCTCCGGAATCGTGAAGATCGGGCGCACGCACCTGCAGGACGCCACGCCCCTCACGCTTGGCCAGGAATTTTCCGGCTACGCGGCCCAGCTGGCGCATGCGGAGCGCGCGATCGACGCGGCGCTGCCCGGATTGTTCGAGCTGGCGATCGGGGGTACGGCGGTCGGCACCGGGCTGAACACCCACCCCCAGTTCGGCGATCGGGTGGCCGCGATGCTCGCGCGCGAAGCCGGACTGCCGCTGGCGGTGGCGCCCAACCGCTTCGCGGCGCTCGCGGCGCACGAGGCCATGGTGGGCGCGCACGGCGCGCTGAAGCTGCTGGCCACCGCGCTGATGAAGATCGCCAACGACGTACGCTGGCTGGCCTCCGGTCCGCGCAGCGGGCTCGGCGAGATCTCGATTCCCGAGAACGAGCCTGGCAGTTCGATCATGCCCGGCAAGGTGAACCCGACGCAGTGCGAGGCGCTGGCGATGGCCTGCTGCCAGGTCTTCGGCAACGACACTGCGATCACTTTCGCGGGGGCCTCGGGCAACTTCGAGCTCAACGTGTGCAAGCCGCTGATCGCGCATGCCTTCCTGCAGAGCGCCCGGCTGATGGCCGACGGTATGTCGAGCTTCGACCGGCACTGTGCGCGCGGCATCGAGCCGCGCCCGGAGCGCATTGCCGAACTCGTCGAAGGCTCGCTCATGCTGGTCACTGCCCTCGCGCCACACATCGGCTACGACCGCGCAGCCGAGATCGCAAAGCGTGCGCATTCACGCGGCGAGAGCCTGCGGCAGGCGGCGATCGAACTGGGCTACGTGAGCAGCGAGGAGTTCGACCGTTGGGTGCGGCCGGGCGACATGATCGGCCCTGCCGGCGGCTGAGCAGGCGCGTGCCGGCTGCGGGCCGCGCTCGGAGCGCTTCGTCCCTGTCGGTGTCCGGGTGGCTGGGCCGGACGATTCATCGTCGTGACGCCGATCGGGGTGGCAGGAGCCCGTGATGAAGTTTTCCCTGCAGTTCCGTCCGGCGGCGCTCGCCGCGCTGCGCAACTACGATCGAAGCCAGCTCTCGGGCGACGTCGCTGCGGGCGTGACCGTGGGGGTCGTGGCGCTTCCGCTTGCCATGGCCTTCGCCATCGCGAGCGGCCTGTCGCCGCAGGCCGGGATCGTCACGGCGATCGTCGGCGGCTTCCTGGTCTCGGCCTTCGGCGGGTCGAGGGTGCAGATCGGCGGTCCGGCCGGCGCCTTCATCGTGATCGTCTACGGCATCGTCGAGCGCTACGGCGTGGCCAACCTGCTGCTCGCCACCATGTTCGCGGGGGTGATTCTGTTCGCGATGGGAATGGCGCGGCTCGGCAGCCTGGTGCGCTTCATCCCGGTCTCGATCGTCATCGGTTTCACCAACGGCATCGCGGTGCTGATCGCGCTGTCGCAGGTGAAGGACTTCATGGGGCTGCCGATCGACGATCTCCCGGCGGAGTTCTTCGGCAAGGTCGGAGCGATCGTGCGCAACGCGAGCGCCTTCGACCCGGCGACCCTGGGACTGGGGGTCGTATCGCTTGCGGTCGTCGTGCTCTGGCCCAAGACCTACGCGGCCAGCCGTTCGCGGGCGTATCACTGGATGTCGCGGGTGCCGGGGACCATCGTCGCGCTCGCCGCCGGAACGCTTGCCGTCTCGGCCGGCGGGCTCGATGTGGAAACCATCGGCTCGAAGTTCGGCGGGATCCCGCAGGCGCTGCCTGCGATCGAGTTCCCGGCGTTCGAGTGGGCGACGGTCCGGCTGCTCTTCGCGCCGGCGCTCACGATCGCGCTGCTGGGCGCGATCGAGTCGCTGCTGTGCGCCCGGGTCGCGGATTCGCTGACCGAGGACCGTCACGATCCCAACCAGGAGCTGATGGGGCAGGGCGTGGCCAATTTCGTTGCGCCGCTGTTCGGCGGCTTCTGCGTCACCGGCACCATCGCGCGCACCGTCACCAGCATCCGCTCCGGCGCGCGCTCGCCGGTGGCGGGAGTGGTCCACGCGGGCGTGCTGCTGCTCATCGTGCTGGTGGCTGCTCCGCTGGCCCAGGACATTCCGCTTGCCACGCTGTCGGCGATCCTGCTGTTCGTTGCGTGGAACATGGGCGAGTGGCACGAGTTCGGGCGGCTGAAGCAGTTCTCGATGAACTACCGGGTGATCCTGCTGGCCACCTTCCTGCTCACGGTCGTCCTGGACCTGACGGTGGCGGTCGAGGTCGGCCTGGTGCTCGCCTGCCTGTTCTTCGTCACGCGCATCTCCAGCCTGACCAGGATCGAGCCGATCGACCAGGCGGAGGCGGAGCGCCGGGGCCTGCCAGTGGCCAGCGTGGAGGCCTATCGCGTCGTCGGGTCGCTCTTCTTCGGCGCGGTCAGCAAGCTCGAGGGGCTGCTCGACCCGCAGCGGCACATTCCTCCGCTCACAGTGCTCGAGATGTCGGGGCTGATCAACATCGACACGACCGGACTGGATGCCCTCGAGTCGCTGGAGGCGCTGCTGGCCAGGCGCGGCGGTCGGTTGGTGCTGTGCGGGCTGCAGGCGCAGCCGGCGTCGCTGATCCACCGCTCGGGGTTCGGCAAGCGGCTCGGCGAGCGCGGCATCCAGCCGGACCTGGACTCGGTCGCGCGCGAGTGCTGTGCGAGCGCCGGAACTCCCTGAGCCGGGCCGGCGTCCCCCTGGAGGCTCAGCGTCCGGCCCGGAACCAGGCGAAGGACAGCCCTGCCGCAGCCAGTGCGAGCGCCGCGGCGAGCGCCGCGAACAGGGCGCCGATCTCGGTGCGCGCCGTCTCCAGCGCGAACCGCGCGCCGAGTTCCCTGTAGATGCGCTGCAGGTCGTCGCCGCTGGCGGCGTGGTAGTACTCGCCACCGGTGATCTGCGCGATCGCGCGCAGCGCCTCCTCGTCGAAGCGCATGAACATCGAGAAGCCGTTGAAGGCCACCGTGGCGCCTTCGCCGGAGCCGAAGCCTACGGTGTGGACGCGCACGCCCATGGCCGCAGCGGTGCGCGCGGCCTCCAGCGGGTCCGGGCCGGTGGTGGTGCGGCCATCGGTGAGCAGGACGATCGCTGCCGACCCGGACGAGCCGGGCTGCACCGGCGCCGAGGGCGATGCGTCGCTGCGGGCGCCGCCGGGCGCGGCTGCCGGGCTACGCGCGCCGGCTCCGGCGCGGTTGCCGAACAGGCTCTCCTCGAGGTCGATCGCGGCGTCCGGGAACAGGCTGGCCAGCGACACTAGGATGCCGCTGCCCACCGCGGTGGCGCGCTGCAGCTGGAAGCCGTCGATTGCGGCCAGCAGCGCCTCGCGGTCCCGGGTGGGCGCCTGGACCAGGCTGGCGGTGCCCGCGAAGGCGACGATTCCGACCCGGACCTTGCCGGGGAGCTCGCGCACGAAACTGCGCGCCGCGGCCTGCGCCGCCTCCATCCGGTTGGGTTCGATGTCTTCCGCGCGCATGCTCAGCGACACGTCGATGGCCAGCAGCAGCGTCTGCTGGTCGGCCGGAAGGGTGATCGTGGCGACCGGGCGCGCGGCGGCGAACAGCGCCGCCGCCACCGAGAGCAGCATCAGCGCAGGAGGCAGGTGGCGGCGCCATCCCGGTCCCTTGCCCAGCGCCTCCCGGATCAGGCCGAGATGGGGAAAGCGCAGCGCCGGCTGGCTGCGCCGACGCAGCAGCAGCAGGTAGCCCGCAAGCAGCGCGGGGATCGCAAGCAGCAGCCACAACATCGTCGGCCACAGGAACGTCATTGCGGGCTTTCCCGTCATAGGGGCGCCGGCGCACACGCCGCCGGGAGGTCGTGTTAGCGTAGCCGAAACCGGGCCCTTCGGTCGGGGCCTGGCCGGAGCGACGGTCATGCCGAGAGCGGGCGTCTACATCGCGGTGCGCAGGAAGGCTCCCCGACCAGGGGGCGGGAGTGCGGCCGCGCCTGCCGGCATCGGCGCGGAGTGCTCGGTGCCCGACATGACCGCCAGCGCCACCAGCGCCACCAGCGCCACCAGCGCCACCGGCCCCAGCGGCCCCAGCGCGCGGCGCTGGCGTTTGCGACTGATGTTGCCGATTCTTCTTGGCGCCGCTGCGCTGCTGGCGGCGGGCGTCCTGGCCGGGCGCCATCTCGGTCAGCCGGTGGACGAGCGCGCGCAGGAGCGCTTCGATCTGGCGGTGCAGCGCAGCCTGGAGAAGGCGAAGCTGCCGTCGCCGGCCGCCCGCGCCTGGGAAACCATCCGGCCCTCGGTGGTGCGGGTACGGGCGTTCGGTGCGCCGGGCGAGCGCGGCGCGGCCGGGAAGGGGCGAGGACCGAAGGAGCGCGCTGCGCCCGGCACCGCACCCGGCACGGACGAAGCCGCGCATGGCACCGGCACCGGCGTCGTCATCCTGGAGGAAGGCGTGATCCTGACCAACCTCCACGTCGTCGCCGGCGCGGCCCGGATCAGGGTGGTGTTCGACGACGGGCTGGAGTCGGATGCCACCGTGCTGTCGGTCCAGCCCGAGAACGACCTCGCGGTGCTGAAGGCGCACACGCTTCCCGACGACCTCGTCGCCGCCACGCTGCGCTCCTCGGGCGACCTGCGGCCGGGCGATCGGGTGGTCGCAGTCGGTTTTCCGTTCGGGATCGGCCCGTCGGTGAGCTCGGGCGTGGTCTCCGGCCTGGACCGAGAGTACGTCTCCGAGGACGGCGGGCGAGTGCTCGGACGGCTGATCCAGTTCGATGCCGCGGCGAACCCGGGCAACTCGGGCGGGCCGCTGGTCACCGACGAGGGCGAGGTGGTGGGCATCGTCACCGGCATCCTGAATCCGGTCGGCCAGCGATTCTTCGTCGGCATCGGCTTCGCGGTGCCCATCGAGAATGCGGCGGCGGGCTTCGGCCTGCCGCCGTTCTGACACGGGGCCGCGGGCGCCCGGCCCGACAGCACCCATGCCGCAATCAGGCCGCAATCAGGCCAGCCGCGAGGAGGCACGATGATCGATCCGGAGGCGACGCAGCGGGGCACGCTGATGGAGCGCGTGTTCTACGAGATGAAGAAGGTGGTGGTGGGCCAGGATGCCTTCCTGGAGCGGGTTCTGGTGGCGCTGCTCGCCCAGGGGCACCTGCTGGTCGAAGGTGTGCCCGGCCTCGCCAAGACGCTGACCGTGAAGACCCTGGCGCGGACCATCCGTGGAGGCTTCGGACGGATCCAGTTCACGCCCGACCTCGTTCCTGCGGACCTGGTGGGGACCCGCGTCTACAACCAGCGCACCGGCGAGTTCTCCACTGCGCTCGGCCCGGTGTTCACCAACCTGCTGCTGGCCGACGAGATCAATCGCGCCCCGGCCAAGGTGCAGAGCGCGCTGCTGGAGGTGATGCAGGAGCGGCAGGTGACGATCGCCGGGGAAACCTACCCGGTGCCGGCGCCCTTCCTGGTGATGGCGACGCAGAACCCGATCGAGACCGAGGGCACCTACGCGCTGCCGGAAGCGCAGGTGGATCGCTTCATGATGAAGGTGCTGGTGGGCTATCCGACCGAAGAGGAGGAGTTCGTGATCGTCGAGCGCGTCACCGGCGGTACCCCTGAGCCGCAGCCGGTGGCCAGCACCGCGCAACTGCTCGAGCTGCAGTGCGAATGCCGGGCCACCTACGTCGATCCGTCGCTGATCCAGTATGCGGTGAAGCTCGCGGCGGCGACGCGCGCTCCCGCGCGGCATGGGCTGCCGGAGCTCGAGCGATGGCTGGCCCATGGCGCCAGTCCCCGCGCGCCGATCCATCTGATCGAGGGCGCGCGCGCGCTGGCCCGCCTGCGCGGGCGGGCCTACGTGCTGCCGGAGGATCTCGCGGACCTCGTTCCCGACGTCTTCAGGCACCGGCTGGTGCTGTCCTGGGAGGCGCTGGCAGAGGAGGTCGATGCCGATGCGCTGATCGAGAAGCTGATGGCGCGCGTGCCGATGCCGCCCAAGCCACTGGAGGCCCACCGGGATGCCGTCCCCCGCGCCTGAGCGGATGCTGCGCCGCATCGAGTGGACCGTGATCCGGCGGCTCGACGGGCTGCTGCAGGGCGACTATCGGACCCTGCTGCGCGGCTTTGGTCTCGACCTCGCCGACCTGCGCGAGTACCAGCCCTGGGACGATGCCCGTCACATCGACTGGAACGTGACGGCGCGGCTGCAGGTGCCGCACGTTCGCCAGTTCCATGAGGAGCGCGAGGCCTGCGCCTGGTTCCTGGTCGACCTGACCGGTTCGATGTCCTTCGGTTCGGGGGCACGCGACAAGCGCGCGCTGGCCGCGCAGTTCGTCGGCGCAATGGCGCGGCTGATGGTGCGCCATGGCAACCGCGTTGGCGCGATGCTGTTCGGCGAGCGCGTGGATGCGGTGATTCCGCCGCGCGGCGGACGCGGCCAGGTTCTGCACCTGCTGGCGCGGATCGATGCGCATCAGCCCGGGCGCAGCGATGCGCGTTCACCGGGACGGGCCGATGCGCGCCGATCCGCGCCGACCGGCGCCGGGACCGACCTCGCCGAGCTGCTGCGCGGCGCGCAGCGGATGGTGCCGCGCCGCTCGCTGCTGTTCGTGGTGTCGGATTTCTTCAGCCGGCCCGGCTGGGAGGCGCCGATGGGGCAGCTGGCGCGCCGTCACGAGGTGCTCGCAGTGCGCCCGGTCGACCCGCTCGAGCAGGCGCTGCCGGAGCTGGGTCTGATGACGGTCGAGGACGCCGAGACCGGCGAGCGTCTGTTCGTCGACGCGGACGACCCGGGCTTCCGGGCACGCTTCGCCGAGGCGGTGCAGCGGCGCGAGGCCGGCCTGCGGGAGTCGCTTTCCCATGCGGGCGTCGACGCACTGGAGCTGTCCACGGATGCCGACCTGGTCGATTCGCTGATGGCCTTCGCTCATGCGCGGGCGCGCGGCGCGCGCGCCCGTCGGCTGCCAGGGCGCGCGGCGCGGGGCCGCTGAGGGCGCCATGGAGTTCGGCTGGCCTGCGCTGCTCTGGCTGCTCGTCCTGGCGCCCGCGCCCGTGCTGGCCAACGTGGTCGCCGCCCGGCGGCGCCGTCGCGCTGCCGCGGCCGGCGCAACACAGGCGCCTGCGCCGCCGGTGCGGGCCTGGCGGCGCGCCATGCCCGCGCTGCTGCTGTCGCTCGCGCTCGCCGCGCTGCTCGTCGCGGCCGCGCGGCCGAGCGCGCAGCTGTCGCTGCCGGCGCCGCACGAGGTCGTCGTCCTGGCGATCGACATCTCCGGCAGCATGCGGGCCGCGGACATCGCCCCGGACCGCATCGGCGCCGCGCGCGCGGCGGCGCGCGAGTTCGTCCTGCGCCAGCCCGCCACCACCAGGATCGGGCTGGTGGCCTTCGCCGCGAGCGCGTCGCTGGTGCAGACGCCCACGCACGACCGCGATGCCGTGCTTGCTGCGCTGGACCGGCTGCAGCTGCAGCAGGCCACCGCGGTCGGCAGCGGCCTGCTGGTCGCGCTCAAGGCGATCGACCCTGCGCTGCGCTTCGACCTTCGTGCGGAGGACCCGCGCGCCGACCCCGAGAACTGGCCGGCGCCGATTCCGCCAGGATCGAACCGTTCGGCCGCGATCGTGCTGCTGAGCGATGGCGAATCGGGCGCCGGACCGGAGCCCGAGCTCGCCGCGCGCATCGCCGCGCAGCGCGGCGTGCGGGTGTACACGGTGGGGCTGGGCACGGCCAAGGGGGCGGTGCTTGCGGTGGAGGGCTGGTCGATGCGGGTCCGGCTCGACGAGGCCGGCCTGCGGCGCATCGCCGAGCTGACGCTCGGCGAGTACTTCCCCGCCGCGAGTGCGGCCGAGCTGACGCGCGTCTATCGGGCCCTGGACCTGAAGCTGGGCTTCGAGCGGCGGCGCGTGGAACTCTCCGGAGCGCTGTCGGCGGCGGCCGCGCTGCTGCTGGCGCTGTCGGCCGGTCTGTCGCTCGCCTGGTTCAAACGCGTGTTCTGAGACGCGTCCTCCGGCAGTCGGCGCGTCGTCCGCGCCGAAGGCGGCTGGCCGAGCAGGCCGCACAGGGTGTCGACCAGGTTGTCCAGCGCCCAGGCGGTGCGCCACAGGCGGCTGGAGCGGGCCGCGTCCTCGAGCGCCCGCTCGCGGGCGGCGAGGGTGCTGCCGAGATACAGCGACATGAAGATGAAGCGCTGGTTCAGCAGCGCCGGCGGCACGTCGGCGAGCAGCCGCTCCAGGTGCCTCAGGCAGCGCTGGTAGCCGGAGTTCCAGCGGCCCTGCAGCGCGTCCATGAAGAGCGAGTTGTGGTGCGCCCGCACCGCATTGATGAAGCGGATGTAGCTGGCCGCGCGGGCAGCGCCCGGGCCGTCCGCCGGGCCGCCGTCGATCGATGTCTCCACGAGCAGCCTGGCTATCTCGGACACGCTGCGCGGACCGCCGTCCCCCTCGATCGCGTCGAGCGCGGCATTGCGGCGCAGGTCGATGCGCTGCGCGCCTTCCAGGACCAGCTCCTGCACCAGCGCCTCCTTGGCGCCGAAGTGATAGTGGACCGACGCGCCATTGCGCACGCCGGCCGCCGTGACGATGTCGCGGATCGAGACGCCGTCGATGCCGCGCTCGGCGAACAGGCGCTGCGCGGCGGTCTTCAGTCGCTCGCGCGTGGGGTCAGCGGAGGGCGGGGTCTGGGCAGGGGTCGACAAGGTGCTTCCTTTGGTGCGATGATTGCATAAGTCATTTGTTTTAGCCAAACGTATTAACCGCCGCCGCCGGACCGGGGCTGCGGGCTGGCTTGGTCACGCGCGCTGCGCGCTCGAAGGCGATGGAGAGATGGGCAAGATGGGCAATCCCCTGGACTTTTCCGGCAAGACCGTCCTGGTGGTCGGTGGCTCGAGCGGCATCGGCAACGGCATCGCCAGGGCCTTCCTGGACAACGGCGCGGAAGTCCACGTCTGGGGCACTCGCGCCAGCCCCGCCGACTACGATCCCGCCGAGGGCTCGGACCTGTCCGGCCTGCACTACGCGCAGGTCGACGTCAGCGACCGCAACGCGGTCGAGACCCTGGAACCTTCGTTCTCGAAACTCGACGTGCTGGTGCTCTCGCAGGGCATCGTCATCTACCGGCGGGGCGAGTTCGACGGCGGCGGCTTCCGCCGGGTCATCGAGGTGAACCTGAACAGCCTGATGGACTGCAGCCTCAAGTTCTACGACATGCTCAAGGCGTCGAAGGGCTCGCTGATCACGGTCAGTTCCACCGCCGCGTTCCACTCGACCAAGGGCAATCCGGCCTACAACGCGTCCAAGACCGGCGCGATGGGGCTGACCCGCACGCTGGCCGAGGCCTGGGCAGGCGAGGGCATCCGCGTCAACGGCATCGCGCCGGGGCTGGTGGACACCAAGCTCACCAAGGTCACCACGGCCAACCCCGAGCGCCTGAAGGCCACGCTGGAGAACATCCCGGCGGGGCGCCTGGGGCTGCCCTCCGACATGGCGGGCGTTGCGCTGTTCCTGGCGTCGCCGCTGTCGGCCTACGTCTACGGCCAGAGCATCCCGGTGGACGGCGGCCTGATCCTCTGATCGCGCCCCGCCCGCCAGACCGAAACACCGACGAACCTGACGACGAACGCAACACGAGGGAGCAGAAATGAGCTGGGGATTCGAGACCGATGCAGACTTTCAGAAGGAACTCGACTGGGTCGAGGCCTTCGTACGCGAAGAAGTGGAGCCGCTCCAGCATGTGCTCGGCAGCCCCTACGACCTGAACCAGCCGGGCTTCGAGCGCCTGGTTCGCCCGCTGCAGCAGCGGGTGAAGGAGCGCAAGCTGTGGGCCTGCCACCTCGGCGCTGACCTTGGCGGCCCGGGCTACGGTCAGATGAAGCTGGCGCTGCTCAACGAGATCCTGGGCCGGGCCTCGTTCGCGCCGGTCGTGTTCGGCTGCCAGGCGCCCGACACCGGCAACGCCGAGATCCTCGCGCACTTCGGCACGCCCGCGCAGAAGAAGCGCTTCCTCGAGCCGCTGCTGGAGAACCGCATCGTCTCCTGCTTCGCGATGACCGAGCCGCAGGGCGGCGCCGACCCCAAGGTGCTCACCACCAAGGCGGTCCGCCAGGGCGACGAGTGGGTGATCAGCGGCCAGAAGTGGTTCGCCTCGAACGCACGCTTCGCGGCCTTCTACATCGTGATGGCGGTGACCGATCCCGAGGCGCCGCCCTACCAGCGGATGTCGATGTTCATCGTGCCGGCAGACACCCCGGGAATCGAGATCAAGCGCAACGTCGGCTGGGGCGCGGACCATGTTCCGAGCCACGGCTATCTGGAGTTCCACGACGTGCGCGTGCCCGCCGACCACATGCTGGGCCCGCAGGGCGGCGCCTTCGTGGTTGCGCAGGTGCGCCTCGGCGGCGGGCGCATCCATCATGCGATGCGCACCATCGGCCAGGCACGCAGGGCGCTGGACATGATGTGCGAGCGCGTGCTGTCGCGCTTCACGCAGGGTGAGCTGCTGGCGAAGAAGCAGATGGTGCAGGAGAAGATCGCCGACTCCTGGATCGAGCTGGAGCAGTTCCGGCTGCTGGTGCTGCGCACCGCCTGGCTGTGCGACAGGCACAACGACTACAAGCTGGTGCGCAAGGACATCGCCGCGGTGAAGGCGGCGATGCCCAAGGTGCTGCACGACATCGCGTCGCGCGCGCTGCACCTCCACGGCTCGATCGGCATCTCCAACGAGATGCCTTTCGCCGAGCAGGTGCTGGCCTCCTATTTCCTCGCGCTGGCCGACGGTCCGACCGAGGTGCACAAGGTGACCGTCGCCCAGCAGGTGCTGAGCGGCTACCGCGGCACCACGGAGCTGTTCCCGGCCTACCACGTGCCTCAGGTGGAGGCTGCCGCGCGCGCGAAGTTCGCCGACGTGGTGGCGGAGATCGAGGAAGCGATGCAGGGCTGACAGCCACGGGCGCCGCGCGGCGGTGCCCGGTCGGCGCGGGAGGGGCGGGCCGCTGGCGTGGCGGCCCTCGCTGTGTCATATTCGTCGGCTTCCACCGAACCCGATGCGGCCTGCCGCCATGGCGCCGAACTCCCGTAACGCCGACCTGCGCGGCGCCAGCCGTCTCGCCGTCGCCGCCACGCTCGGTGTGACCGACCTCGTCGAGGCGATGCACCGCACCATCCAGCGCGTGCCCCTGCCGATCGGCACGCCGGTCGAGGGCCGCACGCGCGGAATCACCGGCTTCGTCTACAAGACGGTGCGTGGCGTCACCCGGATGGTGGGCGGGGGCATCGATACCGCGCTGGCCGTGCTCGGCGAAGCCCTGCCGGAGGATGAGGACGAGGCCGGCTGGGCCGGCCGCGAGCCGCTTGTTGCAGCGCTCAACGGCGTGCTGGGCGATTACCTCGAGCGCACCGCCAATCCGCTGGCCATCCCGATGAGCCTCAGGCACGAGGGGCGCACGCTGCAGCAGGGCGAGGGCGCGGCCGTCGTGGCGGCGCCGAGCGGCTGGCTCATCCTGGCCATCCACGGCCTGTGCATGAGCGACCTCCAGTGGCGCCGCGGCGCGGTCGACCCGATCGGGGTGCTCGCCCGCGGCCTGGGCGCCACGCCGCTGCACCTGCGCTACAACACCGGCCTGCATGTCTCCACCAACGGCCGCGCGCTCTCGGAGCGCTTGCAGGCGCTGCTGGCCGACTGGCCGGTGCCGATCACCCGGATCACGCTGATCGGCCACAGCATGGGCGGGCTGGTGGCGCGCAGCGCGTACCACGACGCCCAGGCCCGGGGGCTGGACTGGATCGACCGGGTGCGCGACATGGTGTTCCTGGGCACGCCGCATCATGGCGCCCCGCTGGAGCGCGGCGGCCGCTGGGTGCACGAGGTGCTCGGCGTGAGTCCCTACTCCGCCGCGTTCGCGCGGCTGGGCAGCCTGCGCAGCGCCGGCATCACCGACCTGCGCCACGGCAGCCTCCTCGACGAGGACTGGCAGGGCCGCGACCGCTTCGCCCATGCCGCCGACACCCGGGTGCCGGTGCCGCTGCCCGAAGGGGTGGCCTGCTACGCGATCGCCGCCACCACCGGCCGCCGAGAAGATCCGCTGGCGCGCCGGCTGCTGGGCGACGGTCTGGTGCCGCTCGACAGCGCGCTCGGCCGCCATCCGCAGGCGCGGCGCGGGCTTGCGTTCCCGCCGGGCCACACCTGGATCGCTCTGCGCACGGGCCATGTGGGACTGCTCGGCCGCGCGTCGGTGTACCGCCGGGTCGCCGGCTGGCTGAGCGCGGGCAGCTGATCCGCCAGGCCGGGCCCCGGCGGCGCTGGTCGCTGCGGGCGCGTCGGGTACAATCGTCAACGATTCGTCACCCGGCGAACCCGCTGCGCGCCAGGCGGCGTGCATGCCCGACCGCAGATGCGGACAGCTGCGCTGGCGCGCTGGCCGCCCAAGCCCTGGCGAACCCGACTACCGGCCGATGCCCACCGAATCCGCTGTCCACTCCACGATCGATCCCGACCAGCCGCCGGCCGCTGCAAGCGCACGCGCGCCCGCCGCAAGACCGGCGATAGAGTTCAAGGGGCTGTCCCATCCGGCGCTGCGCGCCGTGCTCAACGACGCGTCGCCCGACGCGCTGCGCCATGCGCTGATCGAGCTTCTCGACGGCGACCCGGACCGCTTCGAATGGCAGCCGGTGGTCATCGACCTGTCCAGGCTGGGCTCCGAGGCTTCGGTGGACTGGCCGGAGGTGCTGGCGGCGTTGCGGGCGGTCCGGCTGCACCCGGTTGCGGTCGCCGGGGCAAGCGAGGCGTTTCGCGTTGATGCGAACCGCCTGCAGCTCGGCTGGCTGGCGCCGATCCCCGAGCCGAGGCGGCGCGAAGGCGTGCCGTCGGCGCAGGGCGCTGCCGGGCGCACGGATGCGGCTGGGGCGGAGGCGCAAGGCGGCGCATCGGCACGGCCGCCGGCACCCGCGGCAGGCGCGGCACCCGCAGCAGGCGCGGCACCCGCAGCAGGCGCGGCACCCGCAGCAGGCGCGGCAGGCGCGGCACCCGCGCCAGGCCTGGCGGACACGCTGGTGGTGGACCGTCCGGTCCGCTCCGGCCAGCGCATCTACGCGCGGGACGCGGATCTCGTCGTCATCGGCCCGGTGTCGCCCGGCGCGGAAGTGATTGCCGACGGAAACGTCCACATCTACGGCCCGCTCCAGGGCCGTGCCATCGCCGGCGCGCGCGGCCGGCGCGGCGCGGCCATCTTCACCCTCGACCTTCGCGCCGAACTGGTCGCGGTGTGCGGCGTCTATCGCACCTTCGAGGAAGGGCCGCCCGAGGAGCACCGCGGCCGCCCGGTGCGCATCGAACTCGACCCGGTGGCCGACAGGTTGTCGGTCCGGCCGCTGTAGCAAGGTACGCAATACGGCCTGCTCGACCCGTGGCGAGGCCGGAACACACCAGCATGGAAGGACTCTGATGAGTGAAGTGATCGTTGTGACCTCGGGCAAGGGCGGCGTCGGCAAGACGACCACCTCGGCCAATCTCGCGGCGGGCCTGGCCCTGCGCGGCAAGAAGGTGGTCGTGATCGATTTCGACGTGGGCCTGCGCAACCTCGACCTGGTCATGGGCTGCGAGCGCCGCGTCGTGTACGACTTCGTCAACGTGATCCACGGCGAGGCCACGCTCAACCAGGCGCTGATCCGCGACAAGCAGGCGCCCAACCTGTCCATCCTCGCGGCCTCGCAGACCCGCGACAAGGAGGCCCTGACCGAGGAGGGCGTGGGCAAGGTGATCGAGGACCTGAAGGCGATGGGCTTCGACTTCATCATCTGCGACTCGCCGGCGGGCATCGAGAAGGGCGCGATCATGGCGCTGACCTTCGCCGACCACGCGCTGGTCGTCGTCAATCCCGAGGTCTCCTCGGTGCGCGATTCCGACCGCATCATCGGCATCATCCAGTCGCGTTCGCGGCGCGCCCAGGCGGGCGGCGAGCCGGTGCGCGAGCACCTGCTGATCACGCGCTACTCGCCGCGGCGGGTGCGCGACGGCGAGATGCTCTCCTACGGCGACATCCTCGACATTCTCAAGATCCCGCTGCTCGGCGTGATCCCGGAGTCGCAGAAGGTGCTCGAATCCTCCAACGCCGGGGTGCCGGCGGTGCACGATGCGCAGAGCGAGGTGGCACAGGCCTACGTCGACGCGATCGACCGCTTCCTCGGCAAGGACGTGCCGATGCGCTACGTGACCGAAGAGCAGCCGAGCCTGCTGCGCCGGATCCTGGCGTCGGTGGGCCGCAAGGCCACGGCCTGAGGGGCGCGCCATGTCCATCCTAGATCTCATCCTGCGCCGCCAGCCCAAGACCGCCTCGCTGGCCAAGGAGCGCCTCCAGGTCATCATCGCCCGCGAGGGAAGCCGCTCGGCCAATCCCGAGCTCATCCAGCAGATCAAGCAGGCAGTGATCGAGGCGGTGTCGCGCTACGTGAAAGTGGCGCCCGAGGACATCGCGATCGACCTCGACAGCGACCGCGACATGGAGGTGCTGTCGGTGAGCGTCACGCTGGCCGACACCGTCACCGCCTCCGCCAAGCCGCGCAAGGCGGGCTGAGCAGGCTGCCGCTCAACGCGTCACGCTGACGCTGTCGGCACTGCTGCCGGTGGCGTCGGCGATCGTGACGGTGATGCGGTTGACGCCCGGCGCCAGCGCAATGCTGCCGGTGCTCCAGGAGAGGAACGCCTGGTTGCAGTTCCACAGGGCGATGGGCGTGCCCGTGCTGCCGGTGGTTTCGTTGCGCCAGCCCATCGTGTAAGGACCCGGCTGGCAGCTCACCCAGGGCACCGTGGGCGTGCCGCCCAGGCGCACCGAGCCGTCCGGCAGGCTGGCGGTGCCGCTGAGCACGATCAACGGCTGGCCCGTCGGTGGCGTGGCGGGGAAGTTGATGCTGACCGCGAGCCTGACCTCGCCGTCGCCGCAGGCGGCCAGCGTGACCAGGGCGGCCGCGGCGGCGAGGCTCAGCCTGCTGCGCGCGATCGAAGGTGCGGGCATGGGTGGTTCCCGGAACTGTGCGCTGCCAGTATCCGCTTTCCGGAACCGTCCCGCCATTCCCGCGCCGCTGGCCGTCCGGCCCCCTCTGCTAGCCTCGGATCGACCAGAACCAAGCGATCGAGGAGGCGTCAGATGGGGTGGGATTTCGAGACCGATGCGGAGTACCAGCGGCAACTCGACTGGGTGAGAGACTTCGTCCGCACCGAGGTCGAACCGCTCGATCAGGTGCTTGGCCATCCGGCCGACGTGCACGATGCGCGCCGCAATGCGCTGGTGCGCCCGCTGCAGGCCGAGGTCCGCAAGCGCAAGCTCTGGGCCTGCCATCTCGGTCCCGAGCTCGGCGGCCAGGGCTACGGCCAGGTCAAGCTCGCGCTGCTCAACGAGATCCTCGGCCGCTCGCTCTACGGGCCGACGGTGTTCGGCTGCCAGGCGCCCGACTCCGGCAACGCGGAGATCCTCGCGCATTACGGCACGCCCGAGCAGAAGAAGAAGTACCTCGAGCCGCTGCTCGCCAACGAAATCGTCTCCTGCTTCGCGATGACCGAGCCGCAGGGCGGCGCGGACCCGAAGATCTTCACCACCACCGCGGTGCGCGATGGCGACCACTGGGTGCTCAACGGCCAGAAGTGGTTCGCCTCGCACGCGCGCTACGCCGAGTTCCTGATCACGATGGCGATCACCGATCCCGACGCGCCGCCCTACCAGCGGATGTCGATGTTCATCGTGCCCCGGGACACGCCGGGCTGGAAGATCATCCGCAACGTGGGTTACGACACCGAGAAGGCGCCCACCCACGGCTACCTGCAGTACGACAACCTGCGCGTGCCCGCCGACCACATGCTGGGCCCGCGCGGTGCTGCCTTCGTGGTGGCGCAGGTGCGCCTGGGCGGCGGGCGGATCCACCACGCCATGCGCACCATCGGCGACGCCCGCCGCGCGCTGGAGATGATGTGCGAGCGCGTGCTGTCGCGCACCACGCAGGGCGAGCTGCTCGCGCGCAAGCAGATGGTGCAGGAGAAGATCGCCGACTCGTGGATCGAGCTCGAGCAGTTCCGGCTGCTGGTGCTGCGCACCGCCTGGCTGATCGACCGGCACAAGGACTACAAGCGGGTGCGCGGCGACATCGCGGCGATCAAGGCGATCATGCCCAAGGTGCTGCACGACATCGCCTCGCGCGCGCTGCACCTGCACGGCTCGCTGGGCATCTCCAACGAGATGCCCTTCACCGAGATGGTGATGCAGTCCTATCACATGGGCCTGGCCGACGGTCCGGCCGAGGTGCACAAGGTGACCCTCGCCCGCGAGGTGCTGTCGCAGTTCAAGGCCACCGCCGAGCTGTTTCCCGATTACCACCTGCCGCTGGTGCGCGAGCGGGCGATCGAGAAGTATCGCAAGGCGCTGGAACACATCGACAACGTGGCCTGAGCCGCGGGGTGTGCGGCGCGCCTTGCCCGGTGGGAAGGCGCGCAGATTCTTTCCATGGAGGAGTTCGGCATGGGCAAGGTGTGGCTGGGCGAGCGCGTGCGTTCGTCCGCGGAGATCGACCGCAGGATCGCGCAGGCGGCTTCAGGGTTCGAGTCGCTGGGGCTGGCGGCGGGCGACGGCGTGGCGCTGTGCCTGCGCAACGACTACGCCTTTTTCGAGGCGGGAAATGGGGCAGGCCAGCTCGGCGTCTATCCGGTCGCGATGAACTGGCACTACACGGTCGACGAGGCCAACTACCTGCTGAAGGATTCCGGGGCCAAGGCCCTGGTGATCCATGCAGACCTGCTGGCGCCGATCCGCGATGCGATCCCGGAGGGCGTCAAGGTGCTCGTGGTGCGTGTTCCGCCCGAGATCCGCGCGGCCTACGGCCTGGCGCCCGAGGCCGGCGAGGTCCCGGCGGGGATGACCGACTGGGACGCCTGGTGCGACGGCTTCGCGCCGCGCACCGCGCCCCCGCAGCCGATGCCCTCGGCGATCATCTACACCTCCGGAACCACCGGCAGGCCCAAGGGCGTGCGCCGTCCCACGCCCACGCCCGAGCGACGCGAGGCGTCGGACCGTGTGTTCGCACGCTCCTACGGATTCGGCGGCGACTTCGACGACCCGTCGACGGTGGTCACCGCGGTCGTCGGGCCCATCTACCACTCGGCCCCGTACGCGCACGCGAGCTACTCGTACCGGATGGGGGCCGAGCTGGTGATCCTGCCGCGCTTCGACCCGGAGGAACTGCTGCGGGCGATCGAGAAGCACCGGATCACGCACCTGAACATGGTGCCAATCATGTTCAATCGGCTGCTCAAGCTGCCCGAGGAGGTCAGGCGCCGCTACGACCTGTCGTCGCTGCGTTTCGTGGCGCATGCCGCGGCGCCGGTGTCGCCGCCGGTCAAGCGCGCGATGATCGACTGGTGGGGGCCGATCATCAACGAGTACTACGGCTCCACTGAGATGTCCAACGTCACCTTCTGCACTGCTCAGGAGTGGCTTGAGCATCCCGGTACGGTAGGGCGCGTGGTGCAGGGGGCCGAAGTGCGCATCGTCGATGCCGAGGGCAAGGAATTGCCGCCGCGGGCGATCGGCGAGGTGATCGGCCGGGTGCTCGGGGTGGGCAGCTTCGAGTACCACGGCGATCCGGACAAGACCCGACGCGCGCAGAAGGGAGATCTGGTCTCGCCCGGCGACGTCGGCTACTTCGACGAGGACGGCTTCCTGTATCTCTGCGACCGCTCCAACGACATGATCATTTCGGGCGGCGTGAACATCTACCCGGCGCAGATCGAGGCTGAACTCCAGCGCATGCCCGAAGTGGCCGACTGCGCGGTGTTCGGCATTCCGGACGACGAGTACGGCGAGGCGGTCTGCGCGGTGATCCAGCCGCAGCCCGGCACCGAGCCGACCGAGGCCGGGGTGCGCGCCTTCCTGCGCAAGCACGTGGCCGGCTACATGGTGCCGCGCCGGGTGGAGTTCCTGCCCGAACTGCCGCGCGAGGACTCGGGCAAGATCTTCAAGCGCAAGCTGCGCCAGCCGTACTGGGAGAACGCAGGGCGTTCCATCTGAGGATCCTGGAGCGGTTCGTGCGGCTCGTGCGCTCCGCTCCAGCCTTGCGGGTACATGCCGGGTCCGCCGTGCGGCGGCGCGGCCCATCACCGCGGCCACCGGCCGCATCGATCCGGGAGCCAGGGCGATGAAGGAGTTCAGGGACAAGGTCGCGGTCATCACCGGCGGGGCCAGCGGCATCGGCCTGGCCACCGCAACCGCGCTGGCGCGCGAAGGCGCGAAGCTGGTGCTCGCCGACGTGGAGGAGTCCGCGCTGAAGGCGGCAGTCGACGGGCTGCGCGCGCAGGGCGCAAAGGCGATCGGCGTGCGCACCGACGTCGGCGATCGCGCCGCGGTGTTCTCACTTGCCGACGAGGCCTTCGAGGAGTTTGGCGCGGTCCACGTCGTGTTCAACAACGCGGGCGTCGCGGTCGGCGGCCCCACCCAGGACGCGTCGCATGCCGACTGGGAGTGGTCGGTGCGGGTCAATCTCTGGGGCCCGATCCACGGCGTCGAGGCATTCGTGCCGCGGATGGTCGAGCAGAAACAGGGCGGTCACGTGCTGTTCACTGCGAGCTTCGCCGGGCTGGTGCCCAACCGCAACCTCGGTCCCTACTGCGTGACCAAGTTCGGCGTGGTCGCGCTGGCGGAGTGCCTGCACAAGGACCTGCGCGAGCACGGCATCGGCGTGTCGGTGCTGGCGCCGATGCGCGTCGGCACCCGCATCGACTTCAGCAAGCGCAACCGTCCCGGGGAGTACGGCGGACCGTCGGACGAAGGCGTCTACAGCGAGGAGGAGCTCGCAACCCTGTCCGGGCGCGAGATCGGCGCCGATGAGGTGGCCGGGCTGGTGCTCGCGGGCATCCGCGACAACGAGCTGTACCTGCACACGCACCACGAGGCGCGCCAGTTCGTGAAGCGCCGCTGGGAGCGCATCGACAAGTCGTTCGAGCGGCTGGAGTGAGGGCGGCGCAGGACCCAACCCCGCTGCCAGCACGGGCGCCGTTCGGCGTAGCATCGGTCCTGCTGACCGAGGCGCCGGACACGGCGACCTGCCGCTCGGTCAGGTGGATCACCGGGAGGCGAACGCGATGGCTCACTCAGGCACGCCCGTGGAAGAGGATTGGCTCGCAGCCCTGAGGAATCGATTTCTGGACTGCCGCCAGCAGACTCTCGGCCTGGTCGCCGGTCTGACCGACGCCGACATGACAGTGCAGTCGATGGACGACGCGAGCCCGGCCAAGTGGCACCTCGCGCACACCACCTGGTTCTTCGAGGAATTCCTCCTTGGCGCTCATCTGCCGGGCTACGTCCCCGCCGAGCCGCGCTATCGCTACCTCTTCAATTCGTACTACGAGACCGTCGGTGCGCGCCAGCCGCGGCCCGAGCGCGGCATGCTCACCCGCCCGGCCATCGGCGAGGTGCTCGACTACCGGCAGCGCGTGGACGCTGCGCTCGAACGCCTGCTCGCTGCCGCTGTGCCGGCCTCGGTGCTGGCCCTGGTCGAGCTGGGAATACATCATGAGCAGCAGCACCAGGAACTGCTGCTGACCGACCTGCTGCACCTGTTCTCGCGCAACCCCCTGCGGCCCGCACTCCGGCCCGCGCTCCGGGACCTGCACGGGGAGAGCCCCGCCGGGGGCGCCCCGCCGATGCAGTGGATCGACTTCGACGGCGGCTGCTTCGAGGTGGGGCACCGCGGCCAGGATTTCGCGTTCGACTGCGAGGCGCCTTGTCACCGGGTGGTGCTGGTGCCCTACGCGCTGGCCTCGCGACCGGTCACCAACCGCGAGTGGATCGGCTTCGTCGAAGACGGCGGCTACCTCGATCCCATGCACTGGCTGGCGGACGGCTGGGCTCGGGTCCAGCAGGAGGCCTGGCGCGCGCCGCTCTACTGGGAGCAGCGGGATGGCGCGTGGTGGCAGATGACGCTGGGCGGGATGGCACCTCTGGAGCTCGAGGCGCCGGTATCGCACATCTGCCGCTTCGAGGCCGACGCCTATGCGCGCTGGGCCGGCGCGCGCCTGCCAACCGAGTTCGAATGGGAGGTGGCTGCCCGCGGCCAGCCGGTGCAGGGCAACTTCGCGTCTTCGGATCGGCTGCGGCCGGTGCCGGCGGTGCGGGTTGCCCAGTCTCCGCTGAGCCAGGTCTACGGCGATGTCTGGGAATGGACCGCGAGCGCTTATGCCCCCTATCCGGGCTTTCGCACCGGCGCCGGCGCGATCGGCGAATACAACGGCAAGTTCATGAGCGGCCAGTACGTTCTGCGTGGCGGCTCCTGCGCCACGCCCGAGGGGCACATGCGGCCCACGTACCGCAACTTCTTCCACCCGCACCAGCGCTGGCAGTTCTCCGGCGTGCGCCTTGCCCGTGACCGCGGCTGAACTCCGGCGGCGCGCTTTCCTTCGGCACGGGGAGGGAGAATAATGATTGCCCGCATCGGGCGCGGCAGCGCGGCGGTGCCGATCGTGGACCGGCCGCGCCGCGCCCTCAAGACCTGGGAGGCCCATCATGCTCTCCGACTCGAGCATCACCACAATGCTTCCGGTCATCGACCTGGACCGGGCTCGCCTGTTCTATGAAGGCCGGCTGGGCCTGCACCCGCTGGGCAGTTCCCCCGACGGCAAGTTCCTGTATTCCTGCGGCGGTGCGACCCTGGCGCTGTTTCCGAAGCCCGAAGGCACCCGGGCGGAGCACACCGCGGTGAGCTTCCGGGTGGCGGACATCGAAGCGGAAATCTCGGACCTGGAGTCCAGGGGCGTCGTCTTCGAAGACTACGATCTTCCAGGGCTCAGGACGCAAGGCCACGTGTGCGTGCTTGGCTCCGAGAAGGCGGCCTGGTTCAAGGACACCGAGGGAAGGTCTGCAAAATCGACCCGCGATCAGCTTGTCCGGGACCCGTGTTGCGAGCGACGATGTGAGCCATGAAGCAAGCTGACCTTGGACTGA
>NZ_JACHGB010000007.1 GCF_014202215.1 Quisquiliibacterium transsilvanicum | reverse complement strand
CTGAGGCAAACTATTACCGGAAAATCACCCGTCAGATCACCGAGGTGGTGGCCTGACTTAACCCAAAGAGCCTCCGCGAAAGCCGGGGCGGTTCAGGGCGATTCACAATCTGGTTCGTAGGCAAGACCAAGCGACCGGAATGGGTGGTCGTGCGCTCCGCCAAGTTTCCCTCCAACAACGCAGCGCGACCGAGCAACTGGCAGGCAATCGCCGCCGGATGCGCCAAGTTGAGTACTACCGGGCACTTTGCCTCGGTCGCCGTAGTCAGTGTGGACCAGCCATTCGAGTCCGGTGATGAGGCGCCGGTGCCGTTGTGGCGCGGGCACGGAATGCATGTGCGTTTCACCGGATTGGAGTGATCCGCCATGGGCTTCCGATTCCAAGAACGCATCCGCATCTTCAATGGCCTGACGCTCAACCTGAGCAAGTCGGGTTCGTCGTGGACGGTCGGGCGCCCGGGCGCGTCGGTGAACTTCCGTGGCGACAAGGTTACCGGCAGCGTGGGTATACCTGGCACCGGCTTGTCGTACCGCGAGTCGCTGGACAACCAGGCCACGCCCGAGGAGCCGGGGACGAAGCGCAGTGGTGCGCGAGTCCTGTTCTGGCTCGCGCTGGTCGCCGTGGTGGCTTACGTTCTGCTGCGCTGACGCAGGACACGGAGGAGGAAGAATGGCAAAGGCTGTCGATATCGGTTCCCGGAGCTTCCGGACCCAGAGCAGTGCCCTGGAGCACTACAAGGCCGTGCTGCACCGGTACCAGGACGGGCAGCGCGTCTCCGACCAGGGTGACCACGCCGATCTGGTGGCGCTCATCGAGCGCTACGACCCGGTGCTCGACGCGGTTGGTGAACCAACCAAGGGGGACGGCCAGATCGCACACTTCGAGCGGCGTTTGAACACCGGGACCGGCTGGAGCAGTTCTGGCTTCTGGGTCGTCCGCCAGGACGGGACCGCTACCGACTTCTCGTACATCGACGCGGTCAAGGGCAAGCCCAAGGGGCGGTCTCAGGACTTCTATGGCGCATGCCGGCAGGCCGTCGCACTCGACCTCATCCAGGCCAAGAAGCAGGCATTCGCCCAGTACGGGGACGACCAGGGGCGGGTTGAGTGCGAGCTGACCTGCGTGATGGTCACCATCGACGACGCGCACCTGGACCACGCCTGGCCGAACTTTTCGCACTTGGTGAGTGGCTTCCGGGCAGCCAGGGGCTGGTCAAGGGACATCCCGGACGGCGTCGTATCCGCCCCAGCCGATGGCCAGATGACGGCGACCTTCATCGACAGCGCGGTGGCAGATGCGTTCCGGACCTACCACCACGATCAGGCAATGCTGCGGATCCTCTCCCGGACAGCCAACCTCCAGACTGCCAGCCAGGCGCGGAGGCCACGGGTCGCGCGCCCGGTACGCGTCGGGCTGTAGAGCCGTCCGGGCGGTTCGTGGCCAATCCGCGCAGGAACCAGCCCGATTACGGCAAGCGATCGGTGCCCGCTCTAAATGCGGACGCGGGTTCGATTGAGCAATACGGGATCGAACTGGCGGTGATCCTGGCGACGGCGACCGGGGTGGTTATGGGGTCGACCTGCTACGATTCAGCTCGTAAAAGGGGCTGATTCGCAGCGTTCCGCAGCGGTTTGCGTCGGTTGTAAGGCGCTGAGTTATCTAGGTTTGGCGCGGGTTACAGGCCCACCACCAATACTGAAGCCCCAACTGTTATCAGTTGGGGCTTTTTCTTGTCTATTTGCGCCAGTTCCCGCGTGTTGTTGGGGGTTCCTGCGGAAGCCTGCGGACTTCGCCAGCCGCCCGAATTGGCCGTTCCGGGCCACATTCCACTCTCTCCTGGCCATTCCTCGCTCCGACCTCGCCCCCTGGAACTGGCCCGAAGTCCGCAAAGGCCGCAACGCAGGTCCATACAGATCAGAGGGTTACGCGCGGACGAATCAAGCGGTTGGATTGCAGCATTGGGTGGAGAAGGAAACAACTTGTCAGGACACCGTCCGGACAACTACAATAAGGGCATCTAAGATCAGTCCGGAGGGGCACCATGAGCACCCTGAATCTTTCCAAGACCGAACGCATCGACGTTCGTGCAAGCACGCCAGTCAAGCAACTGCTGCAGGAAGCCGCACGCGCCTGCCACAAGAACGTCAGTGAGTTCCTACTCGACGCGGGCGTGACGGCGGCCGCGCAGACACTGGCGGATCGTCGCCAGTTCGTGCTCGACGAGACGCAGTGGCAGGCCTTCCAAGTAGCGCTGGATCGGCCGGTGCAGAGCAAGCCTCGCCTGAAGAAATTGCTGCGTGAACCCGGGGTGCTCGGTTGAGTGATGCCTACGCACCCGTTCGCAAGCTCCTTGCCACGGATCAGGTCGATGCTTTCGACTGCGGCCAGGCCGCGCTGAACCAGTTCCTGCAGCGCTATGCCCTCGTCAATCAGAAGGCAAACAGTGCGCAGACCTACGTCTGCTGCCAGGGTGATGTGGTGGTCGGCTTCTACAGCCTGGCGGTCGGCAGCGTCGATCCGGAGGCTGCTCCGTCAAGAATAATGAAGGGGCTTGCGCGTCACCCTATACCGGTCATGATCCTGGCGCGGCTCGCGGTGGACAAGGAGCATCAGCGTAAAGGTCTGGGCCAAGCCTTGCTCAAGGACGCCCTGCTGCGTACCGCACAGGCCGCCGACATCGCCGGCATTCGCTGCCTGCTGGTGCATGCCAAAGACGACGCAGCGCGGCAGTGGTACGAATCGTGGGAATTCGAGCCCAGCCCGACTGATCCGTACCATCTGTTCCTGATGCTCAAGGATCTCAAGGGCATGCTGAGCTGAGGTGGTGTTACCGCCTCAGAGCCCGACTCGCTCCCGCTGCTCATCCCACAGTGCTGGCGGATCAACCGCCAGATCAAACAGCGTGACGTGGTTCGGCAATGCGTCGTCCAGGATGGCCGCCACGATGTCGGGTGCCAGCGTGGTCAGGTTGACCATCCGGCTGACGTAGCTGTTGTCGATCCCTTCCCGGGCGGCGATCTCCTTGAGGGACTTCGCCTCTCCTGACTCCAGCATCGCCAGCCAGCGGTGGCCCCTGGCCAGCGCCAGTTGGATGGAGGTCGGTGCTACGTCCCACGGTCTAACCGGCGCGGTTTCGCCGTTTGGCAAGGTGACCAGCTTGCGGCCGCTGCGGCGTTTGATCTGGATCGGCACGGACAAGGTCAGCCTGCCGTCGCTGGTCTGCAGGATGTCGGGCTCGCCGGTCTTCTGGATGCGGATGTCGCTCATGCCAGTGCTTCCACTTGTTGCTCGACCGGCTCGGGGCGCAGCTCCAGCACCAGGCGTTCGATGCCGTTGGCGCGCAGCCGCACTTCGAGGTCGTTGGGTGACACGATGACTTTCTCGACCAGCAGTTTCACGATCCGGGTCTGCTCGGCCGGGAACAGTTGATCCCAAATCGCGTCGAGCCGGGTCATGGCCACGGTGATCTTCGCCTCGTCCAAGGTTGGATCGAGCTTGATCGCCTGCGGCAGCATGTCGCCGAGTAGATTCGGGGCACGCAGGATCGCGCGCAGTTGGTCGAGTACCGCCGACTCGAGTTCGGCGGCCGGCAAGCGCGGCAGGCCTGAGGCGCCCGCGTGCTCCTTGGCGTCACGCTGAGGCACGTAGTACCGGTACCGACGGCCATTCTTCTTGGTCGTGTGCCACGGCGACAGTGCTCGACCATCGTTGCCGAACACGATGCCCTTGAGCAGATACGCCACGGTTGCCCGCGTTGCGTTGCCGCGCACCCGGCCATTGGTGGCCAGGATCGCGTGGACGCTGTCCCACAGTTCGCGGCTGACGATGGGCGGATGTTCGGCCTGGTACCGCTGATCCTTGTGCCTCAACTCACCGAGGTAGGTTCGGTTGCTGAGAAGCTTGTAGATGTGGCCCTTGTCGATCGGTCTGCCCTCGCGGGTCTTGCCGTCTTGCGTGGTCCACGCCTTCGACGTCACGCCATCCAGTTTCAGCTCCTTGACCAGCGCCGTACTGGAGCCGAGTTCAACGAAGCGCTGGAATATGTGCCGGATCAGTTTGGCCTCGCGTTCGTTGGGCACCAGTCGGCGGTTCTCGACGTCGTAGCCCAGCGGTGGCACGCCGCCCATCCACATGCCCTTGCGCTTGCTGGCTGCGATCTTGTCGCGGATGCGTTCGCCGGTGGCCTCGCTGATGCTCCAGCGGGCGGCCAGTTGTTTTTGATTGAGGTGAGCGACTTCCATCTTGGTCTCCTTCCGAATGAGTTGGCAGGAGTCCATGAAGGCGCTGTTCCGCCCACGAGCCAAGGCACAGCGCGGCCTGGCGGCGGAATGGGTGTAAATGGGCGTCGTGTTGGTTGCCTGCCCGGCAAGACCCTTCTGTTTCGGATATTGCGATTATTCGTTTATTTCGATTATACTTCCTCCCATGATGCTGTTTGAAGCTCCCAGGAGGCTGCCATGACCACACTCTCTCCCACCCATTCGTTGCCGACGGCCGAAGAAGTTGCCATCGCTCGCGAGAGCGGCCGGGCGCTGTCTGCCTTCCTGCAGACCCGTGCGGAAACCCAGCAGATCGAGATCTTCGACGACAAGGGCGCGGCCCATCCGGTTCGCGTTCCAGTGTCGGCGCTACGGCTGCTCGTGGACGTCCTGACCGAAATCGGTGAGGGCAACGCGGTCAGCATCATCCCGATCCACGCCGAACTGACCACCCAGGACGCAGCGGACGTGCTCAACGTCTCGCGACCGTTCCTCGTGCAGTTGCTGGAGCGCGGCGAGATCCCGTTCCACAAGATCGGAACGCACCGGCGCGTCCGCTACCAGGACGTGATCGCATACAAAGAGCGGATCGACGCTGAGCGCAGCAAGGCCCTCGATGCCCTGGCCGAGCAAGGCCAGGCGCTCAAGATGGGGTACGAATGAATGAGTTCGAACTTCACCGTCATCTACGACGCGTGCGTGCTGTACCCGGCGCCGTTGCGCGACCTGCTGATGCGTCTGGCGCTGACCGATCTGTACCGGGCGCGTTGGACGGACATGATCCACGACGAGTGGACGCGTAACGTCCTGAAACAGCGGCCAGACCTGAAGGCCGAAGACCTGGAGCGGACGCGGTCGCTGATGAACGCCCACGTCCGCGACAGCCTCGTCACCGGCTTCGAGCATCTGATCCCGTCCATCGAACTCCCGGATGCTGCTGACAGGCACGTGGTGGCCGCAGCCATTCACGGCGGCGCCAGCCTGATCGTGACCTTCAACCTGAAAGACTTCCCGCCGGAACGTCTCAGGCCCTACAGCCTGATCGCTCAGCATCCGGACGACTTCATCTTCGATCTGCTCGAATTGCACGCTGCCCGCGTGTGCGAGGCGGCGGCCAACCATCGCCGATCGCTGAAGAACCCGCCCAAGACGGTGGACGAGTACCTGGACACGCTGCTCAAGCAGGGGCTGACACAGACCGTCGGCCAGTTGCGGGAGTGGAAGGTGGCGATCTGACGGACGCGGGTTCGATTCCGCAAATTGGAATTGAACCGGGCCCGTCCTCCGCAAAGTTGACGCCGCAGCAGTGGCCGACCGTGCGCCGGTGAAAACCGCAGAAATGCCCCCGAAATTGGCCTGTCAAGGCCCGCTTCTCACTGGGATCCGCAGCCATCCGCAACTTGCCGAGACCCCGATTTCGGGTTCATTCGACGCGGTGGGAGACCGGCTACCATCCCACCACCATCGAAGCGAAACGGGCTGCCCCGAAAGGGGTGGCCCGTTTTGCTTCGTTCTCCGGAATACGCAACCGAGCCACCCTTGTGCCCGTCCTCTCGACCGCTTGACCGTATCTCAATAGCGATACAAAGCCGCAGAGATGGAGGATCTGACCATGGCCCGTTCCACGATGCTGCACGTCCGAGTGGACGACGAACTCAAGACGCAAGCGAGCGAGGCGCTGGCAGCCGTGGGGCTGTCCCTGTCGGATGCCGTGCGCATCCTGCTCAAGCGCGTGGGCAACGACCAGGCCTTCCCGCTGGAGTTGGGCCCTCTGGCTCACACGGCCGGCGCGTCGACGACCTGCTTTGGCGAGCGCGCGGTTGCAGGGCTTTCCTTGTACGGATCCAGAACGCGGTCACCCTGCTCGTCGCGCACACGGGTCACCAGCCCCATGCGGTTCATCAGACTGATGAACGGTTTCGGATCGAGCTCTTCCACATTGACCATCTGGCGAACATCCCAGACGCCATTCGCGATCAGCATGGCCGCGGCAACGACGGGCACGCCCGCAGTGTAGGAAATTGCCTGGCTGCCGACTTCTTCGTAGCAATCCTTGTGATCGCACACGTTGTAGACCAGCACTTCCCTGGGCCTGCAATTCTTCGTTCCCTTGACCAGGTCTCCGATGCAGGTCTTGCCGATGTAGGTGGGCGCGAGTGAAGCGGGGTCCGGCAGCACGGCCTTGACCAGCTTCAGCGGGACCACTTCGAGGCCCTCGGCGGTGCGCACGGGCTTCTCGGACAGCAGGCCCAGACTGTTGAGCACCGTGAACACGTTGATGTAGTGGTCGCCGAAGCCCATCCAGAAACGGATGTTGGGCACGCCCAGGTTCTTCGACATCGAATGCAGCTCGTCATGTCCGGTCAGGTAGGCGGTGCTCCTGCCCACCACCGGCAGGTCCCAGTCCTTCCGATGCTCGAACATCCTGCTGGACTTCCATTGGCCACCCTCCCAGGACCACACGTTCGACGTGAACTCGCGGAAATTGATTTCCGGGTCGAAGTTGGTGGCGAAGTAGCGGCCATGGCTGCCCGCATTGATGTCGATGATGTCGATCGATTCGACCTCATCGAAATACGCGTCCATTGCGAAACGCCCGTAGGCGTTGACGACACCCGGATCGAAACCCACGCCGAGGATCGCCGTGGCGCCAGCTGCGCGGCAGGCGTCGCGGCGCTTCCATTCGTGGTTCGCGTACCAGGGCGGCGGCTCGCACACCTGGTCGGGATCTTCATGAATCGCCGTGTCCAGATAGGCGGCGCCGGTTTCGATGCACGCCGTCATGACCGACATGTTCAGGAAGGGCGAGCCCACATTGATGACGATCTGGCTGCCGGTGGAACGGATCAGGGCCTTGGTGGCTTCGACGTCCAGAGCGTCGAGCTGATGCGCCTTCAGCAGACCCGAGCCGCGCTGGCTGCCCTTTTCCCGGATGGAGTCGACGATCGCCTTGCATTTGCCGAGCGTACGCGAGGCGACATGGATGTCGCCGAGCGAGATGTTGTTCTGCGCGCACTTGTGCGCTGCGACGTGGGCCACGCCGCCTGCACCGATGATGAGCACGTTGCGTTTCATCTGGGTCTCCCTCCGGTTCCGGTTTCCGAGCAGTCCAGTCAGGACAGACTGTTGACGTAGTCATCGAAGGAAAACCGGCGCACAACGCGCACGGTGCCATCGACTTCCCTGACGGCGATCGACGGCATGCTGACGCCGTTGAACCAGTTCTTCTTCACCATCGTGTAGCCCGCGGCATCGCCGATCGAGATGCGGTCTCCGACCTGCAGGGGAGCGGGGAAACGGCCTTCACCGAAGATGTCGCCCGCCAGGCAGGTCTTGCCGCAGATCATGTACTGGTGATCACCGGCATCGGCGCCCAGGGGCGCCGACTCGCGGTAGATCAGCAGGTCGAGCATGTGGGCTTCGGTGGAGGCATCGACTACGGCCAGGTGCTTGCCGTTGTAGCCGACGTCCAGCACGCTGACCTCCAGCGTGGCGGCATGCCTGACCGCCGCCTCGCCGGGCTCGAGATAGACCTGCACGTCGTATTTGCGTGCAAAGCTGCGCAGGCGCTCGCAGAATTCATCGACTGGATAGCCCGGCGTGGTAAAGCTGATGCCGCCTCCCAGGCTGACCCACTTCAGGCGCCGCAGAAGGTCTCCGTACCGCTGCTCCACCTGGGTGAGCAGCTCGTCGAAACGGCCCAGGTCGGCGTTTTCACAGTTGTTGTGAATCATCACACCGTCGATCCGATCGACGATTGCCCGGATGCGCTCGGGATCGCCTTCACCCAGACGGCTGAACTTTCGCGCGGGATCGGCCAGGTCGAAGCCCGAGTGGCTCACCCCGGGATTCAGCCGCAGGCCGACCGGCTTGCCCTCGGCGAAGGCCTCATAACGCTCGAACTGGGTGATCGAGTTGAAGATGATCTTGTCGCAGCTCGCGACCACTTCTTCGATTTCATGATCGGCATAGGCCACGCTGTAGGCGTGGGTCTCGCCGCCGAACTTCTGATGGCCCAGCTTGACTTCGTACAGGGACGACGAAGTGGTGCCGTCCATGTGCTGGCGCATCAGATCGAACACCGACCAGGTGGCAAAGCACTTGAGCGCCAGCAGGACCTTGGCGCCCGAGTGCTTGCGCACGTGCTCGATGATGTCCAGGTTGCGTTGCAGCGCCTGCTTGTCGATCAGGTAATACGGCGTGGGAATGTCAACCATGCTGAATCAGTGCTCCGCGTGGCGATTGGCGCCGGCGGAATTCTTGTCGGGCTTCCTGTCGGTGTCTTTGGCAGACGTGGCGCTCTTCTTTCCGAGGCGCTCGACGACCAGCGGCGGGCGGCCCGGGAACGTGACCAGCATCTTCAAGCTGCCCCCGACGCCTGCCACGTAGTGCTGCAGCGTGGACACCAGCATGTCGTCGCGCTTCTCGATCCGGGAGACCGCGCCCTGACCCACCCCCATAGCGAGCGCCAGGTCATCCTGGGTGTGGCGGGTGGCTTTGCGAAGATCCTTGAGGGTGCCTACCGTGTCGACGTCCAGGAAGCCGCCCAACGGTTTTCCGGCATCGCTTCGCTTCAGCTTCTTGCTGACGGGCTTTGCTGTCGCGTCCTTGGTCTTCCTGGGCATGAGGGAGTTCACCGCTGTTTGATGCCTTCGATGATATATGCCTTTCGCAGCATATGCAACCGAAGCCATATTTCGCGGGAACGGGACGGACGGCGAGGCCGCCGCGATGCTCTCGGGCGCGCTGAACGTAAAACGGGCCGCCCCGTGAGGGGAGGCCCGTTGCTGCCCGCTTCCCCGGATTCGCGGGAAGGGCCCGCGCCCGGGGAATCGATTCCGTCAGCAGCGCATCATGCGCGGCTTGCGCGCCGCCGTGCCATGCCCAGGCCCGCCAGGCCAAGGCCCAGCAGCGCGATCGTGCCGGGCAGGGGGACGGGCTCGGTCGGGGTGGCGGCGACCGCGATGCGGAACACCAGCCACTCGTCGTGATTGAAGCCCGGGGTCGTAGGATCGGTATCGCCGTTCGAGCTGTACCAGACCCAGCGGGCCGCCTGGTCGATGCCCGCCAGGGGGCCCCCCCAAGGCCCAGACCCGTTCGCCGGCCCAGCGGTCAGCGCGGTCCAGCCGTTCGACGGGTTGCCGCCGCCATTGGCGTCCTGGATCTCCGTGGACAGCAGCGCGAGGTCCGCCGTGGAGCCTGAGTAGGGGGCGCCGGTGTTGCCGAGGCCGGTGGCCATGACCTGCCACTGGGGATCGTTGCTGTAGAACTTGTAGCCGCTGTCGAGGTTCTGGAACTGGCCGAGGAAGCCCTGCGCCACCGACAGATCAGACGCGGTGACGACGTACAGGTACTGGCCGGCGGACAGGTTGAAGTTCCAGGTCTCGACCGTCGGCCAGTTTCCGTCGGTGCCAACGAAGTTGGTCGCCTGCGTCGCCGATCCGTAGAAGAGCGCGTAGGAGTTGTCGACGGTCATGTCGACCCGGACGTTGATCGCATGCGCCGCCAGCGGCGCGGCCAGCAGCCCCGCGATTGCCAGTCCCAGAATGTTTCGCTTCATCTTCTGCTCCCGTTCGTTATCCGTTGCGCGGGCCAATCGGCCCGCGCCCGGAGCCTAATAAGCAAGCATCGGACCAGGATCTGGAAAATCCAGATAATTCAACGAGTTGCCGGGTCCGCTTCGGCACGGCTCCGGTGAAGGCGTAAGTTCCCCCGACAGCCTTGCAGGAAAGACGCAGCGCGCAGGCACTGCGCCGCTCAGCCCGAGGGCACCTGCCATGCCGGAACGCAGCCGGCCTCAGCCGCCCAGCACCCCCGTCTCCCTGATCATCAGCGCCCAGCGCTCACGCTCGCGGCGCAGCATCACTGCGAAGTCGGCGGGCGCGCCGCCGATCGGGGCGACCCCCAGCTCCAGCATCCGCTGGACGATGGCAGGATCGCGCAGCGCCACGTTGGCTGCCCGGTTGAGCACCGTCATCGCGTCGGCCGGCGTGCCCGAGGGCACGCTCAGGCCGTTCCAGATCGGCACCGCGTAGCCGGGGAAGCCCTGCTCGGCGACGCTCGGCACGTCCGGCATGCCGCGTGCGCGCTGTGCGCTGATCGTCGCGATCGGCCGCAGCTTGCCCGCGGCGATCTGCGGCTTGGTGAACGGCACGGTCATGATCGCAACGTCGACGCGGCCGCTGACCAGGTCACCGAAGGCCGGCGCCTCGCCCTTGTAGGGCACGTGGATCATCTTCACCTTGGCGCGCTGCGTCAGGTACTCCATGCCGACGTGCAGTGGCCCGTTCTGTCCGGTGGACATGTACGACAGCGTTCCGGGCTTCGCGCGCGCCGCGCCGAGCAGGTCGCCGAGCGTGCGGTACGGACTCGCGGCATTGACGACCATCACGTAGTCGACGTCGCACAGGTAGATCACCGATTGCAGGTCGCGATCGGCCTCGTAGGGCGTCGCCGGCTGGGTGAGGTTGAGCACGATGTTGCTGCCCACGCCGGCCATCAGCATCGTGTAGCCGTCGGGGTCGGACTTGGCAACCAGTGCGGCGCCGATGGCGCCGGCCGCGCCGGGCCGGTTCTCGACGATCACCGACTGGCCCAGCGTGCTCTCCATGCCGCGGCCGATCAGCCGGCCGAGGATGTCGGTGGCGCCGCCGGTGGCAAACGGCACGATCAGCTTCACGGGCTTCTGCGGAAAGCCGGCGGCCATGGCGGCAGGCGACGCGCCGAGCAGCGGCACGGCGGCAACGCCGGCCAGCGCGCCGAGCATGTGCCGCCGCTGGGGATTGGCGACGGTGGAAGGTTTTCCTGGTTTCAAGGCGGTCTCCTCTGGTGGTTTCGCAGCCCGACGGTCATGGTCGCCGATTTCAGCGCCCTGCCTGTTTCGGAACATCGCCGGGCGGATCAGGGCGCCTGGGATCACGCGCTCGTTCAGGCCGCCCTGGCGCGCTGCAGAGCGCCGGCGAAGACACCGTGGTCGGCCGCGGCGGCGACATGCTGATCACGCCCTGCCGTGACGCAGTTGCCGTCACGGCAGGGCGTGATCAGCGCGTTGTCTCCGCGATCAGCACTTCGGCCGGGATGCCCAGGCTCTGATGCAATCTGCGGATCATGGCCAGCGTCAACGGGCGCCTGCGGTTCAGGATCTCGTATACACGATTGCTCTTGCCAATGATCGGCTCGAGGTCCTTGATGGTCAGCCCGCTCTGATCCATCCGGAACTTGATTGCCTCTATCGGATCAGGCGGACTGATCGGGAGATGCCTGACCTCGTACGCCTGCACCAGCGTCGCCAGGACGTCCAGGCGATCCCCCTCCGGCGTGCCCGAAACAGGATCGGAATCCACCAGGGCGGAGACTTCCTTCAGGACTGCCTTGTAGTCAGCTTCGGTGCGGATTGGGCGGATCTCCATGCTCTCCTCCATGGCCGGTCATGCCATCTCGACGGTCTCTGCGTTCACTGCGTCATATTCCTTGTGGGTGCCAACGAACTGCACATAGACGACCTTCAAGCTGTAGGCGACGGCCACGATCAGCCGATAGTCGTTGCCTTTGATGTTGAAGACGACACGACGGCTCTTCAGCACGCTGGCGCTGCGGTACTGCTCCTTGATGTCGGCAGGCTGGCTCCACGATGCGTTCGTGACCTCCTGGTACCACGCCTTGAGCGGCTGTTCGGCATCCGGGTGCCGCTCCCAGAAGGCCCGCAGGGTGCCGACGGCAATCACTCGCATGAGACACAGGTTAGTCCCATAACGGGACTTTCGCAAGGTACATCACACTGCACCGGGCGACCAGGGCATTCGCCGACGTCCCGCGCGGCACGGCCCTCAGCCCGCCCGCTTCGGCACCCGCACCACCAGGCTCACCCCGAATGCGGTGACTGCCGTGCCCGCCAGCGTGACTGCGGTGACCGGTTCGGCGAACAGCAGCCAGGCGATCAGCGCGGTGCATGGCGGCACCAGGTACATCAGGCTCGCCACCGACGCCGCGGCGCCGCGCTGGATCAGCATGTAGAGCAGGGAGCTGCCGCCCAGCGTGAGCCCCAGCACCGACCAGGCCATGGCGCCGATCAGCTCGACGTTGGGCGCGCCGCCCGGCAGCGTCCAGCGCATCGGCTCGGCCTCGAGCAGCGCCAGCGGCAGGGTCACCACCAGCGCCGCGGCCAGCTGCACCGTGTTGGCGCTGCGCACGTCGCAGGCCTGCACATAGCGCTTCTGGTACAGGGTGCCGGCGGTGATGCTCAGCAGCGCCAGCAGCGCCAGCGCAAGGTTCAGCCAGCTGGCCTGGTCGCCCGGTCCGCCCGCGCCGAACTTGCGCGAGACCACCAGCACCAGGCCGGCGAAGCCCAGCACCAGGCCCAGCCACTGGCGGCGCGACACGTGCTGCCCGGCCACGCTGCTGAGCCAGATGGCGGTGAGCACCGGCTGGACGCCCACGATCAGCGAGGACAGCCCCGACCCCATTCCGGCCTTGACCGCGGCCCATACCCCGCCCAGGTAACCGGCGTGCATCAGCATGCCGGTGACCGCCAGATGCAGTGCCTGCGTGCGGCTGGCCGGCCAGCGGACTCCGGCCAGCAGGATCCAGGGCAGGAAGCACAGGATGGACAGCGCGTAGCGCAGCGCCAGGAAGGACATCGGCGGCGCGTGCGGCATGCCGTAGCGCGCGACGATGAAGCCGGTGCTCCAGATCAGCACGAAGGCCCAGGGCATGGCCCGCAGCCAGGCGCTCTCCCCCGCGGCGCTCACGCGCGTCACCACTCCACGCAGATCTTCCCGAAGTGGCGGCCCGACGCCTGGTGCCGGAACGCGTCGGCCAGCCCCTCGAGCGGGAAGCTGGTGTCGATGACCGGCCGGATGCCGTTGGCTTCGATGGCCCGGATCATCGCTTCCTGGTGCGCGCGGCTGCCCACCGTGAGACCGCTGATGCGCACGTTGCCGCGCATGATCGCTGCGGTGGGAACGTCGCCGGCCATTCCGGCAAGCACGCCGATCAGCGCGATGTGTCCGTGCAGCCGGCAGGCGGCGATCGACTGCGGCAGCGTGCCTGCGCCGCCGATCTCGACGACGTGGTCGACGCCGCGTCCGCCGGTGAGCTTGCGCGCGGTCTTGCCCCATTCGGGGTCGGCGCGGTAGTCGATCACGTGGTCCGCGCCCATTGCGCGCAGGCGCTCCAGCTTGGCGGGCGAGGACGAGGTGGCGATGACCCGCGCGCCCGCCGCCTTGGCGAACTGCAGACCGAAGATCGACACGCCGCCGGTGCCCTGCACCAGCACGGTCTCGCCGGGCAGCACCTGCGCCTCGACGAACAGCGCGCGCCAGGCGGTGAGCGCAGCGCAGGTCAGCGTGGCGGCTTCCGCGTGCGTGTAGCCGGCCGGCGCGCGGGTGAACGCGGTGGCGGCCGCCACCACTTCCTCGCGCGCGTAGCCGTCGCCACGGTCGCCGGGCACCTCGGCCATCGCCTCGGGCGTGGGCTCGCCGGACAGCCAGCGCGGAAAGAAGGTGCTGACGACGCGGTCGCCGACCGAGAACGCGGTGACGCCCTCGCCGAGCTCGATCACTTCGCCTGCGCCGTCCGACATCGGGATCCGCCCGTCGGGCGTCGGAATGGCGCCGGTGACCACCGCGTAGTCGTGATAGTTGATCGAGCTGGCGTGCAGGCGCACGCGCACCTGCCCCGATCCGACGGGCTGCGACTCCGCCGTGCCAGCTTCGATCCTGTCCAGCCCGCCCGGTTTCCTGAGCCTCATTGCACGCATGTCGGTTCCTGGTGATTTCTCTTGGATGGAACGCCGGCGCGCCGCCCCGCTTGGCGGTGGCGGCCGGCACAAGGCTGGAGTGTGCCGCGCGCGGCTGCCTGGCGCGCTCCGGCAGGCATGGACGGTTCCGGAATCGCGGCCATAATCCGGGCCTTTGCGCCAGCCGCCGTCCGGAACGACATGGACCCTCTCCTCGCCTACGCCCTTCTCGCACTCGCAGCCTTCGCCGCCGGCGTGCTCAACGCCATCGCCGGCGGCGGCAGCTTCCTGACCTTTCCGGCGCTGGTGTTCACCGGCGTGCCGCCGATCGTCGCGAACGCCACCAGTGCGCTGGCGGTGAGCCCCGGCTACCTGGGCAGCACGCTGGGCTTCAAGACCGAGTTGCGCGAGCTGCCCATGGCGCGCCTGCGGCGCGAGACGCTGATCTCGGCGGCCGGCGGCGTGGCCGGCGCCTTGCTGCTGCTGGTCACCCCGGGCCACCTGTTCACGGGGATCGTGCCCTGGCTGCTGCTGTTCGCCACCGTGCTGTTCGCTGCCGGCCCGGCGATCGCCGGGCGGATGCAGGCGCGCTCGTCCGGCGCCAGCGCGCCGGCGCGCTGGCACGACCCCGCGCTGCTGGCAGTGGCGGTCTACGGCGGCTACTTCAACGGCGGCCTGGGCATCCTGCTGATGGCGCTGTACACGCTTGCCGGCGACACGCGCCTGAACAGGGTGAACGCGCTGAAGAACCTGAACTCGCTGGTGCTGTCCTGGGTCTCGGTGGTGGCCTTCGTGCTGGCCGGGGCGATCGCGTGGAAGCAGGGCCTGCTGATGATGGCTGCGGCCACGGCCGGCGGCTGGTTCGGCGCGCAGTGGGCGCGCAGGCTGCCCGCGCGATGGGTGCGCGCGGGCGTGGTGCTGACGGGGCTGGCGATGAGCGCAGTCTTCTTCGCCCGGCAGGGCTGAGCGCAGCGCAGCGCAGCGCGGCGCCCGCCCCGACGGCGCGCGCCGGGCCTGCCGCGCCGCAGCCTCCCGCAGCGGGTCAGGCCATCGAGGGCGGCGCGCGGAACGCGAACCCCATCGCTTCGAGCCGCTGCGCCAGCTGGATCGTGCGCAGGTCGCCGAACGCCGGCCCGATTACCTGGACCCCGATCGGCAGGCCCGCCGCGCAGCTGCCTGCCGGCAGCACCGTGGCCGGCAGGTAGGCGACCCCTGCAAGGCCGGCCCAGAAGGTCTGCATCGAATACCGATGCGACATGCCGTCGACGACGATGCTGCGCTCGTTGAACGGCAGGTGGTCGTGCGGGAAGGCGGAGGTCGGCATCACCGGCGTGAGCAGGAAATCGAACTGTTCGAAGAACCGGTGCCAGGCCCAGCGGATCTGCGTGCGTGCCTCGTTGATCCGCGCCCAGTCGCGCACCCGGAGCGTCTGCCAGCGGGCCTGCTGCACGGCGGCGGCGCTGCGCTCGTCGGGCGCGGCCGATTCGGCGCGCGCCACCGCGGCAGCGAAATCGCCGTCGGGCAGGCGGGCAGCCATCGCCGCCAGCAGCAGCGCAGTGAAGGTCTCATGGCCGTGCGCCGCGCTGAACTGCGGTCGGGCCGACTCGTCGATCACCGCGCCCTGACCCGCCAGCGCGGCGGCCACCGCCTCCACGCGCGCGGCGACGTCCCGCGACGACGGGCACATGGGATCGGTCTTCCACACCGCGACGCGCAGCTTCGCCAGCGGCTTGTCGAGCGGCGGCAGCTCCACGCGCATCGCGGCCGACTCGAGCAGGTCCGGGCCGGCCATCAGCCGCAGTGCGCACTCGAGGTCGTCGGCCGAGCGCGCCAGCGGGCCGATGACAGAGATGTCCGTCGGGGTCAGCACGCCGCCCAGCGCATGGCCGCGCGGCGGCACCAGGCCCCAGGTCGGCTTGTGGCCGAACACGCCGCAGAAGTGCGCGGGATTGCGGATCGACCCGCCGATGTCGCTGCCGATCTCCAGGCCGGTCAGGCCCGCCGCGAGCGCCGCCGCGGAGCCCCCCGAGGAACCGCCGGGCGTGCGGGCGGGGTCCCAGGGGTTGCCGGTGACGCCGTAGATTTCGTTGTAGCTCTGGAAATCCGCGAGCCGGATCGGCACGTTGGTCTTGCCGAAGACGTTGGCGCCGGCGGCCGACAGGCGCTGGACCGCCAGCGCGTCGCTGCGCGCGATGTTGCCGCGCAGCTCCGGAATGCCCCAGGTGGTCGGCATGCCGGCCAGGTCGTAGCTCTCCTTGACCGTCATCGGCACGCCGTGCAGCGGGCCCAGCGCATCGCCGCGGGCGCGCGCCGCATCGGCGGCGTCGGCACGCGCACGGGCGCCTTCGCGGTCCTGCAGGATGACCGCGTTGATCGCGGGATTCAGCCGGTCGACGCGCTCGAGGAAGTGCTCGAGGAGGTCACGCGCGCCGACCTCGCCGGCGCGCACTGCGCTGGCGAGCCGGACGGCCGGAAGGTGGTGCAGTGCAGGCATTCGGGTTTCCCTGGTCACGATCGATCTCTATCCGGCCCGGGTCGCTGCTTCCCCGTCTGCCGGCGGCGGCGCGTCAGCTTTTCCTCAGGTCGGGATCGAGCTCCTGGCCTTCGTCGAGTTGCACGCCCAGCGTGTTCAGCATCATCGAGACCATCGTGTACTGCCCCACGGTGTAGATCAGGTCGACGCACTGCTTCGGCTGGAAGTGCTCGCACAGTGCCTGCCAGGTGGGGTCGGTCACGAAATGGTCGGCGTGCAGTTCGTCCGCGGCGCGCAGCAGCGACGCATCGGCAGCGCTCCAGCCGGGCGCGTCCGGGCCCTGCTTGATGCGCTCGATCTCCTGCGCGCCCAGCCCGGCGTTCAGCCCGATGCGGTGGTGCTGCGTCCACTCGTACCCGGACCGGCACAGATAGCCCACGCGAAGAATCACCAGCTCGCGCTCGCGGGCGGGCAGCGTGTTGCGCTTGCTCAGCACGTAGCTGCCGAAGTCCAGGAAGGCGCGCATCGCGTCCGGATGCGCGAGCTGCGTGCGGAAGATGTTGAGCAGGGGTCCCTTGCGCGCGAGCATCGGCGCCGCGATGGCCTGCTGTTCGGGCGTCCACTGATCCTGCGGAACGGGGGCGATTCGGGGGGAATCGAGGCGCACGGGGTCTCCTTGTGGTCATCAGGCGCAGGCCGGTCGGCCAGTATCCCTTGCGCGCGGCGCAGGGGCATGAGTGGCGCGCCGGCCGGATTCCGCAATCCCGCTTGCGTCACCGCACCTGCTGGTCCGCCTGCTGCGGCAGCGCCGACTCGCTTGCCGGGTCACCGGCCAGCCGCGTGTGCCACATCACCCGGGGCAGCCTCATGTCCCAGGGCATTGCCCGGTGCAGCAGGCAGCGGTTGTCCCAGATGACCGCGTCGCCGGGCGTCCAGCGATGGTGGTAGGTGCGTGGCGGTTGGCAGGCGAAGTCCATCAGCTCCTGCAGCAGCCGCTCCGACTCGTCCGGGTCGAGGCCGGGAATCGCGTGCGCATGGCGGCCGATCAGCAGCGACCGGCGCCCGGTTTCCGGGTGGGTCTTCACCAGCGGGCGCAGCGGCACCGGACCGTCGTGGAAGCCGTAGCCTCCGTAGGCGCTGCCCTCGCGGTGCTCGTGGCCGAGCCTGGCCTGGCTGTAATGCAGCGAGTGATGCGCGCTGAGCTCCTCGAGTCGCGCGCGCGTCGCGGCATCGAGCGCGTCCCACGCGGCCCTCATGTCGGCGAAGCCGGTTTCACCGCCCTCGGCGGGGACCACCTCGGCGCTGAACACCGCGCCCTTGGCCTGCACCGGCATGTAGGTGCTGTCCGCATGCCAGCCCATGTTCCCCTTGAGCACGTTGACGACGTCGTCGCCGGTCTCCGGGCGCACGCTGCCATCGCGACGCACGTTGCTGATCGCCGCCAGCTCGATCTCCAGCGGGCCGAAGCGCCTGGCGAACTCCACCTGCTGGGCGCGGTCCAGGTGCTGGCCCGGCAGCACCAGCAGCGCATGCTCCAGCCAGGCCTCGTGCAGCGCCGCCCAGGCGCCCTCGTCCAGCTCGGCCAGCCTGATGCCGCGGACCACCGCCCCGAAGGTGGCGTCCAGCGGCTCGATCTCGAATGCGCGGGTCATCGGCGGTGCTCCTCGGAGGGTCGGTTCGCATCCAGTATTCCCGGCCCGCGCCCGCAGGGTCAATGTGCGCTGCGGCGCGGGCCGGCCGGTTTCCGTCCGATCCGGGACCCCACCGACCCGACGGCGGCATTCCGAAACCGGCACGCCTTCCGCGCCCGCCCGGGCAGCCCGACCTAAACTTGGGCCCGAACGCGCAGGACAGACCCGCGCCCCACCCCTTCGAAGCGACCCCCATGGCCGACACCGACACGAACACGCCCTCCGTCGAAGCACTGGGCTTCGACCCCGCCGAGCTGCGCAGGAAGTACGACGAAGAGCGCGACCGCCGCCTGCGCGCTGAAGGCAACGCACAGTACGTCGAGGTGACGGGGCACTTCGCGCACTACCTGGACGACCCCTACGTGGAGCCCGGGTTCACGCGCGACGCCATCGTGCGCGATCTCGACGTGCTGGTGGTCGGCGGCGGCTTCGGCGGCCTGCTGGCCAGCGCGCGCCTGCGCGCTGCCGGCTTCGAGGACCTGTGCATCGTGGAGAAGGGCGGGGACTTCGGCGGCACCTGGTACTGGAACCGCTACCCCGGCGCGGCCTGCGACACTGAAAGCTACATCTACCTGCCGCTGCTGGAAGAGACCGGCTACATGCCGACGGCCAAGTACGCGAAGGCGCCCGAGATCCTCGAGCACTCGCGCCGCATCGGGCGGCACTTCGATCTGTACCGCGCCGCCCTCTTCCAGACCACGATCACCGGCATGCGCTGGCTGGACGAAGAGGCCCGCTGGGAAGTGCTCACCGACCGCAGGGACGTGCTGCGCGCACGCTTCGTGGTGATCGCCGGCGGACCGCTGAACCTGCCCAAGCTGCCCGGCATCCCCGGCGTGGACAGCTTCAAGGGACACAGCTTCCACACCAGCCGCTGGGACTACGCCTACACCGGCGGCGACGCGACCGGCGGGCTCTCCGGGCTGGCCGACAAGCGCGTGGGCATCATCGGCACCGGCGCAACCGCAGTGCAATGCGTGCCGCACCTGGGCGCCAGCGCGCAGGAGCTCTTCGTGTTCCAGCGCACGCCCTCGTCGGTCGACGTGCGCAACGACCGCCCCACCGACCCGGAGTGGGCGAAGAGCCTCTCCCCCGGCTGGCAACGCGAGCGGATGGACAACTTCACCGCGGTGATCTCGGGCAGCCGCTTCGATGTGGACCTGGTCAACGATGGCTGGACCGACCTGATCAGCAACATCCTGCTCGCGGCACGCAAGAAGCCGCGCACCGGCGAGCCGGTGCGCGACGAGGCCGAACTTATCCAGCTCGCCGACTACCAGAAGATGGAGCGGGTGCGCGCGCGTGTCGACGCCATCGTGAAGGACCGCGCCACCGCGGATGCGCTCAAGCCCTGGTACAACCAGTTCTGCAAGCGCCCCTGCTTCCACGACGAGTACCTGCAGACCTTCAACCGCCCCAGCGTGCACCTGGTGGACACCCACGGCAGGGGCGTCGAGCGGATCACCGAGCGGGGCGTGGTCGTGGACGGACGCGAGTACGAGCTCGACTGCCTGATCTACGGCACCGGTTTCGAGGTGGGCACCGACTTCACCCGCCGCCTGGGCTTCGAGGTGACCGGCCGCGGCGGGCTGACGCTGACCCAGAAGTGGAAGGACGGCGCAAGCACCTTCCACGGCCTCTTCACGCGCGGCTTCCCGAACCTGTTCGTGATGACGACGCAGCAGTCGGGCCAGAGCGCCAACTTCCAGCACATGCTCGACGAGCAGTCGCACCACATCGCCTACGTGATGAAGGCGGTCAAGGCGCGCGATGCGCGCACCGTCGAGGCGGACGGACAGGCCGAGGAACAGTGGGTGGACACCATCGTGTCGCTCGCGCGCACCCGCCAGGCCTTCCTGAACGAGTGCACGCCGGGCTATTACAACAACGAGGGCAAGCCCGACGCGCGCATGGAGCGCAACTCGCAGTACTGGCGCGGACCGATGGCCTTCATCCGGATGTGGAAGGCCTGGCGCGACGACGGCAGCCTGCAGGGGCTGGAGATGACGCCGGTGCGCGAGACCGTGGACGGCTGAGGCTCGGCGCCGCGGCCCGCCGGCATCGCGCCGGCGTCTGGTCGCGCTTTGCCGGAGCGGCGGGCGCGAGCGCCTGCTTCAGGTGGCGATCGAGCCATCGACGCAGGTCACCGCCATGCCGCCGACCTGGACCCGCTGCGGCTCGATCCGCAGACGCAGCCGGCCCGCGCGGCCAAGCGCTGAACCCTGGGCCACCAGGAAGTCGCTGCCCAGATGCGACAGCTGGTTGGTCTCGCGGACGAACACCGCGACGCAGCCGTTGCCGCTGCCGCACACCGGGTCCTCGGGGATGCCCTGCGCAGGCGCGAAGGACCGCACCTCGAGCCGGGCGGCCGAGCCCTGCGGATGCTCGCCGAAGACCGTCACGCCGGTGACGCCCGCGCGCGCATCGTGCACCGCCAGCCGCTGCAGGTCGGGCCGCAGCGCGAGCACGGCCTCGGGGCCTTCGAGCTGCGCCACGATCCAGCGCGCGCCGACGTCGATCACCCGCGGCCGCATCGCGCGCAGCACCGGCGCGCCCAGCAGGGACTCGAGTTCCTCGAGCTGGGCATCGTCCAGCAGGGTGGTCCTGGGTTGCGGCAGGTCGAAGGCGATCCAGCGGTCCGCGCCCGCGTGGCGGGTGATCTCCAGCCTGACCAGGCCGGCGCCGCACTCCTGCAGCAGCACGTTTTCGTCGGCCTGGACCAGACCCGCTTCGAGCAGCGCATGCGCGGCGCCGATCGTCGGATGCCCGGCAAACGGAAGCTCCGCGCCCGGCGTGAACATCCGCAAGCGGTAGTGCGCCTGCGCGTCGGTGGGCGTCAGCACGAAGGCGGTCTCGGACAGGTTGGTCCAGCGGGCGATGTGCTGCATCTGCGCCGCGCCGAGCCCGTCGGCCTGCAGCACCACCGCAACCGGGTTGCCCAGGAAGGGCTCCCGGGTGAAGACATCGACCTGCTTGAACGGGCGTCGCTGCATCGGGAACCTCCTGTGCCTGCGGTTCGGAGCGCGGGAACGGCCACTTTAACGCCGTTGGCGGGACGCGGCACGGCACAATCCGGGAATGGATTTCCTGAGTTCCCCCGCGGTCCGGATCGGCCTGTCGATCTCGGTCGCCACCGGCCTGTACGGCATCTCCTTCGGCGCCCTGTCGGCGGCCGCCGGACTCGACCTCTGGCAGACGATGGCGCTGAGCCTGCTGATGTTCACTGGCGGCTCGCAATTTGCGTTCATCGGCGTGATGGCCGGCGGCGGCACCGGCGCTGCGGCCTTCGGCGCGGCGACGCTGCTGGGCGTTCGCAATGCGGTCTACGGGATGCAGCTCAACCGGATGCTGGCGCCGCGCGGCTGGCGCAGGCTGCTTGCCGCGCAGCTGAGCATCGACGAATCCGCGGCGACCGCCGCCGGACAGACCGACCCGGCCGAGCAGCGGCGCGGCTTCTGGACGGCGGGCGCGGGCGTGTTCCTGCTGTGGAACCTGTGCACGCTGGCCGGCGCGCTGCTGGGCGACTCGCTGGGCGACCCGAAGCGCTGGGGACTGGACGGCGCGGCAGTGGCAGCCTTCCTCGGGCTGCTCTGGCCGAGGCTGCGCGGGCGCGAGCCGGCGGCGATCGCAGTGGCCTGCGCGCTGGCCGCGCTGGTGGCCGTGCCCTGGGCGCCGCCGGGCATCCCCATCCTGGTGGCCGCGCTGGTGGCCGCGCTATGGGGCTGGCTCGGGCACGGGCCCGCTGACGAGGGCCTGGAACCGGACGTGGATCCGCGCGACTACGAGCCGGAGCGCACGGAGTCCTCTCGATGAGTCTGTGGGGATGGATTCTCGCCGCCAGCGCTGCCGCGTACCTCACCAAGCTGGGCGGCTACCTGGTGCCGGCGCGCTGGCTGTCGAGCCCGCGAATGAGCCGGGTGGCCGGCACCATTACCATCGGGCTGCTGGCCGCGCTCACTGCGGTCAACGCCTTGGGAGCGGAGCGCGCGCTGGCGCTGGACGCCCGCGCGCTCGCGCTGGCCGCGGCGGCGGTCGCGCTTGCGCTGCGCGCGCCCTTCCTCGGGGTGGTGATCGCGGGGGCAGCGGCCGCGGCGCTGGCGCGGCTGGCCGGGATCGCATGAACCCGCGTGCCTGCCGTCAGGGGATCGACGCCCGGCCCGGGACGCGCGGCACCCTTGTGCCGAGGCCCGAAGGCCCAGCGGATGGGTAGGCCAGGGATCCGCGCCAGACTCAGCCCGGCCGGGGCGCCAGGATCCGGAAGGTGGCCTGCGCGAGCGCCACCGGGGCCTCGCGCGAATCGACGATCTCGGCGCGCACGAACACCGTGCGCCCCGTCTTGCGCACGGTCGTCGCGCGGCAGCTGAACGGGCCGTCCTGCGCCGGCGCCGGGTACTGGATGCTGCAGTCGACGGTGGCGCAGCCGCTGTCCGCGTCGGCAGTGGACAGCGCGGCGAAGGCCATCGTGGTGTCCAGCGTCGTGAACAGGATTCCGCCGTGCGGCTGCCCCGCGGTGGGCCAGCACACTTGCGCAAGCGGCGCGAGCGTGGCCCGGGCATTGCCGTCGGCGACTTCTTCCAGGCGGATGCCGATCGCCCGGTAGAGCGGGTTGTCGTTGTAGCGGGCGATGGCCTCTGGCGTGTATCTCACCGTTCTCGTCTCCTCGGGCCGGCCGACAGGGCCGTCCTCTCGCGTTGTCCTGCAGGCTATCGGGCCACCGGCGGTGACGCCTTCGCCAGCCGCCCGAGCTCGGGCCTGGCAAGCGCGCGCAGCTCGGCGATGCGTGCCGCCAGCCAGCCGAGCGCGAACCATGCGGCTGGGTCCGCCGCGAGCAGTTCCTGGTAGCGGCTGCGCGCAACGAAGAGGTCGTTGAGCTCGCCCATCCGCTCCTGCACGTCGGCCAGCGGCTTCAGGTACTGCTCGACTGAACGGCGCCGCAGCACCGGCGCGAAGAACTCCACCGCATAGCGCTGGCGCTTGATGCGCTTGCGCAGCGCGTGCAGCGCCTCCTCCTCCAGCGTGTCGAAGGCCTTCCAGTCGGCGGCGATGCGCCGATGCCAGCGGCGCAGCCGGCGCTCCACGCCCCGGCGGAACTGTTGCACATCCGGCGGGCCCTCGGCGGCGGCTTCCGGGGCCTCGGCCTCCCCCTCGGATCCGGCCTCGGCCTCGGCCTCGCCATCGTCACCGCCCTCCTGGAGCGTCGCCTCATCGGGCCGCGCCCCGGCAGCCGCAGCGGGCGGCAGCTCGGCCAGGCCCGCGCGCCAGGCGATCAGCGCCAGCAGCAGCGCCTGCGTGCGCTGAGAACGCAGCGCCTCGGCAGGGTCGGGCCCGGCGGCCCCGGCCGGCATCGCCAGCGGCGGCGCCCCCACCTTGGCCAGTTCGGCAACCACGCCGGTATCGAGCACGTCGCTGTCGCGCGACCGGCCCAGCTCGGCGAACAGCGCGCGCAGCTCGTCGACCAGCGCCGCCGGCGGCATCGGCACCCAGCCGTCGAAACTGCGCAGCGCGCTGCGCAGTCGGCGGATGCCGACGCGCAACTGGTGCACGTGGTCGACGCGCAGCGCGGGGTCGCCTTCGATCAGACCGATGGCATTGCGGTTGATCTGCGCGAGGCATTCGTCGAGCACTGCGCCGAAGGCGCCCAGCGCGTCCGCGTCCTGCCGGTAGTCGGGCTGCGCCGCCTTGCGCAGCGGAGGATGGGGCTCGCCCTGCGCCAGACGATCGCCGCGGTCGGCCTTGCTGCGCGGATCGTGGATCAGCCCGAAGCGCTTGCGCCAGCGATCGGCCAGCGCCAGCATCGCCACCGCGGAGCCGGACACCAGCTCGAACTCCACTTCGCGGATCCGCAGCCTGGCATCGCCCGACAACAGCCGGCCTTCGTCGAACGCAATCTCGACCACCGCACCCCGGGTGCGCACCCGGCGCGCGGTGCGCCGCACCTCGGTGCGGAAGCGCACCTCCACCTCGACGCCGTCGGCGCGCGCGCGCTCGAGCAGCACCAGCAGCCGGTCGCCCACCTTGGTGCCGGCGTGCTCGAGCGGATCGTGGGTGCCAACCGGCCGGATCACCTCGTGCTCGAAGCGCTCCAGCGCGTTGGCGCCGCCGGCCTTCAGCGCCTGGATCCAGCGCCGGCCTTCGCGGCGCAGGCGCCAGGCGATGCCAGCGCGGGCCAGCCGGCGATCGCGGGTGTCCAGGTAGCTCGCCGCCAGCGTGCGCCGCTCCAGCGTGGCCGAGCCGCGCGCCATCTCGGCCGCCACAGCCGCGCGCGCGGCAGCGGGCACGAGGAACTTGAGTTCGATTTCCTTGGGGGAGCTCATGGGGCTTCTCGTTGGCAGGAGCCCGACGGCGGGGCGCGCCGAAGCCTGCCGGGCACTGCGCGCCGCACTTTCAGGCGCGGGCCGCAGCAACGCGCACCGACGGACCGGTGCGCAGCGGGAAAACGACGCGCTCGCGTGCCTCGGCGCCTTTGCGCGCGAGCGCGACGCCGCGCAGCCAGAAGGAGAAGCGCGTCTGGTCGAGCACCGTCGGCGGCCTGTCCTCGGGTCGCCGCGCCGAGCGCTCGCCGACGCGCTGGTCGACATAGACATAGGACCTGTGCACCGTCACCCGGGTCAGCGGCGAGTGCCCGACGTAGGTCAGCGGCAGCTCGCCGAAGGGCGCGTCGCTCACCTGCACCGGCTGGCCGGCGAAATCCAGGTCGACGAAACCGCACTTCATCGCCTCGCCGATGTTGCGGCGGGACGTGGTTGCGCTGTCGGCGACGTGGACGGACACGCCGGCCACGTCGAGCAGGTTCTGCTGCGAATCGCCCAGCGGGTGCAGATCGCCGTGGGTCACGTTGAAAGGCACGGAGGCATCGACGTGGATCGCCAGCGGCAGGGACGCGAGCCGGTCGGCGAGCCGCCCGAGCCTCTTGCGGCTGCGCGACGCAGCCTCGATGACCCACTGACCGCTGCCGGAAGGGAAGGACTTCCTGTTGTGGATGCGGCTGCCGTAGTACCCGAGGAAGTTGAGCAGCATCAGCTCGTGGTTGCCAAGCACCGCATGGAACCAGGGCTGCTCGATCAGCGCCAGCGTGTCCAGCGACTCCGGCCCACGATCGATCAGGTCGCCCACCGAGAGGACGCGGTCGCGCGCCGGGTCGAAGTTCATGCGCTCCAGCACGCGCTCGAACAGCGAGCGATGGCCGTGCAGATCCCCGACCACCAGGTCCCGGCCCGCGGAGTTCGCGGCAAGGCGCTGGCAGCGTGCGATCGTGGACAAAGCAGACACGGACCTTCGGTTCCTTTGCTTGCGAGGGCGGGCACACGCATTGCTTGCGGCGCGCATCAACCGTTCGACTCTAATGCCGGATCGACCCGGGGGCAAACCCCGCAAAGGCCGGATCAGAGGGAAACGGGCCTTGCGGCGCGCGTTCGGTCGGCTCGCATTGCGCAACGGCCGAAGATAGCGCTCCGACATGACATCTCCGTGGCAGGATCGCCACATGCTCGAGATTCTTCACCTGGACGAACTGATGGTTGCGGTCGACAAGCCCGCTGGCCTGCTGGTGCACCGCACGGGGCTCGATGCCGGGGAGACGCGCTTCGCGCTGCAGCTGCTGCGCGACCAGCTGGGCCGCCACGTGTGGCCGGTGCACCGGCTGGACAAGGGCACCAGCGGGGTGCTGCTGTTCGCGCTCGACGCCGGCACGGCCGGGCTGCTGGGCCGGCGCTTCGAGGCGGGCGCGGCGCTGCGCAAGACCTATCTCGGGATGGTGCGCGGCTGGCCGGCCGCGGAAGGACTGGTCGACCATCCGCTGCGGCGCCTGGCCGACGACGCCCGCCGCGGTAGCGACGAGATACAGGACGCGCGCACGCGTTTCAGGACGCTGGCCCGCCACGAGCTCGCCCTGCCCTGCGCCCGCTTCCCGACCACCCGCTGCGCGCTGGTGGAGTTGGAGCCGCTCAGCGGCCGGCGCCACCAGCTGCGCAGGCACATGAAACACATCGCCCATCCGCTGATCGGCGACGCCACGCACGGCAAGGGTCGGCTGAACCGGGCGCTGGCAGGCCTGCTGGGGCTGCAGCGGCTGTGGCTGCATGCGCTGCGCCTCGAGATCGAGCATCCGGCCGACGGACGCATGCTGCGCATCGAGGCGCCGCTCGGCCCCGAGTGGCAGGCGTGGGCGCAACACGCGGTCCCTGCCCCTGCAGGCTGACAAGGCGCAGGATCGCGAAAAGCGGCATCCGGTCGGCACGTGTCCCGTGCCCGTGACTTGTGCCCTGGGCCAAAATGCCCGCGAGCCATCCGCCGCCCATCACCACGAGGAACCCATGACCACCAACGCCCAAGCCAGCACCAGCCACAAGAGCTTCGACGTCAGCTTCGACCAGGGCGTCGCCCACATCCGTCTGAACCGCCCCGAGGCCTTCAACGCGATGAACCGGGACTTCTGGAACGAGCTTCCGGAGATCGTCCGCGACATCGACGACCATGCCCGCGCGCGCTGCATCGTGGTCTCCTCGACCGGCAGGCACTTCTCGGCGGGAATGGACCTGTCGGTCTTCGACGGAGTGACCTCGCCTGACGGCGAAGGGGATGACCGGCACACCGCGATGGAGTCCTTCCGCCGCCACGTGCATCACCTGCAGGGCGCGTTCAGCTGTCTGGACCAGGCGCGCATGCCGGTGCTGGCGGCGATCCAGGGCGCCTGCATCGGCGGCGGCGTCGACCTGGTGTCGTCCTGCGACATCCGCTATGCGACCGCGGACGCCTTCTTCTGCATCCAGGAGATCAACATCGGCATGACCGCCGACGTGGGCACCTTCCCGCGGCTGTGCAAGCTGATCCCGGAAGGCTGGGTGCGGGAGATGGCCTACACCGGACGCCGCCTGCCGGCCCAGAAGGCAAAGGAGATCGGCCTGGTCAACGAGGTCTTCGACACGCACGAGGCGCTGCTCGAGCACGTGCTCGCGACGGCCCGCGAGATCGCGTCGAAGGCGCCGCTGGCGGTGGCCGGTTCGAAGGTGATGATCAACTACGCACGCGACCACACGATCGCCGACGGCCTGGACTACATCGCCACCTGGCAGACCGGCATGTTCTCGGGCGCGCACATGGCCGAGGCATTCCGCGCGAAGCAGGAAAAGCGCGAGCCGAGCTTCCCCGACCTGCACCCGGTGCGCCGGCGCATGTAAGCGAGGGGCGCAGCGGCTGCCGCAGGCCGGGTTCGCCTCGCCCCTCCGCGCCGGGCGCGCGGCGTGCGCAGGCGGAGTCAGCTCCGCCCGGGCGTCTTGCCGGTATCGACCGGCGCATAGTAGGGACGGTCGCCAAGCGCATCCACCCGGGCCCAGAAGGCTTCGCCCGAGGCCAGCCCGCGCTCGTCCTTGCCCGCGGTCTGGCGCCAGATGTTCCAGGAGTCCGGGTGCAGCTGCACCGCCAGCGCGAACTGCGCCTGCGCCTCCTGCTCCCGCCCGTGGCGCGCCAGGTGCCGCCCGAGGCGAAAGCGCGCATGCGCCTCTGCGATCGCAGGGTCCGCAGGCTTCAAGCTGGCCGCCAGCGCTGCGGGATCCGGCAGGTGGCTGCTGCGCGCGCCCTCATGCGCCCAGTCGCGGATCGCCTCCAGGTAGCGCTCCCTGACGCGCTTGCGCTCCTCGATCGCCTCCTCGGGCATCGTAAACCGGCTGCGGTCCATCCGGCGGAAGCCGTCGGTGGCGCCGGCAGTCTCCGGTCCGCGGACGATGCGGCCCGACTCGTCGATCCACACCGCCTGGGGCACGTTGACCAGGCCGTAGAGATCGGCGACGTGATGGTCATTGTCGACCAGGCAGGGATAGGACGGGTCGGCCGCCTCGATCCACGGCCGGGCGCCTTCGGCCCCGTCCATCGCAATGGCCAGGACGGTGAAGCCAAGCTCCTCGAGTTCGTCGTGCAATGCCTGCCACACGGACAGGTCGGCGCGACACCCTCACCAGGAAGCCCAGGTGGCGAGGAAGACCTTGCGGCCCCGGTATTCCGACAGCCGATGGACGCTGCCCGCCAGGTCGGGCAGCGCGAAATCCGGCGCCTCCAGCGTGGCGAGCGCCTCGGCACGCTGCCCGGCGCCGGTGCCCAGGACCCAGGTGGCGCCGGCATCGTCGTGGACGACCGGGTGGCCCATGAAGCGCCACATCGCGGCGAGATCGAGCATGCCGTCGCGCTCGATTCCGGCGCCCCGGGGCAGCGGCACGCAGGCGTCGGCCCGGCACAGGCCTTCGGGCTTCCAGGCCCAGCCGGTGGCAAGCTCCACCTCGTCGCGGTCGGCCCAGAGTGCGTCGGCCTGGGCGCGTGCCCGCGGCAGCTCGGTCTCGCGCTGTTCGTGCAGGACAGTGATCATCGGTCAGCCTCCAGTGTCGGGTGCGGCGTCCGCTGCTTCATGCGGCCTGCTGCATCTCCGGGTAGTCGATGTAGCCCTCGGGTCCGCCGCCGTAGAAGGTGGCGCGGTCGTAGGGCGTGAGCTCGGCCCCTGCGCGCAGCCGCGCCGGCAGGTCGGGGTTGGAGATGAACAGCCGGCCGAAGGCGATCGCGTCGGCATGGCCGCGCTCGATGGCCTCGGCGGCGCTGTCGCCGCGGAAGTTGCCGGCGGCGATCAGCACGCCCCGCCAGGCCGGCCGGAACAGTTCGGCCGCCGAGGGCACGCCCTGGTGGTCGACCTCGCCCTGACCCGCGCCGCTGGCGCGCGGCTCGATCAGGTGCAGGTAGGCCAGGCCCATCCGGTCGAGCTCGCCGATCAGGTGGCCGTAGAGCGGCATGGGCTCGGCCTCGCCGCTGTCGTTGGCGACGCCGAACGGCGACAGGCGGATGCCCACCCGGTCCGCGCCCCAGACGGCGGCGACCGCTTCGGTGACTTCGAGGCTGAGCCGGCAGCGGTTCCCGATCGACCCGCCGTAGGCGTCGGTGCGCTGGTTGGTGCGCGCCTGCAGGAACTGCTCGAGCAGGTAGCCGTTGGCCGAGTGGATCTCCACCCCGTCGAAGCCGGCATCGAGCGCATTGCGCGCCGCCTGCGCATAGCCCTCGACGATGCCGGAGATCTCCTCGGTGCGCAGCGCCCGCGGCGTGGGATAGGGCTCGCGCTTGGACTGCGCGGTGGTCACCTTGCCGTTGGCGGCGATCGCCGAAGGCGCAATCGGGAGCTCGCCGCCGGGCTGGTGCGAGGGATGGGAGATGCGCCCGACGTGCCAGAGCTGCAGGAAGACGCGCCCGCCCCTGGCGTGGATCGCCTGCGCCACGCCCTTCCAGCCCTCCACCTGCGCGGGCGTGTGGATGCCCGGGGTGGCCGGCGCGCCCTGGCCGGTGGGCAGCACCTGCGATGCCTCGGCGATGATCAGTCCGCCCGGCGTGGCCCGCTGGGCGTAGTACTGCGCGTTCAGCGGATTGGCGACATTGCCCGGGACGGTGGCGCGCATCCGCGTCAGCGGCGCCATGACCACGCGGTGCGACAGCTCATAGGGACCGACCTTCAGCGGCCGGAACAGCGATTCGACAGACATCCTCATTCCTTCGGTTCGCCCTGGCGCACCAGGGACAGTTGACGGCATTGCACGACCAGGTTCCCGGCCGAGTCCCAGAGGGCGCCATCCTCGATCAGGCGCCCGTCGATCAGGTCGTTGGCGGTGAAGCGCCCCAGCATCCAGCCGGGCGACGGGCGGCGCCGCACATGGACGGTGAGCTCGATCGTCGGCACCCAGCCGACCATCCCCAGCAGCCCGAACACCGCGGGAGGGAAGGCGTCCGCGAACAGCAGGCTGGCCAGGGTGTCGGGCGGGCGGCCATCGTGGAAGCGGATCCAGCCGCTGACCATGGCCTCGCCGGCCGCGCCGGCGCGCGCCTGGCCGGGATGCAGGCGGATGTCGAGGCGGTCGAGGAGCGGCAGGGGCAGGCCCTGCTCGCCGCCGGAGCGCGACACGCACTGCTCGGGTGGCGGCATCGGCGGTGGCTGCAGCGACATCACCGGCTCGGCCGGCCGGTCCAGGTCGCCGAGCGCGGCCAGCACCTCGAGGCAGGTCTTGCCGTCCTGCACGAGGGTGGCGCGGCCGGTGCTCAGCGTGCGCCCCTGCCGCAGCACCTGGACGTCGACCCGGAAGGGCTTGCCGGCAAGGCCCGGGCGCAGGAAGTGGACCGTGACGCTCAGCGGATCGGCATGCCCCGGCATCGCCCGCTGCAGCGCCGCCACCGCCAGCGTCAGCAGGTAGCCGCCGTTGGGGTTGTCGCCGATGTTCCAGCTGGGGTGGACGATGCCCGAATAGCCGCCGTCCGGCTGGGCCTCGAGTCGGGTTTCTGTGTCGAAGTCGCTCATGGCGAATGTGTACCGTGGATCGCGCAGGCTGTCCCGCAGACGCGGCGGATTTCGGTCCGGGGCCGGATCTGCCAGCCGGCCGCGTCGCCGGGATGCGTCGCCCGGAAAATCAGACCCGCCGGATCGCGGCCAGCCGGGGCGCCCAGTAGCGCGCGTCGATGCCGTCGAGCCGCACGCGGCCGCCGGTCGACGGGGCATGCACGAAGCGGTCGCCGCCGACGTAGATGCCGGCGTGGGAGAAGCGGCCGGTCGCGTTGAAGAACACCAGGTCGGCGGTGCGCACCTGGGTGCGCGGCACGGGCCGTCCGACCGAGGCGAGCTGCGCCACGGTACGCGGCAGCGCCACGCCGGCCGCGCCCCGGAATACATGGACGATCAGGCCGCTGCAGTCGAAGCCGGTCGTGGGTGTGTTGCCCCCCCATCGGTAGGGCGTGTCGACCAGGCTCAGCGCGAGGAACACCACTTCTCGCGCGAAGTCCTCGGTGAGCGCCCCGGGCCAGTCCGTCGGGCTGTCGGGCGGGCCCGCGGCCCGGTCACCACCGGTCGACGGCAGGCTGGAGCACGCGGACAGCAACGCGGCCGCGCAGGCGCCAAGCAGCGCAACCCGCCTGCCCTGGGCCGGCTGGCAGTCGCTGGAATGGTTGATGGGATTCGTGTCCTGCATGGGTGTCACGGGTCGGGCGTCCGGCGCAGAGCTTACGACGGCCCGGCGCAGCGCGTCATCGGCTGCGGCGGAACGGAACGGCCCGCTGGACCGGCGGCGCGGCGCGGCAGCAGCAGCGGGCTAGACTCGACGACCCCCTGCGCCTCGTGAAGGATTCCGCCCCATGATCAAGCTCCTGTTCTGCCTGCGCCGCCTGCCGCACCTCAGCCGCGAGGAATTCCAGAGCTACTGGCGCGACAGGCACGCGCCGCTGGTGGCCTCGCATGCGAAGGCGCTGGCCATCCGCCGCTACGTGCAGCGGCACACGATGGGCGAGCCGACGTATGCCGCGATGAGCAAGCCGCGTGGCGGAATCGCTCCCTGGGACGGCGTTGCCGAACTGTGGTGGGAGCGCCGGCAGCTCACCGACCCCGCCGCGCTCGACGCTGCCCGCCGCGCCAGCCGCGAACTGCTGGAGGACGAGGCCAGGTTCATCGACCTGCCCAACTCGCCGGTCTTCTTCGTCGACGACTTCGAGGTGATTCCGCTGGACGCCGCTGCCCCCGACGGCACCGCTCACCAGGCGTAGCCCAGGCCGATCAGCCAGGTGCTGTCGGAGCCGCCGCGCGCGGCGCCGGTGTGCTCGTCCCAATCGAGGTTCAGCTGCAGCGAGGCGGTGAGCCCGGAGGCGAGCGGCACGCGCAGGCCGGTGCGGCTGCGCAGCGATAGCTGGGTGTCTCCGCCCAGCGTGCGGAAGCCGCGCTGGTCGTGGAAGAGCTCGGCGGACAGGGTGTCGAGCCGGTGCGAGAGGTTCAGGCCCCAGCCCAGCGCCGGCGAGGTGTCGTCCTCCCCCGCCAGGCGGCGCACCGAGATCAGCTCGGGCCCGGCGCGCACCGACAGCGCGGTGCGCTCGGTCTGGATCAGCTGACGGCCATACCCCACGCCCAGCGTCGCCCGCCTGGAGATGTCCCGGAAGCGGTCACGCTCGGCCGAGCCGCGCGCATAGAGGAAGCTGTCGTCATCGAGGAAGCGGTCGAAGTTGCCCGAGACCAGCCAGTTCTGGGCCGTGGTCCCGGCTTCGTCGCTCTCCTGCAGGAACTTGCCGGTCAGCGAGTAGCGCCAGTCCAGCGCGCGCGCGCCGAAGTCGCCTTCCGCGTAGAGCCGGTCGCGGGTGGTGCCGCCGCGCGCGAAGGACCCCGAGAGCGCAGCCCTGCCGTCATAGGAGACGCCCTCGCCGCTTTCCTCGGGCTTGGGGTTCAGGTAGCGCAGGCGGGCGATCGGCAGCGGCCGGGCGGCCGGCACTGCGGTGGCGCCGGTGGCGCCGGTGGCGCCGGCCGCTGCGGTCTGCGCGACGGCGGGCGCGGCATCGCCCGGCCCCGCCGGCGACGACTGCCTGGCTGGCTCGGACGTGACCAGCACCTTGCCGGGCCCGGCGGGCGTCATCATCACCGATTCGGTTCGTTCGGCGCGCTCGCGCATGATCGTCACCGGCTTGTCGGTTTCGATGGCACTGACCTCGTAGCGCGGGATCTTCAGTTCGCCGGCCCAGGTCGTCTCGAAGGTGAGCGTCGACGGCGACATGTGCAGGATGCGGCCGGTCAGCCGGTCGCCGTTGTGCAGGGTGATGCTGTCGGCCTGCGCGCCTGCGCAGAGCGATCCCAGGGCGATCGCGGCGAGGACGGCGCCCCGGCGGGCGCCCGGGGGGAGATGGCTCTTCGATTCGGTCATCCGGCCTATATAGTGGATCGGCCGGCGTCATGCAAACCGGCCGGGCGCCGGCCTGCGACAATGCCGGCCCCGGACTCCGACCGACCGCCTCACGATGCCGCCACCGCCCGATTTCCGCCCCGACGCAGCCCAGACCCAGCGGCTGCTGAGGCTGCACCGCCGCGCGCTGGCGTTCCGGGACGCGCAGCGCGACGCGGACCTCGTCGCGGAGGTGAACCTGCGCTACCGCGAGGCCCTAGCCGCGCGCTGCCTGGCGGCGCCGGCGCCGGGGGCGCAGGCGGAGGACAGCGGGCGCATCCTCTACAACGTGAGCAACCTGTGCCGCCGCCGCTCGCCGAACAGCATCGACCGGGTGGTGCTCGCGCTGCGCGCGGAGCTTGCGCGCCGGCCGCAACGGCTGCTGCCGGTGGCCTATGACGGCACGAGCTGGCGCGAGGCGCGGGATCTGGCGACCGGCGGCGACCCGCAGGCCCCGCGCATGGCGGCGACCGGCCCGGCGCTCGCCGCCGGCCCGGACGACCGCTTGCTCAACGTCGAGCTGGACTACCAGCTGCCGCTCGAGGCGTTCGCGCAACTGGCGCGCATGCGGCGCGCCGGGCTGCGCATCGCCACGCTGGTCCACGACGTCTTCGCGCTGTCCTACCCGCAGTGGACCTCTTACACCGAAGTGCTGTCCTTCGACGCCTGGCTGCAGCGCAGCCTTGCCGCTTCCGACCGGATCGTCTGCCTGTCCCAGCACAGCGCGCGCCAGCTGCGGCGCTGGGTTGCGACCGCGCCCCTGCCCGCCGGCGCGCCGCGGCGCAGGCTGCCGGTGTCCGTGATCGACGCCGGCGGCGACGGCCTGTCCGCGGCGGGCCCTGCGCCGCAATGGACCGGGGCCGGGGACGCCGCCCGCTTCGTGCTGCCCGACGACGATGTGCCGACCTTCCTCGCGATCGCGGCGATCCACCCCCGCAAAGGCGTCGACACCCTGGTCGCCGCCTTCTCGCAGCTCTGGGAGCAGGGCCAGGACCTGCGGCTGGTGCTCAGCGGCCGTTCGATCGACCAGAACATGACAGCGATGATCCGGGCGCACCCGGAAGCCGGCCGCCGGCTGCTGGCGCCCGGCTTCCTCGGCGACGAGCAGTTGCGCCGGATCGCCGCCCGCGCGCAGGCGCTGATCCTGCCCTCGCGCGACGAGGGCTTCGGCCTGCCGATGGCCGAGGCCGCCGCGCTCGGGCGGCCGACGATCGCCCGCGACATCCCGGTGTTCCGGGAGATCGCCGGCGACCAGCCCTTCTGGTTCGAGTCGGGCAGGGGGCCGCGGCACACGCTGGCGGCGCGGCTGCGCGACTGGCTGGCGCTCGATGCGGCGCAACGCGCCCGGCACGTTCCCGCGCAGGCCTTCGCACCGTGGAGCCGCAGCGCCGCCCAGCTTGCAGCGGTGCTGACCGGCGGCCCGGATTTCATCCAGCTCGAGATGCCGAGCGGACCTCCCCCGGGCAGGACCGCACCGTCGGACGGGCCTCGTGCGCCAGCGTAGCCCGCCTGATCTTTACTCAAAAGTATCGACTGATTACGCTTTCGCGTTCTTTTTCAACCTATCGTGAAGATATAAGCTCCGTCCAGAGCTTCCCGGCAGTCCGCCCCTGACGCCCATGCGCCCCGGTGCCCGGACCGCGCCGTCCGCCTTCCCACGTTTCGAACCTCCACGGAGAAACGCTCCATGACCGACCGCATCGAGAAATTCGGCCTGCAGGTGGCCCGCAGCCTGCACGACATGATCGAGAACGAGGCGCTGCCCGGCACCGGCGTGTCTTCCGACCAGTTCTGGCAGGGCCTGTCCGCGCTCGTCCACGAAAAGGGCCCGAAGAACCGGGCGCTGCTGGCCAGGCGCGAGGAGATCCAGGCGAAGATCGACGGCTGGCACCGCGAGCGCCGCGTCCAGCCGTTCGACCAGGCCGCCTACACCGCCTTCCTGAAGGAGATCGGCTACCTGGTTCCCGAAGGCCCCGACTTCTCCGCCGAGACCGCCAACGTCGATGACGAGATCGCGAGCATCTGCGGCCCGCAGCTGGTGGTGCCGGTGATGAACGCCCGCTATGCGCTGAACGCAGCCAACGCCCGCTGGGGCAGCCTGTACGACGCGCTGTACGGCACCGACGCGATGGGCGACGGCCCCGAGGCCGGCGGTTACGACCCGGTGCGCGGCGCGCGCGTGATCGCCTGGGCCCGCAGGTTCCTGGACGAGACCGCACCGCTGGCCAAGGGCAGCCATGCCGACGTCAGCGCCTACCGCGTTTCGGGCGGCCGGCTGGTGGCGGACACCCCCGCAGGCGAGACCGGCCTGGCCGAGCCGGGGCAGTTCGCCGGCCACCGCGGCGACGCCGACGCCCCCTCCGGCCTGCTGATCAGACACAACCGCCTGCACCTGGAGATCCTGGTCGACCGCCGGCACTCGATCGGCGCCACCGATCCGGCCGGCGTTTCAGACGTGCTGCTGGAGGCGGCGATCACCACGATCATGGACTGCGAGGATTCGGTCGCCGCTGTCGACGCCGAGGACAAGGCGCTCGCCTACCGCAACTGGCTGGGCCTGATGCAGGGCAGCCTGGTGGAGACCGTGGCCAAGGGCAGCGGCAGCTTCCAGCGCAAGCTCAACCCGGACCGCAGCTACACCGCTCCGGACGGCGGCACGCGCACGCTCAAGGGCCGCTCGCTGATGCTGGTGCGCAACGTGGGCCACCTGATGACCAACCCGGCAGTGCTCGACCGCGACGGCGCCGAAGCCGGCGAAGGCCTGCTCGATGCGATGTGCACCGCGCTGATCTCGATGCACGACCTGCGCAAGACCGACGGCCTGCGCAACTCGGTGAAGGGCTCGATCTACGTGGTCAAGCCGAAGATGCACGGCCCGGAGGAAGTGGCTTTCGCCGATGAGATCTTCAGCCACGTGGAGAAGGCGCTCGGCCTGCCCGCCGACACCGTCAAGCTGGGCATCATGGACGAGGAGCGCCGCACCACGGTGAACCTGAAGGAGTGCATCCGCGCCGCGAAGCGCCGCGTGGCCTTCATCAACACCGGCTTCCTGGACCGCACCGGCGACGAGATCCACACCTCGATGGAGGCCGGCCCGATGGTGCGCAAGGCGGAGATGAAGGCGCAGCCGTGGATCGGCGCCTACGAGCTGGCCAACGTCGACGTCGGCCTGGCCTGCGGGCTGGCCGGCCGCGCCCAGATCGGCAAGGGCATGTGGGCGATGCCGGACCTGATGGGCGGGATGCTCGAGCAGAAGATCGGCCATCCGCAGGCCGGCGCCAACTGCGCCTGGGTGCCCAGCCCCACCGCCGCAACGCTGCACGCCACCCATTACCACAAGGTCGACGTGCTGGCCCGCCAGGCCGAGATCGCGAAGCAGGGCCGCCGCGGCAAGCTCGAGGACATCCTCACCATCCCGCTGGCGAAGGACACCAGCTGGTCCGCCGCCGAGATCACCGCCGAGCTCGAGAACAACGCCCAGGGCATCCTGGGCTACGTGGTCCGCTGGGTCGACCAGGGCGTGGGCTGCTCCAAGGTGCCCGACATCAACAACGTGGGCCTGATGGAAGATCGCGCCACCTGCCGGATCTCCTCGCAGCACATCGCCAACTGGCTGCACCACGGCGTGGTCACCCGCGACCAGGTGATGGAAGTGATGAAGCGGATGGCCGCGGTGGTGGACCGCCAGAACGAGGGCGACCCGCTGTACCGTCCGATGGCGCCGGGCTTCGACACCATCGCGTTCAAGGCGGCCTGCGACCTGGTGTTCGAGGGCACGGAGCAGCCGTCGGGCTACACCGAGCCGATCCTGCATCGCCGCCGACTGGAGCTGAAGGCCTCGCTGGCCTGAGGCCCGGCGCACGCGCTCCCCGAAGGGGCATGGCCGGACAATTCAACGCGTCTTGTATGATGACGCGATGGACAAGCGCACTGCCACTTCGGTCTTCGAATCGCTGGCGTCCGGGGTCCGCCTGGACGTCTACCGCCTTCTCGTGAAAATGGGTCCGCAGGGCATGGTCGCCGGCGAAATCGGCGCGACGCTCGGCGTGCCGCCCACCAACCTGTCCTTCCATCTGAAGGCGCTGAGCCAGGCAGGGCTGGTGTCGGCCGAACAGGAGGGGCGCTTCCAGCGCTACCGGGCCAACCTGGCGCTGATGCGCGAGCTGATCGTCTACCTCACCGAGGAGTGCTGCTCCGGCAATCCGGAGCAGTGCGCGCTGCCGGATGCAGGCTGCGCTCAGCCGGCCGATTCGAGCACGTAGCGCGCCCCGCCATCCTGCCCCAGCGCCTTGACCAGCCAGGGCAGGCTCTGCTGCAGCGACGCATGCAGCGTCCAGGGCGGATTCACGACGAACATCCCGCTGCCATGCAGGCCCAGCCCGTCCGGCGAGGGATCGCGCACCGTCAGGCTCGCATGCAGCCAGCTCACACCGCGCATCCGGGTGAGCTTGAAAGCCAGTTCGCGCGACTCGCGCCGCTGCACCTGCGGATACCAGATCGCATAGCAGCCGGTGGGAAAGCGCGTCAGCGCATCGCGCAGCGTCACGCCCACGCGCGCGTAGTCGCGCTTGTCTTCATATGATGGGTCGATCAGCACCAGCGCCCGGCGCGGCGGCGGCGGCAGCAGCGCCTTGAGCGCTGCGAAGCCGTCGTCGGCATAGACGATGGTGCGGCGCTGCGCGTCGCGGCCCGCTTCCCGGATGTTGTTGGCGAGCGCCTCGCTCTCGTTGCCGTGCAGCTCGAACAGACGCAGGCGGTCGCGGTCGCGCAGCCGCGCCAGCGCGATGAAGGGCGAACCGGGATAGCGGCGCATCCGTCCGTCGGGATTGAGCGCGCGCACCGCCTCCAGGTAGGCGGCCACTGCGGGCGGCGCGTCGGTGCGATCCCAGAGGCGGCCGATGCCCTCGGCGAACTCGCCGCGCTTGGTGGCCCACTCGCCCTCGAGCGAATAGACGCCGGCGCCCGCGTGCGTGTCGATCACCCAGAAGGGAGTTTCCTTCTGCTCGAAGTGCGCCAGCAGGTGCACCAGGATGGTGTGCTTGAGGACGTCGGCATGGTTGCCGGCGTGGAAGGCGTGACGGTAGCTGAACATGCGCTGGGCTTGGCCTTGTCGGTGTCAGGACGCGCCCCGGCCTGGCTGCTGCGCACGCATCATCCGCAGCAGCTTCAGCGCGAGCAGGAGCCAGGGCAAGGCGTGCCAGAGCAGGTCGAAAACGTCGATGGGGCGCGACAGGGTACCTGAAGCGAGCATCCGGAGCTTCTCCCACAGGTGCGGCTCCGGCAGAAAGGGCGCCAGGCCGAGGGTCAGCGCGAACACGGCGAACAGCCAGAGCGGGAACCGGTCGAGCAACATGGGGTGTCGGCCTCTCAGCCCAGCGTGGTGTCGAGCGTCATCATGATGGCGAATCCCGCCATCAGACCCAGCGTGGCCGGCGTCTGATGCCCGTTGCGATGGGTCTCGGGAATCACCTCGTGCGAGACGACGAAGATCATCGCGCCCGCCGACAGCCCCAGTCCGATCGGATAGGCCAGCGCCATGCCGCTGGACAGCCCGACGCCGACCAGCGCGCCGAGCGGCTCGAGCAGGCCGCTGGCTGCGGCGACCAGCACCGCGGTGCGGGGCGAAAGACCAGCCGCACGCAGCGCGATCGCCACGGCCAGGCCTTCCGGGATGTCCTGCAGCGCGATCGCGGTGGCCAGCGGCAGCCCCACGGAGAGGTCGCCCTGCGCGAAGCTGGTGCCGATGGCCATGCCCTCGGGCAGGTTGTGCAACGCGATCGCGAACACGAAGAGCCAGGCCCGGCCGCAGCGCTCGTGCCCCGCGCCGCAGGGGCCGGTGCTGAGGTGCTCGTGCGGAGTGAACTCGTCCAGCCCCAGCATCATCAGCACGCCCAGCGCCATGCCGAGCACCACCACCGCGGCGCCCAGCGGCTCGCTGCCGAGGATCGACGCGCCAGCCTCCAGGCCGGGAAGGATCAGCGAGAAGGCGCTGGCGGCGAGCATCATTCCGGCCGCCAGGCCGAGCATCGTGTCTTCGACGCGCTGCGGGATGCTGCGCACCACCAGGGCCGGCAGCGCGCCGAGCGCGGTTGCGACGAAACCGGCGGTGCCGCCCAGCAACGCGTATCGCACCACCGCCTGCGCGTCGCCCGAGACGATCTGCACGAGGCTCTGCACCAGCAGCGCCAGCACCCCGAGGGTGGCGGCGCCGAAGCCGAGCGCGGTCAGCGGGTGCGCGCGGACGTGCGCGCGCACCGACTCCGGCCAGCTGGGGGGCGAAGCGGTGCGCGCGGCGTCCATCGGTGCAGGATACCCCGGCGAATCAGGCGGCCACGGCTTCAGGCGCCGAGCTGCGGATCAGGTGGTCGAAGGCGGACAGCGCGGCCTTGGAGCCCTCGCCCATCGCGATCACGATCTGCTTGTACGGCACCGTCGTCGCGTCGCCCGCGGCAAACACGCCCGGCACCGAGGTCTGGCCGCGCGCATCGATCTCGATCTCGCCGCGCGGGCTCAGCGCCACCGTGCCCTTGAGCCAGTCGGTGTTGGGCAGCAGGCCGATCTGAACGAAGATCCCCTCGAGCTCGACGGCATGGCTGCTGCCGTCGGTGCGATCGGTATAGCGCAGACCGTTGACCTTCTCGCCATTGCCCATCACCTCGCTGGTCTGGGCGCTGGTGATCACCGTGACGTTGGGCAGGCTCAGCAGCTTGCGCTGCAGCACGGCGTCCGCACGCAGCTGCGAGTCGAACTCCAGCAGCGTCACGTGCGCCACCACCCCGGCCAGGTCGATCGCCGCCTCGACGCCGGAGTTGCCGCCGCCGATCACCGCCACGCGCTTGCCCTTGAACAGCGGGCCGTCGCAGTGCGGGCAGTAGGCAACGCCCTTGCCGCGGTACTCCTGCTCGCCTGGCACGTTCATCTCGCGCCAGCGCGCGCCGGTGGCGATGATCACACTGCGGGCCTGCAGGGTCGCCCCGCTCTCGAGCTGCACCTCGACCAGTTCGCCCGGCACCAGCGCCCTGGCACGCTGCAGGTTCATGATGTCCACCTCGTAGGACTTCACGTGCTGCTCGAGCGCGGCCGCCAGCTTCGGGCCTTCGGTGTGCTCGACCGAGATGAAGTTCTCGATGGCCAGCGTGTCCAGCACCTGGCCGCCGAAGCGCTCGGCCAAGACTCCGGTGCGGATGCCCTTGCGGGCGGCGTAGATCGCCGCGGCCGCGCCGGCCGGACCGCCGCCGACCACCAGCACGTCGAATGGAGCCTTGCCCGCGATGCGCGCGGCTTCGCGCTCCGCGCGGCCGCTGTCGAGCTTCGACAGAATTTCCTCGAGGTCGGTGCGGCCCTGGCCGAAGAGCTCGCCATTGCGGTAGACCGCCGGCACCGCCATGATCTTGCGCGCCTCGACTTCGTCCTGGAACAGCGCGCCGTCGATCATCGTGTGGCGGATGCGCGGATTGAGCACCGCCATCAGGTTGAGCGCCTGGACCACTTCAGGGCAGTTCTGGCAGGACAGCGAGATGTAGGTCTCGAACACGTGCTCGCCCTCGAGCCTGCGCACCTGCTCGAGCAGTTCGGCCTCGACCTTCGGCGGATGGCCGCCCACCTGCAGCAACGCGAGCACCAGCGAGGTGAACTCGTGACCCATCGGGATGCCCGCGAAGCGCACGCCCATGTCCGCGCCGACCCGGTTGATGCGGAACGAGGGCTTGCGCTCGGAGTCGGCGCGGCTCTCGACCAGCGAGACCTTGGGCGACAGCGAGGCCACGTCCTGGAGCAGCGCGAGCATCTCGCGCGACTTGTCGCTGTCGTCCAGCGAGGCGGTGATCTCGATGGGCAGCAGGATCTTCTCCATGTAGGCCTGGAGTTGATTCTTCACGGCGGCGTCAAGCATGGGGCTCTCCATTTGCAGCGGTTCTTGGGGGTTCCGAGGGATGCGCGGGTCTGGGACCCTGCGCGTCCCGGGTCGCTTTCCCGGTGGCCGGCGCAGGGCCGGCGCCCGGGAAAGCGGCTCGGGGCGGGGCCGGCCCGAGGGCTGGCCCCTGCGCCTTCAGCAGGCGCCGATCAGATCGCGGGGATCAGATCGTAGCGGTCAGATCTTGCCGACCAGGTCCAGCGACGGGGCCAGGGTGGCCTCGCCCGGGGTCCACTTGGCCGGGCACACTTCGCCCGGGTGCGAGGCGACGTACTGGGCCGCCTGGACCTTGCGCAGCAGTTCCTTGGCGTCGCGGCCGATGCCGTTGTCGTGAACCTCGCACAGCTTGATCTCGCCTTCGGGGTTGATCACGAAGGTGCCGCGCAGTGCCAGGCCCTCTTCCTCGATCATCACCTCGAAGTTGCGGGTGATCGCGCCGGTCGGGTCGGCAACCATCGGATACTTGATCTTGGTGATCGTGTCCGAGGTGTCGTGCCAGGCTTTGTGCGTGAAATGGGTGTCGGTCGACACCGAGTAGATTTCCACGCCCAGCGACTTGAAGGTGTCGTAGTGGTCGGCCAGGTCGCCGAGCTCGGTCGGGCACACGAAGGTGAAGTCGGCCGGGTAGAAGAACACCACGGACCACTTGCCCTTCAGGCTCTCGTCGGAGACCGGAACGAACTTGCCGTTGTGGAAGGCGGTGGCCTTGAAGGGCTTGACTTTGGTGTTGATCAGGGACATTTGAGCTCCTTTGTTGCGGTTGGTGCCAGTGATTCGTGCCTGGTACGGAACGAATAATAGCCACATTCTATCATGTCTGCCATTTGATTTTCTAAAAGCTATTGATAGCTTTCCGCTATTGCAGCGCAACATTGCGCAAGGGACATGGCGTCTGCCCCCTGCCACCCAGCCCCCTTCTCAGGCGGCTGCGTGAGTGCGATCCTCTGCTTCGTCATCGCTTCTTCCATCAGTCCGGCGGAAGCGCAGCTCCACCCCAGGCGGATGAACCGAGGACGCCTCGACATGCGACGCGGCGCGACTGACACCCAGAGGGCTGCGGCGCGCAAGGCGCGCGCAGAACGGCGCCGCCGCCGGACTTCGGCCCGGCGTGCCGGATGGATCGTGTGCACGCTCCTGGTCGCCGGTGGCGGCATTCCGGGCGAGGTCCAGGGCGAGTCCCAGTCAAGAGGTCGAATCGTCTCCGTGGCGGTGGAAGGAACCGCGCTGGAGGTCCGGCTCGCCAGCGGCCGGCGCCTCTCCGGAGCGGACCTGACCGGCGCCAGTCTCACCCTGGTCGCCCCGCACGGAACGGTGCCGCAGCACGTGCGCATCGATGCAGTTGCGGTGGATCCCCGCGACCCGGAGCGCGAGACCCTGCTCTACCAGATGAGCGCGGTGGATCCGCGCACCGGGCGCTCGGAGAGCCTGTGCGCGCCGAACGCACAGGGAGAGCGCTGGGTGTTTCCTCTGCAGGGGCAATGGGACCGCGAAGGCAATCGATTGACCGACCGCGGTTTCACTCTCGCCTGCGCGGACTGGGCGCTCGGGAAGTGCGTCCGGTTCGGCTACAAGCCCTGGAAGACTCGCGCGGACGGCACCAGCCTCGCCCCGTACCATCAGGCATGCGTTCGACTCGTCCGCGCCGATTACTGCGGCGGCAAGGGAACGACCCGCGACGGGATGCTGATCGACATCTACGATCGGCTTGGCATCCAGCAGCCGGACCCGGATCCGAAGACCCATGGCTTGCGGTTCGAGGCCGCCTGGGGCCCCGCAGGCGCCGTGTGCGTCGCGCATACCCGCGTGACCGAGAACATGACGCTCGATCAGCTCGCAACGGAATGCCCGCGCTTGCGCGGACACCTCGGCGAGCAGGCCTGCCTGCCGCCGAAGTACGGCGTTTACACTGGGGAGGCGCTGCTGTATAACAGTTCTCGTTAAGGTCTGCGGCGCTCGCTCAGGCCTTGACGCCTCTTTTGATGAGGAGGTTCCCATGTCAGCAACCAGGACAGTTCTCTGTCTTTCGCTGGTCGGCATCGCGCTCGCGGTCAGTTCACCGGCACGATCCGAAACGCAGGCTGCAAGCCGCGAAGCGAAGGAACCAGTGACGAACCGCATCGCGGTCAACCGCCTCGGTGCCAACAAGCTCGGTGCCAACAAGCTCGGTGCCAACAAGCTCAGTGCCAACAAGCTCAGTGCCAATCGGCTTGGTGCCAACCGGCTTGGCGCCAACAAGCTTGGCGTCAACGGATCGCAGACGGCGGCTCCCTCGGCTCCGGGTGCGCCCGCGGATGGCGCGGTCGCAGGTGTCGCGGCCGTCGTGCTCCAGGACGGAACTCGACTGACCCGCTGACGCAGACTGCCCAATTCGGGAAACGCCGTTCCGCCGCGCGCATGCGCGGCGTTTTCATTGGTGCGCTGACGGCCTGCGTTGACGGCCATCGACGACCCGCCACAGGAGCCCCCAGATGGACAAGGAACGCGCGCAGCGCTTCATGCACAAGGTGATCGGCGACGTCGCCACCACGCTGTCGGGCGCACTGGTGCTCGTCGGTGACAGCACGGGACTGTTCCGGGCGATGGCCGGCGCCGGGCCTCTGTCGGCCGACGAGGTGGCGCAGAGAAGCGGCGTGCATCCGCGCTACGCGCAGGAGTGGCTGGGGGCGATGACCTGCTCCGGCTACGTCGAGCACGACCCGGCCACGGACCGCTTCGAGCTGCCCGACGAGCATGCGATGTACCTGACCGACCCGCAGTCCGAGGCCTGGCTGCTGGGCATGTTCACCGGCCTGCCCGCGATGATGGCGATGGCGCCCAGGCTCGCCGACGCCTTCAGGTCGGGCGGCGGCGTGCCCTTCGCCGAGTTCGGCGAGGCGCTGCCGGTGGCGCTCGAGCAGATGAACCGCTCGGTCTACGAGAGCCGGCTGGTGCGCACCTGGCTGCCTGCGGTGCCCGCGGCGGTGGAGCGGCTGCAGGCGGGCGGGCGCGCCATCGACGTCGGCTGCGGCACCGGAGTGGTCCCGCTGCTGCTGGCGCGCGCGTTCCCGCAGGCCAGCATCGAGGGGCTCGACCTCGATGCCCGCTCGATCGCCATCGCGCGCTCCTACGCCGAGCGCGAAGGCCTGCAGGACCGGGTGCGCTTCGTCAACGCGTCGGCCGAGGCGCTCTCCGGGCAGCCCGGCTACGACCTGGTCACGACCTTCGACGTGGTGCACGACCTGCCCGATCCGCTGGGTGTGCTGCAGCGCATCCGCGGCGCGCTGGCCGAGGGCGGCACCTACCTGATGGTGGAGCCGAAGGTGGACGACCTGCTGGAGAAGAATCGCGAGAACCCGTTCGGACGAATGCTCTTCGCGATCAGCTGCCTGCATTGCGTGCCGCAGTCGCTGGCGCAGGGCGGCCCCGGGCTGGGCGCCTGCTGGGGCCCGACGCGCGCGCGCGAACTCGCCGCCGAGGCGGGGTTCTCGCACTTCGCGGTGCTGCCGGTGCGCAGTCCGGCGATGGCCTTCTACGAGCTGCGGGCCTGACGGGCTTGCCCGACGCCGTGCCCGACCTGCCCGACACCGTGCCCAACGTGCCCGACACCGTGCCCCGGCTGCCCGGCCTGCCCGGCATTGCGCCCCGTCCGCCAGGCACCGCGCCCTGCCCCTGCGGCAGCGGCGCCTCTTATGCGGGCTGCTGCGGCCGCTGGCACGACGGCCCTCTGCGGCTGTGCGCGCCCACCGCTCAGGCGCTGATGCGCTCGCGCTACTGTGCCTTCGTGTTCGGCCTGCGCGACTACCTGCTGCAGACCTGGCATCCGTCGACCCGGCCGGCGTCGCTGGCGCCGGACGAGCCTGGACTGCGCTGGCTAGGACTGGAACTGCGCCGCCACCAGCAGCAGGACGACGCGCACGCCACCGTGGAATTCGTGGCGCGCAGCAAGCTGGGCGGGCGCGCCCACCGGCTGCACGAAACCAGCCGCTTCGTTCGCGAGGACGGGCGCTGGTACTACCTGGACGGCGACTTCCGCGGCTGAATCACCGCCGCGCCGCCGTCACATCAGCCCCATCTCCAGCCGGGCCGCCTCGCTCATCATCTCCCGGCTCCAGGGCGGATCCCAGACCAGGTCGACCGCCACTTCGGCGACGCCGCGGATCGACTCCAGCTTCTGCTTCGCCTCGTCGGCGATCAGCGTACCCATGCCGCAGCCCGGCGCGGTCAGCGTCATCCGGACATCGAGCCTGAAGCGGCCGTCGTCCAGCGGCGTGACGTCGCACCCGTAGACCAGGCCGAGGTTGACGATGTCCACCGGGATCTCGGGGTCGTAGCAGGTGGCCAGCTGCTTCCAGGCGGCCTCCTCGATCGACTCCGCGGTCACCGGGGCGCCGTCGTCCTCGTCCTGGACCGCGGCGCCCTCGACCTCGTCCTCGAGGCCCAGCGCGTCCGCATCCTTGCCGTCGACCCGGTACAGGTTGCCTTCCACCATGATCGTGAAGGTTCCGCCGAGCCGCTGGCTGATGTAGCCGATGCGTCCCGCCTCGATCGTGGCGGGCGTGCCCCAGGGCACTGCAACTGCAGGGCAGTCGCGCTCGAAGGTGACTTCCTGGATCTCTCCGTGCCTGCCGCCCATCGCCTTTTCCTTACTCTGTCTTCGCGGTGTCCCGCACGCCGGCCAGCGCGTTGTGCAGGGTATGCCAGGCCAGCGTCGCGCACTTCACGCGCGCCGGGAACTCTCTCACGCCCGAGAAGACCTCGAGCTTGCCGAAATCGCGCCCAGCCGGCGCCGCGTCGGTGAGCATTGCGTGGAAGTCCTCGAACAGCGACTCGACCTCGTCCACGCCGAGGCCCTTGACCGCCTCGGTCATCAGCGAGGCCGACGCCGTGGAGATCGCGCAGCCATGCCCGACGAAGCTCGCGTCGGCCACCTTCCCGTCCTCGATGCGCAGGAACACGGTAAGCTGGTCGCCGCACAGCGGGTTGTGTCCGTCGGCGGAATGGTCCGCGTCCTTCATCTCGTGGAAGTTCCGGGGGCTGCGGTTGTGATCGAAGATCACTTCCTGGTAGAGCTCGCGGAGGTCGCTCATTGGACTCGTTCTCCATTGAACAGGCGCTGCGCCTTGCCGATCGCCGCCACCAGCGCATCGACGTCGCGCTCGTCGTTGTAGAGCGCGAACGAGGCGCGCGCGGTGCCGGGAATGCCGAAGCGTGTCATCACCGGCATCGCGCAGTGATGACCGGCGCGGATCGCCACGCCTTCTGCGTCCAGGATGGTGCCCAGGTCGTGCGGATGGATGCCCTGCACCGTGAACGACAGGATGCCGGCCTTGTCCGGCGCCGTGCCGTACAGGCGCACGCCCGGCAGCCGCTGCACCGCTTCGGTGGCCACCGCGAGCAGCGCGTGCTCATGCGCGGCGATGCGCTCCAGCCCGACACCCTGGACGTAATCGATCGCCGCGCCGAGCGCCACCGCGCCGGCGATGTTGGGCGTGCCCGCCTCGAAACGCGCCGGGGGCTCGGCCCAGGTGCTGCCCTCGAAGGCGACGGTGCGGATCATGTCGCCGCCGCCCTGCCAGGGCGGCATCGCCGCCAGCAGTTCGCGCCGCCCGTAGAGCGCGCCGATGCCAGTGGGCCCGTACAGCTTGTGGCCTGAGAACGCGTAGAAGTCGCAGCCGATCGCGCGCACGTCGACCCGCTGGTGCGCGACCGCCTGCGCGCCGTCGACCAGCACCAGCGCGCCAGCCTCGTGCGCCTTGCGCGTCATCTCCTCGACGGGATTGACGGTGCCCAGCGCGTTCGAGACATGCACCACCGCCACCAGCCGGGTGCGTGGCCCGAGCAGGGACTCGTAGGCGCCCGGCTCGAGCTCGCCGCTGTCAGTGATCGGCACGTGCCGCAGCACCGCGCCGGTCTGCGCGCAGAGCAGCTGCCAGGGAACGATGTTGGAGTGATGCTCCATGCCGGTGACCAGGATCTCGTCACCCGGCTTCAGGTTCGCGCGCCCCCAGCTCTGCGCCACCAGGTTGATCGCCTCGGTGGTGCCGCGGGTGAAGACGATCTCGTCGGCGCGGGCCGCGTTCAGCAGGCCGCGCACCTTCTCGCGCGCCGCCTCGTGCAGGTCGGTGGCGTGCTGCGACAGCCAGTGCACGCCACGATGGATGTTGGCGTTGGACTCGCGGTAGAAGGCGCGCTCCGCTTCGATCACCGCGTCGGGCTTGTGCGTGGTGGCGGCGTTGTCCAGGTAGACCAGCCGCCGGCCGTGCACCGGCCGCGACAGGATCGGAAAATCGGCTGCGAACGGCTTCATCAGAGCGTTTCCATCAGCGCGCCGCCGGGCAACCGGGACCGGATCGCGGCCTCGGCGCGGCGGCGCAGCGGCTCGACCTCGATGCGCGCCAGCGCCTGCGCGGCGAAGGCCCAGGTCAGCAGGTTGCGCGCATGCGCTTCGTCAATGCCGCGCGAGCGCAGGTAGAACAGGCTCTCGTCGTCGATCTGGCCGACGGTGGCGCCGTGGGCGCACTTCACGTCGTCCGCGTAGATCTCGAGTTCGGGCCGCGCATCGGCCTGCGCCTGCGGCGACAGCAGCAGGCTGTCGGTGCGCTGCTGCGCGTCGGTGCGCTGGGCGCCGGGCGCCACCACGATGCGCCCGGTGAACACGCCGCGGCCGGCGCCGTCCAGAATGCCGCGGTAGAACTCGCGGCTGGTGCCGCGCGGCTGGGCGTGATCGATGCGCGTGTGATGGTCGACGTGCCTGCGCCCGTCGACGTGGTAGAGCCCGTTGAGCAGCGCCTCGCAGCCCTCGCCGTCGAAGCGGGCGCGGATGTCGGTGCGCGACAGCCGCGCGCCGAAGGCCAGCGAATGCGAGTCGAAGCCGGCGCCGCGCGCCTGGAAGGCGTCGATCGCCGCCAGGTGCACCGCCTGCGGCGCCTCCTGCTGCAGCTTCACGTGGACGATGCGCGCATCGGCGCCCGCCAGCACCCGCGTGACCGCGGTGGTGAGCGTGGCCGCCTCGCCCTCGCCGATGTAGTGCTCGACGACGGTGGCACGGGCACCGGCTTCCGCCGACACCAGGTTGCGCACATGGCTCTCGCCGCGGCGCATGCCGCCGACGAACACCAGGTGGATGGTCTCGTCGACCGCCACGCCGCGCGCCAGGCGGATCACGGCGCCGTCGCTGGCCAGCGCAGCGTTCAGCGCCGACGGGCTCTCGCCGTCCTCGGCGCTGCCGTACAGCGCCTCGACCGCGGCCGGATCGGAGGCCAGCAGCTGAGACAGCGTGTCGACCCTTGCGCCGGCGGGCAGGCTGCCGACCGCGGACAGCGCCGGGGCATGCGCGCCGTCGACGAACACCAGCCAGTGACCGCCTTCGCCGGCGCGCAGCCGCTCGACCAGCAGTTCCGGGCGGGCCTCGGCGCCGGGCGCGAACTGCGCCTGCTCCAGGCCCGCCAGCGAGGTGTGCCGCCAGTTTTCGAGGCGGTTGGTGGGCCAGCCGGCCTGCGCGAAGCGCTCGATCGCCCGGCCGCGCAGTGACGCCAGCCAGGGCAGCGCCGCGCCCGGCAGCCCGGGGGCAACCGACGGGAACGCCGCCAGGCGAGACTGGGCCGAGCTCATCGCGCCGCTCCCCTCGCGGTGGCAGCGGCAGCGGCGGCGGCGGCGACGGCAGGCTTTCCGGCCTGGGCGTCGGTGATCCAGCCGTAACCGCGCTCCTCGAGCTCCAGCGCCAGCTCCGGCCCCCCGGAGTGCACGATGCGACCGCCGGCCAGCACATGCACGCGGTCCGGGACGATGTACTCGAGCAGGCGCTGGTAGTGGGTGATCACGATCATCGAGCGGTCCGGGCTGCGCAGCCGGTTGACGCCGTCGGCCACGACGCGCAGCGCGTCGATGTCCAGACCGGAGTCGGTCTCGTCCAGGATCGCCAGGCGCGGCTCGAGCAGCGCCATCTGCAGCACCTCGTTGCGCTTCTTCTCGCCGCCCGAGAAGCCCTCGTTGACCGCGCGGTACAGGAACTCCTCGCGCATGCCGACGGCCTTCATCTCGGCCTTCACGCGCTTGAGGAAGTCCATCGCGTCGAGCTCCGGCAGGCCGCGGTGGCGGCGCACCGCATTGACCGCGGCCTTCAGGAAATAGGCATTGGAAACCCCGGGGATCTCCACCGGGTACTGGAAGGCGAGGAACAGCCCCTCGCGGGCGCGCTCCTCGGTCGACAGCGCGAGCAGGTCGCGGCCGTCCCAGCTGACGCTGCCGCTTTCGACGGTGTAGGCGTCGCGGCCGGCGAGCACCTGCGACAGCGTGCTCTTGCCGGAGCCGTTGGGGCCCATGATCGCGTGCACCTCTCCCGAGGGCACCGAGAGGCTCAGGCCGCGCAGGATGGCCTTGCCCTCCACCGAGGCATGCAGGTCGTTGATTTCGAGCATTGAGTAGTTTCTCCTTCGAGCGGCGTGCGGCCTCAGCCGACGCTCCCCTCGAGACTGACGCCGAGGAGGTTCTGCGCTTCGACCGCGAACTCCATCGGCAATTCCTTGAAGACTTCCTTGCAGAAGCCGCTGACGATCATCGACACCGCGTCCTCGGCCGACAGGCCGCGCTGCATCGCGTAGAAGAGCTGGTCCTCGCCGATCCGCGAGGTGGTGGCCTCGTGCTCGACATGCGCGCCGGGGTGGCGCGCCTCGATGGTCGGGAAGGTGTGCGCCGCGCACTGGTCGCCGATCAGCAGCGAGTCGCACTGCGTGTAATTGCGCGCCCCGGCCGCCTTGGGCGTGATCCGCACCAGCCCGCGGAAGGTGTTGCTGCCGCGCCCGGCCGAGATGCCCTTGGAGATGATGGTGCTGCGCGTGTTGCGCCCCATGTGGATCATCTTGGTGCCGGTGTCGGCCTGCTGACGGTGGTTGGTGAGCGCCACCGAGTAGAACTCGCCCACCGAGTCGTCGCCGCGCAGGATCACGCTGGGATATTTCCAGGTGATCGCCGAGCCGGTCTCCACCTGCGTCCAGGAGATGCGCGAGCGCGCCCCCCGGCAGTCGCCGCGCTTGGTGACGAAGTTGTAGATGCCGCCGACGCCGTCCTTGTCGCCCGGGTACCAGTTCTGCACCGTGGAGTACTTGATGTTCGCGCCCTCGAGCGCCACCAGCTCCACCACCGCGGCATGCAGCTGGTTTTCGTCGCGCATCGGCGCGGTGCAGCCTTCCAGGTAGCTCACCGTGGCGCCCTCGTCGGCGACGATCAGCGTGCGCTCGAACTGACCGGTGTCGCGCGCGTTGATCCGGAAGTAGGTCGACAGCTCCATCGGGCACTTCACGCCCTTGGGAATGTAGACGAAGGAGCCGTCCGAGAACACCGCCGAGTTCAGCGCCGCGTAGTAGTTGTCGCCCTGCGGCACCACGGTGCCCAGGTACTTGCGCACCAGCTCCGGGTGTTCCTTCACGGCCTCGGAGAACGAGCAGAAGATCACCCCGTGCTCGCCGAGCTGCTTCTTGAAGGTGGTGGCCACCGACACCGAGTCGAACACCGCGTCCACCGCCACGCCCGCGAGGCGGGCACGCTCGTGCAGTGGAACGCCCAGCTTCTCGTAGGTGCGCAGAAGCTCCGGGTCGACCTCGTCGAGGCTCTTGGGGCCGTCCTTCATCCCCTTGGGCGCCGAGTAGTAGACGATGTCCTGGAAGTCGATCGGCGGATAGCTGACCGCCGCCCACTCGGGCAGCTTCATCGTCAGCCAGTGGCGGTACGCGGCCAGGCGCCAGTCGAGGAGCCATTCGGGCTCGCCCTTGCGCGCCGAGATCATCCGGATGACGTCCTCGGAGAGCCCCTTGGGGATGGTGTCGGCCGCGAGGTCCGTGACGAAGCCGGCGCTGTAGCCGCGCTCCAGGAATGACTCGATATGGTCGGTGGCTGTGCTCATGATGTACTGCTCCCTGTCATCTCGTGCGGCTGGCCTCGGCCTCCGCGGCGCGCTTGAGCGCGACCGCGCCGCTGCGCTGGGGTCCGCGCATCGGCACGGACACCGGCTCCAGCATGTCGGCCAGGCTCACCGATTCCAGCGCGCGGCGCACCACTGCGCTCACCCGCTGCCAGTTGGCCTGGACCCGGCAGCCTCCTTCGATTCCGCACAACCCGGCGTGGGCGCTGCATTCGGTCAGGCCGAAGGGCTGTTCCTCGAGCGCGTCGACGATTTCCGCCAGTGTGATCCGCTGCGGCGGCCGGCTCAGCGAGTAGCCGCCGCGCTGGCCGCGCACGCTCACCACCAGTTCGTGCCGCGCCAGGCTCTTGAGGATCTTGCTCACCGTGGCTGCGCCCAGGCCGAGGCGGCCGGCGAGTTCGCTGGCGCTGAACACCTGCCCGGGATCGCCGGCCATCTGGCTCATCACCAGGGTGCCGTAGTCTGTGAGTCTGCTGACGCGAAGCATTGGAATCGGCCCTGCTCCGGGGCGCTGCACGATCGCTGCGTCCACCGGAGAAAGAGGACAATTTTAGTCCCGTATTGATCGCCCCGCAAGCCGACGCCGGAGCCGCACCACTGGCGGCAGGGGCTTCTGCGCCGCGTAGAGGACGGCCTGGGATCAGCCGCCGAACTTCGGCGCCCGCTTCTCGCTGAAGGCCCGCACGCCCTCGCGGGCGTCCGCGGAAGCCGCGCTGGCGAGCATCATCTGGTGCTCGAGCGCCAGGTGGTCGGCCAGGTCGCGGTGCTCGGCGCCGTCGCACAGGATCTTGATCCGTGCGAAGGCACCCGCCGCGCCCGCCAGCAGCCGGTCGACCAGCGCCTGCGTGCGCTGCTCGAGCTCGGCCGCGGGACACACCGCGTTCACGATGCCCAGCCGCAGGCACTCGTCGGCTGACATGGAGTCGTTCAGCAGAAAGAGTTCCTTGGCCTTGGAGGCGCCCACCCGACGGCTGAGGAACCATGAGGCGCCCGCGTCCGGCGTGAGTCCGATCGCCGAGTAGCCAGCGCGCAGCTTCATGGTGTCGGCGGCCAGCACGATGTCGCCGCACAGCGCAAGCGCGATCCCGGCGCCGCCCAGCGGACCGTTGACCGCGGTGATCACCGGCGCCGGCATCGTGGCCAGGCGCAGCAGCGCCGGATGCAGCGGCGCCAGGATGTCGTCGATCAGGCCTGCCATGTTCTCCTGGTCGGCGACGAATTCGCCGATGTCGCCGCCCGCGCAGAAGAGGCGGCCGCGGCCCGTCAGCACCACCACGCGCGGCGCAGCGGCGACCACCGCGTCGATGGCGGCGGCCAGCGCGCGGCTCGACTCGAGCCCGACCGCGTTGGCCCGCTCGGGACGGTTCAGCGTGATCCGGCCAACGCCGTTCTCGACGCTCCACAGCACGGGGCTCTCGGCGCTCATGTGCATCACTCCTGGAATGGGTTCTGAGACCCCGCATTCTGTCATCCCGCGCCAGCGGACTCATTACAGTCGAGCCACTTTCGGCGCCGCCGATATTCCCTCCTCGAATATGCGTCCGGGTCGCAGCGCATTTGATCGACGATGTTGCGCGCCGCGCGGAAACTGCGTTGCCATCGATCACCACCTCCGCAGGACACGCCATGCGACGCTTCACCGCCTCCCTGATCCTCGCCTCGGCCCTGGGCCTTGGTCTGCCCGCCGCGTTCGCGGCGCCGCTGCTCACCCCGGCCGAACTCGCCGAGCGCGTCTCGAGCCCGGCCGTCAGGATCCTGGACATCCGCGACGGCAAGAACGAGGCTGGCAAGACGCCCTACGAGCTCGGCCACCTGCCAGGCGCGGTGCATGCGCCCTACTCGCAATGGCGCGGCACGGCGGACAACCCCGGCAAGCTGCCGGATACGGCGAAGCTTTCCGCACTGCTGCAGCGCCTCGGCCTGGACGCGAACACCGAAGTGGTGGTCGTCCATCAGGGCAAGGACGCCACCGACTTCGGCGCTGCGGCGCGCGTCTACTGGACGCTGAAGACCGCAGGCCTGTCGAAGCTGTCGATCCTCAACGGCGGCGTCCAGGCGTGGCAGGCCGCTGGGAAACCCCTCTCGACCGAGGCGCCCAGCGTGGCGCCGTCGACCTACGTCGCGAAGATCGACCCGCGGCTGGTCGCCACCCGCGCCGAGGTCGAGAAGGCGGTCGCCAGCTCCAGTTCCAGGCTGCTGGACGCGCGCCCGGCGGACTTCTTCGCCGGCGAGACCCGTCACGTCGCCGCCAAGGTGCCCGGCACCATCCAGGGCGCGACCAACGTCAGCCACGCAGTCTGGTTCGGCAAGGACGGCCGCGCGATGCTGCCCGCCGACGAGGTGCGCCGCGTGGCCCAGCGCAACGGCATCGAGACCGGCAAGGACGACACGACCACCGTCTCCTTCTGCAACACTGGCCACTGGGCGGCCACCAACTGGTTCGTGCTCTCCGAAGTGCTCGGCGACCGCAATGTGAAGATGTATCCGGAGTCGATGGTGGAGTGGTCCGCCGCCGGCCTGCCGATGGCCAACGTCCCGAACCGCCTGAAGCAGCTGCTGATCGACCTGAAACTGGCGACAAAGTAAATGAGCATGAGCGGCACGCTTTCCGCAGGCGCGCTGCCCCCGGGCGAGGGGCGCGCCGCGCGGCTGTCCGGACACGCGATCGCGATCCTCGCGGTGCTGGCGGGATGGGTGGCGGTCACCTGGCTGGCCGGCCTCAGGCAGGGACTGCTGTTCCTGATCGGCGCCGGATTCGGCGCAGTGCTCTCGGGCGCCGCCTTCGGCTTCACCACCGGCTGGCGGGTCTGGATCCGGCACCGCGACCCCACCGGGATGCTCGCGCAGTTCCTGGCGATCGGGCTGACCGCGGCGGTCGCGATCCCGCTGCTGGCCAGCCGCACCGAGCTGTCCGGCGCCGCTGCGCCGCTCTCGTGGAGCCTGGTGATCGGCGCCTTCGTGTTCGGCGCGGCGATGCAGCTGGCCGACGGCTGCGGCTCTGGCACGCTGTACAAGGCCGGACTGGGGCATCCGGTAAGCCTGGCCGTGTTCCCGTCCTTCGTGGCCGGCAGCTTCCTCGGCGCAGCGCACCTGGATGCCTGGCTCGCGCTCGGCTCGCTGCCCGCCGTGTCGCTGATCGACGCGCTCGGGCCCGCGGTCGCGCTGGCGCTCGAACTCGCGGTACTTGCCGCGATCGGGGCCCTGCTCTGGTCGCGCCGCCGCACCACGACCAGCCGCTGGACCGGCCGCGGCATCTACGTCGCGGCGGTCATCATGGCGGTGCTCGCGATCGCCAACCTGGTGGTGGCCGGCCAGCCCTGGGGCATCGTCTACGGCCTCGGGCTGTGGGGCGCGAAGATCGTCACCTGGGCGGGCTTCGACCTCTCTGCGAACGCGTTCTGGGGGCGCGATGCCCAGCAGGCGCAGATCGCGGCCTCGCTGCTCGACGACGTCACCTCGGTGACCAACCTCGGGCTGCTCGCCGGCAGCTTCCTGCTTGCCTGGCGCCGCCGCTCGGCCTGCCCCGACGTCGGCCGCATCACCGGCCGGCAGTGGCTCTGGTCGGTCGCAGCCGGCCTGGTGCTCGGCTACAGCGCGCGCCTGGCCTTCGGCTGCAACGTGGGCGCGTTCTTCTCCGGCATCTCCACGGGCAGCCTGCATGGCTGGGTCTGGTTCGCCTGCGCCTTCGCGGGCTCGCTGGTCGGCGTGCGGCTGCGCGAGCGCGTCGGCTTCAAGGGGTGAGCATGCGCAGAACCATCATCGCAGCCGCCTTCTGGATCGTCCTGCTGGGCTTCATCGCGGCCGACCGCGGGCTGTCCGCCGCGCACGACCGCTTCGCCGAGCCTCCCGCGTTCGCGCTGGGCAGCGGCAAGGTGGCGGGCGCCGGGCACTGCTCGGGCTCCACACGCTGAAACCGGGGCGTTCCCGCCCCGGAAGCGAACGAGACGCCCGCGTTCCGAAACGGATCGCGGGCGTCGCCGCGCTGGCGCCGCCCGTCCCTACAATGCTCTCCCGGCCTCGCTCGAGGCCAAGCAGACAGGAGCCTCCCACATGCCTCGCATCACCAAGCTCTCGCGCTCCGTCGCGGGCAAGGTCGTCATCGTCACCGGAGCCGGCAGCGGCATGGGGCGCGCCACCGCCTTCCTGTTCGCCGACGAGGGCGCGAAGGTCGCGGTGACCGACGTCAAGGGACAGCAGGAAGTCGCCGACACCATCAACGCCGCCGGCGCCATCGCGCACCCCTGGCAGCTGGACGTCTCCAGCCAGCAGAACGTCGAGCAGGTGATCGCCGAGGTGGCCGAGCGCTTCGGCGGCATCGACATCCTGATCAACAACGCCGGCATTTCGACGCCCGCGCCGATCGACTCCGATGGCTACGAGGCGATGTGGGCGCGCGGCCTCGACGTGCTGCTCACCGCGCACACCCGCACGGTGCGCGCCGCGCTGCCCTGGCTGCGCAAGTCGACCTCGCCGCGAATCGTCAACATCGCGTCCACCGAAGGCCTCGGCGCCACCAAGGGAATCAGCCCTTACACGGCGGCCAAGCACGGCGTGATCGGGCTGACGCGCTCGCTCGCGGTGGAACTCGGCGCCGAGGGCATCACGGTCAATTGCATCTGCCCCGGCCCGATCGACACCGCGATGACCGCGCGCATTCCGGCCGAGCAGCGCGCGAAGTATGCGCATCGCCGGGTGCCGCTGAACCGCTACGCTGACCCGGAGGAAGTGGCGCAGATGACGCTGTCGATCTCGCTGCCGGCCGCGTCCTTCCTCACCGGCGCGACCATCCCGGTCGACGGCGGCCTGACGATCCGGAACGCCTGAGCGGGACACGGCCCCGTGCCTGCGCACGGGGTCGCGCCAGCGAAGGGGTGAGCGCCTGCAGGCGCGAACGCGGGCTGCAAGCCTGACCTGCACATGCGCCCGCGCCTGCGCGCGGGCGCGCGCCCCGGAAGGCCCTCGCGCCTGCGGGCGCGAACGCTCAGGGCCGTTCGAACACCGCGGCGATGCCCTGCCCGCCCCCGATGCACATGGTCTCCAGCCCGTAGCGCGACTTGCGCCGCTCCATCTCGTGCAGCAGCGTGGCCAGGATGCGCACGCCGGTGGCGCCGATCGGGTGGCCCAGCGAGATGCCCGAGCCGTTGACGTTGAGACGGTCGGGATCGTTCCAGCCCCAGCCCTTGAGCACCGACAGCACCTGGCAGGCGAAGGCCTCGTTCAGCTCGACCAGGTCCATCTGATCGAAGGACAGGCCGGTCTTGGCGAACAGCTTCTTCACCGCCGGCACCGGGCCGATGCCCATGCAGCCGGGCTCGCAGCCGGCCACTGCCCATCCCTTGAGAAACGCCATCGGCTCGAGCCTGAGTTCCTTCAGCTTGTCCTCTGCGACGATCAGGCAGGCCGCCGCCGCGTCGTTCTGCTGGCTGGAGTTGCCGGCGGTGACGCTGCCGTCCTTCATCAGCGGACGCAGCTTGCCGAGCGACTCCATCGTGGTCTGCGCGCGAATGCCTTCGTCGCTCGCGAACTTCAGCGGATCGCCCTTCTTCTGGGGGATCTCCACCGGCACCACCTCGGCGTCGAAGCGGCCGGCCGCCCAGGCCTCGGCGGCCCGCTGATGGCTGCGCATCGCGTAGGCATCGGCGTCGGCACGCGGGATCGCGTACTGCTTCGCCAGGTTCTCCGCGGTCTCGATCATCCCGGAGATGTAGCCGAAGCGCGATTCGGGCTGCGAGCGCTCGCGGCCGCGCTCGAGGCGGTCATGCATCCGCACCGAGCCGGAGCGCGCGCCCCAGCGCATGTCGGTGGTGTAGTACTCGATGTTGCTCATGCTCTCGACGCCGCCCGCGACCACGACGTCGGCGGCGCCGCTCTGCACCATCATCGCGGCGGTGGCGATCGCCTGCAGGCCGCCGCCGCAGCGGCGGTCCAGCTGCATGCCGGGCACCTCGACCGGCAGGCCGGCCTGCAGCGCCACCCAGCGCCCGACGCACGGCGTCTCGCTGCTGGCGTAGGACTGCGCGAACACCAGGTCCTCGATGCGCCCGGGATCGATGCCGGTGCGCTCGATCAGCGCCTTGACGACGATGGCGCCCAGTTCCTCGACCGGCACCGGCCGCAGGCTGCCGCCGAAGGTGCCCACGCCGGTGCGCACCGGGCTGACGATTGCCGCTCTTCTCATTTCGATCTCCCTGTGGTTGGTATCGGTGTTGCGGGTGTTCAGATGCCCAGGCCCGCGTGCGCCTCGCGCTCGAGCTGTTCGCGGTGCGCCGGCGCGGCGATGGCGATCATCCGGGCGACGCGCTGGCGCAGCGTGAGGCCGCGCAGGTCGGCAGCGCCGTGCTCGGTGACCACGATGCCGGCGTCGCTGCGCGGCGTGCTGACCGTGGCCGCGCCGATGCGCGCGACGATCCGGCTGTTCGCGCCTGCGGTCGACGGCAGCGCGACGATCGGCAGCCCGCCGGGCGAACGCCGCGCGGCGCGCAGGAAGTCGAGCGCACCGCCCACCGCGCCCACGTAGGTGCCCCCGACCAGCTCGGCATTGACCTGGCCGGTGAGGTCCACCTCGACCGCGGAATTCAGCGCAGCGAAGCGCTCGACGCGCGCCAGCACGTCGGCGCCGTGCGTGTAGTCGGTGCCGCGGAACTGCACCAGCGGATTGCGGTGCACGAACGCATGGGCGCGCCGGCTGCCCATCACCATTCCGGTGACGATCACGCCGGGATCGATCGACTTGCGCGCGTTGGTGATGACGCCGGCCTCCACCAGCCGGGCCACCCCGTCGCCGATGGTGCCCGAGTGCACGCCGAGGTCGCGGTGGCCGCCGAGCCGGCTCAGGATGGCCTCGGGAATGGCGCCCAGGCCGAACTGAAGCGTGGCCCCGTCCGGGATCAGCCCGGCGACGTGGGCGGCGATCGCGTCCTCGACCGGGCCGGGCTCGACCTTCGGACTCTCGAGCGGCGGGCGCGAAGTGCGCACCACCGCGGCGAGATCCTCCTCGCGCAGGTGGCGCTCGCCGTGGGTCCAGGGGCACTGGTCGTTGACTTCGGCAATGATGGTGCGCGCCTTGCCGATGGCGGCAACCAGATACTCGTGCGCAAGCCCCAGGCTGTAGCGGCCCTGCTCGTCCGGCGGCGCCAGCTGCAGCATCAGCACGTCCACTTTCAGCGCCCCGCTGCGGATCATCGGCGGGAACTCGGAGTAATGGCAGGGCAGGATGTCGAGCACGCCGGCCTTGGCCAGCGCGCGGTTGCGGCCGGTGCCGCAATAGGAGACGAAGTCGATGCAGTCGGCCTGTTCGGGCGCCAGCGCATCGGACAGCGCGATGCCGGGAAAAACGGTGAAGCGGCCGCCCACCGCGGCGCGCTGCGCGGCGAGCGCGCGGGTCAGCACGACGGGCTCGGCGTCGGCCTGGCTCCAGAGGACGGTGTCGCCGGGTCGGATCAGCCCGGACAGGTCCGGGGCATCGGGGTTCAGTTGTCTGGTCATGGCGATGTGTATTGTCCACGGAAACGGCCCATGATCGGACCGCCCGACTGGACAGCTCGCATCCCCGGCAAGGATGATTCGCGAATGAGCACCTCCCAAGCCCCCATCGGCGGCGCCCTCGCGGGCGTGCGCATCGTCGACCTCACCGCGGTCATCTTCGGCCCCTACTGCACCCAGATCCTCGCGGACTACGGCGCGGACGTCATCAAGGTGGAGGCCCCGGAGGGCGACACCACGCGCTGGACCGGGCCCTCTCTGGACCATGGCCGCGCGGCGATCTTCCTGGCTGCGAACCGTAACAAGCGCAGCGTGGTGCTCGACCTCAAGCAGCCGGCAGCCCGCGAAGCGCTGCTGGCGCTGGTCGACACCGCGGACGTGTTCGTGCACAGCGTGCGCCCGCAGAAGCTCGAGAAGCTGGGGCTGGGCCCGGCGGCGCTGATGGCGCGCAACCCGCGCCTCATCTATGCGGGGCTGCACGGCTTCGGCTCGGATGGCCCCTACGCGGGCCAGCCCGCCTATGACGACATCATCCAGGGCCTGTCCGGCGTGGCCGACCTGATGGAGCGCCAGACCGGCACGCCGCGCTACTTCCCCACCATCGCCGCGGACAAGGCCTGCGGCCAGGTGGCGGCGCACGCCGTGCTGGCGGCGCTGTTCCAGCGCGAGCGCACCGGCCGCGGGCAGTGCGTCGAGGTGCCGATGTTCGAGAGCATGACCTCGTTCATGCTGCTCGAGCATTTCTACGGCCGGCACCTGGCGCGGGAAGGGGAACCCGACCCGGCGCCAGGCCCGGCGCGCGGCGCGGACGGCGACGGCGACGGCGACGCAGCGCAGGCGCACAGCGCCGGCTACCCGCGCCTGCTCACGCCCTGGCGCCGGCCGCAGCGCACCGCTGACGGCCATGTCTGCATCCTTCCCTACACCACCGCGCACTGGCAGCTGTTCTTCGAGCACACCGGCCACCCCGAGCTGGCCAGCGACCCGCGCTTCCAGGACATCGCCTCGCGCACCCGGCACATCGCCGAGCTCTACGAGATCGCCGGCGAGATCGTCGCCCACCGCGACACCGCCTGGTGGCTGGAGCTGTGCAAGCGGCTGGAGATCCCTGCCGCGCCGGTCAACCGGCTGGAGGACATGGAGCACGACCCGCACCTGAAGGCGGTCGGGCTGTTTCCGACGGTGCATGGCGACGACGGCAGCGCCTGCCGGCTGGTGCGCAACCCGGTGCGCCTGGCCGACAGCGAGGTGCCGATGCGCATGCCGCCGTCGCTGGGCGAGCACACGCTCGAAGTGCTGGCCGAGGCCGGCCTGGATGCAGAGGCGATCCGGCGCCTGGTCGGCAGCGGCGCCGCCCGCACACACGCCGGCGGCTCCGGCGGCCCGGAGCAGGACCGATGACCGCGCCGCAGCCGCTGTCCGTCCTGGTCGCCACCGACTTCTCCGAGGACGCCGGGCATGCGGTGGCGCGGGCGGCGATGCTCGCCGCGGGGCTGCCGGCGCGGCTGTCGCTGCTGCACGTGGTCAGCGCGCCGATGCTGGGCGCACTGCGCGCGATGTTCGGCGGCAGCGACCGGCAGGACACCGAGGGCCGGATGATCGAGGAGACCCGACAGTCGCTGCGGTCGCTGGCCACGATGCTCGGCAACCTGGACGGCGAGATCGCCTGCGAAGTCCGAGTGGGGAAGATCGTGGACGAGGTGCTGGCAGCCGCCGCCCAGCACGACCTGCTGGTGCTCGGCCCGCGTGGTTCGAACCCGCTGCGCGATCTCATCCTGGGCACCACTGCCGAACGGATCCTGGCGAAGTCGACGCGGCCCATCCTGGTGGCGAGGCAGCCGGCGCGCGAGCCCTACCGGCAGGTGGCGGTGGCAATGGACTTTTCGCCGGATTCGGTGGCCGCGCTGCGCGCAGCGGCGCGGCTGGCGCCGGGCGCCGAACTGGCCGCGGTGCATGCCTTCGACCTGCCCTTCGAGGGCAAGCTGCTGGCCGCCGGCATCCGCGACGACGAGATCCAGCACTACCGCGCGCAGGCGCGCCTGGATGCGATGCGCGGCATCGAGCGCGCCGCCGTCGAGGCGGGGCTCGACCCGATGCGGATCTCGCGCGTGGTCCAGCAGGGCCATGCCGGCCGGACCGTGCTCGAGCAGGCCGAGCACCTGGGCGCCGACCTGATCGTGCTCGGCAAGCACGGCGAGTCGGGGCTGGAGGAAATGATGCTGGGCAGCGTCACGCGGCACGTCCTGTCGGACGCCAGGTGCGACGTGCTGGTGGCCCGGCGCGAGCAGTGATCCGGTGCAGCCGGGCCACCGGCTGCACCGGACGGTCAGGCCTGGCGCGGCGGATCAGCCCGCCACCGGGTCGCTGAAGTTCGGCGCGCGCTTCTCCAGCTGGGCCTTGACCGCCTCGACCTGGTTCGGGCTGCCGATCAGCTTCGTCTGCTCGACCGACTCGGCCATCAGCAGCGCCGCTGCATCCTCGGCCATCGCCGCGTTGAGCAGGCGCTTGTCGGCACGGATGGCATCCGGGTTCCTGCCCGCGACCTCGCGCGCGAAGGCCATCGCCTCGGCGTAGGGGTCGGCGCAGACGCGCGTGGCGAACCCGAGCTGCAGCGCCTCCTCGCCGGAGAAGATCCGGCCGCTGTAGGTGAGCTCGCGGACCACGTCGTTGCGGGCCAGCTCGCGCATCAGCGCAATGCCGGCCATGTCGGGCACCAGACCCCACTTGATCTCCATCACCGACATCTTCAGGTCGGCAGTGACGAAGCGGATGTCCGCGCCCAGCGCAAGCTGGAAACCGCCGCCGAAGGAGACGCCGTGGACCGCAGCGATCACCGGCACCGGCACCTCGCGCCAGACCATGGCGACCTGCTGCGCGGCATTGGAGATGCCGTGCGAGCGGGCGGTGAGCCGGTCGATGGGGTCGGCGGCGTTGCCGGTCGAGCTCTTGCCCTCAGCCATGTTGCCGAAGCGGCCCATGTCCAGGCCGGCGCAGAAGGCGCGGCCCTCGCCGCACAGCACCACTGCGCGCACGCGGGGGTCGCGCGCCACCTGCTCGCCAGCGGCGACGATGCCGGTGAACATCGCGGCGTCGAGCGCATTCATCTTGTCGGGACGGTTCAGCCGCACCTCGGCCACGCCGTCGGCGCCGACGGTGACCCTGACCCGTTCGTTCGTCGTCATCTGTCCTGCTCCTTCAGTTCGCGGGGAATCGCATTGTGACGCGGACCGGACCGGCGGCAACGCAGGGGCTCAGCCGCCGGTCCGGATTCGGGCGAGCCGGGCTCAGCGGCCCAGGACGGGTCCCATCGGTTCGTAGGTCTTGCCGTTGAAGCGCACCGGCTGCATCCGCTCGATCGGGTAGTAGTCGTCCGCGGCCGTCTTCAGGTTGATGCCCGGATACAGCATCGGAAGCTGCAGGTCGAGGCCGGCTGCGATCTTCATCACGTTCGCGCGGGTCAGGTTGTCACCCGCGCGCTCGAGCACCTTGTGCAGCGTCTGCGCGCTCGAGTAGCCGATCACATTGAGCGAATCGCCCGGGTTGCCCGCCGCGTAGTACTTCTGGATCCAGGCCCGGTAGTCGGCGACTTCCTTGGTGTCCTTGAAGCGCGGATCGTTCGGATCGCGCAGGTACACGCTGGTGATCACGCCGGAGGCGTTGTCCAGGCCCGCCGGCGTCAGCACCGACTGGATCGACTGCGACACGCTGGACAGGTAGTGCACCGGCTTCCAGCCGATCTCCGGCAGCTTCTTGATGATCATCGCCGCGAACTTGGGCGTCGACAGGTTGACGAACACGTCGGCGCCGGTGCCCTTGAGCATCGTCAGCTGGCTGTCGACCGTCGGATCGGTGACCTCGTAGCTGAGCTGCGAGACGACCATGGTCTTGACCTTGTCGCCCAGCCCGTCGAGCACGCCCTTGAGGTTGTCCTTGCCGAAGTCGTCGTTCTGATAAAGGATCGCGATCTTCGCGTTCGGGTGGTTCTTCAGGATGTGCTCGGCGTAGATCTTGCCCTCGGCCTGGTAGGTGGGCTGCCAGCCCATGGTCCAGGGGAAATTCTTGTAGTCGCCCCAACGCGTGGCGCCGGTGGCCAGGAACAGGTGCGGCACCTTCTTCGCGTTCATGTACTTGACGATCGCGGTGTTCTGGCCGGTGCCCAGCGGCGCGAACAGCAGGAAGATCTCGTCCTGTTCGACCAGCTTGCGCGCCACCTCGACCGTCTTGGCCGGGTTGTAGGCGTCGTCCAGCGAGAGCACCTCGACCTTGCGGCCGTTGATGCCGCCTTCCTCGTTGACCTTGGCGAAGTAGGCGACGATGGACTTGCCGATCGTGCCGTAGGCAGAGACCGGACCCGAGTAGGGAACGATGTGGCCGATCTTGATGGTCTTGTCGGTGGCGCCGGTGTCGTACTTCTTCTGCGCCAGCGCGCCGGTGGAGAAGCCGGCGAGCGCTGCGGCGGCGGCCGCGCCGGCGATCGCCGTGCGGCGGGTGATCTTCTTGAAGTGCATGCGGACCCTCTGTCTGTTTTTTGGAGGAGAGCGTGCCGCGAACTCGGTGCCCGCGGCGCGCGCGAGATGATAAGCCACCGCCGCGGCGGTTTCCGGAACGCCCGGGCATTCCGGAACGCGCAAGGTACCGGGCCGCAGGCCCGGCCGCCCCGACGGTGCTAGGCTGCGCGGTTGTCCAGAATTCGACCCAAGGAGAGGAACGCATGGATCTCGTCGAGGCCATCAACAGCCGCCGCTCGGTGCGCGGCTTCCTGAACACCCCGGTGCCCACGGAAACCATCCGCCGTGTGCTCGCGATCGCCTCGCGCGCGCCCTCGGGCGGCAACGTCCAGCCCTGGCAGATCCAGGTCGTGGCCGGCGAGCCGCTGGCCCAGCTCAAGGCGACCATGCTGAAGAAGGTCGAGGAGCTGCCGGGCGGCGACGGCAGCGAATACGACATCTACCCGAAGGAACTGGTGTCGCCCCACCGCGACTACCGCTTCAAGCTCGGCGAGGACATGTACGCCCAGATCGGCATTCCGCGCGAGGACAAGGCGGGGCGCAAGCGCTGGTTCGCGCGCAACTTCCAGTTCTTCGGTGCGCCGATGGCACTGTTCTGCACGATCGACCGCCGCATGGGGCCGCCGCAGTGGTCGGACTGCGGGATGTTCCTGCAGACCGTGATGCTGATGCTGCGCGCCGAGGGCCTGGACAGCTGCCCGCAGGAGTGCTGGGCGATCTACCCCAAGACCATCGGCGAGTTCCTGGAGCTGCCGCCCGAGCAGATGCTGTTCTGCGGCATGGCGATCGGCCAGGCGGATCCGGGCGAACCGGCGAACAGGCTGTACGCCGACCGGGCGCCGCTGGAGGCCTTCACGAAGTTCCGCGGTCTTTGATCCGCTGACCGGCTGATTCTCGCAGCGCGGACGATCGGATGAGCATCTCGCCGGCGGCGTCGCGGATGCCGCTGATCGACGCGCTGCGGGCGGTGGCGTCGCAGCTCATCGTGCTGCACCATCTCGCGTTCTACGGCCCGATGTCGGACGCGGTGGAGGGGCTGGCGCCCGCGGTCTTCGCCTGGCTGTCGGAGCATGCACGGGTGGCGGTGCAGGCCTTCCTGGTCTGCGGCGGCTTCATGGCCGCGCGCACGCTGGCCCCGGCCGGCGCACCGGAGTTCGGACCACCGGGCCCGCTGCTGCTGCGACGCTACCTGCGGCTGGCGCCGCCGCTGATGGCCGCGATCATGCTGGCCGTCGTGCTGTCGGCGCTCGCCAGCTGGCTGAACCCCAACCCGGCGATCCCCCTGGCGCCGAGCCCGGGCCAGTTGCTCGCGCACCTGCTGCTGCTGCAGGACGTGCTCGGCATCGACGCGCTGTCGGCAGGCGTCTGGTACGTGGCCATCGACTTCCAGCTGTTCGCGCTGACGCTCGGACTGCTCTGGCTCGCCCGCGGCGCGGGGTCGCCGGCACGGCCGCTGGCGATCTCGCTGGTCGCCGGGCTGGGCCTGGCCTCGCTGTTCGTCTTCAACCGGCTGCCGGAGCTGGACGCGTGGGCGCCCTATTTTTTCGGCGCGTACGCGCTGGGCGCCTGCGCCTGGTGGGCCGGCCGCCCCGGTGCCCGCATCCACGGACTGGCGGCGCTCGCGCTGGCCGGCGCGGCGGCGCTGGCGCTGGACTGGCGGCTGCGAATCGCGGTGGCGCTGGCCGTTGCGCTCGTGCTGGGCATCGCGCGGCGCACCCGCCTGCTGGAGCGCTGGCCTCGCTCTGCCCTGCTGGCCTGGCTCGGCAGAATCTCGTACTCGGTGTTCCTGGTGCACTTCCCGATCAGCATCGCAATCGGGGCGCTGGTGTGGCGGATCTTCCCCGGCCAGCCGCTGGCCAATGCGGCCGGGCTGCTGGCGGCCTGGGCAGCCTGCGTGGCGGGCGGCGCGCTGTTCCACCGCCACGTCGAACTGCGCTTCACAGGAAGCGGTCGAGCAGCTTCCGGCTCCGCCGGTCCAGCGCCTGCGGATCTCGGATCAGGTACTGGATTCCGTGCGCATCTGCGACCAGCAGCGCCGGGGGCGGCAGGCGCCGGATCGACTCCTCGCCCCTGAGCAGGAAGCGGGTCGGCCCGCGGTCGGTCTCCACCTCCCAGGTGCATGGGGTGACGAAGCCCGACACGTCCGCGATGCGCCGGATCTCGGGCATGAACTCGCGGCTGGCAAGCTCCTCCTCGATCAGCGCGCGGGTGGCCGGCGCCAGGTCCGACAGTCGATCCACCCAGGCGAGCTCGTGGCCATGCGAGCCCACCAGGGCCAGACCGTCGTCGGGCGCGCCGATCGGAAACGCGCGCACCGGCACGACGGCCTCGTGGACGCTTCCGTCCGGCATCTCGAGCACCAGCCGGCCGAAGGAGTTGCGGGTCAGGCGGAATGCGTGGGCGGTCATCTCGGGTTCCTCAGCTTTCGGCAGTGCGGACCGCGCCGGCAGTGGCCGCCGCGGCGATGACCCCTGCGCCCTCGGTCTGGGCGCCGGCCCAGCCGTCCTCGGTGTCGACGTTGCGCGCCTGCGCCTGGTACAGGCGGAAGTAGGCGCCCTCGCGGGCCATCAGCTCGTCGTGCCCGCCGACCTCGACGACCTGGCCGCGATCCATCACCACCAGCCGGTCGGCCTTGCGCAGCGTGGACAGGCGGTGCGCGATCGCGATCGTCGTGCGCCCGCGCACCAGGTTGTCCAGCGCCTTCTGGATTTCCTTCTCGGTCTCGGTGTCCACCGAGGAAGTGGCCTCGTCCAGGATCAGGATGCGCGGGTCGATCAGCAGCGCCCGCGCGATCGAGATCCGCTGGCGCTCGCCACCCGACAGCGCCTGGCCGCGCTCGCCCACCAGCGAGTCGTAGCCATGCGGCAGGCGCAGGATGAAGTCGTGCGCATGGGCGGCGCGCGCCGCCGCGACGATCTCGGCGCGGGTGGCCTCCGGCCGGCCATAGGCGATGTTCTCGGCGATGGTGCCGAAGAACAGGAAGGGCTCCTGCAGCACCAGGCCGATGTTGCGCCGGTAGTCGGCGACCGCCAGCGAGCGGATGTCATGGCCGTCGACCGAGATCGAGCCGTCGGCGACGTCGTAGAAGCGGCAGAGCAGGTTGACCATCGTGCTCTTGCCGGAGCCGCTGTGGCCGACCAGGCCCACCATCTCGCCCGGCGCGATGTCCAGGTCCAGGTTGCGGATGACGGCCCGGTTGCCGTAGCGAAAGCCCACCGAACGCATCCGGATGCCGCCCTCCAGCCGTCCGACCCTGACCGGGTTGGCGGCGTCGGGCACGCTGGAGACGTGATCGAGGATGTCGAAGATCCGCTTGGCGCCGGCCGCCGCCTTCTGTGTGAAGGACACGATCCGGCTCATCGAATCGAGCCGGGTGTAGAAGCGGCCGATGTACGCGAGGAATGCGGTGAGCACGCCCACGGTGACGTTCTGGTTGGCCACCTGCCAGATGCCGAAGGCCCACACCAACAGCAGTCCGATCTCGGTGAGCAGCCCCACCGTGGGCGAGAACATCGACCAGACCCGGTTGACCCGGTCGTTCACCGTCAGGTTGTGCCGGTTGGCCTCCCGGAAGCGCGCGGCCTCCCGCTTTTCCTGCGCGAAGGCCTTGACCACGCGGATGCCGGGAATGGTGTCGGCCAGCACGTTGGTGACCTCGCCCCAGATCCGGTCGACCTTCTCGAAGCCGTGCCGCAGCCGGTCGCGCACCAGGTGGATCATCCAGACGATGAAGGGCAGCGGCAGCAGCGTCGCCAGCGCCAGCCCGGGGTCGATCGAGAACAGGATCGCCGCGGTCATCACGATCATCAGCACGTCGGTGGCGAAATCGAGCAGGTGCAGCGACAGGAACAGGCAGATCCGGTCGGTCTCGGAGCCGATCCGCGCCATCAGGTCGCCGGTGCGCTTGCCGCCGAAGTACTCCAGCGACAGCCCCAGCAGGTGCTCGTAGGTGGCGGTGCGCAGGTCGGCGCCGATCCGCTCGCTGACCACTGCGAGCAGCCAGGTGCGGGCCCAGCCCAGTCCCCAGGCCAGCAGCGCCGCCGCCAGCAGCCCGCCCAGGTACATCCGGACCAGGTCGACGTCGATCGGCACCCCCTGCTGGAAGGGAATCAGCACGTCGTCGATCAGCGGCATGGTCAGATAAGGTGGCACCAGCGTGGCCGCGGTCGAGGCCAGGGTCAGCAGGAAGCCCGCCAGCAGGCGGCCCCGGTAGGGGCGGGCGAAGCGCCAGAGCCGCAGCAGCGTCCAGGTCGACGGCGGCTTCTCCTGCTCCTCGCCGGAGCAGGCAGGGCAGTCGTACTCGCCCGGGGGAATCGGCAGATGGCAGCGCGGGCAGGTTGCCGCCTCGACAGGCTGCGCCCCGCCGGCCCCGGGCTCCGGACCGGCCTGGAATCGGTCGACCAGCCGCAGCGCGGCGCCGTCATGCTCGAGGGTGTAGCGCCAGCGCGCCAGCCGCTCGCCCGGCCCGGCGAGCTCGATGCAGCCCACGCCCGCATGGTCGCTGCGGTGCAGCGAAAGTCCGTCGCGCCAGGCCCATTCGCGCCAGCCCCCGGTCTCGTCCGTCCAGGCGAGAAGGCGCCGACTGGTCAGCCCCAGCAGCCCGGCGCTGTAACGCAGGTGGGCGTCCAGGTCGACCGGGACCGTGGCGAGCAGTTCCTCGCCCGGGCCAAGCCGGGCCGGGAGTTCACGTTGCAGCCGGTCGATCGTGGCGGCCCGGGCCGCCGGGGTGCCGCGATCCTCGCCGGCGTCCTGGGGGGTGCTGCCGGACCCCGGCAGGGGTCGGAGGGATGTGTTCAAGCGATGGTCCGGAGGGCTGGAGGCCCGGTTGGAAAGGATTCTGTGCCTTTTCAACGCGCGGCCGGCGAAAACGATGACCGGCGGCGGTAAACCGTTTCGCCGCTGCCGCGTTTGAGTTCCACCGAAACCCGCAGAAGCCAGCCATGCTCGCACCCCTTCCTCGCGCGGCCGTCATGAAGAAAGACATCGAGATCCTTGGCATCACGCACCTGCGCGGGCCGAACCTGTGGACCTACGTCCCGGCACTCGAGGTGCTGATCGACATCGGCGAGCTGGAGGATTTCCCGTCGAACCTGATCCCCGGCCTGTATGGGCGGCTGTCGGCCTGGCTTCCCGGACTGGTCGAGCACCGCTGCAGCTACGACGAGCGCGGCGGCTTCCTGCGCAGACTCGAGGAAGGCACCTGGCCCGGGCACATCCTGGAGCACGTCACGCTGGAACTGCAGACGCTGGCAGGCTTGCCGGGCGGCTTCGGCCGGGCTCGCGAAACCTCCACCCGCGGCGTCTACAAGGTGGTGATCCACGCGCACCACGAGGACATCACCCGCGCCGCGGTGCTGTCCGGGCGCGACCTGCTGATGGCCGCGATCGAGGATCGCCCGTACGACCTGGACGCGGCGGTCAGCGAGCTGCGCGACCTGGTCGACCGGCGCTGGCTCGGACCGAGCACCGCCTGCATCGTCGAGGCCGCCGAGGCGAGGAAGATCCCCTTCGTGCGCCTGAACGACGGCAACCTGGTGCAGCTGGGCTATGGCGCCCGGCAGCGCAGGATCTGGACCGCCGAGACCGACAGCACCAGCGCCATCGCCGAGGGCATCTCGCGCGACAAGGACCTGACCAAGCAGCTGCTGTCCTCCTGCGGCATCCCGGTACCCGAAGGCCGGCTGGTGAAGGACGCCGCCGACGCCTGGGAGGCCGCCTGCGAGATCGGCCTGCCGGTCGTGATCAAGCCCTACGACGGCAATCACGGCCGCGGCGTGTTCACCAACCTGTCGACCCGCGAGGCCGTCGAGGCCGCCTGGACGGTGGCCCGCGACGAAGGCAGCGGCGTCATCGTCGAGCGCTTCGTGCCGGGGCTGGAACACCGGCTGCTGGTGGTCGGCGGCAAGGTGGTCGCCGCCGCCCGCGGCGAGGCGGCCTGGATCACTGGCGACGGCCGCTCGACGATCCGCGAACTGATCGAGTCACAACTCAATACCGATCCGCGCCGCGGCAGCTCCGAGGACTTCCCGCTGAACCCGGTGCGGCTGGACTCGGCCGCCCGCCTCGAACTTTCCCAGCAGGGTTTCGACCCCGAGTCGGTGCCCGCCGACGGCCTGCCGGTGCTGATCCAGCGCAACGGCAACGTCGCCTTCGACGTCACCGACCTGGTCCATCCCAAGGTCGCCGCCCGCGTCGCGCTGGCCGCGCGCGTGGTGGGGCTGGACATCGCCGGCGTCGACGTCGTGGCCGAGGACATCTCGCGCCCGCTCGAGGAGCAGCGCGGCGCGATCGTCGAGGTCAACGCCGGTCCGGGCCTGCTGATGCACCTGAAGCCCGCCGAAGGCAGCCCGCGTCCGGTTGGCCAGGCGATCGTCGACAACCTGTTCCCTGAAGGCGACCTCGGCCGCATCCCGGTGGTCGGCATCACCGGCTCCAAGGGCAAGACCGGCGTCGCGCGGATCATCTCCTACCTGCTGCAGCTTGCCGGCCGGCAGGTCGGGCTGGCCTGCACCGACGGGCTGTTCTTCGACCGCCGCGCGATCGACCGTGAGGACGCCGCGCGCTTCGACGCCGCCCGGCGGGTGCTGGTCAACCGCAACGTGGAGGCTGCGGTGATCGAGAACGGGCCGCGCGCCATCGTCACCGAAGGCCTGGCCTACGATCGCTGCGCGGTGGGCGTGGTCACCAACATCGACCCGGACGCCGTCCTGCCCGAGCACTACATCGAGACGCCCCGCCATCTGTTCACCGTGATGCGCACCCAGATCGACGTGGTGCTGCCCGACGGCGTGGGCGTGCTCAACGCCCGGGACGAGCGGGTGGCCGAGATGGCCGAGTTGTGCGACGGCGAGGTGCTCTGGTTCTCCACCGATCCGGCGCTGCCGATCGTCATGGCGCATCGCGCAGCCGGCGGACGCGCGGTGCTGGTCAAGGACGGCTGGGTGACGCTGGCCACCGGCGCCGCTGAAATCCCGCTGGCGGCGGTCGACGCGATCCGCGCCGCCATCGGCGACGACGGGCTGCACATCGAGAACGTGCTTGCCGCCGCCGGTGCGGCCTGGGCCCTGGGCGTCGCTCCAGAGCTGATCCGTGCCGCCGTCGGGACCTATTCCGCCGAACGCGCCAACGGCAGCGCGCCGGCCTTCCGCTGAACGCTTCTTCGCCGCCACTCCCGGCGCCGCGCACTGCCGCGGCCCGGGGCGCAAACCCTGCTCCGCCTGGAGTCCTCCCGATGGAAATCTCCCGCATCCGCGCCCTGCGCGGCCCCAACCTCTGGAGCCGTCACACGGCGATCGAGGCGCTCGTCACCTGCGACGACGCGGAGCGCCTGCCCGCCGATCCAGCGGCCTTCGAGGCGCGCCTGCGGGCGCGCTTCCCGGGCATTGGCACGCTCCAGCCGATCGGCCGGCGCGAGCCGATGTCGATGGCGCACGCGCTGGCGCTGTCGGCGCTCGCGCTGCAGGCGCAGGCCGGCTGCCCGGTCTCCTTCAGCCGCACTTCGCAGACGGTGGACAGCGGAGTCTTCCAGGTGGTCGTCCAGTATTCGGAAGAGGCGGTCGGACGGCTGGCGCTGGAACTCGGCGCGGGGCTCTGCGAGGCCGCGCTGCACGATGCGCCCTATGACGCCGAGGCGGCGCTGGCGCGGCTGCGCGAACTGGACGAGGACGTCCGGCTCGGGCCGAGCACTGGCGCGATCGTCGACGCTGCGGTGGCCCGCGGCATCCCCTGCCGGCGCCTGACCGAGGGCAGCCTGGTGCAGTTCGGCTGGGGCAGCCGGCAACGAAGGATCCAGGCCGCCGAGATTGACCGCACCGGCGCGATCGCCGAGACCATCGCCCAGGACAAGGAGCTCACCAAGCAGCTGCTGGAGGCCGCCGGCGTGCCGGTGCCCCGCGGCCGGCCGGTGCATGACCTGGACGATGCATGGAAGGCGATGCGGGAGATCGGCCAGCCGGTGGTCGTGAAGCCACAGGACGGCAACCAGGGCAAGGGCGTGACGGTGAACGTCGACACCCGCGAGCACCTCGACATCGCCTACCGGGCCGCGGCCGAGATCAGCGACGACGTGATGGTGGAGCGCTTCATCCCGGGCCACGACTTCCGCCTGCTGGTGGTCGGCAAACATCTGGTGGCGGCGGCGCGGCGCGAGCCCCCGCATGTGATCGGCGACGGCGTGCACACGGTGCGCGAGCTGGTCGACCTCGTCAACACCGACCCGCGGCGCGGCGACGGCCACGCCACCTCGCTGACCAGGATCCGTTTCGACGAGATCGCGCTGGCGCGGCTCGCCGCGCAGGGCTACGACGCCGCATCGGTTCCTCCCGCAGGCACCCGGGTGGTGCTGCGCAACAACGCGAACCTCAGCACCGGCGGCACCGCCACCGACGTCACCGACGACGTCCATCCGATGGTGGCAGCGCGCGCGGTGGAGGCTGCACGGATGGTCGGTCTGGACATCTGCGGCGTCGACGTGGTCTGCGAGTCGGTGCTCCGGCCGCTCGAGGACCAGGGCGGCGGCATCGTCGAGGTGAACGCCGCGCCGGGACTGCGCATGCACCTCACCCCCTCCTTCGGCCGCGGCCGGCCGGTGGGCGAGGCGGTGATCGCGGAGATGTACCCGGACGGCGGCGACGGCCGGATCCCGGTGGTCGCGGTCACCGGCACCAACGGCAAGACCACCACGGTGCGGCTGATCGCCCACCTGCTCGAGGGCGACGGCAAGCGCGTGGGCATGACCAACACCGACGGCGTCTACGTCGCCGGCGAGCGGATCGACACCGGCGACTGCAGCGGGCCGCGCAGCGCGCGCAACGTGCTGATGCACCCGGATGTCGATGCCGCGGTGTTCGAGACTGCGCGCGGCGGCCTGCTGCGCGAAGGACTGGCCTTCGACCGCTGCCAGGTCGCGGTGGTCACCAACATCGGCCAGGGCGACCACCTGGGCCTGAACTACATCACCACCGTCGAGGATCTCGCGGTGCTCAAGCGGGTGGTGGTGCAGAACGTCGCCCCGGACGGCATGGCGGTGCTGAACGCGGCCGACCCGATCGTCGCCCGAATGGCCGAAGGCTGCCCCGGCGCGGTGACATTCTTCGCGGTCGACTGCAGCGGGCCCGTGATGGCCGGACACCGGGCACGCGGCAGGCGCGTCGTCTACGTCGACCGCGGCGCGATCGTCGCCGCCGAGGGCAAGTTCGAGCACCGCCTGCCACTGGCCGGCGTGCCGATCACCCGCAGCGGGACCATCGGCTTCCAGGTCGAGAACGCGATGGCTGCGGTCGGCGCCGGCTGGGCGCTCGGCCTGCCCTGGAGCATCATCGAGGCCGGTCTCGCGTCCTTCGTCAACGACGCCGGCAAGGTCCCGGGCCGCTTCAACGTGATGAACCACCGCGGCGCCACCGTGATCGCCGACTACGGCCACAATCCGGACGCGATCCTCGCGCTGGCGCGCGCGGTCGAGGCGATGCCCGCACAGCGGCGCAGCGTGGTCATCAGCGGCGCAGGCGACCGCCGCGACGAGGACATCCGCCAGCAGACCGAGATCCTCGGCCAGGTCTTCGACGACGTGATCCTCTACCAGGACCAGTGCCAGCGCGGCCGCGCCGACGGCGAAGTGCTCGCGCTGCTGCGCCAGGGGCTGGAAGGGGCCGCGCGCACCCGCTCGGTCCAGGAAGTGCATGGCGAATTCCTGGCGATCGACGTCGCGCTGGAGGCGCTGCGCCCCGGCGATCTCTGCCTGATCCTGATCGATCAGGTGGAAGAGGCGCTGGAGCACATCACCGCACGGATCGCGACCCATAACCCGGTGGCAGCGGCCGCCTGAAGCCGCTGCCCGGGGGACCCGGTCAGCCTGCGGCCGCCGCCTCCACCCAGGGGGCCAGTTCGTCCAGTGCGGCACTGAGCGCCCGGCTCAGCGCGGCGGCCGCGCCGGCAGCGTTCGCGAAGGCCAGGGCTTCGGTGCGCACGAAGCGGCGCCGCGCAACGCGGGTGCGGGCGCGCCAGTCGATCAGGTCGGCGTCGAGCGCCAGCCGCGCCACGCCTGGCTCGGTGGACGCGTCGTGGAAGAACTCGTCCAGCCCCACCCGCAACAGCAGGTCGCCGCCCAGCCCGGCAGTGGACTGGCCAACCGCCCGGAAACGCCCGCGGCCGTCGAGCCGGCGTTCGACCAGGTGCGCGATTCGCCGCGCCGGCGGCTCGGCCCAGTCCGCGAAGCGATAGTGGGCCAGCAGTCCCGGATCCCTGGAGTACACCAGCGCGGCGCCGTCGTGCAGCGAGGCGGTCGACACCATCTCCACCAGCAGCACGCGGGGAATCGCCGGCCCCGGCGCCCGTGCGAGCGCTGCGAGGTCCTCGAGCCGATGCCACTGGCGCGGCTCGGGGTTGCCGCCCAGCACGGCGCAGCCGCCGGCAAGCATCGCAGCCAGCGCCGGCAGCCCGGTCACCACAGCCCTGCGGGCCTTGCGCGCGGAAATTGCAGTCATGGCAGCCGCTCCCCGGGCCCAAGTTCGCGGGCGCCCGGCCCGATCAGCGCCGAGCGCGGCTCGGACAGGCGCTCGAGCGCCTGGGACAGCAGCTCCGCGGCCCGCCGGGTCTCCTGGGCAGTGGCGCGCAGCTCGAGCAGGCCGGTGTCCGCAGCGCCGCTGGCGCGCGCGCCGAACTCGCCGGCCTCGCGCTCCAGGGTGCGGGCCAGCCGGGTGAACTCGGCGAGACTGCCGCGGGCATCGCGAATGGCGACCGTGCCTTCCGACAGCGTGGTCCGCGCCTCGCCGAGCGTCGTGCCCGCGTCGCGCATCAGGACGTTCGCCTGCTGCGCGGCGGCGGCGATGCTGCGGTTGGTCTCGCCGAAGGCGCGCACCGATGCGTCGACGCCTGCCAGGGTGCGGTCGAGCCCGTCGAGGCGCTCGCTCAGGCCGACGGCGATGTCGCGCGTCGCCGCCAGCGTCTGTCCGAAGGCCTCGCGGTTCTCCGGCGTCATCAGGCGGTTCAGGTTGGCCAGCGCCTCCTCGCCGGACAGGGCCAGGCGGTTGGCGGATTCTGCGATCTGGTCCATTCCGGACGTGCCCTCGGGGATCACCGGGTAGTCCTCGCCAGGCGGGACGTGGGTGAGCTGCGGCCCGGGTTCGCCGGGGGTCACGAGGTTGATCCGCGCCAGCCCGGTGAGGAAATTGCGCGCCACCACCGCCGAGCTGTTCTCGCTCACGGGCGTCTGCCGGTCGACCCGCACCAGCACCTTGACCCGGTTGATGTTCTCGCTGCCCAGCGTGAAGCGCTCGACCCTGCCGACCTTGACTCCGCGCATGCTGACGTCGCTGCCCACCTGCAAGCCCTCGACCGACTGCCGATCGAAGACCACCACGTAGTACGGCGCGTCGGCGGCGCCATCGCGTGCCCACCAGGTGAACGCGAACGCCGCGCCCAGCGCCAGCAGCAGCACGATCGCGCCGATCACGGGGTAGCGGGTTTCCGGTTCCATGCTGTCAACCTCCGTGCGCCGCGCGAATGCCCGTGCCCGCGAACCAGTCGCGGATCCACGGGTCGTCCACCGCGCGCACCTCGTCCAGTGTACCGTCGGCCAGCACCCTGCCCTTGCCGAGGGCGATCACGCGGTCGACGATCCCGGTCACCGTGTCCAGGTCGTGCGTGACCAGCAGCACCGTGATCCCCAGGTCGTCGCACAGGAAGCGCAGCAGCCGGTCCAGCGAACGGGCAGTGACCGGGTCGAGCCCGGAGGTCGGCTCGTCCAGGAACAGCAGCTCGGGCTCCAGCGCCAGTGCCCTCGCGATCGCTGCCCGCTTCTTCATGCCGCCCGACAGCATGCTGGGCATCTTGTGCGCGGCATCCGGCGGGAGTCCGGCCAGCGCGATCCTGAGCCCGACCAGGTCGTCGATCAGATCCTCCGGGAGGTCTGTGTGCTCGCGCAGCGGGGTCGCGACGTTGGCCGCGACGTCCAGTGACGAGAACAGCGCGCCGTCCTGGAACATCACCCCCACGCGCCGCCGCAGCGCGCGCAGCTGCGGCTCGGAGGCGGACCAGACATCGGTGCCCAGCAGCCGCACCGTGCCGCCGGAAGGCCGCATCAGCCCGATCATCTCGCGCAGCAGCACGGTCTTGCCGGTGCCGCTGCCGCCGATCAGGGCGACCAGCTCGCCGCGGCGCACCCGGAGGTCGAGCCCGTCGTGGATCTGCTGCGAGCCGATCCGGGTGCGCAGCCCCTCGACCTCGATGACCGCCTCGGCGCTCAAAGGCGCAGCTCCTGCAGCAGCACCGCGAACAGCGCGTCGAGCAGGATCACTGCGACGATGCACTGGACGACCGTCGAGGTGGTGTGCAGGCCGATCGAGCGGGTGTCCCGGCTGACGTCGAGCCCCATCCGGCAGCCGATCACCGCGATGACCAGCGCGAACACCGGCGCCTTCGCCAGACCGATCAGGTAATGGCGCTCGGTCAGCGCCGACTGCATCCGCTCCAGGAAGGTGGTGGGAGTGATCCCCAGCATCAGGTCGGCGACCGTCATCGCGCCGGCGATCCCGGCAACGTCGCCGGCGAACACCAGCAGCGGCAGCGCGATCATCAGCGCGAGCACCCTTGGCACCACCAGCACCTGTTCGGCCGACAGGCCCAGCGTGCGGATCGCGTCGATTTCCTGGTTCAGCTTCATCGTGCCCAGCTGCGCGGTGAAGGCCGCGCCCGAGCGGCCGGCCACGATGGTGGCGACGATGATCGGCGCAAACTCCCGCACCATCCCCAGCACGACACCGTCCACCACGAAAATGTTGGCGCCGAACTTCTCGGCCTGCTGGCCGAGCAGATAGGCGACGATGGTGCCGATCAGGAAGGTGACCAGCACCACCACCGGGATCGCGCTCACGCAGACCTGGCGAAGCTGCGAGCCCAGCTCCCTGGGCCGGAGCGCCGCCGGACGCACCAGCAGGCGCCCGACCTCGACGGTCACCAGGCCAAGGAAGGCGACGTGCCCGCCGATCAGGCGGCCGACCGCAACGCTGGCCGCGCCCAACTGGCCTAGCAGCCCGCGGGGCACCAGCGCGTGCTGCGGGCCTGCCAGCGGGAGCCGTTCCCGCACCACCTCGACGATGCGCCTGTGACTGTCCGAGAACCCCTCCAGGAGGATCGCGTCAGCGGCGATTCCGGCGTCCTCGAGATGGCGCAGCAGCAGCAGCGCGGCGGCGGTGTCGATCGCCTCCAGCCCGCTGCCGTCCAGCGCCAGCCCTGCGCCACCCGCACCTTCGGCCGCTCCCGCTCCCGCTCCCGCTCCCGCTCCCGCTCCCGCTCCCGCGCGAACGCGGGCCGAGGCAGCCCGGGAAGCTGCCAGCGGCAGGGCCTCGAGCGAGCGACGCAGCTCGACCAGTCGCGGCAGGCGCCAGACGCCCTCCAGATGCAGCCGCCAGCCCCCGGCGTCCGCCTCGACCCGGCAGTCCGGATGCATCAGCCTGCGCCGGCTTCGCGGTCGATCCGGCGGCGCAGTTCGGCGAAGCGATGTCCGGGCGGATCGCCGAACAGCGGGTCGGCCTCGGACCCGGCAGCGGCGAACACTGCCGCCCAGTCGTCAGGAGTGAACAAGACCTCCGCGCGCGGCAGGAAGTCGCGCTCCTCGACTGCAAGATGGTGACGGTAGTAGACGAGGAAGGTGGCCGCCGCGGACTCGACCGGCTCCCGGCTGACCACGACCTCCGACTCGAGCTCACCCAGACGCGCGAGCAGCTCTGCGGCGCAGGCAGCGAGCACCCGGTGCTCCTGCCGCAGCCGGCCCAGCAGGATCGACAGCGAAGGATCGTGCGCGACCAGGCGCTCGAAGGCTGCCTCCTCGCGCAGGCGATGCGCATGCTCTGCGTGCTGTTCCAGGTAGGTGACGACGTCGGCCATCAGGCCGTGGTCGGGCACGGCGCCGCGCTCGAAGGCGGCGAGTTCGCGCTCGAGCATCGAGAGCAGCATGCGGAAGGCGGCATGCTCGGCTCGCCAGAGGGAAGCCTGTCCGGTCATTCCCGCAGTGTATTTGATTGCGGCACGGCCCGGCGGGCCGACCGCGCCGGCGTCTGCGTGCCGCGGCCGCGACCCGCGGCCGCCAGCTTCAGCGGCCGTAGATGCCAGGCGGCGGCGGCGGCGGAATGCCGGCCGGCGGCGGCACAGCGGGCCCCGACTGGTAGTACTGGGAGGACGAGGAGCGATAGGACTGCCCGCCCAGCTGCCCTGAAACCGGCACCCGATGACCCTGAGCGTACATGCACTGCACGTACGCGTGGTCGTAGCGGCGCTGCAGGGCCGAGCCCGAGGCCTGGCCCGACCCGGTCCCGGACATCGTGCCGAGCACCAGCCCGCTGCCGGCGCCCACCGCCGCCCCGCGCGAGCCGTCGACCGCCGCGCCTGCAATCGCACCGACCGCGGTGGCCAGCGCGGCGCTGCGCACGCCGCTCGCGTCCGCCGCCTGCTGCGGCGAACCGCCGGACTGGCGCAGCGCGTACTGCCGGCACATCGCGTCGTCCGCCTGGAACTGCTGGAAGGTCCGGCCGGTGCCGGGGAGCACCAGCATGCTCGGCCCCTCCGGGATCGAGGAGCACGCGGCCAGCGTTGCGAGCGCGCCGAGGGCGCCGAGGGCGCGGAGGCGGGTGTTCGAGTTCATCTTCATCCTCGTGGTTCAGCGCTGCTGCGCCGGCTGCGGCGCGACCGGCACCCAGGCGCCGGAGCACTCGCGGACATCGGGATAGTAGCCCTGCGGATCTTCGCACCAGTACCACCAGCCCTGCGGCGCTGACCCGGCGCCTGCGCCGCCGCCAGCCTGTGCGCCTTCGTCAGGCGCGCGCTCGATCCACACCTGGGGCCCGGAAGGCTCGGGGTCGATGCGCGGATAGGCCGGGCCGTAGTAGTAGCCGCCGTACCAGGAAGGCCCGTAGTGGATGGTCGGTCCCCAGTAGGGCAGCGGTGACACCCAGACCGCCGGCGGCACGTAGCGTAGCCGCGGCGCGTAATGCTGGTAGGAGGGCGCACGGTAATGACGCGGGGCCGGATAGGCGCGCGGGGACGACCGGTACTCGACCGCGACGCCGGGAACGGCGACCTGGACGCCGACCGAGCCGCGGCGACCGTCGGCCCAGGCGGCGCCGCTGGCACACGCGGCTGCCAGCGCCGCCGCGACCAGCAGACGCCTGCCGATGAGGGTATGCATTATCGACTCCGGACGCATGCGCGCGTGCATTGCGCGAACAGTCCATTTTCGCAGGAAGCCGGCCCGGCGGCCGCAGCTGTTACAGATGCGCAGGCCTGTTACACACGGAAACACGGATCGCCACGGCGCGAGGCCGTGTGTCATGCTTCAAGAGATGCCCTTCGGGCACTCCCGACGCGCGAGCCCTGCCCAGGACCCACCAATGCGCCAACTGAACGGACATGACGCGAGCCTGATCTACGCGGACAGCCCGCACGCCCACTCCAACGTCACGCTGCTCCACATCTACGACCCGTCGACGGCGCCCGGCGGCCGGGTCAGCTTCGAGCGGATCCTCGCCCACGTCGCGCGCAGGCTGGAGCGCTCGCCGGTGTTCCGGCAGCGGCTGCTCAGGGTTCCGCTGGAACTCGACTACCCCTGGTGGGTCGAGGACGAGCATTTCGACCTCGAATACCACGTCCGGCAGATCGCACTGCCCGCTCCCGGCGACTGGCGGCAGTTCTGCCTGCAGGCTGCACGCATCCACGCACGGCCGCTGGACCTGAGCCGGCCGCTCTGGGAGCTGTACGTCATCGAGCGCCTCGACTCCTTCCTGGACCTGCCACCGGACAGTTTCGCGGTGCTCGCGAAAGTGCACCATGCCGCGGTGGACGTCGAAGGCGGCAACGAGATCACCCGGCTGCTCCACGACGAGAGCCCCGAGCCCGTCGACGAAGGGCCGCCGGCGCCCTGGTTCCCGGAGCGGCCACCGATCCGCCTGGCGCTGGCCGCCCGCGGCGCGCTGCACTCGCTGCGCTCGCCGCTGCGCATCGCAGGGCCGCTGGCGCGCGCCGTCGCCCGCCTCGCGCCGGCGGCCTGGACCCTCGCGAGCGAGGCGATGCTGCGCCCCGAGCGGCTGCCAGTGACCCGCTTCAACAGCGTGGTCACGCCGCACCGGGTCTTCGAGACCCGGCGCTTCGATCTGGAATCGTTCCGCCGCATCCGCGGGCTGGTGCCGGGCGCCCGGGTGAGCGACGCGGTGGTGGCGGTCTGCGCGGGCGGCCTGCGGCGCTACCTGCAGTCCCATGACGAGCTGCCCGGCGAGAGCCTGTCGGCGATGGGTCCGGTGCTGATGCGCGAGAGCGATCCCAGGCAGCAGCGCCCGGAGATGTCCTGGCTGCGGATCAGGCTCGGAACGCAGATCGCCGACCCGGTGGAGCGGCTGGCCTTCATCCATGGCCAGACCGCCTCGTCGGAGACGCTGGCCCAGGCGCTGGACGTGCGTGAATTCGCGGCCACGGGAATGCACGCGCCGGCCGCAGCGCTGGCCGTGGCGAGCCGGATGCTGGCGCGGGCGGCGCAGGGCATCGGCCGGCGCGCGCCACTGGCCAGCTGCGCGATCACCAATGTGCCCGGGCCGTCGCGCCCCTTGTATCTGGACGGCGCGCGCATGACCTACTTCTCGGCGATCATGCCGATCAGCGACGGGATGGGCCTGGTGTTCGCGGTGACCAGCTACGACGGGAAGATCGTGATCTCCCCGACCGCCTGCCGCGAGCAGATGCCGGATCCGGAAGTGTTCGCCCAGTGCCTGCGCGACAGCTTCCAGGAACTGCTGGAACTGGCGGATGCGAAGCCGCGCCGCCCGAGGCGACGCGCGGCTGCGCCGACGGACGGGCCCGAAGCCCCGCCCGACCGTGTGCTCAGATCGGCAAGACCTGGTGCGTCAGCGCCCGATGCAGCATCCCGGCGAAGCCCTCGGGCACGTACGGCCGCCACTCGCCCTCCGGCTGAGCGAGCCGGTCGGCGACGATCCGGAGCACCATCGCGTTGAAGCCCAGCCCCATGTGGCTGCCGGGCACCCGGATGTTCTCGTGCATCGCGGGATCGCCGTCCAGCGTGGCCTCCTGGGGCGGCACCACGCCGTCGCTCAGCGAGTAGAGGCAGCTGGTCGGCACCGGCGGGCGCTCGCGCAGCTGCTTCGCGCGGGGCTGGGCGGCATGCGCCGACGGCCCCATCGGGTGGGCGACCAGCCGGTACAGCGCCTTGACGAGCGCCGGCGATGCGCTGCCGGTCGGGTCGACCGAAACGGGACTGCCCAGGGTGATCAGGGTGCGCACGCACTCCGGCGCCCGGTGCGCCGCGTACAGGCCGAACACGCCGCCCAGGCTCCAGCCGACCAGGCTCACCTTGCGCCCGGAGCGGTGATGAACGTAGCGCAGCTTCTGCTCGAGTGCCTCGGCATGCTTTCGCTGGAAGCCCACGTTGCGCCCGAAGCCCCAGCTCTCGACCTGATAGCCGCGGGACTTGAGGAAGACCTCCAGCCCGATGAGCGACTTCTCGTCGCCCATGAAGCCGGGCAGCAGCAGCACCGGATGACCGTCGCCGCGCGGCGCGGACATCAGCATCGGCAGCGCCCAGGGCAGCAGCGCAGCCTCGCCCAGCGCGCGGACCTCCATCGCGGAGAACAGCGTGCTGGGCGGGCCGGAGTGGGCGTGGCGGGCAACCATTGAAGCTTCAATCTATCACGCGGCGGCGTGGGCCGCGCCCATGCATGCGCGGACGGGCGGCGCGCCAAGGGGCGCGTTCAGGGGCGCGTTCAGGGCCGCGTTCAGGGCCGCGTTCAGGGCCGCGCTCAGGGCCGCGCATTCGGGAAGAACGCCTGCTCGCCGCCGGTCCTGAAGGCGGCAATGGTCCGCTGCCCTGCGGGCGACACGATCCAGTCGGCGAAGCGCTGCGCCGCCGCGGCCTTGACGTGCGGATGGCGGGCGGGATCGACGACGATCACGCCGTACTGGTTGAACAGCCGCGGATCGCCCTGGAAGAGGATCGCCAGCCCGCCGCGATTGCGAAAGCCCAGCCAGGTGCCGCGATCGGTCAGCGTGTAGGCATCCATCGACGAGGCGATGTTCAGCGTCGCCCCCATCCCTGAACCGCTCTCGCGATACCAGCCGGCGCGCTTGCCCGCCTGGGCGTCGACGCCGGCGCCCTGCCACAGCCGAAGCTCGGCCGCATGCGTGCCGCTGCGATCGCCGCGCGAGACGAAGGGCTGGCCTGCCTGCGCGATGCGCGCAAGCGCCTGCGACGCGTCGGTGGCTGCGCCGGCGCCAGCCGGATCCCGCTTCGGGCCGACCAGCACGAAGTCGTTGTACATCACGTCGCGACGCGCGAGCCCGAAGCCCTCGGCGACGAAGCGCTCCTCCGCGGCCCGGTCGTGCACGAACACCAGGTCGGCGTCACCCCTGCGCGCGGTCTCGAGCGCCTGCCCCGTCCCCTGCGCCACCACCCGGACCTCGATCCCCGTCTCGGCGCCGAAGGCCGGCAGCAGGTGCGCGAACAGCCCCGACTGCTCGGTGGAGGTGGTCGAAGCCATCACGATGACCTGAGCGCCGGCGCGCGCCGCCTGCGCGAACGCGGAGGACGGCAACGCCGCGGCGAACAATGCGAAGGCGGCGAAGGCGGCGAAGACTGCTGAGGACGGGAGGAGCGCGGCGGCGGCGCGGCGGATGCGGGTCATTGCAGGAGGTCTCCCGAGAGGAAACGTCGGGCCTCGATGCTGCGCGGCCCGGCGAAGAAAGTGGCCGCGTCGCCGGACTCGAGGACGCGGCCGAGGTGCATGAAGACGACGCGCTGGGCGAGCCGGCGGGCCAGCGCGAAGTCGTGGGTGGCGAAGACGATGCCCCGGCCGGCGGCCGACAGCGCCAGCAGGTGGCGCTCGATGGCTGCGGCAGCATGCGGATCGAGGCTCGAGGTGGGTTCGTCGAGCAGCAGGCAGTCGGGAGCGGCGGCGTCGGCCCGCGCGATCGCCAGGCGCTGCTGCTCGCCGCCGGAGAGCCGGCGCGCCGGGCGCTGAGCCGCGTCCAGCAGGCCCACCTCGGACAGCGCCCGGTCCGCGCGGGCCCGGCGCCGCGCCCGCGGCACGCCGGCCACCGCCAGCGCGTGCTCCACGTTCGCCCGGGCGCTGCGCATCAGCATCACCGGCTTCTGGAAGACGAAACCGAAGCGCCAGGCGACCGCCGCGCCGGCTGCATCCCGCCCGGCAATCGCGCCCGAATCCGGCGCGATCAGTCCGTGCGCGAGCTGCAGCAGGGTGGTCTTGCCGGCGCCGTTGGCGCCCAGGACCGCGGTGCGCATCCGCACCGGCAGCCGCAGGTCCAGCCCGTCGAGCAGGGCGTGCGCGCCCCGGCGCAGGCGGATGGCGCTGAACTCCAGCCGGTCGACGCCTGCGAGGCTGGCAGCGGCGGAGCTGGCCGTGCCTGCCGGCGCGGGCCCGCCGGCGCCAGCGGACCCGGCGCGGGAAAGCAGGTCCGCGTCACGCACCGGCGGGCCCGGGGTCGGCGTGCCGCATCGCCACGTGCCGCGCCGCATGCGCGAGCAGGTTCGCCGCCAGCACCACCAGCACCAGCACCAGGCCCAGACCTAGCGCGAGCGGCAGGTCGCCCTTGCTGGTTTCCAGCGCGATCGCGGTGGTCATCACCCGCGTCACGCCATCGATGTTGCCGCCGACGATCATCACCGCGCCCACTTCGGCGGTGGCCCTGCCAAACCCCGCGAGCAGCGAGGTGGGCAGCGACCAGCGCGCCTCGACCAGCGCCGTGGCCACGGTCCGCACGCGCCCCGCCTTCAGCGAGCGAAGGTAGGGTCCAACTTCAGCCAGCACGTCCTCCAGGGTCTGGCGCGCGAGCGCGGTCAGCAGCGGCAGCACCAGCACCGTCTGCGCGATCACCATCGCCACCGGCGTGAACAGCAGGCCGTGCTCGCCAAGCGGGCCGGCCCGCGACAGCAGCAGGTAGACCAGCAGACCGACCACCACCGATGGCAGGCCCATCAGCGCGTCGAGCGTCGCCACCACCGCGCCGCGGCCGCGGAAACGGGCCAGCGCCAGCCAGGCGGCCAGCGGCAGCGCCACCGCGGCAGCCAGCAGGGTCGCGGTCCCGCTCACCGCAAGGCTCAGCCGGACGATGCCCCACAAGCTGGGGTCGGCGCCCGCGAGCAGGTCGAGGGCGAGCCGCAGGCTTTCGCTCAGATCGTTCATTGCCGCGAATCTAGCAAGCCTGGCAGGCACCGCGGAATGCGCGGAAATTCTGCATACTGGTGCGCATGACGCAGGAGCGATGGCTGACCACGGGCGAAGCCGCCGAGCTGATGCGGATGCGGCCGCGCACGCTCTACCACCTGGTCCAGAAGGGCCTGGTGCCGCACGCCCGCGCGCACGGCCGGCTGCTCTTCGACCCGGCGCAGCTGCACGCGTGGCTGGCGTCCCGGTCCGCCGGCACGCCGGACCCCGGCGGCGCGGAGCCCCCCGCGACCATCGCCGGCAGCCACGACCCGCTGCTCGAGCGCGCGGTCCGCGACAGCGGCTCCGGCCTGGCGCTGGCCACGGTGGGCAGCCTCGAGGGCCTCGGACGCTTCGCCGCCCGCGGCGCCTGCGCGGCGCTGCTCCACGTCCCCGACAGCGCAGGCGACGGGTTCAACGGCGAAGTGGTGCGGCAGCGCTTCGGCCGGATGCCGGTCGTATGCCTGCACTGGGCCCGGCGCGAGCAGGGCCTGATCGTCGCCGCGGGCAATCCGCTGGGCATCGGCTCGCTGGCCGATCTGGCCCGCCGCAGGCACCGGCTGGTGCTGCGCCAACCGGGCGCCGGCAGCCAGTTGCTGCTGGCGAAGATGCTGCGCGAGGCGGGAATCGACGCCGCCCGCCTGCGCGGGCGCGCGGCGCTGGCCAGCACCGAGACCGAGGTGGCCGAGACCGTGAAGGCGGGCCTGGCGGATGCCGGCTTCGGCATCCGCGCCGCCGCGCACCGGGACGACCTTGGCTTCGTGCCGCTGGCCTGGGAGAGCGCCGATCTCGTCGTCTGGCGGCGCAGCGTCTTCGAGCCGCCGATGCAGGCCCTGCTGGCCTTCACCCGCACCCGCGCCTTCGCACGGCACGCCCGGGCGCTGACCGGCTACGACGTGGCCGGCTGCGGCAGCGTGCTCTTCAACGCCTGAGCCGGTTCAGTCGAAGGCCAGGCTGCCGTCGTTCAGGTCCGCGGCCGGCAGGTCGCCCCGGTCGGTCCAGTAGTCCTGGGTGTGCCGCCAGGGCAGCCGGTCGCCCTGCCTGGGCATCAGGTGCGCGCCGCGCAGCACGTAGCCCGGGTTGAAGTTGTCCAGGTCGAACCAGGGCTTGAGCGGCATGCCCGCCTCTGCCGGACGCAGCGTCGGGGTCACCCGCGTTGCGTGGCGCTCGTCCATGTGCCGCAGCAGCCGGCAGACGAAGTCCGAGATGAGGTCTGCGCGCAGCGTCCAGCTGGCGCGGAAATAGCCGAACACCCAGGCCATGTTGGGTACCCCGGTGAACATCGTGCCGTGCCAGGTCACGGTGTCGCCGAAGTCGAGCGGACGGCCGTCGATCGTGACGCTGATGTCGCCGAGCACGCTCAGGTCGAAGCCGGTGGCGGCGACCACCACGTCGGCCTCGAGCGTCGCGCCGGACTTCAGCCGGATGCCGGCTTCGGTAAAGGCCTCGATTTCGTCGGTGACCACCGAGGCCTTGCCCTCGCGGACCGCGCGGAACAGGTCGCCGTCCGGCACGAAGGCGATCCGCTGCCGCCAGGGCTGGTAGCGCGGCGTGAAGTGGCGCTCGACGTCGAAGTCGGCCGGCAGGTGGGCCCGCACGCCTGCGATCAGTTCCCTGGCGAGCGCCTCCGGCTCCTCGAACGCGCGCCTGGCGAGCTTGGCCTGGTCCTTGAGAATCTTGCGCCGCACGATCTCATGGATCCACTCCTCCGGGATCTCGAGCTCGCGCAGCGTGTCGGCCAGCTCGTTGGCGTTGCGCCCGGTCATGAAATAGGTGGGCGAGCGCTGCAGCATGGTGACGTGGGCGCAGGCGCCGGCGATCGCCGGCAACAGTGTGGCAGCGGTGGCGCCGGAGCCGATCACCACCACCCGCTTGCCTTCGAGCGCGAGGTCCTCCGGCCAGGCCTGCGGGTGGACGATGCGTCCGCCGAAGCGCTCCATCCCCGGCCATTGCGGCACATAGCCCGCGTCGTGCCGGTAGTAGCCCTGGCACATCCAGAGGAAGCTCGCCGAGAAGCGCACCTGCGCGCCATCGGCTGCGCGGGTCGCCTCGATCGTCCAGCGGCGGTCCTCGCCGGACCAGCTGGCGGCGCTGATCCGGTGGCCGTAGCGGATATGGCGCGCGAGGTCGTTCTCCTCGATGACCTCGCCCATGTACTTGCGGATCTCGGCGGCGGTGGCGATCGGCGCGCCGGTCCAGGGCTTGAAGCGATAGCCGAAGGTGTAGAGATCGCTGTCGGAGCGGATTCCCGGGTAGCGGTGGGTGTGCCAGGTGCCGCCGAAGTCGTCCTGCGCCTCGAGCACCAGGAAGCGCTTGCCGGGGCATTGCGTGCTCAGGTGGTACGCGCCGCCGATGCCGGAAATTCCCGCGCCCACGATCAGCACGTCGAAATGCTCGACCTCCGATGCGCGGCGGACCTCCACGGTCTCTGCGCTCGCTGCGTTCGTCTCCATCGTCCTTGCTCTCCTCGACTCTGTGTCTCGTGGTTGCGGAGGCAGCGAAACTGCCTCCGGGTGGTCCAGGCGTGAAGCCGGCAACGCGGCCGCGGCGGGCCGGGACCCGCCGCAGCGAAATTCAGGGGGCGGACGCCACCGGAATGAAGCGCATGCCCGCGATCCGGAAGCCCGGGCCGTCGGCAGGCAGCCCGTGCCGCGCGGCCGCGTCGAGCACGGCCGCGGGGTCGGCGACCTGCACGCAGGCGGTGGCAAGGTGCTCGACGGCGCCGGCCGGCGCCGGCACGAAGCGCACCGCGCCCAGGTCGAAGTCCAGCCGGGGCCGGCCCGCGTCGTCGCTGACGGGGACATCCATCAGGCTCGACCAATGCGCGGCCAGGCCCGCAGGGTCCGGACCCTCGACCTCCACCAGCGGGATGCCCTGCACACGGTCCAGGCGCTGGGCATCGCGCCAGTGCGGACCCGCGGGCCAGTAGGGGCCGTCGAGGTCTTCGCCGCCGTCGCTGTGATCGAATTCGAGCATGGTGGCGCGGCAGTCGCGCGGATGGAACTGGGAACCGACGAAGCCCGGATAGTCGAGAACATGCGCGATGCGCACGCCCAGCCGCTCGGCGCGGGCCCGGCGCGCCAGCGGATCGTCGCAGTCGAAGATCGCCATGTAGCCGCCCACGCCGCGCGTGCGCTCGATGAAGCGGCCGGCGGCGGTGTCCTCGCGGGTCGGCGCCACGATCTCCAGGAAGGCGTGCCCGAAGACGAACAGCGCGTTCTCCAGCCCGTACTTGGCGACCCCGGGATCGCGGTGGCAGACCTCCAGGCCGAACACCGCCCGCACCGCCTCCTCCGCGGGCTGCAGCGCCGGCGCGGCGAGGGCGATCTGTCGAAGGTTCAGGTAGCTGCGCATCGGGGATCCTCGGTGGGCCCGGCCCGAGCCCCCGGCGGACGGCTGCCGTCCGGCGCGCAGGAGCTCGTGCGCGTCGGCGGCTGGCCGGGCGGATTGCACGTCCCTGCACCGTAGAGCGCCGGGCGGCGCTTGTCGATGTCGACAGCACCCGCAACGGAACGCCGCGCGCGCGGGCGCCCGTGGCCGCGCTGGCGGCGAAGCTCGGCCCCGGCGCGGAACGCCGCGCGCGTGCGGGCGCCGGCCGGCGAGTGCCGATTCCCCTGCCGGCCCTGCGCCCGCCCCGGCAGCCGGCCCCGAAACCCTCTACGATGTCGCCGGACCATTGGACAGGGCAGGACATGACCGACCCCATACCGACTGCGCAGCGATCCGACGAGGATCCCGGCGTGCCGCTTTCGCAGCGCATCCGCGAGCGCCTGCAGGCCGCCCGCGTGCGCTTTCATGCCAACGACAACATCGCCGACTTCATCGAGCCGGAGGAGGTGCCGCTGCTGCAGGCCGAAGTCGAGGAGAAGCTGCTCGAGGTGCTGCGCAGCCTCGTCATCGACACCGACAGCGACCACAACACGCAGGAAACCGCGCGCCGGGTGGCGAAGATGTACCTGCGCGAGGTGTTCGCCGGCCGCTACGAACGGATGCCGCCGGTGACGGAGTTCCCCAACGTGGAGGGCCTCAACGAGCTGATGATCGTGGGGCCGATCCGCATCCGCAGCGCCTGCTCGCACCACCTGTGCCCGATCATGGGCCGGCTCTGGGTCGGGCTGCTGCCCAACGAGCACTCCAACCTGATCGGCCTGTCCAAGTACGCGCGGCTCGCCGACTGGATCATGAGCCGCCCGCAGATCCAGGAAGAAGCGGTGGCCCGGCTGGCCGACCTGCTGCTGGAGCGCGTGCAGCCCGACGGGCTGGCGATCGTGATGGAAGCCGACCACTTCTGCATGCACTGGCGCGGCGTGAAGGACACCGAGTCGAAGATGATCAACAGCGTGATGCGCGGGTCCTTCCTGAAGGACGCGAACCTGCGGCGCGAGTTCCTCTCGCTGCTCAAGCGCAACCAAGACTGAGGAGAGCGCCGATGCTCGTCCACCTGCTCTACGCGAGCCGTGCCGCCTCGCCGGTCACTGCCGCGACCATCGATTCCATCCTCCATCAGTCGCTCGCCCGCAACCCGGGCATCGGCATCACCGGCGTGCTCTGCCACGCGGGCGACGTCTTCATGCAGGTACTCGAGGGCGGCCGCACGCAGGTCAACGAGCTCTACAACGCGATCGTGCGCGATCCGCGCCACCGGCAGGTGATGCTGCTGCATTACGAGGAACTTCCGGAGCGCCGCTTCGGCAGCTGGACGATGGGCCATGTGCGGCTCGACCGCATCAACCCCTCGCTGCTGCTCAAGTACTCGGAGAAGCCGCAGCTCGACCCGTTCGCGGTGTCGGGCCAGGCCTCGCTGGCGCTGCTGCGCGAGCTGGTGGCGACCGCGCAGATCGTCGGGCGCGCCGGCTGAGGCTGGCCGTTTTCCGGCCGCGGCGCCGGCTCGCCTGCTGCGCCCCCGGGCGCGGGATGCGCTGGCGGGGCCAGCCGCGCGCCGCTCAGGCGGCCGCGGACAGCGCCGCGTAGCCCCGCGCGCATTCCGCCGCGAGCCGGCGGGCCGTACGGCTGCGAAGCGCGGGAGCCTCGCCCAGCGCGGCCAGCAGGGCGTCGCCGGCTGCGTCGATGTCAGCGACACGGTCGAGCGGCGCCGGCTCCCATGTGCGCGCGAAGGATGCGTGCTTGCCCGGGCGCCGGGCGCTGCCAGGCTCCAGCCCCACCCGCGGCAGCGCGAAGGCCATCGCCAGGATCCGCCCGTGCAGGCTGCTGCCGAAGTAGCCGCGGCTGGACGCGATCAGCGCGCAGATGTCCCACAGACCCGCGCCTTCGAACACCCGCACGCGCAGCCCTGCCAGGCGCAAGGCCAGCCGGTGCAGTGCTGAAAGCTCGTCATGCCAGGGCGCCATGCCCGCGCGGAACAGGGCGATGCCGAGACCGGTGGCAGACGCCACGCGCCGCAGCACCGCGGCCAGCGCATCCAGCGAGGCGTCGTCGCCCGCTTCGGCGGCGAACTGCACCGACAGGTAACCGCCGGGGACGGCTTCGCGCAGCCGCGCCAGCTCGCCCCGCAGGGCGTGGCGGCGGATCCGCGGACCGAAGAGACGGGCGGCGAGCAGCGCACCGTCCGGCGCCAGGCGGGCGTCGACGCCTGCGGCCTGCGCCCAGGCAAGTGTCCGGGAGTCGCGCACCGTGACGAGGTCGGCCTCAGCGAGCCGGGCTGCCGCCTGGCTGCGGAGTGCAGCGGCGCAGTGCGGGAGATCGACGCCGCCGACCGCGTGGTAGAGCACGCGCGAGCCGGGCGGCAGCAGTGCCCGCGGCGCCAGGAAGGGAACGGCGGAGCCGGCGCCGATGGTCCGGCGCACCCAGGCGCGCCGTACCGCCGGCCGTGCTTCCAGGTAGGGGATGACATGGGCGGCCTCGCCAGGCGGCAGCAGCATCGCCGCCGCCAGGTGCGGGAACAGCAGGTCGCCGAAGTTGTGCCGGTCGAAGGCGCCGAACAGGACGACGGGCCGCCCCGCCCTGCCAGCGCCTACGCCGGCCATGCCGGGATCAGCCGCGGCTCATGCCCGCCAGGCGCTTGTTGATGATCTCGTCGGCCTGCGACATGATCCGGTCGACCAGTTCCTTGCAGCTGGGGATATCGTGGATCAGGCCCGCGACCATGCCGCAGCTCCAGGCGCCCGCTTCCATGTCGCCGTCGATCATCACCTTCGGGTAGATGCCTGCGACCTGGTCGACGATGTCGTCGATCTTCAGCGCGTCGCCCTTCTCGCGCTCGATCTGCAGCAGGCGGTCGACGCCGGAGTTGTTCAGCACCCGCTCGGTGTTGCGCAGCTTGCGCATGATCAGGCGCGTGTCGAGTTCGCTGGCGGCAACGATCGCCTTCTTCACGTTCTCGTGGATCGGCGCCTCTTTCGTGGCCATGAAGCGCGTGCCCATGTTGATGCCCTCGGCGCCCAGCGCCAGCGCGCCCACCAGGCTGCGGCCGTCGGCCATGCCGCCGGAGGCGATGAAGGGGATCTTCAGTTCCTCGGCGGCGCGCGGCAGCAGGATGAAGTTGGGCACGTCGTCCTCGCCCGGATGGCCGCCGCACTCGAAGCCGTCGACGCTGACCGCGTCGCAGCCGATCGCCTCGGCCTTCAGCGAGTGGCGCACCGAGGTGCACTTGTGGATCACCTTGATGCCGGCGGCCTTCATCTGCGCCATGTAGGCCTCGGGGTTGCGGCCCGCGGTCTCGACGGCCCTGACGCCGCCCTCGATGATCGCCTGGATGTACTCCGGGTACGGGGGCGTGGCGAAGGTGGGCAGGAAGGTGAGGTTGACGCCGAAGGGCTTGTCGGTCATCTCGCGGCAGCGCGCGATCTCCTTGGCCAGCAGCTCGGGGGTCTTCTGCGTCAGGCCGGTGATGATGCCCAGGCCGCCGGCATTGGACACCGCCGCGGCGAGCTCGGCGAAGCCGACGAAGTGCATGCCGCCCTGTACGATGGGATGTTCGATGCCGAGCATTTCGGTGATGCGAGTCTTCATTTCTTCTACCCTGTGATCCGTTGTGGGAAACGCGCCCCCGGGCGCGGCGCTGCGTTGGCGCGTGCCGGACCCGGGCTCCGCCGTGATGCTACCGCAGCGGCCTGCCCCGGGCCCCGGGCCCGGTTCCGGGCGCTGCGTTCCGGACACGCGCCCACGATCCGCCCACGCCTCCGATCCGCCCACGCCTCCGATCCGCCCACGCCCACGATCGACTCTCGCCATGCCCGACCCGTCCGCTTCCATCGACCGGGGCACGCTCGCCCTGCGCATCGGATTCATCGCCGCGCTGGCCGCGGTGCTGCTCCTCTCGCTGCTGCCGCCGTCCTCGCTGCCCCCGGTGCAGACCGGCTGGGACAAGGCCGATCATGCGCTCGCCTGGCTGGCGCTGGGCCTGCTGGGAATGCTCGCCTGGCCGCAACGCAAGGGCGCGGTGCTTGTCGGCCTGGTCGCCTACGGCGGTGCGGTCGAGCTGCTGCAGGGCATGACCGGCTGGCGTCAGCCCGAGTGGGCCGACCTGCTGGCCGACGTGCTGGGGCTGGTGGCGGCGGTGCTGGTGTTCGGCGCAATGACGGCTCTTGCACGCCGGACGCGGCGCGGGGCTTGAGCGGGCACGACGGCGCAGCGTGATCGGGCGAGCCATCCCGTCACGGCTGGTGCCCGCCCCCGCTGCCGGCCGCGCAGCGGCCGAACGCTGTCGCCCCCCTTTACAGCCGCGCGGCCGGCGCCTGCGCGGCAAGCACGCAAGCCGTTGAAATTGCAGCCAATGCTCTGCAGCGGCCCGCTTCGTGCATGCGCTCCCGGGCAGCACCGACGAATCCCGGCGCACACGGCCGACCGGGCAGCCGCCCCCTGGAGGAAGATCATGAAGCCGAGTTCCCTGGTCGCCGCGCTCGCGGCAACGGTCCCCTTGCTGCTCGCCACCCCTGCCGCACACGCGGCGGTCTTCGTTTACGAAGCTGCGCTGTCGGGCCCGAACGAGCAGCCGCCCAACGCTTCGCCTGGCACCGGCTGGGCCACCGTCACCTATGACGACACGGCGTTGACGATGCGCGTCGAGGCGCAGTTCAGCGGGCTGCTGGGCGTGGTCACGGCTGCCCACATCCACTGCTGCACCGTGGTTCCGATGACCGGCACCGCGGGCGTCGCGACGACGACACCGACGTTTACCGGATTCCCCAGCGGAGTGACCGCGGGCAGCTACGACGAGACCTTCGACCTGACCCTGGCGTCGAGCTTCAATCCCGCCTACCTCACGGCGAGCGGCGGAACGCCCGGATCTGCCACGGCCGCGCTGTTCACCGGCGTGGCCGAAGGCAGGGCCTACTTCAACATCCACACCAACCTGTTTCTGGCGGGCGAGATCCGCGGTTTCCTGCGGCCCTCGAGCGTCCCGGAGCCCGGTTCGCTGGCCTTGTTCGCGCTGGGCGCAACGGCGCTCCTGGGCGCCGCAGGACGGCGGCGCGGACTTCGCGCCGACCCGCCCGCGGGCTGAACGCAGCCGCGGCCGGCAGGAACGGCGCTCAGCCCGCGCCGCTCTCCGGCCAGTTGCGCAGCTCCCCCGCCAGCGCCTCGGGAACCTCCACCTCGAAACCGAGAATGGCCGCGGACAGCGCCTTGCCGTAGTTGTCCAGGCACAGGCTGCGCGACACGCCGCCGCCCAGCGCGCCGTGGCAGACGAAGTTCAGCGCCTCGATGTTGTCGCAGGGGTAACGCAGCACTTCACCCTTGATGGCGCCGCGGTAGTGCGCCCTGAAGCGCTCGGCGGTGAGTTGCTCGCGCAGCAGCCCGTAGAGCGCCGGGGTGTAGGCGAACACCGCGATGTTGGAGGTGTCGCCCTTGTCGCCGGAGCGCGCGTGGGCCAGGTGCTGCAGGGGGACGCGCATGATCAGCTCTCGAAGTACGTGACGGTGGCCGGCACCTTCTCGCGCGGCACCAGTGAGGACCAGACGCCGATGATCTCGCGGGTGCGGTCCTGGTGCGGCACCCGCTTGCCGGTGTGCGCCACGCCCGAGACCGCCATGCCGTCGACCTCGCGGCCCACCTTGGCCGCGTCCTCCCGCGTGCGGGTGCGCGCCGCGACCCGCACCGCCACCTCGTAGGGCTCGGGCGCGTCCGGCGGCGTGGCCTCGCCGTGGATCGCGTTCAGGCCGAGGAAGTCGATGCGCACCTCCTCCGCGTCGAGCTTCACGATGCGAAAACGCTCCTCGAGGATGCGCTTCGCGAGCCGCGCGCGGCGCAGCGCGCCCGGGCCGGCGTAGAAGAACATGTCCTCGCCGATGAAGCCCTCGGTGCAGCCGATCGACACCTTGAGCGTGGGCGTGCGCGGCTTGCCGCCGATGCCCGAGACCCGCACCCGGTCGGGCCCGACCTGCTCCAGCCGCGCGGTGGTGAAGTCGACGACCACGTCCGGCGTGATGTAGTTCGCCGGGTCGTGCACCTCGTAGAGCATCTGCTCCTTGACGGTCTGCAGCGTGATCGCGCCGCCGGTGCCCGCCACCTTGCCGAACACCGCGCTGCCGTCGGCGGACACCTCCGCGATCGGGAAGCCGAAGTTCCAGGGCTCGGGGACGTCCTTGAAGCCGGGGTCGGAGAAGTAGCCGCCAGTGACCTGGGCGCCGCACTCCAGCAGGTGGCCGATGCCGCTGCCCGCGCCAAGCCGGGCGTGGTCCAGCGGATCCCAGCCGAACTCGTGCATCATCGGCGCGAGGAACACCGACGGGTCGGCGACCCGGCCGGTGACCACGATCTGCGCGCCCTCCCGCAGGGCCTGGACGATCGGCTCGGCGCCGAGGTAGGCCTCGGCCGAGATCAGCGTCGGCGCCAGCGAGGCCGTCGGCGCGCCGTTCTCCAGGATGCGGTCGGTGAGCTCCAGCACACGGTCGGTGATCAGGCTGCCGTTGACCGCCGCCACGCGCACGCCGTGGAAGCCGAACTCGCGCAGCCAGTGGACGATGCGCTGCGCTGCGCCGTCGGGGTTGATCCAGCCCTGGTTGGAGACGATGCGGGTGCCGCGGCGCATGCAGGCCGGCAGTACCGCGCGCATCCGGTCATCCAGGTAGCTGTCGTAGCCGGGGAAGCTCGGATCGCGGCGCGCCCGGACCTGGGCGGCCGACACCGTGGCCTCGGCCATCGTCTCGAAGCACAGGTAGTCGAGGTCGCCCTGCTCCGCGTTCAGCGCGGCGGGCTCGACGCGGTCGCCCCACCAGGCAGCGCCGGAACCGATGCGGATCACCTTGTCGGCGGCCATATACGGTCCTCCTATTCCTTGAACCAGACGATCTGGTGGGTGGTGGCGAGCAGGTCGCCGTCGTGCGACCAGATCTGTCCCTGCTGGTCGAAGAAGCCCGCCGACACGACCTGGCCGTGCGCGGTGGCGAGCACGTGGTGCGCGCCGTGCCGGGCGATCGCCTCGCCGCTGCGATGGAAGTAGACGTTCAGCGACACCGTGCCGATCGGCACGAACTTCGGCCGCCGCAGGTAGAGCCGCGGGAAGAACACGTCGCAGATCGCGGCCAGCGACGCGAAGTCCAGCGGACGCGGCGGCAGGTCGCCCACCCACAGGTGGGTGACGCTGTCCTCGTTCTCGTGCATCGGCTTGCCGCGCACGTAGCGCATATCGTAGTGCGCGAGCCAGGGCAGGTCGGTGCGCCCGCGCACCCGGTGGCACTGGTCGGCCGGCGGCGCCGGCGGCGGGCTGGCCTCGGTCAGCGAGTAGGTGTCGCGGCGCAGCGCGAAGACCGCGATCGCGCTGATCGCCACTTCGCGATCCGGGCCCTGCACCAGCTCCATCGACCAGTGCTGCGTGGTGCGGTTCGAGCGCACCAGCTTCGTCTCGATGACGTAGCCGCCCTCGCGCACCGGCCCCGCGTAGTTGACGGTCAGCGACAGCGGGTCGCCCAGGCGCTGCGGCTGGCGCAGCACCGACTCGAGCATGACCGCGGCGGTGATGCCGCCGAAGGGTCCGACCTGGTTCCAGTACTCGGGATGGGTGGCGCCGCGCAGCCGGCCTTCGCCGGCAGCCTCGAGACGGATGGCTTGGTCGAAGGGATGCGCCGCGCCTGCCTGCGGGAGGTGGGCGGGGTCGGCCAGGATGTCGGAAGAATGCATGTCGGAAGAAGGAAGGATGCCGACGACCCCTGCGTATGGCTGGCGTCAGGCGGGCTCCGGCTGGCGTGCGGCGCCTTGCATCGGCGCACGGAGATTCACGCGGGGCACGGCCGGCCTGCTCGTCGTTTGCTCGCAGTTTGCGCGGCGCGGGGGCTTCGAGGCGGAGCGCCGATGGTACTGCGCGGGCGCCGGCTGCGCGCCGCACGCGCCCGCCGCCGGCGACCGGCGTCGACGTTTCCGGCACGCAGCCGGGCTCAGCCGCCCGGCTGCGCCGCCAGCTGCTGCTCCACCCAGCGCACCAGGTCCCGGGCCGGCATCGCGCCGCTCACCCGGGCCAGTTCGCGGCCGCCGGCGAAGAGCGCCAGCGTCGGGATGCTGCGGATGCGCAGCCGCGCGGACACGCCCTGCGCCGCCTCGGTGTCCACCTTGGCGAACAGCACCCTGCCCTTCATCGCCCTGGCCGCCTCCTCGAACTGGGGCGCCATCGCCCGACAGGGGCCGCACCACTCGGCCCAGAAGTCCACCAGCACCGGCAGCTCGTTGCGCGAGACGAAGCGCTCGAAATGGGCCTCGTCAAGCGCCAGCGGCCGGCCGTCGAGCAGGGGGCCGCCGCAGCGGCCGCAGACCGGCAGGTCGTCGACGCGCTCCTGGGGCACGCGGTTGACCGCGTCGCAGTGGGGGCAGACCAGTTCCATGTGGGGGACTCCATCGGATTTGCAGTCGATATCGGGGCAAGCCCGCGGAAGTCAAGCCGGCATGCCCGCGCTATGCTGACGGCGCCCCCGGCGGCCGACCCCGGGGAGCGCAGGCGCCGCAGAGCGCCGGCCGACACGACACAGGAGACACGATGACCGAACCCACCCTGGCCACGGCTCCGCCCGAGCCTGCTGCCGCCGGGCGCCCCTGGCTGGCCTCTTACCCGGAGGGCCTGCCCGCCGAAATCGACGCCGACGCCTACCCTTCGCTGGGCGAGCTCTTCGAGGAGGGCTTCCGCGCCCATGCGCAGCGCGACTTCGCGGTCTGCATGGATCGCACCATGCGCTTCCAGGAGCTGGAGACGCTGTCGAACGCCTTCGGGGCCTGGCTGCGCCAGCAGGGCGTCGCCCCCGGCGCAAGGGTGGCGGTCATGCTGCCCAACGTCCTGCAGTTCCCGGTGGCGATCGTGGGCACGCTGCGCGCCGGCTGCGTGGCGGTGCCGGTCAATCCGCTGTACACGCCGCGCGAACTGGCCCACCAGCTGACCGACTCGGGCGCGGAGGTGCTGGTGGTGCTCGAGAACTTCGGTCACACCGCGCAGCAGGCGCTCGCCGGCACGCAGGTGCGCCACGTGGTCGTGGCCGCGATGGGCGACCTGCACGGCTTCGTCAAGGGCGCGCTCGTCAACCACGTGGTGCGACGGGTGCGCAAGCTGGTGCCGCCGTTCTCGCTGCCGGGTTCGGTGCGCTTCAACGAGGCGCTCGCGCAGGGGCGGCGCCACCGCTTCGAGCCGGTGGCGCGCACCGGCGCCGACCTCGCGCTGCTGCAGTACACCGGCGGCACCACCGGGGTGTCCAAGGGCGCGATGCTCACCCATCGCAACCTGGTGGCGGCGATGATGCAGATCTGCGCCTCCATCGAGGTCGCCGCGGGCCTGAAGAAGGTGCCCAGCAGCGGGCTCACCCTGGTCACCGCGATGCCGCTTTATCACATCTACGGCCTGGGGGCCCTTTGCCTGCCCTCGATCCGGATGGGCAACTGCCTGCTGCTGATCCCCAATCCGCGCGACATCCCGGGCTTCGTCGCCGAGTTGCGCAAGCGTCCCTTCCACGCCGTCCCGGGCCTGAACACCCTGTTCAACGGTCTGATGGCCAACGAGGATTTCCGCCGGCTCGACTTCTCGAGGCTGATCTTCACGCAGGCCGGCGGCATGGCCACCCAGCAGTCGGTGGCCGACCGCTGGCAGGCGCTCACCGGCTGCGTGGTGCAGGAGGGCTGGGGTCTGTCTGAGACTGCGGCAATCGGCACCAACAACCCGGCCAACGTGGCCTCGCACACCGGCGGCATCGGCATCCCCCTGCCGTCGATCGAGATGCGGGTGCTGGACGACGAGGGCAGGGAGCTGCCGCCGGACGCGCCGGGCGAGCTCTGCATTCGCGGACCCAACGTGATGCCCGGCTACTACGGACGGCCCGACGAGACCGCACGCGCGTTCACCGCGGACAGCTTCTTCCGCACCGGCGACATCGGCACGATGGACGCGCGCGGCTGGTTCCGGATCGTGGACAGGAAGAAGGACATGATCCTGGTCTCCGGCTTCAACGTCTTTCCCAGCGAGATCGAGACGGTGGTGTCCTCCCACCCAGGTGTGCTGGAATGCGCGGCGATCGGCGTGCCGGATGAGGCCACCGGAGAGGCGGTGAAGCTGTTCGTGGTGCGGCGGGATCCGGCGCTGTCCGAGCAGGACCTGCGCGCGCTGTGCCGCGCCCAGCTCACCGGCTACAAGCAGCCGCGGCACATCGAGTTCCGCGAGGACCTGCCGAAGTCGCCGGTGGGCAAGGTGCTTCGCCGCGAACTGCGCGAATGACCCCGGACGCTGGAAGGCGCCGCCGAACAGCGCGCCGCTGAGCGCGGCGGACGGCGGGCGTCCGCCCGTCCGCAAACCCGCCCGTCAGTGATCCTCGGTGCGGGTGCGTTCGTCGTCGGCGAGGTGGCCGGTATCCGGATCCACCCAGGCGGGCACGCCCAGCAGGTCCTCGGCCTCGCGCACCGCATCCGACTCGTCCCCGCCGGCCTCCCAGCCGTCGTCGCTGCGCTCCATGTCGGCCACCGCTTCGAGGAGGGTCTCGAAGGGGCCGTGCTCGCGCCCGCCTTCGATCGGCTGCCACCAGAATCCGTCCGGGCGCTCGATGATCCGCGTCGTGTCGAATCCGGCGGGTGTGGTGGGAATGGGCTTGCTCATCGGAACGTCCTCCCTTCGAGGGTCGGTGCCCTGGGCCCCGGCCGCGAACCGGCCGGGGCGAGACCGATTGTGGTCCCGAAGCGCCCGCCTCATCAAACCCCTGCGGGCCGATAGAATGGCGGGTTTTGCCGGTCCCGGGCCGCCCGTTCATACAGATTCCGGGCCGGCCGGCCGGCCGCCGTCGGGGCCGCCCTCTAGGAGGGCCGCCTCGAAGCCCCCCTCGAGCCCCCTCGGAGCCATCATTGGAATCCTTTCTAGTATCGACCGGCATCGTCGCGCTCGCCGAGATCGGCGACAAGACCCAGCTGCTCTCGTTCCTGCTCGCCGCCCGCTTCCGCAAGCCGCTGCCGATCGTCCTGGGAATCCTGGTCGCAACGCTGCTGAACCATGCGCTGGCCGGCGCGCTCGGCACCCTGGTCACCGCCTGGATGGGTCCGGAGGCGCTGCGCTGGGTGCTGGGCGTCTCCTTCATCCTGATGGCCGCCTGGATCCTGGTGCCCGACAAGCTCGACGCCGACGCGGACGGGCAGCTGCCCCGGCTGGGGGTTTTCGGCGCCACGCTGGTTGCCTTCTTCCTGGCCGAGATGGGCGACAAGACCCAGGTCGCCACGGTGGCGCTGGCGGCTCGGTACGGAGAGTTCGTGCTGGTGGTGCTGGGCACCACGCTCGGAATGATGCTGGCCAACGTGCCGGCGGTGCTGCTCGGCGGGCGCATCGCCGAGCGGATGCCGGTGCGGCTGGTCCACGGCGTGGCTGCGGTGGTGTTCGCAGTCCTCGGCGTGGTCACGCTGCTGGGCGGCGCTGACGCCCTGCTGTCCTGATGTCGCGCGCCGCCACGACGCGGTTTCCGACCCGACGAAGCACATGGAGTTCCCGATGACCGCCCGCAAACCGTCCGGCCAGTCCCATGACGCCCCTCCCCTGGCCCACCTCGGGCCGCAGTGGTTCGCTCCGGTGATGGGCTGGTCCGGCCTCGCGCTGGCCTGGCAGCAAGCGGGCGACCGCTTCGGGTCCGCCGCCGACGCGGTGGCGCTGGGCTGCGGGCTGGTCGCGCTGAGCGTGTTCCTGGTGGTGCTGGCGGCGAGCGTGCTGCGCGCGCTGCGCCATCCCGGCGCGCTGGCCGAAGACCTTGCCCACCCGGTCCGCCATGCCTTCGTTGCCGCGCTGCCGGTGTCGATGCTGCTGCTGGCGACGCTCGGGGTGGCCTTCTACGGACCCGGCGCCGCCACCGTCACGCTCTGGCTGGCCGGCCTGGCCCTGCAGGCCTGCGTCACCGCCTGGGTGGTTTCGCGCTGGCTCTCCGGGAAGCTGGTGTGGCCGGCGATCACGCCGGTGCTGTACATCCCCGTCGTCGGCAACCTGCTGGCGCCGCTGGCGGGCGAGCCGCTGGGATGGCCGGCGATGTCCTGGTTCTTCTTCGGCATCGGCGCCTTCTTCTGGCCGGTGGTGACCGCGATGGTGCTGGTGCGCAAGGTGCTGCAGCCGCTGCCCGACCGGCTGCAGGCCTCGTGGTTCATCACCATCGCGCCACCGGCGGTGGCGGGCAGCGCGGCGCTGGCGCTGGGCGCGCCCGAAATGGCGGCGCTGGCCCCGCTGGGCGTGGCCGCGGTGTTTGCGTTCGCCTCGGCCACGCGGGTGCCCACGATCGCGCGCCAGCAGTTCGCGATGCCCGCCTGGTCGGTCTCCTTCCCGCTGGCGGCGCTGACCGTGCTGACGCTGCGGCTTGCCGAGGACGCCGCCCCGGCGCTGGGCAACATCGCGTCGATCCTGCTCGCGATCAGCTCGGTCGTGCTGGCCGGGCTGACGCTGGCCACGGTCAAGGGGCTGCGCGCCGGCACCCTGCTGGCCCCCGAGCCGGTGGCGACCATCTCGGTCGCTCCCGGCCCGTCGAAATGAGCACGCCGGCGCACGAAGCGCCGGCCGCCGAAGGGCACGTCTCCGAGCGCGCAGCCTCTGCCGCCTTCCTGTTCGGCAACTTCGTCATCGGCGTCGGCGTGATGATCGTGCCGGGGATGCTGAACCAGCTCGCCGAGAGCCTGCAGGTGTCGGTGCCGACCGCCGGGCAACTGCTCGGCCTGGCGGCGCTGGTGATGTGCATCGGCGCGCCGCTGACCGCGGCCTTCACCTCGCACATCGACCGCCGCCGCCTGCTGCTCTTCTCGATGGCCATCTACTGCGTCGGGCATGCCGCCTGCGCCTTCGCGCCCGACTACGCGACGCTGGCGGTGCTGCGCCCGCTGAGCGTGCTGGGCGCGGCGATCTTCACGCCGCAGGCGGCTGCCACCATCGGCCTGATGGTGCCGCCGGAACGGCGCGGCCATGCGCTGACGACCATCTTCCTCGGCTGGTCGCTCGCATCGGTGGCCGGAATGCCGCTGGGCAGCCTGATCGCGGGTCACCTCCACTGGCGGGGCGGCTTCGTGCTGGTGGCCGTGCTGTCGGCGATCGCAGCCGTGTGGATCGCGCGGGTGGTGCCGCGCGGCCTCACCGTGCCCAAGCTGAGCCCTGCCTCCTGGCTGCAGGTGGCCCGCAGCCGCCGCCTGACCATGCTGCTGGGAGCCACCCTGGTGATGGCCAGCGGCCAGTTCATCGTCATGGCCTACATCGCGCCGAGCCTGCGCGCCAGCACCGGCGCGTCGCCGACGGTTCTGGCAGCATTCATGGCGGTCAACGGCGTGTTCGGCGTGATCGGCAGCACGCGGCTGGTGCGCCGCATCGGCCGCACCGGCCCCGACCGCGCGGCCAACGAGGCGATGGTCTCGATGCTGATCGGGATGCTGCTGTGGTCGGTGGCGGCAAGCCTCGCGCTGCCCTGGCCGGTGATCGTACTGTCGATGGCCTTCTGGGGCTTCGGCGCCTTCGCGTCGAACTCCGCGCAGCAGGCCCGCCTCGCGGGCTCGGCGCCGGGGCTAGCGTCGGCCTCGATCGCGCTGAACTCGGCCGGCATGTACGCAGGCCAGACGATCGGCGCCGGCATCGGCGGTCTGGCGATCGCTGCGTCCGGCTACGCGCTGCTCGGCTGGCTTGGCGCTGCGGTGCTTGCCGCCGGCCTGTGGCTGTCGATCCGGGCCGATCGGCTGCCGCACCGCTGACGCGCCGCGGGTCTCACTCGGGCGGGTCGTGCGCCGCGCAGGTGGACCGGAACTCGCCCTGCTGGAAGACCAGCCCCTGGCCGGGAACCCGCGCGCAGCGCAGCACCTCGCCGATAAACAGGACGTGGTCGCCGTGCCGGTGATGGGTGCGGGTTTCGCACTCGAACCAGGCCAGCGCGCCTTCGATCAGCGGCACGCCGTCGATCCCGGTGTGCGAGGCGACGCCTGCGAAGCGGTCGATGCCGGAACGCGAGAAGCGCCGCGCCAGCCCAAGCTGGCCGGCCGACAGCACGTTCACCGCGAAACGCCGGGCGGCGAGAAAGGTGTCGAGGCTGCGCGATCGCGCCCCCAGGCTCCAGAGCACCAGCGCAGGCTCGAGCGACAGCGAATTGAAGCTGTTGACCGTCAGGCCCACGGGACGGCCGTCGCCCGACAGGGCAGTGACGACGGTCACGCCCGTGGCGAAGCTGCCCAGGCACGCGCGCAGGTGCCTGGCGTCGGAGGCCGGGTGCGATGAGAAGGACGGGAGCCGGCGGAACGGGTGTGGGGAGTCAGCGTCCACCGAGTGTCGAAGCCTGAGATTTCAGGCGTCAAGATACACAAGCGTGGGGGTGCCCGCAAACGCATCGCCCGACTCGCGTTTCGAGACTCGCCCGCGTGACGGAGGCAGCGGCACGCCCCAGGCGAAGCACAGCGCGCGCAGCACTGCCGCCTGCGCCGCGCGCGCATCGGGATGGGTGTTGCGATCGCCGAGCAGGGCCGCAGCCAGGGCCTTGACCGCGCGCGCCTGGTCGAGCGTCTGCAGCAGGGCGATCACGCGGATCGCTGCGATCAGTTCCCTTGCGTCCAGCGCGCCCGGCGGCGACCACAGCGACCAGCCCCAGTAGGCGCTGGCGCGCTCGAAGGCGCGGGTCAGCGAACGCAGCGAGCGCGGCAGCCGCGAACGATGCCAGTCGAGCGCCGCCCGGATCAGCAGCGCCAGGGCCGCCGAGGCGTCCACCGGCTCGCCCGCGCCGCCCTGCGTGCGGCGCCAGCGGACCAGCCCCTGCCCCGCCCAGTCGCGCAGCCTGCGCGCCCTGAGCCGGGCAACCGCGCCGATGCGAGCCCGGGCAATGCCGCTGCCCTCGCCGATCCGGTCGACCATCGTCAGATAGAAGACGAACTCGAGCAGGGTCACGCGCGCATCCGCCTCGACCAGCCGGCGCGCTTCGCGCAGCAGCTCCGTGCGGGCCTGCGGCGGCTCGTTGCGCAGGGTGGCGGCAGCGAGCTCCAGCAGCGCCTGGCGCGCTGCCGACGGAAGCGTGTCGGGCGCGATCGCGAAGACGTCCCGCGCGCCCGGCAACCTCAGCTCCGCCGCACGGCCCGGGGCGAGCAGCGCGAGCGCGACCGCGCGGGCTTCGGCCGGCCGCCGGACCGCTGCCGCGGCGACGTGCCAGCGCAGCGGCCAGCGATCGCTGACCGGCCCGGAGTGCATCGGCGCGTTGGCCAGCAGGCTGCGTCCAGCGATGCGCCGGATGCGCTCCGGGATCGGCGGATGGGTGACGAAAGGGCGCGCCCGCCGCTCGGGCGAGACGAACCAGCCGTGCGCGGTCAGCGCCCGCATCGTGGCAGCGTCCGCACCCGTGGCACCGCCCGCCGCAGGCGGGGCGAAACGCGCCGCCGCCGGCGCGGGCCGCTGGGCCTTGCGCAGCGCGCTCGCCAGCGCCTCGGGCACCCGCGTGATCCGGATGGCGGTGGCGTCGGCCCTCAGTGCGCGGCGCCGAGCCGCCCCGGCCTGCATCGAGAGCGCCGCGAGCATCCCGAGGCTGCCGGCGCCGGCCAGCAGCAGCCCGACTGCGCGAAGCAGCCCCTGCCGGGCGCGGCGCCTGCGCGCCGGCCCCTGGGCCCGCGCAGCGCCGGCCGGAGTACGCAGCAGGACAAGGCCCGCGTCGTAGGCGCTGCGCAGGCCGCCGGCGAACTCGCCGAGCGCGAAGGCAGGCCGGACGTCGCCGTGCAGGATGTGCGCGAGGACATGCGCGAACACCCCCTGGAGCTCCTCCCGGGACATCTGCTCGACCGCCCCCCGGGTGAAAATGACGACCGCATCGCCCGGCGTGCGGCCAGCGGCGCAGGCGTTGATCGAGGTGTCGGCGTCGAGCAGGCAGAGCATCGGCACCTGGGTGCCCGCGGCGATCGCGATCTCGCGGGCCACGTCGCAGAGCCGGCGCTCGGCGGGATCGATCGGATCCGGCACCACCGCGCGCGCGCCCAGCAGGCGCGCCACTGCGATGCCGCCATCGGCCAGCCGGCGCCGCTGGCGCAGCACCTCTGCCATGGCAAGCGCAAGGGCCAGCGCCGCCGACACACCCGCTGCCAGCGCCAGCACCGTCGGCGAGGCCGAGGGCGCAAGCGCCGACACGACAAGAGCGACCAGAACCCCCGCGAACGCGGAGGCCATCGTGGCAGTCAAGGCGAAGCGATGCCGCAGACGACGGCCGCTGCGCGTTGCCTCGACCTGGCGTGCGAAGAATCTCAAGTATCGATCCGGCTGGGTGGAACCGCTTCCCGTCATTCTGGAAACGGGGTCCTGCCGGGTCAAAAGGCGCGGGCCGAACGGTGCGCGCGGGCGTATGGGTGGCACGGGCGCGGAGGGGCGCGCGCCGAGGGGCGCCGGCGCGAGGCCGGCGCAGGGCCGGCCAGGGGTCGCGACGCCGGCGCTGCGCCGGCCCCGGGTCGAGCTGCTACTTCGACGCGTAGTCGAGCAGCAGGTCGTGCGCGGCGATGGTTTCGCCGGGGCGCACGTGGACCGACTTCACCGTGCCGTCGCACTCGGCCCGGATCTGCGTCTCCATCTTCATCGCCTCCAGCGACACCAGCGGGTCGCCGGCCTTGACCGCCTGCCCGGCCTTGACGGACACCGTCACCACCATGCCCGGCATCGGCGCCGGCACGTGATTGGGGTTGCCCGGCTCGGCCTGCGGCTTCTTCGGCGCGGTCTTTGCGCCCGCCTTCTCGACCCGCACCGTGCGCGGCTGGCCGTTGAGCTCGAAGAACAGCCTCACCACGCCATCCTCGTCGACCGGCGCAACGCCCTGCAGGCGCACCACCAGGGTCTTGCCCGGATCGATCTCGATGCCGACCTCGTCGCGCTCCACCATCCCGTAGAAGAACGATTCCGTGGGCAGCACGGCGACGTCGCCGTAGTGGCGGCGGTGCTCGCGATACTCGCGATAGACCTTCGGATACATCAGGAACGAGGCCAGGTCGGTGTCCGAAACCTGGTGGTCGACCGCCTTCTCGGCATCGCGGCGCGCCGCCTCGAGGTCGACCTCGGGAATGGTGTCGCCCGGGCGGTAGGGCGCCGGCGGCTCGGCCTTGAGCACCTTGCGCGAAAGCTCCGCCGGGAAGCCGTCGGGCGGGAAGCCCAGCTCGCCGCGGAACAGCGACACCACCGACTCGGGGAAGGCGACTTCGCGCTTCGGGTCGACGATGTCCTTGGGCGCCAGGTCGTTGGCCACCATCGACAGCGCCAGGTCGCCGACCACCTTGGAGGTGGGCGTGACCTTGACGATGTCCCCGAACAGCTGGTTGACCTGGGCGTAGGCCTCGGACACCTCGGGCCAGCGATGCTCCAGGCCCATCGCGCGCGCCTGCTCACGCAGGTTGGTGTACTGCCCGCCCGGCATCTCGTGCTTGTAGACGTCGGCGGTGCCGGAGCGGATGTCCGACTCGAAGGGCACGTACAGCTTGCGCACGCCCTCCCAGTAATGCGAGATCGACTGCATCGCAGCGAGGTCGACGCCGGACGGCGAATCGCCGTTGCGGCAGGGATCGCGCGGATCGCCGGCCAGCGCCGCGACCACCGCGCTCAGGTTGGGCTGCGAGGTCAGGCCGCTCATCGAGTCGAGGGCGCCGTCGACCGCGTCGACGCCGGCATCGATCGCCGCGAGCACCGAGGCCGCCGCCGCGCCGCTGGTGTCGTGCGTGTGGAAGTGCACCGGCAGCCCGGTCTCCTCCTTGAGCGCGCGCACCAGCGCAGCGATGGCGCGCGGGCGCGCCAGTCCGGCCATGTCCTTGATGCCCAGCACATGCACGCCAGCCTTCTGCAGCTGGCGCGCGATGCCGACGTAGTACTTGAGGTCGTACTTGCGGCTCGTGTCGAAGAGGTCGGCGGTGTAGCAGACCGCGCCCTCGCACAGCGCGCCGGACTCGACCACCGCGTCGATCGCCACGCGCATGTTCTCGACCCAGTTCAGAGAGTCGAATACCCGGAAGATGTCGACGCCGTTCTCGGCTGCCTGGCGCACGAAGAAGCGCACCACGTTGTCCGCGTAGTTGGTGTAGCCGACCGCGTTCGATCCGCGCAGCAGCATCTGCAGCATGGTGTTCGGCATCGCGCTGCGCAGACCCGCCAGGCGCGCCCAGGGATCTTCCTTGAGGAAGCGCATCGAGACGTCGAAGGTGGCGCCGCCCCAGCACTCCATCGAGAACAGCCCCGGCAGCAGCCGCGCGTAGTGCGGCGCCACGCGCAGCATGTCGATGCTGCGCATGCGGGTCGCGAACAGCGACTGGTGCGCATCGCGCATCGTGGTGTCGGTGAGCAGCACCCGCTGCTGGTCGAGCATCCAGCGCGAGAACTTCTCCGCGCCCAGCTCCTTGAAGACGGTGCGGGTGCCGGCCGGCGCGGGCGCGGTCAGGTCGGCCTGCGGCAGGATCAGGTGCGCATGCGAGAGGTCGGGCTTGCTGCGGCCCTTCATGTCCGGATGACCGTTGACCGCAACATCGCCTATGTAGCGCAGCAGCCGGGTGGCGCGGTCGCGCCGCTTCGGGAAGCGGAACAGCTCGGGGGTCTCGTCGATGAAGCGCGTGGTGACCGTGCCGGCGGTGAACTTGGGATGGTTGATCACGTTCTCGACGAACTGCAGATTCGTCGCCACGCCGCGGATCCGGAACTCGCGCAGCGCGCGATCCATCCGCCGGATCGCATCGGGGGCGGTCGAGGCCCAGGCAGTGACCTTCACCAGCAGCGAATCGTAGTAGGGCGTTATCACCGCGCCGGAATAGGCAGTGCCGCCGTCGAGCCGCAGGCCGAAACCGGCAGCGCTGCGGTAGGCGGTGATGCGGCCGTAGTCGGGCGTGAAGCCGTTCTCGGGATCCTCGGTGGTGACGCGGCACTGCAGCGCGTGGCCGTTGAGACGGATGTCCTGCTGCGCCGGGCAGGGGCCGTCGGGGTCGCCGATCCGCGCGCCCTCGGTGACGCGGATCTGCGCCCTGACGATGTCGATTCCGGTGACCTCCTCGGTGACCGTGTGCTCGACCTGGATCCGGGGGTTCACCTCGATGAAGTAGAACTCGCCGGTATCGGAGTCCATCAGGAACTCGACGGTGCCCGCGTGCGTGTAGCCGACCGCACGCGCCAGGCGCAGCGCGGACTCGCACAGGGCCTCGCGGCGCGCGGCATCGAGGTAGGGCGCGGGCGCCCGCTCGACCACCTTCTGGTTGCGCCGCTGCACCGAGCAGTCGCGCTCGAACAGGTGCACCACGTTGCCGTGCCGGTCGCCCAGCACCTGCACCTCGACGTGATGGGCGCGGCGCACCAGCTTCTCGAGGTAGACCTCGTCGTTGCCGAACGCGGCGCCGGCCTCGCGGCGCGCCGCGTCGAGCTGGACGTCCAGGTCGCCCTCGGCCTCGATCACGCGCATGCCGCGCCCGCCGCCGCCCCAGCTCGCCTTGAGCATCAGCGGGTAGCCGACCTGCGCCGCCATCGCCTTGGCCGCGGCGAGGTCCGCCACGCGGGCCGCCTCCACCTGCTCCGGACTCGCGTCCTCGGCGAGGGCCGTCTTGGGCAGCGGCGTGGTCGCGGGCATCACCGGCACGCCGGCGGCCACCGCTGCGTTGCGCGCCGACACCTTGTTGCCGAGCGTGGTCATCACCTCGGGCGACGGACCGATGAAGGCGATGCCCGCCTTCGCGCAGGCGCGCGCCAGGTCGGGGTTCTCGGACAGGAAGCCGTAGCCCGGATGGATGGCATCGACCTTGGCCAGCTTGGCGATGCGGATGATGTCGTCGATGTCGAGATAGGCCTGCAGCGGCTTCTTGCCCTCGCCCACCAGGTAGCTCTCGTCGGACTTGAACCGGTGCAGCGAGAAGCGATCCTCGTTCGAATAGATCGCCACCGTGCGAATGCCGAGCTCGGCGGCGGCGCGCATCACGCGGATCGCGATCTCCGAGCGGTTGGCGACGAGCAGCGTATGGATACGGGGCATCAGGGACTCCAGAACGGGCTTCGGACGGCAGGCAGGTGCAGGGCGCGGAGCGCGCGAAAGCGCTGCAGATCTGCACTGCGAATGCTGCGCTGCAGCGTAAACGATCGCAGCCGACGCGGCAAACGCGGAAACCTCGAATGATATCGGCCCCGTGGCCATTGCACCGCATCGCCCGCTCCGCTTTCAGGAGCGGCCCGCGGCGGCGATCAGGGCAGCGGCGTACTCGCGCGCCGAGGCTGGGCCGAGACGCCGGGGAAGTCCTGCAGCACCTGGCGCAGCATCACCGGCAGCACCACGGCGGGATCGGCGCCGAGATCCTCGCTGACCGCGGTGACTTCGTAGACGCGCCTGGGCGGGCGCACCGAGAGGTCATCGATCTCCAGCTTCAGGGTGCGGCGGAACCAGGACTCGTCACGCACCGGCGGCCAGCCGAACGGGATCACCGCCCCGATTCCCCAGCCGGACCAGCTGCCCGACCAGCCGCCCCAGCCAAACCACGGACTGACGGTGGCGGGTTCCAGCACCCGCCGGACCTCGTGCGCCTCGGTGAACAGCAGCGTGACGCCGAACCGCCCCTGCGGCGACTCGGTGAACCCCGCGCGCTGCAGCTCCGGGCGCGCCAGCGCCTCGTGCGCCGCCTGCTCCAGGCTGGCGGCGCGCTGCGGCGGCGGCAGGAAGCGGAAGCTGCGCTGGGCGGCGTCCGCCGGCCAGGCGTGATAGGCGGTGAAGCGGCTGTCCACCGTGCTCGCGCAGCCGCCGGCCAGCAGCGCTGCAGCCAGCACCGCGCCGATCAGGAGCGCGCGCCCCGAACGCTTAGAATCCAGCACCGACACGCGGAATCTCCCATGGACATGGACCCGACTCGCACCATCCATCGCCTCGACTATACGCCGCCGTCATGGCTCGCCGAACGCATCGGGCTCGAGTTCGAGCTCGACCCCCGGCGCACTGTGGTCACCGCGACCACCCGCTACCGGCGCAACCCGGCCGCCGGCGCCGGGCCGCTGGTCCTGGACGGCGAGTCGCTGGAGCTGCTGGAGATCGCGGTGGACGGCACGCCGCTGCGCGACGGCGAGTACGACTGCGGCCCGGCGCAGCTGTCGGTCACCCGGGCGCTGCCCGAGGAATTCGAGCTGCGCGTGGTCACCGCGATCGCTCCCGAGGCCAACACCGCGCTGATGGGCCTGTACGTATCCAACGGCAACTTCTTCACGCAGTGCGAGGCCGAGGGCTTCCGGCGCATCACCTGGTTCCAGGATCGCCCGGACGTGATGGCCCGCTACCGGGTGACGCTGCGCGCCGACCGCGAACGCTTCCCGGTGCTGCTGTCCAACGGCAACCTGGTCGACCAGGGCGACATCCCTGCGGCGGCCGACGGCGCCGCCCGCCACTACGCGGTGTGGGACGACCCCTTCCCCAAGCCCAGCTACCTGTTCGCGGTGGTGGCCGGCCGGCTGGCGGCCACCGAGCGCAGCCTGAAGACCCGCTCGGGCCGCGAGGTGCTGCTGCAGGTGTGGGTGGAGCCCGGCAACGAGGACCGCACCGGCCATGCGATGCAGTCGCTGGTGGAGGCGATCCGCTGGGACGAGGAACGCTTCGGCCTCGAGCTCGACCTCGACCGCTTCATGATCGTCGCCGTCGGCGACTTCAACATGGGGGCGATGGAGAACAAGGGGCTCAACGTCTTCAACACCAAGTATGTCTTTGCCACGCCCCGGCTGGCCACCGACGTCGACTTCGCCAACGTGGAGTCGGTGGTCGGCCACGAGTATTTCCACAACTGGACCGGCAACCGGGTCACGTGCCGCGACTGGTTCCAGCTCACCCTCAAGGAAGGGCTCACCGTGTTCCGCGACCAGGAGTTCTCCGCGGACCGGATGGCCGCCGAGAGCGACTCGCCCGCGGCGGCGGCCAGCGCGCGGGCGGTCAAGCGGATCGAGGACGTGCGCCTGCTGCGCGCCGCCCAGTTCCCGGAGGACGCCGGCCCGATGGCGCACCCGATCCGCCCGGACGCGTACCAGGAGATCAACAACTTCTACACGGTGACCGTCTACGAGAAGGGCGCCGAGGTGATCCGTATGCTGCAGACGCTGGTCGGCCGCGACGGCTTCCGGCGCGGCATGGACCTCTACTTCCAGCGCCACGACGGCCAGGCCGTCACCTGCGACGATTTCGTCGCCGCGGTCGCCGACGCCAACGGCCGCGACCTCGCGCAGTTCTCGCGCTGGTACGCGCAGGCCGGGACGCCCCGGCTGGCGATCACCGGCCGGCACGATCCAGCGGCGCGCAGCTTCACGCTGGAGGTGGCGCAGGCCAGCCCGCCCGACGCTTCGGGCCGGATGCCGGTGCTGCACGTGCCGCTGGCGGTGGGGCTGCTCGACGCACAGGGCCGGGACCTGCCGCTGCGGCTGGCCGGCACGCCGACCGCCCAGGCCGCGCCGGAGGGCTCGGCCGCGCAGGCGCCGGGCACCCTGGTGCTCGAGCTCACGGGACAGCGGCAGTCCTTCGTCTTCGTCGACGTCGACGCGCCCGTCGTTCCCTCGCTGCTGCGCGACTTCTCCGCGCCGGTGATCGTCGATTACCGCTACGAGGACCGCGAGCTGGCCTTCCTCGCGGCCCATGACAGTGACCCGTTCAACCGCTGGGAGGCGACGCAGCGCCTGGCGGTGGGCGCGGTGCTGCGCACGCTCGACGGCGACGACCCTGCGCGGGCTGCGTCGACGCTGGTCGAGGCCCTGCGGCGAAGCCTCGGCGACGAGACCCTCGACCCGGCCTTCCGGGAGCTGGTGCTCACCCTTCCCGGCGAAGGGGTGATCGCAGAGCAGCTGGCGGTGGTCGACCCGGCCCGCCTGCGCGCGGTGCGCGACGCGCTGCGCATGCGGCTGGCCAGCGAGCTGGAGGCCGACTGGCGCGGCGCCTTCGCGCGCATGGGCGACCAGGGCCCCTGGCGCGCCGACCGCACCGCGGCCGCGCGCCGCGCGCTGAAGAACGTCGCACTCGGCTACTGGGTGCTCGCCGGCGCCGCCGAGGCCCGCGAAGCCGCGGCCACACAGTTCGCCAGCGCCGACAACATGACCGACCGGCAGGCGGCCCTGCAGGCACTGGTCTCGGGCGCCGCTCCGCAGCGCGATGCGGCGCTGGCCGCCTTCGCCACCGAGTTCGGCGACGAGCCGCTGGCGATGGACAAGTGGCTGACGATCCAGGCGACGATGCATCGCGCGCCGGGCGAGCCGCCGGTGCTGGAGCGGGTGCGCGCGCTGATGTCGCATCCCGCCTTCTCGATCCGCAACCCCAACCGGGTGCGCGCGCTGGTCGGCAGCTTCTGCAGCGGCAACCTCGCCGAGTTCCATGCGACCGACGGCAGCGGCTACGCCTTCTGGGCCGAGCAGGTGGCCGCGCTGGACGCGCTGAACCCGCAGGTGGCGGCGCGCATCGCGCGCGCGCTGGACCGCTGGCGCAAGTTCACGCCCGAGCGCCAGGCGGCGATGCGCAGCGCGCTGGAGACGCTGGCCGGCCGCGAAGGACTGTCCGGCGACGTGCGCGAGATCGTCGGCAAGGCACTGGCGGCCTAGCGGCAGCGCGAAACACGAATTCACAGGAGAGAACCGATGTCGAGAATCAGCCTCACCCAGTACCTGATCGAGAAGCAGCGCGAGATGGGCATCATCCCCGGCGAGCTGCGGCTGCTGCTGGAAGTGGTCGCGCGCGCCTGCAAGCGCATCAGCTACGCGGTCGGCAAGGGCGCGCTGTCGGACATCCTCGGCGAGGCGGGCTCGGAGAACGTGCAGGGCGAGGCGCAGAAGAAGCTCGACGTGATCGCCAACGACACGCTGCTCGAGGCCAACGAGTGGGGCGGCCACCTCGCCGCAATGGCATCCGAGGAGCTGGACCATCCCTACGAGATCCCGAACCGCTATCCGCGGGGCGAGTTCCTGCTGCTGTTCGATCCGCTCGACGGCTCGTCCAACATCGACGTCAACGTGTCGATCGGCACCATCTTCTCGGTGCTGCGGATGCCCGAGGGAGCCGACGAGCCCGAGGAGAAGCACTTCCTGCAGGCCGGCTACCGGCAACTGGCCGCCGGCTACGCGGTCTACGGACCGTCGACGCTGCTGGTGCTCACGGTGGGCGACGGCGTGGCCTGCTTCACCATGGAGCGCGAGACCGGCAGCTGGTGGCTCACCGAGACCAACATGCGGATCCCCGAGGACACGAAGGAGTTCGCGATCAACGCGTCGAACATGCGTCACTGGGAGCCGCCGGTGCGCCGCTACGTCGACGAACTGCTGGCCGGCAAGGACGGCCCACGCGGCAAGGACTTCAACATGCGCTGGGTGGCGTCGATGGTGTCCGACGTGCACCGCATCATGACCCGCGGCGGCATCTTCATGTACCCGCGCGACAAGCGCGAGCCGGACAAGGCCGGCAAGCTGCGCCTGCTGTACGAGGCCAACCCGATGGCCTTCCTGGTCGAGCAGGCAGGCGGCGCGGTCACCGACGGCGCCGGGCGCATGCTCGAGGTTCGCCCCAGCGCGCTGCACCAGCGGGTGCCGGTCTTCCTGGGCTCGAAGAACGAGGTGGAGCGGGTCACCGCCTACCATCTGCAGGGTTGACGCGCGCGGCGAACGCCGGGCGGCGCGGCGCGCGCCCGGCAGCTCCGCTCAGAGATCCATCGTCACCAGCTTCATCGAGGGATCGTCCGGATCGGTGACGACCCGGAACCCCAGGTAGCTCATCAGCCCCAGCATCCGCGCGTTGTTGCCCAGCACGAAGCCCTCGATGCGCTTGAGCCCCTTGCCGCGCGCGGCCTCGACGATGGCGCGCATCAGCGTGGACCCCAGCCGCTTGCCCTGCCAGTCGTCGGCGATCGCGATCGCGAACTCGCAGCTCTCGCCGTCGGGGTTCAGCAGGTAGCGGACCACGCCGATGATGCGCTCCTCCTCGCCCTCCCCCTGGTCCTTCGAGGGCGCCCGCGCCGGATCGGGCGGCTCGACCGCCACCAGCGCCAGCTCGCGGTCGTAGTCGATCTGCGTGTAGCGCACCAGCATCTTCGGCGTCAGCTCGGCCAGCGTCGAGATGAAACGGAAGTAGCGGGTCTCGGCCGACAGGCCGCGCATGAAGGCCTGCAGGCGGTCCCCATCCTCGGGCTGGATCGGGCGGACCGTGTAGAAGCTGCCGTCGGGCGCGGTCATCGCCTGGGTCAGGTGCGCCGGGTAGGGCATGATCGCCAGGTGCGAATGCCGCACCGTCTGCTCGCTGCCGCTGCGGTCGATCACGATGCGGGCATCCACCGCGATCACCCCGCGCTCGTCGGCGATCACCGGGTTGACGTCCATCTCGGCGATCCAGGGCAGCTCGCAGACCATCTCGGAGACGCGCACCAGCAGCGCCTCGAGGTGCAGGAACTCCACCGCGGGGGCGCCGCGGAAGTTGCCCAGCGACTCGGCGACGCGGGTGCGCTCGATCATGCGGCGCGCAAGGAAGCGGTTGAGCGGCGCGAACTCCAGCGTGGTGTCGCGCACCACCTCGATGCGGGTGCCGCCGGCGCCGAAGGCGATCACCGGCCCGAACACCGGGTCGCGGAAGACGCCCACGTAGAGCTCGCGGCCGAAGCGGCTGCGCCGCATCGCCTGCACGGTGACCCCGTCGATGCGCGCGTCGGGCTGCGCGCGGCGCACCGAGCCGAGGATCTCGCCGTACTGCGCGCGCACCTCCAGCGCGTTGCGCACGTTGAGCACCACGCCGCCCACGTCGCTCTTGTGAGTGATGTCGGGCGAGCTCACCTTCATCGCCACCGGGAAGCCGGTCTGCTCCGCGATCACGATCGCCTCGTTGGCCGAGCGCGCGAGCACGGTGCGCGTCACCGGGATGTGGAAGGCGCCCAGCAGCGCCTTGGACTCCATTTCCGAGAGCACCTCGCGCTGCTCGGCCAGCGCGCTTTCGATCAGCATGCGCGCGCCGTCCAGGTCGGGCGGCTCGAGCCCCGACAGCGAGCGCGGCGTCTGCTGCAGCAGCTGCTGGTTGCGGTGGAAGGTGGCCACGGTGGAGAAGGCGTCGACCGCGGTCTCGGGGGTGCGGAACACCGGGATGCCCGCGTCGTCGAGCCTGCGCCACAGCGGCCGCATCGTGTGGTCGCCCATCCAGCAGGCGAACACCTGCTTGCGGGTGCCCTTGGCCGCGGCGATGACCGCGTCGGTGATCCCGGCCACGTCCGCGCCCGAGTAGGCCGCGAGCATCAGCAGCACGCCGTCGAAGCCCGGGTCCTTGACCACGATCTCCAGCGCCGCCGCGAAGTCGGCCGGCGCGGCGTCCAATCCGAGGTTCAGCGGGTTGTGGACCATCAGCGCCGGCAGCCGCTCGCGCAGCGCCGCCGCGGTGGACTCGGCCGGCGGCGGCAGCGCGATGCGGTTCCACATCGCCACGTCCGCCGCGAGCACTGCGGGCCCGTTGCCGTTGCTCACCACTGCGAGCCGGTTGCCCAGCGGCCAGGTCTGGCCGGCCAGCAGGCGCGCCGCGGTGAAGAGCTGCGTGAACAGCCGCACCTGCACCGCGCCCGCGCGGCGCAGCGCGGCGGAGTAGATGGCGTCGCTGCCGCAGATGGCGCCCGAATGGGTGAGCAGCCGGTGGCGCGCCGCGTCGTCGCGCTGGCCCTTGAGCACCACCACCGGCTTGATCGCGGCGAGCGCGCGCAGCGCGCTCATGAAGCGGCGCGAGTTGCGCACCGCCTCCAGGTAGACCACGACCGACTTGGTGCGCGAGTCGGTGGTGAGGAAATCGAGCACCTGGGCCATCTCGACGTCGGCCTCGGCGCCCAGCGACACCGCGAGCGAGAAGCCGATCACGGTGCCGGTGGCCCAGTCGAGGATTGCGCCGCCCAGCACGCCGGACTGCGACACCAGCGCCACGTTGCCCTCGCCCGGCATCGGCCCCATGCGGCCAGCGTTGAGCTGAAGGCCCGGACGCACGAAGCCCATCGTTCCCGGGCCCAGCAGGCGCATGCCCGCCACGCGCGCCGCGTCCAGCCAGCGCCAGCTGTCCTCGGGAGCGCTGCGGTCGGTCATGACGACGACCGCGCTGCAGCCCAGCTTCGCGGCTGCAGCGATGCCTGCGTCGACTGCTTGGTTGCCGACCGCCAGCAGCGCCAGCTCAAAGCCGGCCTCCTGCGGCGCCGCAGCCTCGGAGAGCCTGAGCACCGCGGTCCGGCAGCGCGCCTGGCCAAGCCCGTCGGCGAGTTCCTGCGCCCAGGCGGGCACGGCCTCGTCCTCGACGACCAGCACCGCCGACTCCGGCTCGAACAGCGGTGCGAGGTAATGGCGATGATGCAACATTCGCCGCGCCCCTAGTCGATGCCCAGCAGCGCGCGCAGGTGCAGCTCCACGCAGCGCGCCAGCGCGGGAATGTCGTAGCCGCCTTCCAGCGTGGACACGATCCGGCCCTCGGCGAGCTCATCGGCCACCTCGGCCACGCGGGCGCTCACCCAGGCGTAGTCGGCGTCGCTCCAGCCCAGGTGGCTCATGTCGTCGTCGCGATGCGCATCGAAGCCCGCGGAGACGAAGATCATCTGCGGACGGAACTTGCGCAGCGCCGGCAGCCAGTGGTCGACCACCGCACTTCGCAATGCGTCGCCGGTGGAGTACGCCGGCAGCCCCACGTTGCACATGTTGGCGCCGCGCGGATTGTCGCCGCTGAAGGGATACAGGCGCGACTGGTAGGTGGAGACCATCAGCACCCGGTCGTCGCCGGCCAGGATGTCCTCGCTGCCGTTGCCGTGGTGCACGTCGAAGTCGATCAGCGCAACGCGCTCCATCCCGAGCACGTCGAGCGCATGGCGCACGCCCACCGCCACGTTGTTGAAGAAGCAGAAGCCCATCGCCTGGCCGCGCTCGGCGTGATGGCCGGGCGGCCGCACGTTGCAGAAGGCACGCTTGAACTGCCCGCTGGCGACCAGCTCGGTGGCCAGCACCGCCGCGCCTGCCGCATGCAGCGCCGCGGTCCAGGTGTGCTGGTTCATTGAGGTGTCCGGGTCGACGTGCACGTAGCCCTCGGCGGGGGCTTTCGCCTGGAGCTCGGCGTAGTAGCGCGACTCGTGGGCCCGGAGGATCTGCTCCTCGGTGGCCGCCGGCGCCTCGAAGGTCTCCATCAGGTCGAGGACGCCGCGCATCAGCAGCCGGTCGGCGATCGCCGCGACACGGTCCGGGCACTCTGGATGGCCTTCGCCCATCTCGTGGCGAAGGCTGCTTGGATGGGATATGTAGGCGGCCTTCAATTCGATCTCCCCTTTGGCTCAGGGGAGTCTAGCCGATGGTCCTAATGGCATGAGCTGTCGATGCGTCAGATGTTCGCAGTAGAGCGCCCACGGCCGGGGCTTCACGCTCTGCGCCGGCTTCGACGATGGTCACTGGCCTCCAGCGCTGGCGTCCTGCCGAGCCGCCAGTTCATCGCCGGTCAGGATCAGACCGGGGAAGGCTTCGCGCATCGCCAGAATATCCGCGTCGCCGGTGACCAGGGCATCTGCCCTGCCGACATGGGCGAGCACCAGAAACACCTGATCCCTGTCGTCGCGGCAAGCCGGCAGGACGGGCCACGGCGCCGGCAGTTTCACCACATCGGCATAGGGAAGGAAATCCGCCAGCAGTTCCTCCTGCTCCGATGCAGTGAGCTTGAACTTGGGACAGGCCAGTACGCGCAGAAGTTCGCTGACCGTCTCCTTGCATACCAGCGGCTGCAGCTGCCGGCACTGCCAGGCTTGGCGTATCCAGGCCAGGCGGCCGGCGCTGAACAGCAGCGCGGACAGAACGACGTTGGTGTCGAGCACGACCCTGCGCGTCATCGCCTCGCCCAGGCAACGGCATCTTCGACATCCTGCTCGGTGATCCCGAGCTTCTCCAGCTTTTCACGCACGGCCTGTGCCTTCTGGACCCGCACCGGAGTCAGGACGATGCGGCCGTTCTCGACGCTGACGTCGAAATACTCCGCAGCATCCACGCCTGACACCGCCGCTTTGGGCAGCGTGATCTGGTTCTTCGACGTGAGCTTGGCAAGCATGGCGTTCTCCTGAATGTTTCAGCAGGAGATCTTACTTCCTTACTTCCTGCATTGCGAATCAACCAGGCGACGAGGGAGCTACGGGCTGTCGCTGCCCGCCGCGACAAGGAGCGCAAGGAGCAGGAAGCTTTCGAGCGGCTCAGGACAGAGCTGTCGCAGGCGTACGCGGCGCCGGAATCATCGTACAAGCCGCTGACGGCAGCCGAGGCGATCGCACGCAACCGGGCTTGAAAGCATGCCCCAGGAGGCCGCGTCCCGGCGGCTCGACGAGATCTACCGCTACGGGCGCGATCGCTGGGGCATGCGGATGCACCAGGTCGATCGCAATGGAGCGCGGAGATGGAGCGGGTGAAGGGAATCGAACCCTCGTATGCAGCTTGGGAAGCTGCCGTTCTACCATTGAACTACACCCGCGCGGCCCGCATTCTACTGCACTTCCGGCCCCGGCTTCGCGGCGGCCGCAGGCGCCGGCGCGGTCCGGATGCCGGCCGGCGCCGGGGCCGCGGCGTCCCGTCGGCCTGCGCGCGCCCGGCGCCGCGCCGCCGCTGCGTGCGAAAATGAAGACTCCGCTGCGCCAGGCAGCATCCGCTCCAGGAACCCGCACTATGGCCCAGGACGTCCTCTTCGCCGGCACGCTCGCATGGGCGGGCCACGACCCCGCCAAGCCCTTCACCTACGAGAGCTTCGACCGCGCCACGCGACTGCAGTTCACTGGCGGCGCGGCGCTCGACGCCTCCGCGCCCGGGCAGTTCCACGGCGACGACCGCTTCGCCAACCCCGAGACGCTGATGCTCGGCTCGCTGATGCAGTGCCACTTCCTGACCTTCATGGCGGTGGCGTCGAAATCCGGCGCCACGGTGCTGGCCTACTCCGACAGCGGCAGCGGCGAGCTCGGCCGCAAGGACAACGGCAAGACCGGGTTCACTTCAGTGACGCTGCGGCCGAAGGTCACGTTCGCCGACCCCGCCCATGCCGCGAAACTTGCGGAGTTCCATGAGCGCGCGCACCGCAACTGCTTCATGTCCAACTCGGTGAACTTCCCGGTGACGGTGGAACCGGACCTGGGCTGATGGAGACGCCCCACCCGCACATCCGCAGCTTCTCGGGGCGCCGCGGCCACATCACCAGCGGCCAGCGCGCGGCCTACGATCGGCTGCTGCCGGTCCACGGCCTTCCCTACGCGCCTGGCCCCATCGACCTGCCGGCAATTTTCGGGCGCACTGCGCCGGTGATCCTGGAGATCGGCTTCGGGATGGGTGAAACCACTGCGGCGATCGCGGCGGCGCAGCCGGAGCTGGATTTCCTCGGCGTGGAGGTCTATCCGGCCGGGGTCGGCAGCCTGCTGCGCCTTATCGAAGAGCAGGGACTGACCAACGTCAGGACCATCCAGCACGATGCGATCGAGGTGCTGCGGGACATGATCGCGCCGGACACGCTGGCCGGCATCCATGTCTACTTCCCCGACCCCTGGCCCAAGGCGCGCCACCACAAGCGGCGGCTGATCCGCCCGCAGTTCGTATCGCTGATGGCCAGCCGGCTGCGGCCCGGCGGCTATCTGCACTGCGCCACCGATTGGGAGGACTACGCCCATCAGATGCTCGCGGTGCTGTCGGCCGAACCGCTGCTCGAGAACACCGCGCAGGGCTTCGCGCCGCGTCCGGAGCACCGGCCGCTGACCAAGTTCGAGCGCCGCGGCCTGCGGCTGGGGCACGGCGTCTGGGACCTGCTGTTCCGGCGCCGGGCCTGAGGAAGGGCCACCGCGTCCGCAAGGGCGCAACGATGCAGCACCCCCCGGCTTCGCTATGATGAGCGCCTCGTTCCGACCATCAGGAAAGCGCCCATGTCGAACCCCCCGGTCTTCAACGCCACGCGACGCCTGGTGCTCGCCGGCACGATCGCTGCAGCCGCACCCGCCTGGGCCCAGGCACCCGCCTTCCAGCCGAAGCGGCCGGTGCGCGTGGTGGTGCCGTTCCCGGCGGGCGGCGCCACGGACCTGACCGCGCGGCTGATCGCCGCCAAGCTCATGGACATGTGGGGCCAGCCGGTGGCTGTGGACAACCGGCCCGGAGCCAGCGGGATGATCGGCGCGCAGGAGGTGCTGCGCGCGCCGGCGGACGGGCACACGATCATGGTGTCGATCACCACGCACATCCAGAACCCGTCGCTGTTCGCGAAGATGCCGTACGAGCCGATGCGCGACTTCGCTGCGGTGTCGCAGTCGGTGCTGTCCTACCTGGCGCTTGCGGTGCGCCCCGACTTCCCGGCGAACACGCTCGCGGAGTTCGTCGCGCACGTGAAGGCGAAACCCGGCGCCTATACCTTCGGTTCGTTCGGGGCCGCGTCGTCATCGCACATCGTCGGCGAGAGCTTCGGGCGCCAGATCGGCGCGGAGGTTATCCACGTCGCCTACAAGGGCTCGGCGCCGATGCTCGCCGACCTGCTCGGCGGGCAGGTCCCGCTCGGCTGGGCAGACGTCAGCACGGCGATCCCCCACATCCGGGCCGGCAAACTCAAGGCGCTGGCGGTCAGCGGTTCGAAGCGCACGCCGATGCTGCCGGACGTTCCAACGCTCGGCGAGAGCGGCTATCCGGGCTACGAGCCACTGGGCTGGGCCGGCGTGTTCGTGCACGGGGCCACGCCGAAGCCGATGGTCGAGGCGATCGCGCGCGATGTGATCCGCGCCACGCGGCACCCGGACAACCTCGCCAAGTTCGCCGAGCAGACGCTGGTGCCGGTGGCGAGCACACCGGACGAGTTCACGCGCCAGTTGCGCGAGGACGCCGAGACCTGGGCGAAGATGATCAAGGCGGCGGGCATTTCGCCGCAGTAGCGCCCGGCCTCGCCATCGACGGACGCTCCGCCGGCCGCCCGGCCGGCTTCGGGCTTGCTTCGCCTCAGGCCGACCAGTCGACCAGGCCGCTCCACGCAGTGCCGACGATCACCAGGCCGAACACGATCCGATACCAGGCGAAGCCGACGAAATCGTGGCTGGCCACGAAGCGGATCAGCCAGTGCACGCAGACCAGCGCGCTGACGAAGGACAGCAGCAGGCCCACGGCGAACAGCGGCAGGTCGGCCATCGACAGCAGGTGCCGGTACTTCCAGGTGTCGTAGACGCCGGCGCCGATCAGCGTGGGGATGGCGAGGAAAAAGGAGAACTCGGTCGCGGCGCGGCGCGAGAGTCCGAACAGCATGCCGCCGATGATCGTGGCGCCGGAGCGGCTGGTGCCGGGGATCAGCGCGAAGGACTGGGCGACGCCGACCTTCAGCGCATCCATGGCGGTGAGATCGTCGACCGAATCCACCCGGTGCTGGCGGCCGATGCGGCCATGGCCGCGCTCCACCCACAGGATGACCAGCCCGCCGACGATCAGCGCGGCGGCCACCGGCAGCGGGTGGAACAGCCAGGTCTTGATGTAGCGGGCGAACAGCAGGCCGAGCACCGCCGCCGGCAGGAAGGCGATCAGCACGTTCGCGGCGAAGCGCTGCGCCTGGGGGTCGGTGCCCAGCCCGCGCACCACGCTGCCGATGCGCCGGCGGTAGTACCAGATCACCGAGAACATCGCGCCGGTCTGGATCGCGACGTTGAACAGGTTTTCCTTCTCGCCGGTGAAGCCGAGCAGGCTGCCCGCCAGGATCAGATGGCCGGTGCTGGAGATCGGCAGGAACTCGGTCAGTCCCTCGACGATGCCGAGGATCATGGCCTTGACCAGCAGCGGCAGGCCGAACAGGAACTCGAACACGCGGGAATCCCTTCTGGTGCGATTGAGGGGTGGCGAAGGAGCGCAAGGTTAACCCGGAACGCGCGGCCTCCCGGCGCGCAGCAGGGCGGCGGCGATGGGGTTATCCTCTGCGCCCCGACCCGGACAGGACAGCAGGACGCGCCATGGCCTTCGATTTCTCACCCGAACGGATCGCGGCGCTCGCCCGCGAGGATGCAGCCCGCGCGCTGGCCGAGGACGTCGGCAGCGGCGATCTCACCGCCGGCCTGGTCGACCCGTCGCGGCGCGCCCGCGCCCGGGTGATCGCCCGCGAGGCGGCGGTGGTCTGCGGCGCACCCTGGGTGGAGGCGGCGGTCCGCCAGCTCGATCCCGACGCGCAGCTCGACTGGCTGGTGCCCGAGGGCGGGCGCTGCGCCGCGGGCGAGGTGGTGCTGAAGATCGAAGGCAGCGCGCGCGGGCTGCTGTCGGCCGAGCGCACCGCGCTGAACTTCCTGCAGCTCCTCAGCGCGGTCGCCACCAAGACCGCCGCCCACGTCGACGCGGTCCGCTCGGTGCCCGGCAGCCAGGCCAGCATCGTCGACACCCGCAAGACCCTGCCCGGCCTGCGCCTGGCGCAGAAGTACGCGGTGCGCACCGGCGGCGGCACCAACCACCGGATCGGGCTGCACGACGCCATCCTGATCAAGGAGAACCACATCGCATCCGCGGGCGGCGTCACCGAGGCGCTCCGTGCGGCGGCGCAGGCAGCGGCCCGCGCCGACTTCGTCGAGATCGAGGTCGAGACCCTGGCGCAGCTGCGCGAGGCGCTGGACGCCGGCGCGAAGATGGTCCTGCTCGACAACATGGACCTGGTCACGCTGCGCGAGGCGGTGCGGATCAACGCCGGGCGCGCGGTGCTGGAGATCTCCGGCGGCGTGACGCTGGAAGCGCTGCCTGCGCTGGCGGCCACCGGGGTCCACCGGATCTCGGTCGGTGCGTTGACGAAGGACGTGAAGGCGGTTGACTACTCGATGCGCTTCGACGCGCTGTGAGGGGGCTGGAATGAACGAACTGATCGACGTCGAATACGAGCAGCCCGCCTGCCCGACCCGGCATGCCTGGGCTCGCGTGCCCGCCGAGCCGGGGCCTGCCGAACGCACCGAGCTCAAGGCCCGCATCCGCCGCCTGCTCGCCGAGCGCGACGCGGTGATGGTGTCGCACTACTACGTGCACCCCGACCTGCAGGACCTCGCCGAGGAAACCGGCGGCATCGTCAGCGACTCGCTGGAGATGGCCCGCTTCGGCCGCGACCATCCAGCGAAGACGCTGGTGGTCTCGGGCGTTCGCTTCATGGGCGAGACCGCGAAGATGCTCTCGCCCGACAAGCGCGTGCTGATGCCCGACCTGGACGCCACCTGCTCGCTGGACCTGGGCTGCCCGATCGAGGAATTCAGCGCCTTCTGCGACGCGCATCCGGACCGCACCGTGGTGGTCTACGCCAACACCAGCGCCGCAGTGAAGGCGCGCGCCGACTGGGTCGTCACCTCGAGCTGCGCGCTCGACATCGTCGGCACGCTCGCCGCGGCCGGCCACAAGATCCTCTGGGCGCCCGACAAGCACCTGGGCGGCTACATCCAGCGCGAGACCGGCGCCGACATGCTGCTCTGGCAGGGCTCCTGCGTGGTGCACGACGAGTTCAAGGCGATCGAGCTGAAGGCGCTGATGGACGAGCACCCAGGCGCCAGGGTGCTGGTGCATCCGGAGTCGCCGGCCGACGTGATCGCGCTGGCCGACGTGGTGGGCTCCACCTCCGCGATCCTGAAGGCCGGGAGCGAGCTCGACGCGCGCGAGTTCATCGTCGCCACCGACAACGGGATGATGCACAAGCTGCGCACGCTCAACCCCGGCAAGGTGTTCATCGAAGCGCCCACCGCGGGCAACAGCGCCACCTGCAAGAGCTGCGCGCACTGCCCCTGGATGGCGATGAACTCGCTGGCCGGGGTGGCGCATGCGCTGGAGACCGGCAGCGGCGAGGTTCACGTCGATCCGGCGCTTGGCGCGCGCGCCAGGCTTCCGATCGACCGGATGCTGGCGTTCACCGCAGCCCGCAAGGCCGGGCATCCGGTGGGCGCGCTGGTGCCCGGGATCGGCGCGGCCTGAGCGCCTGACCCGGGCGCGCACCTGGCCGCCTGACCCCGGGCATCCGCCTGACCGGCGGGCGCCGCAGGGCGCCGCCCGGATCGCGCCGCTCAGCTCGCCCCGGGCACCAGCACCGTGGGCAGCGCCGGGGCCAGCAGTGCCGGATGGTCGCGACTGAAGTGCAGGCCGCGGCTCTCCTTGCGGGAGCAGGCCGAGCGCACGATCAGGTCGGCCACCTCGACCAGGTTGCGCAGTTCGAGCAGGTCGCGGGTGACGCGGCAGTTCGAGTAGAACTCGTGGATCTCGCTGCGCAGCAGCGCGATCCGGTGCGCGGCCCGCTCCAGGCGCTTGTCGGTGCGCACGATGCCGACGTAGTCCCACATGAAGCGGCGCAGCTCCTCCCAGTTGTGGGACACCACCACCATCTCGTCCGGGTCGCTGACCCGGCTCTCGTCCCAGGCCGGCAGCGCGCAGGGCGTGCCGCGCGCCGCTCCGCCCTCGGCGACGATCGCCTGCGAAGCCGCGCGCGCGAACACCATGCACTCCAGCAGCGAGTTGCTCGCCAGCCGGTTGGCGCCGTGCAGGCCGGTGCAGGTGGCCTCGCCGACCGCGTACAGGCCGGGCAGGTCGGTGCGGCCGTCCAGGTCGGTGACCACGCCGCCGCAGGTGTAGTGCGCGGCCGGCACCACGGGGATCGGCTCGCGGGTGATGTCGATGCCCAGCTCCAGGCAGCGCGCCCGGATGTTGGGGAAGTGCTCCTCCAGGAACGCGGCCGGCTGGTGGGAGATGTCGAGGAAGACGCAGTCGATGCCGTGGCGCTTCATCTCGAAGTCGATCGCGCGGGCCACGACGTCGCGCGGCGCGAGCTCGGCGCGTTCGTCGTGCGCCGGCATGAAGCGCGTGCCGTCGGGCAGCAGCAGCCGCCCGCCCTCGCCGCGCACCGCCTCGCTGATCAGGAAGGACTTCGCATGCGGGTGGTACAGGCAGGTGGGGTGGAACTGGATGAACTCCATGTTCGACACCCGGCAGCCGGCGCGCCAGGCCGCGGCGATGCCGTCGCCGGTGGCCGTGTCCGGATTGGTCGTGTACAGGTAGACCTTGCCGGCCCCGCCGGTGGCCAGGATGGTGCGGGCCGCAGCGAAGGAGCGCACCCTGCCCTGCCGCTTGTCCAGCGCGTACAGACCCACGCAGCGGTCGTCGGCCAGCCCGCAGCGCCGGCCGCGCACCAGGTCGACCAGCACGTGGTGCTCGAAGACCTGGATTCCCGGCGTGCTGCGCACGCGCTCGATCAGCGTCTCCTGGACCGCGGCGCCGGTGGCGTCGGCGGCATGCACGATGCGGCGTGCGCTGTGGCCGCCCTCGCGCGTGAGGTGCAGCTGCCCCTGCTCGCGTGAGAAGGGCACGCCGAACCCCTCCAGCCAGGCGATCGCCGCGGGCGCATTCTCGACCACGAAACGGGTGGCCACCGGATCGCACAGGCCGGCGCCGGCCACCAGGGTGTCGCTCACGTGAGCGTCGAAGCTGTCGCCATCGGCGAGCACTGCGGCGATTCCGCCCTGCGCCCAGCCGCTGGCGCCGTCGGCGATGCCGCGCTTGGTGAGCACCGCCACGCGGTGGGTGGCGGAGAGGTGCAGCGCGGCGGACAGGCCGGCGAGGCCGCTGCCGACGATCAGCACGTCGAAGTCATGGTCTGCGTTCATGCGGTCTCGGTCTCGAGCCAGGAGAGGAAAGTCAGCGCGTGCTCGCGATCGCCGCCGCACATCTCCGGCGACGGCTGCAGCCCGGCGCAGCAGGCGGGCCGCCCGGGCTGGCCGAAGATCCGGCAACGCTGTTCGTTGTCGAGCTGCACGCAGCGCACCCCCGCGGGCTTGCCGCCGGGCATGCCGGGAATCGGACTTGTGATCGAGGGCGCGATGCAGCAGGCGCCGCAGCCGGGTCGGCACTCCATCGGACGGGATTCTCCATGCGGGTTGCGCCGCAGGATACTCCAGCGCAAGGCCCTCTCAGGCGCACACCGCGCGATCGCGCCCGCCCTGCTTGGCCCGGTACATCGCCTCGTCGGCAGCGCGCAGCAGCTCCGCCGGCGTGCTGCCGTGCGCCGGCAGCGCCGCCGCGCCGATCGACACCGTGACGTCGCCCAGCGGGCGCCCTTCCCAGCAGATGCTCAGCCGGCGCACCGCAGCGAGGACGGCCCGGGCCCGTGCCGGCATCGCTGCGGCATCCACCCCGGGCATCAGCAGCAGGAACTCCTCGCCGCCGAAGCGGAAGGCGTAGTCCTCGTGCCGGATGGTACCGGCCAGGCAGTGCGCAAGCGTGCGGATCACCAGGTCGCCCGCCTCATGGCCGAAGCCGTCGTTGATCCGCTTGAAGCGGTCGATGTCGACCATGAACACCGCCAGCGCTTCGCCACTGCGCAGGGCGCGACGCACCTCGCGCTCGAACACCTCGTCCATGTGGCGTCGGTTGTAGAGCCCGGTGAGCGGATCGCGGATCGCCTGGGCGCGCAGGGTGTCGCGCATCCGCACGTTCGAGATCGCCATCGACAGATGCATCGCCAGGATGCCCGCCAGACGCAGGCGCTCGGCATCGCTGCCCACGCCGGCACCCGCCTGCGCGTCGGCGGCAGCCCCGGCTGCCTCGGCGTCGTCTCCCGCGGCTGCGGCGGGCGGCGCGGGAAGGCGCACCCGCAACACGCCGATCCGGTCGCCCTGCGCAACCAGCGGTGCGCTCAGCAGCCGGGACTCCGGGTCGATCGCGGGCCGCACCTCGGCGCCCTCGCAACCCTGCGCCGGCGGAGCATCGCCCCAGCAGTGCACGACGCTCAGGCCGCCGGACTGAGCGTCAGCTCGATCCGGCCCTGGGCCGCCGTCCGGCGCCGCATTCCCCGCACTGGCGCCCTGCGCCTCGCACAGCGCCACGCAGCCGCCCAGGCCGCCCAGCAGCGTGCCGGAGAAGGCCTCCGCGACCGCACAGAGCGCCGCCACGGACGGACTGGCCTGCAGCCGGTCGCGCAGTTGGGAGAGCGCCCGGTTCAGCTGGTTGATCCGCTCCAGCTTGGCGACGTTGGCCTGCAGACTGCGGTTCAGCCGCACCACCGCGGCCTCGGCCCTGGCCCGGGAACGCTCGGCGCGATGGGCTACCACCACCGTGCGCACCGTCTCGACCATCGGCTGCAGCAGGTCGACCACGTCCTGCGTGTAGCCGCCGGGGCGGTTGGCCAGCCCCACCACGCCGATCAGCTGCTCGCGGTGCACGAAGGGGATGCCCAGGAAGGACGCAATCTGCGGATGCCCGTCCGGCAGGCCGCCGCTGCGCGGATCGCGCGCCGGGTCGTTGGCGATCGCCACCTGGGCGCTGCGCAGCACGGTCCCGATCAGGGTATCGAGCCGGCGGAACTCCATCCCGCCGCCGGAACGCCCCTGCATCCGTGCTCGGCTCGGCTCGTCCCAGGCGACGTCGCTGATCGTGTGGATCCTGAGCCAGGGGGCGTCATGCTCGTCGTGACGCACCTCGCCGATGAAGCCGATCGCACTGCCGGAGACGCGCAGCAGCTCGCCGAGCAGCGCGTCGAAAGCTGCCTGCGAGTCGTTGCCGGTGAGCAGCTGCGCCTGGATGCGGCCGATCGCGGCCAGCATTTCCTGGGTCTCGAGCAGCGCAAGGGTGGACGAGGCCGGCACGTCGTAGGGGGTCTGCTTCAAGGACTTCGTGATGAATGTTTCAAGAATGCCAGCAGACCGCACGCGGCGAAGCTCAAGTTGCCGCCCAGCAACAGCTGCAGCGGCGCCAGGTCATGGGGAATAGAATTACTGACCCAACAGTCAGTAGATCGATGTCCACCACGCAAGCGCGCGGCCCCCGTTGGGAGCGCCGCAAGGAGAGCCGTCCGGCCGAGCTGCTGGCGGCGGCGCTCGAGTTCTTCGTGGAGCGCGGCTACGCAGCCACGCGGCTCGACGAGGTGGCGGCGCGCGCTGGCGTGAGCAAGGGCACGCTTTACCTGTACTTTCCGAGCAAGGAAGACCTCTTCAAGGCGGTGGTGCGCGAAACCATCGTGCCGCAGATCGACGAACTGCGCCGCAGCGTCGACCGGGCGGATGACGACTGCGCCGAACTGCTGCGCAGCTTCTTCGCGCAATGGTGGCAGCGCTTCGGCGCGAGCCGCCTGGGCGGGATCGCCAAGCTGATCGTCGCCGAGGCGGGCAACTTCCCTGAAGTGGCCCGTTTCTTCCAGGAAGAGGTGATCGAACCCCACAGCGAACTGCTCGTCGCGATCATCGAGCGGGGCATCCAGCGCGGCGAGTTCGCGCCGGTGGACGCCCGGCTCGCCGCGCAGCTGTGGATCGCGCCGCTGGCGCTGAAGGCGATCTGGACAAATTCGATGGACGCACTCTGCCCCCCCGAGGCCCGCCTGGCGCCCGAGCGCCTGCTGCAGGCCCATACGGAATTCGTGCTCGCAGCGCTGCGCCCGCAGCCGACCGGGGCCGCATCGTGAGCCGCGCGCGCAGCGTGGCGCTGCTGCTGACCGTGCTGGCCCTGGGCCTGGCCGCCGGCTGGTGGGCCGGCCGCCGCGATGACGGCGGACAGGCCGGCGCGCCACAGCCCCCTGCAGCGACCGCGCAGGCCGAGGCGCCGCCGTCGGTGCTGGAGTTCGCCGCCTCCGACCTGCTCACGCTGGCGGCGGGCCCGATCGCACGGACGATCCCGCTGACCGGCACCCTGAGGCCCTCGAACCAGACGCTGGTGCGCGCCAAGGTGTCCGGCGAGCTGGTCGAAGTCGCGGTGCGCGAGGGCACGCCAGTGCGGGCCGGCCAGCGCATCGCGCGCATCGACCCCACCGAGTTCGAGGCGCGGGTGCGCGAGCGCGAGGCGCAGCGGCGCAGCGCCGAGGCGCAGGTGGAGCAGTCGCGCCGGACGCGGGACAACAACCGCGCGCTGCTGGACAAGGGCTTCATCTCGCAGAACGCTTTCGACAATGCCGAGTCGGGCTACCAGGTGACGGTGGCCAACCGCGACGCGGCGACCGCGCAGCTCGCCCAGGCGCGCAAGGCGCTGGCCGACACCTCGGTGCTCGCGCCGATGACCGGCATGGTCGCCGAACGCTTCGCCCAGGTCGGCGAGAAGGTGTCCCCGGACAGCCGGATCCTGTCGATCGTCGATCTCTCTCGGATGGAGATCGAGGCGCCGGTGCCAGCCAGCGAGATCGGCAGCGTGCGCATCGGCCAGCCGGTGACGCTGCGCATCGAGGGCGTCGATGCGCCGCAGACCGGCGAGGTCGTGCGGATCAATCCCGCCACCGCCGCCGGGACCCGCTCGGTGCCGGTCTACATCGGCCTGGACAACCGCGATCCACGGATCCGCGCCGGACTGTTCGCGCAGGGCGCGCTCGCCGTCGAGCGCCGCGAGGGGGTGATCGCGGTGCCCGCCGCAGCGGTGCGCGACGCCGCCGGCCGCAGCTTCGTCTACCGGGTCGTCGAGGGCGTGATCGAGGAGCGCACCGTCAGGCCCGGGCTGCGCGATCCGGCTGCGCGCGCCGCCAACGGCAGCACCGGGGTGATCGAGGTGCTCGAGGGCCTCGCCGCTGGCGACACCATCGTCGGCGTGAACCTGGGACCGCTGCGCCCGGGCAGCCGGGTGAAGCTCGGCGCGGCGCCTGCAGCCCCTGCAGCCCCCGCAGGCCCGGCCGCCGGCGCAGCACCTGGCGCCGGCCCGGCCGCCAGCGCGCCCCGCTGACCGGCACGCAGGAGCCCGCTCCCCATGTGGTTCACCCGCGTCTCGATCTCCCAGCCTGTGCTGGCGACCATGGTGATGGTCGCCTTCGTGGTGCTTGGCCTCTTCTCCTACAAGCGCCTGGACGTCGAGCAGTTCCCGGACGTCGCCTTTCCCGTCGTGGTGGTGAGCACCGAGTACCCGGGCGCCTCGCCGGAGGTGGTCGAGTCGGACATCACCCGCAGGATCGAGGAACAGGTCAACACGATCAGCGGGGTCAACGAGCTCTCGTCGCGCTCCTACGAAGGCAGCTCGCTGGTGATCGTCCGCTTCGACCTCACCGTCGACCCGGCCTCGGCAGCCCAGGACGTGCGCGAGAAGGTCGCGCTGGTCAAGCCGCTGTTCCGCCCCGAGGTCAAGGAGCCGCTGATCACCCGCTACAACCCGGACGACGCGCCGGTGATCTCGGTTGCGGTGCGCTCCGACCAGCGCTCGCCGCGCGAGCTCACCACGCTGGCCGAGCAGGTGATCAAGCGCAGGCTGGAGAACGCGCGCGGCGTGGGCCGGGTGACGCTGGTGGGCGGGCTCAGCCGCGAGGTGCAGGTGTGGCTCAAGCCCTCCGAGATGGAGGCGCTGCGGGTGGGCATCGACCAGGTGATCGCCGCGGTGCGCGGCGAGAACCAGGAGCTGCCGGCGGGCACGCTGATCATGCGCGACCGCGAGCAGGTGGTGCAGATCAAGGCGCGGCTGGGCTCGGCCGACGACTTCGGCCGGATCATCGTGGCGCGCCGCGGCGGCCAGCCGGTCTACCTGTCGCAGGTGGCGACCGTGGTCGACGGCGAGGAGGAGCGCGACGACGTCGCGCTGGTCGACGGCCGGTCCGCGATCGCGATCGACATCGTCAAGGCCCAGGACGAGAACACCATCGCGGTGGTCGACGGCGTGCGCGGCCTGCTCGCCGAGATGCAGGCCTCGGGCGTGGTGCCGGCCGACGTCGAGGTCTCGGTGGTGCGCGACGCCTCCACCGCGATCCGTAATTCGGTGGCCAGCGTCCAGCGCAACATCGTCGAGGGCGCGGTGCTGACCGTGCTGATCGTGTTCCTGTTCCTGTCGTCCTGGCGCTCCACGGTGATCACCGGGCTCACGCTGCCGATCTCGCTGATCGGCACCTTCCTCGTGATGTACGCGATGGGTTTCTCGATCAACCTGGTCACGCTGCTGGCGCTGTCGATCTGCGTGGGCCTGCTGATCGACGACGCGATCGTGGTGCGCGAGAACATCGTGCGCCACCAGGCGATGGGCAAGCACCACCGCGAGGCCGCCTACGACGGCACCGCCGAGATCGGGCTGGCGGTGGCGGCCACCACGCTGACCATCGTCGCGGTGTTCATGCCGATCGGCTTCATGGGCGGCATCATCGGCAAGTTCTTCAATCAGTTCGGCGTCACCGTGGCCTTCGCGGTGCTGCTGTCGATGTTCGTGTCGTTCACGCTGGACCCGATGCTGTCGTCGGTGTGGCACGACCCGGACGCGCATGGCGCGCGCGGCAAGGGGCCGGTGGCGCGTCTGCTGCGCGGCTTCCAGGCGGCGATGACGCGGCTGGAGGGCTGGTACGTGGCGCTGCTGCGCTGGGGCCTGCGCCGGCGCGGCACCACGGTGGCGATCGCGCTGCTGGCCTTCTTCGCGTCCTTCCCGCTGATCCGCGTGGTTGGCACCGAGTTCGTGCCGCCGGCGGACAACAACGAGCTGTACCTGCAGTTCAACACCCCGGTCGGCTCGTCGCTGGAGTTCACCGAGGAGAAGGTCCGCCAGGTCGAGGCGGCGCTGCGCGAGTTCCCCGGCGTCGAGCAGACCTACGCCACCATCAACACTGGCGCGCTGCAGGGGCGCAACTACGCCGCGGTGTTCGCGCGGCTCACCGAGCGCAGCCAGCGGCCGATGTCGGTGCACCAGATGACGCAGCCGGTGCGCGAGCGCGTCAACGCGATCGCCGGCGTCACCGTGACCGATGTCGGCAACCTGAACGCGGTCAGCTCAGGCAAGCCGATCCAGGTCAGCGTGCAGGGACCGGAAATGGCGGAACTGGAGCGCATCGCCGCCGGCGCGCTCGAGCGCATCGAGACGCTGAACGTCGCGCTGCGCGCGCAGCACAGGCTGGGCCCGAACCAGGGCATCGTCGATCTGGACACCAGCTCCAAGCCCTCCAAGCCCACGGTGTCGGTGGAGATCGACCGCCAGCTCGCCTCCGACCTGGGCGTGGGCGTGGCGCAGATCGGCGCGGCGCTGCGGCCGCTGCTCGCCGGCGAAGCCGCCACCACCTGGCGCGCACCGGATGACGAGAACTACGAGGTGATGGTGCGGCTGCCGCCCTCGGCGCGCGAGTCGGTGGCCGACCTGGAGCGGCTGACGCTGCTATCCGCGCAGCCGGCGGCCGACGGCGGCCCCCGCATGGTGCCGCTGCGCCAGGTGGCGGACTTCATTCCCGGCACCGGCCCCACCCAGATCAACCGCAAGGATCTCACCCGCGAGATCCTGATCTCCGCCAACTCCGACGGCGTGGCCGCTGGCACCGTGGGCACCGCGGTGCAGGCGGCGCTGGCCGACCTGCCGCTGCCGCCGGGCTACCGCTTCGTCACCGGCGGCGCCACCAAGGACATGGTCGAGAGCTTCGGCTACGCGGTGCAGGCGCTGGCGCTCGCGGTGATCTTCATCTACATGATCCTGGCCTCGCAGTTCGGCCGGTTCCTGCAGCCGCTGGCGATCATGGCCTCGCTGCCGCTGGCGCTGATCGGCGTGGTCGCGGCGCTGCTGGCCTGGGGCTCGACGCTCAACATGTTCTCGATCATCGGCTTCATCATGCTGATGGGCCTGGTCACCAAGAACGCGATCCTGCTGGTGGACTTCGCCAACCAGGCCCGCGCGCGCGGCGTGGAGCGCGCGCAGGCGCTGCTGCAGGCCGCCGAGATCCGCCTGCGGCCGATCCTGATGACCACGCTGGCGATGGTGTTCGGGATGCTGCCGCTGGCGGTGAGCGTCAGCGAGGGCTCGGAGCAGCGCGCGCCGATGGCGCACGCGGTGATCGGCGGCGTGCTGGCCTCGACGCTCCTCACGCTGCTGGTGGTGCCCGTGCTCTACACGCTGCTGGACGACGTCACTGCCTGGGCGCGGCGGCGCGGCGGCAGGGCCGGCGCTGCGGCCGGCGGCGACGGCGCACCGGACTGACGGATCGGACTGACGGATGTCAGGGCCGCTGCCGCTGGCCCCGGTTAAAATCTTGTTTTTTCACGGCTTTTGTGGAACGGAAATGGACTTCGAACGCGCGCGCTACAACATGGTTGAACAGCAGATCCGGCCCTGGGACGTGCTGGACCAGGAGGTGCTCGACCTGCTGCTCGTGGTCAGGCGCGAGGACTTCGTCCCGCCCGCCTACCGCGCGATCGCTTTCGTCGACATGGAAGTGCCGCTGCTCATCGACGGCGCCAGGACCGGCGAATGCATGCTCTCGCCCAAGGTCGAGGCGCGACTGCTGCAGAACCTCTCGGTCCGCCGGCATGAGCACGTGCTGGAGATCGGCGCGGGCTCGGGCCACATGGCCGCGCTGCTCGCGCATCGGGCGCGCCACGTCGTCAGCTGCGAGATCCACCCCGGGCTGGCCGCCTTTGCGCGCGTCAACCTGGACCGCGCCGGAGTGCGCAACGCCGTCGTCGAGCAGCGCGACGGCGCCCAGCCGGCCGGCCCCGCCAGCTACGAGGTGATCCTGCTGTCGGGCTCGGTGCCCTTCGTTCCCGAGGCGCTGCTGCACCGGCTGACCATCGGCGGGCGGCTGGCCGCCGTCGTCGGCGACGCGCCCGCCATGGAAGCGCAGCTGATCACCCGCACCGGCCCCGACAGCTTCACCGCCGAGACCCTCTTCGAGACCGTGGCGCCACGGCTGCACGGCTTCCCGGAGAAGGACGCCTTCCGCTTCTGAACGCAGCGCGCGCGCCCGAGCCCGGGCCGCCCGAACCCCAGACACCGAGGACGCCTCCGATGGATCACCGACTTCACGCCCTGGCCGCAGCGGTCGCGCTCGCCTGCCTTCCCGCTGGCGCCTCGGCAATGGACCTGCTCCAGGCCTACCAGGCCGCGCTGGCAGTGGACCCCGTGGTCGCCAGCGCCGAAGCGCAGTCCGGGGCGACACGCGAGCGAATCCAGCAGGCGCGCGCAGGTCTGCTGCCCTCGGTGGGCGCGAACGCGGCGGTGAGCCGCCAGACGGTGGACACCAACCTGGCGGCGCGCCGCGACTTCACCGCCCAGAACTACAACATCAGCCTCTCCTACCCGCTGCTGCGGCTGCAGAACGTCGAAGCTTACGAACAGAGCCTGCTGGCGGCAAGCATCGGCGAGACCCAGACGGCGCAGGCGCGGCAGGATCTGGTCGTGCGCGTCGCGCAGGCCTACTTCGACGTCCTCGCCGCCCAGGACAACCTCGCCACGATCCGCTCGCAGAAGGCGGCGATCACCGAACAGCTGGCCGCCGCGAAGCGCAACTTCGAGGTGGGCACCGCCACGGTCACCGACCAGCAGGAGGCGCAGGCGCGCTTCGACCTGTCGCTGGCGCAGGAGTTCGCCGCGCAGAACGACCTGGACGTCAGGCGGGCTGCGCTGTCGCAGCTGATCGGCAGGCCGGTGGCGGAGGTCCAGGTGCTGCGCCCGGGGGTCGAGCTTCAGGGGCCGCAGCCGGCGCGCGAGACCGACTGGACCGACAGCGCCCGGCAGAACAACCTCGCGGTGCAGCAGGCCGAGGTGGCCAGCGAGATCGCCAGGCGCGAGATCGAGCGCCAGCGCTACGGGCACTACCCCACGCTCGACCTGGTCGGCTCGGTGGGCCGCGCGGAGAACGCCGCCGCGAACTTCATCGGCGTCAAGAGCAACACCGCGGCGGTCGGCCTGCAGCTGAGCGTGCCTCTGTACGCCGGCGGCGCGATCGATGCGCGGGTGCGCGAAGCCGCGCAGCTGCGCAACAAGGCGCTGTTCGACCTCGACAACGCGCGGCGGCAGGCCGAGCAGGGCACCCGCTCCGCCTTCCTGGGCGTCAACAGCGGACTGGCCCAGGTGAAGGCGCTGGAGGCCGCGGAGCGCTCCAGCCAGCTGGCGCTGGACTCCAACCTGCTGGGCTACCAGGTGGGCGTGCGCATCAACATCGACGTACTGAACGCCCAGCAGCAGCTGTTCACCACCCGCCGAGACCTGGCCCGCGCGCGTTACGACGTGCTGGTCAACGGACTGCGGCTCAAGGCCACTGCCGGCACGCTGTCCGAGGACGACCTGCGCGCGGTGGATGCGCTGCTGACGGCGGCGCCTGCGGGCAGCGCGATCGGCGCGCCAGTGGTGCCAGCGAAGTAGGTTCTGAAGCGCCTCGTGCGGATCCTGGCTGCCAGGGTCCGAGCCCTGCCAGGGCTCGCCCTCAGGCGATGAGCGCTTCCACGCCCTTGGTCTCGACCAGCTGAAGCAGCTTCGCGGCGGCGCCGCTGGGGTGCTTCCCCGCTGCCGGCGACTCCCACTTCTGGACCGTGGAGACGCTGACGTTGAGGAACGCAGCGAAGACGGACTGGCTCATCCTGGCGATGGTCGTGCGGACGGCAACGACGCGCTCCGGGGTATAGACCGGAGGTTCCGTGCAAAGCGTTCGCACCTTGGCCAGGCTGGCCTTCGAGACGACGCCGTAAGCGTTGAGATCCTCGGCAGTCTCCAGCAATTCGTGAAGCATGCGAGCCTCTTCACTGCTTCTCTTCGGCATTGCAGATCTCCTTCAGCCTGCCATCAGCGGCCAGTGGTGCCAGCCACGGTTCGAGCAGCGCCAGCGTGCGCCCGGTGGCCCCGCGGTGCGCCTTTGCGAACTCCAGCGCCTGCGCACTGCGCCGTGCGAGCGCGTCGGGCGCGCGCAGCAGGGCCAGCGCCTGCGCCACCGCGTCGCCGGCATCCGCCGCCCGCAAGGCGCCGCCGGCCTGGATGGCCTGCTCCGCGGCGTCTTCGAAGTTGAAGGTGTGCGGACCCATCACCACCGGCACGCCAAGCGCGCAGGCCTCGATCAGGTTCTGTCCGCCGAAGGGCAGCAGCGAGCCGCCCAGCACAGCCACGTCCGCCATCGCATACCAGGCGAACATCTCGCCCATCGAGTCGCCGAGCAGCACGTCGATGGCGGCCGGGTCGAATCCGCCCGACGCCTCCAGCGCGCTGCGCCGCGCCAAGCGCAGCCCGCGCGCGGCGAGCAGGTCGGCGACTTCGTCGAAGCGCTGCGGATGCCTTGGAACGATCACCAGCAGCGGCTGGCGCACCTGCGCCTGCGCCTGCGCCTGCGCCTGCGCCTGCACCTGCACCTGCCAGGCGTCCAGCAGCAGCGCCTCCTCGCCGTCCCTCGTGCTGGCAGCAAGCACCACCGGCCGCCCTCGCAGCAGCGACTTCCAGCCGCGGCCGCGCTCGACCAGCGCGGGCGCGGGGCTCACGTCGAACTTCATGTTGCCGGCCACCGTCACGTCCGTCCTGCCCAGGCGCCCGATGCGCTGCGCATCCGCAGGCGTCTGCGCGACCACGCAGGCCAGCGAGCGCAGCGCCGGCTCCATCAGCGCGCGCCAGCGCAGGCCCTTGCGCAGCGAGCGCTCCGACAGCCGCGCGTTGACCAGCGCCAGCGGCACGCCCGCGCGCCGGGCCTGCGCGCACAGGTTGGGCCACAGCTCGGTCTCCATCACGATGCCGAGCGCCGGCCGCCAGGCGCGCAGGAAGCGGCGCGTGGCGAAGCCCAGGTCGTAGGGAAGATAGGCCTGCAGCACCCGCCCGCCGTGGCGCGCGAAAAGCTCGGCGCCAGTGGCGCGCCCGGTCGGAGTCATGTGGGTGAGCAGCAGCCGCGCGTCCGGATGGCGCTCGAGCAGCGCGGCCACCAGCGGCTGCGCGGCGCGGGTCTCGCCCACCGACACCGCGTGCACCCAGATCAGCGGCCCGTCGCCGCGCCGGGCGGCCGCGGCGCCGTGAAAGCCCCAGCGCTCGCCCCAGTGCGCGCGGTACTCCGGCTGGCGGCGCGCGCGCCAGAGCAGGTAGGCGATCACCAGCGGCGTCGCCAGCCACCAGGCGAGGGAGTAGAGTTTCAGGCTCACTGACTGAGCCTGAGGCCGAGGAACACGTCGAACCAGTCGGCTGGCATCAGACGAAGCTCCCCAGCGCCTTGAGCGCGGCCAGCACCTCGCCCGCCTGCGGCCAGGTGCCGTCCTCGCCGAGGTTGCGCGCCCGCGGCGTCCAGTAGGGGCCGAAGCGCCAGGCTGGGGTGGCGGCGAAGAGCGCCACCGTCCGCGAGTCGAGCGCCGCTGAGAGGTGGGTCAGCCCGGTGTCCACGCCGACCACCGCGCGGGCGTCGGCGAGCAGGCGGGCGCATTCGGAGAGCGACAGGCGCGGGGCGACGCGGACCAGCGGGGCGGCCTCGCCCATCGCCGCAGCCCCGATCCCCGCGGCAAGCGCCTGCGCAGCCGCCTGCTCGGCCTGGCCACCCCAGGGCAGAACCACCGAGACGCCGCGCCCGAGCAGCGCGCGGCCGAGCTCCACCCAGCGCTCGGCGGGCCACTGCTTCTCGGCGCGCGAAGTGGCATGCAGGAAGACCGCATAGCTGCCGCGCGGCCGCCAGGCCAGGTCCAGCGCGGGCGCGGACAGCGCGAAGCGCGGCCCACCCTCGGCGCGGTAGCCCAGCGCCTGCGCGGCAAGCGAGCGCAGGCGCTCGATGGCGTGCAGGTCCGCCGGGACGTCGTAGCGATGCGCATAGGCGAGCGCGGCCAGCGGCTCGCGCGCGCTGGCGCGTGAAAACCCCGCGATCGGCGCGCCAGTCCAGCGCGCCACCATCGCGCTCTTGATCAGGCCCTGCAGGTCCAGCGCCAGGTCATAGGCGCCGGCGCGCAGCCGCGCGCGCGTCGCGCGGATCTCGCTCCAGGTCGCGGCCTGCCCCAGCGCGCGGCGCCAGCGGCGGATCGCCACCGGGATCACCTCGCCCACGCCGGGGTGCAGGCGCGGCAGCTGGGCGAAGCCTTCCTCGACGACCCAGTCGATCCGCGCGCCGGGACGCGCGGCGAGGATGTCGGTGACGACGGGCAACGCATGGATCACGTCGCCCATCGAACTGGTCTTGATCATGGCGATGCGCACGGGCGCAAGTGTAGCGGCAGCGGGCGCGCGCGCTCAGCCGACCAGTGCGGCCACTTCTTCGCCAAGGCTGCGCGAGGTGGTCCACTTGCCGCCGAACACCGTGAGGACGCGGCCGTGCCGCTCGATGGCATGCCCGCGGGTGTTCTCGTTGGCGTCGCCCGCCTCGGCCAGCAGCGGCCGCACGCCAGCGAAGCTCGTGCGCACGTCGGCGGCGCTGAGCCGGTCCTCGAAGGTGGCGTTCCAGACATCGAGCAGGTAGTCGCGCTCCGCGTCGCTGGGCGCCACCGGCGCGCCGGCCGCCTGCTCCACCTCGGTGGTGCCGATCATCACCCGCCCCGCATAGGGGAGGATGAAGCAGACCCGGCCATCCGCGGGCGCCTGCACCAGCAGCCCGCAGGGCAAGGCTCCATCGACCAGCAGGTGACTGCCGCGCACCAGCCGCAGGCGGTGGGCGCTTGGCAGCCCGCTGCGCTCGAGCAGCAGGGCGGCGCCGGGACCCGCGAGGTTGCAGACCGCGTCGAAGCGCAACTCGCGATCGGGCGCCGCGTCCCCGGAGGCTGCACTGTCCCCGGCGACGGTCATGCTGCCGTCCGCGCCGATGCGCAGCACCTCGCACCGCGCGCGCAGGCGCACCCCCGCCGCCCGGGCCTGCTCCAGCGCCCACAGCCCCAGTGCGCGGTCGTCCATCTGCCCGTCCCAGAACGCATACGCGCCCTGCAGGCCCTCGGGCCGCAGCCCGGGCAGCCGCGCCAGCGTCTCGTCGCGCCCCAGCCAGCGATGCCGGGCCAGCAGCCGCGAGCCGCTGAGCCGATCGTAGAGGACCAGCCCCGCCTTGACCATCCAGCGCGGCCGGCCGCGCCCGCGCACCACCGGCAGCAGCAGCTCCAGCGGATGCGCGAACCGAGGCGCCTGTTCCAGCCACCAGGCGCGTTCGCGCAGCCCTTCACGCACCAGCGCGATGTCGCCGGTCTCCAGGTAGCGCAGGCCGCCATGGAGCAGCTTGGTGGAGGCGGACGAGGTGCCGGCCATCGGCTCGCCGCGCTCGAAGAGCTCGACCTCGTGACCGCGCCGGGCCAGCGCCCAGGCGCTCATCACGCCGTTGATGCCGGCGCCGACGACGGCGATGCGCATGCTCAAGCCCCCCGGAGCAGCGCAGCGACTGCATCCATCTGTGCGTGCTCGAACGCCGGCGCGAAGTCATCAAGCTCGGCCGGCCGCAATCCCACTTCAGGGCCGACCGCGAGCCGCCGCCAGTTCGAGACTGCGGAATGCACCTCCGCCAACACGGCAAGGGCCTGCAAACCGTCCAGCGCGAAGTAGGACGCGCGACCGAGCAGCATCTTCACGTCCGTGATCGGCCCATCCTGCTCGGACAGCCAGGTCTTCGATTCACGGTCCGCGGACACGTTGAAGCGCTCCGGGTCGGCCAGCCAGCCCTCGTCATAGGCGAAGGCACTGTTCTCGCGGCGTCCCTGCCGGACGTACACGAGCGAGCCCACCGCCAGGCCCGCCTTGCCGATGCAAACCTGAACCTTCTGGCGAACCGGAGCGGCCAGAACCATCAAAGCGCTCCAGTAGCGCCGGACCTGCTGCGCACACGCTTGGGCAGCCGTTCATCGGCCAGCGCCAGGCCGATATCGTCCTTGGCCGTATCCAGCAGGTCTGCCAGCGCCTGGATCTCGCCGAAGACATGCAGCGCGCGGGCGAAGAAATGAATGGGCACTCGCACATCGCCCTTCTCCATGCGCCGCACGGTGGACACGGACGCACCGATGCGCTCGGCCAGCGATGCCTGGGAAATGTGGCGCCGCCGCCGAGCAAGGGAGATGTCACTGCCGAGCTTGCTTATGGCTCGCCCGACAGGCAACGGAATCGGGAGATCCACTTTAAACACTCCCAAAAGACTGATTAGATCATTTTAACAGCCCCTGGGGAGCGATTGCAGATCCTCGGAATTGACCGATACCAGCTCTCCGGATCAGAACGGCAGCTTCGCCCCCGGCTTCTCGGCGAGGATCGCCGCGCGGAAGGCCTCCTGGATGCGGGCCAGCGCCTTCGGCGTGTCCGCCTCGAAGCGCATCACCACCACCGGCGTGGTGTTCGACGGGCGCGCCAGGCCGAAACCGTCCGGGTACTCGGCGCGCACGCCGTCGATGGTGATCACCTCGGTGGCGCCCTCGAAGCGGGCGTTCTTCTTCAGCGACTCCACCAGCGTGAAGTTCTCGCCCTCGGCGGTGGGCAGCTGCAGCTCGGGCGTGGTGGGCGAATCGGGAAGCGCCTCGAGCACCGCACCGGGGTCGGCGTGGCGCGAGAGAATCTCCAGCAGCCGGGCGGCCGCGTACAGGCCGTCGTCGAAGCCGTACCAGCGCTCCTTGAAGAAGATGTGGCCGCTCATCTCGCCGGCCAGCGGCGCACCGGTTTCCTTGAGCTTGGCCTTGACCAGCGAATGCCCGGTGCGCCACATCAGCGGCTCGCCGCCGTGCTCGCGTATCCAGCCCGCGAGGTTGCGGGTGCACTTGACGTCGTAGATGATCCGCGCGCCCGGGTTGCGCGAGAGCACGTCGGCGGCCAGCAGCATCAGCTGGCGGTCCGGGAAGATGATGGCGCCCTTCTTCGTGACCACGCCCACGCGGTCGCCGTCGCCATCGAAGGCCAGGCCGATCTCGCAGTCGGTCTCGCGCAGGCTGCGCTGCAGGTCCGCGAGGTTCTCGGCGTGGGCCGGATCCGGATGGTGGTTGGGGAAGGTGCCGTCCACCTCGCAGAACAGCTCGGTGACCTCGCAGCCCAGCCGGCGGAAGAGCTCGGGCGCAAAGGCCCCGGCCACGCCGTTGCCGCAGTCGATCGCCACCTTCATCGGGCGGGCCAGCTTCACGTCACCCACCACGCGGTCCAGGTAGCGCTCGCGCAGGTCCAGCGACGACAGCCCGCCGCGCTGCGCCGCCGCCACCGGCGCGAAGCGGCCTTCGGCGATCGCCACGCGCAGGTCCTGGATGGCGTCGCCGTAGAGCGCGTCGCCGCCGATCATCATCTTCAGCCCGTTGTATTCGGGCGGGTTGTGGCTGCCGGTGACCGCCACACCGGTGCCGGTGCCCAGCTCGTAGGTGGCGTAGTAGACGATGGGCGTGGTGACCTGGCCGATGTCGATCACGCTCACTCCGGCGTCCCGGAAGCCCTCGGCGAGCGCGCCGGCCAGCGCTGGGCCGGAGAGCCGCCCGTCGCGGCCCACCACTGCGCGGTCGATGCCCTGCGCGCGGGCGACGGAGCCCAGCGCCAGGCCGATGGCGCGCACCGCCTCCTCGGTGAGGGTGCGGTCGACAATGCCGCGGATGTCGTAGGCCTTGAAGATGGCGGGATCGATGTTCATGGGCGGCAGGCTCTAGGGTCGGCAGAGGACGGTAGCGGAGACCGCACCACGACGGTGGGCATATAAGTCACACTGCAGCCGACCGGTACGAGGCGCGAAGAAGGAAGCCAGGGGCAAGTGTGCGAAAATCGCGGCCCTATGGCACCTACCCCTCCGCGCAGACCGGGCAGCCCCCGCGGCGAAATCCTGCAGGCGCTGCTTTCGTATCGGCGCGTGTTCCTCAGCGTTGGAGCATTCTCGGGCGTGATCAACCTGCTGTACCTGGTCCCATCGATCTACATGATGCAGGTGTACGACCGGGTGCTGGGCAGCAGGAACGAAACCACGCTGGTGATGCTCTCGCTGATCGCTGTCGGATTGTACTTGGCGATGGGCGTGCTGGAGTACGTCCGCTCCGCGGTGCTGGTACGCCTGGGCAACCGCCTCGACACGCAACTCGCCCCCCGGGTCTTCACCGCTGCCTTCGAGCGCAACCTGCGCGGGCGCAGCGGCGCGGCCGCCGGGCAGGCGATGAACGACCTGGCATCGGTACGGCAGTTCGTCACCGGCAACGGCCTGTTCGCCTTCTTCGACGCTCCCTGGGTGCCGATCTACCTGGCAGTGGCCTTCGTGTTCCATCCGCTGCTCGGGCTGGTTGCCGTCGTGGGCGCCGTCGTGCTGTTCGGCCTGGCCTGGCTCACCGAAGTGCTCACCCGCCACCCCCTGACGGAGGCGAACGCTGCCGCGGGAGCGGGCGCCGCATACGCCACTGCCAACCTGCGCAACGCCGAGGTCATCGAGGCGATGGGCATGATGCCGGCGGTGCGCCAGCGCTGGGAGACGCTCCAGGACCGCATGCTGGTGAACCAGTCGAAGGCCTCGGAAGTGGCGGGCCGCATCAACGCGGTCACCCGGTTCGTGCGCATCACCCTGCAGTCCGCAGCGCTTGGCGTGGGCGGCTGGCTGGTGCTGCAGAACCAGATATCGGCGGGCATGATGATCGCGGCATCGATCCTGATCGCCCGCGCACTGGCGCCGGTGGAACTGCTGATCGGAACGTGGCGCCAGTCGAACGCCGCGCGCACCTCGTACAAGCGGCTCGAGGAACTGCTGGCGGACTTCCCTGCGCGTGAGCCCGGGATGGACCTGCCCCGCCCGAAGGGCGAATACCGCATCGAGAACGTGATCGCCACGCCGCCCGGCGCACAGACGCCTGTGCTCAAGGGCGTGAGCTTCGGCATCACGCCGGGCGAAGTGCTGGTCGTCGTCGGCCCCTCGGCCTCGGGCAAGAGCACGCTTGCGCGGCTGCTGGTGGGCGTGTGGCCGGCGATGGCCGGCAAGGTGCGGCTCGACGGCGCGGACGTGTTCCTCTGGAACAAGGACCAGCTCGGCCCCTGGATCGGCTATCTCCCGCAGGACGTGGAACTCTTCGACGGCACCATCGCCGAGAACATCGCTCGCTTCGGGGACGTGGATTCCAACCTGGTGATCCAGGCCGCCACCAAGGCCGGGCTGCACGAGATGATCCTGCGGTTCGCGCAGGGCTACGACACCCCGATCGGCGAGGCAGGTTCGGCCCTGTCCGGAGGCCAGCGCCAGCGGATCGCCCTGGCGCGCGCGCTGTATGGCGACCCCGCCGTCCTGGTGCTCGACGAGCCTAACTCCAACCTGGACGACGCCGGCGAGGCGGCGCTGGTGCGCGCGATCCGGCAGGCCAAGGACGACAAGCGCACGGTGGTGCTGGTCACGCACCGGACCAGCGTGATCAGCGTGGCCGATCGCCTGCTGGTGCTGGCCGACGGCATGGTGCAGATGATCGGCCCGCGCGCGGAAGTGCTCGAGGCAATCGCCAAGGGCGCGGCGCAGATCGCAGCGCAGCGCGCCCCGGTGCCGCCGGGCACCGTGGTGAGCGCTCGGCCCTCCCCCGGCAGCCCCCCACCGGGGGCGCCCCGCAGACCGCCGGCGCAGGGCGGCCCCGGCCCCCAGGAACCGACCGAGGGGGCACGCTAGGCCATGGCAGAAGACGACAAGACCATCGACGGCATCGTGCGGCGCGTGGATACGCAGCCGGCCGCCGCTGCGGCGCCGCGCCGCAGCGAGGCGCCGTCCGATCCGCGCCGGCCCCTGCGGCTGGGAATGCTGGTGGTGCTGCTCGGCCTCGGCGGCTTCTTCGGCTGGGCGGCGCTGGCGCCGCTCGACGAAGGCGTGCCGACTCCCGGCACGGTGGTGGTGGAATCCAAGCGCAAGACCCTCCAGCATCCCACCGGCGGCATCGTGCGCGAGCTGCTGGTACGCGAGGGCGATGCGGTGAAGACGGGCCAGGTGCTCCTGCGGCTGGAGCCGGCAGCGGCCCGCGCCGCCCGCGAGGCTGCCGATGCCCAGTACCTGACGGCGCGTGCATCGGAATCCCGGCTCCTCGCCGAGCAGCGCGGCACGGCGCGCATCGACTTCCACCCCGATCTCATCGCGCGCGCATCGGAGCCTGCGGTGAAGCTGCTGCTCGAGACGCAGCGCCAGCTCTTCGAATCCCGGCGCAAGGCCATCGACACCGAGCTCGCAGCGATGCGCGAAGGCATCGCGGGGCTGGAGGCACAGTTGCGCGGCGTCGAGCAGGCGCGCGAGGAGCGCGTGGCGCAGATCAGCCTGTTCGAGCGGGAAGTCGCCAGCCTGGCGCCGCTGGTCGAGGAGGGGCTGTACCCGCGCAACCGGCACCAGGACATCAGGCGCCAGCTGTCGGTCGCCTACGCGAGCCGCGCCGAGGATGCCGCCAATGCAGCGCGCATCCGCAACCAGATCGCCGAGACGCGGCTGCACATCGCGCAGCGCCGGCAGGAATACCGCAGGGAGGTGGAGACCCAGCTCACCGAGGTGTCGAGCGAAGCCCGCGCGCAGGCAGAACGGCTCGCAGCGCTCTCCGAGGAGCTCGCCCGCACCGACGTCCGCTCACCCGCCGACGGCATGGTGGTCGGGCTCTCGGTGCACACTCTGGGCGGGGTGATCTCCGCCGGCGAGCCGATCATGGACGTGGTGCCCGAGGGCGATTCGCTGCTGATCGAAACCCAGATTCCTCCGCACCTCATCAAGCACGTGCGGCCGGGCCAGCCGGCCCAGCTGCGTTTCACGGTGCTCGACCCGCGGCACACCCCGGTGGTCGACGGCAAGGTGGTCACCGTCTCGGCCGACCTGCTCTACACGCCGCGCGACAACCTCCCCTACTACCTGGCCCGCATCGAGGTTCCGACGAGAGCGCTTGCCGAGCTGGGCTACGGCAAGGTGCAGCCCGGAATGCCGGTCGACGTCATCACCATCACGGGGGAGCGCACCCTGTTCAACTACGTGATCAAGCCGCTGATCGACCGGTTCTCGCTGGGGCTCAAGGAGGAATGAGGATGGCGAGGCGGATGCGTCCTGCCACCGGGGGTCCTGGACCGGGCGCCCGTCGCATGGCCAGCCTTGCGTCTGCGCTCCTGCTGGCGCTGCTACCCTTCGCGGCGAAGGCCACCGGCCTGGCCGAGGGCCTGCGAGACGCCCTGGCGACGAACCCGAACTGGGAGGCCGCCCAGGCGCAGCGCGACGCCGGGGTCGAGGCCGAGGTCCAGGGGCGGGCCGGCCTGCTGCCGCAGGCCAGCTTCAGCGCATCGCGCTCGCGCGCCAGCACCGACTCCACCGTGGCCTCCCTGCAGGGCCCGCAGAATTCTTCGCGGGACTACAGCGCCTACAACTACGCGCTGCAGCTTCGCCAGCCGCTGTATCGGCCAAAAGCCTGGGCCGCCTACGGCCAGGGCAAGGCGCAGGCCGCCTACGCAGAGGCCAACCTGCAGGCCACCCGCCAGGAGCTCGCTCGACAGGTGGTGCTCGCCTATGCCGAGTGGGGCTTCGCGAGCGCCGCGCTGACGGCGGCGCGCTCGCAGGCCGAATCGCTCGAGCTCAGCGCATCGAGCGCCGCCCGGATGTTCAACGCGGGCGATGGCACGCGGGTCGAGCTCGAGACCGCGCGCGCACGGCTGGCCCAGGCCCGCGCCCAGGTGGTCGAAGCCGACGGCCAGGTACGCGCCGCGCGGCGCGGCTGGCTGCAGATCACCGGGCATGGCGGGGATCTCCAGGAGGCAGTCGCCCTGCCGGCGATCGGCAATGGCGCCTCGCTGCGCCTCCCGCTGGACCTCGACACGCTGTCGCAGTGGCAGCAGGAAGCGCTCGCCGGCAGCGCCCAGATCCAGGCGCTGCAGCACGCAGTACGGGCGGCGCAGCAGGAGGTCCGCAAGTCGCGCGCCGATCACCTGCCCTCGCTGGACCTCTTCGCGAGCCGCACGCGCAGCCAGAGCGACACCGAACTCACCATCGGCAACCGCTACGACACCACGCGGCTGGGCCTGCAGCTGTCGGTGCCGATCTACAGCGGCGGCGCGGTCAGTTCCGTGGTCCGTCAGGCGGCAGCGAACCTCCGGCGGGCCGAGAGCGAGCTCGAAGCCGCACGGCTCGACCTCCTGCTGAGGGTGGAACGAGAGTGGCACGCGTTCCGTGCGGCCCGCGACGCAGCCGCGGCGTCCGCGCAGGCCGTGGACGCCGCATCGCTCGCGGTCCGGGCGGCACGGCTCGGAATTCCGGCCGGCAGTGCCACGCGGGTGGACGAACTCAACGCAATCGCAGAAGAGTCCCTGGCCAGGCGCGATCTCATCCAGGCCGACAGCCGTGCGCTGGTCGCCTGGGCGCAGCTGCTGGCGGCCGCCGGACGGCTGGACGAGCAGGCGCTGCAGCAGGCAGACGCGGCGTTGCGCTGAGGCGCTGGCGCCAGCGCAGGCTCTAGCGCGGGTGCGGGCGGAGTGCGGACGCTCGCGCAGGCGAGGTCAGGCGCCAACGGCCGGATCCCCGCCGCCTGATGCCGCCGGCGGGGTCTCGTCCGCGGGCTGTCCGGTCAGCCATTCCGGCAGCGCCGCCTCCAGCCAGCCGCTGCGCCTGCAGCGAGCCAGCAGGGCGTCGAGCATCCCGTGGCATTCGTCGGGCGACATCAGCCATGACTCCTCCCTGGCGGCAGCCTTCAGCGTGATCGACATGCCTCGCGGGTGCACCGAAAGCTGCACGCTTGCCAGCAGGCAGTTCTCCAGCGTGACCCCAGGCGCCGGCCGTTCCACCGGCGCGATGCCCTCGGTTCGGGTGGCCGCCACCGCGCGATGGTGCACCTGCTGCATCCTCCCGGGATCCTGGGGTGGCCTGGGCGTGCTCGCCGTCCCGGCCCAGGGGTCGCGTTCGATCATCTCGGCCCACCGTGCGACCAGCCTTAGCGCCACCCGCCGCGTGATCCACCACAGCAGCCTGGAGCGCTGCGTGCGCAACCAGAGCCTGTCCTCGGAATCGCTGTAACCGATCGAAATCTTCATCCTGTCCTTTCTTGGTCCGTGGGCGGCGCGGTGGGTGGCGCGGTGGGCGCCGAGGGCGTGCCGCCCGCGCCGAGCGTCTCCAGCAGCGCGATCTGCGCAGGGAGGCAAACCCCGGCGAGATCATAGTGCCGCACCGCGGTGCGACGTGCCGCGGCGCGCAGGCCCGCATGGGCCGCAGGCCGGGCCAGCGCGTCCGCCACCGTGGCAGCGATCGCCTCATGATCGAAGAAATCCACGAGCAGCCCGTTGCGCCTATGTTCGATCACCTCGCGCACCGGCGCCGTATCGCTGCCCACGACCAGGCAGCCCGCGGCCATCGCCTCGACGCAGCTCCAGGACAGCACGAAAGGATAGGTGAGGTACACATGGCAGGCCGACACCTGGAGCAGCGAAACGAAGCGCGCATGGTCCAGCCACCCGAGGAAATGGACTCGGGCGGGATCGATCCGATCGCCGACCTCGTCCAGGTAGCGCTGCCTCCACGTTCCGCCATCGGGCGGCTTCGCACCGTAGCTGACGCCCGCCTCCCCCACGATCAGCACCTGCGCGTTCGGCCGCAGCCGCTGCAGCGCGGGCAGCGCACGCATGAAGCTGTGATAGCCGCGGTAGGGCTCGAGGTTGCGATTGACGAAGGTGACTACCTCGTCGCCGGTGCGCAGGGTGCGGGTGGCGCCCGATGCATCGACGAAATCGAAGCGTGCGCCCGCGTCCGGACGGACACGCCCGGTGTCGATTCCATCGAAGATCACGCTCACACGATCGCGCCATTCCTGCGGGATGCGGCTGCGCTGCCAGTGGGTTGGCGAGAGCCCCCAGTCCATCGACTCGTAGGTGAGCAGGTTCGCTGCGTTCTTCACGCGCAGCTTCGCTGTCGCCGCGACCCCCCCGACGGGGAACTCCGGGTCGAAGCCGGTATCGCCGCCGGGCGTCCCGTAGTGATACTCGAGGAAGGCAAGGTAGCGGGTGCCGGGGAAGACATCGCGAACGAACAGCGCCTCGCCCCAGCCCGGATGTGCAACCACCAGATCCGGCACGAATCCCTGCGCCCGCAGCGCGGCCATCTGCCGGGCGCAGGCCTCACCGCGGATCACCTTGGTCTCGAACTCCGCTGCGAACGGATGGACGCCTGGTGCATTGCCACGACCGAGCCGGTAGGGATGCACCGCCACCCCGGGCAGCGACCCGCGCGGCGTGATCGCCAGCGCCCGCACCTCATGACCGCGCGCCGCGAGCGCCGGCGCCAGGTGCCGGAACTGGCCGGGGAAATTCTGGTGGATGAACAGGATTTTCATGACCTGTCCGCGGCGGGCTGGCCATCGGCGGCATCCCCTGCGGGCTGCCGACGAGCTTGGAGGCGCGGTTCGAGCTCGCGCCGAAGCGCATCGCGCACCGGCTTGCCCAGCTCGTTGCGCGGGATCCGGTCCATCACGAAGACCGCATAAGGCGCTCGCGGCCCAAGCCGCTCTCGGGCATGTTCCTGCAGCTGCGCCTGCGTCACTGACGCATTCTCGTGCAGCGCCACCGCGCATACCGGCACCTGCTGGCGGATGCGCGAGGTGGCGGCGAGCACGACGACGTCGCGCACCGCGGGATGCGCCGCCATCGCATGCTCGATCTCGGCCGGATGGATGTTGATGCCGTTCATGATGATGAGGTCGTCTGCCCTGCCGCAGTGGACCAGTTGCCCATCCGGGGTCAGGCGGCCGAGATCGCCGGGAACGAACCACCCGCCATCGATGAACGCGCGACGCGTCGCCTCCTGGTCGCCGTGATAGCCGGCGATCTGGCCTGCGGTGCGCAAGCGGACATGCCCCACCTCGCCAGGGGGCACCGGCGCCCCCTGGGCGTCGACGATCTCGAGTTCGACGCCTGGAAGAAGCCTGCCGACCGTACCCGGAGTGCTCCGGATCTGCTCCGGATCGGCCACCGAGACGATCCCGACCTCGTTCGTTCCGTAGGCAACGAACAGGTTTGGTGTCAGCAGACGCATCACCCTGCGCCGCAGCGATTCGGTGAGGATCGAACCGCCTACGCGCAGCATCCGCAGCGAAGGCAGCAGGACAGCCTGGCCAGGCTCGCCCTGCGCCCGGGCCGCCATCCCGCGCAGCATCGCCTCCAGGTGGAAGACGGAACAGCGCAGGACGGTCGGCAGGGCGGCCCTGCAGGTCTCGACCGGGTCGGCCATGCGCCGGTCGCCCAGGACAACGGTGCCGCCCGCCATCAGGGTGGCGAGCGTGGCCATCTTCGTCGATGAAAAATCCAGGGAGACCAGGGACAGGACCCGATCCTCCGGCGTGGCCGGGCAAACCCGTGGCGCCCGCTGCAGGGCTGGCCCATGGCAGACCGGCAGCAGCTTGCTGCGACCGGTCGAACCGGATCCGATGTTGATCAGCCAGGGCGCCCGCGGATCCGCATCGCGCACTCCGGGATCGATCGGCGTGCCCGCCTCGAACAGGGTAGCGAGAACCAGGCAGACCCGTGGCAAGCCGAGATCGCCGCCATCAACGCTGTCGCTCACCAGCATGCGCGCGCCGGCCTGCCTGACCATGTCGGCCCGCAGCTGCGCCGGATAGTGCACAGGCAGGCTCAGCACGCTGGCGCCGAGGCGCGCCAGGGCGAAAAGGGCCACCAGCAGGGCAGCCTCGCGCTCGAAGCTGAGCGCAAGCACGTCGCCACGCGCCACGCCCGAACGCTGCAGCCGGGTTGCGGCCCGCCAGACCAGCGCGTCGAGCGCGCGGTAAGACAGCGCCGCGCGGGGCAGCTGCAGCGCAATGGCGTCCGGGCGCGCCTGCGCATGCCGGATCAGGCAGTCCGCAAGATTGTGTCCGTTGCCTTGCATCACTCTCCCCTGTGGCCGGCCACGGAGCCGCCGCGCCCCGGGCCAGGCGAGCCGCCCTTCGTGGGCGTGGCGATACGGACCAGCCGCGCCACCAGGCGCTCGATCTCTGCCGGGCCGAGCCGGGAGTCGGCGGCATCCGCCTGCGGCTCGGGATTCGCACGGAAGATGCCGGCCACCCGGTCAACGGGCAGCGGTCCTCGCAGCAGCTCATCGGTGGAAGCGACCAGCACCAGCGCATCGACCTCCGAATCAAGCAGCAGCGCGCGACATCGACGCCCCAGCCCCTCGAAGGACAGCTGCCGAACTGCCCCACTGGCGTCGAGCGTGGTGTCGTGACCGGTGACGTGGCAGCGTAGCCCTGCCTGCGCCATCACCCGCTGCCGCCCCCGAGCGAAGGCCAGGCCGGGGTCCTCTCCCACCACCACTTCGACGGGAATCCGTCCGTCGCCATCGACGAGGCGACGCAGGTATTCCGGAATGTGGCCGCGCGAAATCTCGCCACCACCGAGCAGCGGCGCGAAATTCACCTCGTTCAGGACCGCACCGCCTGCATGCCAGGGGCGGCCGATGTCGTCGGTGATGAGATCCACCCCCGCCACCGCCAGTCCGAAGAGCCGCGCGGCGCGCAATGCCAGGTCGACATTGTCCGGGTGCACCCGGGCGGTCTCGTCAATGTCGAAACCACCGTCCGCGGTCGACTCGATCCTACGCAGCGGCACCAGCGCTCCGGCCGGCGGCACCGCCTCGGGGTCGAAGCCTGCGGCGGCCATTGCCGCGCGAGCCTCGTCGTCGAAGGGAAAGGGCTCGCTGCGGCGCCATGGCGGACGTGCCTGCTCTCGAGAATTCGCCTGCGCGACGAGCTCCGCGATCCTCGTCTCGCCGTCGCCGGTGACGCATTTCGGAAGCCGCCTCACCGCGTAGAGCATGCGCCCCCCGGCCACGAAGATCCGATGGCAGGTGCCGCCGACCTGCCGCTCCACCAGCACCGGCCTGCGCGGCGCACGCAGGAGCGCCCGCTCGAACGCAGCCGCCAGAGCCGCGGGCGAGTCCACATCCACGGACACGCCCTCGCCCCGGTCGAGCGCCACGGGCTTGACCACCACCGGCCAGCCCAACCGATCCGCCGCCGCCGCTGCCTCCTCGAGCGTGCGCACCGCAAAGTGCTCCGGTGCCGGCATCCCCGCTCGCCGCAGAAGACCCGCCGCGGCATGCTTGTCCTGGGCCAGGCTGGCGCCCACCGCCGAGTCCACCCCACTGGCACTGCGGGCCACGCGCACCCCCCTGGCGCCCCAGCCAAGCTGGTAGACAGCCGCCCCAAGGTGGACGAAAGGAATCCCGAGCCGCCAGGCCTCCCGCAACAGCGGAATGGTGGACTTGCCCGAAGGCAGCTGCCGGCGCAGCGCATCCACCTGACGCCCGGCCAGTGCGTGAAGCGTGGCAATGCTCTCCGGCGTGCAGGCATGCCCCGCCATCCATCGGACCAGAACCACGCCGCCCCTGGTCGCCGCCTCGACGCAGGCGGGCGCGATTCCATCCACCACTGGCACGGCGGCACTCAGGCGCCGCCTGCCCGGTTTCGCCGCCCCCTCGGGTCGCGAAGCGAGCACCACTCCGTCCTGGAAAAGCGGAGCCCCCGCGGCCCGCAGAAGCTCCGCTGCCAGCGACAGGCAGCGCCGGCCCACCTCCGCCACCCAGTCCGCGGCCGGCCGCGCCCCGCCCGGCTGGAGCTCGAAGGCACGCTCCAGCCACCGGTCGAGCGCAGCGACGTCGATCGGATCGGGCAAATCGACCAGCAGATCCAGGCGCAACAGGGGCAGGGAAAGCGACATCGCGTGGCCGGCCTCGAACAGGGCACGAACGGGGAAGGGTCGCGCCCGAAAAAGAAAAAGCCCCCGAGCCGGAAGTCCGGCATCGGGGGCCTCAGGAGGAAGCCGGGCCGAAGAACGGCCCGACTACCTGCGCTGCAGCGTCAGACGGTGCCGACGATGTTGTCCGCGTCGAAGCCGGACGTGACACCCACCAGGTTGATGACGAGGTCGCCACCGCTGGTCGGAGCCACAACGCCGTCACCGTTGGTGTCGACGTACAGCAGGCTCGAGAACTCGTCGAACACCACCCGGCCAGCCTGGCCACCACCATCCACCAGCGCGGCCTGCAGCTCGGTGCCGCCGAACACGCTGTCGTAGAAGGTTGCGGTCAGCGCATCGCCGAAGGCATCCGTCAGGTTCAGCTGGATCACGTCCTCGGCCACCGAGAAGTCGGCGATCGCGTCCGCGAAGAGCTTGCTGCCGGTGCTGTCCGAGGTGTTGGTGAAGGCATTGCCCGCGAACACGAAGATGTCCGCGCCGGCGCCACCGGTCAGGAAGTCCTGGCCGCCGTCACCGTTGAGCACGTCGTCACCGGCACCACCGTCCAGCGTGTCGGACCCGGCGCCGCCAGCAAGCTGGTCGTCATCGGCGCCGCCGTTCAGCTGGTCGTTGCCCTCGCCACCGTCGAGCACATCCTCGCCGGCATCACCGTTGAGCAGGTCGTTGCCGAGGCCGCCCATCAGGTCGTCGTCGCCGATGCCGCCGGACAGCAGGTCGTCGCCCTCGCCACCGTCGAGCGAGTCGTCGCCGGCGTCGCCGTTCAGCGTGTCGTTGCCACGCATGCCCAGCAGTGCGTCGTTGCCGTTGCCGCCGGAGATGAAGTCATCACCGAAGCCGTCAGCAACCGGCGCCGCAACACCGTCGACATCCGTCGCGCTCTCGGGGCCGTTCTCCAGGCCGGAAACCACCGTCACCACCGGGTTGGTGTTGTCGAGGTTCTCCCAGGACTCCTGCGTCAGCACCGGGACCACCGGAGTCGAATCCACGATCTCGACGGAAGTCACCCCGATACCCGCCGCCACACCCGAAGCCGGGCCGGTGAGGGTCAGGACAGCCCCGACGGCGGTGGCCGTCCAGGTGGTCAGCGGGTCACCCACGTCGCCATTCTCCGCCGAATCGGCGTTGATCGCGGCGGCCAGGGCCGCTGCGGTCGTCGCCGCGTCGGTATCGAAGGCCACGGTGAACACCTCGCCGTTCGCGAACGTGATGCGCACCGACTCGGTGGCCGTATCCGCCGCGGTCAGGTCGTAGGTCACGACCTGCTGAACCGCAGGCTCGCTCTCGGTGACCAGGGTCGGGCCGGTAGCCGGGTCGACGTCAGGCGTCGAATCGTAGACGTAGTACTCGGTCGGCGTCTGCGCCGGCGTCGAGCCATCAGCAGGGCCGGTGAGCGTCAGCACCGAGCCGGCGGACGAGGCGGTGAGCCCGGTCGTCGCCGTGTCGGCGTTGATCGCCGCCGCGAGGTTGGACACGGTGGTCGCCGCGTCCGTGTTGAACGGCACGAAGTAGTAGGAGCCATCGGCCAATTCGACCCACGCCAGCTCGCTGGCGGTATCGACCGCCGCGAAATCGCGCTGCTGCTCCCACTGGACCACCGTCGAGACCGGCAGCGTGGTGGTGTTGAACGATACCGTGCCGGTGCCGACGATGTTGGCATCGAGGATATCAACCGCGGGCTCCTGGACGACTGCATCCGCCGGATCCGTGCCGTCGCTCGGACCGGTGAGGATCAGGTTGCCGGCATCGACCGAGGCAGTCCAAAGCGAGGCAATCGTCGCGTTCGCATTGATCGCCGTGGCCAGATCAGCCACCGTTGCCGCGGACAGCAGCTGGTTCGGCTGCCCCTCGACGCCGAAGGTCACCGTGATGTTGCTGTAGGCGGTGACTGCCGACATGTCGATCGTCACGACGGCCGCGACCAGCATCTGCCCTGCGACGTCCGGCACGGGAGTCGTGGCCGCACCGATTTGGTTGTACTCGGTGAACGCAGTAACGAGCTCCGTGGGCTCGGACCCATCGGCCGGGCCCGTGAGCGTCAGCGTCAGGGGACCAGAAACCGTGCCCGAGGCGCTTGCGGTCCACTCGGTGGTGCCCGCCTCGATCAGCGCGGCAACCGCCTCACCGGTTGCCAGGTTGGAGCCCGCGACTTCCTGGCTCAGGTACTCGACACCGTCGACCGTGACCGCGAATATGTCGAGCGTGCCGAGCGCCTGGACCCCACCCTCGATCACCTCAGCCACGGCGACCGAAGGAGCGACCACCGTAGCGGGCGCCACCGGCGACGCGGTGGAAACCGCGGCGCCAGTCACGACAACTGCCGGCTCGGCACCGGACGCAGGCCCGGTCAGGACCAGGTTGGTCCCGTCCACGGTCGCGTCGAAGCCGTCGGTACCGCTGACGTCGGCGGAGGCGTTGATGTTCGAAGCAAGCGTTGCGAGGTCGGCGCCAGTGATCACGGTGCCGTCGAAGTCGACCGACAGCGTGCCACCCGGCAGCGCGCCGGAGAAGTCGAGCGTAACGATCTCGGGCTGCGCATCCACCGGAGCCACGTCGACGATCTCGATCGAGAACGCGGCAGTGGTGCCGGCAGGCGCAGTGATCGTCAGGACGTTGTCGACCACAGACGCAGTGAACCCGGCCGGCAGCGGCAGGTTGGCCTGCAACACCGTCGCAACGGCGGCGCCGTCGTGGTTCGTGTCGTCGGCGCCCGGCAGCACGTAGCTGTAGGGAGTGCCGTCGATCGTGACCACCACCTCGTCGCCCGCGTCGTAGAACGCGTCGTCGAAGGTGAAGGCTGCCTGGCGGGCCTCGATGGTGGGCTCGGTGTTGTCGGTGCGGACAACCTCGTCCGTTCCGCTGGTGGTGACGAAGGTGGCGCTGCCGCCGTCGCCGCCGGTGACCAGGGCGCTGACAAAGCCGGGCTCCGTCGGCAGAGCGCCGGGGACGTCCGCGGTCAGCGTCAGGATGCCGGTAACGTTGTCACCGGCCGCCGTCCAGGCGGACAGCGTTGCGTTGCCGTTGATCGCCGTGGCCAGTGCCTCGACGCTGCTGGCGGTGACCGACACGCCGCCCGAGAACTGCGCGGTGACCGTCTCGCCGGCATCCACGCCGGTGAACGTGACCGTCACGCTGTTGGGCGTGGCCGGCTCGGTCACCAGGTCGGGAGCGAAGGAGGTGGAGATCGCGTAGGCGGTGGCCGGCGTGTTCCCGTAGAGGGTGATCTCGCCATTGCCGCCCGCTTCGGCGGTCATCTGCGCGCCGGCCGAGATCAGCGCGGCCAGGCCTGCGGCGATCTCGTTCTCGCCGTCGCCAAGCACGACCGTGTAGTCGTAGGGTTGGCCGTCGATGGTCACGCGCACCACGTCGCCGACGTCGTAGAGCGAATCCGCGACGTTGAGCACCGCGGTCGGACGGTTCTGCGACTCGGCGGTGACCGTGAAGGACTCGCCCAGCGCGTAGTTCGTGCCGAACTCGTCATCCACGTCGATGCCGGTGATGGTGATGGTGCCGGTGGTGGTGTCGGCAACCGCGGCAACGTCGGCAGAGGCGTCGCCATCCACATTGGCGCCGTTGATGTCCGCGGCCAGCGCGGTGACCGCGTCGGCAACGGTGTCGTCATCGCTGTCGGCGGTCCAGGTGAAGGTCTGGGTACCGACCGTCACCGAGTAGGTGTCACCCGCCTCGACGTCGTCCGTCTCGTCGAAGTCCACCGAACCTTCGCCCTGGGTGCCGGGCGCAACCGGCTGACCTTCCATCGGGTCGCCCCAGATGGTGTCGTCGCCGTCGTTGCCATAGAGCTCGTCGTCATCCTGGCCGCCCATGATGACGTCGTCGTTCTGGGTACCCAGGACCGTCAGCTCGGCGTCGTCTTCCATGATGCCGAAGAAGCGCATGCCGCCGGTGTCGGTGTTGGCGTCCAGCACGGTCCAGTCGTTGTTGACCACGCCGCTGGCGTCGACCGTGATGTCACCGTTGTGGACCCAGGCGTCGTCGAACTTCACCGTGATGGTGCCGTTCTCGCCCTGCTGGGTGTCCAGCAGGGTGAGGCTGTCGATCTCGCCGTCTTCGACCACGAGCTCGACATTGCCTGCGACGGTGGTGTCCTCGTCGTTGGACATGTTGGTGGCGCCGCCGAGCTGGTTCACCGCGACGAACACGTTGACTTCACCGTCGCCGGTTTCGTCGAAGATGGCGCCAGCGCCGCCGGCGCCGCCGCCGTTGTTCAGCGCAGCGAAGGGATCGGCGTTGCTGTAGCCCTCGTTGGACCACAGGAACAGGTCGACGTCGACGTCTGCACCGTTGTCGATGTTGATGTCGGAGGACATCACGTCGACGGTGACCTTCTCGGGCGAGTCGGCCTGGTCGTTGAAGTCTTCGTCGATGTCGAAGTCGACGTTGCCGCGCTCGGTGACGTTGTTGCGGTCGTTGCGAACCAGCAGGGTGTCGATCAGCAGGTCGTCCTCGACCGTGACCTCGAGCACGCTACCGGCGTCACCGTTGGTCTCGAGGACTTCGGCGTCCACATCCTGGAACACGCCGTCCTGGTCGTTCGGGGTGATGTCGCGGACGGAGTTGTCGATGGCCAGGGTGTCGCGGCCGCCGCCCAGGGACAGGCTGTCGGTGCCGTCGAGCGCGTCCTTGGTGAAGTCGACGTAGTCGTTGCCGTCGCCCAGCAGGATGGTCTTGCTCTCGCTGGCCTCGTCCTGGCTGCCGAAGTCCTCGTCCTCGACCTGCAGGTAGACATTGCCGGCGTAGGCGGTGCCGTCCACGGTGTTCTGCGCTGCGCGCATCACGGTGAGGTCGCCGGTGGCGTCGCCGCCGATCAGCAGCGTGGTGTCGTTGCTGTCGCCGTCATTGCCGTCGAGCTTGACCGAACGCGCACCGGTGGTGCCGTTGTTCTCGAGGTTCAGCGTGCTGAAGTACTCGGCGTCCTTGACCTTGGCATCGAAGGAGTTCGTGCCCTCGAGCGCCACGTTCAGCGTGGTGGACGAAGCCTGGTTGCCGCTTTCGGCGTCGACGCGCACATCCCAGTCGCCGGCGATGCCCCAGGCACCGTCGTAGGCGCCATTCGAGGACAGGTTGATCTGCTCGCCGTCGATGTTCTCGAGGTTGGCACGAGCGGTGCCGTCGTTGTCGCGCAGGTTGATCGTGTCGAGCGTGCCGTCGATCGCGTCGAGGTTGACGTTGAACACGCCGTCATGCTGCTCGTCGGCAGGCGTCACGATCGCATCGACGTTCAGGCTCAGCGTCTCGATGCCGACGATGTTGTTCGGATCGACGATGTCGCTGGTCACCGCGAGGATGTTCGCCTCCTGGTAACCGTCGAGCCGGTAGGTGCGCATCACCAGTTCGTCGTCGCCGGCACCACCGTCGACGTCGGCCGAGGCCTGGATGTCGGCGTTGGTGACACGCAGCACATCGTTGCCGTCGCCGAGCAGGACGGTACCGAGGTTCAGGTCGCCGTTGTTGGCATCGACATTGCTGTCGTCGTTCAGGTAGACGGTGTCGTTGCCCGTGCCGGCGTCGATGAGGCCGTTGACCTCACCCCAGACACGGCCCTGGTCGTCGCCCTCGCCCAGCAGCAGCTGCGCAGGCGTGGGGTAGCCCCAGTCGCCCACGCCGTCGTCATTGGCGTCGATGTTGCCGCGGATGAAGACCCAGTCGTTGCCCGCGCCGGCGTCGACGATGCCGTCGTCCAGCAGGTCGCCGAAGACGTCGATGGTGTCGTTACCTGCGCCGCCCGTGATCTCCGGGGCGTCCCCACCGATCGGCTCGTCGTTGCCGACATTGCCACCGACGCTGATGGAGTCGTTGCCATCGCCGCCGACGACCTGGCCGGTGACGTTGTCGCCGACGCTCACGGTGTCGTTGTCGGTACCGGCATTGACGATGCCGTGCACGTCGTCGTCGACCCGGATGGTGTCGTTGCCGGCGCCGCCAAACAGGGCGGCGCCCACCTCGACGTCACCACCGGAGCCGAGAACCTGGAGGGTGTCGTTGCCGGCACCGCCGTCCATCAGCGAGCCGGAATCCATGTTGCCGACGCGGACCGCGTCGTTGCCGTCGCCGGCATCGATACCCGAGCCGGAGAGCATGTCACCCCAGCCCTCTTCGACGTTGTCTTCGCCGAAGACCTGGGCCAGCGTGACCTCGTCGTCGCCGGTGCCGGTGTAGACGACACCCGCCAGGTTCATGCCGAGGCGGACGGTGTCGTCGCCGTCATTGGTGGTGATGCTGCCGGCGTAGTCTTCGCCGGAGGGCACGCGCTCGTCGGTGTCGCCCAGCGCGTCACCCGCGATGACCTCGTCGTCGCCGATGCCGCTGACCAGGGTGTCGACGCCGTCGACGTCGATCACCAGGTTGCCGGCGTAGGCGGTGCTGTCGACGCTGACGGTCTCGCCGGACGAATACACGTCCTCGATGGTGAGCGTGACGCCGCTCTGCTCGGTGTCATCGGCGTCGTCGCTGATGTTCACCTGGGTGAAGCCGGTGCCGGTGTGGTCGCTCGAGAGGATGAAGTTGCTCTCGGTGGCCGCCGTGCCCAGGTCCTGGATGTTGATGGTCTCGAGGGCGTCGTCGACGGTGATCTCGGGCTTGGCGCCCTCGGCCGCGCGGCCGATCTCGCGGACTTCGAGCTGGATGGCATCGGATTCGCCGGCGGCGACCTGCGCATCCACGTCGATGTGGGTGTCACCGGTCATGTCGTCGATGTTGACGACCGGAACGCTCTGCAGGTCCTGCAGGCGGACGTCGGCGGTGGACTCCTTGACGTGGACCTGCTCGACCGCACCGTCGTAGTTGGTGAAGCCGATGGTGGCGCCGGACATGCCGTTGGCGCGGATCTCGATGTTCTCGACGTTCTCGACCGTGGCGTTGCCGGTGAACACCGGGAGGTTGGCGGAGATCTCGAGCTGCAGGGTGTCGATGCCCTCGCCGCCGTTGATGAAGTCGCCACCTTGGTAGGTGCTGCCGCCAGCGCCATACGCGGCGCCGAAGATGCGGTCGTCGCCGGCGCCGCCGGTGAGGATGTCGGTGCCCGTGGTCAGGGCGAGGACCTCGTTGACCACCGGGGGCAGGGTGTCGGCCAGGGTGACCGCGGCGCTGACCGGTCCGGTGGGCGCATCGACGGACACGGAGAGCTCGGTGCCGAGCACGTTGGCGGTGTTCGGGTTCAGCGAAACCTGGATGACCGCCTGGCCGGTGGAGTCGGTGGTGACGGTGCCGGTGAGCTGGCCGCCGACCACATCGGCCGCGTCGACGCCCGACAGCGTGTAGGTGTACGTGGCGTTCGCGAGCGCGGGCGTGGTCGCCAGCGTGAACAGCACGGTGTCGCCGTCGGTGGCGGACGCGAGGTCGGCATCGAGGCTGTAGGAGGTGATCAGCGGGGCCAGCCCAGCGGCGATCGCGGCTTCGATGGCGGCCGGCGAGGAGACGTCGGTACCGGCGTCGACTGCGGCGATCGCGGCCTGCAGCGTGGCCAGATCGGTGGTGTCGTTACCCGCCACACCCTCTTCGGTGTAGTACTGGGCAACAGCAACCTGGTTGGCCATCTGCTGGGCAGTGCCGCCCCAGACCGGGTCGCTGTAGGACTTGCCGGCCAGGTTGTTGAAGATGGTGTAGATGACTTCGCCACGCGACCAGCCGGCGTTGAGCGCACCCGCGACGTCGGCCTCGGCCTCGGCCTTGGCGGCAGCGCTGGCGGACTCGCCCACCACGTTCTCGACCAGGCGGGAAGCGAACTGCTCGTTGGTCAGGAAGTTGGGGTAGACGTCCGTGAACTGCGGCTTGGTCGTGAAGACCTCGACGATCTCCTGCACGGACATGCCGGACTCGGAGGCCTCGGCCAGTTGGCTCATGTACGTGGTGCCAGGGGCCGCGTCGAAGGCGATCACGAAGAAGCGGTACAGCTCGGTCTTGGTTGCTTGGGTCAAAGCCATTCAAGCTCTCCTTTTAGGAAATCATGTTTCGGCCGGCACTTCGGCCGATCCAATTCGGATTTTAGTTAGAACTCTTGTTCCGGCTGGTGATGGGCATCACCAGTGTTGTTTGGAGACTACTGCCACCGGCGTCTCAGGCTGACCTGGACACCCGCGTCGCGATACGTGAACAGTTCCAGGTTGCTCCACCTTCTTCCTCCATACAGCCTGCCCAGGAGCTGCCAGGTGCCCGGCCCGGGCTCCCAGGCCCGCTCCAGCGACAGGTTGGCGCTGAGCATCTCCCGGGCGGCGCCGTCTTCGAGCAGAGGACTGTACCCCGACAGGTCCCGATGCGCGCTGACGTGCCCCAGCAACACCCAGCGGGGCGCCGGGGCCCAGGAGGCCATGGCGCCCATCCGGACGAAGCTGGGAGGACCGCTCCAGGCGTGTTCCAGCTCTGCGTAAGCCAGGGCCTGAAGCTGTGGATGGGGCCGCGAGGCCCCTTCCAGCCGCAGGTAGACGCCCTGGCGCGCCAGGCTGGGCTCGTCGAACCCGCCGCCGGACAGGCGCCAGTCCCGGCCGCCTGCCGACGCGCCCAGCGCATGCCGCGTGGCGCCATCATACGCTCGCTGCGTCTGGGCCGACCATTGCGCCCATCCCACCGCGCCGCTCCCGGCCCACGGAAGGCGGCCGTGAACGGACAGGCGGTGGGCGGCGCTGTCCTCGTTGCCGAAGATGCGCTCCAGGTTTGCCTGGAAGCCCCAGCCGCCGGGCACGCTGCGGCGCAGCGTGACGCCCATCAGGCCGGCCGGACGCACGTCGCGGGCCACAGGCAGGGTGATCGAGCCCTCGGGGAAGGTCAGCGTGAGCTGCCGCAGGTCGGCTCGCGCCAGGGGGTTGCGGGACCAGCCGGCGTAGATCTCGGCAGTGGTTTCGGCCGGCGGCGGACGGACGGAGGCCAGGTCGGCGCCGTCGCGCCCCGCGCGGGCCTGGGCGGCCAGCGCCCGGTCGGTCTCCACGAGCATGGCCTGCAGCCGCTCGCGGTGGTCCGGCGGCGTGCGCGGGTCGTCCACCAGGCTCTCGATCAGCGCGCGGGCGGCCTCCAGCCGGCCCCGGCGCGCCAGCAGCCCCGCAAGCTCCAGCCGCGCCGCGGCGTGCTCGGGGTTCAGCATCAGGCTGCGCTCGAAGAGCAGCTCGGCCTGGCCCCACTCGCCAGCCTCCAGCGAGCGCATCGCCTGGGCGAAGGCCTGTTCGGCCTCGGCCTCGGGCGCCACCGGAGCGGCGCAAGCGGCTCGCAGGAACAGGCCGCACAGCAGGAGCGCGAGCAGCGTCCTCACACGTCCACCCGGAACAGCGGGCGGGCTTCGGGTTGATCCGGCAGCAGGAAATGGCCCAGCGGGTGCAGCGCCTCGCCGGGGCGGGCGGCGGCGGCCTGTGCCCCGACCAGCAGCTGGCTGGCCAGCTCGTCGCACATCGCCAGCATGGCCAGCACCACGTCGGCGGCCGGCCCGAGCAGCAGCGGCCGGCGGCTGGCGCGCGAGCCGGCCACGCCCAGCAGGAAGGGACCGACCTCGAGCGCGGCGCGCGCGCCCAGCGGATGGCGCTGGCTTTCGTTGCGCTGCAACAGGCCGGCGAGCTCGCCGAGCAGTTCGCGGGCCGCGGCGATCGCCGAGCGGACGCTGGCGGCGTCGCCGTCCGGCCAGGCCAGCAGCAGCGTCTCGCCCTGCACGTGCTCCAGGGCGCCGCCGTGCCGGTGGGCGCCGCGCTCGGCCAGCGTGCTCACTGCGTGGACCAGGGCCAGCGCCTGCAGACTGTCGACCGACGCGGTCCAGCGCTCCAGCCCCACCACTCGCAGCGCCATCAGCACGCCGTGGCAGGGCTTGCCCAGGCTTTCGCCGCTCGGGTTCTGCAGCGCGATCTCGTGCGCCAGCCCGCGGGGCAGGAAGCTCTCCAGGTGCTCCTCCAGCCGGCGCGCCTGGCGGCGCTCGGCGCCGACGTCCAGCAGCATCAGGCTCAGCAGGCAGCCCACCAGCGCCATCGCCGGCGCGCTGACGGGCAGCGCCACCCCGCACACGCGGCCCAGCGCGGCCGCCAGCACCGGCGCGAGCAGCGCCAGCGCAAGGCCCATGGCCAGCCACAGCGGACGGTTGCGGGTCTGGGCGCGCGGCAGCAGCAGCAGGCCGATGCCGCCGACCATCAGCGCCGACAGGAAGGCCGGCGAGCGCGGCGGCAGGATCCAGTCGCGCTCCAGGGCGGCGCCCAGCAGCTCGGCATGGACGCTGGCGCCGGGGGCCTTGGGATGAAGGGGGGTGTTGGCCGTGTCGCCCAGGCCCAGCGCGGTGGCGCCCACCACCACCACCGCGCCCTGCAGCGGCATCACGGTGGCGGCGGGGTCGAGCAGGCGGGCCGCGCTGATCGCAGGCCAGGCGCCGTGCGGCCGGTGGTAGGGCACCGGCAGCCGGCCCTCCTCGTCCAGCGCGAACGCGAGCTCGCCGCGCTCCAGCCAGCGGTGCGGACCGAAGGGGAAGGCGCCGTCGCGCAGCACCCAGCCGGCGCCCGGCTCGAGCGCCGCGGCGGCCGCGACCACCAGCTGAGGGTAGCGCCGGCCGTCCTGGCAGAGCTGGGCGGGCAGGCGGCGCAGGCGGCCGTCCGAGTCCGGGGTGGCGGCCAGGTGGCCGACGAAGGGCGGGTCCAGGCTCTGCGCAACGCCGAGCTGGCCGGTCAGCGGGGAGTGGTCGGAGCAGAGATCGGGGGCATCGGCGGCCGCGCGCAGGGTTCCCTCGTGCGGCGGGTCCTGCACCTGCGGGTCGATCACCGGCACCTGGCCGATCACCACGTCGGGCGGTTGGGCGGCGTCGAGCACCTCCTGAAGGCGCGCATCGCCGGCCGCGACCTCGGGAAAGAAGGCGTCCCAGACCTGCAGGCGGGCGCCGCGCTGACGCAGGCTCTGGATCAGTTCGGCGACAACGGTGCGCGGCCAGGGCCAGGGGCCGAGTTCGGCAATGCTGTGCTCGTCAATGTCGACCATCACCACCTTCGCGGGCGCCGCGCGCGGCGGAATCCAGCGGGTGAGAGCGTCGTGCAGCTGGGCGTCAGCCCAGGCGGAGAAGCGGACCTGCGAGAGCAGCGCGCCGGCCACCAGGGCCAGTGCGAGCAGGAGAAGGTGCCAGCGTCGCCCCGCCCTGCCCAGGATCAACGGGCGTTCCACAAGGTGACGCCCCGGAACGTGCCCTGCGCGTGCTCCTTGGTGAACAGGTAGCCGGCCTCGCGGCCATCGCGGCTCAGGGCGCCCGCGACACGCTCGGCGCCGTTGCCGGCCCAGAACATGCCCTCGTTGTTGATACGGCCGTTGACGCTGAAGGCGACGTCGCCGGTGCTGGCGTGGGAGACGGTGACCCCGGCGCCGAACGCGGACCGGTCGAAGTCGACGGCAAGCGAGGCTGCGCGCACCTGGGCCTCCGAGATGCCGGCGGCGCCCGAGAACACGGCTTCAGCTGCTGCGAGGTTGAACTGCACCTGGCCGCTCAGGCCGGGATCGAGCCGGCCGGACGGATCGTCGCGCCACAGCACGTAGCGGCCCAGCTCGCCCACGGTGACGTGACGGCCCTGGCTGGCGAGTGCGAATGCCACCGGCAACTGCATCGGAAGCTGGTCGACGTTGCTGAAACGGCCCCAGACGAGCTGGGTGGGCAGCGCAGTGCCCGGCGCGGGCGGCGGGGACTGCGGCAGCGAGGAGAGATCAGGGAACTGGTCGGAAGCGAGGTCGGAGCCGTTGCCCATCCAGCCGTCGCGGCCATTGAGGCTCCGGAAGGCGTCGGAGCCGCCGCCGGCGACGAAGACCACGCCGGGCGCGCCCCGGGCGCCGCCGACCAGCCGGATGCCGAACAGACGCTCGACGTCCTCGGCATCGATGGCGCGGCGTTCGACCTCGCCGCTGGACAGCACGCGCAGGTAGTGCCCGGCATCCGAAGCCGACAGCGTCACCGGCTGCCCGCAGCCCGCCGCGGCGCAGGACGCGCCCGAGGGCGACACCACGATCATGCCCTCGTGCACCAGGGTCTCCATGGCGCCGCCGGCGAACTTGGCGAGGAAGTCGGTGCCGCGCACGCCGATCGCGGCCACCGGGGTATTCAGGCGGTAGCGCTCGGGCTGCAGGCGGGCGGCGTCACCGGAAATCTGGCGCATCGCGCCGCGCACCAGCTCCAGCTCCAGCCGGGTGTCGGCGCCGGCGGGATCGATCTTGTAGCGGTGGATGATCAGCTCGGTATCCGCGCGCAGCGACACCCGCCCCTGATCCGAGAACACCAGAATGGCGATGGCATCCTTTCCAGTGATAATACGGTCGCCGTCGGACAGCTGCACTCCCAGGCGCAGGGGCTCGGCGCGACCGGCGGCATTCACCCGCGTGGCCTCGCCCACCGCCAGGGCCACGCGCGCGACCGAAGCGGGCTCGGCCCTGAGCGCAGATGCGGCCAGCATCAGCAGCAGGAACGCGGCTTTCAGGCATGCACGCAGCATCGATGGCTCCAAGAGTTCGCAGACAACCGGAAAACGATTCTACCGGCCGTACGCTCGAAGGTGTTGACTAGATGCCGGTTTCGAGCCTAGCGCTCCGGGCCTGCGCGCTGTTCGCACAGGCGCCTGACGCCGTGCTGGAGCAGGCCTCCGAGCGGATGGAGATCGTCCCTCTCAAGCGCCGCGAAGTGTTGCTCTCCGGCAACCATCCGTTCAACGGACTGGGGCTGGTGCTGCAGGGGCGGGTGCAGGCGATCGACTACACCATCGACGGGCGGGAGGTGGCGCTGACCACCATCGAGGCCGGCGGGGTGTTCGGGCATGCCAACCTGATGGCGCCGCGCCCCATCGCGCTCACCTGGATGGCGATGACCCCGTCGACGCTGGCGGTGATGACGCCGGACGACGCGATGGCGCTGTTCCAGCACGGCCAGATGAGCCTGCACGTGGCCACTGACATGGCCCAGCAGGTCTGCGACTTCCTGGGCTGGCAGAAGATCCTGGCGGTGCATCCGGTGGGCGCGCGGCTGTGCACCTGGCTGATCTGGCATGCCGCCGGCGCCGACCTGATCTCGCTGCACACGCACGCCGAGCTCGCCTGGCGGCTGAACACCACGCGCGAATCGGTCACCCGGATTCTGCAGCGCCTGCAGGCCGACGGCATCCTGCGCCGCGAGGGGGAGCTGTGGCGGGTGGTCAGCCACGAGCGGCTGCAGGAGCTGGCGCAGGGCGACACCAAGGTGGGGCTGTGAGCGCCGCCGGCCGTCCCGCGCAGGAAGAGACCCTCTGGACGCTCGAAGCCTGGCGGGGGCTGGCCGCCTGGCTGGTGGTGTATGCCCACCTGCATCCGCTGGCGGGGCTGGACCTGCCGCTGCTGCGCTTCGCCTTCACCGGGGTGGACCTGTTCTTCGTGCTCAGCGGCTTCGTGTTCGCGCCCTACCTGTTCGGGCGCCCGGTGCAGGCCAGGGCCTTCGCGGTGCGGCGCTTCTTCCGGATCTACCCGGCCTACCTGCTGGCGCTGGGCATCTACCTGCTGATGAAGTGGCAGGCCGGCGGGCCGCTGGAATACGTCTGGCAGCACATGGTGTTCGCGCACCTGCAGTCGCGCGAGATGAGCTTCTACTACAACCCCGCCTTCTGGAGCCTGCCCTCCGAGGTGGAGTATTACCTGCTGCTGCCGCTGCTGGCGGCCTTCACCGGCGGGCGGCCGGGGCGCTTCGCAGCGCTGGTGGCCGGTGCGCTGCTGCTGCGGCTGGCGATCGGCAATGCGAGCGACGCCGGCGCGGCCAACCTGGCCTTCGTCTGGCTGCACCACCTGCCGGGAATGGGGCTGGAGTTCCTGCTGGGCGCCTGCGCCTGGCGTCTGGCACCGCTCCTGCGCGGCGCGGCGGCGCGGCTCGGGCTGCTGGCGGCGGGGCTGGCGGGATGGCTGTTTCTTGCGGCACTGTTCGCCGCGCAGGGCGATGCAGGCCTGAACGCCGGCCCGCTGCGCGGCCAGGTCAGCTGGCTGGCGGCGCTGTGCTTCGCGGCGATGGTGGCGGCCACCGCGCTGCCGCGCGGCCGCGCATCGGCGCGCACCGTGTGGTTCGCCAACTGGGCCGGCCGCCTGAGCTACGGCACCTACCTGCTGCACATCGCCGCGCTGCGGGTGGTGGAGCCTCACGCGGCCCGGCTGGGCCCGGCGCTGGCGCTGCTGGCGGGCTGTGCGCTCACCCTGGCCGGCGCCTGGCTGCTCTACCAGTTGTGGGAAGACCCCTGGCGCAAGTTCGGCCGCAACCTGGCGATGCGCGTCCCTCAATAAACGTCCGTATCGCCCGGCTGGAACTTCGGCGCCGGCAGGTCCGTATGCCAGCGCTCTGCGAGGAACTCGGTGCCCACGATCGGCGTGTCCGCCGCCCCGGGCACATCGAGCCAGGTGCTGAGCACCGCCCCCCCGCCGGCGGTTTCGCGCGTGAGCTCGATGCGCAGCGCGGAGCAGGCGGCCGGGGCATCGGACGCACGCGGCAGCAGCGCGTCGACGACGCACAGCGCGCCGTCCGGCATCGCCCGGGTCACCAGCCAGCCCGACCGCCCGAACCAGTGCCGCAGCATCCAGAGGCGGTAGGCATGACCCGGGTGGTCGCGGTATCGCCAGGCCAGCCAGGCACCGGTGCGCGCCACCATGGGCACAGGCTGCTGCGGGCCGAGCCTGGACCAGGCGCGGTCCAGCAGCGCTTCGGCCTGCTGCCAGTCGAGCGGCCGCGCGGACCAGGCCCAGGCGCCACTGGCCGCCGGGGCGTCCAGGGGAATGCTGGCCTCGCGGCACTGGTAGAGCCGGCGGTAGAAGCCGATGCGTTCGCCCAGCCGGAACGGCCGCTCGCCGGGGAAGCCGTAGGCGTAGACGCCGGGGTAGCGGGTGCGCAGCGCCTCGCGCAGCGCCGCCACCAGGCGCGGGTAGACGCCCTCGCGCGACAGGCCGCCGCGCGCGCGGCGATCGACCATGATGTCGCAGACCTGCGCCATCGGCATCGCGCGCCCCTGCCAGCTGCCGGGGAAGACGATGGCTCCGGCATGGCCGACCCACTGCCCGTCCGGGCTGCGCGCCGCCATGTTGACCTGCCCCAGCCGTGGCCCCAACAGGTACTTCCAGCGCCACTGGCCGGGCTCGATCGGATGACCGTAGACGCCCGAGAAGAGTGCGCAGGCCGCGTCGATCTCCTCCTGCGGCAGCTCCAGGATCTCGAAGCTCAAGCCCGCCCCCGCAGCCGGTGCAGCCAGCCGGTGAGCGCGCGCAAGGGGCGCGTGATCCGCCAGGAGCGCGAGACGGTGATCATCGCGAGCTCGCTGCGCAGCAGCGCCCGCTCGCGCGCGAGCTCGCCGTGCTCGGCCTGCCGTGCGCCCAGCTCAGCACGCAGCGCGCCCAGTTCCGCAGCGCTGCTGCGCCGCAGCTGCTCCTGCGCCGCGTCGCGCTCGCCCAGCTGCGCCTGCAGCCGTTCCTCGCGGACCTGCAGCCGGTCGACTTCGATCGCATGCCAGGCGAGCAGGTCGGCGCAGCGCTGCGGCGTGGCGCCTTCCAGCCCGCGCTCGAGCAGCAGCCGGTGCCAGCGCTGCCAGTGGTTGGGGTGACCGGGCGTGCCGACGCCGGAGTCGCCATGCGCCTGCCGGTAGAGCGCCGAGACGCCGGGGCAGTGGACGAAATCGCCCAGCGCCGCCAGCCCGCGCCAGAATTCCCAGTCCTCGAGGACCGGCAGCGACTCGTCGAAGCGCAGGCCCGGGGCGCGCACCGGCGCCATCCGGAACAGCACCGCGTGCATCGGCAGAAAGTTGATGCCCTGCAGGCGCTCGGGCGACCAGGGCAGGTCGTAGTCCCGCAGGAAGGTGCCGTCCGGCCCTTCGACCCGCACCCCGCCGTAGGCCGCCACCGCTGCCGGCCTCGCCCGCAGCGCCGCCATCAGCCGCTCCAGGTGGCCGGGGTGGATCAGGTCGTCGTCGTCGAGGAAGAGCGCGAACTCGCCGCGCGCCGCCTGCAGCGCCCGGTTGGCCGCCGCGGCGCGGCCGCAGGCCCTGGGCGCCCCGCCCTCGTCCAGGCCGGGCTGGACCAGGCGCAGCGGCATCCCCGCGGGCGCCGCCACCAGCGGCGAATGCGCGCGGCCGCTGGCATTGAGCACCACCACTTCGAGGTTGGACCAGGTCTGGGCCGCCACCGAGGCGATCGCCTCGGCGAGCTGCGGGCGGTCCATGCTGCGCACCAGCACGCTGACCAGCGGCAGCTCGTCCGGCCCGTTGGCCAGCTGCGCGCGCGCGCGCGCCAAAGGCCACAGCGGCAGCGCGGCGCCGGCGCCGCGGCTGAGCAGCGCATCGGCCTCGACCCGGAAGAAGGCCTCGGCGGCTGTGCAGCCGCCGGGGGCGCCGAAGGCGCGCAACGTGGCCAGCGCGCGGGCCTGGGCCTCGTAGGGCTGGATCGCCTCCTGCGAGGCGAACTCGCGCATCGCCTGCCACTTGCGCCCGGCGACTGCGGAGATGTCCACCAGCGCATTGGGGTGCATCGGCGCACCCACCTCGTAGAAGAGCAGCGTGCGCACCGTGGCGCTGCGCTGCGCGGCGGCCATCCCGGCCAGCGCAGCCACCTGGTGGTCAGGGTGCGGCTCGGACAGCGAAGGCAGCAGCAGCACGCGCGCGCCGGCCTCCATGATCTGCGCGGCGAGGTCGGCGATCAGCGGCTCGCCGTAGGTCATTCCCCGGTCGGGCCAGTCGCGGAAGCGCGGCTCGGGCAGGCCCAGCACGCGCGCGGCGCGGCGGGACTCGTCCATGCGCAGCGCGGCAAGCTCGCCCGAGGGATCGCCTTCGGCGCGCTCGCCACGGCTGAGCACCACGCAGCGCACGCGCCGCCCCTGCGCAGCGAGCAGCGTCAGCAGGCCGCCGGCGCCGAACACCTCGTCGTCCGGATGCGGCGCGACGCAGAGCACGTCGTCGAGATCCTGCAGCGGCATGAACTCGCGGGGGTAGTACTGGGCTTCGGTCTGGCGGTCGCGCATGCGGGTCGGTGGGGAGGGTCGGGCGGGGCCCGCGACGCGCGCAGCAGCCGTGGCCGGATGCGGGGGATTCTACTGCGCGGGAGCCGCCTGGCCGGCCCGGAACAGCGGCAGGCCGGAGCCGCGCAGGAAGCTGATGGTGTCGTCGCAGTAGGACTGCCCGCACTGGCCGATGTAGCGCGACAGCGCCTGCGAATCGGGCGGCTCCTGGCGCAGCGCCTGCGCGGCGCCGTCGAAGTAGGCGTTGACGTGGACCGCGTTGCGGAACTGGAAGGCCGCGCCGCACAGGAACGGAACCAGCAGCAGCGCCAGCACCGTCGCGGCCTGGGCAAGCCTGAAGCGCCCGAGGTAGAGCGCGGCGGCCACCGCCAGATACCAGGGGACAAAGAAGCGGGTAAAGCGCTGCGCGTCCATCACCGCCACGCCGAAGTCCAGGTAGCGGGTGAGCAGGATCAGCGCCCAGGCGGCCAGCGAAAAGGCGGCCAGCAGCAGCGGCAGCTCGCTGTCGCCGGCGCGAAGCCGCCGCCGCCAGGTCCACAGCACCGCCAGCACCAGCGCGCCGCCGGCCAGGCCGATCGCCGCCTGCGCCCACCGGAAGCCCTCCGGGAGCCAGTGGCCCAGCACCGCCCGGTCCGCCAGCGGCTGCGACAGCGAGATCAGCAGCGACAGGACGACGTCCTGCGGATTGGCCAGCAGCGCCTGCATCACCACCCAGCGCGAGGTGGACGCGGTGGGCTGGCCGGCGCCCAGCAGCAGGTACATCAGCAGCCACGCAGCCACGTGGCCGAGCACCAGTGCCACCGGCGCCAGCAGCCCGCCGGCGCGGCGACGGAAGCCTGCGAAGTACACCGCCAGGCAGGCGGCCACCGCCACCGGCCCGAAGGACTCGAGCAGCACCGGCGCAAGGAAGAAGCCCAGCACCGGCGCCCACAAGGCCAGCCGGCCGCGCAGGTAGGCGTCGAATACCAGCAGCAGCGCCAGCGCGCCGAAGTAATAGAGGTACTCGAAGACCACCAGCCCCCAGGGGAAATCGGTGGTCAGCGGGAAGTATGCCGCCGCCAGCGCCGCCAGCGCCAGCCACTGGGCAGGCGCTGGCCGCGGCTCGTGCGCCCTCAGGTACGACACCAGCAGCGCATAGCCCGCGACATAGAAGACCAGCCCGAACTGCGCCAGCCGCTCCAGGTCGAGCCCGGCCCAGCGGTGATCCAGGTAGAAGGCCAGCAGCGTGAGGAAATGAGTGTGGCCGAGGAAGGCGTACTCGCCGGCGAGGTAGTCGCCGAAGCCGATCTCGCCGCGCAGGTGCGGGATCAGCAGGTTGCGCAGCCAGCGCCACTCGTCGGCCAGCGGCACGCCGTTGAGCACCTGCAGCGCATAGGCCACTGCGACGACCGGAATGGCCGTCGCGAGCATCAGGCCGGCGATCGTTGAGCGGTTCCGGGTCATGCGGGGGGCTGGGGGGGCGGTCCTGGGTCTTCGGGGAGGCGCAAGTGTAGACCGTGGCGCATTAAACTACGGCCCGCGACCGCGCCCCCGGACCGCCGATCCCCGCGGACCGGAAGCCCCTCCCCCGCCGCACCGTCCGCCCGAAGCCCTGGAGCCCGCCCTCTTGCTGCGCCGAATCTATTCCGCCCTGCCCCTGAGTCCCGCGATGCGTCACCGCATCGGCAGCCTGCGCAGGCGCTGGCGCAACCGCCTGGCCGGCCGCAGTGAGGACGCCTTCGGCGACCCGGGCGCCGCCGCGCAGCGGCATTCGTCCCTCGATCCGACGGTCACCGGCGCGCAGGAGCATCCGCCCTTCGAGCCGGCAGCCCCCGGCATGCGCGACTACCTGTTCTTCGGCGTCATCGACTGGCACTTCCGCCACCAGCGGCCGCAGCAGCTGGCGCTGGCGGTGGCGCGCGGCGGACGCCGGGTGTTCTACGTGTCGGTGAACTTCGTCGACGCGGCCGAGCCCGGCTTCTCGGTGGAGCGGCTCGACGCGCAGCTGCCGCTGTACCAGGTCTTCCTGCGGGTACGCGGACCGCTCAGCGTCTACGCGATGCAGGCCGACGACGCGCAACTCGCTCAATTGCGCGCCAGCCTGCGCGCGCTGTGGCTGCACGCGGACATCGGCGCCGCGGTGAGCGTGGTTCAGCATCCCTTCTGGCATCCGGTGGCCGGCTTCTTCCCGACCGCGCGCACCGTCTACGACTGCATGGACCATCACGCCGGTTTCGCCAACACGGCGGACGCGCACGTGGAGCTCGAGCGGCAGTCGTTCGCGCTGTCCGACCTCACCGTGGTGACCTCGACCATGCTGGAAGGGCAGGCGCGGCCGCTGGCTCGGCGCGTCGAGCTGATCCGCAACGCCGGCGAGTACGGGCACTTCCACGCCGCGGTCGCGCTGCGCGCGGCCTCGGACGCCGCCGCGGGGACCTCGGCGCGCCGGCCGGTGGTCGGCTACTACGGCGCGATCGCCGAGTGGTTCGACCTGGAGCTGATCGACCGGCTGGCCGGCGAGCTGCCCGGCTGCGATTTCCAGCTGATCGGCGACGACACCGCCGGCGCCGGCCGCGCGCTGCGCCATCGTGCCAACGTGCGCCTGCTGGGCGAGAAGCCCTATGCGGAGCTGCCGCGCTGGCTGGCCGCCTTCGACGCCTGCCTGATTCCCTTCAGGGTCAATGCGCTGACGCTGGCGACCAACCCGGTGAAGGTCTACGAGTACCTGAGCGCCGGCAAGCCGGTGGCGGGCACCGACCTGCCCGAGCTGCGGGCGATGGACGGCCTGGTCTACCGCGCCACCGACCACGAGGCCTTCGGCGCCGCGCTGCGAACGGCGCTGGCCGAGCGCAACGACCCCGGCGCCGATGCGCTGCGCGCGCGCCGCATGGGCTTCGCGCGCGAGCAGACCTGGCAGCATCGCGCCGCCGCCTTCGAGCAGGCCGCCGAGGACTGCAGCGACGAGCCGACGGTGAGCGTGGTGGTGGTCGCCTACAACCAGTGGCCGCTGACCCGGCGCTGCCTGGAGAGCCTCGAGGCCTGCACCGACGGCGCGCCCACCGAGGTGATCGTGGTGGACAACGCGTCCGCCGACGAGACCGCCGAGCGGCTGCGCGAATGGGAACGGGAAGCGCCCGGGCGCAGGATCGCGGTGCTGAACGCCGAGAACCTTGGCTTCGGCGGCGGCGTCAATTCCGGCATGGCCAGGGCCAGCGGCGAGTACCTGGTGATCCTCAACAACGACACCATCGTCAGCCCGGGCTGGGCCCGCGGCCTGCGCCGGCACCTGCAGCGCGACCCCGGCCTCGGCCTGCTCTGCCCGGTCACCAACAACATCGGCAACGAGGCCCAGGTGGCGCTGCCCGGCGCCACGCCGGAAGAGGTCTTCGCCAGCGCGCGCCGCTACAACCTGGCGCGCACCGGAAAGCTGCTGCCACTGTCGATCGCCGCCTTCTTCTGCGTGATGATCCCGCGCAGGATCTGGGAGCGGATCGGTCCGATGGACGAGCGCTTCTTTCCCGGCTACTTCGAGGACGACGACTACTGCATGCGTCTGCGCGAGGCGGGCCTGCGCGTCGGCTGCGCCGAGGACGTGTTCGTCTATCACGAGCTCTCCGCCTCCTTCAACGCCGAGAGCCATGCGCGCCGCCAGGCGATCTTCGAGCGCAGCCGCAAGCTCTACGAAGAGAAGTGGGGCCCCTGGAAACCGCACACTTACCGGCCCGAGAGCCTGCCCCGCCGATGACGATGAACCAGGACTCACGCAAGCACCTGCTGGTGGTGATCGGCACCCGCCCGGAAGCGATCAAGCTGGCGCCGCTGGTGCTGGCGATCGAACGCAGCGGCTGGGCGCGCTGCGAGCTGGTGCTCACCGGCCAGCACCGCGATCTGGTGCAGCCGATCGTCGATCACTTCGGGCTGAAAGTGGCGCACGACCTGCATGCGATGCTGCCCGGCCAGGCGCTGGCCGCGGTCACCGCGCGCATCCTGCAGGGCTTCGACGCACTGCTGGAGCGGGCGCGCCCGGATGCGGTGTTCGGCCAGGGCGACACCGTGAGCGTGCTGGCCACCAGTCTGGCCTGCTTCTTCCGCCAGGTGCCGTTCGCGCACGTCGAGGCGGGGCTGCGCACCGGCAACCCGCTGCTGCCCTTCCCCGAGGAGATGAACCGGGTGCTGACCTCGCGGATGACGCGCTGGCACTTCGCGCCCACCGGCGCTGCGCGCGACAACCTGCTCGCAGAGGGCATCGCAGCGGCGGACATCGAGGTCACCGGCAACACGGTGATCGACGCGCTGCAGGCGGTGCTCGCCGAGCCCGAGCCCGCCGGCCTGCCGGTGACACCGGGGCGTGACTTCGTGCTGGTCACCGCGCACCGGCGCGAGAACCACGGCGCCGCGATGGCGCGCATCTGCGACGCGATCGCCACGCTGGCCGCGCGCCACCCGGAGCTGGATTTCGTCTTCCCGGTGCACCCCAACCCCGCGGTGCGCCAGACCACCGACCTGCTGCTGCGCGGCCTGGCCAACGTGCGCCTGGTCGAGCCCTGCGCCTACCCGGAGTTCTGCTGGCTGATGAAGCGCGCGCGGGTCATCCTGTCCGACTCCGGCGGGGTACAGGAAGAGGCGCCGGCGCTGGCTCGCCCGGTGCTGGTGCTGCGCGACGAGACCGAGCGTCCCGAGGCGGTCGCGCTCGGCGCCAACCTCCTGGTGGGCACCGACACGCAGCGCATCGTCGACGCGACCGAGGCGCTGCTGAGCGACACCGCGCTGTACGCGCGGATGGCGGGCGCGGGCTCGCCCTATGGCGACGGGCGCGCGTCGGAACGCATCCTGGAGACGGTGCGCCGGGCGCTCGACGCCTGAACGTCCGTGAAGGGATCGACCGCGCCCCCGCGGGCCGCTGCGAAGGATCCGGCCGAAATGCGCCTCGTCTACCTGTCGCCCGTGCCGCTGGCCAGCTTCGCGCAGCGGCCGCATCACTTCGTGCGCTGGTTCCACGAGCGCTTCGACGCGCAGGTGACCTGGATCGAGCCCTACCCGGCGCGGCTGCCGCGGCTGGCCGACCTTCGGCGCCTGCGCCGGCCGGCCGGCCCGCCGCTGGGCCCGGACTGGCGCGGCGCGCCGTGGATCCGCACGCTGCGGCCGCGCGCGCCGCCCTTCGAACCGCTGGCAGCGGGGCGCTGGCTGAACCGGCGGCTCTGGAGCGGATTGCTCGACGGGATCGACGGGATCGACGGGATCGACGGGATCGACGGAGCCGGCGGAACCGGCGAGATCAGTGACCTGGGCGGGTTCCACGCGCCGGACCACGCGCAGACCTGGATCGTCGCCGGCAAGCCCTGCGCGCTGGCGATCGAGCTGTTCCGCCGGCACCCGCGCGCGCTCAAGGTCTTCGACGTGATGGACAACGTACCGGCTTTCGCATCCGGACGCTCGCGCCGCTGGCTGGAGCGCGCCGAGGCGGAGCTCGCCGAGCGCTGCGACCGGCTGGTGGTCTCGGCCACGCCGCTGGCGCAGCACTTCCCCGGACATGCTGGCAAGCTGCTGTGCGTGCGCAACGGGATGACACCACCCGCAAGGCCGCCGCTGTCGGCAACGGAGCCGGAGGCCGCAAGCTCACAAGATGAGCCCGGCGGCGACTTGCCGCTCGGCGCCACGGTGTTCGGCTACCTCGGCGCGATCGCCGCCTGGTTCGACTGGGACGCGGTCATCGCGCTGGCGCAGCGCTTCCCGCAGGCGGTGGTCCGACTGATCGGCCCCTGCGAGCATCGCCCCGCGCACCTGCCCCCCAACGTCGAGCTGCTGCCCGGCATCCCGCAGGACCGCGTCTACGACGCGCTCGCGGACTTCACCTTCGGGCTGATCCCCTTCCGCATCGACCCGCTCACCGAGTGCGTCGACCCGGTCAAGTACTACGAGTACCGCGCGATGGGGCTGCCGGTGCTCAGCACCCGCTTCGGCGAGATGCGGCTGCGCGGGGCGCGCGAGCGCGTGGCCTTCCTCGACGAGCTCGGCCAGCTGGACCTTCCGGCGCTGGCGCGTGACGCGGCCGACCCCGCCGAGGTGCAGGCCTTCCGCGAAGAGAACACCTGGGCCCGCCGCTTCGAGCCGCTCAGTGCGTGGGCGCGGACTTCGGCCGGGCGATGATCAGCCGGAAGTCGCTGCCGATGGCGCCCTCGGCCATCAGGCGGCGCTCCAGCGCGAAGGCCTTGCGGACGATCGCGTCGTGCGCCTCGTTGCCCGGCTCGAAGTTGTCGACGATGCTGCCGTGCAGGATCAGGCTGAGCAGCGTGCCGCCGAGCGGCAGGTCCAGTTCCGGCTCGAAGCGCTCCCTCAGCAGCGGCAGGAGGTCGGCCGAGCGCACCGCCTCCGACGGATCCATCTCGATCATTTCCTGCACCGTTGGCCGGGTGGCGCGGTAGAGGCTGCCGTCGGGCAGCCGGCGAAGTTCCTCCGGAACCTCGGTCTCGAGGAAACGGTTGGCCTCGTCGAGCTGGCGGTCGGTCCACTGGAAGCGGGTCGGGCCGAAGAAGTCGAGCGTGACCAGCACGCCGCCGGGACGCAGGCAGCGCGCGATGCCATCGAACAGTTCCTCCAGCCGGCTCAGGTGATGCAGCGCGGCCTTCGCCACCACCGCGTCGCACACCGCTTCGCCGAAGTCGGCGGCGTCGATGTCGCAGGCCCGGAAAGTCAGCCTGCCCTGCTGCTCGCCGGCCGCGGCGCGCGCGGCCCCGATGCGCACCTCGGAGATGTCGAGCCCCTCGATCGTCCGGAACACGCCGCCTGCGAGCAAGGCCTTCTCGAAGCTGCCGTCGCCGCAGCACAGGCTCATTGCATGAGCCTGCCGCGCGCCGAGCCTGTCGGCCAGGAAACCGACGATGCTGGTGTCGGCGGAGCCGAGCAGTTCGGCGCCGATCAGCCGCAGCACCTCGGGATGGTCGCCCCAGTCGGTCATGCGCGGGCGCTGCGCGTCATGCGCCGCCTGCCAGCGGTCCCAGTGATCCGCGGCGCGCGACGCAAGCGCCGGCGACGGACCCTCCCCGCCATCGGCGACGCTGGCAAGCCCGCGCTGTGCCTGCGCCTTGATCACGACGAGGATCTGCTGCCGCTGGACGCCGTCCGCGGTCATCGGCCAGGCCGCAGTGGTGAACACCTTGACCGCTTCCACTGCGAACCCATCGAAGGTCTGTTCGGTGATCTGCGACCGGTGATCCTCCGAGAGGGGCAACGCCTCGTTGTAGGGCGCGAGGAACATGGCGTACCCGCTGGTGTGCGCCATCACCGATTGCACGAACGCCCTGGGGTTCTCCATGTGCTCGATGGCATTCGAACAATAGACGACATCCCACTTGGCATCGCCGGGCAGGCTCTCGATGCTCGCATGCATGAAGTTCACCAGCGGGTAGCTCATCTCGATGAACTTCCGCCGCGAATCATAGATGTCGAGGACATCCACGACGAGCTTGGGACCGAGGAAATGGGAGCGGTGCATCTGCGACAACAGCCCGGCGGAAGCGCCGAACGCCGGCCCGATGTCGAGCAGCCGGACGGTCCCCATGCGAGGGTAGGTCGCGAAAATCCCTTGCAGGGCCGGATAGGCGTCCATCAGGAAGCACAGGGCCTGCGGGTTGTTGAACTCCAGCGCGTAGTGACCGACCCTGGGATCCTCATCGGCGAGGGCGATCTGCAGCCTTTCGAAGAGGACCCCGATCTCACGCGGCGCAAGCCGCTTGCACAGCCACAGGCACAGCGCGCGCAAGCCCTTGCCGAGCACGCCGCCAGAGGAGGAGGAAGAACGCCCTGAATTCATTGACCGGTCGCGAGAAAATCGGAGTTGCCGCTGCCCCAGGCCGCATTCAGCAGCCAGGCCCCCTGCTCCGGGCCGCCATGATGAAGACTGATGTGGGCCACCGGATCCGCCATCCCGTACCCATGGATGCCACGCTCGCAGAAGAGATACACGCCAACCCGGTAGCGCCCCTTGTTCAACGGAATCCGATCCACCGCCACACGGATTACGCCCGCTCCGTCGGGCCCCCTCTCGACGACCACACCCTGCGTGAGCGAGAGGCAGGAGCCGAGGATCTTCCCGCTCTCGCTCGAGAGGACCAGGGCTGCCGTCGGTGCGGGCAGGCTCGGGTCGGAAACGAAGTCGATGTCGACTTCCAGGCGCGACACCAGGGACCTGCCGTGCAACTCGGTGCCCTGCTGCCCGTCGAGCCGCACCTGTACCGACTGAATGCGCGCTTCACCGCGCGGTGCGGCCACAGCGGGGGGCAGCCCGCCCGCGGAATCGTCCGGCAAGCGATCTTCCGGGCGCAGCCCCCCACTCGACGGGAAGGGCTCGGCATTCATGTCGTTGACATAGGCGTCCAGAAACTCCTGGTAGGGGCGCAGGACATCCGGCACCTTGCCAATCTTCTGAACCCGCCCGCGGTGAAGCCAGAGCGCGCGGTCGCAGAACACCTCGACCTGATAGAGGGCGTGCGAGCAGAACAGGATCGTCGTGCCGCCCTCCTTGATCTGCATGATCCGGTCGAAGGAGCGGCGCCTGAACGCGCCATCCCCCACCGACAGCGCCTCGTCGACGATCAGCACGTCCGGGTCGACACTGGTGGCGATCGAGAAGGCCAGCCGCACGTACATGCCGCTCGAGTAGGTCTTCACCGGCTGGTCGATGTGCGGCCCGACGCCGGCGAACTCGATGATCGCATCCACGCGCTCGTCGATCTCGCGCTTGGACAGCCCGAGGGTGGCTGCGTTGAGGTAGATGTTCTCGCGCCCGGTGAACTCCGGGTTGAAGCCCGAGCCCAGCTCCAGCAGGGCCGCCACCCGGCCGCGGGTGCGCACGCTGCCCCGGCTGGGCTCGACGGTGCCGGCGATCAGCTGCAGCAGCGTGGACTTGCCCGCGCCGTTGACGCCGACGATTCCCATCGCCTCGCCGCGGCGCAGGCGGAAGTCGACTTTCTCCAGCGCCTCGAACTCGGTGTAGTAGCGGCGGCGGCGGAAGAACGCCTGCTTGAGCCGGTCCGAAGGGTGCGCGTACATCCGGTAGGTCTTGCCGGCGCCCTCGACCTCGATCGCGATCTCGTCGTTCTCAGAGGACATCGGCGAACCCTTTGCGCAGCCGCGCGAACACGAACGCCCCGGCCGCCATCACCACGGCGGAGGCCAGCAGGTGGGCAGCGAAGCCGCCCAGCCCAGGCAGCTCGCCGACGATGGCCAGCTTGCGGAAGGCCTCCACCGACCAGGCCAGCGGGCTGGCCTGGAGCACGAAGCCGAGCCCCGGGGGGAACAGCGTCGCCGGATAGAAGATCGGCGTGAGGAACATCAGCAGGCTGGTGAGCGCCGGCATCACCTGGGCGATGTCGCGCAGGTAGACCCCCAGCGCCGCCAGCCCCAGCGCCAGCCCCAGCCCGTAGAGCAGCATCGGCAGCAGGAACAGCGGCAGCAGGAGCGCAAGCACCGAGGCGTCGCGGAAGGCGATCATCGCCAGCGAGACCGCCACCGCGCCCACCACCAGGTGCAGCGCCGCGGCCCCGACGATCACCGCCGGCAGCACCGTCAGCGGGAAGCGCACCTTGGTGACCAAGTTGGGCTGGCCGAGGATGGCCGCGGGCGCGCGGTTGAGCACCTCGGCGAGGAAGTTGAACACCGCCATGCCGGCGAACACGTTCAGCGCGTAGTCGAGCGCGCTGCCTTCGCCGCCGGCGGCCGGCCAGCGCATCCGCATGAACTGATGGAAGACCAGGGTGAACACCAGGATCTGCGACAGCGGCTGCAGCACCGGCCAGGCCAGCCCCAGCAGCGAGCCGCGGTAGCGCCCGGCAAGGTCGCGCCTGAGCCACTGCCAGTACAGGTACGCAAGAGAAGTCATCGATGGGCGCGCTGGGCGATGGCCGCTGCGCGCATGCTCGGTCGGAAAGGCCGCTAATGTATCCTACCGGGTCTTGCCGGCCGGCCTGGCGCGCCGACGCCCCGGCATCGCGCCCCACGGCGGCGCCTGGCCCCTCCGGGCTGAGGATTTCACTCTTGTTCACCGTATCACTGGTCAGCCACCGACAAGGCGACCTCGCGCAGCGCATGCTCGACGATCTCGCCCGCACCGGCGCGCTGCTGGACCGGGTGGTGATCACCCGCAACCTGCCCGAACGCTGGCAGCCGGCCTGCGCGCATCCGGGCGCCACGCTGGAGGTGATCGACAACCCCCAGCCGCGCGGCTTCGGCGCGAACCACAACGCAGCCTTCGCGCGCTGCGCCAGTGAATGGTTCGTGGTTGCCAATCCGGACCTGCGGCTGCCCGCCGATCCGCTGCCCGCCCTGCTGGCCGCCGCCGCACCCGGCGTCGGGCTGGTGGCGCCGCTGGTGCGCGAGCCCGATGGCAGCGTCGCGGACTCCGCGCGCGCGCTGCCCACGCCGGCAGCACTGCTGCGCCGCTACCTGCCGGGCGGGCTCGCGCGCGCAGCTTCCCGCGCCGCGCCCACGACGGCGCCCCATCCGGGAACCGGCGAATCGCTTCAGCCGGCTTCCGGCGAAGCGTCAGGGCCGCCGTCCGGCGAAACGCCGCAGTGGTATGCCGGCATGTTCCTGGCGATCCGCAGCGAGGCCTTCGAGGCCATCGGCGGCTTCGATGAGCGCTATCACCTCTACTGCGAGGACGTCGACCTCTGCGCGCGGCTGCGGCTGGCCGGCTGGCAGCTGCGCCAGGCTCGCGACGCAGTGGTGGTGCACGACGCCAGGCGGGCCAGCCGGCGCTCGCTGCGCCACCTGGGCTGGCACCTGGCCAGCATGACGAGACTCTGGCGCTCGGACGCCTGGCGGCGCTATCGCGCACTGATCGCCTCGGAAGGCGCGCCACTGCCGATGCGCGCGCCGGGCCGGGACTAGGCAGGCAACGCACCGCTCATGATTTCCTTCGGCATCGCGCTCGCGGTCTCCCTGCTCGTTTCGCTGGTCATCCTGCGGATCGCCTATTTCGCGCAGCGCTTCGGCATGGACGCGGACGTCCACGACCGGCGGCGGGTGCATTCCCGGCCGGTGCCCCGGATCGGCGGGCTGGCGGTGCTGGTGGCGATGGGACTGGGCAGCCTGGCGGTCTCGGCAAGGACGCCCGCCATCGGCGGCGTCATCCTGCTGCTGCTGGCCAGCGCGCTGCCGGCCTTCGCCGGCGGCTTCCTGGAGGATCTCACCGGCCGCGTGCATCCGCGGGTGCGGCTGGCGCTGATGACGGTCGCCGTGCTGCTGGGCTGGCTGCTGCTCGACCTGCGCATCCCCAGGGTGGACATCCCTTTCCTGGATCCTCTGGTGGCCATTCCCGGGGTCGGCGTCCTGCTCACCGTGCTGGGCATGCTCACGGTCACCAACGGAATCAACCTGATCGATGGCCTCAACGGCCTTGCCGGCATGGTCTGCCTGGCGATGCTGTGCGGGCTGGCGATCGTCGGGCTCGAGGTGGGCGACCCGGTGATCGTGTCGGCCAGCCTGCTGACGGCCGGCGCCGTGGTCGGCTTCCAGTTCTGGAACTACCCGAAGGCGCACCTGTTCCTGGGCGACGGCGGCGCCTACCTGCTGGGCTTCCTGCTCGGCGCGCTGTCGATCCTGCTGGTGGCGCGCAATCCGGGCGTGTCGGCCTGGTTCCCGCCGCTGCTGCTGGCCTATCCGCTGCTGGAGGTGGCGTTCTCGATCTGGCGCCGCAAGGTGCTGCGCGGCGACGCCTCCGGCATGCCCGACGCCGCCCACCTGCACCACCTGATCTACCGGCGCGTGGTGCGCTGGGCGGTCGGCGCCGAAGAGCCCCAGTCGCGCGAGCAGCGCAACGCCTTCGCCTCGCCCTACCTGTGGGTGCTCTCGTCGCTGGCGGTGATCCCCGCGGTGATCTTCCACGGCCAGGGGCTGGTGCTGGCGGGCTTCCTGCTGCTGTTCGTCGCGTCCTACATCTGGCTCTACGTGCGCATCGCGCGGATGCGCGTGCCGCGCTGGATGATCATCCGGCCCGGGGATCGCGACCGGGGGGACGACAAGTGAGCTCGCGGTCCGGCCCGGAGGGGGATGGGACCGCTGCGACTGCCGCTGCGACCGCCGGCCACGGCTGGATCGACGGCAAAGCGCCGGTGGCGATCGGCGACGTCCAGGGCTGCTTCGACTGCCTCGAGACGCTGGTCGCGCGCGTCGACGCCGCCGCCGGCCGCCCCGCGCGGCTCTGGCTCACCGGCGACCTGGTCAACCGCGGCCCGAAATCGCTGGAGACCCTGCGCTGGGCGATGGCGAACGAGGCGCGGCTGGTGACGGTGCTGGGCAACCACGACCTGCACCTGCTTGCGGTGGCGGCCGGCATCCGCCCGCCGCACCGGTCGGACACGCTGCAGGAGATCCTCGACGCGCCCGACGCGGAGGCGCTCATCGACTGGCTGCGCCGCCGCCCGCTCGCCCACCTGGAGAACGGTCACCTGATGGTGCACGCGGGCGTGCTGCCCCAGTGGAGCGGCGAGCGCACGCTGGAACTCGCCGCCGAGGTGCAGCAGGTGCTGGCCGGCCCGCGCTGGACCGGTTTCCTGCGCAAGATGTACGGCAACGAACCGGCACGCTGGGACGACGGGCTGCGCGGCGCGGACCGTCTGCGGGTGATCGTCAACGCGCTGACGCGGCTGCGCTTCTGCACGCCCGACGGCACGATGGACTTCCACACCAAGGAAGGCGCCGGCGGCGCGCCCCCCAGCCACCTGCCCTGGTTCGACGTGCCCGGCCGCGCCAGCGCCGGCCTCACGCTGGTGTTCGGCCACTGGTCGACGCTGGGCCTGGTGCTGCGCCCGGACCTGGTCGCGCTGGACACCGGCTGCGTCTGGGGCGGCGCGCTGACCGGCGTGCGGCTCGACGACCGCGAGGTGTTCAGCCTGGCCTGCCCGCAGGCGCAGAAGCCGGGGCAGAGGACGCGGTAGTCCGCCTCGGGCCACTGCCTGCCGTCCCTGCGCGGCGAGGGCACGGCGAGGATTTTTCTGGCATCGTCTCCGCATCAGATCATCATTGCACCAGACGAAGGCGCCTCGCATGAGAACCACACTGGACATCGACAACGAGGTGCTGGCTGCCGCCAAGGAGCTTGCGCGATGCGAACGCAAGACGGCAGGGCAGGTTCTCTCCGAACTGGCCCGCCGCGCACTGACCGGATCCGACATCGCGCACAAGGCGGAAGAGCCCGTTTCCGTCTACGGCTTCCGGCCCTTCGCCGCCCGCGGCCCCCTCGTCACGAACGATGCCATCGACCGCCTGCGGGACTCCGAAGGCGTCTGATGCGCGCACTTCTGGACGTGAACGTGCTGATCGCCCTGCTGGACCCGGCGCACGTCCATCAGCGGCGCGCGGCCGCGCTGCGCAGGCTCAGGCATCGAACAGCGCCACCCCGACCAGCGTCGCCAGCGCCGCATCGCTGGACACGTCGCTGAACTGGGTGACCGGATCGATCACCGCGCGCAAGGTGGCCAGGTCGGTGGTGCTCTGGTTCAGCACCTCGGTGTAGTACTTCGACACCTGGATCTGGTTGTGGAACTGCAGCGCGGTGCCACCCCAGATGGGGTCGTCGTACGGCTTGGCCCCCAGGTTGCCGAACACCTGGTGGATCATCTGCCCCACCGTCCAGCCGTAGTCCAGCGAGTCCCTGATCTGCGTCGCCGCCTCGGCTTTCGCCTGCGGGCTGGCACTGTCCTTGATAATGTTCTCGGCCAGCGCCACGCCCAGCTGCGCGTTGCTCAGCGTTGCGGGATAGACCTCGGTGAACTGCGACTTGCTGGTGAAGACGTCGACGATCTGCCGCACGCTCATGCCGAAGCGCGAGGCGTCGGCCAGCTGGTCCATGTAAGTGACGCCCGGCGCCGCGTCGAAGGCCACGATGAAGAAGTGCCAGAGCGCCTCGGGCAGGTCGGCGTAGCTGCCGTGCGGGCTCGACTCCACCGCCACGGTGCGGTCGGCGAACTGCAGGCGCTCGATGTTCACCGCGACGTCAGTGCCGGCGTTGCCGACGCGGTCGGCGACGATCCAGTCGCTGCCTGAGCGGCTCACCTGGTAATTGGCCGCGTTGCCGGTCCAGGCCGCGGTGTCGTTGCCGGCGCCGCCGTCGAGGCGATTGTTGCCGGCGTTGCCCATCAGCACGTTGTCCAGCGCGTTGCCGGCGCCGTTGAGGTTGGCGGTGCCGAGCAGCTGGAGCTGCTCTACGTTGTCGGGCAGCACGTAGCCGTTCAGCGCGGTGCGGATGGTGTCGGTGCCGCCGTTGACGGACTCGACGACGGCATCGGTGGCTGTGGCCACCTCGTAGACGTCATCGCTGATGCCGTGGCTGAGCGCCCGGAAACCGCTGTCGTCGTCGACGATGGTGATCGGCGTGTAGCGCTGGGCGATCGTGGCGTTGACCGGACTGTAGAGGTCGAGGTTGAAGACCTCGGTGGGCTCGGCCACGGTGTTATCCAGCAGCGCAATGGCGATCGTCCTGATCGTCTCGCCAGCGGCGAACACCAGCGTGCCAGTCTGGTACAGGTAGTCTGGCGTGGCCCCGGCATGCGAGGCGGTGCCGGCATCGAGCTGATAGCTGACCCGCACCTCGTTCGTCGACGGCGCATCGAGCTGCACCAGGATTCTGGCCAGTCCGTCGGCCTCGCTGACCACCATCGGCGAGGCGGTGATCATCGTCGCCGCCACCGGCGCCAGGTCGCTGCGGCCGATCAGCGCCTTGCCGTAGGGGTCGACCAGCGTCGCGCCGACTGCGTTTCCGAGCACCAGATGGAAGCTCTCGGCCAGCTCGGCGACGTTGTCGTCCAGCAGGCTGACGGTGACCTTCTGCACTGTCTGGCCCGGCACGAACCGAAGGGTTCCCGAAGCAGCCGCGTAGTCGTCCCCCTGGCGCGCGCTGCCGCCGCTGGTCGCGTAGTCGACCGTGACCAGGCTGGTCGAGGACTTGTCCAGCGTCACGAAGAAACTAACGGTCTGGGCCTGTTCGTCCGCGACCACGTCGCTGACCCGGACGCCGGGCGTGCCGGTGCTGCCATCGTTGTCCACGATGATCGCCGGCACGTAGCGCTGGGAGACGATCGCGTTGACCGGGCTGTACAGGTCCAGCCAGAACACCTCGCCGTTCTCGGCAGTGGTGTTGTCCAGTTGCGTGAACCGCACCGTCTTGGTCGTTTCGCCGGGCGCGAACGCCAGCACGCCGGTCTGGTACTGGTAGTCCGGCGTGGCGCCGGCGTGCGAAGCCGTGCCCGCGTCGGCCTGGTAGCTCACCCGCACCTCGTTGTTCGACGGCGCGCTCAACTGCACCACGAACTCGATGAAGGTGTCGGCCTCGCCCGCCGCCACGGGCTTGGCGGAGAGGTAGGGCGTGCTCACCGGCGCGTCGTCGCTGCGGCCGATCATGGCCAGCGCTTCCGATCGGCCCAGCGTGGCGCCCTGCGGCGCGGTGAGCACCAGCTTGAACTGCTCGTCCGGCTCGGCCAGGGCGTCATCGGTCAGGCGCACCGTGACGGTCTCCAGCGTCTCGCCCGGCGCGAATCGCAGCGTGCCCGCCGGCAGCGTGAAGTCCTGCCCGGCGGCGGCAGCGCCGTCGACCGCCTGGTAGCCAACGGTCACCGTTCCGGTGGACGGGCGGTCCAGCATGACGACGAAAGTGGCGGTGTGCGCGGTCTCGTCGATGACGATGTCGCCGACCGAAACCACCGGCGTGCCGGTCGGCTGGTCGTTGTCGGCGATCACGGCCGGGGTGAGGCGCTGCAGGACGACGCCGTTGACCGGGCTGTACAGGTCCAGCCAGAACACCTCGCTGCTCTCGGCTGTGGTGTTGTCCAGTTGCGTGAACCGCACCGTCTTGGTCGTTTCGCCGGGCGCGAACGCCAGCACGCCGGTCTGGTACTGGTAGTCCGGCGTGGCGCCCGCGTGCGAGGCCGTGCTGGCGTCGGTCTGGTAGCTGACCAGCACCTCGTTGCCCGACGGCGCGCTCAGCTGCACCACGAACTCGATGAAGGTGTCGCCCTCGCTTGCAGCCGCGGGCGTCGCGAAGATGTACGGGGTGCTGACCGGGGGGGTGTCGTTGCGACCGACGGTGGCCGTGGCGACGGGCTCCGCCAGGGTGGCGCCCACGGCGCCGCTCAGCTGCAACTGGAAGGACTCGTCGCGCTCGGGCAGCGCGTCGTCGTTCAGGTCGACCGTGACCGTGGCAACCCGGCTGCCGGCGGCGAAGCTCAGCGTGCCGGACTTCGCGACGAAGTCATCGCCGGCCGTGGCGCTGCCCGGCACGGTGGCGTACTGCACGCTGACACCGCCCGGCGAGGGCCGATCCAGCCAGACGAAGAAGCTGGCCTTGCCGGAGGACTCGTCCACGGTGACGTCGCCCACGGTGATCGCCGGCGCGCCGCCCAGGTTGCTGTCGTTGTCGTGGATGACGATGGGCGTGTAGCGCTGGGCGATCGTCGCGCTCACCGGGCTGTACAGGTCGAGCCAGAACACCTCGGTGGGCTCCACAGCCGTGCCGTCGAGCATGACGATGTCGATGAAGCGCTCGGTCTGGCCCGGAGCGAACACCAACGTGCCGGTCTGGTACTGGTAGTCCGGCGTCCCACCGGCGTACGAGGCGGTGCCCCCATCGACCTGGTAGCTGACCCGGACCTCGTTGACCGACGGCGCATCCAGGTACACGCGGACTGTAAGCGAAGGCGAACCTTCGTTGAAGGCAACCGGATCGGCGTGGATGTATGGCATGCGGAACCTCCTGGGGGGCTTGTACGACGAGGAGACGCTGACCGGACGCGCCAGGGAGGCGCAGGCGGAACCCGCCGCTGAAACGGGGGCGGACGCGCCGGGAGGGCGGGGGCGGGCGCGCGGAGGAAGGCAAAACCGAGGCGCCGGCAAGGCGCCATTTCCCTATTCTAGGGATGAGGCGGCAACTGAACATCCCCAAAATGGGGGACAGACCGCGAGTGCCGGCAGCGAGATCCAGCGAAGCCCAGGCACCGCGGCGCCGGGAAGAATCAGCCTGCGGCGGAGCGCAGCGCCCTGATCCGCTCCGGCATCGCATCCTCCAGCGGCACCCCCAGCCGCGCCGCGATCGCAGCGCGCGCCCGTTCCGCCACGTCGTGGCGCGACAGGCCGGCGTCGCCGGGGATCGGCGCCAGCGGGTGCACTTCGCAGCACAGGCCGCCCGCGCCCAGGATGCGCCACAGCGACTCGACGAAGTTCATGTCGCCGATGTAGTCGATCGCCTGGGTGCGCGCGCCGCCGGTGTCGACGTAGCGCACGCCCACCGGCACCACGTCGATGCGGGCCTCCACCGCGGCCTGCACGAGGTTGGCGTGAAAGGGCAGCAGGCAGCGCCCGTCACCGGTGGTGCCTTCGGGGAAGACCGCAACGCGGCCGCCGGCCTGCAGGTTGCGGTCGATGTGCTCGATCATCCGGTGCACTGCGCGACGCTTGCCGCGCTCGATGAACAGCGTGCCGGTGCGGGCGACCAGCGTGCCGATCAGCGGCCAGCGCGCGATCTCGGCCTTGGCCACGAAGGAGGCCGGGCACAGCGAGTTGATGGCGAAGATGTCCACCCAGGAGATATGGTTGGCCACCAGCATGCGCCCGCGCGGCAGCTCGCCCAGCGGCCGGGCTTCGGGGCCGGGCTGCTCGCGCAGCACCAGCCCGCAGCACCACAGCAGCGCCCGGGACCAGTGCCGGATGGCCGCGCGCCTGAAGCCCTCGCGGCTGAGCGGAAACAGCACGGTGACTGTGAACAGGCCGGCGAACAGCATGCCGACGACCATCGGCAGGCGCAGCGTGCGCCGCGCCGCAGCGCCGAGCACGTTCAGGCCGCGCCGGCGGGGGCGGCGCGCTCGTGCACGATGCGCCCGCCGACCAGCGTCATCCGCGCGCGCCCGGATACCTCGCGCCCCAGGTAGGGGGAATGCCGGCCCTGGCTGAGCAGGCCCTCGGCCTCGACCACCCAGTGCTCGCCGGGATCGAACAGGCAGAGGTCGGCCGGCGCGCCGACGGCCACGCGGCCGGCGTCCACGCCGAGGATGGCGGCGCTGGCGCTGCTCACCTTGGCCAGCGCCTGCGCCAGCGGGGTGCGGGTCTCGTCGGCCCACTTGAGTGTGAGCGGCAGCAGCAGCTCCAGTCCGGTGACGCCGGGCTCGGCCTCGCTGAAGGGCAGCAGCTTGGCGTCATCGTCCACCGGCGTGTGGTCGGAGCAGATCGCGTCGATGGTGCCGTCGGCCAGGCCGGCGCGGATCGCATCGCGGTCGCGCTGGCCGCGGAAGGGCGGCGAGACCCGGTAATGGCTGTCGAAGAAGCCGATGTCCAGGTCGATCAGGTGCAGGTGGTGGACCGCGACGTCGCAGCTGACCGGCAGGCCCTCGGCCTTGGCGGCGCGCACCAGCCCGATGCCCGCGGCCGACGAGAGCCGGCACAAGTGCACGCGGCAGCCGGTGGCGCGCACCAGCTCGATGAGGATGTGCAGCGCCACGGTCTCGGCGATCGCCGGAATGCCCGGCAGGCCCAGCCGCGCCGCCACCGCGCCGGCGTGCGCCACGCCGCCGCGCGCCAGGTGCGGGTCCTCGGGCTGCAGCCAGGCGGTGTAGCCGAAGGTGCGCGCGTACTGCAGCGCGCGCAGCAGGTTCTGGGTGTCGGTCATCATCTGGCCGGCCTGCGAGAAGCCCACGCAGCCCGCCTCGGCGAGCTCGGCCATCTCGGTCACCATCTCGCCCTTGAGGCCCACGGTGAGCGCGCCCAGCGGATAGAGCCGCGCGCCGTCCAGGCCGCGCGCACGGTGCTTGAGCATCTCCACCAGGCCGGGCTCGTCCAGCGGCGGGTCGGTGTCCGGCGGGCAGGACAGGCTGGTGATGCCGCCGGCCACCGCCGCCCGCATCTCGGACTCCAGCGTGGCCCGGTATTCGAAGCCGGGCTCGCGCAGCCGCGCGGCGAGGTCGACCAGGCCGGGCGCCACCACCAGGCCGCCGGCGTCGATCACGCGGTCCGGTGCAAAGCCGGCGGGAGCGTCGCCGATCGCGGCGATGACGCCGTCGGCCAGGTGGACGTCCGCCACGGTGTCCAGTCCGCTGGCGGGGTCGACGACCCGCCCCTTGACGATCGAAAGTCGCATGCGTCGCTTCGTTGCTAGAGTGTTCTGGAGGGGGCCGCGGCGCGGCGCCTCAGTTGGCGCCGAGGATGCTCATCACGGCCATCCGCACCGCGATGCCGAAGGTGACCTGGTCGAGGATCACCGACTGCGGGCCGTCCGCCACCTGGGACTCGATCTCCACGCCCCGGTTCATCGGCCCCGGGTGCATCACGATTGCGTCGGGTTTCGCCAGCGCCAGCTTCTCGCGGGTGAGGCCGTACTGCTTGAAGTACTCCTGCGCCGAGGGCAGCAGCGCGCCGCGCATCCGCTCGTTCTGCAGGCGCAGCATGATGATCACGTCGACGTCCTTCAGCCCCTCGCGCATGTCCGTGAACACGCGCACACCCATCTGCTCCACGCCCGCGGGCAGCAGCGTCAGCGGCCCGATCACGCGAACCTCGGGCACGCCCAGCGTGGTCAGCCCATGGATGTCCGAGCGCGCCACCCGCGAATGCAGCACGTCGCCGACGATGGCCACGCGCAGCTGCGTGAAGTCCTTCTTGAAGTGACGGATCGTGTACATGTCGAGCAGCCCCTGCGTGGGGTGCGCATGGCGCCCGTCGCCGGCGTTGATCACGTGCACGTGCGGGCCGTGATGGCGGTCCAGGTGCTCGGCGATCAGGAAGGGTGCGCCGCTGGCCGCATGGCGCACCACGAACATGTCCGCGTGCATCGCGGCCAGGTTGTCGACGGTGTCGAGCAGCGACTCGCCCTTGGATGCGGACGAGGTGTTGATGTTCAGGTTCAGCACGTCCGCCGACAGCCGCTTGGCGGCGATCTCGAAGGTGGTTCGGGTGCGGGTCGAGTTCTCGAAGAACAGGTTGAACACCGACTTGCCGCGCAGCAGCGGCACCTTCTTCACTTCCCGCTCGGCCACGCCGACGAAGCTCTCTGCGGTGTCCAGGATGTGCTGGACGGTGGCGCGCGGCAGGCCTTCGATGGTGAGCAGGTGCTTCAGCTCGCCGTTGGCGTTCAGTTGCGGATGGCGCATTCGGGGCTCGGTGCGGGGTTCCGGGGGCTGCGCGCTCAGTCGACGCGCAGCGACAGGCGGGCGTCGTCGGCCCGGGTCAGGACGAAGTTGCGATCGTGCGGCAGCGGATGCACCGCGCCGCAGTAGCGCGCCTCGATGGGCAGCTCGCGCCCGCCCCGGTCGAGCAGCACCGCGAGCTCGACGCGCGCGGGGCGGCCGAAGTCGAACAGCTCGTTCAACGCGGCGCGCACCGTGCGGCCGGTGAACAGGATGTCGTCGACCAGCACGATGTCGGCGCCGCCGATCTCGAAGGGCAGCTCGGTGCTCTTCATCTCGGCGGGCAGGCCGCGCCGATGGCCGTAGTCGTCGCGATGGAAGGCGGACGACAGCGTGCCCAGCGGCGTGGGCAGGGCGAGGTCGCGGTGCAGGCGCTCGGCGATCCAGGCGCCGCCGCTGTGGATTCCGATCAGGTGGACGCCGCGCTGCGGCGCCGCGTCCAGCGCGCGGCGGATCGCGTCGCGCAGCGAGGCGTAAATGGCCTCGGCGTCAAGCTTGGCTTCGTTCATCGAAGTATTGTCGCAGGATTATCGCGGCGGCCTCGGCGTCGTCCGGCTCGCCGCGCGCCAGCCCCTGCTGCGCCTCGAGCGTGCTCCAGCGCTCGTCGACGAAGTCGACCGGCAGCCGGAAGCGGCCGTGCAGCTGGCGCGCGAAGCGCTCGCAGCGGGCCACCGAAGCGGCCAGCGCGGGTTCGGCGCCGTCGACCGTGCCGTCACCCGGACGGCCCACCACCAGGCGCTGCGGCAGCCATTCCTCGATCAGCTTGCCGATCCGCGCGAAACGCCGGTCGTTCACCGGTTCTTCGATCAGCGCCAGCGGTCGCGCGGAGCCGATCAGCGCATTGCCGACCGCCACGCCGATGCGGCGCTCGCCGAAGTCGAAGCAGAGCACGGTCTCGTCGCGGGTCATCGCCCTGCCCCTTCGCGGCGGATCAGGCGTGGCCCGCTTCGGAGGAAAGGAAGGCGGGGTCGATGCCCAGCAGCGCGAAGGCGCGCGCCAGCCGCTTGTCGACCGGGACGTCGAACAGCAGCTGCGCGTCGGCCGGGGCGGTGAGCCAGGCGTTGTGCGCGATCTCGTCCTCGAGCTGGCCGGGGCCCCAGCCGGCGTAGCCCAGCGTCACCAGCAGCTGCTCCGGGCCGGTGCCGGCGGCGACCGCCTCGAGCACGTCCTTGGACGAGGTGAGCGCCACCTCGTCGGTGACCCGCAGCGAGGACGACCAGTTGCCCACCGGCCGGTGCAGCACGAAGCCGCGGTCGGTCTGCACCGGGCCGCCGAACAGGACCGGCGAAGCGCCGATGTCGGTGCCCGCCAGGCTGAGCTCTATTCGCTCGAAGAGCGCGCCGAGGTCGAGGTCCATCGGGCGATTGATCAGCAGGCCCAGCGCGCCCTTCTCGCTGTGGTCGGCGATGTAGACGACGCTGCCGTGGAAATTGGGATCGGCCATGCCAGGCATGGCCACCAGGAAGTGATTCTTGAGGTCGGAGGCGAGCTCGGGCTGCATCAGGATCTTGGGCACGGGCCGCGGGAGAGGGGCGTCGCCGGAATGGACGCCCGTTGACCGATTGTAAAGACCGCCGCCCCCCCGCACAATTCGGCCCCTCCCCGTTCACATCCAGGCCCCCGCCATGCCTTCCCGCCCATCCAGGATCCTCGTCTGGTTCCGCCGCGACCTGCGCAGTCAGGATCACGCGGCACTGGCGGCCGCGCTCGGCGAGGGCGCGCAGGTCTGGTGCGCCTTCGTCTTCGACCGCGACATCCTCGATGCGCTGCCTTCGCGCGCCGACCGGCGCGTCGAGTTCATCCACGACAGCCTCGCCGAGCTGGACGCGACGCTGCGCGCCAACGGCGGCGGGCTGATCGTGAGGCACGGCCGCGCATGCGACGAGATTCCCCGCCTCGCGGCGACGCTGGGGGTCGGCGCCGTCTACGCCAACCGCGACTACGAACCCGCCGCCGTGGCACGCGACGCCGCCGTGGCGCAGGCGCTGCGCGCCGACGGACGCGACTGGCGCGACTTCAAGGACCAGGTGGTGTTCGAGCGCGGCGAGGTGCTCACCGGCGCGGGCACCCCGTTCTCGGTCTTCACCCCCTACAAGGCGGCGTGGATGAAGCGGCTGGCCGACGCCGACTTGGCCGAGCGCGCCACGGGGCTGCAGGGGCCCGCGCCCGGCGCGCCCGCGGCGGAGCGGAACGCGCGCGCTGCGCAATCGGCCCCCGGTGCAGAGCGGCCCGCCGCCGGCAGGCTCGCCCCGCCGCCCCCGGGCCACGAGCTCCCCGCGCTCGAGTCGCTCGGCTTCGAACGCACCAACCTGCGCACCCACGGCATCCCCACCGGCGAATCCGGCGCGCAGCGGCTGTTCGACGAGTTCAGCGACCGCATCGGCGCCTACCGCGAAGCGCGCGACTACCCCGCGGTGCGCGGGCCGTCCTACCTGTCGGTGCACCTGCGCTTCGGCACGGTGTCGGTGCGAGGGCTGGCGCGCTTCGCGCTGCAGGCGATGCGCGCCGACCCCGCCGCCTCGGAGGGCGCAGCCACCTGGCTCTCGGAGCTCATTTGGCGCGAGTTCTACTTCCAGGTGCTGCACCACCATCCGCGGGTGGCCGAGGGCGCGGCGTTCCGGCCCGAGTACGACCGCATCGCCTGGGAGACCGGCGAGCACGCCGACCGACTGTTTGCCGCCTGGTGCGCGGGCGCCACCGGCTACCCGCTGGTGGACGCCGCGATGCTGCAGCTGGCGCACAGCGGCTACATGCACAACCGGCTGCGGATGGTCACCGCATCCTTCCTGGCGAAAGACCTGGGCGTGGACTGGCGCCGCGGCGAGGCCTGGTTCGCGGCCCACCTCAACGACTTCGACCTGGCCGCCAACAACGGCGGCTGGCAGTGGGCCGCATCCACCGGCTGCGACGCCCAGCCCTGGTTCAGGATCTTCAACCCGGTGACGCAGTCGCGACGCTTCGACCCCGAGGGGCGTTTCATCCGCCGCTACCTGCCGCAGCTCTCCGAGCTTCCCGACAAGCACATCCATGCGCCCTGGCTGGCGCCCGCCGCGGTGCTGCAGCAGGCGGGCCTGCGCCTGGGCACGCACTATCCGCGGCCGGTGGTGGACCACGATGTCGCGCGCAAGGCGACGCTGGCGCGCTACGGAGTGCTCAAGGGCGAGGGCTGACCGGGGGGCGCTGCCCACCACATCGACAGCGGCACCGCGAACAGGTCGGCGGCGAAGGGAACCAGCTCACGTCCGCAATAGAGGACGATGCCGCGCGAGAACGAGGGCTCCGACTCCTTCAGGTGGCGCAGGCCCTTGAAGTCCCGCCCGTCCACCGTGGCGCTCGCCTTCACTTCGATGCCCACCAGCCGGGCGCCTGAGCGGGACTCGAGGATGAAGTCCACTTCGTTGCCGCCCTGCGTGCGGTAGTGCGACAGCCCGAGCCCGCGGGAAGAGAACGCGAGGTGCTTGCGCAGCTCGTCCAGCACGAAGGTCTCGACCAGCGCACCCGGCAGGCCGGGCATGGCGTCCAGGCTGCTGGCGGAGAGCTCGCGCAGATGGGCCAGCAGCCCGGTGTCGCGCACGAAGACCTTGGGCGCCTTCACCAGACGCTTGCCCGGGTTGCGGTCCCAGGCCGGCAGGCGCTCGACCAGGAAGAGCATCTCGAGCAGCGCGAAGTAGCGCTTGAGGGTGCTCTGCGGCAGGCCGACGCCGCGGGACACTTCCGCGAAATTCAGCAGGCCGGCGCTGCGCTCGGCGAGCAGCTGCAGCAGTTCCGGCAGCTCGGTCAGCTGCTCGATGCTGGCGAGCTCGCGCACGTCGCGCTGCAGGATGGCCTGCAGGTAGTTCTCGAACCAGGCACCGCGCCGCGCTGGCGAAGCGCGCGCAAGCGCCTCGGGAAAACCGCCCGCCAGCAGCCGCCCGGACAGCGCCGCCCGGTCGCAGGGCGGCATGGGCAGGTCGCCGAGCTTGCCGTCGAACAGCCAGTCCGCGCGATTGAATCCGGGGTGGCCGGCGAGCTCGGCGCTGGAGAGCGGCAGCAGCGACAGCACCTCCATTCGCCCGGCGAGCGAATCCGCCACCGCAGGCAGCAGCATGACGTTGGCCGAACCCGTGAGAAGGAAACGGCCGGGCTGGCGATCACGGTCGACGGCGGCCTTCAGCTCGAGGAATATCCCGGGGGCGCGCTGGACCTCGTCGATCACGACGGGCCCGCCAAGACCGGCGACGAAGCCGGCAGGGTCTCCCCGGGCGGCAGCGAGCATCACCCGGTCGTCCAGCGTCAGGTAGCGCATCCCTCGCGCGGCGGCGGCGGCCGCAACGAGAGTGCTCTTGCCGGTCTGGCGCGCACCGTTGACGAGCACGACGGGGGTATCGGACAGCGCCGCATCGAGCTGCGGCTGCAGGTGGCGCGGATACATTCCTGGATTCTAATGGTTGAAAATCCACCATTCAATGGTTGATTTTCAACCACATCCGACTCTGTGGATCGGAGAAACAGAGCCGCTGGCCGCGCCCTCAGGCCGCGCGCCGCCGCGTGCCGTCCAGCAGCACCCCCAGCACCGACTCGGTCACGCTCGCAGGCGCCAGGCGGCCGGCGCGCACCGACTCCGCCGAGGCGACCAGCAGCGCGCCCGTGGCGTCCAGCATCCAGCGCGCAGGCAGGTCGACGCGGAAGACGCCCTCCTCCTGGCCGCGCCTGAACATCGCGAGCAGGCGCTGGCGGTGCGGCTCCCAGCGCGCATCGGTGGCGGCGCTCGCGCCGCAAGGCTCGCCGCGGTCGGTGGCCAGGAAGAGATGCAGCGAGCCCTGCGGGACGGACTCCGCCACTAGCCGCGCCAGCGCTTCGTCGGCCGGGCCGCGCTCCAGGTCGGCGCGCTCGATCGCCTGCATCGCGGCTTCGAGCGCGTACTCGAGCACCGCGCAGACCACTGCGTCGCGGCTTGGGTACATCCGGTGCAGCGTGGCGCGGCTGACGCCGACCGCCTGGGCCACCTGCTCCATCGGCAGCCGGGGATGCTCGGCGAGAACCGCTGCGAGCGCCTCCAGAAGCCGATCCCGGTCGATACTCACGAGGCGGTTCCCGACGGCGCGGCCCCCTGCCCGCCGGGCACCGCAGCAGCCCCCTTCGCATCACCCGCGGCAGGGGCCGCGGCCGGGCTGCGCTCCAGCCAGCCGCCGCCCAGCACCTTGTAGAGCTCGACGAGGTTCGCCGCCTGCGCAACCCGCGCGCCCAGCAGCGCCTGCTCGGCGCCAAGCAGCGAGCGCTGCGCATCCAGCCACTGCAGCTGGCTGTCGACGCCGCCGCGGTAGCGCAGCTCGGCGAGCTCCAGGCTGCGCGCCGCCGCGGCCACCTGGGCCTGGCGGGCGGCGAGCCGGGAACCGATGGTGCTGCGGGCGGCCAGCGCGTCGGCCACTTCGCGGAAGGCCAGCTGCACGGTCTTCTCGTAACCGGCCACCGCGAGATCCCGGCGCACCTCGGCCAGGTCCAGCCCCGCCTGGTTGCGGCCGCCGTCGAAGATCGGCAGGGTGATCCTGGGCAGGAAGCTCCAGATGCCCGAGCCGCCGCCGAACAGGCCGTCGAGGTCGCTGCTGGCGGTGCCCACCGCGCCGGTCAGCGTGATGCGCGGGAAGAAGGCCGCGCGCGCCGCGCCGATGCTGGCGCTGGCGCCGCGCAGCCGCTCTTCGGCAGCGAGGATGTCGGGGCGCCGCTCGAGCAGCGCCGAGGGCAGTCCGGCCGCCGGGGCCTGGGGCAGCGCCACCGCAGCGAGCGGCTTCACGCCCAGAGAGGCATCGTCAACCGGCTGGCCGACCAGCAGCTCCAGCGCATTGCGGGCCTGCAGGCGATCGCGCTGCGCATCGGCGCGATCGGCGCGCGCGCTCTCGACCAGGCCCTCGGCCTGGCGCACTTCGAGCTCGCTGGCGGCGCCGCCGTCGTAGCGCAGACGGATCAGCCGCAGCGAATCCTCCCGAGCCTGCAGCGTGCGGTCCAGCAGGGCCAGCTGCTCGGATGCGGCAAGCCCGCTGACCCAGGTGCCGGCGACCTGCGCCACCAGCGCGATCTGCGCCGCGCGGCGCGCCTCGGCAGTGGCCAGATACTCGGCCAGCGCCGCTTCGCCGAGGTTGCGCACCCGGCCGAAGAAGTCCAGCTCGAAGGCGCTGATGCCGATGGTGGCGTCGTACTGCTCGGCGACCCTCGAGCTGCCGCTCGGCGAGAGATCGGCCGGCACCCGCTGGCGCGTGGCGCTGGCGCCCGCGCCGATGCCGGGCAGCCGGTCGGCACGCTGGATGCCGTACTGCGCGCGCGCCGCCTCGATGTTGAGCACCGCCATCCGCAGGTCGCGGTTGTGCTCCAGCGCCCGCGCGATCAGCTCCTGCAATGCCGGCTCGGCGTAGAACTCGCGCCAGCCGATGTCGGCGGCCGCGACGGCTTGCGCCTCGGCCGCGGCGCCGGCGCGCTGCACGGCGGCGGCGTCGCGCCACTCCGCCGCCACCGGCGCCACCGGCCGCTCATGCACCGGCGCGAAGGAGCAGCCCGCCGCCAGCAGCGCCGCCGCGATTGCGGCCAGCGGCGCGCGCAGCCCGGTCGCGGGCATCGCGCCGCGGCCTTCGCCGCTGCCGCTGCGCCGACCCGTCATCGGCTCCCCTGCCTCGATTCCCCGCTTCATGCTCGAATTCCCTTGCATCAGACCTTCTCCCCGGCCGCGGCGCGTGCCTTGCCGCCGAACAGCCGCTGCACCACCACGAAGAACACCGGCACCAGGAACACGCCCAGCACCGTGGCCGCAATCATGCCGCCGATCACGCCGGTGCCGATGGCGCGCTGGCTCGCCGAGCTTGCGCCGGTGGCGATCGCCAGCGGCACCACGCCCAGGATGAAGGCCAGCGACGTCATCACGATCGGACGGAAACGCAGCTTCGCCGCCTCCACCGTGGCCTCGGCAACGCCCATCCCCTGCGCGACCAGATCCTTGGCGAACTCTACGATGAGGATCGCGTTCTTGGCCGACAGGCCGATGATCGTGATCAATCCCACCTTGAAGAAAACGTCGTCCGGCATGCCGCGCAGCGTGACCGCGAGCACCGCGCCGACCACGCCCATCGGCACCAGCAGGATCACCGAGAACGGAATCGTCCAGCTCTCGTAGAGCGCCGCCAGCACCAGGAACACCACCAGCAGCGCCAGGCCCATCAGCAGCGGCGCCTGGGCGCCCGACTGACGCTCCTGCAGCGACTGCCCGGTCCACTCGAAGCCGACCCCCGCCGGCAGCTCGGAGATCAGCCGCTCCATCTCCTCCATGCCCTGGCCGGTGCTGTAGCCCGGCTTGACGTCGCCGGAGATCCGGTACGACGGATAGCCGTTGTAGCGCACCAGCTGCACCGGGCCGGTGGTCCAGGAAGTGCTGGCGAAGGCCGACAGCGGCACCATGGCGCCGCGGGTGCTGGCGACGTTCAGGTTCAGCAGCGCCTCCGGCGTCATCCGCGCGTCGACGTCGGCCTGCACGATCACCCGCTGCATGCGGCCCATGTTGGCGAAGTCGTTGATCACCGCGGAACCCAGCGCGGTCGACACCGTCTGCGAGATCCGCTCGAAGGGCACGCCCAGCGCGTTGGCCTTGTCGCGGTCGATGTCGAGCTGCAGCTGCGGCGCGTCCTCCAGGCCTTCGACCCGCGCATAGGCGAGCACCGGGTTGCTGGCGGCCGCCCCCAGCAGGCGGTTGCGCGCCTCCAGCAGCGCCTCGTGGCCCAGCCCGCCGCGGTCCTGCAGGCGCAGCGAGAAGCCGCTCGCGCTGCCGAGCTCGGGAATGGCCGGCGGCACCAGCGTGTACATCTGCGCGTCCTTCACACCCATGAACATCGCGCCGTTGGCCCGGTTGGCCTCGGCCGACGCGGACTCGTCAGGGCCGCGCTCGGACCAGTCCTTGAACACCGTGAACGCAAGACCGGCGTTCTGGCCCATTCCCGAGAAGCTGAAGCCGCTGATCGCAACGATGTTCGCCACCGAGGGACGCGACATCATGTAGCCCTCGAGCTGGGCCAGCGCCTCGCGGGTGCGGCCGGTGGTGGCGCCCGCGGGCAGCTGCACGTCGGTGATCGTGAAGCCCTGGTCCTCGACCGGCAGGAAGGACGAAGGCAGGCGCATGTAGGTGTAGCCCAGCACTGCGATCAGCGCGAGGTACAGCACCATGCCGCGGCCGGTGCGGCGCACCAGTCCGCCCACGCTGCGCTCGTAGCCCACGGTGGTGCGCTGGAACCAGCGGTTGAACCAGCCGGAGAAGCCCTTCTTCTCTTCGTGGTGCCCGGCCGGGATGGGCTTGAGCAGCGTGGCGCACAGCGCAGGCGTGAGCGACAGCGCGAGGAAGCCCGAGAACAGGATGGAGGTGGCCATCGACAGCGAGAACTGCCGGTAGATGACGCCCACCGAGCCGGACATGAAGGCCAGCGGGAAGAACACCGCCGCCAGCACCAGCGTGATGCCGACGATCGCGCCGGTGATCTGGCCCATCGCCTTGCGCGTGGCCTCCTTGGGCGACAGCCCCTCGGTGGCCATGATGCGCTCGACGTTCTCGACGACCACGATCGCATCGTCGACCAGGATGCCGATGGCCAGCACCATGCCGAACATGGTCAGCACGTTGATCGAGAAGCCCGCTGCCAGCATCACCGCGAAGGTGCCCAGCAGCGCGATCGGCACCACGATGGTCGGGATCAGCGTGTAGCGCAGGTTCTGCAGGAACAGCAGCATCACCAGGAACACCAGCACCATCGCCTCGGCCAGCGTCTTGAGCACCTGCTGGATCGAGATCTTCACGAAGGGCGCGGTGTTGTACGGGGTGTCGTACTCGACGCCGTCGGGGAAGTAGCGCGACAGTTCGTCGAGCTTGGCCTCCACGCCATCGGCGGTGGCCAGCGCGTTGGCGCCCGGCGCAAGCTGGATCGCGATCGCCGCGGTTTCCTTGCCGTTGAGGTGCGCGCCGAACTGGTAGGTTTCGCCGCCCACCTCGACGCGCGCGACGTCGCGCAGGCGCACCTTGGAGCCATCGGGGTTGGCGCGCAGCACGATCTCGCCGAACTCCTCGGGCGAGCCCAGCAGGCCCTTGACGATCACCGAGGCGCTGATCTGCTGCGTGCTGGTGGCCGGCTGATCGCCGAGCATTCCCGCCGGCACCTGGGTGTTCTGCGCCGAAATGGCCTGGTTGACCTCCTGCGCTGACAGGCCGTAGCCGACCAGGCGCTCGGGATCGATCCAGACGCGCATCGCGCGCTCGGCGGCATAGAGCTGCGCCTTGCCCACGCCCGGCACGCGGCGGACTTCGTTGATGACGTTGCGCGTGATGTAGTCGGCCAGCCCCAGCTGGTTGAGCCGCCCGTCCTTCGACGACAGCGTGACCACCATCAGGAAGTTGCTGCTCGCCTTCTCCACCTGCAGGCCCATCCGCATCACCGCCTGCGGCAGCCGCGACTCGGCCTTCTTGATGCGGTTCTGCACGTCGACCATCGCCAGGTCGGGATCGATGCCCGGCGCGAAGGTGGCGGAGATGGAGGAACGACCGTAGGAGTTGCTCTGCGACTCGTAGTAGAGCAGGCCCTTGGCGCCGTTGAGCTCCTGCTCGATCAGGCTGGTGACCGCCTGGTCGACGGTCTGCGCGGACGCGCCCGGGTAGACGGCCGAGATCTCGACGCTGGGCGGCGCCACGCTCGGGTACTGCGAGATTGGCAGGCTGGGGATGGCCAGGATCCCCGCCAGGATGATGAACAGCGCCACCACCCAGGCGAAGATTGGCCGGTCGATGAAGAAACGCGGCATGTCAGGCTCCCGGCTTTTCGGCGGCCGGGGCGGCGGGGCTGCGGCTCCACGGAGTCGGCTGCACCGGCGCCCCCGGGCGGATCTTCTGGAAGCCCTCGACGACCACGGTGTCGCCGGCCTTCAGGCCTTCGCGCACCACCCATTCGTCGCCCACCGCGGCGCCGGTCTTCACCGGGCGCGGCACCGGCTTGTTCTCTGCGTCCAGCACCCAGACGCTTGCGCCGCCGTCGGTGGAACGCTGCACCGCCTGCTGCGGCACGCGAAGCGCCCCTTGCTCCACCCCCTGCTCCAGGCGCACGCGGACGTACATGCCGGGCAGCAGCCGCCGCTCGGGGTTGGCGAAGCGGGCGCGCAGCGTCACCTGGCCGCTGCTGCGGTCCACCTCTGCGTCGGAAAACAGCAGCGTGCCCGCGAGCGGATACTCGGTGCCGTCATCCAGCACCAGCTTCACGCGCCCGGCCGCATTGCCCGCGTCGGAGATCTCGCCGCGCTCGAAGGCCTCGCGCAGCCGCGTGAGTTCCGAGGCAGGCTGGGTGAAGTCGGCATGGATGGGATCGATCTGCTGGATGCGCGCCATCGGCGTGGCCTCGCCCTGGCCGACCAGCGCGCCCTCGGTGACCAGCGCGCGGCCGATCCGGCCGGCGATCGGCGCGTTGACGGTGGCGTAGCCCAGATTCAGCCGGGCGCGGTCGCGGGCGGCGCGCTGCGCGGCCACTTCGGCGTCGGCCAGCTTGAGCGCGGCGGCTGCGTTGTCGTACTCCTGGCGGCTCACCGCGTTGGCCTTCACCAGCGGTTCGTAGCGGCGCACCTGCACCAGCGCCAGCTCGCGCGAGGCCTCGGCGCGCTGCAGGCTGGCGGTGGCCGCCTGCAGGTCGGCGCGCAGCGGCGCGGGGTCAATGCGGAACAGCACCTGCCCCGCCTTCACGTCGCTGCCCTCGCGGAAGCTGCGCTCCAGCACCACGCCGGGCACGCGGGCGCGCACCTCGGCCACGCGCACCGATTCCAGCCGGCCCGGCAGCTCGCTGGTGACCGTGGTCGCCTGCGGCGCCACCTGTATCACGCCAACAGGCGCGGGCGGGGGCGCGCCCCCGGGGCCGGCGCCCTGGTCGCCGGAATTGCAGCCTGCAAGCAGCGCGGCGATCGAGAGCGCCAGCGCGGGAAGGCCGAAGCGGAGGTTCTTCGGTTGCATGTGGTCTTGTCCGAGGGGGTTAATACGGAATCATATCACTTGAGACAGTTTTGTCTCACAGAAAAGAAAATAAAGACGGCCGGGGGAGCCGGCCGTCGGGAAGAGGGGGCGGCTGGCGCCTCAGCCGGCGATCGCCTTGCGACGATTGGCGGTGAAGCCGGCCACCTGCTCCAGCAGCTGCGTCTCGCCGTAGGGCTTGCCCAGAAAGACGTTCACGCCCAGCGACATCGCGTGGTTGCGGTGCTTGTCGGCGGTGCGCGAGCTGATCATCACGATCGGCACCTCGCGCAGGCGCTCGTTGCCGCGCAGGTGGCGGGCCAGGTCGAAGCCGTCCATGCGCGGCATCTCGATGTCCAGCAGCATCACGTCGGGCACCGTGTCCTCCAGCTGGCGCAGCGCGTCCACGCCATCCTTGGCGAGCATCACCTGGTAGCCCTCGCGCGCCAGCAGGCGCTGGGTCACCTTGCGCACGGTCACCGAGTCGTCCACCACCATCACCACCGGCGGCAGTGCCTCGGCCATCACCGCGGCGATCGACGGAGCCTTCACCACCCGGTCGAGCACCTCGCCGGCCGCCACCTGGGCCAGCGCCACCGGGTTGACGATCAGCACGATGTCGCCGTTGCCCAGCACCGTGGCGCCGGTCACGCCGCGCACGCGAGCCGCCTGCGGGCCGACGTTCTTGACCACCACCTCCTGGTTGCGCGTGACCTCGTCGCAGTGCAGCGCGATGCGCTGGTGACCGGAGCGCAGCACCAGCACCGGCGAGTAGTGCTGCGCCACCGGGTTCAGGTCCGGCATCTCGACCAGCGAGCCGAGGAAGAAGAGCGGCACGCGCGTGCCCTGCCATTCCACCGAGCGCTCCGCATAGGCGGAGGCGAGCGCTTGCGGCTTGAGCTGCAGCAACTGCTCGACGCTGGACGAGGGCACGGCGAAGCGCGCCTTGCCCGCGCTCACCAGCACCACCTGCGACACCGCCAGCGTGAGCGGCAGGTGGATGGTGAAGCGCGTGCCCTGACCGGGCATGGACTCGGTCTCGATGCGCCCGCCCAGCGAGGCCACCTCGGAACGCACCACGTCCATGCCGACGCCGCGGCCGCTGATCTCGGTGACGGTGTCGGCGGTGCTGAAGCCCGGCGTGAAGATCAGGTCGCCGAGCTCGCCGGCGCCGAGCTGCGCGTCCGGCGCGATCAGGCCGGCGGCCAGCGCGCGGGCGCGGATGCGCTCGGCGTCCAGGCCGCCGCCGTCGTCGGCGAAGGACAGCACGATCTCGCGGCCCTCCTGGCGCACCTCCACCGAAATCTCGCCGGTCTCCTGCTTGCCGGCGGCCACGCGGCGCTCGCGCGGCTCGATGCCGTGCGCCACCGAGTTGCGCAGCAGATGCTCGATCGGGCCCGCCATGCGTTCCAGAACGCTGCGGTCGATCTCCACGGTGGCGCCGCGGATGTCGAGGTTCACTCGCTTGTCCAGCTCCTTGGCGGCCTGACGCACCACGCGGTAGAGCCGGTCGCCGATGGAGCCGAACTGCAGCATCCGCACCCGCATCAGGTTCTGCTGCAGGTCGCGCAGCACCTGGCCCTGCCGGTGCAGGTCCTTGGACGAATCCTCCAGCGTGCGGATCGCGTTGTGCTGCACGGTGGCCACGTCGTTGACCGACTCGGCCAGCATCCGCGTGAGCTCCTGGAAACGCGTGAAGCGGTCGAACTCGAGCGGGTCGAAGTCGCGATCGTCGTCGCGGCGCTGCGCGATGCGCGCCTGGATCTGCGACTCGGCCTGGATCTCGATCTCGCGCAGCTGCGAGCGCAGCCGCGCGACGTTCTCGGTGAGGTCGGCGAGCGACTGGCGCAGGCCGGTGAAGCCGTTGTCCAGCCGCGAACGCGCGATGGACGCCTCGCCGGCCTCGTTGACCAGCCGGTCGAGCAGGTCGGCGCGAACGCGGACCATGGGATGGGCGCGCTGAGCGGCTGCGGGCTCGGCGCTGGCCGCGGGCACCGTAGTCGCGGCGAAGCGCGCAGGCTCAAGCGATGAGCCTGGATCGGAGACGCCATCGGCGGGCGATGCGAGCGGCGCCCCGCCGCCAGCGGCGGGCGCGGAGAACGCTGAGGGCGCGGCATCTGCAGAAGAGGCCGTGACTTCCGACGCTGCGACGGCGGACGCGCCGGCAGCAGGCGCCTCGAGAGCAGTCGACGCGGGCGCCTGCTCCTGCAGTACAGCGGCGGCGGCGGCCTGCTCCGATGCCGCCGAATCGGCCGCCCCGACCGGCTGCGCCTCCAGCGGACCCGGCCAGGACCTCAGCGCCTCGAAGCACGCCACCGCGGCGTCATGCTCGGCAACCAGCTCGTCGATCATCGCCACCGGCGCAGCGGCCAGGCCGGCGAGCGCCTCGACGCGGGTCTCGATGTCATGCACCCGCTGGCCCAGCACCATCGCGCCAGCCATGCGCGCGCTGCCCTTGACGGTGTGCAGCTGGCGCATCAGCTTCTGCGGCAGCGACGCGTCGGCGGGCCGCTGCTGCCAGGCCCGCAGGTTCTCGCCGATCTGCGGCAGCTGGTCCTCGGCCTCCTCGATGAACACCGGCAGCAGGTCCGCGTCGATCTCGTCGACCGTCAGCACCGCCGCGGCTGCATCGTCGTCGTGGCCGTCCTCGCCGGCGCCAAAGCCTTCCGGTGCGGAAAACGACGCACCCGCCGGCTCGCCGCCCCACTCTCCGGAAAAGGAGGCCTCGGCCTCTGCGGAATCCGCGTACTCGTGCCCTTCCTCGGGCGCCAGCGGAGCCTTGAGCTTGGCGCGCCACCAGGCGGCCAGCGCGGCGATCGCCTCGAACGCCAGCGGCTCGTCGCGCGGCTCGGCACCCGCGGCGAACTGGTGCAGCATCGCCTGCATCCGCTCGACCGCGTCGGAGACCACCTGCAGCTCCGCAGGCTCCGGAACCTCGCTGCAGGCGCGCTGCGCCTGCATGAAGGCCTCCAGGCGTTCGGCGATCCGGTGCACGCCGTCGAGCTGGACGACGCTGGAGCTGCCCTTGAGCGAGTGCGCGGCACGCGTGCCGTCGCTGCTTGCGCCGCGGGCCGGATTGGCGCGCCAGGCGAAGACGTCGTCGGTCAGCCGCCCGATCAGGTCGTCGGCTTCCGACAGGAAGATCGTGTAGAGCTGCCGGCTCAGTTCGCGCGCGCCGATTGTGACTACGTCGGGAAGCTCGACGGATTCGGGCGGCGACGTGACTGCCGCGGGCTGCGACGTGACTGCCCCGGGCTGCTCGGTGAATGCCTCGGGCTGCGTGAAGGTTTCGCACTGCGGATCAGACAGGGAGTTGTCCGCCTCGGCCGGCGCGACGGCGCCGAGTTCCACCTCCTCGATGTCGCCGAGGTCCACGTCGGCGTCGAAGAAACGGATGGCGTCCGCCTCGACGGTGGCTTCCTGGCCGTCAGCCGGCAGCGCTTCGGCCGGCAGCGCTTCGGCCAGCGATGCGTCGGCCAGCGATGCGTCGGTCTGCGATGCCTCGATCTGCGTTGCCTCGGCCCGCGGTGCCTCGAACGCTTCTTCGTGAAACTCGAAGGCGCCCAGGACCTCGACAACGTCTGCCGTGTCTTCGAGGGCGGCCGCATCGACTGCGGCTTCGCCCGGCAATTCGGCAAGCGTCAGCGCATCCGCTTCTGCCGCACCAGCGCCCGCTTGTGCCGGGGCTTCCGTCGCCGCCGTCGCCGCCGTCGCTGCCGCCTCTGCCTCCGCTGCCTCCGCTGCCGCCACTTCCCTCGCATCAGCCATCGCCTGCGCCGGATCGCGTCCCTCGCGCACCGCATCGGCATGCGCAACCAGCACTCGCGGCGCGATCGCCGCTGCGCTGGCCGGATCGGCGCGCAGCTCGGCAACCCACTGCGCCATCCGGGCCACGGCGTCGTCGATCAGCGCATACAGCGGCTCGTCGCCCGGGCGCTCGTCGGCCAGCCACTGGTTCAGCGCCTGCTCCAGCGCCCAGCCTGCCTCGCCGAACGGCATCAGGCCGACCATGCGGCTCGAGCCCTTCAGCGTGTGGAAACCGCGGCGGATGGTGGTCAAATACTGAGCATCCGAAGGCGTGGCGATGGACAGTGCGGCATGCTCCTCGATCGCGGCGAGCACCTCCTCCGCCTCGCCGAGGAATATCTCGAGCAGCTCGCTGTCGACCGCGGCCTCGTCGGCGGGCATCGGCGCGCTCGGCACGACGGCCACCGGCAGCGCGATCCCGGCCGCCTCCAGGGCCTTCGCCAGGCGGGCCGCATCAACGTCGCCCGGCGCGCCAAGCAGCGCCAGCGCCTCGTCGGCGCCATGACGTCGGTCGGCGCGGTCGAGCAGCATCGCCGCATCGCGCACCCGCGCCAGGGTCTCGCGCATTGCGCCGCGCAGCACCGCGTCGCCGGGGCGCTCTGCCAGCGCGACGAACAGGCTGGCCGCCTCGTCCGCATGCATTTCCAGGACGGACTCGGCCGAGGGCTGGCTGGCGTCGACGTCAGCAGCGGCGGCGGCGTCCGCGTCGCGGTCCGCCCGTGACCCGGCGCCCTGCGAATATTCCGACAAAGATTCCCACAAGGCGTTCGACGCAGCGTGCGCCGAAGCCCCTTCCGTCACCGCCTGAGCGAACGCGCCCTCCCGCTCCCCGCCAACCGCACCCGCACCTATGCCCGAATTTCCACCTGCGCCTGAATCTCCACCCGCACCTGCACCCGCCGCCCCCACCGCCCCCACCGCCCCGCCCGCCCGCGCTACCCGCGCCTGCGTCAGATGGGCATGGAAATCGCCGCTGGCCTCGTCGTACTCGAAGCGGCCCGACTGGCGGTCCGGGCGCTGCAGGCCCTCGACGAAGAAACCGATCGCGCCCACGCTCGATGCGATCCGCTCGAAGCCCTCCGGGTCGGCCGCCGACGCGTCGCCATTGGCAAGCGCGGCGACCCGCACCGCCACCGACTCGGCGCCGGCGGCGGCGCCCTCATGGCCCAGCAGGCGCAGCGCGCCGGCCACCTGATGCAGCGCGCGCACGCAGCCCGGCAGGCCTTCGCGCTGGGACTGGTCGCGGAAAAAGGCGTCCAGCGTCTTCTCCACTGCGCGCAGGTTGTTCCCGGTCTCGGCGACGAAAGCGATCATCGTCATCCGGTCCTGGGCGGCGCGGCTCAGGCTGCGCAGCCACTCGGGCATCTCGGCGTCGAACGGGCCGTCGCCGGCGAAGGCGACGCCCAGCCGGCGCGCCATCTCGTGGCCGTGGCGGTCATGGTCGGAGCCCGGCCGGGCGCCGTCCTCGAGCGCCTGCTCGGCGAACAGGATCGCGGTGGCCAGCTCCAGCGACAGCGCCTCGCCCAGCAGCCCCTCGCGATCGCCCAGCCGCGCGCGCACTTCAGCGAAGGCACGCCCGAGCGCCCGCAGGCCCTCGGTGGGCATCTGCTGGACGTTGTCGCAGAACGCGTCCACGGCCTGGCTAAAGGCGGCGAGCTCGGCGGCGTTGCCGCGGGTGACCTTGTCGAGCGCGGAGCGCGCGCGGCCGATCGCCTCGCGGGCGGCGCGCACCACGCGCGCGTCCAGGCGGCCGTAGCTCGGCTCCTCGTAGCCCTCCGGCACCGCGCCGTCCAGACCGAAGCCCGCGCGCACCGCCGCCACCCGCGGCGTGTTCGCCTGCACCCCGGCCAGTCCGAACAGCATCTCGCGGGTGAGCTGCCCGGCCACCGGGGCGCGCTCCTCGATGGTCTTGCGCAGCTGCAGGTTCAGCCGCCCGAGCAGGCGCTTGAGCGTCACGTCCACCGGCAGCGCGCCGGCCGACAGCGCCTCGAACCAGGCCTGCGCCACCCACCAGAAACTGCGATTGGCCGCGCCCACCTGCGAAGCGCCAACCGCGTCGATCGACGCGCCCATCGCTGCGGCGCCTGCAGCAGCGTCGGCGCCGCGCATCACCTGCAGCAGCCCGCGCTCGAAGCCGGCGCGCGCAGCGGCCAGCTCGGCGGGCTCGGCCTGGCGGAAGCCGCCCTCGGGCTGCGGCGGCCGCGCCGAGGACAGGTCGGGGAAGAACAGGTCGGCCGGATGGATGCGGTCGGCGCGGCGCGCCTCCAGCAGCCCCTTGTAGTAAGGGTAGAGCAGCAGCGGCTGGTGCGGCACGCCGGCCAGCAGGGTCTCCAGGTGCTCGACCAGCGCCTGGAAGGCGCGCGACAGCCGCGAGACCAGCTTGCCGCTGAGCAGCACCTCGCCGCGCTCGACCGCATCCAGCAGACGCTCGGCCTCCTCGGTGAGCAGCGGCACGCCCTCGATCGCCACCACCTGCAGCGCGCCGTGCGCCTGGTGCAGGCTGGCCCGCGCGGAGCGCAGCGAAGCCAGGTCGTCGTCCTCGGAGGCGAGCTGGCGCTCGAGCAGCCGGTCGGCGTGGGCAAGCGCCTCGCGGATCTCGCCGAGGCACCAGGAAAGGGTCACGAGATCGGCCATCTGTCTGTTCCTCGATGCGGCGCGGCTCAGGCCACCTTGAAGCGCGAGACGGAACTCTTGAGCTCCTGCGCAAGTTCGGAGACCTGGCGGATCGAGCCCGCGGTCTGGAGGGTGCCTTCGCCGGTCTGCTCGGTCACCAGCAGGATGCGCTGGATGGCCTGTGCAACCGTGGCGGCGGAGGCCGACTGTTTCGATGCGGTGGCGGAGAAGCCCTCGATGAGCTCGGCCAGCCGCGTGGACACGCGGCCGATCTCGCCCAGCGCCCGGCCGGCCTCGTCGGAGAGCCGGGTGCCCTCGACGACGCCCTGGGTGCTGCGCTCCATCGCCGCCACCGCGTCCTGGGTGTCGGTCTGGATGGCGCGGATCAGCGCGGCGATCTGGCGGGTGGCCTCGGCGGAGCGCTCGGCCAGCCGCTGCACCTCCTCGGCCACCACCGTGAAGCCGCGGCCCGCCTCGCCGGCGGACGCCGCCTGGATGGCGGCGTTCAGCGACAGCACGTTGGTCTGCTCGGTGATGTCGGAAATCAGCTCGACGATCTCACCGATTTCCTGCGAGGACTCGCCCAGCCGCTTGATGCGCTTGGCGGTCTCCTGGATCTGGTCGCGGATGCCGTCCATGCCGGTGATCGCGTTCTCGACCGCGCCTGCGCCCCCCTCGGAGGCACGCAGCGACTGCCGCGCCACCTTGGCGGACTCGGCCGCGCGCAGCGCCATCTCGTCGATGCGGTGCGCCATCTCGAGCACCGCCTCGCCGGTGTCGCGGATCTCGAGCGACTGCTGCTCGGAAGCCGCCTGCAGGCCGGTGGCGATTTCCTGCGCCTTGGAGGACGCCGCCTCCACCTGGCCGGCGGTGGCGTTGATCCTCGAGACCAGACTGCGCAGCTCCTCGACGGTGTAGTTCACCGAATCGGCGATCGCGCCGGTGATGTCCTCGGACACCGTGGCCTGGATGGTGAGGTCGCCGTCGGCCACCTCCTGCAGCTCGTTCATCAGCCTCAGGATGGCCGCCTGGTTCTGGTCGTTGGCCAGCTTGGCCTCCTGCTCCAGGCGCTCGGCCTCGCGGCGCTGGCGCTCGGCCTCCTCGGCGCGCGAGCCGGTGTCGTTCAGGTAGGCCTGCACCAGCCCCACCGAAGACAGCAGCGCCACCAGCCCGAACAGCGCCGCAATCCAGTTGGTCCAGGAGCGCGCCGCGCCGTCGGCCTGCAGCCTGCCCTGGATGCTCTCCAGGTGAGTGCGCAGCGACTCGCTGTCGCTGAAGATGGTGAACTCGGCGCGCTTGGCCTCCTGGATGCGCGGCAGCTCGCGCGCCATCAGCGTGAGCGGCTCGTCGATCCGCTCCATCACGCGGCGGATTTCCTCCAGCGCGCGCCGGCTGGCCGGGTCTTGCGTGGGCGCCATCCGCAGCCGGTCGTTGCCCGACAGCAGGTTCGCTGTGATCTCGCGGAAGAACACCGCGTCAGCGCCCAGCGTTGCCGCGGCCTCGGCGTTCACCGACTCGCCCAGCACCAGCTGGTTGACGTCCTTGGCGATCTTCTGCGTGAGCATCACCAGGTCGCCGGCCGCCGAGACCTCGCGCGCCGGGGCGTTCGACTGCAGCTTGTGCGCAGCCACCACCTGCGCCGCGTCCAGCAGCGCCCTGTTCGAATCGTTGACCGCCTTGCGCATCGCGCCCAGCGAGGCCAGCAGCCGCTCGTGCTGCGCCAGCTTGCCGGCGGCCGCGTCGGTGCCCTTCCACATCTGGTCCAGCCGGTGGATGTCGGGGACGATCACCGACGGCGCGTCAGCGCTGCGGCCGCCCAGGGTGGGCGCGCCCTGCAGCATGGCCACCGAGGCGCTCATCGCCGCGCGGCTGTCGCGCAGCTGGCGCATCGCCTCGGCATTGCCGGACACCGCGCCCGGCGCGGCCTTGGCCAGCCGCTGCGAATGCGTCAGCGCGTCGCCGATGATCTGGTTGAGCAGCGCCGCATTGCCCGCCTGGCGCGAATCGAACCAGAGGATGGCCGCCACCACCGCCAGCGAGACTGCCAGCGCCGGCACCAGCACCTGGAGTTGCTTGCGGAAGGGCTTGTCGCCGATCCAGGGCAGGCGGGTGGCGAAGCTCCAGAAGCCGGAGCCGGAGCCGGAGCCGAGGGAACGGCCAGCGCCAAAGGAACGGCGGCCCCGCGAGGTGTCGCGCGCGGCGCCCTGCGCGGAAGCAGGCGAAGCCGAGGGGGCGCGGAATGCGGCACTGCCGGAAGGGGGGGAGGTTTCGCGGCCCCAGGAGGAGGGGGAGGTCGCAGCGGCGCCTGCGGCAGCGGCGACGGCCGTGCCACCGAAAGCACCAGCCGAGGAGCCACCGAAGGAGCCAAAGGAGACATCACCCGATGCGCCGCCGCCATCGGCCCCGGAGTTCCGGCCGAACGTCCCGGTATCCGGCGCATCGCCATACGCGTCGCCGCGCCGAGGCAGATCCGCGGGATCCGGCTCCAGCAGGAAGGCGTCCGCGATCGCGGTGTCGGGGTCTGCGACGGCGCTGCCGCCGCCACCGCTGGAGAACAGGAAGCCAGGCAGCTTCATCGTTGCATCCCTCGATCGGTCGGCGGGCGCCTCAGCGGCCCGCGCTGAGGAAACGCTCGTCCGCCGCGAGGCGGGCGAGACTGAGTTCGCGCCAGGTGCGGCCTTCGCCGTCGACCAGACTGCGGCCGGCCCAGGTGGGGGCCGGTGCTGGCGTCTGCGCGTGGACCGAGGCCTGCGCGTGGGCCACGCCCGCAGCCGAGGCCGGCTCCTGCCCCTGCGCGCCCTCGCCCTCTGCCACCTGCCACCCCATCGGGTCGTGCAGGCCCAGCATCCGCGACACCAGCAGCGCAGCGTTCAGGTTCAGCGAGGCGCCGAAGGCCAGCAGCCGCGAATCGCGTGACAGCGGCGTGGCCTCGCCGCCCGCGAAGCGATCGAGGTCCGACACGCCGAACAGCACGCCGCGCAGGTTCACCAGCCCGCGGAACCACGGCGCGGTCAACGGCACCGGCGTGATCGCCACCGGCCAGGGCACGATCTCGCCGGCCTCGGCCAGGTCCACCAGCCAGCGCTGGCCGCCGATCAGCAGGCCCAGCCGCGCCACGCGCGGCGCAGTGTCGGCATGGCGCAGCCGCTCGGACAGCCGCGCCTGGAACTGGCGCAGGTGGCCCTTGTCGTCCGCGTCGCCGGCCAGCGCGCCAAGGCGCTCGAAGCCGGGGATGGCGCGGTGGTCGTCGAGCAGGACCTCGTCGTCGATGATGGCGCGGTCGTTCATGCCACCAGCCCCGCGATCTTGGCGAGCAGCTCGTCGGGCCGGATCGGCTTGACGAGATAGTCGCGCGCGCCCTGGCGCAGGCCCCAGATGCGGTCGGTCTCGTTGGACTTGCTGGTGCACATCACCACGGGGATGGCCTGCGTGTCCGGGTCGCGCGACAGCGCGCGCGTCACCTGGTAGCCGCTCTGGCCGGGCATCACAACGTCCATCAGCACCAGGCTGGGACGCTCAGCCTTCACCTTCGCAAAGGCCTCGTCGCCGTCGCCCGCGGTGATCACGGTATAGCCCTTCTTGACCAGGAGATCGGCCAGGAAGAAGCGTTCGGTCGGGGAGTCGTCCACGACCAGGATCTTGTGGGCCATTGCCGGATTCCTGTCAGTGCTCGGAGTTCCGGCGGATCAGGCAGGCTGCGCGCGGCGCGCGTGCGTGGCCACCGCCTGCAGCAGGCTGTCCTTCGTGAAGGGCTTGGTCAGGTACTGGTCCGAGCCCACCATGCGCCCGCGCGCCTTGTCGAAGAGCCCGTCCTTGGACGACAGCATGATCACCGGGATCTCGCTGAAGCGCGGGCTCTTCTTGATCAGCGCGCAGGTCTGGTAGCCGTCCAGCCGCGGCATCAGGATGTCGCAGAAGACCAGGTCCGGATCGTGGTCCGCCACCTTGGCCAGCGCATCGAAGCCATCTTCGGCGAGGATGACGCGGAACCCGGCCTGGCCGAGGAAGATCTCCGCGCTTCGACGGATGGTGTTGCTGTCGTCCACCACCATCACCTTCAGTCCCGTCAGTTCCGCTGGCTGGCTCATCGTCACTCCCTCGGCCGAGGGTTCAGACCTCGACCATCTCGAAATCTTCCTTGCGGGCGCCGCACTCCGGGCAGGTCCAGTTCATCGGGATGTCCTCCCAACGGGTACCGGGTGCGATCCCTTCCTCGGGCAGCCCAGCTGCCTCGTCGTACATCCATCCGCAGATCAGGCACATCCAGGTGCGGTAGGGCGCTTCGCTCATCGTCTTCTTCCAGGGTGGTTGGGGGATTTGGTGCGGGGGCGATGTTACCCCGGCTGTTTCCCTCGCCATCCCGGGCGGCGGCCCTCTCGGGGGCTTCCGCTTTCCTCACTGCTTCGATGCTAGCGGCACCGCCCCTCGCCGCCTGCCGGTCTCCGACCGGTGGAAGCCTGGGCGCGATGGACGCGCCTGGCCGGCCCCTGGTAAACGAAAGGGCCACCCGAGGGTGGCCCTTCGTTCGCCGGCGATCACGCCTGGATCGACGGGCCGGCGGTGCTGCCGATGCTTAGGCGCGGCACTCGGCGGGGCGATACTTCGCCACCAGCGTACCGCCCGTGCAGTCCCAGGAGATGGACGCGGTGGCGGGCGTGTTGGCCACGAAAGCAGGAGTGGGAACCATCGTGATCGTACCGGCGCCAGCCTTAGCGGTCGTGGTGATCGTGATCGTGCCGTCTGCACCAATGCCCACCGAGGCGATATTGTCGGTCGCCGTAGGCGCCTCCCAACCAGCGCCCGCCGTGGCCGCGCCGGTCATCGAATTCTCTGCAACCGTCACCTTGGCCGCAGACGCAAGGCTGAGACCCTCGGTCACTCGAGCACGAACCGTGTAGTCCTGATAAGCCGGCAGTGCAACAGCGGCCAGGATGCCGACGATCGCAACCACGATCATCAGTTCGATCAGCGTGAAGCCCTTCTGGATCTTGCGGCGGATTTGCTTGCGTTGCATGTCGATCTCCATCGGTGTGTTCAGGTCAGTTCAGGTCAGGACCACCCCGGCCCTCGCATCCATAGGTGCAGGGGGCGTGCCAGCCAGGGATCGCGGTCGATGCGGGCCGACGAACGGCGCACAGCGGCGATTTGCGTGACATTGTTCACACCCGGCATGACCCGCAGGTGACCGGATGCGTCGTGTTGCGGCGGCTCGGGTGACGCGTCGCGTCGGTTGGGGTGACGCGATTGGGCAGTCGGCGGTGACGTGAAGGGGGCTGCTGGCGAATGCCGCCATGAACTGCGCCAGTTTCCGGCCACAACTGGCGCGATTCTAAAAATCGCGCCAGAATCGCGCCACAAACCTCCCGAACTGCGCCAACGCCGCAATGCCATCGACCACCGACCTGCTGGACAGCCTTCGAGCATCCGAGGGCGGATCGACACTGACCGAGCTCCTGACCCGGCACCCCGACATTGCCAGGCGAACGGCGCAGCGCATGATCGCGAAGCTGATCGAGAGCGGCCAGGTCACCGCCCAGGGTGAAGGCCGGGCGCGCCGCTACTTCGCTGCCGGCGCCCAGGCTGGCACCGGCATGCCGACCGCCCGAGCCGACGGCTTTCCGCCCTCCATCCCCTTGTCCGCCGACAGCCAGGACATCCTCGCCTATGTCGACCAGCCTCCTGAGGCGCGAAAGCCCGTGGGCTACCAGCGGGACTTCCTGGATGCCTACCGCCCCAACGAGACCTGGTACCTGTCCGAGTCGCTGCGCCGCCAGTTGCACAGGATGGGCAGGACCGCTGACGTCGACGAGCCTGCCGGCACCTACAGCCGTGCCATCCTCAACAGGCTGCTGATCGACCTGTCATGGGCGTCGAGCCTCCTGGAGGGCAACACCTACTCCCGGCTCGACACGCGCGAACTCATCGAGCACGGCAAGGCCGCGCGGGGCAAGGCCGCCATCGAAACGCAGATGATCCTGAACCACAAGACGGCGATCGAACTGCTGGTCGAGAACATCGACAGTGCCGAGTTCAACCGCTACACGCTGATGAACCTGCACAGCGCGCTGGCTGAGAACCTGCTGCCCAATCCGGCGGACGAGGGGCGCGTTCGCCAGCACGCCGTCGAGATCGGCAAGAGCGTCTATCGCCCGCTTTCCACGCCGCAGCAGATCGACGATGCGCTGGACGCGCTGCTGGAGAAGGCCAACCGGATCCGTGACCCCTTCGAGCAGTCCTTCTTCATGATGGTGCACCTGCCCTACCTGCAGCCCTTTGCCGACATCAACAAGCGCACCTCGCGGCTGGCCGCGAACCTGCCACTGTTCCGCGCCAACCTGTGCCCGCTCACCTTCCTGGACGTGCCGGAGCAGGCCTACAGCCGCGCCATCCTCGGCGTGTACGAGTTGACCAGGGTGGAACTGCTGCGCGACCTGTACGTCTGGGCCTACGAACGTTCGACGCAGGAGTACCTGGCCATCAGGCAGGAGCTGGCGGAGCCCGATCCCCTGCGCCTGGCCTGGCGTGACCTCGTCAAGCGGACCGTCCGCGAGGTCGTCACGCATCCGGAACTCGATCCGCTCTCCTGCGTTCGACGATCCGTGGCAGAGCATGTTCCGCAGGAAGATCAGCCGAACGTGCAGGCCCTGATCGTCGAAGAGTTGCGGCGGCTGCACGAGGGCGTGCTGGCGCGCTACGGTTTGCGGCCGTCCGAGTTCATGGCCTGGAAGGCAGTGCACGGGCACTGAAGAGCGCCGGTTCGACTCCTGGTTGTGGGTTTTCACCCGCGTCTCACTTCCCGCTCCCGAACGCTGCCGGCGTGGCTTCCGTTCCGAAACCCATCCGCAGAGCCGGCCGGGATGCCCCGGGCAACGCAATCCCTATATCGACCCGCCATCGCCGCCCCTATAGCATCGTCCGCTCACAACAGAACGATTCCAGGAGACGCACGATGAGCAGGATCCGCATTCACGCCCTTGCCGCAGGGCTCGCCGTCGTCGGCGCCAGCCTCCTGGCGCCCGTCGCCAACGCGCAAGGCGACTGGCCGCAGAAGGAAATCACCCTCATCAACAACTTCCCGCCGGGGTCGGCCACCGAGCTGACGGCGCGCGCCTTCGCGCGCAGCATCGAGAAGACGCTGGGCAAGCCGGTGGTGATCAAGGCAGTGCCGGGCGGCGCGGGGCAGCTCGGCCCGGCGGAGCTGGCGCGCAGCGCGCCCGACGGCTACACGATGGGGCTGGTGGGGTCGTCTTCCTACCTCACCGCGCCGCACATGGTGGACCTGCCCTTCAAACCCTGGGAGGCCTTCGACCTGATCGCGCAGATCGCCGAACTGCGCTACGGCATCGGCGTGCGCAAGGATTCGCCGATCAAGAGCGTCGACGACATCGTCAAGATGTCGAAGGAAAAGCGCCTGACCTACAGCTCGACCAGCCCGAACAACGTGCTGCCGATGTTCCAGATGGCCAAGCTCAATGGCGCCAACCTGCGCTGGATCGTCTTCTCGGGCGGCTCGGAATCCGTGCTGCAGGCGGTGGGCGGCCACGTGGACATGACGCTGCAGAGCGCCACCGAGATGAAGCCGCAGATCGAGGCCGGCAACCTGCGCCTGCTCGCGTCCGCCTCGCCCGCACGCTGGCCGGAATACCCCAACGTGCCCACCCTGCGTGAGCTCGGCTACAACTACATCAGCTTCGGCCCGATGGGCTATGCCTTCCCGCGCGGCGTCGACCCGAAGATCCGCGACCGCATGCAGGAGGCGTTCGCGATCGCGATCAAGGATCCCGAGGTGCTCGACCAACTCACCAAGCTGGGCGTCGCGCCCTCGTACCGCAGCGGCCCCGACTTCCACAAGTACATGAAGGACATGGAGCCGCTGTTCATCCAGATCCTGACCGAATCCGGCATGAAGACGCGCTGAGCCTCCCATGCCGATGATGTCTGGAGCGCGCTGGACTGCACTGGGGCTGCTGCTCGCAGCGGCGGCCACGTACGGGCAGGCGCATTCGCTGCCGCGCTGGGGCTTCGACGGCCCCGGCACCGGGATCTTCCCGCAGGTTCTCTCGATGATCGCCATCGCGCTGTCGGCGCTGGTGCTGATCCTCGAGCGGCGCGAAGCCGAGCCGCTTGAGAGCGACGACAGCGAAGCGGTCTCGCGCTACGACCTGGCAGCGCCGGCGGAGAGGCGCGTCTTCCACTTCTACCTGCTGGCGCTCGTGCTCCTGGTGGCCGGTTCGTGGTGGGCGGGGTTCATCGCCACCGCGTTCGCGGTCATCGTCGTCATCATGCGCTTCGGCGAAGGCGTGCGCTGGCGGCCCACGCTGATCACCGCGGCCCTCGTGGCGCTCGTGGGCCAGCTCGGCTTCGGCTGGCTGCTCCAGGTCAGCCTGCCCGAAGGCCCGGCCGACCGCGCGCTGCGCGCCCTGCTGCGCGCCGGAGGCCTGCTGTAATGGAAAACCTCATCGGCGGCTTTGCCACGGTCTTCCAGCCGGCCACCCTGCTCTACTGCTTCATCGGCGTGTTCCTCGGGACCGTGGTCGGCATCCTGCCCGGCCTCGGCCCGCTCACCACCATCGCCCTGCTGCTGCCCATCACCTACAAGATGGACGTCACCTCGGCGATCATCATGCTGTCGGGCATCTATTACGGCGTGGCCTACGGCGGCACCGTCACCTCGGTGCTGATGCGCATCCCCGGGGAGGCGTCCTCGGTGATCACCTGCCTGGACGGCTACGAGATGGCCCGCAAGGGACGCGCCGGCGCGGCGCTCGGCATCGCCGCCATGGGATCGTTCTTCGCCGGCACCGTCGGCGTGCTCGCCATCTCCTACCTGTCGCCGCCGCTGTCGCGCTGGGTGCTGGCCTTCGGGCCCGCCGAGTACTCGATGGTGATGCTCGCCGGTCTGGCCCTGGTCACCTATTTCTCGAGCGGATCGAAGCTCAAGGCGCTGCTGATGGCGGCCTTCGGCCTGCTGCTCGGCACCGTGGGTTCCGACCCGCAGACCGGGTCGGCGCGGCTGACCTTCGGCGTGTTCCATCTCATCGGCGGCATCGACCTGGTGCCGCTGGCCATCGGCCTGTTCGGCATCTCCGAAGTGCTGTCGATGGCCCTGGGCAAGCCCGAGAAGATGAAGGTGCTGCCCCCGCCCTCCACGCTGCTGGGCTTCATGCCGAACCGCGACGAGGCCCGGCGCTCCGTGGCCCCGGTGGCGCGCGGCACCGTGCTCGGCTTCCTGGTCGGGCTGATTCCGGGCGGCGGCGCGGTGCTGGCCACCTTCCTCTCCTACGCCACCGAGCGCAAGCTCTCCAAGCGCCCGGAAGAGTTCGGCAAGGGCGCGGTGGAAGGGCTTGCCGGCCCCGAGGCCGCCAACAACGCGGGCACGGCCGGAGCCTTCGTACCGCTGCTCTGCATGGGCGTGCCGGCCAACGCCGTCACCGCCCTGCTGCTCGGCGCCTTCATGATCCACGGCGTGGCGCCCGGCCCCACCATCATGGAACGCCAGCCCGAGATCTTCTGGGGAATCGTTGCCAGCATGTACGTGGGCAACGTGATGCTGCTGATCCTGAACCTGCCGCTGATCGGCCTCTTCGTGCGCGTGCTCGACGTGCCGCGCGCCTGGCTGGCGCCGATCATCCTGATGGTGTGCCTGATCGGCGTCTACTCCACCAACAGCGCGCCCATGGACGTGCTGCTCGCGGTGATGTTCGGCGTCATCGGCTACATCCTGCGCCGCTATGGCTACGACCTCGGCATCGTGATCCTCGCCTACGTGCTGGGCGGGATCTTCGAGCGCTCGGTGCGCCGGGCGCTGGCCATCTCGGACGGCGAACTGTCGATCTTCGTGTCGACGCCGATCTCGATCGCCTTCGCCGTGATCACGGTGATCCTGGTGGTGATCGCGTTCATACCGCGCAGGGTGATCGCGCCTGCGCTGGAGAAGCCGACGGCGTCGGAGCCGTGAACGTGCGGAGGCCAGTCTGGGTCGCGGACCTTGTGACCAGGGCGGTGGCCGAGCTGAATGCGTTCGAGCCCACCCGTCGGCGCGCGCTTCGGGCATTGAGGCAGCCGGTGCCGGTGCAAGAGGGGCCGCTGAGCCGCAATCAGGCGCATGAGCGCTGAAGTCTTCGTCAAGATCGATCTGCTGTTTCGCCCGAACACGAAATCACTGCAGGGCACGTCTCGAGGTCCCGCGCACGTCGGAACTGCGGCCTGGAAGCTTCGCCCCATTCACCCTGATCCCTGCGGCCGATCCCATCGTCCGTAGGGCCGACGCGCATCCGGCAGCGCGCTGGTTCAAGCGACACTGGGAGCATCGGCGTCTCGCTGAGCACTCCCATTGACATTTGTAGCCCAGAAGCGACACCATCGTCGTGCGGGTGGAAAAAACCGATGAGTACGCGCAGTGGATCGATGCGCTCAGAGACCAAGCGGCTCGGGCTCGCATCCTCGTTCGTGTCGAACGGCTGATCAACGGGAATCCAGGCGAGCATCGCAACCTGACTGACGGTGTGTCAGAGTTGAAGATCGACTTCGGCCCTGGATACAGGGTGTACTACGCACAGCGGGGTGCGAGGCTGTTGCTTCTCTTGGCGGGAGGCGACAAATCGAGCCAGTCGAAGGACATCCGGTTGGCTCTCGAGTTGGCCAGGAGCTTCAAGGAGTAAAACGTCATGCCTCATGCCGCGAGCAAGACCATCTCGACGCGGACGACGCCCTACGACGTCGCGGAACACCTGCGTACACCCGAAGAAATGGCGGCGTACCTCGACGCCTGGCTCGAAGAAGCTCCGGACGACGCAGCAGGGATCACGAAGGCACTTGGGGACATTGCCCGCGCCAAGGGCATGAGCCAGGTTGCCAAGGACGCGGGCCTCAGCCGTGAGAGCCTCTATCGGGCCCTGAGCGCGAATGGCAATCCTAGCTTCGCCACAGTGCTGAAAGTTGCGCGTGCGCTAGGGGTCAAGCTGCACGCAGCGGCGGCGTAGTCGTCACAGTGGCCGCACCGGGGCCCCACCGGTACTCCCCGCGCCTCTACCTCTACATCTCCAGCACTTCCCCCCGCTCCAGCACCCGCGGCGCATAGCGTCCGGCCCAGGCCTCGAGTTCGCGTTCGATGGTCTTGCGGTCGGAGGGCTTGAGGTGCGTGATCAGCACCTCGGGCTGGCGCTGCAGCTTGGCGAGTTCCTCGCCGAGCTGGATCGGGTACAGGTGCTTGGCGGTGACCGCCAGGTCCTGGTCGCGGTTGGGGAAGGCGGTCTCGATGATCAGGTAGCGCAGGTTCGACAGGCTGTTGACCTGCTGCCAGAACTCGTCGTTGGGGCCGGTGTCGCCGGAGAACACCAGGCTGGCGCGCTCGTTGTACAGGTGGTAGCCGCAGGCCGGCACGGTATGGCTGGCGGGCAGGCTGCGCACGCAGCGCCCGCCCAGATCCACCATCTGGCCAATGGCGATCGGCTCGAACACCATCCACGGACGGTCGTAGTGCGGGATCTCGGTGAAGTCCGGCCAGATCACCCAGTTGAAGATGTGGGTGCGCAGCGCCTCGATGGTCTCGGCCAGCGCGTGCACCACCAGCGGCCGCTTGCGCAAGCCGCCCACCGAATCCACCAGCAGCGGGAGCGCCGCGATGTGATCCAGGTGGGAGTGCGTGAGGAAGACGTGGTCGATCGCGGCGAGCTCGTCCACCGACAGGTCTTCCACGCCGGTGCCCGCATCCAGGAGGATGTCGTCGTCCACCAGGAAGGAAGTCGTCCGGGCGCGGGCGCCGATGCCGCCGCTACAGCCTAATACCCGCACCTTCATCGGCACGATCCCCGTTCGCCTGCCCGATGCCCTCGACAGGACGTTCCGTGTTGCTGCGCGCCTCGGCGCGCTCGAGCGGCAAGGTGCGGACCGCGGCGAGCTCGGCCGGAACGAAGGCATGCACCGGCTCGGCGCGGCCGGCCACCTGCGCGTATCCCAACTCCGCGAACGCATGGCCGCGTGCCTGCCGCACCGTCGACTCGCCGACGATGATCTGCGCCTCGAACTGCTTGGTCAATCCCTGCAAACGCGAGGCCAGGTTGACCGCGTCGCCGATCACCGTGTATGCGCGGCGTAGCCTGGAGCCCAGGTCGCCCACCCGCACCACCCCGGTGTTGACGCCGATGCCCACGCGCATCAGCGGCAGGCCACGCGCCTCGTAGGAGCGGTTCAGCCGCTGCACCTCCTCGAGCATCGACAGCGCAGCGGCGACGGCATGGTCCGCGTGCTGCGGATCGTCCATCGGCGCGCCCCAGAAGGCCATCACCGCATCACCGATGTACTTGTCGACCGTTCCGCCGTAGCGGTGCACCACTTCGGTCATCGCGGTGAGGAAATCGTTGATGTACTCGCGCAGCTGGTCCGGCTGCATGGTTTCCGCAATCCGCGTGAAGCCACGGATGTCGACGAACAGGATGCTCAGCTCGCGGTCCTCGCTGGCGGCGCTGGCGTAGCGGCGGGGATCGCGCATCATCCGCTCGACCAGCGCGGGCGACACGTACTCGCCGAACAGGCTGGCCACGGCGCGGCGCGCGCGCCCCTCGACGAAGTAGCCGGCCGCCAGGTTGAAGCCGGCCAGCAGCGCCACCAGCAGCAGCCCGGCGGCCACCGGCACCGCCATGCCGAAGTTGGACCAGCCCACCGCCGCGGCCAGCCACAGGCTGACTGCCGAAAGCACGCCGAGCACCACGATGCCGACCGACCCCATCGCGGGCAGCGCGAAGGCGAGCGTGATGCCGGCCAGCGCCACCAGCGCCGCGCCCAGCGCCGCCGACGCCTCCGAGCGGCGCTTGATGAAGGCGCCGCTCCCGTCGGAATCCAGCGCCGCCGCGATCAGGGTGGCGTGGATCTCCACGCCGGGGAACACGGCATGCGTCGGCGTGGCCCGCAGGTCGGTCAGCCCCGGTGCCGAGGTGCCGAGCAGAACGATGCGGTTGCGGAAGACGGCAGGGTCGATGCGGCCCGAAAGCACGTCGGCCGCGGCGATGTAGCGAAAGCGAGACGGGCGGTCGGCGCCTGCGGCCCAGGGGCTGGAATCGGAGGGCGCCCGGGCAACGGGGCGGGAGGCTAGGTCTGACGCCGCGCCCGGTGCGGGGCCGGACGTTGCGCCGGACGTTGCGCCGGGCGCGCCACCGGCCGCGGCTCCGCCGACGAGCCGGCCGGCAAAGGGCACCAGCGCAGTCGTCCCGGTGGACAGCGGCAACACGGCGCTGCCGCGCGGGCCGCGCAGCAGCAGCCGGTCCTGCGCCAGCACCAGGTTGGCGCCGCCCAGGTGGCTGCGCAGCACCGCCACCACCAGCGACTCGTAGACCTGGCCGTCGTGCTCGGCCAGCAGCGGCAGTGCACGGACGACGCCGTCCGAGTCGACCAGCGGGTTGAAGAAGCCCGCGCCTGCCGCGGCCTGCTGCAGTTGCGGGAGGTTGGCGCCGAAGCCGGTCCAGGCGGTGATGCGGTGGCCGGACTGGGCGAAGGCGCCGACGTTCATCACCGGCGGAGGGAGTTCGCCGGTCGTGACGCCGCCCCGGTCGGAGCTCAAGTAGAAGCCGAGCACCACCGGGCGCCCCTGCAGTGCGGCGGCGAGCACGGCATCGCCGTCGGTGTCGCGCTCCGGTTCGGCGAAAAGCGTATCCAGTCCGACGACGCTGGCCCCGCCGTCGACCACGATGCGCTCGACCAGCCGCGCCACGGTCTGGCGCGACCAGGGCCAGCGCCCCTGCGCGGCCAGGCTGCGCTCGTCGACGTCGACGATCACCACGCGCTCGTCGAAAGCAGCCGCCTTGCCACGCAGCCGCGCGTCGTAGACCAGCCGGTCCAGGGCTTCGGAGATCGGGAAGGGCAGCAGCCCAAGCGCACCCGCGCTGGCGATGGCGGTGAGCAGCAGTCCGACCGCCGGGCGACGCAGCCAGCTCAGCAGGCGCAGCAGCAAGGCATGTCCTCGGTCGGGCGCAGGCGGCCCGGGGCCGCCCGGCGCCGGGTCATTCGTCGAGCGGACCGCCGGCCCGCACCCGGAAGCGCAGCATCGTCCCGGAGAGCTCGATCAGGTCGCCATCGGACAGCGGATGCGAGCCCAGGCCGATAGACTCCCCGTTCACCAGCGGGAAGGCGAGCCCTTCCAGGTGTGTGACGAAGAAACCATTGCGCCGGCGCGAGACAACGGCCACCTGGTTGCCCGCACCCGCGATGGGCACGATCGGCCGGTCGACCGGCTGGGCGCTGCCGCGCTGGGGGCCGGTGAGCCATTCCAGGCTTGCCTGCGCCTGCGCGTCGTCCGGCGCCGCCGCGGGGGGCTCGCGATGCTCGACCAGGTAGCGCAAGCGGTAGATGCCGACCTCGATCAGGTCCGCGTGCTGCAGCCGGTGGGACTGCATCGCCCGGCCGTTGACCAGCGTACCGTTGCGGCTGTTGAGGTCCTTGACGATTCGCCCGGCGCTGTCTGACAGGATGACCGCATGCTCGCCGCTGACCGTGAGATCGTCGAGCGCGATGTCGTTGTAGGGCCGCCGCCCGATCGTGATGTGGGTCTTGACTACGGGGAAGCTGCGCAGCACCAGATCGCCGAAACTCAGCACCAGGCGCGCGGTCACCGTGTTCTCATGTTGCTGCATCCCACCAATCTAGGGCGGCGGGATGCGCCCCTGAAGGAACAATTTCATGAACGGGCGCAGCTTCCCGCCGGGTGGCGGGAAGCTGACGTGCGGCACGCGAAAACCGGACGAGCGGCCGGCGGGCGCCGGCCAGCCCTGCACCCTCTTCAGTGCGCGGGGCGCGCCCGGCCGCGCTGACGGCGCTTGGCAAACTCGCCCAGCGCCACCACCAGCAGCGCGCCCAACGCCGACGCACCGTACTTCAGCGCGGAACTGGGTTCGCCGATCTGCCCGACCACTGCGATGTCGGTGATCATCATTCCGCCGGCGATCCAGCCCAGCAGCGCCGCGCCCGCGAGCACCACCAGCGGGAAGCGGTCGATCAGCTTGAGCACCAGCTGGCTGCCCCAGACGATCAGCGGAATGCTGACCAGCAGGCCGAAGATCACCAGGCCGAGCTGGTGATCCGGATCGGCCTGCTGCGCGGCACCCGCGATGGCGATGACGTTGTCGACGCTCATCACCAGGTCGGCAACGATGACGGTCTTGATGGCCCCCATCAGGCTGCCGGAACCCTCGAGATTGCCGTGCGCATCCTCGTTCTCCGGCACCAGCAGCTTCATGCCGATCCAGATCAGCAGCGCGCCGCCGACCAGTTTGAGGAAAGGCACCTGCAGCAGGGTCACCGCGAAGGCGATCAGGATCACCCGCAGGACGATTGCGCCCGCCGTCCCCCAGAGGATGCCCTTGGTACGCTGGTGCGGCGGCAGGTTGCGGCACGCCAGCGCGATCACCACCGCATTGTCCCCGCCGAGCAGGATGTCGATGATGATGATCTGGAGCACTGCGGCCCAGCTCAGAGTGGTGAGGAACTCGATCACTTGCCAGTCCGTTTGTAGATGCGGGCGTCTGCCGGGAGGTGCTTCAGAGCACCGACTTGAGGAGCTTGCCCATCTCCGAGGGGTTGCGGGTAACGCGGATGCCGCAGGCCTCCATCACCGACAGCTTTTCCTGGGCCGTGCCCTTGCCGCCGGAGATGATGGCGCCCGCGTGCCCCATTCGCTTGCCGGGAGGCGCGGTGACGCCGGCGATGAAGCCGACCACCGGCTTCTTCATGTTGTCCTTGACCCAGAGCGCCGCCTCTTCCTCGTCGGAGCCGCCGATCTCGCCGATCATGACCACGGCATCGGTGTCGGGGTCGTCGTTGAACAGGCGCAGCACGTCGATGTGCTTGAGCCCGTTGACCGGGTCGCCGCCGATGCCCACGGCGCTCGACTGCCCCAGGCCCAGCGCGGTGAGCTGCCCCACCGCCTCGTAGGTGAGCGTGCCGGAGCGCGACACCACGCCGATGCGGCCCTTCTTGTGGATGTGGCCGGGCATGATGCCGATCTTGAGCTCGTCGGGGGTGATGACGCCGGGGCAGTTGGGCCCGAGCAGCAGCGTCTTCTTGCCCTCGCGGCGCATGCGGTCGCGCACGACGATCATGTCGCGCACCGGGATGCCCTCGGTGATGCAGATGACCAGGTCGAGGTCGGCGTCGGCCGCCTCCCAGATCGCGTCGGCAGCGCCCGCGGGCGGCACGTAGACCACGGACACCGTGGCGCCGGTCTGGGCCTTGGCTTCCTTGACCGTGGCGTAGATGGGGATGCCCTCGAAGTCCTCGCCGGCCTTCTTGGGGTTGACGCCCGCCACGTAGGCGGCACGTCCGTTTGCGTAGTCACGACAGGCCCGGGTGTGGAACTGGCCGGTCTTGCCGGTGATCCCCTGGGTGATGACCTTGGTGTCCTTGCTGATCAGGATCGACATGTGTTCGGTTTCCTAGTGCGCTGCTCAGGCCTTGGCGGCCGCCTGGACCACCCGCTCGGCCGCATCGGCCATCGTGTCCGCCGCGATGATCGGCAGCCCCGACTCCGCAAGCAGCTTCTTGCCCAGCTCCTCGTTGGTGCCCTTCATCCGGACCACCAGCGGCACCTTCAGGCCGACCGCACGGGAGGCCGCCACCACGCCCTCGGCGATGACGTCGCAGCGCATGATGCCGCCGAAGATGTTGACCAGGATGGCCTTGAGGTTGGGGTTGCGCAGCATGATCTTGAAGGCCTCGGTGACCTTCTCGGTGGTGGCGCCGCCGCCCACGTCCAGGAAGTTGGCCGGCTCGCCGCCGAACAGCTTGATGGTGTCCATGGTGGCCATCGCGAGGCCGGCGCCGTTGACCAGGCAGCCGATGTTGCCGTCGAGCTGGATGTAGGCCAGGTCGAACTTGCTGGCCTCCACCTCGGCGGGGTCTTCCTCGTCGAGGTCGCGCATCTCGACCAGCTCCGGATGGCGGTACAGCGCGTTGCTGTCGAAGTTGATCTTGGCGTCGAGGGCGATCACGTCACCCGAACCCGTGAGGATCAGCGGGTTGATCTCGGCCAGGCTGGAGTCGGTCTCCCAGAATGCCTTGTACAGCCCCTGCAGCACTGCGCGCGCCTTGGGCAGCGAGCCCTCGGGCACGCCGATCTTGCGGGAGAGCCCGTCGGCCTCGGCATCGGACAGACCGTTGACCGGGTCGACCGCGACCTTGTGGATCTTCTCGGGGCTGTGCTCGGCCACCTCTTCGATGTCCATGCCGCCCTCGCTGGAGGCCATCACGGTGACGCGCTGCGTCACGCGGTCGACGACCATGCCCAGGTAGAGCTCCTTGCTGATGTCGGCGCCCTCTTCGACCAGCAGGCGACGCACCTTCTGTCCCTCGGGACCGGTCTGGTGCGTGATCAGCTGCATGCCGAGGATCTTGCCGGCCCATTCGCGGACTTCGTCCAGCGACTTGGTTACCTTGACGCCGCCGCCCTTGCCGCGGCCGCCGGCGTGGATCTGCGCCTTGACGACCCAGACCGGACCGCCGAGGGTCTCGGCAGCCTTGACTGCCTCTTCGACGGTGAAGCAGGGAATCCCGCGCGGCACCGGAACGCCGTAGCGCTTCAGGATTTCCTTGCCCTGGTACTCATGGATCTTCATGGGTGTTTGCCCTCGGAGTCGTGGATGCGTTTCGCAGGCACCACGGCGCTATCGGCCCACGCCGGTATACGCCGCAGCCTCGCGGGTCTGGATTCTGGGGGAGTGTCTCGATGAGCGGCTGACCGGCGCATGCTGCTGGCGGGCCATCGTCTCTTCGGAAACCGCGGCGGACCGCGTTCGATAAGCGCTTGCCGGCGGCAGAGGCATTGTTCGAGCAATCTGTTGTGCGCCGCAACGACGCCGGAGCCAAGAATGTTAGCACAGGCCCCAGGCGCAGATTCAGGCGGTCTGGACGCTTTGGGCCCGGCTGGAGTTCAGCCGTTCCGGTTCGTGCGGGTGGCTTCGCGCAGCACCCAGGCGATCGTTTCGCCGTCGAATCCGCGCTGGGCAAGGAAGCGATGTTGGCGTGCCCGCTCGGCGAGATCGGCCGGCGGACTGCCGAAGCGGCGCTCCCAGAGCGCCTGGGCGCGCGTGCGTTCGTCTGCGGCCAGCGCGCGCAGGATGGGCGCCGCCACCTCGCCCGCAACCCGATGCTGATCCAGCTCGTGCTCTATGAAGCGCCGGCCGTAGCGCTCCGAACGACGCCGCGCCAGGCTCTCGGCGAAGCGCTGTTCGGACAGGAAGCCGGCGCGCTGGAGCTCATCGAGCAGCGCCTCCAGTTGCTCCGCGGACTCGGCATGAGGCGCCAGCTTGCGGGTGAGCTCGCTGCGGCTCTGCTCGCGCATCGAGAGCAGCTTGAGCGCACGCCCGCGCAGCGAGGGGCCGCGCGCGCCTGCCAACGCCCTTCTCCCCAGGCTCAGGCCGCGTCTGCGGCTGCAGCCGGACCGCGCACCGACACCCCGTAGTGGGCGCGGATGCGGTTCTCGATGTCGAGCGCCATCTCCGGATGCTCACGCAGGAACTCGCGGGCGTTGTCCTTGCCCTGCCCCACGCGCTCGCCGGAGTAGCTGTACCACGCCCCGCTCTTGTCGACGACGCCGCACTCCGCGCCGAGATCGAGGATTTCGCCATGGCGGGAAATTCCCTCGCCATAGAGGATGTCGAACTGGGCCTGCTTGAAGGGCGGCGCCACCTTGTTCTTCACCACCTTGACCTTGGTCTCGGAGCCGATGACCTCGTCACCCTTCTTGATGGAGCCTGTACGGCGGATGTCCAGGCGGACCGAGGCGTAGAACTTCAGCGCGTTGCCACCGGTGGTGGTCTCGGGGTTGCCGAACATCACGCCGATCTTCATCCGGATCTGGTTGATGAAGATGACCAGGCAGTTGGTGCGCTTGATGGTGCCGGTGAGCTTGCGCAGCGCCTGCGACATCAGCCGCGCCTGCAGGCCAGGGAGGGAGTCGCCCATCTCGCCCTCGATCTCGGCCCTGGGCGTGAGCGCCGCGACGGAGTCGATGACGATCATGTCGACCGAACCGGATCGCACCAGTGCATCGGCGATCTCGAGCGCCTGCTCGCCCGTGTCGGGCTGAGAAATCAGGAGGTCTTCAAGACGAACGCCGAGCTTCTGCGCGTACTGGGGATCGAGCGCATGCTCGGCATCGATGAAGGCGCAGGTGCCACCGATTTTCTGCATCTCGGCGATGACCTGCAGCGTGAGCGTGGTCTTGCCGGAGGACTCGGGGCCGTAGATCTCGACCACCCGGCCGCGGGGCAGGCCGCCCACGCCCAGCGCGATGTCCAGCCCCAGCGAGCCGGTGGACACCACCTGGATGTCCTCGACCACTTCGCCGTCGGCGAGCTTCATGATGGAGCCCTTGCCGAACTGCTTCTCGATCTGGGCAAGCGCGGCCGACAGGGCCTTTGCGCGGTCGGTCTTGTTCTTTGCGTCGTCCATGTTGATCACCTTGTCCATGGCCAGGGCTTCCTTCTTGGGTTGGCTCGTTGAAGGAAGTATGGCAGCAAACTACTGTATAAACAATCAGTCTTTCGGGTCGGCCGCCAGCAGTAGGAGACCCTGCTGAAGGGCATGCAGCGCCGCCTGACGGCGCACCTGGGCACGGTCGCCGTCGAAGCGCAGCGTGGCGGTACGAACGAGCGCGCACGCGCGGCCCCCGCCGGCCGCAGACGCCGTACCGTCGCCCCCACCGGCAGCGAGCGCCCAGCCGAAGCACACTGTGCCCACCGGCTTGCCGGGCACGCCGCCGCCCGGTCCCGCGATGCCGGTGACCGACAGTGCCAGCCGGGCGCCGCTGCGGGCCAGCCCGCCGCGCGCCATTTCGGCGGCCACCGGCTCGCTGACGGCGCCGTGGGCCTCGAGCGCGGCCGCGGACACGCCGACGAGCTCCATCTTCGCATCGTTGGTGTAGGTCACGAAGCCGCGATCGAACCAGGCGCTGGAGCCCGCCGTCTCGGTGAAGGCGCAGGCGATCAGCCCGCCGGTGCAGGACTCCACGGTCACCGCCATGCCGCCCAGCGCCTGCAGGCGGCGGCCCAGCGCGGCTGCGGCGACGACCACCGGATCGGACTGCTGGTTGGCCCGGTCGGCGGCAAGCGGATCCGGTCGCGAGGCAGGCGTGCCGACGAGTTCCGGGGCCGGCAGCGGACCGGCCGTCATCCCAGCGCCCTCCAGGCTGCGATCGCCAGCAGCGTGTAGAAGGCCGCCAGCAGGTCGTCGAACATCACGCCGAAGCCGCCCCCGACCGTGCGGTCGAAGTGCCTGATGGGAGGTGGCTTGACGATGTCGAAGAAGCGGAACAGCACGAAAGCGGCCAGCTGCCAGCCAAAGCCGGCCGGCAACAGCGCCAGCACCAGCCAGAAGGCGACCACCTCGTCCCAGACGATGGCGCCGTGGTCGTGGCTGCCCAGCGCGCGGCCGGTGCGCCCGCAGGCGATGACACCCAGCGCGAAGCCCAGCAACGGGAACATCAACAGCGCGGGGCCCTGCACCCAGTTTCCGATGACCATCCACGCAAGCCAGGCCCAGAGTGTGCCCACGGTGCCGGGCGCGACCGGCGACAAGCCGCTGCCAAACCCCAGTGCGACCAGGTGCGACAGCCGGGCGCGCATGAAGGCCGCGGTGGGACGCTTCGGCGCATCCGCCGGGGCGGGCGCGCCGGCCCGCGAGGCAGCGCCTGTGCCAGCGCCGGAACCAGCGCCGACCGGCTCCGGCCGGGGTTCAGGCGAAGTGGTCATAAGCGTGCAGCCCCGCCGCCATCGGACGGCCGCGCTCGTCGAGCACCCGCACTCCCTGCCCTGGGACGATGCGGCCGATGCGCGACAGCCGCAGGCCCAGCGGACCGGCGAGCGCCTCGATCGAGCTGCGGTTTTCGGGCGCGGCACTAAAGAGGAGTTCGTAATCGTCGCCGCCCGCCAGCGCCAACGCGGGGCGATCCTGGGCCGCCGACTGCGCGAGCCCCGGCGCCAGCGGCACCGCCGGCCACTGGACCTCGGCGCCCACGCGGGAGCGCTCGCAGACATGGCCGAGGTCGCCGACCAGACCGTCGGAGACATCGATGGCTGCCCGTGCCAGGTGGCGCAGCGCCAGGCCCAGCGCCACCCGCGGCTGCGGACGGTCGAGCCGGGCGCGCTCGGCAGGCAGCGCTGCTTCGCCGAGCCTGACGGCCAGCGCAGCGCCGCCGAGTTCGCCCGAGACCCAGAGATCGTCGCCGGGCTCCGCCCGGTCGCGGCGCAGCGCAGCGCCAACCGGAAGCTCGCCCAGCACGGTGATGCACACGTTCAGCGGCCCACGGGTGGTGTCGCCGCCGATCAGCTCGCAGTCATGCTGGTCGGCGAGCGCGAACATGCCCGCAGAGAAACCCTCCAGCCAGCGCTCGTCGGCATCGGGAAGCGCCAGCGCCAGCGTGAAGGCGAGCGGTCGGGCGCCCATCGCGGCCAGGTCGGACAGGTTGACCGCCAGCGCCTTGTGTCCGACCGAAGCGGGGTCGGCCGAGGCAAGGAAGTGCCGGCCGGCCACCAGCATGTCGGTGGCCACGGCCAGCGTCGTGCCGGGCGCCTGCGCGCGCAGGATGGCGCAGTCGTCGCCCACGCCCAGCTCGCTGCGGCGCGCTGGCCCGCGGTCGAAGAACCGGGAGATCAGCTCGAACTCGCCCATCGGGCGCGGTCCGGCGCTCAAGTGCGCGAGCCGGCCTCGACCGACCGCAGCCGCGCCGCGACCCGGTCGAGCACGCCGTTGACGTACTTGTAGCCGTCGGTGCCGCCGAAGGTCTTGGCGACCTCTACGGCCTCGTTGATGACGACCCGGTAGGGGATCTCCGGGTGGCGGGCCAGTTCGAAGGCCCCCAGCAGCAGGGTGGCATGCTCGACGGGGCTGAGTTCCTCGAGGCGCCGGTCGATGTGGGGCTCGATCGCCGCGTGCAACTCGTCGAGCGAACGGATGACCCCGTACAGCAGCGACTGGAAGTGCTCGTAGTCGGCCTTGTCGAAGCCCTGCGCGTCGCGCAGGTGGGCCTCGATGACGCCGCCGTCCTCGCGGGACACCAGCCACTGGTAGAGCCCCTGCACAGCGAACTCGCGCGAACGCCGCCGCGCGCTGCGCGCAGGAGGCTTGGCGCCGCCCTGAACGGGACGGCCGGAGCCGGCAGGCGTGGTGGACATGCTCAGTCGTCGAGATCGTCGGCGTCGGGAACCGCCGACAACGACTCGATGGAATCGGCGAGGTTGGCCATCTCGATCGCCACCCGCGCGGCCTCGGCGCCCTTCTCGGCTGCGCGCTCCATCGCCTGCTCGTCGGTGTTCGTGGTGAGCACCGCGTTGGCGATCGGAATGGCGAAGTCGAGCGACACCCGGCCGATGCCGGACGCGCTCTCGTTGGACACCACCTCGAAGTGGTAGGTCTCGCCGCGGATCACCGCGCCGAGCGCGATCAGCGCGTCGAACTCGTCGGTCTGGGCGAGCTTGTCCAGCGCGAAGGGAATCTCGAGCGCACCGGGCACGGTGCACACGAAAATGTCTTCTTCTTCCACGCCGAGCTCCAGCAGCTGGCCCACGCAGGCATCGCGCAGCGCCTCGCACACCGGCGCGTTGAAGCGGGCCTGCACCACGCCGATGCGGAGGCCTTCGCCGTCGAGATCGGCTTCGAATACGTCAATGCTCACGAAAACTCCTCAGTGGCCCGGGTCGAAGCCAACGACCTCGAGGTCGTAGCCCGTCATGCTGGGCATCTTGCGGGGCTGGGCCAGAAGCCTCATGCGCCCCACGTTCAGGTCCTTCAGGATCTGCGCACCCACTCCGTAGGTGCGCAGGTCGATCTTGCCGGCGCGACGCTCGGCCTGGGCGCGGGCGCCCGGATCACGGTCGAAACGATCCAGCGCCTCAAGCTCGTCGAACAGCTCGGCGGCGGGCCGGGCGCAGTTCAGCAGCACCACCACGCCGCTGCCGTGCTCGGCGATCGCCTCGAGCGCGCGGGCCACCGGCCAGCTATGGGTGCTGCGGTCGGTCTCGATGAGATCGAGCACGGTGACCGGCTCGTGGACCCTCACCAGCACCTCCGCCTCCGGGCGGATCTCGCCGCGCACCAGCGCGATGTGCGGCGCGCCGGTGGGCTTGTCGCGGTAGGCCACCAGCCGGAACGGGCCGTGCGCGGTGCTGACCTCGCGCTCGGTCACACGTTCGATGAGGCTCTCGTTGGCGCTGCGGTACTGGATCAGGTCGGCGATGGTGCCAATCTTCAGGCCGTGCGTCTGCGCGAACTCGATGAGGTCCGGCAGGCGCGCCATGGTGCCGTCGTCCTTCATGATCTCGCAGATGACAGAGGCGGGCGTGAGCCCGGCCATCTGGGCGAGATCGCAGCCGGCCTCGGTGTGGCCGGCGCGGATCAGCACGCCGCCGTCCTGCGCCATCAGCGGGAAAATGTGGCCCGGCTGGACCAGGTCGATCGGCCTGGCGTTCTTGCCCACCGCAACCTGCACGGTGCGGGCGCGGTCGGCAGCGGAAATGCCGGTGGTGACGCCCTCGGCGGCTTCGATGGACACCGTGAAGTTGGTGCCCATCTTGGTGCCGTTGCGGCTGGCCATCGGCGAGAGCTCGAGCTGCCGGCAGCGCTCGGTGGTGAGCGTGAGGCAGATCAGGCCGCGGCCGAAACGGGCCATGAAGTTGATGGCCTCGGGCGTGACGAAGTCGGCGGCCAGGACGAGGTCGCCCTCGTTCTCGCGGTCTTCCTCATCGACGAGGATGACCATCCGGCCCGCACGGAATTCGGCGAGGATTTCTGGAGTGCTCGATATCGACATTCCGCTATTCTACGCGGCCGCCGAAGCCGCCGCCGGGCGTGCGCGCGCTCATGCAGCACGCCCCGGCTTGAGGTCGCGGGCCTTCGAATACACCGCGAGCCCGGCGGCCAGCGCCGCAGCCATGAAGAGGAAGATCCAGCGGTAGGCCTGCGGCGGATAGCCGGCCTCGGTGCGCACGAAGAGCCCGGCGATCGCGCCGGTGATCACCGGCAGCAGGAAGGAGCCGGCCACCTGGCCCAGGTTGGCTGCTGCCGAGCCGCGGCCCAGCAGCGGCGCAGGCGTGAGGCTTGCCGCGTGGGCGATGATGATCGGGCTGTAGGTGCTGACGCCGCACAGCGCCACCAGCAGCGTCACCGCCAGCCACAGCGGCGGGTCGGACAGCGCCGCGAGCGTGAGCAGAATGGCGATCACCCCGCAGCCGGCCACCAGGATCACCCCCTTGCGCGTGTCGAAGCGGCGCTCCAGCGGCACCAGCCAGAGCATTCCGGCCACCTGCGCGCAGCTCATCGCCAGGATCACGTGGCCGCGCCCGACCGCGTCCAGGCCGTGGACGTCGTGCAGATAGGGGCCCGCCCAAAGCCCTAGAATGGTGGCCAGCGTGGCGTAGGCCACCATGTGCACCGCCACCACCCTGCGCCAGCCGGGCAGCCTGAAAACCTCGACGAAGCCGCGCAGCGCCTGCGAAAGGCTTTCGCCGCGCGCGCTGACCGGCGGCTGGCCCGGTGGCTGGTCGCGCACCGCCCAGACGAAGAACAGGGTGACGCCCACCACCACGGCCGCCGAACCTGCGAACACCGCGCGCCAGCCGTAGGCCTCGCTCATCCAGGCCATCGGCGTGGCGGCCATCAGGTTGCCCACCTGGCTGACTGCGAAGACCCGCGCGTACATGGTTGCGATCCGGTCGCCCGGATACCAGCGGACCATCAGCAGGACCACGCTCATGAAGCTGGCCGCGCAGCCGACGCCGACCAGGAAGCGCCCGGCGATCAGCTCGGGGCCGGTGCGCGCCAGCGACATCCAGAGCGCCCCTGCCACGGCGAAAACGCTGATCCAGGCGACGGTGCGCCGGGGGCCGATGCGATCGAAGCTCATGCCCACCGGCACCTGCACCGTGCCGAGCGCGAGGAAGAACACGCCGCCGGCCAGCCCGAGCGCCTGCGGCGACAGGGACAGGTCGCGCACCAGCTCCGGCGCGATCACGCCGAGCGAGGAGCGGTAGAACTGGCTGACGATGGCGATCAGACCGAGCCCGGCCAGCAGGCCGGCGCGGGTTCCCTTCAAATGCACGGAATCTCCGGACGGGGGCGGCTATCGCGAAGCCGGTACGATAACCCGTGCCGCGCCGCCGCCCCGCGCCCGAACGGACGCCGCGACGGGCGGCGCGACCCTTCACCCACGACCCGAGCGAACCCGATGCCCGACTTCCAGAACCTGCGCGTGAGCGCCGACGGCGCCGTCGGCCGACTCACGCTGACCCGCGCCAGCCGTCTCAACGCGCTGAGCCCCGACACCCTGCGCGAGATCGCGCAGGCCGCGCACTGGCTGGACGCCCAGCCCGGACTCAAGGCCGTGATCGTGTCCGGCGAGGGCCGCGCCTTCTGCGCCGGCTTCGACCTGGACGACGCCGCCGGCCGCACCGAGGTGGACGCGGAGGTCGTCGACCTGGGACGGCGGATGGCCGAGGCGGTCGACCGGATCCGCGCGATCACCATCGCGCGCATCCACGGCCATTGCGTCGGCGGGGGCTTGGTGCTGGCGGCCGCCTGCGACCTGCGGGTGGCCGCGGACAACGCGCGCTTCTCGATTCCGGAGCTGGACCTGGGCATCCCGCTGGCGTGGGGCGGCGTCCCCCGGCTGGTGCGCGAACTCGGCCCGGCGATGGCCAAGGAACTCGTGCTGACCTGCCGGCCGTTCACGGCGGCGGAGGCGCACGCGCTGCACTTCCTGAACCGCGTGGTGGCCGAGGACCGGCTCGACGCCCAGGTGCAGGAGCTCGTCGAACTGCTGGTGAGCAAGTCGTCCTACACGCTGACCAACACCAAGCGGCACGTCAACGCGGTGGCCGAACAGGCCGGGTCCACCGCCGAGAGCTTCCGCGACGCCCAGACCACGATCGGCGCGATGCGCGACCCGGAGTCGATCGAGGTGATGAAGCGCTACCTGACGGCCCGCGGCCGCTGAGCGGCAGCGGGCGCGAGGGATGCGGGCCGTCGCGGCGCGGCGCGGCGCGATGACGGCGGCGCGCGGTTCCGGCCCGCCCGCGCTCATCGCGCCGGAACCGCCACCCCCGCGCCCAGCATGCGCTCGACGTAGCGGGCGATCAGATCAACCTCCAGGTTGACCTTCGCGCCTGCGCGCAGGTGCTTCAGCGTGGTCACCGCGATGGTGTGCGGGATCAGGTTGATGCTGATGACCGCGCCCGCGGACCCGTCGCTCACCGAGTTCACGGTCAGGCTCACGCCGTTGACCGTGGCCGAGCCCTTGTAGGCGAAGTACTTCGACAGCTCCGGCGGCACGCGGACGTCGAGCCGCCAGGATTCGCCGATCTCGTCGAAAGCCACCACCTCGGCGAGGCCGTCGACATGCCCGGAGACCAGGTGGCCGCCGAGGCGGTCCGCCAGGGTCAGCGCCTTCTCCAGGTTCACCTCGCCGGACGCTTCCAGCCCCACCGTGTGGTTCAGGCTCTCGCGCGAGACGTCGACGGTGAAGCGGCTGCCGTCGACGCTGGTGGCGGTCATGCAGGCGCCCTGGATGGCGATCGAGTCGCCCACCGCGACGTCGTCCAGGCCCAGGCCGCCCGCGTCGACCAGCAGGCGCACGCCGTCGCCCAGCGGCTCGACGCGCTCGATTCGGCCGACGGCCGCGATGATTCCGGTGAACATTCGTAGAGTCTCCGTGCCGGATCGACAACCCGGCGTTACGTTCAACATCAACCTGACCGCCAAAGGGCGGCCGCCGGGTGCAATCCGCTCGAAGGAGAGGCCACGCCCGGCGCGCATGAGTGATGCATCGGGCCCGTGCACGCCTATGAACGCTTGCTACCGTGCCCAGGTCGTCGACTGTCGTGCTTGACGACGAGAACGACGATCTCGTCCTGCGTGGCCCGGTAGATGAGCGTGTACGGGAAGACGTTCATGGAGAATCCGCGACGCCCGCGCGCCCTTGGCGAACCGATGTGAGGATGCTCGGCCAACAGTTCGATCAAACGTCTGAACTCTCGAACAAAGCGAGCCGCCACCAACGGCGACCCTTCGCGTTCATAGAATTCCGCAGCCTCCCGAAGATCCTGCTCTGCATCCGGATGAATCGAAATCATCATCCAGGAAACCGCGCTTCCAGACTCGCCAGAGCGACCTCGATCGACGCTGCAGGCGTCTTGCCAGAATCCAGCTCCTGCTCGCGAGCCTCGGCAACCGCGTCCCATTCTGCCTCTGCTTCGACATCAGCGTCCAAGCTCGAGATCAAACGGTCGAGCAACTTAGCGCGATCTAGCGGCGACAGGCTGAGAATCTCGGCTTGAAGTGCTTCGAGGGTGCTTGGCATGGGCGCTCCCGCCAGATTTCGGTTGGATGCATAAGGTTGCCACAAGCCGGCGCAGCCTGGCCCGTCCGCAGTCGGGAGGCGCGGCCAGTGCCCATGGAACTGCTTCGGGTGCTTCAGTCCCGCCCTGCGAAACGGGCGACGATGCGCAGGTCGTCGCCCACGCGATCCGCTGAGCGGAATACCAGGGGAATGCGACCAGCCAGGTCGTCCAGCGGCGGCAGCGCGAACATCCCGGCCGCGTCGCCGAGCAGCGACGGCGCCAGGTAGACCAGCAACTCGTCGACGCAGCCCTCGCGCACCAGCGACGCATTGAGCCGCGCGCCCGCCTCGACGTGAAGTTCGTTGATCTCGCGCCGGGCGAGCTCGCGCATCAGCGCGGGCAGGTCGACCTTGCCGGCGGCGTTGGCCAGCTTGATGATCTCGCAGCCGCGGTCGCGCAGTTCCTGTTCCTTGTCGGGATTGTCAATGGCGCAGACCACCAGCACCGGGCCGCCGGCATGCAGCAGCTTCGCGTCCAGATCCACCTCCAGCCGCGAGTCGACCAGCACCCGCAGCGGCTGCCGGGTGGTGGGCACCAGCCGCACCGTGAGCTCGGGATCGTCGTCGCGCACCGTGCCGATGCCGGTGAGGATGGCGCAGGCGCGCGACCGCCATGCGTGGCCGTCGGTGCGGGCCGCCTCGCCGGTGATCCACTGGCTGCGCCCGTTGCGCAGCGCGGTGCCGCCGTCCAGGCTGGCCGCCACCTTCAGGCGCACCCAGGGCAGCTCGCGCGACATCCGCGACACGAAACCGATGTTCAGCTCGCGCGCCTCCTGCTCGAGCAGGCCGCAGCGTACGTCGATGCCCGCGGCGCGCAGCCGCTCGAGCCCGCGGCCGTTGACGCGCGGGTTGGGGTCCTCCATCGCCGCGACGACCCGCCCCACCCTGGCGTCGATCAGGGCGTCGACGCAGGGCGGCGTGCGGCCGAAATGACTGCAAGGCTCGAGCGTCAGGTAGACGGTGGCGCCGCGCGCCTGGCCACCGGCCTGCGCGAGCGCGAGCAGCTCGGCATGCGGCTCCCCCGCGCGGCGATGCCAGCCCTCGCCGACGACGCGGCCCTCCCGCACGACCACCGCACCGACGCGCGGGTTCGGTGTGGTGGTGGTCAGGCCCTGCGCTGCGAGCTCGAGCGCGCGGGCCATGAAGTCGTGATCGGCGGGAGTGAACATGGCAGCGGGATTGTACCGACGCGGCACCCGTTAACATGGGCAGTCCGTCCCAAGGAGCGCAGCATGACCCGGAAGAACTCCCCCGCCCCGGCCGCCGCCGCGGTCGCCCCGGCCGCCACGGACGCCCCGCCCGCTCGCCGTCGCCGGGCCGCGCGCAGCGTCGCCTGGCGGCCGGTCCTCGCCGCCCTGGCCGCGAGCGCCTCGCTGTCGATCGCGCCGGCCGGCGCCGCCGAGCCGCCCCCCGCCGGCCCGCTGCTGCGCGTGGACGCGCAGGCGCAGCGCGAAGTTACCGACGACATCGCGGTCGCGGTCTTCTTCGTGGAACGCGACGGCCCCGAGCCCTCGGCGCTGCAGGCCGCGGTGAACCCGGTGCTGCAGGCGTCGCTGGCCGAGCTCAAGCGCGACCCCGCGCTGCAGGTCCGCTCCGGCCGCTACGTCACGCAGCCGCGCTACGGCCGCGAGGGACGCATCGAGGGCTGGCGGGTGCGCGGCGAGCTGATCGCGGAGTCGAGCGACGTGTCCGCAGTGTCGAAGGCGACCTCGAAGCTGGCGGGGAAGATGAACGTGGGATCGATCGGCTTCAGGCTGTCCGACGAGCAGCGCGCGCGCGCCGAACGCGAGCTCACCGGCGAGGCCGCAGCGCAGTTCCAGGAGAAGGCGCGCGCCGCGGCCCGCGCGCTCGGCTACGGCGACATCGAGCTGGTCGAGGCCAATCTCTCGTCGTCCGGCAATCCCGGCGTGCCGATGATGCGCGCCGCGATGTCCAAGGATGCGATGGGCGCCGAAGCCGCGCCGGTGCCGCTGGAGCCCGGCCGCAGCCAGGTGTCGGTCGGCTTCAACGGCAGCTTCAAGCTGCTGCGCCGCTGAGTCCCGGCAGGAGACCTCGATGAACACAACTGCTGCCCCAGGCGGCGACACCCCCATCAGCCGGAGCGCCGCCGCGAGCCCTGCAATGCGCCCTGCCGGCCGGATCGTCGCCGACGCGCTGGCAACGCAGGGCGTCGACACGGTGTTCGGCGTGCCGGGCGAGAGCTACCTGGCGGTGCTGGACGGCCTGCACCGGCACCGCGACCGGATCCGCTTCGTCACCTGCCGCCACGAGGGCGGCGCGGCCTTCATGGCCGACGCCTACGGCAAGCTCACCGGCAGGCCCGGAGTGCTGATGGTGACGCGCGGCCCCGGCGCCACCAACGCTTCGATCGGCATCCACACCGCGCACCAGGACTCCACGCCGATGGTGGTCTTCGTCGGCCAGGTGGGCGGCGGCTTCGCCGACCGGGAGGCCTTCCAGGAGATCGACTACCGGCGCATGTTCGGCCCGCTCACCAAGTGGGTCGCCCAGGTGGACCGCGTCGAGCGCATTCCCGAATACGTCGCGCGCGCCTTCCAGACCGCCACCAGCGGCCGTCAGGGCCCGGTGGTGCTGGCGCTCCCGGAGGACATGCTCGCCGGGGAGGCGGCCGTGGCGGATGCCGCGCGGCACGCGCCGCTGCAGGCCGGCCCGTCCACCGCGCAGATCGAACGGCTGCGCTCGATGCTCGCGGCAGCGTCGCGGCCCTTCCTGCTGCTGGGCGGCAGCGGCTGGACGCCACGCGCCTGCGACGACCTGCGGCACTTCGCGCAGGCCAACGCGCTGCCGGTGGGCTGCGCCTTTCGCTGCCAGGACCTGTTCGACAACGGGCACCCCAACTACTGCGGCGACGTCGGCATCGGCCTGAACCCGAAGCTGGCGGCGCGCATCCGCGAAGCCGACCTGGTGCTGGCGATCGGCCCCCGCCTCGGCGAGATCACCACTTCCGGCTACACGCTGTTCGAGTCGCCTACGCCGCGCCAGGCGCTGGTGCACGTGCACCCGGGAATCGACGAGCTCGGCCGTGTCCATCAAGCGGCGCTGATGGTGAACTCCGGCATGCCCGAGTTCGCCACCGCGCTGCGCAGCCTCCAGGTCGATCCCGCGGCCTGGGCGGGCGCGGTGCAGTCGGCGCGCGCCGACTACGAGGATTGGCAGCGGCGCCCGCCGGCAATCGCCGCGCTGGAGCCGGCGCTCGACCCCTGGGCGGTGGTGCAGGCGCTTCGCAAGCGGCTGCCCGCCGATGCCATCGTCACCAACGGCGCAGGCAACTTCGCCACCTGGGCGCACCGCTTCTGGCGCTACGGCGCGCTGGCGCCGCATCCGAGCGGCCAGACCCGCTGCCAGCTCGCGCCGACCTCCGGCGCGATGGGCATGGGCGTGCCGGCGGCGGTGGCCGCCGGCATCCTTCAGCCCGACCGCACGGTGGTCTGCTTCGCCGGCGACGGCGACTTCCTGATGACTGGACAGGAACTCGCCACCGCAGTGCAGCACGAAGCCGGCATCCTGGTGCTGGTCTTCGACAACGGCATGTACGGAACCATCCGCATGCACCAGGAGCGCGAGTACCCCGCCCGCCAGATCGGAACCAGCCTGGCCAATCCCGACTTCGCCCGCCTGTGCGAGGCCTTCGGCGGCTTCGGCGCGCGCGTCGAGCGCACCGCGGAGTTCGCGCCCGCACTGGAGGCCGCGCTGGCCTTCATGCGCGAACGACGCCGCCCGGCGCTGCTTCACCTGCGCATCGACCCGGAGGCGATCACGCCGAACCTGAGCCTGTCGGCGATCCGCGAGGCGGCGCTGCGCACGGCGGGAACCGCGAGTTGAATCGCCCCTGGACGGTCGGCCGGGGTCCCCGGCGGGCGCGGACTCGCGCGTTCGTCGGCGGGGTTCCGACGGGCGTCCGACGACGCCCCGGCGTGGCGTGGCCAATGCGATAGTCTCCCGGCCATGCCCGAGTTCTTCGACATCCGGACGCTCTTCCTTGCCGGATCGCTGACCAGTTTCCTGAGCGCAGCGATGCTGTTCGTGATGCGTCCGCTGCACCGGCGCTCCGAGCCGGCCGTGCGCTGGGGCGGGTTTGGCCTGCTGCTGTCCTCGCTGGCGATGATGTGCGTGGCGCTGCGCGGCCTGCTGCCCGAGTTCGTGTCCTGGGTCGGCCCGAACACCCTCGGCCCGGCGGGCATGTTCGTGCTCTACGAAGCGGTGCGCCGACTCTGCCACGCCCGCCCAAGGCCGCTGCTCGTGGCGGGTGCCACGGCGGCGATGTTCGCGTTCCAGGCCTGGCTCGGCGACGATCCGGCCCAGCAGGCGCCACGGCTGCTCGCCACCGCGAGCGCCCAGGCGCTGACGGCGGCGCTGATGGTTCCGCTGCTGCTGCGCCGCGTCGGGCGCGATCCGGCCGGCCCCGTGACGGCCGCGATCGCGCTGGCCCTCGCCTTCGTCGTCGCCAACGGCGCGCGTGCCCTGTGGATCCTGGTGAACGGCGTGAGCATGAGCGCCGACGGCCGCTATGCCACCGGGGCGCTGCAGGCGGGTATCGCCGGGCTCTTCGTGCTGGGACCGATGGTCCAGGCAATGGTGGTGATGTCCTGGGTCAACGGCCGGGTCGCCGCCGAACTGCGCTCGCTGGTGAGCACCGACCCGCTCACCGGACTCGGCACCCGCCGCAACTTCTTCTCCACGGCCCGCGAAGCGCTGGCGCGCGGGCTGCCGGATGGACGCGTGGGCGGACTGCTGATGATCGACCTCGACGACTTCAAGCGCATCAACGACCGTCACGGCCACCGGGTCGGCGACCGCGCGCTGGCGCACTTCGCAGCCACGCTGCGCCACTCGCTGCAGCCCGGGGACCTGACGGGTCGCTACGGCGGCGAGGAATTCTGCGCGCTGCTGACGCGCTCCCGCGCGGAGGACGTGGCGCGGGCAGCGGAGGCGATTCGCGCCGCCGTGGCCGGCGCACAGTTCGAGCACGAGGGTGAGGACATCGCGCTGACCGTGTCGATCGGCGTGGCCACAACCGCGGATGCGCAGGAGTTCGAGCCGCTGCTGGCGATCGCCGACCGCCGCGTCTACGTCGCCAAGTCGATGGGCCGCGACCGGGTCGTCGCCTCGGAGCCCGAGCAGGCGCCGGAGCGCCGAAGAGGCATGGACCGCCGGCAGGGCGGCACGGACGAAGCTGCCGACGAGGCTGCCGACGCCCTGCATGGCGGCGACCCGCCGACATCGGCCGCCCTGCCCGCCGACGCCCCGCGCAGCGCACGTGCGGAGTCGGAACCGGCCGCCGCCGACTGAGGCGCCGCCCCGCGTCGCGCGGCGCCGGCCTTCACTCCTCGCGGCGGGCCTTGCGGGAGCTCACTTCCTCGATCGCCTCGGCGAACTCGTCGACGTCCTCGAAGCTGCGGTACACCGACGCGAAGCGGACGTAGCCGATCTTGTCGAGCTTCTTCAACTCGCGCATCACCAGTTCGCCGACCTTCTCGCTGTCGACCTCGCGCAGGCCCAGGCTCAGCAGCCGCTCCTCGATGCGATGCACCGCGGCGTCGACCTGCTCCGCGCCCACCGGGCGCTTGCGCAGCGCGAGCTGGATCGAGGCGCGCAGCTTGCGTCGGTCGAACTCGACGCGCGACCCGTTCTTCTTGACCACCGCCGGCATCGAAAGCTCGATGCGTTCGTAGGTGGTGAAGCGCTTGTCGCAGTTCGGACAGCGGCGCCGCCGGCGGATGGACTCGCCGTCGTCGGAGGCCCGGGTCTCGACGACCTGGGTATCGGTGTGATCGCAGAAGGGGCAGCGCATGGGCTGGATTGTGCCGCAGGCGCGCCGCCAGCGATCCGCCGCGCGCCGCGCGAAGCGGAATGCGGCACGGCCCGGCAGTGAGGCCGGGCCGCCGCTGCGCGGATCAGCGGTAGACCGGGAAGCGCGCGGTCAGCGCGCCCACCTGCTCGCGCACGCGCGCCAGGTTGGCCTCGTCGCCGGGATTGTCGAGCACGTCGGCGATCAGCTTGCCCACCTGCCGCGCCTCGGCCTCGCCGAAGCCGCGCGTGGTCATCGCCGGCGAACCCAGCCGGATGCCGCTGGTGACGAAGGGCTTCTCGGGGTCGTTCGGAATGGCGTTCTTGTTGCAGGTGATGTGCGCCTGCCCGAGCACCGCCTCGGCCGCCTTGCCGGTGATGTTCTTCGGCCGCAGGTCGACCAGCATCACGTGGCTCTCGGTGTGACCCGACACGATGCGCAGGCCACGCTCGACCAGCGTCTCGGCGAGCACGCGGGCGTTGACCAGCACCTGCTCCTGGTAGGCCTTGAAGCCCGGCTCGAGCGCCTCCTTGAAGGCCACCGCCTTGGCGGCGACCACGTGCATCAGCGGGCCGCCCTGCAGGCCCGGGAACACCGCGGAGTTGATCGCCTTCTCGTGCTCGGCCTTCATCAGGATGATGCCGCCGCGCGGTCCGCGCAGGCTCTTGTGCGTGGTGGACGTGACCACGTCGGCATGCGGCACCGGGTTCGGGTAGACGCCGGCGGCGATCAGCCCCGCGTAGTGCGCCATGTCGACCATGAAGATCGCGCCGACCTCCTTCGCCACCTTCGCGAAGCGCTCCCAGTCGATGCGCAGCGCGTAGGCGGAGGCGCCGGCGATGATCAGCTTCGGCTTGTGCTCGCGGGCCTTCGCAGCCATCGCGTCGTAGTCGATCGCCTCGTTGGCATCCAGCCCGTAGGAGACGACGTCGAACCACTTGCCGGACATGTTCAGCGGCATGCCATGGGTCAGGTGGCCGCCCTCGGCCAGGCTCATTCCCATGATCTTGTCGCCCGGCTTCAGGAAGGCCAGCAGCACCGCCTGGTTGGCCTGCGAGCCGGAGCTGGGCTGGACGTTGGCGGCCTCGGCGCCGAAGATCTTCTTGACGCGGTCGATCGCGAGCTGCTCGGCGATGTCCACGTACTCGCAGCCGCCGTAGTAGCGCTTGCCGGGATAGCCCTCGGCGTACTTGTTGGTGAGCTGGCTGCCCTGCGCCGCCATGACTGCCGGGCTGGCGTAGTTCTCGGAGGCGATCAGCTCGATGTGATCCTCCTGGCGGCGGTTCTCGAGCTCGATGGCTTTCCAGAGCTCAGGGTCGGTCTGAGCGATTCCGATGCTGCGGTCGAACATGGTGTTTCCTCTCGCGTAGTTTGGCTGCGGCGCAGGTGCCGCGGGGAAGCTACGCCCAGGCGTTCGGCTGCCTTCGCTCGGATCGGGGGCACGCCCCAGGGACCGGCATCGGCCGAGTCCGCGCTTCACGGTGTCGATTCACCCCGGAATGGAGCGGCGCCTGCAGCGCCGCGCACCCGTTTCGCCAGTCACGCGGAAGCCGGGATTGTACCGCCGGCGCCGGCCGGCCGCCATGCTCAGGCGCGCGCTTCGACGTCGTCCAGCGCGGCATCCAGATGGCTCACGTCGCCCCAGGCAATCAGCCTGAAGCGCACGCCGTCCCAGGCAACGCGGTTCACGCTCGCATTGAGCAGGTCGTGGCGCCGGGGCGCGCCCAGGTCGAGCCCGCTGGCGATCCGGTAGGCGCAGTCGAGCACGCCGCCGTGGGTGACCGCCACCACCCGCTCGCCGGGATGGCGCAGCGCCAGGCGCAGCATCGCGGCCTCCACCCTTGCGCTGAAGGTGCGCAGCGTCTCGCCCCCGCCCGGCAGCACGTAGTCCGGGTCGCGGGCCCGCCAGCGCGCAAAGGCCTCGGCATGCTCCCGCTCAATCGTGTCGTGGTCCAGGCCCTCGAAGGCGCCGTAGTGGCGCTCGCGCAGGCCGGGCTCGCTGCCGAGCGCGAGCCCCAGCGCCTGCGCGATCGGCTCCGCGGTCTGCACCGCTCGACCGAGATCGCTCGCGTAGACCGCCGAGATCGGCTCCTGCGCCAGCCGCCGCGCGGCGAGCCGCGCCTGCCGGTGGCCCTCGTCGTCGAGCGGGATGTCGATGTGTCCCTGGAAGCGCCTCGCGCGGTTCCAGGCGGTGACGCCGTGGCGCACCAGCACGAGCTCGGCCATGAGCGACTCAGCCCGCCAGCCGGGGATTCAGCGTGTAGGTACCGGTGATCCGGGCACGACCCAGGGCGTGGCGCTCGATCACCTTCATCGCCTCCGCACCGTGGAAGCGCCCCATCAGCGGCAGCACGTCGACGTCGAGCGCATATACCGTGAAGTGGTAGTGATGCACGATGCCGTCGTTCCACGGGGGGCAGGGGCCGTCGTAGCCATAGTAGTCACCGGACATGTCCTGGTCGCCCGCGAACCAGTCGGTGTAGTCGTTGACGGCCTGGCGCGCGCCCTGCTTCGCGGCCGGACCGGACTTGCCCTTCGGGGTGACCCCGTTGGAGAACTCGCCGGCGGCGATCTCGCTGCGCGAGGCCGGCAGGTCCACCACCACCCAGTGGAAGAAGTCGACGCGCGGCAGCGACGCCGGCACCTCGCGCCCTTCCTGGTTGACGTCCTCGCCGCTCGAGGGCACGTCGCTGTCGTGACAGACCACCGCGAAGGACTTCGTCCCGACCGGCGCCTCGCTCCAGGCCAGGTGCGGATTGCGGTTGCCCGCGAGCGAGATGTGGCTCGCGGGATCGATCTTCCCGAACGCGAACTCCACCGGAATGGTGCCGCCATCGGCAAAGGAATCGCTGCGCAGTTTCATCGTTTCGCCTCCTGCATGGGGGGATCGGCCCGCAGCCAGAACGTGACCGGGCCGTCGTTGACCAGATGGACCTTCATGTCAGCCCCGAAGATACCGGTTTCAACCGTCGGATGCTCGCGCCGGGCCTCCTCGGCCAGCAACGCGAACAGCCGCCGGCCTTCCTCGGGCTCGGCGGCCGGCGAGAAGCCCGGACGGGTACCGCTGCGGGTGTCCGCCGCGAGCGTGAACTGTGGCACCAGCAGCAGACCTGCTTCGCCGGGCGCCTCCCGGGCCTCCCCGGCGTCCTGCGGCTCCCGGGCGTCCTGCGTCCCTCGGGCCTCCTGGGCAAGCTGGGAGAGCGAGCGGTTCATCCGTCCGGCCTCGTCGGGAAACACTCGATAGGTCAGCAGCCGCGCGAGCAGCCTGCGGGCCTGCTCGTCGCCATCGCCGCGCTCCGCGCAGACCAGCACCAGCAGGCCGCGGCCGATCGCGCCGACGGTCGCGCCGTCGACCACGACCCGGGCCTCCGAGACCCGCTGCAGCAGGCCGATCACGGAGGATCAGGACAGCGTGACGCGGGCGAAGCGGCGCTTGCCGACCTGGACCACGTAGGTGCCGGGGTCGAGCTTGAGCGCCCTGTCCTCGACCCGCGCGCCGTCGATGCGCACGCCGCCCTGGGCGAGGTTGCGCATCGCCTCCGAAGTGGACGGCACCAGACCGGCCTGCTTGAGCAGTTGCGCCACCGGCATCGGCGCGCCGGCAAGGAGTACCTCGGGAATGTCGTCGGGGATGGCCCCCTCGCGGAAGCGCGCCTCGAAGTCGGCCAGCGCCTGCTCGGCGGCGGCGCGCGAATGGAAGCGCTCGACGATCTCCTGGGCCAGCATCACCTTGGCGTCGCGCGGGTTGCGGCCCTGCGCGCACTCTTCCTTCAGCCGCCCGATCTCGGCCATCGGCCGGAAGGACAGCAGCGTGAAGTAGCGCCACATCAGGGGGTCGGAGATCGACATCAGCTTGCCGAACATCTGCGCCGGCGCTTCTGTGATGCCGACGTAGTTGCCCTTCGACTTGGACATCTTGTCCACGCCGTCGAGTCCCTCGAGCAGCGGCATGGTCAGGATGCACTGCGGCTCCTGGCCGTACTCCCGCTGCAGTTCACGCCCCACCAGCAGGTTGAACTTCTGGTCGGTGCCGCCGAGCTCGAGGTCGGACTTCAGCGCGACCGAGTCGTAGCCCTGCATCAGCGGGTAGAGCAGCTCGTGCACGGAGATGGGCAGCCCGCCCTTGAAGCGCTTGGTGAAGTCGTCGCGCTCCATCATCCGGGCCAGCGTGTACTTCGCCGCCAGCTCGATCATGCCGCGCGCGCCCAGCGGGTCGCACCACTCGGAGTTGTAGCGGATCTCGGTCTTCTGCGCGTCCAGCACCAGGCTGGCCTGGTTGAAGTAGGTGCGCGCGTTTTCCTCGATCTGCTCGCGGGTGAGCGGCGGACGCGTGGTGTTTCGGCCGGAAGGGTCGCCGATCATCGCGGTGAAGTCGCCGATCAGGAAGATCACCTTGTGGCCGAGGTCCTGCAGCTGGCGCATCTTGTTCAGCACCACCGTGTGGCCGATGTGCAGGTCGGGCGCCGTCGGGTCCAGGCCCAGCTTGATGCGCAGCGGCTCGCCGCTGGCCTCGCTGCGGACGAGCTTGGCCTGCCATTCGGAGCGGATCAGCAGCTCTTCGCAGCCGCGCAGGGAGACCTCCAGCGCGTGCCGCACGGCCTCGCTGGTCGGGCGATCTTGATCGTTCGTCGGCTCTGGAATCACGGTGCGTCTTTTCGTTTACAATCCGTCGATCCGTCCCGGGCGGGGACCGGAAGATGCTGCGAGCGCGAATGCTTTTCCACGCGCCGCGAAGCCCTCGATTCTATCCGACCGGCCCGCGCCCCGCTTCACGCCCGCTCGATCAGGTCCGCCGACACAGCCCGTGACGATGCATCGAAACAAGCACTTCTTCCACGTCGCCATCGCCACCGCCGCCGTCGGCCTCCTGGGCGCAGTCACCGCCTTCGGCGTCGCGCCGCTTGCCGAGGCCGAGCTTCCGCCGGAACAGCACATCACGGAAACCATCCCGCTGGCGCTCGAGGTTCCGGAATCGCTGGACAGCTTCATCCAGACCGAGACCATCCGCCGCGGCGACACCCTCGGCCAGCTGGTCGGTCGGCTCGGCGCGAACGACCCCGGGTTCCTGCGCTTTGCCGCCGGTGACCCGGTCGGCCGTCTGGCGCTGCAGATGCGCGCCGGCCGCACGGTGCAGGCCGAGGTCGATGCGCTTGGCCGCATCCAGCGCTTCACTTACCGTTTCGGCGGCCTCGAGGCGGACGCCGCCGATGCCGGCGAGCCCACCCCGCTCACCCGGCTCGAGATCGTCCGCGACGGGGACCGCTTCACCGCGACCGAGGACATCATCCCGCTCGAGCGCACCATCGAGATGCGCAGCGTCGAGATCCGATCGTCGCTGTTCGCCGCAACCGACGCGGTCGGCATCCCGGAGGGGGTCGCGATCCGCGTCGCCGACATCTTCGGCGGCGACCTCGACTTCGACCGCGACCTTCGCAAGGGCGACCGCCTGCGCGTGGTCTACGAATCCGTCCGCGAGGAAGGCAGCCTCGACCAGGCACAGGCCGGCCGCCTGCTCGCGGTCGAGCTGGTCAGCGCCGGCGAGCGCCACGAGGCCTTCTGGCACGAGCGCGACGGCCGCGGCGAGTACTTCACCTTCGACGGGCGCAGCCTCAAGAAGAGCTTCCTGCGCAATCCGCTCGAGTTCAGCCGCATCAGCTCCGGATTCAGCCCCGCCCGCATGCACCCGGTGCTGCGCGACTGGCGCGCCCACAAGGGCGTGGATTTCGCCGCACCGATCGGCACCCGCGTCCGCGCCACTGCCGACGGCACCGTGGAGTTCGTCGGCCAGCAGCGCGGCTACGGCAACGTGGTGATCGTCAACCATCGCAACCAGTACTCCACGCTCTACGCCCACCTGAACGATTTCGCCCCCGGCCTGACGCCCGGCGCGAAGATCCGGCAGGGCGACACGCTCGGTGCGGTCGGCATGACCGGCTGGACCACCGGCCCGCACCTGCACTACGAGGTGAAGATCGACGGCGAGCAGGTCGACCCCATGGGCGTGGCCATCCCCGACTCCAAGCCGCTGTCACCCGGCGAGCGCAGGGCGCTGATGGCCTCGGTCCAGAGCATCCGCGAGCAGCTCGCGCAACTCGACTCGCTGCGCGTCGCCAGCTTCCAGTAGACGCAGTGGCGGCCGCCCCCTGCGGACCGGCCGCCTGCTGGCCTCGCCCTTCCTTCCCGATCCGCCGATGCCGGACCTGTTCATCGGCCTGATGTCCGGCACCAGCGTCGACGCGGTCGACGGTGCACTGGTCGACTTCGCCGGCGCCCGCCCCGAAACGCTTTCCTTCGCGTCGCTGCCCATGCCGGCGGCGCTGCGCGGCGAGCTTCTCGCGCTGCAACGGCCCGGCCCCGACGAACTCGCGCGCGCGGCAAGGGCCACCGTCGCGCTCGCCGATCTCTATGCCGAGGTCGTGCATCGTCTGCTCGCGGATGCGCGGCTGGACGCGGCTGCAGTCGGGGCGATCGGCGCCCACGGTCAGACGGTGCGCCATCGCCCGGAGGAAGGCTACACGCTGCAACTGATGGACGGCGCACGGCTCGCCGAGCGCAGCGGCATCGCAGTGGCCTGCGACTTCCGCAGCGCCGACGTGGCCGCCGGCGGCCAGGGCGCCCCCCTGGTGCCGGCCTTCCACGCCGGCGCCTTCACCCACCCCTCCAGGCGGCGCGCCGTCGTCAACATCGGCGGTATCGCCAACGTCAGCCTGCTGGCGCCGGGCGAGACCGTCCGCGGCCATGACACGGGGCCGGGCAACCTGCTGCTGGACCTCTGGTGTGAACGCCACACAGGCGCACCCTACGACCGCGACGGCGCCTGGGGCGCTGGCGGCCGGGTGCTGCCGGCACTGCTGGAACGGCTGCTGGACGAGCCCTACTTCCGGCTTGCGCCGCCGAAGAGCACGGGCCGGGACCTCTTCCATGCCGAATGGCTGGACGCGCGGCTCGCCGGAGCCGGTGCCGAACCCGGTGCCGGTGGCGCTGGCCCCTCCGCCGGCGCCACGACGACGCCGCCCCTGCCCGACCCGGCCGACGTCCAGGCCACGCTCGCCGAGCTCACCGCGCTCACGATTTCACAGGCCTGCAGCGCATTCCGTGCCGACGAAGTCTTCATCTGCGGCGGCGGCGCGCGGAACCTGCTGCTGATGCAGCGGCTCGGCGCGCTGTGCGCCCCCGCCACCGTGGCAGCCACCGACAGCCTTGGCGCCGCCTCGCAGGCGGTGGAGGCGGTGGCCTTCGCCTGGCTGGCCGCGCAGCGCCTGCGAGGCGAGCCTGGCAACCTGCCTGAAGTCACCGGCGCGCGCGGGCCCCGGGTGCTCGGCGCCCTGTATCCGGCGCCGCTTCGCGCTCTGGCGCCAGCGGCTTGAACGCGGGACTCCGGCACACGCGCAGCCGCGAGATCAGCACGCAGCCCCCGGGAGCGCCGTCCTGCCCAACGAAAACGGGCCCCGAGGGGCCCGTTTTCGCTGTTGCATCAGGGCACAAGGCCCCGGGCGTCCGATCAGGGCGTGAACGACGACCCGCAACCGCAGGTGGTGGTCGCGTTCGGGTTCTTGATCACGAACTGGGCGCCCTCGATGTCTTCCTTGTAGTCGATCTCGGCGCCGACCAGGTACTGGTAGCTCATCGCGTCGATCAGCAGGGTCACGCCGTTCTTCTCCATCACGGTGTCGTCCTCGTTCGTCTCTTCATCGAACGTGAACCCGTACTGGAAGCCCGAACAGCCGCCGCCCTGCACGAACACGCGCAGCTTCAGGTCGGCATTGCCTTCCTCGTCGATGAGCTGGCGAACCTTGTCGGCGGCGCTGTCGGTGAAGAGCAGCGGTGCGGGCATCTCTGCAACTGCGTTCATTGTCTCGAACCTCCTGTTATCGCTCGATTCTAGCTGCCGCCTCAAAACCTTGCCGGCAGCCATGTCATACGGGGCCCCGGACCCTTCGATGCAGCCAGCGGACCGGGGGCTGGCGGAATGCCTCCAGGGCGCTCAAGGAAGGACCGGCAGCTGGGTGAGACCGAGCGTCTCGGGTAGCCCCAGCATCAGGTTCATCACCTGGACCCCCTGGCCGGAAGCCCCCTTCACCAGGTTGTCCTCGACCACCAGGATCACCAGCAGGTCGCCGCCCTGTGGCCGGTGAACCGCGATGCGCACCATGTTGGAGGCGCGCACCGAGCGCGTCTCGGGCGTCGAGCCAGCCGGCATCACGTCGACAAAGGGCTCGTCGGCATAGCGGCGCTCGTAGAGAGCCTGGAAATCGGTGTCGCCGGCGCCGGGACGAATGCGCGCATACAGCGTCGAATGGATGCCGCGGATCATCGGCACCAGGTGCGGGGTGAAGGCCAGCCGCACCGGGCGGCCGGCGATCGCCCCAAGGCCCTGGACGATCTCCGGCAGGTGGCGGTGGCCGCTGACCCCGTAGGCCTTGAAGTTGTCGCTCGCCTCGGCAAGCAGCGTGTGCACCTCGGCCTTGCGTCCTGCCCCCGACACGCCGGACTTGCAGTCCGCGATCAGGGTATCGACGTCGATCAGGTCGCCCGCGACCGGCTCCAGCAGCGGCAGCAGGCCCAGCTGCACCGAAGTCGGGTAGCAGCCGGGCAGGCCGATCAGCCGCGCCTTGCGGATCGCATCGCGGTTCACCTCGGGCAGCCCGTAGACCGCCTCGGCCAGCAGGTCGGGGCAGGAATGCGGCATCGCGTACCAGCGCTCGAACTCCGCGGTGTCCTTCAGGCGGAAGTCCGCCGCCAGGTCGATCACCCGGACGCCGGCGGCCAGCAGCTCGCGTGCCTGCGCCATCGCCACTCCATGGGGCGTGGCGAAGAAGACCACGTCGCAGGAGGACAGCGCCGCGTCGGCGGGATCGCAGAAGGACAGCGCAACCCGACCGCGCAAGGACGGATACATGTCGGCCACCGGCATGCCGGCTTCCTTGCGCGAGGTGATCGCAGCAAGCTCCACCTCCGGGTGCTGGGAGAGCAGCCTGAGCAGCTCGACACCGGTGTATCCGGTGCCGCCGACGATTCCGACCTTGATCATGTGCGCGCGTCCATCGTGTTGACGGCGGCGCCGCGACGCGCCGCCCATCGGCATTCCCGAGCCCGTCAGTGTACGGCCAGGCCGGGCGTGGAATGTGACAAGGCCGCCCGGAGGCGGCCTGCTGCGCCCGAAGGCGCGGCGCCCGGCCGCCGTGCAGACGGCAGCGGAGCGCCCCTTGAAACAGTGAAGCCGATCAGCGCTTCGAGAACTGCTTGCGGCGACGTGCCTTGTGCAGACCGACCTTCTTGCGCTCGACCGCGCGTGCATCGCGCGTGACCAGCCCGGCGCTGGAGAGCGTGGGCTTGAGCGTGCCGTCGTAGTCCATCAGCGCACGGGTGATGCCATGACGCACCGCGCCGGCCTGGCCGGACTCGCCGCCGCCGTTCACGTTGACCATGATGTCGAAGGTCTCGACGTGGTTGGTCAGCTCGAGCGGCTGGCGCACGACCATGCGCCCGGTTTCCCGTGCGAAGTACTGATCGAGCGGCTTGCCGTTGACGACGACCTTCCCGTTGCCCTTCTTCAGGAAGACGCGGGCCACCGAGGTCTTGCGCCGGCCGGTGCCGTAGTAGTAATCACCGATCATCGGTTCGATTCCTTCGTGTATTCGGTCTGTGTGCGGTTGCCGGGAGCGGCGATCAGATATCGAGCGTGCGCGGCTGCTGGGCGGAATGCGGATGCGAGCCCTCGCCGTACACCTTGAGCTTCTTGATCATCGCATAGCCCAGGGGACCCTTCGGGAGCATGCCCTTGACGGCCTTCTCGAGCGCGCGGCCCGGGAAGCGTGCCTGCATGTTCGAGAAGTTGGTCTCGCTGATGCCGCCGGGGTAGCCGCTGTGGCGGTAGTACTTCTTGTCGGTGCCCTTGTTGCCCGTGACGCGCAGGCGTCCGGCGTTGACCACGACGATGAAGTCGCCGGTGTCGACGTGCGGGGTGTACTCGGGCTTGTGCTTGCCGCGCAGGCGAAGGGCGATCTCGGCAGCGAGGCGGCCCAGCACCTTGTCGCTGGCATCGACCAGGAACCAGTCGCGCTTGACTTCATGCGGCTTGGCGGAAAAGGTTTTCATGAAAATACTCGCAGTGACCCGCTTTTGAATGCGGCTCGCTTGTTCAGACACCGGAATCACCCGATTCGGCTGGCCCTGGAAGCCAGGCCTGTGGGGCCTGCCAGAACCCGCGCAAGAAATCGGACGCGCGGAAAGCCTGATATTCTAGCCCGGACACGCGGCTCCGGTCAAAGCCCTTTTTCTTCACAACGTCTGTCCACGCTTCGCGATGGCCCTCGCGGCGGATTTCGACTGCACCACCGCCAGACCGGATGGACCAGGCAGATGGGCCAACCGGCCAAAAAAAAGCCCGAACACGAGGTTCGGGCTTAATCCACCAAAGGAGGAGGGTGGAGGAGACATCGGTGGGTTGTGATCGACAACCAATGGAACGAATGATACCGAAACGATTTGTGCATTGCAAGATATTCGTTGCATGAACACCAGCACCCAGGGTCCTCCCAGAGTTCACGGGTTTACCCTGTACGACTCCTAACTCATTGTTTATTAGATTGTATTTCTATACTGGGCGCCCCAAATTCGCTGTGGCCCAGTCCACCTCTAGAAGAAAACCTCTAATGCGGGTTTTGCGCAACGCAACATTCCCGTCCATCCCTTACCCCTGAAAGGAGAGAACACCGTGGAGTGCACAGTGAAGTGGACCGGCGGCGAAGGCATGACCTTCCTGGCCGAAACCGGCAGCGGGCATGTCGTGGCGATGGACGGCGCACCGGAAGGCGGCGGCCGCAACCTCGCGCCACGGCCGATGGAAATGATGCTGCTGGGCGCCGGCGGATGCGCGGCCTACGACGTGGTGGTGATTCTGCGCAAGAGCGGCCAGGAGATCCGCGGCTGCGAAGCCAGGCTGGTCGCCGAGCGCGCGCCAACCGACCCCAAGGTGTTCACCCGCATCCACTTCCAGTTCACGGTGCGCGGGCGCGGCATGAAGCCGAACCTGGTGGAGCGCGCGATCAAGCTGTCGCACGACAAGTACTGCTCGGCCTCGGCGATGCTCGCCAAGACCGCGGAACTGTCGCTCGGCTGGGAACTGATCGAAGACTGAAAACCCGTGAACGAATCCCGCGCACCGGGTTCAGTCACAGCTTCCGAGGGAGCGGCCGCCCCCTCCCCGTCGCGATCGCTGCCTGTCTATATGTAATGCGCGGAGCTCGTCATCACCCGCGCGGCGGCGCGCATCAGACCGCGCACTGGCGCGGGCAGCTCGACGCCGCCGAGCCGGATGGCAGCATCCGCATGGGCCACCTCGTCCTCCTTCATGACGGCGACGATCGCTCGCGAGCGGGCGTCCTGCACCGGAAGCCGGTCCAGATGCCCCTCGAGGTGCTGCTCCACCTGCCGCTCGGTCTCGGCCATGAAGCCAAGACTGATCCGGTCGCCCGCGCGACCCGCCAGCGCACCCAGCACCAGCGCGCCCGCATACCAGAGCGGGTTGAGCAGCGAGGGCCGGCCGCCGAGCTCCTCGAGCCGCTCGCGGGTCCAGACCAGGTGATCGTTCTCTTCGGCGGCCGCGTGCAGGAACTGTTCGCGCAGCACCGGATCGCGCGTCGTGAGCGCCTGCCCCTCGTAGAGCGCCTGCGCGCAGACCTCGCCCACGTGGTTCACCCGCATCAGTGCGCCGGACAGGCGCCGCTCGGCCGGCGAGAGCTCGACCTCGCCAGCAACTTCCTGCGCGGGCGAGGGGCGGTCGGCCGGCAAGGCCGACCCCACGGTGGCAAGGGCTCGACCGGCCAGGGACAGCGCACGGTCAAGGGGGCTCAGGCTGATCGAAGGATTCATCGCACGGACCTCGGTGACGACCACCCCAAAAGGAGCGGCAAGAACGCGAACTCCCGGCACCTGCAGCTCCGGGTGATACCGAAGGATTGTTGCAGCAATACTACAAGACAGTCAAAAACCTGGGCTCGGCAGTTCGTTCGCCTTTGCCCGCCCCCTGAATTTGGTGACAATAGGTTTGACTTCTATCCGGGGCCAAGTTTCTGATTTGGCTTGCTTCGGGGAGTTGCGGCGGTTCGAGGGCTGCCGATTGATTCCAGAAACCTAGGAGATTGATCAATGAAAAAATCGCTTCTCGCAGTGGCTGTCGCGGCCGCCCTGCCCGCGTTTGCCTACGCGCAGACCAACGTGGTCCTGTCGGGCAACGTCAAGACGGGTATCACCCAGACCAAGTACAGCAACGGCGTTGCCAACAACGGCAACCACACCGCGATGAACGACGGTTCCTCGCGCTTCATCATCAGCGGCTCCGAGGATCTCGGCGGCGGCCTGAAGGCCATCTTCCAGGTCGACAACCGCTTCCGTCCGGACGACGGCGGCACGCAGTCGCTGGCCGGCGGCAACACCTTCGTCGGCCTGGCTGGCGGCTTCGGTACGGTTCGCCTCGGCAAGCTGGACACCTACTACTACTTCGGCCTGGACGAGCACGGTGCCCGCGCGACCGCGCTGCAGCATTCGAACACGTCCATCCTGGGTTACGTCAACGGCTCGCTGGGCACGACCACGGTCGGCACCGCGAACACCGCCACCGTCGCCCGGAACAGCCGTTTGAACAACGTCATCCGTTGGGATAGCCCGAACTTCGGCGGCCTCTCCGGTGGCCTGACCTACTCGACCGGCGCTTCGGCCGGCGCGGGCGCTGGCGAAGGCGCCGGCATGGGTGACGGCAACAAGGGCCAGGTCTGGTCGGCCAACATCGGCTACGCCGCTGGCCCGCTGAACGTCGGCGCCGCCTACTTCGACGAGAAGGTCGAGGGCTACAAGACCTTCGCCGCCGGCTCGCACGAGGGCACGCAAGCCTGGCGTGTCTTCGGCGGCTACAACTTCGGCATGTTCAAGGTCGGCCTGGTGTACGACGAAGCCGAGGTCTCCTCGGTTGGCGGCGGCGACGTGAAGCGCGGCGCCTGGTCGCTGCCGGTCACGGCCAAGCTGGGTGCCGGCACGCTGCTGTTCACGTACTCGCAGGCGATGGACGCCAAGTACAACGGCTCGAAGGATTCCAACTCCGGCGCCAAGATGTACGTTGTTGGCTACGACTACCCGCTGTCGAAGCGTACGTCGGTCGGCGTTTCCTACGCCGTGCTGAACAACGATTCGAACGCTGCGTACGGCTACTTCACGGGCGCTGCCCTGAACAACCTGACCTCGCCGACCGCGGGCCAGGACCAGAAGCAGCTGCACCTGGGCGTGCGTCACGCCTTCTAAACCGGCTTCATCGGTTGGAGAAAGCCGCCTTCGGGCGGCTTTTTCTTTTCTGTGCGCCAGGATCCCGCGGCCATCTTGCCTCCAGATCCGTTGCCAACGCACAACAATCTCCCCTGGATGATCGCCACCCGCGCGAGCGTCACAAAACCGTCATCGGCGCGCTGGTCTCATGGCCTCCGCACCACCGAGACGGACCCTCGCCAGGCCCAAGCGCCAGGCTTGATCTGCTCGTGGAGTTCCGGCGGCCCACGAGGGACGCCGAGCAATTTCCGAAACCCAGGGAGAACCCAGTAATGAAGAAGGCCCTTCTCGCAGCAGCCGTCGCCGCCGCCGTGCCGGCGCTCGTGCATGCGCAGACCAATGTGGTGATGACCGGCAACTTCAAGACCGGCGTCGCGCAGACCAAGTACAGCAACGGCGCCAGCAACAACGGCAACCACACCGCGATGATCGACGGCTCGTCCCGCTTCATCATCAAGGGCACCGAGGACCTCGGCGGCGGGCTCAAGGCCATCTTCCAGATGGACAACCGCTTCCGTCCGGACAACGGCGGCACGCAGTCGCTGGCCGGCGGCAACACCTTCGTCGGCCTGACCGGCGGCTTCGGTACCGTCCGCCTCGGCAAGCTGGACCTGTACTGGAACCAGGGCATCGATAGCTTCCAGAGCTACGCCACCGCCCACCAGGCCTCCAACGCCGGTCTGCTGTCCTACGTCGGCAGCAACTCCAACCCGATCGCCCGCGCCTCGCGCTCGAGCAACGTGGTGCGCTACGACCTGCCGAAAATGGGCGGTCTCAAGGGCGGCGCAGCCTGGTCGCCGGGCGCCAACGGAGCCGAAGCCGGCGCGATGGGCGACGGCAACAAGGGCAACGCCTGGGAACTGGACCTCGCCTGGAGCGGCGGCCCGTTCACGGTCGGCGGCGCCTACTGGGACGAGAAGTTCGACGGCTACAAGAACGCCGCTGCGGGTGACAACACCGGCCAGCAGGCCTGGCGCCTGTACGGTACCTACAACTTCGGCGTGGTCAGCCTCGGCCTGACCTACGACGAGTCGGAGCTGTCGTACGACACCACCGGCGACCGCAAGCGCGGCGCCTGGTCGATCCCGGTCACCGCCAAGGTTGGCCCCGGCACCCTCGTGTTCGCCTACACCCAGGCGCAGGACATGAAGGTCGGCGGCTCCAAGCGCAACGACACCGGCGCCAAGATGTTCGCGCTGGGCTACGACTACCCGCTGTCCAAGCGCACCTCGCTGGGCGTCTCCTACGCGGTCATCAACAACGACAGCAACGCGAGCTACGGCGTCTACAGCCGCAGCGGCGCGGACCTGAACGCTCCGACCGCCGGCCAGGACACCAAGCAGTTCTACGTGGGCGTCCGCCACGCCTTCTGATCGGGCCCGTCCTGATCCACGACCGCCTCCCGGCGGTCGCAGTGGGGGCCGCCTTCGGGCGGCCTTCGCCGTTCCTGGGTCTCGATCGCAGCGGCGCCCGCCCTGGTAGCACTCCGTGGCGCCCCGCCGCCTTTTCGGACCGCCGGGCGCAGGCAAACCCGCCGCCCTTCCAAATGCCGCAATTCGGCGACTTGCCGCCCAAGGCTTTCGCCTTAGACTTCCGCGACGCCGACTGACCCAGAAGCCATGCTGCCCACCGACCCGTCACCGTCCATCGAAGCGCTCGCAGACCACGAGACGCGGCTCGAGGCCGGCGACCACACCGCGCTCAAGCTGTGGCTGAGGATGATGACCTGCCGCGACCTGATCGGCGGCACTCTGCAGCGACGGCTGCGCAGCGATTTCGACACCACCAGCCCGCGCTTCGAACTGATGGCGCAGCTGGCCCAGCACCCCGCAGGGCTGAAGATGAGCCAGCTCTCCCAGCGACTGATGGTCACCGGCGGCAACGTCACCGCGCTGGCCGACTTCCTGGAGGCCGAGGGCCTGATCGTCCGCGAATCGGTGCCCGACGACCGCCGTGCCATCCGGCTGCGGCTCACCGATGCCGGCCGGGCGCGCTTCGACACCATCGCCCAGGAGCATGAGCGCTGGGTGATCTCACTGTTCGGCGGGCTCACCCGCAGCGAGCAGCACGAGCTCCATGCCCTGCTGGGCAAGCTGAAAACCTCGGTCACCCGCTGCCTCGGCAACGGCGACGCGCACTGATCCACAGGGCGCGCACCAGGCGCCCAGCTTCCTGCGCCGCTCGGCCTGCGGCAGCGCCGCCAGTTCCCGTGCGCGCTCGAAGAAGCGCGGCAACTCGCCCCCCGCCTCGTCGAGGAGGAGCCGAAAGCCGGGCACCAGCTCGTGGTAGGTGGCCACCGACGCGAGATGCGCATTGGTGAGCGGCTGCGCGAACCATCGGTCGTAGCCCGCCCAGCCGCCCCAGGCGGCCTTCAGCGCCCGGTAACCCTGCTGAAGCGATGCCAGCACCGCCTGCTTGCCGGCGCGCTTCTCCTCGTCGGTCGCATCGCCCGCAAAGACCGCTGCAAGCTCGTCCCGGTGCCGGACGAGCAGCGCGACGAAGGCCCGCCGGCGCTCGGCGAACCGGTCGTAGGCCGCCCGCACCGCGGGGTCGCCCCCGGCGTCGAGCCAGCGCTCCACAGCGACCTCCTCCACCGCAGTGGCGAAGGACTCGTTGAAGGCCGAGTCCCCCTTCACGTAGAGCACCTGGTGCGCGAGCTCATGGAAGATCAGGCGCGCCAGTTCGCCATCCGGCGCATGGACGAAGGTGTTGAGCACCGGATCGTCGAACCAGCCCAAAGTGGAGTACGCCGGCACGCCGGCCACGTATGCCTCCCAGCCCTGCGTCCTGAGCTCGGCCGCATGGCGCTCGGCCGCGTCGCGCTCAAAGTAGCCGCGGTAGGTCACGCAGCCCGCCACCGGGAAGCACCACTGCTTCATCTGCATCGACAGCTCGGGCGTGGCGAACACGTTCCAGACCACGAAGGGCCGGCCCAGGTCCGCGTAGCGCGTGTAGCTGCCGTTGTCCGGCAGGCCAAGCTCGCGCGAGGCGAAGGACCGGATCTCCAGCACCCGCCGCAGCTTCGGGCGCAGGCGCTCGTCGAGCGCGGGATCCGCCAGCAGATCGCCGATCGGCCGCGCGCGCTGCAGCACCGAGACCTGGCCGACGGCGGACTGCCAGTAATACGGGAGATCGACTGTGGTGGCGGCACAGCCGGCCGCCAGGCCCGCCGCGAGCAGGATCGCCCCGATGCGCACGCGCCCCACCCTATTCCTGCGCCCCGGCGATCTCCACCAGGCAGTCGTAGAAAGTCGGAGCACGCCCCATGTCGGTCAGCGCCTGCGAGGTGACGGCATTGACGCTGCGCCCGCCGGGCGCGAGCTTGTGCCACCAGACGCCCCAGGCGACCGCCACGCCGCGGCGCGCACGCTCGCTGACCCGGGCGCGCGCGAGGAAGGCGCCGCGATCGTTGAACACCCTAACCTGGTCGCCGTCGGCGATGCCGCGCGCCGCCGCGTCTTCCGGGTGCAGCTCACAGCCCGGCGCCTTCTCGGACGCCCGCAGGCTGTCCACGTTGACGAAGGTGGAGTTCAGGAAGTTGCGCGCCGGCGGGCTGATCAGCGCGAGCGGGTAGCGCGCGGCCAGCTCCGGCGCCGACGCAGCCGACTCATGCGGCGGCAGGAAATCCGGCACCGGATCCAGCCCCTGCTGCGCCAGCCGCGGGCTGGCCAGTTCGCACTTCCCCGACGGGGTCGGAAACCCGCCCTGGGCGAAGGGCGCATCGGGAACCTTCAGCTTGAGCCAGCCGTGCTCGCGGATCTGGCCAAGGGTGACGCCCGCGATCCTGGGGTCGTCCCAGCGCAGCGCGGCGGCGGCGACCTGCTCGTCGGTCTCGGCGAAGCACGGATCGTCGAAGCCCATCCGCTGCGCGAGCGCCCGGAAGATGTCCGAGTTCGCGCGCGCCTGGCCCAGCGGAGCGATCGCCGGGTTGTTGGCCACCAGGTAGCGGTGACCGTAGGTCTTGTGCAGGTCGAAGTGCTCGAGCTGGGTGGTGGCCGGCAGCACGTAGTCGGCGTGGTCCGCAGTGTCGGTCAGGAAGTGCTCCAGCACCACGGTGAACAGGTCTTCGCGCGCGAAGCCTCGGATCACCTTCTCGGAGTCCGGCGCCACCGCCACCGGGTTCGAGTTGTAGACGACCACTGCCTCGATCGGCGGATCTGCGCCGAGCAGCGCGTCGCCGATCTCCACCATGTTCACGACGCGCGGAAGCGCGCCCGGCCATCCGGGCATCAGGTCGGGACGCGTGAGCGCCGCCAGGTCCTGCGGGAAGTGGCCGCTGGTCGACAGCAGCGCACCGCCGCCGGCATCGCGCCAGGCACCCGTCAGCGCCGGCAGGCTCATCACCGCGCGGACCGCGTTGGCGCCGCCCCGGGTGCGCTGCAGGCCATAGCCGACGCGGATCGCCGCCGGCCGCGTGCCGGCCAGCGCCCGCGCCAGCCAGGTCACGTCGTCGGCAGCGATGCCGCAGATGCGCGCCACGCGTTCAGGCGGGTACTCCGCCGCGCGCGCGCGCAGCGCGTCGAAACCCAAGGTGTGACGGGCGATGTAGTCATGGTCCAGCAGGTCCTCGCCGATCAGCACGTTGGCGATGCCCAGCGCAAGCGCCGCGTCGGTGCCCGGCAGCAGCGCGACGTGGCGGTCGCACTTCATCGCGGTGTCGCTGCGGTAGGGATCGATCGCAACCAGCCTCGCGCCGCGCCGCTTCGCCTCCTGGGCGATGCTCCAGAAGTGCAGGTTGGAGGTGATCGCGTTGGTGCCCCAGATCAGGATCAGCCCGGAATCGACGAAGCGCTCAACGTCCATTCCCACCGCGGCGCCCATCGTGTACTCCAGCCCCGCCATGCCGGCGCTCGCGCAGATCGTGCGATCCAGCCTCGAGGCGCCGAGGCGGTGGAAGAAGCGCGAAGCCATCCCCTCGCCCTGCACCCAGCCCATCGTTCCGCAATAGCTGTAGGGCAGGATGCGCTGCGGATCGCGCGCGGCGATCGCCTGCAGGCGTGCCGCGATCGCATCGAGCGCCTCGTCCCAGCCCACCGGCTCGAAGCGGCCGCTGCCCTTGGGGCCGATGCGCCGCAGCGGGGTCAGCACCCGGTCCGGGTGGTAGGTGCGCTCGGTGTAGCGCGACACCTTCGTGCACAGCACGCCCCGCGTGGTCGGATGGTCGGGATCGCCCGCGACCCGGATCGCACGGCCGTCGCGCACCGTGACGTGCAGCGCGCAGGTGTCGGGGCAATCGTGGGGGCAGGCGCCCTTGACGACGATGTCGCCAGCCTTGATGTCCATCGGGATCCTCCGCACCGCGACGTGCGCAGGGCATGGATCGCCCGGCCGCCGCAGTTTCCGGCAAGGCTAACGCAAGCCGCCGACGGGCGCGAACCGTGCTCGCGGCGCGCAGCCGGATCGGCGTGGAACGGTTCGCATTCCCGGGCGGGATCCTGCCGCCGATGCTAAGCTAAACCCACGCAAACGCCCGGCAGACCGTCATGAAGCTGGTGGACAGCATCATCGAGTTCCAGCACGAAATCCGCGACATCCGCAGGGACATCCACGCGCACCCCGAGCTGCGCTTCGAGGAACACCGCACCTCCGACCTGGTCGCCGGGCAGCTCGCGAGGTGGGGCATCCCCGTGCTGCGCGGGCTGGGCGGAACCGGCGTGGTCGGCACCATCCGGGCCGGCTCCTCGTCCCGGTCGCTCGGGCTGCGCGCCGACATGGACGCGCTGCCGCTGCAGGAGCACAACGAGTTCGAGCACCGTTCCCGCCACCCCGGCAAGATGCACGCCTGCGGCCACGACGGCCACACGGCGATGCTGCTGGGCGCCGCGCGCCACCTCGCGCAGCAGCAGGACTTCGACGGCACCGTCCACCTGATCTTCCAGCCGGCCGAAGAAGGCGGCGCAGGCGCGCAGCGCATGATCGACGACGGCCTGTTCGAGAAAGCCCCGTGCGACGCGGTGTTCGGCGTTCACAACTGGCCCGGCATGAAGCTGGGGCAGTTCGCGCTGCGCCCCGGGCCGGTGATGGCCAGCAGCAACGAGTTCACCATCACCGTCAGCGGCAAGGGCGGCCACGCGGCGATGCCCGACAACTGCACCGACCCGGTGCTGGTCGCAACGCACGTCGTGCAGGCGCTGCAGTCGATCATCACGCGCAACAAGAAACCGATCGACACCGCAGTGATCTCGGTGACCCAGATCCACGCCGGCGACGCGAACAACGTGATCCCCGACACCGCGGTCATCAGCGGCACGGTGCGCACCTTCACCAGCGAGGCGCTCGACCTGATCGAGGACCGGATGCGCACCATCGTCGAGGGGCTGCCGCCGGCCTTCGGCGCCGCCGGCACACTGCGCTTCGAGCGCAAGTACCCGCCCACCATCAATCATGAGCGGGAGACCGCCTTCGCGCGCGAGGTGCTCGAGGAACTGGTCGGCCAGGCCAACGTGCTCGACTTCGAGCCGACGATGGGCTCGGAGGACTTCGCCTTCATGCTCCAGGCGCGCCCCGGCTGCTACCTGATGGCGGGCAACGGCAGCGGCGATCACCGCTCGGCCGGCCACGGGCTCGGCCCCTGCATGCTGCACAACCCGTCCTACGACTTCAACGACGACCTGCTGCCCATCGGCTCGAGCTTCTGGGTGCGCCTGGTCGAGCGATACCTGGCCCGATGATCGCTTTCGTGTTGCGACGCATCCTGCAGGCGGCTGCCGTGATGCTGGTGGTTGCCTTCATCGCGTTCTCGCTGTTCCAGTACGTCGGCGACCCGGTGCTCGCGATGGTCGGCCAGGACGCCACGCCCGAGGAGCGCGCCGAGCTGCGCAGCAAGCTCGGCCTGGACCAGCCCTTCCACGCCCAGTTCGCCCGCTTCGTCGGCAACGCCGTCCAGGGCGAATTCGGTCTCTCCTACCGGCAGGGGCGCAAGGTCTCGACGCTGCTCGAGGAGCGGCTGCCGGCCACGCTGGAGCTGTCGCTGGCAGCAGCTGTGCTCGCGCTGACGGCCGGCATCCCGCTGGGCGTCTACACCGCGTTGAAGCGCGATGGCTGGCTCGCCAACCTGTTCCTCGCGGTCTCGCTGATCGGCGTCTCGCTGCCCACCTTCCTGATCGGCATCCTGCTGATCCTGCTGTTCGCGGTGGTGCTCGGCTGGCTGCCGTCCTACGGGCGGGGCGACACCGTGGCGCTGGGCTGGTGGAGCACCGGCCTGCTCACCGTCGATGGCTGGAAGCACCTGCTGCTGCCGGCGTTCACGCTTTGCCTGTTCCAGCTGACGCTGATCATGCGGCTGGTGCGCTCAGAGATGCTCGAGGTGCTGCGCACCGACTACATCCGCTTCGCACGGGCGCGCGGCCTGCCGGACCGGACGATCCACTTCGGCCACGCGCTGCGCAACACGCTGGTCCCGGTGATCACCATCGCGGGCCTGCAGCTGGGCTCGATCATCGCGTTCTCGATCATCACCGAGACCGTGTTCCAGTGGCCCGGCATGGGCCTGCTCTTCATCCAGGCGGTGCAGAGCGCCGACATCCCCATCATGGCGGCCTACCTGTGCCTGATCGCGCTGGTGTTCGTCGTGATCAACCTCGCCGTCGACCTGCTGTACTTCGCGGTCGACCCCAGGCTGCGCATCGATCGCGCAAGCAGCTCCCACTAGGCCCTTCCCCGCAGGACAGCCGCAGATGAACGCCCCCGAGTCCTACCTGGGACAGCACCCGGCAATCGCGTCGATCCGTGCCTGGCACGACGAGCTGACCACGATCCGCCGGCGGCTGCACCGCAATCCCGAGCTCGGCTTCGAGGAGCACTTCACCGGCGACCTGGTCGCCGCGGAGCTGCAGCGCTACGGGGTCGGCGAGATCCACCGCGGCGTCGGCCGCACCGGGCTGGTGGCAGTGATCCGCGGCCGGCGGGACGACTCCGGGCGCCGGATCGGCCTGCGCGCCGACATGGACGCGCTGCCGATGCACGAGGAGAACGACTTCGAGCACCGCTCGCAGCGGCCAGGGCTGATGCACGGCTGCGGGCACGACGGCCACACCACGATGCTGCTGGGCGCAGCGCGACAGCTCGCGATCACCCGCAATTTCGACGGCGTGGCCCACCTGATCTTCCAGCCTGGCGAGGAAGGCTTCGGCGGCGCTCAGGCGATGATCGACGACGGCCTCTTCGAACGCTTCCCCTGCGATGCGGTGTACGCGATGCACAACTGGCCTGCCCTGCCCCCCGGTACGCTCGCAGTGCGCCCCGGCCCGATGATGGCCGCCGCCGACCGCGTGACGATCACGGTGGAAGGCAAGGGCGGCCACGGCGCGCACGCCTACCTCGCGATCGACCCCGTGCTGGTCGCGGCGCACATCATCACCGCAGCGCAGAGCATCGTGTCGCGCAACGTGAGTCCGATCGATTCGGCGGTCGTCAGCCTGTGCTCGATCGAGGCCGGCAACTCCGGGGCCATGAGCGTGATCCCGCGCGAGGCGCGCATCGTCGGCACGGTGCGCACCTTCCGGCGGGACACCCAGGACATGGTCGAGCAGAACCTGAGCCGCCTGTGCACTTCCATCGCCGAAGGCTTCGGCGCGCGCGCCACCGTCCAGTACGAGCGCATCTACCCCGCCACGATCAACTCGCGCGACGAGGCGCTGTTCGCACAGCGGGTCGCGGAGGAACTGGTCGGCGCGCACAAGCTGGTCCGCGACCTGGAGCCGAGCATGGGCTCGGAGGACTTCGCCTTCATGCTGCAGAAGCGGCCCGGCGCCTATTTCCGGATCGGCCAGGGCACTGGTACCGGCGGGTGCTTCCTGCACAACGCGTGTTATGACTTCAATGACGGCATCCTGCCGCTCGGCGCTGCGCTCTTCGTGCGGCTGATCGAGCGCGGCATGCCGCTGCCCGCCTGAGCCTTACAGAGGCGCACACCACCGAGGAGCCCGAGATGAACGGCAGACTGCGACGACTCACGATTGCGCTGGCCACCGCTGCGGCGCTCGCCACCGGCGCCGCGCACGCGAAGACCTTCCGCGTCGCGGACCAGGGCGATGCCCTGTCGATGGATCCGCACTCGCTGAACGAATCGGTGCAGCTCTCGTTCACCGGCAACGTGTACGAGCCGCTGGTCGGGCGCGACAAGAAGCTCGGACTCACGCCAGCGCTGGCCACCTCGTGGAGCCAGGTGAACCCGACCACCTGGCGCTTCGAGCTGCGGCGCAACGTCAGCTTCCACGACAACACGCCCTTCACCGCCGACGACGTCGTGTTCACGCTGCAGCGCGCCGCGAGCGAAGGCTCCGACATGCGCTCGTACACGAACACGATCAAGGAGGTGAAGCGGATCGACGACCACACGGTCGACGTGATCACGCAGACCCCCTTCCCCATCCTGCCGGACGTGCTGTCGTCGGTATACGTGATGAGCCGCAAGTGGTGCACCGAGAACAGCGCCGAGCGCCCGGTGGACAAGCGCAAGGGCATCGAGAACGCGGCCTCGTTCCGCGCCAACGGCACCGGCCCGTTCAGGCTGAAGTCGCGCGACCCCGGCGTGCGCACCGTGCTCGTGCGCAACTTCGGCTACTGGGGAAAGATCGAAGGCAACTTCGAAGAGGTCGTCTACACGCCGATCGGCAACGACGCCACCCGCGTCGCCGCGCTCGCATCGGGCGAAGTCGACATGATGCAGCCGGTGCCGGTGCAGGACGTCGCGCGGCTCAAGCGCAACCCGGCGATCGAAGTGCTCCAGGGGCCGGAGCTGCGCACCATCTTCCTCGGCATGGACCAGTCCCGCGACGAACTCCTCTACTCGAGCGTCAAGGGCAAGAACCCCTTCAAGGACAAGCGCGTTCGCCAGGCCTTCTACCAGGCGATCGACATGGAAGCGATCCGCACGCGGATCATGCGCGGCGCCGCCACGCCTACCGGGCTGATGGTGGCGCCGGGCATCCGCGGCTACGTGGCCGAACTGGACAAGCGCCTGCCCTACGATCCGGAAGCATCGAAGAAGCTGCTCGCGGAGGCGGGCTATCCGAACGGCTTCGAAGTGAAGCTGAACTGCCCGAACGACCGTTACGTCAACGACGGCGAAATCTGCCAGGCGGTCGCAGGGATGCTCGCGCGCGTCGGCGTGAAGATCAATCTCGAGGCGGAATCGAAGGCCACCTACTTCCCGAAGATCCTCTCGCGCAACACCTCGTTCTACATGCTCGGCTGGACCCCCGGGACCTACGACTCGCATAACCCGCTCAACGCGCTGATGGCCACACCGGGCGCGAGCGGACGCGGGCAATTCAACCTGGGCAACTACAGCAACCCGAAGCTCGACGAGCTCACCGACAGGATCGCTTCCGAGACCGACCAGAAGAAACGCGGCGCGATGATCGCCGAGGCCTTCAGGATCCACCAGGACGACATCGGCCACATCCCGCTCCACCAGCAGGCATTGGCCTGGGGAATGCAGAAGAACGTCAGGGTGGTGCAGATGTCGGACAACTATCATCACTACAAGTGGGGGGGCATGTGAACGGCGCGCCGTCACGCCGATGAGCGCACTCGCCCGCCTGCGCGACAGCGATCTCTGGTTCAGCTTCCGCACCAGCCCCGTAGCGATCGCCGCGGCCCTGGTCACCGCGATCCTGGTGTTCGGCGCGGTGTTCGCGCCCTGGGTCGCACCGCACCAGCCGTTCGAGCTCGCCTCGCTGGACCTCAACGACTCGCTGCTGCCGCCCGCCTGGAGCGCCGAAGGACGCATCGCGTATCCGCTCGGCACCGACGACCAGGGCCGCGACGTCCTCTCCACCATCCTGTACGGATCGAGGATCTCGCTGGCTGTGGGCGTCGCGTCGGTGCTTCTGGCCCTGGTGCTGGGCGTCAGCCTCGGTCTGCTGTCCGGTTACGTCGGCGGCAGGCTCGACGCCTTCATCATGCGGGTGGCAGACGTCCAGCTCTCCTTCCCGGCGATCCTGATCGCCCTGCTGATCGACGGCGCCGCGCGCGCCATGCTGCCGCGCGACGCGCACAGCGACACCCTCAGCCTGATGGTGCTCGTCGGTTCGATCGGACTCGCCAACTGGGTCCAGTACGCGCGGACGGTCCGCGGCTCGACGATGGTCGAGAAGAATCGCGAGTACGTGCAGGCCGCCCGCGTCATCGGCGTGTCCCCGCTGCGGATCATGGCCACCCACGTGCTGCCGAACGCACTCGGCCCCGTCCTCGTGATCGGCACCATCAACGTCGCCACCGCGATCATCACCGAGGCGACCTTGTCCTTCCTCGGCGTGGGCGTCCCGCCCACCTCGCCCTCGCTCGGAACGATGATCAACACCGGCAACAACTTCCTCTACTCCGGGGAGTGGTGGCTCGTTGTATTCCCCGGACTCGCCCTCGTGCTCCTGTGCATGTCGGTGAACCTGCTCGGCGACTGGCTGCGCGACGCGCTCAACCCCAAGCTGCGCTGACCATGAGCATCGACCGGAACAACCCGACGTCCACGTCCACGCCCGGCAACGAGAGCGGGCAACTGTCGACGCCCGTGCCTGACAACGCGACCAGCGGCACACCGGCGCCAGCGCACGGTGGGCGCCCCTTGCTGGAGGTCATCGATCTTCGGGTGGAGTTTCCCAATCGCCGCGGCACCCTCACGGCGCTGGACGGAATCTCCTTCACGATCGCGCCCGGAGAAGTGCTCGGTGTGGTGGGCGAATCGGGCGCCGGCAAATCCCTCACCGGCGCCGCGATCATCGGACTGCTCGAGCCGCCCGGGCGCATCGCGGCGGGCGAGATCAGGCTGCAGGGTCTACGAATAGACAATCTCCCTCCCGGCGAGATGCGCAAGGTGCGCGGCCGCGAAATCGGCGCCATATTCCAGGATCCGCTCACCTCGCTGAATCCGCTCTACACCGTCGGACGGCAGCTGATCGAGACCATCCAGGCACACCTGAACCTTGGCAGGAGCAGCGCCCGTGAACGCGCGATCGAGCTGCTGCGCTCGACCGGGATCCCCGCACCGGACGAGCGAATCGACCACTACCCCCACCAGTTCTCAGGCGGAATGCGCCAGCGCGTCGTGATCGCACTCGCGCTCGCAGCAGAACCGAAGCTGCTCATCGCCGACGAACCCACCACCGCGCTCGACGTATCGATCCAGGCGCAGATCATCGCCCTGCTGCGCGACCTCTGCCACCGGCATGGCACCGCGGTGATGCTGGTCACCCACGACATGGGCGTGATCGCCGAGACGGCCGACCGGGTCGCCGTCATGTACGCGGGGCGCATCGCCGAGCTCGGCCCGGTCACCGAGGTCATCCACCGCCCCCAGCACCCCTACACCGTCGGCCTGATGGGTTCGATCCCCACTCTTGGCGAGACACGAGAGCGGCTCGCGCAGATCGACGGCTCGATGCCCCGGCTCGACGCCATCCCATCGGGCTGCGCGTTCAATCCGCGCTGCCCTGAGGCGATGCCGATCTGCCGAAGCGAGCGCCCGCCCCTGATGGCCGCCGGATCCTCGCAGGCAGCGTGCTGGCTGCACGCATCCGCAAGCGCGGACACCGGGGCACGGCGATGAACGAGAAGGCCTCAATGAACGAGAGCACGGCGATGAACGAGAGCGCGGCGATGAGAGCGTGCGCGGCGATGAGTAAGAACGGTTCCGCCCGCGCGGCAGCTACCGACAACCTGCCGCTCGTCCGCGCCGAAGGGCTTACGAAGAGCTTCGATGTCTCCGCCCCCTGGCTCAATCGCGTTCTCGAAGGCCGCTCGCGCCAACTGATCCATGCGGTCGATGACGTCTCATTCGACATTCGCAAGCGCGAAACGCTCGCCCTCGTCGGCGAATCCGGCTGCGGCAAGTCCACCGTTGCCCGCATGCTGGTGGGCCTGTACCGCCCCACCCGCGGACGCGTCCTGTACCGAGGCAAGGAACTCGCCGAGATGCAGGCCGCACCGCATGGGGCACCGGCACCCGCGCGCGTGCAGATGATCTTCCAGGATCCCTACGCGAGTCTCAATCCGCGCTGGACGATAGCGGAGATCGTCGCGGAGGCGCTCCGAATGCGCCGCCTGCTGCGCACTAGGCGCGAGAGGCTCGAGCGCGTCGCCGAACTGCTGCAACTGGTCGGCCTATCCCCCGCCGACGCGACCAAGTACCCGCACCAGTTCTCCGGCGGGCAGCGCCAGCGCATCTCGATCGCTCGAGCGTTGGCATCCGAACCAGAATTCCTCGTCTGTGATGAGCCCACGTCCGCACTGGACGTGTCAGTCCAGGCACAGGTCCTGAACCTGATGCGCGACCTGCAGGCGCGCCACGGCCTCACCTACCTCTTCATTTCGCACAACTTGGCGGTCGTCCACCACGTGAGCGACAGAGTCGGGGTCATGTACCTGGGCCGAATCGTCGAGATCTCGACGCGCGAGCACCTCTTCGGCCGCCCGCGCCATCCCTACACCCGCTTGCTCCTCGACGCCATTCCGGACCTCGAGATGAGCGGCAGAGCCCGCACGCCGGTCGCAGGCGAAGTGCCCAACCCGCTGACACCGCCGAGCGGATGCGCGTTCCATCCGCGCTGCCCTTACGCCGATGAGCGATGCCTCACCGAGCGCCCGCAGCTCGAAGCCGACCCGTACGGATCAGTCGCCTGCCACGCTGTGGCGGAGAAACGGGTGGAGTGGGCCTGATGCAGCTGCCACGAAACGGCCGCCTGCATCGCGCGCCACAAAGACAAAAGGCCAGCTTTCGCTGGCCTTTTGTCTTGCATAAATTTGCCTGACGATGACCTACTTTCACGAGCGAGCTGCTCACTATCATCGGCGCAGAGGCGTTTCACGGTCCTGTTCGGGATGGGAAGGGGTGGT
>NZ_JACHGB010000006.1 GCF_014202215.1 Quisquiliibacterium transsilvanicum | reverse complement strand
GCGTGGAGAGCGAGGTGGTGGCCGACCGGGGCCACGCGGGGGGCATCCCCCCCGGGGGGGGGGGCCGGGGGGGGCCCCCCCGGGGGGGGGGGGGGGGGGGGGGGGGGGGGGGGGGGGGGCGGGGGGGGGCGCCCCCACGGCGAGGCGGGGCGGAATCGGTGCGGAATCTACCCCATGCGCCGCACTGCCGCAATCCCTGGCCATCTGCCGATAATCACATGTGCCCAGTGCATTTTGCGCGGGCTGCCCTCGCGTGCGGGGCCGTTGAAAAGAAAGGGATCCGGTGTCCGGCCTCGATCGCCCCCTCCTGCAGCGCTTCGGCGCGACCGCTGCGCCCTACTGGCGTGGCGACCAGCGCTGGTGGGCGCGCGGGATGCTCGCGCTGCTGCTGCTGCTGCTGCTGGCGCAGACCCTCGCCGCCGTGCTGCTGAACGAGCAGACCGGCGAGTTCACGTCGGCGCTGGCCGCGCGTGACGCCGACCGGTTCTGGGCGGCGATCCGGCTGTGCATCGTGGTGTCGCTGGTGGCCGCGCCGGTCTACGCGCTCTACTTCTTCGTGCGCGACACGCTGGGCATCCGCTGGCGGCGCTGGATGACCCACCGCTTCCTGGGCGCCTACCTGGCCGACCACACCTTCTACCGCCTGAACGCCGCCGACGACATCGACAATCCGGACCAGCGGATCGCCGAGGACATCCACACCTTCGCCCAGCAGTCGCTGTACTTCCTGATGGTGGCGCTGGGCGCGCTGATCCAGCTGCTCGCGTTCACCGGAGTCCTCTGGTCGATCTCGCGCGAGCTCGTGTTCTTCCTGATCGCCTACGCGATCGCGGGCACCGCGCTCACCACCCTGGTGTTCGGCAAGGCGCTGATCGGGCTCAACTTCCTGCAGCTGCGCCGGGAGGCCGACTTCCGTTTCAGCCTGATCCGGATCCGGGAGCACGCGGAGGCGATCGCCCTTCATCACGGCGAGGCGCGCGAGTCCGGTCAGGCCGGCAGCCGTTTCCAGGCGGCCTTCGACAACTTCCGCAGGCTGCTGCGCGCGCAGCTGAACCTCAACCTGTTCCAGTACGTGTATGCGTTCCTGACGGTGGTGCTGCCCAGCGCGATCATCGCGGACCGGGTGCTCTCCGGCGAGCTGGAGGTGGGCAGGGCGGTGCAGGCTGCGGGCGCGTTCGCGGCGATCCTCGGCGCGCTGACGGTGATCATCGACCACTTCGAAGGACTGAGCCGCTTCGCTGCCGGCACCGAGCGCCTGCATGCGTTCGCGGCGCGGCTGGGCGTGGACACGCGGCAGGGGGCGGGAGCAGGGGCGCCGACCCCGCCCATCGTCATGCCACAGGCCGGCGCGATCGAGGCGGTGCGGGGTCCGCGCCTCGCACTGGAGCATATGACGCTGGAGACCCCAGGGCACGAGCGTGTGCTGGTGCGGGACCTCTCGCTGGCCGTGGAGCCGGGTGCGGGCCTGATGATCGTTGGCCGCAGCGGCGGCGGCAAGAGCTCGCTGCTGCGGGCGATCGCCGGCCTCTGGGACGCCGGCGGCGGGCGCATCGTGCGGCCCGGCCCGCGCGAGATGATGTTCCTGCCCCAGCAGCCCTACATGATGCTGGGCAGCCTGCGCAGCCAGATCACCTATCCGGACGGCGAGGCGGAGGTGCTCGACCAGGACCTGCTGCGACTTCTCGAGCGCGTGAACCTCGGCGACCTGGCCGCGCGTTTCGGCGGCCTGGACGCCGAGCTCGACTGGGCGAAGGTGCTGTCGGTGGGCGAGCAGCAGCGGCTCGCCTTCGCGCGCGTGCTGCTGGCCGAGCCGCGCTACGCGATGCTCGACGAGGCCACCAGCGCGCTCGACGTGGCCAACGAGGCGGGCCTCTACCGGCAGCTGGCGCAGTCTTCGATCACCCCGGTGAGCGTCAGCCACCGGCCCGCGCTGCTCGAGTACCACAGCGACGTGCTCGAGCTGGACGGCCGCGGCGGCTGGCGGCTGCACCCGGCGGGGTCGTACCGGTTCGACGGCGACCGAATCGATGACTGAGGCCGCCCGGCGCATCCGTGCCGGCTGGCGGGTGTGGCTCGCCGCGACCCGCCCGGCGTTCCTGGGCATCACTGCGGTGGCGGTGCTCGTCGGGCTCGCGGCGGCCGCTTCCGAAGGCCTCGCGTTCGATCCGCTGCGCGCGCTGCTGACTCTGGCCGGCGCGCTGCTGGTGCACGCCGGGGCCAACGTGGTCAACGACTTCCACGACCGGCATGCCGACGCCGGCAACGAGGACCGTATCGCGCCCTTCACCGGCGGCAGCAGGACGATCCAGGACGGCATGCTCGGTGCGCGCACCGTGGCGGTCTATGGCTATGCCTTGCTGGGTGGCGGGGCGCTGGCGGGGGCCTGGCTGGCGCTGGCCGGCGCGCCGCAGCTCTGGTCGCTCGGCGCCCTGGGCCTCGGGCTGGCGATCGCCTACTCGGCGCCGCCGCTGCGACTGTCCGGGCGCGGCCAGGGCGAGTGGGCGATCGCGGCCGCCTGGATGCTGATGGTGGTCGGCAGCGACCTCGTGCAGCGTGGCGGATGGTCGCTGCGCCCGCTCGCGGCGGGAGCGCCGGTGGCGCTGCTGGTGGCCGCCATCCTGCTGGCCAACGGCTTCCCGGACCGGCGCGCGGACGCGGCGGCGGGCAAGCGGACGCTGGTGGTCCTGCTGGGGCCGGCACGAGCGTCGTTCGTCTACCTGGCGATGGTGCTCGCGGCGCACGGCTGGACGGCGGCGATGGTCGCCGCCGGCGCGCTGCCGCCCGCGGCGCTGGTGGCGCTGGCGTCACTGCCCTGGTCGATCGCGGCCGCAGCGCGGCTGATCGCCTGCGCGGACCGGCAGCCCGTGCAGGCGCTGCGCCCCGCGCTCGCCCGCACCATCCTGGCCGCGCATGCGCACGGCCTGCTGCTGGCGGCGGGGCTGGTGGTGGGCTGAGCGCCCTTGAACGAGTGCCGCCTCGCATCCGACCCGGCGCACGGTCTCCGGCCGGCACTCAGGGGGAACGCTCGCGAACCCGCAGCTCTCTTTCCGGACTTCCGACGCTACCGCGCGCGGCCGCCCGGTCCTAAGCTGATCGGCTGCAGGGCAAGCCGCCGGCTGCCGGGACGCTGGACCGGACGCAGGCCGGTGCATCGGCCCGAAGACAGGCACGACGGTGGAAACCATGACGAACGCAGGTGACGCACCGGGCATGCGCCCGGACCTCGAGGCGGTTCTCGACGCGAAGCGCGCGCTTCAGGACGAGGCCCGGCCGCAGGCGGTCGCGCGCCAGCATGCGCGCGGACGGATGACCGTGCGCGAGGTGATCTCGAAGCTCGCTGACGAGCGTTCCTTCGTCGAGTACGGCGGCCTGGCCAGGCCCGCGGTCGAGGGCATCGACGGCCCGGCTGACGGCCTGGTGATGGGCACCGCGAAGGTGGGCGGGCGCCCGGTCGACCTGGTGCTGTACGACTACACGGTGCAGGGCGGAACGCAGAGCGCGATCAACCACATGAAAATCAGCCGGATGTTCGAGCATGCGCTCAGGCATCGGCTGCCGGTGATCTGCTGGCTCGACGGCGGGGGCGCCCGCACCCACGACATGACGCTGATGGCGCGCGGGCGCGCATCCACCTTCGTCACTTTCGCGCGGCTCTCCGGCGTGGCGCCGACCATCGGCATCGTGCCCAGCCGGGCCTTCGCCGGCCATGCCAACCTCGCCGGCATGTGCGACCTGCTGGTCGCGGTGCGCGGCTCGGCGATGGGGCTGGCCGGCCCGCCGCTGGTGGAGGCGGCGATGGGCGTCCGGCTTACGCCGGAGGAGATCGGACCCGCCGAGGCGCACGTGGCCTCCGGCGTGATCGACCTGCTCGCCGAGGATGACGCGCACGCCATCGAACTGGCCAGGCGCTACCTGTCCTACTTCGGGCCGGACGAGCCGCCCGGGGAGGCGCCGGACCCCCTGCCGCTGCGCACGATGATTCCCGAGAATCCGCGCCGCGCCTACGACGTGCGCAAGGTGATCGCCCACCTGGCTGACGTCGGCAGCAGCTTCGAGATCAAGCCTCTGTACGGCAAGTCGGTGGTCACGATGCTGACCCGCTTCGCCGGGCGCAGCGTCGGCGTCATCGCGAACCAGCCGATGCAGTCGGCCGGCGCCATCGACAGCGCGGCCTCGGTCAAGGCGGCGCGCTTCGTGCAGATCTGCGATGCCTACGACATCCCGATGCTGCTGCTGTGCGACACGCCGGGGCTGATGGTGGGCCCCGAGGCCGAGAAGACCGGACTGGTGCGCCACAGCGGCCGGATGCTGTCGGCGATCGCCAACGCCACGACGCCGATGATGACCGTGGTGCTGCGCAAGGCCTACGGGCTGGGCTACTACATCATGGGCTCGCAGCCTCTGGACCCGGCCATCCTGCTGGCCTGGCCCACCGCCGAGTACGGCGGGATGGGGCTGGAGGGCGCAGTGAGCATCCTGCACAAGCGGGACCTGGAGGCGATCGCCGATGCCGCCGAGCGCGCCGCGCGGCACCGGGAACTCACCGCACGACTCAAGGAGGAACATCGGGCGATCGAGACCGCCGGCAAGTTCATCTACGACGACGTCATCGACCCGGCCGACACGCGAGAGCTGCTGCTGCGCACGCTGGAGACGCTGCCGCCGCCGCCGCCGCGCAGCCAGCGCAAGCGGATCATCGAGCCGTTCTGACCGGCGCCGGCCAGCGCCACGAGACCGAGGGAGGATGCATGAGACTGGAAGGCAAGACCGCAGTGATCACCGGAGGCGCCAGCGGCATGGGCCGCGCGACGGTGCTGCGCTTCCTGGCAGAGGGCGCCAGCGTGGTGATCGCCGACTACAACGCGGCCACCGGCGCCGAGACCCTGGCGATGGCGCAGGCGCAGGGCCATGGCGGGCGGGCGCGCTTCATCCGCACCGACGTCGCGAAGGAGGCCGACGTCGAGGCGATGCTGGCCTGTGCGCTGGAGCAGTTCGGCCGGCTCGACGTGCTGTTCAGCAATGCCGGCGTCGGCGGCGCGATCGGGCCGGTCACCGACATCAGCGTCGAGGCGTTCGACTACACGATGGACGTGCTCGCCAAGAGCGTGTTCCTCGGCATCAAGCACGCGGCGCGCATCCTGCAGCGGCAGGGAGACGGGGGCAGCATCATCAACACCGCGTCGATCGCGGGCCTGTCCGGCGGCGCCGGCCCGCTGGTCTATTCGGCGGCCAAGGCGGCAGTGATCAACATGACGAAGTCGGCGGCCATCGAACTTGCTGCCGACCGGATCCGCGTCAACGCGATCTGTCCGGGGCTGATCTGGACGCCCCTGGTCCACGCCGGCCAGACCGAGCGGATGGCGCCTGTGTTCGAGAATGGCCAGCCCTGGCCGGAGCGCGGCGAGGGCGAGCACATCGCAGGTGCCGTGCTGTTCCTGGCCACCGACGATGCGCGCTTCGTCACCGGCGAGGCACTGGTCGTCGACGGCGGGCTGACCGCCGCCGGGCCCGACATGGGCGGGCGCATGGGCTGGCCGTCGGGGCGCGGTGCAAGCGTCGCGGGCTTTACCCGCGGTTCCACCGGCGAGCCCCCGCAGCTGCGGCGGCTGTAGGCCCGATGCCGGTCTTCATGCGCAGGCGGGGCGTGTCCGCAGGCAACCCAAGCGAGGAAATCCGATGAGCGAAGAGAATATCGAGCCGAGCACGATCCGGCGCGTCGAAGGCGGTTTCGAGGGGCGCCTCGAGCGTGTCTACGAGCACGACCCGGCAGCCCTCTGGCGAATGCTGACGGACCCGCAGGCGCTTGCGCAGTGGCTCGCCCCGGGAACCATCGAGCTGCGCGCCGGCGGCGCGGTGCGCATCGACTTCGCCGACAGCGGGACGGTCATCGACAGCACGGTGCTCGCGCTCGAACCTCTCCGCCTGCTGGCATATTCATGGAGCAGCGGTGAAGAGCCCGAGCGCCCGTTGCGGTGGGAACTGCACCCGGTGGAGAAGGGAACGCGGCTGATCCTGACCGTGCGCACTCCCGCGGGCGAGGATGCATCGAAGGCGTGCGCGGGCTTCGATGCCCACCTCGACATGCTGGCGGCGGCCCTGGAGGGGGTTCCGGTGAAGTTTCCCTTCGAGCGCTATCTCGAGGCCAGGCGCCACTACCAGCAGATGCTGGCGCAGTAGCCGGAACCCGGTGCCGGGCCGGCACGGTCCGGCTCAGCATCTGCGCGACGTCTGCGCGACGTCTGCGCGGCGCCGCGCACTACTCCGGCGCGATCAGTCCAGCTGCAGCTGGCGCTCGCGGATCAGCTTGTGCCAGACAGCGGTCTCGCGCCTGACGAAGGCCGCGAGCTCGTCCGGCGAGGACGGCGACACCTGCAGGCCGAACGTCTCGAGCGCGGCCTTCGCCTGCGGCTCGGAGAGCGCGGCGCGCATCTCTCGGTTCAGGCGGGCGACCACGTCCGCAGGCGTGCCCTTGGGCACGTACAAGCCCAGCCAGGCGGAGACCTCGGCGTTGCGAACGCCCGCCTCGGCGATGGTCGGCACGTCCGGCAGCTGCGGGATGCGCGACTTCGACAGCACCGCCAGCGCCTTGACCTTGCCGGCGCGGATCTGCGCCAGTCCGCCGGCGGTGTCGACGATCATCATCGGCAGCGTGCCGGCGATCACGTCCTGGATCGCCATCGCGGTGCCGCGGTAGGGCACGTGGACGATGTAAAGGCCGGCGCGCTCCTTGAACAGCTCCATTCCCAGGTGGTGCGGGCTGCCCGCGCCGGGAGATGCGTAGCTGAACTTGCCGGGGTTGGCGCGCGCCTTGGCGATCAGGTCGCGAGCCGACTGGATGCCGCTGGCGGGATCGGCGACCAGGATCAGCGGAAAATTCGCCATGAAGCCCACCGGCTCGAAGTTCGTGGGGCTGTAGGGAAGCTTCCGGTACATCGCCGGGTTGAAGACCATCGCGCCGTTGTCGCCGAAGACCAGCGTGTAGCCGTCGGGCGCGGCGCGCGACGCGAGCTCGGTGCCGATGATGCCCGCCGCGCCCGGCCGGTTCTCGACCGCGATCGTGGTGCCGAGCAGCTTCGCCATGCGCGGCGCGGCCTGGCGCGCGAGGAAGTCGGAGCCGCCGCCGACCGGGTAGGGGACGATCCAGCGGACGGGCTTCGAGGGGTAGGCCTCGGCCTGGGCTGCGAAGGGCAGGGCGCCGGCGAATGCGCCGGCGGCGAGGGTTCTCAGGGCCGCACGGCGAAGAGGATTGTGCATTGCACCATTATATCGCCCGCCTCTGCACCCCTCCATGCAGCCGGTTCACGGATCGGGCCGGGCGAGGGCGCCGTGGCTGCGAATCATTCGGGGAGACTGGATGCGGCGGTCAGGCCGCCTGCAAGCGCCTGGCTCCGCAGCTGCCGTGCCGCCTGGGGGTCGAGCCTGCGCAGGCGTTGATAGAGCGGGCGCGCGCCGCCGGCATCGCCCTCCATCAGGTGGGACAGGATCGAGATCGAAAGGGCAGGCGCCAGGTCCGGCTGGCGGGCCAGAACGGTGGCCGAATGCCGGCGGGCGCGGCCGGGCTCGCGCGCGGCCAGGTACGCCTGCGCAGCATAGAGGTGGGCATCGAGAGACTCGGGCGCGAGCGTCAGCCCCTTCTCCAGCGCGGCGATCGCTCGACCGGCGTTTCGGTTGCGCAGGTGTGCGTGGCCCAGGTTGATCCACGCGTTGGCGCGCTCAGGATCGATCGCCACCGCCCGCTCCAGAATCGTCACCGCCTCCTGCGCAGCGCCCTGCAGGATCCGCAGATAGCCCTGGCTGCTCAGCGCATCCACGTTGCGAGGCGCCACTGCGAGCGCGCGTTCGAGGTACTGCTGCGCCCTGACCAGGGCGCCGCTGCGGCCATGGAAGGCGGCGATGTTCACCAGGAGCCCGTCGTTGCGCGGATCGTCCGATTCGGCCCGGTCGAACACGCGCTGAGCCTCCTCGCGACGGCCGGTGCGCCCGAGCAGGTCTCCCCACGCCGCCAGGTCCGCGGTGAGCGAGCCGCCGAGGGTGTCCAGCCGGTGGTAGGCGGACAGGGCGGTGGTCGCATCGCCCGCCGCCACGGCGTTGGTCGCCAGCGATCGCCAGGCGCGTGGATCGTTGCCGGTGGACTCGGTGGCCAGGCGCGCGTCGGCCAGCGCTCCCGAGCGGTCGCCGCGACGCGAGCGCAGCGCCGCCCGCTCGATCCGTGCCTCGATCAGCCGCGGGTCCAGGCCGAGCGCGCGATCGAGCGCGCTGGAGGCCTCGTCGTCGCGTTTCATCCTGGCCAGCGCCATGCCGAGCTTCTCCCAGCCTTCGGCGAGGCCGGGCGAGCTCGTCACCGCCTTCCGGAAGGCATCCTCGGCCACCGCGTAGCGCTGGCGGTTGAAGTCCGCAACCCCGAGGGCGACCATGGTCCTGGCGTCGGTCTGCGCGCCGCTGCGTTCGGCGAGCGCGCGGTGTGCCGCATCCGCCTTGCCGCCGCCGGCCAGCAGGCGTGCCAGCGCCTCCCGGCTGGCCGCGTCGCGCTCGTTCAGGCGCACGGCGGCGCGGTAGGCGCGGATGGCCTCGTCGGCGAGGCCGAGCCGGGAACGGGCATCCCCGAGGATCGCCCAGTTCCGATGATCGCCGGGCTCGATCGCCAGCGCTCGCTCGGCTTCGGCTAGCGCTTCCTCGAACCTGCGCTGCCCGATCCGCCAGCCGGCGCGCGCCAGGTGTACGCCCGGCGACGCGGGCAGCAGCTCGAGCGCTCGGTCCATTGCCTGTTCGGCCTGCGCCGTCCGGCCAGCCTGGTGGAGCACCACCCCGAGGTAGTGCCAGGCATGCGCCATCCGGTCGTCCAGCCGCAACGCCTCCCTGGCCGCCTGTTCGGCCGCTTCGGTGCGCCCCTGCTGCAGCTGCGCCGCGGCCAGCGCCATTCGCGCGCGTGCGGCGCCGGGCTGCGCCGCGACCCAGTCGCGCGCAAGCCCCTCGAGCTCTTGCCAGGCTCCGGCGGCCTCGAGCGCCTGCGATCGCTCCAGCCAGCGGGGCTCGGGCGAAGGCGGCGGCTCGACCAGGACCGGCGGACGGCCCCGGGCCGACAGCTCCCGCGCCCAGCCGGCGGGCAGCGCGATGTTCAGGTCCTGGCCTGGGCCGAGCGCGCCGGTGGTGATGCCGACCAGCCGTCCCTGGGCATCGAAGAGGCCGCCGCCGCTCGAGCCTGGCGACAGCACCGCGCTGGCCAGGAGCACGCGTTCGCCCTGCAGGGTCGCAAACGCAGTCACCAGCCCGCTGCTCACCGACAGCCCGAAGCCCAGCGGATTGCCGACCGCATGCACCCGCTCCCCGGGGACCACAGCGGACAGGTCGCGCAGTCCTGCCGGCCGCCCGGCGGGCTGCTGCGTCTCCAGCAGACAGAGGTCGCGCGAGGGGTCCTGAAGCGTCCAGCGGGCCGGATGGGTGGCCGGACCCGAGACCACCTCGATCCGGGCGGCGTCTCGGATCACATGGCAATTGGTGACGATCCGGGTCGCGTCGAGCAGGACACCGCTGCCCTGGCTGCCACGCCGGCCGTCCCCTGCGTGGCCGATCACCGTGACGACCGATCCGGAGACGCGCTCGAACACGGCGCGCGCCTCGTCCTGCTGCGCGCGCAGCGGCGCAGGGATCGGCATCAGCGCGGCCAGCAGCAGCGCGGCCGCTCCCGGCAGGCGGCGGTCCGGCAGCAGGCTCACCGTCCGCCCTCCGTGTCCTGGTAGGGCGCGACGGTCGCGCGATAGCTGCGCTCGGCTGCGTCCGCGTCCAGCGCACGCAGCTGGCCATGCGCGCGAAGCACGTCCTGGCGGCGTCCCGCAGCGTGATACTGGTCGATCAGCAGCGCCCAGGCGCGCGGCTGCTTCGGCTCGATGGACAGAGAGCGCTCCAGCGCGGCGATGCTGTCTTCGGTCCGGGTGAGCGCTGCGCTGGCCATGCCCAGCTGGCGCCACGCGCCAGCGTCCCCTGGCCGCTCGGCGACCAGCTCGCGGTCCAGCGCGAGCGCTTCTTCCAGGTGTCCGCCGTCCTTGAGCGACACTGCGAGCCAGAAGCGGCGCTCTGCAGCGCCGGGCGCCAGCCGCACCGCCTCCCGATGCGCCGCGATCGATTCTGGAAAGCGATGCAGCCGGTGGTGCAGCCGGCCCAGTTCGCTCCATGCGAGCGAAGGATCCGACGGCCCCTTCGCGAGGCTCTCGCGCATCGCCTCGACAGCGTGCGCCGGCCGATCCAGCCGGGCCAGGACGAGCGCCTTCCAGAAAAGCAGGTCGCCGCTCTCGATGATCGCAGCGGGGGCATCGGCGATCGCCCGCCACGCGCCTGCCGGGTCTGCTGCGAGCAGGTGGGCCTCCACCAGCCGCCAGCGCAGCGCCGCGCGGTCCGGCTGCAGGCGGACCAGCAGCCGCCAGCCGTCGATCGCCGTCGCGTGATCGCCGCGTTCGCGCGCCAGACCGATGGCGCCCTCGTGCGCAGCCAGGTTCCAGGGGTCGAGCGCCAGGGCCTTGTCGTAGGCCTCGCGGGCCCTCGCGCCGTCCCCTTCGGCATGCAGCGCCCGCCCGAGCAGCGCCCAGGCGTTGGCATCCTCGCCGTGGCGTGCCAGCAGCTGCTGCAGCACGTCCCGGGCCGCCGCCGGATGCTGAAGGCGCAGCTGCGCCCCCGCCAGGCCCAGGCTTGCGGCAGCGGAATCAGGATTCCGTGCGAGCGCCTCGCGCCAGGCACGCGCCGCGGCGGGCGCATCGTCGCGCAGGGAGGCGGCGATGGCCGACCAGCCCCAACCGGCGGCGTCATCGGGGCGCAGTTGCGTCCACTTGCCGGCCAGGGTGGCCAGGGCCTGGGCGTCGCCGGCGCGCAGCAGGCGGGGGGCCTGGTCGCGCAGTTCCTGCAGGCGGGCGTCCCGTTCGCTGCGCGCTTCGATCTGCGCGATAGCCTCCGAACTCACTGCGAAATTGAGGTTCTGTCCCGCGCGCAGCCGATAGTCGATGATGCCGACCAGGCGGCCGCGTGAATCGACGAGCGCGCCGCCCTCGGCCCCGGGCGAGATCGGCGCGGTGAACTGCAGCAGTTTCAGATCCCCGCGCTCGCGGATGCCGGAGACGATCCCTTCGGAGATCCCGAGGCCCAGGCCCAGTGCGTTCGAGATCGCGTGGACGCGATCGCCTGCGCGGGGTGGCGCGGCGCCGGCCGGCGCCATCGGCAGGCCGGCGGTCCCGCGCAGGGCTGCCGATTCCAGCAGGCAGAGATTGCGCTGCGCGTCCCGGGCCACCACCTGCGCCGCTCCTTCCTTGCCGCCGACGCCAAGCCTGAGCGCATCGCTGCCGTCGAGGCTGGCGCAGGCGCTCACGAAGCGGCCATCGCCCAGCGAGACCGCGGTGGCAGCGCCGAGCCTGCGCCCCTGCAGATCGAGCGCTTCCAGGACCGCGACAGAGGGGCTGGCGCTCTCGAAGATCTCGACGGCATCCGGGGCCGCCGCAGCGTGCGCGGCGAATGCGAAGGCGAGCGCAGCGAGGCCGCGGAGGGTCGGCGTCAAGTCGGGCTGCGCGGTCCGTGCGGACTCGCGCCGGGCAGGCGATTGCGGAAGATCGTCAGTCTATCGGAGCCACCGTGACCGGGGCGTGACCTGCTGCCGCCTCGCTGCCGCGATGACCTCGTTCCCATGGCCGGCGGCCCGCGAGGATCCGGAGGTTCAAGGCGCTTGCGGAGCTTCCTGCACCGCGCTGTCCGCCTCGGTCCGCGGCGCCAGCCGCGCGATCTCCAGCGGCAGAACCCCGGCCCACACCGGCCAGCCGAGGTCCTCGGCGTCGTCCTTCGGGCCCCAGGCGCGGATCTTCGCCGAGGCTTCGTCCAGCGCCAGCCGCAGCACCGTGGTCGCGTCGAGCTCCTTTCGGGTGACGGGCCGCAGCTGCGCCCAGCGGCCCGGAGCGATCCGCTCCATGAAGGCTTCCAGGCTGCGCAGCTTGGCGGCAGGGTCGTCCACCCGTTCGAAGCGGCCGTAGGCCACCACTGCCCGGTAGTTCATCGAGTGGTTGAAGGCGCTGCGCGCCAGCACCAGCCCGTCGATCAGGCTGATGCTCACGCAGGCCTGGACCTCGGGCAGCGCCTTCATCGTCCGCGAGGCCTTCGCGCCGTGGACGTAGAGGTGGTTCCCCTCGCGCCAGTGCGCGGTGGGGATCGCGTGCGCCGATCCCTCCCACTCGAAGGCGATGGTGCACGACAGCGCCTCGTCGACGATCGCGTGCACCGCCTGCGCGTCGTAATGGGCGCGGGCCGGCAGCCGCCGCACGCGGGTCCGTGCCGACGGCGCGGCGGATCGCTTCACGTCCATGGCCTCGGGTGGCTGCCGCGGCGGCTTACATGCTGCGGCGGTACTGGCCGCCCACCTCGAACAGCGCCTTCGTGATCTGCCCCAGCGAGCAGACCCGCACCGCGTCCATCAGCACCGCGAACACGTTGCCGTTCTCGATCACCGTCTGCTGCAGCCGCGCGAGCATCGCCGGCGTGGCGGCCGCGTTGCGCGCATGGAAGTCGGCCAGCCGTGCGAGCTGGTTCTGCTTCTCCTCGTCGGTGGACCGGGCCAGCTCCAGCGTTTCGGGGGTCTGGTCGCCGTGCGGGTTGCGGAAGGTGTTCACGCCGATGATCGGGTACTCGCCGGTGTGCTTGAGCATCTCGTAATGCATGCTCTCGTCCTGGATCTTGCCTCGCTGGTAGCCGGTCTCCATCGCGCCCAGCACGCCGCCGCGCTCGGCGATCCGCTCGAACTCCGTCAGCACCGCCTCCTCGACCAGCTCGGTGAGCTCGTCGATGATGAACGCGCCCTGGCTCGGGTTCTCGTTCTTGGCCAGGCCCCACTCGCGGTTGATGATCAGCTGGATCGCCATCGCGCGTCGCACCGAGTTCTCGGTGGGCGTGGTGATCGCCTCGTCGTACGCGTTGGTGTGCAGGCTGTTGGCGTTGTCGTAGGTGGCGATCAGCGCCTGCAGCGTGGTGCGGATGTCGTTGAAGTCGATCTCCTGCGCGTGCAGCGAGCGCCCGGAGGTCTGGCAGTGGTACTTGAGCTTCTGGCTGCGCTCGTTCGCGCCGTAGCGCTCCTTCATCGCCACCGCCCAGATGCGGCGCGCCACGCGGCCCATCACCGTGTATTCCGGGTCCATGCCGTTGGAGAAGAAGAACGACAGGTTGGGCGCGAAGTCGTCGATGTGCATGCCGCGCGCGAGGTAGGCCTCCACGAAGGTGAAGCCGTTGGACAGCGTGAACGCGAGCTGGCTGATCGGGTTCGCGCCGGCCTCGGCGATGTGGTAGCCGCTGATGCTCACCGAGTAGAAGTTGCGCACGTCGTGGTGCACGAAGTACTCGGCGATGTCGCCCATCACCTTCAGGCTGAATTCGGTCGAGAAGATGCAGGTGTTCTGGCCCTGGTCCTCCTTGAGGATGTCGGCCTGCACCGTGCCGCGCACCGTGGACACGGTCCAGGCGCGGATCTTCTCGATCTCGTCGTCGGTGGGCTCGCGGCCATTCTGCTCGCGGAACTTGTCGACCTGCTGGTCGATCGCGGTGTTCATGAACATCGCGAGGATGCTCGGCGCCGGGCCGTTGATCGTCATCGACACCGAGGTGGCCGGGTCGCAGAGGTCGAAGCCCGAGTACAGCACTTTCATGTCGTCGAGCGTGGCGATGCTCACGCCCGAGTTGCCCACCTTGCCGTAGATGTCGGGGCGCAGGTCGGGGTCGTGACCGTAGAGCGTCACCGAGTCGAAGGCGGTGGACAGCCGCTTGGCCGGCATGCCCTCGGAGAGCAGCTTGAAGCGCCGGTTGGTGCGGAAGGGGTCGCCCTCGCCGGCGAACATCCGGGTGGGATCCTCGCCCTCGCGCTTGAAGGCGAACACGCCCGCGGTATAGGGAAAGCTGCCCGGCACGTTCTCCAGCAGCAGCCACTTGAGCAGCTCGCCGTGGTCCTCGTACGTAGGCAGCGCCACCTTGCGGATCTTGGTGCCCGACAGCGAGAGGCGGGTCAGCTCGGTGCGGATCTCCTTGTCGCGGATCTTGACCACGTACTCGTCGCCCGAATAGGCCTTGACCATGTCGGGCCACATCGCCAGCAGCTTGCGCGAATGCGGGTCGATGCGCTCCTCGCGCAGCGCGGCCTGCGACTCGAGCGCCTCGAGCGCGTCGCCGCCGGTCTTCGCCTCGGCCAGCATCCGGCGCGACTCGCGCAGCTGCTGTGCCTCGCGGGCCAGCCGGCTCGCCGCCCGGGCGCGTTCCTTGTAGCCGCGCACCGTGGTGGAGATGTCGGCGAGGTAGCGCACGCGCGCCGACGGAACGATCACCACCTGGCTCGACGAGTGGCGGGCCTCGATCCTGGGCAGCCGGCCCTTCGCGGGGTCGACGCGCAGGCCCAGCTCGGCCAGCCTGGGCAGCATGCCCTGGTAGAGCGCGGTGACGCCGTCGTCGTTGAAGCGCGATGCCTGGGTGCCGTAGACCGGCATCTGGTCGGGGCGCTGGTCGAACCGCTCGCGGTTGCGCTGGTACTGCTTGGAGACGTCGCGCAGCGCATCGGCGGCGCCCTTGCGGTCGAACTTGTTGATCGCGACGAAGTCGGCGAAGTCGAGCATGTCGATCTTCTCGAGCTGGCTCGCCGCGCCGAACTCCGGCGTCATCACGTACAGCGTGGTGTCCACCAGCGGCACGATCGCCGCGTCGCCCTGGCCGATGCCCGAAGTTTCGACGATGATCAGGTCGAAGCCTGCCACCTTGCAGGCGGCGATCACGTCGGGCAGCGCCTTGCTGATCTCGCTGCCGGCGTCGCGGGTGGCCAGCGAGCGCATGAACACGTTCGGATGGTTGATCGCGTTCATCCGGATCCGGTCGCCCAGCAGCGCGCCGCCGGACTTGCGGCGGGTGGGGTCCACCGAGATGATCGCGAGCTTCAGCGCGTCGTCGTGGTCGAGCCTGAAGCGGCGCACCAGCTCGTCGGTGAGCGAGCTCTTGCCCGCGCCGCCGGTGCCGGTGATGCCCAGCGTCGGCGTAGTGACGGTGTCGGCGCGCTTGTGGATCTCGGCGCGCAGCGCGGGGTCGGCACGGCCGATCTCCAGCGCGGTGATCGCCTGCGCCAGCGCGCGGCGCGATCCGGCGATCTCGTCGACGGTCTTGGGCGCGTACTGCGCGAGGTCGATGTCGCAGCGGCGCACCATGTCGACGATCATTCCCTGCAGGCCCATGCGCTGCCCGTCCTCGGGGCTGTAGATGCGCTCGACCCCGTAGGAATGCAGGTCCTGGATCTCGGCCGGGACGATCACGCCCCCGCCGCCGCCGAAGACCTTGATGTGGCCAGCGCCGGCCTCGCGCAGCAGGTCGATCATGTACTTGAAGAACTCGACGTGGCCGCCCTGGTAGGAGGAGATGGCGATGCCGTGTGCATCTTCCTGCAGCGCGCAGTCGACGATCTCCTGCACCGACCGGTTGTGACCGAGATGGATCACCTCGCAGCCCTGCGCCTGGAGGATGCGGCGCATGATGTTGATCGAGGCGTCGTGGCCGTCGAAGAGCGAGGCGGCGGTGACGAAGCGCACCTTGTTCTTCATGCGATGGCCCGCGAGCCGCTGCTGGTCGGAGAGGTCGGTCATGGTCGGAGTCCTGCAAGGTGCGCGGCGCGCGTCGGCGCGGCCGCGGGGGTCTTCTGTTCGGGCTTGTCTGCAGCAGTATGGCGGCGCGCGCGGGCGCCGGCAAAGCCTGCGGTTGCACAGCTTGTGGAACATAAATGACGTTAACGTCAACGTCAAACCTGCTGACCGGACTTGCGATTGCCGTGTAGGATTTCCGGCATGGCAGGCGGACGCAAGATCCGTCCAGGCGGTGCCCGGCCGGGCGCCCCGCACAGGAGGACTGACATGGGCAAGGCAGGGCAGCCCGACGTCATCGACGACGACGCGATCGCGCGTGCGCCGTCGGTGCGGACGGTGGAATTCTCGGCGCCGCTGCGCTGGCTGGCGCGCGGCTGGGACGACTTCCGCGCGACCGGCTTTCGCGGCGCGTTCTACGGGCTGGTGTTCGCCCTGATGGGCAGCGCCATCGCGCTGGTCTACGCCACGCGCTGGCAGCTCACCATGGGCCTGACGGCCGGCTTCTTCCTGGTCGGGCCCTTCGTCTGCACCGGCATCTACGAGCTGTCGCGCCAGCGCGCCCGGGCCGAGCCGGTGAGCCTGCCCGCCAGCCTGACCTGCTGGCGGCGCAACCTGGGCGGCGTCGCCTTCTTCGCCGCCATCCTCACTTTCGCGATGATCGTCTGGGCGCGGGTGTCGGTCGTGCTCTTCGCGCTGTTCTCGACCACCGATTTCCCTACGCTCAAGGGCGTGGTCGCGCAGATCGCTTCGCTGCAGAACCTGGAGTTCCTGCTGGTCTGGGGCGGCGTGGGCTTCGTGTTCGCCACCCTGGTGTTCTCGATCTCGGTGGTGTCCATTCCCCTGATGCTCGACCGGCGCACCGACACCATGGTGGCGATCTTCACCAGCGTTCGCGTGCTATTCGCCAACCCCGGGCCGGTCTACCTCTGGGCGGCCCTGATCGTGCTGCTGATCGGCTCGAGCCTGTTGCTCTGGTTCGGCCTGCTGGTGCTCACCGCGCCGCTGGTGGGGCACGCCACCTGGCACGCCTACCGGGAACTGGTCGGCGACTGAACGCGGGCGGAGGGATCGCTTGCGGCGCGGCTGAGCGGGCCTGAGCGGGCCTGCGCGGCTGGTCCGCCGCCGCCGCCCCGCTGTCGTATCCTAGCGGTCTTCGAATCGAGAGGATCGACATGGCCATTCAGACGATCGGCATCATCGGTGCCGGGATCATGGGCAACGGCATCGCGCAGGTCTGCGCGGCTGCCGGCTACCAGACCATCATGCAGGACGTCGCCGAGGCGGCGCTGGAGCGCGGCATCAAGACCATCAACGCCTCGCTGGAGCGCGGCGTTCGCAAGGGCACGATGACGGAGGCCGAGCAGGCCGCGCTGGTGGCGCGCATCCGCACCACCACCAGGGCCGAGGACCTCGCCGACGCCGACCTGGTGATCGAGGCTGCCACCGAGAACGAGACGCTCAAGGTCAAGATCCTGCAGGGCCTCGACCGCATCCTGCGGCCCGGCGCGATCATCGCCACCAACACCTCGTCGATCTCCATCACCCGGCTGGCCGCGGCCACCAGCCGTCCGGAGCGCTTCGTCGGGATGCACTTCTTCAACCCGGTGCCGGTGATGGCGCTGGTCGAGGTGATCAGCGGCCTGCAGACCTCGGAGGCGACCGCGCAGGAGGTTGCTGAACTGGCCCGCAGCCTGGGCAAGACCGCCATCGGCGTGAAGAACAGCGCCGGCTTCGCGGTCAACCGCATCCTTTGCCCGATGCTGAACGAGGCGATCTTCACGCTGCAGGAGGGCATCGCCTCCGCCGAGGAGATCGACGCGGGAATGAAGCTCGGCTGCAATCACCCGATCGGCCCGCTCGCGCTGTGCGACATGGTCGGCCTGGACACGCTGCTGGCCGTGATGAACGTGCTCTACACCACCTTCAACGACCCCAAGTACCGGCCCGCGACGCTGCTGCAGGAGATGGTGGACGCCGGGATGTATGGCCGCAAGAGCGGCCGCGGTTTCTACTCGTACGCGAAGTAGCGAGATGGCCGGCCCCGGCGTCGATTTCTGGCAGGAGCGCTTCCAGGCCGGGCAGACGCCGTGGGACCGCGGGGCTCCCAACCCGCAGCTGGCCGACTGGGTTGCGGCGGGCGTGCTCGCGCGCTGCCGCATCCTGGTGCCGGGCTGCGGTTCGGGTCACGAAGTTGCGGAGCTCGCCCGGCTGGGCTTCGACGTGGTCGGGCTCGACTACGCGCCCGCCGCGGTGGAGCGCACCCGGGAGCGCCTGGCCGCGCTGGGCCCGGCCGGCGCTGCAGCAAGCGTCGTCTGCGCGGACGCGCTCGAATGGGAGCCGTCGGCGCCCTTCGATGCGGTCTACGAGCAGACCTGCCTGTGCGCGCTGCACCCGGACCACTGGGTCCGCTACGGCCGGCAGCTGCATTCCTGGCTGAAGCCTGGCGGGCGGCTGTTCGCGCTGTTCGTGCAGATGCTGCGTCCCGGCGCCGCCGAGGGCTTCATCCAGGGGCCGCCCTACCACTGTGACATCCACGCGATGCGGGCGCTGCTGCCGGAGGCGTTCTGGCGCTGGCCCAAGCCCCCCTACGCGCGGGTCGAGCACCCGGCCGGGATGGCGGAACTGGCCGTGGCGCTGGAGCGGCGCTGAGCGGGCGCCGCGCCGGCCTCAGGCCCCGAAACTGCGCAGCCCGTCCAGCGAGAGCACGGTGATCGAGCCGTACTCGACTGCCAGCAGCCCCTCCCGCTCCAGAGTCTGCAGCGCCTGGTTCACGCGCTGGCGCGACAGTCCGGTGAGGTAGCCGAGCTCGCCCTGCGAGATTTCCAGCTTCGGGCCCAGCCCCGGGTACAGCAGCCGGTTGAACATCTCCGCCAGGCAGCGGGCCACCCGGGCGTCCGGGCCCAGCAGCCGGTCGAACTCCACGGTGGCCACGAACTGGCCGAGGCGCTCGTTCAGCTGCAGCAGCAGGAAGCGGTTGAAGGGGATGCTGGTGTCGAGCAGCCAGCGGAAGGTGCGCTGCGGCATGCCCGCGATGCGGCTGTCGCGCATCGCGACCGCGTCGTAGCGGCGCGGCTCGTCCTTGAGCAATGAGCCCTCGCCGAACCAGCCGCCCGGCGGCACGCCGATGAAGGTCACCGATTTGCCGTCGGCGGACATGCTGCTCACCTTGACCAGCCCGTCGATCACGCCCAGCCAGTGCTCGATGGGTTCGCCCTTGCGGCAGACGAAGCCGCCGGCCGGGACGCTCCATTCGGTCATCTCACGCCGGACACGCGTCTGCTGCGCCGGCTCGAGCCGCGTCATCCAGGAAGCGAGTGCGAGGAGTTCGTCGAGCGAGCGGGTCACCTGGGGGAGCGCTTTCCCTGAGTTTGTCTCACGGATGACAACTATACCGGCTTGCCTCGCTTAGACTCTTTGCGAGAGAGGGGCGGCATGAACCGCCCCCCTGCCTCGATCACGGGGTGCGGGAGGAGACATTGCAAAGCGAAACGACGCCCATCCTTCAGGCGCGCGACATCTCGCTCAGGTTCGGCGGTGTGCAGGCGCTGACCGAGGTCGGTTTCGAGGTCCGGCCCGGTGAGCTGTTCTCGATCATCGGGCCCAACGGCGCGGGCAAGACCTCGATGCTCAACTGCATCTCGGGGCGCTATTCTCCGACCAGCGGCAGCGTGCTCTTCAAGGGCCGCGACATCACCCGGCTCACGCCCAACCAGCGCGCCACGCTGGGGCTCGGGCGCACCTTCCAGAACCTGGCGCTGTTCGGGCACATGAGCGTGCTCGACAACATCATGGTCGGGCGCCATCACCTGCTGAAGAACAACTTCCTCACCGGCGGCCTCTACTGGTTCGGCGGCGCGCAGCGCGAGGAACTCGAGCACCGCCGGCACGTCGAGGACATCATCGACTTCCTCGAGATCAGCCACATCCGCAAGTCGGTCGCGGGCACGCTCTCCTACGGGCTGCGCAAGCGGGTGGAGCTCGCCCGCGCGATCGCGGTGCGCCCCGACCTCATCCTGCTCGACGAGCCCATGGCCGGCATGAACCTCGAGGAGAAGGAGGACATGGCCCGCTACATCGTCGACCTGAACGAGGAATGGGGCATGACGGTGATCATGATCGAGCACGACATGGGCGTGGTCATGGACATCTCGCACCGCGTCATCGTGCTGGACTTCGGTCGCAAGATCGCCGACGGGCTGCCGGCCGAGATCATGGACAACGAGCACGTCAAGCGCGCCTACCTGGGCGTCGACGACGACGAGGCGGCCTGATGGAACCCGATTACGGCAACGTCGTCCGCTACGACACCTTCCCGAAGCTGCTGCTGCACAACGCCGAGGTCTGGCCCGGCGAAGTGGCGATGCGCGAGAAGGAGTTCGGCGTCTGGAACGAGTTCACCTGGTCCGACTACCGCGACCGGGTCCGGGAGATCGCGCTGGGCCTGCTCGCGCTGGGCGTGAAGCGCGGCGAAGTGGTGGGCTTCATCGGCAAGAACCGGCCGGAGATGGTCTGGAGCGAGCTCGCCGCCCATGCCATCGGCTGCATGTCGCTCGGCATCTACCACGACGCGATGCCCCAGGAGGTCGCCTACCTGGTCGACTACGCCGAGGTGCGGGTGGTGCTGGCCGAGGACGAGGAGCAGGTCGACAAGCTGCTCGAGGTGGCCGAGAACTCGAAGAGCATCGAGAAGATCGTCTATTTCGATGCGCGCGGAATGCGCAAGTACAGCGACGATCGACTGCTGGGCTGGGAAGAGCTCCGGACCATGGCGGCGAAGCTGGATGCCCACGAACCCGGCCGCTTCGCCGAGGAGGTCGAGAAGGGCTCGGGGCAGGACGTGGCCATCCTCTGCACCACCTCGGGCACCACCTCCCACCCCAAGCTGGCGATGCTGCAGGCCGGGCCCTTCCTCGGGCACTGCGCGGCCTACCTGAAGGTGGACGAGAAGCTGCCCACCGACAACTACGTGTCGGTGCTGCCGCTGCCCTGGATCATGGAGCAGATCTACGCGGTGGCGCAGCCGCTGATCTCGCGGATCACGGTCAACTTCGTCGAGGAGCCCGAGACGATGATGGCCGACCTGCGGGAGATCGGCCCCACCTTCGTCCTGCTCGCGCCGCGCGTCTGGGAGCAGATCGCCGCCGACGTCCACTCGCGGATGATGGACGCCACGCGCTTCAAGCGGAAGATGTTCGACCTGGGCATGCGGCTCGGGCTCGAGGCGCTGGCGAAGGGCCGGCGTTCGAAGCTGGCGGAGCTGATCCTGTTCCGGCCGCTGCGCGACCGGCTGGGTTTCAGCTTCCTGAAGTCCGCTGCCACCGGCGGCGCGGCGCTGGGCCCCGAGACCTTCCGCTTCTTCCAGGCCATGGGCGTGCCGCTGCGCCAGATCTACGGGCAGACGGAGCTGGCCGGCGCGTACACCATCCACCGCATGGGCGACGTCGACTTCGACACGGTGGGCCTGCCCTTCGGCGACACCGAGCTGCGGATCGACCAGCCCGACCCCAACGGCGTCGGCGAGATCGTGGCCCGGACCGCTGGAATGTTCCTCGGCTTCTACCGCAACGATGAAGCCACCCGCGCCGACGTGCGCGACGGCTGGATGTACACCGGCGACGCCGGCTACTTCAAGCCGGGCAGCGGTCACCTGGTGGTCATCGACCGGGTCAAGGACCTGGCGGTCACCTCGACCGGCACCCGCTTCTCGCCGCAGTTCATCGAGAACAAGCTGAAGTTCTCGCCGTTCATCGCAGAGGCGGTGATCCTCGGCAACGCGAGGCCCTATCTCGCCGCCATCGTGTGCATCCGCTACTCGATCGTCTCGAAGTGGGCCGAGCAGCGCGGCATTGCCTTCACCAACTACACCAGCCTGTCGTCGCAGCCCGAGGTCTATCGGCTGCTGCGTCAGGAGTTCGAGAAGGTCAACGCCACGCTGCCCGAGGCGCAGCGGGTGCACAAGTTCGTGCTGCTCTACAAGGAGCTCGATGCCGACGACGGCGAACTGACCCGCACGCGCAAGGTGCGGCGCAACGTGATCGCCGAGAAGTACGCCGACATCATCGACGCGATCTACAGCGACACGCCGGTGGTGCACGTCGACACGGTGATCCGCTTCCAGGACGGCACCATCTCCCGGATCCAGACCGACCTGGTGCTCGAGAAGCTGCTCGAGGCCGGGCCCGCCGCCGGGCAGCCCGCGCGGCAGCCGCAGCACGCAGGAGCCAAGGAATGAACACCGATCTTCTGACCCAGCTGCTGGTCAACGGCGTGATCATCGGCACGCTGTACGGCGTGGTCGCGATGTGCTTCGTGCTCATCTACAAGTCCACGCAGATCGTCAACTTCGCGCAGGGCGAGTTCCTGCTGATCGGCGCCTGGACCTGCTGGTGGCTGCTCACCAGCATGGAGGTGCCGTTCTGGCTCGGCTTCCCGCTCACGCTGGCCTTCATGGCCGTGTTCGGCGTGCTGCTGCAGGTGATCGTCCTCAGGCCGCTGATCGGCGAGCCGATCATCTCGGTGATCATGGTCACGGTGGGCCTGTCGATCTTCTTCCAGGCGATGATGAAGTGGATGTTCGGCGTCTGGGCCAAGCCTTTCCCGGAGGTGTTCGGCACCAAGTCGATCAACGTGCTGGGACTCAACGTGCAGACGCCCTACATCCTGTCGATGGGGGTGTCGCTGGTGATCATGGTGGGCTTCGCCTGGTTCTTCAAGTTCTCGCGCTTCGGCCTGGCGATGCGCGCCACCGCCTTCAACCAGCAGGTCGCGCAGAGCCTGGGCATCTCGGTGAAGAGCGTGTTCGCGATGGCCTGGGCGATCTCCGCGGTCGTCTCGGCGCTGGCCGGCGTCGTCGTCGGCATGGTCAACGGCGTGTCGCAGGCGCTTTCGTTCTTCGGCATCAAGGTCTTTCCGGCGGTGATCCTCGGCGGGCTCGATTCGATCATCGGCGCCATCGTGGGCGGGCTGATCATCGGCGTGCTAGAGAACCTGGCGGAGTTCGTCGACAGCCAGTACCTCAACTGGGGCAACCTCTACTCGGTGGCTCCCTTCTACGCGCTGATCGTGATCCTGATGGTCAAGCCCTACGGGCTGTTCGGCACCAAGCAGATTGAGAGGATCTAGTTCATGGCCGGCCCCTCCGCCTCCCTGATCCCCTGTGGTCAGTACAAGACCGACTACCGCCGGGACTCCACGATCTTCCCCACGCCGATGTCGCGCGGCTTTGCGATCGCTGCGGTGCTGCTGCTGTGCCTGGCGCCGCTGAAGATCGGCGGCACCGAACTCCTCAGCCCCTATCAGCTGAACATGCTGATCCAGATCGGCTACTACGGGATCGCCGCGCTCGGGCTGAACATCCTGGTCGGCTTCACCGGGCAGATCTCGCTGGGCCATGCCGCCTTCTTCGGCTTCGGGGCTTTCGCGTCGGCCTGGCTGAGCAACAGCCTGGGCGTGCCGGTGTTCTGGGCGATCCCGCTGGCGGGACTGCTCACCACGCTCGTCGGCATGCTGTTCGGCCTGCCGGCGGCGCGGATCAAGGGGCTGTACCTGGCGATCGCCACCTTCGCGGCGCAGTTCATCCTGGAGGACTTCTTCTCGCGCGCCGACTGGTTCACCGGCGGCTCGGCCGGCACCATCGCCCAGCCCTTCAGCATCTTCGGCTACGAGTTGAGCGGCGACCGTCACTTCTTCTACGTGGTGCTCGCCTACGTGGTGGTGCTCTACCTGTTCGGCGCAAACCTGCTGCGCACGCGCGACGGGCGCGCCTTCGTGGCGGTGCGCGACCACTACCTGTCGGCCGAGATCATGGGCATCAACCTGACCCGCTATCGGGTGCTGTCCTTCGGGATCGCGGCCTTCTACGCGGGCGTGGGCGGTGCGCTGTTCGGCCACTACCTGAGCTTCGTGTCGGCCGAGTCGTTCACGATCCTGCTGTCGATCCAGTTCCTCGGAATGATCATCATCGGCGGGCTCGGCAGCGTGATGGGCACGCTGATGGGAACGGCCTTCATGGTGCTGCTGCCCGAGGCGGTGCAGGCCATGTCGCAGTCGGTCGGCAACGTCTTCCCGGCGCTGACCGAAGGCCTTGCCTTCCTGAAGGAGGGGGCGATCGGCCTGGCCATCGTGCTCTTCCTGATCTTCGAGCCCGACGGGCTGGCTCACCGCTGGAAGATGATCAAGGCGTACTGGAAGCTCTACCCGTTCTCGTACTAGGCAGGGGGCGCCGGCATCCCGCGGCGCCCGGGGAGGAGGCAAACATGCAAAGCGGTTCCCCAAGACGTTCTTTGACCGGTTTCGCGATCCACAAGAGGAGACTACAGATGAAGACCACCGTATTCGCCGCAGCAGCGGCGGCGCTCGTGCTAGGGGCGGGTTCCGCCTCGGCCGCCGACCCGATCTTCGTCGGCCATCTGGTCGACTACACCGGCCCGACCTCCGACGTCGGCAAGCCCTACGGCCAGGGCGTGGCCGACGCGCTCGCCTGGATCAACAAGAACGGCGGCATTGCCGGCCAGCCGCTGAAGTTCGAGACGGTCGACTACAGCTACAACGCGCCGCGCGCGATCGCCACCTACAAGAAGTGGGTCGGCACCGACAAGGCGGTCGCGGTGCAGGGCTGGGGCACGGCCGACACCGAGGCGCTGGTCGGCTTCGTGGCCAACGACAAGGTGCCGAACTTCTCGGCGTCCTACTCCGGGCACCTCACCGACGCGGCCGGCAAGGGTCCGAAGGGCACCAAGCCCGCGCCCTACAACTTCTTCTACGGTCCGTCCTACACCGACGGCTGCCGCGCGCTGGTGCAGTGGGCCGCAGCGGACGCCAAGAAGAAGAACGTCGACAAGCCGAAGTTCGTTCACCTGGGCGACAACCATCCCTATCCGAACGCGCCCAAGGAAGGCTGCGCAGCGTACGCGACCGAGATGGGCTTCCAGGTGATGCCGCCGATCCAGTACTCGCTCAAGCCCGGCGACTTCAAGGCTCAGTGCCTGAGCCTGAAAGATTCCGGCGCCCACTACGCCTTCCTGGCGAACACTGGCGGCTCGACGATCTCGCTGCTGAAGTCCTGCGACACGGTGGGCGTCAGCACCCAGTTCCTGGCCAACGTCTGGGGCATGGACGAGAACGCGCTGCGCGGCGCCGGCGACTCGGCCGACGGGGTGATGTTCGTGGTTGGCGGGGCCGACTGGAAATCCGACGCGGCGGGAATGAAGACGGTCCGGGAGATCTCCAAGGTCTCCGACGCCTCGGGCAGCGAGTACCGGCCGGTGCACTACATGCGCGGCATCTGCTCGGCCTTCTACATGCGCGATGCGATGGTGGCTGCGGCCAGGATGAGCGGCGGCGTGAACGGGCCGAACATCAAGGCGGCGATGGAGCAGTTCAAGAACCACGTGCCGGCCGAACTGCAGGGCGTCTGCATCCCGTCGACCTGGACCGCCGAGGATCATCGCGGCACGACCAAGGTCTTCATCTACCGCGCCAACTCCAAGGGTGGCCAGCAGTCGATCTCGATGGCAGGCGAGGCGGAAATTCCGCGCAAGCCCGAGTGGCTGGGCTGGTAAGCCCCCGGCCCCGCCCCCGCCCTCGAGCGGGGGCGGGGCGCCAATGAATCGAAGCGGAGCAGTCCCGATGCCGGAAGCCGTGCTCGAGCACCCCGAACCCGTCGACGCCGGGCCCAAGCCCGCGGCGAAGCCGCCGATCCTGACGGTCAACAACATCGAGGTCGTCTACGACGACGTGATCCTCGTGCTGCGCGGCGTCAGCCTGTCGGTGCCGGAAGGCGAGATCGTGGCGCTGCTCGGACCCAATGGCGCGGGCAAGTCGACTACGCTGAAGGCGATCTCGGGGCTGCTGCGCACCGAGAACGGCGAGGTCACCCGCGGCAACGTGAACTTCATGGGCGAGGAGATCGCCAACCTGGCGCCCGAGGAGATCGTCCGCAGGGGCATCTTCCAGGTCATGGAGGGGCGCCGGATCATCGAGGACATGACGGTCATCGAGAACCTGCGGCTCGGCGCGTACACGCGCCGCGACAACGGGGTCAAGCGGGACCTGGACATGGTCTTCGACTTTTTCCCGCGGCTGCGCGAGCGCACCGGGCTGGCGGGCTACCTGTCCGGCGGCGAGCAGCAGATGCTGGCGATCAGCCGCGCGCTGATGGCGCGCCCGAAGATGATCCTGCTCGACGAGCCTTCCATGGGCCTGTCGCCGCTGCTGGTCAAGGAGGTCTTCGACATCATCCGCCAGCTGAACAGGGAGCTCGGAATCACGATGCTGCTGGTGGAGCAGAACGCCCGGATGGCGCTGAAGGCGTCCAGCTACGGCTACATCATGGAGTCGGGAAAGATCGTCCTCGACGGAGCGCAGCAGGATCTCATCAACAACGAGGACGTCAAGGAGTTCTACCTGGGCGGCGGCGGCAGCGAGCGCAAGTCGTTCAAGAACCTGAAGTCCTACAAGCGGCGCAAGCGCTGGCTGTGAGCGCGCGCCGCGCCCCGCGGGTGCATGCATGACCGATCACTACGATGACCTCGAGACCCGCGCCCCCGAGGCGCGGGAAGGCGCCCTGATGGCGCGGCTGCCAGGGCTGGTGGCGCATGCCATCGGCGGCGCGCCCGGCTGGGCGCGGCAGCTCGCCGGGGTCGACCCCGCGACGATTTCCTCGCGCAAGGCGCTGGCCGCGCTGCCGGTGCTGCGCAAGGAGGAACTCAAGACGCTGCAGCAGGCCGACCCGCCCTTCGGCGGCCTGACCACGCTGCCGCCGGGTCGCATGGGCCACCTGTACATGTCGCCCGGGCCGATCTTCGACCCCGAGGGCGCGCGCGACGACCCCTGGCGCAGCGCCCGCGCGCTCTGGGCGGCCGGCATCCGCCCGGGGCAGGTGATCCAGAACTGCTTCGGCTACCACCTGACGCCCGGCGCCTGGATGGTGGACCTGGCCGCGCGCAAGCTGGGCTGCGCAGTGATCCCGGCGGGCACCGGGCAGACCGAGCAGCAGATCGAGGTGATCCGCGCGCTGCGGCCGGACGCCTACGTGGGTACTCCGTCCTTCCTGCGCATCATCGTCGAGAAGGCGCTCGAGACCGGCGCCGACATCTCCAACCTGAAGCGCGCGCTGGTGGCGGCCGAGGCGCTGCCACCGAGCCTGCGCGGCTGGTTCCACGCCCACGGAATACCGACCGTGCTGCAGTGGTACGGCACCGCCGACGTGGGCCTGATCGCCTACGAATCGGAGGCGCTGGAGGGAATGATCCTGGACGAGGACCTGATCCTGGAGATTGTCCGCCCGGGCACCGGCGAGCCGGTGACCGACGGCGAGGTGGGCGAGGTGGTGGTCACCTCGTTCAACCCCGAATACCCGATGATCCGTTTCGGCACCGGCGACCTCTCGGCGGTGATGCCCGGTCCCTCGCCCTGCGGCCGCACCAACTTGCGCATCCGCGGCTGGCTCGGCCGCGCCGACCAGACCACCAAGGTGCGCGGCATGTTCGTGCATCCCGGCCAGGTCGCGGAGGCGGTCCGGCGGCACCCGGAAGTCCTGCGCGCGCGGCTCGTGATCACCGGCGAGATGGCCCAGGATGCGATGACCCTCAGGTGCGAGACCCGCGGTGCGCCGGAGGGGCTGGCCGCGCGCATCGCCGAGTCGCTGCGCGAAGTCACCAAGCTGCGCGGCGAGGTCGAACTGGTGGCGGCGGGCAGCCTGCCGAACGACGGCAGGGTGATCGAGGACGCGCGCAAGTACGATTGAGGCTTTCCAGGGCGACGTCATCATCGGGCCGGGCTGCTACGTGGGCCCGGGCGCGGTGCTGCGCGGCGACTTCGGCCGCATCGTGATGGAGCGCGAGTCCAACCTGCAGGACAACTGCGTGGTCCACACCGGTCCGGACCACGACACCGTGATGGAAGAGCATGCGCACATCGGCCACGGCGCGGTGCTGCACTACTGCCGGATCGGCCGCGACGCGCTGGTCGGAATGAACGCGGTGGTGATGGACGATGCGGTGATCGGCGAGCGCACCATCGTGGCGGCGATGTCCTTCGTGCGGATCGGCGCGCAGATCCCTGCCGGCGTGCTCGTCACCGGCGCGCCGGCGCGGGTGGTGCGCGAGCTCACCGAGGCCGACCTGGCCGGCAAGCGGCTGGGCACCCGGCTCTACGTGGAGCTCGCGCGCCGCTGCCTGGCCGGACTCGAGCCGGTGGCGCCGCTGCCTGCAGTCGAGGCCGGCCGCAGGCGCACGCACTGGGAGGTGCTGGTGCGGCCGGCGCCGGACCGGCAGATTCCCTGAGTCAGGGGTCCCGGTTCACCAGCCAGCCGCCTTCGCGCGCCAGCTGGCCCTGCCGTTCGAGCTCGTCGACGCCCCAGCGCAGCGCGTCGCGCAGCTCCATCCCCATCAGGCGTGCGGAGTTGCGCAGCACCGAGGCGTTGCGCACGTCGTGCGCCATGGTCTCGAACTCGACGCGCTCGCGGTCAAGCAGCAGGAACTTGACCAGCACGCGGATCGCGTTGCGGGCGTTGCGCGCCGGGTCCGACCGCATGGCGTCCAGCCGCCGCATCGCGCGCTCGATCGCCGCATCGGGGTCGCCGAAGGGGCGGCCGTGGCCGGGGATCACGGTGTCCACCTCGAGCGTCCCGATCAGCTCGAGCACCGCCTGCTGCTCGGCGAAGCCCGACTCGCCGTCGAGCTCGGGGAAGATCACCCCGAAGCCGTTCTCCCAGAGCGCGTCGGCCGAGATCAGCACCCGGTGCTCGGGGCAGTGCAGGATCAGCGAGTGGGGGTCGTGTCCCGGCGCGGCGTGAACGTCCCAGCCCGCGCCGCCCAGCCGCAGCGTCTCGCCGGGGTGCAGGCCGCCCTCGGCGGCGAAGTGCGCGCAGCGCTGGCCGGTGCCCGCGAAGGTGAGCGCCTCTTCATCCCAGCGCCGCACGGCTTCGAGCTCCGCGGCGGGAACGAAGACCGGGCAGCCGAAGGCCTTGGCGATCGCAGCGTTGCCGCCGCAGTGGTCGGAGTGCAGGTGGGTGTTGAGCAGGCGGGTCAGCCGGCGCTGCGGCGGGCCGCGGCGCTCGATCACGCGCCGCACCAGCGCCACCGTGGTGTCCGCGTGCTTGACGTAGCCGGAGTCGACCAGCGTGGCGCAGGGCCCCGGGTTGCCGTCGTCGTCGCAGTCGTCGAAAAAGACGACCTGATTGCACGAGAGCCAGTCCCGTTCGATCACGTGCAGCGTCGGCGGAAGCGGCGGCATCGCCCGGTCCGGTTCCACTGGGCCAGCCTATCCGCCGCGTGCCGCGGGCGCGGGCTCGTCGAAGCGCGCATGATCGGCCGCCTCGATGGCGGCGCGGCGCGCGTCGACGGCCTCCAGCACGGTGCGCCTGCGCGCGTCGGGCATCGCGCCCCAGTCGGCGATCTCGTCCAGGGTCCGCAGGCAGCCCTCGCACAGTCCGGTCTGCGCGTCCATCCGGCAGATGGAGATGCAGGGCGAGGGCACCGGCCCCGGGCGGGGACCGTTCGGGCGGAACAGCTGCGTCATGCGGAGGCCTCCGCCTCGCTCTGCTCGCGCTGGCGCCGGGCGGCCAGCGCGTTGCCGGCGCGCGAGAGGCTCTTGCGGCCCAGGAAGCCGGAAATCCACTGCCCGGCATCCACCAGCCGGTCGAGGTCCAGGCCGGTGCGGATGCCCAGGCCGTGCAGCATGTAGACCACGTCCTCGGTGGCGACGTTGCCGGTTGCGCCCTTGGCGTAGGGGCAGCCGCCGAGCCCGGCGATCGAACTGTCGAAGCGGGCGACGCCGGCCTGCAGGCAGGCGAGGATGTTGGCCAGCGCCTGGCCGTAAGTGTCGTGGAAGTGGCCGGAGAGCTGCGCGATGGGGTAGACGCGCGCGGCCGCCTCCATCACGCGCTGCACCTGGCCCGGCGTGCCCACGCCGATGGTGTCGGCGATGCCGATCTCGTCGCAGCCCAGGTCGCGCAGGCGCTCGACGCCGTCGACCACTGCGCTTACCGGCACATCGCCCTGGTAGGGGCAGCCGAAGGCAGTCGACAGCGCGGCGCGCAGCCGCAGGCCGTTTGCCTTGGCGGCGTCGGCCACCGGGCGGAAGCGCTCGATGCTCTCGGCGATCGAGCAGTTGATGTTCCGCTGCGAGAAGGCCTCGCTGGCGGCACCGAAGATCACCACCTCGTCGGCGCCCGCGGCCAGCGCCGACTCGAAGCCCTTGAGGTTGGGCGTCAGCACCGAGACGATCACGCCCTGCGGGCGCGGCAGCGCGGCCATCACCTCGGCGGCGTCGGCCATCTGCGGCACCCACTTCGGCGATACGAAAGAGGTGGCCTCGAAGTGGTCGACGCCGGCGGCGAGCAGCCGCTCGCAGAGCTCGACCTTGACCGTGGCCGGCACCTGCTGCTTCTCGTTCTGCAGCCCGTCGCGCGGGCCGACCTCGGTGATGTGGACCTGGGAGGGGAGGTTCATGCTGTGCTCCTGCGGGGCCTTCGATTTTAAGGGTCGCGCCGGGATCATGCAGGCGCGAAGCCGATCAGCTGCGCGCCCTCGTCGACCTGGTCGCCGACCGCGAAGGGCAGGCCGGTGACCTCGCCGTCGGCCGGCGCGGCGATGGTGTGCTCCATTTTCATCGCCTCCATCACCAGCAGCGGCTGTCCCCTGGAGACGCGGTCACCCTGCGCGCACAGCAGCGCGACCACCTTGCCGGGCATCGGCGCGGTGAGGTTGCCGCCCTCGGCGGCGTCGTCGCCGGCATGCGCCAGCGGCGGCGCATAGCCGAGCTGCTGCGGGCCCGACGGGCCGAACAGGTGCAGTGTCTCGCCCTCGAGCACCGCGCGCGCCTCGAAGGCCTCGCCGCCGACCAGGCCGCCCAGCCGCCGGGTGGCAGGATTCCATGCGAGGTCCGACAGGCACACGATCTCGTCGCCGACCTGCACCGAATACCCGCGTCCGGCGTAGCTCAGCGTGACCGGGAACTGCGCGTCGCCGCGCCGGAAGCCCATCGGGCGCGACTGCCAGCCGCAGGGGCGCCAGCCGGTGCGCAGCGCCCAGGGGTCGGCGCTGCCGGCCGGAGCCGCGCGGGCGGCGGCCTCGTCCTCGATCGACAGCACCGCGGCCGCCGCGATCGCCAGCACCGTGGGCGTGGGCGTCGCCGCGGGCGGCAGAAGCAGCTCGCGCTCGCGTTCGATCAGGCCGGTGTCGAGGTCGGCGCCCGAGAAGGCCGGCGAGCGCATCAGCCGCTTCAGGAAGGCGACGTTGGTGGCCGGCCCGACCACGTCGAATTCGGCCAGCGCCTGGTCCATCCGGGCGGTCGCCTCGGCGCGGTCGCGCCCCCAGGTGATCAGCTTGGCGATCATCGGGTCGTAGAAGGGCGTGATCGCATCGCCCTCGCGGATGCCGCTGTCGATGCGCACGCCCGCGGGTTCGCCGCCGGCCGCGCCTACGGTGAAGTGCGCTGCCGCAGGCGTGGCGAGGTAGCGCAGTTGTCCGGTCGAGGGCAGGAAGCCCTTGTCCGGGTTCTCGGCATAGACCCGCGCCTCGAGCGAGTGGCCGTGGATGGCGAGCTCGTCCTGCAGCAGCGGCAGCCGCTGGCCCGCGGCCACCCGCAGCTGCCACTCGACCAGGTCCTGGCCGGTGATCATCTCGGTGACCGGATGCTCGACCTGGAGACGGGTGTTCATCTCCATGAAGTAGAAGCGGCCGTCGGGCTCCACGATGAATTCGACCGTGCCCGCGCCGACGTAGCCGACCGCGCGCGCCGCGGCCACCGCGGCGTCGCCCATCGCGCGCCGGCGCTCGGCGGTCATTCCCGGCGCGGGCGCCTCCTCGATCACCTTCTGGTGACGCCGCTGCACCGAGCAGTCGCGCTCGAACAGATGCACGAAGTTGCCGTGGGTGTCGGCGAAGACCTGGATCTCGACGTGGCGCGGCCGCTGCACGTAGCGCTCGATCAGCACGGTGTCGTCGCCGAAGGCGTTCTTCGCCTCGCGCTTGCACGAGGCGAGCATCGCGTCGAACTCGGCGTGCTTCGCGACGATGCGCATTCCCTTGCCGCCGCCGCCCGCGCTGGCCTTGATCAGCACCGGATAGCCGATCGCGTCCGCCTGGCCCTTCAGGTAGGCGGGGTCCTGGTCGTCGCCGTGGTAACCGGGCACCAGCGGCACCTGTGCCTTCTCCATCAGCGACTTGGCGGCGGATTTGCTGCCCATCGCGGCGATCGCCTTCGCCGGCGGCCCGATGAACACCACGCCCCGCTCCGAGGCGGCCTGCGCGAACTGCTCGTTCTCGGACAGGAAGCCGTAGCCGGGGTGGATCGCCTGGGCGCCGGTGCGCAGCGCGATCTCGAGGATGGCGTCGCCGCGCAGGTAGGACTCGCGCGCCGGCGCCGGGCCGAGCCGGTATGCCTCGTCACAGGCCGCGACGTGGCGCGAGCGCGCGTCCGCGTCGGAGTAGACGGCCACGGTGCGGATGCCGAGGCGGCGGGCGGTGGCGGCCACCCGGCAGGCGATCTCGCCGCGGTTCGCAATGAGGATCTTGTCGAACATTGTGTTCTCCGGGAATGTCTTTCTCAGGCGGCCGGATCGGCCGCGGCCCAGGCAGGCCGGCGCTTCTCGAAGAAGGCCGCGATCCCTTCCTGGGCTTCGTCGGTGGCGCGCACCCGCGCGATGCGCGAGGCGGTCTCACGGCCAATCGCGTCGTCGATCGGCCGGCCTGTCATGTCCTGCACCAGCCGCTTGCACTCGCCGAGCGCCTTCGGCCCTCCGGCGAGCAGGTGGCCGACGATGCCGTTGACCGCCTCGTCGAGGCCGTCGGGCTGTACCAGTTCGTGCACGAAGCCGATCCGCCAGGCCTCCGCGGCGTCGAACACCTCGCCAGTGACGAACCAGCGGCGCGCCTGCTGGCCGCCCATCGCCCGGATCACATAGGGGCTGATCATTGCCGGGATCAGCCCGAGCTTGACCTCGGACAGGCAGAAGCGCGCCTCGGTGGATGCGACCGAGACGTCGCAGGCGGCCACCAGTCCCATGCCGCCGGCAAAGGCGGGGCCCTGCACCCGCGCCACCGTCGGCTTCGGGCTGTCGTGCAGCAGCCGCAGCAGTCGCGCCAGCCGCATCGAATCCGCCAGGGAGGCCTCCGGGCTCATCGTGCGCCCGCTCGCCATCCAGGCCAGGTCGGCGCCCGCGCAGAAGGCCGTGCCGCGGCCGGCGAGAACGATCGCGCGCACCGCCTCGTCGTCGATCGCGCGCTGGACGGCGTCGGTCGTCTCGTCGATCAGCACGTCGTTCATCGCGTTGCGCAGCGCCGGCCGGTTCAGCCAGACGAGCGCGACCCCCTGGGTCAGGTCGGTCTCGATCGTGGTGTAGCTCATCGTCAGATCCTGAACACGCCGAACTTCGTCTCCGGAATCGGCGCGTTCAGGCTGGCCGACAGGCCCAGCGCCACCACGGTGCGCGTGTCCACCGGATCGATGATGCCGTCGTCCCACAGCCGCGCCGTGGCGTAGTAGGGATGGCCCTGCACCTCGTACTGGTCGCGGATCGGCGCCTTGAAGGCCTCCTCGTCCTCTGCGCTCCAGCTGCCGCCGCGCCCTTCGATGCCGTCGCGGCGCACCGTGGCCAGCACGGACGCTGCCTGCTCGCCGCCCATCACGCTGATGCGCGCGTTGGGCCACATCCAGAGGAAGCGCGGCGAATAGGCGCGGCCGCACATGCCGTAGTTGCCGGCGCCGAATGAGCCGCCGATGATCACGGTGAACTTGGGCACCTGCGCGCAGGCAACCGCGGTGACCAGCTTGGCGCCGGCGCGCGCGATGCCCTCGTTCTCGTACTTGCGCCCCACCATGAAGCCGGTGATGTTCTGCAGGAACAGCAGCGGGATCTTGCGCTGGCAGCACAGCTCGATGAAGTGCGCGCCCTTGTTGGCCGATTCCGAGAACAGGATGCCGTTGTTGGCGACGATGCCGACCGGCATGCCGTGGATGTGCGCGAAGCCGGTGACCAGCGTGCTTCCGTAGCGGGCCTTGAACTCGTCGAAGGCCGATCCGTCGACGATCCGCGCGATCACCTCGCGCACGTCGAAGGGCTTGCGCGAATCGGTCGGGATGGTGCCGTAGAGTTCTTGGGGGTCGTAGGCGGGCGCCACCGGCGGGCGCAGCGCCAGCGGCTGGGGCTTGACGCGGTTCAGGTGGCCGACGATGCGCCGCGCGATGGCCAGCGCATGCGCGTCGTCCTGGGCCAGGTGGTCGGCCACGCCGGACAGCCGCGTGTGCACGTCGCCGCCGCCCAGGTCCTCGGCGCTCACCACCTCGCCGGTGGCCGCCTTCACCAGCGGCGGGCCGCCGAGGAAGATCGTGCCCTGCTCCCTGACGATGATCGACTCGTCGCTCATCGCCGGCACGTAGGCGCCGCCGGCGGTGCAGGAGCCCATCACGACCGCGATCTGGGGAATTCCCTGCGCGGACATGTTGGCCTGGTTGTAGAAGATGCGGCCGAAGTGCTCGCGGTCAGGAAAGACCTCGTCCTGGTTCGGCAGGTTGGCGCCGCCGGAGTCGACCAGGTAGATGCAGGGCAGGCGGTTCTCGCGCGCGATCTCCTGCGCCCGCAGGTGCTTCTTCACCGTGATCGGGTAGTAGGTGCCGCCCTTGACCGTGGCGTCGTTGCACACGATCACGCACTCCTGGCCGGACACGCGCCCGATGCCGGTGACGATGCCGGCGCTCGGCGCGGCGTTGTCGTACATGTCGTGGGCGGCGAGCTGCGAGAACTCCAGGAAGGGCGTTCCCGGGTCCAGCAGCATCGAGACGCGGTCGCGCGGCAGCAGCTTGCCGCGCGCGGTGTGCTTGGCGCGCGCGGCTTCGCCGCCGCCCTGCGCCGCCTCGGCGACGCGCATGTGCAGGTCGCCCACCTGCAGGCGCATCGCCTGCTCGTTGGCCTGGAACTGCGCGTCGCGCGGGTTCAGCTTGCTCTCCAGCTTCTTCAACGGAGCTCTCCCTGGATGGGTCGATGACGTGGGATCGGATGCATGGCCTGCGGCATCAGGCGGGCACCGTGGCGGCGCCGGCGCACTGCATCACCATGCGGGTGTACATGTCGATCAGGTCGCGCTTGCCCAGCCGTCCGCCCTCGCGGTACCAGGCGCCGACGCCGGTGAGCATCGCGAGGATGGCGAAGGTGGCGATCCGCGCGTCCGGCAGCTGGAAGGCGCCGCGCTCGACGCCGTCGCGCAGGATGCCGGTGAGCAGGTCCTCGTAGCGGCGGCGCAGCGACACCACCCTGCGGCGGTCCGCCGGGGCCAGGCTGCGCAGCTCCATGTTCGCGACGAAGACCTCGCGCCGGCGCAGCGTGTGCGAGCGGACGTGGAAATCGACGAAGGCGCGCAGCGCCTCGACCGGATCGTCGGTGGCCGGGCGCTGCAGCGCCCACTGCTCGAGCAGGAACTCGAGGTGCTCGACCAGCAGTTCCACCAGCAGTTGGGCTTTGCTGGGAAAGTAGCGGTAGATGGTTCCCGGCTGCACGCCGACCTTCTCGGCGATCTCGCGCAGCGTGGTCGCCTCGAAGCCGCGCGCAGCGATCAACTCGATCGCTGCGCTGCGGATCGCCTCCTCGGTGCGGGCGCCGTCGGAACCGGTGGTGCGGGCCATGGGTGGGGCTGAAGTGGAACCTGGCAGGCCGCGGCGCGGCCGGGGCGTCCAGTATATTCCAGGAATTGAACGATCGACCGTTTAATTCCCGGGCCGCACCGCGGCCGGCATTCCGGTCGGCCCAACCCACCGGAGCAAGCCCCTCGATGGACGTCCGCCGCCAGGCCTTCGCGGTCCTCGCCTTCTGCTTCGTCACCAACATGGTCTCGCGGGGCATCGGCGAGAGCTTCGCGGTGTTCCTGCTGCCGGTCGCGGAGGAGTTCGGCACCGACCGGGCGCTGCTGACCGGCATCGCCTCGGTCTACATGCTCGCCACCGGTGCGATGTCGCCGCTGGTTGGAATCGCCATCGACCGCTTCGGACCGCGTGCCTGCTACAGCCTCGGGCTGGCGATCTTCGGCACGGTCTACCTGCTCGCCGGCCTGGCGACCTCGCTGTGGCAGCTCTACCTGCTGATCGGCATGGCGGCGGCGGTGGGCACCTCGCTGATCGGGCTTGTGCCGGCGGCGGGCCTGGCCACGCGCTGGTTCTCCGCGAGGCTGCCGACCGCGATGGGGCTGCTGTCGGCGGCGCTGGGCATCGGCATGCTGGTGTTCGCGCCGCTGGCCCAGTGGCTGATCGGGCTGCTCGGCTGGCGCGGCACCTACCAGGTGATGGGCGCTGCGCTGCTGCTCTCGGTGCTGCCCGTCTGGCTGATGCCCTGGCGGCGGATCGCCGCCGGCGCTCCGCAGGTGTCGCGGGCGCGCAGCGCGGCCGAGCCTGCGGACGCCTGGACCATCCGCCGCGCGACGCGCACGCCGGTCTTCTGGGCGCTGACCGCGGTGATGTTCTTCACCTCGCTGTCGACGGTGACGGTGAGCGTGCAGCTGGTGGCCGCGCTGGTCGCGGCGGGGTTCGCGCCGATGCTGGCGGCCACCGTGTTCGGTGTGGCGGGAATGGCGTCGATCGTCGGCATGGTCGGCGCCGGCTGGTTCTCAGAGCGCATCGGCGAGAAGCCTTTCGCGACGATCTCCTACAGCGCGTCCATCGTTGGCATCGGCGCGCTGGCGATGCTCGAGCTCTGGCCGTCGACGCTGCTGCTCGCAGCGTTCGTGCTGTTGTTCGGCACCATGCAGGGCTCGCGCGGCCCGCTGGTGGCGGTCCTGTCGGTGCGCAACTTTCCCGGCAGACGCCAGTCGGCGATCTACGGCACGGTGCTGCTGGGGATGGGCACGGGCGCCGCGCTCGGCGCCTGGGCCAGCGGCGCGCTGTACGACCTCACCGGCGGCTATCGTGCCGGCTACCTGCTGTCGGCGCTCGGCGCGGGCTGCGGGCTGCTGCTGTTCAGGACGGTGCCGGCGCTGTCCGGGACGCGGGCGGCGGCGTAGAGCGTCAGGCGCCCCTCCTGACCGGCGAGAACCGCGGCGACCGGCCCTTCGGGCCGGTTTCCCTGCGCTGCTCGCCTTGGGCTGGCACGGCGCAACTCGCTGCGCGCCCTTCGGGCGCTCCGCTCGGACAGGGCGCCGTGAGTCAGAAGAACGAAGCGCGCTGCGCGCGCTCAGCCCAAGGCTGCGCTGCTCGGCGCCGCAGATTTCGCCGGTCAGGAGGGGCGCCTGACGCTCTTCGTGCCGTTGGGCTCATGCGGAGAGCCCGTATTCGGCACGTATGCTCGCGATCGTTCGCGCGCGCATCCCGCACACCGGCCCTTCAAGGCGTCCGGGAATCGTCCATATGCCGTATGTCTTTCAAGCTTCGGGGCAGCTAGATTCGTGATTGGCTCTGGGCGCCAAGCGGTTTCAATCTATACGCAATTAACGTATATTCATGCAAGCGCTCTTCGTCGAGTTGCCTCCGTTCCGGCGCCATCGGGCGGAGTACCTGAATGACGATGCCTATCGGGACTTTCAGGTGATGCTGATGCGCAACCCGGACGCTGGAGACGTCATCCAGGGGGCCGGAGGCTTGCGGAAGGTTCGTGTTCCTGACCGGAGGCGGCACAAGGGCAAGCGTGGCGGCATTCGGGTCATCTACTACTGGTGGCTGAGCGGCGCGCAATTCTGGCTGTTCACCCTGTACGGCAAGGACGTGCAGGACGATCTGGACGTCGAACAGAAGAAGGCGCTTTCCAGGCTTCTGGATGCGGAGCTGCGGGCGAGGTCGAGATCGTGAAACGCGACGTTTTTTCCGAACTGGTCGAAGGGCTGGATGCGCTGGCGAGTGAACGGCAGGGCAAGACGACCCTGCGCTCCTATGAAGTCCGGCTGAGTGATCTGCCGCCGGTGTCCGCGGACGAACTGGTGAGCCTGCGCGAGCGGCTGAACATGTCGCGGGCGGTATTCGCGATGCACCTTCGCACCAACGTGCGGACGCTGGAGAACTGGGAACAGGGGCGGGCCAGGCCGAACGCTCAGGCGACCACCCTGATCCGCCTCGTGCAGAAGTACCCGGAAACCGTGGAGCACCTGGCGGCGCTGCCCTGAACGGCATGGCGTTCAGGCGCCGCGGCGCTCCATAGCAGTCCGCCGCCGTCTCCGCGAAGGCATGATGCGCGGCGCCTTCGTGCGTGCTCGTGCGCAGCCGAGAAGCGCAGGGTTGCCGGCCTGCGCGCGCAGCGCGCTTCGTTCATCAAACTCGCGGCGCCTGTCTGAACGGAGCGCGCAACGCGCGCGCAGTGAGTTCGCCGCGCAGGCCGGAAACCCGAGCATCGCAGGGCACCCCTGCGAAGCAGGGGCAAGCACCCGCACGCGGGATGAGGCCACGCATCATGCCTTCGCCCGCGCCACGCAGGCACGCGATGGAACCGCCCGACTCACTCCTCCGCCAGCGCCCGCCCGATCAGGATCCGCTGGATGTCGCTGGTCCCCTCGTAGATCTGCGTGACCCGCACGTCCCGGTAGATGCGCTCCACCGGGAAATCCTCGAGGTAGCCGTAGCCGCCGTGGATCTGGATCGCGTCCGAGCAGACGCGCTCGGCCATCTCCGAGGCGAACAGCTTGGCCATCGCCGCCTGCTTCAGGCAGGGCTCGCCGGCGTCCTTCAGGCTCGCCGCATGCCAGATCAGCTGCCGCGCGGCCTCGATCTGCGTGGCCATGTCGGCCAGCCGGAACTGCAGTGCCTGGTGGTTGAAGATCGGCGTGCCGAAGGCCACGCGTTCCTTCGAATAGCGCAGCGCCGCCTCGAAAGCCGCCCGCGCCATGCCCAGGCTCTGCGAGGCGATGCCGATGCGGCCGCCCTCCAGGCCTGACAGCGCGATCTTGAGTCCCTGGCCCTCTTCGCCGAGCAGGTTCTCCGCCGGCACCCGGCAGTTCTCGAACATGATCTGCGCGGTGTCCGACGCGTGCTGTCCCATCTTGCGCTCGATCCCAGACACCACGTAGCCGGGCGTGCCGGTGGGTACCAGGAAGGCGGAAATGCCGCGCTTGCCCGCGGCCTTGTCGGTGACCGCCATGACGATGGCGACGTCAGCGTTCTTGCCCGACGTGATGAACTGCTTGGTGCCGTCGAGCACGTAGTGGTCGCCGTCGCGCCGGGCGGTGGTGCGCAGGCCGCCGGCCTCCGAGCCTACGTGCGGCTCGGTCAGGCAGAAGGCGCCAAGCATCTCGCCGCGCGCCAGCGGCACGAGCCAGCGCTGCTTCTGCGCGTCGTTCGCCCAGGCCATCATGATCGAGCAGACCGGGCAGTTGTTCACCGAGATCACGGTCGAGGTGGCGCCGTCGCCGGCCGCGATCTCCTCGAGGATCAGCGCGAGCGACACGTAGTTCAGGCCGGCGCCGCCCCACTGCTCGGGCACTGCCACGCCGTAGCAGCCGAGCTGCGCGAGTCCCTTCAGCGCCTCGGAGGGGAAGGTGCCGTCGCGGTCCCACTGCGCGGCCTTGGGGGCGATCTCGTTCGCGACGAAGGTGCGCACGGCGTCGCGGATCAGCTTCTGGTCCTGGGTCAGCAGCATCTGCCGGAATTCCTGTTGGTGCTAGACGTCGACGTGGCGCCGCCGGGCGGTGACCTCGATCTCGATCTTCATCCGCGGGTCGATCAGCCCGACCACCATCGCGGTGGCCGCCGGACGCGCCGTTCGGAAGTACTCGCCGAAGACCGGCGCCAGACGCTCGAACAGCGCGGCGTCGGTCAGCAGGTAGCGCACCCGGACCACGTCGTCCAGCGTGCAGTTGCCCTGCGACAGCGCCTTGGAGATGTTGCGAAAGCACTGGTGGACCTGGGCCACCGGATCCTCAGCGATCGTCATCCGCGCATAGTCGAAGCCGGTGGTGCCGGACACGAACACGTCGTCGCCATCCGCCACCGCGCGCGAATAGCCGGCCAGCGCTTCGAAGCTCGAGCCGGATCCGAAGGTCCGTCGTTCGCTCATCGTCTGTGATCCATTGACGACGCAGCGCGCCCGGCTATGGGCCGGGCGCGCTGCGGCGGGGTCCCTGCGGGCAGGGGGTCAGAGCATCTCGATGGCCACGGCGACAGCCTCGCCGCCGCCGATGCACAGCGCGGCCACGCCCTTCTTGCCGCCGGTCTTGCGCAGTGCGCCCATCAGAGTCACCAGGATGCGCGCACCCGAGGCGCCGATCGGATGGCCGAGCGCGCAGGCGCCGCCATGGATGTTGACCTTGTCGTGCGGCAGGTTGAACTCCTTCATCGCGGCCATGGTCACCGCAGCGAACGCCTCGTTGACCTCCCAGAGATCGACGTCGCCGGCCTTCCAGCCGGCCTTGGCCAGCGCCTTCTCGATCGCGCCGACCGGAGCGGTGGTGAACCACTCGGGCGCATGGGCGAAGGTTGCGTGGGAGACGATCCGGGCGATCGGCTTGGCGCCCTTGGCCTTCGCGGTGGAGGCGCGCATCAGCACCATTGCGGCGGCGCCGTCGGAAATCGACGAGGCGTTCGCGGCGGTGATGGTGCCGTCCTTCTTGAACGCCGGCTTGAGCCCCGGGATCTTGTCCAGCTTGGCCTTGAAGGGCTGCTCGTCCTTGTCGATGACGGTGTCGCCGCCCTTGCCCTTGATGGTGACCGGCGCCATTTCCCAGGCGAAGCTGCCGTCGGTGTTGGCCTTGATCGCGCGCTCGGTGGAGGCGATCGCGAACTTGTCCTGGTCCTCGCGGCTGAACTTGTACTTCTCGACGCAGCTCTCGGCGAACACGCCCATCGCCTTGCCGCGATCGTAGGCGTCCTCGAGGCCGTCCATCGCCATGTGGTCGTAGAGCACCCCCTGGCCGTAGCGATAGCCCTTGCGCGCGCCGGTGAGCAGGTGCGGGGCGTTGGTCATGCTCTCCATGCCGCCGGCGACCATCACGTCGTGCGTGCCGGCCAGCAGCATGTCGTGCGCGAACATCACGGCCTTCATGCCCGAGCCGCACATCTTGGACAGCGTGACTGCGCCGGCCGACGTCGGCAGGCCTGCGCCCAGCGTGGCCTGGCGTGCCGGGGCCTGACCCTGGCCGGCCATCAGGCAGTTGCCGAACAGCACCTCGCCGACGTCCTCGCCCTTGACGCCGGCGCGCTCGACCGCAGCGCGGATCGCGACGGCGCCGAGTTCATGGGCGGCCAGGCCGGAAAAGTCGCCCAGCAGGCCGCCGATGGGCGTGCGGGCGGCAGAGACGATGACGATGGGATCGCTCATTGGGAATCTCCGTGAAGGATGTTAAAAACGGGATGGACCGCCCCGGCGCCTGAGGTTTCCGGGCGGGGGCGTGCCGACAGGCACAGGTCCTTGGGCGCGTTGGAGGATGCGCCAAACCGGGGCGCTTGTCGACCCGGCGGGTTCCATGGCCTGCGCGCCGATCTCATGCCGGCAGACCCGGCCAGATCGTCGCCGGCAGGCGGTGCCGCAGGCGAAGCGTGTCCGGATAGGGGAACACGTCGTCGAGGATTCCCGCGCGCACCCGCTGCTGCTTTTCCTGCCACCAGGCCGCGTCCAGCAGGTCCGCGTGATGCTTCATGAACACCTCGCGGATCTGGGGGTCGCCCAGCAGGAAGGTGCCGAACTCCTCCGGGAACACGTCGTGCGGACCCACCGTGTACCAGGGTTCAGCGGACATTTCGTCCTCGGGCGTGCGCGGCGCCGGAATCCGGCGGAAGTTCATGTCGGTCACGTAGGCGACCTCGTCGTAGTCGTAGAACACCACCCGGCCCTGGCGGATCACGCCGAAGTTCTTGTAGAGCATGTCGCCGGGGAAGATGTTCGCCGCGACCATCTCCCTGATCGCATCGCCGTACTCGATGATCGCGCGCTCGCGCTCGGCGCGGTCGGAGCGCTCGAGGTGCATGTTCAGCGGCACCATGCGGCGCTCGATGTACACGTGCTGGATCACCAGGTTGGGGCCGTCGTCGTAGATGATCGAGGGCGCGACGTTGCGCAGTTCGGCCTCGAGCGCGGGGTCGAAGCGCGAGCGGGGGATGGACACGTCCGCGTACTCCCAGGTGTCCGCCATGCGACCCACGCGGTCATGCAGCTTCACCAGCTGGTACTGCGACCGGATGAATTCGCGGGTCATCTCCTTGCCGCGCTTGTCCTTGATGATCTTGAAGACGTAGGGGAAGGAGGGCAGCGTGAACACGGCCATCACCAGTCCCTTGATGCCGGGGGCGATCACGAAGCGGTCGCTCGAGTGCCGCAGGTGGTCGAGCAGGTCGCGGTAGAACAGCGTCTTGCCCTGCTTGTGCAGGCCCAGCATGGTGTAGAGCTCGGAGTCCGGCTTGGTCGGCATCAGCGAGCTCAGGAACTGCACGTAGGCCGACGGCACGTCCATGTCGACCATGAAATAGGCGCGCGAAAAGTTGAACAGCGCCTCGACGCGCTCGGTGCCGAACAGCACTGCGTCGATGTACAGCCGGCCCCGGGAATCCTGCAGGATGGGCAGCGCCACCGGGAGGATTTCACTGTCGTTGATCAGCCGGCCGATCAGGTAGGCGCCCTTGTTGCGCATGAAGGGCGTGCGCAGCAGCTGGAACTGGCAGTCGGCGGCCGGCGCATAGTCCGGTCCCAGGTGCTCGCGCGCCGCCTCGCGCACCAGCCGGAGGTCGCGCTCGGCGTCCACGAAGGGGCAGGCGAAGCCGACGTCGATGATCGCCTGGCGCAGCGCGGCGGCCCAGCCGGCGTGGGTCGGGTAGTAGACCCGGTACGACATCGGGTCGCTGTCCAGATACTGCGTGGACACCGCAGGCCGCACGAAGATGATCTCGTTGTGGAAGTAGGAGCGGTCCAGCAGCTTGGTGCAGACCGTGTTGAAGAAGGTTTCTGCGAGCTCGGGGCGGCGGTGCTCTGCGAGCAGCAGCACGTAGTGGCGCTTGACCAGCGGCCAGAGCGCGTGCTCGAACTCGGTGCCGAATTCGGACTTGATCCGCTCCACCGCCTCGAGCGCGCGCAGGTCGTAGAAGTCGATGCGCTCGCGCGCGAGCTTGCGGATGCGGTGCCAGTCGCCGCCCTCGTAGCGGGTCTTGGCCTGCTGCGCGTTGTAGCGGAACAGCGCATAGTGGCGGTCGAACCCGGCGAGGATCGCGCGGGCGATCGCGTTGGCCTTGTCCCTGAGCATCGCTGGCCTGTCCTGGGGAGTGTCGGGGCGCGGTTCCGGCGGGGCCGGCGCGGGGTTCAAGCGGTTTCGGCGAAGAGTTCGCGGCCGATCAGCATCCGGCGGATCTCGGAGGTGCCGGCGCCGATCTCGTAGAGCTTCGCGTCGCGCCAGAGCCGCCCGGTGGAGTACTCGTTGACGTAGCCGTTGCCGCCCAGGCACTGGATCGCCTCGCCGGCCATCCAGGTGGCCTTCTCCGCCGCGTACAGGATGGCGCCGGCGGCGTCCTTGCGCAGGCTGCGCAGGTCGACCTTGCCTTCGCGGGAGCGGTCGCACTGGCGGCCCACTTCGTACACGTAGGCGCGGCAGGCCATCATCGTCGTGTACATGTCGGCAAGCTTGCCCTGCATCAGCTGGAACTCCCCGATCGGCTGGCCGAACTGCTTGCGCTCGTGCACGTAGGGCACCACCACGTCCATGCAGGCGCTCATGATGCCCAGCGGGCCGCCGGAGAGCACCGCGCGCTCGAAGTCCAGCCCGCTCATCAGCACGTTGACGCCGCGGCCCACGCCGCCCAGCACGTTCTCGGCGGGAACCTCGCAGTCCTCGAACACCAGCTCGCCGGTGTGGCTGCCGCGCATGCCCAGCTTGTCGAGTTTCTGCGCCACCGAAAATCCCTTGAAGGTCTTCTCGACCAGGAAGGCGGTCATGCCGCGCGGGCCGGCGGCCAGGTCGTTCTTGGCGTAGATCACCATCACGTCGGCATCCGGGCCGTTGGTGATCCACATCTTGCTGCCGTTGAGCACCCAGCGGTCGCCCTTGCGGTCTGCGCGCAGCTTCATCGAAACCACGTCCGAGCCTGCGTTCGGCTCGGACATCGCCAGCGCGCCCACGTGCTCGCCGGACACCAGCTTCGGCAGGTAGCGGCGCTTCTGCTCGTCGCTGCCGTTGCGGTTGATCTGGTTGACGCAGAGGTTGGAGTGCGCGCCGTAGGACAGGCCCACCGAGGCGGAGCCGCGCGAGATCTCCTCCATCGCCACCACGTGCGCCAGGTAGCCCATGTCGGTGCCGCCGTACTCCTCCGGAACGGTCATGCCGAGCACGCCGAGCTGGCCGAACTTGCGCCAGAGATCCATCGGGAACTGGTCGTCGCGGTCGATCTCCCGGGCGCGCGGCGTGATCTCGGCAGCGGTGAACTGCTGCAGCGAGTCGCGCAGCATCTCGACGTCTTCGCCGAGGTCGAAACGGAGTCCGGGAATCGTCAGCATGGAGTGCTCTCCTGTCGGGGGTGGCCGGCCTGTGCCAGCAGGGCGCGTGCGCGCCGTTCGTGGGTGTCGATCTCTGCGAGGGTCTCGCGCAGGTCCTGCAGCTGCTGCTCGAGGGTGCGGCGGTGGCGCGCCAGCACGTCCAGGAAGGCGGTCAGCTGGGCGACGGTGTCCGACGGGGACTCGTACATGTCGACGAGCTCCCGGACCTCGGCGAGCGTCAGGCCGAGCCGCTTGCCGCGAAGGGTGAGCTTGAGCCGGGTGCGGTCGCGCTGCGAGTACGAGCGTTGCCGGCCGCCGGTGCCGGTGCGCTCCGGCGCCAGCAGGCCGTGATCCTCGTAGAAGCGGATGGCGCGCGGGGTCACGTTGAACTCGCGCGCCAGCTCGCTGATCGTGAAGGTGGGCATCCGCTCGTCCGGTCCGGTCTGGTCGGTGCTTGACGTAAACGTCAATTCTAGCCCCAACGGAGCGCCCCGCAGGCGGCCCGGAAGGCAGCCGGCGCACGGCTGCGCGGCCGCGCGCCGGCTGCCTTCCGGGCGGGAGCTCAGGCGAAGACGCCCAGCTCCTCCAGCGCGCGATCTGCGGCCTGCGCCCAGCCGCGGTTGGCCGCGGGCGAGGCCGGGCTGGGATGCAGCACCTGGCCGATGCGGGGCGGAGAATCCAGCCCGGAGAGCGCGGCCTCGAGGCGCTTGCGCGCGAAGCCGCCGATGCCGATCGCCCATTCCGGATCGAGCGCGGCGATCGCCTCGCGCAGGTGCGCATCGCAGGCGGCCTGCAGCGGCGCGAGCTCCGCTGCGGGAAGCTGCTCGGGCGTGCGGTTGCGGCCCGATGCCTCGAGGAAGACCAGGGGGCACCAGTTGAGCACCAGGCATTCCGCGAAGAAGGCCTCCGCGCTGCCGAAGCGGGCCGCAGCCCAGCCCCACAGGCGGCGGCCGCTGACCTCGGAGCGCCGGCAGGCGAAGCCCTCGATCGGGCGCTTCGGGTGCTGCAGTGCGGGCGCGCGAACCTCGTCCTCGATGCCGATCCAGTCGCGCACCGCGGCGATCTCGCCGAAGGGGATGCCGGTCTGCATCATCCCGAAGGGGCCCGGGTTCATGCCGAGGAAGACCGCGCGCTTGCGGCCCGCGCCGAAGCGGCGCAGGTAGCGCTCGTAGGGCGCCCAGGCATAGGCCAGCGGGTTGTAGACGTGGGCGACCGGCGGGGCGAAACGCAGCGATTCGCAAGCCTCGGAGAGCGTGCGCGCCGCGGCGACGAGGCGGTCGGCGACCGCGCCGTCCGGGGCGGCGTCATGGGCGTTGGCGGGGGGCATGGCCGGGATCATACGAGAGCCGGCGGCGGGTCCGCGCGCGGGCGCCGGATGCGCGCCGTTGCCGGCAAGATCGGTGCAAGGGTGGTCATCGGCGGGGGTGCGTGTTAAAATTCGACCCTGATGCAGTGAAATCCTGTGGTTTTGACAGCAATTGCCGTTACTTGGCAATGATGCCCGGATCGATGGCCAGCAGGCCGCACGCTGCACCGTTTCGTTCAACGGCCTGAGAGTCGCTTGAGTTCCTTTGTGGTCCCCTTGGTGGGGCAGGCCGGACGGACGCCGAAAGCGTCCGGACCGGTCAGGCGGGCCAGCAGCAGAAAAGCCGCTCTGGCGCGCCGCCAACAAACAACCAACGCATGACCGACACGGACCGAAGTACTCCGCACACCCATTCCTCCATCCGATTTCGAGCCGCCACTCCCGACGACGGCGCGGCCATCTGGCGACTGGTGCAGGCCACCGGAACGCTGGAGCTGAACTCAGCCTACTTCTACCTGCTCTTCGCCACCGACTTCGGCGACACCTGCCTGGTTGCCGAGCGCGACGGCCGCATGGTCGGCGCGGTGGTCGGCTACCACCCCCCGCGGCACCCGGACACCGCCTTCGTTTGGCAGGTCGGCGTGCTGCCGGAGATGCGCGGGCACGGACTGGGCCTGCGCCTGCTCCAGGAATGGCTGGAACTTCCGGCCAACCGCTCCTGCAGATGGGTCACCGCGACGGTGGCCGACGACAACCCCGCCTCCCAGGCGCTGTTCCGGCGCCTGGCGCGGGAGCACGGCACCGCCTGCGAAGAACTGCCGCATTTCCGGCCCGGGCAGTTTCCGCACGATCACCCCGCCGAGCCGCTGTTCCGCATCGGCCCGGTGGAGCGTCGCACGCCCCGCAGCTGAGGCGTCGACGCCCGCCCCCAGGCGGCGCGATCCCGATCCGTCGGCTGGAGGCCACTCCGGCAATCCAAAGGAAGAGGAAACAAGGACATGAACACCTTCGAACGCCATGAATCGGAAGTGCGCGGCTACTGCCGCAGCTTCCCCGCCATGTTCTCCACTGCGAAGGGCGCGTGGATGACCGACGACAAGGGGCAGCGCCACCTCGACTTCTTCAGCGGCGCCGGCGTGCTCAACTACGGGCACAACCCAGAGCAGATCAAGCAGGCCCTGGTCGAGTACGTGATGCGCGACGGCATCACCCACACGCTCGACATGTACAGCGAGGCCAAGGAGGCTTTCATCCGCCGCTTCCAGGAGCTCATCCTGGCGCCCCGCAAGCTCGAGTACAAGCTGCAGTTCCCCGGCCCGACCGGCACCAATGCCGTGGAGGCCGCGCTGAAGCTGGCCCGCAAGGTCACCGGGCGCCAGGACGTGGTGGGCTTCACCAACGCCTTCCACGGGATGACGCTGGGCTCGCTGTCGGTCACCGGCAACGGCTTCAAGCGCGCCGGCGCCGGCGTGCCGCTCGGCCACTCATCCTCGGTGCCCTTCGACGGCTACCTGGGCCAGGACACCGACACGCTCGACTACTTCGAGGCGATGCTGCAGGACAAGGGCAGCGGCCTGGAGGACCCGGCCGCGGTGATCGTCGAGACGGTGCAGGCCGAGGGCGGCGTCAACGTCGCCGGCGTGGAGTGGCTGCAGCGGCTGCGCAGGATCACCGAGGCGCACGGCATCGTGCTGATCGTCGACGACATCCAGGTCGGCTGCGGGCGCACCGGCAGCTTCTTCAGCTTCGAGGAAGCCGGCATCGTGCCGGACATCGTCACGCTGTCGAAGTCGCTGTCCGGCTACGGCCTGCCGCTGGCGCTGGTGCTGATCAGGCCCGATCTCGACCTGTGGGCGCCCGGCGAGCACAACGGCACCTTCCGCGGCCATTGCCCGGCCTTCGTCACCGCAGTGGCGGCGATGGAGCAGTTCTGGAGCGACGACAAGCTCGCGCGCGCCGTCGAGCGCAAGGGCGAACTGGTCCGCGAGCGTCTTGGCCGCATGCTCAAGAGCCGCGGCCTGGCGGGCGTGGTGCGCGGACGCGGACTGATCAACGGCGTCGAGTTCGGCGATCCCGAGCTTGCGGGCAAGGTCTCCAGGGAATGCTTCCAGCGCGGCCTGGTGATCGAGACCGCAGGCGTCGACGACCAGGTGCTCAAGCTTCTGCCCAGCCTGACCATCGGCGAAGAGGACCTCGCCAAGGGGCTGGACATCATCGAGACCAGCGTCGCCGCCGTGCTGGACGCAGGCCTGCGCAAGGTGGCCTGAGGCCTTCCGCGACGCAGACCGGACATTCGACGAAAACTGGAGAGGAGCAAGCATGATCGTGAAGCACCTGGACGACGTGATCGGCACCGCCGCCGACGTGGACACCGAAGGCTGGGCTGCCCGCCGCCTCATCTACAAGGACGCGGGAATGGGCTACTCGGTGAACGACACCATCATCAAGAAGGGGGCGGAACTCGAGATGCACTACCGCAACCACCTGGAGACGGTCTACTGCATCGAGGGCGAGGGCCAGATCACCGACCTGGGCACCGGGCAGACGCACGACATCCGCCCGGGCACGCTGTACGCGCTGAACAAGCACGACCATCACATCCTCCGGGCGAACAAGGGCTCGCACATGCGCATGGTGTGCGTGTTCAACCCGCCGCTCACCGGCCGCGAGGTCCATGACGAGACCGGAGCCTATCCGCTGACCGACTGAGGGGGGACGTCCCAGTGATGAAGACGACCGACACTTCCGCCATGCGCGCGCCTGCAACGGCGCGCGCCGAGGACCGCTATCCGTCGCGCGTTTCGGCGCAGGCGCAGATCACCGACCGCAAGGATCCGGTGGTCTGGGGCCGCGCCGGCGACGGCCCGTTGAGCGAGGCCGAGCTGCGGTTCTACGAGGATCACGGCTACCTGAGCTTCGAGCAGCTGCTCGGGCAGGACGAGCTCGAGGCCTGCCTGGCCGAGCTGGACTTCCTGCGCCGCGACGAGGGCGTGAAGGACGCGCCCGAGGCGGTGGTCGAGCCCGGCAGCCGCGAGCTGCGCTCGGTCTTCGCGATCCACCGGCGCAGCGAGGTCCTGCGCCGGCTCTGCGCCCACCCGAAACTGGTGGCCATCGCCCGGCAGCTGCTCGGCAGCGAGGTGTACATCCACCAGTCGCGCATCAACTACAAGGGCGGTTTTCGCGGCAAGGAGTTCTACTGGCACTCCGACTTCGAGACCTGGCACGTGGAGGACGGCGTGCCCTCGATGCGCATGGTGAGCTGCTCGATCGGGCTCACGCCGAACACGCCGCACAACGGACCGCTGATGCTCGTTCCCGGCTCGCAGCAGCGCTACGTGTCCTGCGTGGGCGAGACGCCCGACGACAATTACCGGTCGTCGCTGAAGCGGCAGGAGGTGGGCGTGCCGGACGACGCCAGCCTCACGCGGCTGGTCGAGGAGTTCGGCATCGTCGCGCCAGTCGGCCCGGTGGGCTCGGTGACCTTCTTCGAGTGCAACCTGATGCACGGGTCCAACTCGAACATCACGCCGCTGCCGCGCAGCAACGCCTTCATCGTCTACAACAGCCTGGAGAACAGGCCGGTCGATCCCTTCTGCGGCCTGCCGCCGCGGCCGGATTTCATCGCGGAGCGCCGGGACTTCACGCCCGCCGGCGAGTTCCCCCCCGGTCCGATGAGGGCCTGCGGGGAGGGCTCATGAGCACGCGCTTCGGAACCCGCAGGGGCCTGCTGGCGCTGCTCGGCGTCGGCGTCCTGGCGCCCGCGGGGTTCGCCCGGGCAGCGACGACGCTGGACCGGATCCGCGAGTCGGGCGTCATCCGGGTCGGGTTCGCCAACGAGGCGCCCTACGCGTATGCCACTGCCGGAGGCGAGCTCACCGGCGAGTCGCCCACGGTGTTCAGGCATGTGATGAAGCGCCTCGGCGTGGCGCGGGTCGACGGCGTGCTCACCGAGTGGGGCGCGCTGATCCCCGGGCTCAAGGCAGGGCGCTTCGACGCCATCGTTGCCTCGATGTACATCACGCCCAGGCGCTGCCGGCAGATCCTCTTCGCCAATCCCACCTACGGGATCGGCGAGGCGCTGGTGGTGCCGGCCGGAAATCCGGAGGGCCTGCGCGACTACGCGGACGCGGTCGCAAAGGAGGCGAAGGTCGCCTTCGTCGCGGGCACGGCGGAGATCGAGCATGCGCGGATGGCCGGGCTGTCGCGCGGGCAGCAGCTGATCGTCCCGGATTTCGCATCGGCCTTCGCCGCGGTCAAGGCCGGCCGCGCATCGGCGGCCGCGCTGACCGCGCTGACCGCGGGCGTGCTCGCGCAGAAGGACGAGGCCGTGGAGCGCGCCGAGCCCTTCACCTTCGTCCACGAGGGCCGCAGCTACCGAGGCGAGGGCTCCTTCGGGTTCCGTCCCGAGGACACGGCGCTGCGCGACGCGGTCAACGAGGAACTCGCCGGGCTCATCGGCACCGAAGAGCACCTTGCGATGGTCGCCGAGTTCGGCTTCGACGCAACGAACCTGCCGGAGAAGACCGCCGAGCAGCACTGCGCGGGCGAATGAGGACCTGGGGGCCTCCGGCGACGGCGCGATCGGTTCCGTCGCGCGCGCAGGGGCGGCGGGGCGTGCCGTGGCGGGCCGGCCTGGACAACGTCCCCAAGGGCCAGTGGGAGGCATCGGTCGCGCTCAACCTCTCGCCATGGACCGCCTTCCGCGACGTGATCCTGCCGCAGGCGATCCCGCCGGTGGTGCCCGCGCTGGGCAACTACCTGGTGGCGCTCTTCAAGGAGACGCCGCTGCTCTCGGCGATCGCGGTGCTGGAGCTGATGCAGACCGCGAAGATCCTCGGCTCCGAGAGCTTCCAGTACACCGAGCCCATCACCCTGGTGGGGCTCTTCTTCCTGGCGTTCAGCCTGCTGTCGGCCGCCGCCGTCCGGCAGGTGGAGCGCCGGCTGCAGGCACGCACGAGGCAGGGCCGATGACCGGACCGCAGGATTCCCCCCAGCCCGCGAAGCCCATGGTGCGCTTCGATCGGGTCACCAAGCGCTATGGTCCGCTGACGGTGCTGGACCGGCTCGACCTGGAGCTCGCGCCCGGCGAGAAGGTGGCGATCATCGGACCGTCCGGTTCCGGCAAGACCACCGTGCTGCGCGCGCTGATGACGCTGGAGCGGATCGACGAGGGCGTCATCCACGTCGGCGGCGAGCCGCTGACCCACATGCGTCGCGGCGATTCCCTGGTGCGCGCCGACCAGCGTCACCTGCGCCGCATGCGCGGCCGCGTCGGAATGGTGTTCCAGCACTTCAACCTCTTCCCGCACATGAGCGCGGTGAGGAACTGCATGGAGGCCCCGGTCACCGTGCTCGGGCTCGGCCGCGACGAGGCCCGCGAACGCGCCGCCGGGCTGCTGCGCATGGTGGGCCTGGGGGACAAGCTGGACCACTACCCGGCGCAGCTCTCCGGCGGCCAGCAGCAGCGCGTCGCGATCGCGCGGGCGCTCGCGATGCGGCCCCGGGTGATGCTCTTCGACGAGGTGACCTCGGCGCTGGACCCCGAGCTGTGCGGCGAGGTGCTTGCGGTGATCCGGGCGCTGGGCGACGCGCACGACCTGACGATGCTGATGGTCACCCACCAGATGGGCTTCGCGCGGGAGTTCGCCGACAGGGTCTGCTTCTTCTGCGACGGCCGGATCGCCGAGCAGGGGAGCCCGCAGGAGCTCTTCGGGGCGCCGAAGAACGAGCGCACCCGGCAGTTCCTCAGCGCGGTGATGGCGGCGAGCTGAGGTTCCCGCCGGCCGGGCCCGCGGCGCGGGGCGCGGGCTCGATGGACAGCGCGATCAGCAGCTGTGCCGGCCAGTAGAGGCCCAGCACCAGCAGCGGCGCCAGCGGCAGGTCGGTATGGAAGCGGTCGATGGCGAGCAGCGCGTCCGACGCCAGGAAGAGCGCACCGCCGAGCGCTGCGCGGCGGGTCGCGGGAGTGCGCAGCGCGGCATGGCGCGCGAAGGCCTGCGCGGTCATCGCGCCCAGCATCGCGACGTAGGCGAGCACCGGCACGCCGAGTCCGGGCGGCAGCCTGGGCCAGAGCACCGCGAGGATGCCGGCCGCGATCGCAGCCACGATCGCGAACGGTGCGGCGCGCGCCGCGAAGCGCGCATCGCGGGTGAAGGCGCGCAGGTAGGCGACGTGCGCGAGCAGGAAGGCCGCCAGCCCGCCGACGAACAGCCCCTCGGGAATCAGCAGCACGTCGCCGGCCAGCGACAGCAGCAGCCCGGCGAGCACTGCGCGGGCGTAGGGGCCGCGAGCGCGGCGCGCCGCCAGCAGCAGGATCAGCACGGTCGTCAGCGGCTTGAGCGCCCACAACAGCCAGTCGATCGTCAGCAGCCGGGCGGCGATCGCCAGCGCGGCGCTTGCCGCGATCGCAAGGACGAGCAGGCGGGTGCGGGACGGATCGCTGCAGGGCGGGCCATAGGGTGCTGCGTCAGGAGGCGTCATCGGGGCGTCCCTGCCGGCGTCGGCGTCGGCGTCGGCGTGGGCGTGGGCGTCACCGTGCGGGCCGCGCGCCAGGCGCTCAGGACCGATGCCGCCGCCAGCCCGCCGAGCCCCAGCGCGGCCCAGGCCGGCAGCGCATCGGGGCCCGGCCAGGAGATCCACACGGCCAGGAGGGCGAGGATGACGAGCGTCCTGGCGAGTTCCATCCGGGCGGCGCCGGCCCTGCCTTCGAGCAGCGCGCCGATGACGGACATCGACAGCGCGATGAAGGCGAACCAGGCCAGCAGCGCGGCGGTGGTCGCCGTCGCACCGAGCTGCAGGAAGTACACCGAGCAGCCGAGCAGCAGTGCGAACTGGAAGGACGCATGCAGGCGCACGGCCGCCGGCACGACGGGGTCGAAGCGGGCGCGGACGGCTTCGTGCATGCCGGCCGTGGCGGGCGCAGTGGTGGCGGGCGCGGCGGAGGCGGCTGCGCCGGGCGCTGCCGCGAGGTCCGCGGGCTGCCAGCCAGGCGGGCGCACCCAGAGCTGCAGCTTGTCGCGCCAGCGCCGCGTGCGAAGGCTGTCGCGCGTCAGTTGCGCGTAGACCCCGAGGTTCGCGCGCAGCGGATCGAAGCTGCGCAACGGCTTGCGGGTTCCGTAGACCGGCGGATCTTCGTCGAGCTCCTCCTGGAAGCTGCCGAACATCCGGTCCCAGACGATGAGGATGCCGCCGTAGTTGCGATCGAGGTAGCGGTCGTTCACCGCGTGGTGCACGCGATGGTTGGACGGCGAGGCGAAGACCCGGTCGAACCAGCCCAGGCGGCCGACCTGGCCGGTGTGGATCCAGAACTGGTAGAGCAGGTCGATCAGCGCCACGGTGACAAACAGCGAGGGGGGAACCCCCGCGATCGCCATCGGCAGGTAGGGGATCCAGCCAAGGAACTCCCCGGTGGCGGTCTGGCGCAGCGCGGTCGAGAGGTTGTAGTCCTCGCTCGAGTGGTGCACCACATGCGCCGCCCAGGCCACCGCCACCTCGTGCATCCAGCGGTGGTGCCAGTAGTAGCAGAAGTCGTAGAAGAGCAGCGCCGCCGGCAGCGCCCACCATGCCTCCACCGGCCACTGCGCGAGCGCCAGGGACTCATGGGCAAGCGCGTAGATGCCCAGGCCCAGCACCCGGGTGAACACCCCGGCGACCTGCGACAGTGCGCCCAGTCCGATCGAGGTGATCGCGTCGTTGAGCCGGTAGGTGTTGCGGCCCCGCCGCCAGCCCCAGGCGAACTCGAACGCGATCAGCGCGAGAAACACCGGAGTGGCCAGGGTGATCACGGTTTCCTGCATCGCGCGAATATAGTCCGGTTTCACCCTCCTGGCATGCCGCCCCTGCGCTGGACGCGGCCGCGCCCAGGTGCGAGGATGCGACCCCGATTCCGCAACGAACCCAGGAGTACGCGACATGACCCTTCCCTCCTCGATGCGCTACGTCGATCACGGTGCCGGCGGCCCGCCCTCGGTGATTTCGGTGAAGACCGGGCCGCTCCCCGAGGTGCGCGCGGGCGAGGTGCTGGTCCGGGTCGCGTTCGCCGGCGTCAACCGGCCGGACGTCGCCCAGCGCGAGGGACGCTATCCGCCGCCGCCCGGAGCATCGCCGCTGCTCGGCCTGGAAGTGTCCGGCGAGGTGGTCGCGGTGGGCGCGGGCGTCGAGCGGTGGCGGCAGGGCGACGCCGTCTGCGCGCTGTGCAACGGCGGCGGCTACGCCGAGTATGTCGCGGTCCCCGCGGGCCAGGTGATGCCGGTGCCAAAGGGGCTGTCGATGCTGCAGGCGGCAGCGCTGCCGGAAACCTTCTTCACGGTCTGGGCCAACGTCATGGAGCACGGGCGGCTGGCGGCCGGCGAGACCCTGCTGGTTCATGGCGGCTCGTCCGGAATCGGTCTGACCGCGATCCAGCTCGCCAAGGCGCGCGGCGCGAAGGTGTTCGTCACCGTGGGCAACGCGGAGAAGGCGAAGGCCTGCGTCGAGCTCGGCGCGGATCTCGCGATCGACTACCGGCAGCAGGACTTCGTCGCCGAGGTGGCGGCGGCGACCGGCAAGCGCGGCGTCGACGTGATCCTCGACATGGTCGGCGGCGACTACATCGGGCGCAACCTGCGCTGCCTGGCGATGGACGGCCGGCTGGTGCAGATCGCCTTCCTGAACGGCTCGAAGGCCGAGGCGGACTGGATGCCGATCATGGCCCGTCGGATCACCTGGACCGGCTCCATGCTGAGACCGCGTTCGGCGCAGGACAAGGCGCGCCTGGCCGAGGCGCTGCAGCGCGAGGTGTGGCCGCTGCTCGAGGCGGGGCGGGCCCTGCCCTACGTCTTCCGCGAGTACGCGATGGAGGACGCGGCCGACGCGCATGCGTTGATGGAGAGCTCGGCGCACATCGGCAAGATCATGCTCCGCGTGACGGGCTGAGCTGAGTCGCGCCGGCTGCGAGCCGCTCCCAGGCGCGCAGCGCGCGCAGCTCGCGCACCTTCGAAGCCATGCCGAACAGCGCCGCGTCGCGCGTCCAGCGCGCGGCCGCTGCCTCGTCGCCACAGGATTCCCAGAGCGGGCCGGCCTGCGCGTACAGGTTCTGGCACCAGTCGAGCGCGCCGGTGAGCGCCAGGTGGCAGGCGGGCGACGCGGGATCCATCGTGCTCACATGCTCGAGCGCCGCAAGCGCTGCGACCAGGCGTTCGGCGTACGCTGCAGGCCAGCCGCGAACGCGCGTCTCGCGCAGCAGCCAGGCCATCAGCGCCGCATTGATGTGCGTGTCCTCGATGGTTCGGAAGGGCTTCACGTAGCGGTCGTAGCCGTCACCCGGGAGCAGGCTGCCTGCGGAAACCTCCACCTCGTCGAGCCGGATGCGGGCATGCGGCACCTCAGGTACGAAGGCGGCCGGCGGCATGGCTTCCACGATCACGCCAGGGGCGTCGGCCGGCACCGGGACCACCTTCAGGTTCGAGCGCGCGGCGGGCGCGTCAGCCGCCGGGCTCGCCTGCCCGACCACCAGCAGCAGCGTGCTGCCGGGGCCCAGCGTGGACCAGCGCTTGGCGCCCGTGATGGCAAGTCGGCCATTGCCTACGTCACGGAAGGTGGTGTGGATGTCACGCGGGCGGTTGCCGGTGGCCTCGGTGACGCAGAACGCGGCGACCACGTCGTCCGCCAGTCCCGGAACCAGGGCGCGCAGTGCCGCCTGGTAGGCGCTGGCGAACGCCCAGCCGGCCCGGTCGGCGGCCAGCCCTCCGGCAACCGAGAGGGCGAAGGGCGCGCGGTGGCGTGCGGCGAGGGCGCGGTGGACCGGCCACCACTGTCCGACGTCTTCGATCGGCGCGACGGCAGTCGGCTGCGCGGCGAGCGCCGCGCTGATCGGGTCGTGGTCGGGTCGTGGTCGCGGCGTGAAGTCGAGCAAGGCGTGCATCGGAGGCATCCGTGGGGAAGCGACGCCTTGGCGTCGGATCCCCCGATGCTACCGCCTCGACTCCGGCCGGCGTTTCACCGGCCCCCCGTGCCGGCAAGCCCCGCGGCACCGGCGGCGCGCCGGGCCTTCGCCTGCTCGAGCTCTTCGGCCTCGATCCGTGACAGTCGCCTGGACTCCTTCGACATTCCGAGCATCGAATACAGCACCGGCAGCACCAGCAGGGTAAGGCTGGTCGAGGTGATCAGGCCGCCGATGACGACCACCGCCAGCGGCCGCGTCACCTCGGAGCCCGGGCCGCTCGAGAACAGCATCGGGATCAGCGCGAGCATCGCCACCGTAGCGGTCATCATCACGGGCCTGAAGCGGTGCTCGCAGCCCTCGCGGATCGCTTCGGCCAGCGGGTGACCCTGATCGAGCAGCGAGCGGATCTGGCTGATCAGCACCACGCCGTTGAGCACCGCGATCCCCCAGAGGTTGATGAAGCCCACCGCCGCCGGCACGGACAGATATTCCCCGGACAGCAGGAGCCCGAAAACGCCGCCGATCGCGGCCAGCGGCAGCACCGTGATGATCAGCGCGGCCTGGCGCACCGAGTCGAACAGCATGAACAGCAGGAAGAAGATCGCCGCGATGGTCATCGGGATGATCACCGACAGCCGCTCGAGCGCCCGCTCCATGTTCTCGAACTGGCCGCCCCACTCGAGCCGGTAGCCCTCGGGCAGCGGGACGTCGCTCGCGATGCGCGCCTGCGCCTCGGCCACGTAGCCGCCGAGGTCGCGTCCGACCACGTTGGCGCCGATCACCAGGCGGCGCCGGCCGTCCTCGCGGGCGATCTGCGGCGGGCCGTCGACCAGCCGGATTTCGGCGACGTCGTTCAGCGGCACCAGCGCCCCGCCGGGCGAGCGCAGCAGCAGGCTGGAGACCGCCTCGACGTTGTTCCGGCTGGACTCCGGGTAGCGCACGAACAGGTCGTAGCGGCGCTCGCCCTCGAACACGGTCGAGGTGACGCGGCCGCGCACCGCGGACTCGATCAGGTCGTTGACGTCCTCGACGTTGATGCCGTATCGGGCGATCGCGCTGCGGTCGATCTGCACGGTCAGGTAGTTCTGCCCGGTGACCCGCTCGACGCGCAGGTCGGTCGTGCCCTGCAGGCTGGAGAGGACCCGGGCGATCGCGTCGCCCTTCTCGCGCAGCACCGCGAGGTCGTCGCCGAAGATCTTGATCGCCACCTGCGAGCGCACCCCGGAGACCATCTCGTCGACGCGCGCCGCGATCGGCTGGCTGATGGCGACCTCCACGCCAGGCAGCACCCGCAGCTTCTCGCGGATGGCGTCGGCGATGTCGTCCTGTGTCCACCCGTCCGGCCATTGGTCGCGCGGCTTCAGCGTGGCGATGGGATCGGACTCGTGGGGCAGGCCGGGGTCGGCGGACGATTCGCCGCCGCCCAGGCGCGAGACCACCCGCGCCACGCCGGGCACGGTGGCGATCGCGGCGAGCGCCTCGCGCTCGAGCTTCAGCGACTCGTCCAGCGAGATGTTGGGCGCGCGCACGATCACCGGCGTGAGCGAGCCTTCCTTCATCGTCGGGATGAAGGCGGTGCCCAGCAGTGGGATGCAGGCGATCGCCGCGGCCATCAGTCCGAGCGCGCCGAGGATCACCTTGCGTCCGTTGCCCAGGCTCCAGTCGAGCGCGCGCAGGTAGGGGTGCTTGATCTTGCGCAGCAGCCAGGTGTCCTCCTCCTTGCCCCCCTTGAGCAGGAACGAGGACAGCGCCGGCGTGAGCGTGAACGAGAGCACCAGCGAGATCGTCAGCGCGATCGCGATGGTGAGCGCCAGCGGCGCGAACATCCTGCCTTCCATGCCCTGCAGCGACAGCAGCGGCAGGAACACCAGGATGATGATGCCCACGCCGTAGAGCACCGGCTTGCTGACCTCGCTGGCCGCCTCGAGGATGTAGTGCTCCTTGCGCAATCCCAGGCTGGTGCGCGCCTTGCCCAGGCGCGCATACGCGTTCTCGACGACGACCACCGCGCCGTCGACCATCAGGCCGATCGCGATGGCCAGGCCGCCCAGCGACATCAGGTTCGCCGACAGGCCGATCTGGCCCATCACCAGGAAGGTCATCAGCGGCGTCAGCAGCAGCGTCGCGACGACGATCACGCTCGAGCGCACGTCGCCCAGGAACACGAACAGCACCGCGATCACCAGCACCACTCCCTCGACGAGCACCTTGGAGACGTTCAGCAGCGCGGCATCGACCAGGTCGGTGCGGTCGTAGAAGGGCACGATCTGCAGCCCGCCGGGGATCTCGCTCTGCGCGTTGATCTGCTCGACGCGCGCCTTGACCCGCTGCACCACCTCGCGCGCGTTGCCGCCGCGCTGCATCTGAACGATGCCGGCAACGGATTCGGTGACGCCGTCGCGCAGGATGGCGCCGCGGCGCACCTCCTGGCCGAAGCGCACCTCGGCCACGTCGCGCACGTAGACCGGCGTGCCGTTGACTTCCTTGAGCACGATGTTGCGGATGTCGTCCAGGCTCGCGATCAGGCCCTCGCCGCGGATCAGGTACTGCTCGGCGCGGACGGGCAGCGCGCCGCCGGAGGAGTTGGCGTTGTTGCGCGCCAGGGCCCCGTAGAGGTCCCGGATGGTGAAGCCGTAGTGGCGCAGGCGTTCGGGGTTCGCGATCACCTGGTACTGCCTGACGTAGCCGCCGTGCGAGTTGACCTCGGCCACCCCCGGGATCGAGCGCAGCAGCGGCCTGACCACCCAGTCCTGGAGGTCGCGCCGCGATTTCAGCTCGTCCACCGACAGCTCCCGGTCGCCGTCGGACGGATGCTCGAGGGTGTACTGGTAGACCTCGCCGAGGCCGCTGGAGACCGGGCCGAGCACCGGCGTCGCCCCCTCGGGCATGCGGTCGGCGACCTCGATCAGGCGCTCGAGCGCGACCTGGCGGGCGAAGTAGACGTCGGTGTCGTCAGTGAACACCAGCGTGATCAGCGACAGTCCGTTGCGGTTGAGCGAGCGCATCTCCACGAGGCCGGGCATGCCGCGCATCGCGTTCTCGATCGGCACGGTGACGAAGCGCTCGACCTCCGCGGGAGCGCGGCCCGGAGATTCGGTGCCGATCTGCACCTGGACGTTGGTGACATCGGGGAAGGCGTCCACCGCCAGGCCGCGCAGGCCCAGCACGCCGAAGGCGGCGACGGCGAGCGCGACGACGGCAACGACGATGCGCTGCTTGAGCGCCCACGCGATCAGGGAACGGATCATGTTGAAGGCTCCGTTCCGTCAGTTGCCGGCCAGCGCGCGCTGCATGCGGGCGTTGTTCAGGTGGAAGGCGCCGTCGATCGCGATGCGCGCCCCCTCGGGCAGCGGCCGCGCCAGCGGCCGCACACCGTCGCGCTCCGGCTCGAGCGTCACCGGCGTCAGCCGGAACGCATCGTCGCGCACCAGCACGAACACGTGGTCGACGTCGTTCTCGCGCACGACCGCGCTCGAGGGAACCACCTGCCGTTCCGACGACCTGCCCTGCACCAGCATGGTCATCAGCATCGAGGGCTTTAGGCGCTGGTCGCGGTTCTCCAGCACCGCGCCCACGCGCACAGTGCGCGTCTGCGGGTCGACGATGTCGGCGACGTACTGGACACTGGCTTCGAGCTGCTGGTTGTCCAGCGCGGGCACCTCCAGCCGCACCTTCTGCCCGCGCGTCACGAAGCGGGCGTCCTGCTCGGGCACCTCGGCCACCGCCCAGACCGAGCCGAGGTCGGACACCACGAACAGCACATCGGAGGGGCTGACGACCTGGCCCTGCGCCACTTGGCGGTCGATCAGCGTGCCCGAGAGCGTCGCGGTGATCGAGGCGGTCTGCTGGATCTGCCCGGTTTCCTCGAGGCGCCGGATCCGCTCCCGGGACAGGCCGAGCGCGCGCAGCTGGTCGGAGACCGCGCGCTTCTCGGCCGAGAACACCGTGAGCTCGGTCTGGCGGCGCTGCAGCTCCGCCGAGCCGATCACGTCGGCGGCCAGCAGCAGCTGGGCCCGCTCGACCGCCCTGGTCAGCTGCTGCTGCTGCGAGTTCGCGCGAAGGAAGGCGAGCTGGGCCTGGGCCAGCTCCGGGCTGTTGATCTCGGCGAGCACCTGGCCTGCGCGGACGCGCTGGCCGAGCTCGGCGTCGATCTGCGAGATGCGTCCAGTGATCGGCGCACCGATCCGCGCGGTGCGGTACTGGTTGACCTCGATGCGGCCGGCGATCCGGACGGTCTCCATGACCGTGCTGGTGCCGACCGCCGCGGTGCTGACGCGCGACCGCGTGGAGTCGTCGAGCGCGATCTCCATCGGGTCGGGTCTGGCGGCAGAGGCGGCGCTCGGCGGCGCTGCACGCTCGCCGCAGGCGGTGAGGCCGAGCAGGGCGGCGGCCAGAAGCAGGGGGCGAATTCCTTGGATCGTCATGTTGTCATCTGCCGACAATGCGTTCGAGGTCGGTGCGCGCGAGCTGCAGCTCGTTGCGCGCGGAGATCAGTTCGTTCCGAACAAGGCGGAACTGGCGCTGGGCGTCGAGGAACTCGAGGATTCCGCGCTCGCCGAAGCGATACGCTGCCTCGGCGATGCCGACCGTCGCGCGGGCACCCTCGATGATTCCGCCCTCCAGTGACTCGACGCGCACCAGCGCGGCCCGGTAGGCGCGCCAGGCGGCGTCGAGTTCGGCGGAGGCTTCGTGGCGGCGCTGCTCGAGCGCCCGCCGTGCGACGGTGACCTGAGCCTGCGCCTCGGCGATCGGCCCCTGCCGGCGGTCGATCAGCGGCAGCGTGAGCTGCGCGCCGATCCGGTTCAGGGTGAACGAAGGATCGCGTTCCTGAGACGCGCGCAGCGTGACCTGCGGGAGCACCGCGTTGCGTTCCCGCTCGACCCGCCGCTGCGCCTGCTCGAGCTCGGCCCTGGCCAGCGCGATCTGCGGGTTGGCGCGCTCGATCGCCTGCGCGTACCCGCGGTAGTCCTCCTCGTCGAGAGGCCGCTGGTCCGCCGGCTCGAGCCGGATCTCGAACTCCGGCGCGACCCAGGGGCCTGTGAGCCGGCGCAGGTCGGCCTTCGCGCTGAGCCGCCGCATCTGCGCATTCTCGAGGTTCTTGCGGGCGACCGCGGTCTCTCCTTCGGCACGCACCAGGTCGAAGCGGGGCGCCTCGCCGGTGCGCACCTGCAGGCGGATCCTCTCGAGGATCTGCTCGGTCAGCTGCAGATCTTCCTGGAAGGCAGCGACCGCCTCCTCGAGCCGGACGATCTCGAAGAATCGGATGCGGATCGCGGCGATCAGCTCTGCCTGCACTGCTTCGGTGCGCGCGCGTGCGACATCCACGGCAGACTCCGCCGCCTGTATCCGGGAAGTCCGCAGCCAGGGGTTCTCGATTGGCAGCCCGACCGACAGCAGCGTGCTGCTGCCGTCGCCGTCGGCCCCGCCTCTGGCGCGCAGCCGCCCGGGCTCGAGGGACAGTTCCGGGTTGGGCCGGGCGCGCGCGGTCCGGATGCCGGCGCTTGCGAGGTCTTCCCCCGCCCGGCTCGTGGCCGTCGCCGGGCTGCCCGCGCGGGCGCCCTCGATCAGCTCGGTCAGCGTGTACTGACGCGCCGATCCGGCTGCCGCTGCCGCGGCGGCGGAGTTCGGCGAGGGCTGTTCCGCGCGGCCAGGCGCTGCAAGGGCCAGCAGCAGGACCGAGGCGGACGCGGCACGCATCCACCGGTGCGCGACGGGGCGGGCTGGCCGTCCCGGGGGCGATAGAGAAACTGGCATGGAAGCAGTCCGTTGTTTCGAAGGTTCGAATCACACACGGACTCACCGAAGCAAGGACCGTGCTTGCTGACGGTCTTGCTTGCAGGCCTGCAGGCCTGCCGCTTCGCCGGGGCGTTGGCCCGGATTGACGACGAAGACGCGGGCGGATGAACCGCCGAAGCTACTCCCCGAGAGGCGCGGATCGCAGCCGCCGGCCGTCGGTCGCTCTTGCGACCGCTGCAGCCGGCGGTAGTGATCAGCGCGTTCTCGGTCGGGCCGCCGCGGAGCGGCTTACATGGGCCCGCGAAGGGGCCGGCCCCGGCGCAGTCATCGATGCGTCGTCAGGTCTGCACGAGCCGCCGATGCCTGGCAATGCTCATCAGCATGCCGGCGCCCAGCGCGAGCGTGACCTGCGCCGTGCCGCCGTAGGACATCATCGGCAGCGGCACGCCGACCACCGGGAGGATGCCGGACACCATTCCCATGTTGACGAAGGCGTAGGTGAAGAAGATCAGCGTCAGCGAGCCGGCCAGCAGGCGCGAGAACTCGGTGGAAGCCTGCGCGGAGATCACCATTCCGCGGGAAATCAGGAGCAGGTAGAGCACCAGCAGCACGCCGTTGCCCACCAGCCCGAACTCCTCGGAGTAGACGGCGAAGATGAAATCGGTGGTGCGCTCCGGGATGAACTCCAGGTGGGTCTGCGTGCCCTGCATCCAGCCCTTGCCCCAGACCCCGCCGGAGCCCACCGCGATCGTCGACTGGATGATGTGGAAGCCCTTGCCCAGCGGGTCGCTGGTCGGGTCGATGAGGGTCAGCACGCGCTGGCGCTGGTAGTCGTGCAGCAGCGTCCACAGCACCGGCGCGGCGGCTGCGGCCCCCAGCAGCAGCGATGCAATCACCTTCCAGCTGAGCCCGGCGAGGAAGATCACCGCGCCGCCCGCGGCCAGCACCAGCAGCGAGGTGCCGAGATCCGGCTGGCGCAGGATCAGCGCGACGGGGACGGCGAGCAGCGCGGTGGCGATCGCGAAGTCGTACCAGCGCTTCACGCCCTCGCGCCGTTCGAAGTACCAGGCCAGCATCAGCGGCGCGGCGATCTTCAGCACTTCCGAGGGCTGGATCCGGGTGAAGCCCAGGTCCAGCCAGCGCCGCGCGCCCTTGGAGATGTCGCCGAACAGGGCCACCCCGATCAGCAGCAGCACTCCCAGCAGGTACAGCGGCACCGCCGAGCGCATCAGCCAGCCGGGCGGCACGTTCGACGCCACCCACATCACCACGAAGGCCACGGCGAGGTTGCGCGCATGGCCTTCGAAGCGGCCGGGGAAGCCGAGCGAGGCCGAATACATTGCGACCAGGCTCAGCCCGAAGATGACTGCCAGGACCGCGGTCAGGGTGGGATCGAACGCCGTCAGCCAGGCGCGCAGGTGCTTGCGCAGGTCCAGTGTGTCCGTCATTGGCGGTTGACCTCCGTCGGCGAGATCGGCTCGGGGCCGATGCGCTCCGGCACGTCGCGCAGATCCTGTTCGTTCTCGCCCTCGGGCTGGGCAGCGGCCGCGCCGGGCTTCGCACCCGTTGCCGCGGCGCTCGCGGCGCTCGTGGCGGCTCCCGGCGGGTCGCCGGGCAGCTTGCCGAGCAGGTAGTAGTCGAAGACCTTGCGGGCGATCGGCGCCGCCGCCTGCGCGCCGAAGCCGCCGTTCTCGACGATGATCGCCAGCGCGAGCCGCGGCGCCTCGGCGGGCGCGAAGGCCATGAACAGCGAGTGGTCGCGATGACGCTCGGCGATCCGCCGGGCGTCGTAGCGCTCGCCCTGGCGGATGCCGATCACCTGCGAGGTGCCGGTCTTGCCGGCGGCCACGTACTCGGCGCCGCGGAAGGCGATCCGCCCGGTGCCCACCCGGTTGACCTCCACCATCGCCGACCTGACCAGCGCCAGGTGCTCCGGGGAGAGGCCGATGCTGCGGCTGGGCGCGCGCACGGTGAGGTTGCGCTCGCGGCTGACGGGGTCCTCGATCGAGCGCACGACGTGCGGCCGCATCACCACGCCGTCGTTGGCCAGGGTGGCCGTTGCGTGGGCGAGCTGCAGGATCGTGAAGGCGTTGTAGCCCTGCCCGATGCCTACCGACGGCGTCTCGCCCGGATGCCACTTCTTCTTGTAGCGCTTGAGCTTCCACTGCGACGACGGCAGGATCCCGGTGGCCTCGTGTTCCAGGTCGATCCCGGTGAGCTGGCCGAAGCCCCAGGGCGCCATGAAATCGTGGATCGCGTCCACGCCCATCTCGTAGGCCAGCTTGTAGTAGTAAGTGTCGCTGGAGACGACGATCGACTTGTGCAGGTTCACGGTTCCGTGGCCCGAGGGGCGGGAGTCCCGGAAGCGGTGATTGCCGAGCAGGAAGTAGCCGGGATCGCTGATCGTGAACTCGGGAGTGCGTGCGCCGGTGGTCAGCGCCGCCAGCGCCATGAAGGGCTTGTAGGTGGAGCCCGGCGGGTAGGTGCCGCGCAGCGGGCGGTTCAGCAGCGGGTTGTCCGGGTCCTCGTTCAGCGCCTGCCAGGTCGCCACGTCGATGCCGTCGACGAACAGGTTGGGGTCGAACACCGGCTTGGACACCATCGCGATCACGTCGCCGGTGCGCGGCTCGATCGCCACCAGCGCGCCGCGGCGGTCGCCGAACCACTCTTCGGCCAGCTGCTGCAGGCGGATGTCGAGCGAGAGGATCAGGTTCGCGCCGGCCACCGGCGGCGTGTGCGACAGCGAGCGGACCGTGCGGCCGCCGGCGGATACCTCGATCTCCTCGAAGCCGGCGCGGCCGTGCAGCTGGCGCTCGTAGGAGGCCTCGACGCCGATCTTGCCCATGTGCGTGCTGCCCGCGTACTCGGAGAGCCGTTCGCTCTCCTCGAGGCGGCGCTTGTCGTCGACCGAGATGCGCCCGATGTAGCCGATCACATGGGCGGCGGTTTCGCCCATCGGATAGGTGCGGAAGAGCCGGGCACGGATCTCCACGCCGGGGAAGCGATAGCGCATCGCGGCGAAGCGCGCGAGCTCCTCGTCGCTGAGCCGCGTGCGGATCGGGACGCTGTCCTGGTTGCGCGCCTCGGCGAGCAGCCGCTTGAAGCGCCGCCGGTCGAAGGCGGTGACCTCGAGGATCTGGGCGAGGTCGTCGATGGTGCGCTCGACGTCGGCCACCCGGCGCGGCGAGATCTCCAGCGTGTAGTCCGGCACGTTGTCGGCGAGCAGGACGCCGTTGCGGTCATAGATCAGTCCGCGCCGGGGCGGCACCGGCACCAGCGCAATGCGGTTGTCCTCGGCCTGCGCGTGGAAGTCCGGGTAGCGCACCACCTGCAGGTAGAAGAATCGTGCGCCCAGGATGCCGAAGCAAACCAGTACGATCACCCACGCGACACCCAGCCGGATCCGCAGCCGGTGGATGTCGCGCTCGGGGTTGCGCACCTCGATGTTCGCCATGTGCGTGGCTTCAGAGCGGGCGGTTCTCGTCGCGCTCGATGGCGCGGCGCTGCGGCGCCAGCAGCAGCAGTTCGGCGATTGGCCACAGCAGCGTCGTCGTGAAGCTCGACAGCAGGATCGGCCAGCCCGGCAGGCCGCTGCCGACCAGGATACGCACCAGGATCGCGATGAGCTGCGCGGCCAGGAAAAGCGGCAGCACGTGCAGCATCTTGCCGAAGGGGCCGAACCAGGGGACGCGGCGGTGCATGCTGAGCGCGCCGTAGGAGAGCAGGCTGTACGCCAGCGCATGCTCGCCGAGCAGCGCCGCGTCGTGGACGTCCATCAGCACGCCGAAGAGGAAGGCGATGCCGATGCCGACCTTGCGCGGCTGGTGGATGTTCCAGAACACCAGCACCAGCGCGAGGAAGTCCGGCGCCCAGGCGATCCTGCCCCAGGGGAGCAGGTCGAGGATGAACGCGAACACCAGCGAGAACGCGATGAACGCACGGTTCGCCGGCAGCAGCAGGTATTCGGGATCGGGACGCATGCCTCAGGAGCCCTTGCGCGAGCGCGCGTCGGCGGCCGGCTCGGGCGGCGGCGGGGGCAGTGCGCTGCGGTCGACCTGCAGCACCAGCAGCGCCCGATTGCGCTCGAGCCGCGACAGCGGGGCGACCAGCACCCGCGACAGCGTCGCAGACGATCCGGTCGGCTCCACGCGCAGCACCTTGCCCACCGGCAGCCCGGGCGGATAGACGCCGTCAAGCCCCGAGGTGACGATGGCGTCGCCCTCCTGGACGTCGCTGTCGACGCTGAGGAAGCGCAGTTCGAGCAGGCCGGGCGTTGCGCTCGCGAAGGCGATCGAGCGCTGGGCAGTCCGGGCGATCTCGACCGGGATCGCGGCGTTGCGGTCGGTCAGCAGCGTCACCTCGGCAGAGAGTGGCAGCGCGCGGGTGACCTGGCCGGCCACGCCGAGGGCGTCGAGCACCGGCTGGCCGGCGAGCACCCCATGCTGGACGCCGCGGTCGACGATCAGGCGGCGGGTGTAGGGATCGCGGGCGTCGTAGAGCACCTCGGCCATCACGGAGGGGATGGCGGAACGCTCGCGCGCGCCCAGCAGGGCCCGCAGCTGTGCGTTCTCCGCGGCGAGGTGGTCGGCCTGCAGCAGCGCCCGCGCGTTAGCGATCTCGATCCGCCGCAGTTCGGCGTTCTCGACGCGCATGCGATCGACGTCGCCGAAGTATTCGCTGGTCAGCCTGAGCAGGTCGCGCGGCACGAGGAGGGTCCGCTGCAGCGGGTAGAGGACGGTGCCGATGCCCTGGCGCAGCGCGCCCAGCGTGCCCATCCGCGCATCGGTCACCAGCAGCGCGATCGCCAGCAGGGCGAAGAAGGCGAGGCGAGCGTGCGCTGAGGGGCCCTGGTTGAAGAACGACGGGGGGCTGCGGTCCATCGGTCAGCCGGGTGTCCGGGACGGCCCGGGCACGTTCACTCGTTGGTGAAGATCGTGCCGAGCTTGTCCATGCGCTCCAGCGCCATGCCGCAGCCGCGCACTACGCAGGTGAGGGGGTCGTCGGCCACCAGCACCGGCAGGCCCGACTCCTCCATCAGCAGGCGGTCGAGGTCGCGCAGCAGCGCGCCGCCTCCGGTGAGCATGATGCCGCGCTCGGTGATGTCTGCGCCGAGCTCGGGCGGCGTCTGCTCCAGCCCGATCTTGACCGCGGAGACGATCTGGTTGAGGGGGTCGGTCAGCGCCTCGAGGATCTCGTTGCTGGAGATGGTGAAGCTGCGCGGGATGCCCTCCGAGAGGTTGCGTCCCTTGACTTCCATTTCCTTGACCTCGGAGCCGGGGAAGGCCGAGCCGATGGTCTTCTTGATGTTCTCTGCGGTCTGCTCGCCGATCAGCATGCCGTAGTTGCGGCGGATGTAGTTGACGATGGCTTCGTCGAACTTGTCGCCGCCGACCCGCACGGAGCCCTTGTAGACCATGCCGCCCAGCGAGATGACGCCCACTTCCGTGGTGCCGCCGCCGATGTCGACCACCATGCAGCCCGTGGGTTCGGACACCGGCAGGCCGGCGCCGATCGCGGCCGCCATCGGCTCTTCGATCAGGTAGACCTGCGATGCCCCTGCGCCCAGCGCCGACTCGCGGATGGCCCGGCGTTCGACCTGGGTGGACCCGCAGGGCACGCAGATGATGATCCGGGGGCTGGGCGAGAACAGCCGCGACTCGTGCACCATCCGGATGAACTGCTTGAGCATCTGCTCGGTGACGGTGAAGTCGGCGATCACGCCGTCCTTCATCGGCCGGATGGCCTCGATGTTGCCGGGGACCTTGCCGAGCATCTGCTTGGCTTCGGTGCCGACCGCCGCGATGCTGCGCTTGCCGCTGGGACCGCCTTCCTGGCGGATGGCGACGACCGAAGGTTCGTCCAGGACGATGCCTTTGCCGCGCACGTAGATCAGGGTGTTCGCGGTGCCGAGGTCGATGGCGAGATCGGTCGAGAAATACTTGCGCAAAAACCCGAACATCGCGGTTCCGTAGGTGGGTGAGAGACTGGAGGGAGACGCGCGCGAACGACGTTGCCGAGACGCGGGGGACTGCCGGAGAAAGTCAGGGATGATACCGTATAATTCGTCGACAACCGGGCTCCTGCCAGAGGGCATTCGTCGACGCGAGGTCGGCGTTCCGTCGCCCGGCCGCGGGTCGCCCGCATCCCGATTCCCCCGCTCCGCTCCGATCATGTCGCTATCCGTCGCCGACGTCCGTCGCATTGCACGTCTCGCCCGCCTCGCCCTGTCGGACGAGGAGGCCGTCGCCGCCCAGGCGAAGCTCAGCTCGATCTTCGGCCTGATCGAGCGTCTCCAGGCGGTCGACACCGAGGGGGTCGAACCCATGACCCACCCGCAGCCGATGACATTGCGCCTGCGCGCCGACGAGGTCACCGAGTCCGACCGCCGCGCCGATTTCCAGGCCGTGGCGCCGGCCGTGGAACAGGGCCTCTACCTCGTGCCCCGGGTGATCGAGTGAGCGTCGCACCGATGGACGTCGCGGGACTTGGGCTCGCCCGGCTGCGCCAGGCGCTGGACGCCGGCGAGACCAGCGCCGAAGCGCTGGCGGCCGCCTATCTCGAACGGATCGCGGCCAGCGAGCTGAACGCATTCATCGACGTGCGCCCCGATCTCACCCTGGCGCAGGCCCGCGAGGCGGACCGGCGACGCGCAGCGGGCGAGCGCGGGCCCCTGCTCGGGGTGCCGGTGGCCCACAAGGACATCTTCGTCACCCGCGGCTGGCGCTCGACCGCCGGCTCGCGGATGCTCGCCGACTACGTCAGCCCCTTCGACGCCGCAGTGGTCGAGCGGCTCGAGCGCGCCGGCGCGGTCTGCCTGGGCAAGACCAACTGCGACGAGTTCGCGATGGGCTCCGCCAACGAGAGTTCGCATTTCGGCCCGGCGCGCAACCCCTGGGACCCGTCGGCCATTCCGGGCGGCTCCTCGGGTGGCGCCGCGGCGGCCGTGGCCGCGGGGCTTGCGCCGCTGGCCACCGGCACGGACACCGGCGGCTCGGTTCGCCAGCCGGCGGCCATGTGCGGCATCACCGGAATCAAGCCGACCTACGGCCGGGTGTCGCGTTACGGGATGATCGCCTACGCATCCAGTCTCGATCAGGGCGGCGCGATGGCGCGCTCGGCCGAAGACTGCGCAGTGCTGCTGTCGGCGATGGCCGGCTTCGATTCCCGCGATTCCACCAGCCTCGACCGTCCCGACGAGGACTTCTCGGCCTCGCTCGAGCGCCCGCTGGACGGCCTGCGCATCGGCCTGCCGCGTGAATTCTTCGGTGCGGGCCTGTCCGCTGACGTGCGCGCGGCGGTCGACGCGGCGCTCGGCGTGCTGCGGGAGCAGGGCGCGCGGCTGGTCGAAATCTCGCTGCCGCGCACCGAGCTCGCCATCCCCGCGTACTACGTGATCGCGCCGGCCGAGGCCTCGAGCAACCTGAGCCGGTTCGATGGCGTGCGCTACGGCCATCGCGCGCAGCAGTACGGCGACCTGCTCGAGATGTACGAGAAGACCCGCGCCGAAGGCTTCGGCGCCGAGGTGCGCAGGCGGATCATGGTCGGCGCCTACGTGCTGTCGCACGGCTACTACGACGCCTACTACCTGAAAGCGCAGAAGCTGCGCCGCCTGATCGCAGACGACTTCGCCGCGGCCTTCGGCCAGGTCGACCTGATCGCCGGCCCGGTCTCGCCGACCGTGGCCTGGAAGCTCGGCGAGCATGGCGACGACCCGGTGCGCGACTACCTCTCCGACATCTACACGCTGCCTGCCTCGCTGGCGGGGCTGCCGGGAATGTCGGTGCCCGCGGGTTTCGGCGAGGGCGGCCGTCCGGTCGGCCTTCAGCTGATCGGCAACTACTTCGACGAGGCGCGGCTGCTCAACGTCGGCCATCGCTTCCAGTCGGTCACCGACTGGCATGCGCGCCGCTCGCCGGCGGCCGCGGCGTGATTCGCCGGGCGCGCTGGCTCTGGCTGCTCGCGCTGGCCTGGGCCGGGGGCTGCTCGATGCTGCCGCCGGTGATGCGGCCCGGCGTTCCTTCCGCGCCGATCGCCGACCGCGCCATCCACCTCGACGGCAGCTGCGCGCAGGCCGAGGACGACGGTTTTCGCGAGCGGGCCGTGCTGCGGGTCCGGGACAACCTCGTGCAGGCGCTGTCCTGGCAGCTCTGGGTGGGCCGGCAGGGCAGTTGCAGCTTCGAGCTCGCGGAGTTCCAGCAGACGCGCCGGCGCCCGCACGTGGAGCTGGCTGCGCGCGACGGCGGCAGCTGCCGGCTGATGATCTGGCAGGATCCGCGCCGCGTCACGCTGGCGCATGCCGGCTGCGAGCGGCGCTGCACGCCGGGAATCTACGACAAGGCCTGGCCGGTGATGTTCGACCCCGCCACCGGCGGCTGCGCCCGGCCCTGAGGGCGATGGCGCAGGCGCACCCGGCTGACCGCCGGGTCGGGCAAATGGATCTGGCAAATGGATCGCCGCGCTGGCGCGGCTTTCAGGGGCGACGCGCCCCGGATGCAAAGGGAACCTGACATGCAGTGGGAAGTCGTCATCGGGATCGAGACCCACGTCCAGCTCGCCACGCGCTCGAAGATCTTCTCGGGCGCTTCCACGGCCTTCGGCGCAGCGCCCAACACCCAGGCCTGCGCGGTGGATCTCGCGCTGCCCGGCGTGCTGCCGGCGATGAACCGCGCGGCGGTCGAGTGCGCGATCCGGCTGGGCCTGGCGGTGGGCGCGCAGATCGCGCCGCGCTCGGTGTTCGCGCGCAAGAACTACTTCTATCCGGACCTGCCCAAGGGCTACCAGATCAGCCAGTACGAAATCCCGGTGGTCGCGGGCGGCACGGTGCCGATCGCCTGGGAGCAGGACGGCCAGCTGCGCGAGAAGGCGGTGCAGCTGACGCGCGCGCACCTCGAGGAGGATGCCGGCAAGTCGCTGCACGAGGATTTCCACGGCATGAGCGGCATCGACCTCAACCGCGCCGGCACCCCGCTGCTGGAGGTGGTCACCGAGCCCGACATGCGCTCGGCGAAGGAGGCGGTGGCCTACGCCAAGGCGCTGCACGGGCTGGTGATGTGGCTGGGCGTGTGCGACGGAAACATGCAGGAGGGCTCGTTCCGCTGCGACGCCAACGTGTCGGTGCGCCCGTTGGGCCAGGCCGAGTACGGCACCCGCTGCGAGGTCAAGAACCTGAATTCCTTCCGCTTCCTCGAGCGCGCGATCGACTTCGAGGTGCGCCGCCAGATCGAGCTGATCGAGGACGGCGGGCGCGTGGTCCAGGAGACACGGCTGTACGACCCGGACCGCGACGAGACCCGCTCGATGCGCAGCAAGGAAGACGCGCATGACTACCGCTACTTCCCCGATCCCGACCTGCCGCCGCTGGTCATCGGGCCGGAGTGGATCGAGCGGGTGCGCGGATCGCTGCCCGAGCTGCCATCGGCGCTGCGCGCGCGCTTCGAGGCCGACCACGGCCTGTCCGCCTACGACGCCGCCACGCTGTCGGTCTCGCGCGGGGTCTCGAGTTACTTCGAAGACGTGCTGCGCGCGCTCGCGCCGGCCGGCGCGGACAAGGCCGCGGCCAAGCTCGCCGCCAACTGGGTGATGGTCGACGTGGCCGCGGCGCTGAACCGCGACGGCCTCGAGATCGAGGCCTGTCCGGTGCCGGCCGAACGCCTGGCGGCGCTGCTGCGCCGGATCCAGGACGGCACGGTCTCGGGCAAGCAGGCCCGGGAGGTGCTGCAGGCGCTGTGGGAGGGCGCGGCCGACGTCGATCAGGTGATCGAGTCGCGTGGACTGCGCCAGATCAGCGATGCGGGCGCGCTCGGCAAGATTGTCGACGAGGTGCTCGCGGCCAACCCGAAGTCGGTCGAGGAGTTCCGGGCCGGCAAGGAGAAGGCCTTCAACGCGCTGGTGGGCCAGGTGATGAAGGCCAGCAAGGGCAAGGCGAACCCGCAGCAGGTCAACGAGCTGCTGCGGTCGAAGCTGGAGGGGTGAGCGGATTCCCTCCGCTGCGGTACTTCTCGTCCAGCTCCACCTGCACGCCGGCGGCGACCTTGTTGAGCTGGTTGGCCAGGCCGACCACGGCCAGCAGCTCGCCGAACTGGGCGTCGGTCATGCCCTTGGCGCGGGCCGATGCGGTGTGGGTGCCCACGCAGTAGCCGCAGTCGTTGGTCATCGACACCGCCACGTAGACCAGTTCCTTGGTCAGCGGATCGAGCGCGCCCGGGCCCATCACTGCCTTCACCTGCGACCAGCTGCGCTCGAGCAGGGCCGGGTCGTTGGCCGGCACCTTCCAGATGTCGTTGACGTAGTCGGTGTTCCGGGCGGCGCGGATGTCGTCGTACACGGCGCGCACGCGCGCATTCGCTTGCCCGTATTCGATCTTCGGCCAGAGTGCCATCGCTGTCTCTTTATGAAGTGCTCGCGCCGTAGCGCATCCGGTACTCTGCGACGCGCTGCCTGTAAGGCGCCAGCGCCGAAGCCGCCTCGGAGCCGGAGTCGAGGAAGGTGAGCACGTCGTCCAGGCCGGCGATTGCGAACACCGGCAGGCCGTACTTCTGCTCGACCTCCTGCACCGCGGACAGCTCGCTCACGTTCTCGGCGTTGCCGCCGCGCTCCTGGCGGTCGAGCGCGATCAGTACGCCGACGGGTTCGCCGCCGTGGGCGCGGATCATCTCCACCGATTCTCGCACCGAGGTTCCCGCGGAGATCACGTCGTCGACGATGACCACGCGGCCGCGCATCGGCGCGCCGATCAGCACCCCGCCTTCGCCGTGGTCCTTGGCCTCCTTGCGATTGAAGGCGAAGGGCACGTTGCGTTCCTTGCGGGCGAGCGCAACCGCGGTGGCGCTGGCCAGCGTGATGCCCTTGTAGGCGGGGCCGTAGAGCATGTCGAACCGGACGTGCCCGTGGCGTTCCGCGTCGAGCAGCGTGCGAGCGTAGAACTCGGCGAGCGCGCCCAGCGTGGCGCCGTCGTTGAACAGCCCGGCGTTGAAGAAGTAGGGGCTGAGGCGGCCCGCCTTGGTGGTGAACTCGCCGAAGCGCAACACGCCGGCGCTGTGCGCGAACCGGATAAACTCGGCGCGCAACTCCCTCCGCAATTCCTGGGTCACTCGATCTCTCCGCTGAATCCTCAATGATACGGATCATCTCGCTTAACCTGAACGGCATCCGCTCGGCCGGGCGCAAGGGCTGGCTGGACTGGGCCGCGGCCCAGCAGGCCGACGTGCTCTGCGTGCAGGAGCTCAAGGCGCAGGACGCCGACCTCGACGACTCGATGCGCGTCGTCGACGGAATGCACGGCGCTTTCCACTTCGCGCAGAAGAAGGGCTACAGCGGCGTGGGGCTGTACGCGCGCCGCGCGCCGCTGGCGGTGCGGTACGGCTTCGGCCACGAGGAGTTCGACGCCGAGGGGCGCTACATCGAGGCCGACCTGGGAGCGTTCACCGCGATCTCTCTTTACCTGCCGTCGGGGTCGAGCTCCGACGAGCGCCAGCAGGCGAAGTTCCGCTTCATGGACGCCTTCCTGCCGCACATGGCGCAGCTTGCCGCGAGCGGGCGCGAGATCGTGCTGTGCGGCGACTGGAACATCGCGCACATGGAGCGCGACCTGAAGAACTGGCGCAGCAACCAGAAGAACTCCGGCTTCCTGCCCGAGGAGCGGGCCTGGCTCACGCGTCTGTTCGACGAGGTCGGCTGGGTCGACGTCTACCGCCGCCTCCATCCGGAGGCCACCGACGAGAGCTACACCTGGTGGAGCAACCGCGGCCAGGCCTGGGCGAAGAACGTGGGCTGGCGGCTGGACTACCAGATCGCCACGCCGGGCCTCGCGGCGGCGGCGCGGCGCGCGGCGGTCTACAAGGACCAGCGCTTCTCCGACCACGCGCCGCTGACGATCGACTACGACTTCGGGACTTGAGAGGGCGAGCTGCCGGGCTGCCGGGCTGCCGGGATGTCTGCGACCCGCGCCTGGGCCGGGACCGCGTAGCTCAGCGGCGCCAGCGCGGCCTCAATGTGCGTCAGCTGCGCCGCGCTGATCATCCCGCGCAGCAGCTTCTGGAAGCGCGGCTCCAGCGTTCCGGAGACGATGTATTGCCAGCGGTAGGCCTTGAGCAGCGTGGCGTTCACCTGCTCGGCGCGGGCGCCGTCCCGGGCCATGCCGCAGACATCCAGGAAGTACGCGGCATCGGCCTTGGCCTGCCCTTGCAGGATGCCGTCGACGCCGGCGACCAGCGCAATGAGATCGTCCACCGCCGCGTCTCGCTGTGCATCGTCCAGACTGGCGTCTTCACGTCCCCACTCGAGCTCGTCGATGATCGCGTGCTGGGACTCCTCCTTCCAGTGGAACAGGAACACGTCCTTGAACAGCGGCGACAGGTCCGTGGCGGCGTCGATGCTGGCGCGGTAGTGCGCCTGCGAGAACAGCTCGATGTTGCAGGTCAGCGCCAGGACGGCCCAGGTGCACTTGCCCAGCACGAACGCGGCCACGTCGTTGGGCGGCACTTCGAAGAGGTAGCCCGGCGGCATGCCGGCGCCCGCCAGCAGTTCGATGCGGCGGAACAGCTCCTGGTGCTTCAGCTCCTCGTCGGTGAAGCGAACGATGGCCTCCAGCGCGGTCTGGTCGCCGAGCCAGTGCTCGCGGCTCACGTCCAGCATCTTCGCGCTGATGAAGCGCTCGACCAGCCCGAACATGTTCGCGTAGGTGCGGCCCTGCACCTGGCTCAGGAAGCGGTGCTCGGCCGGGCTCAGGAACGGCAGCTCGTCGGCCAGCGACAGGCCGTCCGGAAGGAAGGCGTGGGACAGGTCGAAGGTGCGGCCTCGGATCACGTCGCGGTCGATGTCCCACCGGATGCGCTTGGAGACTTCGATGGTCCTGGCGTAGCGGGGGACGTCGAGGGTGTAGGGGGTGGCTTCCATGGTGTCTCCTTTCTGGTCGGATCCGTCTCGTCGACGTGTTCCAAGGATTCACCCTTGCGCGCGGCCGCGCATGAGGCGGATGCCCCACGCGCCCGGCGGGCGGAGATCGCAGGCGAAAAAACGTGGGACCGACGACCCAGGCGCGCGACAATTGCGCATGGCTGCCACACGGAGTCCACTCCGTAACCTGCATCAGAGCCTGCGCTTCTGCACTGCGGCCGATGGTGTCCGCATCGCGATCGCTTCGATCGGATCCGGCCCGCCGCTGCTGCGTGCCGCGCACTGGCTGAGCCATGTCGAGCACGACCTGAACAGCCCGGTATGGCGGCCCTGGCTGGCCGAACTCGCGCGCGATCACCGCTACATCCGCTATGACCAGCGCGGCTGCGGCCTGTCCGACAGTGCGGTGGCCGATTTCTCGCTCGAAGCCTGGGTCGGCGACCTCGAGGCCGTGATCCGCAGCCTGGGCCTGCGACGCTTCCCATTGATCGGCATGTCGCAAGGCGGTGCGGTGGCGATTGCCTACGCGGTGCTCAACCCAGACAAAGTGTCGCGCCTGGTGCTGCTCGGCGCGTACGCGCGCGGCGCGCTGCGGCGCGCCACCAGCGACGCCCACCGGCTGGAAGCCGAGACCCTGGTGAACCTGATCCGCCTGGGCTGGGGGCGCGACAACGCCGCCTTCCGCCAGGTGTTCACCAACCAGTTCATCCCCGGCGGCACCCCGGCGCAGCACCAGTGGTGGAACGACCTGGAGCGCCTGACGGCGAGCCCGGAGAGCGCCGCGCGCACGCTCGAGGCGTTCCATCGCATCGACGTTACCGAACTGGCGCGCCGGCTTCGAGTGCCCACGCTGGTGCTGCACGCACGCGGCGACGCGCGCGTGCCGTTCGACGAAGGGGTGCGCCTGGCGGCACTGATCCCTGAGGCGCGCTTCGTGCCGCTCGACAGCGACAACCACGTGCTGCTGGACACCGAGCCCGCGTGGCCCGTCTTCCTGGACGAAATGCGGTCGTTCCTGGGCCCCGTGACGGCCGATGGCGCCGATGGCGCCGGTGATGCGACGCTGACGCCGGCCGAACGCGAAGTGCTGCACCTCGTGGCCCTCGGCCTAGACAACACGGCCATCGCGCAGCAGTTGGGCAAGAGCGAAAAGACGGTTCGCAACCAGGTGTCGAGCATCCTCGAGAAGCTGGGCGTGCACACGCGGGCCGGCGCGATCGTGTACGTTCGCGACCGGGCGCCCTGAGTTGCCGGGTGGCCGCATGCAGGCAGTCCCCGGTTCAGCCGCTACCTGCAGTCAGACGCACCATTCCATGGGGCCGGCCATTCCGGGCATCGACGATCCACATCCAGGCATGTCTATCCTCCGAACCACGCTCCTCGTCCTCCTGCTGGCCCTGCCGCTGGCGATCGCCGCCGTCGCCTGGGCGGTGCTGTCCGATCGCCCGGCGGTGGACCGACCGGTCGCGTTCACGCCGGCGCACGTCGAGCGCGCCCGGGAGATCCTTCGTCGCCACGACCCGCGCTGGCTGCCGGTCGGCGTGCCGCGCACGATCGGGCTCGCCGCGGAGGACGTCGACCTGGCGCTTAACTACCTTGCGGATCGCCATGCCGGTGCCAGTGCGCGCGTCGTGCTGCGCGCAGGGACGGCGGTGCTCACCGCCACCCTGCCGGTGCCGCCCAATCCGCTGGGGCGCTTCCTCGACGTGACCATGGTGCTGCGCGAGGGCGCGACGCTGCCGGTGGTCGAGTCCATGCGCCTGGGCCGGCTGCCGGTGCCCGCCAGGCTGGCCCGGCCGGTGTTCGACGAGGCACTGCGACGCCTGGTGACGCCCGAGGGATACCGGGTCGCCGTCGAGGCGGTGCGCAAGGTGGCGATCGCCGACCGCGGGCTCGCCGTGACCTACGTGTGGCAGGAAGGCCTGGCATCGCGCCTGCGGGCCGAGCTGGTTCCGGCGGCCGAGCAGGCGCGGCTGCGCGCGCACCACGAGCGGCTCGCGGCCATCGTCGGCGCCGGCCCGCGCGGGCGGCCCATCGGGCTCGACGCGCTGCTGGGCCCCCTGCTGGGCTTCGCCGCGCAGCGCAGCGAGGCGGGCGACGCGGTGGCGGAGAACCGGGCGGCGCTCCTCGTGGCGGCCTTCTACGCGAACGGCCGCGGGCTGCAGGTGCTCGTGCCGGCCGCACGCGGCTGGCGGCCGTCCGCAGCGCGCGCGGTGACGCTGGCCGGCCGCGAGGATCTCGCGAAGCACTTCGCGGTGTCCGCCGCGATCGCCGCGCACGCCGGCGTGCCCCTGTCGGACGCGATCGGTCTCTACAAGGAGCTGGAGGACTCGCGCAACGGCAGCGGCTTCGCCTTCGACGACCTCGTGGCGGACCGGGCGGGAACGCGTTTCGGCGAGCTCGCCGCCGGCGACCGGGCCTCCGCAGCCGAACTGCAGCGGCGGGTCGCGGCGGGCCTGGGCGGCGCCGACCTGCTGCCGCCGGTGGACGACCTGCCGGGGCCGATGCCGAAGGACGCCTTCGAGCGGCTCTTCGGCGGTGTCGATTCCCCGGCGTACCGGGGCGTGATGGACGACGTCGAGCGGCGCATCGCGGCGCTGCCGCTGTACCGCTGAGCCCGGGCCTCGCCGGAAGAAGACCCGCTCCAGGGCAGGGAGCGGGGCGGGTCGGCGCCGATCGGCGGCTGACCTCAGGCGGCTGCCAGGAAGTCCAGCAGGTGCCGTACCACTGCCTCGGGCTGCTCCTGCTGCACCCAGTGCCCCGCGGCATCGATGAGATGGCAGCCGAGCATCCGCGAGCACGCGCTGCGCTGCATCCGCTCCAGGCCGCCGGGGCGCTGGTGGATGCCCCAGTCGCTGGCCCCGGCGATGAACACTGAAGGCACGTCGATGCTGCGGCCAGAGAACAGCTGCAGCTCCGTCGCTTGCGCGGGGTCGAGCGAGCACCGGTACCACTGCAGCCCGCCCTGGAAGCCGGTGCGACCGTATTCATCGGCGTAGACCCCGAGCTCGTCGTCGGGCAGCCAGCGGCACGCGGCGATCGCCTCGGGCGTGGGCATGTGCGGCGCCACCGTCTGCGCCATGTCCAGCGCCCGGTCCATCACGTAGTAGTCGGGCAGCAGCGCATAGGCCTCGGCGCCGGTCGAGGCCAGGGGATGCGGCCGGTTGTGCGGCCAGTCGGCGCTCTTGACGTGGTAGTAGGCGCGCAGGAAGGCATGCAGGCCCTGCGGGCAGTCGAGCATGTCGCGCTCCGCCTCCCGCGTCGAGTAATAGGCCTGGTAGTGTTTGCGGGGCCGTGGCAGCGCGGCCAGCGCAGGGTCGAGCGCGGCGAGGGTGGCCGGCGGCCGGATGTCCGCGTCTTCGCGCCCGGCGGTGTCGAAGGGCAACGGCGGAGGGCCGGCGAAGGGCGCGCTCATCAGCGCCACCGAGCGGAACACGTCCGGGCGCACCAGGGCGCACCAGGCCGCCACCGGCGAGCCGAAGTCGTGGCCGATCACCGCCGCCACCTCGCGCAGCCCCAGCGCGCTGACCAGCGCCAGCGCATCGCGCACCAGGTTCAGCGTCCTGAACGACGCGAGGTCACCGTCGTAGCGTCCGTCCCAGCCGGTGGTTCGTCCGTAGCCGCGCTGGTCGGGGGCGATCACGCGGTAGCCGGCGGCGGCCAGCGGCAGCATGACCTGGCGCCAGCTCCAGGCCAGCTCCGGGAAGCCGTGCAGCAGCAGCAGGCATGGCCGGCCGGGCTCCTCGTGACCGGCCTCGAGCAGGTGCATCGTCAGGCCGTTGACGCCGTGCACATGGCGCGAGCGGATGCCCGTGGGAAGCGGAAGCGGCGGCAAGGCAGGGGAGGGGGTCGGTTCGGGCATCCGGGGATTCTCCCGCGAACCCGGCGCCGGAGCGCGGCGCCCCCCGCCATGCCGTTCCGATCCGGCGGCGCTAGACTGGGACAGGGCGTCCATGAACAGCCGCCCCGAAGGGCGGATGGTGTCCGCGGCCACCCACGACTACGTCACCGCGGTTGCTGCCTGGCGTGTCGGTGCCGGTGTCCGAGGCGGTCGGCCAGGGGCGCTGGACGCCTTTCGACGCGGCTTGTTTCGTGCGCGCCAGCGGCGCGACCTTACTGGCGCCTGCCGGTTCAGCGCACCGCCTGCCCCATGTTGGATCGGTATGGCGGCAGCGACCCCAGCGCGCGCCCGGTGGCCTTGGCGTAGAGCGGCATCACCTTGTCGAGGTTGCGGCGGATCTCCTCGATCCGGGTATCGTGCGCCGGGTGGGTGGACATCCACTGGGGCGGCTGGCTCTTGCCGGCCGCGGCCATCTTCTCCCAGAGCGTGACGCCGGCGCGCGGATCGAAGCCGGCGCGGGCCGCCAGGTCCATGCCGACCAGGTCGGCTTCGGTCTCGTCCCCGCGCGAGAACTTGAGCATCGTGTACTTGGCGCCGGTCTGCGCCACCATGCCGCCGAGGTCACCGTAGCCCAGCCATTGCGACAGGATCGAGGCGCCGATCGTCACCCCCTGCGCGATCGCGGACTTGGCCGCGCGCTCGCGGCCGTGCTCGCGCAGCGCGTGGGCCACCTCGTGGGCCATCACCATGCCCACCTCGTCGTCGGTGAGCTTGAGCGTGTCGAGGATGCCGGTGAAGAAGGCGATCTTGCCGCCTGGCATGCAGAAGGCGTTCACCTGCTTCGAGCCGATCAGGTTGACCTCCCACTTCCACTGCGGCGCCCGCTCGTTGAAGCGCGCTGCGTGCGGCGTGATCCTGGCGGCGATCCGGCGCAGCCGCTGCAGCTGCGCATGGCCGTCGGGCGCAAGCGCTCCCTGGGAGGCCGCTTCCGAGAGCAGGCTGCGGTACTGCGTGGCCGCTTCGCGCTCGAGCCGTTCGGCGGAAACGAGGCGAGAGACCGTGCTCTGCCCGCCCACCGCGATGCCGTCGCGGGTCTCGGCGCCGGCCTGCGCGCGCGCCACCGGCGCGACCGACACCAGAGAGGCGAGCGCGAGTGCGGCGACGCGGATTCGGAGGGCTTTGCGGATCATCCTGCCGGGGCCTGCAATGGGGAGGGCATTGGCCCGATGGTAGCGGATCGGCCGGCTCAGGGCCGCTGCTAAACTGGCCCGGATGCCGCCCCCGACGACCAACCCGTCCGCCACACCGTCCCCGCAGCCGCGCGCCCCGCGCAACCCCTACCTGGACGTCTTCGCGAACCGGCGCATCGCGGCGATGCTGCTGCTGGGCTTCGCCAGCGGCCTGCCGCTGGCGCTGTCGGCGGGCAGCCTGCAGGCCTGGCTCACGGTGGAGGGCGTCGACATCGCCACCATCGGCTTCTTCGCGCTGGCCGGACTGCCCTACACCTTCAAGTTCGTCTGGGCGCCGCTGGTCGACCGTTTCGAGCCGCCGGGGCTGGGGCGCCGCCGCGGCTGGCTGGTGCTCACGCAGATCGGGCTCGCGCTGGCCTGCCTGGTGATGTCGGGGCTGGATCCGGGCCGGTCGGTGATGGCGATGGGTGTCTGCGCAGTGGCGATCGCCTTCCTGTCCGCCTCCCAGGACGTCGCCTTCGACGCCTACCGCAGCGACCTGCTCGGCGATCGCGAGCGCGGCGCGGGCGCGGCGGTGTCGGTGCTCGGCTACCGGCTCGCGATGCTGGTGTCCGGCGGGTTGGCGCTGATCCTGGCCGATCAGTGGCTGGGCTGGCCGGGCACCTATCGGCTGATGGCGGCGCTCTTCGCGCTGATGGCGGTGGTCAGCGCGTTCTCGCCGCGGGTCGCGCCTGCGCAGGGCGTGGCGAGCGACGTGCGCCGCGAGCTCGTCGGCTTCGTCTCGATGCTGGTCGCTGGCGGCGTGGTCTGGTTCGCGCTGCGCGCCCTGCCCTGGGGGGCGCTCGAGGCGGATCGCTTCGGCCGCCTCGCAGTGCTGTCGTTCTGTCTGCTCGCGTCGTTCGCGGCCGCGCTGAAGGCCGCGCGCTGGGCCGGCTTCCCCTCGTTCATCGCGCCCTGGGATGCGTTCTTCTCCCGCGATCGCGCTGTGGCGCTGCTTGCGCTGATCGTCCTCTACAAGCTGGGCGACGCGTTCGCGGGCACGCTGTCCACCGCCTTCCTGATCCGCGGCGCCGGCTTCAGCCAGACCGAGGTGGGCGCAGTGAACAAGGTGCTCGGGCTGGGCGCGACCATCGTCGGCGCGCTCGCCGGCGGCGCCTGGCTGGCCCGGCACCCGCTCTACACCGCGCTGATGGTCTTCGGCGTGCTGCAGGCGGTATCCAACCTCGGTTACTGGCTGCTGTCGGTGGCGCCCAAGAACTTCACGCTGATGGCGGCGGCGATCGGCCTGGAGAACCTCTGCGGCGGCATGGGCACCGCAGCCTTCGTCGCCTTCCTGATGGCGCTCACCGACCGGCGTTTCTCGGCGGCGCAGTTCGCGTTGCTCTCCGCGCTCGCGGCCGTGGGGCGCGTGTACGTGGGCCCGGCCGCCGGCGTGATGGTGGAGGCGCTCGGCTGGCCCACCTTCTTCATGTGGACCGTGGTGGCCGCGCTCCCCGGTCTGTTGCTGCTGCGGTGGCTTCGCCGCACAATCGACACGCTGTCACGACCCGCCGGGTCGTCGGAGGAGACGACATGAACGATCTGACCCGGGGCGCAGCGCTCGCCCCCGAACAGGCATCGGCCGGAATGGATGCCTTCTGGATGCCCTTCACCGCCAACCGCCAGTTCAAGGCGGCGCCGCGGCTGCTGGCGCGCGCCGAGGGCATGCACTACTACACGCCCGAAGGGCGCCAGGTCCTGGACGCCCAGGCCGGCCTGTGGTGCGTCAATGCCGGCCACTGCCGCAAGCCGATCGTCGACGCCATCGCCCAGGCCGCCGCGTCGCTCGACTTCGCGCCCACCTTCCAGATGGGCCATCCGATGGCCTTCGAGCTGGCCGAGCGGCTGGTGGCGCTGGCCGGCAAGCCCTTCGACCACGTGTTCTTCTGCAACTCCGGCTCCGAGGCGGTCGACTCCGCGCTGAAAATCGCGCTCGCCTGGCACCGGCTGCGCGGCGAAGGCCAGCGCACCCGCCTGATCGGCCGCGAGCGCGGTTATCACGGCGTGGGCTTCGGCGGCATCTCGGTCGGTGGCATCGTCGGCAACCGCAAGATGTTCGGCCCGCTGCTGCCAGGGGTCGACCACCTGCCGGCCACATTCAACCTGAAGGAGCAGGCGTTCTCGCGCGGCCAGCCGCAGTGGGGCGCCCACCTCGCCGACGAGCTCGAGCGCATCATCGCGCTGCACGACGCCTCCACCATCGCCGCGGTCATCGTCGAGCCGGTGGCGGGCTCGGCCGGCGTGCTGGTGCCGCCGGTGGGCTATCTGGAGCGCCTGCGCGAGATCACTTCGAAGCACGGCATCCTGCTGATCTTCGACGAGGTCATCACCGGCTTCGGCCGGATCGGCAAGCCCTTCGGCTGGCAGCGTTTCGGCGTGATCCCCGACCTGGTCACCACGGCCAAGGGCATCAACAGCGGCACGGTGCCGCTTGGTGCCGTGTTCGCGCGCGAGGGCATCTACGACGCCTTCATGCAGGGCCCGCAGGGGGCGATCGAACTCGCCCACGGCTACACCTACTCGGCGCATCCGCTGGCCTGCGCTGCAGCGCTCGCCACGCTGGACGTCTACCGCGACGAGGGCCTGCTGACCCGGGCCGCCGAACTCGAGACCTGCTGGGAGGACGCGCTGCACTCGCTCAAGGACGTGCGCAACGTGATCGACATCCGCAACATCGGCCTGATGGGCGCGGTCGAACTCGCCCCGCGGCCCGGCGCGCCGGGCGCGCGTGCCTACGAGGCGCACGTGAAGGCCTTCTTCGAGGAAGACCTGCTGGTGCGCTACACCGGCGACATCGTCGCGCTCTCGCCGCCGCTGATCGTCAGCCGCGAGCAGATCGACCGGATCGCGGCGGGACTGCGCAGCGTCCTCGAGCGCATCGACTGAACATCCACCAATCCGTTTCCCTGAACGAGGCAAGCTTTTCCATGATCGATGACCGGGCGCTCGACGTCCTCTTCCGCAACGCACGCACCGCCAATTCCTTCCTCGACACCCCGGTCACCGACGCCCAGCTTCGCCAGGCCTTCGACCTGATGAAGATGGCGCCCACCTCCGCCAACTGCCAGCCGGCGCGCTTCGTGTTCCTGCGCAGCGCCGCCGCCAGGGAGCGCCTGCGCCCGGCGCTGTCGGCCGGCAATCTTGCCAAGACCATGTCGGCGCCGGTGACCGCGATCATCGCGCACGACATGCAGTTCCAGGAGCACCTGCCGAAGCTGTTCCCGCACGACCAGACCGCCAAGTCCTGGTTCGACGGCGACGCGAAGAAGGCCGGGCGAGAGCTCACCGCGTTCCGCAACGGCACCCTGCAGGCGGCCTACTTCATGCTTGCCGCGCGCGCGGTCGGCCTGGACTGCGGGCCGATGTCCGGCTTCGACAATGCCGTGGTCGACGCCGAGTTCTTTCCGGACGGCCGCTTCCGGTCGAACTTCCTCTGCAACCTCGGCCAGGCCGACCACTCGAAGACCTTCCCGCGCAGCCCCCGCTTCGCGTTCGACGAGATCTGCCAGGTCCTGTAGGCCCCGGAGGGGCGCCCGCGCCGCGGCCTGCGCGTCCCCTCTTGAAAGCTCGCGCCATCGCTCCAAGATTGAGGTCATCGGTTCGTGCAACCGTAATCCTGAAGGAGAGATGAAGATGAGCCGCCTGTCCGTCTACGATCCGTTCGCCGAAGTGTTCCCCGAGCTGTTCCGTGGTCTCGTGGCCCCTGCCAAGGCCGCAGCCGGCCAGGCCCTGGAGGTCAGGGTCGAGGTGAAGGAGTCCCCCTCCGAGTACAACGTCAGCGCCGAGCTGCCGGGCGTCGCCAAGGAGGACATCCACGTCGAGATCGACGGCAACCGGGTGTCGATCAGCGGCGAGGTCAAGCGCGAGAGCGAGCAGAAGGAAGGCGAGCGCGTGCTGCGCAGCGAGCGCTACTACGGCTCGGTGGCGCGCAGCTTTTCGCTGGCCAACGAGATCGACGAGTCCAAGTCCGAGGCGAAGTTCGACAACGGCGTCCTCACGCTGAAGCTGCCCAAGAAGGCGGCCGCCGGCGGCCGCAAGCTCTCGATCAGCTGATCCCGGGCGGGGGCCGCCGACGATCCTGGCGGCGGCCCCGTTCCGCCGCTTTCGCGCATCGGGAGTAAAGTCGGGCGCCACCAGCCTGCAGAGGAAGCCCCGACCATGAGCGCAGCCACCCTGAGGCAAGAGGCGCATGCCTCGCCCGGCGCGCCGCTTCCGCCGCCGCTGGAAGCGGTCGCCCTGTCGATCACCGGAATGACCTGCGCGGCCTGCGCGGGCCGGGTCGAAAAATCGCTGAAGAAGGTGCCCGGCGTGAGCGACGCCGCGGTGAACCTGGCCACCGAAGTGGCCACCGTGCGCTTTGGCGCCGGTACGGTCGATGCGGCCGCGCTGGTCGCCGCGGTCGAAAAGGCCGGTTATGGCGCAGCGCTGCGCGACGAGAATGCGAAGCCCTCAGCGCAGGAGGGCGGACGCGGCGGCCTCGCGGTGCTGGTGGCCGCGCTGCTATCGGCGCCGCTGGTGCTGCCGATGCTGCTGCAACCCTTCGGAATCCACGCGATGCTGCCCGGCTGGTGGCAGCTGCTGCTCGCCACCCCGGTGCAGTTCGTGCTCGGTGCACGCTTCTATTCGGCCGGCTGGAAGGCGCTGCGGGCCGGCTCCGGGAACATGGACCTGCTGGTGGCCATCGGCACCACCGCCGCCTACGGGCTCTCGGTCTACCACCTGCTCCAGTGGACATTCCCGAGCGCACACGCGGCGCACAGCGCAATGGCGCCCCACTACTACTTCGAGGCCTCGGCGGTCGTCATCACGCTGGTGATGTTCGGCAAGTGGCTGGAGGCGCGCGCCAAGCGCAAGACCACCGAGGCGATCCGCGCATTGCAGGCGCTGCGCCCGGACCGCGCGACGCTGCTGCGCGACGGCGTCGAGCAGGCCGTGCCGGTGGCGGTGGTGATGGTCGGCGACTCGGTCGTCGTGCGGCCCGGCGAGCGGATTCCGGTCGACGGCGAGGTGCTCGATGGCAGCACCCACGTCGACGAATCCTTCATCACCGGCGAAAGCAACCCGGTGGCGAAGTCGCCCGGCGACCGCGTCACCGGCGGTTCGATCAACGCCGACGGTCTGCTGCTGCTGCGCACCACCGCGGTGGGCGCGGAGTCGGTGCTCGCGCGGATCATCCACATGGTGGAGGAGGCGCAGGCGAACAAGGCGCCGATCCAGCGCCTGGTCGATCGCGTGAGCGAGGTCTTCGTGCCGGCGGTCGTGCTGGTGGCGCTGGTCACGCTGCTGGGCTGGGGCCTGGGCGGCGGCGACTGGACCCGCGCGATCCTCAACGCGGTGGCAGTGCTGGTCATCGCCTGCCCCTGCGCGCTCGGCCTGGCGACGCCCACCGCGATCATGGCCGGCACCGGCGTGGCCGCCAAGCACGGCATCCTGATCAAGGACGCGCAGGCGCTGGAAACCGCGCACGCGGTGTCGGTGGTGGCATTCGACAAGACCGGCACGCTGACCGTGGGCCGTCCGTCCCTGGTGGCGCTGGTGCCGGCGCAGGGGATCGACGAGATCGGCGTGCTCCGCCTGGCGGCGGCGATCCAGGCCGGCAGCGAGCATCCGCTGGCGCGCGCAGTGCTGGAGGCCGCGGCCACGGCGCAGGGGGCAGGCGCGGGGGCCGGGGCGGGCGGGGCGCTGGCGGCGCGCGAGATCCGCGCGATCCCGGGGCGCGGCGTGCGTGGCGAGGTGCAGGGCGTCGAGGCCTGGGTGGGCAGCCGGCGCCTGATGGATGAGATAGGCGTGGCGGTCGGACCGCTGGAGGAGGCGGCCCGGGTGCTCGAGGCCGAGGGCCGGACCGTCTCCTTTGTCGCCTGGCGGGCCGCCCAGGGTGACGGCGAGGCCGCCCCGGCGGGCCTGCTCGCCTTCGGCGACGCGCTCAAGCCCGGTGCGCGGCTTGCGATCGAGCGGCTGCGCCGGCGCGGCATCCGCACCGTGATGCTCACTGGCGACAACCCCGGCGCTGCAGCAGCGGTGGCGAAGGAACTGGGCCTCGACGAGGTGCGCGCGCAGGTGCTGCCGGAGCAGAAGGCCGAGGCGGTGGCTGCGCTGCGTGTCGGCGCGCACGGCGGCCGGCCGGCGGTGGTCGCGATGGTTGGCGACGGCGTCAACGATGCGCCCGCGCTGGCTGCCGCCGACGTCGGCATCGCCATGTCCACCGGCACCGACGTTGCGATGCACACCGCGGGCATCACCCTGATGCGCGGCGACCCTTCGCTTGTGGAAGATGCGATTGCGATTTCACAGCGAACCTACTCTAAAATCCGCCAGAATCTCTTCTGGGCGTTCGTCTACAACGTGATCGGTATCCCGCTTGCCGCGTTCGGCAAGCTCGATCCGGTGCTGGCGGGCGCAGCGATGGCGTTCTCGAGCGTCAGCGTCGTGAGCAACGCGCTGCTGCTCAGAAGGTGGAAGCCGGGCGGCACCGCAGGCGCGGGGGCGCGGCAATCAGGCTCGATGACAGACAAGGAGAACACGGTGGGGGACACTCGATGAAGCACAAGGCGTTGAAGATCGTTCACGACGAGCACCAGGCCATCGGGGCCATGCTCCAGACCTTGCGGATCCTCAGCTCGCGGCTGAGCGAGAAGGCGAAGGCCGAGGATTTCGAGCTGGTCCGGGCGATCCTCTTCTACATCGACGAGTTCCCCGAGAAGCGGCATCACGCCAACGAGACCAATGCGCTGTTCCCCCGCCTGCGCTTGCGCTCGCCGGAGGCGGCCGAGGTGCTCGACCGCCTTGAAAGGGAGCACTCCCATAGCCAGGCCTCGGTGCGCGAGATCGAGCACCTGCTGCTGGCGTTCGAGCAGATGGGCGAGTCCCGTCACAAGGCCTTCTCGGACGCGCTCGAGCACTTCATCGAGTTCTACGCGCACCACATGCAGGTCGAGGAGACGGAAGTGCTGCCGCTGGCGGACCGTCTGCTCAATGGCGACGACTGGGATGCCGTCAACGCGGCCTTCGAGGAGCACCGCGATCCTCTCACCGGGCACAAGCCCTCCGAGGAGTACCAGGCGCTGTTCGAGAAGATCCTCGAGCGCGCGCCGGCCCCCATCGGGCTGGGCAAGCCGGCCTGAGCCTCAGGCCGCCGCCGCCGCCGCCCGGCCGGGCGCGCGGCGGCGCACCCGCAGCCTGAAGCCGTCCGGCTTCAGCGTCAGGGTTTCGCGGATCGCTGCCGTCGGCCGGCCGTCCGCGCACTCGAATTCCAGCCTCTGCAGGATCAGCGCCAGCGCGAGCTTGGCCTCCATGATCGCGAACTGCCGTCCGATGCAGGAGCGTTGGCCGTTGCCGAAGGGCTTGTAGGCCGCCGACGGGATCTTCGCCTCGTTCTCCGGCAGGAAACGGTCGATGTCGAAGCGCTCCGGGTCCGTCCAGACCTTGGGGTCGCGATGCAGCGACGGCAGCAGCACGGTCACCTGGCGGTTGCGCGCGATCGGGTAGCGGCCGCCCAGCAGCGTGTCCTCGAAGGGCGCCACCGCGAAGGCGGGCGCGGTCGGCCACAGCCGCAGCGTCTCCTTCAGGATGCGGTCGATCACGTCGAGGCGGCCCAGGTCGTCGTACTCCGGAGTCCGCCCGCCGGCCAGCACCGCGTCCACCTCGTCGCGCGCCTGCGCGAGCACTTCGGGGTGCTCGAGCAGCAGGCGCAGCACGAAGGACAGCAGGCCGCTGGTGGTCTCGTGGCCGGCGATCAGGAAGGTGATCACCTGGTAGCGGATGTTGGCGTCGTCCAGCCCTTCCTTGCTCACCGGGTCCACCGCTTCGAGCATCAGTCCCAGCAGGTCGCGCGACTGCACCGGATGCGCGCGGCGCTCGCGGATCACTTCGTCGACCAGCGCGTGCATCTCGGCGATGTCGCGGTCGTAGCGGCGATTGCTCATGAAGCGCGCGCGCGTCAGCCACCGGTGGCGGGTGAGCCGGCCCATGGTCTCGTCGAGCACCCGCCCCATCGCCTGCAGGAAGGGATGCAGCTCCGCGCTGGCGAAGGACTCGAAGCGGTAGCCGAAGCCGCACAGCGCGATCGTGTCCAGCGTCAGCCGGGTCATGTCCTCCGAGACCTCGATCGGCGCGCCGGCGCTCGCCTCCCACTTCGCGACCAGCTGGCCCGCGACGTCGAGCATCGCGTCGAAGTAGGCGCGCCGCGCCCGCTGCGCGAAGGCCGGCACCAGGATGCGGTGCGCCTTGCCCCAGTTCGGCTCGTCCTGGTGGGCGGTGAACAGGCCATCGCCGGCCAGCGCGCGCAGGATGGACAGCGGCGGCTTGACGATCTTGCGGAAGCGCTTCTCGTCGCAGAGTTCGGCGGCCAATGCAGCGGAAGTGACGAAGGGCACCCGGAAGCCGGCGAAGTCGATCTCGAAGATGCCGTCGAAGTCCGGCGCCACGCCCATCAGGTGCTGGGTGAGCCGTCCGCGCGGCAGCTGCAGCAGGTTGCCCAGCACCGGCAGGCGCGGCGGGGTGGGGATGGGCTCGGCGGCGACGTGCAGGGAGGGCGTGGCCCCGGAAGTGCTCGATTGCATCGATTGGCTCTTGGCGTGCGGTGTTGGGGGAGCGGCCGGGCAGCGCTCGACGCGATGGAATCTATCCTACGGTGTAGGGGTGGTCAATCGACCCGCAAAGGCCACGGTGGCACAATTCTGGCCGACATGAATCCGCCCGACCCCATCCCCGCGCCCCGCGCCCCGCTCACCCCGGCGCGCATCCACGAGGCGGCGCTGGCGCTGATCGACGCGCACGGCATCGAGGGGCTCAGCATGCGGCGCCTGGCCGCGGCGCTGGGCGTCGACCCGATGTCGATCTACCACCACGTCCCGGGCAAGCAGGCGCTGCTGCAGGGCGTGTTCCAGGCGGTGCTGGAGGAACTGGCGATCCCGCGCCGCGGTGCGGGGGGATGGCAGTCCGTGCTTCGGCAGCTCGCCAGGCGATTCCACGCGCTGGCCCGCCGCCATCCGCGGGTGGTGCGCGCGCTGCTATCCAGCGCGCAGGCCACCGCGCGCGAGCGCGAAATCCACGCCGTCATCGACGCCTGCCTGGCCGAGGCCGGGTTCGAGGTCGACGACCGTACCCGGCTCGCCTGGTCGATCTACACCTATGCCACCGGGCTGGCCGGCGTGTCGGCCCGCGAGCCCGCGGCCGACCTCGAGTTCAGCATCGACCTGATGATCGCGGGAATCGAGACCCTCGCTGCGCGGCGCAGGGGGCACGCGGGCCCGGTGGCCGATCACGAGGCCGCCGGCCGCTAGGCCGGCGCCCGCCGGACCCCGAGCCAGGCCATGCCCGACGCCACCATTGCGCCAGCGAACCAGGGCGAGCCCGAGACTCCCGTGCCGACCTCGAGCCAGGCCATGCCCGACGCAGCCCCCGCGCCGACGAGCCCATCCAGCGCCCCGCCGCGGGGCAGCGTCGCCGAGGTGTTCCTCGCCTTCCTGCGGCTGGGGCTGGTCTCCTTCGGCGGTCCGGTGGCGCACCTGGGCTACTTCCGGGAAGCCTTCGTCGAGCGCCGCCGCTGGCTGTCCGCGCAGGCCTACGCTGACCTGGTCGCGCTGTGCCAGTTCCTGCCCGGTCCGGCGAGCAGCCAGGTGGGCATCGCGCTGGGCCTGTCGCGAGCCGGAGTTCCCGGCGCGTTGGCCGCCTGGGCCGGCTTCACGCTGCCGTCGGCGATCGCGCTGGCGCTGTTCGCGCTGGGCATCGCGGCCTGGGGCGGGGGGCCGGCGCCCGGCCTGCTCCAGGGACTGGAGCTCGCGGCCGTCGCGGTGGTCGCGCTGGCGGTCTGGGCGATGGGGCGCACGCTGTGCCCGGATGCGCCGCGCGCCACGCTGGCTGCCGCGGCGGCGGCGGCAACGCTCGCCTGGCCGGGCCCGATGGCGCAGGTTGGCGTGATCGTCCTGGCGGCCGCGCTGGGGCTGCTGCTGTTCCGCCAGCCGGCCGCGGAGGATTCCGGCCATGAGCTGCCGGTCAGCGTGGGCCGCGGGCTGGCACTGGCGTCGCTCGCGCTGTTCGCCGCGCTGCTGTTCGGGCTGCCGCTGCTGGCGGCGGCGCGCCCCGGCTGGGCGATCGAGATGCTCGACGCCTTCTACCGCAGCGGCGCGCTGGTGTTCGGCGGCGGCCACGTGGTGCTTCCGCTGCTGCAGGCGGAGGTGGTGCCGACGGGCTGGGTCGGCGCCGAGGACTTCCTGGCCGGCTACGGCGCCGCCCAGGCGGTGCCCGGTCCACTGTTCACCTTTGCCTCCTACCTGGGGGCTGTCGCCCACGGCTGGGCCGGGGCAGCCGTGGCGCTGATCGGCATCTTCCTGCCCTCCTTCCTGCTGGTGTTCGGCGTGCTGCCTTTCTGGGAAGGGCTGCGCCGCCGTCCGGGGGCGCGCGCGGCGCTTGCCGGGGTGAACGCGGCGGTGGTCGGCCTGCTGCTGGCGGCGCTCTACGACCCTGTCTGGACCGGCGCGGTGCGCGGCCCGGGGGATTTCGCGCAGGCGCTGGGCGCCTTCGTCGCGCTGGCCTGGTGGCGGGCGCCGCCCTGGGCGGTGGTGCTGGGCAGCGCGCTGCTCGGCTGGCTCCGGGTGGCCTGGGCCTGACCGCCCGGGAGCGGATCGAACCCTGCGCGGCTCACGGCGCCGCGGCACGTGTCGAAAATCATCGCTATGGACGATGACCGGGGCGGGGCTCTGCCGGACAATGCCCGTCCAATCCTTCCACCCACTGGCGGTTCGATCCCGCCATCAACGAGAGCCGAACACCGATGGATTTCAACCTTCCCACCGAGCTCACCGAGTTCCTGAAGAACCTCGACCGGTTCATCGACCAGGAAATCCGGCCCTTGCAGGCCAAGGACGACAACGAGCGCTTCTTCGACCATCGCCGGGAGTGGGCGCGCACCGACTTCGACAATGACGGCCTGCCGCGCCCCGAGTGGGAAGCGCTGCTGGTCGAGTGCAAGAAGCTCGCCGACAAGGCCGGCTTCTGGCGCCTGCCGCTGCCCAAGGAATTCGGCGGCCAGGAGATCGGCAACCTGTGGATGTCGGTGATCCGCGACCACCTCGCGTCGAAGGGACTGGGCCTGTTCAACGACCTGCAGAACGAGCACTCCGTGGTCGGCAACTTCCCGATCATCGTGATGCTGCGCGACTTCGGCACGCAGGAGCAGAAGGACAAGTTCATCACCGGCCAGCTGAACTTCGAGACCCGCATCACCTTCGGCCTGACCGAGCCGAACCACGGCTCGGACGCCACCCACATGGAGACGAAGGCGGTCCGCGAGACCCGCAACGGCGTGTCCGGCTGGCTGATCAACGGCGAGAAGATGTGGACCACGGGCATGCACACGGCGACGCATTGCGCGCTGTTCGCACGCACCTCTGGCAAGGCCGGCGACGCGCTGGGCATCACCTGCTTCCTGGTGCCCACCGAAACCCCGGGGGTGAAGATCGAGGAGTACATGTGGACCTTCAACATGCCCACCGATCACCCGCGCGTGAGCTTCACCGGCGTCTGGGTGCCGGACACCACCATGTTCGGCAAGGAAGGCCACGGCCTGCCGCTGGCGCAGTCCTTCGTTCACGAGAACCGCATCCGCCAGGCTGCCAGCTCGCTGGGCGCAGCGCAGTTCTGCGTCAACGAGAGCGTGAAGTACGCCCGTGAGCGCAAGCCCTTCGGCGAGGAGCTGGCCCGCAACCAGGGCATCCAGTTCCCGCTGGTCGAGCTGGCCACGCAGTGCGAGATGCTGCGCCTGCTGATCCGCAAGACCGCCTGGGAAATGGACCAGATGCCGCACCCCGAGGTCGCCAAGAAGCTCTCGGACAAGGTGTCGATGTGCAACTACTGGGCCAACCGCCTGGTGTGCGAGGCGGCCGACCGCGCGATGCAGGTCCACGGCGGCATCGGCTACTCGCGTCACAAGCCCTTCGAGCACATCTACCGTCACCATCGCCGCTACCGGATCACCGAGGGCTCCGAGGAGATCCAGATGCGCAAGGTCGCGGGCTTCCTGTTCGGCTACATGGGCCCGAACAAGTTCTGAGCCTTGGCTGACTGATGCGTGCGCGGGCGCCTTCGGGCGCCCGCGCCGTTTCTGCGCCCCTGGTCGCCCCGCAGTCTCCGCGCAGTCTCCGCGCAGTCTCCGCGCAGTCGTCAGCGCAGTCGTCAGCGCACCAGTCCCAGCCGCCGTCCGATCGCCACCGCCTGGGTGCGGCTGCGCGCGCCCAGCTTGGCGTTGATGTTGCGCAGGTGCGAGCGCACCGTGTTCTCGGACACGAACAGCTTCTCGGCCATCGCGTTGTTGGAGTAGCCCTCGGCCAGCAGCTGCAACACGCGGATCTCGCCCCGGGTGAGCGGATCCGCGGGCGGCGCCTGCGCAGCTGGCGGCTCTTCTTCCGGCAGCGGCCCGAAGGCCTGCAGCAGCCGGTCCAGGTACTGCCCGAAGAGGGGCGATGCGCCCTGCGCCCGGCCAGCGACGGACTGCGCATGACGCTGCACCAGCAGCCCGGCGCCCGGGCCTTCGTCGACCACCAGCCGGATGAATCCTTCGGGCGCCGCCTGCGCCAGGACCTCGCCGATGGCGGCCAGTGCCGCCGCCTCGCTTCCCGAGCGCAGCAGCGCCATGGCGCGCAGCAGCCGCAGCTTCAGCACGCGGCGCAGCCGGTTTGCCGACAGCGCGGTGGCGATCTCCCGCTCGAGCCCGGCCAGCGCGCGCTCGGCCTCCGCGCCCGAGCCCGCCACCGCCTGGCGCAGCCGCGCGAGCGCCAGGTAGTCGGTGTCGTGCGCCAGCAGCCGCATCCGGTCCACCCGCTCCCACAGCCCGGGCGTGCCGGCCCGGTCCAGCTCCATCCCCGCGGCGCTGGCGTTCCCCTGCAGCATCAGCATCCGCGCCCGCTCCAGCCGCGCGCTGGCGACCACGCGCGGCAGCGTCTTGCGGTGCCCCAGGTACTCCAGTTCGGTGAGCAGGTGCAGCGCCTGGTCGACGTCGCCGCGATGGAACAGCAGACGCGACAGCAGCACGTGTCCGAGGATCATCTGGTCGGGCAGAGCGATGTCGCGGATCAGCGGCACGTAGATGTGCAGCAGGTGCGCAGCCTGGTCCAGCTCGCCGGCCTCGTAAAGCGTGCTCGCGTACAGCACGCTGGCCATCGCGTTGCTGTTGGCGTGGGTGCCCGGCAGCCTGCGCGTCCCGGTCACTGCGAGGTGGAAGCGCGCCGTCGCCTGGCGCAGCCGCCCCTCCATCAGGTCGATGATCCCCTCCACCGACTCCGAGTACATCATCCCGAACGCGCTGGCTTCGCGTCCCTGCGCTGCGCGGGCCCGGTCGAGCAGGCGGCGCGCTTCCTCCTGGGGCCCGGTGACCGACAGCACCGATGCCATCGTGTTGATCAGCACGCCGTCCGCGAAGGGGCTCGACGAGGGCAGCCGGGCCAGGCAGGCCTGCCCAACGTCGCGCGCCTGCTCCATCTCGTCCATGTTCGCCAGCAGCACCGGCCGCAGCACCGCGAGCTGGGCGGCGATCCCGGGGTCGGTGGCATCGGCGGGGTCGATCCGGTCGAGCAGCGCGAAGGCCTCGGTGGGGCTGCGCGTGAAGGCCTGCGCCCAGGCGCGCGCCAGCTGCAGATCGGCCCGCCCGCGCAGCTGCTCCTCCGGCAGCGCATCGAACCAGCGCGACAGCAGCCGCATGCGGCCCTGGCCCAGCAGATCCTGCGCATGCCGGGACAGCAGCGCCGCTGCGCGCGAATGCTCGCCGCCTTCGAGCGCATGGTCGATCGCGGCGACGAAGCGGCCATTGGCTTCGTACCAGCGCGAGGCCGCGTCGTGCATCCGCGGCGCCTCGTCCGGCAGCTCGCGCGCGAGCCGGTCGCGCAGGAAGTCGGCGAACAGGCTGTGGTAACGGTACCAGCGCTCGGGGCGCTCCAGCCGGGTGAGCGGGATGTCCGCCGACTCCAGCGCGCGCAGCATCGCGTCGCTGTCGATTCCGGGCACCAGCGCGTCGCAGACCGGCGCGCCGAGGTGGCGCAGCACGCTGGTGCGCAGCAGGAAATCCCGCACCGCCGCCGGCTGCCGCGCCAGCACGTCGTCGGCGAGGTAGTCGGCCAGCGCGCGGTCGCTGCCCGAGAAGCGCTCGATGAAGGCCTCGCTGCCGGCGCCGCGGCCGATCGCAATCGACGCCAGGCGCAGAGCAGCGGGCCAGCCTTCGGTCTTGCGGTGCAGCGAGAACAGCTGCTCCGGCGGCAGCGGCGCGCCGCGCTGCAGGCTCAGGAACTCGGCGGTCTCCTCCAGCGTGAAGCGCAGCCCTTCGGCATCGACCTCGAGCAGATGGCCCTGGGCGCGCAGCCGGCCGAGCTGCAGGTCGGGGAGGTCGCGCGCGGCGATCACCAGCTGTCCGCGCCGCGGCAGTTGCTCGACGATCTTGCGCACCAGCCGCAGGACCGCGGTCTCCTGGATCGTCTCAAATTCGTCGAGGAACAGCGCGAAGGGCACATCGAGCGCGGTGAGGCGATCGATCGCCTGCAGCGCCGCGTCGCTGGCGGGCGGGCCGGAGTCGATGCGGCCGCCGGCGTCGGGCGCGGGGTCGTCCTGGGCGATCTGGCCGACGGCCGCCACCAGGTACTGCAGGAAGCGGGAGACGTCGTTGTCGCTGCTGTCCAGCGTGAGCCAGGCGGTGGCCACGTCGCGGCTGCGCAGCAGCGCGTGGTACTGGGCCAGCGCGGTGGTCTTGCCGAAGCCTGCCGGCGCGCGCACCAGGATCAGCCGCGCGGCGGCGGCGCCCTCGAACAGCTCGCGCAGGCCGTCGCGCCGCACCTGCACGGGCAGCGAAGGCGGGTCGAGCTTTGCCGACAGCAGGGGGCCGGCCGGCGGGCGCATTGGATTCATCGGTGCTGTCGCGGACGCCGCCGCGGGCGGTGACGGGCAGGGCAGGATGCGCGCATGCCGGGCGCGCAGGCGGGGACGACCGGTCCATTTTCGCATCGCCGCCAGCGGCGCCCGCCGCCCGCGGGTCCGGAAGCGGCGGCATGCGCCGCCTCGCTTGGTTACCATCGGACGCATCGACATCGACATCGACGCCACCGGCCGCCGCTCGCGCAGCGCAGGCCAGGGGCGCGCCAACCAACGCAAACAAGGAGCAACCCACATGCCGATCGATCTCGACTGCATTGGCCGCGAGGCCGGACCCGCCGAAGTGGCCTGGACCTCGCGCGACGCGATGCTCTACGCGATCGGCGTGGGTGCGGGGCAGGACGATGCGTTCGCCGAGTTGGCCTTCACCACCGAGAACACGGCCGGCGTCGCCTTGCGCATGCTGCCGGCCTATGCGGTGGTGGTGGTGCAGAACGCGGTCACCGCGCGGCCCGCCTTCGGCGACATCGACCGCACGAAACTGGTCCACGCGGAGCAGGGCTTCGTGCTGCACCGGCCGCTGCCGGTGGAGGGCCGCGCACGGGTCACCGGCAAGGTCACCGCCATCCAGGACAAGGGCTCCGGCGCGCTGGTCACGATGGACGCCGAAGTGGTCGACGCCGCCACCGGCGCACCGCTGGCCACCGCCACCTCGTCGGTGTTCATCCGCGGCGAGGGCGGCTTCGGCGGCGAGCGCACCCCGTCGCCGCCGTCGCGGATCCCCGAGCGCGCGCCGGACTTCGAGCGCGTGGTCGCCACGCGGCCCGACCAGGCGCTGCTCTACCGTCTCAGTGGCGACCGCAACCCGCTGCACAGCGACCCCGACTTCGCCGCGCGCGGCGGGTTCTCCCGGCCCATCCTGCACGGCATGTGCACCTACGGCATCACCGGCCGCATCCTGCTCAACCGGTTCTGCGACGGCGACCCCGACCGGCTGCGTTCGATGCAGGGCCGCTTCACCCGTCCGGTGCTCCCCGGCGACACGCTCAAGGTGCAGGCCTGGCAGGAGGCGGACGGAATCCGCTTCCGCACGCTGGCCGAGAACGGCCAGCCGGTGCTCGACCAGGGGCTGATCGGGCTGGCGCCATGAGGATCGCGCTGCTGTCGGACCTGCACCTGTCGGTGCAGGGGCTCGAGCATCCGCGCACCGATGCGGACGTGGTGGTGCTGGCCGGCGATCTGGCCCGCCCGGCCGCCGCGATGGCCTGGGCACGGCACTACGAGCAGCCCACGCTGTTCGTCGCCGGCAACCACGAGTTCTACGGCAGCGACCTGGTCACCACGCACGCGCTGCTGCGCGAACATGCGCAGGGCAGCACGGTGCGCGTGCTCGAGCGCAACGTCTGGGTGCACCAGGGGGTGCGCTTCCTGGGCTGCACGCTGTGGTCCGACCACCGGCTCTACGAGTCGCCCGAGCACAAGGAAACCGGCCTGCAGCAGGCGCTGGCCTTCAACCGCGACTACTCCCGCATCCGGCTCGCGCCGGACTTCGACCAGCCCTTCTCGCCGGCCGCATCGCAGCTGCTGTTCGACGCCTCGGTGGCCTGGCTGGAGGAGCAGTTCGCGCAGCCGCACGCGGGACCGACGGTGGTGGTTACCCACTTCGCGCCGGCGCGCGGCAGCATCAACCCGCGCTTCGCGGGCTCGCCGATCAACGCCTGCTTCGTGTCCGATCTCGAGGCGCAAATCCTGCGCTGGCAGCCTGCGCTCTGGCTGCATGGCCACATGCACGACAGCTCCGACTACCGCGTCGGCGCCACCCGCGTGGTGGCCAATCCGCGCGGCTACGCGCCCAAGGGCGAGATCGAGAACAAGGCCTTCGATCCGGAGCTGGTGCTGGAGGTGTGAACCGGGCTCAGTGGACCCCGCGGCCCTCGCCTGCCCAGTACTTCGCCCGCAGCGCCTTCTTGTCGGGCTTGCCCAGCGCGGTCACCGGCAGGCTCTCGGCGAAGTCCACCGTCTTGGGCGTGTAGACCGAGCCCTTGTGCTCGCGCACCAGCGCGGTCAGTTCCTCGGCCTGCACGCTGGCCCCCGGGCGCAGCACCACCACCGCTTTCACCGCCTCGCCCCACTTGTCGTCGGGCACGCCGATCACCGCCGCGGAAGACACCGCCGGGTGCATGGTCAGCACGTCCTCGACTTCCTTCGGGAAGACGTTGAAGCCGCCGCTGATGATCATGTCCTTCTTGCGGTCGACGATGTACAGGCGGCCCTGCTCGTCGGCGCGGGCCACGTCGCCGGTGTGCAGCCAGCCGCCGGCCATGGCTTCGGCGGTGAGCTCGGGCTGCTTCCAGTAGCCGGCCATCGCATGGCCGGCGCGCACGCAGATCTCGCCGGGCTCGCCCTGCTTCACCTCGTTGCCGGCGTCGTCGAGCAGCTTCACCTGGCAGGCGGCGGTGGGGAAGCCGCAGGCCGCCAGCAGCTCCGGGCGCTTCACATCGTGGTCGGCCTTGGGCAGCGAAGCGATCGGATAGCACTCGCTCTGGCCGTAGAGCTGCGAGAACACCGGGCCGATGTTCTCCAGCGCCTCGGCCAGCCGCGTTGGCGACATCGGCGAGGCGCCGTACAGCAGCAGCTCCAGCGAGGACAGGTCGAAGGACTTCAGCTTCGGGTGGTCGAGCAGCGCATAGACCATGGTCGGCACCATCAGCGTGAAATCGATGCGCTCGCGCTCGATGGTGGCCAGCACCCGCTCGGGGTCGAAGCCGCTCATCAGGTGCACGGTGCCGCCCTTGATCAGCGTGGGCATCACGTTGCTGCCGGCCACGTGGCTGATCGGCGCCACCGCCAGGTAGGCGGGCCGCCTGGGGAACTCGAACTCTGCCAGCACCGCGAGGTTCGACAGCGCCAGCGTCGCGCTGTCGCGGTAGGCGCCCTTGGAGCGTCCGGTGGTGCCGCCGGTGTAGTTGAGCGACGCGAGGTCGTCGGGGCGTGCCAGGTCGCGCGCGGTCTGCGCGCCGGCGTCGCGGGCCAGCGCCAGCAGGTCGCCGCCGCGCGCGCCGAGGTCAAGCGCGCCGCCGACGGTGAACACCTTGAGCTGCGGCAGGCGCGCGGCAAGATCGCCGGCCCGGTCGCGATAGACGCTCACGTCCGCCACCAGGGTGTCGACCCCGGCGTCCAGCAGCTGGAACTCATGGCTCTCCAGCGAGCCGATCGGGTGCAGCGGCGTCACCGCTGCGCCGAGCGACTGCGAGGCCAGGCCTGCGCACCAGCTGTCCCAGCGGTTTGCGCTGAGCAGCGCCACCACGCTGCCGCGGCCCACGCCGCGGGCGCTCATCGCCGCCTGCATGCGGGCGACGGTGTCCAGCGCCGCGGCGTAGCGGACGTCGGTGTCGCCGGAACGGAAGGCGACGCGATCGGGGAAGCGCGCCAGCGCGCGCAGCGCGATCGACGGATAGGTGGGGCCGGGCAGGGGTGCGGTCATCGTGGACTCCAGGGGGCGCGGCGCCAGGCCGCGCGGAACGTCGGTTGATCGTGGCCGGGCGGGGCGCGCCGACGGGTCAGGCAACCGCGCGACCCTGGCCGCCCCAGTACTTCGCGCGCAGCGCCTTCTTGTCTGGCTTGCCCAGGCCGGTGACCGGCAGGCCGTCGGCGAAATCGATGGTCTTGGGCGCCTGCACCGCGCCCTTGGCGTCGCGCACCAGCGCGATCAGCTCCTCGGCGCTCACGCTGGCCCCGGCGCGCAGCACCACCACCGCCTTCACCGCCTCGCCCCACTTGTCGTCGGGCACGCCGATCACCGCCGCGGCAGCCACCGCCGGGTGCGTGGTCAGCACGTCCTCCACTTCCTTCGGGTAGACGTTGAAGCCGCCGCTGATGATCATGTCCTTGGAGCGGTCGACGATGTAGAGGAAGCCGTCCTCGTCAGCGCGGGCCAGGTCGCCGGTGTAGAGCCAGCCATGGCGCATCGCCTTCGCGGTCTCCTCCGGCTTGTTCCAGTAGCCCTTCATCACCAGCGGGCCGCGCACGCAGATCTCGCCGACCTCGCCGGTGGGCACTTCCTTGCCGTCGTCGTCGAGCAGCCTCACCTGGCTGTCGTAGATGGGGCGCCCGCAGGACGCGAGCCGCTGCGGGAAGCGCTCCGGGTCGTGGTCGATCCGGCGCAGCACCGTCACCGCATTGGGCGCCTCGGACTGTCCGTAGAGCTGCATGAACACCGGCCCGAACACCTTCATTCCCTCGATCAGGCGGGCCGGCGACATCGGCGACGCGCCGTAGATGATGGTCTGCAGCGACGAGAGCTCCGCGCCCGCAAGCCCCGGGTGGTCGAGCAGCACGTAGATCATCGTCGGCACCAGGAAGGTGGCGGTGATCCGGTGCTTCTTCACCAGCGCGAAGAACTTGTCGGCATCGAAGCCCTTGTTCATCACGAAGGTGCCCGAGCGCATCATCACCGCGACGATCATCGCGCCCGCCGCGTGCGTGATCGGCGTCATCGCCAGGAAGCGTACTTCCTGCGGCCAGTCCCACTCGGAGAGCTCGGCCATCACCATCGACACGTGCACCCGCTGCGTGTGGATCACGCCCTTGGGCTTGCCGGTGGTGCCGCCAGTGTAGATCAGCGTGCAGAGGTCTTCGGGGCTCGCCTCGGCCACCAGCGGCAGGGGCTCGAAACGCGCGGCCTCGGCCAGGATGTCGTCGCCGAAGTCGTTGGGTCCCAGGCCGACCACCGTCCGCAGCGCAGGCAGCCGCGCCTTCAGCGCATGGGCGCGTTCGGAAAAGGTGCCAGGGTCGGCGACCAGCGTGGTGACGCCGGAGTCCTCGAGCAGGTAGGCATGGTCGTCCTCGGAGCCCAGCGGGTGCATCCAGGTGATGCGCATTCCCATCAGGTAGGACGCCGCCGTGCCCAGGAAGGCCTCGGGCCGGTTCGACGACAGCACCGCGATGGCGTCGCCCCGGCCCAGGCCACGGGCCTTGAGCGCCTGCACGAAGCGGCTGAGCAGCGCGCCGAACTCGCGGTAGGTGAACTGCTGTTCGTCCAGGATGAAGGCCACCCGGTCGCCGCCGCGCTGGATGGCGCGGATCAGCAGGTCGCCCATGTTGCAGGGCTGGTGGAAGGGGTCTGGGGCGGTCATCGGGGTTCTCTCCTGGGCAGAGCGTCTGCCGGGATTCTCCGATAGCTGGCCGGTCGAGGGGTTCCGGAAAGCCAAGTGTCGAAGGAGGCGCGGCCGGCTGCACCGAGTCGTGCATCTGCCGAGTGGCCAGAGCGGACCCGGCTTCCGTCATGACTTCGTGCTCAGCGCCACCCCGCCGCAGAAAACTGCATCGATTCCGTATCGCGCCGCAGGGTCACCTTGTTCTGCGACACAGCCAAGAACCAGGTCTGCCGCTCGGCATGGGGCCTGGGCCGGGCAAAGCCTGCGGGCGTGAGCAGCGCCAGGCACCAGGACGGCTGCGGATTGCGCACCGACCGATAGAGGATGCCGCCGGCATCGGCCTCGCGGGTCACGCGCGCGAACTGCTGCGTCGGCCCGTACTCGGTCGGATGCTGCCAGATCGCTGCATCGGCGCTGAACGGCGTGCGCTGCAGATCCACCACCGGGGCCGCAACCTCCACCCGGAAAGCCGTGTGCGCCACCGGCTCGATCCGCTCGAGGTCGACGGCGTCCTGCAGGAATCGCCAGCGCCAGTAGCCCAGTTCTGCGCCAGCAGTCCGGACCGATTCCGCGCCGTAGAAGACGCCGGGATCGGTGGCCGCTCGAAAGCGTGACCCGCCCCGCCTTGGGGGATAGCGAAAGGGCGTGGCCAACAGGTAGTCGAGGCCTGCCGTACCGCCTGGCTGCGCCGGCTTGCCAGATTCCAGCAGGGACTCGAGCAGGTCCTGTTCCTCGCGGTTGTCGACCAGCTTCATGGTGGCGGCAATGTGCTGCGACTCCACCATGCGCCAGACCTGGCCGCGCCAGGCAAACGCCTCAGACGAGACCGCGGGAGGCGTCCAGGTAGTGAACGACACGAACGAGCCCTTCGGTCTGACGGATCAGGTCGACCGGGCGGCCGTTTATGCGCCGGTTCTCACTGTTGAGCCATTTGCTCGCGCTGTGCTCGTCACCGACGATGCGTTGGAGTCGCGCGCGGGCGGGCCGCGCCCCCGCACGCCTGTGCTCACTTCCGCGCGCCAGCCTGCAGCGCCCGTCTAGCCTCGCCTTCGCGTCTCAGCGCCTCGATGCGCTCGGGGTCGATTCGCGCGTACACCTCGCGCCACGACTCGTCGTCGCTCCAGCGCCAGGGCGTCTGCACCGTCGTGCGGGGCAGGAAGGCGTGCTCGAGGAGGTCCAGCGCAAACCCCACGGTGGCGTGCTGCATCGCCGCGTCGTACGGTTTGCCGACCGGATTTCCGAGCGGAAAGTCCGTGAACAGGAAGCGGGCAACCCCGCACTCCTCGACGATGTCGCGCGCACTGCCCATGACGACGGTCGGGATGCCGCGCGACTCCAGGTACCGGCTGACCAGACTCACGGTCTGGTGGCAGACGGGTCAGAGCGCTGCGAGCAGGACGACGTCGACCCGGTCCTCGCGGCACATCGCCTCGATGGCGGGGGCGTCCTCGCGCAGCGTGCGCGACTGCGAGTATTCGGTCGGCACGCCGTAGAAGCGCGGGCCGGCGTCGGCGATCCGGCCCGCCTCGGCATGCGCCTTCAGGTGCCCGATCGGCAGGAAGGACTGCACGTCGCGGGTGTGCGTGCTCTCCTTGTCCCAGGAACGGTTTTCGGTGAGCAGGCGTTCAGGGACGCTGGAGGCGTCGCCCGCCCATACCCCGCTGCGCTCGAAGGGCTTCGGAAGCGCGGCCGGGTCGTCGTTCCAGGGGCTCGTGGTGGTGACCAGCGCTGCCCGGCACTCGGACAGCGGCCTGGCGAGCCGGGCGAACGGCGCGTCGGTGTGGTGCGCGTACTGGTACGGTCGCTCATAGCCGAGCGCGGCGTAGTAGGCCCGCGTCCGGTCGATGTAGCTGACGTGGGTTCGGTGCGTGACTCCCATCGGATTTCCTCCAGGGGTGCGGTGCGCAGGGGGGCGGCAGGTCGAAGATACGCCAACGCCGGCCGCCGCGGCATCTGCCCGGGCCGGCCGGGTGCGCGGCGGGCGAGCATCGGCGCCTGCCGATGAAACAGAGCGGAATCAGAGCGCGCGCAGAACGCGCAGCACGGTGGCGTCGTCAGGAACCGGTTCGGTCTTGAATCCGAGCTCCTGCGCCAGCGCGAGCATCGCGGTGTTCTCGGCGATCACGAAGCCCTCCATGAACGCGTAGCCATCGCTTTTCGCCCGGTCCACCAGGCTGGTCAGCAGCTCCCTGCCAAGACCGCTGTCGCGCCAGTCCTCGGCCACGGTGATCGCGAACTCACACGTCCTGTCCCTGGGTTCGCCTGCCTGCACGTATTGCGCGGCACCCACGATGTCGATCGCGTCGGCCGCCGGCGTCGTGGCCACGAACACGAAATCGAGCCCGGGCCGCGGATGCACCCCGCGCTGGAGGGCGGCCTCGTCGAGCCGCTTCTTGTACCTCATGAAGCGGAAGTAACGCGATTGGGCTGAGAGTCGCGCGAAGGCCTGGACGATCGCGGCTGCGTCGGCTTCGACGATCGCGCGCAAGGTCACCTCGCGGCCGTCACGCAGGGTGATCCCGCGCGGGCAACAGTTCGCCGTCACGTGCGTCTCAGGCGCGCCCGGCCTCAGCTCCCGAACGCGATTGCGCCCTTATCGTGCAGCCCCGCGATCCGTTCCGCGGAATACCCCAGCACCTCGCCCAGCACCTCGCGCGTGTGCTCGCCGATCCGCCAGGGCGCCGGCCCGGTCGGCTTCACCGGCCCGCCGTCCAGGTGGAAGGGCTGCGCGGTGATGCGCGCCTTGCCGCCGGCGCCGTGCGGCACGTCCTGGAAGAACTGACGCTGCGCGAGGTGCGGGTGGTCGATCATCTCCTCGGCCAGGGTCACCGGAGCCGCGGGCATGCGGGCCGCGCTGATGGCCGCCACCGCCTCTTCCACGCTGGCGTAGCCGCTCAGCCACTCGCGGATGATCTCCTCCAGCGCATCCCAGTGCACGCGGCGATCGCCGGGGGTCTGGAAGCGCGGATCGTCGGCCAGCTCGGGGCGGTTCATCAGCTTGAGCAGGCGCGGCCACATCGCCGCACCGCTGCCCAGCTGGGTGGCCACGTAGCGCTCGCCGATCTTGTGCACCACCATGCCGCGGCGCGGCCGGCGATCGACGCTGCCGCCGTTGAGAATGGCGCCGTAGTTGACGTCGTCCGCGGCGATCATGCATTCGAGCATCGACACGTCCACGTATGCGCCCTGGCCGGTGCGCAGCTTGCGGATCATCGCTGCGCAGATCGCGCCAAAAGCGTGGGCGCCTGCGAGCACGTCCGCGGCCTGCAGGTTGGAGGCGCGCGGCTCGAAGATGCCGCCGCGCTCGAGCTCCATCATTCCCGAGAAGGCGTTGATCAGGTGCGCGTACGCCTGCATCGAGGACAGCGGGCCCTTCTGGCCGAAGCCGGAGATGGAGCAGTAGACGATGCCGGGCTTGATCGCCGACAGGCTCGCGTAGTCGAGCTGGTACTTGGTCATCACGCCGGGGGCGAAGTTCTCCACCACGATGTCGGCTTTGGCGAGCAGATCGAGAATCACTTCGCGCGAGGCGGGGTTGGCCAGGTCGATGCCGACGCCGCGCTTGCCGGCGTTGATCCGGGAGAAGTACGCGCTCTGGTCGGTGCTGCCTTCCTGCAGCTGCTGGCCGACGTAGCGCACCTCGTCGCCTTCGCCCGGACGCTCGATCTTGATGACGTCCGCGCCAAGGTCCGCGAGCAGCCGGGTGCTGTAGGGACCCGCGAGCACGCGGGTGAAGTCGAGCACGGTGATCCCGGACAGGAGGGGCTCGGCAGCAGTTGCGGGATTGGGCATGGAGAACGGCTCGTGGAAGGATGATCAAGCCGTCGATTCTGTGCGTAGCGCCGCCCGCGCGGAACGCTGCCATGCTTGCGACCGGACCGGTTCGGTCCGTTTTTCCCGGGGAGGTGCGAGAATCCGCCGCGCCAGCCGCCGCGATTGCGGCCGGTGGCGCAACCCCGTCGCCGGGGATCAGCCGGCGCGACGGCGCCTGATCATCCCGAGCCCGGCCAGCCCAAGGCCCAGCAGGGCCAGCGAGGCCGGTTCCGGCACGGCCGTGGCCGTGTAGAACTGGAAGTATTCGTTGGTGTTGGTCGCCCCGTCTTCCTCGCGCACCGTGACCTTGTTGAAGGCGAGGTCGCTGGCGAAGCCGATGAACTTGCCCTGGGCGAAGGGCGCGGTGCTGGTGAACTGGGTGGAGCCGACATTCGTCGCGCCGTTGAAGAAGGTCAGCGTGAACACGCTGATCGCGCTGTCGTCGGCGTAGTTCATCGCGAACGCCGTCTGCGGCGACGCGAAGAGGATGTCGAAGTTCTCGTCGCCGCTGATGGCGTATTCCATGCCCGCCAGGGGCGACGCCGCCCAGTTGGTGTAGGTGGCGTTGGTGGTTGCCGGATTGCCCGTCCCGGAGGCCGTGTCGAGGGTGACGCTGCCGCCCGCGCTGACGATGTTCGCCGTCGTGAATGCAGTGTCCGGGAAAGCGACCGCCGTCAGGTTGAAGTCCGCGGGGTTGGTCGAGATGACGATGGCGGCGCTGGCCGTCGCGCTTGCAGCCATGGCCACGAGGCCGATCGCCGCATTTTTCAGGAAGCTCGAATTCACGCAGTATCTCCGGGGTAGGCACGTGCCGGAGCGCAGAAGAATCGCGCCCGACGAACTTGCTAGTGAAAGCAAGAAACGCGCCGACCTGCATCGATAGCCATTTAAGTTTCAATCATTCAATGACTTGCGAAAAATTGTTCGAGTCTCGTACCAGGATTTCCGGTGACGATGTAAAGCACGCCGACAACCGGTCGCGCCGGTCGCGCAGATCTGGGCCATGAAGATCGACCACCTCTCAGAGACGATGGCCGCCCATGGCGCCGGCCCTGCCCATCGACGGCTGCTGCTGCGCAACTGGGCGCGCGCGGAGCCGCTGGGCCGCGGCCGCCAGCGCCCCGAGGACTTCATGCCCGCGCGGCTGCGAGATGCGCTGCCCGCGCTTGCGCAGACGCTCGCTGCGGTGGCGCGCGTGCGTTCGGAGCACCCGGGCGAGGATGGCTCGGCGCGCCTGCTGGTGGGGCTGGCCGACGGGCAGGCGGTCGAGAGCGTGCTGCTGCCGCGCGACGGGGTCTGCGTGTCCACCCAGGTCGGCTGCGCGGTGGGCTGCGTGTTCTGCATGACCGGCCGCGACGGGCTGCTGCGCCAGGTCGGCAGCGCCGAGATCGTCGCGCAGGTGGCGCTGGCCCGTGCGCGGCGTCCGGTGAAGAAGGTGGTGTTCATGGGCATGGGCGAGCCGGCGCACAACCTCGACAACGTGATGGAGGCGATCGAGCTGCTGGGCACCGAGGGCGGCATCGGCCACAAGAACCTGGTCTTTTCCACGGTGGGCGACCGGCGGGTGTTCGAGCGCCTGCCCGAGGGGCCGGTGCGGCCCGCGCTGGCGCTCTCGCTGCACACGACCCGCGCAGCATTGCGCGAGAAGCTGCTGCCGCGCGCGCCGCGCATCGACCCCGCGGAGCTGGTCGAGCTGGCCGATGCGTACTCGCGCGCCACCGGCTACCCGGTCCAGTTCCAGTGGACGCTGCTGGAGGGAATCAACGACGGCGACGACGAGGTGGAAGGCATTGCACGGCTGCTCGCCGGCCGCTACGCGGTGATGAACCTGATCCCCTACAACGCGGTGGACGAGCTGCCGTTCAGGCGGCCGTCATGGGAGCGCGCGGCGGCGATGGCGCGGGCGCTGCACCGGCGCGGCGTGCTCACCAAGCTGCGCCACTCCGCTGGGCAGGACGTGGAGGGCGGCTGCGGGCAGCTGCGGGCGCGTGCGCTGGGCCGCACGGACATCAGCCCGGCGCAGGCCCTCCAGGCCTCGAGGCGGTCCGGCGCCTAGTCACTTTTCCGCCGCTTGCAATGGCCGATGCGTCGGCGTAGCGTTGATTTGCGGGCTTGCTCGCGGCCGTCTGCATCCGGGGAGCGACGAAATGAACCTCACGCGACGTCAATGGATCGGCATGAGTACGACGGGCCTGCTGGGCGCGGCCGTCTCGGGCTTGAAACTGTCACCGATTGCCCAGGCCCTCGCCGCCACCGCCCCCGACGAGGCGGCGCAGCTGGCAGCGCTCAGAGCCTTCAGCGGCAAGGTGTCGCATGCCACCCACTACGGACCGCTGATCGCCACCGTGGAGAAGGGTCGGATCGTCAAGATCGAGGCGCAGGGCAGCGACAAGATGCCCACGGGCATGCTGACCGAGGGCGTGCTCGATCGCACGTACGACAAGACCCGCGTCGTCGGCCCGATGGTTCGCAAGTCCTACCTCGAGTGGGAAAGGGCCGGCCGCAAGGGAAGCAACAAGCCCGAATTGCGCGGCAAGGACGCATGGGTGCAGGTGAGCTGGGACACTGCCCTGGGCCTGACCGCCAAGGCCATTCTCGACACCATCGAGAAGCAAGGCAACGAAGGATGCTTCTCCAGTTCCTACGGGGGCTGGTCGCACGCGGGAATCTTCCGTCCCAACGTGCTCCAGGGGCGCTTCTTCAACCTCCTGGGCGGGTCATCGATCACCACGGGCGACTACTCGGCCGGCGCCGGACAGATCATCATGCCGATGGTGATCGGCGACATGGAGGTGTACTCGGCCCAGACCGCATGGGAGCAGTTGCGCGACAACACGGAGCTGGTCGTGTTCATCGGCTGCGATCCGGACAAGAACAACCGCATCGAGTACACCGTGCCCGACCACGAGATGTACGGTGGCTGGGAAGCCATCAGGAAGGCCGGCTGCAAGTTCATTTCCATCAATCCGCAGGTGACCACCACCGACGAGAAGATGGGCGCTGACTGGGTTCGCATCGTCCCCAACACCGACACCGCGCTGTTCCTTGCGATGAGCCAGCACCTGCTCAGCCAGGGCAAGCACAACCAGGCCTTCATCGACAAGTACACGGTGGGTTTCGACAAGTACCGCGCCTATCTGGAGGGCAAGGACGGCACGCCGCCCAAGACGCCCGAATGGGCCGCGAGGATCACAGGCATTCCGGCGGCCAGGATCCGCTCGCTGGCCGAGGTGATGGCGGCGGCGGCATGCCGCAGTCGGGCGGCACGGCGCCCACCGGCTTGTCCCAGGGCCGCAATCCCGTCAGGAAGATCTGCCCGGCGTCGCGCATCAGCGAGATGCTGCTCAACCCCGGCAAGGAGTTCACCTACAACGGCAGCAAGTACACCTACCCCAAGGTCAAGCTGATCTACAACGCCGGCAACAACGCCTTTTCGCACCAGCAGGACCTGAACGAGCTGGCGCGTGCCATCGGAACCGTGGACACCATCGTCTGCCAGGAGCCGTGGTGGAACGGCTCGGCGCGCTGGGCCGACATCGTGCTGGCCGCCACCACCACGCTGGAGCGCAACGACATATCGACTGCCGGCACCTACAGCATCGACAAGGTCTACGCGATGAAGCAGGTCATCGCGCCCCAGCATGACGCGCTCGACGACTTCGAGATCTTCCGCCGCCTGTCGGTGCTGTGCGGCGTGGAGTACGCGTTCACCGAGGGCAAGACGCAGATGGACTACGTCAAGGCCGCCTACGAAGCCTGCAGCGCGGCCAAGGACACGCCCTTCGAGAAGTTCTGGGCCGATGGCACGGCGCGCATTCCCGTGCCGCCGGAAGCGCACAAATGGGTGCGCCACGGCGACTTCCGTGCCGACCCGGTCAAGAATCCGCTGCACACCACCAGCGGCAAGATCGAGATGTACTCATCCACGATCGAGAAGATGAACATCCCGGACATGCCGCCCATGCCCAAGTGGCAGGAGCCGGGCGAGTACCTCGGCAACGCGCGCAAGGGGCAGGTTCATGTAGTGAGCCCGCATCCGTACTGGCGCCTGCATTCGCAGTTGAACAACTCCGCAACGCTGCGCAAGCGCTACACGGTCCAGACTCGCGAGCCGCTGACGCTCAGCGTGGAGGACGCCAAGGCCAACGGCATCAGGGACGGTGACCTGGTCGAACTCTACAACGACCGCGGGGCGGTGGTGGTGGGCGCGCGAGTGTCGGACAAGATCATGCCCGGCGTGGTGAGTCTCTTCGAGGGCGCCTGGCCGCAGCTCGACAGCAAGGGGCGCTGCAACAACGGTCTGGTCAATTTCCTGACCTCGAGCCGAAGCGCGAGCGGGCTGACGCAGGCGACCACCGCCAACACCTGCATCGCCTCGATCCGCAAATGCACGAACCCCGATCCGGGTGGAACGAAGGCCTTCGATCCGCCCAGAATCGTCAAGAGCGACGTCAAGTTCGACGAGGCCTTCTACGGACTTGGGCGCGCAGCCGCGTTGCGCGAAAAGGCCATGGCATCGCTGTCGCCGGCGGAGAAGATCTACTACCAGCGCTGCACCGTGTGCCATGGTCCACGCGATCCGGGCCAGTTCACCGAGAAGCAGTGGATGGGCATCACCCCCAGCATGTTCCAGCGCGCCGGCTTGAGCGCCGAAGAGCAGAAGACCGTGCTCGACTTCCTGATGAAGAACGCCAAGCAGTAGCGAGTCCGCGAATGGGGCCGGACGCCAGCGCTTCGCGCGGGCGTCCGGGGATTGCAGCCGGTCGGCTAAGATCGTGCGGGTTGACGAACCCGAAGCGATCGCCATGACCCCTCCGAAGAAGCCCGGCGATGCCGCCGGCCACCGGCTTCGCGCCGAACCCTGGTACCTGCCGCTCGGCGACGAGATCGAGATCTTCGAGGCGGCCTATGCGGCGCGCCTGCCGGTGCTGCTGAAGGGGCCCACCGGCTGCGGCAAGACGCGCTTCGTCGAGCACATGGCCTGGCGCCTGTACCGGCAGGCGGACACGGAGCGGCGCACGCTGGAGACGCCACTGATCACCGTGGCCTGCCACGAGGACCTGACCGCCACCGACCTGGTCGGCCGCTTCCTGCTGTCCGGCGACGAGACGGTCTGGACCGACGGACCTCTGACCCGGGCGGTGCGCTCCGGCGCCATCTGCTACCTGGACGAGGTGGTGGAGGCGCGCAAGGACACCACCGTGGTGGTTCACTCGCTGACCGATCACCGGCGGCTGCTGCCGATCGAGAAGACCGGCGAGTTGCTGGACGCGCATCCGGACTTCCAGCTGGTGATCTCCTACAACCCCGGCTACCAGAGCGTGCTCAAGGACCTCAAGCCTTCGACGCGGCAGCGCTTCGTCAGCCTGGAGTTCGACTATCCGTCGGTGGAACTGGAGGCGCAGATCATTGGCCACGAGAGCGGCGTGGGTGCGCAGGACGCGCAGCGCCTGGCGCTGATCGGCGCGAAGGTGCGCAACCTGCGCGAGCACGGCTTCGAGGAGGGCGTCAGCACGCGGCTGCTGGTCTATACCGGGCAACTGATTGCCGGCGGCATCTCGCCACGGCGCGCCTGCGACGTCGCGATCGCGCGGGCCGTGACCGACGACCGCGAGGTGCAGCAGGCGGTGGCCGACATCGTCGACGTGCTGCTGCCGTGAACGCGCCGGCCGGCGCCGTTGGGCTCGCCGACGTCCAGCGCCTGCTGTCGCTGTTCGCGCAGGGGCTCGCCGGGCGCTACCTGCACCTGCGGCCCGCCGGCCACGTGGGGCCGGACGCGCCCGCCGGGCCGGCCGCGCTGCGCGAGGCGCGCCGCATCGGCCTGGTCGCCGATGGCTCGGCGCTGGTCCTGCCCGTAACCATCGCCGACTTCCCGGTGCGGCGGCACAACTACGGCGCCTACCGCGTGGCGGTGCTGCACCAGCTCGGTTACCTGGAGAACGGCAGCTTCGCCTTCTCGCTCGACACCGCCCGGGCGCGCATTCCCGGCCTGCCCGCCGAAGGCCCGGGGCTGGGCGCGGTGCGCTCCGGGCTGCATTCCGAGCCTGCCGATCCGCGCTCCGCGCCCTCCGAGCTCGCGCGCTTCCTGGCGCTCTGGCCGACGCCCGCACTGATGCGGCGGCTGTTCGAAACGCTGGAGGCGATGCGCATCGACCATGCGATCCGCAGGCGCTATCCCGGCGCCCGCGCCGACCTGGAGCGGGTGCTCGCGCATGCGCTCGAGGCCCGCCCTCCGCTGTCGGGGATGGCGCCGCTGGCCGCGCTGCTGGAGGGGCTCGCGCGCCGATCGCTGGGCGCGCCGCGCGAGGCGCTGCTGGACGAAGACGCCACCGGCCTGCTCGCCGGCCTGCTGGAGGCGGCGGATCGTGTCGCGGACGAGGGCGCCGACGTGCACGACAGCGCCGCAGCCGCGGTCGACTGCCTGCGCCTGCTGGCGCGTGCCGGCCTCGCGCGCCGTGCGCCGGACGACCTGGCGCTGGACGATCTGGCAGGTTCGGGCGTCGAGGAGTCCGCGCCCGGGCGCGGCGACGCGCCAGGGATTCCGGATGGCGACGTCAGCGGCGACCCGGACGCGCCGCCGATCGACGACGACGTCGGCATCGAGATGATCGCCTTCCGCGGCGATGTCGATCTCGCGGTGCTGCAGCGCGGGCTGAAGGCGGCGGGAATCGTCGCCGCGATGGAGGGCGCCGGCCTGGTCGTCCCCGACGATGCGTCTCAGGCAGAGGACGAGACGGCTCGCGCCGAGCGCGCCCCGGCGGTGACCGTCAGGCGCTCGGCCGAGTCGGATGATGGCGCCACCCGCACCTTCCTGTACGACGAATGGGATTTCCATGCGCAGGCCTACCTGAAGGGCTGGTGCCGGCTGCACGAGCAGCGTCTGAAGGGGGACGACCACGACTTCATCGGCACGGTGCGCCACCGCCACGGCGAGCTGATGCAGCGGATCAAGCGGCAGTTCCGCGCCATCCGGCCCGAGGCCCGCCAGCGCGTGCGCCGGGTCAGCGACGGCGAGGAGCTCGAGCTCGACGGCATCATCGATACCGTGATCGACCGGCGCGCCGGCCATGCCACCGACGAGCGCCTCTACATGCGGCGCGACCGTGCGCTGCGCGACGTGGCCGCCGCCTTCCTGCTCGACATGAGCGCCTCCACCGACATCCCGGTGCCGGACAAGGACGCCCCGCCGCCCCCGCCCGTGCAGGCCCCGCCCGCAGGCGAGGAGGATTCGCCCTACCTGTGGACCGTGAACGTTGGGCAGGACGACCCCGACGCGGCGCCGGTGCGCCGGGTGATCGACGTGGGCCGCGAGTCGATGGCACTGATGTGCGAGGCACTTCAGACCCTGGGCGACCGCTACGCGATCTACGGCTTTTCCGGCTACGGGCGCGAGCACGTCGAGTTCTACGTCGCCAAGGAGTTCGACGACCGGCTCTCGGCGCGCACCTGGGCGGCCATCGGCGCGATGGAGCCGCGCAAGTCCACGCGCATGGGCCCGGCGATCCGCCACGCGCTGGCCAAGCTGGAACGCCAGCCGACCCGCATGAAGGTGCTGGTCATCGTCTCCGACGGCTTCCCGCAGGACTGCGACTACGGCCCGGACCGCAATGACGACGAGTACGGAGTGCAGGACACCGCACGCGCGCTGCTCGAGGCCGCGCGGGCCGGCGTCGAGACCTTCCTGGTCACCATCGACCCCAGCGGTCACGACTACCTGCGGCGCATGTGCGCCGACGAGCGCTACATGGTCATCGACGAGGTGGCCGACCTGCCGGAGGCGCTGACCAAGGTGTACCGGGCGCTGACGGCCTGAGCGACACCCTCAGGCGGGCTGCCAGGCGGTCACCTGGATCATCCGGGGGTCCGTGGCGTGCTCGACCAGCATCCTGCGCACGCGCTCCTGCCACAGCAGGCCGAAGCGCTCCAGTTCCTCCGGGCTGGCGCTGCCGACCACGGCCCGGAGCATCAGCGGCCGCATCTCCGCGTCCCAGGGGACGACCGATGCGTCGAGCCGCACCTGGACCGCGGCTCCCGTGTCCCTGCGGCGCAGGCCGAGCTCCCCGTCCACCGGCTCAGTGAATTTCAGCAGACCCTGGCGGGCAAAGCGGCGTCCCATCCCGATGCCCTGGAAGCCGGTCTCGGCGGCGGCGCCGGTCAGCAGCTGCGCCACGCTGGCGATCACCCCGGTGACGCCGCTGTCGGCGGCGCCGGCCATCGACACCTCGATCTCGCCGCGCACCGGCAGGTCGCTGCCATGGAGCGCGCGCAGCCCGTTCAGGACCATCAGGTACGCGCCGGCGACGGTCGGGCAGGAGTGCCCGGCCAGGCGGACTGCGTCCGAATAGCGGTATTCGATCAGGCCCTGGCTGGCCGCTCCGAGGAACAGGGCCAGCGGATCGCGCACCGTCAGGGTGGGCGCATCGGCGAAGAAGGCCGGAAATCCCTGCTCGCGCGTCTCGACGTTCATGGCATCTGCTCCTGCGCGCCTTGCCTTGCCTTGCGGGCGCGGCGCTGTCGTTCCCAAGCAGCAAGTCTGGCGCGGGGCGAGGCCGAGCGCCTCGATGACCCTGCCGCCGACAGGAAGGGTTGCGCCAGTGGCCGACGGCCGGGACTACACTGCGTCTCCGGAGATTTCGGCGCCTGGCGGCGCGGATCCTGCCGAGCATTCGGTCTGCCGCAGCATAGTCAACCCGTATTTTTCGCCATAGCGGATGAAGACCTTCGAGATCCGTGCCGCTCAAGACGGCGCCGACTACACGGCCGCCGCGCAGCTGTTCCGCGAGTACGCGGGCACGCTCGGCGTCGACCTCGGCTTCCAGGAATTCGAGGCCGAACTCCGTGACCTGCCGGGCATGTACGGCCCCCCGCAGGGACTCCTGGTGCTTGCCTGGCCTGCGACGCCGCTGGACGTCGCCCGACGCGACCCGCTGCCTGCGGGCGGTGCCGCTGGGGCCGTAGGGGCCGGGGAGGCGGGCCGGACCGCGCCGGTCGGCTGCGCCGCGGTGCGCAGCCTCGATGGCGGCGACTGCGAAATGAAGCGGCTCTACGTGCGCGATCCCGCACGCGGCTCCGGGCTGGGCCGCGGGCTTGCGCTCGCGGTCATCGACGCGGCTCGAGTGCTGGGCTACCGGCGCATGCGGCTCGACACACTCGGGCGCATGACGGCCGCCCGCGCGCTCTACGCGTCGATGGGCTTCGTCGAAACGCCTGCCTACTACGATAACCCGCTGCCGGACGTTCGCTACATGGCGCTCGAGCTCGGCGCCACGAGCGCGGGAGGAGCGCGATGCAGCGTCTGCTGATCGTCCTGGGCGTGCTGCTCATCGCTGCCGGGCTGCTTTGGCCCTGGCTCGCGAAGCTGCCCTGGGGGCGGCTGCCCGGCGACTTCTCGGTGGAGCGCGAGGGCTTCTCCTTCCACTTTCCGCTGATGAGCTCGCTGGTGGTATCGGTGGTCGTGTCGCTGCTGCTGTGGTGGTGGCGGCGGTGATCCGCGCACGCTCGCAGGGGCGCTGGTGAGCCGGCCGAGCCCGACCTCCGACGCGCCGCGCTCGGCGCCGGCGCTGCCCGCGCTGGATTGCGACGCATCGGCGCGCCGCGCGCTCAGGCGCCCGGTCACGCTGCGGGTGCGCTTCGCCGAGGCGCCTGGCGTGCTGCAGACCTTGGAAGGCCCGGTGCGCTATCGCGCGGGCGCCGCGCTGGTCTGCGGGCTGCGCGGCGAATGCTGGCCGGTCGAGCGCGGACCCTTCGAGGGCCGCTACGAACCCGCGGCAGGCACCGCTGCGGGGCGGGACGGGCTCTATCGCCGCCGGCCAGGAGTGGTGCTCGCCCGCCGCCTGGAGGCTCACATCCAGGTGCCGGTGGGCGCGCACGGCGACCTGCTGCGCGGCCGGCCCGGCGACTGGCTGCTGCAGTACGCGCCTGGCGAATACGGAATCGTGGCGCCGGACATTTTCGGCGACACCTACGCGCTGATCGCCGACGCCGACGCCGATGCCGATGCCGATGCCGATGCCGATGCCGATGCCGATGCCGATGCCGATGCCGATGCGGGCGGGGGCTGCGGAGCGCCGGAATGAAGCGCGAGCAGCTCGCCCGCGTCTGGCGACGCGTGGTCCCGGCGACGGCTGCGCTGGCCTACCTGCTCGGCGTGGCCAGCTTCCTGCCGGCGGACGGCATGCCGGGCGCGGCGCTCAAGAGCCTGCAGCTTTTCGTGATCAACGTCGGTCCCGCCGAGATCCCCGATGCTGCCGGGTGGTTCGCCGCGATCCTGGCGCCGCTGGCGACCGCCGGCGCCGCGATCTACGCGTTCGGCGAGCGGTCCTGGGGGGCCTGGCAGCTGCTGCGCCTGCGTGCCCGCCCTGCGGACGATCTGTTCGTCGGTGGCGGCGCGGCGGCGGCGGGCGTGGCCGTGCGTCGCGCGCGGATGCTGGCCACGGGCGGCGGCGGGCGCGGCAAGCTGGTCGGCATCGACCTGCGCGAGGAGGCCCCGCTGGCCCGTGCAATGGAGGAGTTCGATCTGCCGGGTTTCGTGCTCGCCGGCGATGCGCTCGCCGAGGGCGCGCTGCGCCCGCTGCTGCCGCATCGAGCCGGAAACGTCTGGGTGATGACCGGCGACGACCATCGCAACCTGGAGGTCGCGCGGCGCGTCCGCAGTGCGATCGAGTCCGCACCGCGTCCGGTCCGGCAGCGAGCGGTCCGCCTGCTGGTGGACGTGCGCGACCGGCGCCTGCTCAGGGCCGCGGATGTGCTGTCCGCAGGGCTCGACGCAACGCGCCTGTCGATCGACTTCTTCAGCCTGCCGCGGCTGGCGGCGCGAACGCTGCTGCGCGAGCATCCGCCCCGGCCGGGCGAGGCCGCGCGTGCGCCCCACCTGCTGATCCTGGGTGCGGGCGAGCTCGCAGCCGCGCTGCTCGTCCACGCGGCCCAGCACTGCGTGCACGACGAGGACCCGGCGCACTGCGTGCGCATCGCGCTGGCGGGAAGGGGTGCGGCCGCGCTGCTCGAGCGGCTGCGGCGCGCATTCCCTGCCTTGTCCGTCGACAGCGCCGATCCGATGCTGGCCCCGCTGCTGCCGCTGGCGCGCATCGAGGTGATCGACTGCGATGAGGCCGAGCTTGCGCATGTCGACTGGCTGCGGCTGCAGCGGGTGCAGCCCTTCGACGCCGTTTACGCCGCCTGCGAACGCGATCTCGGCACGCTTGCCGCGGCCACGCGGGCCGTGGCGCTGCGCGAGCTGACTCCAGGGGCGCGCGCTGCGGCGCAGCCGGTGATCGCCTGCCTGCAGCAGCCGGCCGACAGCGCGCGCTCGCTCGATCCGCGCGCATCGCCCGCGGCGCGGTTTATGCAGGTGGTGCAGCCCTTCGATCTGCATGCGCGCTGCTTTCGAGTGGATGAAACCTATCCGGGCGAAGGACAGGACCGGCGCGCGATGGTCGTCCACGCGGTTCACCAGCTGCCTCAGGGCGAGGCCTTCGCCGCCTCACCCGAACGGGTGCGCGAGGCCAGCGCGCTCTGGGCCGCGGCCCGCCAGGAGGATTTCCGCTGGTCGGATCGGCTCGCCGCCGACCACGTGGACGTCAAGCTCGACCTGGCGGCGCGCGCCACCGGCGATCCTGTGTTGCGCGACTGGCGACTGCTGCTGGCCGCCGATCCCGAGCGGGTGGCGCGGTCGGTGGCAGGCGCGCTGCGCGCCGATGCCGGGCTGCGGACCGCGCTGGCGCGGCTCGAGCATCGGCGCTTCATCGCCGAGCGCCTGCTCGAGGGCTGGCTCCCGCTGCCGGCGGAGCTGCGCAATCGCGGCGCCAGCGGACTGCCGGCGTCGCTGCAGAAGAGCGTGCTGCGCCTGAACCACACGCTGGTGCCCTTCGACCGCCTGCCGGAGGCGGACCCGGAGATCGACCAGCAGGCGCGGGACCTCAAGGTGGTGGACGCGATCCCGGAGATCCTGCGCGCGGAGGCGATGCTGCGCGGCGCCTGAGCCGCTTCGAACCTTTGTTCATGAGCAAAGTCGAAAACGCTCGTTCCGTCCGGCCGGTGGTGCGCCTAGGCTCGTGATCCCGACACGCTCCGGGCCCTGCGGGGCCAGTCCGCCATGGCAGATTCCCTCGATTCCGCTTCCTCCGGCGCGGCCGCGCCGGCCGGCATGGCGCCTGCGCGCGCCGACGTGCCTGACACCCAGCTCCCCAGCGCTGCCAAGCCTGCGCCGCGCCGCGCGGGCGACCTCTCGCCGCCGCACGCCTGGTCGCTGATCCAGACCGGCCAGGCCGTTCTGGTCGACGTCCGCACCGAAGAGGAGCTCGCGCTGGTGGGCCGCGTTCCCGGTGCGATCCACGTGCCTTGGGCGCATGGCGTCGACATGACGCCAAACCAGGAGTTCATCCGCGAACTGGCGGCCGTGGCGCCGCCCGAGCTGCCGCTGCTGTTCCTGTGCCGCAGCGGCAAGCGCTCCGAGCGCGCCGCCGATGCGGCGAGCCTGGCGGGCTGGGCGCGAGCCTTCAACGTGCTCGAGGGTTTCGAAGGCGAGATCGACGACGCCGGGCGACGCGGCAAGGTCGACGGCTGGCGCTTCCACGGACTGCCCTGGGAACAGGACTGAGGGATCGCTGCGCCGCATTCCGGAATCCGCAGCGGGGCCGCTCCGGCGACCGGCAGGCGAACGTCGCGCGGATCGGTGGGCGCAGCTGCGGAGTCCGGGTTCGCCGGGAACCGTTATCGTGTCGGGATCGACCACGGCATTTCCGCGATGAACCCGAAACCCACCCTCGAGACCGGCACGATGGGCGAGCTGATCGCCTCGGCCGTGCAGCGCTTCCCGGATCGCACCGCCTTCCTCGAACCCGACGGCAGCCGGATCGGCTATCGCGAGCTGGGCGAGCGCATCAGCCGCGTGATCCAGGCCTTCGAACGGCTGGGGCTGCGGCGCGGCGACACCATCGTCCAGCTGTCGGCCAACCGGCCAGAGACCTTCATCGTGGTCGCCGCGGTCTACGTCGCGGGCCTGCGCTCGGTGGCGCTGCACGCCATGGGCAGCGAAGACGACCACGCCTTCGTCATCGAGGACAGCGAAGCGAAGGCGGTGATCGTCGATCCCTACTACGCGCAGCGCGGCGCCGCGCTGCGCGCCCGCTCCCCGCAGGTCACTCACTGGCTGGCGCACGGCGAAATCGATGGCATGGCCGATCTCTGGGCGGCGTCGGCGGGCTTCCAGGCTCAGAGGCTGAGCCCTGCGGGCGAAGCCGAGGACATCATCCGCCTCGCGTACACCGGTGGCACCACCGGCCGCTCCAAGGGCGTGATGCTGTCCAACCGCTCGCTGTGCACCAACACCGTGCTGGCGCTGTCCGGGATGGACTGGCCGGACCAGGTGGTCTACCTGTGCCCGGCGCCGATCTCCCATGGCGCGGGCTCGCTGGTGGTGCCCACGCTGATGCGCGGCGGCTGCGTGATGCTGCAGCGCGGCTTCGACGCCGGCGCCTTCCTCGACGCCATCGAGCGCAACCGGCCCACGCTGACCTGGCTGGTGCCGACGATGATCTACGCGCTGCTGGACCATCCGCGGGCCCGGGCGATCGACTGGAGCTGCCTGCATTCGCTGGTCTACAGCGCCGCGCCGATGGCGCCGGCGCGCATCCGCGAGGCGCTCGAGGTGATCGGCCACTGCCTGATCCAGTGCTTCGGCCAGACCGAGTCGCCCAACACCATCCTCACGCTCTCGCGCGCCGATCACGTCGCCGGCGGCGATCGGCTGTCGTCGGCAGGCCGGCCCTTCCCGCTGATCCGCGTCGCGCTGCTCGACGACGACTGCCGCGAGGTGCCGGACGGCGAGATCGGCGAGATCTGCGTGCGCGGTCCGCTGCTGATGTCGGGCTACTGGAAGCAGCCGGAGCTCACTGCCGACGCCTTCAAGGGCGACTGGCTGCACACCGGCGACCTGGCGCGCCGCGATGCGGACGGATTCATCCACATCGTCGACCGCAAGAAGGACATGATCATCTCCGGCGGCTTCAACGTTTATCCGAAGGAGATCGAGGACGTGCTCGCTGCGCATCCGGCGGTGGCGGCCGCGGCGGTGATCGGCGTGCCCGACGAGAAGTGGGGCGAGGCCGTCAAGGCGGTGGTCGCGCTCAAGCCCGGCGCGCGGGTCGAGGCGCAGGAGCTGATCGACGCCGTGCGCGCCGCCAAGGGATCGGTGCATGCGCCCAAGTCGGTGGATTTCGACGCGGCGCTGCCGCTGACACCGCTGGGCAAGATCGACAAGAAGGCGCTGCGGGCCCGCCACTGGCAGGCCGGCGGGCGCGCGGTGAACTGAGGACCCGAAAGGGTCCGTACTCCAGACGGGAGCACGAGATGAGCAACAAGGGAAGCGCCTGCGTCGTCGGCGCATGGGAGCACCCCACGCGGCTGGCGCCCGACAAGTCGGTCGCGCAGCTGCACGCCGAGTGCGCGATGGGCGCGCTGGCCGACGCCGGCCTCACGCTGGCCGACGTCGACGGCTACTTCTGCGCGGGCGACGTGCCGGGCGGCGGGCCGCTCTGGATGGCCGACTACCTGAACCTGCGGCTGAGGTACCTGGACGGCACCGAGGCGGGCGGCTGCTCCTACCTGATCCAGATCGAGCACGCTGCCGCGGCGATCGCAGCCGGCAAGTGCGACGTGGCGCTGATCACGCTGGCGGGCAAGCCGCGCAGCAAGGGCCAGGCCACTGGCACCAAGCCCCGCCCCTTCGGCCCCGAGCGGCCGGAGACCCCATGGGACCTGGCCTACGACGCCACCATCGCGGCGATCTACGGCATGTACGCGATGCGTCACATGCACGAGTTCGGCACCACCCAGGAGCAGCTCGCCTGGGTCAAGGTGGCTGCCTCGCAGCACGCGCAGCACAACCCCAACGCGATGCTGCGCAAGCCGGTGACCGTCGAGGAGGTGCTCGCCTCGCCGGTGATCGCCGATCCCTTGCACCGGCTCGACTGCTGCGTGATCAGCGACGGCGGCGGCGCGCTGGTGCTGGCGCGGCCCGAGATCGCGCGCAGCCTGAAGCGTCCGCTGGTCAGGGTGATCGGCACCGGCGAGACGATCAACACCAACGCCGGCGGCGACATCGACGTGGTGCGCACCGGCGCGCGCTGGACCGGCGCGAGCGCCTTCGCGCAGGCGGGCGTCACTCCCGCCGACATCAAGTACGCATCGATCTACGACAACTTCACCATCATGGTGATCATGCAGCTCGAGGACCTGGGCTTCTGCGAGAAGGGCCGCGGCGGCGAGTTCGTCGCCGACGGCAACCTGATCTCGGGCGTGGGCAGGCTGCCCTTCAACACCGACGGCGGCGGACTGTGCAACAACCACCCCGAGAACCGCGGCGGCATCACCAAGGCGATCGAGGCGGTGCGCCAGCTGCGCGGCGAGGCGCATCCCGCGGTCCAGGTGCCCAACTGCGACCTGGCGCTGGCCTGCGGGCCGGGACTGGTGGTGGGCAGCGCGCATGCCCACGCCACGGTGATCTTCGAGCGGGAGTGAGACGGTGAGCGAATCCACGAACACGATCGGCTTCGAGCAGGACGCCTACGCCGCGGCCTACCCCGAGACCCGGCCCTTCTGGGAGGCGGCCGCCGAGGGGCGGCTGCTGGTGAAGGCCTGCCGCGCCTGCGGCCGCGCGCACTGGTATCCGAAGGTCGTCTGTCCCTTCTGCCACAGCGCGGACCTCGAGTGGCGCGACGCGAGCGGGCGCGGAACCATCTACACCTACAGCGTGATGCGCCGGGTGGAAGTCCCCTACGTGCTGGCCTACGTCACGCTGGAGGAGGGGCCCACGCTGATGACCAACATCGTCGACTGCGACGTCGACTCGGTGCGCATCGGCCAGGCAGTGCAGGTGCGCTTCCGCCAGGCGCCGCAGGGGCGCACCGTGCCAGTGTTCGCGCCGGCCTGAGCGCCGGTAGCCTCACCCGTTCACGATCGACGCCAGCAGCAGGTCGTCCGCCGCCACGGGCGCGAGCGCGGGGCGGTAGCGGCTGGCGTCGTCGGGCCGCGTGTACATGCGCTGCGGCTCGGTCTTGCGCGGCATCACGGCGCGGGTGCGGTCATGGTAGGGGTTGGGGTCGAACAGCCCCGCGAAGGCCGGATCGACCAGGTAATTGGGCAGCCTGGCCACCACCGCCTCGTCGCCGGCGAGCTGCAGCACCATCTCGTCGTGCTCCAGGTCGAGGATCGCGCTGCCGTCGGCGAAGCCGGTCAGTTCCGACATCCCCTGCGCGGCCACCTGGTTGAGCGCGCCGAAGCACTGCAGCACGCGGCAGTTGTTCACCATCGTCTTCCAGTCGCGCGGGTAGAGCAGCTGCAGCTGACTGGCGTCCTGCCAGAAGCTCCAGGTCTGCAGCCCGTAGCCGCGCAGCAGCGTCACCGCCTGGCGCAGCTGCGGCAGCTCGCCGAGCTGGGCGGCCTCGTCGAGAATGAACAGCGTCGACATCGGCGGGCGCGCCCGGCGCCGCGTGAAGCAGGTCATCAGCGCGCCGAGCCACAGCCGCAGCAGGCGGCTGTGCGACTCGAGCATGTGCGGCGGCAGCACCAGGTAGATGGACAAGGGCGCGCCCCGGGTGACTTCGTCGAGGTCGAACGAGGTCTTTGCAACGTTGGCCTGGACCAGGTCGCCGCGCAGGAAGTCCACCATCTCCTGGCTGAACGAGATGATGCCGCCCAGCGTCTCGGCCGCGGCGATGTTGAGCATCCGCGCGATGCGCTGCACCTCCGGGTGTTCGGATTCCAGCATGCGCCTGGCCATTGCTGCCGGGTCGGCAGCGGCGGCGTTGATCATCTCGCGCACCGCGATCAGGTTGCCCCACTGGCTGCCGCTCGCGCGCGCGTCGACCAGCACCTGCAGGATGGCGCCGATCGCCAGGTGCATCCCGCGGCTGCTCCAGTAGCGGTTGCGTTCGTCCTGCTGGCTGGCGTTGAGCGCCTGCGCGAGCGCCGCCACCTCGTCGACCGCGCTGGCCTCGCCGATGTCGATCGCGTCCAGCGGGTTCAGCGAGTCGGACGGCTGGTCGGTGATTCCCATCGGGTCGATCACCACGACGCGCTGGCCCATCTCGCGGCGGCGGCGCGCGGTGATCGCCACGTTCTCGCCCTTGGGGTCGACGACGATCACCGGGCCCGGGTAGCGCAGCAGCGCAGGGATGATGCAGCCGGTGCCCTTGCCCGCGCCGGTGGGCGCGATGCTCATCAGGTGGCCTTCGCCGCCGAGCAGGATCGGGTCCAGGAAACCGGTGGCCGGCGAGCGCAGCGGGTGGCCGTAGGTGAAGCCGATCGGCCGGCGCGGATGGCGGCTCTCCAGCGACCAGCCGACCAGCAGGCCGGGTTCGGGCAGGGCGTCGGGCAGCCGCAGGTGGGCGGCGGTCTTTGCGAACGGCATCGGCTACTCCTGCGTGCGGCGCAGGTCGCGCAGCGGGGCCGCGTTGACGCGCTCGGGCAGCACGTCGGCGGCGATCGGGGCGTCGTCCTCCATGCGCACTCTGCCGTCGCGCACGCGCAGCCGCGCCTCGAACAGCGAGCGCCCGTAGGCGATCACCCCCTCGGCGACGAGCTCGTCGCCGTCACGGCTCACCACGAGCGGCCGCAGGCGCCCGAGCCAGCCGGAGTCGTGCGCGTCCAGTCCGTGCAGCACCGGCGAGCCGGCGGACTCGACTGGCATGAACGGCCCTTCCTCGCCCCAGACGCAGGCGCAGTAGAAGCGCAGGAAGTCGGCGCCTGTGGCGGGATCGTCCAGGCCGCGCAGCGGACTGGCGATGAAGCCCGCTGCGTCGTGCGCGTGCGGCGAGCCGGTGTCGCCTGTCCCTTGGATCGCTCCGGCGGCAAGATAGCGCGCCAGGTCGCGCGGCACGCTGCCGGCGTTCAGGTCGTTGAGCACGCGGCTCTCCCCGTCGATCAGCCACATCAGCCCCGGCCCGTAGAGCACGTCGAAGGTGCCAGAGAGGCCGGGCTCGACCAGCGCTTCGCCCTCGACGACGGCCCAGCCCGGGTAGAAGGACAGCGGCATCGCGCGCAGGTTCGTCACCCGGTGGTGCGGTGCGAGTCCCTCGTGGGTGTGCGCTTGCGCGAGCAGCGCCGCCAGCCGTAGCGAGAAACCGGCGGCATGTCCTGGCGTCAGCGGGCGCCAGGGGCCCGGCAGCAGGGGAATGGGGGGTGGCGGCATCGTTGGGCGGCGCGGCGGCGGGTATGGGAGCCACGATTCTGGGTATCCTCGCCGGATCGGGCAAGCACGGCGGCCTGCGCAGGCTTGAGGCCGGGGAGGAGACGGACGTGAGCGAAGCGGACGTGAGCGAAGCGATCGACAGCCTCGAGCGGGCGCGCGCCGGCGCGGTTCCGCCGCTGCGCCCGCAGCCGGCGCTGCAGCCGGACGCCCGCGGATCGCGCCGGCGCGAGCCCTTCTGGCGGGTGCCGGACGCCGTCAAGGCCGCGGTCTGGCAGCGCGACGACCACACCTGCCGGTATTGCGGCTTCCGCTCGCTGCGCTACCAGGAGGTGCTGGTGGGCGGCGGCAACGCGCGTGACCCGGACCAGATGGCCACGGTCTGCCTGTTCTGCCACCAGTGCCTGCACCTGGACGAGGCGGCGGCGATGCGCTCCGGGGTGCTGGTCTGGCTGCCCGAGGTGCCGCAGACGGAGCTGCACTGGATGGTGCGCGAGCTCTACCTGGCGCTGATCACGCAGCGGGCCGGCGAGCGCGCGCGGCGCGTGCTGGATGCGCTGATGGCGCGGCGCGAGCCGGCGCGGCAACGGCTGGGCAGCGACCACCCGGCGGAGCTTGCGCAGCGCATGCGCGGGTCAGGGGGGACGGTCGACGACGCCGTGCTGGCGGGTCTGCGGCTGCTGCCGCTGGACCGGCGCATCGTGCGCGTCGACGAGCTCGAGTTCAACCAGTTCCCGCAGGTGCTCGCGTACTGGCGTTCGCCCTCGGGGCCGCTGGCTGCGGCGACCGGCGCCCGGGCCGAGTTCTCGTGGCTGTGGCGGCTTGAGGGCATCCTGCTGCCGGACGCGCCTGGCGAGGCGTCGGCGGGCGACGAGGCCGCCCCCGCGGACCCGCGGCAGCAGTCTCCCAGCCACGCGGAGCTCGCGGCCCGGCTGCTCGGCGACGCTGCCACCTTCTTCCGCAAGGTCGGGGAGCAGAACCCGGCGCTTGCGCAGCAGATGAAGACCAGCGCAGATGTCTACGACCAGGTCGCGGCGCTGCTGCGGTCGGACCCGATGGACAGCCTCGATCTGCCGGGCGCGGCAGGCGATCCCGCTGCGCAGCTGCGCGGCCGGCAGACGGTCGCTGCGCTTGGGGTGCGGCTGCTCGAGGACTCGGCCAGCTTCTTCGAGTCGGTCGGCATGCAGAACGCTCCGCTGGCGGAACAGATGGCGGACAACGCGCGGGTCTATCGGGAGCTTGCCGCCCGCCTGCGCGAGGATCCGCTTGGCGTGCTCGAGCTGGATTGAACGCAGGGTCAGGCGATCGGCGCCTCGGCACGGATCGGCAGGTCGGCTGCGATCGGCTCATCGGACAGCATCTCCATCATCCCGTTCGAAGCGATTCCGAAGCGGGCGATGAACAGCGCGTTGCTGTACCAGACCACCGCATCGCAGACGTGGCGGCCCTGCTCGTCGAGGCCGTCCAGAAAGGCCGGGCGGACGGTGTCGCGCAGCAGGCGGCGCAGCGACTCGTCGACGTCCGGGGGCACCATCGGATCGTCGGCCTGCTCGAGGATGTAGAACGCGCCCTCGTTGCCGCGCACGAAGAAGCAGAAAAACTTCAGGTAGCCGAGCACGTTCTCCGGGGAGAGCCGCAGCGGCTCGCTGGCGGCAAGCTCGTGCAGCGGCGGCGAGACGCCCGCCAGCCGCACCAGCGTGCCCGCCGAACTCAGCACGAAGTAGACGGTGAGCGCGGGATTCGGCCAGCCGGGGTCGCTGATGCGCACCAGGCTTGCGCGCTCGTACCAGGCCAGGCCGGTGATCTCCACCTTCGTGTCCGGCGCCGTGCAGCGCAGGCCGGCGGCTGCCAGCCCGGGCTCCGCGGCCACCAGCACGCGGACCTGGGCTGGCGCGGGCCGCCAGCGGTACTGCAGGACGCCGGCCGTGGCAGTGAGCAGCCGCGCCTGCGCGGCGTCGATCGCATCCTGCGCGCCGGTGGCCGAGGCGCTCCAGCCGGCGCCGCCCGCCGCTGTGGGGCCGCCGGCGTTGAAGATCCCGCGCAACGGGGACGATGGCACGGTGTCGCCGTCCGATGGCGCGCAGCTGGCGTCGCCGGCAAGCAGCCGGGCGACCCAGGCGGCTTCCTGCGGATCGACGCGGGCGCCGGCGCGCAGCAGTGCGCGCGCGGTGTTCAGCTGCCGGAAGCGCAGTGCCGCCTCAAGCGGCGCCGGTTTGTGCGCGGTGCCGCCTTCGATCGCAGCGCCCGCACCGATCAGGACCCGGGCGAGCTCCGCGTGGCCGAGTTCGGCGGCGACGATCAGCGGGCGGGTTTCGGGCAGATCGGACAGCGGGTCTGGCGCGGCCCCTGCGCCGAGCAGCGCCCGGGCGGTATCGGCATGCCCTCCGAGTGCGGCGAGGTGCAGGGGCGTCCAGCCGTCCGCGTCACGGGGATCCGGGGCGGCGTGGTGGGCCAGCAGGTAGCCGACCGCGGCGGTGTGCCCGGCCGCGGCGGCCAGGTGCAGCGGACCCAGGCCGTCGGCATTCCGCGCATCGGCATCCGCCGCGGGCAGCGTGAGCAGCAGCTCGAGGACCGGTAGCTGGCCGCGTCTCGCGGCATGGTGGAGCGCGATGCATCCGTCGTCGTCGCTCAGCCTGGGGTCGGCGCCTGCATCCAGCAGTTGGCGCAGCAGGCCCTCGCGGCCCTCCGCGGCGGCGCGCTGCAGCGCTGTGCGGCCACCGGGGTTGCGGGCGTCGGCGCGCGCGCCGTGCGCGAGCAGGAAGCGGACCCGCGCCTCGTCCCCGTCGGCGACGGCAAGATCCAGGCAGGTGTGCCCGTCGCGTGCCGGGGCGTCGGGGTCGGCCCCGGCCTGCAGCAGCGCCTCCGCGCAGGCGATGCGGCCGGTGGACAGCGCGAGCTGCAGCGGCGTGCGGCCGAGGTCGTCCTGCGGATTCGGGTTGGCGCCGGTCTCGACCAGCGCGCGCGCGCAGCCGGGCAGGTCCTTGAGCACGGCCAGGTGCAGCGCGGTGCATTCCTTGCGCTGTTCGTAGTCGACGCTTGCGTCCGGCGCCGCGCCGGCCGCGCACAGCGCGCGCACCGCGTCTTCCCGGCCGTTGAGGGTGGCGACGTGCAGAGGGGTGTAGCCGCTCTCCGGCAGCCTGGCATCGGCGGGCGCGCCGCGCTGCGCGAGGCGGCGCGCCACTTCCGCATGTCCTTCGGCCGCGGCCGCGTGCAATGGTGTCCAGCCGCCGGCGGCCTGCGCCGGATCGGCGCCGAGGTCCAGCAGGCGCTCGACCGCGGCGAGGTGCGCGTTCGACGCCGCCAGGTACAGCGGCGGCGTGACGCTGCCGTCGCTGGCCAGCGGCAGCGAGGCGCCGACGGCGAGCAGCGCATCGATTGCCGCCACCTGCCCGGCGCTCGCTGCGATGTGCAGCGGTCGCCAGCCGTCGGCCTCGGCGTGGTCGACGTCCGCGCCCGCTTCGACCAGCGCGGCGATCACCGGCAGGTCGCCGCCGAAGCACGGGCCGAACAGCGGCGTGCGCCGGTCGCGGCGCTCCACGTCCACCGCCGACGGGTCCGCGGCGAGCAGCGCCCGCACGGTCGGCAGGTCGCCGTAGGTGGCGGCCAGGTGCAGGTGGGTCGAGCCCGAGGTGCTGCGCTCCACGGGACGGCGCGGCGCCGGGTGCGCGCGCAGCAGCGCCAGCCCGTAGTCGCGCAACCTGCGATCGGCTGGCGACGGGTCGCTGTCCTCGCCGGCCGCGCGGCCGCCGAACACGTCGAACCATTGCGCCAGCAGCTCGGCCGCCTCGTCGACGTCGCGCGCGCCGTGCGCGTCAAGCGAGGCGTCGGCGCGCCCGCCCGCCTCCCACTCATCCGCCTTGAAACCGACGATGCCGTGCAGCCTGAGCAGGCGGCGCTGCCCGTCGAGCCAGGCGCTTGCGGCCGGCCAGTGGCGCAGCACCGCCTCGTGGACCAGCTTGATGCGCCCGCCGGCCTCCGGAAGAAGCAGCCGGCGCGCCGCCAGCGCTGCGGCCAGCCGGCGCGGCGCGGAGCGCGTGGGCATCGGCGCGTCCGGCAGCACTAGCCGGTCGTTGGCGGCGCCGCTCAGCCGCACCAGCCGGCGCAGCAGGCTGCCGATGGCGTCGTCGGTCCAGTCGGCGCCGGCCGCTGCGCGCGCCTCCTGCACGGCCGCTTCGGCGAGCTCGGCGATGGCGTCCTCGACGTCCAGCAGTCCCTGGCAGTCCTCGACGGCGAGGCGCTGCGGGGAGTTGGCTCCGGCCAGCGCGTCCGCGACGCCGCCGGACGCGCCGCGATCCGCGCCATCCGCCGTGCCGCCCGCCGTGCCGCCGGTTCCGGTTCCGGTCCTGGCGTCCGCGGCGATCCGCTTGCTCGCCTCGAAGATCCGCTGCAGCGTCAGCGACACCAGCGGCAGCAGGCTGCCGGTGGATTCGCCGTCGCTCTGGTGGGCGAAGCGCACGATGCGCTCGCGCAGCACGCGCACCAGCCCGGGCTCCAGCTCGGCGACGCCGGCGAACTCGAAGGGCTTGCGGATGATGTCGTCCAGGCTGTGTTCCGGGAAGGCCAGCCGCAGGTTGCCGCCGCGCGCCCACAGCGGTCCCAGTTTGGGGTCCTGGGCGATCAGCTCCGCGCGGTTGGTCTGCAGCGTGTAGACCACGCCCATCGCCGGGTGCGCCGCCGCGCGCGCGATGAAGTCGACCACCGGCTCCCAGGCAGCAGCGCCGCCGGTGTCGGCGCGGCGGTCCAGCAGCTCCTCGAACTGGTCGAAGGCCAGGATCAGCCGCCACTGCGCGCCGCGGCCCGCGAGCGCTCCGGCCAGCCGCTGCACGGCCTCGCCGGCCGCCATCTCGTCGCGGACCGCGGTGAGCGAGGCGCGCGCCTTCTCGAAGGCCAGCGCAGCCCCGGCCGCATCGTCGGCCTGCTGCACCTGTACCTGCGCGAGCGCGAACGCATAGAGCCTGGGCAGCGGATCCGGCAGCAGCTCGTCGGGGCGGACGATGCAGCCCAGGTAGCTGCCCTGCGAGGTCTGGTGGCACAGATGGCCGACGATGCCGGCGCGCGCCAGCGAGGACTTGCCCACGCCGCTGCCGCCGATGACGCCGTAGAAGGTGGGATGCGCGGCGTCGTTCCACAGTGCGGTGAGTTCAGCCACCGCCTGCGTGCGCTCGGCCTCGCGGCCGACGAACACGCCGTTGTCCTCGCGGTCGAAAGCCTGCAGGCCCTTGAATGGGTTGCGCGCCTGCTCGCGCACCCGCAGGTCCAGCTCGCGCATGAGGAAGGCGCGCAGTTCGGCGCGCGCCTGTTCCTCGTCGGCGACGATGCGCGGGAAGATCCCGCGGCCCTCCAGGTAGCGCACGAAGTTGCGCAACTGCGTGACCTGGGGCACGTACTGCGTCTGCTCCCATTCCCGCGAGGCGGTTCGCCAGCGCGCGCCATGCGAATCGCGGAAGCGCCGCTCGGCGGCTTCGAAAAGCCGGTGGCCGCCCCAGTTCGCGTCCAGGGGATCGAGGTCCTCGCGTACCGTCTCGTCGCCGACGACCAGCAGCAGCACCGGCGGCTGGCCGCGCTCGGCGCCGCCCTCGTCGTGTCCTCGCTCGCGGTTGGCGTGCAGCGCCGCCAGGTACTCGAACACCGTGCCGGTCAGCGCGAAGCCGCCTGCGTCCTCGGCGCCCGGCTCCCACGGGTGCACCAGGCCGACCCCGTCACCGCGCAGCGACTGGATGGGTCCGAGCGGCCGCGTGTCGAAGTCCGCCGCCAGCGGTGTGCCGATCCGCTCCCCCAGCATGCAGATGACGGCGCGGCACTGCGAGTCGGAGGGCAGCGGGATCTGCCCCTGCGGGGGCACCCAGTCGCGGAAGCCGTCCTCGGCCTTGTCGACCTGCCAGTCGTAGAGCCGGATGCCATGGTCGTCGGCCACCTTGCGCTGCAGATCTTCGAGTTCGCGCGCCACCGCCTCGCGGAGGTAGGCGAGGTCGCCGGGGGCGGCGACGAAGACCGAAGGCTGGATGAGCGCGGGGAAGGTCCACATCGGCAAGGCACCATGGGGGGCATTCGACGCTCCCCGGCAGGTTGATCGCAAGGTGATTACGCTAGCACGCCTGCCTGTCGGGGCGGTATCTTCGGGCAGAGCCGGTGGGCCCAGCCGTTCTGCCGGATGCAACCCGGATTCCTAGGAGGTGAGCGATGAGCCAGTCCGCAGTCGACCTTGAAGCCGCATGGCGCGCTCCCGCCGAGGTGTTCGCGCGACCCGAGGACGTGGTCGCGCACGCCGCCCTTTCCCAGGAGCAGAAGATCGAGATTCTGATGCTCTGGGAGCACGACGTGGTGGAGCAGGAACAGGCCACCGACGCGGGAATGCCCGGCGGCATGGAGGGTGACCTGCTCCGGCGGATCCTCCTCGCCCTCGAGGCGATGACGGCCGGCGCCTCGACCGGCGACCGCGCTCCGGCGAGGCGCGAGGTGGTCACGCGCCGGCGTCCTGCGGGCGGCGTGTGATCCCGGCCGCTGGGCACAGCGCCGGCATGCAGCTTCCCGAATCAGACGAGAGAGTCCGATGAACGAGACCGTCAAGCCCGCCTTCGATGACCCCGCAGGCACCTGGAACCAGCGCTTCTCCAAGGAAGGCTTCCTGTTCGGCACCGAGCCGAACGCCTGGCTGCGTGAGCACGCTGATGCCTGGAAGCCCGGCGAGCGCGTGCTGTGCGTGGCCGACGGCGAAGGCCGCAACAGCGTCTGGCTGGCGGCCCGCGGGCTCGAGGTGGAGGCCTTCGACATCGCCGAGGTCGGCATCGCCAAGGCCCGCCAGCTGGCCGCGCGCCACGGCGTGCAGGTGCACTTCGAGGTCGCGGACTGCGACGGCTACGCATGGCGCGAGGGTGCCTTCGACGGCGTTGCCGCGATCTTCGTGCAGTTCGCCGATCCGCCGACGCGCACGCGGCTGTTCGAGCACATGAAGCGTGCGCTGCGTCCGGGCGGCACGCTGGTGCTCCAGGGCTACACGCCGAAGCAGCTGGACTACCGCACCGGCGGCCCGCCGATCGCTTCGCATCTCTACACCAAAGCGATGCTGCGCGAGGCCTTCGCCGACATGGAGATCGTCGAGCTGCGCGAGTACGAGGCCGACGTCGCCGAGGGCACCGGCCACCTCGGCCGCTCCGCGCTGATCGGCATGGTGGCGCGGCGCCGCTGAGCCGAGCGTCTGTGCTGCGCTTCCGTCGCGTGTTCCCGGCCGACCGGAATCCGCGACGGGTTCCCGAAACGGGCCGGACCAGGCCCCTCACCAGGTTTCCTCAATGCCCCGACCGATCCCCCAGGACCTGTCCTTCGCCTGCGAGAAGCGCCCCGCCACGGGCACGCTCGGCATGGTGGTCACCAATCATCCGCTGGCCAGCGCGGCGGGCGCCGAAATGCTCGCCGCGGGCGGCAATGCGATCGACGCCGCGGTGGCGGCGCTGTTCGCGCTCAGCGTGGTCGAACCGATGATGGTCGGCATCGTCGGCGGCGGAATGGCGCACCTGCGCCTGGCCGACGGGCGCCATCTCGTCATCGATGGCATGGCCTGCGCGCCCGCCACGGCAGGCGCCGACGCCTTCCGTCCGGTGTCCGATGTTCCGCCCGACTACATGGAGACCGAGGGCAGGGAGAACGCGGTCGGCGCGAAGTCCGTCGCGGTGCCGGGCACCCTGGCCGGCTGGTGCGACGCGGCGCAGCGCTTCGGGCGGCTGCCGCTGGCGGACCTGATCGAGCCCGCGATCCGCCTGGCGCGGCGCGGCTTCGCGGTCACCCCCTACCTGTCCAGCTGCATCTCGGAATGCGCGGCCGACCTGCTCGTCGATGGTGAGATCGCGCGGCGCTTCCTGCCCGGCGGGCGGCCGCTGCAGGCCGGCGATCGCCTGGTGGCAGCCGACTACGCGCACACGCTCGAGGTCATCGCAAAGGAGGGCGCCGCGGCCTTGTACGGAGGCAGCCTGGGGCGGACCATCGTCGATCACCTCGCGCGGCGGGGCGGCTGGGTCTCGATGGAGGACCTCGCCGGCTACCGGCTCGTCGACCGGGAGCCGGTGCGCGGCCGCTATCGCGGCCACGAGGTGATCGGCCCGCCGCCGCCTTCGGCGGGCGGCGTGCACGTGCTGCAGATGCTGTCCATCCTCGAAGGCTTCGACCTGCGCGCGATGGGCTTCGGTTCGGCAGATTCCATGCACCTGCTGGCCGAGGCGCTGAAGATCGCCTTCGCCGACCGCGCCGCCGCCACTGCCGATCCGGCCTTCGTCGACGTGCCGGTGGAGCGCCTCCTTTCCGCCGAGTACGCCGCGCAGCGCCGCGCGCAGATCGACCCGCTGCGCGCCCGCGCCTGGAGCGCCGGCGTCGCGTCCTCGGAGTCCGCCAACACCACGCACGTCAGCGTCGCCGATCGCGACGGCAACGTCGTCGCCAGCACCCAGACCATCAACAGCCTGTTCGGCGCCCGGATCATGATTCCGGGCACCGGCATCGTCCCGAACAACTACATGTACCTGTTCGATCCTCACCCGGGCAAGGCGCTGTCGATCGCGCCCGGCAAGCGGGTCACCACCTCGATGGCGCCCACCATCGTGCTGCGCAACGGGCGGCCGCGCTATGTGCTGGGCCTGCCCGGCGGCCTGCGCATCTTCGGATCGGTGATGCAGGCGGTGGTCAACCTGCTGGAGCACGGCATGACGATCCAGCAGGCGGTGGAGGCGCCGCGGCTCTGGACCCAGGGCCAGGAAGTGGAGGTGGAGGACGGGCTGCCCGGGGCGGCGCTCGAGGCGCTGCGCGCGCGCGGCCACGCGCTGGCCGTGGTGCCGCACGTGGGCGGCGGGATGAACGGGATCAGCTTCGAGGACGACGGCAGCATGACCGGAGCGGCCTGCTGGCGCGCCGACGGCACCGCAGTCGGGCTGGGCGGCGGGCTGGCGCGCGAGTCGACGCGGTTCTGGCCGGACGCGCCGGGCGCAAACGCTGACGCGCCGGACTGACTCCCCCGTGCCGGCGTCTGCGCGCCGGGGTTCAGCGCTTGCCGATATCCTGCAGCTGGCGCTGCAGCGCCAGCCGGTCCAGCGAGCGGATCGGCAGCACCAGCAGGTACTCGATGCGGCGCTTGAGCACCATTGCGGTGTCCCAGAACACCTTGGCCTTCTGCTCGTCGCTGCCTTCGAAAGCCACCGGATCGGCCACGCCCCAGTGCGCGGTCAGCGGCTGGCCTGGCCAGACGGGGCAGACCTCGCCCGCCGCGCGGTCGCAGACGGTGAACACGAAGTCCATCGCCGGCGCGCCCGGTTCGGCGAACTCCTGCCAGTCCTTGCTGCGGTAGCCCTCGGTGGGCAGGCGCATCGTGGCCAGCGTCTGCAGCGCGACGGGGTTCACCGCTCCCGCCGGATGGCTGCCGGCCGACCAGGCGCGGAAGCGATCGCCGCCGAGCGCATTCAGCAGCGCCTCGGCGATGATCGATCGGGCGGAGTTGCCACTGCAGACGAACAGCACGTTGTAGATCTTGTCACTCACCGTGGAGCTCCTGGGGGTTCTGGACGGGGCCGACAGCTCGGCGGTACTAGGCAGGCGGTATCAGGCAGGCGGATTCAGGCAGGCGGATTCAGGCACGTGCGCCCTTGTGCACCGGCAGTGCGAGGGTCACCAGCCAGCAGACGATCAGCATCGCCGCCGAGCCCGACAGCGACCAGCCGAGCCCGCCCCACTGGTAGAGCAGGCCGGAGAGCAGCGTTCCGAAGAACCGGCCGAGCGCGTTGGCTGCGTAGTAGAAACCGACGTCCTCGGCAGCCTTCTCCGAGCCGGCGTATGCGAGGATCAGGTAGGAGTGCACCGAGGAGTTCACCGCGAAGGCGAAGCCGAAGATGCCCAGGCCCACGACCACCACCCATTCCAGCGCGGGCACCTCGAGGGCTACCAGGACGGCCAGCGCCATCGGCACCAGCGCCAGCCCCGCGGACCACCAGCGCGCTGCAGGCACCTCGCTGCTCAGGCCGTCGGCGCTGCGCCGCACCAGCGCCGGCGCCATCGCCTGCACCGCGCCATAGCCGATGGTCCACAGCGCCAGGAAGGCGCCCACCATGGTGAAGGTCCAGCCAGACGCATAGAGGAAGACCGGCACCCCGACCACGAACCAGACGTCGCGCGCGCCGAACAGCGCAACGCGCGCCGCGGCCAGCAGGTTGATTCCGCGGCTCTTGGCGAACAGCTCGCTGGCCGACTTCGACGCCTTGCTCTTGCCCATCAGGGGCGGGACGAACAGCAGCACGCCGACCAGCACCACGGCGAGCATCGCTGCCATCGCCCACAGCGCGCCTTGGAAGCCGAGCAGGTCCAGCAGCAGTCCGCCCAGGAAGAAGCCCACCCCCTTCATCGCGTTCTTGCTGCCGGTGAACCAGGCCACCCAGCGGAACAGCTGCCCAGAGGCCTCGCCCGCGGTCAGCTTGATCGCGGACTTGCTCGCGGTCTTGGTGAGGTCCTTGGCCACGCCGCATACGCCCTGCGCCACCACCACCCAGGCCACCGACATCGCGGCGCTCCAGCCGGGCGAGAGCATCGACAGCAGCAGGAAGCCGACGATCTGCGTCGACAGCCCCACCGAGAGCATGCGCGCGATGCCATAGCGGGTGGCCAGCCAACCGCCCACCAGGTTGGCCAGCACGCCGGCGGCCTCGTACAGCAGGAACAGGAAGGCCAGCGTGAAGGGCGAGTAGCCGAGCCGGTAGAAGTGCAGCAGCACCAGCATGCGCAGCGCGCCGTCGGTGAGCGTGAAGCCCCAGTAGGAGGCCGTCACGATCGCGTAGTTGCGCGCCGCGGTGCGTGCCGCGTCGGTGGGGGCGGGCGTCGGGCTCACCGCATGCGCCTGTCGCTGCGCCACGTCAGAGGCCGCGGCCACGGACGTGGCAGGCAAGGTCGACCATCCGGCAGGCGTAGCCCATCTCGTTGTCGTACCAGGCGTAGACCTTGAGCAGCGTGCCGTCGGTGACCATCGTCGAGAGCGCGTCCACGATCGAGCTGCGCGTGTCGCGCGCGTAGTCGGCGCTCACCAGCGGCCGATCCTCGTAACCCAGGATGCCGGCCAGCGGACCGCGCGCCGCCTGCGCGAACAGGGCGTTGACCTCCTCCGCGCTGGTCGGGCGGGCGAGCTCGAACACGCAGTCGGTCAGCGAGGCGTTGAGCACCGGCGCACGCACCGCGTGGCCGTTGAGCTTGCCCTTGAGTTCGGGATAGATCAGCGCGATCGCGGTGGCGCTGCCGGTGGTGGTCGGCGCCAGGCTCAGCATCGCGCTGCGCGCGCGGCGCAGGTCCTTGTGCGGGGCGTCCACCACCAGGTTGGTGTTGGTGGGGTCGTGGATGGTGGTGATCTGGCCGTGGCGGATGCCGATGGCCTCGTGCACCACCTTCACCACTGGCGCCAGGCAGTTCGTGGTGCAGGACGCGGCGGTGAGGATCCGGTCCCGCGCGGGCTCGTAGAGCTCGTGGTTGATGCCTACCACCACGTTGAGCACGTCGCCGGTCTTGACCGGCGCGGCGACGATCACGCGCTTCGCGCCGCGGTCCAGGTGGCCCTGCAGCGTCTCGGGCGTGAGGAACTTGCCGGTGCACTCCAGCACCAGGTCCACTCCCAGCTCGCCCCAGGGGATCTCGCCGGGCGTGGAATGCGCCGAGAACGACAGCGCGCGCTCGCCGATCCGGATCGTGTCCTCGCCGCGCGCCTCGATCGGCGCGCGCCAGCGGCCCTGCACGCTGTCGAAGCTCAGCAGGTGGGCGGTGGCCGCGGCGCCTCCCTTGATCTCGTTGAGGTGGACGACTTCGATGCGGTTGCCGGCCCGGGGATCGTCCTCGGGACGCTCGGCGGCGCCGAAGGCGGCGCGCAGCGCCAGCCGGCCGATCCGGCCCATGCCGTTGATGCCTACTTTCATGATTCGCCGACTCCGTCGATGGACGTTTGAACGCAAAGAATTCTAGAACAGTTGAAATGTAGAGCCGAAATGTGACGAAACGATGACTGCGAGCGCTTGCTCACGAGTCCCCGCGTGCCGCCTCCGGGGGCTCTTCCGGGGGATCTTCCGGGGGCGCCTCGAGCATGGCGGTCATCGCGTGGGCGAAGTGCGAGAGGGTGTGGGGCGAGCCCCAGGTGGGGTGGCTGCGCGAAGTGTCGGCGAGCCCGGTTTCGCGGGCTGCCATGACGGCGCCCAGCGCGGCGCCCAGGAAGAGCAGCCGCTGGTTCTTCATCGCGGGAGGGAGGGGCGGCATCAGCCTGCGCAGATGGTCCAGGCAGCGCTGGTAGCCGGAGTTCCATTGCCCCGCCAGGGTCTCCATGAAGAATTGCCGGTGCGTCATTCCCAGCATCACGATGAAGCGGTTGTAGTTCTCGTCCTCGCCGATGTCCACCGAAGCCTGCACCAGAACGTCGACCACCTCGCGCACCGTGCGCGGGCCGCCCTGCGCCTCCTGGCGGTCGAGCCAGGCGTTGCGCCGCTCGTCGATCACCCTGGCGCCGTGGATGACGAGCTCCCGGATCAGCGCGTCCTTGGAGCCGAAGTGGTAACCGACCGCGGCGTGGTTCTTCTGTCCCGACGCCTCGGCAATCTGGCGCACCGTCACGCCGTCGACTCCGCGCTCGGCGAACAGCCGGCGCGCGACGCGTTTCAGGTTTTCTGCCGCCTCGTTTCGATTCGTGCCCGCCGTCCTGGTCATCGGCCGCGCCTCCCGTTGTTCGTCGCCTGCATCGGGCGCATTATCCAGTTGTCTTAATTTCAAGTCAGTCCCAGGGAGCAAGCACGATGGATTTCGAACATTCCGCCAAGGTCAAGGCCCTCATCGAGAAGCTCGAGGCCTTCATGGACGAGCACATCTACCCGAACGAAAAGGCGCACAACGACTGGGTGAACGATCCCGCCAGGCTCTGGCAGCCCTGGCCGAAGGTCGAGGAGCTCAAGGCGAAGGCAAAGGCCGCCGGTCTGTGGAACCTGTTCCTGCCGCACGAGTACGGCAAGTTCAGCCCGGGGCTGACCAATCTCGAGTACGCGCCGCTGGCCGAGATCATGGGCCGCTCGCCCTGGTCGTCCGAGGTGTTCAACTGCGCCGCGCCGGACACCGGCAACATGGAGGTGCTCGCCAAGTACGGCACGCCCGAGCAGCAGCGCCAGTGGCTGGTGCCGCTGCTGGACGGCGAGATCCGCTCCGCCTACGTGATGACCGAACCGGCGGTGGCCTCGTCCGACGCCACCAACGTGTCGACCACCATCGTGCGCGACGGCGACGACTACGTGATCAACGGGCGCAAGTGGTGGATTTCCGGCGTGATGGATCCGCGCTGCAAGCTGCTGCTGGTCATGGGCCGGACCCTGCCCGAAAACCCGCGCCACGAGCAGCACTCCACCATCATCGTCCCGCGCGACACCCCGGGGGTGAGCATCGTTCGCAACCAGACGGTGTTCGGCCGGATGCACTCGCCCGGCGGCGAGGCCGAGATGCTGTTCGAGAACGTTCGCGTTCCGGCGTCCAGCATGATCCTCGGCGAGGGCCGCGGCTTCGAGATCGCGCAAGGCCGCCTCGGACCGGGGCGCATCCATCACTGCATGCGCTCGATCGGCCAGGCGCAGCGCGCGCTGGAGATCATGGCGCGCCGCGTCGAGAACCGCGTGGCCTTCGGGCGCAAGCTGGCCGACCAGAGCAGCATCCGCCAGGAAGTGGCGCGCTCGTACTGCGAGATCGAGCAGGCCCGCCTGCTCACGCTGAAGGCGGCCGACCAGATGGACCGCTACGGCAACAAGAAGGCGAAGGACATCATCGCCGCGATCAAGGTGGTGGCGCCGCAGATGGCGCAGACCGTCGCCGACCGCGCGATCCAGGCGCATGGCGGAATGGGGGTCAGCGACGACACCGAGATCGCCTACTTCTTCGCGCTGAACCGCTTCCTGCGCATCGCTGACGGTCCGGACGAGGTGCACATGTCGCAGCTCGGCAAGATGAAGATCCAGGAGTACAACGCGCTCAAGCCGCGCTGAGCACAGCAGGCAGGGGGCGGCTCCAGCCAGGGTGGCCCGGGCGCACGTCCGTCTCTCAGTAGTGCGGCGGAATCTCGTCGCGCAGGCTCGCCGGAGCGCCGTCGCCGCTGCCGGCGGCTGCCACCTGCCTGCGCAGCAGCAGCATCTCCCTGGCCAGCATCTCGATCTGGTCCTGCTGCCGCGCCACCTGCCGGTTGAGCACGTCCAGCAGGTCGTCGCTGAAGGCGGCCTTGATCTCGAGCTCGGCGATCCGTTGTTCCAGTTCGTTCGCTTGTTCCATGGCGTGATTGTGCGCCAGCGCGCGGGCGCGCGTCCGGATGGGCATATCGGACCGGGACTGTTCCGTTCGCGCCGCGGCCGTGCGTGAAGCGGTGCCGCCAGGTGGCGGGCCGCGTGCTTCCCTCCTATCTTCATGTCTCCACTACGTGAGGAGACATGCAATGCAGAACGACACCGGGCGTCGCCGCTTCATCGGCCAGGCGGGCGCCGCAGGGCTGGCGCTGGGCCTGGGCGTGCAGGCGCGCGCCCAGCAGGCATGGCCGCAGTCGCCGGTCAGGGTGATCGTGCCCTTCCCGGCAGGCGGGTCCACGGACCTGCTCACCCGCCTGGTCGGCCGCGGCGTGTCCGCCCGCATCGGTCAGCCGGTGGTGGTCGACAACCGTGCCGGGGCCAGCGGCATGATCGGCACCGGGGCGATCGCGAAATCGCCGCCCGATGGTCACCACTTCGGCATGACCACGGTGTCGTCGATCGTCACCGCGCCCTTCCTCTACGAGAAGGTGCCGTACGATGTCGACAGTGAAATTGCGTTCGTCAGCCTGCTCTGCACAGTGCCGATGGTGCTCGCGGTGCATCCCAGCCTGCCGGTGCGAACCGCGCCCGAGCTGATGGAGCATCTGAGACGCAACAAGGGCAGGCTCTCCTACGGCACCGTGTCGATCGGCCACTACGGCCACGTTGCGACCGAGCACATGAACGTGCGCAACGACGCCGGCATGGTCCACGTGCCTTACAAGGGCGAGGCGCCCATGCTCCAGGATCTGCTGGGCAACCAGCTGCCGCTGAGCTTCGTCACCATCGCCACCGCCAAGCCGCACGTCGAGGCGGGCAAGCTTCGGCTGCTGGCGATCACCGGCACGAAGCGCCACTCGTCGATGCCCGATGTGCCGACCTTCGGTGAGCAGGGGCTCCAGGACGAGGTCTATGCGATGAACCCCGGCTGGATCGGCATGATCGCGCCGGCCAGGACCCCGGCAGACATCGTGCGGCGGATGTCCACCGAGGTGGTGGCGGCCGCCCGGGAGCCGGAGGTCTTCGAGCGGATCGCATCGATGGGAATGGATTTCGTGGGAAGCACGCCCGAGGCCTATCTCGAGGCCTACCGCGCGGAGAAGCGCACCTGGCAGAAGCTGCTGGCGCAGGCGGGCGTGCGGCCCCAGTAGGCTCCCTGCCGGAGGGGCTGACCGGCGGGGGTTCGGGTCCGGACGGGAGCAAGGCGCTTTGAAAAGATTCAGCGAAGATGTATCTTCCGGTTTCAGCGATCGGCACCGCCAGGCGTCCAGGCGGCGCCGCCAGTCCCGACCGATCCGGAAGCGCCATGAATCCTGCGGCCGATGCTTCACCACTCGCGCCCGCCCCGGAAAACCGCCCCAGGGGTCCCGGGTCCGCTCCCCGCCGTCCGGGCGGCCCGGACCTGCCGGCGCCGCTGCGCGGCAAGGTGTATCCCCGCGCCGTCACCGGCGTGTTCGCGCGCTGGCGCGTTGCGCTGATCTGGATCACGCAGGCGGTGTTCTACGGCCTGCCCTGGCTGCAGTGGGACGGTCGCCAGGCGATGCTGTTCGACCTGGAGGCCCGGCGCTTCTTCATGTTCGGCACGGTGCTGCATCCGCAGGACTTCATCTACCTGACCGGGCTGCTGGTCATCGCGGCGATGGCGCTGTTCCTGTTCACTGCGGTTGCCGGGCGCGTCTGGTGCGGCTATGCCTGCCCGCAGACGGTGTACACCGAAATCTTCCTGTGGATAGAGAAGCGCGTCGAGGGCGACCGCGCGCGCCGCATGAAGCTCGACCGCGCGGCGATGTCGCCGCGCAAGGCCGGGCTGAAGCTTGCCAAGCACGCCGCCTGGCTCGCGGTGGCGCTGTGGACCGGCCTGAGCTTCGTCGGCTACTTCAGCGGCATCCGCGGCCTGCCGGCCGAGGTGCTGGCGCTGCAGACCGGCCCCTGGGAGAGCTTCTGGATGATCTTCTATGCCGGCATCCTCTATGCCAATGCCGGCTTCCTGCGCGAACAGGTCTGCACCTACATGTGTCCGTATGCGCGCTTCCAGAGCGCGCTGATCGACGGCGACACGATGGTCGTCACCTACGACAGCGAGCGCGGCGATCCGCGCGGCTCGCGTCCGCGCAAGGCCGACCCGAAGCTGATGGGACTCGGCGACTGCATCGACTGCGGCCTGTGCGTGGAGGTGTGCCCCACCGGGATCGACATCCGCAAGGGACTGCAGAACGAGTGCATCGGCTGCGCCGCCTGCGTCGACGCCTGCGACGACATCATGGGCCGCGTCGGCTATCCGAAGGGCCTCATTCGCTACGACAGCGGCAACGGCCTGCGCCGCGACCAGGGCCGCGTCGCGATGCTGCGCGGCATGCTGCGGCCGCGGGTGCTGGCCTACGCGGCCCTGCTGGTCGCGGCCACCCTTTCGGTCTTCACCCACATGGCGCTGCGCTCGCCGCTGCGGCTGGACGTGATCCGCGACCGCGGCGTGCTGGCGCGCGAGGTGGAGGACGGCATGATCGAGAACGTCTACCGGGTGCGCCTGTCGAACCACACCGACCGTGCCCACCGGTTCACGGTGGCGGTCGGCGGCCTGCCATCGGCGGTCGTCGCCACCGAGGCCATGGTGGATGTGGAGGCGGATTCCGAGCGCCAGATACCGGTGCGGGTGCGCGTGCCCCATGGTGTTGGCAAGCCCGGCTCCAACGCGATCGAGTTCAGCGTCGAAGCGCGCGGGGAGCCCTCGCTGGCCATCGCCGAGCGGTCCACCTTCTTCGTGCCGCGCTGAGCGGCGCCCCGGGGCTGGGCGCCGCCGCGCGGCGGCAACTCAGGCGGCCTGGCGCCAGTGCACCGTCCGCTGCGGGAACGGGATGGTCACGCCCTCGGCGTCGAAGCGCTTCTTCGCGGCCTCCTGCATGTCCCAGTACAGGCCCCAGTAGTCGCCGGAATTCACCCAGGGCCGCACGATGATGTTCACGCTGCTGTCGGACAGCTGGCTGACGGCGACCATCGGCGCCGGATCCTTCAGCGTGCGCGGGTCGCTGGCGACCAGGTCGAGCAGGATGGCCTTCGCGTGGTCGATGTCGTCGCCGTGGCTGATGTTGAAGGTGAGGTCGACTCGGCGCGTGCCGTAGGCGTTGAAGTTGACGATCTGCCCGCCCATGATCTGCGAGTTGGGCACGGTGATGCCCTTGTTGTCCGGCGTGCGCATGTGCGTCATCAGAATGCCGATTTCGTCGACGGTGCCCATCACGCCGCCGGCCTCGACGAAGTCGCCCACCTTGAACGGACGGAACAGGATCAGCAGCACGCCGCTGGCGAAGTTCGACAGCGAGCCCTGCAACGCCAGGCCCACTGCCAGGCCGGCGGCACCGAGCACCGCCACGAAGGACGTGGTCTGGACGCCGAGCTGCGACACCGCGGCGATCACCACCGCCACCATCAGCAGGTAGAAGACGATGTTGGACAGGAAGCCGATCAGCGTCTGGTCCACCTTCGCGCGTTCCATCGCGCGGCGGGTCGCCTTGCGGACCATGCCGGCGATCCATTTGCCGACGAGGAAGACCAGCAGCGCCACGACGATCTTGATGCCGTACTCGGCGACGTAGCGGATGACGGTGTCGATGTTCTCCTGGGACATGCAGGCTCCTATGCATTGCGGTGGTCGGCCGAGCCGCGCGGGTCCCGTTCCGCGCGGAAACGGGGCGACCCCATGGTCGGGGCCGGCGGGCAGTCGGGTGCGCTCCGGGGCAGGGCTTGCGCCGGGGCCGCCGAGGGGGCGCGGAATCGTTCGCGCGGGCACGCGGGTGCCGAACGCGAGGCCGGGGAGGACGCAGCAGGGGCGCCATCCGACAACGCTTCAGGAGCGGTCGCCGGCCGGTTTCAACAGAGCGATCCTAACATCGCTGTCCCGAGGGAAGCCTCGGGAGCGGCTGCGCCAGCGGCGCTCAGGCAGCGTGCCAGAGCACCGCGAAGTAGTGCGCGCCGGTGCCGGCGGCGACGAACAGATGCCAGATCGCGTGCCCGTAGCGCAGCCGCGAGTCGGTGGCGAAGAACGCCACGCCAGCGGTGTAGGCCAGGCCGCCGGCAACGAGCCAGGCCAGGCCCTGGGTGGACACGCGCTCCAGCAGGGGGTCGGCGGCGATCACCACCACCCAGCCCATCGCCAGGTAGAGCCCGGTCGACAGCATGGGATGGGAGGCACGGCCCATCGACTTCAGCGCGACCCCGATCGCGGCCAGCCCCCAGACCAGGCCGAACAGGGTCCAGCCCCAGGCGCCGCGCAGCGCCCCGAGCGTGAACGGCGTGTAGGTGCCTGCGATCAGCAGGAAGATCGCGGAATGGTCGATGACCCGGAACACCCGCTTGGCCTTGCCTGCCGGCAGCGCGTGATAGATGGTCGAGGCCAGGTACAGCAGGATGACCGTGACCGCGAACACGGTGGCGCCGGCGACAAAGCCGGCGTCGCCGAGGCGGGTCGACTGAACGATGAGGAAGGGCGCGCCGACGATGGCGGCCAGCAGCGGCAGGCCGTGGCTGATGCTGTTGGCGATCTCTTCGCCGCGCGATTGATCGCGCTCAGGGCCGGCGGGGAGCAGGCGCATTTCCATCTCCACTTCAAACCTCCATGCTAAACCGTCGCGCGGATGTCCTCGCCGCCGCAAGGGGCGCGATGGCGGTCGGCCGGCCAGGTCCGGCGCGGGGAAGGTCAGCGCCGGAGTTGCGGGGCGCGCAGGCGGCGCTCGGCCGTGTCGAAGCCCCATTGCACCAGCAGCGCGAGCAGCGCCGCAGGCGCCGCGCCGGCCAGCATCAGCGTGCTGTCGTTGACCGCGAGGCCCGCGACGATGCGCTCGCCGAGGCCGCCCGCGCCGATGAAGGCGGCCACGGTGGCGGTGCCCACGCTGATCACCGCGGCCGTCTTGATGCCGGCCAGCAGGGTGGGCGCGGCCAGCGGCAGCTCGACGTGGCGCAGCACCTGCGCCGGCCGCAGCCCGAGGGCGGCAGCCGCATGGGCGAGCCCGGCCGGCACCGCGCACAGCCCGGCGTGGGTGTTTCGCACGATGGGCAGCAGCGCGTAGACGAACAGCGCCAGCAGCGCAGGCAGGAAGCCGATGGTGCCCAGCAGCGCGATCAGGAAGGCCAGCAGCGCCAGCGAGGGCACGGTCTGCAGCACGCCCACCCCCGCCATCACCGGCCCGGCGAGCGCCGGCTGCCGGAACGCCAGGATGCCCAGCGGCACGCCGGCCAGCACTGCCAGCGCGAGCGAGCCGGCGACCAGCGCAAGATGCTCGGCGAGCAGGCGGCCGAGGTCCGGTGCGAGCAGGCGCGCAAGGAAGCCGGGGCGGGCCGCCGGGACTGCGCCGCCGTCCGGGCTTCCGTCACCCGGGGCGCCGCCGTTCGCGCCCACGCCCTCCGGACTCCCGCCGCTCCCGCCGCTCGTGCCGCTCGTGCCGCCGCCGGCCGTCGGAGAGCGCTCGAGGAAGCTTCGAGCCACCTCCTCGAAGCCGCGGCCGTTCAGTTCCGCCTCGGCGTTCATTGCGGTCATTGCCGCCTCGTCTATGCGCTGCGCCAGCGCGCGCGCCAGCGGCCGCTCGTCCAGCGTGGCGCGCATCAGCAGCAGCGCGTCGTAGCGAGGGAAGAAACCGAGGTCGTCGCGCAGCACCCGCAGCCGGTCGCCGGCGATGCGGGCATCGGTGGAGTACACGTCGATGAGGTCGACCCTGCCCAGGGCCATCGCCTCGTAGGCCAGGCCGTGGTCGAGCCCGCGCCCCGGCGACTGCGGCAGACCATAGGCCTTCTTCAGCCCCGGCCAGCCGTCGGTCCGCGCGAGGAACTCGTGCGAAAGCCCGAAGCGCAGCGCCTGCGCCTGCTCCTGCGGCAAGCGCGCCAGCGCCGAGATCGAGTCGACGCCGAGGCGGAGCGCGTCAACCTCGCGCATTGCAAGCCCGTAGGTGTTGTTGAAGCCCAGCGGCACCGCCACCTTCAGTCCGCGCGGCGCCAGCCTGAGGTTCAGCTCCTCCAGCGTCAGAGCGGAGGCTGTCCCGGCGTCCAGGCCGAGCAGCTCACGCGCAATGGTGCCGGTGTATTCCGGGTAGACGTCGACTTCGCCGGCGGCCAGCGCCTGCGCCAGGATGCCCGTGTTACCCAGCCCCTGCCGGTGCCGCGCGGGGATGCCCTCGCGCAGCAGCGCCTGCCGCACCAGCTCGCCCAGCAGGTAGCTCTCGGTGAAGCGCTTGGAGCCGACGACGATTGGGGCGGCTATCCCGGCTGCCCGGTTCGTCGCGGCAGCTGAGGCGGCTGCGTCGGAGGTTGCGCCGGCGGGCGCCGCCATGGCCATGCCGAGGCACAACCACCACGTCAGCAGCGCTGCCAGCAGCGCGTGGCCCGGAACCCGTGAAGGGAGGCGTCCCTTCACGGGAGGCTCAGGTCGCAAAGGCCTTGCGCAATGCCGGTCTCGCCAGCAGCCGCTCGACGTAGGCAGCCACGTTCGGCTTGTCGGAGACGTCGGCGCCGAGCTTCGTGGACACCACGCAGGCATGTCCGGTCATGATGTCCGCGCCTGAGAATTCGCCGGCCAGGTACTCGCGCCCGGCCAGCTGCGCGTCCACGGGTTCCAGCATCTTCGTGAGCAGCTTTCGTGCGCGGGCCAGGTTCTCGGCGTTGCGTTTCTCCGGGGGGAGGAACATGGTTTCGACGACGATCACGTTCACCTGCGGCATCAGCATGCCCTCGGCGTAGTGCAGCCACTGCAGGTAGGCCGGGAAGTCGGGCGATGACACCGGAGGCACCATGCGGCCGTTGCCATGGCGCGCGAGCACGTACTCGACGATGGCGCCGGACTCCAGCAGGGTCACGTCGCCATCCTGCAGCGCGGGCACCCGTCCCATCGGATGGATGCGGCGGTAGTCTTGCGTGCGCATCTCGGGCGCCCCCAGCGCGAACTTCTCCAGCTCGTACGGCAGGCCGAGCTCCTCGAACAGCCACACGATTCGGACCGAGCGGCTGTTCGGGGCGTGGTAGATCTTCATCGACACATCCTCTCCTTCACGATCGCATCGTGCTCGCTCAGTCCCACACAACGGGGCCCTTGGCCGCATACCAGCGCGCCAGCCGATCGGCCACCGAGGCTTCGACCTTGGCGCGCTTGACCTTCATGGTGGGCGTAAGCAGCCCGTTCTCCACCGTCGGCGGGCTGCTGGTCACCACCAGCATCTTCAGTTGCTCGTAGTCCGCCACCTGGGCGTTGACCCGCTCGAGGAGCTCGCCGAGCTCGCGCTCGATGCGCTCGCGCACGCCGGGGTCGCCCAGGGTGGGGCGGATCTCCTCGGAGAGCAGGACCAGCGCGTAGGCTGCAGGCTGGCCCACACCCGACACCATCGACATCTCGATCAGCGGGCTCTCGCCGAGCAGGTTCTCGATCGGCGCCGGGGCCACGTACTTGCCCTTGGCGGTCTTGAACAGCTCCTTGGCGCGGCCGGTGAGCTTGAGCAGACCCTGCGCATTTCGCTCGCCCAGGTCGCCGGTGCGGAAGAAACCGTCCGCGTCGAAGGACTCGGCAGTGAGTTCGGGCTGCTTGTAGTAGCCCACCATCTGGCCTGGGGACTTGATCAGCACCTCGCCGTCCTGGCTGATCTTCACCTCGACGCCCGGGTAGGGGATGCCGACGTAGCCGGGTGCATGCGCATTCACGCGCGACACGTGCGAGTAGGCGAAGTCCTCGGTCATCGCGTAGCCCTCCATCAGGTTCAGGCCCAGGCGCCGGTACCACTCGATCACCTCATGCGGGATCGGCGCCGAGCCGCTGCCGGCCAGGCGCGCCTGGTCGAGTCCCAGGCCGTCGAGGATCTTGCGGCGCACGATGTTGTTGAGGATGGGGATCTTGAGCAGCAGGTCGAGCTTCTTCTGCGGCATCTTGTGCTGCACGCCATGCTGGAATTTCACCCACAGCCGCGGCACCGAGATGAACAGCGTGGGCCGCGCGCGACGCACGTCCTGCACGAAGGAGTCGAGCGTCTCGGCGAAGAACACCTTGGAGCCGGACACGAAGGACGCGGACTCGATGAATGCGCGCTCGAACACGTGGGCCAGCGGAAGGTAGGAGATCAGCCGGTCCTCGGGCGTGTAGCGCTCGCTGGCGACGATGCTCGCGGCGGAAACGGACACCCCGCGGAACGCATGCATCGCGCCCTTGGGCGTGCCGGTGGAGCCCGAGGTGTAGATGATCATCGCCAGATCGTCCGGGCGGCGCTGCACCCGGCCCTGGATCGGTTTGGTGCGGGCGACGATGTCGTCCCAGCGGTCGAAGGGCGTGTCGGGCGCCAGCGGCAGCGCGATGCGCGGCATGCCCTCCGGGACACCGGGCGCCTGCCTGGGCCAGTCGTCGAGCTTGCCGACGAACAGAAGCTTTGCGTCGCTGTGCTCGAGGACGTAGCGCACGGTGTCGGGGCCTTCGGTGGGGAAGATCGCCACCGTGGTGCCGCCGGCCATCCAGATCGCGAGCTCGGCGATGAAGAAGTGGGCGCAGTTCTTCGAGAGCAAGCCGATGTGGTCGCCGTCGCGGATGCCTGCGCTGCGCAGGTGGGCCGCCATGCGGCGGGCCTGGTCCACGACCTGCCCCCAGGTGTACTCGACCGTCCTGCCGCCGTCGTAGGGCTGCACGAGGTAGACGCGGTCGGGGTGGTCGCGTTCGTGGTCGAACACGTACTCGAGGATCAGCTTCGGCTCGGCCATGCGTGTCTCCATCTCCGGGGTATGGGATCCACACTAGCCTACCCGCACCGCGGGCGCGCACCAAGCAGGGACAATCACCGGGGTCAGCCGAGGCTGCGGCCCTCGCCGGGCTCCTCGTGCGTGACCCCGTCGCGGATGTGATAGATGCGCCGGAAGGTGGGGATGATCTTCTCGTCGTGGGTCACCACGATGATCGCGGTGTCGAACCTGCGCGCCATGTCGTTGAGGATGCGGATCACTGCCAGCGCCCGCTCCGAGTCGAGCGGCGCGGTGGGTTCGTCGGCCAGTATCACCGGCGGCCGGTTTACCAGGCCGCGGGCGATCGCCACGCGCTGCTGCTCGCCGCCCGAGAGCTGCGAGGGCATCGCCTGCGCGCGGTGGGCCACGTCCAGCGCGCCGAGCAGCTCCAGCGCACGGGCCCGGGCTTCGAGGTTGGGTACGCCCGCCAGCATCGGCAGCAGGGCGACGTTGTCGGTCACGTCGAGGAAGGGGATCAGGTAGGGCGCCTGGAAGACGAAGCCGATCCGGTCGCGCCGCAGCGCTCGCAGGTCGCTCACCTTCCAGCCTTCGTCGTAGATGATCTCGTCGCCGAGCGTCATGCGCCCGGCCGAGGGGCTGATCACCGCGCCCAGGCATTTCAGCAGAGTGCTCTTGCCCGAGCCGGACGGGCCGATCAGACCGACCACCTCGCCGGGCGCCACCACCATGTTCACATCCTTGAGCGCGTCGACCGCGGTGTCGCCCTGGCCGTAGCGCTTGCGCAGGCCCTCGATGCGGATGCCATGGCCCGCCACGTCAGCCTCCGATCGCTTCGGCCGGGTCGACCCGCAGCGCCATGCGGATCGCCACCAGGCTCGCCAGCACGCAGATCCCCATCACTGCGAGGAACCCTGCGATCGAATCCGCCGGCATCAGCAGCACGTACTTGGGGAAGTAGGGTGCGGAGAAGGTGGCGGCGATCTTGCCGACCACGAAGCCGATCGCGCCCAGCGCCACGGACTGCTGCAGGATCATGCCGGCGATCGTCCGGTTGCGCGTGCCGATCAGCTTGAGCACCGCGATCTCGCGGATCTTGTCCATGGTCAGCGAGTAGATGATGAAGGCGACGATGGCGGCGCTGACGATCGCCAGGATGGCCAGGAACATGCCGATCTGCTTGGCGGACGTGGCGATCATCTTGCCGGTGAGGATGCCCTCCATCTGCGCGCGGTCGTAGACCTGCAGGCGCTTCCAGCGGCGGATCGGCTCGGCCGCCTCGGCGGGGTCGAAGCCGGGGCGGAGCTGAACGAGGATGGCGTTGACATAGGCGTTGGTGGTCTGCGCGGCGGTCACCGCCTCGAGCAGGCCGGGGACGCCGGGACGGTCGAACGCCGGATTGGCGGCGGTGCGGCGGCGCTGCATCAGGATGGCGTCGTTGTCCTTCAGGAACTGCGCCTGCTGCGCGTCCTTCAGCGGGATGAACACCATCGGGTCGCCGCCCGAGGAGACCATGCGGCGGGTCAGCCCGACCACGGTGTAGTGGCTGCGGCGAACCTTGATGCGGTCGCCGATCGCGAAGCCGGTGGCGGCGTCCGCGACCGCCTCGTAGTGGCCGCGCACGAGCTGCCGGCCAGCCACCAGGAAGGGCGGCCAGCCGGGGCTGCCCGGGCCGTCGGCGACCACGCCGCTGACCATCGCGCGCACGTCGCGCTCGCCCTGGCGCACCTGCATGGTCAGGTAGGTGACGTTGGCGGCCCGGGCGACGCCGGGCATGGTGGCGATGCTGCGCCAGAGGTCGTCCGGCACGCTGGAGGGCTCGGCGTACGGGCCCAGGGTGTCCTTCTGCACCACCCAGAGATCAGCGCCGCTGTTGTCGAGCAGCACCCGCGCGTCGTCGACCATGCCGCGGTAGACGCCCGCCATGATCAGCGTCACGCCGATCAGCAGGCCCAGGCCGATGCCGGTGAAGACGAACTTGCCCCAGGAATGGAGGATGTCCCGCCCGGCCAGGCTGATCATCGCCCCGCTCCCGCAAGGCGATCGACGACTTCGATGCGGCTGCGCGCGGACAGGGGCTTCTCGCTGTAGACCACCACCCGGTCGCCGGCTGCCAGGCCCTTGACCTGTACCCGGCCGTCGAGATCGCGCGCGATCGGCTCGATGGCAGCGAACTCCAGTCCGTCGCCGGCCAGGCGCCAGACGCCCAGCGCCCCGTCCACCCGCTTGAGGGCCGCGTTGGGCACCACCGGTGCTGCGGGACGCTTGCCCAGCGCCACGGTGACCTCGGCGAGCTCGCCCAGCGGCGGCAGCAGCTGCGAAAGCTCGGGCGAGACCGCCTTGGCAAGCAACTCCTCGGTGATCGCGTCGGCGCGCGGTTCGACCCTCAGCACAGTGCCTGCAAGCGCCTGCGTGGGGCGGGAGCGGAGCACGATCCGCGCCGGCAGTCCGGCCTGCAGGCCCTCGGCGCTGACCTGGTCGAAGCGCGCATCCACCCAGAGGCTGGCGGGGTCGACGATCTCCACCACCGGCTGGCCGGCCACCACCGTGCTGCCTGGCTCGGCGGAGCGCTCCACCACCAGGCCGTCGACCGGCGCGACCAGATCCAGGTTGGAGCGCTGCGCCACCGCTGCGCGCCGCTCGGCGCCGGCGCGCGCCAGCTCCTGCTGCGCGCCGGCCAGTGCGGTCTCCAGCACCTCGCGCTCCTGGCGCTTCGCGGCGTACGCCTCTTCGGTGGTGGCGCGCGAGGCGAACAGCCGCTGGTAGCGGAGCTCCTGCGAACGGGCGAAGTCGAGCCTGGCGCGCGCCTCGTTCAGTCCGGCCTGCGCGCGCTGCTGCGCGGCCTCCTGCGCACGGACCCGGTCGGCGAGCTCCACCGGCTCCATCGCGCCCACCGGCTGGCCCGCTCGCACCCGGTCGCCGACGTGGACGTCGACCCGCGCCACCCGGCCGGCCAGCGTCGGTCCGATCCGGTAGGTGAAGCGCGCCTGCACGGCGCCGATGCCGAACAGCGCCGGCGACACCCGCTCCTCGGACACGGTTGCCACCACGACCGGCACGGGCGCCAGCGGCCCCGAGCGCAGGCCTACCCAGGCGAACAGCAGGAGCAGCGGCAGCAGGACGGCGGCCAGCATCAGGGTCTTGCGGCGGACCGGCGGCAGCTTCATCTCAGGCTCCTGTTCCGCGGCGATAGATCTCGAAGACCGCGGGCGCCTGCGCGCGGATGCGGCCGATGTCGCCCGCGATCAGAGACTGCATGGCGAGCCCCTGGATCGCGCCGATGAAGGCCACTACGGCATCGGCGGTGGCCAGGCCGGCGCGCAGCCCGCCGCGCTCGCGCAACTGCTCCAGCAGCGCTGCAATGTGCGCGCCGTAGCCTGCCAGCAGGTCCCGTGCGATGCGCTTTGCCGGGGTGTCCTCGGCGCGCTGCAGTTCCCCGAGCAGCAGCCGCGGCACTCCGGGGTGCTCGGCGATGAAATCGACGTGGGCGATGAACATCGCTTCCAGCGCCGCCAGCGGATCCGGCGCTGCGGCGCGCGCCTGGTCGAGCCGTGCGGTCAGGCGGTCCGCCACCCACTCCATCACCGATTCCAGCAGCGCTTCCTTGGTTGGGAAGTGGCGGAAGATCGCGCCCTGGGTCAGTCCCATGCGCCTGGCGATGGCGGCCGTGGTGATGTCGGTCGGATTCTGCTCGGCGGCCAGCGCAAGCACGGCCTCGACCGTGATCTCGCGGCGTGCATCGGCCGGCAGGTGCGAACGGGGAGCGGGCATCGGTCGCCTGTAAGATAGTAATTGCTTGCTATCTTCCGTTCCGAGTCTGTTGCTGTCAAGGGTGCCCTGGGCAGGTTCGGCCTCGGTGCTCAGAAGCGCGAGCCCGGTTCCTTCAGGAAGGCGAGTTCCTCCGGCGTGGATGTCCGGCCGAGGATCGCATTGCGGTGCGGGTAGCGGCCGAAGCGCTCGACGATCGCCTGGTGGCGGCGCGCGAAGTCGAGGTTGTCCGCGATTCCGTTGCGCTCGTAGAGCGCCACCGATTGCGCCTGGATCGCGCGCGATTCGCTGTGCATGTAGGGCAGGTACAGGAAGACGCGCTCGGTCGGCGTCAGCGCCAGGTCGTCGCCGCGCGCCACCGCCTCCTGCGCCAGCGCCAGCGCCAGCGGGTCGCATGCGAAGGCGCCGGGCGCGTCGCGGTGGATGTGGCGCGTGAACTGGTCGAGCACCAGCACTTCGGCGAGGCGGCCCCGCGGCGTCGCACGCCAGGCGTGCAGCTCGCATCGCGCAGCGCGCGCCAGCAACTCGCCGAAGCGCTGCGCGATGCGCGCGTCCAGCGTCTCGTCCTTGCCCCACCAGTCCTTCGGGCCGAGCTCGCCGAACCAGAAGGCGAGCACGGTTTCGGGATCGTCGGCGGGCGGGCGGGGCGGATCGATGCTCGTCATGTGTCTGGTCCGGTGGCCGGCGACGCGCGCGGCGCCGCCGGCGCGGGCGGGGTCAGCCCGGGATGCGCACCGGCAGCGAGGTGATGCCGTGGACGAAGTTGGAGAACAGCCGCTTCTCCGGGCCGGCCTGCTCGATGGTCTCGAAGCGCGCCAGGATCTCCTCCCAGAGGATCCTCAGCTGCAGCTCGGCCAGGCGGTTGCCCACGCAGCGATGGATGCCGAAGCCGAAGGACAGGTGCTGGCGCGCGTTCCTGCGGTCCACCAGGAACTCGTGCGGGCGCTCGATCGAGTCCTCGTCGCGGTTGCCCGACAGGTACCACATCACCACCTTGTCGCCTTTGCGGATGGACTTGCCGCCGAGCTCGAAGTCGGCGACCGCGGTGCGCCGCATGTGCGAGATCGGCGTCTGCCAGCGGATGATCTCGGAGACCGCGTTCGGCACCAGCGACGGGCTCTCGCGCAGCTTCTTCCATTCGCCCGGGTTCTGCAGCATCGCCAGCATGCCGCCGGACATCGAGTTGCGGGTGGTGTCGTTGCCGCCCACGATCAGCAGCATGACGTTGCCGAGGAACTCCATCGGCGGCAGGTTCGCGGTCGCCGGATTGTGCGCGAGCATCGACACCAGGTCGTTGCGCGGCGGCAGCGCCTGGCGCTCGTCGAACAGGCGCTTGAAGTAGGCGTAGCAGTGCATCAGCTCCGCCGAGCGCTTCTCGTCGGAGTCGATCGGCCCGCCGGCGGTGACGTCCGCGGTGGTGACGTCCGACCACCAGGTCAGCAGGTGGCGGTCCTCGAAGGGGAAGTCGAACAGCGTCGCGAGCATGCGCGTGGTCAGCTCGATCGACACCTTCGGCACCCAGTCGAACACCTCGTTGCGAGGCAGGCTGTCCAGGACTTCCTGCGTCCGGCTGCGGATCAGCGACTCCATCCGGGCGAGGTTGGTCGGCGCCACGATCGGGCTGACCGCCTTGCGCTGCTCGTCGTGCTTGGGCGGATCGGCCTGGATGAACATCGGCCGGCGATGTTCCATCGGCAGGTCGCGCACCGTGATGCCGCCGAGCATCACGTCCGAGGAGAACACCTTGTGGTTGATCTCCACCGACATGATGTCCTTGTACTTCGTCACCGACCAGTACGGGCCGAAGCGGCTCTCGGCGCAATAGTGCACCGGGTCTTCCCGGCGCAGGCGCGCGAAGTAGCTCTCGATGGTGTCGTCCTGGAACAGCCTGGGGTCGGCGACGTCGAACTTGTCGAGTGGCGTCGTGTCTGCCGCGCTGCGCGGCCTGTCGCTGGTGGCGGTCTGCATGTCGTCTCCTGCGTTGTCTTGCCCTGCGCGAGTGCCCCGCGCACACGTGGCGCCCGCTGCTCAGTGCTGCCCGTCCGGCATCCGCACGACGAGCCCGTCGAGCGCGTCGGTCACGGTGATCTGGCAGGACAGCCGGGAGTTGTCCTGCGCCACCGCGGCGAAGCCCAGCATGCTCTGCTCCATCTCGCTGCGCTGGCCGGTGCGCGCGAGCCAGTCGGGCTCCACATAGACGTGGCAGGTGGCGCAGGCGCACTCGCCGCCGCAGTCGGCGTCGATGCCCGGCACCCCGTTGTCCACGGCGGCGCGCATCAGCGACTGTCCGTTCGCGGCGTCGACCTGGTGCGCGGTGCCGTCATGCTCGATGAAGGTGATCCTGGGCATCTCTCGCAGTCTCCTCTCTGTGGTCCTGGTCTGGGTCTTCCTGCCGCGGCGGTCGGCCGTCATGTGCGGCCGGCGGCCGCGAGTTCCTTGGCCGGCACCGCGGGGTCCGCAATGCGCGCCGGGTCGAGCGTCGCGGCCGCCCCGACCAGGGCGCGGCCGGCGACGAACTCCTGCGGCGAATTCACCGCCTCGACGGCCTGCGCGCGGTTCTCGGCGTCGAGGTGGAAGACAGCGAACTTCCCGCTCGCCGGATCGCCGCGCACCACGGTGCGCGCGACGTCGAAGGCCAGGCCGGCGATCTGCAGCCGGCAGTCGTACTGGTCCGACCAGAACCAGGGCGCCTCGGGGCGCGGCTCCGGCTTGCCGCACAGGTGCGCGGCGGCCTGCCTGGCCTGTTCGAGCGCGTTGGGCACGCTCTCGAGCCGCAGTGAGCGGCCGTAGCGCGGCACCGGACGGCGCGTACAGTCGCCGATCGCGTGGATGCCCTCGTGCGAGGTGTGCGCGCACTCGTCGACCAGGATGCCGTCCTGACAGGCGATGCCGGCCGCGGCGGCGAGCGAGTCCTCGGCCTGCGCGCCGACGCCGACGAGGATCACATCGCAGTCGAAACGCCGACCGTCGCGCAGCCGCACCGCGCCGGCCCGGCCGTCGCGCGCGTCGATCGCGTCCAGCTCGGCGCCCAGTTCGATGCGCACGCCGTGGCCGCGATGCAGACGCTCGAAGTGCTCCGAAAGCTCGACGCTGGCGACCCTGGCGAGCAGCCGGGCTTCGCGCTCGAACACGGCCACCTCCGCGCCCAGCGCCCGCGCCGAGGCGGCGACCTCGAGCCCGATGTAGCCGCCGCCGATCACCGCGAGCCGGGCGCCGGGGGCGAGCGCCGCACGGATCAGCTCGGCGTCGGCCGCGGTGCGCAGCATGAGCACGCCGGGCAGGCCGACGCCCGGGACATCGAGCCGGCGCAGGCGGGAGCCGGTGGCGAGGATCAGCCGGTCGTAGGGAATGATGGCGCCGCCGTCCAGCGCCGCCTGCCGCGCCGCCGGGTCGATCGAGCGTACGCGCGCGCCCAGCCGCAGCACGATGCGCTTGTCCTCGTAGAAGGCGGCGGGGCGCAGCAGGAGCGCGTCCGCTGCCATCTCTCCCTTGAGCCAGGCCTTCGACAGCGGCGGGCGCTGGTAGGGCGGCAGGGCCTCGGCGCCGGCCAGCGTGATCGGGCCTTCATGGCCGTGCTGGCGCAGCAGGGCCGCGGCGGTGCCGCCGGCGTGGCCTGCACCGACGATCAGGATGGCGTCATCCATGGAATCTCCAGGTAGGCGCACAGCGCGCGCGCCAGTTCGAGTGCGAGCCGCGGATCGTCGAGTCGGATCGGTCCGGGGTCGTTGAGCACTGGCGACGAAGGCCTGGCCGGCGGACCTGAATGGCGTCCAGCTCGAAAACTCTACTGGGCGGCTCGACGCCCGGTCAAGCCGACCGGCGCCGGGGGATTACCCGCAGGCGCCGATGCGGGTCAGCGTCCGGAGGGTGGCGCCAGCGCGCCGCGAAGGCCGCCCAGCGGCGCCGAAGCCGCCGCGTCAGTCGGGGCCAGCGCGCCCGCCGGGGCCAGCGCGCCCGCCGGGGCCAGCGCGCCCGTACCGGTCGACGATCGGGACGTGCGCGGCGCTCCGAGCTGGGCGGCCACGGCGATGCTCCAGCACAGCCAGGCGGACCACAGCGAGTGGCTTGCGAAGTGGGCGCCGCGCGCCATCTGGGCCCAGGAGAATGCAGCGCCCAGCAGGAGGACGCCGGCCAGCAGCGCGCGGCCCAGCCTCGGGCGGTGATCCCGCCAGAGGAAGAAGGTGCCGAAGAAGGCGAACGCCGCCACCGCGTGGCCGGAAGGAAAGCAGTGGCCGGGCCCGCCATCGGTCAGCGTCGGAAGCCAGTGCGGCACATAGGGAACGTGCCCGCCGAACTCGGCGACATCCCACGGGCAGCTGGTGGTGCTGAAGCGCTTGGCCAGGGGCACCGCGATCATGGCGAGGGAGACCACTGCCAGCCAGTAGATCCGCTCGCTGCGGGCCGGGCCGCGCAGGACCGGCCGCCAGGCATCCAGCGCCAGCGCAGCCAGCAGCAGTCCCGACAGCCAGCGTCCGCCGTCGTGCAGCAGCGAGCGCACCAGCACGTGTTCGCGCAGCGGGAAGCCTCCAGCACCGCCGAGCAGCCTTGCCAGCGGCAGATCCAGCCCGGAGATCTCCCAGGCGACCAGCGCGAGCAGTGCGGCGAAGCTGATCGCCAGGTCGGTGCGCCGAAGGCTCATCGCCACGCTCAGGGCTTCGGGGAGGCCGCCCTGGCCAGCGGCGCGCCGCCCCCGCGGCAGCCCTCCACCAGGTCCAGCGTCGGCTCGCGCAGCGAGGTCCGTACGTCCAGCAGTCCCAGCACCGTGTGGAAGAGATGGTCGTGGCTCAGCGGCCGGGCAGCTGCGCTCCGCAGCGCCGGCTGGAGGCAGCCGGGCTCGAGGCCCGCGCCGCGTTCGAAGCCGCCGCTGGCCCAGAACACCATCGGCACGCGGGTCTGCACGTCGGGTGCGATCGGATACGGCGCGCCGTGCAGGTACAGGCCGTGCTCGCCCAGTGATTCGCCGTGGTCGGAGACGTACAGCATCGCCGAGTCCACTTTGTCCGCGCTGGCCTGCAGCCGGGCGATCGCCGTCGACAGCACATGGTCGGTGTAGAGCAGAGCGTTGTCGTAGGCGTTGACGATCTCCTCTCGAGAGCAGCTGGCCAGGTCGTCGCTGCGGCACTCGGGAAGGAAGCGGGCGAACTCCGGCGGGTGCCGGCGGAAGTAGGAGGGGCCGTGGTTGCCGAGCATGTGCAGCACCCAGACCTGGGTGCCCTTCGCAGCGCGCAGCCGCGTGTCCAGGTCATGCACCAGCCCTTCGTCCGGGCAGCGATCACCCTCGCAGGCGAAGCCAGAGGTCTCGACGCGATCGTTCGGCAGGCCCTCGCAGTTGCCCTTGCAGCCGCTCTGGTTGTCGCGCCAGTGCACCGACGCGCCCGCACGGGCCAGCACGTGCAGCAGCGACTCCTGGCCGCGGATGCGGTCCTCGTCGTAGTCGCGCCGCCCAATCGGCGCGAACATGCAGGGCAGCGACACCTCGGTGTTGGTGCCGCAGGCGACCACCTCCGGGAAGTTCACCACTGGCAGGCGCGCCAGTTCAGGCGTGGTCTGGCGGGCGTGGCCGGACAGGCCCCAGTTGGCGGCGCGCGCGGTTTCGCCGACGACCAGCACCAGCACCAGCGGCTTGTCGCGCCCGCGCCAGGACGCGCCCTGGGCGGCGTCCAGGCCGATCGGTTCGCGCGGCCGCGCGGCGCCGCGCGCCTCCGAGCCGGCCACGCTGGCCAGCGACCAGGCGAGGTTGGCCGGCGTGATCCGGTAGCGCAGCGCCCTGTCGTTGCGCATCCTGGAAGCAAGCGGCTGGAACTCCGCGAGCGTCGCACCCGCCAGCAGCAGCACGGCCAGCGCCAGCAGGCCCGCGCGGTGCGCGGCCGAGCGCAGCGCACCGCGCCGGACCAGCCGCACCCGGGACAGCAGCAGCAGGGGCAGGCCGGCATACAGCGCGAGATGCAGCAGCAACCCCGCGGAGATGAGCTCACGCGCTTCGGCGGGATCGGTGAACAGCACGTTGCGCAGCATCGTGGGATCGATCACCACGCCGAAGGTGCTCATGAAGTGGGTTGCCGCCGCCGCGGCGACCGTGAGGATCGCGATCAAGGGCTTGGCGGTGTGGCGGCTCGACAGCAGACCGAGCAGCAGCACATGCGCGCAGAGCGCGATGACGAAGAAGGCCGCGACCAGCCCCGCACCCGCAGACCCGCCGGGCGGCGTCTGGCCCGAGAGCGCGGCGCCGAGGAAGCTGCGATTGGCCGATAGGGTCCAGAACAGCGCCGCCCCGACGATCAGCTGCTCGGCGGTGACGGGGATCTCGAAGCGCTGCGCTGCATCCCCGGAATCCCTGCGCTGGCCCCTGGCGTTTTCCGGGGTGCCGACCATGTGTTCGTTCATGGATGCGATTGCATCCCACCAGCCTGAAGCCAGCCTGAAGCGCAACGGTGGTAGGTTTGCGTGCCGATGCATCGGGGGCGAACGGATGCGATTGCTGTTGCTGGAAGACGATCCCCTGCTGGGGGAGGGGCTGCGCGACTACCTGCGCGCCGAGGGTCATGTGGTCGACTGGTGCAGGTCGCTCGCCGAAGCCGGCAGGCTCGGGCCGGAGCCGGTGGACGTCCTGCTGCTGGACTGGCAGCTGCCCGACGGCTCCGGGCTCGACTGGCTGCGCCTGCGCCGCGGGCGCGGCGACCTCACGCCCGCGCTGATGATGACCGCCCGCGACCTGCTCGAGCATCGCGTCGAGGGCCTCGACGCGGGCGCGGACGACTACCTGGTCAAGCCCTTCGCGCCCGAGGAGCTCGCCGCGCGGTTGCGGGCGATGGGGCGGCGCGTGGCCGGGGGGGCGACCCGGGGGCTTCGTTTCGGCGAGGTCGAGGTCGACCTGGCGGCGAAGGCGGCGCGTCGCAGCGGCCAGCGGGTGGAGCTCACCGCCAGGGAGTGGGCAGTGCTCGAGGCGCTCGCCCTGCGCGCCGGGCGGATCGTGTCGCGCAGCGACCTCGAGCGGCTGGTGCTGGGCCTCGAAGCCGACGTGGCGAGCAACGCGCTGGAGGTCCACGTCTCTGCCCTCAGGCGCAAGCTCGGTCATGCGCTGGTCGAGACGGTGCGCGGCCTGGGCTACCGGATGGAGAAGGAATGAAGCCGGAGATGTCCGCGACAGGGCGCGGCGGCCGGCCGCCATCGATCCGGTCCAGGCTGGCCACCTCGCTGCTGGTCTGGGCGCTGCTGTGGGGCGCGGCTGTGGGCCTCGCGGTCTGGCACTCGGCGACCCAGGAGGTGGACGAGCTGCTCGACGACACGCTGGTGTCCTCGGCGGCGCTGCTGTCGCAGTTGCTGGAGCTGCCCGGTTCGGCGGGGGCGGTGCCGGCGAGCCGGGGCGCTGATGGGGGGCACTTCGCCTGGCAGGTCACGTCCGCCGACGGCGTCCTGCTGCTGCGCTCGTCCCGCGCGCCCGGCTCCGCGTGGCATCCGCGCCCGGTGGCCGGCTTCAGGGACCTGGAAGACTGGCGCGTCTACGGCCTGGCGATGGGCGGCGACGGGCGGATGCTCTATGCGGCGCAGACTCGCGACGAGAGGATCGAGGCGCGGACCGAGGTCGCGATGGGCGCAGCGCTGGCGGCCTTGGCCGTGGGGCTGCTCGGCTACGTCTGGCTGCGCTTCCGGGTGCGGGCGGAGCTGCGGCCGCTGGAACGGCTGTCCGAACGGCTGGCGCAATGGGATGCCGAGCGGCCGGACGCGCAGAACGCGCTCGGGCCAGCCGAGCGCCGCGAGCTGGAGCCGGTGCACCGCGCCGTCGAGGAGCTGACCCAGCGCCTGCAGTCGCGCATTGCGAGCGAGCGCGCCTTCGCGGCGCACGCGGCGCATGCGCTGCGCACGCCGCTGGCGGGCATCGACGCGCAGCTGGCGGTGGCGCAGCGCGAATGCCCGGACGAATTGCGCGAGCGGCTCGGCCGGGTGCGCGGCGCCGCGGCCAGGCTGCAGTCGGTAGTCGGTGCGCTGCTCGGGCTGTTCCGCGCCGCAGGCGCCTCGCAGCCCGAGGATGTCGATCTTGCCGACCTGATGGCCAGGCTGCCGGCCGCCGGGCTGAAGGTGGACGTGGCGCCCGGCGCGCGCGTCGTCGCGGACCCCGACCTGCTCGCGGCGGCGCTCGCCAACCTGGTCGACAACGCGCAGCGTCACGGCGCGCGGCGCGTGCGCATCGAGGCACCGGACCCGCACCGCCTGCGCCTCGCCGACGACGGGCCGGGCGTCGACGAGGCGCACCGGCTGCGCCTGCAGGCCGCACTGGATGCGCAGGGCTACGAGGACGCGGTGGGGCTCGGTCTGACCCTGGCCGACCGGGTGGCGCGTTCACATGGCGGGCGGGTCGAACTGCTGCCCTCGGGGCACGGCTTCGTGGTGGAAATGGCGCTCGGTCCCGCGGCGCCCGAAGGTTTCGCGGCGGGCGAACCGGAGCGGCCGGCATGAGCCCTGCCGCGTCATCCCATCGAGTCGACTCGCCCCGATTCCTGGACTTTGCCCGGGCTGCTGTTGGCGGCGCAGGCAAGCCCGGCGGGCCGAGGGACGCTACACTCAGAGGTTAAGTACGAAACGGGCCCGGCGGGGGTCGCCGGTTCACGAATCAACCCATGGAGACAAGCACGATGCGCGACTACCTGAAGTTCTACATCAACGGCGCGTGGGTCGACCCGGTCGACTCCTCCCGCACGCTCGACGTGATCAACCCGGCCACCGAGGCGAGCGCCGGCCGCATCTCCATGGGCAGCGCCGCCGACGTCGATCGCGCCGTCAAGGCCGCGCGCGCCGCCTTCCCGTCGTACTCCACGACCAGCGTGGCTGACCGCGTTGCGCTGCTCGAGGCGATCATCGCCGAGTACAAGAACCGCATCCCCGACATGGCTGCCGCCATCACCGAGGAGATGGGTGCACCCGCCACGCTGGCGCAGCGCGCCCAGGCGGCGATGGGGATCGCCCACCTGCAGGCGGCGCTGACCGTGCTCAAGGACTATCACTTCCAGGAGCAGCGCGGCAGCACGATGATCGTCAAGGAGCCGATCGGCGTGTGCGGCCTGATCACTCCCTGGAACTGGCCGGTCAACCAGATTGCCTGCAAGGTCGCGCCCGCGCTGGCCACCGGCTGCACGATGGTGCTCAAGCCCTCCGAGATCGCGCCCTTCTCCGCGGTGATCTGGACCGAGATCCTGCATGCCGCCGGCGTGCCGGCCGGCGTGTTCAACCTGGTCAACGGCGAAGGCCCGACGGTGGGCGCGGCCATCTCCAGCCACCCCGAAGTCGACATGGTTTCGTTCACCGGCAGCACCCGCGCCGGCATCGAGGTGGCGCGCAACGCCGCCCCGACCGTCAAGCGCGTGCATCAGGAACTCGGCGGCAAGTCGCCCAACGTCATCCTGCCCGATGCCGATCTGCAGAAGGCGGTCACCGCAGGCGTGCGCGGCGTGATGAACAACTCCGGCCAGTCCTGCAATGCGCCCACGCGCATGCTGGTCCCCAACAGCCGCATGGACGAGGTGCTGGCAATTGCGCGCGCAGCCGGCGAAGCCACCACGGTGGGTGACCCCGCCAGCGGCGCCACCATCGGCCCGGTGGTCTCCGACGCCCAGTGGAAGAAGATCCAGTCGCTGATCGAGAAGGGCATCGAGGAAGGCGCCGACCTGGTCGTCGGCGGCCCCGGCCGGCCCGAGGGCCTGGAGCGCGGCTACTACGTCAAGCCCACGGTGTTCGGCCGCGTGAACAACACGATGACCATCGCCCGCGAAGAGATCTTCGGGCCGGTGCTGGCCATCCTCGGCTACGACACCGTTGAGGAGGCGATCCGGATCGCCAACGACACGCCGTACGGCCTGGCCGCCTATGTGTCGGGCACCGACGTCGAGCAGGTTCGCCAGGTGGCTTCCCGCCTGCGCGCCGGCCAGGTGAACCTCAACAGCTCGGCCCCCGACATGATGGCGCCGTTCGGCGGCTTCAAGCAGTCGGGCAACGGCCGCGAGTGGGGCGACCATGCCTTCGCCGAGTTCCTCGAGGTGAAGGCGGTGCTGGGCTTCGCGCCGGCGACCAAGGCCGCCTGAGCAGCCCGATGAGCGCGAGGGCCGGGGCTGCCGCGGGGCGGCCCCGGCCCTCTGCGTTTGCGGGGCCGGCGCAGCCGGCCGGCTGCGCAGTCGCGCGCAGGTCCGTGCGCGCCCGTGCGCGCCCCGCCACTGCGGCGTTCAGGCCTCGCGCGCGGTGATCTGGTACTTGAACTCGTCGGGCGCGTAGGAGTCGTAGCGCCCGTTGTCGTCCTCGCCTATCGGGTACATGAAGAAGCCCAGCTTCGGCCCCTTGCTGCCCGGCAGCGCGAGGTCGTGGGCCGTGTTGTAGCCCAGCCAGTTGCCTTCCCAGCCGCCGAACAGCGCCTTGTTCACCGGCGCAACCACCGGGTGCGCGGTGGTCTTGATCCACTCGGGCGTCTCCAGGCGCATCACTTTGGCGACGTCGGCCGGGTCCATCGCCGCCCAGCCGTGGCCGCCCAGGTAGACCTCGGCCCGGCAGTGCTGCGCGCCCTTCAGGCTTGCCGGGTTGCCCGACAGCTCCTTGTAGCCGAACTCCGAGCGTGCGAGGCGGATGCCGTAGACGTCGCGCGCGGGCACGCCGACCGAGCGGCACAGCCCGACGAACAGCGCGTTGAGGTCAGCGCACTTGCCGCCCAGGTTGCCGGTTTCGAGCATGGTCTTGATGTCGCCCTCGCCGCAGCCGCGCACCTTGGGCTCGCGGTAGGTGTTGGCGACCACCCAGTCGTAGATGCGGCGCGTCTTCTCGATGTCGCTGCGCGCGCCGCGCGTGGCCTGCAACGCGGTCTTGCGCACGATTCCGTCGGTGGGCAACAGCGCCGTGGGCTGCGTCCAGAAGGCCAGCGAAGCGGCGTCCTCCAGCACCGCATGCCTGCGGGACCAGTCGGTGGCCCGGTTCTGCGCGCGGAAGCGGCTGGTCAGCTCCACGTAGGGCCGCGACTCGCTTGCCGGAAACTCCACCTGCAGCATCTTCGCGCCATAGGCCTGGTCGCTGGTGAAGCGGGCCTGGCCGTTGGTGGTGAAGCCGCTCTCCAGCGACTGCTGCCAGTCGCTGTCGATCGAGGGCACCGGCAGCCAAAGCCGGGTGGCGCCCTTCGGGACGGGCACGTCCACGCGGGTGGTGATCTCGAAGGTCCGCCACTTGCCGGGGCGGGGATCGAAGCTGCGCTGCTGGCTGGCCTGGCCCTGCGCGGTGGCGAGCGAGGGCAGGGCGAGGGCCGCACCGAGCGCGGCGGACTGCTGGAACAACGTGCGACGGGATAGGGTCATCCGAGTATCTCCGGGAATGGGCACGCACAAATGAAAGCGCGCGCATGGAGCGCGCGCATGAAGAGGCTGGAGGCGTGCTGTCCGCCGGTGGCGCCAGGCTACGACGACGCTAACACCGTGGAAATGAGCCTCGCGGCCTCTGGACCGGTCCAGTCGACTTCGCCGCGCACGCGATGGCGCGGCTTGCCGTCGACGCCGGTCAGTATAGAGGTCGGGAACACCCGCACTTCCCAGGCGCGTGCGATCGCGCCTTCCGGATCCAGCAGCACCGGCAGCGTGACGCCCGCTCCCTGGACGAAGCGCGCCGCGCGCGATGCGGGCTCCTTGAAGTTGATCGCCAGCACCGCCAGCCGCTCCTGGCCGTGGAAGTCGGCGAGCGTCTGCAGCGAGGGCATCTCGGCGCGGCAGGGCTCGCACCAGCTCGCCCAGAAGTTCAGCAGCACCGCGCGTCCGCGCAGGTCGGCCAGGCGCCAGGTCTTGCCGTCGAGATCGGTGGCCTCGAGCGGTGGCGCAGCGCGGCCCGCGGGCCAGCGCGCGACTTCGTGCGCGGCAAGCGCAGGCAGGGCTGCGCCTGCGGCGAGCGCGCCGAGCGCCGACAGGGCCCGGCGGCGGAGGATCGAAGGGGGAGGAGCTTGCCCGGACATCGGGCCGATGATAAACGAGGCTACGCGCGACCCGACGGTCGCGGTCCATACGGCGACGCAGCACCCCGCCTGGGCGAGGTGCTGCGCGCCCGCGGGCCGCGGCGTTGCGCGGCCCGCGCCGGGGGCGATCAGAGGCTCTTGTTGGCGGAAGCCGAGGCCGACTGGGCCTGGCCCTGCGAAGAGACGGCCTGGATCGACGGGTAGGCTTCGGCGACGGTGCGGCCGAACTGGTCGCTCGGATGGACGTCGCGCGTGGCGGCTTCGGCCCGGACGTCCTGGCGTGCCTTGGTGTCGGCGAACTGGGCGGCGGGCTGGCCGGCCGGGCCGGCTTCGGCCACGGTGCGGCCGAACTGGTCGCTCAGCTGGACAGTGCCGGCGGCGCGCAGTTCCGCACGGACCTGATCGCGGGACTTGGCCTGTTCACCGGCATGGACCTTGACGATCTGGTCGACGCTCGCGGCGCCGGGATGCTCGGCGGCGGCATGGCCCGAGACGAGGGCGGCGGCGAGGGCGAAGGCGGAGGCGTAGGCAGCTTTCATGATCGTTTTCCTTTAGGTTTGTCTTGCTCGGCAGCGGGACCGAAGATCGGTCCGGAAGCTGTTCGACTAGTCCGTTGCAGCTGGCGTTCGTCGATGGAGCGAACTTTATGATTTCGACCGATAAAGAAAAACTACCTGATACGACCTGATATATTGCTGATAACGCAACAATCAAACTGTCAGGAACTCCCCAATGGACCGCTTGCAGTCGATGCGCGTTTTTCAGCGCGTGGTGGACGAGGGCAGCTTCGCCGGCGCCGCCCGTGCGCTGGACTTCTCGCCTGCGGTCGTCACGCGCCTGGTGGCCGACCTGGAGGAGCACCTGGGCACTCGCCTGCTGCAGCGCTCGACGCGCCGGCTGTCGCTGACCGAGGCCGGCGAAGTCTACCTCGCCCGGGTGCGCAACATTCTGCAGGATATCGACGAGGCCGAGGCACTGACCAGTTCGCACACCCACGAGCTGGCCGGGGTGCTGCGGCTGCAGATGCCACCGGTGCTGGCGGTGCACGTCGTGGCGCCGCTGATTCCCGGCTTTCGCCTGCTCCATCCCAGCATCCGCGTGGACCTGGAGGTGCAGTCGCACCCCGAACCCTCGATCGAGGAGTTCGACATCACTCTGCTGGGGGCGGAGACCATTCCGGACGAGAACATGATCGTGCGCCGGATCATCGATTCCGAAGCCTACCTGGTCGCGTCGCCTGCCTACCTGGCGCGCAGGGACACCCCGTTCTTCCCGAACGACCTCGTCCTGCACGACTGCCTGCGGCTCAAGGTGGCCGGATCGCGGCCGCGCACCTGGCGGATGTGGTGCCCCACCGCGCCGGACCGGCCGGTGGACCTGGGGATCGAGCCGGTGCTGTGGGCCAATCACACCGACACCCTGCTGCGCGCAGCGCTCGACGGTGCCGGCATTACCTCGGTGGCGGTCGACCTGGCCGCGCCCTATCTCACCAGCGGCGAGCTGGTGCGCGTGCTGTCGCCGTGGATCACCGGGCGGCTGACGATGTACGCCGCGCTGCCCAGCCGCAAGTTCATGCCGCAGCGCACCCGCGTGTTCCTCGACTACCTGGTGGAGCAGACCCGCCTGAAGGCGCAGCGCGCGATGGATGCGTGCGTGGGCTGCCTTTGAATCCGGTGGGAGGGCAGGCCTTCCGTATGCCGCGCGACCCGCGCCTGGCCGCGGCCACCGCGCCCAGGCCCATCAGCATCAGCGCGGTGCTGCCGGGCTCGGGCACCGAGACCTCGCCCTGGGTGTCGCTGGCCACGATGCGGAAGTTGTCGAGCGCCGCGTAGCCGCCGGGCGGTTCATCCGCCCGGCGTGGCGTGACCGCCCGGCCCTACTGCTGGTCGCCTCGATCCCGTCGCTCGAAGCCCTGGCGCGGCCCCTGGGGCGCCGCCTGGGGAGGCGCGGCCCGTTGCGGCGCGGTCTGCGGGAAGCTTCGCTCCGACGGCATCTGCGGCGCGCGCAGCTCCGGCGGCGCGATTGGCCGCGAAGGCATCATCGGCTGGACCGGTACCGGCATCGCCGGCGGCCGCATCGCGGGCGGGCCGAACCGGTGCTGGCCTTGCGCGGGCGGGTCGAATCGGGGCTGGCCTTGCGCGGGTGGGCCGAATTGGGGCTGTGGTTGCGAAGGAGCCTCGAAGCGGGGCTGCGGCGCCGGCGCGTCGAACCGTCGCTGCTGCGGGGGCGCCTCGAACCTCGGCTGCTGCGGAGGTGCCTCGAACCTTGGTTGCGGGGCGGGTGCCTCGAAGCGTGGCTGCGGCGTCGGCGCTTCGGAGTGGTCCGGCGGGGTCCGCCGGACCGGCGCGTCGTTCGGCTCGCGAGGCAGCGGACGTGCCGGGGTCTCGTAGCGCTGCGGCATCGACGGCCCTGTCGGCGGGTCGTCGCGCTGTGGCATCGACGGCCTTGCCGGTGGGTCGTCACGCTGCGGCATCGACGGCCTTGCCCGAGGGTCGTCACGCTGCGGCGCCGACGGCCTTGCCGGTTGGCGGTCACGATCCGGCACCGATGGCCGGGCCGGCACCGCCTGGCCGCCCTCCACGGATGGCCGCGGCGGCGGCTCGGGGCGCGCCCGCGCGTCCTCGCGATCTTCGCGGGGGAGGGGGCGCCCTTGCGATTCGGGCCTGCCGCCCTTGACCGGCTCCGCCGGCTGCGGGGCCCGGTCGCCGCGCTCCGGCGGCGGATTGCGCACGATCACCGGCCGATCGCGGCCTGCCGGCGGCGCGCGGCCCGCATCGCGGTCCGGACGGACGTCGGGCCGGGCCGGGGCGATCGCGGGCGCCTGGGTCACCTGGGCCCGACCGAGATCCTCGCCGCGTACTCGCACCATCGACTGCGGCACAGGTTGGGAGCGGGCGAAGCCGCTCTCGGGCATTGCAACCACGGCGCCAGGCACCTTGCGGTTCACGTAGACGTGCCCCTTGCGCCCGCGGCCGTCGAAGACGTCGTGCACCGCGCGGGTGTCGACGTAGGTGTTCGACACGTTGATCGTGGTGAAGTAGTTGCGGCTCACCTGGTAGGCCGGCTGGTAGACCTCGCGCGGGCCCAGCGGGAACCAGCCCACGCCCCGGCCGCCGCCGAAACCGGTCGACGGCCGGAAGTTCGATCCGCCGACGAACACCACCAGCGCCGGCGCGTACACCGCGCGCACGCGCCGCGGCCCGGGCACCCAGCACCAGCGTCCGCCCAGATGCGCCCAGCGCCCGTAGTGCGTCACCGCGAACCCCCAGGGCGCGTCGTCGATCCAGGTCCAGCCCCAGGGGGCGACCCAGGACCAGCGGCCGTAGACGTAGGGCGACCAGCCCGCGACCACCGTGGTGGGCATCCACACCGCGCCGTAGGCGGGGTCGGTTCGCCAGCTGCCCCAGCCGTCCAGGTCTTCGTAGCCGATCACGCCTGGAGACACCCACGCCGCCGCGGCCGCGCGCTCGGCGCGCTGGTCGCGCTCGCGCGCCCAGAGATCGAGCCCGTCCAGCGCCGGCATCGCATCTTCGGCGAGCACGCGCAGACTGGTGCCGTCGAACCGGTAGGCGCGGCCTGCGTAGATGGTGTACGCATTGTTCTCGCCGTCCACGCGCGCCTGGCCGTCGCGAACGATCACCAGCGTGGTGTCGTCGACAGGGTCGACGTCCACCCGGTAGTCGCCGGGGGCGGTCACGGTGAACGCGAGGTTCGGCGTGGCCACTTCGTAGGCCTGTCCCGGCTCCAGCTGCCGCACGCGCAGCCGCAGAGTGCCCTGCGAGAGACGGAACTGCGCGATCCGGTCGTCGAAGTCGAGCATGCTCACGTCGGAGCGCTCGCCGATCCGCACCACCGCCCCGCCGAGTTGTAGCTCGGCCGACGCGCGCTGCTCGGTCCACAGACGGTCGCCGACGGACAGCGGACGGTTCAGCGGAGCCGCGTACCACTGCGGGTCGTCGGCCGGCGACAGGCTCACCGCGCCATCGACGAAGGCGATGCGGGCGGCGCGAAGCGGTGGGTCGGCGCGGGCGGCGCCCGCCGCGGCCAGGGCGAGCAGGGCCAGCAGCAGCGGAAGGAAGCGGCGCAGCAGTGAGGAAGGGGGCATGTCGACTCCATCGGCGGCGGGTCGTCAGGGCGGCGCGCCGGTTTCCTCCTAGAACGGACGGAGGGCCGCTGGGATGACGGCGCACGCGGCCGCGGCGACGATTTCCGGGTCCGCCCCGGGCCGGGTCAGCCCGCCCGCCCCCATCTGGTGAGCTTCACCGCGGCCGCGGTGGCAAGCCCATAGACCGCCATCGACGCCGCCACCAGCCCGAAGAAATGCGCGGAGGTGCCGGGCAGCTGCACCAGCCAGCTGCCCGCGGCGAACACCACCACCAGGCGCGCGGTACCCGCGAGCACGGGGCCGAGCATCTTCCCCGAGCCCTGCGAGGCGAAGTACAGGGTGAGACCCAGCCCGAACAGCGGGAAGGCCGGCCCGGCGATGCGCAGGTACTGCCGCGCATGCTCGAGCACCGCCTCGTCCGAGGTGAAGAGCCCCGCCCAGAGGTCGGGGAAGAGCGCGACGGTGATGCCGATCAGCGCCAGGTTGAAGGCCGAGGCGGCGCCGGCGGTCCAGGCGACCCGCCGGGCACGGACGACGTTGCCTGCGCCCATCGCCATCCCGACCATCGGCAGCGAGGCGACGCCGATGCCGAAGGAGATGGGAATCAGCAGGAACTCCAGCCGCTGGCCGATCGAGTAGCCGGCCAGGGCGTCCACGCCGAGCCGCGCGACGAAGCCGGTGAAGATCACCACCGTGAGCACCGACTGCAGCGGCGACAGCATCGACACCGCCCCCACCTTCAGGATGTCGGCGAACATCGGGCGCTGCAGCGACGCGCCGCGCAGCCGCAGCGTGAGGCGGGAGTTGCCGCTGGCCAGATACCACGCAAAGAAGCCAACGCTGGCCGCGTGGGCGACGATGGTGGCGATGGCCACGCCTGCCATGCCGAAGGACGGCACCGGCCCGGCGCCCAGCGCCAGCAGCCCGCCGAGCAGGATCTGCAGCACCGACGCGCCGAAGATGCCAAGCGAAGGGATCCGCATGTTGCCGGTGCCGCGCAGCACCGAGGCCAGCGTGTTGCTCAGCCAGATCAGCAGCGCGCCCAGAAACAGCACGCTGGAGTAGGCGATCGCCTGGTCGAGCACTTCGCCGCGCCCGCCCAGCAGCCGGTAGATGGACGGGCCGAAGCCGAGCATCGCGGCCGTGAACACCAGCCCGAGCAGCCCGCCGATCGCGATCGCGTGCAGCGCGAGCGCGTTGGCGCGCGGCAGGTCGGAGGCGCCCAGCGCGCGGCTCACCGCCGACGACACTCCGCCGCCCATGGCGCCGGCCGACAGCTGCTGCGAGAGCATCAGGAAGGGGAAGACCAGCGCCATCGCCGCCAGCGGCGTGGTGCCGAGCCGGCCGATGTAGATGGTCTCGGCGATGCCGACTGCCACCTGCATCGCCATCGCGAGCACGCTGGGCACCGCGAGGCCGAGCAGCGTCGACAGGATCGGGCCGTTGCGGATCCTGAGGATCTCCGGCGATGGGGGTGCGGCGGCGCTCACGGCGTCATTCCTTGTAGTAGACGACCTGGTGGCTGGTGGCCAGCAGTGCGCCGTCCGCGCTCCAGATCTCGGCGGACTGGTCGTGATAGCCGCGGCCGAAGTGCGTGGCGCGCGCGCAGCCGAGCACCGACCGTTCGCCCTGCGCTGCCAGCAGCGGCGCGTCGGCGTGGAAATAGGTGGTGATCGACACCGTGCCCGCGGGCACCGGGTAGGGGCGCCGGACCATGATCCGCGGGAAGAAGGAGTCGCAGATCGCGGCCAGCGAGACGAAGTCCAGAGGCCGGGGCGGCTCGTCGCGGATCCACAGCTCGCTGTGCGAGTCGAGATCTTCCGCGGGCCGCGAAGTGTCGAAGATCACGCCGCGCACGAAGCGCATGTCGTAGTTGTTCGTCCAGGCCGGGGCGCCCTGGCGCTGGCCGCGTTCGAGCGCCTGTGCCGGCGGTACTTCGGGGAAGCCGGTTTCGGTGGAGGACCAGGTCTCGCGGCGGATCGCGAAGACCGCGCTTGCCGTGGTCGCCACTTCTTCGCCCTGGGACAGCGTGATCGACCAGTGCTGCGTGGACCGGTTGGTGCGCACCGGCTGCGCGTCGATGCGGAAGGGGCCCTCGGCGATGGGGCCGGCGTAGTTGACGGTGAGCGCCACCGGGTCGCCGAGTCGCGAGGGGTGCCCGAGCGCGGCGTTGAGCAGGGTGGCGGCAGTGATTCCGCCGAAGGGCCCGACCATGTTCGCGTAGGCGGGGTGCGTGTGGCCGGTGAGCGATCCGTCCGCGTTGCGGGTGAGCGCGACTGCCTGGTCGAGGGGGTGGTCCGGGATGTGCTGCATCTGGGTGTCCGTGGAGAAAATGGTCTGCGGGGCTTGGGCAGGCAGGTTCATGGCGCCGGCGCTCCGTCGTCCTGGCGCGCGGCCAGGCCGTCGCGCACCGCGCGCAGGATCTGGTCGGAGCGCTTCGGGTCGGTGACGATCCGCGACAGCAGCAGTCCCCCGACCATCGCGCTGGCGGCGAGCAGCGCGCGTTCGTCGACGTCGGTGCCCATCGTGCGGGCCACGTTCTCGACGAAGCGCTCGACGTGCGCGGTCATCACCTCGCGCGAGGCTTCATCCGCGCGGGCGACGTCGGAGGCGAGCGCGGCGATCGCGCAGCCGGACTTGCGGGAGTCGCGGTGCGTGCGGCTCAGGTAGCTGCGCAACAGCGTGGCGTAGCCGCCGGGCCGGGCGGACTCGCTCCCGGCGTTCGCGGCGGTCCCGGCAGTCCCGGCGGTCCCGGCCGTGCCGGCGGTCGCGGCCGTGCCGGCGGTCGCGGCCGTGCCGGTCTTCGCCGCGGTCTCGGCCTTCGCGGCCTTGGCGGCGGCCTCTCGGCGCGCGGCCTTCGAGGCGGCCTCGCCCTCCCGGAGCGCGCGCTCCAGCGCGTGTGCGAGCAGCTCGGAGCGGGACGCGAAGTGGCCGTAGAAGCCGCCGTGCGTGAGGTTGACGCTGCGCATCAGAGGTCCGACGCTGACCGACTCCAGCCCGGTGTCACGGATCTTCTCGGCGGCCTTCATCAGGATGCGCTCGCGGCTCTGCGCCTTGTCGGCCTGGGAATGCCCCATCCGGAACCTCCTGTGTTGCGTGCATTGGAATCAGTAGTATACTCATCATCCAGGTGCATGACGAGCGTCATGTTCAAAAATCGATCCCACCGCCCGCTCCGGACCGATGGCGTCCGCCGCACGGGCAACGAACCGCAAGGAGCACTGCCGTGAGCGACAAGAAGGCAATCCTGGTCATCGGCGCGGGCGACGCCACCGGCGGCGCCATTGCGCGCCGCTTCGCCCGGGAGGGCTACGTGGCCTGCGTCACGCGGCGCAGCGCCGACAAGCTCGAGCCGCTGGTGGCGCAGATCCGCGCAGAAGGCGGCGAGGCGCACGGCTTCGGCAGCGACGCGCGCAAGGAAGAGGAAATGGTGTCGCTGGTCGAGCGCATCGAGCGCGAGATCGCGCCGATCGAGGTGGCGGTGTTCAACATCGGCGCCAACGTGCGCTTCGGCATCACCGACACCACTGCGCGCGTCTACTACAAGGTCTGGGAGATGGCCTGCTTCTCGGGCTTCCTGATGGGCCGCGAGGCGGCCCGGGTGATGCTGCCGCGCGGCCGCGGCACCATCATCTTCACCGGTGCCACCGCCAGCCTGCGCGGACGCGAGGGCTTCGCCGCGTTCGCCGGCGCCAAGCACGCGCTGCGCGCGCTGGCGCAGAGCATGGCCCGGGAGCTCTGGCCCAAGGGCATCCACGTGGCGCATCCCGTCATCGACGGCGCGATCGACACCGAGTGGATCCGCGAGAACTTCCCGCAGCGCTATGCGCTCAAGGAGAGCGGTGGCATCGTCAACCCTGAGCACATCGCCGATCTGTACTGGCAGATCCACAAGCAGCCGCGTGACGCCTGGACGCACGAGACCGAGCTGCGCCCGTGGATGGAGCCCTGGTGAGGCGCGTCCCGTCGCGTCAGAGTTCCACATCCCTGCGTATCAATCCACCACTTCCGCGAGGTCACCGATGAAGCCCGTGAAGGTCGAGTTCCTGTTCGATTTCGGCAGCCCCAACGCCTACCTGTGCCACCAGGTCATCCCCGCCATCGAGGCGCGCACCGGAGTGAAGTTCGAGTACGTGCCCACCCTGCTGGGCGGCCTGTTCAAGCTGGCCAACAACCGTTCGCCGGGCGAGGCCTACGCGGCCATTCCCAACAAGCTCGCCTATGAGCGCCTGGAGATGCGCCGCTTCATCGACAAGAACCGGCTGGACCGTTTCCGCTTCAATCCGTTCTTCCCGGTGAACACGCTGAAGATCATGCGCGGCGCCTGCGCTGCGCAGAAGCTTGGCTGCTTCGAGCGCTACGTCGACGCGGTCTACGCGGCGATGTGGGAGCACGAGAAGAACATGGCCGAGGACGACGTCATCGTCGCCACGCTGGCCGCTGCCGGTCTGGACGGCCCGGCGCTGATGGCCACCGCGCAGGAGCCCGACGTCAAGCAGCTGCTGCTGGCGAACACCGAATCCGCGCACGTGCGCGGCGCCTTCGGCTCACCGACCTTCTTCGTCAACGGCGAGATGTGGTTCGGCAAGGAGCGGCTGGGCGATGTCGAGGAGGAGATCGGCCGGGCTATCGCGGGCTGAGCTGCTGGGGCAAGATGGGCCGGTCATCACGCCACCAGGAGCGAGCACCATGATCACCGGCATGCCCCGCATCGCCATCGCCACCGCAGATTTCCAGGGGATCGTCGACACCTTCCGCAACCGGCTCGGCATCCCGGTCATCGACGCCTCGGATGACACGCTGCCGAGCCTGGGCGCGCGGATCGCGATGTGCGTGCCCGAGGGGGGCAGCAACATCGAGCTGATGAGCCCCGAGGTGCCGGAGGCGCCGCTGTGCCAGAGCCTGCAGCGCTTCCTGGACCGGCGCGGACAGGGGCTGTTCGCGCTGATGCTCGAGGCGCCGGATCCCGATGCGGAGGCCGAGGTGCTCAGCGGGCGCGGGCTGAACGTGCTGCCGCTGATGGCAGGCGCGGGCGGGCGCGACGTCCATCCCAACTCCACGCACGGCGTGCTGATCCGCGTCTATCCGGTGAATTCCTTCGACCGCAAGGCGCCGCCGGGCACGCCCGCCGCACCGCTGTCCGGCGTGCAGCGCGTGATCATTGCGGTGAAGGACCTGCAGGCCGCCGCACAGGTCTATGGCGAGCGCCTGGGCTTGCCCGCGGATACACCCGCGCTCGATGCGATTCGCGGCGTCGAGCGGGTGCTGGTGCATCCGCCCAGCGGGGGCACCATAGAGCTGATTGCCGTACGAGACCGCACGCGTCCCTTCGCCGCGGCAGTGGCCGCGCACCTGGATGCCAATCCCGAGGGCATGTACGCGCTGGTGCTGCATGCGCCGGATCCGCGCGCGATGCTCGAAGGGCTGGTGGCGCAGGGCGTCGACGCGCGCATCGCGGCGGATGCCGCGGACGTGGTGGAGATCGGACGGGGCTCGATGTTCGGGGCGCTGCTGCGCATCGAGCGGGGCTGAAGGCCTGCACGCCCGGCCACTTCGCCGGGCGTGGACATGTCGGAGGAGCGGACGTGAGCCACAAGCACGAGCAACTGCTGAAGACGGTGTTCCACGATCCCATCAGCGGCAACATCCACTGGCGCGAGGTGGAGTCGCTGCTCGGGCATCTGGGGGCGGAACTGGAGCCGCTGTCCGGCGCGCGAATCCGCGTGCGGCTCAACGGCGCCGAGGGCATCCTGCATCGGCCGCATCACTCCAACGTGCTGGACGCGCATGGCGTCAAGCAGCTGCGCGAGTTCCTCGGGCATGCGGGTGCGACGCCGTCGATGTATGCGGCTGGGCGGGAGGCGGGCCGGAAGGACTGATCGGCGCGTTGCGGCCGGGCGCAAATGCCGCCCTGCGCGTGCCAGCCGAGGCAGGGCCGCTGCAGGTTCAGCTGCCGCGCCGGCTTGCAGCGTCGTCGGAGCGGGGCAGCAGCGCCTTGGCGGCCTCGATCCGCAGCGCGAGTTCCACTGTGTGGTCGCGCATGACCTGGAGCAGGAATTCACGTGCTTCCGCCGCGCCGGCATGGCCGGCAGTCCGGACAGTCAGGGCTTGGGTTTCGGCGGCTGCCGCGTGTCCGACGCGCGCGCCGGACGGCGGTTCCTGGGTCGCTCTCGCTGCTGGTGCTGCTGGTGCTGGTGCTGGTGCTGGTGCTGGTGCTGGCGCCAGCCTCGCGCGCGCCTCGTCGAATTCGCTCCGGCCGATGCTCTTGAGCCGGCACAGCAGCTCCGCCTGCCCGTCGGCGCTGGGCGGAATGTCCAGCCAGGGCGTCTCGGTGAAGATCGCCGCGAGGTCCGGGGCCACGAAGGCCGACCAGCGACCCTCTTCGGCCTGCTCGGCCGGCACCAGCGCGGCATGCGCCGAGGGGGCCGGCGCGGCATGCGCTGACGCGGCGGGCGTCGCCGAAGCCTCGGTGGGCAGGAGGCGAACTCGTGCCGGCGGCAGATCCGACAGGTAGCGCAGCCGCAGGCTTTCCAGGAAGGCATGCGCGTCGCCCGCCGGGATGGAATCGGCGAGCGAGAACCAGAGCTGCAGGCCATCGGTGCCCGAGACCGCGACGGCGGGCGCCGGTAGCCCCAGGTCGGCCTGGGCGCCGCGCCAGACCCTGGCCAGCGGCTCCCAATCCGGCGGGCGGGCCAGTTCGAGGACCAGCGCGCGGGTCTTGCCGTCCGCGTCGATCAGCTCCGCCGACTCGGGTTCGGCGCGGCGATCCGCTGCCGGGTGGACAAGGTAGAGGCGATGCAGTTCGGTCTGGAGCCGGTTCATGGGGGAGCGGGTCGGGTCGTCGGGCAGGGTCGAGTCTACTGCCCGCGCGGCGGATGCGAGGCGCGCGCGGCGGGAATCTCGACCTCGCGCCAACTGTTCCGAATATGAGCCAATGTTGTCCATGAAAGCGTCTAGTATCTCTACAGCGGAACAACTACAGTGCGCTCATGCGCTGCAGAACGCGGCGTCGAAACCGCGGTCTCCGAGTCCCGTCCGGCGCCCCGCAAACCCTCATCCAGCTCAACAAGGCTCAAAAATGTTCGACAAGCTCCAGAACCCCCTCGCGCTGGCCGGCCGCCTGCTGATGGCCGTGCTGTTCCTGCCCGCCGGCATTGCAAAGCTGACCGGCTTCGCCGGCACGGTCGGCTACATCTCGTCGGTGGGCCTGCCGATGGCGCAGGTCGGCGCAGCACTGGCCCTGGTCGTCGAGATCGTCGGCGCCATCGCGTTGATCGCCGGCTTCGGCACCCGCGCTGCGGCAATCGTGCTGGCGGTGTTCACGCTGCTCGCCTCCTTCTTCTTCCACGCCTACTGGGCGGTGCCGGCCGAGCACCAGATGATCCAGCAGCTGCTGTTCTTCAAGAACGTCGCGGTCGTCGGCGGCCTGCTGAGCATTGCCGCCTGGGGTGCCGGCGCCTGGAGCGTCGACGCACGTCGCGGCAGGGCCTGAGGAAAGAGCCGGCGCGGGCCGTCCCTCGAGCGGGCGGGCTCCGCGCCGTCGGCGCACGAAAGAGGAGATCGAAATGGGATTGCTCGTCGACGGCCACTGGGTCGACCAGTGGTACGACACCAAGGCATCGGGCGGAAACTTCGTGCGCAGCACCGCGCAGTTCCGCAACTGGATCACCCCCGACGGTGCACCCGGCCCGAGCGGCGATGGCGGCTTCGAGGCCGAGGCCGGCCGCTACCACCTCTATGTGTCGCTCGCCTGTCCATGGGCGCACCGCACGCTGATCCTGCGGGCGCTGAAGGGGCTCGAGAAAATGATCGGCGTGTCGGTGGTCAACCCGCTGATGGCCGAGAACGGCTGGACCTTCGACCCCGCGCCGGGCGTGATCGGCGATCCGGTCGGCGCCGCCGACTACCTGTACCAGATCTACCTGCGCGCCCGGCCCGACTACAGCGGCCGCGTGACGGTGCCGGTGCTCTGGGACCTGAAGCGGGGCACCATCGTCAGCAACGAGTCGTCCGACATCATCCGGATTCTGAATTCGGCCTTCGACGGCATCGGCGCCAGGGCCGGCGACTACGCGCCGACCGATCTGCTGCCCGAGATCGACGAGATGAACGCACGCATTTACGACAGCGTGAACAACGGTGTCTACAAGGCGGGTTTCGCCACCGACCAGCAGGTCTACGAGCGCGAGGTGGCGGCGCTGTTCGAGGCGCTCGACGAACTCGAGGCGCGGCTGGCCCGCCAGCGCTACCTTCTGGGCGAGCGCATCACCGAGTCAGACTGGCGGCTGTTCACCACGCTGGTCCGATTCGATGCGGTCTACCACGGCCACTTCAAGTGCAACCTGCGCCGGCTGGCCGACTACCCGAACCTTTGGGCTCACACGCGCGAGTTGTACCAGTGGCCCGGCGTCGCAGACACGGTGAACTTCCAGCACATCAAGCAGCACTACTACCGCAGCCACCCGTCGATCAACCCGAACCGCATCGTTCCGGCCGGGCCGGTGCTGGGGCTCGACGAGCCGCATCGGCGGGGGTGAGCGGAACGAGCTCCCAGGCGCGCACGCCGGGGAGCTCGTGGCTCACTTGAGCCGCATGTCGTTCTTCACGGACGTCACGCCCGACACGCCGCGCGCCACCGCGACCGCCTTGTTGATGTCGGCCTGGGAGTTGACGAAGCCGCTGAGCTGGACCACGCCCTTGAAGGTCTCGACATTGATCTCGGCGGACTTGAGCGTCGGCTCGTTGAAGATGGCAGCCTTGACCTTGCCGGTGATCAGGCTGTCGTCCACGTATTCGGCGGCGCCTTCCTGCTTGGAAGTGGACGCGCAACCGACGGTCGATGCCAGCGTGACAGCGATGAAGATTGCGGAAAGATACTTGCGGCTTTGATTCATGTTCAAGACTCCAGAGGTAAGGGGACCTGCAGGCGCGACCGGGAGCGACTGATGAACGCGAAGCGATCTCCCGGGGGAGCGCATGCGGTACATCGCGGCCGCCACGCTCCGGTCTGCAGCGCATATCCAATGTCGTCGAGACGCTGCTTACGGTCTGTACGGTGCCGAACATAGCGGTGCGCCGCGGTCGGCGCCGCGAGAGATTTTCTTTGCTACGTTGGCGCATCCGGGCAGAATGGTTCGCATACGGGGCGACCGCCCCTATGCCGGATCAACGCAGCGCCATGTCATGGCGAAAGGGAAAGAACCATGCTCCAGACCATTGCAATCATCCTCGTCGTACTCTGGCTCCTCGGCTTCGTGACTTCTTACACCATGGGCGGATTCATTCACATCCTCCTGGTGATCGCAGTGATCATCATTCTGGTGCGCGTGATTCAGGGCCGGCGACTCTGACTTTTCAAGCCGCGACGTAGGTGCGTTAGGAGAACTCCGCAACCCTCTGCTTCACCACCTTCAACGCACTCACGTTCGCGTCCTTCAGCGCCTCCATCGTGGGCGCCTCCACGCTGATGTCGCCCAGCGCCGCAAGCGCCACGTGGGCGTCGTCATGCCCGTCGACCTGCTTCATCCTCGCGAGCCAGCTGCGCACCTTCGGGAAGGGCTCGAAGTCGAACAAGTTGGTGAACTCGGGCTGCAACTGGCCGATCTCGACGTAGGCGGCGAAGTCCGCCAGCGTGAGCCGGTCGCCGGCGAGGTAGGGCGACTGGGCCAGCCAGCCCGTGTCGATCGCGCGCAGCGCTCGCGTGAGCGCGCCGCGCGCGGCCTGCTGCATTTCCTCGGGAATGTTCAGGTCCTTGCGCACCTTGGGCGCCACCAGCCCGATGGACGCCTCGCGCACGTTGCGGTGGTGGTAATGCAGGTACCAGTCCACCCGGGCGCGCTCCCTGGGGTCCGTGGGATAGACGTCGTCCCAGCCGTTCCTGTTGCTCAGATAGCACAGGATGGCGTGCGCCTCGCCGAGCACGAAGCCGGTGTCGGGCTCCTCGAGCATGGGAATGGTGCCGCCGGGGTTCCTGGCGAGATAGGCCGGGCTGCGGCTGCCGCCCTCGCTCTTAGAGCCGGGGCTGACGGGCACCACCCTGAAGGGCATCCGTTTGTAGAGCAGCAGCCACATGACTGCGCGAACGGGCTGGGAGAAGGGGATGCCGTGGAGGAGGAGGGGGGGTTGGGGTTCCGGGTTCATCTGTCTGCCTGTGGATGAAATGCATACCTGATGACGCGCGTGCGTTCAGGCCTGGTGGGCGCAGCCGAACTGCGCGGCAAGCGCCTCGAGCGCCTTGTCGAAGGTCCAGAGTCGAGTCCCGGGTCGCAGCAGCACCGACGCGAGTAGTGCCGCATCGACCAGTCCGATCCCCTGGTCGTGCAAGCCGCGCCGTTCAATGAAGGTTTCGAGCTCTTCCAGGGTGGCCACGGGCAGCATCTCCATCTGCGCCAGCCATGCCAGCGTTTGCCCCCTGCGCGGTGGCGTCCCGAGCGCAAGCTCGAGCCGCACCCAGGGGTGCATCACGATCAGCCCCTCTTGCAGCAAGACTTGCAGCGCAGTGGTCCTGCCACGGAAGTGCCCTATCCAGACCGATGTGTCGGCCAACAACTTCACGCGTCGCTCTTTGCCAGGCGCCGGCGGGGAACGTCCGGCATGTCGGGGGCCTGCCCGGCCAGCGCCGCCAGGCGGCGTGCTGCCTGCTGGCGGATGAACGCCAGCAATGCTTCCCTGAAGAGGGCGCTCCTTGGCATTCCCGGTTCGGAAAGGGCCAGTGCCTGCTCGACGAGGTCGTCGTCGACGGTGACCGTGGTTCGCATTGGGTCGACTCCTTGATGCAGATTCGAGCACCATTCTGCATCAGTAATGAGGACGACGAAACCGCATCGAACCTGCGGAGTCAAGGTTCGCGCAATGGTCAGCCCTTCCAGGCCGGGGCCGGCGCCGTGCGAACGCACTGACGCCTTCCCTCCCGTCCTCGGTCAGCGCGATGCCGCAGAAGGTGTCCACCGCGCCGCCGACCCCCTGGCGGTAGCCTGCGTCGATCGCGTTCAGGAAGGCCGCGCGGCCCAGCCGCATCGCAGTGGGTGACTTGGCGACCAGGGTCTGCGCGAGCGCGCGTGCCTCGTCGAGCACGCGGTCGTCATCGACGAGGCGGCTGACGAGGCCGAGCCCGGCGGCCTCGGTCGCGTCGAAGCTGCGGCCGGTGAACAGCAGGTCGAATGCGCGGTGCCGGCCGACGATGCGGTGCAGGTGGGTGAAGTGGATCGCCGGCAGCAGGCCGACGTCGATCTCCGGGTAGCCGAAGCTGGCCGAGCGGCCCGCGACGATCAGGTCGCAGGAGATCGCCAGCGTCATGCCGCCGCCGCGGGCCGCGCCGGCGACTGCCGAGATGCTCGGCTTGCCGAGCCGGAACTGGGCTTCGGTCAGGCCGGTGTAGAGCTTCTCGACCAGCGAGCGAAGCTTGGCGGGCGAGGCGCCGTCGAGCGCCTTCAGGTCGAGCCCGGCGCAGAACCGGCGCGGCACCGCGCCGCGCAGGATCACCGCGCGGACCGCGTCGTCCGCCGTGGCGCGCGCGAGCGCCGACAGCAGCCCGCCGATCATCGGCTCGGTGATGGCGTTGGCGGGCGGATTGTCGAGGACGATCTCGGCGACTGAGTCTCGGACCAGATAGTCGATCATGGCGGCGGGACGTGGCGGGGGTTCCGGCAATCTACTCCACCGGCGCGTCGGTGCCGATGGCCTGAAGCACAATCCGGATCAGCGCCCTGGGAACCCTGCGATGACCGAACTGATCCTGCACCACTACGACTTCTCTCCCTTCGCCGAGAAGATCCGCCTCGCGTTCGGGCTGAAGGGCCTGGCCTGGCGGTCGGTGACGCAGCCGTCCTACCTGCCCAAGCCTGAGCTGTTGCCGCTCACGGGCGGCTATCGCCACATCCCGGTGATGCAGGCGGGCGCCGATGTCTGGTGCGACACCCGCTGCATCGCGCGCGAGCTGGATCGGCGCCAGCCGGCGCCGGCGCTGATGCCGCCGGAGCTGTTCGCGCTTTCGACCGCGGTCGAGTCCTGGGCGGAGCGCGACCTGTTCTGGCCGGCAGTGCGGTTCGCCAGCGGCACCAATGCCGACACCATGGATGCGCAACTGCACGTGGACCGTGCCGCGATGCGCGGCAAGGCAGCGCCGTCGCACGACAGGCTGCGACGCGTGGCCCGCCGCAGCCTTGCGCAGCTGCGCCCGCAGCTGGCGATCGTCGAACGGATGCTGGACCATGGCAGGCCGTTCCTGCTGGCCGACGCGCCCTGCCAGGCGGACCTCGCCGTGTATCACGGCCTGTGGTTCCTGTCGGCGCTGGAGATCGACTGCTCCGGCGAACTCGCCCCGTTGCCGCGCACGCTGGCCTGGATGCAGCGCGTGGCGGCGCTCGGCTACGGGCGCATCGAGCCGATGTCGACAAAGGAGGCCTTGTCGATCGCGGCGCGTTCCAGTCCGGCGCCGGTCGGGCCCTCGATCGATGACGACGCGCTGCCGCCGCTCGGCAGCATGGTGTCGATCCGTCCGGAGGGCTATGTCACCGGCGCCGTGGTGGGCGTGCTGGCCGTGGTGGACCGCTTCGACCTGGGCGTGCGGCGCACGGACGCGGAGCTTGGCGAGCTGATGGTGCACTTCCCGCGGGTGGGGTACGAGGTGGTCGAGGCAGGGGCGTGAAGCTTCCTCGCGGCCTGGCGGCAAGGCCGCCGCTGCCTCGAGCCATCTGGGTACTCGGCTTCGTCAGCATGCTGATGGACATCTCCTCGGAGATGATCCACAGCCTGCTGCCGCTCTTCCTGGTGGGCTCGCTGGGCCTGAGCGTGCTGACGGTCGGGCTCATCGAAGGGGTGGCCGAGGCCACGGCGCTGATCGTCAAGGTCTTCTCCGGTGCGCTGAGCGACTACCTGCGCCGGCGCAAGCTGCTGGCCGTGCTGGGCTATGCCCTGGGGGCGCTGTCCAAGCCGGCCTTCGCGCTGGCGCAGGGGGCGGGGGTGGTGGTGGCTGCGCGCTTCGTCGATCGAATCGGCAAGGGCATCCGCGGCGCGCCGCGCGACGCGCTGGTGGCCGACCTGGTGGCGCCCGGGCAGCGCGGCGCGGCCTATGGCCTGCGCCAGTCGCTGGACACGGTCGGCGCCTTCGCCGGGCCTCTGCTGGCCACCGCGCTGATGGTGCTGTTCCTCGGCGACTTCCGCGCGGTGTTCTGGGTGGCGGTGGTGCCTGGCGTGCTGGCAGTGATGCTGCTGCTGGTCGGCGTGCGCGAGCCGGAGCCCCGCGAGGGCCGGGCGCCGGTGAATCCGATCCGGCGCGAGGCGCTCGGGCGGCTCGGCGCGGCCTACTGGGCGGTGGTGGCCCTCGGCGCGGTGTTCACGCTGGCGCGCTTCAGCGAGGCCTTCCTGGTGCTGCGTGCCGAACAGCTGGGCGTTGCGGTGAGCTTCGTGCCGCTGGTGATGGTGGCGATGAATCTCGTGTACGCGTTGTGCGCCTATCCGTTCGGCCGGCTGGCGGATTCGGTCAGCCACACCTGGCTGCTGGGCTGGGGCCTGCTGGTGCTGGTGGCGGCCGATCTGGTGCTTGCGTTCGCGCCCGGGTGGCCGACGATGCTGCTGGGCGTGGCCCTCTGGGGCCTGCACATGGGGATGACGCAGGGCCTGCTCGCGGCGATGGTGGCCCACACCGCGCCCGAGGACCTGCGCGGCACCGCCTTCGGCTTCTTCAATCTGGTGAGCGGACTGGCCATGCTGCTGGCGAGCGTGATCGCCGGCCTGCTTTGGGACCGGCTGGGTTCGCAGGCTACCTTCCTGGCCGGCGGCGGGTTCGCGGTGGCAGCGCTGGCGGCGCTTGCCGTGGGACGGGCCCGCCGCCGACCGGCCTGAGCGTCGCCTACAGCGGGGCATCCCCCATCGTCGACGCCTGCAGCTCCGGTACGGTGGTCGCCCGGCGTTCCAGCCAGAACCCGCCGCGAGACTTCATCACCCGGTAGCCCTGGTCGTCGCCGAGCTTGATCGCGGCATCGATCGGCCAGTTCGGGTTGTGGATCAGCTCGCGCGCCAGCGCCACCAGGTCGCAGGCGCCTTCCTGCAGGATGCGCTCGGCATGGTGCGCATGAACGATCAGTCCCACCGCCGAGGTGGGCACGCCGGTCTCGCGGCGGACCGCGGCGGCCAGGTCCACCTGGTAGCCGTAGCTGGCGCGCTGGCCGGCGGGCAGCGGCGAGCCCGCGATGCCGCCTGCCGAGCAGTCGATCAGGTCGACGCCCAGCGCGTGCATGCGCCGGACCAGCGTGAAGCTGTCCTCCAGCGTCCAGCCGCCCGGGGCGCCGTCGATGCACGACATCCGCACGAACAGCGGCTTGCCCGCAGGCCACGCGCTGCGGATGCCCTCCACCGTCTCCAGCACGAAGCGCATGCGGTTCTCCAGGCTGCCGCCCCAGGCGTCGCCGCGCTGGTTGGCGAGCGGCGACAGGAAGCTGTGCAGCAGGTAGCCGTGGGCCGCGTGCAGGTCGAGCACCTGGTAGCCGGCGGCATCGGCGCGGCGGGTGGCGGCCACGAACGCGTCGATCACCGCGCGGATGTCGGCCACGGTCATCTCGCGCGGCGGCGCGGCGCCTTCGCCGGCCAGCGGGATGGCGCTGGGGGCGATCACGTCCCAGGCGTCCCAGTCGGGGATGTCGTCGCTGCGCTGAAGCGCGCCGCGGCCGGCGTCGGGCGGAAGCTGGCGCGCCTTGCGGCCGGCGTGCATCAGCTGGATGCCGGGCACCGCGCCGCAGGATTCCATCATCTCCACCAGCCGGCGCATGTGCGGCACCGCCTCGTCGTCCCAGATGCCGAGGTCGCCGACGGTGCCGCAGCCGCGGCGCTCCACCGTCGTGCCCTCCTGGAACACCAGGCCGCAGCCGCCGTCGGCCATGCGCCCGAGGTTCATCAGGTGCCAGTCGGTGGGGCGCCAGTTGCGGCCGGCGTACTGCCACATCGGCGCGGCCATGATGCGGTTGCGGAACTCGACGTCGCGAAGACGCCAGGGCGAGAAGAGCAGGGTGCTGGTCATTTGGGCTCCAGTTGGCAGGTCATGCGCAGGCGGGGTGCATGGACCGGATCATGAACCGCGGCGGACGGCCGGCGTTCCGAGATCAGGTGCGCGCCGCGGGGCCGCCGGGGAACCGGGACTACAGTACGTGGGCGCGCTCCGCGGCATGGGCATCCCGGCCCCGGAACGACCGATCCACCCCCCCCCCAAGATCACGCAGGACGACAGTCAATGCACGAGATTCCCTACACCCCTCGCCAGACGAGCTATGACCTGAACCCGAGCGACGAGCTCAACGACCTGCGGATGTCCGACAAGACGCAGCCTCTCTTCGAGCACGTCAAGAAGTTCATCGCCGAGACGGTCGAGCCGATGACGGTCGAGTACATGCGCCTCGGCGAGAAGAAGACCGATCCCTGGACCTTCGCTCCCGGCCAGCTCGAGGTGCTGCAGAAGGCCAAGGACAAGGCCAAGTCCGAGGGCCTGTGGAACTTCTTCCTGCCGGATGCGCACACCGGCGAAGGCCTGAGCAACCTGGACTACGCGTACATCGCCGCCGAGCTGGGCAAGAGCCCGCTGGCCTCCGAGTCGATGAACTGCAACGCGCCCGACACCGGCAACATGGAAGTGCTGGAGCGCGTGGGCACCGAGGCCCAGAAGAAGCAGTGGCTCGAGCCCCTGCTCAACGGCGAGATCCGTTCGGCCTACGTGATGACCGAGCCGGGCGTGATGTCGTCGGACGCGAAGAACATCGCCTGCACGGCGAAGCTCGAGGGCGACGAGTGGGTCATCAACGGCGAGAAGTACTACATCTCCGGCCTGGGCGACCCGCGCTGCAAGATCATGATCGTCATGGTCAAGACCAACCCGGATGCTCCGCCGAGCAAGCAGCAGTCGCAGATCCTGGTGCCCGTGGGCACGCCGGGCGTCGAGGTCCTCGGCCCGATGCACGTCTTCGGCCATGACCATGCGCCGCGCGGCCACATGCACATGCGTTTCAACAACGTGCGCGTGCCCAAGGAGAACATCCTGCTGGGCGAGGGTCGCGGCTTCGAGATCTCCCAGGTCCGCCTCGGACCGGGCCGCATCCACCACTGCATGCGCACCATCGGCAAGGCCGAGAAGGCGCTGGACTACATGGTGAAGCGCGGCCTCACCCGCGAGGCCTTCGGCAAGAAGCTCGCCCACCTCGGCGGCAACCTGCAGATCATCGCGCAGGCGCGCTGCGAGATCGAGGCCATGCGCCTGATGGTGCTCAAGGCCGCCAAGGCCATGGACGTGCTCGGCAACAAGGAAGCGCGCGTGTGGGTCAGCATGGTCAAGGCGATGGTGCCCGAGCGCACCTGCCGCATCATCGACCAGTCGATCCAGATGCACGGCGCCACCGGCATCTCGCAGTGGACGCCGCTGGCCGAGATGTACACCGACGTGCGCCACCTGCGCTTCGCCGACGGCCCGGACGAGGTGCACTGGATGGTGGTGGGGCGGCACGAGCTGACGCTCTGATCGCCTAGGCGATCCGGCCCCTGGAGGCCGCCCGTGCCGGGTTGATGGCGCGGGCGGCCTTCTTCGTTTGGGGCTTGCGGCCGGCATCGGGGCGGCCCTGCACGCACGGGATTCGGCATTCACTGGATCCGGATGAAGATCGGGTGTACGGTTTGATGCCGTACATATGATGTGCTCATGACCGTCCACACCGACCGATTGGACCTCCGTCTCGACACCGACGACAAGAACCGCATTCGCCGCGCGGCCGCGCTGCGCGGGATGCCGGTGGCCGCGTTCGTGCGCGAAGCCGCGTTGCGCGAAGCCGAGACGGTGATCTCCCATCCGCCCAAGGCCCGTCGCGGCAGCCTGGCTGCCCGCCTGCGCGGGCGGGCTACGGCGCGGATGAGCACCGACGAGATCATGCGGCACACGCGCGGCGAATGAACCGCGTGCTGGTGGATGCCAACGTCCTTCTGGACGTGCTGACCGACGACCCGGAGTGGTTTGCATGGTCGGCGGCGCAACTCGACGCCTGTGCGGCCCATGCCGAGTTGTGCATCAACCCGATCATCTATTCCGAAGTCTCCGTGGGCTTCGAGCGCATCGAGGAACTCGACGATGCGCTGTCTCCTGACGCCTTCATTCGCCTATCATTGCCCTGTGAGGCCGGATTCCTCGCCGGAAAGGCCTTCCTGCAATACCGTCGCGCCAAGGGCGGCCGCACCTCGCGCCCGCCCGGACTGCCATCCGCCTGAATCCGAGAGACGTCTCCTGGCCGATCAGCCTGCCGACTCGTCCCCGGCGGGCTGCAGCAGGCGCGCGACGTGCTTGCGGACGTCGGGTGGCCAGCTGGCGGTGAGCGCGGCGAGCCGTTCCAGGTCGCCCGCGAACAGCGCGCGTGTCGCCTCTTCGAAGCCGGGGAAGTCCCCTGCAATGGCCGACATGAACGCATAGGTGCGGTCGCGTGCGTGGCGGGACGCATCCTGGCCTGCGGACGAGCGCATGGCCTGGAGCACGAGCTTGCGCAAGGCCACCGAAGCGCCCCCCGGCTGCGCCGCGAGCCATGCCCAGTGCTCCGGCAGCAGCGTGACCTCGCGCGAGACGACACCAAGGCGCGGCCGGCCGCGAGTCCTCGTGACGCCTGGATCCTTGGTCGAGTCCGCAGGCACAGCCGCTGTCTGTGCGTAGCGTGCCGCGACCGCGTCTTCGGTGCCGCGCAGGTCCAGATCCACCAGCCGCCCCGTCTCGCTGCTGAAGACGAGGATGGACGCGTCCGGGTCGAGCGCGACGGCGCGGAACACCGCCGTGGCCGCCTGCTGCAGGTCGCCCAAGGCAAGCAGCTGATGGCCGACGAAGGCGGCGTGGGTGGGGTGGGTGACGGACACGATGAATCCTTGCGCGGCGGTGTTGAATTATATCCGGGCGTTATTCGTGTTATATTTTTACCCGGGCAAAATATGCCGCCATCTTAAGGAGCCCTCCATGCCTGCCACTGCCGTTCCTCCGTCGACCCGTCGCGAGCTAGCCCGGCGTGCACGCGACGCGTTTCCGCCCATGGGGGTGTTCGTCGTCCGCAACCTGGCCAGCGGGCGCGCCCGCGTGAAGTCCAGCCGCAACGTGCCGGGCGCCATCAACCGCCTGCGCTTCGAGCTGGGCCTCGGAACGCACCCGGACAAGACGCTGCAGGCCGAGTGGAATGCCGTCGGTGCCGATGGCATCTCGATGGACGTGCTGGAGCTGGTGCGCGAGCGCCAGGACGCCGCGTTCGACTACGCCGGCGAACTGCGGTTCCTGGAGGACTTGTACCGGCTGGAGCTGGAGCAGGGAGGCGCCCGATGAACGCCGCCCGGTCACCGGTCGGGGACCAGGCATGCCGAGAGCAGGACCTCGTCGGCCTAGCCGCAAGGTTCGCAGCGCGGGTGCCCGTGTGCCCCAAGCTTGCGGTAGGCTGGCGTGCATGAATCCCGATTCCATCGTCCAGGCGCTGCGCGCACGACTGCCGAATCTCCTTGCGGTTTATGCCTTCGGCAGCCGGGTCCTCGGGGCCGCTCGCGACGACAGCGATCTCGACCTCGCGGTTCTGGTCGCTGGCTACGCCGACGCCTGGGTGCTGTTCGAGCTGGCGGGAGAGCTGGCGGACCAGGTGGGCTGCCCGGTCGACCTGCTCGATCTGCGCGCCGCATCCACCGTGATGCAGCACCAGGTCCTCACCACCGGTGTGCGCTGGTGGGCGAAGGATTCGCAGGCGGCGCTGTTCGAGGCAGCGATGCTGAGCGAGAAGACGGCGCTGGATGCGGCGCGCGCGGGGCTGATCGCCGACATCAGGAACGAGGGGCGAGTGCATGGTCGATGACGTCCTGCTCAACAAGGCCGCCACTATCGAGCGATGCGTGGCCCGCGCGCGGGAGGAGTACGCTGCCAATCCGCAGGGCTTCGGCACCGACGTCACCCGCCAGGATGCCGCCATCCTGAACGTCCAGCGGGCCTGCGAGGCAGCGCTCGACATGGGCCACCACCTGATCCGGCGTGAGCGGCTCGGCGTGCCGCAAAGCGCACGAGACGTGTTCGCGCTGCTCCAGCGAGGTGGCTGGATCGACGAGGAACTGGCCGACGCGATGAAGCGCATGGTGGGCTTCCGCAACATCGCGGTCCATGAGTACCAGGCCCTTCAGCTGCCGATCCTGGTGCGTGTCATCGAGCAGCATCTCGACGAGTTCCTGGATTACAGCCAGCGACTGCTGCTCAGGGACGCGCAGGGCGCGCAGGGGAGCTGAGCCGCGCCTCCTGGAACGGCGGCGGTCGACGGGCCGGGGCCGGTCGTGCATCCTCGTGATGCCCCAACCAGCATCGGAGACCCCATGACCGCACCGCGCCCCGCCGAAGAGATCCTCGAACCCGACCTGCCGATCGTCGATCCGCACCACCACCTGTGGGACCGCGGGCCGGCCCTGCCGCCGCCGCCCGCGGATCCTTACTCGGAGCACGGCTTCACGCGCGTGCTGCGCCTGGGGCCGCGCTACCTGCTCGACGAGCTGCTGGCCGACACCGGCAGCGGCCACAATGTGGTGGCGACGGTGTTCGTGGAGTGCCGCTCGATGTGGCGCGAGGACGGCCCGCCCGAGCTGCGGCCGGTGGGCGAGACCGAGTTCGTCAACGGCGTGGCCGCGATGAGCGCGAGCGGCCTCTATGGCCCGATGCGCGCCTGTGCCGGCATCGTCGGGCAGACGGATCTCCGCCAGTCGCCGGAGACCGTCGATGCGGTTCTGAAGGCGCACATCGCCGCCGGCGGCGGCCGCTTCCGCGGCATCCGGCAGGGCGGCGCCTGGAACGCGGATCCGGCGGTGCTGGGTCCGTTGCACGGCCGAGTGCCCGAAGGCATGTTCGGCACACCCGAATTCCGCGCCGGTTTCGCGCGCATGGCGCCCAATGGCCTGTCCTTCGAGGCCTGGGTGCTAGAGCCGCAGCTGCCCGACGTCATTGCGCTGGCGCGCGCCTTTCCGGAAACCAGCATCGTGCTGGACCACGTGGGCACGCCGCTGGGCGTGGCGGGCTACGCGGGCCGGCGCGAGGAGCGCTTCGACGCCTGGCGGCAGAACATCCGCGCGCTGGCCGGGTGCCCGAACGTCAGCGTGAAGCTCGGCGGGCTGGCGATGGTCTTCTGCAACTTCCCATCCTTCCTGTCGGACCCGCCGGCCTCCTCCGAGCAGCTGGCCCGCGAATGGCGCCCGTACATCGACGAGTGCATCGACGCCTTCGGCGTGCAGCGCTGCATGTTCGAGAGCAACTTCCCGGTGGACCTGGGGTCTTGCAGCTACGCCACGCTCTGGAATGCGTTCAAGCGCATCGCCGCAGGCTGCAGCGCGGACGAGAAGCGCGCCCTGTTCAGCGGGACCGCGGACCGGGTGTATCGGCTGGGGCTGGGCCTGGGCTGACCACGGCATCGCTCTCGCCCGGGCCGGGGGAGGGCGGCGCCTCCGGCATCTCGGGCGAGCGCGCGATCAGGCGCTCGAGCAGCTCGGTGCGGTGGCGGTGCGGGGTGGTGATCGCGTAGAAGCGCTCCTGCAGCTGCGGCGCGTGGCCCACGATCACCAGGCTGCCGGCGCGCAGCTCGTCCTGCACCACCACGCCCGGCAGAACGGTGAGCCAGCCGCTGTCGCGCGCGATCAGGCGCAGCATGGCCATGTCGTCGACCTCGGCCCGCACCCGGGGGCTGACGCCGGCCGAGGCGCACAGCGCGTCGAACTGCGTCCGCAGCGCATGGCGGGGGCCGGGGAGCGCCACCTCGACGCCGTCGAGCCCTTCGGGAATCCGCAGCCCGTGCGCCTGCCAGCGCTGCGCCGGCCCGACCACCGAGATCGACTGGCTGCCCAGGAAGCGGCAGTGCAGCGGGCGCGACGGATCGGTCGGCACTGTTTCGTTGGCCAGCACCACGTCGAGCTGGTGCTGGACCAGGCGCTCGATCAGCCCTTCCAGCAGCCCGGACTCCAGCGTCAGCACCACGGACGGGTCGGCGAGCAGCGGCAGCAGCCAGTTTTCCTGGTAGTTGCGCGACAGCGTGGACACGCTGCCCACCCGCAGGCGCGTGATGCCCTGCGACTGCCCCTGAAGCCGCCCCAGCATCTCCTGCCCCAGCCCGAAGATGTTCTCCGCGTAGGCGAGCACCAGCTGGCCGGTGTCGGTGAGCTGCAGGCGCCGCCCCTGCCGGGTGAACAGGTCTTCGCCCAGGCGCTGCTCCAACTGACGGATCTGGGCCGACAGCGCGGACTGCGACACGTGCAGCTCGCTGGCCGCCTGGGTGAGGTGACCCAGGCGGGCCACCCGCCAGAAGTAGAACAGGTGATGGAAGTTGAGCTGTTCCAGGCTTGTCATTCTGTTTTGGCGATCAAAATGTTCAGATCAATGTAATTTACAGAACATTGGGCGGCAAGGATGATCCGGGCATCTCGAATCCGATCGGACCCGACATGGATCTCCTCGACAGTCTTCTCCCTGCCAGCGCGCTGGCGCCGATGGTCCTCATGCTGCTGGCGGCGCTGCTGCCCGCATTCCCCCGCCTGGCCACTGCCGCGCTCTGGCGCGCGTTCGCCGGGCTCTCCGCTTCGGCCCTCGCCGCCACCGTGTTCGCGGCCATCGCCGGCGCGGGCGCCGTGGGCCTTCAGCCGTGGCTGGCCGGCACGACGCTCGGCCTGGTGCTGGCGGTGCTGGTGCAGCTGCTGGGCACGGTGATCGGCGGGTTCTCCGCGCGCTACCTGCAGGGCGAGGCCGGGCAGCGGCGTTACCTGGCTGCACTGGCCGGTGTGCTGGCGGCGGTGCACCTGCTGCTGCTGGCCGGGCACTGGGTGGTGCTGATCGCGGCCTGGGCGCTGGTGGGGCTGGTGCTGCAGCGCCTGCTGTGCTTCTACCCGGACCGGCCCTTCGCCCGGCTGGCGGTCCACAAGAAGCGCCTGGCAGACCGGCTGGCCGATGCGCTGCTGCTCGCCGCCGCTGCGTTGGCCTGGAGCACCGTGGGCAGCGGCTCCTTCGCCGACCTGTGGGCGCACCTCGAGCGCAGCGGTCCGTCGCTGGCGCTGCAGCTGAGCGCGGTCCTGCTGGTGCTGGCGGCGGTGCTGCGCACCGCGCTGCTGCCGGTCCATGGCTGGCTGATCCAGGTGATGGAGGCGCCCACGCCGGTGTCCGCGCTGCTGCACGCGGGCGTGGTGAACCTGGGCGGTTTCGTTCTGATCCGCTTCGCGCCGCTGCTGGAGCAGGCGATGCCGGCGCGCACGCTGCTGGTCGCCTTCGGCCTGGTCACGGCGGTGCTCGCCGGCCTGGTGATGCTGACCCGCATCAGCATCAAGGTCCGGCTGGCCTGGTCCACGGTCGCGCAGATGGGCTTCATGCTGCTGGAGGTCGGACTGGGCCTCTACACGCTGGCCGCGCTGCACCTGATCGGCCATTCCCTCTATAAGGCGCACACCTTCCTGTCGGCCTCCGGCGTGGTGCGGCAGACTCGTCTGGAGGCGCTGCTGGGCAGCGCCGCGGTGCGGCCCGGCAGCCTCTGGCTCGCGCCCGCGCTGGCGGTGTCGCTGGTGATGGCGCTGCAGGCGCTGGCGGGCGGCGCGGCCTGGCCGTGGTGGTGGAGCGCGGTGCTTGGCCTCGCCTGGGCGCCGCTGCTCTGGCTGCCGGGGCGCGCCTCTGGCCTGCCGGCGCGCGACCGCGACTTGCCGGCGCAGGACCTCGGCCTGCAGGCGGTCGGCCGGTCGCTGCTGGCCGGGCTGGCGATGGTCGCGGGGCTCACCGGGCTGGCGCTGCTCGCCCATACGCTGCCGCTGGGCCTGCGTGACGCCCCCGCGCATCCGCTCGGGCTGGCCGCCCTGCTGGGCATGGCCGCGTTGTACCTGACCCTGGTGGCCATCCAGCTTCGCCCGCAGGCGCTGGAAACCTGGCGGCGCTGGAGCTACGCGGGCTTCTACGTCGACGAGCTCTACACCCGGCTGGCCCTGCGGCTCTGGCCCACGCGCTGGAGCCCCGAGCCCGCCCACGCGATGAAGCTGCGGCCGTCCCTGCGGGCAGCTGCCGAACCCAGGCCCTGAGGAGTGAACGTGGAAACCACGATGGAGACGACGGCGGTCGAAGCCGCTTGCGCGCAGGCCTGCAGGGCGATTGCGCCGTCCTGGCCGCTGGACCGCGCGATCGCGGTGAACCCGCACTGGTCGCGGATCGAGATGCCGGTGCGGCGGGTTGCGGCGCGGATGGCCGTCCTGGGCGGCATCCAGGTATTTCCGCCGCGGGCGCGGCAGCGGCAGGCCTGGCAGGAGGGGCGCATCGGCGAGGAGGATCTCGCGGGGGCGCTGGAACAGGTGGCCGAGGCCAGGGTGGCCGGACTCACCCGCGCGCTCTGCCTGGACGCACTGGACAGCCCGCCGCCGCTGGCGCAGCTGCCCCTGCTGATCGACGTGCTGGACGACGCGCCGCAGCGCGAGGCCCGGCTCTCCTGGCGGCAGGCCATCACCCACCAGGTGAGCCAGGCCTGCGCGGCCTACTTTGACGAGCACCAGGCCGACTGGCGGCCCGGGCACGCACAGGGGCTCTATGCCTTCTGGCGCCAGACGCTGCAGCACGATCACGGCATCGGCGTGCTGATGGGCTTGCCCGCGCTGGGCCGTGCGCTCGATGCGCTGCCGGCCACGCGCCAGGAGGCCGAGCACTGGGTGCTGCAGCGGCTGGGGCTGCCGTCCGAGGTCTGGGCGGACTACCTGGAAGCGGTGCTGCTGACCGTCAACGGCTGGGCGTCCTGGTGCGCCTACCTGGGCTGGCAGGCCGGCCTGCAGCGACGTCAGGACGAGCACCTGCGTGAGCTGCTGGCGGTCCGGCTGGCCTGGGGGGCGATCCTGCTGGAGAGCCGGGACGACGCGGCCGCGCATCGCGCCTTCGGCGCGGTGCAGCGGGCATGGAGCCAGGCGCCGACGCTGCTGGCGCAGGCCGAGGAGGCCCTGCTGGTGGACGAGGTCTGGCAGACGGCGCTGGAGATCGGGTACCAGCGGGGGCTGGCGGGCAAGCTGGCGGGGGCGGTGGCGCACGCAGCGCCCGACCTCGAAGTGCAGGCCGCCTTCTGCATCGACGTGCGCAGCGAGCCGATGCGCCGCGCGCTGGAGTCCGCCTGGCCGGCGGTGCAGACCATCGGCTTCGCGGGCTTCTTCGGCGTGCCGCTGGCCTACACGCCGCTGGGCACGTCCGCCACCCGGCCGCAGCTGCCCGGCCTGCTGGCGCCGGCGCTGGAGATCACCGACCAGGTCCTGCACGCCGGGCCGACGCAAGACGGCCGCGAGGCGGGACTGCAGTCAGCCGTGGCCCAGGCCAGGCAGGCGCGGCTGGGCGTCTCGTCCCAGTGGTCCGCCGCCACCCGCTGGCCGGGCGCCGCCTTCTCCTTCGTCGAGGCCGCCGGCCTGGGCTACCTGGGCAAGCTCGGGCGCTGGCTGGCTCCGGCCAGCGACGATCGCCCGCGCGACGACCAGCACGGCCTGCCCGCGCGCTACCGCGCGGTCTGCCGGCCCCTGATCGACGGCCTGTCGGTCGACGACAAGGTGTCGCTGGCCGCCCGCGTGCTGCATGCGATGGGCCTGGAGCGCCGGTTCGCGCCGCTGGTGGTGCTGGTGGGGCATGGCAGCCAGTCGCGCAACAACGCCCATGCCGCGGCGCTGGACTGCGGCGCCTGCTGCGGCCAGACCGGCGAGGTCAACGCCCGCAGCCTGGCGCTGCTGCTCAACGAATCGCCGGTGCGCGCCGGGCTGCACGCCAAGGGGATCCTCGTCCCCGAGGACACCCGCTTCGTGGCCGCGCTGCACAACACCACCACCGACGAGATCGAAGGCTTCGACCTGGACCTGCTGCCCGCGGCCGCACGGGCGCGGTGGACGCGCCTGGAGAAGGCCTTCGACCAGGCAGGTGACCAGGTGCGCCGCGAGCGGGCGCCCACGCTTGGACTCGATCCGCGCGCCGACGCGCCCCGCCTGCGGGACACCCTGCGCCGCCGCGCCAGCGACGGCGCCCAGACCCGTCCCGAATGGGGGCTGGCCGGCAACGCCGCCTTCCTGATCGCCCCGCGCGCGCGCAGCCGCGGCCTGGACCTCGAGGGCCGCTGCTTCCTGCACGACTACGACGCCGGCCAGGATCCGGATGGCAGCGTGCTCGAGCTGCTGATGACCGCGCCGATGCTGGTCACGCACTGGATCAACTGGCAGTACCACGCATCCACCTGCGACCCCGCCCGCCTGGGCAGCGGCAACAAGCTGCTGCACAACGTGGTCGGCGGCACGCTCGGCGTCTTCGAGGGCAACGGCGGCGACCTGCGGATCGGCCTGTCGCAGCAGTCGCTGCACGACGGCGAGCGCTGGGTGCACGAGCCGCTGCGGCTGACCGTGGTCATCGAGGCGCCCAGGCAGGCGATCGAGCGGGTGGTGCACGGGCACGAGGCGGTCCGCCGCCTGGTCGAGAACGGGTGGCTGCACCTTTGGTGCCTGGAGGGGGAGGAGATGCAGCGGTATGCGGGTGGTGTCTGGCGAGAGGCATTCGATACCCGGGCGAGCCAGGTCGGTTCGCCTTCGCCTGGATCGACCCCAACAGGGTTGTCAACTATTGCCAATGCGCTGACAATGCCCGCATGAGCTCGACACCCACGATGAACGTCGCCCTCACGGAGGCCATGCGTGCCTATGTGGCCGAACGCGTCGCCTCCGGCGAGTACGGCAACACCAGCGAATACGTGCGCGATCTGATCCGCAAGGACCAGCGTGAGCAGCGGGTTCGGAGACTGCGTGCGCTGGTGGAGGAAGGCCTGGCCAGCGGACCCGCCGTGGCCGATTCCAAGGTCGACCGGGACGAGCTGCTGTCGATTGCGCGCGGCGACACCGCGTGAAGCCGGTCCGGCTTCGCCCCCGCGCTCGGCAGGACCGTCGCGACGAAGTCCGTTACTACCGGGATGAGGCCGGGCCCCGGGTTGCAGCCGGACTGGTCAAGGCGCTGCAACGAGCGCTGGATACGCTGGAGGAGAACCCGCGAATCGGATCGCCCGCGCTGGGGCGTGAACTCGGCATCGATGGCATGCGGACCTGGCCGGTCGATGCTTTCCCCTTGACGTTCTGGTATTTCGAGCGCGAGGCGTACGTCGATGTCGTTCGTCTGGTGGGGCAGCGTCAGGATGCCTTGCGCATCGATCCGGACATCGCCTGACGCCGCTTCGCGTTCTCCAGCCGTCGTTTCGCTCAGCCCCGAACGCAATCGCCGTCTTGATCCGCCCAGGCGGCGCCTGCCCAGCGATCAGCGCCGAGAGATCGGCCTCGGCGCCGTCCGCCGGCACCGCCTGCGCCCAGGGCGTGGCGATCGAGGCTGCGAGATCGACGGCCTCGACGAACTCCGCTTCCGTGCAGCCGAAGCAGCCGGCCATGCGCTCGCCGAACAATCGAAGAACAAGGTCTTCGACTGATGCTCGAGCTGCGTCCCAACTTCCAGCAGCGCGGCGGTTGCACTCATGCGGCGAGCATCCGGCTCGACACTGAACTCGTCAAGAAGCCGAAGGACTTCGTCGAGGCCACAACGCACGATTCATCGCACTGCTGAACCGGCGCTGGCCGCAGTGGCAGACGTCGAATGCGTGGCGCGCCTGGCGGCCGCGTCTGTAAGCCGTCACCGCCTCCCAAAGATCGCAACGTTCTGGCGGGCCGAGAGCACTGGTTGCCCGTCCGGGCTCCAGATCACGGTGGTCTGCGCAGAATAGCCGTGCTGAATCGTCTCCGCGATCCCTTGAAGGAGCCACCAGCCGGTCTCGCTGCGGGGCGCTGGCTCGAACATGTCGATCGCCCAGGTCATCGTGCTGATCGGAGCACTTTCGCCCAAGGATGCGAACGCAACCGGGGGCAATGCGTCCGCCAGCGCCACCAGCCGGACCAGGTCGTCACTGGCGGACGCATCACGATGACGCAGCCATACGAGCATCTCGGGCAACGCGTGGGAGCTCATCGGCGCCCCGCCGCCGGCCAGCCGTCCCTCGAAGTGGTCCATGAAATTCGGGCGCTCGGGCCACGTGTAGAAGGAGGGACAATCGGCCAGCGGCGGCGTGGCCGGCATCGAATACTTCTCGTAGGCGCCGTTCGACGCGCGCTCCGCGCCGAAACACAGGGTGGACCGGACCGCAAGCCCGCTGTCGCCCTCCAGGTCCGCGCTGGCGAAAACGGCCGACTTGCCCTGACGCAGGACCCGCGGCGTGAGCCGAAGCGCGCCGGTCGCCGGACCGATGAAGGCGAATTGCGCAGACCGCAATGGCGGCAGATCCGGGATGGCGCGCCGGGTCGCCTCGAGACAGACTGCTGCTGACAGCCCACCATACGCCGTTCGGCCCTGCAGCCAGTCGTCGGGCAGGGTGATCGAGTATCCGTCGTCTACGGCCTGCATGCCGGCCATCATCAGAGAGAACCCGGTCAATGTGGGCGTGCCCGGGCTGTTCGCATCGGTAGTGCTCATGCGGGTCTCCGCGAAGGTTGACTCGTTCCTTGTGGATGGTCAGAGCTGTCCGGCCGCAGCGACTCGAGGGTGGCAGCCCGGCTGACTGCAAGTATCTCGTCGGCCAACGGGGAATCGTCCGGGCAAGCCCGCGACATGACGAGGGCGCCCAAGGCGTGCGCCAATGCGTCGAGGATCCTGGCACGCGTCTGCGCAGCATCCGCAGCGCTGGACACGCCGCTTTGCTGGCTGAGCGTCTTGACCAGGCTCTCGATGCCTTGCTCAAAGGCGGCGCGAACCCTCTCCGGTTGCCGCGCAGCGTCCCCGGAGAGCGCAGCCATCGTGCAGCCGGTTGCCCGACCGTCCCGATGCTCGCGTGAGAGGTAGCGCCTGACGAACTCGGAGGCGTCCACGCCTTCGATCAGCGCCGCGGTCTGCGCAATACCGCAAACCGTCGATTCCGCCATCAGGTCGGCCTTGGAGCCGAACTGCCTGTAGAAGCCGCCGTGGGTGAAGCCCGCGGCCGCCATCAGATCGGCGACGCCCACCCCATCGAAGCCGTGCTCGCGAAAAATCTGGGAGGCGGTCGCGACGACGTGTGCTCGATTGGCCCGCGCCTGTCCCTTGGTGACTTTCATCTGTGATCGAGGTGGGGTTGATCGTCCTGTTCCAGCGGAGAATATACATTGATGTCGAGCATCATCAAAGTGTTGACTTCAAGGATGACGATCATCATCATTGAAGTTCCGGAGCACTTCAAGGCAGTCACTGATGACCGAGAACGCCTCTCCCAGGGCGCCCGGCGCGCAGGCATCCGTCGAGCCCGTCGCACCTTGTGCTGTCCTCATCACAGGCGCGTCATCCGACATTGGAGCGGTGTACGTCGATCGCTTCGCCCGGCGCGGTCATGACCTGGTGCTGGTGGCTCCGGACAAGCAGCGGCTCGACGCCAGCGCTTCCGGACTGCGAGAGGCCTACGGGGTCGCGGTCGACGTACTGCAGGCCGACCTCACTAGACCGGACGACCTGGCGATCGCGGAGGCTCGCCTGCGTGACGACGCGCGCATCGACACGCTGGTCAACAACGCCGGAATGGCGTTGTCGGTAGGACTCGTCCAGCAGAGCGCGCGGGCGTGGGCGTCACTACGCTGCCGGAGGTCACGGGCGTCGACGAGCTCATGGACATGAAAGCACTGACCTTCAAACGCTACGGCAAGTCGCCCGAGATCGGTCTCGCCGACGTTCCACGCCCCACGCTGAAGCCCGACGAACTGCTGGTTCAGGTCCACGCTGCGGGCGTGAATCCGATCGACAACATGATCCCGACCGGCATCTTCAAGGCCGTCGTGAAGCTCCAGCTTCCCGCTACACTGGGCAGCGATCTGGCCGGCGTCGTGACCGAGGTCGGCAGCCGGGTGACCCGCTTCAAGCCGGGCGATGCGGTGTTCGCCAGCATCTTCGACCTGGGCAGGGGCTCGATCGCCGAGTTCGCGGCGGTGCCCGAGAGTGCTGCCGCATTGAAGCCTGCCAACCTGGACTTCGTGCAGGCAGCGTCGATCCCGTTGGTTGGGCTCACTTCGTGGCAGGCGCTGAAGGAGCGCGCCAATCTCGACGCCGATCAGAAAGCATTCATTCCCGCAGGTTCCGGCGGCATCGGCACGTTCGCGATCCAGCTGGCGAAGCACCTTGGCGCCAAGGTGGGAACGACCACCAGCACGGGCAATGTCGAGCTGGTGCGCAGCCTCGGCGCTGACGAGGTGGTCGACTACAGGAAGCAGGCGTTCGAAGAAGTGCTGAGCGGCTACGACGTGGTGCTGGGAACCGTCAGGGGAGACGCGATCGAGAAGTCCGTCGGCATCCTCAAGCCGCGGGGCAGGATCGTCTCGCTGGTCGGGCCACTGGACGTCGCGTTCGCTCGCAGTCGCCGGCTCAACCGCGTGCTCACGTTCGTGTTCGCGCTGATGAGCCGCAAGATCATGCGCCTGGCCAAGAAGCGGGACGTCGACTACTCGTTCCTCTTTGCCCGTCCCGATGGCGATCAGCTCGCCCAGATCGGCAAGCTCCTCGAGACGCAGCGCATCCGGCTGGTGATCGACAAGGTGTTTCCCTTCGAGCAGGCCAGGGAGGCGCTGGAATACCTCGCTCAGGGGCGCTCCAGGGGCAAGGTCGTCGTGAAGATGTGCTGACGCAACCTCATTGGTTGCGCTTCGCTTTCGCGCGGCGCGATCGCCTGAAACCCGTCCCCCTGCCGATCAGAAGTACTCGACCCGTCCCTCGTCCAGGTCGTAATGGGCGGCCCGCTACCCCTTCGGGCACAGCACCTCGAGACGCACCTCGTACTGCCCCACTTCCTTGCGCGGTGAGCCCTCGTAGCGCTTCATCACGGCATCGATCGCAAGTCCCGCGTCGGAGAAGGACACGTCCTTGGCGCCGGTGAACCTGTACTTCTGGCCGCCGACGAGCACTTCGAACACGGCCCGTTTGCTGTCGGAGGAAACGGAAACCGCGACCCCATCGCCATTGCGATCGCTCACGCCGCCATGCATCGAAGGGTCGGACTGGACCTTGAGCCAGTGGTTGTTCCCGATCTTCTCCCGCTCGCACACCACCGCCACGTCCAGCGATCGACCGTCGACGACCCCCTTCACCCGGCCGTTGGCGGTGTCAGCCCAGCTGTAAAGGGATGTGATCAGCAGACCGCATCCGAGGATGCTGCGCATGACTGTCATGAAGGCTTCTCCATTCTCGACATTTCGTAGGCCAGCCACGTAGTGTTTTCCGGGAGCGGTCGGCCGCGCAACCCGGTGATAGCATCGACGGCACCTTTCCCACCGACGCCGCCATGACCCGACAAGCCCTGCTCGAAGGCATCCGCATCGCCGACCTGACCTCGGTGTTCTTCGGACCGTACTGCACCGCCACGCTGGCCGATCTCGGCGCGGACGTGGTCAAGCTCGAGCCGGCCGAGGGCGACACGTCGCGGCTGGTGGGAAACCCGCCGGTCACGCCGGGGATGGGGCCGGTGTACCTGCGACTGAACCGTGGCAAGCGCTCGGTCGACTGGGACCTGAAGACCGATGCGGGCCGCGAGGCGATGCGCCGGCTGCTCGCGGTCAGCGATGTGTTCATCCACAACATCCGCAGCGACGCGATCGAGCGGGCGGGCCTTTCGTACGAAGAGGTGCGCGCGATCCGTCCGGACATCGTCTACGTCCACTGCACCGGGTTCGACGAGACCGGGCCCTTCGCCGGACTGCAGGCCTACGACGACATCATCCAGGCCTCCACCGGCATGGCGCAGTTGCTGCCAATGGTCGACGGCAACGAACGGCCGCGCTTCCTGCCGGCGGCGATCGCCGACAAGGTCTCGGGCCTGCATGCCGTCTACGCGGTGCTCGCGGCCATCATCCACCGGATGCGCACCGGCGAGGGCCAGCGCGTCGAAGTGCCGATGTTCGAATCGATGGCCAGCTTCAACACGGTGGAGCATCTGTGCGACAACAGCTGGCGTCCGCCCACGGCCAGCCCCGGCTACTACCAGCGGCAGCTCGACCCGACGCGCCAGCCGATGCGCACGAAGGACGGCTGGATCGCGTTCGCGCCCTACCTCGACGAACGCTGGGTGCGCTTCTTCAAGGCGGCCGGCCATGGCCACGTGCTCGATGAGCCGCGCTTCAAGGACAAGCCGACGCGCCGCGCGAACATGTCGCAGATGTTCGAAGTGATGGCGGCGATCGCGCCCGAGCGCACCACCGACGAGTGGCTGGCGCTGTGCAAGGAGGCGCACGTGCCCGCGATGCGGGTCAACCGCATCGACGAACTGGTGGACAACCCGCAGCTGCGCGCCAGCGGCCTGGTGCGCGAGCGCGAGCATCCGACCGAAGGCCGGTATGTGGAGGTGGGACAGCCGGTGCGGTTTTCCGCGGTGCCCGCGCGCGAGGTGCGGCATGCGGCCCGGCAGGGCGAGCACTCCGAGGAGGTTGCGCGGGAGCTCGGCATGGAGGAGGTGCCGCGGGGGACGGCGGGTTGAGGGGCGGGTAGGCGCGCGGCGCCGGGCTCGACTGGCGCCCCAGGTCAACGCCGAGGCGCCGGCGGTCATCGCGCCGGGCCGGTGGCTGCGGCACAGTGTCCGCATTGATCCACTCCTGTGCGGGTTGGACCCATGACCACCCGGAACCAGATCCAGATCGGTGCCTCGCTTGTCGCCGGCGTGCAGGCGGCCGCGTCGGCCACCCCGCCGGCCGCCACGCGCTTCCTGGCGGTGAGCCAGGGCCGCATCGCCTACGACGACACTGGTGGCTCCGGGCCGTTGGTCGTCGCCATCCCGGGCATGGGCGACCTGCGCTCGGAGTACCGCGCGCTTCGCCCGCTGCTGCAGCAGGCGGGCTACCGGGTGGTCACGATCGACGTGCGCGGTCACGGCGAGACCTCGGCGCGATGGAGCGGCTACTCGGCGCACGCCGTCGGTCGCGACGCGCTGGCCCTGATCGAACACCTCGATGCCGGTCCGGCGGTGATCCTGGGAAACTCGTTCGCCGCCGGCTCGGTGCTGTGGGCTGCGCACGACGCGCCGGCGCGGGTGCGCGGCGTCGTGCTCCTTGGCCCGATCGTGCGCGACGGTCCGCCGTCGCGGTTCGCCAGGATCGCCGTTGCCGTGGGCTTTGGCGGCCCCTGGCGCCTGGCCTTCTGGATGGCCTACTGGAACAGCCTCTTCCCGTCGCACAAGCCGGCCGACCATGCGCAGGCCAGGGCGGCGCTGGTGGTGATGGGCACGCGCGACCCGGACTTTCCCGATGCTGCGGCCGAGGCGCGCTGGCTGGGCCAGGCGCTCGGCAGCCCGCCGCTGATCGTCGAGGGCGCCGGCCACTACCCGCACCTGGAGATGCCCGAGCGCGTGGCGCCGGCGCTGCTGGAGTTCCTCGCGGGCCTCGGCGCCCCCTGATTCCCGGGTGCTGCGCGATGCGTGCGTTTCTCGGGGTGTCAATGCCGCGCGCGGCGCGCGGCGGCCGGCGTGGTGCCGGTCCAGCGCTTGAAGGCGCGGTGGAAGGGGCTGGGCTCGGCGAAGCCCAGCAGGTAGGCCACCTCGCCGAGGGCCAGACGCTCGTCGGCGATGTAGCGCATCGCCAGTTCGCGCCGCACCTCGTCGACAAGATCGGCGAAGCGCGTGCCTTCGTCGTCGAGCCGGCGCTGCAGGCTGCGTTCGCTCAGGTGCAGGCGCCCGGCGATCGCGCTCAGGGTCACCGGTCCGTTGGCCAACCCCTCGGCGATCCGGCGTCGCACCTGCGCGGTGACGCTCTCCTGGACCGGCGCATGGGCGGCGAGCAGCTGCTCGGCGTGGGCCGTGACGATGCGCGACAGGGCCGGGTCCGCTGCGGGCACCGGTCGGTCCAGCACCCGGGCAGCCAGCACCAGGCAGGACACCGGTGCGTCGAAGCGGGGCGTCACGCCGAAGACCGAGCGGTAGGCTTCGGCATCGCCCGCCGCCGCGTGCGCAAACTCCACCGCCCAGCCCGACACCGGCTGGCCTCCGATCTGCGAAGCGACCACCAACAGCGAGGCCAGCGTGAACTCGGCGGCCTGCCGGCAGGGCCGCGCCCCGACGCCGTCGAAGCGGTGCTCGATGCGCACGGCGTCGCCGTCGGGCACGACCTCGAAGCTCGCCAGGTCGTGCACCAGCCGGTTGTAGCGGGCCAGCCGCTGCAGCGCGGTGCGCAGGTCGGGCGCGGTGCCCACCGCGTAGTCGAGCACGTCGAAGGCTCCCGGGCGGATCGCCGCCGCGCGCCGCCGCCACCTGGACGATCAGCGCACCGATGCGGGCAGAGACCTGCGGGATCCGGAGGCGAACGGGCATCGCGGGCGGGTGTGTCGAACCGGGAACGTTCGCGTCATCATCGCATGGCGCCAACTGTCCGGAAGGAGTCCGAACCCATGATCACCGACGATCGACCCGTGGCGGTCACGGCCGCCGAGGTGCCGCCCCGGAGCACGCCTTCGAACTACCCCGAGCCCTTCGCGTCGCGCATGGCCGGGCGCACCAAGCGCGCGCTGGGCGCGGTGTTCGGCCTCGCCAACTTCGGCGTCAACCTGACCGAGCTGCCGCCTGGCGCTGTTTCGGCGCTGCGCCACGCCCACACGCGGCAGGACGAGTTCGTCTACGTCCTGCAGGGCCATCCCGTGCTGCGCACCGATGCCGGCGACACGCCGCTGGTGCCCGGCATGTGCGCGGGCTTTCGGGCCGGCAGCGGCGACGCGCACCAGCTGGTCAATCCCACCGACCAGCCCGTGGTCTACCTGGAGATCGGCGACCGCAGCGAGGGTGACGCCGTGAGCTACCCCGACGACGACCTGCGGGCCACGCTGGATGAAGGCCGCTGGGTCTTCGTCCACAAGGACGGGCGTCCCTACTGAAGCCTCCCCGTTCGAACCACCACCCACCACCTCGACCACGATGAATCTGAGCCAGGTGACTCTTCCGCAGGAATCCGCCGTGGAAGCTGAAGGACTGATGTCATGAAGATCTTTCGCAGCCGGGAGTTCCGTGCCGACCGGGCGTGGGGTGCGCTCGACATCGCCTGCATGAACGGCATCACCACGCGCCTGCATTGGACCGACCAGCCCTACCACTGGCACGTCAACGACGGCGAGGAGGTCTTCGCGGTGCTCGACGGACGGGTCGAGATGCACTACCGCGAAGGCGGCGAGAGGCGACGGGTGATGCTCGAAGCAGGCGACGTATTCTTCGCCGGCATCGGATGCGAGCACGTGGCGCACCCGCAGGGTGAGGCCCGCATCCTGGTGATCGAGCGGGAGGGCTCGGTGTGACGGCGCCCGCAGGCCGCGAAGGCACAGGGCCGCCGCGCCTACTCCACCGTCACGCTCTTCGCCAGATTCCTAGGCTTGTCCACATCCGTCCCCCTCGCCAGCGCCGCGTGATAAGCCAGCAGCTGCAGCGGAATCACATGAAGGATCGGCGACAGCAGCCCCGCGTGATCATCCAGGTTGATGATGTTGATCCCGTCAGCCGGTTCGATCTCCACGTCGCGGTCGGCAAACACGAAGAGCTCGCCGCCGCGCACGCGGACTTCCTGCAGGTTGCTCTTGAGCTTCTCGATCAGCGCGTCGTTGGGGGCCACCACCACCACCGGCATCTGCGAGTCCACCAGCGCCAGCGGGCCGTGCTTGAGCTCGCCGGCGGCGTAGGCCTCGGCGTGGATGTAGGTGATCTCCTTGAGCTTGAGCGCGCCTTCCATCGCGATGGGGAAGTGCACGCCGCGGCCCAGGAACAGCGCGTGCTCCTTGGGGGCGAAGCGGTTGGCCCAGTGCCGCACCGCCATCTCGCACTCCAGCACGCGCTGGATTGCGGCGGGCAGGTGGCGCAGCTGGGCCAGCAGCTCGGACTCGCGCTCGGTGCTCAGCAGCCCGCGCTGCTTGGCCAGCACCAGCGTGAGCACGAAGAGCACGGCCAGCTGGGTGGTGAAGGCCTTGGTTGAGGCCACGCCGATCTCGGGGCCGGCGCGGGTCAGGAAGCGCAGCTTGCTCTGGCGGATGAGCGCGCTCTCGGGCACGTTGCAGATGGTGAGCGTGTCGGTGAGCCCTTCGCGCTGGGCGTGCTGCAGGGCGGCCAGGGTGTCGGCGGTTTCGCCGGACTGCGAGATGGTGATCACCAGAGTGCCGGGCAGCGACACCGAGTCGCGGTAGCGGTACTCGCTGGCGATCTCCACCGCCACCGGCATCTTGGCCACGCTCTCCAGCCAGTACTTGGCCACCAGGCCGGAGTGGTAGCTGGTGCCGCAGGCGAGGATCAGGATGCGTTCGGTGCGTGCGAACACCTCTTCGGCCTCGGCGCCGAACAGGCCGGCCGACAGCGCTGAGGCGCCGGTGACCATCTCGAGCGTGTTGGCGATGGCGCCGGGCTGCTCGAAGATCTCCTTCTGCATGTAGTGGTCGTACTGACCCAGCTCGATGGAGTCCGCGGACAGCCTGCTCTCGACGATGGGGCGCTGCGCCGGCTCGCCCGCGGCATCGACGATGTCGTAGCCGTCCAGGCGGATCTCGACGACGTCGCCTTCCTCCAGGTAGGTCACGTACTTGGTCACCTGCAGCAGCGCGGAGGTGTCGGAGGCGAGGAAGTTCTCGCCGCGGCCGGTGCCGGCGTTGCCCACGCCCAGCAGCAGCGGCGAGCCCTTGCGCGAGCCCACCACGGTGTTGGGCTCGCGGCTGCTCACCACCGCGATGGCGTAGGCGCCGTGCAGCTCCCGCACCGCCTGCTGCACTGCCTGGAACAGGGGCAGGCCTTCGGTGACGTAGGCGTGCACCAGGTGGGCGATGACCTCGGTGTCGGTCTGCGACAGGAACTTGTAGCCCTGGGCGCAGAGCCGGGCGCGCAGCGCCTCGTGGTTCTCGATGATGCCGTTGTGAACGACCGAGATCTCGACGTCCGGGCTGATGGAGGCGTGCGGATGGGCGTTGCCCTCGGTGACGCCGCCGTGCGTGGCCCAGCGGGTGTGCGCGATGCCGGTGGGCGCGTCGGCGCCCACGGCGCGGGCGCGCGCCTCGAGGTCGGCCACACGGCCCACCGAGCGGACCCGCTCGATGGCGCCGTTGACCAGGGCGAGGCCGGCGGAGTCGTAGCCGCGGTATTCGAGCTTGCGCAGTCCTTCGATGAGGATGGGCACCACGTTGCGCTGTGCCACCGCGCCGACGATTCCACACATTTCCGGTTCTCCAGTCGGGAGCCTTCGCTCCCGCGCTTCACTTCGGGTTCTTGACGGGGCGGCGCCAGCGCTCGACGGTGGCCTGGCGCGCGCGCGAGAGGGTGAGCTTGCCTTCGGGGGCGTCGCCCACCAGGGTGGTGCCGGCACCGATCGTGGCGCCGCGGCCCACGCGCACCGGGGCCACCAGCTGGGTGTCGCTGCCGATGAAGGCGTCGTCCTCGATGACGGTCTGGTGCTTGTTGACGCCGTCGTAGTTGCAGGTGATGGTGCCGGCGCCGATGTTCACTCGCTCGCCCACCACTGCGTCGCCCACGTAGGCGAGATGGTTGGCCTTGGAGGCCGCCGCCATCCTGGTGTTCTTCATCTCCACGAAGTTGCCCACATGGGTGTGCGCGCCCAGCTCGGTGCCGGGGCGCAGCCGCGCGTAGGGGCCGATGCGGGCCTCCGTGCCCACCGTGGCGCCGTCGATGTGGGTGAAAGGCAGGATCTCGGCGCCCGCCGCGATGCTGGCGTTGCGGATGACGCAGTTGGCGCCGATGCGCACGCGGTCGCCCAGCTTCACTTCGCCCCCGAACACGCAGTTGACGTCGATGGACACGTCGCGCCCGCAGGCCAGCGTGCCGCGCACGTCCAGGCGCGCGGGGTCGGCGAGCATCACGCCCTCTTCCATCAGGCGCTCGGCGTTGTTGCGCTGGTGGATGCGCTCGAGCTCGGCCAGCTGCGCCTTGCTGTTGACGCCCAGCGTCTCCCACACGTGCGCGGGCTGCACGCCGACCACCGGCATGCCCTCGGCCACCGCCTGCGCGACGATGTCGGTGAGGTAGTACTCCTTCTGCGCGTTGTCGTTGGACAGCGCGGCCAGCCAGCGCTTGAGCGCGGCCGTGGGCGCCACCAGGATGCCGGTGTTCACCTCGCGGATGGCGCGCTCGGCGTCGCCGGCATCCTTGTGCTCGACGATGCGGCGGATCTCGCCCTGCTCGCGGACGATGCGTCCGTAGCCGGTCGGGTCGGGCAGGTCGACGGTGAGGATGGCCAGGCGGTCGCCGCCGGCGGCCTGGGTCAGCCTTGCGAGGGTGTCCTCGGAGGTCAGCGGGACGTCGCCGTAGAGCACCAGGGTGGGCGCGGTGTCCAGCAGGTCGGGGGCGGCCTGCATCACGGCATGGCCGGTGCCCAGTTGCGGCTCCTGTAGCGCCCAGCGCAGGTCGTCGGCGGCGAGCGCCTGCGGCACCGCCTCGCCGCCGTGGCCGTAGACGACGACGATCCGCGCCGGCGACAGTTTGCGGGCACAATCCAGCACATGGCCGAGCAGCGGCTTGCCGGCGAGCGGGTGCAGCACCTTGGGAAGATCCGAACGCATGCGCTTCCCCATCCCGGCCGCGAGCACGACTATGTTCATTTGTGCTTTGTTATCAATGACTTGGGCCTGATGCCCGAGAATCTGTCGAAAATCTTAACATGCAGGTCTTGCGCTTCTGGGCTCCGCTCGTCGCCACTGCGCTCGTCGCCACCGGCTGTTCCATGGCCCGGCTGGGCTATGACGCCCTGCCCACCTGGGTGCACTGGCAGGTGGAGCGCTACCTTGACCTGGACGAGGCGCAGCGCGACATCGTCGGGCGCAACGTCGACCAGCTCCATCACTGGCATCGCCGATCGCAGCTGCCCGAGTATGGAGCGTTCCTGCGCAAGGTGGATGACAGATTGCGCACTCCGGTCGAATCCTCGGAGCTGGGGCTGTGGCGCGACCGCGTCGGCGCCGCCTGGGAGGAATTGGCCGAGCGGCTGGCGCCGGGGGTGGCCGAGCTGGGGCTGACGCTGCGCGAGGAGCAGCTCAAGCGGCTGCGCGAGCGCTTCGCCGATGCCAACGAGAAGCTGCGCGAGCAGTGGCTGCCCAAGGAAGGGCAGACCCGCGAGGAGGCGCGCGCCGAGCGGCTGCTGAAGCGGGCCGAGTTCTTCCTGGGGCGGCTGAGCGCGGCGCAGAAGCGGGAGATCGGCGCGCTGGCCGCGGCGCTGCCGCCCACCGAGGAGGCCTGGCTGGCCGAGCGCGAGGCGCGCCAGCGCGGCCTGCTGCGGCTGCTGGAGCAGCTGCGCCGCGAGCAGCCGACCAGGGCGCAGGCCCGTGCGATGAGCCGCGAATACCTGCTGGGCATGTGGAAGAGCCACGAGATCCGGCGCGGCCAGCGCATCGAGCGCAGCGTCGGCGCGGGCGACGAGTTCGCGGTGCGGGTGCTGGCGATGGCCACGCCGAAGCAGCGGGCCCATCTGTCGAAGCTGCTGACGGGCTTCGCGGAGGATTTCGACGCGCTGTCGGCGCGGGCGGGGGCGCAGGCGCACGCGGGGGCGGCTGGCGAGACCGTGCGCGCGGCCGCGAGGTAGCGCGCGCCCGTAGCGCCGCCGATCAGGCGGTATCCCGTGCCGTGACCAGCTGCGGCAGCAGCGACCCCGCCACCATCCCCACGATCGCTGCGACCAGCCCCGCCAGCTGCGGCGGCACCAGCGCCGACGCGTGGTTCAGCTCCCCGGCGCCCCATACCACCAGCCCCATGAAGACCGACAGCAGCGCCCCTTGCGCGGTGGCGCGCTTCCAGAACAGGCCGGCGGCCAGCGGTACCAGCGCGCCCACCAGCGTCACCTCGAAGGCGTTCTGCACCATCTCGGACAGCGTGCTGCGCGAGTTGAGCGCGAACAGCAGTGCCGCCGAGGTGAACAGCACCAGCACCGCGCGCAGCAGCGCGAGGAAGCGGCGGTCGGACATCTCAGGCATGAAGGGGCGCAGCACGTTCTCGGTGAACAGCGCGGTGGGCGCGAGCAGCGCGCCCGAGGCGCTGGACAGGATGGCCGACAGCAGCGCGCCGAAGAACATCACCTGCGCCCAGAGGGGTGTCCTGGCGAGGATGAGATCGGGCAGGATGCGCTGCACTTCGCGCGAATCTCCGGAGCCGAACAGGTCGAGCAGCTTGGGGTCGATGACCACCGCGGCGTAGGCGATGAACATGGGAACGAACGCGAAGGCGAGGTAGGCGGCGCCGCCCAGCAGCGAGCCGCGCACCGCGGTCTTCTCGTCCGTGGCGCTGGTCACGCGCTGGAACATGTCCTGGCGCGGCAGGGAGCCCAGCGCCATCGTCATCCACGCAGCGACGAAGGGCAGCCATTCCACCAGGCCGCCTTCGGGCCAGAGGTCGAGCCTGCCGGCGGCATGCGCATGGGCGATCACATTGGCCGGGCCGCCGGCCATGTCGCCCACCAGCCAGGCGACCAGCAGCAGGCCCACCACGATGACCAGGGTCTGCAGAACGTTGGTGAGCGCCACCGCCCACATCCCGCCGAGCAGGGTGTAGCCCGTCACCACCAGGGCGCCGGCCAGGATGCACCAGTCCAGGGGCCAGGCGCCGCCCGATGACACGTGGAGGACCAGGCCCAGCGCGGTCAGCTGCGCCGCGATCCAGCCCACGTAGGAGACGGTGATGGTCAGGCTGGTCACCACCTCCACCAGCTTGCCGTAGCGGCGCCGGTAGAAGTCGCCGATGGTCAGCAGGTCCATCCGGTAGAAGGCCCTGGCGAAGAAGATCGCGAAGAAGAACAGCGCGAAGGATGCGCCGAAGGGGTCGCCGGGGACGCCGCGCAGCCCTTCGCCGGTGAAGGTGGCCGACACCGACAGCACGGTCTGCGCGCCGAACCAGGCGGCGAACACCGTGGCGAAGTTGATGCCGAGCGGCAGGCTGCGGCCGGCGACCAGGAAGTCGCGCGAGCCGCGCACCCGTTTGGCGGCGTAGACGCCGATGCCGACGGTCAGCGCGAGGTACAGGAGGATGGAGCCGATCAGCATCCCGGGGGCGTCTTCCTATCGTCCGTGCGCATGGCCGGGCGCCGGTGCGGCGCTGCTGCCGTGCAGGTGGGCGTGGCCATGGACGGCTTCATCGACCACGTTCGGGTGGCCGCGGCCGCCAGCGATGGTGGGCGCCAGCGTGCCGGCGACCATGCCGAAGATTGCTGCACCCAGGCCCACCAGCTGCGGCGGGATCAGGCCTTCGGGAGCCAGCTGCTCCATCGTGATCCAGGTGGCCAGGCCGAACACGATCGACAGCAGCGCACCCTGCGGGGTGGCGCGCCGCCAGAACATGCCGAAGGCCAGCGGCGTGAACGCGGCCACCAGCGTGACCTTGTAGGCGTTCTGCACCATCTCGTACATCGACGATTGGCTGTTCAGCGCGAACAGCATCGTTGAGCCGGTGAACAGCACCAGCATGATCCGCGCGGTCATCAGCAGGTTGCGGTCGGACATGCGCCCGCCGAGCGCCGGCTTGAGGATGTTCTCGCTGAAGATGGCGGTGGGCGCCAGCAGCGCGCCGGAGGCGGTCGACAGGATGGCCGACAGCAGCGCGCCGAAGAACAGCGCCTGCGCGAACAGCGGCGTGTTGTTCAGGATGAGCGTGGGCAGGATGAGCTGGAAATCGTTGCCGTCGCTCGCGAGCATCTTCGAGACCATGTCCTTCTCGATCAGGAAGGCCGACATCGCGATGAACATCGGCACGAAGGCGATCACCAGGTAGGCGATGCCGCCGAACAGCGTGCCGCGCATCGCGGTCTTCTCGTCCTTGGCGCTGGTGACCCGCTGGAAGACGTCCTGCTGGGCGATCGAGCCGAGCGCCATCGTGAGGAAGGCCGCGAACAGCGCGATGACGTCTCTCGTCTCGAAGGAAGGCAGCACCACGAACTTGCCTTCGCCTGCGGCCGCCGACACCACGCGCTCGAAGCCGCCCGCCTGGCCGCCGAGCAGCACCGCAATGTAGAGCAGTCCCAGCACGATGATCACCGTCTGGAAGAGGTCGGTGAACGCCACCGCCCACATCCCGCCGATCAGCAGGTAGACCAGCACCACTGCGGCGCCGATCATGATGCCGGTCTCGAGCGGGATGGCGCCGCGCGAGAGCACGTTGAAGCAGATGCCCAGCGCCATCAGGTTGGCCGAAGCCCAGCCGAGATAGGACAGGGTGATCGCCACCGCGGTGCCGAGCTCCACGGTGCGGTTGTAGCGCTTCTTGTAGAAGTCGCCGATGGTCAGCAGGTTCAGCCGGTAGAAGCGCTTGGCGAACACGATGGCCACGATGATCAGGCAGGCGGCGGCGCCGAAGGGGTCGGCAGCGACACCGCCCAGGCCGTCCCGCAGGAAGGTGGAGGACACCGCGAGCACGGTCTCGGCGCCGAACCAGGTGGCGAAGACCGTGGCCATGTTCATGTACAGCGGAAGGCTGCGGCCCGCGACGAAGTAGTCGGTGGCGTTGTGGACGCGGCGGGCGGCGTACCAGCCGATGCCGATGGTGACGAGCAGGTACAGGGCGACGAATCCGACGAGCATGGTCGAAGGCTCCGGGGAGTCAGCGGTTGAGGTTGAGGTTGAGGGGACTCAGGCCGGCGGGCGCAGCAGCAGCGCCACCAGCAGCGCCGCCAGCACGGCCACTCCGGCGCCCAGCAGCCGCCGGGTGCGGCGCTGCTCGCGCAGCAGCGGCTCGAGCCAGACGGGCTGCACGCCGTCGCGGGTGCTGCGGCGCGCATGGTGGGAGATGATGGTGTGCGCCAGCCGCGGCAGCTCGGGCAGCATCTGCGACCACTGCACGGCCTCCTGCTCGAGGCGCTTGCGCAGGCCGGCGGGGCCCACCTGCACCTGCATCCAGCGCTCCAGGAAGGGCTTGGCGGTGACCCACAGGTCGAGCTCCGGGTCGAGCTGGCGGCCCAGCCCTTCGATGTTCAGCAGGGTCTTCTGCAGCAGCACCAGCTGCGGCTGGATCTCGACGTTGAAGCGGCGCGACGCCTGGAACAGCCGCAGCAGCACCAGGCCCAGCGAGATCTCCTTGAGCGGGCGGTCGAAGACCGGCTCGCAGCAGGCGCGCACGGCGCCCTCGAGCTCCTCCACCCGGGTATCGCGGGGCACCCAGCCGGATTCCACGTGCAGCTCGGCCACGCGGTGGTAGTCGCGCCGGAAGAAGGCGAGGAAGTTCTGGGCCAGGTAGTTCTTGTCGGTGTCGGAGAGCGTGCCGACGATGCCGAAGTCGAGCGCGATGTAGCGGTTGAAGTCCGGGCCCACGTCGCCGACCAGGATGTTGCCCGGGTGCATGTCGGCATGGAAGAAGCCGTGCTCGAAGACCTGGGTGAAGAAAATCTCCACGCCATCGCGCGAGAGCTTCTTCAGGTCGATGCCGGCGGCGCGCATCCGCTCGATCTGGCCGATGGGGATGCCGTGCATGCGCTCCATGGTCAGCACGCCGGTGGTGCAGAAGTCCCAGTGCATCTCCGGCACGCGCAGCAGCGTGGAGCGCCCGAAGTTGCGGCGCAGCTGGTTGGCGTTGGCGGCCTCGCGGATCAGGTCGAGCTCGTCGTGCAGGTACTTGTCGAACTCGTCGATGACGTCGAGCGGCCGCAGCCGGCGCGCGTCGGCTGACACCCGCACCAGCAGTCCGCCGGCCACCCGCAGCAGCGCCAGGTCGCGGTCGATCACCCCGGCCATGCCGGGACGCAGCACCTTCACTGCCACCGGAGTGCCGTCCTTCAGGGTGGCGAAGTGCACCTGGGCGATCGACGCGGACGCCACCGGCTCCGGCTCGAAGCTGCCGTAGATCTCGGCGACGCTGCGGCCCAGTTCGCGCTCCACCGCGGCGATCGCCTGCGCGCTCGGGAACGGCGGCACCTGGTCCTGCAGCCGGGCGAGCTCGTCGGCGATGTCGGGCGGCATCAGGTCGCGCCGGGTGGACAGCACCTGGCCGAACTTCACGAAGATGGGGCCCAGGCTCTCGAGCGCGAGCCGAAGCCGCTCGCCGCGCGGCGCATCCAGGCGCCTGCCGAAGCGCAGCATCCGCGAGACGGTCAGCAGCGCCCCCGAGCCGAAGGTGGCCGCGGCGCCCGACGCGGCGATCTCGTCGAGGCCGTAGCGCCAGGCCACGAACAGGATGCGGGTGAGTCGGAACAGGCGCACGGGGCGGGAGCGGGGGGTGGGTTGGACCGGCAGCGATTGTAACGGCGGGGCTTCAGCCGTTCCTGGCCACCAGCCGCGCGGGCGGCGCTGCCGCGGCGGCCGGACCCTCGAAGGCGGGGTCCACGTCGAAGGCGATGTCGCCGTCGGCGCGCGGCTCGCCGGTGGCCCGCAGCCCGGCGAAGTCGAACAGCTCGCGGTCCATCAGGTGCGAGGGCACCACGCGCGTGAGCGACGCGACGATGTTCTCCACGCGGCCCGGGAAGCGCTTCTCCCACTCGCGCATCAGCTGCTTGATCTCGCGCCGCTTGAGGTTCTCCTGAGAGCCGCACAGGTTGCAGGGGATGATCGGGAACTCGCGCCAGCGGGCGTAGTCCTCCAGGTCGCATTCCTGCACGTAGGCCAGCGGCCGGATCACCATGTGGCGCCCGTCGTCGGACACCAGCTTGGCCGGCATGCCCTTGAGCTTGCCGCCGAAGAACATGTTCAGGAAGAAGGTCTCGAGGATGTCGTCGCGGTGATGGCCCAGCGCGATCTTGGTCGCGCCCAGCTCGTCGGCCACCCGGTACAGGATGCCGCGGCGCAGCCTCGAGCACAGCGAGCACATCGTGCGGCCCTCGGGAATCACCCGCGTCACGATCGAGTAGGTGTCCTGGTTCTCGATGTGGAAGGGGACGTCGATCGAGCGCAGGTAGTCGGGCAGCACGTGCTCGGGGAAGCCGGGCTGCTTCTGGTCGAGGTTGACTGCGATCAGCTCGAAGGAGATGGGCGCGCGCTGGCGCAGGGTGCCCAGCAGGTCGAGCAGCGCGTAGCTGTCCTTGCCGCCGGACAGGCACACCATCACCTTGTCGCCGTCCTCGATCATGCCGAAGTCGCCGATCGCCTGGCCGGTCAGGCGCAGCAGCCGCTTGTGCAGCTTGTTGCGCTCGTAGGCGAGCTTCTGCCCGGCGCGCGTGGCGGCGTCGGCTGCGGCGCCGGCGCCTTCCGGGGCGTCGGCTGCGGCCTCGTCGGTGCCCGCGTCGAGACGGATGTCTGCGTTCATCGTCGGTCTCTCCTTGCCTTGCGCCTGCCGCTCAGGGCCGGAAGCGGAACACCTCGACGCCCACCGTGTGGCAGTCGGGGTAGATGTCGGGCTTCTCGGTGCTGGCGCGGACCGCGCGCACCGAGGGCTGGGCCATGCACAGGTCGACGATGCCGTCGAGCAGCGTCTCCTGCAGGTTGAAGTGGCGCGAGCCGGCCCATTCGCTGATGTCGCGCCGGATCAGGTCGTAGTCGAGCGTCTCGGAGACGTGGTCACTGTGCGACAGCGAGGCGTGCAGCGGCACGAACAGGTCGACGTTGATCAGCACCCGCTGCCGGGCCTCGAGTTCGAAGTCGTGGAAGCCGATGGACGCCTCGAGCGCGAGCCCGTGGAGGAAGATGCGCCGGCAGTCGGTGAGCCGGGGGTCGAGGAGGGCGTTCACGGCCTGGGGATCTCGGTGCTTGGGCTGAGCGGGCGCCGCCCGCAAAGGTCGTGCCGGAGCACGGTCGGTCTCATTGGTCTTCGAGGTACATCACGTCGCGGGCGAGCGGCATCAGGTGCTGCCCGCCGTCGACCAGCAGGTTGACTCCGGTGATCGCCGGCGCCTGGGCCAGGAAGATCACGGCGTCGACGATGTCGCGCGGGGTCGACGAGGCGCCCAGCGGGGTCCGCCGGTGCGCGCGCTCGAAGCCCGCCTCGGTCTGGTCGCCCGAGACCAGGGTGATGCCGGGCGAGACGCCCACCACGCGCACCCTGGGCGCGAAGGCCATCGCCATCATCCGGGTGGCGGCGGCCAGCGCGGCCTTGCTCAGCGTGTAGGAGAAGAAGTCGGGGTTCAGATTGTCCAGCTTCTGGTCGAGCAGGTTGACCACGACGCCGCATTCGCCCGGCGCCAGCCGGTCGTGCAGCCGGCGCGCCAGCAGCAGCGGGGCTGCGAGGTTGGGGCGCATGTGCTCGTCCAGCGCCGCGTAGCCGAAGGCCTCGGGGCGGTCGAAATCGAAGCGCGAGGCGTTGTTCACCAGGCAGCCGATCGGGCCAAGCGCCTGGCGGGCTGCGTCGAACATCGCCGCGGTGGCGGCTTCGTCGGCCAGGTCGGCCTGCACCGCCACTGCGCGCTGGCCGAGCGCGAGGATCTCGTCGACGGTGGCCAGCGCATCGCCGGCGGAGCGCCCGTAATGCACCGCGATGTCCCAGCCGGCGCGCGCCAGGCCGAGCGCAACCTCGCGGCCCAGCCGGCGGGCCGCGCCGGTGACCAGGGCGACGCGCGGCACCGCCTCGGCGGCGCGGCGCGGCGCGGCGTCGGGACGGGAGTCCGGGGATCGGTGGTCTTGGGTCATCGCCTGTGCGGGTGCGGTTTCCGGAGGCGGGAACACGGGGAAAGACGCCGGAGTTTACCGGCAAAGCCCCGGGGAACCATGCAGAAGCCCTCTACAATCGCCGGGTGACCAGCATCGAGTTCCCCGTTCCCGACGCGGCCGCGCAGCAGGCCAGCGACCTCCTCTCCCGGCGCATCGCGCAGCGGATCCGCGCCGCCGGCGGCTGGATCGGCTTCGACGCCTACATGCAGGCGGCGCTCTACGAGCCCGGCCTGGGCTACTACAGCGGCGGCGCCGTGAAGTTCGGCCCGGCCGGCGATTTCGTCACCGCACCCGAGATCAGCCCGCTGTTCGCCGCCTGCCTGGCGCGGCAGTGCGCGCAGTGGTTCGGGCATCTGCCGCAGCGCATCCACGAGTTCGGCGCAGGCAGCGGCGCGCTGGCCGCCGACCTGCTGCTGGAGCTGGAACGGCTGGGGCACGCGGAGCTGGACTACCGGATTGTCGAGCTGTCGGGCGAACTGCGCGAGCGCCAGCGCCGCACGATCGAAGCGCGCGCGCCGGCGCTGGCCGGGCGCGTGCAGTGGCTGGACCGCTGGCCCGACGAGATCGAGGGCGTGGTGCTCGGCAACGAACTGCTCGATGCGATTCCTGCGCGCCTGTTCCGGCTGCGCGACGGGCAGGTGCTGGAGCGCGGGGTGGGGCTGGAGGAGGGCGATGCGCGCGGCGCGGCGGTGCACGGCGCTGTGACGGCGGGCGGCGCCACGGCCGGCGTCCGCTTCGGCTGGCGCGAGCGGCCGGCCGATCCCGCCTTCGCGGCAGCGGTGCGCGCGCGCCTCGCCGCGCCGATCGCGGAGGCGGGCGCCGACTGGCCGGACGACTACGAAAGCGAGCTCGGCGAGCAGGCGCAGGCCTGGGTGGCGGAGCTGGCCGGCCGGCTGCGGCACGGCGCGCTGCTGCTGGTCGACTACGGTTTCCCGGCGCGCGAGTACTACCACCCGCAGCGCCGGCTCGGCACGCTGATGTGCCACTACCGGCACATCGCCCACGGCGATCCCTTCCTGCTGCCGGGCCTGCAGGACCTCACGGTGCACGTGGACTTCTCGGCGGTGGCGCAGGCTGCTGCCGGCGCCGGGCTGGACCTGCTTGGCTACACCTCGCAGGCGGCGCTGCTCTTCAACCTGGGCCTGGTGGAGCGGCTGCAGGAGATCCCGATGGAGCCCGCGGCGGAGTACCTGAAGCTCACCCAGGGCGTGAAGCGGCTGATTTCCGAGGCCGAGATGGGCGAGCTCTTCAAGGCGATCGCCTTCGGGCGCGGGCTGCCGGGCGATGCGCTGGGCTTCCTGCGCTCGGACCGCAGCGGAGGCCTCTGAACGTGCCGGAGCTCGGGCGGCGGGCGGGCGCGCAACGATGAAGTGGCTGCTGGTGACGGTGCTGGCCATGGTGGTGTTCTCGGGGCTGCGTCCCTGGCTGGCGAAGCTGGGCATCGGCCGGCTGCCGGGCGACCTGCACTTCCGGGCCTTCGGCCGCGACTGGTCGCTGCCGATCGGATCGACGATCCTGCTGTCCCTGCTCGCCGCGGGATTGGCGCGGCTGCTCTAGCGCTCTGCTGAGCTCAGTCCGCGAGCGCCTGCGCCACTGCCCGCACCCGGGCGTCATGCACCCGCTCGCGGATCGCCTCGCCCTTGGGTGTGGCCTTGGCGATCGCGCCGGCATCCACCGAGCGGGCCGCGGCCAGTGCTGCGCGGATCCGGTCGGCCTGCGGATAGGGGCGGTCGGCATAGCCGGGCCGGCCGCGGAAATCGGCTGCGCAGGCGGACAGCACCTCCTCGACCCGCGCCGGCCGGCGCATCGCATCCATGCGTTCGAGCAGCTTCACCAGCGTGGCCGGGCGCAGCTCCAGCGCGCGATGCACGTTGCCATGCTCCGCCGCGACGATCCGCGCCAGGTCGCGCACCTCGGTGGGTGCGCGCAGCCGCTCGCAGGCCTGCTCCACCAGCCGCACCGAGCGCGCCTCGTGGCCGATGTGCCGGGGCAGCACGTCCTGCGGGGTCTCGCCCTTGCCCAGGTCGTGGGTGAGCGCGGCGAAACGCACCGCCAGGCCGTGACCCTGGCCGGCCGCGTGATCGAGCACCAGCATCGTGTGCACGCCGGTGTCCACCTCGGGGTGGTGGTCGGCGCGCTGCGGCACCCCCCACAACCGGTCCAGCTCGGGGAAGATCCGCGCCAGCGCGCCGCTCTCGCGCAGCACCTCGAACATCCGCGACGGCTTCGCCTCCATCAGCCCGCGCGCCAGCTCCTGCCAGACCCGTTCCGGCACCAGCGCGTCCACCTCGCCCTCGCCGACCATCCAGCGCATCAGCGCCATGGTTTCGTCGGCCACCGTGAAGTCGGTGAAGCGCGCGGCGAAACGGGCCAGCCGGAGGATGCGTACCGGGTCCTCGGTGAACGCATGGCTGACGTGGCGCAGCACGCGGGCCTGCAGGTCGCGCAGGCCGCCGTGCGGATCGGTCAGCGTGCCGTCCTCGTCGCGGGCGATGGCGTTGATGGTGAGGTCGCGCCGGCGCAGGTCGTCCTCCAGCGTGACGTCGGGCGCGTGGTCGACGGCAAAGCCTCGGTAGCCGCGGGCCACCTTGCGCTCGGTGCGCGCCAGCGCGTACTCCTCGCGGGTGCGGGGATGCAGGAAGACCGGGAAGTCGGTGCCCACCGGGGTGAAGCCCAGCGCGATCAGCTGCTCCGGGCTGCCACCGACCACCACCCAGTCGTGGTCCTTCACCGGCAGGCCGAGGAGTTCGTCGCGGACCGCGCCGCCGACGCTGTAGAACTTCATGGCGCCCCCGGCTTCAGGGCGCGCGCCGGTAGGGCTCGTCTTCCGGCAGGAAGCAGTGCTCGGCGAGCGCCTTGTCGGTCCATTCGCGCATCGCGGGCAGCGCCAGCACCGTCTGCCGGTACTGGTCGCAGATCGGCGGCAGCGCAACCGCGTGGGTGGTGAAGCGCGAGCACACCGGCGCGAAGAAGGCATCCGCCGCGCAGAATTCGCCGAACAGGAAGGGACCCCTGGCCGCGTGCAGGGTGCGCAGCTCGGTCCAGATCGACACGATGCGGTCGATGTCGGCCTGCACCGCCAGGTCCCAGCCCATGCCGGGCAGGCTGGCTTCGATGTTCATCGGCATGCGGCTGCGCAGGTTGCCGAAGCCCGCATGCATCTCGGCGCACACAGCGCGCGCGCGGGCGCGCTCGCGCGGGTCGGCCGGCCAGACGCCGGCCTGCGGATGGCGCTCGGCCAGGTACTCGACGATGGCGAGCGACTCCCAGATCGCCAGGCCATCGTCCACCAGCAGCGGCACGCGGGCCACCGGCGACACCTTCGCCAGCACGCTGCGGAACTCCTCGCTGAAGAGGCGCAGCGGATGCTCGTCGAAGTCGATGCCCAGTTCGCGCATCAGCAGCCATGCCCGCAGCGACCACGACGAGTAGTTGCGGTTGCCGATGTAGAGGGTGGGCCGCTCGGCGGGCATCGTGGGCGCGCTCCTCAGCGGCGCGCCTGCGCGCGTTCGTCGTTGTAGCGGACGCGCTGCGGCAGGTAGCTCGGCGCCACCGAGGCGAGCGGGGTGGGGACGATGTTCAGCTCGGGCGCGATCGGGCCGCTGGCGACGTTGTCGATGCTCATCGAATCGAAGTTGTCCATCGACATCATCGGGCGCGGCAGCGCGCCCAGCACTCCGGCCTGCAGCTGGCCGAGGGTGTAGCCCAGCGGCCAGACCGGGCGCGGGTGGCCGCTCCAGCGGCCCGACAGCTCGACCAGCTCGCGCAGCGTGAACACATCGGGACCGGCGAGCTCGTAGGTCTTGCCGATGGTCGCCGGGGTGTCCAGCGCATTGACGATGGCCTGGGCGACATCGCCGACGAACACCGGCTGGAAGCGGGCCTCGGCGCGCGCCAGCGGGATCACCGGGAAGACGCGCTGCAGCTTTGCGAAGGCGTTGAGGAAGCTGTCTTCGGGGCCGAACACCACGGACGGCCGCAGGATGGTCCAGTCGACGCCTTCGACGGCGCGGATGGCGCGCTCGCCGTCGGCCTTGGAGCGCAGGTACATCGAGGGGCCCGGCGCGGCGGGGTCGTCGGAGACGCCCAGCGCGGACACGTGGACCAGCCTGCGCACGCCGGTGCTGGCGCAGACCTCCGCGAGCCGGCGCGGCAGCTCGACGTGCGTCTGCGCGAATTCCCGGCCGTAGGGGTCGCCCCAGCTGCCGTGCAGGATGCCAGCCAGGTTGACCACCGCGTCGCTGTCCGCCACCAGCGACTCCAGGCTGGGAGCGTCCGGGGCGGCGAGGTCCACCAGCCGTCCGGTCGGCAGCATCAGGATGTGGCGCGCGCGCTCGGCGCGGCGGCTCGGGACGATGACGCGGCGGTTCTGCGCGGAGAGCCGGGCGGTGAGGTGGCGGCCGAGGAAGCCCGAGCCCCCGACGATCAGGATGCGGGACGGTTTCATGGGATTGGGACGCGTGTCTGTGGCTGGCGGAGCGGGCGCGGCGCGCCCGCAATGACCGTCATTCTAGGCGATCGATCCCGGCGCGGGTCACTCGGGAGACGTCACGCGCGCCACGCTGGCCCCCGCCCGGGGCCGTCTCGCGTCAGGGCAGGTCGGCGCGGCCGGCGGACGACGAGGGCGCGACGCTGCCCAGGCGCCGCTTGAGCGACTGGGGCTCGCCGCTCAGCAGCGCCGCATAGAAAGTGGCATTGGACAGCACGTTCTTGACGTAGTCGCGGGTCTCGGTGAACGGGATGATCTCGGCGAACACCGCGCCCTCGACCTTGCCGGGCAGCGTGTTGCGCCAGCTGCGCGGCCTGTTGGGGCCCGCGTTGTAGCCGGCCGAGGCCAGCACCGGCGAGCCGTCGAGGTCGTCCAGCACGTTCTTCAGGTAGAAGGTGCCGAAGCTCAGGTTGGTCTCGATTGTGTTCAGGTCCTCGAGCCGGAAGTCGGTGACGCCGAGCTTGCGCGCGATCCAGCGTGCGGTCGGCGGGATGATCTGCATCAGCCCCTGCGCGTTGGCCGAGGAGCGCACGTTCATGATGAAGCGCGACTCCTGGCGGATCAGGCCGTAGACCCAGGCCGGGTCGAGCTCGCGCTCGCGGGCGGCCGGCTGGAGCTGCTCCAGGAACGGGGTGACGAAGCGCAGGCTGAAGTCATGCTCCTGGCGGGTGCGGTCGGCGGTGTTCACGCAGCGGTCGAGCACCGATTTCCGGCAGGCCCAGTGGGCGGCGGCCAGCAGCTGGCGGTCGTCCATGCCGCGCAGCTGGTAGTTCCACTCGCGGTTGCCCTCGAAGCGCAGGCCCAGCTCGTAGAACTTCAGCGCGCGGGCGAAGCCCGGGTTGCGCGCCGGCGCTGCGAACTCCTCGTCGGTGGGACGCGGCGCCGACGGGGGGGTGACGGTGAGCTGGCCGAGTTCCTCGGCGGCCAGCTGGCCGTAGAAGTGGAACTGCCCGGCGATGGAGCGCAGCGCAGCCTGCGCCTGCTCGGGCCGGCCCAGCGCCTGGTGCGCGCGGGCATGCCAGTAGACCCAGGCCGGCTCGCGGCGGTTCGCGAGGCTCATCTTCTCGATCACCGCATGAAGCGTGCGCCAGTCGGAGTCGCGCAGCGCAGCGCGCGCCAGCCAGTCCAGGGTCTCGTCCGAGACCTGGGCGTCCAGCGACTGCCGGGTCCACTGCAGCGCCTGCGGCATCAGCCGGCGCATCGCGTGCGCTGCCGCCTGGGACAGCGCAAAGGAGCGGTCCGTGGCGCCGAGCATGCGGGCGTCCTCGAGGGCGGCGACCGCCCGCTCCGGATCCTGGCGCGCCAGCCGCACCGCGGCGATCAGCGCGATCTCGGGCGAGGACGCCGTGCGCAGCGCCACCGCCGGGCGCTCGAGCGCGGCGTCGAGCTCGCTGGCGGGGAGTTCGAGCAGCGTTCCGACGCGGCGGATGGACGTGGGGGCGTTCGCCTCCAGCGAGACGCGCAGCAGGCGCCTGAGGTCTGCCGGCGTGAGCGTGCCGTCGCGGGCCAGGGCCTCGATCAGCGCGCCGCAGGCCTCGCCCTGGTCGCGGGGCTTGAAAAGAGTGTCCTCGGCCTCGCGGGGCAGGGCGCCGCCGCGCGCGGCAGCGCCCTGCCAGCCGCGGCAGTGCACCGCTGTGTCGTCGCGGAGGATCCACTGGGCGTACTGCTCGTCGAAGATCTTCCATGCGCCGCGGCGGCCGAGGTCCAGCATCCAGTCGCGCCGGAGCAGGTCGGCGACCAGGCTGTCGGGCTGCCGCTCGATGAACGCGCGGATGTCGGCGTCGGCGCCGCCGTCGCTGCCGGACCTGGAGTCGCGCCCGCTGGCGGATGGCTCCGACAGGCGAAGGCGCAGCCGCCAGTAGTCCAGGTAGCCCGATAGCGGGTGGCCGGCGGCCTGGGCGGCGGCGAGCTCGAAGCGGGCACGGTCGCCGCGCGCGGCGGCGTGGCGGGCCTGCACGATGGCCTCGTCGGGTGTGGCCGGAACCGCCTGGGCCGAACGCCTGGCCGAGGATTGCGCGAGGCCGTCGCCGGCGCCGAGCCCTAGAATGGCCGCCAGCAGGAGGGGCAGCAGTGCACGGGAATAAGACATCATCGCAAACGATAGCATGCGAGCCGATCGAGGCCGGCGACCGGGCCGCGGCGCGCCGGGAGCTGCGCGCGCGGCGCGCCGCGATGGGCGGACCGGGGCGTCTGGAGGCCGCAGCAGGGCTCGGCGCGCGGCTGCGTGAACTGGTGGCGGAAAGCGGTCGGCAGGTGCTTGCCGGCTACTGGGCGATGAAGGATGAGCCCGACTTCGAGGCGGTGATGGCGCGCTGGCATGCGGACGGGCTGCAGGTGGCACTGCCGCGGGTGGTGGCCAGCGAGGCGCCGCTGGTCTTCACGCGCTGGAGGCCGGGTACGCCGCTGGTGCCGGGGCCATTCGGAACCTTGCATCCGGACGATCCGGAGCCGGTGACGCCGCAGCTGCTGGTGATTCCCTGCCTCGGTTTCGACGCCCGCTGCTTCCGGCTGGGCTACGGCGGCGGCTACTACGATCGCACGCTCGAGCAGCTGCCCGGCGCGCTGACCGTCGGGGTTGCCTACGACTGCTGCGAGGTGCGCGGTTTCGTCCCGCACGAGCACGACCTGCCGCTGGACTGGGTGATCACCGAGCGGAGGGTTCTTCGGAGGTCCGCGCCGTCCGGTTGATCCGCACCGAGCCGCTGGCCAGGCCCCGGGCGATGCGGCCCGGCCCGCTCGTGGCGTCCTGGCGGGCGCGCGGCGGCAGGTCGACCTCGAGGGACACTGCGAGCGGCCGGCGGTCCGGCCAGGTGAGCAGCCGGATGCGCGGCGAGAGCGGCCGCTGCGGATCCTGCTCGCGCACCACTGCGACCTCGCCTCCGGACAGCTCGACCAGGGTGCCCACCGGGAACACGCCGATCGCGCGGACGAATTCCTCCACCAGCGCGGCGTCGAAGGAGCTCCCGCCCCACTGGAACAGGTTCATCAGCGCGTCCTGCGGGGCGAGCGGGCTGGCATAGGCGCGCGGCATGGTGAGCCCGGCATAGCTGTCGGCGATCGCGGCCATCCGGCCGAAGGCGCCGATGGCGCCGTCGCCCAGCCCCTTCGGATAGCCGCTGCCGTCGAGACGTTCATGATGCTCGGCGATGCCGCGGGCCACCCCGGCGGCAAGCCCGCCGGCCGCGCCGAGCAGGTCCAGGCCCAGGCGGACGTGCTCCTTGACGATGCCGTACTCGGCGGGGTTCAGCATGCCGGGCTTCTCCAGCAGCGCACGGGGCAGCCGGGTCTTGCCGATGTCGGCGAGCATGCCCACCATCGCCGCCTGCGCCATCGCCTCGCGCGGCAGGCCCAGCCGGCGCGCCAGCGCCGCCATGTAGAGCCCCACCCGCAGGCCCTGCTGGTGGGCCGAGAGCAGTTCGTCGCGCAGGTGGGACACCCACAGCAGCGCGTCGGGGTTGTCCGCCATGCTGTCGGCGAGATGGCGGGCATCGACTTCGAGCTGATCGAGGCGCGGTGCGTTGCCGGCGCGGACCTGTTCGAACAGCGCGCCGAGCGTCTTTTCGGCGCGGGCGTGCGCCTGGCGCGCGCGCGGCATCTCTTCGCGGGCGCCATGCCGGACGGGCCAGGCGCGCAGCCGCTCGCCAGCGGGCAGCGACGCCACGAGCTCTTCGCGCAGCGCGCGGGGCAGCGTCACGGCGCCGGCGCGCGCGCGTTCGCCGCCGGCGCCGAACAGCCCCCTGATCCGGCCGAGCGCCCGCCCTGCGAGGGTGTCCGGGCCGGCCCGCGCACCCTCGGGCGGGCGGCCGTCGACCAGTTCCCGGAAGCGCCGACGGGTGTCGCGCGAGATGTGAACGTCGGAGCGCGCGCGGAAGGTGCGTGCCGGCGCGCGGGCTCGGGGTCCGTCGCCGGCCGCCTGCGCCTGCGTGTCGCCGCCGTCGGCCGCGGCCGCAGCCGCGGGCTCGTCCGGCGCGTCGGTCAGCGTGTCCGGCGCGCCGTCGCCGCTCTCAAGTCCCAGCGGCCCGATCGCGCGCAGCAGGTCGGCCGACTCCTGGGTCGAGCGCTCGAGATCGACGTGCACGTGCCGGCAGTACCGGCGCAGCGTGCTCAGTTCGATCTTGCTGTCGATCGCGAAGCCATGGATCAGGAAGGGCGTGTCCGACCAGGGACGGTCGAGGTCGGAGACGAACATCCCGAGGCGCAGGTGAGCGGCGGCCACGCGCAGGCGCCGCTGGCTGGAGAGCGGGCGTGCATGCTGGCGTTCGGTGCGGGGCCGGGTCGGGGTTTCGGGGGACATGGGCTGCGCCACGGGTTACGTGGTCGGATGGTAGCCATGCCCGGCCCGCAGGTGACAGGGGGGGAACCCGCCGTCCGTCGCCCGGCACGGGTCCAACCGATGGACGGGCCGTGTCTGCGAGCCAGCGGCGGCTCCTCTCCTGGTCCCTCGGCGCTCGGGGCGCGCTCAGCGCGCGGTTGCTGTGCTCAGGCAGCGGGCCTGCGGCGGAGCAGCCCGACACCCGCCAGGCCGGCGCCCAGCAGCGCAACGGTCCCCGGGAGGGGCACAGGCTCGGTCGGGGTGGATGCCACCGCGATGCGGAAGACGAGCCACTCGCCATGGTTGAACCCGGGGCTCGTCGGATCCGTATCTCCGTTGGCGCTGTACCACACCCAGCGGGCGGCGGCGTCGATGCCGGCCTGGGATCCCCAGGGGTCCGAGCCATTGCCAGGGCCGGCGGTCAGCCCGGTCCAGCCCTGCGAGACGTTGCCGCCGCCGTTTGCATCCTGGATTTCCTGCGACAGGAGCGCCAGGTCGGCGACGGAGCCGGAATAGGGCGCGCCGGTATTGCCGAGGCCCGTGGCCATGACCTGCCACTGGGGGTCGTTGCTGTAGAACTTGTAGCCGCTGTCCAGGTTCTCGAACTGCCCGAGGAAGCCCTGGGCGACGGACAGGTCCGATGCGGTGACCACGTAGAGGTAGCGGTCGGCCGGCAGGTCGAAGTTGTAGGTCTCGACCGCTTGCCAGTTGTAGTCGGCGCCGACGAAGTTGGTCGCCTGCGTGCCCGTGCCGTAGAAAAGCGCATACGAGTTGTCGACGGTCATCGTCACCTTGACGTTGATGGCATTCGCCACCGCCGGCAAGGCAATCATCGCCGCAGCGGCCAGGCTCATCATCGTGCGCTTCATGTTCGTTCTCCGTGTCGATCATTGCATGGACACGGGCGTGTCACAGCATTGAGCGACAGCTGAAGCACATGACGTGCCAGATCGGAAAACGCCCATCGATTCAGGGGGTTGGAGCCATGGCGAGGCGGCGCACCGGAGCAAGTGTAAGCGCCGCCGACAGGTCGGCGGCGCATGGCCGGTCCGTCAACGCGCCGCCTGCCAGAGGTCCAGGCTGGGCTGGGCCTGGTTCAGCGTGTAGAAGTGCAGCGCAGGCACGCCGCCGGCGACCAGCCGTCGGCAGAGGTCGGCCACCACCTCGAAGCCGAAGGCCCGGATCGCCTCGCGGTCGTCGCCGAAGCTGGCCAGGCGCACCCGCACCCAGCGCGGCAGCTCGGCGCCGCAGGACTCGGAGAAGCGGGCCAGCTGGGTGAAATTGGTGATCGGCATGATGCCCGGCACGATAGGCACGTCCACTCCGGCGGCGAGCGCATCGTCGCGGAACCGGAAGAACGCATCGGCGTTGAAGAAGTACTGGGTGATCGCCGAATCGGCGCCGGCGCGCACCTTGGCGACGAAGGCCTGCAGGTCCTCGGCGGGCGTGCGCGCCTGCGGATGCATCTCCGGGTAGGCGGCCACCTCGATGCGGAACCAGTCGCCGGTCTCGGCGCGAACGAATTCCACCAGCTCGCTGGCGTAGCGGAAATCGCCGTGGTCGACCATGCCCGAGGGCAGGTCGCCGCGCAGCGCCACCAGGCGGCGGATGCCGTGGCCGCGGTACAGCTCGAGCAGTTCGCGCAGCGATTCGCGGGTGGCGCCGATGCACGACAGGTGGGGCGCCACTGCGCGGCCCTCGGCCGCGATCTCCTCGACCACCGCGAGGGTCTTGTCGCGGGTGGCGCCGCCCGCGCCGTAGGTGACGCTGAAGAACTCCGGGGCCGCCTCGGCCAGCGCGGCGCGGGTCGCGCGCAGCTTGACCGCGCCCTCGGGGGTGTTGGGGGGGAAGAACTCGAAACTGACGTTCGGGGTCATCTGTCGGATTCCGGGGAAGCGTGCAGCGCGGGCGCGCGCTGCGCATGCAGAAAGAACTCGCGGTTGCCGTCGCCGCCTGCGATCGGGCTGTCCAGCCAGGCCAGTGGGGCCCAGCCGGAGCGCCGCGCGCAGTCGGTGACCGTCTCGCGCACGCCCTCGTAGAGCGCCGGCGACTTCACCAGCCCGCGGCGGTCGAGACCGGCACGCCCGACTTCGAACTGCGGCTTGACCAGCGCCAGCAGCTGCGCGCCGGGCGCGACCAGCGCGGCCAGCGGCGGGAGCACCAGCGTCAGCGAGATGAAGGACACGTCGATCACGACCAGGCCGAAGCCGCCCTCGGGCATCTGCGCGCCGAGCGCAGCGGCATCCAGCGCGCGGGCGTTGACGCCCTCGATGCAGGCCAGCCGCGGGTCGCCGGCAAGCCGCGGATGCAGCTGGCCGTGGCCCACGTCGACGCCGACCACCCGCGTGGCGCCCGACTGCAGCAGGCAGTCGGTGAAGCCGCCGGTGGACTGGCCAACGTCCAGGCACACCAGCCCGCGCGGCTCGACGCCGGCCGCGGCCAGCGCGCCGGCCAGCTTCAGCCCGCCGCGCGAGACGTAGCGGTCCTCTTCGCCTGCGGTCACCGCAAGCCTTGCGTCCTCGTCGAGTTCCGTGGACGGCTTGCGGACCGGCGTGCCGTCCGCGCTGACCCGGCCGGACTCGATCATCCGGCGGGCCAGCGTGCGCGAGTCAGCAAGGCCGCACTTCACCAGCAACTGGTCTGCGCGCAACGGGAGGCCCCGATCAGTAACGGTACGCGTCGGGCTTGTACGGCCCTTCGAGCGGCACGCCGATGTAGGCGGCCTGCTCCGGCGTGAGCTCGGTGAGCGTCGCGTTCAGCTTCCGCAGCTGCAGCCGCGCCACCTTCTCGTCGAGGTGCTTGGGCAGCACGTAGACCTTGCCGCGCTCGTAGAAGTCCTTGTGCGACCAGAGCTCGATCTGCGCGATGGTCTGGTTCGCGAACGAGGAGCTCATCACGTAGGACGGGTGCCCGGTGGCGCAGCCCAGATTCACCAGCCGGCCCTCGGCGAGCAGGATGATGCGCCTCTCGGGCTTGCCGCCCTCGGCCGGGAAGATGATGTGGTCGACCTGCGGCTTGATGTTCTCCCAGCGGTACTGGCGCAGCGAAGCGACCTCGATCTCGTTGTCGAAGTGGCCGATGTTGCAGACGATCGCCTGGTCCTTCATCGCGCGCATATGGTCGTGGGTGATCACGTCCTTGTTGCCGGTGGCGGTGACGAAGATGTCGGCCTTGTCGGCGGCGTATTCCATCGTGACCACGCGATAGCCTTCCATCGCGGCCTGCAGCGCGCAGATCGGGTCGCACTCGGTGATCCACACCTGTGCCGACAGCGCGCGCAGCGCCTGGGCGCTACCCTTGCCCACGTCGCCGTAGCCCGCGACGACCGCGACCTTGCCGGCGATCATCACGTCGGTGGCGCGCTTGATGCCGTCGACCAGCGACTCGCGGCAGCCGTAGAGGTTGTCGAACTTGCTCTTGGTGACCGAGTCGTTGACGTTGATCGCGCGGAAGGCGAGCTCGCCCTTGGCCGACATCTGGTAGAGGCGCTTGACCCCGGTGGTGGTTTCCTCGGTGACGCCGACGATCGCGTCGAGGCGCTGCTCGTACCAGGACGGGTCCTTCGCGAGCTGGCGGCGGATCGACGCGAACAGCGAGGTCTCCTCGTCGCCCTTGGGGTTGTCGAGCACCGACGGATCCTTCGCGGCCTTCGTGCCCAGGTGCAGCAGCAGCGTGGCGTCGCCGCCGTCGTCCAGGATCATGTTCGAGAGCTTGCCGTCGGCCCATTCGAAGATGCGGTGCGTGTAGTCCCAGTACTCGTCCAGGGTCTCGCCCTTGACCGCGAACACGGGGATGCCGGCGGCGGCGATCGCGGCCGCGGCATGGTCCTGCGTGGAGAAGATGTTGCACGAGGCCCAGCGGACCTGGGCGCCGAGCGCGACCAGCGTCTCGATCAGCACCGCGGTCTGGATGGTCATGTGCAGCGAGCCGGTGATGCGCGCGCCCTTCAGCGGCTGGGCGGCGGCGTACTCGTCGCGGATCGCCAGCAGGCCGGGCATCTCGGTCTCGGCGATGCGGATCTCCTTGCGGCCCCAATCGGCGAGCGAAAGGTCGGCGACGCGGAAATCGGTGAACTCGGGGGTCTTGGGTACGGCGGACATGGTCACTCCATCAAAAAGTGACCGGTCGGGCGAAGGCAGGGAGGCCAGGGGCCGGGCTCGTTCGCCGTGACCGGGTCACGGATCGACGAGCGCCGTTTTGCATCGGGAACCCGAGCCTGGCGGCGGCCGTGACCACGGCGGCCGTTGCAGCGCTCCTCGGGAACGCGCGAATTATAGCGTCGGCCGGCGCGCAGCGTGCAGGCCGGCGGCGCGTACGGGCGATGCCGGGCAGGCCTTGCCCGGCGAGGGCGGGCCGCTACTTCTGGCGCGCGACGACGTCCTCGCGGATCTGGTCGTACACGGATTGCGGGACGATCTTGCGGCGCACCAGGTCGTCCTTGCCCTTGTAGGGTCGTCCCTTGACGATCGCCTCGGCGCGCACCGGGCCGATGCCCTTGAGCGTGGCGAGCTCTTCGGCGCTGGCGCTGTTGAGGTCGAGCTTGGCACCCGTCTGCGCGGGAGCCGCCTTGGGGTCCGCGGCGCGGGCGTCCGGCGAGTGCGCAAGCGGCGCGGCGGCGATCGCAAGGGCGGCGAGCAGTCCGAGCAGGGTCTTCTTCATCCGGTTCTCCGGCAGGGGGACATGGAGACGTCAGTCTATGCCGCGGCGGCCCGATGCGGCACCGGCTGTTGCACGCGCGCACGCCCGGCGCTGCACTAAACTGGCGCGATGGACAAGAACATCTCCGACCTGCGCAAGAGCTACGAGCGCGGCGAGCTCGAGGAAGGCAGCGCGCACGAAGTGCCGCTGCGCCAGTTCTCCGACTGGCTCGACGAGGCCATCCGCTCCGGCGTCCCCGAACCCAACGCGATGACCGTCGCCACCGTCGGCGAGGACGGGCGGCCGTCCACCCGCGTGGTGCTCATCAAGGGTTTCGACGAGCGCGGCCTCACCTGGTTCAGCAACTACGAGAGCCGCAAGGGACGCGAGCTGGCGGCGCACCCCTTCGCGGCCCTGCAGTTCCACTGGGTGGAACTGGAGCGGGTGGTGCGCATCGAGGGGCCGGTGGAGCGGGTGGAAGCCGCCGAGTCCGACGAGTATTTCGCGACCCGCCCGCTCACCTCGCGGATCGGCGCCTGGGCCTCCGAGCAGAGCCGCCCGATCTCCTCCCGCGCGGTGCTGGTGGCCCGTGCCGCGGAGTTCGGACTGAAGTTCGGGCTGCATCCGCCGCGCCCGCCGCACTGGGGCGGCTTCAGGCTCAGCCCGGAATACTGGGAGTTCTGGCAGGGGCGGCCCTCGCGGCTGCACGACCGGCTGAGCTACCGGCTGCTGCCGGACGGGCGCTGGCACCGGGAGCGGCTGGCGCCCTAGCCCGCGACTTCAGGTCAGCGCCCAGCGCCGCAGCAGGTTGTGGTAGACGCCGGTGAGCCGCAGCAGGCGCGGATCGTCGGCGCGCACCGCGGGCGTCAGCGCCTGGATCGACTGGTCCAGGTCGAACAGCAGCGCGCGCGCGCCGTCGTCGCGCACCATGCTCTCGATCCAGAAGAAACTGGCCACTCGCGCGCCGCGCGTCACCGGCGTCACCCGGTGCAGGCTGCTCGACGGGTAGAGCACCAGATCGCCGGCGGGCAGCTTCACGCTCTGCACGCCGAAGGGTCCGTCGATCTCCAGTTCGCCCCCTTCGTATTCGTCGGGCTCGCACAGGAAAAGGGTGGCGGACAGGTCGCTGCGCACCGTCAGGTCGGTGCCCGGCACCTGCATCAGCGCGCTGTCGACATGCGTGCCGTAGGCGCCGCCGCCAGCGTAGCGGTTGAACTTCGGCGGGAAGATCCGGCGCGGCAGCGCCGCGGACACGAAGAGCGGATGCGCGCCCAGACGGCGCAGCACCTGCTTGCCCAGCGCGCTGGCCAGCGCCGATCCGTCCTCGAGCTGCAGGTTGCGCTTGACCGACTTCGCCAGCGTGCCCGCGGTCTGCGCGCCGTTTTGCCATTCGGCGGCGTCCAGGCGCTGCCTGAACTCTCGGACCTCGTCTGGAGGGAGCACGCCTTCGATCGGGATGAGCATGTGGTCTGGTCCGTCAGATGGGTGGATCGGGCTGGCCGCAGGCCCCTGGCGGGGCTAGTAGTCATGGAAGCGGTGGATCAGTCCGTCGTGGATGTCGGCGAGCGTCCGGCAGCCGGTGGCGGCCATGCAGAGCTCGAGCTCCTCGCGCAGCAGCCGGATCATGTGCGCCACGCCGAGCGCGCCGGCCACGGCCAGCGCATGGACCTGCAGCCGGCCCACCATCACCGCGTCGGCGCCCAGCGCGATCGCCTTGAAGGCGCCGGCGCCGCTGCGCACGCCGCCGTCGAGCAGCAGCGGGCAGCCGGGGCCGACCGCCTGGCGGATCGACGGCAGCACCGAGAGGCTGGCGGGAGCGCCGTCGATCGTGCGCCCGCCGTGATTGGAGACCACCAGGCCGGCTGCGCCGTGGTCGAGCGCGAGGCCGGCGTCCTCGGGATGCAGCACGCCCTTGACCAGCAGCGGCAGCGAGGTCTGCGCTGCCAGCCAGTCGAGATCCGCCCAGGTGGTGGCGTCGCGTGTCGCAGCCTGGAAGATGCGGCTCGCGCCGGGCAAGGGCGCGGGCGACTTGGGCGGAGTGGGCGGGTAGTCGGCCAGGTTCGCCGCCCGCAGGCCGGCCGGCATGCGGAAGCCGGCGCGCAGCGCGCGCAGGCTGGGCGCCTGGATCGCGGCGTCCAGCGTGACCACCAGTGCGGTGTAGCCGGCCGCCTCGGCGCGCCTGACCAGGTCGAGCGTGGCAGCGCGCTGCGGCTGGAAATAGAGCTGGAACCAGCGCTGCGGGCCGGCATGCGCGGCGACCTCCTCGAGGCTGGCCGAGGACAGCGTGCTGCAGGCCATGCACGCTTCGGCCGCGGCGGCGCCGCGGGCGGTCTCGATCTCTGCGCGCGGGTGCGCGAGCGCCTGGTACGCGACCGGGGCCAGCAGGATCGGGTGGGCGAGCTCCTGGCCGAGCAGGCTCAGGCGGGTTTGCGCCCCGCGCAGATCCGGCAGCAGGCGGGGAACGAGGCCGAGCCGCCCGAAGGCGGCCCGGTTGGCGGCGAGGGTGCGGTCCTCGCCGCTGCCGCCGTCGATGTACGCGAGCGTCGGGGCGTCGATCGCCCCGGCGGCCAGCCTCGAGTAGTCGGCTGCGCAGTGGATTCCGTCGGGGAGCCGGGCAGGCATCGGGTCAGAACTGGTAGTTCAGCGTCAGCCGCGCGTTGCGCGCATCCCCCTTGTAGAGGAAAGATCCCGACTGGTAGCCCGCCAGGTAATAGTCCCGGTCGGTCACGTTGCCGACGTTCAGGCGGGCGTCCAGGTTCCGGTTGAACCGGTAGCTCGCGAACAGGTTGAACACCGTGTAGGCCGGAATCGGCTGGCTGTAGTCGCCGTCGGCATTGAAGCCCGCGGCCGAGTCGGGCTGGCCCGCGTACTTCCTGCTCTCATGGCGCAGGTTGGCGCCAAAGGCGAAGCCCTCGGTGGCCTGGTACTTGAGCTGCAGGAAGGCGCTCTGGTCTGCGAAGTTGCTCAGCCGCCTGCCGACCGCATCCGGGTTGGCGGAGCGGGTCACCTTCGACTTCATCAGGGCGACGCCTGCCTGGGCGGTCAGCTTGTCGGTGATCTGCCCGACCAGGCCCAGCTCCAGGCCGCGCACCCGGTTGCGGCCGGTGTTCAGCGAACCGAGCGACCCGTAGCCGTCGCTGCCGACCGCCTGCTCCATCACGTCCGACTTGTCGATCTGGAAGAGCGCTGCGGTCGCCAGCAGGCGGCCGTCGAGAACGTTCCACTTGGTGCCCAGCTCGAAGCTGCGGGTGGTCTCGGGCTTGCTCGAGGCAATGGTCACGCCATTGGCCGGGTCGACGCAGATGCCGCCGTAGCCGCAACTGGTGCCGAGATCGGACTCGCCGCCGTTGATGTCGCTGGCGGTGGCGAAACTGGCGTAGACCTGCGCGTCCGGGCGGATCTTGTACGACAGGCCCAGGTGGCCGTTGGCCAGGCCGTCCGAGTACTCATAGCGGGTGGACTCGAAGGCGCTGTTCTGCGTGCGGGTGTCGAAGCTGAAGTGGTCATAGCGCAGGCCGCCGAACGCAGTCCAGCGGTCGCTCAGGTCGACGGTGTCCATCGCTGACACCGATACGGTGCGAACGTTCCAGTCGACGTCCCATCGGCCCTTGTCGATCTGCCGGTTCATGATCGTGCCGATGCCCGGCAGCAGCGCGCCCGAGGCATCGGTGATGCACCAGCCGGGAGATGCGCCGCCGCGACCGCCCACGAGGCAGTTCGAGCCCGAGTTGCTCACGTCGTAGATGCCGTTGAGCACCTTGTGGTCGGTGAATTCCAGGCCCAGGATGATTTCATGGCGCTTGCCGCCGATGCTCCGGTCCAGGAACAGGTTGGTCTGGTTGGCGATGTAGTCGACTTCCTGCCAGCCCTGGTGGGTGCTCAGCGAGATGGTGTCGTAGGCGCCGCCGGGGCCCGCCGCCGCGGTGGTCGACGCGCGCGCGCCGGTCGCCACGTAGCCGTTGACCGAGCGGCCGACTCGCGTGATGTTGGTCAGGCGCGTGTCGGCGGAGAACAGGTAGCGGATGCGGCCGGTCAGCGTGTCGACGTCCGAGCTGAGGAAGTCCTGCTCCTGCGCGTAGAGCGGCGGGTTCGACGCCGGCCGGCGATTGGGCAGCGAGCCGACCAGGAAGCCGCCGAGGTCGGGGTTGTCGCGCGCGCGCAGGCCGTAGTAGTCGACCACCACGGACAGCTTGTCGGTCGGCTTGAACAGGCCCGACAGCGCCAGGCCGCGGCGATCCCGGTCCGCCGGCCCGCGGCCCGGCACTTCCTCGTAGCCGTACAGGGCATTGACGCGCACCGCGGCCTTGTCGCTGAAGACCTTGTTGGCGTCGAGCGTCACGCGGGTATGGCGGTCGGTGCCAACGCCGGTGGACAGGCGGGTGTAGTCGAAGTCGGTGCTCGCCTGCTTGGTGATCGAGTTGATGGCGCCGCCCGAGGTGCCGCGGCCGGCGAAGCTGGAGTTCGGGCCCTTGGTGATCTCGACCTGCTCGGTGGCAAAGCTCTCGCGGATGGTCATGCCGGGGTCGCGCAGGCCGTCGACGAAGACGTCGCTGCGGGCCTCCTGGCCGCGGATGATGTAGCGGTCGCCGAACGCGTTGCCGTTCTCGCCGGTGCCCAGCGTGATGCCGGGCTGGGCGTCGAGGATCTCGCGCAGGTCGCTGAAGCCGGACTCCTCGATCTGGGGCCGGGTCAGCACGGTGATGTTCTGGGTGGTTTCGGCGATCGGACGGGTGTGGCGCTCGTCGCCCGAGTAGCGCGCCTTGTAGGGAACGCCGGGCTCGGCGTTCGGGTTGGGCTCGATGGCCTGCGCCTCGACATTGACCGGCGCCAGCGTGCGTGCCTTGTCGGACTCGTCGGCGGCAAGCGCCGCGGCCGGCATCAGCATCGCGGTCGACAGGCCGACCGCGAGTCCGGTCCTGACCGCCGGTGACGGCCTGCCCGCGGCAGCTGTCCTCAGGCTGATCGGCGCGCCCATCGGTCGAACCCGGTTCCCGGCCCGTTCGTTCATTTCAGCTCCTGGTGATCTTCGTTCTCTGTTGTCAGGGAGGGCGTGCCCGCGGTGCGCGCCGGCACGCCCCGTTCCGGTTATCCCGAAACGGAAACGAAGTGTAAATGCGAATGAGTCGCATACACAACCAAGAAAGAAGGCTGTTGCATTCCGGAAACCGGACGTGAAAAGGGGAGCCTCGCGGGCTCCCCTTCGGGCCGGTGTCAGGCGCGCTCAGGCGCCTGCGGCAGCCTTCAGTGCCGCCGCGCGGTCGGTGCGCTCCCAGGTGAACTCGGGTTCGTCGCGGCCGAAGTGCCCGTAGGCAGCGGTCTTGGAGTAGATCGGCCGCAGCAGGTCGAGCATCTGCACGATGCCCTTGGGGCGCAGGTCGAAGTGCTCCTGCACCAGCGCCGACAGTTTCTCGTCGCTGATCGTCCCGGTGCCGTCGGTGCTGACCATCACCGAGGTGGGGCGGGCCACGCCGATCGCGTAGGACACCTGCACCAGGCACTTCGTGGCCAGCCCGGCGGCGACGATGTTCTTCGCGACGTAGCGTGCCGCGTAGGCCGCCGAGCGGTCCACCTTGGACGGATCCTTGCCCGAGAACGCGCCGCCGCCGTGCGGCGCCGCGCCGCCGTAGGTGTCGACGATGATCTTGCGGCCCGTGAGGCCGCAATCGCCCTGCGGACCGCCGACCACGAAGCGGCCGGTGGGGTTGATCAGGTAGCGGATCTCGCCCGTCATCAGCTCCTTGGGCAGGACCGGCTTGACGATGTCCTCGATGACCGCCTCGCGCAGGGTCTCGTAGGCGATGTCCGGCGCGTGCTGGGTGGACAGCACCACGGTGTCGATCGAGTGCGGGCGGCCGTCGACGTAGCGAAGAGTGATCTGCGACTTGGCGTCCGGGCGCAGCCAGGGCAGGCGGCCATCCTTGCGCAGGTCGGCCTGGCGCTCGACCAGCCGGTGCGCGTAGTAGATGGCCGCGGGCATCAGCTCGGGGGTCTCGTCGCAGGCGTAGCCGAACATCAGGCCCTGGTCGCCGGCACCCTGTTCCAGGTCGAGGCCGCGGCCCTCGTCGACGCCCTGGGCGATGTCGTGGCTCTGCTTGTCGTAGGCCACGAGCACCGCGCAGCCCTTGTAGTCGATGCCGAACTCGGTGTTGTCGTAGCCGATGCGACGCAGGGTGTCGCGCGCGACCTGGATGTAATCGACGTTGGCGGCCGTGGTGATCTCGCCCGCGAGCACCACCAGACCGGTGTTGCACAAAGTCTCCGCGGCGACCCGCGAGAACTTGTCCTGTGCGAGGATTGCGTCGAGAATCGCGTCCGAAATCTGGTCGGACACCTTGTCCGGGTGACCTTCCGAGACCGATTCGGACGTGAAGAGATAATCGTTGGCCAAGTCACTTCTCCGTTCGATGATGAGGACACGCGGTGCGAACATCGCATCCGTCCGGCGCGGCCGTCTTCGGAGAAGCGGCGACGCTTTAGCGGAACTTTCATTTGCCCGAAAGCGCATGCCACGGGCTGCCGCCCCGCAAGTTGTCCATTAAACCGGCGGCGCAGGGATTATAAATCAGGGTCCGGCAAGGGGCCCTGCCTCCAACAAGAAGCTGCCACGATGCTCCGGTCGTTCCGACTCCTCGCCCGCCTGCCGCTGGGGCTGCTGCAGGCGCTGGGTGCAGGGCTTGGGCTGCTCGTCTACCTCGTCTCGCCCGCCTATCGGCGCAAGCTGCTGCGCAATCTGGAGATCGCCGGGCTGCCGCGCGAGCTGCGCTGGAGCTGCGCGCGGCACGCCGGGCGAATGGTCGGAGAACTGCCGTGGATCTGGTTCCGGCCGCGGGCGGCGCTGACGCGGCGGGTGCGCTGCGACGACCAGCCGGTGCTCGAGGCGGCCGAACGCGAGGGCCGCGGCGTGCTGTTCATGACTCCCCACCTGGGCGCGTTCGAGGTCGCCGCGCGCTGGTATGCCACCCGCGCACCGATCACCGTGCTGTTCAAGCCGCCCAGGCAGGCGGCACTGGCGCAGGTGCTGGCTGCTGCCCGCAACGCCGACGACATGCAGTCGGCGCCCACCACGCTTGCTGGCGTGCGCGCGCTGCTGCGCGCGTTGCGCCGTGGCGAGGCCGTCGGGCTGCTGCCCGACCAGGTGCCGGGCGAGGGCGAGGGGCAATGGGCGCCGTTCTTCGGCGCGCCCGCCTGGACGATGACCTTGCCGCTGCGGCTGGCCCAGGCCAGCGGCGCGGTGGTCGTGCTGGCGGTGGGCGAGCGGCTTGGCGCGGGCAAGGGCTGGCACATCCACTTCGAGCGGCTGGCCGGGGCGCCGACGCCCGAGGCGCTGAACGCAGCGATGGAGCGCTGCATCCTGCGCATCCCCGCGCAATACCTGTGGGGCTACAACCGCTACAAGCGTCCGCCCGGCGCGGGCGAGCCGCCCGGCGGGGCTGCGCCATGAGCGGCGAATGGCTGGTGCGCGCCGGGCTCGCGCTGCTGCGCCTGCTGGCGAAGCTGCCGTTCGGCGTGCTGCGCGGGATCGGCGTCCTGGCCGGCGACCTGATCTGGGTGCTGGCGCGGCCGCGCCGCCGGATCACGCTGACCAATCTGCGGCTGTGCTTTCCCGGCTGGACCGAGGTGCGCCGGCGCGCGGTGGCGCGCGCGCATTTTCGCGCCTACGCGCGCAGCTTCTTCGACCGCTTCGTGTTCTGGTTCGAGCCCGAGGAGCGCCTGCGTGCGCTGGTCGAGCTGCGCGGGCTGGAGCACTTCCAGCCCTGGCTGGGCAAGCCGGTGATCCTGCTGGCGCCGCATTTCGTCGGCCTGGACGCCGGAGGGATGCGCTATCAGGCCGATTTCCCGGGGGCGTCGATGTACGCCAACCAGAAGAGCCGCGTCCTCACCGAGGCGATGACCGCGGGGCGCAACCGCTTCGGCACGGCCCGTCTGCTGCTGCGCAACGACGGGATGCGCCCGGCGCTGCGGCTGATCCGGCAGGGCGTGCCTTTCTATTTCCTGCCCGACATGGATCTCGGGCCGCGCGACGCGGTGTTCGTGCCCTTCTTCGGAGTGCCGGCGGCCACCGTCACCTCGCTTGCGCGGCTCGCGAAGGCGACCGGCGCGGTCGTGATCCCGATCGTCACCAGGATGACCGATACCGGCTACGTGGCCAGTTTCCATCCCGCCTGGGAAGGCTATCCGGGCGAGGACCTCGAGCAGGCCACCCGGCGCATGAACGCCTTCATCGAGGAACGCGTGCTGGAGATGCCGGAGCAGTACCTGTGGAGCCACAAGCGCTTCAAGACCAGGCCGCCGGGCGAGCCCGGTTTCTACGATTGAATCGGTGATAATCCTTCGATGAAGCTCAGGTTCACCAAAATGCATGGCGCAGGCAACGACTTCGTCGTGATCGACGGCGTCCGCCAGCGCATCGATCTCGCTCCCGGTCAGTGGCGCGCGCTCGCCGACCGGCACTTCGGCGTCGGCGCGGACCAGCTGCTGCTGGTCGAGGCGGCCAGCCAGCCGGGGGTCGATTTCCGCTACCGGATCTTCAACGCCGACGGCGGCGAGGTGGAGCAGTGCGGCAACGGCGCCCGCTGCTTCGTGCGCTTCGTCGTCGACCAGGGCCTCACCGCCAGCCGCTCGATCCGCGTCGAGACGCTGTCCGGCGTGATCGAGCCCCGCCTCGAGGACGACGGACGGGTGACGGTGGACATGGGCGCGCCGGTCTTCGAGCCGCGGCTGGTCCCGTTCCGATCGCACACGATGAAGCCCTCGCAGGTCGGCGACGAGACCCTCTGGCCGCTGCCGGTGCATGACCGCACCTGCTGGGTGGCCGCGCTGTCGATGGGCAACCCGCACGCGGTGCAGCTGGTCGAGGATGTGGACGCCGCACCGGTGGCCGAGGACGGGCCCGCGATCGAGCATCACCCCGCCTTCCCGAACCGGGTGAACGCGGGCTTCATGCAGGTGCTGTCCTCGCACCGTATCCGGCTGCGTGTCTGGGAGCGCGGCGCGGGCGAGACCCTGGCCTGCGGCACCGGCGCGTGCGCCGCGGCGGTCTCCGGCATCCGGCGCGGGCTGCTGAGCTCGCCGGTGGACGTCGAGATGCGGGGCGGCGCGCTGACCATCGCCTGGGAGGCGGGCGGCACGGTGAGGATGACCGGCCCGGCCGTCCGGGTGTTCGAAGGCGAAATCGACCTGACCGACCTCCAATGACCGAAAGCACCCCCGCTCCCGACGAGGTGGCCCGCTACCTGCGCGATCACCCCGAGTTCTTCGCAGCCCATCCGGAGCTGCTGGTCTCGATGACCGTGCCGGATCCGCACGGCGGCCGCGCGATCTCCCTGCACGAGCGCCAGCTCGAGGTGCTTCGCGACCGGAATCGCGGGCTCGAGCACAAGCTCGCCGAGCTGGTGCGCATCGGCCAGGAGAACGACGCGATCACCGAGCGCCTGCAGAAGTGGACGCGCCAGCTGCTGCTGGCTGCCGAGGCCGAGCGGCTGCCGCAGGCGGTGGTCGACGGCATGCACACCGTGTTCTCGGTGCCGCACGTCGCGCTCAGGCTGTGGGGCGTGCGCGAGCGATTCCGCGGGCTGCCCTGTGCGGCGCCGGTGGAGGTGGACGTCATCACGCTCGCCAACAGCATGAAGCAGCCCTACTGCGGGCCGAATGCCGACTTCCAGGCCGCCACCTGGCTGCCGGAGGGCGGCGCCACCACGCGTTCGCTCGCACTGCTGGCATTGCGCAAGGGCGTCGATCCCAATGCCTTCGGGATGCTGGTGCTGGGCTCGGCCGATCCCGACCGCTACCAGATGAACATGGGCACCGCCTTCCTCGAGCGCATCAACGAGATCGCCAGCGCTGCGTTGTCGCGGCTGGTCGAGTAGGCGGGCGCGTTGGCGGCCGAGCCGGTGAAGCCGCGCATCGAGGCCTGGCTGCGCCGCCTGGCCACCGAGCGCGGCTACTCCCCGAAGACCATCGCCAGCTATCGCGGCGACCTCGCCGAGCTGCAGCGGGTTGCGGCGGACCGTCCCTGGTCCGAGCTCGACGAGGCCGACCTGCGCCGCTGGATCGCCGGCGCGATGCGCGCAGGTCTGGCGCCGCGCTCGATCGCACGGCGCCTTTCAGCCTGGCGCGGCTTCTTCGACGCACTTGCCGAAGCCGGCGAGGTTTCGTCGAACCCCGCGCGCGGCCTGCGCGCGCCAAAGGCCGGGCGGCGCCTGCCCAAGGCGCTGTCGCCCGACCAGGCGATGCGGCTGGTCGACGGCGCCGGAGGCGGCGCAGCGGCGGCAGACGGTGCAGCGGCAGCTGGCGCCGACGGCAAGTCCGCAGGCGCTGGCGAGGATCCGCCCTTCGAGGCGCTGCGCGACCAGGCGATGCTGGAGCTCTTCTATTCGTCCGGGCTGCGCCTGTCCGAACTCACCGGGCTGGATTTGCGCCACTTCGACGGCCCGCCGCACCGTTCCGCGGGCTGGCTGGACCTCGCCGAGGCCGAAGTCACGGTGACCGGCAAGGGCGGCAAGCGCCGCACCGTGCCGGTGGGCGCCGCTGCGATCGCAGCGCTGCAGGCCTGGATCGACGAGCGCGCGCGCTGGCTGGCGCTGCACCCCGCCGCCGACCCGCGTCCGCTGTTCCTGAGCGGGCGCGGCGCGCGCCTGGCGAACCGGACCGTGCAGGCCCGGCTGGCGCGACTGGCCCGTCGCAGAGGCGTGCCGGTGGGCGTCCATCCCCACGTGCTGCGCCATTCCTTCGCCAGCCACCTGCTGCAGTCCAGCGGCGACCTGCGCGCGGTGCAGGAGTTGCTGGGTCACGCCAGCATCGCCACCACTCAGGTCTACACCTCGCTCGATTTCCAGCGGCTCGCCAGCGTCTACGACACCGCGCATCCGCGGGCGCGCCGCCGATAGTTCCGGGCCTGCGGCCGCGGGCGGGAGATGCGGCGCGCGGCGGGCCGCTGCGTACAGGGATAGAATCCCGGCCTTCGACGGACGCGGACCCGCATCCTGGAGGCCAGACATGACGACCAAGCACGTGCCGGTGACCATCCTCACCGGCTTCCTGGGCAGCGGCAAGACCACGCTGCTCAACCGCATCCTCAAGGAAGATCACGGCCATCGCATCGCGGTGATCGAGAACGAGTTCGGCGAAGAGGGCGTCGACAACGACCTGCTGCTGCAGGAGCGCGAAGAGCAGATCGTCGAGATGAACAACGGCTGCATCTGCTGCACGGTGCGCGGCGACCTGGTGCGCATCCTTGGCGAGTTGAAGGAGCGACGCGATGCCGGCGAGATCTCCTTCGACCGGGTGATCATCGAGACCACCGGCCTGGCGGATCCCGGTCCGGTCGCGCAGACCTTCTTCCTCGACGACGAGATCGCCGACGCCTACCTGCTCGACGCGGTGATCACCGTGGTCGATGCGGCGCACGGCGAGCGCCAGCTGGACGAGCACCGCGAGGCCCAGGAGCAGGTGGGCTTCGCCGATCGCATCCTGATGTCGAAGGTCGACGTAGCGACTTCCGAGGCGCAGGAGCGGCTGCGCCACCGCCTGGCGCGGATCAACCCGCGCGCGCCGATCAGGCCGGTGCATTTCGGGCAGGCGGACATCGGCGAGATCCTCGACATCCGCGGCTTCAACCTGAACTCGGTGCTGGAGATCGATCCCGACTTCCTGAAGGACGACTCGCACGAGCATGACGACGCGGTCCAGTCCTTCGTGTTCCGCTCGAACAAGCCCTTCGACCCCACCAAGCTGGAGGATTTCCTCGGCGGTCTGATCCAGGTTTACGGGCAGGACATGTTGCGGTATAAAGGCGTGCTTTTCATGAAGGGCTCCGACCGCCAGACGGTCTTCCAGGGCGTGCACCAGATGATGGGCGCGGATGCCGGAAGACGCTGGAAAGCGGGCGAAAAGCCCTCCAGCAAGATGGTGTTCATCGGGCGCAACCTGCCCCGCGACATCTTCGTCAAGGGCCTGGAGCAGTGCCTGGCTTGAACGCCCGGCAGTGCGCGGGCCCTTTTGCGGCATCGTGGGCGAAACCGCGGACCGCGCCCGAACCGGTGCGCATCCCGGGTCGTCCTTGCAAGAGGTAGGACATGGCGGCAATCAAGGAAAAAAAAATCCCGACCGAGGCTGAACTGCTGAAGATGCCCGAGTCGGACTACATGAACGACGCGCAATTGGGGTTCTTCCGTGCGCGGCTCCAGCAGATGGAGCGAGAGTTGCTGCAGAACGCGGATGAGACCACCGAGCATCTGCGCGAGACGGTCATCGTCCCCGATCCGGCGGATCGCGCCACGATCGAGGAAGAGCACGCGCTCGAGCTGCGTACCCGTGATCGCGAGCGCAAGCTGATCAAGAAGGTCCAGCAGTCGCTGGCCCGCATCGAATCCGGCGACTACGGCTATTGCGAAGAGACGGGCGAGCCGATCGGAATTCCGCGCCTGCTCGCGCGTCCCACCGCCACGCTCTCACTCGAGGCGCAGCAGCGCCGCGAGCTTCGCCAGAAGCTCTACGGAGACTGATTCCCACGGCCTGGGACGAGCGGTCCCGGAGGGCCGACCGTCGGCCCGGCGCGGCCGCTCCCGGGCAAAAGGCCCGGTGCTACACTCGATCGACACTTTCGAGGAGTGGCAACAGGTGGTGTTTTCTCTGTTCGGCCGAAAGGACAAGTCCGATGCCCGCCGTACGCGCGGCGGGCTTCCCGTGCGGATTCCGGACAGCACCCTGAGGGGGCCGGCCACGGTGCCCAGCGTCGCTGCGCAGCGCGAGCTGGCCCGCCGCACCGCCGAGAAGATCGACCTCATCGAGTCCGAGATGATCGACGCACAATCGTCGCTCGTCCGGCCCACGGCGCCCGCGCCGCAGGCGCATGTCTCGATGCAGGCGCATGTCTCGATGCAGGGGCGTGTTTCGGCGCAGGCGCATGCTTCGGCGCAGGCGCACGGTTCGAGCCCATCGCTGTTCGCTTCGTCCCCGACGCATCCGCCGGCCGCGCCGATCTCGCAGCAACACGCCGCAGCAGCCGCGCCGTTGCGCGCCGCTGCGCAATCGCTGCCGAGGGCGCCAGCTCCCGCGTTCGCCTCTGCTCCTGCGCCGACGTCGGCTTCCGCTTCCGCCTCCCCCGCCGTTCGAACTCTCGATTCGCTCGAGTTCGACGGCGCCGTGCCGGCTGGCCCGGCGGCCGTCTCTGGCATCCAGGTGAGCGCTTCCACGCTGCCGTCGGATCTCGAGGAGGCGGCGATCCTCTACGCGAACGGACAGTCGCAGGCGGCGATTGCCACGCTGCGCGCCTCGATCGCGCGGGGCGGCCGCGACGCGCAGGCGCTGCAGGCGTGGCGCATGCTCTTCGACGTGCTGCAGGCGAGCGGCGCGCGTGCGGACTTCGAGGCGGTGGCGATCGAGTACGCCGCCCGTTTCGAGAAGTCGCCGCCGGCCTGGCAGGAGATGTCCGCGCAGGCGGCCGCGCCGAAGCGGGCCCAGGCCGCCTCTTCTGTGGCCTTCACGGGGCGGCTCGATGCTTCCATCCAGTCCCGGCTCGAGTCGGCGCAGCGGGCTGGCGCCGGGCGCCGTCCGGTCGCCTTCGACTTCGGCGCGGTGCGCGCGGTCGATGCGCAGGGGGCGGCGCTGGTGGTTTCGGCGATCGCCGCATTCGAGAAGGCCGGGCGCGAGCTTTCGGTCGCCGGGGCGGGCGCGCTGTTCAAGGCGGCCCGGGCTGCGATCGAGACCGGTCGCCGCGATCCGGGCGACGGCTGCTGGCAGCTCGCGATGCTCGGGCTGAGACTGATCGGCGACCGCCAGGCCTTCGAAGATCTCTCCATCGACTTCTGCGTCACCTACGAGGTGTCGCCGCCGCCGTGGGAGCCGCTGCCGGCCTGCATTCGTGCCGAGGCGGACGGCCCGGCGGCGCCGGCCAGGGCCCAGGAGCAACCGGCCGCTGCGCAAACGCATGCGCATGCCGACGCAGGCGGGTTCTCGCTGCTGGGCGAGATCGCCGGTCGAATGGCGGCCGAACTCGAGTCGCTTCGCGAGTGGGCCGGCGCGCGCACCGAGGTGCCGATCGATTGCCGCGGCCTGCGCAGGCTGGACTTCGTGGCGGCTGGCGAACTGCTCAACGAGGTGCTCACCCTGTGCAGCGCCGGCCGGCGGGTGATCATCGTGGAGCCGGGGGCGATGGTGGAGTCCCTGATGGTGGTGATGGGCATTCACGAGCTCGCCGACATCCGTCGGCGTAGAATCTGACTCCCTTTCCCCACTTGGCGCCGCGGCAATCGCGCGCGGCGCCCGCCTCCTCGTCATGGAACAGTTCCACGGCACCACCATCGTGTCGGTGCGCAGGGGTTCGTCGGTAGCACTGGGCGGCGACGGCCAGGTCACCCTCGGCTCCATCATCATCAAGCAGGGCGCGCGCAAGGTGCGCCGCCTGTACCACGACCGCGTCCTCGCCGGTTTCGCCGGCGGCACCGCCGACGCCTTCACGCTGTTCGAGCGCTTCGAGGCCAAGCTCGAGAAGCACTCCGGCCACATGCTGCGGGCAGCGGTCGAGCTCGCCAAGGACTGGCGAACCGACCGGATGCTGCGCCGGCTGGAGGCGATGCTCGCGGTGGCGGACCGTGAGCACTCGCTGATCCTCACCGGCAACGGCGACGTGCTCGAGCCCGAGGGCGGGCTGATCGCCATCGGCAGCGGCGGCGCCTACGCGCAGGCGGCAGCCAGCGCGCTGCTCGACAACACCACGCTCGATCCCGAGACCGTGGTCCGCAAGTCGCTGGCGATCGCCGGCGACATCTGCATCTACACCAACCAGAACCACACCGTCGAGACGCTGGGCTGATCGCGCGAGCGCGGCCCGGCGTCGCGGCCAGCATCGAAGGCACCGCGATGACCCAGATGACCCCCGAGGAAATCGTCTCGGAACTCGACAAGCACATCGTCGGCCAGTCGCGCGCCAAGCGCGCGGTGGCGATCGCGCTGCGCAACCGCTGGCGCCGCCAGCAGGTCGCAGATCCGCTCCGCCAGGAGATCACGCCAAAGAACATCCTGATGATCGGGCCCACCGGCGTGGGCAAGACCGAGATCGCGCGCCGGCTGGCGCGGCTCGCGAACGCGCCCTTCATCAAGGTCGAAGCGACCAAGTTCACCGAGGTCGGCTACGTCGGCCGGGACGTCGACACCATCATCCGCGACCTCGCCGAGTTCGCGGTCAAGCAGGTGCGCGAGCAGGCGATGCGCCGGGTCGACCAGCGCGCGCTGGATGCCGCCGAGGACCGCGTGCTCGATGCGCTGCTGCCCTCCGGCCGGCCGCAGGGCGGCTTCGGCTTCGGCGGGAGCGACGATGCAGCCGCACCGCGCGAGGGCGGCGGCGATTCGGCCGCACGCCAGAAGTTCCGCAAGCGGCTGCGCGAGGGCGAGCTCGACGACAAGGAGATCGAGATCGAGATCGCCCAGCCGATGCCGGCGATGGAACTGATGGGCCCGGCCGGCATGGAGGAGATGACTCAGCAGATCCAGTCGCTGTTTTCCGGGATGCAGGGCAAGCGGCGCGCGCGCAAGCTCAAGATCCGTGAGGCGATGAAGCTGCTGGCCGACGAGGAGGCCGCCAAGCTGGTCAACGAGGAAGAGGTCAAGGCCCAGGCGGTGCAGGCGGTGGAGCAGAACGGCATCGTCTTCATCGACGAGATCGACAAGGTGGCCAGCCGCTCCGACATGCAGGGCGCCGACGTCTCGCGCCAGGGCGTGCAGCGCGACCTGCTGCCGCTGGTCGAGGGCACCGCGGTGAACACCCGCTACGGCGTCATCCGCACCGACCACATCCTGTTCATCGCCTCGGGCGCCTTCCACCTGTCCAAGCCTTCGGACCTGATCCCCGAGCTGCAGGGCCGCCTGCCGATTCGCGTCGAGCTCGATTCGCTGTCGGCGCGCGACTTCGAGTCGATCCTGACCGACACCGACGCCAGCCTGGTCAAGCAGTACCAGGCGCTGCTGGAGACCGAGGGAGTCTCGCTGGACTTCACCACCGAGGGCGTGCAGCGGCTGGCCGAGATCGCTTTCTCGGTCAACGAGAACACCGAGAACATCGGTGCGCGCCGGTTGCACACGGTGATGGAACGGCTGCTGGAGGAGGTCTCCTTCGCTGCGGTCCGCCACGCGGGCGAGACGGTGCGCATCGACGCGGCCTTCGTCAACGCGCGGCTGGCCGACGTCGCGTCGCGCGAGGACCTGGCGCGCTACATCCTCTGAGAAGGAGCCGGACCGGCATGGACCAGGGCATCCTCGCGCCGACCATCGGCGACACCCTCGCAGCTGCGGCGCGCGCGCGGGGCGGCGCCACGGCCTACGTCGACGAGCAGGGCCGCAACGTGCCCTGGTCGGAGATCGACGCTGCGGCCGACCGGGTGGCCTGCGGCCTGCTCGCGCTGGGCTTCGGCAGGGGCGACCGCATCGGGCTGATCGCCCCCAATGGCATCGGCTGGCTGCAGGCCTTCTATGGCGCGGCCCGCATCGGGGTGGCGGTGGTGGCGCTGAGCGTGCGCTACCGCGACGCCGAAATCGAGTACATGCTCGCCGACAGCGGCGCGCGCGGGCTGATCGCGGTCGGGCAGGCCGAGGGCTTCGACCTGCTGGCGATGGCCGGCCGGATCGCGGCGGGGCTGCCGCGGCTGGCGCACCTGATCCCCTTCGAGCCAACCGCCGGCCATGCGGCGAGCCTGGCCTCGCTGCTGGACGCGCCGGTCGACGCAGCCGCGCTGGCGGCAGCCCGCGAGGCGGTGATGCCCGAGGACCTGGCGACCGTGATCTACACCTCCGGCACCACGGGCCGGCCCAAGGGCGCGGGGCTCACGCACGCCAGCATGCTGGCGTCTGCGGCGGCGCAGGCAGTGCACCAGCAGGCCTGCGCCGCCGACCTGCTGCAGCTTGCGCTGCCGTTGAACCACGTCGGCGGCATCACCTGCGGCGTGCTCACCAACCTGATCGGCGGCGGGGTCTGCGAACTGGTCCCGATGTTCAAGGCCGAGCTGATGCTCGAGCTGATCGCCCGGCGTCCGCCGACCATCCTCACCGGCGTGCCGACGATGCTCACGCTGTTCATCGCGAACCCGGCCTGGGCCACGGTGAACCTGGACTCCGTGCGGCTGATCGTCACCGGCGGCTCCAACGTCGAGAGCGGGCTGCTCGCCCAGCTGCGCCAGCGGATGCCGCAGGCGCAGATCATGAACCTGTACGGGCTGTCCGAGTCGTCCGGCGCGCTGGTGATGACGCCGCCGGGCTGCGACGAGGCGCGGCTGATGAGCTCGATCGGCCGGCCGCTGGCGGGCGCCGCGCTGCGCGTGGTGACCCGCGAGGGCCGCGAGGCGGCGGTGGGCGAGGTGGGCGAGCTCTGGTTCCGCGGCCTGGGCGTGGTGCCCGGCTACATCGGCGCGGCCGCGGCCTCGGATGCCTTCGACGCCGACGGCTGGCTGCACACCGGCGACCTGGGCGAAGTGGACGCCGACGGCTACATCCGTCTGCGGGGCCGCGCGAAGGACATGTACATCCAGGGCGGCTTCAACGTCTACCCGGCGGAGATCGAGGACTTCATCGGCCGCCATCCGAAGGTGCTGATGGTGGCCGGCATCGGCGTGCCGGACCGCGTGCTGGGCGAAGTGGGCCGCTACTACGTGGTGCCCAGGCCGGGCAGCGGGCTCACCGCGCAGGAGATCCTGGATCACTGCCGCGGCAAGCTGGCCGACTACAAGGTGCCGCGCCAGGTGGTGCTGCGCGACGAGCTGCCACTGACGCCGGCCGGCAAGATCCGCAAGGCCGAGCTGCGCGAGGAGCGCGGCTGAGCGCTGGATCGGGTCGCGACCCGGACTCTCCCGGGGCCGGCGCTGCGCCGACGCAGGCGCCCGGCCGTGGCCAGCGCGCCCGGCGCGCCCGGCGCGCCCGGCGCGCAATCAAGGCGCGACGTTGTACGACTCCAGCTCGTAGCCGTCGCCGCGCCGCACCAGGGTGCTGATGCTGGAATAGTCGACCGGGGTGGCGCCGAAGCCGGTCATCGGCTCACTGCGCAGCAGCCGGCGCAGCGTCTGGATGACCCCGACGTGCGTGACCAGCACCACCTCGGCATCCGGGTCCGCGTCGCGCGGCAGGTGCTCGTCGGCGAAGGACAGCAGGCGGCTGGCGAGGTCCTGCAGCGATTCGCCCCCGGGCGGCCGGTGGTTGGCGATGTCCGCACGCCAGGCGTCGATCTCATGCCGGGGGAGTTGCGCCCAGGGCCGGCCTTCCCATTGGCCGAAGTGGACCTCGGCGATGCGCTCGTCATGGCGCACCTGCGGCCAGACGTCGCCGGCCAGCGCGCCGGCCAGCAGCGCGCAGCGCTGCAGCGGGCTGCTGAAGACGGCGGCAGGCGGCGGATGCGCGCCGGACAGCCAGCGCTCGCGCAGCCTGCGGACGCTTTCCTCCAGGTGGGCACGCTGGGGAGCGACGTCCAGCCGGCCGTAGCAGGTGCCTTCGGGGACGTCCGGCCTAGGATGCCGGATCAGCAAGAGTTTCATCGGCGATCGACAGGGTTGCGAGAATTCCGAGATGGAAGCCGAGTTCGGCCAGCTGCTGGACGGCGCCGAGCGCGCGCTCGTCGCGCGGCAGGCGCCTCGGCGCAAGCGTCCGGCGCACCAGGAGGGCGGCCGCGAGCGACAGGCCGGCGGCCGTGCCGAACCCTTCCAGGTTGCCGGTCCACAGGGCCGCGGCGATCACCGGGACCAGGCCCAGCGCCAGGGCGATCGCGCCGTCGGGCGCGCGCGGCCCGGGGGCCCGGGGTCCGTCGATGGCGATCGCGTCGCCCAGCACGAAGACCGCGCAGCCGCGCGAGAAGACGGCGGCGGTGACCAGCGTGACTGCGATCCAGCTCGGGTCGATCGACGACAGTGATTCGAATCGTCCCAGCACCACCAGCAGCAGGCCGGTCGCGCCTGCCGCCGTGAAGCTGCCGTCGGTGCGGGTTCGCGCGGCGAGGTCCTCGCACCAGGCGGCAAGCCCGCGCTCGTGGATCGCCCCGGTGAGCAGCGTCAGCACGCCGAAGGCGACCAGCAGCGAGGCCTCGTGCGGCAGCCAGAGACCGGCAATCGCATAGGCCACCGCCGCCGGCAGGGCCACCGCCGCGCCGGCGAGCGGGAGGTAGCGCAGGCTTCGGGCGCGGGCCTCGGCGGCGTCGCTGCCATGCGCGATGGCGGCCGCGGGCAGGCGCGTCCACGCGGCGAGTGCGAGGGCGAGCAGCCTGAGCTGGAGGCTCAGCACGGCGCTTCGGGTCCGGGGGGAGGCAAGGGGGCGGTCATCGCGGCCTGCTGCGTGGCATCAAGGCAGGCGGGCTGCCGGGGCTGTCGTAGAATGCCGCGAATCTTAGCCGATCGGCCCGGGAACACCTCATGAGCGAACAGCAGACCTCCGTCACGCGCAAGGCCGAGATCCTTGCCGAGGCGCTTCCCTACATCCGCCGCTTTCATGGCCGCACCATCGTCATCAAGTACGGCGGCAACGCGATGACCGACGAGAATCTCAAGAAGAGCTTCGCGCACGACGTGGTGCTGCTCAAGCTGGTCGGCATGAACCCGGTGGTGGTGCATGGCGGCGGTCCGCAGATCGAGCAGCTGCTGGCCAAGGTCGGCAAGAAGGGCGAGTTCATCCAGGGCATGCGCGTCACCGACGAGGAAACCATGTCCATCGTCGAGATGGTGCTCGCGGGCCAGGTGAACAAGGAGATCGTCGAGCTGATCAACACCGCCGGCGGCAAGGCGGTGGGCCTCACCGGCCAGGACGGCGGGCTGATCCGGGCGCGCAAGATGCTGCTTGCCGACAAGGACCGGCCGGGCGAGCAGATCGACATTGGCCAGGTCGGGGAGATCGCCTCGCTCGATCCTTCCGTGATCCAGACGCTGACCGCCAACGGCTTCATCCCGGTGATCGCGCCGATCGGCTCCGGCGACAGCGGCGAGACCTACAACATCAACGCCGACCTGGTCGCCGGCAAGGTGGCCGAGGTGCTGCGCGCCGAGAAGCTGGTGCTGCTGACGAACACGCCGGGCGTGCTCGACGAGGCGGGCAAGCTGCTCACCGGCCTGACCGCCAAGCGCATCGACGAACTGTTCGCCGACGGCACCATCTCCGGCGGCATGCTGCCGAAGATCTCGTCGGCGCTCGACGCTGCGCGCGGCGGCGTCAACTCGGTGCACATCGTCGACGGCCGCGTCGACCACTGCCTGCTTCTCGAGATCATGACCGACTCCGGCGTCGGCACGATGATCAGCTCCCATTGAGCGCTGCGCGGCCGGTGCGGCGCGGCCCGAGCTCGGCCTCCCGCGCGCGGCCGCAGGCGCGGGGCCGGCAGCCCGTCTGGCTGCTCGACCTCGACAACACGCTGCACGATGCGATGCCGCACGTGTTCCCGCGCATCAGTACCGCGATGACGGATTACGTCTCGCGCCACCTGGGGCTGCCGCGGGAACAGGCCAGCGCGCTGCGGGTCCACTACTGGCAGCGCTACGGCGCCACCATGCTGGGGCTGATCCGGCACCATGGCGTCGACCCGCACCACTTCCTGCGCGAGACCCACCCCTTCCCGGACCTGCACGCGATCGTCTCGCGCGACCATGGGCTGCGCGATGCGCTGCGCCGGCTGCCGGGACGCAAGATCGTCGTCACCAATGCGCCGGGCGCCTATGCGGCCGCGGTGCTGCGGCGGCTGGGCGTGTCCGCCCAGGTCGAAGGCGTGATCGCGATCGAGTCGATGCGCTTCGGCGGCCGCTATTTCCCGAAGCCTTCGCGCAGCATGCTCGCGCGCATCGTCGCGCGGCTGCGGGTGCCGGCTTCCCGCTGCATCCTGGTCGAGGACTCGGTCGCCAACCTCGCCAGCGCGCGCGCCTGCCGGCTGCGCACCGTGCTGGTGACCGGTCTGTCCCACCGCGCGCATGGGCCGCACGGACGGCCGCGCGCCGGCGCCGGCCGGCGCATCGACGTGCAGGTGCCGTCGGCCTGGCTGCTGGCGCGCGTCGTCCACCGTCTCCAGCGATGAGGCCTGCCATGACTGCCGACGAATTCCTGTTCCTCGACGCCTGCGCGCTGTCCGGCGCGATCCGAGGCCGCCAGGTGTCGTGCCGCGAAGTGATGCAGGCGACGCTGGCGCGGATCGACCGGCTCAATCCCCGCTTCAATGCCATCGTCTCGCTGCAACCCGCCGAGAGCCTGCTCGCGCAGGCCGACGAGCGCGACGCGCAGCTCGCCCGCGGCGAGTGGCTGGGCTGGATGCACGGTTTCCCGCAGGCGGTGAAGGACCTGGCGAACACGCGCGGCATCCGCACCACGCTGGGCTCGCCGCTGCTGCAGGATTTCGTGCCGCGGGAGGATGCGCTCATCGTCGAGCGCGCCAGGCGTGTCGGCGCCATCGTGATCGGCAAGACAAACGTGCCCGAGTTCGGCCTGGGCTCGCAGACCTACAACAGCGTGTTCGGCGCCACCGCCAACGCCTGGGACCCCTCCATGTGCGCCGGCGGCTCCAGCGGCGGCGCCGCAGTGGCGCTCGCCCTGCGCATGCTGCCGGTGGCCGACGGCAGCGACATGGGCGGATCGCTGCGCAACCCGGCCGCGTACAACAACGTGTTCGGACTGCGGCCCTCGGCCGGCCGCGTGCCCAAGTACCCGGCGGTCGAGAGCTTCATCGAGCAGCTCGGCACCGAAGGACCGATGGCCCGCAGCGTTGCCGACCTCGCGATGCTGCTGTCGGTGCAGGCGGGCCACGACCCGCGCGCGCCGCTGTCGCTGGCCGAGGATCCGGCGGTCTTCGCCGGGCCGCTGGCGCGCGACTGCCGCGGCCTGCGCGTCGGCTGGCTGGGCGATCTCGGCGGTCACCTGCCCTTCGATCCGGGCGTGCTCGAGCTCTGCGGCGAGGGGCTGCGCGCGCTCGAGGCCGTGGGCTGCGTGGTCGAAGAAACCCCGCTGGGCTTCGCGCCAGAGCGGCTGTGGGCGATGTGGCTCACGCTGCGCAGCTGCCTGGTGAGCGGCGCCCGGCAGGCTGACCATGCCGACCCGGCACGGCGTGCGCGGATGAAGCCCGAGGCGGTGTGGGAGGTGGAGAACGGCCTGAAGACCTCGGCGCTGGACGTCTACCGCGCATCGGTCGAGCGCACCGCCTGGTACCGCCATGCGCTCGGGCTCTTCGAGCGCTTCGACTTCCTCGCGCTGCCTGCCGCGCAGGTTTTCCCTTTCGACCTCGCCAGCCACTGGCCACGCGAAGTGGGCGGGCGCACGATGGACACCTACCATCGCTGGATGGAGGTGGTGATCGGCCCCACGCTGGCCGGGTTGCCGGCGATCAGCGTGCCGGTGGGCTTCGATGCGCGCGGGTTGCCGATGGGGATGCAGCTGATCGGCCGGCCGCGCGGGGACCTCGAGGTGCTGCAGCTCGCGCATGCCTATGAGCAGGCGGCGCCGTGGGCGCGGCAGGCACCGGCGGCGGCCCGCGGCTGATCGCCGAATCTTCGTGCCGGTCTGAAGCGTCCACGCACTGTTCAAGGAACTCGATGACCCTGCCGATCGTCATCAGGCTCGATCCCGCGGATCCGCTGCATGCCCAGGCCATGCTCGTGCTGCTCGACGAGTACGCAGCCGGCCCGACCGGCCGCGGCTACGGGCTTGAGCCGCAGGCGCGCGAGCGCCTTCCAGCGATGCTCGCCGCGCAGCCGCACTATTGGGGCTGTCTCGCATTCGTCGACGGCGAGCCGGCCGGCTTCGCCAACTGCTTCGAAACCGTGTCCACCTTCCGCGCCAGACCGCTGCTCAACATCCACGACATCGCGGTGAGCCCGCGCTTCCAGCGTCGCGGCGTGGGCGCCGCGCTGCTGGCGGCCATCGAGGCGGCGGCGCGCGAACGCGGCTGCTGCAAGCTGACGCTGGAGGTGCTCGAGGGCAACCACGGCGCGCGACGCGTCTACGAGCGCGCGGGCTTCGCGGGCTTTGCGCTGGATCCACGGATGGGGCGGGCGGCGTTCATGGAAAAGATGCTGGCCTGATCGCCGCGCGTCCGGCCCGCCGGATGCGACGGTTCGGGCCGCGACCCGGGGACTGCAATCCGCGACATCACCGGGCCGGCGCCCGGGACCCGCACACCCCGCACTCCGGAGACCGCCCCACCGCGATCCGCTCGAAACGCATCCGCCGCGCGTCGATCATCAGCAGCTGGCCGGTCATCGGCACACCGAATTCGCCGGCGATCTTCAGCGCCTCGGCCGCCTGCATGGTGCCGACCATCCCGGTCAGCGGAGCGAACACGCCCATCGTCGCGCACTGCGCCTCCTCCACCGCCTGGTCCTCGGGGAACACGCACTGGTAGCAGGGAGAAGCCGGGTCGCGGGGATCGAACACCGTCAGCTGGCCTTCGAAGCGCAGCGCCGAGCCGGACACCAGCGGCACGCCCTCGGCGAAGCATGCGCGGTTCACCGCGTGGCGGGTGGCGAAGTTGTCGGTGCAGTCGAGCACCACGTCGGCCTCGCGGACCGCGTCGGCAAGCGCGGTCCCTTCCAGACGGGCCTGCAGCGGCACCACCTCCACCCGCGGATTGACCTCGGCGAGCGCGCGCCGGGCGGACTCCACCTTGGGCAGGCCGATGCCGGCCTCGCGGTGAAGCACCTGGCGCTGCAGGTTGGTGAGGTCCACGGTGTCGGCGTCTGCGATCAGCAGGCGGCCGACCCCGGCCGACGCCAGGTACAGCGCCGCGGGGCAGCCGAGGCCGCCCGCGCCCACCACCAGCACCGAGCACGCCAGCAGCCGCTCCTGGGCCTCGATGCCCATCTCGTCCAGCAGCAGGTGACGGCTGTAGCGCAGGAGTTGGTGGTCGTCCATCGAGATAGGCGGTCGGGCGGCTGGCACCGCGACCCCGGACAGGGCAGCATCGGAGGGCAAGCACCATAGCACGCAGTTGCTTGCTGGTGGCAGGCGATAGGTTGCGCGCAACTTTTGACAGAATTTCCAGTCCGAACCAGGCCTTGCAGGAGGGCAAGATGGCCCGCGCTCCGGTGAACGACGGTTTGAACAAGTCCCAGCGCTATCGCCAGCGCAGGGCGATGCAGGGCATGAAGCTGTTGCGGCTCTGGGTTCCGGATCCAGCCGCCCCCGGCTTCGCCGAGGAGTTGCGTCGGCAGGTTTCGCTGCTGCGTGGCGCGCCCGAAGAACGCGAGGCGCTCGACTTCATCGAGGCCAATGCAGATACAGCAGGCTGGCGTTGAGGCGCGGTGACCTGGTCACGGTCGCGGTCGCGGTCCAAGGGGATTACGGCAAGCCGAGGCCTGCGGTCGTCGTCCAGTCGGATTGGCTCGCCGACACCGAGAGCACGCTCTTGTGCCTCGTCACCAGCGAGGTTCGGAATGCGCCGCTGATCCGGCTCACGCTGGAGCCCTCGGCTTCGAACGGCCTCTTGCGGCGATCCCAGGTGATGGTCGACAAGATCGTCGCAGTGCGGCGCGACCGCTGTTCGCCGCGCATCGGGCGCCTCGCAGACGATGAACTGATCTCGCTCGATCGGATGCTGGCGCTGGTGCTCGGACTGATCGATTGGCGCTGGCGCTGGTGCGCCGCGCGCCCGAAAGACAACGGGCCGGCATCGCCGGCCCGTTGACCCTGCGCCGAGGCGCCTTACTTCGCCTTGCCGTTGGCCTCCGGCCTGGCGCCCGCGCCGCTGGCGGTGGCCTTGGCGGCCTCCGCATCGGCGGTTTCGTCCTTGGCCTTGGCCACCATCACCGGCTTGCCCTTCAGGTGGTTCATCGCCTGCTGGAGCTGGTAGTCGTCGGTGGAGCCGAACTCGATCGGCTTGCGGTCCTTGAGCCGGTCCGCGTTGGCATCGGGGGCGGTTGCCTTCGGGACGTTCGGGGCCGCCTCGGACTCCTTCGGGTTCGACAGGTGGCGGTTCAGGTCCGCCTCGCGCAGCCGGAAGGAGCCGCTGATGTCGCCCTCGGGCGTTTCCTCGACGAGGAAGTCAGGCGTGATCCCCTTGGCCTGGATGGAGCGGCCGTTGGGCGTGTAGTAGCGTGCCGTGGTGAGCTTGATCGCGGTGTTGTTGGTGAGCGGGAGGATGGACTGCACCGAACCCTTGCCGAAGGTCTGGGTGCCGAGGATCACCGCCCGCTTGTGGTCCTGGAGTGCGCCGGCGACGATCTCGGAGGCCGAGGCCGAGCCGCCGTTGACCAGCACCGTCATCGGCACGGTCTTCACCGCCACCGGCAGCTTCTGGAGGAAGTCGTCGCGGGTGCCGCGCAGGTAATCCTCCGGCGAGCTGAGGAACTTGCGTTTTGCGTCCTCGGTTCGGCCATCGGTGCTGGTCACCACAACCTTGCCTGGCAGGAAGGCGGCGGACACGCCGACCGCGCCATGCAGCAGGCCGCCCGGATCGTTGCGCAGGTCGAGCACCAGTCCCTTGAGGCTGCCCTCCTTGTAGAGGTCGCCGACATGCCTGACCAGATTCTCGACGGTGTGCTCCTGGAACTGCGTGATGCGCACGTAGCCGTAGCCGGGCTCGAGCATCTTCGACTTCACCGACTGCACGCGGATGACGTCGCGCACGATCTGGATGACCAGCGGCCGCGCCTCGCCCTTGCGAGAGACGGTCAGCACGATCTTGCTGCGCGGTTTGCCCCGCATCAGCTTGACCGCGTCGTTCAGGGCCATCCCCTTGGTGGGTTTCTCGTCGATCTTGATGATGAGGTCGCCGGCCTTGATGCCTGCGCGAGCCGCGGGGGTGTCCTCGATCGGCGAGACCACCTTGATGAAGCCGTCCTCCATGCCGACCTCGATGCCGAGGCCGCCGAACTCGCCCTGCGTGCCCACCTGGAGCTCGCGGAACGCGTCCGCGTCAAGGTAGGCCGAGTGGGGGTCGAGGCCGGAGAGCATGCCGCTGATCGCCTCGGTGATCAGCTTCTTGTCCTCCACCGGCTCGACGTAGTTCGCCTTGATGGCTCCGAAGACGTCGGAGAACTGCCTGAGCTCCTCGAGCGGAAGAGGCACGCGCGCATCGCGCTGGGCGACGGCGCTCAGGCCGATGCTGACCAGCACGCCTGCGACGGCGCCGATGGAGACCAGACCGAATTGCTTGAGCCTGCCGTTCATGGAACTACCTGCCGTGGAGGGCGGATGCCCTGTCGAGTCCGGGCGCCCGCGGGCGCGGGCGCCGCGCCTCCCATATGCATGGGATTGCGTACAGCCAGTATAAACAACAGCGGCAGGCCGCGGGGGCGGGCCTCGAAGGCTAGTGTTTCGCCTTGCCCTGGGCGGCGACCGCGGCCATCGCGGCTTCGATCTCGGCCTGGTCGCCGAGGTAGTAGCGGCGGATCGGCCGGAGGTCGTCGTCAAGCTCATAGACCAGCGGCCGGGCCGTCGGGATGTTCAGGTTGACGATCTCGTCCTCGCCCATGTCGTCCAGGTATTTCACCAGGGCCCGCAGGGAGTTGCCGTGGGCGGCGATCAGCACGCGCCTGCCGCTGCGGATCGCCGGGGCGATCTCGTCGTTCCAGTACGGCATCACCCGGGCGACGGTGTCCTTCAGGCACTCGGTGCGCGGGATCTGGTCAGCGGGGACGTCGGCGTAGCGCGGGTCGCCGTCGGATTGACGCGGGTCGCCGGCCGGCAGCGGCTGCGGCGCGATCGCGTAGGCGCGGCGCCAGACCAGCACCTGCTCGTCGCCGTACTCGGCAGCTGTCTCGGCCTTGTTCAGGCCCTGCAGCGCGCCGTAGTGGCGCTCGTTCAGGCGCCACGAGTGCACGACCGGCAGCCACATCCGGTCCATCTCGTCGAGCGCGGTCCAGAGGGTGCGGATCGCGCGCTTGAGCACCGAGGTGTAGGCGACGTCGAAATCGTAGCCCTCGGCCTTCAGCAACTGGCCGGCGCGGCGCGCCTCGGCGAGGCCGTTCGGGGTGAGGTCGACGTCGGTCCAGCCGGTGAACCGGTTTTCGAGGTTCCACTGGCTTTCGCCATGGCGCAGCAGTACGAGTCGGTGGGTCATCGTCGCGAGCAGGAAGGGGGCAGGCCGCTATTCTATAATCCGGCGGTCCGAAGGCGGATTTCCCGCCTCCTCCCCCTGCGAATCCCCCACCGTGCAATTCCTGACCGAAAATTTCGTGCTGATCGCCGTGGCCTTCGCCTCGGGCGCGATGCTGCTGTGGCCGATGATCCAGCGCCGCTCCTCGGGGCCGGCGCTCGACTCCCTCGGCGCCACCCGCCTCATCAACGACTCCGGCGCCATCGTGCTCGACGTGCGCGAGCCGGCAGAGTTCGCCGCCGGCCACCTGCCGAACGCGCGCAACATTCCCCTCGGCGAGCTCGACAAGCGCGTCGGCGACCTGCCCAAGGGCAAGCCGGTGCTGGTCTGCTGCGCCTCGGGCGCGCGCTCCGGCAAGGCGATTTCCCTGCTGCGCCAGGACGGCCGCGAGGCGTTCAACCTCGCCGGCGGCGTAGCCGCCTGGCAGCAGGCAGGCCTGCCGGTGGTCAAGAAGAAGTGAGCGCGCCTGGCGGGCGCGAACCCGATCCACTCCATCCCGGGAAGTCCAGATGACAGCGAAAGTCGTGATGTACGCCACCGCCACCTGCCCCTACTGCATGCGCGCGGAGCAGCTCCTGACGGAGCGCGGTGTGGATGCGATCGAGAAAATTCGCGTCGACGAGAATCCGGCGCTGCGTGACGAGATGATCGAGCGCTCCGGGCGCCGCACCGTGCCCCAGATCTACATCGACGGCAAGCACGTCGGTGGTTTCGACGACCTGTCCGCGCTCGATCGCGCGGGCGGTCTGACTCCCCTCCTGAACGGTTAAGGAATTTCCATGTCCTCGATGCCCGGCAACGACCCGGTGTTCGCGATCCAGCGCACCTATCTGAAGGATCTTTCGCTCGAGATCCCCGGCGCGCCGCAGATCTTCCTCGAGAACCAGCAGCCGGCGGTCGAGATCCAGCTCGACGTGGCCAGCCAGGGCGTCGTCGAGGGCATCTACGAGACCGCGGTCACGGTCACCGTCACCACCAAGGTCGGCGACAAGGTGGCCTTCCTGGTCGAGGCCAAGGAAGCCGGCATCTTCGAGATCCGCAACGTGCCGCAGGAGCAGATGCCGCTGATCCTGAACGTGGTGTGCCCGAACATCGTCTACCCCTACCTGCGGGCCAACGTGGCGGACATCATCCAGCGCGCGGGCTTTCCGCCGATCCACCTCGCCGAGATCAACTTCGAGGCTCTCTACCAGCAGCGCCTGCAGCAGCAGCAGGAGCAGGAGGTCCAGAAGGGCCCCGAGCTGTACGTTCCCAACCGATGATCCGCGCGGCGGTTGCCTGCTTCGGCCTGGCATTGGCCGCCGCAGCGTCGGCCGCCGAGTACGGTTCGGTCGGCGGGTCGGGCGCCGTGATCTACGACGGGCCATCCGCCAATGCACAGAAGATCTTCGTCGCTCCTCCTGGCATGCCGGTGGAACTGCTCTCGCTGATCAACAAGTGGGTCAAGGTGCGCGACCAGACGGGGCAATCGTTCTGGATCGAGCGCGGCGACATCTCCCCGAAGCGGACGGTGGTGACCACCCGCGTGGCGTCGGTGCGCAGCGCCCCGCGTGACGACGCTTCCCTCTCGTTCCGCGTACGCAAGGGCGTGCTCCTCGAGCTGATCGGCGGCACGCCCGGTTCCGGTTGGGCACAGGTGCGGCACGCGGACGGTGACACCGGCTTCGTGCGCGCCAACGAGGTATGGGGTTTCCAGTGAGTGCCGTCTCCTCGATGCGCGTCGCGATCCTCGGGGCGGGCGCCTGGGGCACCGCGGTTGCAGTCCACGCCGCCGCGCGCCACCAGGTGATGCTCTGGACCCGCGATCCCGCTCACGCAGTCGCGATGCGCGAGGCGCGGCGCAACGCCCGCTACCTGCCGGAGGCCCGCCTGCCGGACGCGGTGGAGCCGGTGCACGAGCTTGGCGCCGCGCTGCGCTGGGTCCGTGATGGCGCGGAAGGCGGGCTCGTCGTGCTTGCCACTTCAGTTGCTGGCCTGCGTCCGACTGCGCGCGCGCTGGCGGGCCTGGCGGGCGCGGGCGCGGATGCGCGCACGCCGGTAATCTGGCTGTGCAAGGGGCTGGAGCGCGACAGCGGACTGCTGCCGCACCAGGTGGTGACGGCGGAGGCGCCAGGGCTGGCGTGCGGCGTGCTTTCGGGACCGAGTTTCGCCCAGGAGGTGGCGGCCGGCCTGCCGGTGGCGCTCACGGTGGCCTCGGACGACGAGCGGGTCTGCCGGGTGTCGGTGGAGGCCCTGCATCACAGCGCTGCGCGCATCTACCGCTCGGACGACGTCGTCGGCGTGGAGATCGGCGGCGCCCTGAAGAACGTCATGGCGATCGCTGCGGGCATCTGCGACGGGCTGAGCCTGGGGCAGAACGCCAGGGCCGCGCTGATCACCCGCGGGCTCGCCGAGATCGGCCGCTTCGGCATCGCGCTCGGCGCGCAGCCCGAGACCTTCCACGGGCTCACCGGACTGGGCGACCTGGTCCTCACCTGTACTGGCGACCTCTCGCGCAACCGCAGGGTCGGGCTCGGCCTGGCCGCCGGCAAGCCGCTGGCGCAGGTGGTCGGCGAACTCGGCCACGTGGCCGAGGGCGTGGCCTGCGCGCACGTGGTCCACCGCCGCGCCGGCGAGCTGGGCGTCGACGTGCCGATCGTCTCCGCGGTGCATGCGGTGCTCGAGGGCGAACTCGACGCGCGCGAGGCGGTGCTGTCGCTGCTGTCGCGCGGCCCGAAGCGGGAGAACTGATGACCGCCGTCCCGTCGGATCGGGCGGCCCCCGCCCTGTGCGTGTTCTGCGGCGCAAAGACCGGCGCGGATCCGCGCTGGATGCCGCTGGCGCGCGGCTTCGGCGCCGCTGTCGCGCGCCGCGGCTGGACGCTGGTCTTCGGCGGCGGCCGCGTGGGCCTGATGGGCGCGCTGGCCGATGGCGCGCTCGAGGCCGGCGGCAGCGTGGTCGGCGTGATCCCTCGCAGCCTGATGGCCCGGGAGGTCGCTCACCAGGGGCTCACGCGGCTCGAGGTGGTCGAGGACATGGCGGTGCGCAAGACCCGGATGATCGAGCTGTCCGACGCGTTCGCCACCCTGCCGGGCGGCCTGGGCACCCTCGACGAGCTGTTCGAGGTGCTGACGCTCAGGCAGATCGGCGAGCACGCCAAGCCCGTCGGGCTGCTCGACCAGGACGGCTATTGGCAGCCGCTGCTGCGCGCCTGCGACGCGATGGTCGAGGCGGGGTTCGTCCATCCGCGCGATCTGGCGGCGCTGCTGCCAGCCGGCGACACCGAGACGCTGCTTGACGAGATCGGCCGGGCGCTGGGCTGAGGCTGTGCGCGGGCCGAGGCCGCTTCGGGCTGATGCTGCGCCGCGCGGGGCGTCAGTCCGCCCCGTCGAAACCATTCTGGCGCCAGGCTTCATAGACCGTCACCGCGACCGCGTTCGAGAGGTTCAGGCTGCGGTTGCCCGGCCGCATCGGCAGGCGCAGGCGGCGCTCTTCGGGGAAGGTCGCCAGCAGCGCTTGCGGCAGGCCCGAGCTCTCGGCGCCGAACACGAAGCAGTCGCCGGGCAGCAGCCGCAGGTCGGACGGGCGCAGGCCGGCGCGCGCGGCGAGGGCGAACATCCGGGCCGGCGCGGCGGCCGCGGCGAAGGCCGCCCAGTCCGGATGCACCCGGACGTCGGCGAACTCGCGGTAGTCGAGGCCGGCGCGGCGCATCTTCGCGTGGTCCATCGGAAAGCCGAGCGGCTCGATCAGGTGCAGCTGCGCGCCGGTGTTGGCGCAGAGCCGGATCACGTTGCCAGTGTTCGGGGGGATTTCGGGGTGGACCAGGGCGACGTGGAACATCGGTGCGGGAGCCGTTCTCGGGCGCTCGGGAGTTCAGGGCGCTTGGGGGTTCAGGGGTTCAGCGGTTCAGCGGTTCAGCGGTTCAGCGGTTCAGGGGGTTCGGGCGGCGACCAGCGCCGCGAGCGGGCCGGCGGCGGCCGTCCCGAGCGCGGCCGCCGCGGCCTCCAGCGTGGAGCCGCTGGTCATCACGTCGTCAACCAGGACCAGGCGCAGGCCGGCGGCGGCGGGCGAGGCACGGAAGGCGTCGGTGAGGTTGCCGCGGCGCTCGGCGAGCGCAAGCGTGGATTGTGCCGGCGTTTCGCGGGTCCGTGCGAGCAGCCCGCCGCGCACCGGCAGGCCGAGGCGGCGCCCGATGCCCTGCGCGATGGCCATCGACTGGTTGAACCCCCGCGTGGCGATGCGCTCGGCACCGAGCGGCACCGGCACCAGGGCGTCCGCGGGCCAGCCGGAAGCCTCGAGCAGCGGCGCCATGCGTGCGCCCAGCGCGCCGGCAAGCGCGAGCTCGCCGCCAAACTTGAGCGCATGAACCAGACGGTCGATCGGGGCCGCGTAGTCGGCCAGCACCAGGGTGAGCTCGAAGGGCGGCGGGGCGTGGCGGCAGGCTGCGCATTGCGGCGCGCCGGTCTGGCCCGCGGCTGCATCGCTGATTGCGCCCGGGATTGCGCCCGGGATTGCGCCCCGCGGCGCCAGGCCGCAGCGCGGGCAGCGCGGCGTACTGCGACCGGGCAGCGCGTCGACGCAGGGCGAGCACAGTCCGTCTTCGTTGCTGCCGAGGGTGGCGTCGCACAATGCGCAGCCGCGCGGCAGCCAGCGGTCGGCAAAGCTGCGCCAGGTGCTCGATGCGAGGCGGGCGAAGTGGCGGCGGTCCATGCGGAATCGTCTCACGCCGGCCCGTATACTGGGCCGCGATGCCAGCTCCCTCAGACCTAGATCCGCGGGCGGTGCGCCTGCAGTTCGGGCGCCGCACCGCCCGCCTGGCGCGCGCCGATTTCCTGCTCAGGGAGGTCGAGCGGCGCATGCTCGAACGCCTCGAGGTGATCCGGCTGTCGCCGGCCGTCGTGCTGGACGTGGGCACCGGACTGGGCCAGGGGGCGGCCGCGCTGCAGCGCCGCTATCCGGCCGCCAGCGTGTTCGGTGCCGACCTGGCGGCGCCATTGGCCGCGCAGGCCGCGCGGCTGCACGGCTCGACCGCCCGCAGCGGACTTGCCGGACGGCTTCGGCGCTGGTTCGGCGCCGGCGTGGACACCGAGGGGCGGGCGCCCGCCTTCTTCGCCGCCGACGCGGCGGCGCTGCCGCTGGCGCCCAACAGCGTCGACCTGCTCTGGTCCAATCTCGCCTGGCACTGGTTCGCAGATCCGGTCGCGGTGGTGGCGCAGTGGCATCGCGTGATCCGTCCGGAGGGGCTGCTGATGTTCTCGGCCTTTGGCGTGGACACCCTCAAGGAGCTGCGCGCGCTCGGCGCGGCGCTGCCTGCCTTCCCGGACATGCATGACATCGGCGATGCCCTGGGGGTCGCCGGCTTCGCCGATCCGGTGATGGACAGCGAGCGCCTCACCATCACCTGGACCGACGCCGACGCGCTGCTGTCCGAGCTGAGCGCGCTGGGCGGCAACGCCCTGCGAACCCGCAGTGCGGGCCTTCGGCCTCGGCGCGATCGCGATCGCTGGCGCGCGGCGATCGAGTCCCTGCGTGGCGCGGACGGCAGGATCGCGGTCAGCTTCGAACTGGTCTACGGGCACGCCTGGTGTCCGCCGCAGAAGCGGCGCGCCGATGGCTACTCGCCCGTCAGCTTCGTGCCGCGTCGTGGGCCGGGCGCGGCGGGCAGCAGGTGATCGCCGCCATGCAACAGCCCCGGGGAGTCCGCGCGGCGCGCGGCGCCTTACGGCGGTGGGGCCCCGAACGTCTCGAATCCGCACTTCCCGGCCGGTCCGATTTGGTTCCACCGGGGGCGGTCCGTATAATCGCCGCCTGCAGAATGTCAAGCAGCTGCGTCAAGGGTTTGCCGTCGCGTCGCGGCTCCTCAGCAGAGAGTTTCATGCCGTATCGGCGCTCCCAGCTTGCCGAGCTTTCGTCCCAGGAGTGGCTGATCAGCCGCAACTGCGCGCTGACGCCCCGGCAGCTGGGGTGGTGGTTCGGAACGCTGGCGGTGCTGTCGGTGGCGCTGGCAGGCCTGTTCGCGGTGCAGGGCGCCTGGCTGGTGCTTCCGTTCACCGCGGTGGAGTTGCTGGCGCTTTCGGTGGCGTTCGTGGCCTATGGCAGGCACGCCGGCGACTACGAGCGAGTGGTGGTCGCTCCGGGTCGCATCGTCGTCGAACACTGTTCCGGCGGGCGGCTGGCGCGGCAGGAGGTGGGGGCCGAGTGGGCCCGATTCGAATACGAGGGCGGTCGCCGCGGGGTCATCCGCCTGGTGGCAGGCCGCACGAAGGTAGCGATCGGGAGCTTCTTGCCCGAGGAGAGCAGGGAAGGCCTGGTGCGCGAGTTGCGCGCTTCGCTCGCCGAAAGGCGGGCGTGACGGAATCAGAAGATCAACGACAGTTTGGTGAGAGCATGATCAGCAAGAAAATCCAGCATTGGGTGGTCGCAACCGCGCTCTCGGCACCGGCCGCCATGGCCCTTGCCACCCCCGACATGCCCGGCGGTCCCCGCAACAACCAGTGGACCCTCACCGAGCCCGCCACCCGCATCGCTGCCGACCAGATCTGGATCCACGGCTTCCTGATGTGGATCTGCGCGGCGATCTTCGTCGCCGTCTTCGGGGTCATGTTCTATTCGATCTGGAAGCATCGGAAGTCGAAGGGGCACAAGTCCGCGGAGTTCCATGAGAGCACTGCGGTCGAGATCGCCTGGACCATCGTTCCCTTCATCATCGTCATCGGAATGGCGCTGCCCGCCACCCGCATGGTGGTCGAGCAGAAGGACACCTCCAACGCCGACATCACCGTCAAGGCCACCGGCTACCAGTGGAAGTGGGGCTACGACTATCTGAGGGGCGAGGGAGAGGGCATCGCCTTCCTCTCCGCGCTGTCGACGCCGCGCGATTCCATCGACGACAAGAACTTCCCGGGCGCGAAGGAAAAGCGCGAGAAGAACGAGACCTACCTGCTCGAAGTCGACAACCCGCTGGTGGTGCCGGTCGGCAAGAAGGTCCGCGTGGTCATCACGGCCAACGACGTGATCCACTCGTGGTACGTGCCGGCGCTGGGCGTCAAGCAGGACGCCATCCCCGGCTTCGTTCGCGACACCTGGTTCAAGGCCGAGCAGCCCGGTATCTACCGCGGCGCCTGCGCCGAGCTGTGTGGCAAGGAGCATGCCTTCATGCCGATCGTCGTCGAGGTCAAGTCCGAGGACGACTACCGCGCCTGGGTCGAGCAGAAGAAGAAGGAGATCCTCGCCGCCCAGGAGGATCCGAACAAGGAGTGGGAACCCGCCGCCCTGGCGGCGCGCGGCGAGAAGGTCTACGCGTCCAACTGCGCGTCCTGCCACCAGCCCACCGGCGCTGGCATGCCCCCGACCTTCCCGGCCCTCAAGGGTTCGCAGATCGTCCTCGGCCCGCAGGACGGCCAGCTCGACATCGTCCTCAAAGGCAAGGCCGGTACCGCGATGTCCTCGTTCAAGCAGCTTTCGGACACCGAACTGGCCGCCGTCATCACCTACACCCGCAATGCCTGGGGCAACCAGCCCGAGGACAACGTGGTCCAGCCCGGGGAAGTGCTCGCCGCCCGCGGCAAGTGACGTCGCAGCGCATGCGTCGGCCTAGAGAATTCGGGAATTCAGTCAGGAGTTGGAAATGAGTGCAGTGCTGGATCATCACAGCGGTCACGACCATGCGCATGACCATCCGCATGGATGGCGCCGATGGCTCTTCGCGACCAACCACAAGGACATCGGTACGCTGTACCTGTGGTTCTCGTTCGCGATGCTCATGGTGGGCGGGGTCAACGCGCTGCTGCTGCGCAGCGAGCTGTTCCAGCCGGGACTGCAGATCGTCGAGCCGGAGTTCTTCAACCAGCTCACCACGATGCACGGCCTGATCATGGTGTTCGGCGCGATCATGCCGGCCTTCGTGGGCTTCGCGAACTGGCAGGTGCCGCTGATGATCGGCTGCTCCGACATGGCCTTCGCGCGGATGAACAACTTCAGCTTCTGGCTGCTGCCGGTCGCCGCCACGCTGCTGATCGTCTCCTACCTGGTTCCGGGCGGCGCCACCGCCGCCGGCTGGACGTTGTACGCGCCGCTCTCGACCCAGATGGGTCCGGGCATGGACCTGGCCATCTTCGCGGTCCACATCATGGGCGCGAGCTCCATCATGGGCTCGATCAACATCATCACCACCATCCTGAACATGCGCGCGCCCGGGATGACGCTGATGAAGATGCCGATGTTCGTCTGGACCTGGCTGATCACCGCCTACCTGCTGATCGCGGTGATGCCGGTGCTCGCGGGCGCGATCACCATGGTGCTGACCGACCGTCACTTCGGCACCTCGTTCTTCAACGCGGCCGGCGGCGGCGACCCGGTGATGTACCAGCACATCTTCTGGTTCTTCGGGCACCCCGAGGTCTACATCATGATCCTGCCGGCCTTCGGCATCGTCAGCGAAGTGATCCCGGCGTTCGCGCGCAAGCGGCTGTTCGGCTACAGCTCGATGGTCTACGCCACGGCCTCGATCGCCATCCTGTCGTTCATCGTGTGGGCGCACCACATGTTCACGACCGGAATGCCTGCCACCGGACAGCTCTTCTTCATGTACGCGACGATGCTGATCGCGGTTCCGACCGGCGTGAAGATCTTCAACTGGCTGGCCACGATGTGGCGCGGCTCGATGACCTTCGAGACGCCGATGCTGTTCGCGATCGGCTTCATCTTCGTGTTCACGATGGGCGGCTTCACGGGCATCATCCTCGCGGTGGCCCCGCTCGACATCGCGCTGCACGACACCTACTACGTGGTGGCGCACTTCCACTATGTGCTGGTGGCCGGCTCGCTGTTCGCGCTGTTCGCGGGCACCTACTACTGGCTGCCCAAGTGGACCGGCCACATGTACAGCGAGACCCTGGGCAAGTGGCACTTCTGGGCCAGCCTGATCACCTTCAACATCACCTTCTTCCCGATGCACTTTCTCGGGCTGGCCGGCATGCCGCGCCGCTACGCCGACTACCCGATGCAGTTCGCCGACTTCAACGCGCTGATCACCGTTGGCGCCTTCGGTTTCGGCCTGTCGCAGCTGATCTTCCTGTGGGCGGTGATCAAGTGCATCAAGGGTGGCGAGAAGGCGGCCGACAAGCCCTGGGAGGGCGCTGAAGGCCTGGAGTGGACGGTGCCCAGCCCCGCCCCCTTCCATACCTTCGAAGTCCCCCCGACGGTCCGCTGAGCGCAAGCGGCGGCAGGCGGAGCGGCGAAGCCATGGCACGACATGCATCCTCCGGACAGGGCGGCGGCAGCAATCTGCGCACCGCCCTGATCCTGCTGTCGATCGCCGCGGTCTTCTTCCTGGGCGTGATCGTCAACCGCTGGCTGTTCGGCGCCTGACGGCGCCGTCGCAAGCAACTCGAAGGGTGCGCAGGTCGTGAACGAATCGGGTCATCAGCAGGCGGAAGTCCCCCTGTCCAACCGAGTGCTGCTCAGGAAGCTCGCGGTGATCGCGCTGCTGATGTTCGGCTTCGGCTTCGCGATGATCCCCATCTACCGGGCGATCTGCGAGGTCACCGGCATCGGCCTGGTCACCCCGCGCGACAAGGAGGCCGAGGCCTTCGCGCGCAACACCCAGGTCGACACCACCCGCAGCATCGTCGTGGAGTTCGACTCCAACTCGCACGGGCAGTGGCAGTTCCGGCCAGAGCGCCGTTCGGTCACCGTGCATCCGGGCGAACTGGTGACGGTCGAGTACGAACTGGTCAACATGCAGGACCGGACGATGTCCGGCCAGGCGATCCCCAGCTACGCGCCGCAGCAGTCCGCAGCATATTTCCGCAAGGTCGAATGCTTCTGCTTCCAGCAGCAGACCTTCGGGGCGAAGGAAACCAGGCGCTTCCCGGTGGTGTTCGTGGTCGATCCCGAACTGCCGAGCAACGTCGGAACGATCACGCTGTCCTACACGTTCTTCGAGGTCGGCGGCATGCAGGCCGCTGACGGCGGGAAGCCCCGGGACGGCTGATGCAGGAAAACGGGAACAAGACCGGGCGCAAGGCAGGGCTGCTCGACACGATGAAGGCGGTGGGTGCATCGTTCTTCGGCGTACGGGGCGGCAGGGCGCACGATTTCGACATGGGCAACCTGAACCCGGTGCACGTGATCCTCGTCGGGATCGGGCTGGCACTGGCATTCGTGCTCACGCTCGTCCTCGTGGTGCGCGCGGTGGTCGGTTGAACGAGAAACCAGAAAGCAAGAGAGAGGGAACAACAACCATGGGCGGAACCACTACTCACGGCGCGCCGTACTACTTCGTGCCGGGCCAGTCGAAGTGGCCGGCAGTCGGGGCGATCGCGCTGGCGCTCTTCGGCTTCGGCCTGGCGAGCTGGTTCAATGGGGCAAGCTATGGCCCCTGGCTGTTCGCGGGCTTCGTGGCCGTTCTGATCTACATGATGGTCGGCTGGTTCGGCGACGTCGCGCGCGAGTCCGAGGGCGGCCTGTACAGCCAGCGGGTGGACGGGTCCTTCCGCTGGAGCATGGGCTGGTTCATCTTCTCGGAGGTGATGTTCTTCGCGGCCTTCTTCGGCGCGCTGTTCTATGCGCGCTCGATCTCGATGCCCTGGCTCGGCGACCTCGATCACAAGTCCATCCTGTGGCCGGACTTCACCGCGATCTGGCCGAACGCCGGCCCGGCGGGCACGATCGAGGCCTTCCAGACGATGGGTCCGTGGCCGATCCCCACGATCAACACCGCGCTGCTGCTGACCTCGGGCGTCACGCTGACCATCGCGCACCATGCGCTGAAGGAGAACCGCCGCGGCTCGGCGCAGTTCTGGCTGCTGGCCACGGTGCTGCTGGGCTTCATCTTCCTCGGGTTCCAGGCCTACGAGTACATCCACGCCTACCGCGACCTGAACCTGAAGATGACCTCCGGGATCTTCGGCTCCACCTTCTTCATGCTCACCGGCTTCCACGGCTTCCACGTGACCGTCGGCGCGATCATGCTGGCCGTGGTGCTGTTCCGGATGACCAGGGGGCACTTCACTGCGGAGAACCACTTCGCCTTCGAGGCTGCCGCCTGGTACTGGCACTTCGTCGACGTGGTCTGGCTGGGCCTGTACATCGTCGTCTACTGGCTCTGAGCACCGGTCCGGGGGCGCTGGCCGGTTGCCGGCGGCGCAGGCCCGGCCTCAGGATCCGGGCGGCGGACGGTCAGGTTCCCGCAGACAAGGCCGCACTTCGGTGCGGCCTTGTCGCGTATGGGCGCCGCTCAGCGCAGCCTTCCGACGGGAACGCCGCCGGCCTCGATCCAGCCGAGCTGATGCCCCAGCAGGATCAGCAGGAAGAGCGCGATGGAAAAGCCCACGCGCAGAGCAAGCGCGCGCACGACGTTGCGCGTGCGGCCGCGGTCGCGGATCAGGAATACCATCGCCGACATGAGGCTGCCGATGATCAGGATGAAGGCGACGACGATGACCCACTTCATGGCGTCCGGGGGCAGGGATTGAGCAGCGCGCATTCTAGCGGCTCGCCCGCGGGGCGCCGTTGGCGGCGCCCCGCGGCGCTGCCGACCCTGCTGGCGATCGGGCTGGTGGCGCTCACCGTCTCGCTGGGCAACTGGCAGATCCGGCGGGCCGAGGAGAAGGCGTCGATCCAGGCAAGCATCGACGCGGCCGGGCGCGACGCGCCGCTCTCGGTTACCGCCGACGCGACGGACCTGTCGCCGCTCGACGGTCGGCGCGTGCGGGTGCGCGGCAGTTTCATCGCGGAGCACACCGTGTACATCGACAACCGGACCCGCAAGGGGGTTGCGGGATTCCATGTCGTCACGCCGGTTAGAATCGAGGGCTCGCAGCGGCATGTGCTGGTGCTGCGCGGCTGGATCGCACGCGATGCGCGCGAGCGGACCCGGCTGCCGCAGGTGCCCACGCCGCAGGGGCTCGTCGAGATCGACGGGCTCGGCCAGGCCAGCATCGCGCAGGTGCTGGAGTTGCGGGAGGCGCCCGTGCCGGGGCCTGGAGACCGGCTCTGGCAGAACATCGATTTCGACCGTTTTCGCGCGTGGTCGGGCCTGGAGTTGCTGCCGCTGATGATCCGCGAGACAGGCCTGCGCGACGACGGACTGGTGCGCGAGATGCCGCCCGCCGGCGGCGACGTTGCCAAGCATCGCGGCTACGCCTTCCAGTGGTACTCGATGGCAGCGGCCACCATCGGGTTGTGGACCTACCTCACTTTCTTCAGACGACGTGAACGCAGTGCAGAACCCTCCTGAAGCCACGGGCGCCCGGACCAGCCGGGGCCGCTGGAAACTGATCGCAGTGCTGCTGGTGTGCGCGGCGCCGGTGATCGCGTCCTATCTCACCTACTACGTCATCCGGCCCGAGGGCCGGACGAACTACGGCGAGCTTATCGAGCCGATGCCCGCGATCACGGGTCTGGCGGTCGGTACGGCCGCGGGCGCTCCGTCCGACCTTGGGGCGGTAGGCGGCAAGTGGACCATGGTGGTGATCGAGCCGGGCGACTGTGCGAAGGTCTGCCAGGATCGCCTCTACGCGATCCGCCAGGTGCGGCTGACCACCGGCAAGGAGCGCGAGCGCGTGGAGCGGCTTCTGCTGCTGACCAGCCCGGCCGTGCCGGCCCCGGAGGTGCTCGCCGGCCACGAAGGGCTGCACCTGCGCCGCGCCGCGCCCGCGGCGGTGGCCGGTGTGTTTCCCGCGCCGGGCGGTGCGGCGTCCGACCACATCTACGTGGTCGACCCCCTGGGCAACGTGATGATGCGCTTTCCCGCGGACGCGGATCCGAGCCGGATGAAGAAGGACCTGGCCAAGCTGCTGCGCGCGTCGAGGATCGGCTGATGAGCAAGGTCGGTCCGGGATCGGCACGCAAGAGCGCCAAGCGCGCCGCGCGCGCTGCCGCCGCCGACGGCGCCGCGCTGTACGAGGTTGCCTACGACGCGACCCGCGACGTGGTCGCCAGGGTCAGCGCCCGGCCCGCAGCGGCCGGACCGGATCGCCGGGCCCTGCGCTTCCGGCGGCTGCTGGGCATCGCGGTCGTGCTCACGCTGGGCCTGCTGATGCTGGGCGCCTGGGTGCGCCTGACCGACGCGGGGCTGGGCTGTCCGGACTGGCCTGGCTGCTACGGCAAGCTGACTCCGGTACAGGCTGGCGCGCAGATCGCCGAGGCGGTCGCTCAGCAGGGCGGCGAGCACGGGCCGGTCTCGATGGGCAAGGCCTGGCGCGAGATGGGGCACCGCTACGTCGCCACCCTGCTGGGAATGCTGATCGTGGTCATCGCCGTGCTGGCCTGGTGCTGGCGCGCGCGGCTCGGGCAGTCGCCGTGGCTGGCCACGGTGCTGGTCGGCGTGGTGATCCTGCAGGGGCTGTTCGGCAAATGGACGGTCACGCTGCTGCTCAAGCCGGCGATCGTCACCGGGCACCTGCTCGGCGGACTGCTGGTCTTCGTGCTGCTGCTGTGGCTGTGGCTGCGCCAGTTGCCGCCGGCGCGCTACGTCGATCCCGAGCCGGCGGCCGGGCTGACGATGCCGGTGCGGATCGGCCTGCTGGTGGTGCTGGCGCAGATCTTCCTGGGCGGCTGGACCAGCACCAACTACGCCGCGCTGGCCTGTACCGACCTGCCCACCTGCCAGGGCAGCTGGTGGCCCGCGGTCAACTTTGCGGACGGCTTCCACTTCCTGCGCGAGCTCGGAATGACCGGTGACGGCGAACTGCTTCCCGCGCAGGCGCTGACCGCGATCCACCTCAGCCACCGGATCGGGGCGCTGGTCGCGCTCGCGGTCGTGGGCTGGGTGGGCTGGAGGGCCATGCGCGCCCCCGGCGAAGAGCGCCTGGGCGCCGCCCTGCTGGCCGTGCTCGCGCTGCAGTGGCTGCTCGGGCTCTCGAACGTCTGGTTCAGCCTGCCCCTGCCGGTGGCGGTCGCCCACAACGGCGGTGCGGCTGTTCTGCTGGCGCTGCTGGTGGTGCTACACTTCCGCGCAGCTCGCGCCCGACGGATGATCTGACCCGGGCCTGCCGCGGTGCCGTGCATTTCCGGCGCCGAACGCGGCCCCCGCACAGGGGCCGTCCGCGTCCACGGCGCTTCCCATCCATGCACGCCCACCCCACGCACCCTACCGACTGGCGACACATCGCATCGCAATATCTCGCGCTGACCAAGCCGCGGATCGTGCTGCTGGCGGCGTTCTGCGCGCTGATCGGGATGCTGCTGGCGACCGAGGGAATGGTGCCGCTGCGGATCCTCTTCTTCGGCACCTTGGGCATCGCCCTGCTGGCCGCGGCGGGGTTCGCCTTCAACTGCCTGATCGAGCGCGGCATCGACGCGAAGATGGCCCGTACCCGCGCCAGGCCGCTGGCCCGCGGCGAGGTCGGGGCGACCGGCACCGTGATCTTCGCCGTCGTGCTCGGCGTGCTCGGCGCCTGGATGCTCCATGCCTTCGTGAACGCACTGACGATGTGGCTGACGCTGGCCACCTTCGTCGGCTATGCGGTCGTGTACACGGTGCTGCTCAAGCCGGCCACGCCGCAGAACATCGTCATCGGCGGCGCTTCAGGCGCGATGCCGCCGCTGCTCGGCTGGGTCGCCGTCGCCAACGAGGTGAGTGCGCAGGCGCTGGTGCTCTTCCTGATCATCTTCGTCTGGACGCCGCCGCACTTCTGGGCGCTGGCGCTGTACCGCATCGAGGACTACCGAAAGTCCGGGCTGCCGATGTTGCCGGTCACCCACGGCTCCGAGTTCACGCGCCTGAACATCCTCCTCTACACCCTGCTGCTGGTGGCCACCACCGTGCTGCCATTCCTGATCGGGATGAGCGGATGGTTCTACCTGGTGTGCGCGCTGGCGCTTGGCGGCGTGTTCCTGGCCTACGCCTGGCGGCTCTGGCGCAACTACTCGGACGCGCTGTCGAAGCGCACCTTCGGCTATTCGATCTTCTACCTGGCGGCGCTGTTCGGCGCCCTGCTGATCGACCACTATCTCTGAGAGGCCCCATGCGCAGACGCCTGATGCTCCTCGCGCCGGCGTTGGCCGCGCTCTGGCTGACCGGCTGCGATTCCGACAAGCCCGCGTTCCGCAACACCGACGTCACCGGCGCTGACTTCGGCAAGGGCTTCGAGCTCACCGATCACAACGGCCAGCGCCGGACCCTGGCGGACTACCGCGGCAAGGTGGTCACCATCTTCTTCGGCTACACGCACTGCCCGGATGTCTGCCCGACGACGCTGAGCGAGATGGCGGAGGTGATGCGCCTGCTCGGCGACAAGGCCGAGCGCGTCCAGGCGCTGTTCGTCACGGTGGACCCGGAGCGCGACACTCAGGAACTTCTGGCCAGCTACGTTCCCGCGTTCGATCGCCGCTTCGTCGGACTGTACGGCGACCCGGAGAGCACCGCCAAGGTCGCCAAGGAGTTCAAGGTCTTCTACCAGAAGGTCCCCGGCAGCGCGCCGGGCATCTACACGGTCGACCACAGCGCGGGCAGCTTCGCGTTCGACGCCAAGGGCCGGGTGCGCCTGTTCATCAAGCACGGGCAGGGCGCCGAGCCGCTCGCCCAGGACCTCGAGCGCCTGATCGACGAAGGCTGATTTTCTGCGATGGACCAGCCTGACGAAGCACTCATCCTGTTCGCCCATGGTGCGCGCGACCCCCAATGGCGCGCGCCGCTGGACGGCCTGCACGAGCGGATGCAGGCGGCATTGCCCGGCTGCGCGGTGTCGGTGGCCTTCCTCGAGTTCATGTCTCCCGGCCTGGGGGATGCGATCGACGCTGCGGTGGCTCGCGGGGCGGGCCGCATCGAGGTTGCGCCGGTGTTCTGGGCCGCGGGCGGCCACCTGCGCAATGACGTTCCCGTGCTGCTCGACGCCGCGCGTGCGCGCCATCCGGGGGTGGAGATCGGGCTATGGCCGGCGCTGGGAGAGAGCGACGAGGTGCTCGATGCCGTCGCTGGCGCCTACCGGCGCCTGTGGGCGCGCAGCCGCAGCCCGCAACGCTGATCCGCGCAGCGCGTCCTCCCGCCTCAGGAAAGAAAAAGCCGCCTTCGGAAGATCCGTTGGCGGCCAAGGAGGAGGGAGGAAAAACACCGGAGAACCGGTTGCATTCGGCGACCGGAGCGCTCTCGCCGCTCCGACCGCGTCATGCACCCTTTAGACGTACTGCGCGAGCGAACCTTTCATCTTCTGCAGCGCCTTGGCCTCGATCTGGCGGATCCGCTCGGCGGACACGCCGAACTCGCCGGCCAGATCGTGCAGGGTGCGGCCGCCGCCTTCGTCCTCGTCGCGAAGCCAGCGGGCCTCGATGATCCGGCGGCTGCGGTCGTCCAGCCCGGCGAGCGCCTGCTCCAGGCCTTCGCCCTGCAGCTGGTCGTACTGGCGCCGCTCCAGGATCTGGCTGGGCTCGGACTGCGCCGCCGCCAGGTAGGAGATCGGGGCGAAGTCGTCGTCGCCGTCGTCCGAGCCCGCTTCCAGCGCAATTTCCTGGCCCGTCAGCCGGGCTTCCATCTCGACGACGTCCTTCTCTCGGACGTTCAGCTCCTTGGCGATCACCGCGACGTCTTCGGGCGACAGGGTGCGGGAGCCGGTCTTCATCGAGCGCAGATTGAAGAAGAGCTTGCGCTGCGCCTTGGTGGTGGCCACCTTGACCATCCGCCAGTTCTTCAGGACGTACTCGTGGATCTCGGCCTTGATCCAGTGCAGCGCGAAGGACACGAGCCGCACGCCGCGCTCGGGGTCGAAGCGCCGCACCGCCTTCATCAGACCGATGTTTCCTTCCTGGATCAGGTCGGCGTGCGGCAGGCCGTAGCCCAGGTACTGGCGCGAAATCGACACCACGAGCCGCAGGTGGGACATCACCAGGTCACGGGCGGCTTCCAGGTCGTTGTGGTCGCGCAGCCTGCGGCCGAGATCGGTTTCCCGCTCGGGCGACAGCATCGGCAGCCGGTTCACGGCGCTGATGTAGGCATCCAGGTTCCCGACGGCCGGCAGCATCATCGCGGCGCCGCCGGCGCGGGCGGAGATCAGGGCAGTCGGATTCCGTTCGGACATGTGTTCGCGTTCCTCTCTTGGTGCGTCGCCATATGCGACTTGGATTCAAAGAATAGCACTCATGGGTCGAGAGTGCTAATGGATCCTGGCGATGATCGCGATAGGCCCCGGCAATGAATCCGCGGCGCGCCTGGGGTGCGTAAAGCATTGATCCGAAAAGAGTTCATGCCCTGAGCGTGGGCGCGGTGGACATCCTGGCGGGCAGGCCTCAGGATCGAAGAAAACAGGTTCCTCCTCATGCGTCTGCTGACTCCTGTGTCGTCTTGCCGCCGCCTTCTGCGGCTGGCTGCAAGCTGTCTCCTCTTCGTCGCCGGATGCCTCCCGATCCTGTCACACGGTGCGGGCGGGCCCGTGCGCATCGGCGATTGCAGTCCCCTGGAGCTCGGGGCCCGGCACCTGGAGGCCTTGCGCGATCCCGCAGGCAGGACCGACCCGGTGGCAGTCCAGGGGGAGGCCTTTGCACCCTCTGACGGGAATCGCCTGAACTTCGGCCTCGTCAAGGGCGCGGTCTGGCTGCGTTTCGTGGTGGAGGCGGGCTCCGGCTGCCACGAGCCCGTGTTCCTCAAGCTCGGCAATCCGTTCGGCAACCGGGTGAGCGTGTTCCGGCGCGTGCAGGGCGAAGGATGGACGCTCGAGGCGTCGCCGCTGGATCCGGTCACGGGCGCCGGTCAGTTGCAGATCCGTCAGGCGATGGTCCCGGTCAATCCTCTGCCGGACCATGCCGCCGAGTACCTGATCCGGGTCGCCGGGCCGGGGCCGGTGCTGGCGGCACCGACGATCGTCTCCGGCCGGGGCCTCGCGGACGAGGTCGGCGACCGCACGCTGCTCGGCGGCCTGCTGGCTGGCGGCATCGTCTCGCTGGTGGCCTACTGCGCAGTGCTGGCGCGGCTTACCCGGCTGCGCGGCCTGTGGGCCTACTCCGCCTCCGCACTGGCGCTGGCGCTCTTCTACGGCATCGCCAGCGGGGTGTTCGACCGCGCCCTGCTGTGGCTGCTGCCGGCGGGGCAGGATCCCTTCGGCGCGGTGCAGCGGGTCAGCGGCTTCGCGGTGGCGATCGCCGCGCTGTTCCACTGGTTCTTCGTGCGCGGACTGCTGGCTGCCGATGCCGCCTCGTGGCGCAAGCCCTGGCATGCCGCGCTGCTGTTCGGCTGGCTGGCGCTGGCGATCTCGCTGCCCTTCGCGGCGACGCAGGCGATCGCGCTGCTCAGCGTCGCGGTCACGATCGCTGCGCTGGTCGCGGTCGCCGCGGAGATCGCCGCAGCGCTGCGCCGCGCACATCCGTTGGCGCGGGCCACCGCGGTGGCCTTCGGCTCGCTCGCGGTCGCCGCGACCGGTTTCGTCGCCATGTACCTCGGGCTGCTGCCCTGGTGGCCGGCGCTGATCCATGCGACGGCGCTGGGCGTCTGGGCAGAGGCGATCCTGCTGTCGGTGGCGGTGGGCTCGCAGGTCCGCGACCTGCGCGGCGAGCGCCAGCGGCTTGCCGAGCGGACCCAGGAGCTTTCTCGCCTGTCGCAGCGCGATGCGCTGACCGGCCTAGGCAATCGGCGGGCGTACGACCGCACGGTGCCCGAGACGCTCGATCGATGCCGTCGCGCCGGGGCGGCTGTTTCGCTGCTGGTGGTCGACATCGACCACTTCAAGGAGGTCAATGACAGGCACGGCCACGGCTTCGGAGATCAGGTCATCCAGGCGCTGTCGGCAACGGTGACCTGCAGCATCCGCACCAGCGACTTCGCGTTCCGCTACGGCGGCGAGGAGTTCGTGCTGCTGCTGCCGGGGCTTGCCATGGCCAGGGCGCTCGAGGTGGCCGAGCGGGTGCGGTCGGGCATGCGGGACTCGCGCCGCGCCGCTCCAGACGGCAGCCAGCCGGTGGTGTCGGTGAGCGTCGGCGTCGCGCAGATGCAGCCGGGCGACACCGCGGAGACGCTGTTCGCGCGTGCGGACGCGGCGTTGTACCGTGCCAAGGCCGCGGGCCGCGACCGCGTCGAACTCGAGACCGGCGGGGCGGGCGGCGCCGGGGCCGGTCCGTCCGGGGCGCGCTTTCCGGCCTAGCGTGAGCCCGCGCCACCGCCCGGCTGGCCGGCGGGGCGGGGCGTCGGCGACGAGGGCTGTCAGTCGACCAGCGCCGAGGCGAACTCTTCCGCGCTGAATGCCTGCAGGTCGTCCAGGCCCTCGCCCACGCCGATGAAGTAGACCGGGATCGGACGGTCCCGCCGCGTGTGCGCCAGCGCCGCCAGCGCGCCGCCCTTGGCGGTGCCGTCGAGCTTGGTCACGATCAGCCCGGTCAGGCCGACCGCCTCGTCGAAGGCCCGCACCTGCGCCAGCATGTTCTGGCCGGTGTTTCCATCCAGCACCAGCAGGCTCTCGTGCGGTGCGTCCGGCATCGACTTCGCGATCACCCGCCGGATCTTCTTCAACTCGTCCATCAGGTGGGTCTGCGTTGGCAGGCGGCCGGCAGTGTCGACCATCACGACCCCGACGCCGCGTGCCCGCCCGGCGGACACCGCGTCGAAAGCCACCGCGGCCGGGTCGCCGCCCTCCTGGGCGATCACCTGGACGTTGTTGCGCGCCCCCCATTCAGCCAGCTGCTCCCGCGCGGCGGCCCGGAAAGTGTCGCCGGCGGCGAGCAGGATGGACTTGCCCTCGCGCTGCAGGTGGTGAGCGAGCTTGCCGATCGAAGTCGTCTTGCCGGCGCCGTTGACGCCCGCGATCATGACCACCAGCGGCGTCGCCCGATCGATGTCCACCGGCTGCTCCAGCGGCTTCAGAAGTTCCACCAGCAGCGCGCGCAGCGCGTCGCGGACCTGGCTGGCCTCGGTCAGCCGCTGCTGGCGCACCCGCGTACGCAGGGAGTCCAGCAGCCACTGGGTGGTCTCCACGCCGGCGTCACTGACCAGCAGCGCGGTCTCGAGCTCCTCGTAGAGCACGTCGTCGATCTTCGCACCGCCGCCGAACAGCCCGGACAGATTGCTGCGCGTCTTGCTCAGGCCCTGGCGCAGGCGCTTCATCCACGACTGGCGCTCGGCAGCCGACGGCACGACCAGAACGGTCTCGACGGCAGGTTCGGCGGGCGCTGGAGCGGGAACCGGAGCGGGAGCCGGAGGCGGAGCAGGAGCCGGGACAGGAGCCGGGACAGGAGCCGGGACAGGAGCCGGGACAGGAGCCGGGACAGGAGCCGGGACAGGAGCCGGGACAGGAGCCGGGACAGGAGCCGGAGCCGGAGCAGGGGCCGGAGCAGGCACCGGTTCCGCCCGCAGGAACGACGGGATCGCCCGCTCGCTGGGCGGCGGCGGCGTGGCGGCGGCGTCGGCCGTTACGGGGGAAGACGGCTCGGAGGGAGTCGCCCCGGGCTGCTTGCGTCTGAGGAAACCGAACATGTTGGCGGGCCGCCGCCCGGAGGGGCGCCGGCGAAGGGAGGGCGTCAGGATCGGCGGGCCGGGCTCGACCATGAGGTCAATCCGGTTGCCGGAGGGCAATTCGGAGACAATTCTATCCGCACCCCGAACCCGGACCCCCATAGATGCCCCGACCCGCCCGTCAGTTCTTCGTCTCCCTTCGCTTCGCCAGGCCCGGGGCGTTGCGCGCACCCCGATCTGCGCGGACCTGGCTGCAGGCCCTGCTGCTCGCGCTCGCGCTGCCCTGGGCCGTGGGGGCCGCGTCAGCGCAGACCACCGAGCGAACGCTGGCCAACGGCATGAAGATGCTCGTCATCGAGGATCATCGCGCGCCCACCGTGGCCCACATGGTCTGGTACCGCGCCGGTTCCTACGACGAGGCGAGCGGCCGCACCGGAGTGGCCCACGTGCTCGAGCACCTGATGTTCAAGGCCACGCGCACCCTCGCGCCCGGCGAGTTCTCGCGCAGGGTCGCGGCGATGGGCGGCCGCGAGAATGCCTTCACTTCGCGTGACTACACCGGCTACTTCCAGCAGGTGCATCGTTCCCGCCTCGGTGAGGTGATGGCGCTCGAGGCCGACCGGATGGCCAACCTGGTGCTCGATGCGGACGAGTTCGCGCGCGAAGTGAAGGTGGTGATGGAGGAGCGCCGCTGGCGCACCGAAGACCGCGCCACCGCGCTGGTCTACGAGCAGCTGATGGCTGCCGCCTTCGTCGCCTCCCCGGTGCGCACGCCGGTGGTGGGCTGGATGAACGACCTGCAGTCGATGACCGTCGATGATGCGCGCGACTGGTACGAGCGCTGGTACGCGCCGAACAACGCGCTGCTGGTGGTGGCGGGCGACGTTGCGCCCGACGAGGCGTTCGCGCTGGCGGAGCGCACCTACGGCGGCATCCCGGCGCGAGCGCTGCCGGCGCGCAAGCCCCAGGAAGAGCCGCCGCAGCGCGGCGTGCGGCGCCTGTGGGTCAAGGCGCCCGCCGAGAACCCCTACCTGCTGATGGGCTTTCGCGTGCCCTCGTTGAGCGACGTCGAGCGCGACAGCGACCCCTACGCGCTCGAGGTCCTTGCCGCCGTGCTGGACCTGGACGAGAACGGCCGGCTCACCCGCTCGGTGGTGCGGGAGTCGCGCGTCGCGAACCAGGCCGGCGCTGGCTACGACATGTTCTCCCGGGGACCGGTGCTGTTCCTGCTGTCCGGCACGCCCGCCGCGGGCCAGGACGCTGCTGCGCTCGAGCGGGCGCTGCTGGCGCAGGTGCGGCGCATTGCCGAGGAGGGCGTCAGCGAGGAGGAACTGCGCAGGGTCAAGACGCAGTACGTCGCCAGCCGCGTCTACCAGCGCGATTCCGTCTTCGGCCAGGCGATGGAGGCGGCCGGGCTGGAGAGCGTGGGCTTCTCGCACCGCGACGCCGACCGGGTGCTCGAGCGCATCCGCGCAGTCAGCCCCGCGCAGGTGCGCGAGGCCGCCCGCCGGTGGTTTGGCGAGGATGCGCTGACCGTCGTCACCCTGCTGCCTCAGCCAGTCGAAAACGCAGGCGCCCGCCCGCCTGCCGGCCTGCGTCACTGAACCGGATCCACCGATGAGCCTCGTCCTTTCCCTTTCCCGTTCGTCGCAGGTCCACGGCCTCCGCCACGGTCGCATGGTGCGCCCCGCCCGCGGCGCGCCGACCTTCCTTCTGCTGACCTTCCTGCTGCTCGCTGCGCTGTGGCCCGGACGTGCCCACGCCGTGCTCCCGATCGAGCACTGGACCACGTCCTCGGGCGCGCGGGTCTTCTTCGTCCATGCGCCGGCCATCCCGATGCTCGACCTGGCGATCACCTTCGATGCGGGCGGCCGCTACGGCGCCGCCGACCGCGTCGGCCTCGCATCGCTGACCAACACGATGCTCGGCAAGGGCGTCCCGGGGCTCGGGGAGCCGGAGATCGCCGAGCGCTTCGCTTCGGTGGGCGCGCAGCGAGGCGGCGGCGCCAGCAGCGACCGGGCCACCGTCTCGCTGCGCACGCTGTCCAGCGCGGAGGAGCTCGGCGCCGCGCTCGAGATGCTCGAGCGGCTGCTGGCCGAACCCACCTTCCCGGCCGAGGTTCTCGCGCGCGAAAAGGAGCGCGTGATCCAGGCGCTGCGCGAGGCCCAGACCAAGCCCGAGACCATCGCCGGCCAGGAGTTCTCCGCGCTGCTCTATCCCGGTCATCCCTATGGCCGGCATGCCACACCCGAGACGGTGGCCGCAGTCACGCGCGACGACCTCGTCGCCTTCCATCGCGCGCACTACTCGGCGGACCGGGCAGTGGTCGCGATGATCGGCGCGGTGACCCGCGCCCAGGCCGAGTCGATCGCGCAGCGGCTCACCGCACGCCTGCCCGCCGGCAGCCCGTCGCCGGCGCTGCCCGAGGTGGCGCGCCCAGGGCAGGCGATCGAGCGGCGCATCGCTCACCCGGCCAGCCAGAGCCACATCCTGGTCGGTGCGCCGGCCATCGCCTGGGGCGATCCCGACCAGTTCGCGCTGATGGTGGGCAACTATGTGCTCGGCGGCGGCGGCTTCGTGTCCCGTCTCTACGACGAGGTGCGCGAGAAGCGCGGCCTGGCGTACAGCGTCTATTCCTACTTCTCCCCGTCGCTGCAGCCCGGACCCTTCACCATCGGCCTGCAGACCAAGAAGGAGCAGACCGGGCTGGCGCTGCAGGTGGTGCGCGAGACGCTGTCGCGCTTCCTCGCCGACGGGCCCTCAGCGGACGAGCTCAAGGCGGCGAAGGCGAACCTGGTGGGCGGCTTCCCGCTGCGCATCGACAGCAACGGCAAGATCCTCGACAACCTCACCACCATCGGCTGGTACCGCCTGCCTCTGGACTGGCTCGAGCGCTGGCCGCAGCGGGTCGAGGAGGTCAGCGCGCAGCAGATCCGGGACGCCTTCGCGCGGCACGTCCGCGCTGACCGGCTGGTCACCGTCGTCGTCGGCGACGACGGCCGCTGAACGTGGGCGCTGCACCGCATCGCGTGCGCATCGTCGGCGGCGCCTGGAAGCGCACGCCGCTCCAGGTGCCCGAGGTCGAGGGCCTGCGCCCGACGCCCGACCGGGTGCGCGAGACGCTGTTCAACTGGCTGGGCGGCGATCTCGCCGGCGCCAGCTGCCTGGACCTGTTCGCGGGCACCGGCGCCCTCGGCCTGGAGGCGGCGTCGCGCGGCGCGGCGACCGTATGGCTGGTGGAGAAGGACCGGCGCGCCCAGGCCGCCATCCGCGCCACCATCGCCCGGCTCGGCGCGGCACAGGTCTCGCTGCTGCCGGGCGATGCGCTGGCGGCGCTGGATCGTGCCCGCAGGGAAGGGCTGCGTTTCGACCTCGTGCTGCTCGATCCGCCCTTCGGTGCGGGCTGGCTCGAACGGGTGCTGCCGCTGCTGCCGCCGGTGCTGTCGGAACAGGCGGCGATCTACGTCGAAAGCGGAGAGGCGCTGACCGAGGATGTGCTCGGGCGGCTGCTGGGCCCGGGCTTCCGGATCGCGCGCGCCGGCCGCGCGGGCCAGGTGTTCTACCATCTGGTCCTTCGTTCGATTCCACAGGAAAGCGACTGACATGGCGACAGCGGTCTATCCCGGCACCTTCGACCCCCTCACCGGCGGTCACGAGGATCTCGTGCGGCGTGCATCGTCGCTCTTCGACCGCGTGGTCATCGGCGTCGCGCACAGCCGCGGCAAGAGCCCGTTGTTCGAGCCCGAGGAGCGGCTGGCCGTCGCGCGCGAGGTGCTCGAGCCGCTGGGCAACGTCGAGGTGGTGAGCTTTTCGGGGCTGATGGTGGACTTTGCGCGCAAGCACGGCGCCACGGTGGTGGTGCGCGGCCTGCGCAGCGTGACCGACTTCGACTACGAGTTCCAGCTCGCCGGAATGAACCGCCACCTGATGCCGGAACTGGAGACGGTCTTCCTGATTCCGGGCGAGCGCTACCAGTTCGTGTCCGCCACGCTGGTGCGCGAGATCGCGATCATGGGCGGCGAGGTGGGGCAGTTCGTGTCGTCGAAGGTCGAAGCGCGGCTGCGCGAGAAGGTCGCCTCGCTCAAGCGCGGCTGAGGCAGGAGCCCGCGATGGCACTCAAGATCACCGACGAATGCATCAACTGCGACGTCTGCGAGCCGGAGTGCCCGAACGGCGCGATCTCGATGGGTCCGGAGATCTACGTGATCGACCCCGCGCTGTGCACCGAGTGCGTCGGCCACTTCGACGAGCCCCAGTGCCGGCAGGTCTGCCCGGTGGACTGCATCCCCAACGATCCCCGGCATCCGGAAACGCGCGAGGAGCTCGAGGCGAAATTCCGCCGGCTCGAGGCGGGCGCGGCAGGGCCAGCGGATCCCGCAGGCCAGCCGGCCGCCCCTGCGACCGGCAGGTGACGATCCGGCGCGCCGATTCCGTCGCGCCGACATGCGCCCGTAACACGGGCGGGGGATGATGCCGGTCTTTCCGTGGAGGCGCCGATGAACCTGATCCTGTGGCGGCACGCCGAGGCCGAGGACGCGGAGCCCGATCTCGGGCGCAGGCTCACCGCGCGCGGCCGCAAGCAGGCGGAGAAGATGGCCGCCTGGCTCAAGCCGAAGCTGCCGGAGCGCTACGTGGTGCTCGCGAGTCCGGCGCAGCGGACCCGTCAGACGGCGGACGCGCTCGGCCCCGGCTATCGGGTGGACCTGCGGCTCGCCCCCGACGGCGACGTCCCCGACTGCCTCGCTGCCATCGAATGGCCTGAGGGGCCGCGAGACGCGGCGGGCACGGTCATCCTGGTCGGCCACCAGCCGACGCTCGGACGGCTGGCCAGCCTGCTGCTCTCCGGTCAGGAGGCGGACTGGAGCGTGCGCAAGGGCGCGATCTGGTGGCTGTCCACCCGCGAGCGCGACGACCGCCGCCAGCTGGTGCTGCGCACCGTGATCTCCCCCGAGCAGATCTGAGTCGCGCGGCGCCCCGGCGCGGCCCCGGTCCGCCGTGGCCGGCGCCTCGCTCGCGACGCCGGCTGCGGGAGTTTCATCCAATCTTCATCGCCCCGTCACCGGCAGGACATGGCGTCCCGGCATCTTGCGGTCATCCCCGAACCAAGGAGACCGCCGATGACCGCAGTGCATGCCGATGCGCGCCTCCCCGCGCTGCTGAAGGCGCCCAGCACCCCATCCCCAGCCCCGATCGCCCGTGCCGGGGATCTGGTCGTCACGGTGGCCGAAACTCCTGAAGAGGTCGAGCAGGCGCTTCGCCTGCGCTACCGCGTGTTCGTCGGTGAACTCGGCGCCAGCCACGGCGCGCGCGACGGCGTCGACCGAGACATCTTCGATCCCTACTGCCGGCACCTTGTCGTCAGCGACAGTGCCAGCGGCGCGGTGGTCGGCACCTATCGCGTGATGCTCCCCGAGCAGGCGCGGCTGCTCGGCTGCCTCTACTCGGACCGGGAATTCTGGCTGACCCGCCTGAACCCGCTGCGCGACTCGATCGTCGAGCTGGGCCGGGCCTGCGTGCATCCGGACTACCGGACCGGCGCGACCATCATGCTGCTGTGGTCTGGCATCGGCGCGCTGCTCGCTTCGTGCGGGCACCGGCACCTGCTGGGCTGCGTCAGCGTGCCGCTGGCCGACGGCGGCGCGCATGCGTCGCGTCTTTACCACTCGCTCGCCCGCAGGCACCTTGCCGACGAGACGCTGCGCGTGTGGCCGCGACAGCGGCTCGACCTTGGCGCCGGAACCGAGGCCGCTGGCGCGGGCGATGCCCCGATTCCTCCGCTGATGCGCGGCTACCTGCGCGCCGGGGCGAAGCTGCTGGGTGAGCCCAGCCGCGACGACGAGTTCGGCTGCGCCGACTTTCCGATGATGCTGCGTCTCGACGAGCTGACCGGCCGGTACCAGCGCCGCTTCATGCAGTGAAGCGCTGCGGTGGCGCAGGCGGTGGCGCAGTGGCGCTGTCGCGCCGCGGCCGGATCGCCCGTTCAGCGCCGCGGCTTGGCCGGCCGCAGCGCCCGCCGACGTCGCGCCGCCGGCTTCGTGCGGTGCGCGCCCAGGTCGGGCGCATGCTCCAGGTCGGACTGGGGCAGCGCTCCGGCATGCGCGATCGCCGATCGCACTTCGTCGGAGAGCAGGTGGTCGGCATCGCGGGCGCTGCGCTGCAGCGGCGGGCCGAAGTGCAGCGTGCCATCGCGCAGCTGCGCCAGCCCGGCCTCCTGCAGCGTGGTCACGACCGAGCGGAAGGCCACCGGGTCGGTGAAATCCGGGCCATCCGGCTCGTACAGATAGGCGAAGCGTTCGGCCAGCAGCACGCAGCGCTCCTCCAGCGCGGCCGGCGAGAGCGTTCCGCTGCCCGAGCCCACCAGCGCCTTCACGGTCAGGAAGTAGCGCTCCAGTGGCTGGCTGATCACCCGGGCCAGACCCTGCAGCGCGAGTGCTTCGCGCCGGTTCGGCGCGGGCGCCAGCAGCAGCGCGCCGTCGCGGGCGCGCAATGCGAACTCGCGCAGCCGGGTGGCGGGCTGATCCGCCTCGACCGCTCCTTCCACGTCCAGCAGGCCCAGTTCCGCGAGCAGGTCGATGCAGGCGTCCACCCGGGCGTCCAGCGTGGCCTCCGGCCAGGACAGGAACATTTCCGCGCGCAGGAAGGGGAAGAGCTGGCGGGTCAGCTCGCGCATCCGCGCGATGGTGATGCGCGGGTCGCGCAGCACCAGGCAGGCCACGAGCGAGGGCAGCGCCCAGGCGTGCAGCACGTTGTTGCGGAAGTAGGCGAGCAGCGGCACTTGGCGCGGGACCACGCGCACGATGTCGCCGAGCGGGTGCGCGATGCGCTCGATCCAGCCCTGCTGCTGCGCGTGCGCGATGACCGCGGCGCCGTCCATCGCGCTGAGCTGCTGCCGCCGCGAGTAGGGAATCCGGCCTGCGAGGCTGGCGAGCAGGTCGATCTGCTCCGCGAGCCGACCGGCGTCCATCGCCTGCCGCGACGCGCCCTGCATCGCGGTGGCCAGCAGGTTGACGGGGTTGATCACCAGCGCATCGTTGATGTGGGTGACGATTTCCCGGCCCAGCGCCTTCACCGTGGCCTCGCGCCGGTCGGCGGGGCCGTCCGGCCGGGACGGGCGCTTCGCGGTCGCTTCGGCGCGGTCGCTGCCGTCCTCGAGAAAGCTCAGCTGTGCCGCCTCGGCCGGCGCCGACACACCGCCCGATTCAACGCCCGATTCAACGCCCGATTCAACGCCCGATTCAACGCCCGATTCAACGCCACGCGCAACACCGTCGCGCGCATCCCCGCCGCTCGCTTCACCCTTGGGCGCATCACCGCCGCTCGCATCACCGTCGCCCGCTTCACCGCGCGCCGCGGCGACCGCCTCCCTGCGCCAGTCCGGCCAGTGCGCGTCGAGCACCCGGTCCAGGCGGATCGGCTCGCCGATGTTGACGTGCACCTTTCCGAAGCGGCGTCCGCGGATGTCGGCGATCGCGCGCAGCAGGCCGCCGAGGGTCTCCTTGCGCTTGGGCTGCCCGGAGAGTTCGGCGACGTAGCTGTCGCCCTCGAAGACCTGTTCGTAGCCGATGTAGACCGGAACGAAGACCACCGGACGGCTCGGCGCCCTCAGGTGGCTGTCGACCGTCATGCCGAGCATTCCGGTCTTGGGCGGCAGCATGCGGCCGGTGCGGCTGCGGCCGCCCTCGACGAAGTACTCGATGGGGAAGCCCTGGCGCATGATGGTGTGCAGGTACTCCTTGAACACGGCGGCGAACAGGGCTTCGCCCTTGAAGCTGCGCCGCAGGAAGAACGCCCCGCCCTTGCGCAGCAGCGCGCCCACCACCGGCAGGTTCAGGTTGCCGCCCGCCGCGATGTGCGGCGGCAGCAGTCCGCGGTGGTAGATGACGTAGGAGAGCAGCAGGTAGTCGAAGTGGCTGCGGTGGCAGGGCACGTAGACGATCTCGGCGCCGGCGCCGGCCTGGGCGATGTCCTCGAAGCGATGCACCTCCACGCCGCTGTACATGCGGTTCCACAGCGCGCCCAGGGCCACGTCGTAGGCGCGGATGAAGGGGTAGGAGTAGTCGGAGGCGATTTCATAGGCGATGCGCCGGGCGGCGAGCTCGGCCTGCTCGGTCTTGATCCGGCGCCGGCCAGCCTCCTCGTCGATGGCGCAGCGCACTGCGGGCGCGTCGACGATGACGTTGATCAGCGTCTGGCGGTGCGACAGGTTGGGACCCACTGCCAGCTCGCGCTCGCGGCGGAACTCCGTGCGCAGCAGCCTGCCGACCCGGCGCAGCGGCGAACGGCGCTCAACGGGTTCGCCGGCGCACTCGCGCAGCACTGCCCGCAGGGAGATCGGCGCGCCGAAGCTGAGCTGGGTCTGGCGGCCGTGGATCAGCAGCCGCAGTGCCTGGCGCAGGAAGCCGGGCGCCACCCAGCTGTCGGCGAAGAGCGCCTTGAGCACCGAATCCTGCTTGTCCGGCGCGCGACCCCAGAAGATGCTCACCGGCACGACCTGGACGTCCAGCGCGGGATCCGCCTCCACCGCGGCGATCAGCCGCTCCAGCCGCTTCGAGTACTCGTAAGGATTGCGCCGCAGCGGCGAGGGCTGGCCGCTGCGGGTCAGGAAGAAGAAGGAGCTGGGCTCAGGAGCTGCGCCCACGTCGAGCGGCGCCGACGGCAGCGGCAGGCCCAGGCGGCGCGCGACGTCGTCCAGCACCAGGAAGGCCGACAGCTGGCGGATGTGAAGCGCATAGCAGACCGGGCGGGAGCGGTCGATCCCGAGCAGGTCCGGATCGTCCGGCAGGCTGCGGTGCCGCACCACCAGGCGCAGCAGCGGCCGCAGCAGCGCGAGGATGAAGCGGTCGAGCGCGCGCATTTCAGATCCGTTCGTAGCTGACGTGCTCGAACACTCCGATCTCGTTCCAGGCTGCCGCCTCGGCGGTCAGCGTGGCGTCGCTCAGCGGATGCTCGAGGGCCCAGACGCGCGGCAGCTCGAGGCGCACCCTGCGACGCTTGAGGAACAGCGCCGGCAGGGGCACGTGGGCGCCGTCGCGCCGCCGGTGAAGGATGGAGGCCAGGCGCAGGCAGAGGATCATCAGCCACACGCGCTCGTCGGCGACCAGTTCGCGCAGCTTGCGCAGTCCGCCGACCTGGCCGAGCGCGATGTGCGACATCAGCGTCTGCTCCGCGCGAGTGAAGCCGGGCATGTCGGCGTTGCGCAGGACGTAGGCGCTGTGGCGGTGGAAGTTCTCGTGGGAGATGGTCCTGCCCGTTTCGGCGAGTTCCGCAGTCCAGCGCAGCAGCTCCCGGTGCTCGTGCAGCAGTTCGGCCACGCCGCGCGCAGCCTGGTCGTACAGCGCGAGCGCGGTGGCCGCCACCCGCCGTCCGTGGCTCTCCGACACCGCATAGCGGCTGCGCATCTGCGCCACCGTGATCTCGCGCATGTCGGCGCCCGCGTCGCGGCCGAGCAGGTCGTAGAGCACGCCCTCGCGCAGCGCCGCCGCGCAGTAGCGCATCTCGTCGACCTCGAGCTCGTCGAACACCGCGGACATCAGCGCCAGGCCGCCGGCGAACACAGGCCGCCGGTCGGCGCGCAGCCCGTCGAGCTTCAGGCGGTCCGCATGACCGGCCTTCTGCAGTAGCCGCGCCATCCGGTCCAGCGCGTCGCGGTTGAGCACCGGCAGTCCGAAGGCCAGCTGCGCGATCTGCGTCAGCGCCTTCGCCGTTCCTGAAGTCCCCACCGCGTAGCCCCAGCCGTGCTCCCGATAGGCGGCGCCGATCGGGGCCAGCGTATCCCGGGCAGCGAAGCGCGCCTGTTCGAAGTTGCGCGCGTCCACCTCGCCGCCGGGGAAGAAGCGTTCGGAGAGCGACACGCAGCCCACGGGCGCAGACTCCAGCAGCGCCGGCGTGTAGCCCTCGCCCAGCATGCACTCGGTGGAGCCCCCGCCGATGTCGACGATCAGCCGGTGCGCGGCGTCCGCTGGCAGCGCGTGCGCCGCCCCCATGTAGATCAGCCGTGCTTCCTCGCGTCCTGCGATGACGTCGATGGGGAAGCCCAGCGCGGCTTCCGCGCTCGCCAGGAAGTGCGCGGCATTGCGGGCCACCCGCAGCGTGTTGGTGGCGACAACGCGCACCGTGTCCGGGCTGAACGAGCGCAGTCGTTCGCCGAAGCGATACAGTGCGTCGACGCCGCGCTGGCGTGCGGCGGCGTCGAGCATGTTCTCGCCATCCAGGCCGGCGGCGAGCCGCACCGACTCCTTGAGCGTGTCCAGGGGCAGGATCTGCATGCCGAAATCGGTGGTCTCGACCCTGCCGATCAGCAGGCGAAAGCTGTTGGACCCCAGGTCCACTGCGGCGAGCAAGCGAGGTCCGGTCATCGATGGCAGGTTCGGGTGGGCGGCGCGAAGAGCGTCTTGCGCCGCGCAGGGTACCGCATTGCAGGGCATGCCGCAGTGGCGGCAGCCTCCGGGAGGCAGCCAGGATGGGCAGCATGGCAAAGAACGGCAATGTCATCAAATCGTCATCCGAGCGACCGACACTCGTGAAGATGACTACCCATGCTCCGATCGGGCAGGAGTACCCGCGACTGCTCAACCGAGAGCTGGGGATCCTCGCCTTCAACGAACGCGTCCTGGCGATGGCCGAGGATCTCGAGGTGCCGCTGCTCGAGCGGCTGCGCTACGTCACGATCGTGTCGAGCAACCTCGACGAGCTGTTCGAGGTCCGCATGGCCGAGCTGCGCGAGCTGGCGCTGGTCGACCGGCCCGACACCGCCCAGGTGCGCGAGTGCATGCGGCGCGTCGCCGAGCGGGCGGGCAGGCTGGTGGTCCGCAAGTACGCGGTTCTCAACCACCAGCTGATCCCGGCGCTGGCCGCCGAGGGCATCGTCCTGCACATGAGCGGCAGCTGGAACGAGACCCAGCGCGAATGGGCGGAGCGCCTGTTCCATGACGACATTGAACCGCTGCTCACGCCGATCGCGCTCGACCCCGCGCATCCCTTTCCGCGCATCCTCAACAAGAGCCTCAACTTCATCGTCGAGCTCGAGGGACAGGACGCCTTCGGGCGGCACCCCGGTTTCGCGGTGGTGCAGGCTCCGCGCGCGCTGCCGCGGGTGCTGCGGGTGCCCAGCGAGGTGTCGGGGGTGCGCGACGGGATGATGATGCTCACCTCGGTGCTGCTCGGCTTCGTCGGTTCGCTGTTCCCGGGGCTGAACGTGCGCGGCGTCCACCAGTTCCGCGTCACGCGCAACAGCGAGCTGTTCGTCGACGAAGAGGAGATCACCGACCTGCGTGCCGCGCTGCAGGGGGAGCTGCCTCAGCGTCACTACGGCGACGCGGTGCGCCTGGAGGTGTCCTCCGGCTGCCCTGAAGCGGTGCTCGAGCTCCTGCTGCGCGAGTTCGACCTCACCCGCGAGGACTGCTACATGGTCGACGGGCCGGTCAACCTCAGCCGCCTGGCGCAGGTGATCGACCTGGTCGACCGGGCGGACCTCAAGTTCCCGCGTTTCGAGCCGGCGGTGCCCGCCGCGCTGCGCGGTCGCGACCTGTTCGATGCCATCCGCAAGGCCGACATCCTGATGCATCACCCCTACGAGTCCTTCGTGCCGGTGATGGAGTTCCTGAGTTCCGCGGCCACCGACCCCAACGTGGTCGCGATCCGGCAGACCGTCTATCGCACCGGGGCCGACTCGGTGCTGATGGAATCTCTGCTGGCGGCTGCGCGCGCCGGCAAGGAGGTCACTGTGGTGCTCGAGCTGATGGCGCGCTTCGACGAGGAAGCCAACATCAACTGGGCCGAGCGACTGGAGCGCGCCGGCGCGCACGTGATCTACGGCGTGGTCGGCCACAAGACGCACGCCAAGATGGCGCTGGTGCTGCGCCGCGAGTCAGGCCGCCTGCGGCGCTATGTCCACCTCGGAACCGGCAACTATCACCCGCGCACCGCGCGGCTCTACGAGGACTTCGGGCTGTTCACCGCCAACGAGGAAATCTGCGCCGACGTCCACGAGATCTTCCGCAGGCTCACCGGCCTGGGCCAGGCAGGCGAGCTCAACGCGCTGCTGCAGGCCCCGTTCACGCTGCATGACGGCGTGCTGGAGGCGATCCGCCGCGAGGCGGAGCACGCAAAGGCAGGGCGGCGCGGCTACCTCGCCGCCAAGGTCAACGCACTGCTCGAGCCGCGGGTGATCGAGGAGCTCTACAAGGCCAGCCAGGCGGGGGTGAAGATCGACCTGATCGTGCGCGGAGTGTGCGCGCTCAGCCCCGGCGTGCCGGGCCTGTCCGAGAACATCCGGGTGCTCTCGGTGGTCGGGCGCTTCCTCGAGCACAGCCGCATCTACTACTTCTGGAACGACGGCGCGCGCGATGTCTGGCTCGCCTCGGCCGACTGGATGGACCGCAACCTGCTGCGGCGGGTCGAGGTCGCCTTCCCGATTCGCGAGGGTCGCCTCAAGCGCCGGGTGATCGAGGAAGGCATCCAGGAGCACCTGCGCGACAACTGCATGGCCTGGGTGATGGCGCCGGACGGCAGCTACGCGCGCCGGCGGCCGCGCGGGGCACGGCGGGTGTCGCAATTGCGCCTGATGGCCAAGCTGGTGGGCAAGCCGGAGCCCGACACCGGCGTGTAATCTGCGCGTCACTGCGCCGTCATCGTCGCGGCGAATACTCCGGCGTTCCAATCCAAGCTGGAGCGTGCCCGGAAATGTCCCATCTCCTCGATGACGACGGCGTCTCGAACCCGTCCCCGAACACCAATCTGACCGAACTCGTCGAACGCGCGATCGCGCGTTCGCCGGCCCGGCGTTCGATGCTCAAGTCAGGCCTGGGCCTTGCTGCGCTGTCCTTCATGGGCCTTGGGCTGAGCGCCTGCGGCAGCGATGGCGACGGCGGCGACGATGCGGCGACGCCGGCGCCGGTGCAGTCCTCCTTCAAGCCGATCGCGATCTCGATCGCTGACAACGTCCAGGTTCCCGAGGGCTACGTTGCGGAGCCTCTGCTGCGCTGGGGCGACCCGCTGGTCAATGGTGCGCCGGCCTGGATCGGCGACGGCAACGACACCTGGCAGGCGCAGGAGATGCAGTTCGGCGACAACTGCGACGGCAACTGGTTCTTCCCGTTCGCAGACGGCGCCGGCAAGCCGCGCAGCGATCGCGGCCTGTTCGTGTCGAACCACGAATACATCAACCCCGAGTACTTCTACGCTCCGGGCAACGACGCCGCCGACTGGCGCAACCCGTTCAGCTTCGACAAGGTCAAGAAGGCGCTCGCGGCCCACGGCGTGTCGGTTGCCGAAGTGCAGCGCGGCTCCGACGGCAAGTGGTCGATGGTGCAGGGCTCGGTCTACAACCGGCGCATCACCGGCTACACCCCGATGGACGTCACCGGTCCTGCTGCCGGCCATGCGTTGCTGCGCACTGCCGCCGACCCCTCGGGCAGCGAGGTGCTGGGCACGCTGAACAACTGCGCCGCCGGCTGGACGCCCTGGGGCACCTACGTGACCTGCGAGGAGAACTTCAACGGCTACTTCGGCTGGAACGGCGAGCGCACACCGAACGCGCTGGAGAACCGCTACGGCGTCGCCAGGGACGGCTTCGGCTACCGCTGGCACGAGGTGGATCCGCGCTTCGACGTCAACGCCACGCCCAACGAGCCGAACCGCCACGGCTGGATCGTCGAGATCGATCCCTTCAACCCGGCGTCCAAGCCGAAGAAGCGCACCGCGCTGGGCCGCTTCAAGCACGAGAACGCCGAGGTGGTGGTCGCCCCCAACGGCAAGGTGGTGGTCTACTCGGGCGACGACGAGCGCAACGAGTACATCTACAAGTTCGTCAGCGACCGCGCCTACAAGGCGGGCGACGCCGCCGGCAACCGCGACCTGCTGGAGTCCGGCACGCTGTACGTAGCGCGCTTCGACGCCGGCGCCACCGCCGGCGACCAGAAGGGCACGGGCGTGTGGATGCCGCTGGTGTTCGGCCAGAACGGCCTGACGCCGGAGAACGGCTTCGCCAGCCAGGCCGACGTGCTGATCCGCACCCGCCAGGCCGCCGATCGGCTCGGCGCCACGATGATGGACCGGCCCGAGTGGATCACGGCCAACCCGAAGAAGGCCGGCGAGGTCTACTGCGCGCTGACCAACAACAACCGGCGCGGCACCACGACCGCCTCGAGCAACAAGGCCGACGGCAGCACGGTGGCCGGCAGCGCCCGTCCGGCGGTCGACGACGCCAACCCGCGCGCCAACAACCTGTGGGGCTCGATCATCCGCTGGAACGAGGCTGGCGGCGACGTGACCGCGACGAGCTTCGACTGGGACATCTTCCTGATCGCCGGCAACCCGAAGAAGTACCCGGACCGCAGCGACCTGCGTTCGGGTTCGGCGGCGATCACCGTGGACAACCAGTTCAACAGTCCCGATGGCATCGGCTTCGACTTCCTGGGCCGGCTCTGGATCCAGACCGATGGCAGCTACAACAATTCCGGCGAGTACGACGGCCAGGGCAACAACCAGATGCTGATGGCCGACGTCCTCACCGGCGAGGTCAAGCGCTTCCTGGTCGGCCCCAGCGGCTGCGAGGTCACCGGGCTGACGTTCTCGCCGGACATGAAGACGATGTTCGTCGGCATCCAGCACCCGGGCGAGGTCGGCGGTCATCCCAACGCTCCGAAGAAGACCGACGGCAGCACCTACGGCGACAACGACATCGCGCGCGAGCCGACGAAGTTCTCGACCTGGCCGGACGGCGCGGCCGCCAGGCGTCCCCGCTCCACCGTGCTGGTGGTACGGCGCGCCGACGGGGGCGTGATCGGCACCTGAGTCTCGCGGGGCCGGCCGGGCGCCGCCCGGCGGGCTTCAGCGGGCCGCGGCGCGGTGACGCTGCCGCGCCGCGCGCACCAGCGTCACCGCGGCCACCGCAGCGACCCCGATCAGCACCAGCAGCACGTGATCGTAGTCGCCCAGCAGTTCCCAGAGCAGCGAGGCAGCCAGCGGGCCGGTCGCGGTCGCAGCAAGCACCGGGCGCGCGATCGCGCCCTGGATCCTGCCGTAGTGGCTGCGGCCCCACAGCTCCACCACCGCGCTGCCGCGCACGATGGTGATCAGCCCGTTGCCAAGGCCATAGGGCAGCGCGAACAGCGCCAGGATCCAGAAGGTCGTGCCTGCGGGCATCGACCACAGCAGCAGCAGCGCCAGGGGCAGGGTGCAGATCGCGATCACGCCCAGGTTCAGGATCGGCAGCCGGCGTCCCCAGCCAAGTTCGAGCAGCCGCCCGACCACCTGCATCGGCCCGATCATTGCGCCGATCAGCGCCGCGTCCGAAGTCGACAGCCCCTTGGCCTGCAGCAGCGCCATCAGGTGGGCCGACAGCGTGGAGAACAGCAGCGCGTGGCCGATGAAGCTCAGGCGAAGCGCCTTGAAGAGCGGGTCCTTGCGCACCGCCTCCGGGGCGGCTTCGGAGGGGGCCGGCGAGGGCGGAGCGGCCGCTGCAGCCGTCGCCGGCATTGCTGCCGTCCCGGCCCCGGCCGACGGTGCTCCAGCCGACGGTGCTCCAGCCGACGGTGCGGCAGCCGGCGGTACCGCCGGGCCCTCTGCGCCGAGGTCGGGTACCAGGAGCGCGTGCAGCGGCGCGCTCACCAGCAGGTTGAGCCCGGCGAGCACAAGCAGCGTGTCGCGCCAGCCCAGCCAGCCGATCAGCGCCTGCGTCAGCGGCCAGAAGATGGTGCCCGCCAGTCCGCCGAACAGGGTGACCAGCGTGATCGCCCGGCGCGGGTTGGCCCGGAATGCATGCGTGAGGACCACGAAGGTCGGCTCGTACAGCGTGCAGGCCATCGCTGCGCCCAGCCCCGCGTAGATCAGATAGAGCGCCGGGGCGGACTCGGCACGCGACAACGCGAACAGCAGCACTGCCACCGCAAGCGAGCCCGCGGTCATCAGCCGGCGTCCGCCGACGCGGTCGATGGTGGCCCCGACGCGGGGCGCGAGCAGCCCGGAACACAGCAGCGCCACCGAGAAGGCGCCGCCCACTGCGCCCCGGCCCAGGCCGAGGGCTTCCTGCATCGGCGCCATCAGGAAGCCGAAGCTGTAGAAGATCGAGCCCCAGCCGACGATCTGCGTGATGCCCAGCGCGACGATCAGCGACGCGCCGGGGTGGCGCTGCGCGCCCGCGGGGTTCACGCCTTGCCGGCGCGCACTTCCGCCGAGCGGTCCCAGAGGTTGGGCAGGCGCGCCGACGAATAGCCCGAGACGAAGTCGACGATGCGTCCGGCGTCGTCCAGGCGATGGCGGCGCACCGCGCCGATGTTGGCGCCGTAGACGTGGATGCTCACCGAGGGGCGGTCCTCCAGCGCATTGGCCACCAGGTGCCAGTCGCCCACGGTCGGCGACACCGCCTCGATCATTCCCGGCTTCATCGTGTGCTCCAGGCCGCGCGCCACGACGCTGCCTTCATTTGGCGCGTACTCGGTGCAGCGCTCGGCGCCGCGCAGCACGCCCACCAGCCCCCAGACGGTGTGGTCGTGGATCGGCGTGCGGTGGCCCGGGCCCCAGACGAAGCTGACCACGCAGAAGCGCTCCAGCGGGTCGCAGTGCAGCAGATATTGGCGGTAGGTGTCCACCGCGGGTTCGGCGAATTCGCCGGGCAGCCAGGCGTCGTCGGCGATCAGCGCGGCGAGCAGCTCGCGCCCGCGCGCCAGCAGGGTGGGCTCGTCGGCGGTCCGGTCGACCAGGCGGGTCATGCCGGTGACGAACTCGCGCAGCGGCGCGATGCGGTCGGTGGGGGAAGGCGGGACGGGCGGCGGCACTGCGTGTTCTCCTTCGGGAGCGCTGGCCCGGCCTTCGGGCAACGGCGCAGGGACGAGCGTAGCGCAAACGCGGGCGGCGCATCGCCGACGCCCGGGCGAAACGAACTTGAGACTGCGACCGGTCGGAAGATCTGCCGCGGCCGATCGGAGCGAGCTTCGCGGCCGATCCCGAAAACAGAACGCCGCGGCCGGAAACTTCCCGGCGCGCGGCGCTCCTGCTCTGAACGCCGCCCCGTCGAGGGCGGTGTCCAGATTCCGTCGATCAGGCGCGGATCACTTGCCCTGCCACTTCGGCGCGCGCTTCTCGGCGAAGGCGGCAGCGCCTTCGCGGGCGTCGGCGGAGGTGAAGACCGGCGCGATGATCTCGGCCTGCTTCTTCCACATTTCCTCGGCGTGCCAGTCGAAGGACTCGGCGACGATGCGCTTGCTCGCGGCGATCGCCAGCGGGCCGTTGGCGGTGATGCGGGCGGCCATCTCGATCGCGCCCTGCAGCGCCTGGCCCTTGGGCACCAGCTTGTTCACCAGGCCGAAGCGGTGGGCATCGGCGGCCGGCATGTGGTCGCCGGTCAGCACGTACTCCATCGCCACGTGGTAGGGGATGCGGCGCGGCAGGCGGATGACGCCGCCGGCAGCGGCGACCAGGCCGCGCTTGACCTCGGGCACGCCGAACTTGGCGTCTTCGGCGGCAATGATCAGGTCGCAGGCCAGCGCGAGTTCGAAGCCGCCTGCCAGCGCGTAGCCCTCGACTGCCGCGATGATCGGCTTCCTCGGCGGGCGCTCGGTGATGCCGCCGAAGCCGCGGCCCTCGACGCTGGGACGCTCGCCGCGCAGGAAGCCCTTGAGGTCCATGCCGGAGCAGAAGGTGCCGCCGGCGCCGGTCAGGATGGCAACGGTGAGGTCGGCGCGGCTCTCGAGCTCGTCGATCGCGGCGGCGATGCCCTCGGCCGCGGCCTTGCTCATCGCGTTCTTCGCCTCGGGGCGGTTGATGGTGATGATCTGGATGCCGTTCTCGGCCTTGACGATCACTTCGCTGGTCATGTCGCGGTTCTCCTGTGAAAGGTTGGATCTGGAAGAGGGCAATGGCTGGACCTGCCCGGGCCCGGATAGCCCATAAGAATGCCCGAGGCGCCGGGCGGAGTCGAATCGGGGCGGTTCGTTCGACGGGGTTCGACCCCGCGGCCGGAGCCGCGCGCGGCCTGCCGGAATTTCCGTACCATTCGCAGCCGGACCCCGGGTTCCGACCACCCCCGCACGACCGTCCCCGCCACACGATTCCGATCGCCCCTGCCGCCCGTGAACCGCCCCATCCGCAGCAGTGCCACCTTGCCGGCTCCGGACCGGTCTTCCGGCCCGTGACCGTGACTTTGCACGGGCCCTGGGTGCCGCCCGGGGGCCTGGCCTTCATCGACCTGGAGACCACCGGCGGCCCCGCTCAGCGCGAATCGATCACCGAGATCGGCATCGTCGAGGTGGACGGGAACGAGGTGCGCGAGTGGTCCAGCCTGGTGCGGCCCGGCATGCGCATCTCGCCGCACGTGGCGCGCCTGACCGGGATCGACGACGCGATGCTGGCCGACGCGCCGCCCTTCGAGGCGCTGGCGGGCGAAGTGTTCGATCGCCTGCAGGGCCGGCTGCTCGTCGCGCATAACGCGCGCTTCGACCACGGGCACCTGCGCGCCGCCCTGCGCCGCGCAGGGATGGACTTCAGGCCGCGGGTGCTGTGCACGCTGAAGCTGTCGCGGCTGCTGTTCCCCGAGGAGCGGCTGCACGGTCTGGATGTGCTGGTCGAGCGCCATGGGCTGCAGTCGCCGGGGCGGCATCGCGCGCTGGGCGATGCGCGCCTGCTGTGGCAGTTCTGGCAGCGGCTGCATGAGCGCATGGCGCCGGGTACGATCCGTGACGCGGTGCGCGAGCTGGCTGGCCGTTCAACGCTGCCGCCGCACCTTGACCAGGCTGCGCTGGACGACATGCCCGACGCCCCCGGGGTCTACCTCTTCTATGGAGAGAACGAACTGCCGCTCTACGTGGGCAAGAGCCTGCGCCTGCGCGAGCGCGTCATGTCGCATTTCTCGGCGGATCATCGCGACGACCGCGAGCTGAGCCTGAGCCAGCAGGTGCGGCGCATCGACTGGATATGCGCCGAGGGCGAGATCGGCGCGCTGCTCGAGGAGGCGCAGTTGGTCAAGCGCCTGCAGCCGACCCACAACCGCCAGCTGCGCCGCAATCGCGAGCTGTGCGCCTGGCGGCTGTCCGGCGACACCGACGCCGGGACCGGGACCGGGACCGGGCCGCGGATCGAGCTGGTTCATGCCGGCGACCTGGCCTTCGGACGCCAGGACCGGCTCTACGGCCTGTTCCGCAGCCGCCGCGAGGCCACCGAGCGGCTGCGCGCGCTGGCCGCCGAGCATGCGCTGTGCCCGGCGCTGCTCGGGCTGGAGAAGCTGCCGCCCGGGCGGCGCTGCTTCGCCCGCCAGCTGGGCAGGTGCCGTGGCGCCTGCTGCGGCGACGAGCCGCGGCAGGCGCACGGCCTGCGCCTGCTAGAGGCGCTGCGCGGGCTGGAGGTGCAGGCCTGGCCGCACGAGGGCCCGGTGGCGCTGCGCGAAGGCGCCACGCTGCACGTGCTCGACGGCTGGCGCTACCTGGGCGCCGCGCGCGACGAGGAGCAGGCCGCGGCGCTGCTGCGCAGCGGCCGTCCCGCTTTCGACCTCGACATCCATCGGATCCTGCGCAAGGCGATGGAACGCCTGGGGCCGCCGATTCCGCTGGACGCGTGCGCAGGCGGCTCGGCCGGCGCACGCGCGACCGGCGGAGCGGGCGGCGCCCGAAGGCGGACGCCCGCCGCCGTTCCTGGCCGTCAGCCGCGCGCCAGCGTCACCCCGCCGTCGACCACCACGGTCTCGCCCACCACGAAATCGCCCGCCCGCGAAGCCAGGTAGATCGCGGCCGCGGCCATGTCCTCCTCGGTGCCCACGCGGCCGGCGGGCACCCGCTTGGCCACCTGCTCGGCGTTGTCGCGCGCGTCCACGTTCATCTCGGAACCGAAGGGGCCCGGCGCGATCCCCGAGACCACCACGTTGTCTCGGATCAGCTCCATCGCCATCCGCTTGGTGAGGTGCAGGATGCCGGCCTTGCTCGCGGAGTAGGCGTAGGTGTGCCACATGTTGACCGAGATGCCATCGATCGACGAGACGTTGATCACCTTGGCCGGACGCGACTTCGCCGCGGCGCGCAGCTGCGGCGCCAGCGCCTGCGTGAGGAAGAAGGGCGTCTTCATGTTGAGGTTCACGGTCTTGTCCCAGCCGCTCTCGGGGAACTCGTCGAAGGGCGCGGCCCAGGCGGCGCCGGCGTTGTTCACCAGGATGTCGAGCGCCGGCTCGCGTTTCGCGATCTCGGCGGCCAGCGCGCGGATGCCGTCCATCCTGGAGACGTCGCCGGGGATGGAGACGCAGTCGCCCAGCGCCGAGAGTTCGGCCGCCGCGGCGTCGCACTGCTCTGCCTTGCGCGAAGTGATGTAGACGCGCCTGGCGCCCTGGCCCAGCAGGCCCTTGACGATCATCTTGCCGATGCCGCGCGAGCCGCCGGTGACCAGGGCCACGCGGCCTTCGAGCGAGAAGAGTTTCGAGGTGTCCATGGTGAGTCTCCTTGTGTTCAACGTGTTCGATACGCTTGGCGGCGCCGGAGTCCCGCATGACTCTGGGGCCGTGCAGCGACTCAAAGGTGTGTGTCAGAGCCGATAGATCTCGCGCCGGTGGCCGATCCGGATCACTTCGACCACGATGTGCAGGTCGTCGATCGAGTAGACGATCCGGTAGCGGCCCTGCCTGATCCGCCAAAGCGTCTGGCCGGCCAGACGCTCCGAGCCTTCGGGGCGAGGGGTGTCGCGCAAGGCTTCGATGCGCTCGAGAATCCGGCGCACGTCTGCCACGGGAACTCCGCGCAGGTCCTTTGCAACCGAAGGCTTGAAGCGCAGCTCAAAGCGTGCCATCGGCCTTGAGCTTGCCCAGGAATGCCTCGTAGCTGATCGTGGGTTCCTCGGCCCGCAGCGCAGCGCTGCGCAGGTCTTCCTCGTCTTCGCGCAGGGACTCGCGCACTGCTTCGGTGACGAGCTCGGAGATCGAGCGGCGCGTGAGCGCGGCCTTGAAACGCAGGGCCCTGTGAAGCTCCGAATCGAGGTAGATGGTTGCGCGGGTGGTCGATGGGGAGTCCATCAGTTGCTCCAGGGGGCATGAATCGATTCTGTCGTTTTGGCATCATGACGTCAAGACGGCTTGGCGTCTGCCCGCTCCGGTATCTTGCCGCTCATGTGGGAATCCTTCGTCGAAGCGCTCCGTGCCCAGCTGGCCAACCAGATGGTGGCCGGAGCGATCGCGCTGGGCCTGGTCGGCGTGCTGGCGGCAGCCTTGCGCAAGGTGCCGGGCGCGCTGTGGTCGCAGGCGAAGCGCGCCTTCGTGGTCACCGCCACGCTGGACAGCCGCAACGACCTCTTCCCCGCCTTCGTCGCCTGGATGGACGAGCAGCGCTTCGGCCGGCGCAGCCGCTGGTTCAGCGTGGTGCAGGCGCCGCCCGCGGTGGCCGGCGACGACGCCGAAGCCGACGACGCGCCGCCGCTGCAGTACAGCCCCGCGCCCGGCTTCCACCTGTTCTGGTACCGCGGCCGCCTGATGTGGCTGCACCGGGACATCGCGATGAACCTGCAGGTGGTGGAGACCATCCGGCTGGGCGCGCTGTTCGCCAGCCGGCGGCTGATGGAGGAACTGATGGAGGGCGTGGTGCGGCACGCCGGCGCGCGCCGCGCGCATCGGCTGTCGCTCTACACGATCGACCGCTGGGGCGAGCAGTGGCACCTGTCCGACACCAAGCCGCGCCGCAGCCTGGATTCCGTGGTGCTCGACGAAGGCGTGGCCCGCCGCCTGCACGACGACATCCACGAGTTCTTCGACCGCCGCGACTGGTACGCGCAGCTGGGCATTCCCTGGCGCCGCGGCTACCTGCTGCACGGCCCGCCGGGCACCGGCAAGACCAGCGTGGCCTATGCGCTGGCCGGCGAGCTGCGCCTGAAGCTGTGCACGCTGTCGCTGACCAACCCCAAGCTCAACGATCACACGCTGTCGGACCTGCTGCAGCGCACGCCGCCGCGCTCGCTGATCCTGATCGAGGACATCGACGCCTTCTTCAAGGCCCGCGACAAGCAGGATGCCCGCATCGAAGTGAGCTTCTCGGGGCTGCTGAACGCGCTGGACGGCGTGGCTGCGCAGGAAGGCCGCATCGTGGTGCTGACCACCAACCACCGCGAGCGGCTCGACCCCGCGCTGATCCGCCCGGGCCGCATCGACGTCGAGGTGGAGCTGGGCAACGCCAGCGCCGAGCAGCTGCGCGGCCTGCTGCTGCGCTTCCATCCCGAGGCCGGCGAGCGCGCCGCGCGGCTGGCGAGCGACTACCCGCCGGGCGTGCTGTCGCCTGCGCAGGTGCAGCAGATCCTGATCGAGGCCGACAGCCTGGACGAGGCCGAGGCGGCGCTGCGCGCGGCCTGGCGGGCGAAGGGCGCCGGCGACGGCGGGTGATCCGGCGGGCGGTTTGCCGATTGCGCAGGGACACGCCTCGCCCGCATCAGAAGGCCGCTGCGAACGCCGCGGGCTCGATCACCCGGCCGCCCATGCCGGGGTCTCGCAGCAGCAGTTTGTCCCCGGTGACCAGGAGCAGCTCCGGGCGCGCCGCAAGCAGCTCCCAAAGCAGCTGATCGCCGGGGTCGGGAGCGGGTCGAGCCGGAGCGGGAGCGAGCACGATCGCGTTGAATGCGATGTCGGTCAGCAGGGCGTCGATCTCCGTGACGCTGAGCCCGTGCAGTTTGCACAGCTGCGGCCGCACGAGCACCGTGCGGTACTCCGCGAGGAGGGCTTCGGACAGGGCATACGTGAATGCTCCAGTCAGCATCCCGTCGAGGATCCTGGCAACGGGCGAAGCGGCGTTGCCCGTCAGGAGGCCGGCCACGACGACGTTGGTATCGACGATGACCGCCTGCCTGCTCATGGCTTCGCGCGGACCGTGCGCACTTGGTCGAGGGCCACCGACATCGCCTCGTCTTCGGTCATGCTGCTGCGCGCGCGCGCGCGCCGCACGAGCTCGCGCGCATCTTCGCGGGACTTGATGCCGTAGAACTCGAGGCTCTCGTCGATGAGTTGGCCGATGGTCTTGTCGCGTTGCGCAGCGGCCTCCTTGAGCGCCCGGTAGCGGGCCTCCGAAAGCGTGATGGTCAGACGGCTCATGGCGATCTCACATTGATGTAAAAACACCAATATGCTACCGAAATTGGCGGCATTTTTATCCAATAGTTCAAGGATGATTGTAGACTTACGGGCCGCTTACGCGATCCATGCGTGCGGCGACCTGCCCTACCTGCCCCGGAGAAATCCATGAAACGCCTCCACGTCCGCCAGCATGTCGACGACCGCGCCGAACTCGCCGGCATGAAGGCCCGGGCCGATGCTCGGCCCGGCGCCGGCCGCTGATCCCATGGGTCTCTTCGAGCGTTACCTCACCGTCTGGGTCGGGCTGGGCATCCTCGCGGGCGTCGGCCTGGGGCTGGCGGCCCCGGGGCTGTTCGAGGCGGTGGCGCGCATCGAGTTCGCCCACGTCAACCTGGTGGTCGCGCTGTTCATCTGGGTGATGATCTATCCGATGATGATCCAGATCGACCTCGCGGCAGTGAAGGACGTCGGGCGGCGGCCGCGCGGCCTGCTGCTCACGCTGGTCGTCAACTGGCTGATCAAGCCGTTCACGATGGCGGCGCTGGCGGTGCTCTTCTTCGAGCACGTCTTCGCGCCCTGGGTCGATCCCGCGTCGGCGTCCGAATACATCGCCGGGATGATTCTGCTGGGCGTCGCGCCCTGCACCGCGATGGTTTTCGTCTGGAGCCAGCTGGTCAAGGGCGATCCGAACTACACGCTGGTGCAGGTGTCGGTGAACGACCTGGTGATGGTGTTCGCCTTCGCGCCGATCGCAGCCTTCCTGCTGGGGGTCACCGACGTCACCGTGCCCTGGGAGACGCTGCTGCTCAGCACCATCCTCTACGTGGTGCTGCCGCTGATCGCTGGCGCGCTCACCCGGCGGGTCTGGCTGCGGCAGGGGCAGACGCGGCTGGCGCGCGGGGTGGCCGCGCTCAAGCCCTGGTCGGTGGTCGGGCTGATCGCCACCGTCGTGCTGCTGTTCGGTTTCCAGGCGGGGACGCTGGTGTCGAAGCCGCTGGTGATCGCGCTGATCGCGGTGCCGCTGATCCTGCAGAGCTACGGAGTCTTCTTCATCAGCGCGCTCGGCGCGCGCCTGCTGCGGCTGCCGCACGCGATCGCCGCGCCGGCCTGCCTGATCGGCACCTCCAATTTCTTCGAGCTGGCGGTGGCGGTGGCAATCTCGCTGTTCGGCCTGAGTTCGGGCGCGGCCCTGGCCACCGTGGTCGGCGTGCTGGTCGAGGTGCCGGTGATGCTGTCGCTGGTGGCGATTGCCAACCGCACGCGGCACTGGTTTCCGGCGGTCGGCCGGGTGTAGATCCCGCAACGATGTGCTGCCGCACTTCATTCGCAATCCAGGCGGGGCGATGAACGAACCCAAGGCGAAGATGCAGTTCGAACTCCAGGCGGTGCGCGTCGACGCGCACGGCAGTCTTGCCCGGTGCAAGGACGCCGAGATCATGCTGGATACGGATCTCGGCGGCCGCACCGACGCAATGAATCCTGCAGAGCTGCTGCTGGCGGCGCTGGCCGCCTGCATGATCAAGGGGATCGAACGGGTCACCCCGATCCTGAAGTTCCGCCTCCAGGGGGTGCGTGTCAGGGTTCACGGCGTGCGCCAGGATGCCCCTCCGGCCATGGAGTCCATCGACTACGAGATCGTGGTCGACACCGACGAGGACGATCGCCGGCTCGCCCTGCTGCACGAGAACGTGCGCAAGTACGGCACCGTCTTCAACACCGTCGCGCCCGGAACCCGTCTGTCGGGAACGATGCGCCGGGGCGGCTGAGCGGCACACTTGCAGGCACTGCCAATGGAACTCTTCTTGCAGCTCCTCGCCGGCGGCGCCGGCAACCTGGCGGCCTACCTGGCTGCCCACGTGCTGCTGTGCCTGCTGCCGGCCTTCTTCATCGCCGGGGCCATGGCCGCACTGATCCCCAAGGCCAGCATCACGCGCTGGCTGGGGCGCACCGCTGCGCCGTACGTCTCCTACCCGGCTGCGGCCGCCGCGGGCTCGCTGCTGGCGGTCTGCTCCTGCACCATCGTCCCGCTGTTCGCCGGCATCTACCGCAAGGGCTCGGGCCTCGGGCCGGCCATCACCTTCCTGTTCTTCGCGCCGGCCGGCAACATCATGGCGCTCGCCTACACGGGCAGCGTGCTGGGTGCGGAGTTCGCCTTCGCGCGCTTCCTGCTGAGCCTGGTCTTCGGCATCGGCATCGGGCTGCTGATGGCGCTGATCTTCTGGCGAGACGACGCAGCCCACGACGCGCAGACCGACACGCTGTTCGCGGAGAAGGCGCGCATCGCGCCGGCGGCCGTGGGGGTGCTGCTTTCGCTGATCGTCCTGCTGATCGCCGGCACGCTCAAGCTCTGGCCGCTGACTGCCACCGTGGCCAGCATCGATCTTCCGTTGTCGTGGGCGCAGGCCTGGCAGGAAACGCTGCTGCGCTGGGTGCCCTTCGACGAGGCCAAGGGCGAGGAGGGCGTCAGCGTGCAGGGCTCGCTGCTGATCGCGCTGCTGGTGGCGATCGGGCTGACCGCCTGGAAGGGCATGGAGGACATCGTCGAGGGCGCCAACCGCTGGACCTGGGTGGCGCTGGGGCTGGCCGCACTCACGCTCGTGGTCGCCGCGCTGCGCTTCACCCCGCATGCCGGCGGCCTGGAGATCGGGTTCACCGGCCGCGCCTTCGCGGTGGCCCTTGCGATCTGGTCGGTACTGAGCTTCGCAAAGCGCCTGCCCCCCGAGGACTGGCAGAGCTGGCTCTGGGAGGCCTGGCGCTTCGTCAAGCAGATCTTCCTGCTGCTGGTGGTGGGGGTCTTCATCGTCGGCATCGTTCGCGAACTCATCCGGCCGGAGTGGATCCAGGCGCTCGCTGGCCGCAACGACCTGCTCGCCAACGTGGTGGCGGTGGTCTTCGGCGTCTTCATGTACTTCCCGACGCTGGTCGAGGTCCCGGTGGCGCGGATGTTCCTGGACCTGGGAATGCACCCGGGCCCGCTGCTCGCCTACCTGATGTCCGACCCCGAGCTCAGCCTGCAGAGCATCCTGATGGTGGCGGCGGTCATCGGCCGGCCCAAGACCTTCGCCTACGTCGGGCTGGTGGCGATCTTCAGCATCGTCGCGGGCCTGGTGTACGGTGCGTGGGTCGACGGCGCGAGCGTTGCGGGCATCGGGCTCGGCCTGCTGGGCTTCCTGTTCGTCCTCGCGTTCGTCCTGGGCTGGCTGCACCGGCGCAGGCAGGCCGCGGTCCGTACCACCTGACACACCCTCGGAGAACACATCATGCTCACCGTCAAGATCCTCGGTTCCGGCTGCGCCAACTGCAGGAAACTGGAGGCGGTTGCGCGCGAGGCCGCTGCCGGCGCGGGCCTCGAGGCCGAGTTCGTCAAGGTCACCGACATGAAGGCAATCATGGCCTACGATCTGCTGGCCACACCGGGGCTCGTCATCGACGAGAAGCTGGTCAGCAGCGGGCGGATTCCCACTCAAGCCGAAGTGCGGGGGTGGATGGGCGCCTGAGCCTCGCGCGGGGTGCATTGCCGCAGGCCCCAACTGATGCAGCCTGCTATGTCTTCGGCAGTGCAGCGGCCACGTCTCGAAACGACGCCAGCGCCGCCTCCAGGTGCTCGATGATCTCCTGCTGCAGAACGTCGGGCGGCGGCAGGTCGTCGAGGTTGTCCAGGCTGTCGTCCTTCAGCCAGAAGACGTCGAGGCTGGCCTTGTCGCGCGCGATCAGTTCGTCGTACGGGTAGTACCTGAACCGTTCGGTCTCCTGACGCTCGTGGCGGTTCGCCGGGTTGTAGCAGCTGATGAAATTCTGCAGGTCGTCGAAGCGCAGCGGCCGCGTCTTCAGCGTGAAGTGCCGGTTGGTGCGCAGGTCGTAGAACCAGACGCCCTTCGTGTGGATCCGGCCGTCCCGGGGTGCATTGTCGAAGAACACCACGTTGGCCTTTACCCCCTGCGCGTAGAAGATGCCCGTGGGCAGGCGCAGGATGGTGTGCACGTCGCAGGTCTCCAGCAGCTTGCGGCGGATCTTCGCGCCGGCGCCGCCCTCGAACAGCACGTTGTCGGGCAGCACCACCGCGGCCTTGCCGTCCGCCTTCAGCATGCTCACGATGTGCTGCAGGAAGTTGAGCTGCTTGTTCGACGTGGTCTCCCAGAAGTCCTGGCGCTCGTAGGTGAGCGCGTCGCGGTCTTCCTCGCCCTCCTCGTTGGTGATGGTCATGCTGCTCTTCTTGCCGAAGGGCGGGTTGGCCAGCACGTAATCCACCTTGTGCCTAGGCTCCGCGATCAGCGCGTCCGAGCGCTCGACCGCGGGCTCCCCGTCCAGTTCGCCGATGTTGTGCAGGAACAGGTTCATCAGGCACATGCGGCGCGTATTGGCGACGATCTCGTTGCCGACGAAGGCCTGGTTGCGCAGGAAGGCCTTCTGCGCCTTGTTCAGGCTGGCGCCGGGGCGCGTGAGCCACTGGTAGGCGCCGAGGAAGAAGCCCCCGGTGCCGCACGCCGGGTCGGCAATTGACTTGCCCGGTTCGGGGCGCAGGCATTCGACCATTGCCCGGATCAGCGGCCGCGGAGTGAAGTACTGGCCGGCGCCGCTCTTGGTGTCCTCGGCATTCTTCTGCAGCAGGCCTTCGTAGAGGTCGCCCTTGGTGTCGGCGTCCATGCCCACCCAGCTCTGCTCGTCGATCATCTGCACCAGGCGCGAGAGCTTGGCGGGGTCCTGGATCTTGTTCTGCGCCTTGAAGAAGATGGCGCCCAGCATGCCCGTCTGCTTCCCGAGGGCATGCAGCGTTGCCAGGTACTGGGCCTCCAGCGGTTCGCCGACCTTGCTGCGCAGGCTGGCCCAGTCGTGTTCGGCGGGGATGCGGGTGTCCCGGTTGTAGGGCTCCTGCGCGTACTCGTCGGCCATCTTCAGGAACAGCAGGTAGGTGAGTTGTTCCAGGTAGTCGCCATAGCCCACGCCGTCGTCACGCAGCGTGTGGCAGAAGTTCCAGACTTTCTGGATGAGGGTCGAGGTGTTCATCGGGGTTTGGTGTCCGGGCGCTCGGTCATCAAGTACCCGTCAAGTACCTGATGACCTGCAAGCTGTTGATTGGATGAGAGTTTCTGTTCTCCGCGGCTGCTCGCGGATGTTTCCATCAAGTACCTGTCAAGCAAATCACGCCCAGGACGGCACGTAGCGCCTGAGCTTGGGCGGCGCTTCCGGGTCCTGCAGGCGAACCGAGCCTGCGGCCAGGGCCTCCCGGAGCAGGCGCGATGCAGTGGCGCTGTTCTTCACGTCGATCCCGAAACGCTCGCGCAGCGAGGTGTTCGTCATGTGCTCCCGCTGGACGTAGCGCAGGCAGGCATGCAGGTAGACGGCCCGTATGCGGTCGTCCTTGTCCATGCGCGTCAGCGGTTGCGGCGCGAACAGTGTGCTGCGTGTCGAGTCGCCCACGACCTCGAACAGCGGCGCAGGCAGCTGATAGAGCTCGGTCTGGAACACCACCTTGTCCACGCCGCTGCCGCGCTCCTCGCAGACGCCGATCCGGCGCATCAGCGAGGCCAGGTGCTCGTTTCGAGAACGCGGCGGGCTATCCAGCAGGCGCTGCGTGTCCACCAGCGGAATACCGGGGTTGGTGATCTCCATGCGGTCATCGAAGATCTCCACCATCGGCCCGCTGCCGGTGATGCTGAAGTCCTGATGGATGAGGGCGTTTGCCACAAGTTCGCGGATCGCAAGTTCCGGGTACACCCGGACCGACTTGCGAAGCGCCTGCCCGATTACCTCGTTCACCGGCAACAGCCCGTTGATGAACTCGATCAGCCCGCCGAAGCCGGCGGCGTAGCCGCGGCCGCCTTCCTGCTCGCGCAGGGTCTGTACGCGGCCCTTGCCCTGGTACACCACCACGCGCACCGCCTTGCGCTGCAGGCGGTTGAAGTCGGCCAGGCGCCTGGCGAACAGGAGCGCCCCCAGGTTGAGGATGCGCCAGTGCCCGCCGCCCATGGGCTCGATCAGGCGATCGGCGGCCAGTGCGTCCAGCGTTCCGTCCCGTCCGCTCGGCAGCGGCCGGTCCAGCAGCTCGAAGTACGCCGGGTAGTCGAGCAGGCGAAGGACCTCGTCGCCGCTGATCTTCTCGGCGCATGGCAGCAGCTCGAAGGGCATTGCGTCGAGGACGCGCCAGAGGGCGCGCGCCTTCTCCGGGAAGTCCTTCAACCGCTTCTTGTAGGAGCCGACGCGGATGAACTCCGCGCCGCCGAACTGGACCGGGTGACGGTAGGCGCGGTCGATCTCCAGGACCACCAACGGCAGGCCTTCGATCATGACCCGCACGAAGCGAAACCCGATCTTCGGCGCAAGCTGGCGCAGCAGCCAGCTCTCCAGCTCCTCCTGGCCCACTCGTCGAGCGGGGTCGAAGCCCGTTCCGACCACCGCATGGCCGGCGTCGTCGATTCCCCACAGCAGGTAGGCATGCGCCTTGCCCTCCAGCGCGGCCGAGTTGGCCAGCGCCGAGATGTACTCGCCGATCTCCTGTGGCTCGCCCTTGTTGCGCTTGAACTCCAGCCAGCCGGTTTCGTCGGGCAAGGCACGCAGCTCGTGGACGAGGCTGAGCCAGTAGGCGTCGTCACGCATCGGCGGCTTTCCTGGCCTTCGTCCGGCGCGGCTTCTTCTCCTCGGCCTGCGCCGCGCGCTGCGCGCGGATGCGCGCCAGCAGCACGCTGGCAGGTTCGTCGTCGGGGTCTTGCGGGACCAGTTCGCCGGCGAAGGCGGCGCGGAGGATGTTCTGGCGTTGGGCGGCGGAGTGTCTAAGAGCGTGATCGATCGCGGAATGCTGCCGCTCGATCTGATCCAGTGCATGGTCGACGAGACGAACGATTTCCTGCATCTCGGCCAGCGGGGGTAAAGGCATAACGACACGCTCAACTATGGACTTGTTCAAGGCCGGTTGGTTGTTTCCGCTGCTTCCGCGCCGCGTCTGCTCGTACTGCGACCATAGCCAGCTGAAAACGTACTCAGGAGGTGCCGGGGTCTCGCTGACCCAAATGGCGGCGCAGTTCTGATTGTTGGCTGCCGGCATGTCGAGGATGGCAACCTGGCCGCGGGTTTTCCCCTCACCAATCATGCCGAGCAGAACGCTTCCGGCGGGGTTGATCCTAGTGCTGCTGTTCTCCAAACCGGCCTGGGTGATGGTTTCTCGCGTTCCTTTGATGCGGGTGAATCGAACTTCGCCTGAGCTGACCCATGGAATCGGTCCGCCCCAATAGCGCGTTTCCTTTCGGCTGGGGGTGGCCCCCACTAAGACCTGAAAGCACTCTCCCAGAGAGGTCCATACCCATTGCTCCGGAAGCATCGGCAGATCGCTGACATCCGGCTTCGCCGGCTCGACGTACTTGTCCTTCCAGTTCTTCGGCGGAGCCTTCCCCTGCTGCTCGAACTTGGCAAGTTGCCCCGCCTCCCAGCGAGCGCGACGCTCGGTGAGGATGCGCTGGAGGAGCTGGGCGCCGGTCTCGGACGGCGGGTTCCCTGCGCGCCACTCGGCGGTCAGGGCCCCTTCCACAGCGGCCTTCAGCAGTGCCTGACGATAACGCTCCAGCTTCTTGCGCGCGGCATCGAGTTCGGCGACTCCGGCGTCGAGGTCGGAGAGCAGTTCCTCGAGCTTGTCGACGATGCGCTCCTGCTGATTCGGTGTGTGGAAGGTCAATCGGTAAGCATCGATATCCTTTGGCCGCACCGCTGGATAGAGCGCGCCCTGGACGGCCGCCGTCATCGCTTCGATGAAGTCACGGGTCTGCACCAGCCGGTACAGGTACTGTGGGCGCAGCCAGCGTGACCGAAGTACGTGAAAGCCGGTCGAGGCGATGGCGCCGTCTAGTTCGGTTGGAACAACAGCAACGGCGTTCAGGTTCGGGCGCGTCATCGAAACCAGAACGTCCCCCGTCTTCAAAACCTGCCTGGCCCTGCTTGGGGCTTGATGGGCCTCCATCGACTTAGCGGCAAAGATCCGCTTCGTGTCCCTGTCGATGCTACTGATGTCGATGTACACGAACGACCTCGTAGGTCCCGTCTGATCCACCGGTTCGTCAGTCAGCTCTCCCAGGCAAGCCAGCGGTGCAATTTGGCCGTCGATCACGCCACCAGCTCCCGATTCATCTCGTCCATCAACGTATCCAGCTCCTTCCCGAATAGCCCCCAGGCGCGCTGCAGCCCGCCCCTGTCGGCCAGCTCCGCGAGATCGAAGTCGTCGCGGCCGATGCTGCAGCTGCTGGCGATATGGTCCTTCATCAGCCGCAGCCATTCGGTCTGCTCCGGCGTGAAGGCGGTGCCGCGCTGCGCGTTGTGCCGGAAGATCCAGGTCTGGAAGCGCTTGTCCACTTCGTCTGCAAAAGGCTTCAGTTCGCCGTCCAGGCCCAGCGCGAAGCGCACCAGCGACACCAGGTCGGTCAGCTGGCGCCGGCGGTCGGTGCCCTTAACCTGGCTCGCCTGCACCCGGGCGTAGGCGTTCCACAACCGCTCGGTGGTGAGCATCAGGGGCGGCCGGGCCAGGTGCTCGTGAAGCTCGTCGATCATGTCGAAGGTGAGCGCGCGCCGCCGGTACGGCTGCTCGTAGAAGAAGCCCAGCGCAGCGATCTCGTCCCGGTGCCGTTGCAGGTACTCGGCAAAGCCCTGGGTCGCCGCCCGGGCCTGCGCATCGGCCTGCTCTGAAAAATCGGAGACGACGACCGTGTCCAGGTTGATGTGGTCGATCAGCTGTTCGCGCTCGCGGCGCGCATTCTCGATCGCGTCGCGCAGCTCCGGTTTGTCGAAGGGCGCGCACGCGGCGGCCACCCGTTGCGCGCGCGCGGCCTCGATCTCCTCGGGCAGCAGTGTGTCCTCGGAGCGGGTGATGCCCTTGGCGCCGGCGGCGGCAAGGGCGGCCTGCACGATGGCGTCCGGGTTCACCGCGGCAATCAGGGCCTTGCCGAGCTCGCCGAGCGGGATGCCGGCCGCGGCTGCCTGGATACGCGCCTTGGCCTTGTCATCCAGCTGCTTGTCCAGGCGCACCAGCCGGCTGGCGAGCGAAAGTACCGTGTCGTCGTCGCGGCTGCCGATGGCCACGCCCACCAGCAGGTCCTTCAGCGGCACGCCTGGCTTCTTCTCCAGCGGCCGGCTCTCGGTCTTCAGCGACTTCTCCACGCCCACCGCGTCGATCAGCACGAAGCGGCTCTTGGCGCCCTCCGCGCTGTTGCTCACCCGTCGCAGGCCATCGGCATCCAGGCTGCGCACGCCGCGGCCCTTCATCTGCTCGTAGTAGCCACGCGAACGCACGTCGCGCATGAACAGCAGCACCTCCAGGGGCTTGACGTCGGTGCCGGTGGCGATCATGTCCACGGTGACCGCGATGCGCGGGTTGTAGTCGTTGCGGAAGCTCGCGAGCACGCTGTCGGGGTCTTCCTCGGCGCGGTAGGTGACCTTCTTGCAGAAGGCGTTCCCCTGGCCGTAGACCTCGCGCAGGATGTTGATGATGTCGTCCGCGTGGCTGTCGGTCTTCGCGAAGATGAGCGTCTTCGGCGTTTCCTTGCGCGCCGGGAAGATCTTCGTCTCCACCGCGGTCTTCATCGCCTGGATCACCTGCCGGATCTGGCTGAGGTTCACCACCGAGCGGTCCAGTTCCCTGCCGGTGTAATCGACGTTTTCCTCGGTTTCCGCCCAGCGCTTCTTGCGGGTTGCGCGGTCCCGATGGTCTACCCATTCCCTGGCCTTGACTTCGGCGCCCCGTTGGGTGACCTCGGTGACGATCTCGTAGACGTCATAGCCGACGTTGACGCCGTCGGCCACCGACTGCTCGTAGCTGTACTCGGCCACGATGTTCTCGCTGAAGAAGCCGAATGTGCGCTTGTCCGGCGTGGCGGTCAGGCCGATCAGGAAGGCATCGAAGTAGTCGAGCACCTGTTTCCACAGGTTGTAGATGCTGCGGTGGCATTCGTCGATGACGATGAAATCGAAGGTCTCCACCGGCACGGCCGGGTTGTAGCGGACGAGTTTCTGCTGCCCCGCGGCCTGACGGATTTCGTTCAGGGACACGTCCTCCGCGGACTCGTCGATGGGCTCCCCGCTCAGGATGGAGTACATGCGCTGGATGGTGCTGATGCAAACCTGCGAATGCGGGTCGATCGTCGAGGAGGCCAGGCGCTGCACGTTGTAGAGCTCGGTGAACTTGCGCGCGTCGTCCGGCGGCGTGTAGGCGGCGAATTCCTGGTGCGCCTGCTTGCCCAGGTTGCGGGTGTCCACCAGGAAAAGGATGCGGCGAGCCTGGCCGAACTTCAGCAGGCGGTACACCGCCGTGATGGCGGTGAAAGTCTTGCCTGCCCCGGTGGCCATGTGGATCAGCGCGCGGGGCTTGTTCTGCGCCAGCGACTTCTCCAGCCCCGTGACGGCGCTCACCTGGCAGTCGCGCAGGTTCTCCACGGGCAGCGCGGGCATCCGCGTGCCGAGGCGCCCGCGCAGGGTGTCGGGCTGCGCGGCCCAGGCGGCCAGCGTTTCCGGCCGGAAGAAATGGAAGACCTCACGCGACCGCGGGACCGGGTCAGCGCTGTCGGTGAAGCGGATGATCTGGCCGGTGGCCTCGAACAGGAAGCGCAGCGGCGTCTGCTCCTTGCGCCACTTCAGGCCGGCAGCGGCGTAGCGCTCGGTCTGGCGTTCGACGTCGGTGAGGTTCTCGCCCGCTGCGTCCTTCTTGGCCTCGATCACCCCCACCGCATTGCGGTTCACGAACAGCACGTAGTCGGCAGGCCCGGTGTCCGTGGGGTACTCGCGCACGGCCACGCCCATGCCTGCCGACGGATTCAGCGCCTTCAGGTCCTGCACGACCCAGCCGGCCTGCGTGAGCTTCTGGTCGATCTGTTGCCGTGCCGCGGCTTCCGGCGTCATTCGTGGGTCTCGAGTGTGAGTGCCATCGGGTTCAAAGGCTGTGTCCCCTGACATGTATCATCGTTTGACGTTCCTGCCGGTTCACGGCGTGGACCGAGAAGCCACCGGTTGGCGATGGGCAAGCCGATCCTGGCTGCGTCAACTCTAGCAACATGCGCCGGGTGCAGCCAGTGAGCCTCGCTGTGAGCTGGACCGATCCGGCAAGAAGGCGACCATGTCCACCGACCTCCTGCTCACCCTGCCGCAGGCCACCGCCTTCCTTGGCGCAGCCCTGCTCGTCGCGCTCGCCCCGGGCCCCGACAACCTGATGGTGCTGAGCCTGGGCATGGCGCGCGGCCGCAGGGCCGGCATGGCTTTCGGCCTGGGCTGCGCGCTGGGCTGCCTGAACCACACGCTGCTGGCGGCGATCGGCGTGAGCGCGCTCATTGCCGCCTCGCCGCTTGCGTTCACCGCGCTGCGGATCGCCGGCGGCGTCTACCTGGTCTGGCTGGGCATCCAGGCGCTGCGCAACGCGCGCCCCGTCGGTGCGCCGGCGGCGCAGGTGCGGCAGGAGTCCGCCGGCAGGCTGTTCACCAAGGGCCTGGTCGCCAACGCGATCAACCCGAAGGTGATCCTGTTCTTCCTCGCCTTCCTGCCGCAGTTCGTCGACGGCGCGCGCGGCGGGGCGGCCTGGCAGATCCTCCAGCTGGGCCTGCTGTTCACGCTGACGAGCGTGCTGGTCTTCGGCGCCATCGGCTGGTTCGCCGGCGGCATCGGCGAGCGGCTGGCGCGGCGGCCCGCCATCGGCACCTGGCTGGACCGGTCGGCGGGGCTGGTGTTCGTGGCGCTGGGGGTGCGGCTGCTGGCAGTGCGGTAGTCGACGCTATACTTGTATAGCGCCGTTCACAGGAGCGCCAGATCATGCTTGCCATCCGACTGCCCCCCGAAGTCGAAAGTCGTCTCGAGGCACTTGCGCGGGCTACCGGGCGAACGAAAACCTTCTATGCCCGTGAAGCCATCCTTCAGCACTTGGAGGATCTCGAGGATCTGTACCTTGCCGAGCAGCGCCTGGCCGACATCCGCGCCGGCAAGACCAGGGCGGTACCGCTCGATGAAGTGATGAAGCAGCATGGCATGGAGGATTGAGCTCGACCCGGCCATCGAGCGCGAACTGGGCAGGATCGACCCTCAGCATGCCAGGCGGATCCTGGCTTTCCTGCGTGACCGATTGGCTGCGCTGGATGATCCTCGAAGCATCGGCGAAACCCTCAAGGGATCGCGCCTCGGGGTGTTCTGGAAATACCGTGTCGGCGACTATCGAATCATCGCCAGCATCGAGGACGGCGCCTTGCGCATCCTTGTCGTGAGGATCGGCAATCGCCGCGAGGTGTACCGATGACAAGGGGCCCGCATTGATCGCGGCTGCATGGCGGCGCGAGGCGCGGCATCAGAGCCCCTGAAGCACCGCCGTCGCCACGAGCCGCCGACCTCGCACGGCACAGTGTCGATGTCGCAGCGCTGGGCGTAGTGCGCCTCGTCGACTGCGTCAGACGTTGAACCTGAAGTGCATCACGTCCCCGTCCTTCAGGACGTAGTCCTTGCCCTCCAGCCGCATCTTGCCCTTCTCCTTCGCGCCGGCCTCGCCCTTGCAGGCGATGAAGTCGTCGTAGGCGATGGTCTCGGCGCGGATGAAGCCGCGCTCGAAGTCGGTGTGGATCACTCCTGCGGCCTGCGGCGCGGTGGCGCCCACCTTCACGGTCCAGGCCCGCACCTCTTTTACGCCCGCGGTGAAGTAGGTCTGCAGGCCCAGCAGCGTGAAGGCGGCGCGGATCACTCGATTCAGGCCTGGCTCCGTCATGCCCATGTCTTCGAGGAACACCGCCTTGTCCTCGTCGGCGAGGTCGCCGATCTCGGCCTCGATTGCGGCGCACACCGGCACCACGATCGAGTTCTCGGCGGCCGCGTGCTTCTTCACCGCCTCCAGGTGAGGGTTGTTCTCGAAGCCGCCCTCGCGCACGTTGGCCACGTACATCGTGGGCTTGGCGGTGATCAGGCACAGCGGCCGCAGCAGCACCTGCTCTTCCTCGTAGAGTTCGAGCGAGCGCACCGGCCTGGCCTGGTCGAGCACCGCCATGCATTTCTCGAGCACCGGCACCATCCGCTGCGCTTCCTTGTCGCCGCCGGCACGGGCCTGTTTCGAGTAGCGCGTCAGCGCCTTCTCAACGGTGGCCATGTCGGCGAGCGCAAGCTCGGTGTTGATGACCTCGATGTCGGAGAGCGGATCGATCTTCCCGCTCACGTGCACCACGTTCTCGTCCTCGAAGCAGCGCACCACGTGGACGATCGCGTCGGTCTCGCGGATGTTGGCCAGGAACTGGTTGCCCAGGCCCTCGCCCTTCGACGCGCCCGCGACCAGGCCGGCGATGTCGACGAACTCGACCGTGGCCGGCAGCACGCGCTGCGGCTTGACGATGGCGGCCAGCGCGGCCAGCCGCGGATCGGGCACCTCGACGATGCCGACGTTGGGCTCGATCGTGCAGAACGGGTAGTTCTCGGCTGCGATGCCGGCCTTGGTCAGGGCGTTGAAGAGGGTCGACTTGCCGACGTTGGGCAGGCCGACGATGCCGCATTGGAGGGACATGGGATACCTTTCTCGAGGGCAGCATTGTAGCCGGCCGGGGGAAGCGGTCCGCCCGGCCGCGCAGGCGCCCGGCGGTGGCCGCACGGACGCGCGCGCTCCGGTCAGCCCTGCGCCAGCACCCGCTGCACGTGCCGCGCGATCATCCGTTCCTCGTCGGTGGGGATCACGCGCACCTCCACCCGTGAGCCCGGCGCGGAGATCAGCCCGTCGCGGTCGCGGCCGTGCCTGGCGTTGGCTGCCTCGTCCAGCTCCACGCCAAGCCAGCGCAGCCGCGCGCAGGCATGCGCGCGCAGCGCGGCGTCGTTCTCGCCGATGCCGGCGGTGAACACCAGCGAGTCCAGTCCCTCGAGCACCGCGGCCAGCGCGCCCACTTCGCGCAGCAGCCGCGCGACGAACACCTCGATCGCCTCGCGGGCGGCCGGCGCGTCGCTCGCGCGCAGGTCGCGCATGTCGTTGGAGATGCCGGACAGGCCCTTGAGCCCGGAGCGCTTGTAGAGCAGGTCGGAGATCGCTGCGGCGTCCATGCCGCGGTCGGTCATCAGCCAGAGCAGTACGCCGGGGTCGATCTGCCCCGGGCGGGTGCCCATCACCAGGCCGTCGAGTGCGGTGAAGCCCATGGTCGAGGCCACCGAGCGGCCGTCGCGAATCGCGCAGGCCGAGGCGCCGCTGCCCAGGTGCGCGACGATCACTCGGCCGCGGCCCGCCTTGGGCGAGAGCTGGGCAAGCCGGTCGGCGACGTGCTCGTAGGAGAGACCGTGGAAGCCGTAGCGGCGCACGCCTGCGTCGTAGAACTCGCGCGGCAGTGCGAAGGTTTCGTCCGCGAACGCGTGGCCGCGGTGGAAGGCGGTGTCGAAGCAGGCCACCTGGGGCACTGCGGGAAAGCGATCGCGCGCGGCGCGCACGCCCTCCAGGTTGTGCGGCTCGTGCAGCGGCGCCAGCGGCACCAGCTTCTCCAGTTCGCCGAACACTGCGTCGTCGACCAGCACCGGCGCGGCGTGCACGGCGCCGCCATGCACCACGCGGTGGCCGATCGCGCGCACCGACAGCGGCCGCACGTTCTCGTGCAGCCATTCGAGCACCACGCCGAGCGCGGCGCGCACGTCGCGCGGCGCGCCGGCTTCGCCGGGCGCCCAGCGGCGGTCGGCGGCGCGCTGCCTCGCCGCCGGCGCGCCCGCGCCCGCATCGGCGGCCGCGGCGACGTCCCCGTCCGCAGCGAGGCCCCCGTCCGCAGCGAGGTCCACCTTGAAGCGCGGCCGGCCCGGCAGGCCCTCGACCTGCCCGCGCAGCCGCTCGCGCAGCGCCCGCCCGTCCTCCTCGAACAGCGCGAACTTCAGCGACGAGGAACCAGCGTTCAGGACCAGCAGGTGTGCGCTCATCCCTGAAGCACCCGGCCGGCGCCGCCATCCTCCGGGCGCGGTTTGCCGCCGCGCCGGTGCCAGTCGTCGTGCAGCACCGCCAGCGCGCAGGACACCAGCCGCGCGCGGGCGCTGTCGGCCCGGCTGGTCAGCATCACCGGCACCGCTGCGCCCATCGCCAGCCCGGAGGATTCCGCGTGGGCGATGAAGGTCAGCTCCTTGGCGAGCATGTTGCCTGCCTCCAGGTTGGGCACGATCAGCACCTGGGCGCGGCCGGCCACCAGCGAAGTGATGCCTTTGCTGCGCGCCGCCTGCACGTCGACCGCGTTGTCCATCGCCAGGGGGCCGTCGACCAGTCCGCCGGTGATCTGGCCGCGCTCGGCCATCTTCGAGAGGATCGCTGCGTCCAGCGTCGAGGGGATGTTGGGGTTGACCGTTTCGACCGCCGACAGGATGCCCACTCGCGGCAGCTCGATGCCGCAGGCGCGCGCCAGGTCGATCGCGTTCTGCGTGATGTCGACCTTGGCGGCCAGGTCCGGGGCGATGTTGATCGCCGCGTCGGAGATGAACAGCGGATGCTCCATGCCGGGGACGTCCATCACGAAGACATGGCTGACCCGGCGGCCGGTCCGCAGCCCGCCGTCGCGCTTGACGATCTGGCCGAGCAGCGTGTCCGTGTGCAGCGCGCCTTTCATGATCGCCCGCGCCTTGCCCTGCTGGACGAGGCGCACTGCGTGCTCCGCGGCAAGTTCAGGCTGGGCGATGTCGAGCAGCTCGACGCCGTCGATGTGCCGGCCCAGCGCGCCGGCGGCGCGCTCGATCTCGACGCGCGAGCCGATCAGGATCGGCACGATCAGGTTGGCCGCGGCGGCCAGCAGCGCGCCCTCGAGCGAGGGCCCGTCGTGCGGGCAGACCACTGCGGTGGGCAGCGGCTCCAGCGTCTCGCACATCGCCAGCAGGCGCTCGAACTGCTCCTGCCGGTTGACGATCACAGAGGGCACCGACAGCTCCTCGAACACCATCTTCTTCGTGGGCGCGTAGACCTCGCCGATGCCGTCGGCCACCACCTCGCCGCTGTGCTTCGCAACGCGGGTGGCGACCACGATCAGGTCGGGCTCGCGCTTCTCGATGACCCGCACCGAGATCACCAGCTCATCGCCGACATGCACCCGGTCGCCGAAGGTGAAGGACTGCGCGCGATACAGCGAACCTGGCCCAGGCAGCAGGTTGCCGATCACGTGGGAAACCAGCGCGCCGACCCACATCGATGGGGCGAGCGGCGGGGTGGAGGGGTCGTCGTCCCCGTCGCGGTCCGGCAGGCTCAGCGGGTTCAGGTTGCCGGATGCGTTGGCGAAGATGAACAGGTCGTTCTCGGTGCAGACGCGTCGGGCGGAAGCGGTGTCGCCGACGGAGATCTCGTCGAACAGTCGGTTGGATATCGTCATGTCGCTCGAAGGAGGAGTGGCCGGTCGCCGACGTCGGTTGACCGAGGGGCAGTGAGGGGCACGGAGGGGCGGGGAGGGCGCCGCCCCCGCGGCATTGTCCGGTTGTGGGCGTGAAACGCAAGGCGGGCCGGCGCTATCATGGCGCGCACGCCAGGTTCGAACCCGCGCCGGCGCGCCATTCCACCGGACACCACATGCCTGCCACGCTGGAAGGAAAGCTCGTCGTCGCGATCTCGTCGCGGGCGGTCTTCGATTTCGAGGAGGAGAACCGCGTCTTCGAGCGCGACGACGACGCCTCGTACATGGCGCTGCAGCGCCAGCGGCTGGATCTGCCGGCGCCGCCTGGCGTGGCCTGCGCGCTGGTGCGCAAGCTGCTGGCCTTCGATGCGCCGCAGGTGCCGGAGCGCGAGCGGCTGGTGGAGGTGGTGGTGGTCTCGCGCAATGACCCGGTCAGCGGGCTGCGGGTGTTCCGCTCGGCGCGCCAGGCGGGACTGCGCCTGGAACGTGGCGTGTTCACGCGCGGCCGCAACCCCTGGCCTTACCTTGCGCCGCTCAAGGCCAACCTGTTCCTGTCGGCCAACGGCGACGACGTGCGCGCGGCGCTCGAGGCCGGGATCCCCGCGGCGCGGGTCTATTCCGAATCGGTGAAGGCGTCCGAGTCGCACCCCGAGGAGATCCGCATCGCATTCGACGGCGACGCGGTGCTGTTCTCCGACGAATCGGAGCGGGTGTTCCAGAGCGGCGGTCTCGACGCCTTTCAGCGCCACGAGGACGAGCACGCGGCGCTGCCGCTGCCTTCGGGGCCCTTCAAGCCGCTGCTCGAAGCGCTGCATCGTCTGCAGCGCGAGGGCGGCAGCGGCGGGATGCGGATCCGCACCGCGCTGGTCACCGCGCGCAGCGCGCCCGCGCACGAGCGGGCGATCCGTACGCTGATGGGCTGGGGTGTGGAAGTGGACGAGGCGATGTTCCTCGGCGGGCTCGAGAAAGGCCCGTTCCTGTCGGCCTTCGAGCCGGACTTCTTCTTCGACGACCAGACCGGCCACTGCGAATCGGCGGCCCGGGTAGCTCCCGCCGGGCACGTGGTCGCGGGCATCGCGAACGAGCGCCGCTGAACCAGGACGCCGCGCCTTCCTAGCGCGTGTGCAGCTTCATCGTCGCCGCCTCGAAGTGGCCGGCGACGGCGTCGGGCAGGCAGCGCAGCGCGCGGTCGATCGCATCGTCGATCTCCTGCCGGTGCTCGCGGCTGGGCCGGTGCAGCACGAAGTCGACCACCTGTTGCTCCAGCTGCAGCGTGCGCGGGTGCCCGATGCCCAGCCGCAGCCGCCAGTAACCGGGGCCGCCGAGCCTGGCGCCGATGTCCTTCAGCCCGTTGTGGCCAGCGCTGCCGCCACCCATCTTCAGCTTCGCCTGGCCGGGCAGCAGGTCGAGCTCGTCGTGCGCGACCAGGATCTCCGCCGGGGCGATCCGGTAGAAGCTGGCCAGCGCGGCCACCGCCTGGCCCGATCGGTTCATGTAGGTCTGCGGCTTGAGCAGCCAGACGGGGCGTCCGCCCAACTGGCTCTTCGCCACCTCGCCGTAGAACTTCGCTTCCTTCGCGAAGCCGCCGCCGTGCGCACGCGCGACCGCGTCGACGAACCAGAAGCCGGCGTTGTGCCGGTCGTGCTCGTGTCCGGGCCCGGGGTTGCCGAGGCCAACGATCAGTCGGATGCCGTCCATCGTTCCTCTGGGGAGAGCAAAGAAAAAAAGGCCCGGGGTTCACCCGGGCCTTCGTGCCGCGCGCCCGGTCGGGCGGGGCTCACTTCTTGCCGGCGGGGGCGGCGGGCGCCGGCTCGGCTTCGGCGATCGGCACCGTCACGTTGATGACGGCGGGGTTCTCGCCGGCGCGCAGGACGATGGTCACGCCCTCGGGCAGCGCGATCTCGCGCAGGTGGATCGTCTTGCCCGTCTCGAGGTTGGAGAGGTCGACCTCGATGAACTCGGGCAGGTTGCCCGGCAGGCAGGAAACCTCGATCTCGTTGAACACGTGACCGATGATCGCGCCGCTCAGCTTGACCGCCGGCGACAGTTCCTGGTTGGTGAAATGCAGCGGCACCTTCATCGTGATCTTCTGCGCCGCGTCGATGCGCTGGAAGTCGATGTGCAGCACCAGCTGCTTGTACGGATGCCACTGCACGTCGCGCAGCAGCACCTTCTCCGCCTTGCCGTCCAGCTCCATGTCGAGGATCGACGAGTGGAAGCTCTCGACGCGCAGCGCGTGGAACAGATTGTTGTGGTCGATCTCGATCGACGTGGGCGTGACGGTGCCCCCGTAGACGATCCCCGGCACCTTGCCGGCCCTGCGCAGACGGCGGCTCGCACCCGTACCTTGCGCGCTTCTCGTGTTGGCAACGACTTTCATCGTGTACTCCTGGTTCGGCCCCGTGTCCGCGACCAGACTGCGGGGCATTGCATGAGCCCGGGGCCGCGGCGCGGCCCGGACGGTCGGAAAACTGTGAGGGTCAGTCGACGAACAGCGACGAGACGGAATCCGCGCGATTGATGCGCAGGATGGTTTCCGCCAGCAGCTGCGCGCAGCTGATCACGCGGATCTTCTCGTTCACCCGCGCATCCTTGGGCAGCGGAATGGTGTCGGTCACCACCAGCGTGTCGAGCTCGGAGTTGGCGATGCGGTCGACCGCGCCGCCCGAGAGCACCGGGTGCGTGCAATAGGCCAGCACTCGGATGGCGCCGTGCGCCTTGAGCGCGGATGCGGCCTTCACCAGCGTGTTGGCGGTGTCGACCATGTCGTCCATGATCACGCAGGTGCGTCCGGACACGTCGCCGATGATGTTCATCACCTCGGCCACGTTGGCCTTGGGGCGGCGCTTGTCGATGATGGCCAGGTCGCAGTCGAGGCGCTTGGCCAGCGCGCGCGCGCGCACCACGCCGCCCACGTCGGGCGACACCACCATGACGTTCTCGAACTCCTGCTTGTGCACGTCGGCCAGCAGGATAGGCGCTGCGTAGATGTTGTCGACCGGGATGTCGAAGAAGCCCTGGATCTGGTCGGCGTGCAGGTCCATCGTGAGCACGCGGTCGACGCCGGCGATCTGCAGCATGTTCGCCACCACCTTGGCGCTGATCGCGACGCGCATCGAGCGCACTCGGCGATCCTGGCGCGCATAGCCGAAGTAGGGCAGCGCGGCGGTGATGCGTCCGGCCGAGGCGCGCTTGAGCGCGTCGACCATGATCATCACTTCCATCAGGTGGTCGTTGGTGGGCGCGCAGGTGGACTGCAGCACGTAGACGTCCTTGCCGCGGACGTTCTCGAGCAGTTCCACCATCACCTCGCCGTCGGAGAAGCGCCCGACGGTGGCCTTGCCCAGGGGGATCTGCAGGTGGGAGGCGACGTCCGCAGCCAGCTTCGCGTTCGCGTTGCCGGTGAAGATCATCAGCCCTTCGGGAGACAAGACATCCGCGTTGCGGCGCTGCGCCTGCTGCATGATTGAACCCGGTGTGCGTGGACTAGCCGGCGGCGCGAGGCTGCTCGAGCTGTATAGGTTGGCTGGGGAGGAAGGATTCGAACCTTCGCATGCCGGAATCAAAATCCGGTGCCTTAACCAGCTTGGCGACTCCCCATCTGTTCATCAGGCTGCCGGTGCGACGCTGACGCGTGCCCGAAAGCCCATTCGCGAAGCGGATGCCCGGTGAGCGATCCGGCGACGGTGACGACGGCGTCAGTGCGGCCCGAGAGCCACGCCTTCACCTCGTTCGCCGCTGGCTCTTCATCCAACGGAAGGAACACGCAGGCGCCCGAGCCGGTCATCCGGGCCAGCGATGCCGGTACACCGGCTTCCCTGGCGGCCTGCCTCAGGGCTTCGAGCGCCGCGGCAACCCTGGGTTGCCGCGCCACCACGACGCTCTGCAGGTCGTTCCTTCCGCGAAACACTGAGTTACCCCGCGAAAGACCGTGGATTCTCAATGGTTTCGTGTCCCGTGTCAAATCGGGTGATGCAAAAACCCCCGCAGTGGGCACGGACACCGGTGGCGAGAGCACCACGTACCAGCGCCTGGGCAGCACGAGCGGGCGCAGCCGTTCGCCGACCCCGGTGGCGTAGGCGCTGCGGCCGTGCACGAAGACCGGCACGTCGGCGCCCAGGCGCAGCGCGAGCGCTGCGAGCCGCTGAACGGGCCAGTGCAGCGCCCAGAGCCGGTTGAGCGCAAGCAGCGTGGTGGCTGCGTCGGAGCTGCCGCCGCCCAGCCCGCCGCCCATCGGGATGCGCTTGTCGACTTCGATCCGTACCCCCTGACGGCAGCCGGACTCGGCGGCCAGCAGCCGGGCCGCGCGCACCGTCAGGTCGTCCTCGGGCGCGACCCCCGGCAGAGGGCGCAGCCGCTCGATGCGGCCGTCCTCCAGGAGCCGAAAATGCAGCGTGTCGCAGAGGTCGATCAGCTCGAAAACAGTTTCCAGCAGGTGGTAGCCGTCGGCGCGGCGACCGGTCACGTGCAGGAAGAGGTTCAGTTTCGCGGGCGCGGGGCAGTGGCGCAGCTCGGAGATCATCGCGCCCCTGCGGCGCCGGCTGCCGGGTCCTGGGGGTCGAGGAGCAGGCGGATCGTGACCGTGCGCCAGGCGGACGCGACCACCTCGGCAGGCCAGGTTAGGGTGAGCCGCTGCGGGCGGCCGCCTTCGCGGGCGTCGACGCTGACCCTCCAGCCGGAATCCACGAACTGGTCGGGCAGGTTGCCCCGCAGCCAGCCGGGCAGCTGCTGCACCGGCGCCCGCCAGCCGAGCACCGATTCGGTCAGCGCTTCGGGGTTCCCGGCCTCGAAACGGCGCCCGTCGGCGGTCTCCAGAACTGCGGAGCCCGGTTGCGCGAGAGCCCGCGCCACGGTCTGCCCGAAGGGCGAGAACACCTCGAGCTCGGTGCGGTCGCCGGCTTCGCGCAAGGTGAAACGGCCGCTGGCGCTCTCCTCGCGCGGCGGTGGCGACTCCGGCGTCCAGGTGACTGCGAAGCGCCCGGCCCAGGCCCGGCCCTGCTCGCCCGGCCCGGTCGGTGCGACGGGCGTTGCGCAGCCGGCGGCGAGCAGTGCCGCGCCGCAGAAAACGCCCGCAAGGCGGCGGGCCCGCACCGTACCGGCGTCAGAGCGAGACATCGAGCCTTGCCAGCGTCTGTTTGAGGGTCTCGTTCTCCGGCTCCAGCTTGCGCGCCTCTCGCCAGATGCCGCGCGCCTCGTCCCGGTTGCCTGTCGCCCAGAGCACCTCGCCGAGGTGCACGCCGATCTCGGCCTCGGGGCGCAACGCCCAGGCGCGCCGGAGCTGGACCAGCGCATCGTCGAGCTTGCCGCGCCGGTAGAGCACCCAGCCCAGGCTGTCGATGATGTGCGGGTCATCCGGCGAGATCTGCAGCGCCTTCTCGATCAGCGACTGCGCCTCCTCGAGTCTCAGGCTGCGGTCTGCGAGGGAATAGCCGAGCGCGTTGTAGGCATGGGCATTGTCGGGGCGCAGTTCGATCAGCCGGCGCAGGCTCTTCTCGAGCACGTCGAGCCGGTCGATCCGTTCGGCCGCCATCGCATGGTCGTAGAGCAGGTCGGGGCTGTCGGGAGTGTCCTGCAGCGCCCGGTCGATCGTCTCGAAGGCCTCGGCATGCCTGCGGGCCTCGCGCAGCAGCTGGGCCTCGGCGCTTACCAGCTGGGCGCGCTCGCGCGCGCTGGTGGCGCCGGTGCCGCGCAGCAGCTCCCTGGCTTCGTCCACCCGCCCGAGGCGCCCGGTGAGGATGGCGCGGCGGATCTGCGCGCCGAGGTACTGCTCGCCGGGGGTCACCCTGGCGAGCCACTCGATCGCTCGCGCATCCCGCTTGCGGTCTTCTTCGATCTGCGAGAGGAACAGCCACGCCGGGTTGCGATCGCGGGGCACCGAGTCGGGAAGCGCCAGGTAGCGCTTCAGGTAGTCCTCGGCTGCGTCGGGCTGGTCGGCCTGGTAGGCGATCTGCGCCAGCGAGAAGAGGATCGTCGGGCTCTGGGGTTCCTCCCGGAGCGCGAGCTCCATCTGCGCGCGCGCATCCTTGGCGCGCCCCTGCGCTGCCAGCAGCCGCGCGTAGGCGAAACGCGCCTCGGTGGCCTTCGGCTGGCGGCGCAGGAATCCGCCGAGCAGTTCGGTCGCCGCGGGTGCGCCGGCCGCGGACTGCTGCAGATGCCTCGCCGCGGCGATCGCAGTGCGCTCATCGTCGGGCGACAGACGCAGCGCCTCGGACGCTTCGGCCGCTGCGCGCTCGTTGTCCGAGGCCCGCTCGGCCAGGGCGGCGGCGGCAAGTCGCGCCTCCGGCACCGCGCGGTCGGGCGCGGCGAGCCGGTCGAAGAGCGCCAGGGCTGCGCCCCGGTCAGGCGCGCGCATCAGCGAGCGCAGCAGTTCGGGGTAGGCCTGCGCCAGCTGGCCGGCGGCGCGTGCCGCCGACAGCCGCTGGGCGAGCAGCGGCTCGACCGCATCGAGCCGGCCGGTGCTGAGCCACAGCGCCTCGAGCGTCTGTGAGGCCAGCATGGATTCCGGCGCGTACTCGCGCCACAGCTGTGCGGCCTGCAGCGCGCGCTCCAGCGAGCGTTCGGCGAGCGCGAGCTCGGTGGCGCGGCGTGCAAGCCTGGGGTCGCGGGTCTGGCGGGCCAGCGTCAGGTAGGTTGCGGTGGCATTGGCGATCTGCCCGCGCTGCGCGGAAACCTCCGAGGCCAGCAGCTGGAAGACGATCTGCGGCGTGAGCTCGATGTCCGGCAGCTTCTCGGGCGGGACGTCCGGGGTGGGGGCAGGGCGCGCGGCGGGCCGCCGGGCCGAGGGGCTGCGCTCGCCCGCGCCGGCGGGCGTGTCGGCCTGAGCCACCGCGGCGGGGGCGGCACCTGCGGGATCGGACTGCGACGCCAGCGCGGCGCAGCCGCCGAGCGTGAGGACGGCGATTGCGGGGAGGCCGCGGCGCAGCAGGCCCAGGGCCGTCTGCGCCGCCGCGAACCGGGCTGCGCCGGGCGCCTGCGCACGGCGTCCCGGTGTGTTCGGAGGGGGCGGTTTCATCGGCCGATCTTAGGTTCAATTAAACTGATCGGCAAGGAAGCCGCCCTCCGGATCCCGTCTCCACGATGCCAGAACTCCCCGAAGTCGAAGTGGTCCGCCGCGGCCTGCAGGCCAGCGTGCTCGGCCATGCCGTCCGCGGCGCGGAGGTGCGCGTGCCGCGGCTGCGCTGGCCGGTCCCGGAGGGTCTCGAAGCCAGCCTTCGGGGCGAGCGGCTGCGTGCGGTGGAGCGGCGCGGCAAGTACCTGTTGCTCAGGTTCGATTCCGGCTGCCTGATCGTCCACCTGGGCATGTCCGGCACGCTGCGCTTCCTGCCCCGGCCGCTGCCGCCGCAGCGGCATGACCACGTCGACCTGCTTTTCGGGCACGGGGTGCTGCGCTTTCGCGACCCGCGGCGCTTCGGGGCAATGCTCTGGCATCCGTCCGGCGCTGGCGACCCCGCTGCTCACCCGCTGCTCGCGGGCCTGGGCGTCGAGCCGCTGTCCGGCGACTTCGACGGCGGGATGCTGTACCGGGCCACGCGCGGCCGGCGGGTGGCGATCAAGCAGCTGCTGCTGGCCGGCGACGTGGTGGTCGGTGTGGGCAACATCTACGCCTCCGAGAGCCTGTTCCGCGCCGGCATCCTGCCCGGCACGCAGGCCGGACGCATCGGCCCCGAGCGCTGCGAACGGCTCGCCGCCGCGATCCGGCGCACGCTCGCCGAGGCGATCGAGCGCGGCGGCAGCAGCCTGCGCGACTTCGTCGGCAGCGACGGCGCAAGCGGCTACTTCCAGCTGGACTGCCTGGTCTATGGCCGCGCCGGCCAGCCGTGCCGGAGCTGTGGCGCGCCAATCCGCACGCGCATGCAGCAGCAGCGCGCCACCTACTGGTGCCCGCGCTGTCAGCACTGAGCGCGCGTGAACCGACGCCGGGCATCGGAGCCGTTCACGGGCTGCCGTGCAGCGGTACGTCCCGGCCTGTGCCGTCCGCCGTCTGGCGCCGTCTGCGCGCCGTACGACGGTGGGGCGTGGGGCGCCCGCCGGTGGCCGGAACGGCCATGCTAGATTGGCTCGCGCAATCGAGCGCCTAAGGAGACAGGTCCGGTGGCTGTCGGAACTTTCAGGGAGCGCATCGCCGTCTACGGCGCATGGCGCGGCGAGCTCGTCGACGCCGTCCGTCGCTACGGGCGCTGGCTCGGCGACGCAGGTCTCGCCGAGCCGCCAATGCAGTCGCGCATCGAGCGACTGGTCGAGCGGCTGCGCGAGGATCGCATCTCGATCGCCTTCGTCGCGGAGTTCTCGCGCGGCAAGTCCGAGCTGATCAACGCGATCTTCTTCTCCGGCTACGGGCAGCGTGTGCTGCCCTCGGCGGCCGGGCGCACGACGATGTGCCCGACCGAGCTGCTGCACGACCCGTCGAGGCCTCCCTCGATCCGCCTGCTGCCGATCGAGAGCCGGCTGCGCGAGACGCCGCTGTCCGAGCTGCGCGGGCGCAGCGGCGAATGGCACGAGATTCCGATCCGGCCGGGCGATGCGGACAGCGTCGCCGGCGCCTTCGCCGCGGTGCGCGAGATCCGCCGGGTGCCGGCCGCCCAGGCGGCGGCGCTGGGGCTGTACCGGCCCGACGACGACGACTCGCCGGTCCAGCCGGACGCAGCGGGCGAGGTGGAGATCCCGCGCTGGCGGCATGCGATCGTCAACATCCCCGATCCGCTGCTCGAGAGCGGGCTGGTGGTGATCGACACCCCCGGCCTGAACGCGATCGGCAACGAGCCGGAGCTGACGCTGAGCCTGATCCCCGGCGCCGACGCGGTGCTGTTCGTGCTGGCTGCCGATGCCGGCGTCACCCGATCGGACATCGCGGTCTGGCGCGAGCATGTCGATCCCACCCACCGCCACGGCCGCTTCGTGGTGCTCAACAAGATCGACGGGCTCTGGGACGAGCTGCGCGAGGAGCACGAGATCGAGGCGGAGATCGGCGCGCAGGTCGCCGCGGTCGCTCGCACGCTTGAACTCCCGGAGGACCGAATCTTCCCGGTGTCGGCGCAGAAGGGGCTGGTGGCGAAGATCCAGCACGACCCCGCGCTGCTGCAGCGCAGCCGACTGCCCGAACTCGAGCGCGCGCTGTCGCACGAGCTGGTTCCGCAGCGACAGGCGCTGGTGCGCGAGCGCGTCGGACGCGATTTCGACGAGCTCTCGTCGGTGGTCGGGTCGGTGCTCGCCGCGCGCAGGCGCAGCTTCGTCGAGCAGCTGTTCGAGCTCAACGGCCTGCGCGGCAAGAACCTGGGTGTAATCGAGCACATGGCCGCGCGCATCCAGGGCGAGCGCGCGGACTTCGAGAAGAGCCTGCGCCACCTGCAGGCGCTGCGCACGGTGTTCGCGCGGCACTCGCGGTCGATCTACGACTCGATCGCGGTGGAGGCGCTGCGCAGGCACGTGCGCGGTGCACGCGAGCTGATGCGCGCGAGCAACTTCTCGGTGGGCCTGCGCGAGGGGATGACGAGCCTGACCAGCGCGGTGCGCGGGGATTTCGACGCGGTGTCCGCGCTGGTCGACGAGATCACGACGCTGATGCATGCGATGTACCGGACCTTCAACGCCGAGCATGGCCTGAACCTGGGCTCGCCGATGATGTTCTCGATGCGGCGCTACTTCGAGGAGCTCGACCGGATCGAGGCGCTGCACCGTCGCCAGTTCGGCGCGCTCACGCTGGTCACCACCGAGAAGTGGGCGCTGATGCGGCGCTTCTTCGAATCGGTGGCGGCGCGCATCAAGGAGGTCTACGACGTCGCCAACCGCGAGATCGAGGCCTGGCTGCGCGCGGTGATCGCGCCGATCGAGGGGCAGGTGCGCGAGCATCAGATCCAGCTGCGCCGTCGAATCGACTCGGTGAATCGCGTGCGCGACGCGAGCGACAGCCTTGACGAGCGCATCGCCGAGCTCGACTTCGAGCGCAGCCGCGTCGAGGAGCAGCTTGCTCTGGCCGCTGCATATGCCGACCGGGTGCGCGCGGTGCTCGAGGCGCCGCTGCAGGCGGGAACAGAGCGCAGCCCGCGGCACGTCGTTGCCGCCTGAAACCTTCGCCGCGCGCATCGCCGCCTGGCAGCGCACGCACGGCCGTCACGATCTGCCCTGGCAGGGTACCCGGGATCCCTATCGGCGCTGGATCTCCGAGATCATGCTGCAGCAGACGCAGGTCGCCGCGGTGATCCCCTACTACCGGCGTTTCATCGAGCGCTTCCCCGACGTGCAGGCGCTGGCGTCGGCTTCGCTCGACGAGGTGCTGCAGGCCTGGAGCGGGCTCGGCTACTACAGCCGCGCCCGCAACCTCCATGCCGCGGCGCTTGCGGTGCGCGCGCAGGGCGGCTTCCCCGCGAGTGCGGCGGAGCTCGAGCGACTGCCCGGCATCGGCCGCTCCACCGCGGCGGCGATCGCGGTGTTCTCCAGCGGCGAGCTCGCCGCCATCCTCGACGGGAACGTGCGCCGCGTGCTTTGCCGCCACCGCGGCGTCGAAGGCTTCCCCAGCAGCCCGGCGGTCGAACGCCGCCTATGGGCGATCGCGGAAGAGGCGCTGCCGGAACCGGCCGACCTCGATGCCTACACGCAGGGGCTGATGGACCTCGGCGCCACCGTCTGCACCCGCGCGCGGCCCGGCTGCGCCGCCTGTCCGGTGTCGGGGGATTGCGTCGCGCTGGCGACGGCGCGCGTGGCCGAGCTGCCTGCGCCCCGCCCGCGGCGCGAGATCCCGCTGCGCGAGACCGCGATGCTGCTGTTCGTCGCGCGCGGTGCGGTGCTGCTGGAGCGGCGCCCGCCGGTCGGCATCTGGGGCGGCTTGTGGAGCCTGCCCGAGGCGCGCGAGGAGGAGGCGGACGCGGTCGCCGGTTCGCTGGGACTGGCGGTGCTCGGAACCCGGCGCCTCGAGCCCTTCCTGCACCGGTTCACCCACTTCGGCCTGCGGGTGCAGCCGCTGCTGCTGGAGGTCGACGCAGCCGCCCTGCGCGACGCCGGGCCAGGCCCGGAGCGCAGGTGGCTGCCGCTGGAAGAGGCCGGTGCCGCGGCGCTGCCGCGCCCGGTGAAGACGCTGCTGTCGGAGCTGGCGGCAGCCCGGCTCAGGGAGCGTTGCGGCGCTGGGTGAGCGAGCGGTGGCGCACCAGGACGTGCTCCGTGCGCCGGAACCTGCGCGCCAGCTCCTCGATGCAGTAGACCGAGCGGTGCTGCCCGCCGGTGCACCCGATCGCCAGCGTCAGGTAGCTGCGGTTTTCCTGGACGTAGAACGGCAGCCAGCTGTGCAGGAAGTTGCCGATGTGATCGATGAAGCGCTGCACCGAGGGAATCTCCCGGAGGAACTCGGCAACCGGCTCGTCGAGCCCGGTCAGCGGGCGCAGCTCGCTCGTGTAGTAGGGGTTCGGCAGGCAGCGCGCATCGAAGACCAGGTCAGCGTCCAGCGGCACGCCCAGCTTGTAGGCGAATGAGACGAACAGCAGTGTGAGCGGTGCGCGCTGCGCGCCGACCACGTCGCGCACCCACTGCCGGAGCACGTTGGGATGCAGGTCGCTGGTGTCGATCGAGACGCCGAGGTCCTCGATCGCCGACATCAGATCGCGTTCGCGCTCGATCGATTCGGCCAGGGTCGCGGTCTTGTCGCCCTGCATCGGCGGATTGCCGGTGGCAAGCGGGTGCCTGCGGCGGGTCTCCGAGTAGCGCTGCAGCAGCGTGTCGGTGCGCGCGTTCAGGAAGATCACCTTGACGTCATGGCCGCTGCGGCCGAGCCCCGCGACCATCACCCGCAGGTCGGTCACCGAAGCGCCGCTGCGGGCGTCGATCGACACCGCGACGCGCTCGTGGCCGGCCTCGCTCAGCGAACCGATGACGTCCTGCAGGAAGCGCACCGGCAGGTTGTCGATGCAGAAGTAGCCGTCGTCCTCGAGGACGTTGATCGCCACCGACTTGCCGGAGCCAGAGATGCCTGTGATGAGTACGACGCGCATGGGGTGGCACCAGCCTCCGGGTCAGCCTTCCGAGTCCCGGATCAGCCGGTTCTGGCGGGCGATGAAATCGCCCATGGTGTCGATGCCGCGCAGCGACAGCACCGTGCTGCGCACCGCTGCCTCGGTCAGCACCGCGATGTTGCGGCCCGCCGCCACGGGGATCACCACCTTGCGCACCGGCAGGCCGAGCACGTCCTGTGTGAGCGCCTCGAGCGGCATGCGCTGGTACTCGTTCTCCATGGTGCTGGTGCGCACCAGGTGGACGATCAGCTTGAGCTTCATTTTCGGCCGCATCGAGGTCTCGCCGAAGATCGCCCGGATGTCCAGCAGCCCCAGCCCGCGCACCTCGAGCATGTTGCGCAGCAGCGGCGGGGAGCGGCCCTCGATCGCGTGCGGTGCGATGCGCCGGAAGTCGACCACGTCGTCCGCCACCAGGCCGTGCCCGCGGCTGATCAGCTCTAGCGCGAGTTCGCTCTTGCCCAGACCGGATTCGCCGGAGATCAGCACCCCCATGCCCAGCACGTCCATGAACACGCCGTGCATCGAGGTGCTGTCGGCAGTGGCCTTGGCGAGCCAGTAGCGGAGCAGGTCGATGACGTTCGCGGCCTCCTGCGGCGACGACAGCAGCGGCAGGCCGTCGGCCTCGGCGAGCGCGACCAGCTCGGGGTCGGGCACGATGCCTTCGGTGACGATGATCGCGGGCGGATGCCCGGCGACCAGGTCGCCGAGGATGGCGCTGCGCCTGGCCGGTTCGAGACGCCCGTAGTATTCGGTCTCCGCGCGCCCGAACACATGGACCCGGGCGGGGTGGATCAGGTTCAGGTAGCCGATCAGGTCGGCGGGGGCGCTGCCGCCGGTGCCCAGCAGCCGGTCGGCGCCGCGGCGGCCGGCGATCCAGCGGAACTGCAGCGACTCGGCGTTGGCGTCGACGAGCTGCTGCACCGTGACGGACATGTCGTCCGCCCGGTCAGGCTGCAGGGCGACAGGGCGCCCAGGTGGCCAGGATGCGATGCGCCTTCGCGGGGTCGTCGCAGGACATGAGGCTCTCGCGGATCGCCCGGTCCGACAACAGCTCGGCGAGCTCGCTCAGAAGTTCGAGGTGCTCCTCGGTCGCCTGCTCCGGAACCAGCAGGAACACCAGCAGACGGACCGGCTGCCCGTCGGGGGCGTCGAAGGGAATGGGGTCCTGCAGCCGCACCACCGCGGCCAGCGCCTCGCGCAGTCCCTTGATCCTGCCGTGGGGGATGGCGACGCCCTCGCCGAGGCCGGTGGAGCCCAGCCGCTCGCGGGCGAACAGCGAGTCGAAGACCTTCCCGCGCTCGATCCCGTGGTTGTTCTCGAACAGCAGCCCGGCCTGCTCGAACAGGCGCTTCTTGCTGGTCACAGAGAGGTCGACCACCACATTGGTCGACGGCAGAAGACTTGCGATTCGGTTCATCTCTTCCCGTCGCTCCGTGCTGCTGCGATGCAGCATCCAAGGGAGTGTCGAATGGACAGGCGGCAAGCGTAGAAGAATCCTGCCGGCCCGTCTAGGTCGGATGACCTCCGGGGCCCTTGCGAATGGCCTTTTGCGCGATGCACAAAAACAACGGCCAGGCGGGCGGCGCAAGATGAAAGGGCGGCCGAGCCGCCCTGGCCGACCGCCCCTGGGGACGAATGCGCATGGGCAGGCCCGCAGGCCCGCAGGCGCCTAGAGCTGACCCTGCTCCTGCTCCTGCTCCTGCACCTGCACCTGCTGCTTCAGCGCCTCATGGCCATGGTCGTTCTGCTTTTCCTTGTGCTTGAGCACCTGCCGGTCGAGCTTGTCGGCCAGCGCGTCAATGGCGGCGTACAGATCCTCGTGCGTGGACTCGGCGAAGATGTCCTTCCCGCGAATATGGATATTGATTTCGGCCTTCTGCACCATCTTGTCCACCGACAGTAGCACCTTGACGTCGATCACCTTGTCGAAATGGCGGGTGATCCGCTCGAGCTTCTGCGTGACGTAGTCGCGAAGGGGGGCGGTGACTTCGAGGTGATGGCCGGTGATGGAGAGGTTCATGTTTCCTCCTGTGCGGGAAAGGGAGCTGGTTCGTTCCTTATAGCACTTTTCGAAGGGCCACCGCCGGGATGGAGCAGGCCTCCCGGTACTTCGCCACGGTGCGCCGCGCGACAACGATTCCCTGCTCGCCGAGCAGCTCGGCGAGCCTGCCGTCGGACAGTGGCTGGCCCGGATCCTCGGCCGCTACGAGCTGGCGGATCAGCGCCCTGATGGCGGTGCTGGAGGCGGCTCCGCCGGCATCGGTCGCCACGTGGCTGCCGAAGAAGAACTTGAGTTCGACCGTGCCGTGCGGGGTGAGCATGAACTTCTGCGTGGTGACCCGCGAGATGGTCGATTCGTGCAGGCCCAGCGTGTCGGCGATCTCGCGCAGCACCAGGGGGCGCATTGCCACCTCGCCGTGCGAGAAGAAGGCCTGCTGCCGCTCGACGATCGCCTGCGCCACCCGCTGGATCGTGTCGTAGCGCTGCTGGACGTTCTTGATCAGCCAGCGCGCTTCCTGCAGCTGCGACGAAAGCCCGTTGGCGGCGCCGCGATTGCGCCGCAGGATCTGCGCGTAGGCCTCGTTGATCCGGAGCCGCGGCAGGACGTCCGGGTTGAGGGAGGCCTGCCAGCCGCCGCGGGTGCGGCGCACGATCACGTCGGGAACCACGTAGGTCGGTTCGTCGGTCGAGAACGCTGCGCCTGGCCTCGGATCGAGCTGGCGAATCAGCGTCTGCGCGTCGCGCAGCTCGTCGTCGTCGCAGCGCAGGACGCGGCGCAGCCTGGTGAAGTCCTTGGCTGCCAGCAGCGGCAGGTGCTGGCGGGCGATGGCGCGGGCCAGCTCCAGCGCGCGGGGTGCCGGCGGCTGCGCCGTGTCCGCCCGGGCGTCGAGCTGCAGCAGCAGGCATTCGGGCAGGTCGCGCGCGCCGACGCCCGCCGGCTCGAAGCTCTGCAGCAGCCGCAGCGCGGTCGTCAGGGCCTCCGGCTCGATGCCGAGTTCCTGCGGCAGCAGCGCGCCGAGCTCCTCGAGGCTGGAGTCCAGGTAGCCGTCGTCGTTGAGGTTGTCCATCAGCATGCCGACGAGCGCGCGATCGACGTCGGTGCACTGCGTGGCGGCGAGCTGCCCGGCGAGATGGTCGCGCAGGGTCCGGCCGGTGGTGGCGATCTGCTGCGAACTGCGCTCGTCGTTCTCGTCGTCGCTTCGCCGCCCCGAGTCCGAGCCCCAGTCGCCGGCGTCGGCATCGCCCCATTCCTCGGTCGAACCGCCTTCGCCGAGGGCCTCCTCCTCTGCGCGCGACTCGGGCGAAGCGCTGATCGTGTCGTCGCGGCTGGCGGCGTCCGTGCCGTTGTGCTGCGTCTCGATCGCCCCGTTGGGACCGATCCGCAGGGCGTCCGAGAAGGGATCGTCGACCCGCTCCAGCAGCGGGTTGTCGGCCAGCGCCTGCTCCAGCTCCTGGTTGAGCTCCAGCGTGGACAGCTGCAGCAGCCGGATCGACTGCTGCAGCTGCGGGGTCAGCGCCAGATGCTGGTTGAGCCTGAGCTGCAGGGACGGCTTCACGCGGGCCTCGGAATCGGTGGATGGAGCCCCGCCAGAGCCGCGGCACTACATCCGGAAGTGTTCTCCGAGGTAGACGCGGCGCACGCTCTCGTTCTCGACGATTTCGTCGGGGCGCCCTGAAGCAAGAACAGTACCAGCGTTGATGATATACGCGCGATCGCAGATGCCAAGCGTTTCGCGGACGTTGTGGTCGGTGATCAACACGCCGATGCCGCGATTCTTGAGGAACTTCACGATCCGCTGGATTTCGATCACCGCGATCGGATCGACGCCTGCGAAGGGCTCGTCGAGCAGGATGAACCGAGGGGACGTCGCCAGTGCCCGCGCGATCTCGACGCGCCGGCGCTCGCCGCCGGACAGCGACAGCGCCGTGTTGGTGCGGATGTGCTCGATCTGCAGCTCGAGCAGCAGTTCGCGCAGACGGCGGTCGAGCTCGGCGCGGTCCAGCGCGCGGCCACGCTCGTCGATCTGCAGCTCGAGCACCGCCAGGATGTTCTCCTCGACGGTCAGCTTGCGGAAGACCGAGGCCTCCTGGGGCAGGTAGGACAGTCCAAGGCGGGCCCGGCGATGGATCGGGAGACGGCCGATCGGCCGCTCGTCGAGCAGGATCTGGCCGGCATCGGACGGCACCAGGCCGACAATCATGTAGAAGCAGGTCGTCTTGCCGGCGCCGTTCGGGCCCAGCAGCCCGACCACCTCGCCGCTCCTGACCTCGAGCGACACGTCCTGCACCACCCTCCGGCCGTGGTAGGCCTTCATCAGGTTCTGCACGGAGAGTCGGCTGGTCGCGCCGGGGCCTGCGGCCTGGGCGGCCGCGCCGGCCGGCCGGGGGGCGCTCGATAGGGGCACGGCTACCTGCGCGCCGGGTCGATGCCCTGCGCCGGGGTAAGCGGGGTCGGGGCGGGCTCCGCGGGGGCGGCCTGCTTGGGTTGGATCACCACGCGCACGCGGCCGCCCGGGTTCTCCGGGGTGGCGGCCGAGGCGCCGCCGCTGCGCACGTCGAAGAATTCGCTGCGACTGTCGTAGACGATCAGGTTGCCGTGGACCTCGTCGGTGACCCGCTCCCGCTCCAGTCGCTTGAGCGTTGCGCGCTGTTCGAAGCGCACGGTCTCGGCCTTGCCGTCGTAGGTGATCTGCTGCCCGGTGCCGACGATGAACTGCTCGACGCCATCGCGCTTCTGCCGGAAGCTGGCGGGGTTGCCGTGGGCGGTGCCGTACTGGTTGCCGGCCGCGTCCTGGCGCAGCACCAGGCGATCGGCCCGGATCAGGATGGTGCCTTTGGTGAGCGTGACGCTGCCGGTGAAGACGTTCACCTGCTTCGCGTCGTCGTATTGCATCGAGTCGGCCTCGATGTTCACCGGTTTGTCGCGGTCGGCGCGCTCGGCCAGCGCGGGCTGCCCGGCGAGTCCGGAGATCAGCGCGATCGCCGCCAGCGGCAGGCGCAGCTTCGACCGGGTGAGGGAGGCGGGAACTGGGAGGAGGCGGGGCGGCATCGGTAGGTGGGGCGGATCAGCGGGCGGCGGGCGCCGCCCAGACGCCATGCACCCTGGACTGGACCTTCAGCACGCGCGCCGCATTATCGAATTCCATGCCGACCCCGGTCAAGGAAGAATCGCCATGGGTGATCCTCACCGGGCGGTCGGTGCGCGCGAGGTCCTGCTGCGGCAGCACCAGCACATAGTCGGTGTCGACCCTCAGGGCCGGCTGTCCGCCCTCGGCGGCGCGAGTCAGCTGCACCGAGTCGTGCAGGTGCGTCTGTTCGCCGCCGCTGGTCGCACGGCCGCGCTCGGCGCGCAGCGTGATCAGCGGCCTGGCGGGGTCCAGGCTCACCAGCACCGGGTTGACGAACTCGCTGGAATCGTCGTCCGGGAAATGCTGCATCCGGTCGGCGGACATCCGGAACACCGGCTGGCCGGTCGCGTTGAGGCGGGTCAGGGCGAGCCCTTCGACGAAGTAGTCGGGCTCGTGCGCCGGCGCACTCGCGCCGGCCGACCGATCCATGCGGCTGGAGATCTCCGCGAGGTAATAGCTGACCCCCGCGAGCCCGGCCAGCAGCGCGATCGAGATGCCCGCGGCGATGCGGTCGTACTGTCGCTGGAACATCACTGCGGCGCCGCCTGCGGGGCGGGGCTGCCGCCGCTGCGGTAGCGCGCCAGCAGCGCATCGAGTTCGCCGCGCGCGGCCAGCAGCCACTCGGCGAACTCGCGCACCGCGCCGTGCCCTGCCGGGCGGGTCGACACCCAGTGCGCCGCGGCGAGCACCGGCGCGCTGGCGCCGACAGGCGCTGCGGCGAGGCCGGCGAGCGCGAAGGCCGGCAGGTCCGGCCAGTCGTCACCGATGCAGGCGATCGCCGTCGCTGGCAGGCCGAAGCGGGCGGCCAGTTCGCGCAGCGCCGCGCCCTTGTCGCCGACGCCCTGAATCACCGTCTCGATCCTGAGCTCCGCTGCGCGCGCCTCGACGATGCGCGACCTGCGCCCGGTGACGATGGCGAGCCGGATGCCCGCGTCGCGCAGCAGCGTGAGGCCGAAGCCGTCGTGCACCGAGAACCCCTTCATCGTCTCGCCGTCCTGGCCGATCCAGATGGTGCCGTCGGTGAGCGTGCCGTCGACGTCGAGCATCACTGCCCTGATCGAGGCCGCGCGCCGTGCGGCCTCAGTGGCGCGCTGGGGGGCGGGGGCGGCGCCCATCAGACCACCTTCGCGGCGAGGAGGTCGTGGATGTGAACCGCGCCCAGCAGGCGGCGATCCGCGTCGACCACCAGCAGCTGGCTGATCCTGCGGTCCTCCATCAGCTTCACCGCTTCGGCTGCGAGCGCGGCCGGGCCGATCGTGGCCGGCGAGGCGCTCATCACCTCCGTGACCAGGAGCCGCCGGACGTCGCCCTCGCGTTCGAGCAGGCGCCGCAGGTCGCCGTCGGTGAAGATCCCTGCCACCCTGCCATCGGCGGAGATCACCGCGGTCATTCCCATCCGCTTGCGGGTGATCTCGAGAATCGCGGCCGGCAGCGCGGCGGTGTCGGGCACCGAGGGGATCGCGTCGCCGCTGCGCATCACGTCGGCTACGTGGGTCAGCAGCCGCCTGCCCAGCGCGCCGCCCGGATGCGAGCTCGCGAAGTCCTCGGGGCCGAAGCCGCGCGCGTCCAGCAGGGCCACGGCGAGCGCGTCGCCGAGTGCGAGCGCGGCGGTGGTGCTGGCTGTCGGCGCGAGGTTGAGCGGGCAGGCTTCGCGCTCCACCGCGGCGTCCAGGTGCGCATCGGCCAGCTCGGCCAGCGGCGAGCCGGGCGTGCCGGTCATCGCGACCAGGCGCGCGCCGCGGCGCTTGACGAGCGGGACGATGGCCAGCAGCTCGGCGGTGTTGCCGGAGTTGGACAACGCGAGCAGCACGTCGTCCGGGGTGATCATGCCCAGGTCGCCGTGGCTGGCCTCGGCAGGATGCATGAAGAAGGCCGGGGTTCCCGTGGAAGCGAGGGTGGCGGCGATCTTGCGGCCGACGTGCCCGGACTTGCCGATTCCGCTGACCACCACGCGGCCCTTGCAGGCGAGCATCAGCTCGCAGGCGCGCACGAAGTCGTCGCCGATCCGGTCGACCAGGGCCTGGACTGCCGCGGCTTCGATGCGCAGCACGTCGCGTGCGCATTCCGTCAGGCGTGCGGCGTCCAGGGGGGCAGGGGAGTCCTGATTCATTGCGGCAGTATATCGGCGCGTTACGCAGGGCGGTTCGGTGCGAATCCGCGCCGCGGGCTAGAATGCGCAGTTCCGCAATCGTCGCGCTTGCAGCGCCTTCCCGCCTTGAACCCGGATTTCCTCGTCCTCGACCAGGTCCGTTTCGGATACCGCGAGCGTCTGATCCTCGATGGGGTCACGATGCGGTTTCCGCGCGGCAAGGTGGTCGCGCTGATCGGCGGCTCCGGCTCGGGCAAGACGACCATCCTGCGCGTGATCGGCGGGCTGCTGAAACCGCGCTCCGGCACCGTCACCTTCGATGGCAGCAACGTGCATGCGCTCGGGCGCCAGGACCTCTACCGGCTGCGCCGTCGCATGGGCATGCTCTACCAGTTCGGTGCCCTGTTCACCGACCTCACGGTGTTCGAGAACGTCGCGTTCCCGCTGCGCGAGCACACGGAGCTGCCCGAGCCGCTGATCCGCGACCTGGTGCTGCTCAAGCTCAATGCGGTCGGGCTGCGCGGGGCGGCCCAGTTCCGTATCGCCCAGCTGTCGGGAGGCATGGCGCGGCGGGTCGCGCTGGCGCGCGCGATCGCGCTCGATGCGCCGCTGATCATGTACGACGAGCCCTTCGCGGGCCTGGATCCGATCTCGCTGGCCACGGTCGCGCACCTGATCCGCAACCTGAACGACGCGCTCAACGTCGCCTCCATCCTGGTGTCGCACGACATCAAGGAGGTGTTCGGCATCGCCGACTACGTCTACCTGCTCGCCAAGGGACGCATCGCCGCCGAGGGCACGCCGGACCAGATGCGCGCCTCGAGCGACCCCAATGTGCGCCAGTTCCTGGATGGCGACATCGATGGGCCGGTTGCCTTCCACCATCAGGCGACACCGCTCGCCGAAGACCTGGGGCTGGGCCGATGAAGCGGACGCTGACGGGCCCGCTGCGCTGGGCCGGGGAGCGGCTCGCCGGCATCGGCGCGGGCACGCGCTTCTTCCTGCGCCTGTGCGGACAGGGCGTGCTGTCGGTGCGCCGGCCGCGGCTGGTGATCGACCAGATCCACTTCATCGGCAACTACTCGCTGTCGATCATCCTGGTGTCCGGGCTGCTGATCGGCTTCGTGCTCGGGCTGCAGGGCTACAACACGCTGCGCCGCTACGGTTCCGAGGAGGCGCTGGGGCTGCTGGTCACGCTGTCGCTGGTGCGCGAGCTCGGGCCGGTGGTCACCGCGCTGCTGTTCGCCGGCCGGGCGGGAACCTCGCTGACCGCGGAGGTCGGCCTGATGAAGGCGGGCGAGCAGATCGACGCGATGGAAATGATGGCGGTCGACCCTGTCGAGCGCGTGCTCGCGCCGCGCTTCCTTGCCGCGGTGATCTGCATGCCGCTGCTTGCGGCGCTGTTCTCGTCGATGGGCGTGCTGGGCGGTTACCTGGTCGGCGTGGAGTCGATCGGAGTCGATCCCGGCGCCTTCTGGTCGCAGATGCAGGACGGCGTCGACTGGGTCGACGACGTCGGAAACGGCGTGGTCAAGAGCGTCGTGTTCGGTTTCACGGTCGCCTTCGTCGCGCTCTTCGTCGGCTACCAGGCCGACGCGACGCCCGAAGGCGTGGCGCGGGCCACCACCACCACGGTCGTGGTCGCCTCGCTCGCGGTGCTGGGGCTGGATTTCATCCTCACCGCGCTGATGTTCAGCTAGACGAAGGGAATTGCGATGAATCGCAGGTCGGTGGATGTGCTGGTGGGGCTCTTCGTGCTGCTCGGGTTCGCCTCGCTGGCGTTTCTGGCGATGCGCGCCGGCAACATGAGCAGCAGCATCGCGCTGAAGGACACCTACGAGGCGGTGGCCCGCTTCGACAACATCGGCGGCCTCAAGCCGCGCGCCGCAGTGCGCAGCGCCGGTGTCGTGGTCGGCCGGGTGACCGGGATCACCTTCAACGACAAGGCCTACCAGGCCGAGGTCACGCTGGCGCTCGACCGACGCTTCGCGTTCCCGAAGGACAGTTCCGCCAAGATCATGACCTCCGGCCTGCTGGGCGATCAGTACATCGGACTGGAGCCGGGCGGCGACAGCGAGATGCTCGCGCAGGGCGACGTGATCACGCTGACCCAGTCGGCCGTCGTGCTGGAGAACCTGATCGGGCAGTTCCTGTACGGCAAGGCCGCCGAAGGAGTCGAGAAATGATGCGCAAGGCGAGGATTGCCGGGGTATGCGCGATGGCGATCGCGCTCTCCGGATGCGCGACCGCCGCCGGGCCGGCCGCGCGGGTCGATCCGCTGGAACCTCTCAACCGGGCGATGTTCGGCTTCAACGAGTTCGTCGACCGCAGCGCGCTCGAGCCCGCCGCGCGCGCCTACGAGGCGGCAGTCCCCGAGCTCTTCCAGTTCATGATCGGCAATTTCTTCTCCAACGTCGGCGACGTCTGGACCGCGGCGAACCAGCTGCTGCAGGGCAAGCCGCGCGAGGCGGCCTCGGATGCCTCGCGGGTGCTGATCAACTCCACGCTGGGCTTCCTGGGCGTGGCCGACGTGGCCAGCGAGATGGGGCTGGAGAAGCACCGCGAAGACTTCGGCCAGACGCTGGGGCGCTGGGGCGTGGGCTCGGGCCCCTACCTGGTGCTGCCGATCTTCGGCTCGTCCAGCGTGCGCGACGGCTTCGGGTTGGCCACCGACATGCTCGCCGACCCGCTGCGCGAGATCGACTCCGAGGGACGCAGGAACAACCTGCGCGCAACCCGGATCCTGGATACCCGCGCCTCGTTCCTGCGTGCCGGCGACCTGGTCGGCGGCGCGGCGCTGGACAAGTACAGCTTCATTCGCGACGGCTACCTGCAGCGGCGCCGCAGCCTGGTGTGGGACGGCGAGCCGCCCGCCGAGGACTACGGCGACGAGGACTGACCCGCGAGGGCGCCGCTGACCCGCGAGGGCGCCGGATGCGGCGGCAGGGCCGGCGGCCTGCGTCGATGCGAGGTGTGCTGGCGCGACCTGGGTTGGCGCGACGTGTGTCGGCCGCGCAGGCCTCTGCTGCGTTGATGGAAGACTGGACAAGCAGGGATTACCGATGAAACGACTGTTCGCATTTCTTTTCGCCGCGCTGATGCTGGCGCCTGCCGTGCAGGCCGCCGAGGCTCCGGACGTGCTGATCCGGCGCCTCAGCACCGAGATGATCGACCGCATCCGTGCCGACGAGCAGCTGCAGTCGGGCAACCTCGCCAGGATGTCGGAGCTGGTCGATTCGGTGCTGATGCCGCACGTGAACTTCCAGCGGATGACCGCGCTCGCGGTGGGCCGCAACTGGCGCGGCGCGAGTCCGGAGCAGCAGAAGCAGCTGATGACCGAGTTCCGCGCGCTGCTGCTGCGCACCTACGCGGGGGCGCTGGCCTCGGCCAAGGACCAGAGCGTGCGGATGAAGCCGATGCGTGCCGACCCGGCCGACAAGGAGGTGATCGTGCGCAGCGAGGTGGTCCAGCCGCGCGGCGGCGAGCCCATCCAGCTCGACTACCGTCTCGAGAAGGCCGGCGATGGCTGGAAGGTCTTCGACGTGAACGTGCTGGGCGTCTGGCTGGTCCAGACCTACCGAAGCCAGTTCGCCCAGGAGGTCAGCGCCAACGGCATCGACGGCCTGATCCGCAGCCTCGTCGAGAAGAACCGCAGCGCCGGCGCTGCGGGGACCCGCTGACCGCGATGGCCACGCCCGAAGTGCTGCGCATGCCCGCGCAGGTCACCCTGCAGACCGCGCCGGCCGTCCTGGAGGCCGCAGCGGCCGCGCTGGCCGCTGGCGGGCGCGAGATCGACCTCGCAGATTGCTCGGACTTCGACTCGTCGCTGATCGCGGTGCTGCTCGAACTCTCGCGGCGCGCAGGCGCTGGCGCCGCGGCGCCACTGGGCCTGCGCAACGTTCCGCCCAACCTGCGCAAGCTGGCGGCCCTCTACGGCGTGGATGAGATCCTCTTTGAACGCAATTGACGTCCAGTCCGTGGTCAAGCGCTACGGCAGCTTCGAGGCGCTCAAGGGGGTCTCGCTGCAGGTGCGCGAGGGCGAGTTCTTCGGGCTGCTCGGCCCGAATGGCGCCGGCAAGACGACGCTGATCTCCATCATCGCCGGGTTGTCGCGGCCGACCTCCGGGCGGGTCTCGGTGATGGGGCACGACGTGTCCGCCGAGTTCCGGGCCGCGCGCAGCGCGCTCGGCGTGGTGCCGCAGGAGCTGGTGTTCGATCCCTTCTTCACGGTGCGCGAGACCTTGCGCCTGAGCGCCGGCTACTACGGCCTGCGGCGCGACGATGCCTGGATCGACGAGATCCTCGCCAACCTGGACCTGGTCTCGAAGGCCGACGTCAACATGCGCGCCCTGTCGGGCGGCATGAAGCGGCGGGTGCTGGTCGCGCAGGCGCTGGTGCACCGGCCGCCGGTGATCGTGCTTGACGAGCCCACTGCCGGCGTCGACGTCGAGCTGCGCCAGACCCTGTGGCAGTTCGTTCGGCGCCTGAACGCGGCGGGCCACACCATCGTGCTCACCACGCACTATCTCGAGGAGGCCCAGGAGCTCTGCGGCCGGATCGCGATGCTCAAGCAGGGCGAGGTGGTGGCGCTGGATCGAACCTCGGACCTCATCCGGCGCTTCGCCGGCGGGCGGCTGCTGCTGCGGCTGGCGGGCGGCACCCTGCCTGCGGTCCTCGAGCCCCTGGTGCTGCCCGAGGACCCGGCGCACACCGGCCGGGTGGCGCTGCGCATCGACGCCTACGACCGGGTCGAGCCCATCCTCGCCACCCTGCGCGAGTCGGGCTGCGCGATCGAGGAGATGGAGTTGCTGCACACCGATCTCGAGGACGTGTTCGTGCGGATCATGCAGGAGAACCGCTGAATGCGCCCGCAACCGATGAGGGGTTTCCTGACGCTGTTCCGCAAGGAGCTGCTGCGCTTCTACAAGGTGAGCGTGCAGACCGTGGGCGCGCCCATCCTGACCTCGCTGCTCTACCTGATGATCTTCTCGCACGTGCTCGAGGACCGGGTGCAGGTGTTCGACCGGGTCGGCTACACCTCCTTCCTGGTGCCCGGCCTGGTGATGATGTCGGTGCTGCAGAACGCCTTCGCCAACAGCTCCTCGTCGCTGATCCAGAGCAAGATCACCGGCAACATGGTGTTCGTGCTGCTGCCGCCGCTGTCGCACCGGCAGCTCTTCGCCGCCTACGTGCTGGCGGCCATGGTCCGCGGCCTCGTGGTCGGCCTCGGGGTCCTGCTCGTGACCGCCTGGTTCGTCCGCCCCGACTTCGCGCACCCCCTGTGGATCCTGGCCTTCGCGGTTCTGGGCAGCGCGATTCTCGGTACAATGGGGCTGATCGCCGGCATCTGGGCGGAGAAGTTCGACCAGATCGCCGCCTTCCAGAACTTCATCATCATGCCGGCCACCTTCCTGTCCGGCGTGTTTTATTCGGTGCGTTCGCTGCCGCAGTTCTGGCAGTCGGTCTCCCACCTGAACCCGTTCTTCTACATGGTCGACGGTTTTCGCTACGGCTTCTTCGGCGCTTCGGACGTTCCGCCGCTGATCAGCCTGGGCGTGGTGCTCGGCGCGCTGGCGCTGGTGTCCGCGCTTGCGCTGCACATGCTGCGCAGCGGCTACAAGCTGCGCCACTGATCCGTTCCCGTGACGGGCGCGCCGCGCCCGCCGCATCCTCCCGCTCGACCCGAACTGCCTGCCGCCATGGTCACCCCTGAAGACGTCAAGAGTTACATCGCCGCCGGACTCGAATGCGACACCCTTGAGGTGTCCGGCGACGGCCACCACTTCGAGGCGCTCATCGTCTCCCCGCACTTCGAGGGCCTGCGGCCTGTGCAGCGCCACCAGCTCGTCTACCGCGCGCTGGGCGAGCGGATGCGCGAGGAGATCCACGCGCTGTCGATGAAGACGCTGACCCCGGCGGAGCACGCCTCGCGCGCCGCCTGAGGCGCCGCGCACAACGGAACCGGAAGATGGACAAGTTGCGCATCGAGGGCGGCCGCCGCCTGGAGGGTCGCGTGCAGGTGTCGGGCGCGAAGAACGCGGCGCTGCCGATCCTTGCCGCAGGGCTGCTCTCCCCCGAGCCGCTCGTGGTCACCAATGTTCCCGACCTGCACGACGTGGGCACCACGCTGCGCCTGCTCGGGCAGCTGGGCGCGCACTGCACGCGCGAGGGCGGCACGATCGCGATCGACGCCTCCAGCCTCACCTCGGTGGAGGCGCCCTACGAGATGGTCAAGACGATGCGGGCCTCCATCCTGGTGCTCGGCCCGCTGCTGGCCCGCTTCGGCGAGGCCCGCGTGTCGCTGCCCGGCGGCTGCGCGATCGGGCAGCGGCCCGTCGACCAGCACATCAAGGGCCTGCAGGCGATGGGCGCCGCGATCAGCATCGAGCACGGCTATGTGGTTGCCAAGGCCGCGCGGCTCAAGGGCGCGCGCATCGTCACAGACATGGTGACCGTCACCGGCACCGAGAACCTGATGATGGCGGCCACGCTGGCCGAAGGAGAAACCGTCATTGAGAACGCCGCCCGCGAACCCGAGGTGGTCGACCTCGCGCGCGCGCTGGTCGCGATGGGCGCGCGCATCGAGGGCGCGGGCACCGACCGCATCGTGATCCGCGGCGTCGAGCGCCTGCATGGCGCGACCTGGGGCGTGATGCCCGACCGCATCGAGGCGGGCACCTTCCTGTGCGCGGTCGCGGCCGCCGGCGGCGACGTCGAGCTCGCAGGCGTCGACCCGGACACGATGGACGCCACCCTCGAGAAGCTGCGCGAGGCCGGCGCGACGCTCGAGACCGGCGCTGACCGCATCCGCATCTCGATGTCGCGTCGTCCGCTGGCGGTCAGCGTTCGGACCGCGCCCTATCCCGGCTTCGCCACCGACATGCAGGCCCAGATGATGGCGATGAACGCGGTTGCCGAAGGCACGTCGGTGATCACCGAGACCATCTTCGAGAACCGCTTCATGCACGTCCTCGAGCTGCAGCGCCTGGGCGCCGACATCGTGGTCGAGGGCAACACCGCGATCGTGCGCGGTGTGCCGCGGCTGTCGGGCGCCACCGTCATGGCCACCGACCTGCGGGCCTCCGCAGGACTGGTGATCGCCGGACTGGTGAGCGAGGGCGAGACCGTGGTCGATCGCATCTACCACCTCGATCGCGGCTACGAACACATGGAAAGCAAGCTCGCGGCGCTGGGTGCGCGCATCGAGCGCATCTCGTGAGCGACCGATGTCCGGCAACCCGATGATCACGCTGGCCCTGTCCAAGGGCCGCATCTTCGACGACACGGTGCCCCTGCTGGAGGCGGCGGGTATTCCCGTCGACCCCTCCGAGCTCGAGTCCCGCAAGCTGATCCTGCCCACCGGCGACCCGCTGCTGCGGCTGGTCATCGTGCGCGCAAGCGACGTTCCCACCTACGTCCAGTACGGCGCTGCCGACATCGGCGTCGCGGGCAAGGACGTGCTCCTCGAGCACGGCGGCGAGGGGCTCTACCAGCCGATCGACCTGAACATTGCGCGCTGCCGGCTGTCGGTGGCAGCGCCCAGCGGCTTCGACTATGCGCAGGCGGTGCGGCGCGGCGCGCGGCTGCGCATCGCCACCAAGTACGTCGAGTCCGCGCGCCGCCACTTCGCGGCCAAGGGCGTGCACGTCGACCTGATCAAGCTCTACGGTTCGATGGAGCTGGCGCCGCTGGTCGGGCTGGCGGACGCCATCGTCGACCTGGTCAGCACCGGCAGCACGCTGCGCGCCAACGACCTGGTCGAGGTGGAGAAGATCATGCCGATCTCCGCCCGGCTGATCGTCAACCAGGCGTCGCTCAAGACCAAGGCCGCGCGGCTGCAGCCGCTGCTGGCCGCGATCGCGGCGGCAGTCAGGAAGGACTGATGCGGTGAGCGACAAGCGCCTGATCAACGAGCTCGATTCCTCTTCCGCGGACTTCCGCCAGCGGCTCGACGCGCTGATCGCGTGGGAGCCCAGCCAGGACGAGGCGGTGGAGCGCACCGTGGCCGGCATCCTGCGCGAGGTCCGTGCGCGCGGCGACGAGGCGGTGCTCGAATACACCAACCGCTTCGACCGGATGCAGGCGCATTCGATGGCTGAGCTCGAGCTCGGGCATGAGGCGCTCGAGGCGGCGCTGGCCTGGCTGCAGGACGAGGACCGCCAGGCCCTCGAGGCCGCAGCGGCCCGGGTACGCGCCTTCCACGAGCGCCAGCGCGGCGAGTCCTGGTCCTACGTCGAGGCCGATGGCACGCGTCTCGGGCAGCGCATCAACGCGATCGAGCGCGTCGGCCTGTACGTGCCCGGAGGCAAGGCCGCCTATCCTTCCTCGGTGCTGATGAACGCCATCCCCGCCAAGGTGGCCGGCGTGCCGGAGCTGGTGATGGTCGTGCCCACGCCGGACGGCGTGCGCAATCCGATGGTGCTGGCCGCCGCAGCGATCGCCGGCGTGAACCGGGTGTTCACGATCGGCGGCGCGCAGGCGGTCGGGGCGCTCGCGTACGGCACCGCCAGCGTGCCGAAGGTGGACAAGATCGTAGGCCCGGGCAATTCCTACGTCGCGGAGGCCAAGCGGCGGGTGTTCGGCACGGTGGGCATCGACATGATCGCCGGGCCGAGCGAGATCCTGGTGCTTGCCGACGGCAGCGGCGATCCCGACTGGATCGCGATGGACCTGTTTTCGCAGGCCGAGCACGACGAGCTCGCCCAGTCGATCCTGCTGTGCCCCGACCCGGTCTTCATCGGGCGCGTGCGCGACGCCATCGCCCGCCTGCTGCCGCAGATGCCGCGGCGTGACGTGATCGCCGCCTCCCTTGCTGGGCGCGGCGCACTGGTGCGGGTGCGCGACATGGAGGAGGCCTGCGCGCTGGCCTCCGACATCGCGCCGGAGCACCTCGAAATCATCGCCGCGGAGCCTTCGCGCTGGGCCGATCGCATCCGGCACGCTGGGGCGATGTTTCTCGGGCCCTGGTCCTCGGAGGCGCTCGGCGACTACTGTGCGGGGCCCAACCACGTGCTGCCGACGATGCGCACCGCCAGGTTCTCGTCGCCGCTGGGCGTCTACGATTTCCAGAAGCGCAGCAGCATCATCGAGGTGTCACGCGCCGGTGCGCAGACCCTCGGTCGCATCGCATCCAGGCTTGCCCATGGCGAAGGCCTCCAGGCGCACGCCCGGGCCGCCGAAATGCGGCTCGACCCATCCGGAACCGAACCATGACCCAACGCACCGCGGAAGTCGTCCGCAACACCGCTGAAACCCAGGTCCGCGTCGCCGTGGGCCTCGACGGCACCGGCCGCTGCTCGCTCGCGTCGGGCGTGCCCTTCCTCGATCACATGCTGGACCAGATCGCCCGCCACGGGCTGATCGACCTGGAGGTCGAGTCCAAGGGCGACACCCACATCGACGACCACCACTCGGTCGAGGACATCGGCATCACGCTCGGGCAGGCCTTCGCGAAGGCGCTCGGCGACAAGACGGGCATCCGCCGCTACGGCCATGCCTACGTGCCGCTGGACGAGGCGCTCACTCGCGTGGTGGTCGACCTCTCCGGGCGGCCCGGGCTGCACTGGCACGTCGACTTCACCCGCGCGATGATCGGCGGCTTCGACGTGGACCTCGCGCGCGAGTTCTTCCAGGGCTTCGTCAATCACGCGATGGTCACCATCCACGTCGACAACCTGCGCGGCGACAACGCGCACCACCAGTGCGAGACGGTGTTCAAGGCCTTCGCGCGGGCGCTGCGCGCCGCGGTCGAGCCCGATCCCCGCCAGGCCGGCCGCATTCCCTCGACCAAGGAAGCGCTGTAATGGGCACGATCGCGGTCGTCGACTACGGCATGGGGAACCTGCGCTCGGTCGCCAAGGCGCTCGAGCACGTTGCCCCCAAGGCGCGGGTGATCGTCACCGGCCAGGCCGCGGAAATCGATGCCGCAGAACGCGTGGTCTTCCCCGGCCAGGGGGCCATGCCCGACTGCATGCGCTACCTGGACAGCGCCGGCCTGCGCGACGCGGTGCTGCGGGCGGCGGCCTCCAAGCCGCTGTTCGGAGTCTGTGTCGGCGAGCAGATGCTGTTCGACTGGAGCGCCGAGGGCGACACCCCGGGGCTCGGCGTGATGCCGGGCAGGGTGGTGCGCTTTCCCGCCGAGGCGATGCGCGGTCCGGATGGCATGCGGCTGAAAGTGCCGCACATGGGCTGGAACCGCGTGCGCCAGGCCAGGCCGCATCCGCTGTGGCAAGGCGTGCCAGACGGCGCGCACTTCTATTTCGTGCACAGCTTCTTCGCGCAGCCCGCTGACGACACGCTGACGGTTGGAACCAGCGAGCATGGCGTCGCCTTTACCTGCGCGGTGGCGCGGGATAATATCTTCGCCACCCAGTTCCACCCCGAGAAGAGCGCCGCCAACGGGCTGCGCCTCTACGAGAATTTCGTCCACTGGAAGCCCTGACGTCCCGCTTTTCGCGAACCGCCCGGACCTCCCTGAGGCTCTCAACCCGCGCGGCTCCTCCGGGCCGCGCATCGCCAGTCCCCCGATACCCCCAGACATGCTGCTGATTCCCGCGATCGACCTGAAGGATGGCCGTTGCGTCCGCCTGCGCCAGGGCGACATGAACGACGAGACCGTGTTCTCCGAAGACCCTGCCGAGATGGCTGTTCGCTGGGTCGAGCAGGGCGCCCGCCGCCTCCACCTGGTCGACCTGAACGGCGCCATTGCCGGCAAGCCGAAGAACGAGGCGGCAATCCGCGCGATCGTCGACGCGGTCGGCGCGCGCGTCCCCGTGCAGCTCGGCGGCGGCATCCGCGACCTCGACACCATCGAGCGCTACCTCGATGACGGCATCGGCTACGTGATCATCGGCACCGCGGCGGTCAAGAATCCGGGCTTCCTGCATGACGCCTGCGGCGCCTTCCCCGGCCAGATCATCGTCGGTCTCGACGCCAAGGACGGCAAGGTCGCCACCGACGGCTGGAGCAAGCTCACCGGCCACGACGTGCTCGACCTCGCCAAGAAATTCGAGAGCTACGGCGTCGAGGCGGTCATCTACACCGACATCGGCCGCGACGGCATGCTGACCGGCGTGAACATCGAGGCCACGGTGCGCCTGGCGCGCGAGTTGCGCGTGCCGGTGTTCGCCTCGGGCGGCCTGGCGAGCATCGACGACGTCGAGAAGCTCTGCGCGGTCGAGGACGAGGGCGTGGAGGGGGCCATCCTGGGCCGGGCGCTCTACGAGGGCAAGCTCGACTTCCGCCTCGCTCAGCAGCGCGCCGACGATCTCAACGGGGCCTCCTGACGCCGTGCTGACCAAGCGCATCATTCCCTGCCTGGACGTCACCGCGGGGCGGGTCGTCAAGGGCGTGAACTTCGTCGAGCTGCGCGATGCCGGCGATCCGGTCGAGATCGCACGCCGCTACGACGAGCAGGGCGCCGACGAGCTCACCTTCCTCGACATCACGGCCTCCAGCGACCAGCGCGACATCATCCTGCACGTGATCGAGGCGGTCGCCGAGGAGGTGTTCATTCCGCTGACGGTCGGCGGAGGCGTGCGCACCGTCGACGACGTCCGCCGGCTGCTCAACGCCGGCGCCGACAAGATCTCGGTAAACACCGCGGCGCTGCAGAATCCGCAGCTGGTCGCCGATGCGTCCTCGCGCTACGGCGCGCAGTGCATCGTGGTCGCCATCGACGCCAAGCGCGCCGCCGACGGACGCTGGGAGGTCTACACCCATGGCGGGCGCAAGACCACCGGGCGCGATGCGGTCGAGTGGGCCGTCGAGGTCGAGCGACTCGGTGCGGGCGAGATCCTGCTCACCAGCATGGATCGCGACGGCACCCGCCAGGGTTTCGACCTCGAGCTCACCCGCGCTGTTTCGGACGCGGTCGGCATTCCGGTGATCGCCTCCGGCGGAGTCGGCACCCTGCAGCACCTTGCCGACGGCGTCACCCTCGGCCGGGCCGACGCGGTACTCGCGGCGAGCATCTTCCATTTCGGCGAGTTCACCGTGCGCGAGGCCAAGGCCTTCATGGCCGCGCAGGGCATCGCGGTGCGCCTGGAGGAGCCGCTCGGATGAGCGCGCCCGCCCCAGGCAACCTGTCCGGTGCCTGGCTCGACGAAATCCGCTGGGACGATGCCGGGCTGGTGCCCGCGATCGCCCAGGAAACCGGCTCGCAGCGCATCCTGATGGTCGCCTGGATGAACCGTGAGGCGCTCGCCGAGACCGCAGCCACCGGGCGCGCGGTCTACTGGTCCCGCTCCCGCGGACGGCTCTGGCGCAAGGGCGAGGAGTCGGGGCACTTCCAGAAGGTGCGCGAGATCCGGCTCGACTGCGACGGCGACGTCGTCCTGCTCGAGGTCGAGCAGCAGGGGGGAATCGCCTGCCACACCGGGCGGCATTCCTGCTTCTTCAGCCGGCTGGAGGACGGCCGCTGGGTGGCGGTCGACCCGGTGCTGCGCGACCCGCAGGCAATTTATCGCAAGGATCCGCACGCCGGGCCTACCAACGGAAATGCAGATGTCTGAAGCACCCAATCCGCCGGGACGCCCGGGGAACGACACCCTCGCGCGTCTGGCCGAGCTCATCGAGTCGCGCCGTGGCGGCGACCCGGACCGCTCCTACGTCGCGCGGCTGTTCTCGAAGGCGCCGGATGGCATCCTCAAGAAGATCGGGGAAGAGGCGACCGAGACCGTGATGGCAGCCAAGGACGGCGCGCGCGAGCGCATCGTTGCAGAGACCGCGGACCTGTGGTTTCACTGCCTCGTCATGCTGGCCCACTACGATCTGCGGCCTGCCGACGTGCTTGCCGAACTCGAGCGGCGCGAGGGGCTCTCCGGGCTCGACGAGAAGGCATCCCGGGCCGCGCGCTGAGGGCGCCGCCTGTCATCGGTCAACATCACAAGCCCGCCCAAGGCTCCGGAGCATGACGACACACAAGCCCGATTGCCTATTCTGCCGGATCGCGCGTGGCGAGATCCCCAGCCGCAAGGTCTACGAGGACGACGAAATTCTCGCCTTCCACGACATCCATCCGTCCGCGCCGGTGCACTTCCTCGTCGTGCCCAAGGCGCACGTCGACAATCTCTACGACGCGGGGCCCGGGCACGAGGCCTTGCTGGGCCGGATGATGGCGCTCACCGGGCGGCTGGCGCGCGAGCAGGGGTCTTCCGACGGTTTCCGCTTGGTCGTGAACAACGGAAGGGTGGGCCGGCAGGAGGTGTATCATCTTCACATCCATGTCCTCGGGGGCCCGGAGCCGCTAGGCTCGGGCATGAACCGCCGGTGATCGCCCCGCCGGCAGGCAGCCGGCGACCGCGTCGCGGCGCATTCCCCGAAGCAACAGTCATCAGGAGCGAATCATGGGATCGTTGAGCATCTGGCACTGGCTGATCGTGCTGGCCGTCGTCTTGCTGGTGTTCGGAACCAAGAAGCTGCGCAACCTGGGGTCCGACCTCGGCGGCGCAGTCAAGGGCTTCAAGGAAGGCATCAAGGAGGCCGGTTCCGAACAGGTGGATGGCGACAAGTCGGCCAACAAGGCCAAGACCATCGACGTCGAAGCCAAGGAAAAGACCTGATCTGCCCCCGCGGCGGCCGCGCGGCTGCAGCCCTGCACCCGCGTCGGGCGCGGCTGGCCGTGGCGCGCTAGCGCCATCGCCGCCGCTTTCCGGTCTTCGTCAATTCCAATCGCATGTTCGATATCGGCTTCTCCGAGATGGCGATCATCGCCGTGGTGGGCCTGGTGGTGCTGGGGCCTGAACGGCTCCCGAAGGTCGCCAGGCAGCTGGGGCAGTGGCTGGGCAAGCTCCAGCGCTACGTCAGCGACGTCAAGTCAGACATCAGCCGCCAGATGGAGCTCGAGGAGCTGCGCAAGCTCCAGGGCGAGATGAAGGACGCGGCTTCCGGCATCGAGGATTCGTTCCGGTCGAGCGTGTCCGAAGCCCGCAGCGAATTCGACTCGATCGCCTCCTCTGTCGAGGGCGGTAGCGGGCAGGGCGCATCGGCCGAACCCGCCACCGACTGGGACCGCGTCTATGCGGCGCGCCGTGCCCGCCAGAAGATCGCCGATCGCCGCCAGGAGCGCGCCCGCGCCCTCGGGCAGAAGCGGCCGAAGCGCCCCTGATGCGGCTGTCTCGTCGCCCCCCCACCGCCGGCGAAGCCATGCCCCAGGAAGAAAGTTTCGTCTCCCACCTGGTCGAGCTGCGCGACCGGGTCATCAGGTCGCTGCTGGTGGTGCTGGCGCTGTTCGCCGTCTGCTTCTACTTTTCCGGCGACATCATGAAGTTCCTGTCGCTGCCGCTGTACCAGTCGCTGCCGCCGGGAACCAGGCCGATCTTCACGGACCAGGCCGGCGCCTTCTTCACCCTCACCAAGGTGGCCTTCCTCACGGCACTGCTGTTCAGCCTGCCCTGGGTGCTCTACCAGGCCTGGGCTTTCGTGGCGCCTGGGCTGTACGAGCACGAGAAGAAGTTCGCGGTGCCGCTGATCGTCTCCAGCGTGTTCTTCCTCGTGGTGGGAATCGGCTTCGCCTACCTGTTCGTGCTGCCTGCCGCCTACAAGTTCTTCTATTCGTTCGCGTCTCAGACCGGCGCCGACGTGCTCCAGGACCTGCAGAAGTACTGGGACTTCACCCTCGCCATCTTCTTCGGTTTCGGGCTCACCTTCGAGGTTCCGGTGGTGGAGATGCTGCTGGTGAAGCTGGGCATGGTGAGCGTCCAGCAGCTGAAGGACGCGCGTCGCTACGTGGTGGTGGGCGCCTTCGTCGTCGCGGCAGTGCTCACGCCGCCGGACGTGGTCAGCCAGTTCATGCTGGCGGTGCCGCTGATCCTGCTCTACGAGCTTGGAATCTTCATGGCGCGCTTCATCAAGGCGCACAGCCGCGCGCCCGACGAGGACGCTGCGGAGCCCCAGGCATCCACCGAAACCGCGCCGACCGAGCGCGGCAGCTGAGCAGCGACGGCCGGCCGGGCCGCTGAAGCCGACCGGGCCGCAGGCGGCGGCAACGCGGCCGACGCGGGGCCGCCTGTCGGCCAGGCAGCGTCACTCCTTGCGGCGCGCGGGCTGCGGCCTCTTCCCGATCACGATCGCCAGTTCCAGCGGCGCGCCATCGCGCAGGAAGCGGAAGCTGGCGGTGGTCCCCGGCGGCAGCTGGGCGATCACGTTGAGCATCTCAGTGGTGTTGTCGACCTGCTTGCCCGCGACGTCCACCAGGATGTCGCCCACCTTGACGCCCGCGCGGTCCGCGGGGCCGCCGCGCATGACTCCGGCGATGATCGCGCCGTCGCGGCGGGGCAGCTTGAAGGCCTCGGCAAGCTCCGGGGTGATGTCCTGGGGCTCGACGCCGATGTAGCCCCGCGTGACCGCGCCGGACGTGACGATCTGGTCCATCACCTGCCGGGCCGTCGAGGAGGGAATCGCGAAGCCGATGCCCATCGAGCCGCCGCTGCGCGAGTAGATCGCGGTATTGATGCCGAGCAGGCGCCCGCGGGTGTCGACCAGCGCGCCGCCCGAATTGCCCGGGTTGATCGCCGCGTCGGTCTGGATGAAATTCTCGAAGGTGTTGATGCCGAGCTGGTTGCGGCCCAGTGCGCTGACGATGCCCATGGTCACCGTCTGCCCCACTCCGAAGGGATTTCCGATGGCCAGGACGACGTCGCCGATCCGGGACTCGGTCTCGCTGCCGAAGTCGATCGCAGGCAGGCCGGTCAGCTCGATCCGCAGCACCGCGAGGTCGGTCTCGGGGTCGCCGCCGACAACCTTGGCACGGCTGCGCCGGCCGTCGGCCAGCAGCACTTCGATGTCGTCGGCCGATTCCACCACGTGATGGTTGGTGAGGATCAGCCCGTCGGCGGACACGATCACCCCGGAGCCGAGGCTGGAGGACTGCTGGCGTTGCTGCTGTTGCGGCTGATCGCCGAAGAAGCGCCGGAACAGGGGGTCGTTGAACAGTGGATGGTTGCGCGGCAGCCGCACTTCCTTGGTGGTGAAGATGTTGACCACGGCGGGTGTGGCCCGCTGGGCCGCATCCGCGTATGACAGAATCTCGCCGTTGGCCTTGGGTGCGGCGACCGGCACGGCCGGCGCTGGCGATGGGCTGACGGCGGCGGTTTCAGGCGCCTGCGGCGCAAGCTGTCGGGGAAGCCACTCGGGCCGCAGGGTGGCCAGGATGAACAGGGCGGCCAGGCCGACCGTGATCGCCTGGGCGAAGGTCAGCCAGAGGTTTCGGAGCATGGGAAGACTCGGGGGAGCGGGAGAGGGGGTCGGGGCCATGGAGATCGCTGCCTTCGCGCAAGCGCTCCTGTCGGCGGCCAGGTTCAAGGATTATTGCCCAAACGGCCTGCAGGTGGAAGGCGAGGGGCCGGTGCGCCGGCTGGTGAGCGGCGTCACCGCGAGCGAGGCGCTGATCCGGGCGGCGATCGAGCGCGATGCGCAGGCGATCCTCGTGCATCACGGCTACTTCTGGCGCGGCGAGGACCCCCGGCTGCTGGGCGCCCGGCGGCGCCGGATCGCCCTGCTGCTGGAGCACGGACTGCATCTGTTCGCCTACCACCTGCCGCTGGACGTGCACCCGGAGCTCGGCAACAACGCGCAACTCGCGCGAGTGCTCGGCTGGACGGTCGACGGGCGCTTCGGCGAGGAGGGCCTGGGCTGCTGGCACGATCTGCCCAGGCCGCTGGCCCCCGGTGCGCTGGCCGCGCACGTCTCGCGGCGGCTGGGGCGGCGGCCGCTCGGCGTCGGCGCGCCGCCGCCGGCGATCCGGCGTGTTGCCTGGTGCACCGGCGCCGCGCAGGACATGCTCGAGCAGGCGGTGGCCGAGGGCGCGGACGCCTTCATCAGCGGAGAGATCTCGGAGCGGACCACCCACGTCGCCCGCGAGGCGGGGGTCCTGTACCTGTCAGCCGGCCACCACGCCACCGAGCGTTTCGGCGTGCAGGCGCTTGGCGAGCGCCTGGCGGCCGAGTTCGCGATCGATCATCTGTTCGTCGACGACCCGAACCCGGTCTGAGGGGCCGCGCAGGCATTGGTGCGGCGGCCACAGCGCCGCCTGCAGGGGCCGCCTGCAGGGGGCCGCCGTCCCGCGCGCGGGCGTTGCGCGCGGGCGTTGCGCGGCGTCAGGCCGTGCGCTTCTTCAGCTCGTCGCGGATCTCGGCAAGCAGCACCTCGCTGGCCGACGGCGCGGGCGGCGCCTCCGGGGCGGCGGGCTCGGCCTGCTTCCAGCGGTTCATCATCTTGATCATCATGAAGATGATGAACGCGAGGATGATGAAGTTGATCAGGATGGTGATGAAGTTGCCGTAGGCGAACACCGGCACGCCGGCCTTCTTCAGTGCGTCCAGGGTCATCGCCGTGCCCTCGGGCACGGCGCCCAGCGGAACCAGGAAACTGCTGAAGTCGAGCTGGCCGCCCAGAAGTGCCGAAATCACCGGCATGATCACATCACCGACCATCGAGTCGACGATCTTGCCGAAGGCGCCGCCGATGATCACGCCGACGGCGAGGTCCATCACGTTGCCCTTCATCGCGAAGGTCTTGAATTCGCTCATCATTCCCATGGTGTAACCACTCCCTTTGTTGTCGTTCGTGCCGGCGCTGGCCGCGTGGGCGGAATGCGCATCGCGTCGAGAGCCTGCACTCGGCACCCCCGAGGTTATCGCACGCGGGTCGGCGACGAGGGGTTTTCCTTTGCGCAGGGCTATAAGCTAAAATGGATAGTTGGCCAAAGCGGCACGCCAGAACTTACAAGACACGTCGACCTTCAGGGAAAGCCTCATGAGCGACTCCATCCTTCCCGCCGATCCTTCCCGGCGCAACGCCGTACTCGCAACCTGCACCGCCGGCGCGGTCGGCGGTGCTGCGGTCGCCTGGCCTTTCCTGAAGAGCCTCAGGCCGTCCGAGCGCGCGCTCGCTGCCGGCGCGCCGGTCGAGGTCGACATCGGCGCCCTTGCCCCCGGCGAAATGAAGCGCGTCGAATGGCGCGGCAAGCCGGTCTGGATCCTGCGCCGCACGCCCGAGATGCTCGCCGCGCTGCCCTCGATGACGCCCAAGCTGGCCGACCCCGACTCCAACCGCGCGGGCGAATATCCCACGCCGGAATACGCGCGCAACGCAGCCCGCGCCATCAAGGAAGAGTACCTGGTGGTGGTCGGCATCTGCACGCACCTCGGCTGCTCGCCCACCGACAAGCTCACGCCCGGCCCGCAGCCCTCGCTGCCGGACGACTGGCAGGGAGGCTTCCTGTGCCCCTGCCACGGCTCGCTCTTCGATCTCTCGGGTCGCGTCTACGCGAACATGCCCGCGCCTGACAACCTGGAAGTGCCGCCGCACTACTACCTGTCGGAAACGACGTTGCTGATCGGCGAAGAAAAGGCCGCCTGACGGCAGCCCTGCGAGAACAGGAAAGGGAACACGACATGGCCGCTGAGAAGCAACTGCCGCCGGGCGCGTCGGCGCTCGACAAGACGATGAACTGGGTGGACGCCCGGTTCCCGCTCACTTCCACCTGGAAGGCGCATCTCTCCGAGTACTACGCGCCGAAGAACTTCAATTTCTGGTACTTCTTCGGTTCGCTGGCGATGCTGGTGCTGGTCATCCAGATCCTCACCGGCATCTTCCTCGTGATGCACTACAAGCCGGATGGCTCGCTGAACGCGGCCGGCGTGCCGGTGGCCTTCGCCAGCGTCGAGTACATCATGCGCGACGTGCCCTACGGCTGGCTCATCCGCTACATGCACTCCACGGGCGCTTCGGCCTTCTTCGTGGTCGTCTACCTGCACATGTTCCGCGGGCTGATGTACGGCTCCTACCGCAAGCCGCGCGAGCTCGTCTGGATCTTCGGCTGCCTGATCTTCCTGTGCCTGATGGCCGAAGCCTTCATGGGCTACCTGCTGCCCTGGGGCCAGATGTCCTACTGGGGCGCGCAGGTGATCGTGAACCTGTTCTCCGCGATCCCCTTCATCGGGCCGGACCTCTCCGTCTGGATCCGTGGCGACTACGTGGTCAGCGACGCCACGCTGAACCGTTTCTTCTCGTTCCACGTCATCGCGGTGCCGCTGGTGCTGCTCGGGCTGGTCGCCGCGCACATCGTCGCCCTGCACGAAGTCGGGTCCAACAACCCGGACGGCGTCGAGATCAAGGCGAAGAAGGACGCCAACGGCGTGCCACTGGACGGCATCCCCTTCCACCCGTATTACACGGTGCACGACATCGTGGGCGTCTCGGTGTTCCTGATGCTGTTCTCGGCGGTGGTCTTCTTCGCGCCGGAGATGGGCGGCTACTTCCTCGAGTTCAACAACTTCGTCCCGGCAAATCCGCTGGTGACGCCGACGCACATCGCGCCCGTCTGGTACTTCACGCCGTTCTACTCGATCCTGCGCGCCACCACCGAGGACTTCCTGCTGTTCTGGATGATCCCCTTCCTGATCTTCTATGCGGTGCTGGTGCTGCTGGGAGCGCGCAACGGAGCGTTCAAGCTGATCGGCCCGGCCATCAGCCTCGTCCTCATCATCGGCTTCCTGGTGATCGACGCCAAGTTCTGGGGCGTGGTTGCGATGGGCGCGTCGGTGATGATCTTCTTCGGCCTGCCCTGGTTCGACAACAGCCCGGCCAAGTCGCTGCGCTATCGGCCGGACTGGCACAAGTGGCTCTACGGCCTGTTCGTCGTCGTGTTCCTGGTGCTCGGATACTTCGGCGTGCTGGCGCCCTCGGCGATCGGCAGCCTCTTCTCCAAGATCGGCACGCTGCTCTACTTCGCCTTCTTCCTGCTGATGCCGTGGTGGAGCAGGATGGGCAAGTTCAAGCCGGTGCCCGACCGTGTCACCTTCGCCGCGCACTGAGGCTACGGGGAGCGAAAACAACATGAACGCCTTTAAAAAGTTCCTCATCGCACTGCCGCTGGCCCTGGGCCTTTCGGTCGCCCAGGCGGCCGCGGGCGGCTATCCGCTGGACCACTTCCCGACCGGGAAGCTGACCGAGCAGGCGGCCCTGCAGAACGGCGCGAAGCTGTTCGTCAACTTCTGCCTGAACTGCCACGGCGCGTCCTCGATGCGCTACAACCGGCTGATGGACATCGGCCTGTCCGAAGAACAGATCAAGAAGAACCTGCTCTTCAGCGCCGACAAGGTCGGCGAGCCCATGAAGATCTCGATGGATCCGGTCGATGCCAAGGTCTGGTTCGGCGCCCAGCCGCCCGACCTTTCCGTGATCGCCCGTGCCCGTGCTTCAGGCGCCGGGTCCGGCGCCGACTGGCTCTACACCTACCTGCGCGCCTACTACCGCGATGCCAGCCGGCCCATCGGCTGGAACAACGCGGTCTTCCCGAGCGTGGGCATGCCGCACGTGCTGTGGGAGATGCAGGGCAGCCGCGGCGCCACCATCGAGGACATCAAGGCGGTCAAGGACGAGGGCGGCGCCACCACCGGTTTCCAGAAGATCGTGGTCAGCTTCGACACCGACGGCAACCGTACCGAGGTCAAGGAGAAGGTCGACGGCCATCCGCATGAGGGCACGACCGTGACTCTGGGCAAGGCGGAGGGTGGAAGCTTGTCAGCGGCGCGCTACGACGAGGAGGTCGCCGACCTGGTGGCCTATATCACGTTCATGTCCGATCCTTCCGCTCAGGCCCGCACCCGCATGGGCGTCTGGGTGCTGCTGTTCCTCGCGTTCTTCACCGTGCTGGCCTGGTGGATGAACAAGGAATACTGGAAAGACATCAAGTAAGCAGGCGCCTGCCGCCCGCCCGACGGGGTGAGCCGGAAGCCGGGCTCACCCTGCTTTTTTTTGCACGACATTCGCCTTAAGGAGCCGCTCGCCATGATGGTCTTGTACTCGGGCACCACCTGCCCGTTCAGCCAGCGTTGCCGCTTCGTGCTGTTTGAAAAGGGCATGGACTTCGAGATCCGCGACGTCGATCTCTATAACAAGCCCGAAGATATCTCGATCATGAACCCCTACGGTCAGGTGCCCATCCTGGTCGAGCGCGACCTGATCCTGTACGAGTCGAACATCATCAACGAGTACATCGACGAGCGCTTCCCGCACCCGCAGCTGATGCCGGCCGACCCGGTGATGCGCGCGCGTGCGCGTCTGTTCCTGTTCAACTTCGAACGTGAACTGTTCGTGCATGTGCAGCAGCTCGAGCGGCGCGACCACTACAAGGACGCCGCCAAGCACATGGACCGTGCCCGCCAGCAGATCCGCGACCGTCTCACGCAGCTCACGCCGATCTTCCTGAAGAACAAGTACATGCTGGGCGAGGAGTTCTCGATGCTGGACGTGGCCATTGCGCCGCTGCTCTGGCGCCTGGACCACTATGGCATCGAGATGCCGAAGACCGCCGCGCCGCTGCTGCGCTACGCGGAGCGGATCTTCTCGCGGCCGGCCTACATCGAGGCGCTCACCCCGTCCGAGAAGGTGATGAGGCGCTGACACGCATGTCCGAGACTTCCACCAAGCCCTACCTGATTCGTGCGATCCACGAGTGGTGCGTCGACAACGGCTACCGGCCCTACATCGCGGTGACGGTGGACCAGAACACCATCGTGCCGCTCGAGTTCGTGCGCGACGGCGAGATCGTGCTCAACGTGTCGTCCGAAGCCTGCAACCGCTTGCGGATGGGCAACGACCTGATCGAATTCGAGGCGCGCTTCAATCGCGTTGCGCGCCAGATCTCGATACCGGTCGAGAACGTCTCCGCGGTCTATGCCGCCGAGACCGGCCAGGGCATGGCATTCGAGGTGCAGTTGGAGATCGCCGACGAGGGTGACGGGGCCGTCGTGTCGCCGGCGCCGGATTCGCCTGAGCCCGCGGCCGCGCGTCCCGCGCTCGGTCGGGGGCCGGTACTGGTTGGCGCTCCGCGAGCGCCCGAGCCGCCCGCCGCTGCCGACGCCGGCACGGAGGCCGCGCCCGGGCCCTCGGAGCCCCCGCCATCGCCGCCTGGTCAGCGCCCCAGGCTCACCCGCGTAAAGTAGTTCAGGATTGCCGGCTTAGCTCAGCTGGTAGAGCAGCGGTTTTGTAAACCGAAGGTCGGGGGTTCGAGCCCCTCAGCCGGCACCAAGGGAAAAGCCCGCGCGAGCGGGCTTTTTTCTTGGCGACGGCTAGCGCCTGCGCGCTGTGCGCGGGGGGCTCGAAGCGACCGGCCTGCAGGCCGGTCGGCGGCCCTCGCCGTGTGGGCGAGGCCCTAGCCGGTCGGGCCCAGACCCAGCTCCTGCACCGCCTTGCGGTCGATCTCGTACTGCTCGGCCGCGTATTTCCTGAAGGCCTCGCTGTCCATGTAGATCTCCGGCTGGTTGTCGGCGAACAGCACGCGCTGGAACGCCGGATCCCTGGAAGCCTTGCGGAAGGCGTCGTGCAGGACTTTCACCACCGCCGGATCCATGCCCTTCGGGCCGCCGATGCCCAGCATCGACATCGCGGTGAGGTCGTGGCCCTGCTCTTTCAGCGTGGGCACGTCCGGGAACGAGGGTAGCCGCTGCGGCGTCATCACCGTCAGCAGGCGCACGCGGCCCGCCGAGGCGAGCGTTCCCCAGCCGGCATCCGCCACCACGTCGATGTGGCCGCCGACCAGCGCGGGCATGAACTCCGAGGCTCCCTTGAACGGCACCAGGTTCATCTTGAAGCCGGCCAGGCGGCTCAGGCGTTCCATCGCGATGTGGCCGGTGCCCCCGCGGCCCGAGGTGCCGTAGGTGATCTTTTCGGGGTTCGCCTTGGCGTCTGCGATCAGGTCCGCCAGCGTCTTCCAGGGGGCGTCGGCGCGCACCGCCACGGCGAAGGTGTAGGTGGTGAGCCCGATCACGTAGCTGAAGTCGCGCAACGGGTCCCAGCTGACGCGCTGCAGGTGCGGGATGCGGAACAGCGTCGAGGGGATCACCGACAGCGAATAGCCGTCGGGCGGGCTGGTCTGCGCCATCGTCGAGGGCCCTAGCGTGCCGTTGACGCCGGGCTTGTTGGTGACGACGATGTTCTGGCCGAGTTCCTTCGAGGCGAGCTGCGCGAGCGCGCGGAACTGGTTGTCGGTGGAGGCGCCGGGGCCAAACGGCACGATCAGGCTGATCGGCCGCGCAGGATAGGTCTGCGCGCGCGCCGGGCGCGTCAGCGAGCCGGCCAGCAGCGCGGAGCCGGCCGCCAGTCCGATCAGCTGACGCCGGCGGGCGGAGTCCGGTTGCGCCGAGGTCGTGAGACCCGGCTGGTCGATGTGATCGTGCTCAGGCATGGCGAATGTCTCCGTAGGGGGTTGGCGCCGCGCGCGGCGTTCCCGCCATGCCAGCCGATGGTGGCCGGCGGAAGTCGGGCGAGTATATCCGGCTGCCTGAGAGGCTCTCCCGCGCGTTTGGCACATTGCGGAAGGCGGGCGCCTCGACGCACGAGATGGCTGTCGCCGGGGGCATCCGATTCGTTGAAGGCAGTCACGTCTTCAACGGCCTGCTATCGGTCGCCCAGCATCTCCGCAATCAGGCGCAACCTCGCGAGCGGATCGCCCTCGCCCAGCAGGCGCTGGGCGTCCTCGGCGTCGAGCGGAATGAGCTCGGCCAGGCGGTTGGCCACCCAGCCGCAGTCGTCGAGCCGGAAGGGCTGGTAGAGCGGGAGGCGGTCCGTGGTCCCCCGCCAACTGGCGTCGGCGATCAGCCTGCCGAGCGGGTCGGCCAGGTGCTTCAGATCGTCGGGGATCGGGACCTCAGGGTCAGCGGGGAAGTGGCGCACGCGCCCCTGCCATACGCCGAGCGGTCCGGCTTCGTGCGCATCGAGCGCAAAGCGAGTAGTGCCCTGGCAGCGCACCTGAAAGAGCGCCGGCTGCAAGGCCTCCAGTTCGCGCACCAGCACCTGGCAGCCCCAGGGGTGCAGCCGCGGGATCTCACCGGGCACCTGCACCTCCCGGCCCTCGGCCAGCCAGGCCACGCCGAATGGGGTGCCTTCGCGGTGGCAGCGCCGGATCAGGTCCAGGTAGCGCACCTCGAAGATGTTGAGCTGCAGCATTCCGTCTGGGAATACGCCCCGTGACAGCGGGAAGAGCGGAATGCGGTCAGGCGAATCGGAAGCCATGCAGGCAGCTGATCGGAAGGTCAGAAGCGATGCGTGTACCGGACGTAGATGTCATCGTCCACGCGCCGTTGCGACGTGTCCATCAGCTGTTCCAGGTCGCGCCGGGTCCGAATGCGCGCCTCGATCGACTGAGCTGCGGACAGCCGCCACTGGTAGCGCAGCTCCAGCAGTTCCTGATTGTTGCCGAAGTCGGGCGAGAGTAGCCAGCCGCCGCCAGCCTGGCCGTAGACCAGGCCCACGCTGTGGCCCGGGGCGAAATCGACCAGGTTGACCGAGGTCTGGAAGGCAAGCCCGCTGGCATCGCCGGAACCCGGCAGGCGCAACGCAGCCTTGGTCGGCGTGTCGGGCGCGAAGCCCGCTTCGCCTGCCCAGACGAAGCGCATGTTGCCGGCCATCGGCCATTGCAGTGCCAGTCGACCGGTGATGCCGAGATGGTCGTCGATCCGGCCGGTGGCGCTGCCGTCCACGCGCAGCGCGTCCGGGATGTAGGTGAGGTCCCAGCCCAGCTGAAGGATGCGCCCCTTCGGATCCTTCTTCTCCATGCCGGCGTAATAGGTGAGGTGGCTTGCCGACCTGGTGAACGCCAGCGGGCTGCGCCGCACGGTGGTGGGGCCCTCGTCCTCGCTTCTCTGGAGGATGGCGTGGTAGTTCCAGCCGGCCGCGTCGGCATAGCGGACGTGAATGCCGTCGGTCCAGGTGATGTCGGTGTTGGGCGAATCGTTGCGGCTGAGCGATTTCTTCGCCACGCCCTCCAGCTCGAAACTGGTCTGCATGCGGCCCACCCTGACGTCCCAGCTGTCGCCTGGTTTGTAGCGCAGGTAGAACTCGTCGAAGGTGGAGTCGCCGAAGCGCAGGCCGTCGCTCGCGGGGATCGAGGTGAAGAACCTGGAGTGGTTGCGGTTGCTGTCGTCGGTCGAATAGCGTCCCGCGACGCGGGCCTTGGCGCTGAGTTCCGGGGTGATCTGCCAGAGGGCGCCGGGGCGGATGCGGATGCGCCAGTCGTCGCTGTCGCTGCGGGCACCGTCACGGTCTTCGCGCTCCCGGGCGAAGTACCCCAGCCGAACGTCTGCGCTGAAGGCGAATTCCTTCGGGGCCGGGTCGGCGGCGCCGGCGGGGAGCGGCGTGGTCAGCGCAAGTGCAAGGGCAAGCAGCATCGGCTTCATCGGAGTCTCCCGGATCAGTCCCGCGAACCCATCAGCAGGCTGCTCACCGCCCAGCTGACCAGGCTGTAGACGATCGCCGCGATGATCGCCCAGCCGAAGCTGGCCACCGAGAAGCCGTCGACCAGCCGCGACACGACCCAGAACAGCAGGCCGTTGATCACGAAGGTGAACAGCCCCAGCGTCAGGATGTTGATCGGCAGCGTGAGCACGAGCAGCACGGGGCGGATCAGCACGTTCAGCAGCCCGAGCACCAGCGCCACGACCAGCGCGGTGCCGAAACTCTGCACCTGGACCGCGCTCAGCAGGTAGGGCAGGGCGAGGAGGCTGAGGGCATTGATCGCCCAGCCGAGCAGCATTCTCATGGCAGTCTCCTTCGGGCCGGGGCGGCCCGCGATGCGGAACAAGGGGCGCCGGACATGCCGGCGTCCTCAAATGCGATGCTCAGCGCACCAGCAGCACCGGCACCTTGGACAGCTCCACCACGCGCTGCGCGACCGAGCCCACCAGCAGATCCTTGAGCCCCGAGCGGCCCTTGGAGCCCATCACGATCATGTCGAACTTGCCGCTGCTGCCGGCCTCGGCGATCTCGGCGGCGATGTGGCCGTGGCGGATCACCATGTCGTGCTTGACCCCGGCCTTGTCGAGGATCTTGCGCGCCTCGGCGAGGTCCGTGTCGCTCAGGTCGCGAAGGTATTCCTCCACCGCCTTCTTGCCCACGAAGCGCTGCGCGTGGCGCAGCGCGGTGTCGTCATGCACGCTGATCAGCGTGATGGTGCCTGGCGCAGTGGTTTCGCCGAGCAGGCGGATCGCGAACTTCACGGCGTGCATCGAGTGCTTGGAGCCGTCGGTGGCGAGGAGGATCTTCATGCGTGGGTACTCCCAGGATCAGGATGGCGTTGTGCGGCAATGCCCTGCCAGCTCGGCGACAGACCCTGGGCGATGCCCAGCAGGTCGAGCACGCGGCCGCAGGTGTGGTCGACCTGCTCGGCGATGGTCTGCGCGCGCTGGTAGAAGGCCGGCAGGGGTGGGTAGACGATCGCGCCCATCTCGGTGGCCGCGACCATGTTGCGCAGGTGGGCGAGGTTCAGCGGCGTCTCGCGCACCATCAGCACGAGACGGCGCCGCTCCTTCAGCGTGACGTCGGCGGCGCGGGCCACGAGGTTGTCCGAGAGCCCGTGGGCGATCGCGGCCAGGGTGCGCATGGAGCAGGGCGCCACCACCATGCCGTCGGTGGCGAAGGAGCCTGACGCGATGCTGGCGCCGACCTCCCGCACGCCGTGCACGACGTCCGCCAGCGCCTCGATTTCAGGGCGTCTGCGCTGCAGTTCCTGCTCCGCGTTGAGCCAGCCGGCGGGCGTGACCACCAGGTGCGTCTCCACGCCGCCGATCTCCCGCAGGGCTTCGAGCAGGCGCACGCCGTGGACGGCGCCGGAGGCCCCGGTGATTGCGACGATCAGACGCTTGGCGGACATGCCGGCATTCTACCGAGTCGCCTGCGAGCGCTGGCTCAGCTGCGCGGCGCGCGCGGCGCCGGAGGCCAGAAGAAGGAGGTGGGCGAGCGCAGGAAGCGCCGCTTGAGCAGCTCCCAGAGGCGGCGCTGCTCGGTCAGGCGGACTCCGTTGGCGCGCAGTGCGGTGCCGAGCGCGAGGGTGAAGCTCACCCCAAGGTTGACCAGTCCGACCGCGAAGACGCCGACGCACAGCAGCGCGAGCTCGTGCCACGGCAGCGTCCATCCGGTCGCCGCGGCTCCGAAGGCGAGGTTGGCGGCGGAGAAGGTGACGTGGCGGATGTCCAGCGGTGCGCCCAGCAGCAGCCCGACGAAGCCTGTCATCCCCAGCAGGAAGCCGAACACGACGTTGCCGGCAAGCGCGCCGAGGTTGCGCTCGACGTAGGCGGCGAGCCGGTCGCGGGTGGCGGGCGCCAGCCAGCCGAGCCAGGGCGCGCGCCGGATGCGCTCCGGCATGCGGGTCAGCGCGCCCAGGTTGTCGTAGTAGCCGGCGACCACCCCCGCCAGGTAGAGGCAGACGCCTGCGATCGCGGCGTGCACCAGCGCGAGGCTGGCAAAGGGATGCTGCTCGTGCAGCAGCTTCGCAGCCTTCCCCGCGGAGATCCAGTCGGGCCCGGCGAGCCAGGTCACCGCCAGGAAGAGCCCCACCGCGGTGGGGAAGGCGGCCAGCACGTTGCCCGCGATCGCCACCATCTGCGTGCGGAAGATCGCGACGATCAGATTGGCGAGCCTGGAGAGGGAACGGCGCCCGTGGCGGTCGGCGCGCAGCGTCGAGGCGATCAGGGCCGCGGTCATCGCCGGCTGCTTGGTTGCGACCGTGAAGTGGAGCAGGTGGATGACGACGAAGCCGGCCGCGTAGTTGAGCGAAACCGCCAGCGCGTGCCAGAGCGGCGGCAGGTCCAGCGAGGTGATGCCGAGCTTCATCAGCGCCATCAGGCCCACGATCAGGCCGGCGCCGAAGGCGGCCCGGAACATCGAGAGCCACTCCGGCCGGGTGTCGGCCACGTAGTGTTCGCCGGCCCTGCCAGCCTGCTCTGTGATCTGCAGCGCCAGCAGGTTGGTGCTTCTGCGCCAGAGGTGGCGCAGGCTGGTCTCGAGGTTCTGCTCCTCGACCAGCTTCTGGAACAGCCGAAGCCCGCGACGGAAGCGCTCCTCGGCGTTGCGCGGCGCGACCAGCTGCGCCAGGATGCGCAACCGCGCGAGCATCTGTCCGGCGCCCAGCAGCTGCTGTCAAAGTTCGGAGGTGGTGCCATGCACCTGCATCAGCCGGCGCCACCTGGCGAGCTCGCGATCGCATTCTGCGATCGCATCCTGGAGCACCGCCCGGCGCGACTCCGAGGCCTCGGGCGAGCCCGACAGGCCGCGCCCGAAACCGCGCGTCAGCGTTGCCAGCGCCTCGAACACCGTGGGGTCGCTGTGCTCGTCGACGTGCAGGCGGATGATCTCCGGCTCGTTGGCCAGCGTCTGCAGCCGCACCGCGAGCAGGTTCATCGCCTCGAGGATCTCGCGCTGGGCGCGCTTGAAGCCGGGCAGGGCGGACTCCGCCTCGATTCCCAGGGCATTCCAGAGCGCCTGCCAGTCGTCGGCGGGCACCGCCTGCACCCAGAGATGGTCGTCCGCGCGATCGAACAGCTGCAGGAACAGGTCGCGCAGGTAGCTGCCGTGCGGCGCCCTTGGCAGCAGCCTGGCGCCGACGCGCCGCAGCATGCCGCGGAGCACCCCCTCGGCGCGCGCGATCCCGGTGTCCGCGTACAGGTAGCGATGCTGGCGCACCGCCAGGATCTCGGCGATGTTGGTGCGCAGCGCCTGCGCGCTCGGCGGGTGCGCGACGAGCCGCCGGGTGAGCGCGCGCACCGCTTCGATCGCCTCCTGCGGATCGCGCTTGCGCCCCGGGCGCAGCCCATGCACCAGTGCGATCAGGACGGTCGGATCGGCGTGACTGGGCAGCGCGGCGACCGCTTCGGCGATCGAAGCGTCAGGGACAGCAAGGTCCCCGGCGGCAGGCGCCGGGGATCCGTGGGGAGCGACCAAGCGCGAGGCTCAGGCGCCCGCCTGCTCCGGCAGGATCTTCTTGAGCTCGCCCGACTGGTACATCTCGTACATGATGTCCGCCCCGCCGACGAACTCGCCGTTGACGTAGAGCTGGGGGATGGTCGGCCAGTTCGAGAAATCCTTGATCGCCTGGCGGACGTCGTCGTCCTCGAGCACGTTGATCGTGGTCAGGTTGTGCACGCCGCAGGCCTGCAGGATCTGGATGGCGCGGCCGGAGAACCCGCATTGCGGGAACTGCGCGGTGCCCTTCATGAACAGCACGACCGGGTTGTCGGTCACTGTCTTCTGGATGAAATCCTTCGCGTCCATGTCTTCTTCCTCGAGCGTAATCAGGGATTCTAGGCAACTGCCGGGCCTCGGGTCAAAGCGGGGCTGCTTGACCCTGCGGGCGCCGCAGTCATCCAGCCTGTGCCGGAGCAGCTGGAGCCTGCCCGACGGTGAGCCGGTCTCGGTCTTCGTCGTCGCGAAGCGTGCGCACTTTCCCGAAGCCGGCGTTCGCCAGCAGCGTGCGCACTGCGGCCCCTTGGGTCCAGCCGTGCTCCACGCCCAGCCAGCCGCCGGCCCGCAGGCGTGCTGCCGCCCCTGCGACGATCGCCGCCAGCGCGCGCAGACCGTCGGCGCCGTCGGTGAGCGCCGACGCCGGCTCGTGGCGCAGGTCGCCCAGTGCGAGGTGGGGGTCGTCCGCAGCCAGGTAGGGCGGATTGGCGACGATCAGGTCGAAGCGTTCGTCCTCGTCCAGGGCCGCGTACCAGTTGCCCTGGCGCACCCGCAGCGCGCTGGCGCCGAGCGCCTGCGCGTTGCGCGCCGCCACCTCGACCGCCACCGGGCTGACGTCGGTGGCCTCCACCGCGAGATCCGGCCGTTCCAGGGCCAGGCTCACTGCGATCGCGCCGCTGCCGGTGCCGAGGTCCAGCACGCGGCCGCGCTGCGCCGCGACGCTGCAGGCCCAGCGCACCGCGACTTCGGTGTCGGCTCTGGGGATCAGGATGCCCTCGCAGACCTCGAAGCGGCGGCCGTGGAACTCGCGCCAGCCCACCAGGTAGGCGAGCGGCTCGCCGGCGCGCCTGCGCCGGGCCAGTTCGGCGAAGGCCGCGGCCACCGCCTCCGGGGCTTCTTCGTCGCCATGTGCGATCAGCCACTCGCGCCGGCGGCCGCTTGCGTGCTCGAGCAGCGCGCGCGCCTCGGCGCGGGGCAGCAGGCTGGCGGTGGTCAGCGAATCGTAGGTGGTCACCGGGAGGCGCTGAGGATGTCGAGGGTGCGTGCGTGCAGGGGCGGGGCGTGCAGGGGCGGGGCGTGCAGGGGCGGGGCGTGCAGGGGCGGGGCGTGCAGGGGCGGGGCGTGCAGGGGCGGGGCGCCGCTCAGGCGACCGACTCCTCCGCCATCGCGGCAAGCTGCTCGGCCTGCAGCGCCGCGCCGAGCGCATCGATCAGCTCATCGAGCTCGCCGTCCATGACGCGCTCGATCTTGTAGAGCGTGAGGTTGATCCGGTGGTCGGTCACCCGGCCCTGGGGGAAGTTGTAGGTGCGGATGCGTTCGGAGCGGTCGCCGGAGCCGATCAGCGACTTGCGGTGCGCCGACTCCTTCGCGTGGGCCTCCTGCAGCCGGCGGTCCTTGAGCCGGGCCGCAAGCACCCGCATCGCCTTTTCGCGGTTGCGGTGCTGCGAGCGGTCGTCCTGGCACTCGACGACGATTCCGGTGGGCAGGTGGGTGATGCGCACTGCCGATTCGGTCTTGTTGACGTGCTGTCCGCCGGCACCCGAGGCGCGGAACACGTCGATGCGCAGATCGTCCGGGGCGATCTGGACCTCGCCCTGCTCGTCGGCCTCGGGCATCACCGCCACGGTGCACGCCGAGGTGTGGATGCGGCCCTGGGCCTCGGTTTCCGGCACCCGCTGCACCCGATGCCCGCCGGACTCGAACTTGAGCCGCGCGAACACCCGGTCGCCGGTGATCCGAACGATGACCTCGCGGTAGCCGCCGAGATCGGAGGGGCTCTCGGACATCAGCTCGGTCTGCCAGCGCAGGCGCTCGGCGTAGCGCAGGTACATGCGCAGCAGGCTGCCGGCGAACAGGGCCGATTCGTCGCCGCCGGCTCCCGCGCGGATCTCGAGGATGACGTCCCGATCGTCATCCGGGTCACGGGGCAGCAGCAGGCGCTCGAGCACCGACAGCTCCAGTTCGGCGCGAGCGGCGGCGGCGGCCCCTTCCTCGTCGGCGAACTCGCGCATCTCGGGGTCTGCGCGCATCTCCCCGGCCGCGGCGGCATCCTCGGTGGCGCGCCGCCATGCGTGGTAGTGGTCGATCACCTGGCTGAGGTCGGCACGCTCGCGGTTCAGCTGGCGAAACCCCGCCTGGTCGCGGGTGGCTGCTTCGGAAGAGAGCAGGCGGTTGACCTCCTCGAGCCGGCGTTCGAGCCGCTCGAGCTTGGTCAGCATCGAGTCCTTCATCGGATCGGCGGGCTCGGCGGCGCGTCGGCGGGAGGATGGCCGCCGGGCTCTGGCAGCAGGTGCTCCACGATGCGGCCGAGCGCGTCGCGCTCCAGGTGGGCGTGGTGGACCAGCGTCATCGGACCGTGCAGGAACTTGCCGGTGAGGCCGTGCGCGAGCGCCTCGAGCACCGCTTCCGGGTCGTCGCCGCGGGCCAGCATCCGCCGGGCCCGGTCGAGTTCCGCCTGCCGGATGGCCTCGCCGCGGTCGTTGAGCTGGCGGATCATCGGCACCATCTCCCTGGACGACAGCCACTGCATGAAGCCATCCACCCGGGTTTCGATGATCGCCTCGGCCTGGGCGACCGCCGCGCGGCGGCTCTCGACGGCGCTCTGCGCGAGCCGGCCGAGGTCGTCGACGGTGTACAGGTAGACGTCGTCGAGCCGCGACACTTCCTGCTCGATGTCGCGCGGCACGGCCAGGTCCACCATGAAGATCGGCTTGCGGCGGCGCGCGCGCGAGGCGCGCTCGACCATTCCCAGCCCGATGATCGGCAGCGTGCTCGCGGTGCAGGACACCACGATGTCGAATTTCTCGAGGGAGTCGGGCAGCTCGGCAAGCCGCAGGGTGTCGGCGTTGAAGCGCTGGGCGAGCCGCTCGCCGCGCTCGATCGTCCGGTTGGCGATCGCGATGCGCCTGGGGTGCTGCGCTGCGAAGTGCGTCGCGCAGAGCTCGATCATCTCGCCGGCCCCGACGAACAGCACCGAGGTCTCGCGCAGGTCCTCGAAGATCCGCCGTGCGAGCCGGACCGCGCCGGCGGCCATCGAGACCGAGTGCGCGCCGATCTCGGTGGTGGTGCGCACCTCCTTGGCCACCGCGAACGAGCGCTGGAACAGCTGGTGCAGATTGGCGCCGAGCGCCCCGGCGTCATGCGCCACCCGCATCGCCTCTTTCATCTGCCCCAGGATCTGCGGCTCGCCGATCACCATGGAGTCCAGGCCGGCGGCAACGCGGAAGGCATGGCGGACCGCTTCGTCGCCGGGCAGAGCGTACAGATGGGAGTCGAGCTGGCCGCCGGGCAGCCCCTGGCGGGTCGACAGCCATTCGGTGAGCGCGCCGCGCGCGTCGCCCGGATCCGGCGTTGCGCAGTAGATCTCGGTGCGGTTGCAGGTGGAGAGAATGGCCTGTTCGGGCACCAGGCGGCGCAGCCGGGCGCCGAGGTCGGCGAGCGCGTCGCTGATTCTGTCGCCCGGGAACGACACCTTCTCGCGCAGCGAGAGCGGCGCGGTGGCATGGTTGAGTCCGAGCGTCAGGAGGTACATAACTGCTTGAATAAATGGGAAATTATACCGCCTGGCCCTTGCGTGGCGCAGGACCGCTCCGCCTGCGCGCGCTCGGCGGCGCAGGCGCCGGGCCGATGGCCTCGCCGTTGGCCGCCAGGAACAGCCGGTAGGCGGGGTGCTGCGTCTCGTCCCAGTAGCGGTAGCCGAGGGTGGCCAGGAAGGCCTTGAACTCGCGCTTGTCCTCCGGCGGAACCTGCATTCCGACCAGGATTCGGCCGTAGTCGGCGCCGTGGTTGCGGTAGTGGAACAGCGAGATGTTCCAGTCCGGATCCATGCTCGACAGGAAGCGCATCAGCGCACCGGGCCGCTCCGGGAACTCGAAGCGGTACAGCACCTCGTCGCGGGCCAGCGCCGAGTGCCCGCCGACCATGTGCCGGATGTGCAGCTTGCCGAGCTCGTCGTCGGTGAGGTCGAGGATGCCGAAGCCGGCGCCTTCGAAATCGGCGGCGATCGCGGCGCCCTCGGCCCGGCTGGCCACCTGGATGCCGACGAACACGTGCGCCTGGCGGGCGTCGGCGATGCGGTAGTTGAACTCGGTGACGTTGCGCGGTCCGACCAGCTCGCAGAAGCGGCGGAAGCTGCCGCGCTCCTCCGGGATCGTGACCGCAAAGACCGCCTCGCGCTGCTCGCCGATCTCGGCGCGCTCGGCGACGAAGCGCAGGCGGTCGAAGTTCATGTTGGCCCCCGAGGCCACTGCCACCAGCGTCTGGCCGCGGATGCCCTCGCGCTCCGCATAGGCCTTGGCTCCAGCGATCGCCAGCGCGCCGGCGGGCTCGAGCACCGCGCGAGTGTCCTGGAAGACATCCTTGATCGCCGCGCACAGCGCGTCGGTGTCGACCAGGATCACCTCGTCGAGGTACTCCTTGCACAGCCGGTACGTTTCCTCGCCGACCTTCTTCACCGCGGTGCCGTCCGAGAAGAGCCCCACGTCGTGCAATTCGATCCGGCGCGAGGCGGCCAGCGACCGCGCCATCGCGTCCGAGTCGGTGGTCTGCACGCCGATCACCTTCACCTCGGGGCGCACCTGCTTGACGTAGGCGGCGACCCCCGCCGCCAGCCCGCCGCCGCCGATCGACACGAAGATCGCGTGCAGAGGGCCCTGGTGCTGGCGCAGGATCTCCATGCCGATCGTGCCCTGGCCCGCGATCACGTCCGGATCGTCGAACGGGTGGACGTAGGTCAGCCCCTGCAACTGCTGCAGCTCCGCGGCGTGCGTGGCGGCATCGCTGTAGGAGTCGCCATGCAGAACCACCTCGCCGCCGCGGGCCCGCACCGCGGTGATCTTCAATTGCGGAGTGGTCACCGGCATCACGATCACCGCGCGGCAGCCCAGCCGCCGGGCGGCCAGCGCCACGCCCTGCGCGTGGTTGCCGGCCGACGCGGCGATCACCCCGCGCGCCAGCTGCTCCTGGCTGAGGTGCGCCATCTTGTTGTAGGCGCCGCGCAGTTTGAAGGAGAACACCTGCTGCATGTCCTCGCGCTTGATCAGCAGCGTGTTGCCGATGCGCTGGCTGAGCTCAGGGGCGAGGTCGAGCGGGGTTTCCTCGGCAACGTCGTAGACGCGCGCGTTCAGGATGCGTTTCAGGTAGCTCGTCATCGATTCATGGCGTCCGCAGCCCCTGGGCGGGGAGCGTTCAGGGCGCATCTCCTGGGGCGCGATTCTACGCGTGCATGCGCTGCTAGACTGCCGCCCGATGGAAGAGCTCGCCCACCGGCTGATCGAATGGTTCGCGCTGCCAGCCCACGGACTGGCGTCGGTGTTCGCCATCGCCTTCGTGTCGGCGACCCTGCTGCCGATGGGCTCGGAGCCGGCCGTCTTCGGTTTCGCCAAGCTGAACCCCGACCAGTTCTGGACCGTGGTGCTGGTCGCCACCGCCGGCAACACGCTGGGCGGCATGGTCGACTACTGGCTGGGCTGGGGGGCGCACGTCGCGGTCGGCAAGCACCGGGCGGCGCACATCCGCTGGCTGGAGCGCCTGGGACCCAAGGCGATGTTCTTCTCGTGGCTGCCCGCAGTGGGCGACCCGCTGTGCGCGGTGGCCGGCTGGCTGCGCATGGCCTTCTGGCCCAGCGTGTTCTGGATGGCGGTGGGCAAGTTCCTGCGCTACACCACGATGACCGCGCTGCTGCTGTGGGTGCCCAACGACTGGTGGCGCTGGCTGCTCAGGCCCTTCACGGGCGGCTGACTCCGGGCCGCGCCGAGGCTGCAGGCCGGCGGCGGGCCGGCTAGAATTCGTGGTTCCATGAATGCGCCCATCCCGGTTTCTGCGCTGCGCCCCGAGGCCGCCGCACCTGCTCGCCTGCGCGAGATCCCCTACAACTACACCTCGTTCTCCGATCGCGAGATCGTGATCAGACTGCTGGGCGACGAGGCCTGGCGCATCCTGGACGAATTGCGCGGGGAGCGGCGTACCGGCCGCTCGGCGCGCATGCTGTTCGAGGTGCTGGGCGACCTGTGGGTGGTCCGGCGCAATCCCTACCTGCAGGACGACCTGATCGACAACCCGCGGCGCCGGCGCCTGCTGATCGAGGCGCTGCACCACCGGCTCGGCGAGATCGACCGCCGGCGCGAGCTCGACCTGGAGCAGGCGAGCGGCGAGGCAACCTCGCAGTCCGGGGCCCGCAGCGAGCGGGTGAGCAGACTGGTGGCGCTGGCGCGCGAATCGGTCTCGGCCTTCGAACGCGAGTTCGGCCAGGCCGACGGGCTGCGGCGCCGCGCGCTGCGGCTGCTGGCCAGGCACACCGACCGCGACAACATCAAGTTCGACGCGATGTCGCGTGTCTCGCACGTCACCGATGCCACCGACTGGCGCGTCGAGTATCCCTTCGTCGTGCTCATGCCCGATGGCGAAGCCGAGATCGCCGGCCTGGTGGCAGGCTGCATCGAGCTCGGCCTCACGATCATCCCGCGCGGCGGCGGCACCGGCTACACCGGCGGCGCAGTTCCGCTGACCGCGCTGTCGGCGGTGATCAACACCGAGAAGCTCGAGAAGCTCGGGGCGGTCGAGCGGACCGTGCTGCCGGGGCTCGATCAGCCGGTCGCGACGGTGTTCTCCGAGGCCGGAGTGGTCACCCGCCGCGTCACTGACGCAGCCGAGCGCGCCGGCCTGGTGTTCGCGGTGGATCCAACCTCGATCGACGCCTCCTGCATTGGCGGCAACGTCGCGATGAACGCCGGCGGCAAGAAGGCCGTGCTCTGGGGCACCGCGCTCGACAACCTCGCCTGGTGGCGGATGGTCGACCCCGACGGCAACTGGCTGGAGGTCACCCGGCTGGCCCACAACCTGGGCAAGATCCATGAGGTGGACGTCGCCCGCTTCGAGCTGCGCTGGTTCGCGCCGGACCAGCTCGGCGCCGACGGCGGCATGCGCGGCGAGCCGCTGCGCACGAAACTGCTCGAGATCGAGGGTCGCGCCTTCCGCAAGGTCGGACTGGGCAAGGACGTCACCGACAAGTTCCTCTCCGGGCTGCCGGGCGTGCAGAAGGAGGGCTGCGACGGACTGATCACGTCGGCGCGCTGGGTGCTGCACCGGATGCCGAAGCATGTGCGCACGGTGTGCCTGGAGTTCTTCGGCCAGCCCAAGGACGCGGTGCCCTCGATCGTCGAGATCAAGGACTACCTGGACGGCCTGTCGAAGGCGCTGCCGGCCGCGGACGCGCCGCGCGTGCTGCTTGCCGGCCTCGAGCACCTGGACGAGCGCTACCTGCGCGCGGTGGGCTACACCACCAAGTCGCGCCGCGGCGGCCTGCCCAAGATGGTGCTGATCGGCGACATCGTCGGCGACGAGGACGAGGCCGTCGCGCGCGCCGCCTCCGAGGTCGTCCGGATCGCCAACAGCCGCGCCGGCGAGGGCTTCACTGCGGTCTCGCCCGAGGCGCGCAAGGCCTTCTGGGCCGATCGCTCGCGCACTGCCGCCATCGCCCGCCACACCAACGCCTTCAAGATCAACGAGGACGTGGTGATCCCGCTGCCGCGGATGGGCGAGTACACCGACGGCATCGAACGCATCAACATCGAGCTTTCCACCCGCAACAAGCTGCGCCTGCTCGACGAGCTCGACGCAGTCCTCGCCGGCGACCTGCCCGCGGGCAAGCGCGGCGACGCGGACTCGGACCCGCGCGCCACCGGCGAACTGCTCGCCGCGCACCTCGGCGAGGCGAGGGCGCTGATCTCCCGCACCCGCGAACGCTGGCGCTTCCTGCTCGACGAGATCGACCTCCCGCTGGCCGAGGCGATCGGGCGCTTCGGCGCGGTGGGGCTGTCGCACCTGCTGCCCGATGCGCGCGCACGCATCGATGCCGACGAGCGCGAGCAGGCGCCTGCCGAGCGCCGCGCGCGCCTGTTCCACATGCTGCAGGACCGCAGCATCCGCGTGTCCTGGAAGACCGAGGTGCGCGCGCCGCTGTGCGGCATCCTCCAGGGCCAGCCCTTCGAGGCGCTGCTCAAGGCCTGCGACGACAGTCATCGCCGCGTGCTGCGCAGCCGTGTGTTCGTGGCGCTGCACATGCATGCCGGCGACGGCAACGTGCACACCAACATCCCGGTCAACTCCGACGACTACCCGATGCTCAAGGAGGCCGAGGCCGCGGTGGCGCGCATCATGGCGCTGGCCCGCTCGCTCGACGGCGTGATCTCCGGCGAGCATGGCATCGGCATCACCAAGCTCGAGTTCCTCGGCGAGGACGAGATCGCCGCGTTTCGCGACTACAAGACGCGCATCGACCCCGAAGGCCGCTTCAACAAGGGCAAGCTGCTGCCCGGCGGCGACCTGCGCAACGCCTATACGCCCAGCTTCGGGCTGATGGGCGCGGAATCCCTGATCCTGCAGCAGTCCGACATCGGTTCGATCGCCGATTCGGTCAGCAACTGCCTGCGCTGCGGCAAGTGCAAGCCGGTGTGCTCGACGCATGTGCCGCGCGCCAACCTGCTCTACTCGCCGCGCAACAAGATCCTGGCCACCTCGCTGCTGGTCGAGGCTTTCCTGTACGAGGAGCAGACCCGCCGCGGCGTCTCGATCCGCCACTGGGACGAGTTCTCCGACGTGGCCGACCACTGCACCGTCTGCCACAAGTGCCTGACACCCTGCCCGGTGGACATCGACTTCGGCGACGTGTCGATGAACATGCGCAACCTGCTGCGCAAGATGGGCAAGAAGAAGTTCAATCCCGGCAACGCCGCGGCGATGTTCTTCCTCAACGCCACCGACCCCGACACCATCAATGCCACGCGTGCCGCGATGGTGGGCGTGGGCTACCGGGCGCAGCGTTTCGCCAACGACCTGCTCAAGCGCTTCGCCGGCGCGCAGACCCGCAAGCCGCCGGCCACGGTCGGCAAGGCGCCGCTGGTGTCGCCGCCGCTCAAGTCGCAGGTGATCCACTTCATCAACAAGAAGATGCCGGGCAACCTGCCCAAGAAGACGGCCAGGGCGCTGCTCGACATCGAGGACCACCGCTACGTCCCCATCATCCGCGACCCGAAAGCCACCAGCGCCGACACCGAGGCGGTCTTCTACTTCCCCGGCTGCGGCTCGGAGCGCCTGTTCTCGCAGGTGGGGCTGGCCACGCAGGCGATGCTCTGGCACGTCGGCGTGCAGACCGTGCTGCCGCCGGGCTACCTGTGCTGCGGCTATCCGCAGCGCGGCTCCGGGCAGTTCGACAAGGCGGACAAGATCATCACCGACAACCGGGTGCTGTTCCACCGGCTGGCCACGACGCTGAACTACCTCGACATCCGCACCGTGGTGGTCAGCTGCGGCACCTGCTACGACCAGCTGGCGGGCTACGAGTTCGAGAAGATCTTCCCCGGCTGCCGCATCGTCGACATTCACGAGTTCCTGATGGAGAAGGGCGTGAAGCTCGAGGGCGTCACCGGCGCACGCTACATGTACCACGACCCCTGCCACAGCCCGATCAAGCAGTACCAGCCGCTCACCGTGGTCAACGCGCTGATGAACGAATCGCTCAACGGCCGCATCGAGAAGAACGACCGCTGCTGCGGCGAGTCGGGGACGCTGGCCGTCAGCCGGCCCGACATCTCCACCCAGGTGCGCTTCCGCAAGGAGGAGGAGATGCGCCGCGGCGCCGACGCGCTGCGCGCCATCCCGGTGGTCGGCGCCGACGGCAGCGAAGCGGCCTTCGACGGCCCGGTCAAGGTGCTCACCTCCTGCCCGTCCTGCCTGCAGGGCATGTGGCGTTACTCGGAGGACGCCAAGGTCGACGCCGACTACGTCGTGATCGAGATCGCGCGCCACGTGCTTGGGCAGCATTGGCTGCCGGAGTTCGTCGGCCGCGCGAACGACGGCGGTATCGAGCGGGTGCTGCTGTGATTTCCGCGTTCCGCTTCTCGGAACGCGCCCGTCCTGCGCCGGCCCCGGCCGGCCTATACTCGTGACCACCATGTACAAACCATTCGATCTCAGCGGCCGCACGGCGGTCATCACGGGCGGCAACGGCGGCATTGGCATGGGCATGGCGAAAGCCCTGCTCCAGTCCGGCGCGCAGGTCGCGATTTGGGGCAATCGTGCCGAGAAGACCGAGAAGGCGCGCGAGGAACTGTCCGCGCTGGGCAAGGTCCACGCCTTCGTCTGCGACGTCGGCGACGAGGCGGCGGTCGATCGCACCTTCGCTCAGTCGGTCGAGGCGCTCGGCGGCCGCGTTGACGCCTGCTTCGCCAACGCCGGCGTGTCCTCCAAGGGCCCCACGCCCATCCACCAGATGGCGGCCGAAGAGTTCCGCCGCGTCATGCGCATCAACGTCGAAGGCGTGTTCTACACCTTCCGCGCGGCGGCCAGGCACATGATCGACGGCGGCCATGGCGGGTCGCTGGTCGCCACCGCCAGCACCGCGGCGATCGAGGGCGCGGCGCGCAACAGCCACTACGGCGCCTCCAAGGGCGCGGTCACCTCCTACTGCCGCGCGCTCGCCGTCGAGCTCGCGCGTCACCAGATCCGCGTCAATTCCATCCTGCCGGGCTGGATCGTCACCGAGATGACCGAGCGTTCGGTCGGCGACGACCGCTTCGCCTCCGCGGTGATGCCGCGCATCCCCGCGCGCCGCTGGGGCACGATGGACGACTTCGGCGGTGTCGCCGTCTACCTGGCGAGCGATGCCGCCGCGTACACCACGGGCGAGCAGTTCGTGATCGACGGTGGCTATACGAAGTTCTGATCGCTTGGTTTCCGCCGCAGGCGCGACCCCGGCCCCGAGCCGCGGTCGCGCTTTTTCCTTGAGCGGCCCGACAGGCACGGGCCGTCCGCGAGGAGCCTCGGGATGAATTCTCCGTCCGCTCCGCTCGTCCGCGCCTGCCCGCTCTGCGAAGGCCCCGGCGGCGAGATCCTCTGGCAGGGCGATCGCCTGCGCGTGATCCTGGCCGACGAGCCGGCCAACCCCGGCTTCACCCGCGTGATCTGGACCGCTCACGTCGCCGAGATGACCGATCTCCCCGGCAGCGCGCGTGCTGCGCTGATGGCCGCCGTCTGGACCGTGGAGGCGGCAATGCGCGAGGTCATGCGGCCCGACAAGGTCAATCTCGCGAGTCTTGGCAACGCCGTGCCGCATCTGCACTGGCACGTGATTCCGCGCTGGCGCGACGATGCGCAGTTTCCGCAGCCGGTGTGGGCCGCACCGGTGCCAGGGCGCGAAGCGGGCACCGAGAGACTGCGGCTGCTGGTCGAGCGGGCCATTCCCGCCTACCGCCGCCTGCTGGCGCAGCACCTGGGCGGCTGCTGAGCGCCATCCGTCGGCCCGGTGCCGCCGACGCGTCCCCTGGGCGGTCCCCGCCGCAGCCCTTCGCAGCATCATCGGCGAATCGCGGCCGGATGCCGCCGGACGGACTGCCGATGACTGCCGAAGCCTTGCTCGAACCTTCGCGCGTGCGCGACGCCGCCAGTTGCCGGGCCTGGCTCGAGCGTCTGGCCGCCGCCAGGGCCGGGCGCCTTGAGTCGGTCGACCGCCTGTGGCGGACTCTGCAGGGGGCCGGCCACCCTACCGAGCAGCAGCTCGAGATCGCCGAGCAGGCGCGGCCGGCGCACCTCGGCGAGGTCGAGGCCGTGCTCGAGCGCATCGACCCGGCGGCCTACCCGACGCCCGACCGGGAGCGTGCGCAGCTCGCCGCAGTGCTGGCCAGCCTTGCGCTCGCGCGCGACGTCTATCGCGGCATTCACGTCCGCCTCCAGGAGGAGGCCATGTCAGGCGGCCAGGCGCGGGCGGGTGACGACGCCGCAGCCCGTCCGGCTGCGCCTGCGGGCCGCTCGGCCAGCGCGGTGCCGGCTGCTGCGCTGCGCTCGGTGATTCCGCTGGTCCGTGCACTGGACTACCAGGTCCGCCTGCTGGCGGCGATGCAGCGGCTGCGGCTGGCGATCGACACGGACGAGTGGGAGACGCTCTGCATGCTCGCAGAAGCCCTGCGCGCGAGCACTTTTCTCGACACCCAGATGCCGGACCCGGCGCCGCTGCTCGGCAGGCCCGCGACCTCGCGGGCCCTGTTCGTGTATCCGCTGCTGCTCCGGCTGGCGGCGCCCTGGAGCCTGGGGACGGCGGAGTTCAGGCTCGCTGCGCGGCTGGCGCGGCGCTGGGCCGGCCTGGTGGGGTTCAGGCTCGACGAGGCCGCAGGCGCGGAGGCCGACCTGCGGCACGGGCCGGCGCTGATGCTCAGCGAGCGCCGCACCGTCCGGCTGGTGACCCGCAGGCTGAGGCGCAGGCTCGACGAGCGCCGCCGCGATCTCGCTGCGATCGACCCCAAGGCCGCCGAGCGCCTGCCGGCGGGGCTCTCGCCCGACGCCGCCCGCCAGCTGCTGGCCGACCTGGAGCGGCGCTGGTGCGATCCGCACATCGTCCAGCAGGTCCCGGACGTCCCCCTGGGGCGGATGGGTCTGCGCTTCGCGCTGCCGCAGGCCGACAACGCCGGCGCGGGCCCACAGGATCGCCGGCCTGCGGCGCTGCACGCGGCGGCGACGCGCGCCTACATCTACGGCCGCTTCGAGCACAACACGATCATCCGGCAGGCGCTCGACCCGAGGCGGCCCGCCGACGCCCTTTCCTCCTGGGCGCAGGGCGCGCAGGAGGCCGAGTGGGTGTCGATCGAGCGCGCGCAGTCGGTGTTCGAGACGGAAGCGGTGACGCCGGGGCTGGAGCTCGGCGGGCTCGCGATGGTGGTTGCGCCCAGGGCGGAGACTGCCGGCGGCAACGCCCGTACCGCACGGGCCGAAGCCGCCAGGGGGCGGATGTTCGGCCGCGTCGTGTCGCTCGGCCAGCGTCTTCCGCAAGACCTGCGCCAGCCCACCCGCAAGCGGATCGGACTGAACGTCTGGTCCGGGTCGCCGGTGGTGGTGGGTGTGCGGATCGGGGAGTTTGCGCCCTGGCAGGACGCGTTCATGCTCTGCCCGGACCCGGCCACGGGCGAGCCGGCCAGTCTCGTGATGCCGGCCGGCGCCTTCTTGTCGGCCGCGTCGGCCACCCTGCGCGAAGCGATGCGCGAGCGCCGGATCCGGCTCGAGGAGCTGCTCGACCGAACCCGCCAGTTCGACCGGGTCAGGTTCGTCCCGGAAAAGAGCTGATCCGCGCGGTCGCGCAGGCTGCAGATCTTTCCGGCCGCAGGGCCGCCGAGCCGGGCGGGCGACGGATTCCGCTAAGATGGTCGACCGCACTCCGTGCGCCTCGACGACAGCGTTCGCGCAGATGGCAGGCCTCGACAGCAAGACCCCGCATCCCACCAGCATCGTCGTGCACCGGCAGTCCCGCGTGCTCGAGATCGAGTTCGACCAGGGCAGCGCCTTTCGGCTGCCCTTCGAATTGCTGCGCGTCTATTCCCCATCGGCCGAGGTGCGCGGTCACGGCCCGGGGCAGGAAGTGCTGCAGATCGGCAAGCGCGGTGTCGACATCGTCGCGCTCGAGCCCGTCGGGAACTACGCGGTGCAGCCGCGCTTCTCGGACGGCCATGCCACCGGCCTGTATTCCTGGGACTACCTGTACTGGCTCGGCGTCAACCAGGAGACCCTCTGGAACGACTACCTGAAGCGGCTGGAAGCCGCGGGAGCAAGCCGCGAATGAGCGATCCGGACAGCACGCATTTCGGTTTCCAGGAAGTGCCGGAGGACCAGAAGGCCTCCCGCGTCGGGGCCGTCTTCGACTCGGTGGCCAGTCGCTACGACGTGATGAACGACCTCATGTCGGCGGGCCTGCACCGCGTCTGGAAGGCCTTCTCGATCGCCCAGGCCGCGGTTCGCCCCGGCATGAAGGTGCTCGACGTGGCCGGCGGCACTGCCGACCTGTCCCGGGAGTTCGCCCGCCGGGCCGGCCCCGGCGGCGAGGTGTGGCTCACCGACATCAATGCGTCGATGCTGCGCATCGGCCGCGACCGCATGCTGGACGACGGCCTCGTCCAGCCCGCGCTCCAGTGCGACGCCGAGCACCTGCCTTTCCCGGACGCTTATTTCGACCGGGTGATGGTGGCCTTCGGCCTGCGCAACATGACCCACAAGGACCAGGCGCTCGCCGAGATGACGCGGGTGCTCAAGCCCGGCGGCAAGCTGCTGGTGCTCGAGTTCTCGCGGGTCTGGAAACCGCTGGAGCCGCTCTACGACCTGTATTCCTTCGGCGTGCTGCCCTGGCTGGGCAAGCGCATCGCCGGCGACCCGGAGAGCTACCGCTACCTGGCCGAATCGATCCGCATGCATCCCGACCAGGAAACCCTCGCGCAGATGATGCGCGATGCCGGACTGTCGCGCGTGCGCTTCTTCAACATGGCCGGCGGCGTGGTCGCGCTGCACGAGGGCGTCAGGCTGTAGGCGCAGGCGCGACCAAGTCACTGGGACGGGGCGTCCGCAGCTGTCATGCTCGCCCAGAGCGAGGGCGAGGCACTGGGCCCGTAACGAACGAATTGCATTGAATGACATCGCACGGAGGAGTGCACCCATGAAGATTCTCGGAAAGTTCCTGGCGGTCGGCCTCGTGTCGGTCGCCTTTTTCGCGGCAGAAGCCGAGGCGAAGAGGCTCGGCGGCGGCAAGAGCTTCGGCCGCCAGTCGAACACCGCCACGCAGCGTGACGCCACGCCGGCGCAGCAGAACGTGACGCCCTCGCAGTCCGCCCAGACCCAGGCCGCGGCCCGGCAGAATCCGGCGGCGGCCTCGGCCGCGCAGCCGGCGCGCAACCGCTGGCTCGGTCCGGTGGCCGGCCTTGCGGCAGGTCTCGGGCTGGCCGCGCTCGCCAGCCACCTGGGCCTCGGCGAGGAACTCGCATCGATGATGCTGATCCTGCTGATGGTCGTCGCCGCAGTGGTGGTGGTCCGGATGGTGATGGCGCGTCGTGCCCAGCCTCGCCCGGCCTTCCAGACGGCGGGCTATCCGGCCGACGGCGTGGGCTCGGAGGCCAGCGTGCGGTTCTCGCCGCTCCCCCGTGACCAGGGCGGCTCGGCGCGCCCCGGCACCCCGGTGGTGGGTCCTGCCGCGGCAGCTGCGCCGGACTTCGGCGCGCAGGCCCGCATCCCCGACGGTTTCGACGTCGAAGGCTTCGTGCGCAACGCCAAGGTGCAGTTCGTGCGCCTGCAGGCGGCGTTCGACGCCGGCGACGTCAACGATCTGCGCGAGTTCACCAGCCCGGAGATGTTCGCCGAGCTCAAGATGCAGATCGGAGAGCGCCAGGGCGAGCCCAACCGGACCGACGTGGTGCGGCTCGACGCCGAACTGCTGGGCATCGAGTCAAGCCAGGTCGATCATGTCGCCAGCGTCCGCTTCTGGGGGCTGGTGCGTGAGAACGAGGCCGCGCCGGCCGAGCCCATCGACGAGGTCTGGAACCTCGTCAAGCCGGTCAGCGGGCAGGGCGGCTGGGTCCTCGCGGGGATCCAGCAGTTGGGCTGAGGATCGGGTCCAGCACTTCCAGCCTGGCCCGCACCAGGCCCTTGCGGATCATGCCGAGCAGCCTCGCCGCGGCGGGGCTGACATCGGCGATCCGCGCACCATGGAACGGCCCGCGGTCGTTCACCGTCAGCACCACGCTGCGTCCGGTGTTCAGCGTGGTCACTCGCACCAGCGTCCCGAAAGGCAGGTGCGGGTGCGCCATGGTCATGGCCTCCGGGTCGAACAGCTCGCCGCTGGCCGTGGCCCGTCCGGCGAAATGCTGCGCGTAGAAGCTGATCCTGCCCTGCTCGTGCGCGAGCATCTGCGCCGCCACCGGGGCGAGCGAATCGGCCTCCTGGGCGATGGCCGCCGGCCCGCCGGGCAGCAGCGTCCAGGCCGCGATCAGCAGGGCCGCCATCGCCGGTGCTCCGGGGCGCGCTCGTCCGGCGCAGCTTGCGGCGCGCAGCTCAGCGGGTTCGCGGGGTTCGCGGCTGCTCGCGCAGCGCAGTGCTGATGGGGCCGGGCTAGGCATCGGGTCTCCGGTCTCGCAGTGCGTCTGATTGTAGTCGGTTCACCGTTGCCGCCTGTGCCTTGGCGGGCGGTAACGGCCGCCGGCCGATGTACCGTATCATCGCGACGATGAACGTCGGCCCCGAAGATCCCCCGATCGATTCCCCCGCCTCGCCGGCGGTCGCCATGTTCGGCGAGTTCGCATGGCAGGTCCGCGATCGCGCGCTGCGGGTCGTCCATGCGGCGCTGGAGCACCTGCTGCGGCAGCAGTCCTGGGCGCGCGACCGCCTCCGGATGCACGCCGGGCGCTCGGTGCGCGTGGCCTTCGATGGCGTCGTCCCGGGCGGCGGCACTGCGCCGGAGTTCCTCGCCACCATCGACTCCGAGGGCCTGCTGCGCGCGTCTGCCCCCGGCACGCCTGCCGATGCCACGCTGCTCCTGAAACCTTCCGCCGACGCGCTGGCCACGCTGCTGCGAGACGGCCCGCAGGGCCTGTCCGCCCACCTGCGGATCGAGGGCGACGTGATGCTCGCCGCAACGCTGGGCGAACTCGCCCAGCACCTGCGCTGGGACGCGGAAGAGGACCTCAGCCGGGTGGTCGGCGACGCCGCGGCCCATCGCCTGGTGAGGCTTGCGGGTCAGGGCTTCGGCTTCCTTCGCGATCTCGGCCGGCGGTTCGAGTCGGCGGCGGGGCAGTTCCTGGGCGCTCCGCAGGGGCCGCTGGCGGCCGGCAATCAGCTCGATGCGCTGCGTCGTGATGCCGCCGGCCTCGACCGGCAGTTGCAGGGGCTCGAAGCCCGCGTCGCCCGGCTCGCACGCGGCCGCATTCCCGGCAGGCAGTTCGAACGCACCGGCCAGCCAGAACGCACCGGCCAGCCAGAACCGGCCTTCCCTGGCGCTGTCCGGGGCCCCGCTTCGACCGGCGGGCCCGCTTCGACCGGCGGGCCCGCAGGGGCCTCATCCTCGCCCGGGCTGCCGGACAACCCCTACCTGCCGCCGCCTTCGCCGCGGCGCTGAGCGCGCGCGGACAGGGAGCGCCCGCGGGCGCTCAGCCCCGGCCGCTCCAGCGCAGCGTCTGACGCCGCACCACTTCCGGCAGCAGGAGTTCCTTGGCGTACTGCTGACGGATCCAGGTCGCGTCGTTGCCGCGGCCCGCAGCGTCCTCGCCGAGCTGGCGGCAGGCGGCCTCGCAGCCCAGCGCGGCGGCGTGCGGCCGGATGCGCTCGATCGTCGAGAGGATGTCCTCCCTGAGGCTGCGGTGCGCACCCGTCTTCGGATCGACGTAGGTGCCCTCGAAGCCGAAGCGGCAGGCCTGGAAGCGGTTGAAGGTATAGACCAGGTAGTCGTCTTCCACCGGCTCGACGGGACGTTCCTCGAGCAGCCAGCGAGAGACCGCCTGGATGTAGCCTGCGATCGCGGCGGCCTTCTCGATGCTGAGCGGCGTGTCCATCACGCGCACCTCGATCGTGCCGAACTCGGGCTTGGGCCGGATGTCCCAGTAGAAATCCTTCATGCTCTTGACCACGCCGGTGCGGGTCATCTTGCCGAAGAACTCGCCGAAACCCTGCCAGGTCAGCACGAAAGGCGCGCGGCCGGACAGGGGGAAGGCGAAGACCGAGTTCAGGCGCGCCGACTGGAAGCCGGTGTCCACGCCCTGGACGAAGGGTGACGAGGCTGACAGTGCGATGAAATGCGGGATGTAGCCCGACAGCGAATGCAGCAGCCAGAGCGCCTGGTCCGGGTTGGAACAGCCGACGTGCACATGCTGGCCGAACACGGTGAACTGCTTGGTCAGGTAGCCGTAGAGCTCGGACAGCTGGTGAAAGCGCGGCGTGTCGAAGATCTTGCGCTCGCTCCACTGCTGGAAGGGGTGCGTGCCGCCGCCGCTGAGCCCGACGTTGAGCTTTCTCGCCGCCGCGACCAGTTCGTCCCGGATTCCCGACAGCTGGGCCAGCGCGTCCGCGTGGTTCTCGCAGATCCCGGTGGCCATCTCGATCATGCTCGAGGTGACTTCCGGCTTCACGTCGGCGGTCAGCCGCGAGCGCTTCATCACCCGCAGCAGGTCGGCCGACCCGGAAGTGAGGTCGTAGTCGTGGGTGTTGACGATCTGCAGCTCGAGCTCGACGCCCAGCGTCAGCGCGCGTGACTCGGCGAAGGGCTCAAGCGCCTCCGGAGCCTGCCCGGCGATTTCCTCAGACATGGGTTTCTCCGCTTCGGCGCAGCGCCCAGTGGACAACGAGCGGGCCGAGGAGCTCGAGCAGGGCGATGGTGCTGAACATGATCGGCCCTGCGTGCGCGGTCAGCTCGGGCGAGGCGGTCAGCAGGTCAGCGGTCAGCAGGAAGGCCAGGCCAGAGGCCGGCATCAGCGCGACGCCCAGCGCCACCGACTGCCGCGTGCCCAGGCCGCTCGGCCAGGACAGCACCGCGCCGGCAACGCCCTTGGCCAGCGCGCGCGCCGCCACCAGCGCCAGCGCGATCACGCCGCCCGCCAGGAACTGCCCCATCGACACCGCCATCCCGGTGCACAGGAACAGCGCGGCGACCAGCACCCCGCCTGCGGTGCCGAAGTGCCGCGGCAGCAGCAGCGGGCGCTCCGAATAGATCTTGAGGACCATTCCCGCGATCAGCGGCGTGAGCAGCCCGGACAGCCGGCCCATGTCCACCAGCGCCAGCGCCAGCAGCAGCATCCCGAGCAGGACCAGCACCGCGTTGTCCTCGCGGGCGTCGAAGTGCCGGGCGGTCCAGCGGATCGCGAAGGCCAGCGCCACGCCGAGCAGGCTCGAGCCGACGATCACGTACACCGGGTAGCCCAGCGCGGTCAGCACCGGCCCGCCGCCCTCGTGGTTCAGCCAGCCGAGCATCGCCTTGGTGCCGAGCACAGCGTAGATCGAGTTCAGCGCGCTCAGCATCATCAGGCGTTCGGTCACCTGCCCGCCGGCGCGGAACTCCGAGACGACGCGCATCACCACGGCCGGCGAGGTGGACATCAGCACCACTGCGATGGCGGTTGCGCTGGTCGGGTCGGTGCCGGTCAGCCGCAGCACCGCGAACACCGCGGCGAAGCTCGCAGCGGCCTCGCCCAGGCTGGTGACCAGGATCCAGGGATTGGCCTTCAGCCAGCGCAGGTCGACCCGGGAGCCGAGCTCGAACAGCAGCACCGCGATCGCCAGGTCGATGACCAGGCGCAGGTCGCCGGGAAGCGCCAGCGGGTCGAAGCCCAGGCCCCAGGAGCTGAACAGCAGGCCGACGAGGAAGTAGCCGGTGACCCGCGGCAGGCGCATCACGCGGAACAGCAGTTCGCCGGCCATGCCGGCGGCGATCGCGGCCAGCGCGATCCACAGGACGGTGTCGGGCTGGGACGGCAGGTCTGGCAGGAAGCGGTTCAGGCTGCTTGCAGTCATCGGTCGCCATGTTCGGGCGGGCCCCGAAAGGGGCGCCGGGCGGCCTGCATGCGTGGGGCGCCGGAGCGCCCCTGCGACCTGGGCGGTCGGGTGCGCAGGCTGGAGGATGCCGGCGGCAGGGCCGCCTGGCGAGAGTGCCGGCGAATATAGCACGCGGATCCGGGAGGGCGCCGAGCCCCGGGGCCGCGCTCCGGGTGGCTGCGCGGCCGGGTCGGCCTGCGACCGGATCAGCCCGCGTCCGGAAAGCGTCCGGTTCAGCCTGCGGCCAGATCAGCCCCGCCCGACGAAGGGCATCTTGGTGGCCATGATGGTCATGAACTGCACGTTCGCCTCCAGCGGCAGCGAGGCCATGTGCATCACGGCGTCCGCGACGTGCTGGACGTCCATCCGCGGCTCCACCGCCATCGTTCCATCGGCCTGGGGGATGCCCTGGGCCATGCGTTCGGTCATCTCGGTGGCGGCGTTGCCGATGTCGATCTGGCCGCAGGCGATGTCGTACTTCCTGCCGTCGAGCGAGGTGGCGCGCGTGAGGCCGGTGATCGCATGCTTGGTGGCGGTGTAGGGCGCGGAGTCGGGCCGCGGCGCGTGCGCGGAGATCGAACCGTTGTTGATGATGCGTCCGCCGCGCGGCGACTGCGCCTTCATCACCCGGAAGGCGGCCTGGGTGCAGAGGAAGGCGCCGGTCAGGTTCACGTCCACCACCCGGCGCCACTGGTCGGGCGTGAGGTCTTCGAGCGGGATCGCGGGTGCGCCGGTGCCGGCGTTGTTGAAGAGCAGGTCCAGCCGGCCCCAGGCGGCGCGGGTGCGCTCGAAGAGCGCGTCGACCGCTGCCGGGTCGGCGACGTCGGTGGGCACGGCGAGCGCGTGATGCAGGGGCGCGCCGGAGCTCCGGATCGCGGCCTCGAGCAGTTCAGCGCGCCGACCGGCGAGCGCGACCCACCAGCCCGACCTGAGCATGGTGACCGCCACGGCGCGGCCGATGCCGGTGCCCGCGCCGGTGACGATTGCAACCTTCCCGCCCGAATTCGTCATCGCTCCGCTCCAGGCTCAGCTTGTGAGCCTCTCGTTGCATAGGATCGCATCGATACAACCCGACGCGAAGGAGTCCAGCATGGCACCAAGGCACCCGATTGCACCGGTCGTTCCCGCGGGTCGCCCCCGGCCGCGTTCCAGGCCCATGGTGCCCAGCCGCCGCCGGCTCGACCCGGATCGGATCGTCGGCTTCGCCTGTGCGGCGCTGCTGCCCCTGGCGCTCTGGCTGGCGCGCACCTGAACGCCGTCAGAGAGTGAAGTCCCCGCTGGCTTCGGGCTGGAACAGGATTTCCAGGATCCGCAAGGGCGGCGGCGCGGAGCCGGGTGAGCCCGGCTCGGCGATCTCGCCGACGCGCTTGCCCAGCAGCGCGGCGCCGATCGGCGAGAGCACCGACACGAAGCCTTCGGCCGGGTCGGTGTCTTCCGGGTAGCACAGCGTCAGCACGCTGCGCTTCCCGGTGGCGGTGTCCTCGACGGAAACCCTCGAGTACATCGTCACCACCTCCGGCGGCATCTCGCGGGGGGAGACGAGGTCGGCGCCCTCGAGCACTTCGTGCAGCGGGCTGCCGGTCGGCACAGCGGGGTTGCGCAGCATGCGGGGGTCGCGCTGCAGCAGGCGGGAGATGCGGACGTGGTCGAGCTCGCTCAGGGTCCGGTCTTCGTTGAAAGTCGGTTGCATGGTGTACTCCGAATGAATGCGGATCGGGCGCCCGCGGACGCGGGCTGCCAGGGGCGCCTTGTAGGGCCCGGCGATCGGATCAGTGCGCTGGAACTGTGTGGGTGTGGTCGGTGATCGCCGGGCTCAGACGAGGCAGGCCGGCTGCCGCGGTCGGACGCACAGCAGCTGGCGTCGCGACTTGCGCGCGAAGCCATCGGCCCGGGCGCTGTTGCGCGCGCAGGCCGTGCTTGGGTCGAACGGGCTGAATGTCACCATCAGGGCAGGATAGCCCATCGGCGGGGGAAAGCAAGTGCCCGCCCCCGGGTCAGCCGGCGAGCAGTCCGCGTCGCTCGATGAAGCCGATCACGTCGGCGAGTCCGGCCTGGGTCTTGAGGTTGGTCATCACGAAGGGCCGGTCCGGGCGCATCCGGCGGGTGTCGGCCTCCATCACGCCGAGGTCGGCGCCCACGTATGGGGCCAGGTCGGTCTTGTTGATCACGAACAGATCGCTGCGCGTGATCCCGGGGCCGCCCTTGCGCGGAATCTTCTCGCCGGCGGCCACGTCGATCACGTAGATGGTGAGGTCCGAGAGCTCCGGACTGAAGGTGGCGGCCAGGTTGTCGCCGCCCGACTCGATGAACACGATGTCGGCGTCCGGGAAGCGCTCGAGCATGCGGTCGATGGCCTCGAGGTTGATCGAGGCGTCCTCGCGGATCGCGGTGTGCGGGCAGCCGCCGGTCTCGACCCCCATGATGCGCTCGGGTTCCAGCGCTCCGGCAACGGTCAGCAGGCGCTGGTCCTCCTTCGTGTAGATGTCGTTGGTGACCACCACGAGGTCGTAGCGTTCGCGCATCGCCTTGCAGAGCATCTCGAGCAGGGTGGTCTTGCCAGAGCCCACGGGACCACCGACGCCGACGCGCAGCGGTGGGAGCCGGCGGCTGCGGCCTGGAATTGAATGCAGTGCGCTCATGATCGGAACAGCCTCGAGTACTGGGTTTCGTGGCGGGCCGACAGCACCGCCAGCATCGGAGATGAGGACTGGCGCTCGTCCTCGGGCAGCGCCAGCGCGATTTCCACGGCCTGCGGGATCGCCGCGGCGAGCCGCTCGAGCACCCGCTGTCCGCCGTTCTGGCCGAGCGGCACAGCCTTGATCGCCGCCTGCGCCATGTTCTCGGCCCAGCCGAAGGCGAACGCCAGCAGCGCTTCCCGCGGGCCTGCGCCGGCCTGCGCCGCGGCCAGCGCGAAGGCCACCGGCCAGGCCGGCGCCGGGCGCAGCGCCGCGAGCGCATCCAGGCGGGGATCGGCGCCGCGGTTGCGCAGCCATTCGACCAGCGAACGCCCGGTCTGCTCGGCCTGGCGGCGCAGTTCCGCGGTTTCTCGGGTGGCGAGCGCCCAGTCGTTCAGCGCGGAAACCCGCGCGAGGTCGCTGCGGGCCCAGGCTTGCAGCGCGTCGGCGAGCACCGGCAGGTCGGCACGGGCCAGGCCCAGCCGAAGCTGGTCGAGCAGCCAGTCGCCGGCCTGGACTTCGCCTGCGACACTGCCGCCGTCCACCGCGGCTTCCAGCCCTTCGGAATAGCTGAAACCGCCGACCGGCAGTGCCGGCGACGCGAGCCACATCAGCTGCAGCAGCGTGGAGGCGGGGAGGGGCGCGCAGCTCATCTGGCGGGGGCGCCCGCACGGCTGGCGTCGTCTCCGTGGCCGCGTGGCGCGGCGGCGTCATCGCCATGCCCATGCGCGTGCAGCGCGGCGGGGCCATGTCCGTGCGCGTGCCCGTGCGGCACGTCGTCGCCCTGAACATGCCCGTGCCCGTGCCCCGAATAGGCGCCGCCCTCCGGTTCGAACGCGCCGACCGTCTCCTCGACCTCGAGGCCCATTGTGCGCAGCATCGCGGCCAGCACGTGGTCCGGGTCCAGCTTCAGGCACTCGGGAGCGAGCTCGAGGCGGACATGGCGGTTTCCCAGGTGGTAGGCGGCGCGGACCAGGTCGAACCGAGACCCGGAGGCGCGGGCGCGCACCACCATCACCGGCTCGTCGGCGGCCACCACCCGGGCCAGCGAGCCGTCCTCGGCGACCAGCACGTCACCGCCGCGCAGCACGCTGCCCCGCGGCAGGAAGACGCCCAGCCTGCGGCCGGCGGAGTCGACCGCGTCGAAGCGGCTGCGCTGGCGGACGTCCCAGGGCAGCATCAGCGCGGGGGCGCGGCGGACCAGTGCCGGTGCGAGCCCGCCGCCGCCGGCGAGCACGCGGCAGACGGTGAGCAACGGTGCGGGGACGCTGGCGGCGCGCATCAGAAGAGGAAGTAGCGCTGGGCCATCGGCAGCACGCTGGCCGGCTCGCAGGTCAGCAGTTCGCCGTCCGCGCGCACCTCGTAGGTCTGCGCGTCCACCTGCATGCGCGGCGTGTAGGCGTTGTGGATCATGTCGGCCTTGCGCACGCTGCGGCAGGCGCGCACCGCCGAGACCGCCTTGCGCAGCCCGAAGGCCTGCGCGATCCCGCCGTCCACCGCGGCGCGGCTCATGAAGGTGATCGAGGTGGCGGAGCGCGCGCCGGCGAAGCTGCCGAACATCGGCCGCTGGTGCACCGGCTGGGGTGTCGGGATGGAGGCGTTCGGGTCGCCCATCGCGGCCATCGCGATGAAGCCGCCCTTGAGCACCAGCGAGGGCTTGACGCCGAAGAAGGCCGGCCGCCAGAGCACCAGGTCGGCCCATTTGCCGGGCTCCACGCTGCCAACTTCGTGGGCGATGCCGTGCGCCAGCGCCGGGTTGATCGCCAGCTTGGCGACGTAGCGGCGCACCCGCTGGTTGTCGGCGGCGCCGTCTCCGGGCAGCGGCCCCCGCTGGGCCTTCATCTTGTGCGCCGTCTGCCAGCAGCGCAGGATCACTTCGCCCACCCGTCCCATCGCCTGGCTGTCGGAACTGAAGATGCTGATCGCGCCGAGGTCGTGGAGCACGTCCTCCGCGGCGATCGTCTCCCGGCGGATGCGGCTCTCCGCGAAGGCCAGATCCTCGGCGATCCCCGCGTCCAGGTGATGGCAGACCATCAGCATGTCCAGGTGCTCGTCGATCGTGTTGATCGTGTACGGCCGCGTCGGGTTGGTGGAGCTGGGCAGCACGTTGGGCTCGCCCAGCACCCGGAGGATGTCCGGCGCATGACCGCCGCCCGCGCCCTCGGTGTGGAAGGTGTGGATGGTGCGGCCCTTGAAGGCGGCGATCGTGTCTTCGACGAAGCCGCTCTCGTTCAGCGTGTCTGTGTGGATCGCGACCTGGATGTCGTGCTCCTCGGCCACGCCGAGGCAGCAGTCGATCGCCGAGGGGGTGGTCCCCCAGTCCTCGTGCAGCTTCAGGCCGATGGCGCCGGCCTCCACCTGCTGGCGCAGCGCCTCCGGGCGGCTCGCATTGCCCTTGCCGAAGAAGCCCAGGTTCATCGGGAAGGCCTCGGCGGCCTGCAGCATCCGCTCCAGGTTGGCCGGGCCCGGCGTGCAGGTGGTGGCCATCGTTCCCGTTGCCGGACCCGTGCCGCCGCCGAGCATGGTCGTGATGCCGCTGGCCAGCGCTTCGTCGATCTGCTGCGGGCAGATCCAGTGGATGTGGCTGTCGATGCCTCCCGCGGTCACGATCATCCCCTCGCCGGCGATGATCTCGGTGCCGGGGCCGATCACGATGTCGACGCCGGGCTGGATGTCGGGGTTGCCGGCCTTGCCGATCGCGGCGATCCGCGTGCCCCGGATGCCGATGTCGGCCTTGACGATGCCCCAGTGGTCGACGATGACGGCATTGGTGATGACGCAGTCCACCGCATCGCCGGCTCCTGGGCCGTTCGGACGCTGGCCCTGGCCCATGCCGTCGCGGATGGTCTTGCCGCCGCCAAACTTCACTTCCTCGCCGTAGCCGCCGGCGCGCAGCGTGAAGTCGCGCTCGATCTCGATGACGAGGCCGGTATCGGCAAGCCGCAGCCGGTCGCCGGTCGTGGGGCCGAACATCTCGGCGTAGGCCTGCCGGGAGATCGAGGTCATGGTCGGTCCTGTGAGGATGCGGGCGTCATCCGGGCGTGCTGCGGCGTCACAGCGGCCCCTGCACCTGGCCGCGGAACCCGTGCACCAGGCGCCCGCCCGCGTAGTCGACCAGGGTCACGGTGCGCTGCTGGCCGGGCTCGAAGCGCACCGCAGTGCCCGAGGCGATGTCCAGCCGCATGCCGCGGGCCGCGGCGCGGTCGAAGCGCAGCGCGCCGTTGGTTTCTGCGAAGTGGTAGTGCGACCCGACCTGGATCGGCCGGTCGCCGGAATTCTCCACGGTCAGCGTGAGGCGGCGCCGGCCCGGATTGAGCTCCAGGTCGCCGGCGGCGGGAATGAGTTCGCCCGGAATCATGACAAGTCGGCTCAGGCGCGCGCGGCCATCGACGCGAGCAGCGCGACGCCGGTCAGCGCGGTGGCTGCGCCCGCGACGCGGGCCCACCAGGCGTTGGCGCCGCGGCTGGCGAATCCCAGGCCAAGGCCGGCTGCGAGCAGCATGACGCTGGCCGCGAGCATTCCCGCCAGCGGACCGAAGCTGGCGGCGTGCAGCTCGGCGGCGTGCGCCGCGCCATGGAACGCGGCGAACGCGCCAGCGGGCATTGCCAGCGCGACCGCCGACAAGCGGGCGCGCGCCGTCACCAGGGCGCCCAGCACCAGCAGCGAGGCTGCGATCGCCGGCTCCACTGCCGGGAAGTGCACACCGGTTCGGGCCAGCAGCGCACCGGCCAGCATCGCTGCAGCGAACACGGCAGGCGCGAGCCAGGCGCGGCGGGCGTGCGCCGCGGCGGCGAAGCCCACAGCCAGCAGCGCGAGCAGGTGGTCGATGCCCGTGAACGGATGCGCCAGTCCGTCGAGGAATCCGTGGTGGACGCCGGCGTCCGCGCCGGTGTGCGCGGCGGCGCCGGTCGACAGGGCGGCCAGCAGCAGGGCGAGGCCGGCCCGCAGGGGGACCGTGTCTGCGCGGCTGGCGCGCAGGGGCAAGGGGAGCGCGTTCGTCACTTGTTTCTCCTGGGGCGAGTGGATCGGGCAGGGGGCTCATGCACCTGCGTGGTGCGTCATGCAATCGGCTGGTGCACGGTGACCAGCTTGGTGCCGTCGGGGAAGGTGGCCTCGACCTGGATGTCCGGGATCATTTCCGCCACCCCGTCCATCACCTCGCTGCGCGACAGGATCGACTTTCCGGCGCTCATCAGCTCGGCCACCGTCCTGCCGTCGCGCGCGCCTTCCATGATCGCGGCGCTGACGTAGGCCACCGCCTCGGGGTAGTTGAGCTTGAGCCCCCTGGCCTTGCGCCGCTCGGCGAGCAGCGCGGCAGTGAAGATCAGCAGCTTGTCCTTCTCGCGCGGGCTCAGGTCCATCGGTTTCGTTCATGAGGTGTGTGCAATCGATGCCGCGATGCTGCGCGCAGCGGCTGGCTGCGCGACGGTGCAACGGCGCTACGGGTGAGAGCAATGCAACAAGCGGGCCAGGACGATCGCGGGGCGCTGCGGCGGGCGCCCTCGGGGCCAAGGCCCTCGCGACTGCGGCCCTCGCCGGGCCGCTCAGGTGCGCCAGATCCTCGGCGCCGCTGGCGGCAGCTTCCAGAGCCGCTCCCGCCAGACGCGGCGCACCGCCTGCACGGCCTCCCAGAGCGGCTCCACCCGGGGTGCCAGCGCGCGCAGCAGCACCAGTCCCGGCGCCGGCGAGGTGGCGCCGGACCGCGCCGCCAGTGGGCCCGCGGCCAGCGCCTGCCGGGCGTCGTCCAGCAGCGCCTCGCGCAGCGCGTCCGGCCAGGCCTCGCCGCAGGCGCACCACACCGTCGCCATCGCCCGCTGGCCGTCCCAGCCCAGCGGACCGTCCAGCAGGCGCCCGAACCAGGGGTCCGCCGCATCCACGATGGCGCGGTCCAGCCAGCTGCCGGGCAGCTCGATCCGCTGCTCGTAGCGTCCCAGGTCGAAGGCCTGGCCGGAGGCCGGCAGACCCAGCGCCAGCATGTCCCAGCCGATCATCTGCGCGCCGCCGGCCAGCGAGAAGCGCATCCGGTTGGCGGCGTGCGTGCCGCGATAGGCGATCGTCTCGAGGGGCAGCCACTCGAGCCGTGCGCCGGGTTCGAGCCGGGCGTCGACCGACTGCAGCGCCTGCTCGCCGAGGCTGCGATAGAAGCGGGTCGCGCCGGGCGTGGTGATCAGCGCATGGGTGCCCTGGCCGAGCGTGGCGACCAGCTCGAGGCGGTCGCCCCCGGCAAGCCCGCCGGGCGGGTGGACCAGCACATGGTGGCAGGTGCCCGGCCCCTCCGGGTGCAGGCTCTTGAGCACGCGCAGCGGGCCGTGATGACGGTCGCGGCCCACGGTGCGCTGCCCGTCCAGCCGGTAGTCGAGTTGCAGTCTTCCCTGCCATGCCATCGCGTCGTTCCGTGTTCCCGTCGGGTGCAGGGTCAGCCCAGCGTGCGCGAGGCCAGCGCGGCGGCGGCCGCGCGGGTTTCGACGCCGAGCTTCTCGAACACATGCTCCAGGTGCTTGTTCACGGTGCGCGGGCTCATGCCGAGGATCTCGGCGATGTCGCGGTTGGTCTTTCCCTTCGCCACCCAGGACAGCACCTCGGTCTCGCGCGGCGTGAGCGCAGCGCTCTCGATGCGGTCCTCGCGCGCCGCGGGGTCGCGCCGCACGAGCAGCAGCATTGTCTCGTCCAGGCCCGCCCGGCCGAGGCTTCTGGCCACGAGCTGCTGGCCCGCGCTCGCCGGGGCGTCGAGCTCTCCGCCCGGCGCCAGCGCGATGGCCTGCGCGAGCCATTCGGGCGCGGGGTCGCCGTCGTTGCCGGCGAAGCACTCCGCCAGCCAGCGTCCCGCCTGCGGCGAGCGCCATGCGACGCGGGCGCGCGCGTCGAGCATCAGAACCCCCAAGCCGCCGAGGTCGACCGCGTCGCGGGCGAGCCGCGCCACGCGGGCGTTGCGCAGATGGGTGGCCAGCCGCGCGAGCACCTCGCCCGCGCGCACCGGCTTGACCACGTAGTCCACCGCCCCGCTCTCGAAGCCCTGGACGACGTCGCCGGTCTCGCTCAAACCCGTCATGAAGATCACCGGCACGTGCGCCCAGGCAGGGTTGGCCTTGATGCGGGCGCAGGTCTCGAAGCCGCTGAGCCCGGGCATCAGGGCGTCGAGCAGAATCGCGTCCGGAACCAGGTACTCCAGCCGCGACAGGGCTTCGGTGCCGCTGCGCGCGACCAGCACCGTGTAACCCTCCTGCTCGAGGAGCTCGCAGAGCCAGCGCAGGGTGTCCGGGGCGTCGTCGACGACCAGCACCGTGCCGGTGTTCTCAGGATTCGGGGTCATCGGGCATCCGCAACTGGGCGGCCAGGGCATCGAAATCGAAGGCATCGACCAGCCGGTGCCAGCGGGCGCAGGTGGCCGCCAGTTCCGGCTGCTCGGAGGCGAGGCGCTCGAGCGCCTCGCGCAGCGCCCTGGGCTGGCCGCTCAGCGCGAAGCGACGCAGCGTGGCAAGGGTCTCGGCGGGAATCCGCGCCAGATCTTCCGGGCTGGCGAGCTCCGCCGCCGGCGCCGGACCCGTGACCGGCAGGGCGTCCGCCCCGTCCTCGGAGAGCCACTCGAGCCGCAGCAGCCGCCCCAGCGCGTCGAGCAGCTCCGACTCGATCACCGGCTTGGCGACGAAGGCCTGCGCGCCCGCGGCTGCCAGGTTCTCCGCGCGATTCTCGAAAACGTCGGCGGACACCATGACGATCGGCAGGTCGGTCATCCCGGATGCGCGGACCCGCCTGGCCGTCTCCCAGCCGTCGAGGTCGTCCATGCTGATGTCCATCAGGATGGCGTCCGGGCGCGCTTCGCGGATGCTCTCCAGGCACTCGCTGCCGCTGGCCGATTCGCGCAGCGTGAAGCCCAGCGGGGCGAGCAGTCCGGACAGCAGCTGGCGCTGGATCGGCTGGTCGTCGACCACCAGCAGGGTGCGGCGCGGGCCCGCATAGCCGCCGATCGGGCGGTGGCGCGGCGGGCGGGGCAGCGACTTCAGGCTGGAGTGGGTCAGCTCGCGCAGATACAGGCGCACCGTGAAGGTGCTGCCGGAGCCGGGCGTGCTGCGCACCGAGAGCTCGCCGCCCATCAGCTCGGTCAGCAGGTGAGTGATGGTCAGGCCCAGCCCGGTGCCGGGCTCCGCGGTGCGCCGCCCCCCGCTGCCGCGCTCGAAGGGCAGGAAAATGCGCTCCAGGTCCTGGGGCTCGATGCCGATCCCGGTGTCCTCGACCTCGAAGCGGATCACCGCGCGGCGCGCATCCACCCGCAGCGTCACGCGTCCCGCTGCGGTGAAGCGCACCGCGTTGCCCAGCAGGTTCAGCAGGATCTGCCGCAGGCGTTTCGCGTCCGACTGCACATAGGCCGGGACCCGGCCCGAGGTCTCGTAGACGAAATCCAGGCCCTTGCCCTGGGCGGCCGGCCCGACCATGCGCACCACGTCCTCGAGGAGCTCGCGAAGCGACACGGGCGAGGCGTCCAGCCGCAGCCTGCCGGCTTCGATCCGCGCCAGGTCGAGCAGGCTGTCGACCAGCGCCCGCAGGTGCTCGCCGCTGCGGTGGATGGTGGTGACCGCGTCGCGCGACGAGGGGTCGAGGCGGTTGCCGCGCAGCAGGATCTGCGCATAGCCCAGGATGCCGTTGAGCGGGGTCCGCAGCTCGTGGGTGATGCCGGCGACGTAGCGGGTCTTGGCCTCGCTCGCCGCCTCGGCCACTTCCTTGGCCGTCTGCAGCGCCGCGTCGGTGCGGCGATGCGCGTCGATCTCGCTCTGCAGGCGCTCGTTCTGCCGCGCGGATTCGTCCTGCGCCATCCGGCGGCTCTCGCTGGCCAGCACGACCCACCAGGCGCACACCGCCGCGACCAGCACGAGCAATGCGAACACCTTGGCGAAGGGCGCGGCCAGCAGCCCGTTCCCGGTGGCGAAGCGCTCCTGGTCGAAGACCACCGCGAGCACCAGTGCGATGGCCAGGCACAGCGAGACGAGCACCACTGCGAAGTGGCCGAGCCGGCCGCTCAGGCGGCGCGCGAGCGGCGCCGGCAGCACCCCGGCGATCGCGTCAAGCGCCTGCTCCGAGGCGCGCGAGCGCGACTTGCAGCGATCCCGGCAGCGGGACTCCAGCGTGCAGCACAGCGAGCAGATGGCGCCCCCGTAGGCCGGGCAGGCGGCCATGTCCTCGGATTCGAAGCGGTTCTCGCAGACGGTGCAGCGCACCATGCGGCCCGGCTCCCAGGAGCCGGACGGGATGCGTGCAAGGTAGCGCCGGCCGCGGGTCAGCCAGGCGATCGCCGGTGCCGCCGCCATCGAAGTGCCCAGCGCGATGAAGGGCGAGAAGGCTTCAGCTTCCGGCCCGAGCAGGCCGGTGTACGCGGTGATCGCCGCCCCGGTCGCCAGCGTCATCGCGCCCAGCCCCACCGGGTTCAGGTCGTAGAGGTGGGCGCGCTTGAACTCGATGTGCCGCGGACTGAGCCCGAGCGGCTTGTTGATCACCAGGTCGGCCACCAGGGCGCCGATCCACGCGATGGCGACGTTGGCGTACAGCCCCAGCACCCGCTCGAGCGCGCCGAACACGTCGAGCATCATCAGCAGCAGCGCGATCGACACGTTGAACGCCAGCCAGACCACCCGCCCCGGGTGGCTGTGCGTGAGCCGGGCGAAGAAGTTGGACCAGGCCAGCGATCCGGCGTACGCGTTGGTGACGTTGATCTTCACCTGCGAGACGATCACGAAGACCACCATCACCGCCATCGCGGTGCCGGGGTGCCCGAAGGCCTCCATGAAGCCCGCCAGGTACATCTCCGTGGGCTTCACTGCCTGCGCCGCGGTGGCGCCTTGCTCCAGCGCCAGCGCGGCGAGCAGCGCGCCGGCCAGCATCTTCAGCATCCCGGGCACCACCCAGCCGGGCCCCGCGATCACCACCGCGCTCCACCAGCGCCAGCGGTTCTCGCGAGTCTGCTCGGGAAGGAAGCGCAGGTAGTCCACCTGCTCGCCGATCTGCACCACCAGCGCGATGGCGACGGTGGCGGCCGCGCCGAACATCAGCGGATCGAATTCGCTGCTTCCCGAGACGCTGCCGCGCAGCTGCGAAAGCGAGGTGTAGGCCTGTGGATTGGAGAAGGCGAGGGCGAGGAAGGGCAGCGCGAACAGCACCAGCCAGACCGGCTGCGTCCAGAGCTGCAGCCGCGAGATCAGCGTGATGCCGTGGGTGACCAGCGGAATCACCACCACTGCGGAGATCACGTAGCACCAGGCCAGCGGCACCTCGAGCACCATCTGCAGCGCGAGCGCCATGATCGCCGCCTCGAGCGCGAAGAAGATGAAGGTGAAGCCCGCGTAGATCAGCGAAGTGATCGTCGACCCCAGGTAGCCGAAGCCCGCGCCCCGGGTCAGCAGGTCCATGTCGATGCCGTGGCGCGCCGCGTAGATGCTGATCGGCAGGCCGGTCAGGAAGGTGATCAGCCCCACGGCGAGGATCGCCCACAGCGCGTTGGCGAACCCGTAGTTCAGCGCGATCGTCCCGCCGATGGCCTCCAGCGCCAGGAAGGACACCGCCCCGAACGCGGTGTTCGCCACCCGAAACTCGGACCACTTGCGGAAGCTGCGCGGCGTATAGCGCAGCGCGTAGTCCTCCAGGGTCTCGTTGGCGACCCAGGCGTTGTAGTCGCGGCGGATGCGGAAGATCTTCTGTGGAGCGGCGGCCAAGGGGATGCCCTGAAACGGTGCAGGCCTTCCTTGCAAGCAAGAAACGCGCCAGATACGCAAGTACGTCAATCGACGTATTCAGCGTTTTTGCGGCGCAGCACAAAGTTCGACCCAACACGCAGCCGATTGCTCCGGCAGACGCGGCGTGCAGCACCTCCCCAGGTCAAACAAGTTCTTGTGCAAGGAGCCTCCAGATGTCGCACGATCACGACGACCCCACCGGCGCCGCCGCCTACAACCTCCGCCGCCGTCGCCTGCTGCAGGGCATGAGCGCCTTGCCGCTGGCCGGCCTGCCCACTCTCGGCTTTGCGCAGAAGACCCCCACGGCGCAGGCGATGACCACCGGCAAGGCGGTCACGGACACCGAGGTCACCGTGGGCCAGCTGCACTCGGCCACCGGCACCATGGCCATCTCCGAGACCGGCTCCATCCAGGCCGAACAGCTCGCCATCGACCAGATCAACGCGATGGGCGGCGTGCTCGGCCGCAAGATCAAGGTCATCAAGGAGGACGGCGCATCCGACTGGCCGACCTTCGCCGAGAAGTCGCGCAAGCTGATCATCAACGACAAGGTGGCCTGCGTCTTCGGCTGCTGGACCTCGGCCTCGCGCAAGGCGGTGCTGCCGGTCTTCGAGAAGGAGAACAACCTCCTCTACTACCCGACCTTCTACGAGGGCCTGGAGCAGTCGAAGAACGTGATCTACACCGGCCAGGAGGCCACCCAGCAGATCATTTACGGCCTGGACTGGGCCGCCAAGGAGAAGAGCGCCAAGAAGTTCTTCCTGGTGGGCTCCGACTACATCTGGCCGCGCACCTCGATGAAGATCGCGCGCAAGCACATCGAGGCCTTCCAGAAGGGCAAGGTGGCAGGCGAGGAGTACTACCCGCTCGGCCACACCAACTTCAACTCGCTGATCAACAAGATCAAGGTCGCCAAGCCGGACTGCATCTTCGCGGCGGTGGTCGGCGGCTCCAACGTGGCCTTCTACAAGCAGCTCAAGGCCGCGGGCATCACCGGCGACAAGCAGTTCCTGCTCACGCTCTCCGTCACCGAGGACGAAATGCTCGGCGTCGGCGGCGAGAACTTCGCCGGCTTCTTCTCGTCGATGAAGTATTTCCAGTCGCTCGACAACGACAACAACCGCAAGTTCGTCGAGGCCTTCCGGGCCAAGTACGGGCCCAAGGCGGTGATCGGCGACGTCACCCAGGCCGCCTACCTCGGCCCCTGGCTCTGGAAGGCGGCGGTCGAGAAGGCGGGCAGCTTCGACGTCGACAAGGTGGTTGCCGCCTCGCCGGGAATCGAGCTCAAGAGCGCGCCCGAGGGCTACGTCAAGGTGCACCAGAACCACCACCTCTGGAGCAAGGCGCGCATCGCCCAGGGCCTGCCGGACGGCACCTTCAAGGTGGTCGCCGAGTCGGCGCAGCTGATCGAACCCAACCCCTTCCCGAAGGGCTACCAGTAAGCGAAACGGCGGACCGCGCGGCCTCTGCGCCGCGCGGTCCGCGGCCGCGGCGCCCGGTGCGCCGCGGTCCTTCCAGTCGTGTCCAAGGAGTCGGCGATGACCTTCCCGGAAATGCTCAACATCGGCCTGATGCAAGGCTTCGCGGGCCTGAGCCTGTTCTCGGTGCTGCTGCTCATGGGCCTCGGCCTGGCCGTGATCTTCGGCCAGATGGGCGTCATCAACATGGCGCACGGCGAGTTCATGACCATCGGCGCCTACACCGTGTTCCTCGGCTCCGTGCTGACCGAGAAGTTCGCGCCCGGGATGGTGCAGGCCTACTTCCCGGTGGCGATCGTCGCCGCCTTCCTGTTCGCTTTCGTTGCCGGCTGGCTCGCCGAGTGGGCGCTGATCCGGCATCTGTACAAGCGCCCGCTGGACACGCTGCTGGCCACCTGGGGCCTGAGCCTGGCGATGCAGCAGGTGTTCCGCACCGCGATCGGCCCGAAGGAGGTGAGCCCGACGCTGCCCGACTGGCTGATGGGCTCCTGGGCCCCCTCCGAAGGCCTGGACATCCCGATCAACGGCATGTTCGTGATGGCGCTCACGCTGGTCGTCACCGGAGGCCTGCTGTTCGCGATGTACCGGTCGCGCTGGGGACTGCGGGTGCGCGCCACGGTGGCAAACCGTGCGATGGCCAACGCCACCGGCATCAACACCCGGCTCACCGACCGGATGACCTTCGCGATCGGCTGCGGCATCGCCGGCGTCGCGGGCGCGGCCTTCACCACGATCGGCTCGACCGGCCCCACCAGCGGCTCGCTCTACATCGTCGACGCCTTCCTGGTCGTCACCTTCGGCGGCGCCGCCAGCCTGCTGGGCACCGTGGCCTCCGCCTTCGGCATCGCGCAGACCCAGTCGATCTCCGAGTTCTTCCTGTCCGGCTCGAACGCCAAGGTGCTCACGCTGCTCCTGGTCGTGTCGATCCTGATGATCCGCCCGCAGGGCCTGTTCGCGGCCAAGGTGCGCCGCTGAGCGGCGCCACGAGAGGAGAGATGCGATGAAATCCCTGCAATCCCTGTTGCGCCCCGGTCTCGGCGGCGTGGCGATCCTGGCGCTGCTGCTGCTGGTGGTGTTCCCGCTGGCGCTCGACAGCTTCCGGCTCAACCTGGTGGGCAAGTACCTCACCTACGCCTTCGTCGCGATGGGGCTGGTCATGCTCTGGGGCTACGGCGGCATCCTGAGCCTCGGCCAGGGGGTGTTCTTCGGGCTGGGCGGCTACATGATGGCCATGTTCCTCAAGCTCGAGGCCTCCGACCCGGAGAGCACGAAGATTCAGTCCACCCCGGGCATCCCCGACTTCATGGACTGGAACCAGCTCACCGAGCTGCCCTTCTGGTGGAAGCCCTTCGAGTCGCTGCCGCTGGCGCTGGCCGCGGTGGTGCTGGTGCCCACGGTGCTGGCCTTCATCATCGGCTTCGCGATGTTCAGGCGGCGCGTGGGCGGCGTGTACTTCGCGATCATCACCCAGGCGATCGCGCTGATCCTGACCGTGCTGATCATCGGCCAGCAGGGCTACACCGGCGGCGTCAACGGCATCACCGACCTGAAGACGATGCTCGGCTGGGACATCCGCAGCGATTCGGCCAAGACCATCCTGTACTTCGTCTGTGCGGGGCTGCTGCTGGCGTCGATCCTGCTGTGCCGCTGGATCCAGGCCAGCAAGCTCGGCACGCTGCTGCTGGCGATGCGCGACAAGGAGGACCGCGTCCGCTTCTCCGGCTACGACGTCTCGATGTTCAAGGTCTTCGTGTTCTGCCTGGCGGCGGCGCTGTCGGCCGTGGGCGGCGCGCTGTTCACGCTGCAGGTCGGCTTCATGTCGCCGAGCTTCGTCGGCATCGTGCCATCGATCGAGATGGTGATCTTCGCCGCGGTCGGCGGCCGGATGAGCCTGGTCGGCGCGGTCTACGGCGCGCTGCTGGTCAACGCCGGCAAGACCTTCTTCTCCGAGAGCTTCCCCGACCTGTGGCTGTTCCTGATGGCCGCGCTGTTCATCGGCGTGACGATGGCCTTCCCCAACGGCCTGGCCGGGCTGGTCGAAAGCCACCTCAAACCCTGGTGGGCGCGCCGCAAGGCGCAGCGCGCGGAGCTCGCGGAGCGCGTCGCCGCCGCGCACGCGGCCTTCCCGGATGCGCCTGCGCCGCGCGGCGCCGCGAGCCCCGAAACCAAGCTGCCCGGCGTCATCTCCAGCCAGCGCGCCTGAACCCCGGACCGAAGGAGCCATTCCATGAGCCCGAAAGAGTTCGTTCTGTACGTCGAGGGACTGACCGTGTCCTTCGACGGATTCAAGGCGATCGACGACCTCAACCTGTACGTGGACAAGGACGAGCTGCGCGTGATCATCGGCCCCAACGGCGCTGGCAAGACCACGCTGCTCGACCTGATCTGCGGCAAGACGAAGGCCAGCGCCGGCAGCATCAGGTTCAAGGACGAGGAGCTGACGAAGAAGCTGGAGCACGAGATCGTCCGTGCCGGCGTCGGCCGCAAGTTCCAGACGCCCTCCATCTACGAGAACCTGAGCGTCTTCCAGAACCTCGAGGTGTCCTTCCCGCGGGGCCGGTCGGTGTTCGGCGCGCTGGCCTTCAAGCGCACCCCCGAGGTCCTCGAGCGGGTGCGGACGGTGGCCGAGGAAATCGGCCTGGCCGACAAGCTCGAGACCGAGGCGGGCCTGCTCTCGCACGGCGAGAAGCAGTGGCTGGAGATCGGGATGCTGCTGATGCAGGAGCCGGAGCTGCTGATGCTCGACGAACCGATCGCCGGCATGAGCGCGCGCGAGCGTGAACTCACCGCCGAACTGCTCAAGCGCATCTGCCGCAAGCGCTCGATGATCGTCATCGAGCACGACATGGACTTCGTCGCGCAGATCGCGTCGAAGGTGACCGTGATGCACCAGGGAAAGATCCTCGCCGAGGGAACGATGGACGCAGTCCAGAACGATCCCAGGGTGATCGACGTCTACCTGGGCCACTGAACCGAATCGAAGCAAGGAGCGCGTCATGCTCGAAGTGAAGGATCTGCGGGTCAGCTACGGCCAGAGCGAGGCCCTGCATGGCATCTCGTTCGCCACTGGCGAGAACGAGGCGGTGGCGATCATGGGGCGCAACGGCATGGGCAAGACCACGCTGTTCAAGAGCCTGATGGGGGTGCTGCCGACGAAGTCCGGCACCGTCAGCGTGGCCGGCCAGGACGTCACCCGCGACGAGAGCTATCGGCGGGTGGCCAAGGGAATCGCCTACGTGCCGCAGGGCCGGATGATCTTCCCCACGCTGACCGTCGAGGAGAACATCCAGACCGGCCTTGAGAACAGCCGCAGCCGGCGCATCCCGGACGAAATCTATGCGCTGTTCCCGGTGCTGTTCGACATGCGCCGCCGCAAGGGCGGCAACCTCTCGGGCGGACAGCAGCAGCAGCTCGCGATCGCGCGCGCGCTGGTCACCGACCCCAAGGTGCTGCTGCTCGACGAGCCCACCGAGGGAATCCAGCCCTCGATCATCAAGGACATCGCCCGCGCGCTCAACGAGATCCGCAAGCTGCGCAAGATCACGATCGTGGTCTCCGAGCAGGTGCTCTCGTTCGCGATGGACGTGGCAGACCGGCTGTTCGTGATCGAGGGCGGAGTCCTCGTCCACGAGACCGCGCGCGCCGACACCGACGTCGCGCGCATCAGACAGTACCTGTCCGTCTGAACGACGCGACGCCGCAGGACGAACCCCCGTTTTCCTCACGCACCAAGCAGGAGACTCGCCATGCCCGAAACGCTCATCAAGGTCGACCTCGCCCAGTCGCCGTACGAGAACGAGAACATCCACAACCGCTGGCATCCGGACGTGCCGATGGCCTGCTGGGTGAAGCCCGGCGACGATTTCGTCCTCGAGACCTACGACTGGACCGGCGGCTACATCAAGAACAACGACAGCGCCGACGACGTGCGCGACGTCGACCTCACCACCGTGCACTTCCTGTCCGGCCCGGTGGGCGTCAAGGGCGCGGAGCCCGGCGACCTGCTGGTGGTCGAACTGCTGGACATCGGCGCCAAGCAGGACAGCCTCTGGGGCTTCAACGGTTTCTTCTCGAAGAAGAACGGCGGCGGCTTCCTCACCGACCACTTCCCGCTCGCGCAGAAGTCCATCTGGGACTTCGAGGGCATGTTCACGAAGAGCCGCCACATCCCGGGCGTGCGCTTCGCGGGCCTGATCCACCCGGGCCTGATCGGCTGCCTGCCCGACCGGAAGATGCTCGACATCTGGAACGAGCGCGAAGTGGACTTCATCGCCACGCAGCCAGACCGCGTTCCGCCGCTGGCCAACCCGCCGTTCGCGCAGACCGCGCACATGGGCAAGCTCAAAGGGGATGCCGCCACCAGGGCCGCCGCCGAGGGCGCACGCACCGTTCCGCCGCGCGAGCACGGCGGCAATTGCGACATCAAGGACCTGTCGCGCGGCGCGAAGGTCTACTTCCCGGTCTACGTGGACGGCGCGGGTCTCTCGGTGGGCGACCTGCACTTCAGCCAGGGCGACGGCGAGATCACCTTCTGCGGCGCCATCGAGATGGCCGGCTGGGTGCACATGAAGGTCGAGCTGATCAAGGGCGGCATGGCGAAGTACGGAATCAGGAACCCGATCTTCAAGCCCAGCCCGATCACGCCGAACTACAACGATTACCTGATCTTCGAAGGCATCTCGGTCGACGAGCAGGGCAAGCAGCACTACCTGGACGTGCACGTCGCCTACCGCCAGGCCTGCCTGAACGCGATCGAGTACATGACGAAGTTCGGCTACTCGCGCGCCCAGGCCTATTCGATCCTGGGCACCGCGCCGGTGCAGGGGCACATCAGCGGCGTGGTCGACATCCCCAATGCATGCGCCACGCTGTGGCTGCCCACGCAGATCTTCGACTTCGACATCAGCCCGAACGCCAACGGTCCGGTCAAGGCGATCACCGGCGACGTCGACCTGCCGATTTCGCAGGACCTCTGAGCGCGTCACGCCCCCGCAGTCCGACCTACCGACATCGAAGGAGAACGCGATGCCCACCTACGAATACGCCTGTCCCGACTGCGGGGGCTTCGACGCGTTCCGCAGCCTCGCCCAGCGCAGCGAGCCGGTCGAGTGCCCGGCCTGCGGCGCCCACGCGCCGCGGATGCTGAGCGCGCCCAGACTGTCCGCGATGGCGACCGGAACCCGCCGCGCGATCGAAACCAACGAGCGCGCCGCCAACCAGCCGAAGTCCTCGCGCGACCTCGCCGGCAGCTACGGCCGCCTGCGCCACCCATCGGGCTGCGGCTGCTGCTCCGGCGGCAGCATCCGGGGCGCCACCGTCCAGGCGGCCTCCGGCGCCAAGGCCTTCCCCACCAAGCGGCCCTGGATGATCAGCCACTGAGCCCGGCGCGCAGTCCGGCACGAGATTCAGCACGCGATCCGGCAGCACGTATCGCCACGCAACACCGAAACGCACAGGAGCAGCCATGCACCACGGAGACATCTCCTCCAGCAAGGACACCGTGGGTGTCGCGGTCGTCAACTACAAGATGCCGCGGCTCCACACCCGCGCCGAAGTGCTCGACAACGCCCGCAAGATCGCCGCGATGATCGAGGGGATGAAGCTGGGCCTGCCCGGGATGGATCTGGTGATCTTCCCGGAGTACAGCACCCACGGGATCATGTACGACTCCAAGGAGATGTACGACACCGCGTCCTCCTGCCCCGGCGAGGAGACCGAGATCTTCGCGCAGGCCTGCCGCAAGGCGAAGGTCTGGGGCGTGTTCTCGCTGACCGGCGAGCGCCACGAGGAGCACCCCAACAAGGCGCCGTACAACACGCTGATCCTTATGAATGACCAGGGCGAGATCGTGCAGAAGTACCGCAAGATCATGCCCTGGGTGCCGATCGAGGGCTGGTACCCGGGCAACTGCACCTACGTGTCCGAAGGCCCCAAGGGACTGAAGGTCAGCCTGATCATCTGCGACGACGGCAACTACCCCGAGATCTGGCGCGACTGCGCGATGAAGGGCGCGGAGCTGATCGTGCGCTGCCAGGGCTACATGTACCCGGCCAAGGACCAGCAGGTGCTGATGGCCAAGGCGATGGCGTGGGCCAACAACTGCTACGTGGCGGTGGCCAATGCCTCCGGCTTCGACGGCGTGTATTCCTACTTCGGCCACTCGGCGATCATCGGCTTCGACGGGCGCACGCTGGGCGAGTGCGGCGAGGAGGACTACGGCATCCAGTACGCCGCGCTCTCCAAGGGACTGATCCGCGACTTCCGCAAGAACGGCCAGTCGGAGAACCACCTGTTCAAGCTGCTGCATCGCGGCTACACCGGCAAGATCAACTCGCGCGAGGGCGACAAGGGCGTGGCCGCCTGCCCCTACGACTTCTACGCGAAGTGGGTCAACGACCCCGAGGGCACCCGCGAGATGGTGGAGTCGATCACGCGCAGCACGGTCGGCACCGAGGAGTGTCCGATCGAGGGCATCCCGAACCCCGACACCGTCGGGCATCGCTGAGCCACCGCTTCCCGTGCCGGGCCCGTGCCCGGCCGGGAACGACATCGAACCGAACCGAGGCCCGCCCTTGAGCGCCCTGCCGATCACTCACGACCCGCTGGCGCAATGGCGCCAGCATTCCGAGCCTTGGTACCTGCCGGTCGGCGACGAGGTCGCCTCCTTCGAGGCCGCCTACGCGCTGCGGCTGCCGGTGCTGCTCAAGGGCCCCACCGGCTGCGGCAAGACGCGCTTCGTCGAGCACATGGCCTGGCGGCTGCGCCGCCCGCTGGTCACCGTCAGCTGCCACGAGGACCTCACGGCGGGCGACCTCGTCGGCCGCTGGCTGCTCGACGCCGAGGGCACGCGCTGGCACGACGGGCCGCTGACGCTGGCCGCCCGCCACGGGGCGATCTGCTACCTGGACGAGATCGTGGAGGCGCGGCCCGACACCACGGTGGTGATGCATCCCCTCACCGACTCCCGTCGCGTGCTGCCGCTCGAGAAGCGCAACGAGCTGCTACACGCGCATCCGGACTTCCAGCTGGTGGTGTCCTACAACCCGGGCTACCAGGGGATGCACAAGCAGCTCAAGCCGTCCACGCGGCAGCGCTTCACCGCGCTGGAGTTCGGCTATCCGGCGCCCGACGCCGAGGCGCGCATCGTCGCGCACGAGGCGGGCGTGGAGCCGGCGCTCGCCGCGCAGCTGGTCGCGCTCGCGCAGCGTACCCGGCGCCTGGCGGGCGAGGGCCTCGACGAGGGCGCCTCGACGCGGATGCTGGTGCACGCGGCAGGGCTGGTGCGCGGCGGCGTGGCGCCCCGCGCCGCCTGCCTGCAGGCGGTAGTGCTGCCGCTGACCGACGACCCTGAGCTGATCGAGGCCCTGCGGGCTGCCGTGGAGGCGAGCTTCGCCTGATCCGATGCTGCCGGCTGCACGCGAGCGCTCTGGCGCCGGCCCGTCGCAGCCGGTGCGCGATCCGGTTCCGGCTTCGCCCGACCGCCGCACACCGCGGGTGCTGCGCGCCTACCTGCGCGCGCTGTGGCAGGCCGAGCCGCCGGCGATCGCGACGCTCGCGTCTCGGGCCCCGCGTGCGGTCCTCGCCGCGGGAGCGCTGCACCTGCCGGAGTGCGCGCTCGAGCCTGCGCTCGCGCGCCGCCTGCGCCTGGCCAGCGCCGCGCACGCGGGAGCGCATCTCGCCCATGGGGGGCCGCGACAGGCGCGCGGGTCGCTCAAACCGGCGCAGCTGGCGCTCGCAGGCCTGTTCGAGGACGCCCGCGTCGAGTGGCTGGCCGCGCGCGAGCTGCCGGGCCTGCGGGCGCTGTGGCTCGCCTTCCACCGGGCGGGGCCGGACAGTGCGAGCGACTTCGAGACGCTGATGGCGCGGCTCGCCCGTGTCCTGCTCGACCCCACGTGGCACGATCCGCACCCGTGGGTGCAGAAGGGGCGCGGCCTGTTCTTCGACGGACCGGAGGCGCGCGGGCTCGCGCTCGCCGATGCCGCATCCCTGCGCCGTGCGGCCTCGCTGCTGGGCAACGACATCGGCCAGATGCGGCTCCAGTTCAACGCGCGCAGCTATGTGGTCGAGCCCGAGTACCGCGACGACAACAGCCACCTCTGGACCTTCGACGAGACCCTGCCGCCCTCGTCGGTGGCGCTCGAGGCCTCGGAGAGCGGGGCGCGCCGCAGCGACGGCGATGGCGGCGCTTCGCGCGACGCGGCGCCTGGGCAGGCCGGTGTCGGTGCCGAGGTGCCGGCCGAGGATCGCTCCGCGGGTCAGCAGCCGGGCCTGGCCACCGGCGCCAGCGCCAGCAGGTATCCGGAGTGGGACCGGCTGATCGGGCGCCACCGGCCGGCCTGGGCCACGGTGTTGGAGGGCGAGCCAGCCGCCGAGGCGAGCGCGCAGGCCTGCCGGCAGCTTCGCGATGAGCTCGAAGGCGAAGTGGCGCTGGCGCGTCGGCTGCGCAGCCTCCTGCGCGCGGAAGGCGCGCTGCGGACCCGTGCGCGACCGCGCCGTGCGCCCGACGGCGACGGCTTCCACCTGGGTGCGCTCGTCGACGCCGGCGTCGCGCGGCGCATGCGCGTGTCCCCGGAACCGCGCGTCCACCTTCGGTCCGAGGAAGGCAGCGATCCGCTCGCCGTGACGATCCTGGTCGATGCATCGGCCTCCTCCGCGCGCGCGGCGCACGCCGGCGCTCGCACCCTGCTGCAGGCGGAGCGCCTGGCTGCGCTGGCCTGCGCCGATGCGCTCGAGCGCAGCGGCCACGACTGCGCGATCCGCGCCTTCGCCTCGGACGGTCGCCACGCGGTCCGGATGGAGCGCGTGAAGGACTTCGGCCAGGAGACCGGCGACCCGCTCGTGCTGGAGCGGGCCGCGGCCCTGCGCAGCGCATTGTCGACCCGCGTCGGCGCTGCGCTGCGCCACGCCGGGGCGACGCTCGCGCGCCGTCCGAACGCGCGCCGGCTGGTGCTGCTGCTCACCGACGGCGAGCCGCGCGACGTCGACGTCCACGACAGGCGTTACCTGCTCGAGGATCTTCGCGTGGCGGTCGGCGAGGTGCGCCGGCGTGGCGTCGCAGTGGCCTGCCTCAACCTGGACGCCTCGGCGCCTTCTGCGCGCCGCGACGCGCTGCGTCGCGCGTTCCCGCCGGGAGCCTGCGCCGAGGTGGCACGTCCGGCGCGGCTGGCCGAGGCGATCGTCGGCGTGCTCGCGGCGGCATTGCGCTGAGCAGGGCGGCGCGGGCCGGGCCTCTCAGGTCTTCGGGGCGCCGCCGGACTGCCGGATGCCGGCATAGACGTCGGTGATCCGCGCGCCGCCCCAGCCCTTGTCGTAGGGCGCGAGCATCTTCATCGTGATCGTCACGCGCTCGAACTTCCAGCCGTCCGCGGTCCGCCGGTAGCGGTCGTCGTAGCGCGCCGACATCCACCAGGCCTGCTCGCCGTCCGGCAGCGCATAGACCAGCGGCTCCCAGAGGTACCAGCGCCCCGTGGCCGAGTCGCCGTCGACCTCGATGATCGGGTTCGTCACCATGTGCAGCGCGAACGGCACGCGCGCCGGCGAGCCCTGGAAGAAGCGCCTGATCGCCTCGCGGCCGGAATGTGCGCCGATCGGACCGCCGTCCCAGACCGCATCTTCGGTGAACAGTTCAGCCAGCGGGTCGGCGTCGTAGCCGTCGTCGCACAGTTCGCAGTACCTGTGCTTGAGTCGCCTGATCGCCTCGAGGTCGGCGAGCCAGCGGACCAGTTGCGTCGTATCCATGTCGGGCATCGGGTTCTCCTTTCCGTTCGCGCTCGTGCAGGACCGCGGAGGGCCTGCCCGTCCCGCATGATGCGGCGCGCACCGGACCGCGTCCACGGCCGCGCGTTCGCCGCGCCGCGCCCGGGCGGTGGATTTCCGAGACCGGCGAGGTCGGCGCAGCAGCGGCTCCCGGTAGGCTTCCGGAGTTCCCCTTTCCTGCCACCCCAAGGAGCATCAGGCCCGTCATGACTCGACTCCACACGCTATGGAGCGACCGCTACGGTCGCGCCGCCGAAGCTCCCGACGCCGCCGGCGCGTCGTCGATCCTCGAGCACCTGCTGGCCCATCGCACGGTGCGTGCCTATCTCGACGAGCCGCTCGCTCCCGGCGTGCTGGCCGCGTTGATGGCGGCAGCGCAGTCGGCCGCCACCTCGGCCAACCTGCAGGCCTGGAGCGTGATCGCGGTGGAGGATCGCGAGCGCAAGGCGCGTCTCGCGGAGTTCGCGGGTTCGCAGGCGCACATCCGTGAGGCGCCGCTGCTCCTGGTCTGGCTCGCAGATCTCTCGCGTCTCGACCGCGGCGCCGGCCGCTGCGGGCTGCCCTCCGATGGCAACCGCTACCTGGAGATGTTCCTGGTGGCCGTCATCGATGCGGCCCTCGCCGCCCAGAACGCCGTGCTCGCCGCGGAGGCAATGGGCCTGGGCACCTGCTACATCGGCGCGATGCGCAACAAGCCGGAGCAGGTCGCCGCGGAACTCGGGCTGCCGCCGCGCGTGTTTCCCGTCTTCGGCCTCACCGTCGGCCGGCCGGATCCGAAGCGGCCCGCAGCGATGAAGCCTCGCCTGCCGCAGGCGGTCGTCCTGCATCGGGAGACCTACCGGGCCGACGACGATGCCGAGGCGCCCGCCGTTCGCGACTACGAGGACGTGATGCAGGGCTTCCAGCGAAGCCAGTCGATGAAGGAGATTCCCTGGTCGCGGCAGGCCAGCGAGCGCGTGTCCGGGCCCGGGAGCCTGTCGGGGCGTCATCGGTTGGCCGAAGCCATTCGGGCTCTCGGGTTCGAGCTGGACTGAATCCTGCGCGGCCGTTCCGGGCGCCGGGCGCCCGGCGCCGCTGGCCGCGCCGCCGCTGGGGCTCGCGCTCGCGCGGCGCGCCCTCAGGCGGGGCCCAGCGCCTCCGCCAGCGCCCGGTCGAATGCCTCGGCGCGCTCGAACTGCACCCAGTGCCCGGCGCCGGGGATCAGCGCCAGCGAGCGGAAGCCGGGAGCCAGCGCCAGCGCCGGTTCCAGGCGCTGCTGCACGCCGCGGTAGAGCGCATCCTCTGCGCCCCAGATGCCGTGGACCGGGCAGGTCAGCTGCGGCAGCGTGTGCCGGAGGATGTCGGTCTTCGCCAGCCGGCGCAGCTTCATCCGGTCCCGCGGCAGGTTCGCGGCATGCAGCGCCAGCGCCAGCGCGTCGATCGATTCCGGGCGGGCCAGCATCAGCGTGGCCAGGTTCTCCCTCAGCACCGCGTCGAGCTCATCGCCCGGCGGAAGGTGGGTCCAGGGCTTGAGCTCCAGTTTCCATTCCGGGTTGATGCCGAGCGCGGGCGCGCCCGAGATCACCAGCCGCCGGACGCGCTCCGGCCGCTGCGCCGCCATGAATACGGCGACCATGCTGCCGAAGGAGAATCCGACCAGGTCCACCGGCGCATCGCCGAGCAGCTGCTGCAGCGCGGCCTCCATCGGTCCGGGCAGGGCATCGGCGTCGCCGCCCCGCGGCGGGCGCGCCGACTCCCCGAAGCCAGGGAGATCCGGGATCCAGACCTGCCGGCCCGCCCGCACCAGCGCGCCGATGTTGCGCACCCAGTGGTTCCAGCTGCCGGATCCGCCGTGAAGCAGCACCACGGGCGCACCCTCGCCCCAGCGCCGCCAGGCCATCGTGCCGTCGCCGCAGGGCAGCTCGTGGCGCGTGCCGGCGCGCTCGATCGCCTCCGCGTCGGCGATCGAGCGAATGCGTGCAGGCAGCTCGGGTTCAAGTCTCACCAGCGGATCTTATCGGCACGGAAAACCTCAGGGAAAGCCCTTCCTTCCGGATTTCACTCAGGATGCCAGCAGGTTGACGTCGCAATGCGTGCGTGTTCCCATGCCCCGTCTGGAAACGGCCTACAGCCGATCCGATCGGCACAGAACAGGAGAGACAAGCATGACGAACAAGGACAGCACCCTGAACCGGCGAACCCTGCTGAAGTCCTCGGTTGCGCTGGCCGCGGCCCCGGCGGTCATCGGCACCGCCCGGGCCCAGTCCAGCGTCACCTGGAAGGTGCAGGCGCACTGGCCCAAGGCGTCGGCCTCGTTCAAGGACAGCCTCGAGTGGTTCGCCGCCGAGCTCGGCAAGCGCTCCGGCGGCCGCTTCAAGATGCAGCTCTTCGGCGCAGGCGAACTCGCCAAGGACCGCGAGATCTACAACATCGTGTCGCGCGGCGTCGTCGAGATGGGCACCATGTCGGCCGCCTACATCCTCGGCGAGGCGCAGGCCATGGGCCTGGCCTATGGCGTCCCGGGCACGCTGCGCGAGCCCTGGGAAATGGCGCACCTGCTCAAGAACATGGGCGTGGAGGCCCTGGTCAACGAGGAGCTCGCGCCCAAGGGCGTGATCTACCGGACCGAGAAGGCCTACACCACCGAGCTGGTCGTCAACAAGAAGATCAACAGCATGGACGACTTCAAGTCGCTCAAGCTGCGCTCGGCCGGTTCCATGCTCGACTACCTGTCGCTCGCGGGCGCGTCGCCCACGCAGGTCGCAGGTCCGGAGCTCTACCAGGCGATCTCCACCGGCGTGGTCGACGGCGCCCACTGGGGCGCCGCGCAAGGCGCGCTCACGATGAAGCTCTGGGAGGTCGCCCGCTACCACATGAAGCCGGCGCTGGGCATCACCACCGACTGCTACGTCTTCAACAAGGCGGCGGTCGAGAAGCTGCCGGCCGACCTGCGCCTGATCCTCATGTCGCTGGCCGACGAGCGCTTCTTCAGCCGCACCGCCGAGTACCAGCACAAGGAGGCGATCGCGCTGACCAAGGGCCGCACCTCGATGAAGGTCGAGGTCGTGCAGTGGCCCGACGCGGTGCAGAAGAAGTTCGCAGAGGCCTCGGATGCCATCCTCGCGAAGGAAGAGGCCAAGGGCGAGCGCGCGAAGAAGGGCGCCGCGGCGCTCAAGACGCTGATGAAGGACCTCGGCTACGTCTGAGTCCGGGCGACGGCGGCGCCCGGCTTGCGCCGGCCGCCGCAGTTGCCGGATGACCTGTCCGAATCGGCGCGCCGGGCATGAGCTGCCCGGCGCGTCCGCGTGTCTAGCCCACTGATCGAGAGGGTCCAGATGTTCCTCAAATTCGCCAGGGCCGTCACGACCCTGAACCACTGGATCGCGCGGACGGCCGCCTGGCTGATCCTGCCGATGTTCGCGATGCTGCTGATCGACGTCGCGATGCGCTACGCGGTCGGCCGGCCGAGCATCTGGACGTCCGAACTCACACAGCTCGTGTTCGGCGTCTACGGCGTGATCGCCGGCGGCTGGCTGCTCGCCGAGCGCGGGCACGTCAACGTCGACATCTTCTACGGCGCTTACTCCGTCAGGCGCAAGGCGCTGGTCGACGTCTGCACCTCGGTGCTGTTTTTCCTCTTCCTGGCGGTGCTGATCTGGCAGGGCAGTTCGATGGCCTGGGAGTCGGCGATGAAGATGGAAACCTCGCAGAGCATCTGGAACCCGCAGGTGTGGCCGGTGAAGCTCGCCGTGCCGGTGGCCGGCGTGCTGGTGCTGCTGCAGGGAATCATCCGGCTGGTGTCGGACGTCCGCGTGCTGATGGGGCTGCCGAACGACGAAGCGGTCTTCGGCAAGCAGGCCTCCGACCAACCCGCGCACTGAGACCAGGGAGCCAACGTGTCGGTCGAACTCATCACCTTCCTGTTCTTCGGGTCTCTGCTGTTCTTCCTGCTGCTCGGCGTGCCGCTGGCCTTCGTGCTCGGCGGCATCTCGATCATCTTCCTGTTCTTCTCGATGGGCCCGGTGAGCTTCTACATCGTGGCCTCGAAGTTCTGGGAGTCGATGACCAGCTTCACGCTGATCGCGATACCGCTCTACGTGTTCATGGCGATGCTGCTGGAGAGATCCGGGGTGGCGCACGCGCTCTACCGGATGATGCACCTCTGGTTCGGCGGCATGCGCGGCGGCCTGGCCATCGGCACGGTGGCGATCTGCGCGATCTTCGCCGCGATGAGCGGCATCAGCGGCGCCGCGGTGGTCACCATGGGCACAATCGCGCTGCCGCGAATGCTCGAGCGCGGCTACGACACCAAGCTCTCGCTGGGCGCGATCAACGCCGGCGGCGGCTGGGGCATCCTGATCCCGCCGTCGATCCCCATGGTGCTGTACGCGATGATCAGCGAGGTCTCGGTGGGCCGGCTGTTCGCCTCCGGCATCGGCCCCGGCATCCTGCTGTTCGTGCTCGTGACGATCTACATCGCCGTGCGGGCCTGGCTTCAGCCCTCGATCGCGCCGGCGCTGCCCCCGGAGGAGCGCGGCGACTGGAAGGAGAAGCTGGATTCGCTGAAGGCCGTGCTGCTGCCGATCATGATCGTGGTGATGGTGCTGGGCGCCATCTTTGGCGGCCTGGCCACGCCCACCGAGGCGGCTGCCATCGGCGTGTTCGGCGCGATGATCGCCGCGGCGATGAACAAGCAGCTGTCGGTGGAGGTGATGCGCGTCTCGGCGATGGCCACGCTTCGCCTGACCGCGCTGATCATGTGGATCCTGTTCGCGGCGCACGCGTTCTCTACTGCGTACAGCACGCTGGGGGCGCACGAGTTCATCCAGGACCTGATGGCGCTGATCCCCGGCGGCAAGTGGGGCGCGCTGGCCTTCATGATCTTCGTGCTGTTCCTGCTCGGCATGGTGCTCGACCCCGTGGGCATCATGCTGATCACGCTGCCGGTGTTCCTGCCGGTGATCGACGCGCACGGCTTCGACCCGATCTGGTTCGGCGTGATCTTCATCATCATGATGGAGATCGGCTACATGACGCCGCCCTTCGGTTTCAACCTCTTCTACATCAAGGGGGTGGCGCCACCGCACGTGGGCATGGGCGAGATCTACAGGTCGGTGATCCCGTACGTGATCGTCACGCTGATCGGGGTGCTGCTGATCATCATGTTCCCCGACATCGCGCTCTACTTCCCGAACCTGTTCTTCGGCAAGGGTTGAGCGCCCGCCGCGGGCCCGGGACGTCTCCGGGCCCGCGGCGGCGCGGGCATCACCCTACGCGCATTCCAGCGAAGCGCATCACCGTGCTCGCGCCCAGCAGCAGCGTGAACAGCAGCGCCGACGCGACCGGCCAGGCCTTCAGGAAGCTCCTGCGCGGCATGCCGGCCAGCAGCAGCCCGACAGAGGCCAGCAGTCCCAGAGCGACGGCTGCCGCGGTGATCGTTCCAATGCTCATCTGGTCGGTTTCTGTTGGGTTTGGTCGACGTTTGCGGTGCAGGGTGGATGAGTGCATGCGCCGCCGCGAGCGCCGGATGACGAGCGGCCGCATCGGCCCGATGCAGCGGGCGTAGACTGCCGGCATGCCCTCGTCGGCACGTCCCGGACCCGCCCGAATGACCCCAGCCCTGCATCTCGATACCGAACCCCGCGTCACCGAACTCTCCAACGGCGTGCGGGTGGTCGCGCTGCCCCTGCCGCACCTGGACAGCGCCAGCGTCAGCGTGTTCGTGCGCACCGGCAGCTGCCACGAGCACCTGTCTGGCAGCGGCATCAGCCACGTCGTCGAGCACATGGCCTTCAAGGGCACGCACACCCGCAGCTGCCAGCGGATCAATCTGGACGCGGAGCGGCTCGGCGCCGAGGTCAACGCGCACACCGACAAGGACCACACCGCATATCACATGCGCGGATTGGCGCGTGACGCCGGCGCCTTCGTGCGCATGCTGGCCGACATCGTCCGCAACGGCAGCTTTCCCGAGGCAGAGCTCGAGCGCGAGCGCCAGGTTATCCTGCAGGAGCTGGCCGAGGACGACGACGACGCGTTCTCGGCCGCCTACCGGCTGTTCGACCGGCTCTGCTACGGCAGCCATCCGCTGGCGCGGCCGGTCATCGGGCTGCGCCGCAACATCGAGCGCTTCACGCGTGACGAACTGCTCGCCTACGTCCGGCATCAGTATTCCGGTGTCAACCTGGTGGTGGCCGCGGCAGGACGGATCGACCCGGAGGCCGTGGTGCGCGAGGCGGAGGCTGCCTTCGGCGACATGCCACGCGGCACGGAAAACCGGATCGCGCCCCCGGCCTGGCACGGCGGCTTCGCGGTCCGGCGCATGGCCGGGGTCAGCCAGTCGCACGTGCTGCTCGGCTACCCGGCGGCGCCGTTCACCGAGGATGGACACCACGCGGTCGTCGTCGCGTCGGCGCTGTTCGGGGAGGGAATGAGTTCGCCGCTGCTCGACGAGATCCGCGAGCGGCGCGGCCTGGCCTATTACGTCGCCTGTTCGACCGACCTGAACGAATGGGCAGGGCAGTTCGTGATCGAGGCCTCGATGGGGCCGGAGAACGTCGAGGCCTTCGCCGACGAGGTGCTGCGGCTGCTGCGCGCGCAGGCCGAGGCCATCGAGCCGGTCGCCCTCGAGCGCGCACGCAACCAGATCGCAGTGCGCCGGGTCCACGTCCGTGAGCGGCCCTATCGCCGGCTCGAAGAGGCGGCGCTCGATCTGTTCGCCCTCGGGCGAGTGCGCACGCAAGCCGAGCGCCTGGAGCGGATGATGGCGGTCAGCGCCAGGGAGCTGCGCGAGGTCTTCGCGGGCATGATGGGCGATCCGCTGGCCGTCTCGGTCGCCGGCAAGGTGCGCGCCCCGGCGCAGGCGCACCTGAAGTCGCTGACCCAGGCGCCAGCATCGAATCCTTCCGTTGCATCCATGGAGAGCAGCCGATGAGCACCCCCTATGCATTCACCGTCGAACTCGGGCAGCCGATCGGGCTGGCGATGGAGACCCTGCGCGCGGCGCTTGCTGCCGAGCAGATGGGCATCGTCAGCGAGGTCGACGTCCAGGCCACGCTGAAGGCCAAGCTGGGCCTGGACAGCCCGCCGGCGCGCCTGGTCGGGGTCTGCAGCCCCAGGATCGCCCACCAGCTGATGAGCATCGACCCGGACCTTGCGGCGCTGCTGCCCTGCGGCTGCGGTGTCAACGAACTGGTACCGGGCCGCACCCGGATCGCGCTGCAGGATCCGCGAATGATCGCGGCAGCCTCCGGCAACGCCGCGGTGGCCGAAGCGACCGAGGAGGTCCGGGCTGCGCTCGAGCGGGTGGTGGCGCGATTGCGCGAGGCGGGCTGATCCCGCCGCTTCGCCGCCCGCCGCTTCCCCTCCCGGCGCGTGCTCGCCGGGTCGAGGCAGGCTTGAATTCCGTCGATCCCGGAGCCACCTCCCGGGCAGACGTCTGCGCATCCAGCTACAAGGAGCCACATCGATGAAGAAGACCGCAGCCATTGCCGCCGTCGCCGCAGCGCTGGCCTTCGTTCCCGCCGCACAGGCATCAGGGTCGGGCGGTGACGTCAGGCACTTCAAGGGCAAGCCCTCCGCGACGCTGCCCGACGCGGTGCGCAACCTGTCGGAGTCGAACGCCCGGCTGGAGCGACTGCTGAAGGGCCCGGTCGACGACGTCGCCATTGCCGAGATCCATCAGCTCACCTACACGATGGAAAACGGCCTGGAGAAGCTCCGGAAGGAGCTCGACACGCTCGCCGAGACGCTGGAGCACCTGCACAAGGCCTCCGAAAAGATGGAGCGCGAGAAGGTCCTGCGCCACGGCGCCGACTATCTTTCGGTGTCGCGCCAGGTGATCAAGTGAGTCGGTAAGCGGCTGGCTGCGCGCGGGCAGCGGCCGATCCTGGAAGGTGGTGGGCATGCAGATTCCCGATTACTACGCGAAGCTGGGCGTCGCCAGGGATGCCAGCAAGGACGACATCCGGAAGGCCTACCGGAGGCTGGCGCGCAAGTTCCATCCCGACGTCAGCAAAGAGGCCGATGCTGCAGCGCGGATGGCTGAGATCAACGAGGCCAACGAGGTCCTGTCCGATCCCGAAAAGCGCGCGGTCTACGACCAGGTGGGGCACCAGGCCTGGGCGCAGGGCGCGCGTAGCGCGGACGACGTGCGCCCGCCGCCGGGCTGGGGGCAGGGCTTCGGCGGTCGGGGCGCAGGTGCCGACGCAGGTGTCGGTGCCGGTCACGCCGGACCCGGCTTCAATGGCGGCGATTTCGGCCAGGACCACAGCGAGTTCTTCGAGGAGCTGTTCGGACGCGCCGCGCGCGAGCGCGCCCGCCGCAGCGCATCGCAGGCCGGCCGCGGCCCGGAGTCCTGGCGTGGCGAGGACCAGCACGCAGAGCTCGCGATCGACCTCGAAGAGGCTTATCGGGGCAGCGAGCGCACCCTGCGCCTGGAGGGCATGCGTATCGACGCCCACGGCAGGGCGGCGCCCGAGGTGCGCACCCTCGACGTGAAGATCCCCGCGGGCGTGGCCGAGGGGCAGCTGATGCGCCTGGCCGGCCAGGGGCACCCGGGCTTCGGCGGCGGCGCGGCCGGCGACCTCTTCCTGAAGATACTCATCCGCCCCGACCCGCATCATCGGGTCAGCGGCCGGGACGTGCACATGCGGGTGGCGGTCACCCCCTGGGAGGCTGCGCTCGGTGGCGAGGTCACGGTGCGCACGCCGGCGGGCCGCATCTCGGTGACGGTCCCGGCCGGCTCGGTGGCGGGCCGCAAGCTGCGCATCAGGGGCAAGGGAATTCCGGGGGCGCGGCCAGGCGATCTCCTGATGGAGCTCGACATCGCAGTGCCCAGCGCCGTCACCGCCGACCAGAAGGCCGCCTGGGAAGCGCTGGCGAAGGCGTATCCGGGCTTCGATCCGCGCCCGGCCTGAGCCGCATTTCACCGAAGCGAAGGAGACGAGCATGTCGCCAGGTTTCCCGCCCGACCCGATCGGAGAGATCGAGGTCATCGAGGGCGAGATGCTGCGCATCGACGAGATCGCCCGCCTGTGCAGCGTCAGCGTCGAGTGGGTGCTGGGCCACGTCCATGGCGAAACCCTGCTGGCCGAGTGGCGTGAGGGGGTCTGCTACCTGTCGAGCACGGCGCTATGGCGCGCGCGGCAGATCGCGTCGATCGAGTCCCGTTTCGAGGCCGACCCGCAGCTCGCGGCGCTGGTAGTGGACCTGATGGACGAGGTGCGCGAACTGCGCGCCAGGCTGGCGCTGTACGAGCGCTGATCGCATCGGGCTCGACCGGCGCGCCCGCCGCCGGCCTGTTTCAGGGCTGCTGCCGCGCCGCGCCGAGCAGGTCCGCGTCCGCGTGGTACTGGCGCCGCCAGCCCGCGAACCCGCAGACGTGAGGCTTCGCGCCGTTCATCTTGTGCGGCTTGCAGAGCAGGCAGCCCGCGCGGGCGTTCTTCGGTTTCTTGCGTTTGTGGTTCATCGCTGCAGCCGATCCAGGTTACGGAGTCGACGGGCTGGGGACTGTACTAGAGATGCGGACCGGCAGCCACCGCCGGGCGTGAGCGTGCCCGACTTGGACGGGCGTGCGTTCAGCCCTCGGCCGGTTCCAGCGCCAGCGCGTACGCCGCCTCGGTCTCCAGTGCCGCCCCGGCTGCCATCCAGGCGGCGACTTGGGCTGCCGCGGCCTTCGCGGCCAGTTCCTGCATGGCATGTGCCCTGGCGCGCAGTTCCGCGGGCTCCTCGGCATCCACGCCGGACACGCGCGACGCTGCCTGGCCGTAGCCCAGCAGCATCGCCACCGTCGACCAGCGCTGCTCCCGGGCGGCCAGGCAGGCGGCGGTCGCCGCGTATCTGCTGCCGAGGTCGTAGCGGACGATCAGCGGCGCCGCGCGTGCCAGCGCCTCGCGAGCCGCCTGCGTGTCTGACCCGAAGAGATGGGCAGTCGCCAGGCTGCCAAGGGAGAAGGCCAGGAAGATGCCGCGGGTTGGCAGCGCATCCAGCCGGCTGGCTGTGTCGCGCAGCGTATCGACTGCGAAGTCGAGTTCACCCGTGGTGATGGCAATGCTGGCCATCGTCCAGGCCAGCACGCCTTCCCATTGCGTGGCGCCGCAGACGGACAGCAGGGCACGCGCCTGGCCGTACAGGTCCATGGCCTCGTCGTAGCGGCAGGCCCCCATCGCCAGGCGCGCGCTGGCGCTGAGCAGCTGTGCGCGCACGCGCGGCGGTGCGTGCGGATCGTGCAGGCGTCGCATCTCGTCGAGCACCGCCTCCTGCTGAGCGTCGGGCGCGGTGGTGCCGGGGATCAGCAGCAGCAGTGTCATCCCCAGGGTGGCCGGATCGCCGGCCTGCCGCAGCAGCGCTGCAGCGTGCTGGGCGGCGGCGCGGGCGCGCTGCTGCTGCGACCAGATCAGCATCCAGGCGTAGGTGTGCAAGAGGCGCCCGTGGGCCAGCGGCGGCGTGCGCTCGCTGACGCATGCCAGTGCGGCCGCGCAGTAGCGCGCGCCTTCGGGCTGCTGTGACAGCGCCTCGCGCCACAAGGGGCCGGCGTCGCCCACCATGCGCACCGCCAGCTCGGGGTCATGCGCCAGCGCCCAGTCCATCGCGGCACGCAGATTGGCCTGATCAGGCCAGTAGCGCTCCAGCATGGCGGCGTCCGACAGCAGCCAGTAGTCCTGCGCCGCCTCCTCCAGGAGCCGCCCAAAGAGACGCGCGTGGCGCTCGAGAACGGCGGCCGTCTCGCCGGCCTGCGCCAGGCTCTCCAGCGCATACGCGCGGGTGGTCTCCAGCAGGCGCAGGCGCGGCGGATCGTCGGCGTCGGCGAGCACGAAGGACTTGTCGACCAGCGCGCCCAGCTGGTCGAGGACGGCCCATCGGTCGATACTCTCGCCAGCAGCCACGTCCCGAGCGCATTCGGCGGAGAAGCTGCCGGCGAAAGCGCCCAGGCGGCGGAACACCGTCTGTTCGTCGGACGTCAGCAGGCCGTGGCTGAAGGCGAGTGCCGCGCGCAGCGTCTGGTGCCGTGGCAGCTTCAGCCGCGAGCCGCCGGCCAGTACCTCGAAGCGTTCGTCGAGCCGCGCCAGCAGGCCCTCGAGCCCCAGCAGCGGCACCCGCACTGCGGCCAGCTCGAGCGCAAGCGCGATTCCGTCCAATCGCTGGCAGAGGGCCGCCACCCGCGGGGCATTGGCCTCGGTCAGCGTGAAGTGCGGCGCCGCCGCCTGGATGCGATGCACCAGCAGCTGCACCGCGCCGCTGCGCTGCACGTCGCCCAATGTGGGCGACGACGGCAGCGACAGCGTGCCCAGCCGGAACACCCGCTCGTGCATGCACCTGAGCGGCGCCTGGCTGGTGACCAGCACCCGCACCCGCGGCGCGGCGTCGTTGATTGCCTGCACCAGAGAGGCCACGGCCTCCAGCACATGCTCGCAGTTGTCCAGCAGCAGCAGTGCGTCCTGGCGCCGCAGCACGTCGACCGCAGTCCCGACCGGCGTCTGCCCAGGCGCCACCTGGAAGCCGAGCGTCTGCAGGACGGCCGGCGCCACCAGCTCGCCGCGGGTGAGCTCGGCCAGGTCGACCGCCCACACGCCGTCTGCGTGCTCGGCCCGGCGCGCGTCTGCCACCGCCCTCGCCAGGTGGGTCTTGCCCACGCCGCCGGCGGCGACCAGGGCCACGGTGCGGTGGCTGTCGAGCAGCGCGCGCAGCTGCGCCAGTTCGGCATCGCGGCCGTACAGGGGAGGCAGCGCCACGGGCAGGTTGCTGCTTCGGCGGGCCCGGGCAGCCGACGCCGGCGGACGCTGCGGTGCCGCGGCATCGCGCGTGCCCTTCGCAGTGTCGGCGCCTTCACTTCGGACCCTCATCGCCAGGCGGTAGCCGCGCCCGGGGATCGTCGCGATCGCCCTCGGGCCCAGCACGCGGCGCAGGCTGCTGACCTGCACCTGCAGGTTGTTCTCCTCGACCATAAGGCCGGGCCAGACGCGCTCGAGCAGCTCGTTCTTCGTCACCACGCGGTCGTGGTGGGCCACCAGCGTCAGCAGCACGTCGAAGGCGCGTGAGCCGATGGAAATGGGGGCATCGCCTGCAAGCAGCCGGCGCTCCTGCGCCCTGAGCTCAAAACCGTCAAACAAGTATCGCAAGCCCAGGCTCCGGAGATCGGTCATGCCGGCGGACCGGCGCATCGAAAGCCGCCCGATTCGCGGGGGGCGGCAAGATCGTTTCAGGAATTTTCAGGACTCTCAAGGACGAGGGGTCTCTCAGCGGGAAAAATAACCTGCAGCCCTGAAGAGTGCCCGCTACCCTTCGGATCTGCGTCAAGCACCTTTCGCAACGAAAATGGACGCCGAAATGTCGATCAAGAGCACTTGCTTTCTCTCGGCGCCGTCCCTGCCGGGCGTGGCTGCCGCAGGGCGCAGTATCAACCCAAGGAACGGAAAGCCGAGCCCCATGAAAGCATCTGCATCCAGACATCTCCTCGCCTGTGCCCTGCTGGCAGGCAGCGCAAGCGCCTTCGCCGAGGTCGTGTCAGACCAGCAGACGGGGCCGCTCGTCGTTTACACCGGCAATCTCGCGTTCACCCCGTGGGCCTGGCAGCAGGAGGTGATCGTCGGTGTCGGCGGCCTTCTCTCCAGGGTGGATTTCGGCATTCAAGACGGGGTCGGCGGCCACACGCTGCGCTTTGCGATCAACCGCGGCAGCGGATGGCAGTCGGATGCCGACGACTTCAGCACCACCTTCACCGCGATCAACGGCACCAATACGGTGGACCTGTCGGGCGCAGGACTGAGTTTCGCGGCGGGCGAGCGTTTTGCGCTGGAGTTCCAGGCCACCACCGATAACCAGTACATGGGCCTGCACATGGCCGCCGCGGGCAGCTATCCGGGCGCCCTGCAATTTTCGTATAACGGGGGGCAGCCGACGCTTTCTTACGAGAACAGGCCGGCGGTTTTCACCACCTACATGGACAACAGCATCGCCGCCACGGTCCCGGAACCGGGAACCCTGGCCATGGTCATGCTGGGACTGGGCGTTGCCGGATGGACCGCACGCGGCAGGGCTGCCGGCACCCCGCCGGCATCGGCCTGAAGGCCGCCTGAGTCTGGCGGCCACCAACTGGCACAAGACGATCGACCTCAGCGCCACGTTGATCACGGCGTCGGCTTACGAGAATACGACTAACGCCCAGGGCATCGCCATCGATTGGTACGCCCTGGACTTCGGCGCGTCGAACGATTCGCCCAACGGCGGCAGCTGGACCTGGGACATCCTGTACGCTGGTGCCACGACGGGGCCGGTGGGTGAGAATCAGGCCGTCCCCGAACCCGCCTCCGCGGCACTGCTGCTGGCCGGACTTGCAGGCACGGCCGTGTTCCGTCGCCGCAAGGAGGACTGAAACGCTGCAGGCGGCACCAGGCTGTTGCGGCGCTCCCGCATCTGCCTGGTGAGCCGCCGCGGGCAAGGAGTCATGTGCCGAGAAACCGTGAGGGAACCGTGTCCCGCAAAGGGCTGAGGCCGTGGGCGACCTGCATGGTCCTCGTTGCCGCATTGGCTCTGCCCGCGTGTTCCAAGGATTCGACGGGCGTGCCGGTGCAGCGGGACGCGGAGCCCCATCAAGGCAACGTGGCCAATGCAGGTGCAGCGACTGCAGAAGCAGTGGCGCGCGCGGTCCAAGCCGACGCAGCGACCCTGTGGCGACGCAGCGGCGAGGGCGCCGGCCTGACGGTGCGCACCGAAAGCGTGACCTGGCGCGACGGCGCCCTCGGCTGCCCGTCGTCCGACCGCATGTACACGCAGGCCCTGGTGCCTGGCTGGCGGATCGTCGTCACCGACGGCTCACGCAGCGCGACGTATCACGCCTCGCGCAGCGGCCGCTGGCTGCTCTGCCCTCCGGAACGGGCGCAGGCGCCGCTGCCGGGCTCGGACTGATCGGTTCGGACCCCTCTTAGCCCACATGATCATCTACCAGGCCAGCAAGCGGCAGTTCCTGCACCACGCGCTGCGTGAGGACATCGAGGACGTCGTCAGCCGCCAGTACCGCAGTGCCACGGGCCACGGCGTGAGCCCGGCCGAAGTGCGGGCCTGGAAGCACTCGCTGCTCGAGATGGCCAAGGTGCTGGGCGACGAGGAGATCCCCGAAGACGCTGGCGTGGCCATCGAGTACCAGCTTCCGCAAAGCTCCAAGCGCATCGATTTCGTGATCACCGGCGAAGACGCGGACGCTCGCAGCAAGGTCGTCATCGTCGAGCTCAAGCAGTGGTCCGAGTCGCGCCGCAGCGAGAAGGATGCCGTCGTGTGGGCGCGCCGCGGCGGTGCGGGCGAGCGCGAGGGGCCGCATCCGTCATACCAGGCGTGGTCCTACGCCGCCTACCTGGAGGACTTCAACGCTGCGGTGCAGGACGGCGCCATGACGCTGCAGCCCTGCGCCTACTTGCACAATCACCCGCGCGACGGCGAGATCGACCACCCGCACTACCGTGACCATCTGGCGCGGGCGCCCTTGTTCCTGGCACGTGAGCACAGCAAGCTGCAGGCCTTCATCCGCGAGCACGTGCGCCACGGCGATCGCAAGGGGGCTCTGTACGCGATCGAGAACGGGCGCATCCGACCGTCGAAGATGCTGATCGACAGTGTGGCAGGGCTGCTGCAGGGCAAGCCCGAGTTCGTGCTGATCGACGACCAGAAGGTGGTGCACGAGACCATCCTGCAGGTCGATACCCAGGCGGCAGAGCGCAAGCAGGTCGTGATCGTGCAGGGCGGACCGGGCACAGGAAAGTCGGTGGTCGCCATCAACCTGCTCGGTGCGCTCATCGGGCGCGGACGCAATGCGCGCTACGTTTCCAAGAACGCCGCGCCGCGCGCCGTCTATGAAGCCAGGCTGGCGGGCACCTTCACCAGGACCCGCATCGGCAACCTGTTCAGCGGCTCTGGCGCCTTCGTCAACGACGAGGTTGACACCTACGACACCCTGATCGTCGACGAGGCGCACCGGCTGAACGAGAAGAGCGGCCTGTACCGCAACCTCGGCGACAACCAGGTGAAGGAACTGATCAGGGCTGCGCGCTGCACCGTGTTCTTCGTCGACGACGACCAGCGGGTGACCTTGCTGGACATCGGCCACACCGAAGAGCTTCGACGCCAGGCGCGCGAGCTCGGCGCCGAGATCACCGAGCTCGAGTTGTCGTCCCAGTTCCGGTGCAACGGATCGGATGGCTACCTGGCGTGGCTGGACAACACGCTCGACATCCGCGAGACCGCGAACCCGACCCTGGACACCCGCGAGTACGACTTCCGGGTGTTCGACAACCCGGCCGACCTGCACGCACTGATCGAGCTGAAGAATCGCGCCAACAACCGTTCGCGCGTGGTGGCCGGCTACTGCTGGAAGTGGCCGAGCAAGAGGGACCCGCAAGCCTGGGACATCGATCTTCCGCAGTTCCACTACCGGCGCCGCTGGAACCTGGACAAGGACGGCAGCCTGTGGATCGTGATGCCGGGGTCGGTGGAGCAGGTGGGTTGCATCCACACCTGTCAGGGGCTGGAGCTGGACTACGTGGGCGTCATCATCGGGCCGGACCTGGTCTTCCGCGACGGACGGATCGTGACCGATGCGACGAAGCGAGCGCCGTCGGACCAGTCCGTCAAGGGGCTCAAGGGAAAGCTGAAGACCGATCCTGAAAACGCCCGCGCGCTGGCCGACACCATCGTCAAGAACACCTATCGCACCCTGATGACGCGAGGCATGAAGGGCTGCTACGTGTACTGCACCGATGCGCCGCTGGCAGCCTACCTCCGGTCTCGGCTTCGCGCCGTGTCGGAGATGGCGCCCCCCGACGTTCCGGAGGCGCTCTCCTCGGCGCTTGCGGGTGCGCCGTCCAAGGTCGTCCCCTTGCGGCCAGTGTCGAAGGAAGACCGGGCGGCCGGCGTGGCTGCAGTGCCGGTCATCGACCTGCGCTTTGCGGCAGGCGCCGTCTCGGACGCGCAGGTCCTCGACCATGCGGCCGACGACTGGGTGGCATTGCCGGACTGGGTGCGACCGCAGCCCGGGCTGTTCGTCGCGCGGGTGGTGGGCGAGTCGATGAACCGCCGCATCCCGAACGGTTCATGGTGCCTGTTCCGCGCCAACCCGCCGGGAACGCGCGAGGGCAAGGTGGTCGTGGTGCAGCACCGCAGCATCGCGGACCCGGAGACCGGGGGGCAATACACCGTCAAGCGCTATGCGAGCGAGAAGATGCCGGGCGAGGATGGCGCCTGGCAGCATCTGCGCATCACTCTGCATCCGGACTCCGATCGACCGGGATTCGAGCCGATCGAGATCCGCCTGGGCGAAGGCGAGGACGAGTTCTCGGTCGTGGCCGAGCTGTTGCTGGTCTTGCCGACGGTCGGCGACTGACTGGATTGTCTTTACAGCTTTAAGGCAGTATTCTGAGAATACAAATCAAAAACTGTAAGTTCAACTTACAGCATAGGATATGTATGACTCGGTTCACCGTGCGCACTGCAGACCAGTTGCCCCCGCTGCTTCAGGCTTTCCGAAAGGACGCAGGCCTCACCCAGAGCGAAGTCGCATTGCGCCTGGGCGTCTCGCAGCAAACCTACTCTGCCATGGAACGAAATGCGGACAAGGTGGGCACCGCGAGGCTGCTGAAGCTGCTGAACATCCTGGGGGCGGAATTGATCCTCGGCAAGCCCTCGCCCGCACCGGCGCCCGCGCGGCCTGGTACGTCGACCTTGCCTGGCACTGATCGATCCATCTGGTAAGCATGGGTCGCCGTTCTCATACCCGGACACTGGGCCTCTGGATGAACGGGGCCCATGTCGGCGCCTGGAGCCTGGCGCCCAATGCGCCCGACACGCTCCAGTACGACCTCGCCTGGACGCAGTCGGAGCAAGGACGCCCCTTGTCCCTGTCCTTGCCGTTCACGCCAGGCAATGCGCCCCATCGCGGCGCGAAGGTCCGTGCCTACTTCGAGAACCTGCTGCCCGACAGCAAGGACATCCGCGAACGGCTAGCGCGCCGTTTCAGCACCGGGTCGACCGACGCCTTCCATCTGCTGGCCGAAATCGGCCGGGACTGCGTGGGCGCGCTGGAGATCCTGCCCGACGGACAGGTCTCGACCGGCATCTCGCCCTTGCAGGCCGAGCCCTTGAGCGAAGCACGGGTCGCCCAGGTGCTGCGCGGAGCGACGACCTCCAACCCCATGGGATGGGGAACTGAAGACGACCTCCGCATCTCCATCGCGGGCGCCCAGGAGAAGACGGCCCTGCTCCAGCGCGATCGGCAATGGTGTCTGCCGCAAGGTGACACTCCGACCACGCACATCTTCAAGCTGCCCCTGGGGTTGATCGGCGGCATGAAGCTGGACATGCGCGATTCGGTGGAGAACGAGTGGCTGTGCTCGCTGATCCTGAAGGAGTTCGGGCTGCCCGTGGCGAACTGCCAGCCCATGCAGTTCGAGGACCTCAAGGTGCTGGTGGTCGAGCGCTTCGACCGCGCCTGGTGGACGCATCCCTCAGGCGACAACCGCCTCATCCGGCTTCCGCAGGAGGACATGTGCCAGGCTTTGGGAGTGCATCCGGAGGCGAAGTACGAAGCCGACGGCGGGCCCGGCATGGACCGCATCCTGGACGTGCTGGATGGCTCCATGACCCGGGAGAAGGACCGGCGCGACTTCTTCAAGGCGCAACTGCTCTTCTGGATGCTTTGCGCCACCGACGGCCACGCCAAGAACTTCAGCCTGTTCCTGCGCCCGGGTGGCCGCTACCAGCTCACCCCGCTGTACGACGTGTTGTCGGCTTACCCGGTCCTGGGGGAAGGGCCATCGATGGTTTCCCCCTTCAGGGCCAAGCTGGCCATGGCGGTGCGCTCGAAGAATGCGCACTGGCGAATGCGGGACATCCTGCGGCGGCACTGGCTGGCACTTGGCGCGCGCCACGGCGTGGTAACTGAAGATGGCCGCGAGGTCGCGTTCCTGATCGACGAGGTCGTCTCTCGAACGCCCCAGGTCATCGCCGCCGTGCGTGCCAGGCTGCCCGACGGATTTCCGATGCGGGTGGCAAACAGCATCCTCGACGGTCTGCAGGGCGCCGGGCGCCGGCTTGCGGATCCGGAACGGCTTTGACGATGTCGGTGCCTCAGCGCGGGGGAGTGGGGGGGCGATACGCAGCGAATTGATGCACGGCGCCTACATGGCGCTTACACGACACCGGAAAGCAAAAAGGCCAACCCCGAAGGATTGGCCTAAGTGCTTGATTTTCTTGGTGGCCAAGGGCGGAATCGAACCACCGACACGCGGATTTTCAATGTCGGCTGCTAGGGTTCTCGTTCGGTCCCGAAACTTCCCAAGTTGTTGA
>NZ_JACHGB010000005.1 GCF_014202215.1 Quisquiliibacterium transsilvanicum | reverse complement strand
GGGGGGGGGGGGGGGGGCCCCCCCCGCCGCGGGGGGGGGCGCGGGGCGGGCGGGCGTCCCGCCCCCCCCCCCCCCCCCCCCGGGGGGGGGGGGGGGGCCCCCCCCCCCCCCCCCGCCGCCCGCCACCCACCAGCAAGCCCCCCCCGATGAGCGCATTCGCAGAGGAAGAGGTCCTCAGCGTCCACCACTGGACCGACCGCCTCTTCAGCTTCACCACCACCCGGGACCGCTCGCTGCGGTTCAGCAACGGGCACTTCACGATGATCGGGCTGCAGGTCGACGGCAAGCGGATCATGCGCGCCTACAGCATCGTCAGCGCCAACTACGAGGATCACCTCGAGTTCCTGAGCATCAAGGTGCCGGACGGCCCGCTCACCTCGCGGCTGCAGCACATCAAGACGGGCGACAAGATCATCGTCGGCCGCAAGCCGACCGGCACCCTGCTGATCGACTACCTGCTGCCCGGCAAGCGCCTCTACCTGCTGGGCACCGGCACCGGCCTGGCGCCCTTCATGGCGGTGGTGCGCGACCCCGAGACCTACGAGCGCTACGAGAAGGTGATCCTGGTGCACGGCGTGCGCGAGGTCGAGGAGCTCGCCTACCGTCACTACCTCGAAAAGGAGCTGCCGCAGGACGAGCTGCTGGGCGAGATCGTTGCCGGCAAGCTGCTCTACTACCCGACCGTGACGCGCGAGGATTTCGTCCGCCAGGGCCGGATCCCGGACCTGATCCAGTCCGGCAAGCTCGCCGAGGATCTAGGCCTGCCGCCGCTGAACCGGGCCGAGGACCGCGTGATGCTGTGCGGCAGCCCGGCCATGCTCAAGGACCTGAAGGCGCTGCTCGAGATCCGCGGCTTCCAGGAAGGCAGTACCACGCGCCAGGGCGACTTCGTCGTCGAACGCGCCTTCGTCGAGCAGTAGCGCGGCGCCCGGATGACTGCCTTCTGGATCGCCGGGGCCGCGATCAACCTGATCTTCTTCGGCGCGCTGGCCTGGTGGGCGGTGCGCAACTGGCGGCGCGGCACGCGGCCGCCGGACGATCGGCACGATGCGCGTTAACATTCGTTTCTACTGAATCTTCAAGGCTTCGCGCGCGATGCCCACCCCGGACCTCTGCACCGAGGACGAAGTCGTCCGCCTCGTCCATGACTTCTACGCGAAGGTGCGCGCCGATCCCGAGCTCGGGCCGGTCTTCGACGCGCACATCACCGACTGGGACCATCACCTGTCGAAGATGGTCGACTTCTGGTCATCGACGCTGCGCGGCACTGCGCGCTACCGCGGCACGCCGATGCCTGCCCACGTCGCCCTGCCGGGACTGCATCCCGGCCTGTTCCACCGCTGGCTTGCCCTCTTCGACGAAACGGCGCGGGGCATCGGCAGCCAGGCCATGCAGACTCGTGCCTGCGACCTGGCCCGGCGCATCGCCGAGAGCCTCTGGTTCGGCTACCAGGCGCACCGCGACCCCGAGCGGATCGCGCGCTCGCTGACACACTGACCCGGTTTCCTTGACCGAGGTCAGCGACCGGGGCCCGGATCCGTCCGGTCGGGCCGCCGGCCGCGCTAGACTCGGCAAATGCCCTTCGCCCTCCGCCTGCGCACGCGCATCGCCTGGCTCGCCCTCGCGGCGATGCTGATGTCCGCGCTCGCGCCGGGCATCTCCAGCGCGATGGCCCTGGGCACAGCCCCCGAAATCTGGGGCGAGGTCTGCCGCGCCGAGGGCGCTGCGGCGCCGGACACCGCACCGGGCGTGCCCCCCGGACACGACGCCGGCATGGCCGACTGTCCCTTCTGCCTTCCCCAGGCTGGCGCGCCGGCGCTGCCCAGTCCGGAGCGCGTCTTCGCCGCGCCCGCCGACGGCGGCTCCGCTGCGCCACGGCTGTTCCTGCTCGCGCCCACCGCCTCGTGGCAGTGGCTGGCCGCGCAGGCCCGCGCACCGCCCACCCGCGCCTGACCGCCGGGCCTCCCGGCCGCCGCGTCGAATTCCCCTGGCATCGCCCGGGGGACCTGCGGCGCAGCCACGGCCCCGAAGCCCGATCGCCGCGCCCCGCCCGCCGGGCGGCAGGCGCCGGCAACGTATCGACACGACCGCCGCACGACCCGCGCGGGGCCTCGCGCCCTCCGGCGGGCGCATGCCGCGGACCTGGACACGGACAGGACACGGACCACGAAATGAAGACCCGACCCACCCTGCTGGCGGCAGCGATCGCCGCCCTTCCCCTCGCCTCCTTTCCCCTCGCCGCCCTGGCCGCCGACGCCGGACTCGATGAAGTGGTGGTCACCGCGCCGCGCATGAGCGCGCCGCTCACGGTGGTCAACGACCCCAAGGCGCCGCAGCAGCCGGTGCCCGCCAGCGACGGCGCGAGCTTCCTCAAGAACATCCCCGGCTTCACCGTGATCCGCAAGGGCGGCACCGACGGCGACCCGGTGCTGCGGGGCCTCGCCGGCTCCAGGCTGAACGTGCTGGTCGACGGCGCCGAATTCCACGGCGGCTGCGGCATGCGCATGGACCCGCCCACCGCCTACGTGTTCCCCGAGTCCTTCGACCGGGTCACGGTCATCAAGGGCCCCCAGACCGTGCGCTACGGCAACGGAAACCTTGCCGGCGTGGTGCTGTTCGAGCGGCAGGCGCCGCGCTTCGAGACCACCGGCGCCCGCGGGCACGCCAGCCTGATGGCGGGCTCGTGGGGCAGGCTCGACGGAGTGGCCGACGCCAGCTTCGGCAGCCCGCGCTTCTACCTGCGCGGCACCGTCACGCACTCCGAATCGGACAACTACCGCGACGGCGACGGCAGCCTGGTCCACTCGTTCTACGAGCGCCGCAGCCAGAGCATCGCCGGCGGCTGGACCCCGGACGAGAACACCCGCATCGAGCTTTCAGCGGTGCGCAGCGAGGCGCAGGCCGCCTACGCCGACCGGTCGATGGATGGCAGCGTGTTCGACCGCGAAGGCTACGGGCTGAAGCTCGAGAAGCGCGCACTGTCGGCCCTGGTGCGCCGGGTCGGCCTGCAGTACGACCACAACTACATCGACCACGTGATGGACAACTACTCGCTGCGCGCCAAGCCGGCCGCCGCGAACTACTCGTGGAACAACCCGGACCGCAAGACCGACGGGCTGCGAATCGACGGCGATCTCGCGCTCGGCGAGAGCACTACCGTGACGCTGGGCCTCGACCGGCAGGAGAACGTCCACACGGTGCGCCAGTACAACGGGCCGGCGCCGGTGGCGGTCGGCTCGCGCTCCCGCGGGCGCGACTTCGAATCGACCAACACCGGCCTGTTCGCGGAACTCACGCAGGTGCTCGGCCCGGCGAGCCGGCTGGTGGGCGGCCTGCGCCACGACCGCTTCTCGGCGGACCGGCACAACGCCGCCACCGGGATGGCCAATGGCAGCACCGAGGAGCGGCTAAATGGCGGCTTCCTGCGCTACGAGCACGACCTTGCCGACCGCCCGGTGACGGCCTTCGTGGGCCTGGGCCATGCGCGGCGCCCGGTCGACCACTGGGAGGCGACCACCTACAACGGCCTCACCGCGGCCGGGAGCGTCGCGCCGGAGAAGAACACCCAGCTCGACGCAGGACTGCTCTGGAGCGGCAGGGACCTGGCGGGATCGGTGTCGGTGTTCTGGTCGCGCATCGACGACTACCTGCTCACCGAGGTGAACCCGGCGGCGGCGGGATCCTGCGGCTCCAATCCGGCCAAGTGCCGGGTGCACAACGTGGACGCCACCCGTCACGGCCTGGAGGCGGACTTCGCCTGGCGCTTCGCGCCCGCCTGGACGCTGCGCGGCAGCTACGCCCTCGTGCGCGCCGACAACGACACGATGGACGTGCCGCTCGCGCAGACCCCTGCGGACGAGCTGCGCCTGGGGCTCTCGTGGCGGCGTGACGCGCTGGAGATCGGCGGGGTGACCCGCATCGTGGCCGGGCAGGACCGGGTCCACCTGAACCACGGCAGCATCGTCGGCCAGGACCTCGGGCCCACCGGCGGCTTCGCGACCCTCGCGCTCAACGCCAGCTACCGCTTCAACCGCAAGGTGCTGCTCAGCGGGGGCATCGACAACGTGTTCGACCGCGCCTACGCCGAGCACATCAGCCGCGCCGCGGCGGCAGTCGCCGGCTACGACGCGCCGTCGATCCGGGTCAACGAGCCGGGCCGCTTCGTCTGGGCGAAGCTGACCCTGACCCTGGACTGATCGCCGTACCGCGGGCGGGCTTCCTCAGGCGTGGCCGAGGAAGTCCGCCTTGCCGACCTCCAGGCCGTTGTGACGGAGGATGTCGTAGGCGGTGGTGACGTGGAAGAAGAAGTTGGGCAGCGACCAGTGCAGCAGGAAGGCCTGCCCCTTCATCTCCAGCTTGCGCTCGCGCAGCGGGATCGTGATGTCGCGCTGCTCCTGGCCGGCGATCGATTCACGCGGCACCTGCTCGATGAAGGCCAGCGTGCCGGCAATGCGCTGGCGCAGCTCGGCGAGGGTCTGCTCGTTGTCCTCGTACTTCGGGAAGTCGATTCCGGCCAGCCGCGCCGTGCCCGCGCGCGCCGCGTCGCAGGCGATGCGCACCTGCGAAACCAGCGGCAGCATGTCGGGAAACAGCCGGGCCTGCGCCAGCACCTTGCCGTCGATCTTGCGGGCCTCGGCCCAGGCCTCGGCCTTGCCGAGCACCTTGTCGAGCGCGCCGAGCATCTGGGTGTAGACGGGCACGCTGGCGTCGTAGAGGGAAATGGTCATCTGGTGTCTCGCTGGTTCGGTCGGATGCGGCCGCGGCGCTGCCGCTGTCCGGCATCTGGATGAGGGTGTTCACGCCGGGGGTACGCTAACATCGACCGCCACCCCGAACAAAGGACAACGAAGATGGACGTGCGTGCCGCAGTCGCCTATGAAGCAGGCAAGCCCCTGGTGATCGAGACCGTCCAGCTGGAGGGCCCGCGCGCCTTCGAGGTGCTGGTGGAAGTCAGGGCCACCGGGGTCTGCCACACCGACGAGTTCACCCGCTCTGGCGCGGATCCCGAGGGCCTGTTTCCGGCCATCCTGGGCCACGAGGGCGCCGGCGTGGTGGTCGACGTGGGCCCGGGAGTCACCTCGGTGAAGAAGGGCGACCACGTGATCCCGCTCTACACGCCCGAGTGCCGGCAGTGCAAGTCGTGCCTGTCGCGCAAGACCAACCTCTGCACCGCGATCCGCGCCACGCAGGGCCAGGGCGTGATGCCCGACGGCAGCAGCCGCTTCTCGATCGGCGGGCGCAAGATCCATCACTACATGGGCTGCTCCACCTTCGCGAACTACACGGTGCTGCCCGAGATCGCGGTGGCGAAGATCCGCGAGGACGCCCCCTTCGACAAGGTCTGCTACATCGGCTGCGGCGTCACCACCGGCATCGGCGCGGTGATCAACACCGCCAAGGTGGAGGCGGGCGCCAACGTGGTGGTGTTCGGCCTGGGCGGCATCGGGCTGAACGTGGTGCAGGGCGCGCGCATGGTCGGCGCGGACAAGATCATCGGCGTCGACCTGAACCCGGCGCGCGAGCCGCTGGCGCGCCGCTTCGGGATGACGCACTTCGTGAACCCGAAGGAGGTCGGCGGCGACCTGGTGGCGCACCTGGTCGAGCTCACCGGCGGTGGCGCCGACTACAGTTTCGAATGCGTGGGCAACACGCAGCTGATGCGCCAGGCGCTGGAATGCTGCCACCGCGGCTGGGGCATGTCGGTGATCGTGGGCGTGGCCGGCGCCGGCCAGGAGATCTCCACCCGGCCCTTCCAGCTGGTCACCGGCCGAGTCTGGAAAGGCACGGCCTTCGGCGGCGCGCGCGGCCGCACCGACGTGCCGAAGATCGTCGACTGGTACATGGACGGCAAGATCGACATCGACAGCCTGATCACGCACACCATGCCGCTGGACGACATCAACAAGGCCTTCGACCTGATGCACAGCGGCGAGTCGATCCGCAGCGTGGTGACCTTCTGATGCCGGCGGGCGTCCGGGTGCTCTCCGAGCACGCCTGCTTCGGCGGCGTGCAGGGCTTCTACGCGCACGACTCGCAGGACTGCGACGCCGAGATGCGCTTCTCGGTGTTCCGCCCGCCGCAGGCGGCGTCCGGCCGGGTTCCGGTGCTCTGGTACCTCGCGGGGCTCACCTGCACCGAAGAGACCTTCATGATCAAGGCCGGCGCCCAGCGGCTGGCCGCGGAGCTCGGCCTGATGCTGGTCGCGCCCGACACCAGCCCGCGCGTCCGCCTGCCCGGCGACGACGCCGACTGGGACTTCGGCCTGGCCGCGGGCTTCTACGTGGATGCCACGCGCCAGCCCTGGGCCCGGCACTACCGGATGTACAGCTGGGTGACGCGCGAGCTGCCGCAGCTGCTGGCCGAGGCCTTCCCGGCAGGCGACCGGCACGGCATCTTCGGGCACTCGATGGGCGGGCACGGCGCGCTGGTGTGCGCGCTGCGCAATCCGCAGCGCTACCGATCGGTGTCGGCCTTCGCGCCGATCGCCGCGCCCACGCACTGCCCCTGGGGCCGCAAGGCCTTCGCAGGCTACCTCGGCGAGGACCCCGGCGCCTGGGCTTCCTACGACGCAAGCACGCTCGCCGCGCTGCAGCGCTTCCCCTCGCCGATCCTGGTCGACCAGGGAACGGCCGACAAGTTCCTCGTCGAGCAGCTGATGCCGGAGCGCCTCGAGCAGGCCTGCCGCGCATCCGGCACCGAGCTCAGGCTGCGCATGCACGAGGGCTACGACCACAGTTACTGGTTCGTCCAGAGCTTCGTCGAGGACCACCTGCGGCACCACGCCGCGCTGCTGAATTCCTGAGGACGCCTCCTCGATGACCGACACGACGCCACAGGGCATCCGGGTGCGCATCGACGAGCGCGCAGGCGGCGCGCGCATCGCGCACGTCACCATCGACAACGCGCGCCGGCTCAACAGCCTCAACAGCGCGCTGATGACCGAGTTCGTCGGCGCCATCGAGGCGCTGGCGGCCATCGAGGGCCTGCGCGCAGTGGTGCTCACGGGCGCGGGCGACAAGGCCTTCGTCGGCGGCGCGGACATCGGCGAGATGGCGGCGGTGACCGACGGCGACGGCGCGCGCTCCTTCATCACCCGGGTGCACCGCTGCTGCCACGCGCTCAGGGAGCTGCCGGTGCCGGTGATCGCCCGCCTCCAGGGCTTCACGCTGGGCGCCGGGCTCGAGCTGGCCGCCGCCTGCGACCTGCGGGTCGCCGCCGACAGCGCGCAGTTCGGCATGCCGGAGGTCAGGCTGGGCATTCCGTCGGTGGTCGAGGCTGCCCTGCTTCCCGGGCTGGTCGGCTGGGGGCGCGCGCGCGAGATGCTTCTGCTCGGCGAGAACTTCGGCGCGGCGGAGGCGCTGGCCTGGGGGATGGTTGAGCGGGTGGTCCCGGCCGACGCGCTGGACGCCGTCGTCGAGGGCTGGATCGCCAGCCTGCTGCACACCGGCGCCCACGCGGTGCGGCTGCAGAAGCAGCTGATCCGCCGCTGGGAGGACCTGCCGATGCGCGACGCGGTGCGCGCCGGCATCGACGCCTTCGCCGCGGCCTGGGACAGCGACGAGCCCGCACGGATGATGGGCGAATTCCAGGCCGCGAGAAAGGCCCGGCGGGCTGCGCGCGACTGAACCCGATCACTGAACCCGATCACTGAACCCGGCCGCTGCTCGGCGGCGGACCCCGCACCATGGAGATACATCCGATGAGCATCGATCGACGAGGTTTCATGATGGCGGGCGCTGCGCTCGCAGCAGGCGCGGGCCTGGCCGGCTGCGCAACCAGCCCGGCCCCGTCCGCCGCGGCGCGCCGGATCCCGGGCGTGTCCACCTTCCGGCTCGGCAGCTGGAGCGTCACCTCGATCACCGACGGCCACTTCGAGCGGCCGCTGGCCGAGGACTTCGTGCGCAACGCGAAGCTTGCGCAGGTCCAGGCGGCGCTCAGGGAGGCTGGCCTGCCCACCGACCGGATCACCATCCCGCTGAACGTCTTCCTCGTCGACACCGGCCCGCGCAAGGTGCTGATCGACGCCGGCACCGGCAGCTTCGGCGCGCCCACCTCCGGCCGGCTGCTGGCCAACCTGGGCGCCGCGGGAATCGATCCCGTCTCGATCGACACCGTGCTGATCTCGCACTTCCATGGCGATCACATCAACGGGCTGCGCGACCGCGAAGGCCGCGCGGTGTTCCCGAATGCGCGCGTGATGGTGCCGGCGCCCGAGTGGGACTGGTGGATGGACGACCGCAGGATGAACGCGCAGCCGGTCGACCAGCGCGGCGGCTTCATGGCGGCGCGGCGGGTGTTCGGACCGATCGCGTCCACCGTGGAGCGCTTCGAGCCGGGACGCGAACTTCTGCCGGGAATCGTGTCGATGCCCGCCTACGGACACACGGCCGGCCACACGATGTTCATGCTCAATTCGGGTGGCCAGCGGCTGCTCTACTGGGCCGACCTCACCAACATTGCAGCACTGTTCGTGCGCAACCCCGACTGGCAGGTGAGCTTCGACATGGACCCCGAGACCGCGCGCCGCAGCCGCCGCAGGGTCATGGAAATGGCGCTTGCCGAGAACCTGACGGTAGCCGGATTCCACCTGCCGGACGGCGGAATGGGCCGCCTGGCGCGCCAGGGCAGCGGCTACCGCTTCGTGCCGTTGGCGGCCTGACCGCGCCGGTGGACCTCACGCACGCGCCACCCTCAGCCGCAGCGCGGACAGCGCGAGGGTGGGCAGCAGGATCGCCATCGCGAGCGTGCCCAGCTGGACGGCGGAGTAGCCAACGATGGAGCCGCCCGGCGTCGCGAGCACCACGCCGCCGATCATCAGCAGGACGCGCAGCGGCCACTCCAGGCCGCCGGCGCGCCGCAGGTCACCGATGAAGATCTGGTATCCCTGGATGCCGCCGCAGATGAACAAGGTGCCGAGCAGCACCTTGCCGGCCAGGAAGAGCGCCTCGAGCACGCTGCCCTGCAGCACGAAGGCCGGGTTCATCACGAAGAAGAACGGGATGAAATAGATGATCGAGCCGACCCGCATCGATTCCCATCCCGTCTTCATCGCGGGCGCTCCCGCGATGCCCGCGGCGGCGAAGGACGCGATCGCCACCGGCGGGGTGATCGCCGACAGCATGCCCCAATAGAAGATGAACATGTGCACCGCCATCTTGTTCAACCCCGCCTGTTCGAGCGCGGGGCCGACGAGGATCGCCAGGAAGATGTAGCAGGCGGTGGTGGTGAGCCCGAGGCCGAGCACCAGGCTGGTGACCGCGGTCATCGCCAGCAGCAGCAGCGCGTCGCCGTCGGCGATGCGCAGCAGGTCGCCGGCCAGGCTCGACATGACGCCGGTCATCGAGAACGCGCCGATCAGCAGGCCGCAGCCGGCGAGAATTCCCACCAGCTCGACGAAGGTGCGCCCGTTCACCTCCAGGAACTTCACCACGGTGGCGAGCGTCCACTTCTCGCGGTTGAAGAGCTGGTTCAGCACCAGCAGCAGCACCGTGGCGTAGAACGGCGCGTGGCTCTCGCGTTTCATCACCAGCAGCATGTAGACCAGCAGCGCGATCACGAATACGTAGTACCAGCCCTCGCGCAGCGTGGTCGACATCTTGGGCAGCGACTCGCGCGGCAGGCCATGCAGGCCGTGTCGCGCCGCATACGCGTCGACCTGCATGAAGAGGCCCGCGTAATACAGCACCGAAGGCACCACGGCCGCCAGCGCGACCTCCGCGTAGCTGACGCCGAGGAACTCGGCGATGATGAACGCGGTGGCGCCCATCACCGGGGGCGCGAGCACTGCGCCGGTCGACGCGCAGGCCTCGATCGCCGCCGCGTACGAGGCGCGAAAGCCGGTCTTCTTCATCACGGGGATGGTCATCGTGCCCGCGGTCAGCACGTTGGAGACGATGGAGCCCGACATCATCCCGAGCAGCGCGCTGGCGAAAATGCACACCTTGGCGGCGCCGCCGCGCAAGGTACCGCACAGCGCGAACGAGAGGTTGATGAAGAATTTCCCGGCGCCGGTCATCATCAGCGCGGTGCCGAACACCAGGAAGCCGATCACCGTCTCCGCGAAGGCCTGCAGCGGGATCCCGAGCAGGCTCTCCGACGAGAGCACGTGGTAGGCGCTGGCCTGCTCCAGCGTGGCGTCCTGGCCCTTCAGCGGCCCCAGCCACGTCGAGTCCGCGAACACCGGGTACAGCGTGAACGGCAGGATGCACAGCACCAGGCTCCAGCCCCCGGTGCGCCGCAGGCCTTCCATCAGCACCGCCCACGTCAGGTAGCCTGCCCACACCACCGCGGGCGGCGCGCCGGAGTACTCCCAGCCGAGCTCGGCCGCCTGTCGCACGTGGAACATCAGATAGAGCGCGGCGCCCAGCGTCAGCGCGAACAGCAGCGCGTCGTACCAGGGCACCCGGTCGTAGGAAGCCTTCGGACCCGATGGGAACACCAGGAATACAAAGGGCAGCGTGACCAGCAGCAGCGCGTAGTAGTACTCGGTATTCAGCGGCGTGAAGCCGACGAAGAAGCGCAGCGTGAACTGCTGGTTGATGCACAGCAGGATGGTCAGCGCGGCGCTGGCCACCAGCAGCCAGCGCCAGGCACCGTGCAGTACGCGCACGCGCGTGACCTCGGCGTCCTGGGTGGCGGCGAGGTGCGGATCGTCGGCCTGGAAGGCGCCCGGCTGCGTGGCGGGTTGCTGCATCTGCTTCCCCAGGAGTTCGCTCGGCGGCCCGCCGCTGGATTTTCTTGCCGGCCGAGTGTAGCGACCGCCCGGATCCCCCGTCATCCTCGGAAAACCCGAACGCCCGGCTGATAAACTCATTTCCAGACCGGCGGGGCCACGCCGGCATCCTGGAGACATCGATGTCCGAACTGCAACGCTTCCTTGCCGCGCGTGACCACCTGCTGGCCACGCGCACCGACTACGCGGCGGCCGTCGCCGGCTTCGCCTGGCCCCGGCTGGAGAGCTTCAACTGGGCGCTCGACTACTTCGACGCGATCGCCCGCGGCAACGATGCGCCCGCGCTGCACATCGTCGAGGAATCCGGCAGCGAGGCCAGGCTCAGCTACGCCCAGCTCTCGGCGCGCTCCTCGCAGGTGGCGGGCTTCCTGGCCAGGCATGGCGCGCGGCGCGGCGATCGCATCCTGCTGATGCTCGGCAACGAGGTGCCGCTGTGGGAGTCGATGCTGGCGGCGATCAAGCTGGGCGCGGTGCTGATCCCGGCGACCACGCTGCTCTCCGGCGACGACCTTGCCGACCGGCTGCAGCGCGGCAACGTGCGCCACATCATCACCAACGAGGGAGGCGCCAGCCGGGTCGACGAACTGCCGGCCGCGGTGCTGGCGGGAATCAGCCGGATCTTCGTGGGCGACGGAGCGCGCCCGGGCTGGATCGCCTTCGCCGACAGCGCAGTCGAGCCGGCGGGCTTCCGGCCGGAGGGCGCCACGCGGGCCGACGATCCGCTGCTCGAATACTTCACCTCCGGCACCACCGCCCGTCCGAAGCTGGTGCGGCACACCCACCAGAGCTACCCGGTGGGCCACCTGTCGACGATGTACTGGCTGGGCCTGCAGCGCGGCGACGTGCACTGGACGATCAGCTCGCCCGGCTGGGCCAAGCATGCCTGGAGCTGTTTCTTCGCGCCCTTCAATGCCCAGGCCTGCGTCTTCATCTACAACTACTCGCGCTTCAGCGGCCCCGCCATCCTCGAGACCCTCGTGAAGCACGAGGTCAACACGCTGTGCGCGCCGCCCACGGTGTGGCGGATGCTGATCCAGGAGAACCTCGCCGGCTGGCCGGTGAAACTGCGCGAGCTGATCTCGGCGGGCGAGCCGCTGAACCCGGAAGTCATCGAGCAGGTGCGCGTGGCCTGGAACATCACCATCCGCGACGGCTACGGCCAGACCGAAACCACCGCGCAGATCGGCAACCCGCCCGGCGCGCCGGTGAAGTCGGGCTCGATGGGCAGGCCGCTGCCCGGCTACCCGATCGTGCTGCTCGACCCGGACGGCGCGCCGGCCGAAGAGGGCGAAATCTGCATCGATCTGTCGCGGCGGCCGGTGGCGCTGATGACCGCCTATGCGGACGACGACGAGAAGACCGCCGAAGTGATGCGCGACGGCCACTACCACACCGGCGACGTCGGCATGCGTGACGCCGAGGGCTACATCACCTACGTGGGCCGGGCGGACGACGTGTTCAAGGCGTCGGGCTACCGGATCAGTCCCTTCGAGCTGGAGAGCGTGCTGATCGAGCACCCGGCGGTCGCCGAGGCCGCGGTGGTGCCGTCCCCGGACCCGGTGCGCGGCTACGTGCCCAAGGCCTACGTCATCACTGCGCCGGGCCACGCGCCCGGCCCCGAGACCGCGGCCAGCATCTTCCGCTTCCTGCGCGAGCGCGTGTCCGGCTACAAGCTGGTGCGCAGGATCGAGTTCAGCGACCTGCCCAAGACCATCTCGGGCAAGATCCGTCGCGTCGAGCTGCGCCGCCAGGAGACCGACCGGCCGGACCACGGCCCTCGCAACGAGCTCGAGTTCCTCGAGGAACAGTTCCGCTGAGCGGCGCGCCGATGGAAGCCACCGAACTGCTGCTGATCCGGCACGGCCAGACCGACCTGAACCGGGAGCCCCGCTTCCAGGGGCAGATCGATGCGCCGCTCAACGCGCTGGGCGAGCTGCAGGCACGCCGGCTGGCCGAACGGCTGGCCAGCGAGCGCATCGACCGCCTGGTCTGCAGCGACCTCACCCGCGCCCGGCAGACCGCGGCGCCCAGCGCCGCGCGGTTGGGGCTCACCGTCCTGCCATCGGCACCGTTCCGCGAACAGGGCTTCGGGGTCTTCGAAGGGCTTGCCTTCCCGGAGGTGATCGAGCGCTATCCGCAGGACTGGGCCGCCTGGCTGCGCCACCAGGCAGGCTATGCGCCCCCGGGCGGCGAGAGCAACCTGATCTTCCATGCCCGAGTGATCGCGGCGCTGCGCGCGGTGGCGCAGGCGGTGCCCGGCGGCTCCGCCGCGGTGGTGACCCACGGCGGGGTGCTCGACATGGTCTGGCGCACCGCCCGCGGCCTGCCGCTGGACGGCGCGCGCAGTTGCGCCATCCCGAACGCCGGGATCAACCGGATCCAGGTGCTCGACGAACGCATCGAGATCCTCGCCTGGGCGGACGACGCGCACGTCGCCGACCTCACGCTGCCCTGAGGGCCGCCCCGCCCCGGAAGCCTGCGAAGGCCCCGGGTTCCGGCAGGGCGGCGCGCCGGAAGCCGCGGCCGGTCAGGCCGTTGCGGCGCGGATCATGTTGCGGGCGATGATGATCTGCTGGATCTGCGTGGTGCCCTCGTACAGGCGGAACAGCCGCACGTCGCGGTAGTGCCGCTCCATGCCGTACTCCTCCATGTAGCCCGCGCCGCCGAAGATCTGCACGCCGCGGTCGGCCACCCGGCCCACCATCTCGGACGCGTACATCTTCGCGCACGAGGCCTCGGTGCTGATGTTCTCGCCGTTGTCGCGGCGGCGCGCGGCGTCCAGCGTCATGCACTTGGCGGCGTAGAGCTCGGCCTTGCTGTCGGCCAGCATCGCCTGCACCAGCTGGAACTCGGCGATCGGCTGGCCGAACTGGCGGCGCTCGATCGCGTACTTCAGCGTGTCGTCGAGGATGCGCTCGGCCACGCCGACGCAGATCGCGGCGATGTGGATGCGGCCCTTGTCGAGCACCTTCATCGCGGTCTTGAAGCCCTGGCCCTCGCGCCCGCCGATGATGTTCTCAGCCGGCACGCGCGCGTTCTCGAAGATCACGTCGCAGGTGTGCGCGCCCTGCTGGCCCATCTTGCGGTCGGGCTTGCCCAGGCTGACGCCCGGGGTCTTGGCGTCGACGATGAAGGCGCTGACGCCGCCGGCGCCCTTGACCTTGGGATCGGTGCGCGCCATCAGCGTGAAGAAGCTGGCATAGGGCGCATTGGTGATGTAGCGCTTGGTGCCGTTGACCACGTAGTGGTCGCCGTCGCGGATCGCGGTGGTGCGCAGCGACGCCGCGTCGGAGCCGGCCTCGGGCTCGGTCAGGCCGAAGGAGGCGATCGCCTCGCCGGTGGCCAGCTTGGGCAGCCACTGCGCCTTCTGCTCGGGCGTGCCGTCCATCAGGATGCCCTGCGAGCCGATGCCCACGGTGGTGCCGAACAGCGAGCGGAAGGCCGGCGAGGTGTGTCCCATCTCGAACATCACCAGCACCTCCTCCTCCATCGTGAGGCCCAGGCCGCCGTATTCCTCGGGAATCGTCAGGCCGAACAGGCCCAGGTCCTTCATCTCCTGGGCAATCTCATCGGGAATCCTGTCGTTCTCGGCCACGAGGTTCTCGGCCGGGATCAGGCGCTCGCGCACGAAGCGCGACACGCCGTCGAGCAGGGAGGTCATGGTTTCCTGGTCGCGGATCATTTGTTTTTCCTGGGAGGAGAGAAGGGGGAAGAGGGAAGGGTTGGGGGCGGGCGGCGGGTTGGCGGGCGGGTCGGCGGGCGGGTCGGCGGGCGGGGTCGGCGCGCGGCGGGCGGTGCCGGTCCTGCGAACCTGCCCGACCGCGCTCAGGCCACGGCTTCGCCTGCGCCGGCGAGGATCTCGCGGGCCTTGAGCAGCACGGGGCGGTCGATCATCTTGCCGTCCAGCGCGACTGCTGCGCCGCCGGAGGCGGCATCGGCTGCGACCACGCGGCGCGCCCAGCCGACCTGCTCGGCAGTGGGACGCCAGCAGTCGCTCACCACGCCCACCTGCTTCGGGTGGATGCACAGCTTGGCGCCGAAGCCCAGCCGGCGGGCGCGATGGGTCTCCTCGCGCAGCCGCTCGGGGTCGTCGATCGCGGTGCACACGCCGTCGACCGGCGCCAGCAGCCCGGCAACCCGCGACACCAGCACCAGTTGCGAACGGAAGTGCAGCAGCTCCTCGCCCTCGCCGTCGATTCCCATGTCGACCTGGAAGTCGATGGTGCCGAACAGCAGGCGCTGAACGCCCGGCGCCGTGGCCACCGCATGCGCGTTCCAGATTCCGGCGGCGGTCTCGATCAGCGGCAGCACCGGCACGCCGGCGCCGGCGCGCGCGGCCACCGCTGCGATCTGCTCGGGCCGCTCGGCCTTGGGCAGCACCACGCCGGCGACGCCGGGCAGCCCGCAGATCGCGAGGTCGTCCTCGAACCACGGCGTGTCCGATCCGTTGATCCGCACCAGCACCGGACGCTGCGGCGACAGCCAGCCGGCGATCGCGTCGCGCGCGGCCGCCTTGTCGGCCAGCCCCACCGCGTCCTCGAGATCGAGGATGATCGCGTCGGCGCCCGCCTCGAGCGCCTTCGCGAAGCGCTCGGGCCGGCTGCCGGGCGCGAACAGGTAGCTGCGCACGATGCCCATCGTTGGCTGCGCCATGCTCAAACCGCGGCCGGCAGCAGCCGGTCGACGCGCGCCATGTCCGCCAGCGACCAGATCGCCGCGATGGCGCTGCGCATCTCCGCCTCGCTGGCCGCGTTGCCGAACTTCGCCAGCCGCAGCGCCTTGTCCTCGAGCTCCGGACGGCTCAGCGTGTTGCCGGGATCGCCCTTGGGCTCGTCGACGCGCGCCTCGAAGGTCCGCCCGTCGGTGGTGGTGACGCTGACCTTGCCGATCCAGCGCGCCGGGTAGGCGCCGTCGACCTCGGGGTCGAGCACCATCGTCACCTTCTCGCGGAAGGCGGCGATCCGCGGCGAGTTGTAGTGCTCCTCGAACTCGGTGAGGCCGGCGTTGCGGAAGGCCGCGATCAGGCCCAGCACGGTGCCCATCGAGAACTTGCCCTGGTGCACGGTCTGGGGATTGACCACCGGGCCCAGCACGTCGATCGCGCCCTGGTGGACGCGCGCGGTCACCGAGGCGATGTCCTCGGGAGCGAGGCCGCGGTCGGTGACGATCTCGAGCAGCGCGTCGGCCGCCGGATGCGTGTGGCGGCAGGAGGCGTGGAACTTGAACGAGGTCTCGGCCAGCGCCCAGCGGCTGCCCAGCCGGTCGGTGAGCTTCGCGGGGTCGGCGTCGGTCGACATGCCGGCCGCCATCCCCTGCAGACCCTCGAGGATGCGCTGCGCGCCGGTGAAGCCGTCCTGCGCGAGGTAGGCGGCCATCATGCCGTCGGAGGCCGCCTTCGCGGTGTGCAGCTGCTTGGAGTCGGCCGCGTCGCGCAGAAACTCCCACAGGCCGGCGGCCTGAGTGCCCGCCGAGCCGAAGGCGTCGAGCATCTGCTTCGGCGACAGGCCCAGCAGCCGGCCCACTGCGGCGGCTGCCGCAACCGTGCCCACGGTGGCGGTGGTGTGGAAGATCCGATAGTGCGAGCGCCCGAGGAACTCGCCGATGCGGATGCCGACTTCGTAGCCGGCCACCGAGGCGGTCAGCAGGTCGCGGCCCGAGGCGCCGATCGACTGCGCCACTGCGAGCACCGGCGGGAAGATCACGGCGGCGGGGTGGAACACCGAACCGTTGTGCACGTCGTCCTGCTCGGCGAAGTGCGAGGCCGCCGCATTGACCATCGCAGCGAACATCGGCGTGCTGGCGCCGCGCGAGATCAGCACTTCGGAGGGTCCGGCGGCCGGGCCCATGCGCGCGGCGTAGCGCGCGATGGCCTCGACCGGGCGCGCGCCCTTGCCGGCCAGCGCGGAGCCGAACCAGTCGAGGAACAGATCCTCGGCACGGCGCAGCACCGGCTGCGGAATGTCCTCGAAGCGCAGTCCGGCGGCGAAGTCCGCCAGCGCCTTGCTCGGGTGATCGGTCATGCGGGCCTCCTCGGGCTCAGAAGGAACGGGGCAGCCCGAGCACATGCTCGGCGACGTAGGACAGGATCAGGTTCGTGGAGATCGGCGCCACCTGGTAGAGGCGCGTCTCGCGGAACTTGCGCTCGACGTCGTATTCGCAGGCGAAGCCGAAGCCGCCGTGGAACTGCAGGCAGGCGTTGGCCGCCTCCCAGGACGCCTTGGCCGCCAGATACTTGGCCATGTTGGCCTCGGCGCCGCAGGGCTTGTGCGCGTCGAACAGCTCGCAGGCCTTCCAGCGCATCAGGCTGGCCGCCTCGACCTCGATGTGCGCCTCGGCGATCGGGAACTGCACGCCCTGGTTCTGGCCGATCGGCCGGCCGAACACCACCCGCTCGCTGACGTACTTCGAGACGCGATCGATGAACCAGTGGCCGTCGCCGATGCACTCGGCAGCGATCAGCGTGCGCTCGGCGTTCAGGCCGTCGAGGATGTACTTGAAGCCCTGTCCCTCCTGGCCGATGATGTTCTCGGCAGGGATCTCGAGGTTGTCGAAGAACAGCTCGTTGGTCTCGTGGTTGACCATGTTCAGGATCGGCCGCACGGTGAGACCGTGCCCGATCGCCTCGCGAAGGTCGACCAGGAAGATCGACATCCCTTCGGACTTCTTCTTCACCTCCGACAGCGGCGTGGTGCGCGCCAGCAGGATCATGTAGTCCGAGTGCTGGATCCGCGAGATCCACACCTTCTGGCCGTTGATCACGTAGCGGTCGCCCTTGCGCACCGCGGTAGTCTTGATCTTGGTGGTGTCGGTGCCCGTGGTGGGCTCGGTCACGCCCATCGACTGCAGGCGCAGTTCGCCGGCGGCGATCTTGGGCAGGAACTCCTCCTTCTGCGCCTTCGAGCCGTGGCGCAGCAGCGTGCCCATGTTGTACATCTGGCCGTGGCAGGCGCCGGAGTTGCCGCCCGCGCGGTTGATTTCCTCCATGATCACCGAGGCTTCGGTCAGGCCGAGGCCCGAACCGCCGTATTCCTGCGGGATCAGCGCGGCCATCCAGCCGGCCTTGGTCAGCGCATCGACGAAGTCGGCCGGGTAGGCGCGCTGCTCGTCGACCTTGCGGAAGTATTCGTCCGGAAACTGGGCGCAGAGGGCGCGCACTGCGTCGCGGATTTCCTGGTAGGCGTCGGTCTGTCGTTGCACGTTCGGGGTTCCTGGAGACGTTGAAGGATGTCGGTTGGGTCGCGGCCCCGCGCGCGCCCTTGCCGGCGCGCAGCGGGCCGCGGGGAAAGGCGTCAGCCCAGCGTCGCGCTGGCGTCCATGCAGAGCGCGCCGTCGGGGCCGGCGGCCCAGAGCTTCACCGTGCCGTCGGCCTGCGGCCGGCCGCAGACGCGGAAGGGCGCGGTGTCGAACAGCGGCTTCATCGCGCGAAAGCGGTAGCCGGTGATCCGCGCGCCCGGCTGCTCGCGGCGCACCAGATCGAGCAGCAGCGTGGCGATCAGCGGGCCGTGCACCACCAGGCCGGGGTAGCCTTCCTCGCCCATCGCGTAGGGACGGTCGTAGTGGATGCGGTGGCCGTTGAAGGTCAGCGCGGAATAGCGGAACAGCAGCAGCGGATCGGGGCGGATCTCGCGGGTCCAGGCGCCATCCGTCGGGGCCGGCGTGGGCGCGGGGGGCGGATCCGCCGGGTTGGGCGCATCGCGGTAGACGATGTCCTGCTCCTCGACCATCGCCAGGCCGTCCGCGCCGCTGCTCTCGTGGACCACCTTGACGAACACCAGCGTGCCGCTGCGCCCGCTCTTGGGGGTGACCTCGGTGATCCGCGACACCCGGGTCACCTGCTCGCCCACGCGCAGCGGGCGGTGCCAGGTGAGCCTGCTGCCGGCGAACATGCGCCTCGGCAGGGGCACCGGCGGCATGAACCCGCCGCGCGCAGGATGCCCGTCGGGACCGGCCTCGGAGTGCCGGTACATCGGCAGGAAGTACAGCCAGTGCCACAGCCCCGGCAGCGGATCGCCGTCCAGCGGCGGCGGATCCTCGCGGTCGAGCGTGTTGGACATCGCGGCCACCGGCACCGGGGTGATCGTGTCGATGCGGGTCTCGCTGCGGCCGATCCAGTCGCGCAGCCTCTCGAGTTCAGCGGTCATTCTCCCCCCTGTCGTTGGCGGATCCGGTGTGCGGATGCGGTTGGCGGATGCGGTTTGCTCGGCCCGGTCAGACGACCTGGGCGGCACGCAGCGCCGCAATCCGCGGGGCGTCGAAGCCCAGCTCGGCCAGGATGCCGTCGGTGTGTTCGCCCAGCGCCGGGATCGGGTCCATCCGCGGCTCGAACGCGCTGTTCGAAGCCGGCGGCAGCAGCGAGGCCACCGGCCCCACCGGCGAGGCCACTTCGCGCCAGCGCCCGCGCGCCTGCAGCTGCGGATGCTGCCACAGGTCGGCAGGGGTGTTGACCCGGGCGGTCGCCAGGTTCGCGCGGTCGAGCCTGGCTTCGAGCTCGTCGGCGGTCAGGTCGCGGAAGACCTCGCCGATCAGCGCTTCGAGCGCAGCGCGGTTCTCGGTGCGCAGCGTGTTCGACGCGAAGCGCGGATCCTTCTCCAGCGCGGCATTGCCGATGACCTCGCGGCAGAAGGTGGCCCACTCGCGCTCGTTCTGCAGGCCCATCATCACGGTGCGACCGTCGCCCACCGGGAAGGGGCCGTAGGGAACGACGCTGGGATGGAAGGCGCCGGTGCGCGGCGCCGGCGGCTGGCCGCCGTAGGTGTAGTACATCGGGTTGCCCATCCACTCGGCGAGCGTCTCGAACATCGCCACGTCGATGTGCGAACCCTTGCCGGTGCGCTCGCGCAGCAGCAGCGCGGCCAGCACGCTGGAGTACGCGTACATGCCCGCCGAGGTGTCCGCCGCCGAGAAGCCCGCGCGCGCCATCGAATCGGGCGTGCCGGTGACCGCCAGCAGTCCGGCCTCGGCCTGCACCATCAGGTCGTAGGCCTTCTTGTCGCGGTAGGGACCGTCCGCGCCATAGCCGGAGACGTCGCAGACGACGATCCGCGGGTGCTTCGGGCTCAGCGCCTCGTAGGACAGCCCGAGCCGCGCGGCCGCGCCGGGCGCGAGGTTCTGCACGATGACGTCGGCGCGCTCGATGAGGCCGTCGAGGATCGGCCGGGCGTCCGGGTGCTTGATGTCGAGCGTCAGGCTCTCCTTCGAGCGGTTCGCCCAGGCAAAGTAGGACGACAGCCCGTTGACGCGCTGGTCGTAGCCGCGCGCGAAGTCGCCGGCGCCCGGGCGCTCGATCTTGATGACGCGCGCGCCGAGGTCCGCCAGGTGCCGCGTGCACACCGGCGCCGCCACCGCGTGTTCGAACGCGAGGACCGTGATTCCGTCGAGAGGACGCATGCTCATTGCCTAGTGAATGGGACAGGGGAGCCGGCCGCGGGCGGCGGTGCGCGCCGCGGCCGGCCGGCCATCGTCAGGTCAGATGGGGTCCCAGGTGAACACGTCGCCCGAGCGCTCGAGCGCGAAGAACGAGCTCTTGAGCGCCGGCATCGCGTGCTCGGCGACAGTCTCGGGGGTCCAGCCTTCGGAGCGGTGCACCGAACGCACCGGACGCGGCTGGCTGATCAGGAAGATCTCGTTGTTGCGCACCGCAAAGATCTGGCCGTTCACTTCCTTGGCCGCATCGCTGCCAAGGTAGACCGCGATCGGAGCGATCTTGGCCGGCGTCATCTGCTTGATGCGCTCGACGCGGGCCTTCTCCTCGTCGGTCTCGGTCGGGATCGAACCGATCATCCGGCTCCAGGCGAAGGGCGCGATGCAGTTCGAGCGGACGTTGAAGCGCAGCATGTCCAGCGCGATCGACTTCGACAGCGCGGCGATGCCCAGCTTGGCGGCCGAGTAGTTGGCCTGGCCGAAGTTGCCGATCAGGCCCGACGTCGAGGTCATGTGCACGAACGCCCCGGAGCCCTGCTCCTTGAAGTGGTTGGCGGCCGCGCGGCTCACGTAGTAGGCGCCGTACAGGTGCACCTTGATGACCGCGTCCCACTCGGGCTCGCTCATCTTGTGGAAGAAGCGGTCGCGCAGGATACCGGCGTTGTTCACGACGACGTCGATGCGGCCGAAGGTGTCGACCGCGGTCTCGACGATGCGCTGCGCCGCGGCGGGCTCGGAGACGCTGTCAGTGTTGGCGACGGCCTTGCCGCCGGCGGCCTTGATCTCGTCGACCACGCGCTGCGCGGGGCCGGCGTCGTTGCCTTCGCCGCTGACCGAGGCGCCGATGTCGTTGACCACCACCTGCGCGCCATGCTTCGCCATCATCAGCGCGATGTCGCGGCCGATTCCGCCACCCGCGCCCGTCACCACGACGACCTTGCCTTCGACCATTCCGCTCATGTTCATTCCTCTGGTTGTTCCGTGTTCTGACCCCCTGGGACCATCCCCCGGGGCCGCTTGCCATCTCCGTGCAGGCCCGATCGCGCCCGCTCCGATCGCCCTCGTCGGGGACTGCCCATCGTCCGCACTGCCGGACGAGGCCGGCGTGCGGATGATACGGGCGATCCCTCCGGGACGCCTGCCGGCGCGGTCCGACCGCGCACCGTTCAGGACTCCTTGCCGGCCGCCTCCCGCTCCTGGAGCTCGCGCCAGCTGACCTTGCCCGTCGCCGATTTCGGCAGGGCGTCGATGAACTCGACGATGCGCGGCACCTTGTAGGCGGACATCATCGTTCGGCACCATGTTTCGATCGCCTCGGCGGTCAGCGTGCCCCGTGCAGGCGGCTTCGGCACCACGAAGGCCTTCACCGTCTCGCCGCGGCGCGCATCGCGCACGCCGATCACGCAGACCTCATGGATGTCCGGGTGCCCGTACATCAGGTTCTCCACCTCCGCGGGCCACACCTTGTAGCCGGAGGCGTTGATCATGCGCTTGAGCCGGTCGCGCATGAAGAAATAGCCGTCCTCGTCGAGGCAGGCGAGGTCGCCGGTGCGCAGGAAGCGCTTGCCGTCGCGTTCGATGAAGGCCTGCTCGTTGGCCTGCGGGTTGTTCCAGTAGCCGAGCATGACCTGCGGCGCGCTGGTGATCAGCTCGCCGGTCTCGCCCTGCGGCAGCTCCTCCAGCGTTTCCGGATCGACGATGCGCGAGTCGACCTCGAAGGTGGGCATGCCCAGGCACTGCCGTTTGGGCCGGTGCGGCGGGTTGCCGTGCAGGAAGGACGCGGTCTCGGTCATTCCGTAGCCTTCGAGGTAGGCGAGTCCGAAGCGATCGTGCAGCATCGTCGCCACCGACTCCGGCATCGCCGCACCGCCGCCGGTCAGCACCGCCAGGCTGGACAGGTCGCGCGATCCGATGTCCGGCTGAGCGAAGAAGTCGACCAGCATCGCCGGCGGCGCGGTCCAGACGCTGACCCCATAGCGCTCGATCAGCGTCGCGGCGGCGGCCGGGTCCCAGCGCGGCAGCATCGCCACGGTGCCGCCGAGGCAGATCGGCAGATTCATGCCGTTCTGCATGCCCAGCAGGTGGAACATCGGCGCCACGCCGAGCGCGACCGACTCCGAGCTGAGGCCGCGCCAGAAGGCCGAGCCCACCAGCGAACAGGTCATCGTGTAGTGGGTGTGGATGCAGCCCTTCGGATGGCCGGTGGTGCCCGAGGTGTAGGGCAGCACGCACAGATCGTCCGGGCCGGCGAGATGCGGCGCCGGCGCCAGGCCCGCGCCGAGCGCGTCCGCCCAGGCGGTGACCGCGGGGTGTTCGACCGGCGCGCTGCGCGCCGAGACCCAGTTGGGCACCTGCATGTCGGTGGGCGCCTCGAGGGCATCCGCGTACTCGAGCACCACCGCGTGGCGCAGGCGGCCCTCGTCGACGGCGGCCCGGGCGCTCGCGAAGAGGTCGCGCGCCACCACGCCAACGCTGGCGCCGCTGTCGGCCAGGTAGTAGTCGAACTCGCCGGCGGTGCTCATCGCATTGACCGGCACCACGGCGGCGTCGGCACGCAGGATCGCGTAGTAGGCGACGATGTACTGCGGGCAGTTCTGGCTGAACAGCGCCACCCGGTCGCCGCGGCGCACGCCGCAGCGCTGCTGCAGGAAGGCCGCCAGGCGGTCGACGCGCTCGCGCAGCTGCGCGTAGCGGATCACCGTGTCGTAGAAGACGATCGCCGCCTTGTCCGGATAGCGGGTGGCCGCCACCTCCAGGTTGTACCAGAGGCTGGTGCGCGGGAAGTGCAGGGTACGGGGCAGGCCCCTGGGCCAGAAACGTTCGTGTGCGGTCCGGTTCATCGCTTGCGTGCCCTTGCGGTCAGGCGGCCTGGTAGAGGGTGACGACGCAGGCGCCGCCGAGCCCGAGGTTGTGCTGCAGCGCCAGCCGCGCGCCTTCCACCTGGCGCTGCTCCGCCTGGCCGCGCAGCTGCCAGGTCAGCTCGGCGCACTGCGCCAGGCCGGTGGCGCCCAGCGGATGCCCCTTGGAGAGCAGCCCGCCGGAGGGATTGGTGACGATCCGGCCGCCGTAGGTGTTGTCGCCGTCCAGGATGAAGCGCTCGGCGGTGCCCTCCGGCGTGAGGCCGAGCGCCTCGTAGCTGATCAGCTCGTTGGCGGTGAAGCAGTCGTGGAGCTCGACCACGTCGAGATCCTCCGGTCCGATGCCCGCCTCCTCGTAGACCCTGGCCGCGGCCTCGCGCGCCATCCCGTAGCCGACCAGTCTGCGCAGGTCGCCGGAGTCGAAGCTGGCGGCGGTGTCGGTGGTCATCGCCTGCGCAGCGATCGTCACCCGCTGGTCGAGCCCGTGGCGCCGGGCGAAGTCCGCCGAGCAGAGCACTGCCGCCGCCGCGCCGCAGGTCGGCGGGCAGCACTGCAGGCGGGTCAGCGGGAAGAACACCGTCGGGGAGGCCATCACCTCGTCCAGGGTGACGGTCTTGCGGAGCAGCGCCATCGGGTTGCGGGCGGCGTGCTGGCGGGCCTTCACCGAGATGCGCGCGAAGGTATCGGGGCGGATGCCGTGCTCGCGCAGGTAGTCGCGCGCGGCGCCGCCGAAGAGCTGTGCGGCGAGGGGCGCGGCCGGGTCCAGCCCCTGGTGGGCGTTCATCGCATCGACGAAACGCGCCAGCGGCGCCGGGCGGTCCTCGCAGGCGCCCTTCAGCGCGCCCGGGACCATCTGCTCGAAGCCCAGCGCCAGCGCGCATTCGACCGCACCGGAGGCGACCGCCTGCCGGGCGAGGAACAGCGCGGTCGAACCGGTGGCGCAGTTGTTGTTCACGTTGACGACCGGAATGCCTGTCATGCCCACTTCGTACAGCGCTGCCTGCCCGCAGGTGGAGTCGCCGTAGACGTAACCGGCGTACGCCTGGGCGACCAGGCCGTAGCCGATGCCGGCGTCGGCGAGCGCGGCGCGCGCGGCCATGGCGCCCATGGCCGGATAGGGCCCGCTCGCCCCCGGCTTCGTGAACGGGATCATTCCCACGCCCACCACGTGCACCTTGCGTGTCATCGCCTGTCGCTCCTGCGGTGTCCGGCAGCCGGCGCCGCGCGCACGGTCCGCTGGGCGCGTCCGGCAGCGTCCGACGGGTTCCGGAAGCGCCTCGGAGTGTGCGCCGTCCGGCGGCGGCAAAGAATGACCGGGACTGCCAAAAGCAGTGACGCAAAGTATCAGGCTCACCACGGGCGTCACCCGCGAGCGCCGCCCTTTCGCACCGCCCGCGCGACGGCCGACGCGAGCGCTCCGCTGACGGCGGCTCAGTCCGGCGGCCGGCCGGGACCGGGCACGTCGACCAGGCGGGCGACCCGGTATTCGCCGGGCGCCGCCCCCGTCCAGCGCTTGAACGCGCGATGGAAGGCGCTGGGTTCGGAGAAGCCGAGCAGCCCGGCGACGTCGACCAGAGTCAGGTCGGGACGCGCCAGGTACTCGATCGCCGCGTCGCGGCGCAGGTCGTCCTTGAGGGCCTGGAAGCCCTGCCCCTCGTCCCGGAGACGCCTGCGCAGGGTCTGCGGAGTCATCGCCAGCGCGCGCCCGACCTCCTCGAGCGAGGGCATTTCCGCGTCGAGGCGCCGGCGCAGCAGCCGGCGGATCCGCTCGGTGACGCTGGCGCCGTCCCGGTAGCGGACGACCAGGGTTGCGGGCGCCTGGCGCAGGAACTCGCCCAGGCTCTGGCGGCTCTGGACCACCGGCAGCTCCAGCCAGCGCGCGTCGAAAGCGAGCGCATGGGCCGCCTGCCCGTAGCGGATCGGCGCCTGGAACAGCCGGTAGGCGTCCGAGCCTTCGTCCGCCGAACTCTCGCGGTAGTCGACCCGCAGCAGCGGGATGCGCCGCGCGACCAGCCAGCAGGCCAGGCCCAGCCCCATGAACAGGAAGACCCGCTGCGCGTAGCCCAGGCAGGGGTCCGTGCCGACGCCAGTTTCGCGCAGGCGGATCGTCGCGACGCCGCCGGACACCGCCAACCGGGCCGAGAAGTCGTCGATCAGCAGGTTCCAGAAGCGCAGCCCGTCGGCCAGCGCCTCGCCCAGCGTTGCGCAATTCACCAGGTGACGGCAGCCGAGCGCGAAGGCCCCCAGCGGCACCGGGCGGGCGCACAGCCCCCACAGTTCGTCGCGGGTGACGCGGCGCAGGGTGCGCATCAGCGCCGCGTACTGCATCTGCGAGATTCGCGACAAGGGCGAGCCCAGCAAGGCGGGCGGGATCCCCGAACGCCGCAGGATGGCGCCGACGTCGCGCCCCTGGCGGCGCACGCCCAGGAGGATCTGCTCCACCTGGTAGATGGCCACGGTCGGGCGCGCGACCGCGGCAGCGCCGGCGGCCCCGGCTGGGCGCTTCGCAGGCGCGTATGGGCCGCTGGTGTTCATCGCGAGATTCTAGGAGCCCGCCGCAGGCGCGGCCAGCGCGGCGCGGCGATGGCAGGCCGCATGCGAGGGACCGACCGGCTACTGGCTGCGGTCAGGCGGGGCGCCGGACTCATCCTGATGGTGGATATGCATACAGCAGCTGGGCTAGACTCGCGCCATGCCCACCGCCACCCTCCCGGATCTCCAGGAAGCGGCAGCGACGGCGGCCGCGGGCCCCGGAGCCACGCCCGCGCCGGTCGCGCCCGCCCCGCCCGACGCACTGAATCCCGAGCAGCGCGCCGCCGCCAGCCACGGCGCCCGCGACGCGCAGGGACGGTTCAGCGCCGGGCCGCTGCTGGTGATCGCGGGGGCGGGCACCGGCAAGACCGCCACGCTGGCCCACCGGGTCGCCCACCTGGTCCTGGAAGGCGTCGATCCGGAGCGCATCCTGCTGCTGACCTTCAGCCGGCGCGCCGCCCAGGAGATGGTGCGCCGCGCCGAAAGCATCGTCGGCGCACAGCTTGCCGCCCAGGGCCGGCGCGGCACTCCAAGGCTCCCCTGGGCCGGCACCTTCCACGCGATCGGCGCGCGACTGCTGCGCCAGCACGCAGCGCAGGTCGGACTCGACCCCGGCTTCGGCATCCTCGACCGCGGCGACGCCGCCGACCTCATCGACCTGCTGCGCCATGAGCTCGATCTCTCCTCCCGCCCCCAGCGCTTTCCGCGCAAGGACACCTGCCTGGCGATCTACTCGCACCGGGTGAACACCGGCTGGCCGCTGGAGCGGGTGCTCGAGAAGACCTTCCCGTGGTGCGCGCAGTGGGCGGACGAACTCAAGGGGCTGTTCCGCGCCTACGTCGAGCGCAAGCAGGCCAACGGCGTGCTCGACTACGACGATCTGCTGCTGTGGTGGCATGCCGCGGTCGCCGACCCCGCCCTGGCCGCCGAGATCGGCGCGCGCTTCGATCACGTGCTGGTCGACGAGTACCAGGACACCAACGCGCTGCAGTCCGAAATCCTGCTGGCGCTCAAGCCCGCGGGCGACGGCCTCACCGTGGTCGGCGACGACGCGCAGTCCATTTACGCCTTCCGCGCGGCGGACATCGGCAACATCCTGGGCTTCCCGGAGCGCTTCGACCCGCCCGCGCGCCGGATCACGCTGGAGCTGAACTACCGGTCGGTGCAGCCGGTGCTCGACGCCGCCAACACGCTGCTGGCCGGCGCTCCCAGGCAGTACCCGAAAACCCTGCGCGCGGCCCGCGGCGCCGGCGCGAAGCCGCGCCTGGTGTCGGTGCTGGACGAACGCTCGCAGGCCGATCACGTCGCCGGCGAGGTGCTGCGCCTGCGCGAAACCGGCGTGGCGCTGCGGCGTCAGGCGGTGCTGTTCCGCAGCAGCCATCACAGCGACCTGCTCGAGCTCGAGCTCACCCGGCGCAACATCCCCTACGTCAAGCATGGCGGCCTGCGCTTCCTTGAAGCGGCCCATGTGAAGGATCTGCTTGCGCTGCTGCGCTGGGCCGACAACCCGCGCAACGGCATTGCAGCCTTCCGCGCGCTGCAGTTGATGAGCGGCTTCGGCCCCGCCAACGCCCGCCGCGGCATCGACTGCGTCGCCGCCGCAGGCAACCAGCTCGCGGCGCTGCGGGGCTTCGCCGCGCCGTCCGCCGCCGGGGATTCCTGGCCTGCCTTCGTGGACCTGATGGTGCGGCTCGCCGACCCTGCCACGCCCTGGCCCGGCCAGGTGGACGCGGCGCGGCGCTGGTACCAGCCGGTGCTCGAGCGCCGCCACGACGACGCAGCGGTCCGCGCCGCGGACCTCGACATGATCGCCGCCGTCGCGCCGCAGTTCGGCAGCCGCGAGCGCTTCCTCACCGAGCTCACCCTCGATCCGCCGCAGGCTTCGGGCGACCTCGCCGGCACGCCGCTGCTCGACGAGGACTACCTGGTCCTGTCGACGGTGCACTCCGCCAAGGGCCAGGAGTGGGATGCGGTCTACCTGCTCAACGTGGCCGACGGCAACTTCCCGAACGAGTACTCCACCGGCGACGCGGATGCCATCGAAGAGGAACGGCGGCTGCTCTACGTGGCGCTGACCCGCGCCCGCGACACCCTGCAGCTGATCGAGCCGCAGCGCTACTACGTGACCGGCCAGGCGCGCTTCGGCGACGGCTACGTGCACGGCGCGCGCAGCCGCTTCCTCGATGCCGCGATGCTCGCGCAATTTGAACGCGCCGGTCCGCCGGCGACCCCGGGCGTGCCCGCCGCGACCGCCGGCCGCGCCCGGGTGGACGTCGCCTCGAAGCTGCGCGGCATGTGGTGAGCGGCGTGGGCGCCGCCGGCGCCATGCCCCGGCGCCCGGCAGCGCGCGCACCCGTTGCCTGCCGGCCCGCCAAGGCTTACGCTTTCGCCTTCTCTGGGCGGCAAGGTGGAGGCGCGCCATGGGAAAACTGCTCAGGATCGCGGCCGGCCTGTTCGGCGTGCTTGCAGTCGCGGCGCTCGCCGCCTTCCTCTGGGCGCACTGGCGGACCGGCGAGGCGCTCGCCAGACGCTACCCGAAGCCGCAGCTGCAGCTCGCCGATGCGGTCGCCAACGCGCCGCCGGAGCTCGGCCGGCGCATCGTTCTCGTGCGCAACGGCTGCACCGACTGCCATGGCGCCGACCTCTCGGGCGCAGTGATCGTCGAGAACGCCTTCATCGGCTCCGTGCGCGCCCCGAACATCACTCCCGCCGCGCTGCGCGACTGGACCGACGACGACATCGCGGCGGCGATCCGGAACGGAATCGGCCGCGACGGCCGGCCGCTGGCGATCATGCCGTCCCACGAGTACCACAACCTCGGCCGGCAGGACCTCGCCGCGGCGGTCGCCTACCTGCGCAGCGTGCCGCCGGTCGAGCGGGCCAGCGCGCCGCTGGTGCTCGGCCCCGGAGCGAAGCTGCTCTACGCATCCGGACGCCTGCCGCTCTTCGCAGCCGAGCGGATCGATCACTCGGCGACGTTCGCCGACAAACCGGCGGAGGGGCGCAGCGTCGAGTTCGGCCGCTACCTGGCCGCGGGCGCCTGCTCCGGCTGCCACGGCAGCGAGTTCCGCGGCGGGCCGATCCCCGGCGCGCCTCCCGACTGGGCGCCAGCCTCGTCGCTGCGCCTGGGCGCGGACGCGCGCTGGACCGAGCAGGCCTTCGTCTCGACGATGCGCACCGGCCGGTCGGCGATCGACGGCCACGCGCTGCGCACGCCGATGCCGGTGGCCGCGCTGGGCAGGTTGAACGAGGTGGAAATCTCCGCCCTGTGGCTCTACTTCGCCACGCTGCGCTGAACGGCGGCGCGGTCGCGCCGGCGGCCAGCCTGGCTGTAGGATAGCGGCATGAACACGACCAATTCCCCCCGGCTCCTCACGGACACCGAACTCGCCCGTCTCGACGCCCTGCTCGAGTCGATCAGCCCAGAAGAATCGATGACGCTGGAGGAGCTTGACGGCTTCTACGCGGCGCTCGCCTGCTGCACCGAGCAGGTTCCCATGGACGAATACCTGCCGCTGGTGATCGGCCTCGAGGATGGCGCGAGCGTCCCTGAGTCCGCCGAGATCGACGAGCTGCGCAAGCTGCTCGATATCCACTGGCTGGCCGTCGTCGGGCAGCTCTACGAGGCTGAGGGCTTCGCCCCGGTGCTCAGCTACGACGAGCAGGGAACGGCGCAGGGCAATGCCTGGGCGATCGGCTTCCTGCGCGGGATGGCGATCCGTCCCGACGCCTGGGCGGCGCTGGACGACGACGAGGACGCAGTCGACATCCTCGAGCCGATGATGCGCCTGGCCGAGGAGATCGAGCCGGGCGACGACGAGCCCGGCGAGGCGATTCCCGAGGCAGAGCGTGCCGCCGTCATCGAGGCGATGTTCGACAGCGTGATGGACATCCACCAGTTCTTCCGCGTGCAGCGCGAGCGCAACCTGGCGCCGAGCACCCAGCGCCGCCCCGGCGGCAAGGTGGGCCGCAACGATCCCTGCCCCTGCGGCAGCGGCAAGAAGTACAAGCTCTGCTGCGGGGCCGGCCAGCCCGCCTGACGACGCCGACACCGACGCCCTGATCACCCGAGATGAGCCGCTCCGACGGCCAGGGCGTCGACTCCCACTACGCCGTGTTCCGGCTGCTGGTGTCGCTGCTGCTGTCGACGATCGGCGGCGTCGGCATGTACTCGGTGGTGGTGGTACTGCCGGCCGTTCAGGTCGAATTCGGCATCGGCCGCTCCGATGCCTCGCTCCCCTTCACCGCGACGATGATCGGCTTCGGCCTGGGCGGCCTGCTGATGGGCTGGCTGTCGGACCGTTTCGGCATCATGGTGCCGGTGATGCTGGGCGGGCTGAGCATCGGCGCGGGCTTCACGCTGGCCGGCCAGGCCGGCGGCCTGTGGAGCTTCGTCCTGGCCCAGGGCCTGATCGGCCTGCTGGGCAGCTCCGCCACCTTCTCGCCGCTGATGGCCGACACCTCGCTGTGGTTCGAGCGGCGGCGCGGCATCGCCGTGGCCGTCTGCGCCAGCGGCAACTACCTGGCCGGCACCGTCTGGCCGCCGATCGTCCAGCACCTGGTCGACACGATCGGCTGGCGCACGGCCTACGCCGGCATCGGCCTGTTCTGCGTCGCGACGATCCTGCCGCTGGCGCTGCTGCTGCGCCGGCGTCCGCCGCAGGTCTCGACGCAGACGGCCGCCGCGCTGGCTGCGGCGGCGCGGGCGGAGCCAGCCATCCCGGCTGCGCCAGGCGCCGCGGCCGCGGTTGCGGCCGCCACGCCCGCGGCTGCCCCGGCGCCCCGGCCCGGCCTCGCGCCGGCGCTGCCCCGCGGCATCGCGCCAGGCACCCTGCAGACGCTGCTGATCGTCGCGGGCGTCGCCTGCTGCGTGGCGATGTCGATGCCCCAGGTGCACATCGTCGCGCTGTGCGGCGACCTCGGCTACGGGCCGGCGCGCGGCGCGGAAATGCTCTCGCTGATGCTGGGGCTCGGCATCGTGAGCCGGCTCGCCTCGGGCTTCATCTGCGACCGCATCGGCGGCCTGCGCACCCTGCTGCTCGGCTCGGTGCTGCAGGGGATCGCGCTGCTGATGTATCTGCCCTCGAACTCGCTGATGTCGCTCTACCTGGTCTCGGCGCTGTTCGGCCTGTTCCAGGGCGGCATCGTGCCGTCCTACGCGATCGTGGTCCGGGAGAACTTCCCGCCGGCCCAGGCAGGAACCCGGATCAGCCTGGTCATCACCGCCACCCTGTTCGGGATGGCGATCGGCGGCTGGCTCTCGGGCAGGATCCACGACCTGACCGGCTCCTACCAGGCGGCCTTCGTCAACGGCATCGCCTGGAACGCGCTCAACATCGCGATCGTGCTCTTCCTGCTGCACCGCAGCCGCAGTGCAGGCCTGCGGCCTATTTCCGCCGCCGCTTGAACGGATGCGTGCTCGACAGGCCGCCGTCCACGGCGATCGCCTGTCCGTTGACGTAGGAAGCCTCATCGCTGGCCAGGAACAGCGCCGCCGCGGCGATCTCTTCCGGCAGCCCGTAGCGCTCCATGGGGTTGAGCTGGCCGATCCGGTCCTCGGTGCCGCGGGCGCGCGCCATGTCGAAGACCGGACGGGTCATGCCGGTCTCGATCAGCCCGGGACAGATGGCATTGATGCGCACGCCGGTGCCGGCCAACGAGTTGGCCGCGGTCTGCACCAGGCTGATCACGCCGGCCTTGCTGGCGCTGTAGGGCGTGCCGCCCGCATTGGCCCGCAAGCCGGCGGCCGAGGCGGTGCAGACAATGGCGCCGCGGCCCTGCGCGATCATCGGCGGCGCCGCGTGCCTGACCGCCAGGAAGGGGCCGATCAGGTTGACGCGCAGCACCTCCTGCCAGAGCTCGACCGACTGCTCGAAGAGGGAGACGTCGCCGCCGCTGATCCCCGCGTTCGCGAACAGCACGTCGATTCCGCCGAACGCGTCCATGGCGCGCGCCACGTAGGCCTGGACGTCACTCTCGAGCCCAGCGTCGGCCGCCATCGCGATGGCGCTGCCTCCGGCGGCAGCGATCTGCGCCACCGTCTCCTCGACGGACTCCCGGCTGCGGTCCACCGCGAGCACCGATGCGCCCTCGCGCGCGAACAGCGCGGCGCTGGCGCGGCCGATGCCGCTGCCCGCCCCCGTGACGATCGCCCGCCTGCCTTCCAGTCTGCCCATTCCCGAATCCTCCAGGGCCTGTCGCCCATGCGGCCGCCGGCCCATCCCGGCGGGTCCCCCTGGAGTCTACAATCCGCGGCTCCCCTGCCACCCGGGCCGTCCGCCGCTGCGACCGCGCCCCCTCCGGACCCCTCTCCCCATGGCCATTCGCTCCACGGTCTACAAGGCCGAACTCCAGGTCGCCGACATGGACCGCGGCCATTACTCGACCCACGCACTGATCCTTGCCCGCCACCCCTCGGAGACCGAGGAGCGGCTGATGGTGCGGCTGCTGGCCTTCGCGCTGAACGCCGAGGAAGGGCTGGCCTTCGGCCGGGGCCTGTCGACCGACGATGAACCGGACCTGTGGGTGCGCGACCTGACCGGCGTCATCCGCCTGTGGATCGAGGTGGGCCTGCCCGACGAGAAATGGATCCGCAAGGCCTGCGGACGCGCCGAGCGCGTGCTGGTGGTCGCCTACGGCGGCAGCAAGGCCGACATCTGGTGGGGCCAGAACGCTGGCGCGCTGGGCCGGCAGCACAACCTGGCGGTGTTGCGCATCGACGCCGAGGCCGGCGCCGAGCTCGCCGGCCTGGCGGAGCGTTCGATGCAGCTGAGCTGCAACATCCAGGACGGCGAGGTATGGATCGGGTCGGGCGAGCGCGGGGTGTCCTGCTCGCCTGCCTGGCTCAAGGCCCCTTCGCGTAGCTGACCGCCATTCCCGCGCGCACGTCCTGCTGGATGCCGTACTGCGGGAAGGGATAGCGGAAGCCGTTCTTCGCCAGCGCGTGCATGCCCTCGATCGCGCGGACCAGCTGCTCCGGGGGCAGCGCCATCAGCATCTCGTCGTCGAGCACGCCGCCGTAGCGGCGCTCGGCGAAGCAGGGAATCGACAGGCTCGGCTCGCGCCGCGACAGCGCGCGTCCCCAGGAGTCGGCGCAGGAGGACTCGCCGACGACGCTCCAGTCGAAGCGTTTGTAACCAGCCCACTGCAGCCCGTTGATGAAGTACATCATCGCGCCGGGCGTGGCGTAGAACAGCGCCACGTCGGGCGGATCGAGCCGGCCCGAGGCGAGCGGCGCCACCGCCAGCGCGCGGTAGCGGCCCGCGGGCACCACCTGCATCGCGGCCTGGTGCGCGCTCGCGTCCTCGACGGTCGCGTACCAGACCCCGGTCATCGCCTTGCCGGAGCGCCATTCGGCATCCTGAGGCCCCAGGCCCACCACTGCGCGGCACTGGGCGCCCACCAGGTCGTCGCCGGTGATCCCCACGGTCCATCCCAGCCGCGCCGCCTGCGCGACGATCTGGTCGGTGGTGTGGACCGACTGGGGCCGGCGGATCTTCGGGATCGCCTCCATCTCCTCGACGGTATCGAAGAGCTTCATCCCGAACGGGATGGCGCGCAGCTTCAGCAGCCGCTCGAGTTCGGCCGCCAGCGCAGCCAGATCCTTGGCATTCATGGACACGGGGTCTCCTCCGGGCGCGTGGCGCGCCTCTTCGTTCATCGACAAAACGGACTCTATCAGCGCGGCCGCCATTGACCGCCCGATGGCCGCATCCTACTTTGTTGAGCTTGCAATGAATGCCTGGGCAATGAACCGCTCCCCGACTCCCGCCGCACCAGCGCCGGTCTTCTACACCGCGCAGACCTACCGCGTCGGCGACACCATCGGAGCGCTGATCCGGCAGCTGCGCCTGTCGATGACCCGCTGCATCGACGCCGAGATGGCCCGGCACGGCCTGACCGACGCCCAGTGGGGCCCGCTCTTCCTGATTTCGGTCGGCCGCGCCCGCACCGCGGCGGCGCTCGCCCAGGAGATGGAGGTCGGCCCCGGCGCCATGACGCGCACCCTCGACCGCCTCGAGCGCAAGGGCCTGCTGCTGCGCCACCGCTCTGAGGAGGATCGCCGGCTGGTCCTGCTGGAGCTGACCGCCGAGGGCGAGCGCGCTGCGGCGCGGGTTCCCGCAGTGCTGTCGGCGGTCTACAACGCCCATCTGGACGGCTTCAGCGAGGACGAGTTCTCGGCGCTGAAGTCGATGCTCGCGCGGATGGTCGACAACGGCGGGCGGCTGCACGCGCCCCGCAACCACCCGGGCTGATGCAGGCGAGGCAGACGATGGAGCAGATCACCCCGCACCGCCCGCTGTCCGCGCGCAGGCCGCTCGCGGCCCTGCTGGCCGCCTGCGCCTGCCTGCTGGCGGGCGCCTGCGCCGACCTCTCGGGGATTTCGCCCAAGGCCCGCCAGGCGCAGCCGGCCGCCGTCGGCCTGGCAACCGCTCCTGCCGCCTTCGACTGGCCCGATGCGCAATGGTGGCGGCCGTATGGCGACGACCGCCTGGCGGCGCTGGTCGAGCGCGCGCTGGCCGGCAACCCGTCGCTGATGGCGACCGAGTCGCGCCTGGCGCGCGCGCGCAGCCTGGTCGACCTCGCCGAGTCCGAGAGCGGCCCCGGCGTGGGCGGACGCGTCGACGTCACCCGGCAGCGCTTCACCGAGACCGGGATGATCCCGCCGGCGCTGGCCGGACGCACCCGCACCACCTACGCGGCCACGCTGGTGCTCGGCTGGGAACTGGATTTCTTCGGCCGACACCGCGCCGCGCTGCAGGCGGCGCTGGGCACGGTCCAGGCCGCCGAAGCCGAGCTGCAGGCCGCGCGCGTCCTGCTCGCCAGCCGGGTCGTGGCCGGCTGGATCGAACTCGCGCGCCTGCTGGAGCAGCGGCGCCTGGCGCGCGAAACCCGGGCGCAGGACGAGCGGATGGTCGAGCTGGTGCGCCAGCGCACCGTGGCCGGCCTGGACAGCCGGGTCGAGCTGCGCCGCGCGGAGGGCGAACTGCCGCGCACCCGCGCAGGGATCGAGGCGCTCGACGGCGAGATCGCGCTGGTGCGCCACGCGCTGGCCGTGCTGAGCGCACAGCCGCCGCAGGCGCTGGCCGCGCTGGAGGCGTCGCTGCCGCCCGCGCCGCGCGCCGCACTGCCGGCGGAAGTTCCTGCCGACCTGCTCGGCCGGCGGGCCGACGTCGCCGCGGCCCGCTGGCGCATCGAGGCCGCGCTCGGCGCGCGCGACGAGACCCGCGCACGCTTCTACCCGAACGTGAACCTCGCCGGCTTCCTCGGCCTGTCCACGCTCAACCTCACGCAATGGCTGGACGCCGGCAGCCGCACCTGGGGGGTCGGGCCGGCAGTGCGCCTGCCGCTGTTCGACACCGGCGCGCTGCGCGCCGAGCTGCGCGACCGGACCGCCGGGCTCGACGAGGCGGTACACGCCTACAACGGCGCGATCGCCGACGCGGCGCGCGAGGTGGCCGACCGGCTGGCGTCGCTGCACGCGCTCGCCCGGCGCGAGCGCGAGCAGCGGCTTGCGCTCGAGGCCGCCGACGACGCCCAGGAGCTCGCGGTGCAGCGCTACCGGGCCGGCCTGGGCACCTACCTGGAGGTGATCTCGGCGCAGGCGGCGGTGACCGCCGAACGCAGGCTCGCCGCCGACCTCGATGCGCGCGCCGCCGAACTCCACGCCGGCCTCGCCCACGCGCTGGGCGGCGGCTACCTCGCCCCAGACGCCAGAAACGACGGATCTCCCCGATGAACGCCGACACTCCCCAGGCGGAGCACCTCCGCAGAAATTCGTCCAGGCGCCGCAAGGGCATGCTGATGCTGGCGGCAGTGGTGATCCTGGGCGCGATCGCCTACGCCGCCTGGTGGTGGATCGTCGGCAGCCGCTACATGAGCACCGACAACGCCTACGTGCAGGGCAACGTTGTGCAGGTGACGCCGCAGTCGGCCGGCTCGGTGATTGCCATCCATGCCGACGAGACCGAGATGGTCCAGGCCGGGCAGCCGCTGGTGAGCTTCGACGACGCCGATGCGCGCGTCGCGCTGGCCCGGGCCGAGGCGCAGCTGGCGCAGACCGTGCGGGAGATCCGCGGGACCTACGCCAACAATGCCACCCTCAGGGCCGGCATTGCGGTGCGCGAGGCCGAACTGAAGCGGGTCCGCACCGACCTGGCAAGGGCGGAAGGCGATCTCGCGCGGCGCGCCGGCCTGGTCGCCAGCGGTGCGGTGCGCGGCGAAGAGGTGCAGCACATCCGCGACGCGATCGCCACCGCCCGCGCCGCGGTAACGGCCGCCGAGGCCGGCGTGCTGGCCGCCCGCGAGCAGCTTGCCGCCAACCTGGTGATGACCGAATCGACGACGGTCGAGGAGCATCCCAGCGTCCGGCACGCCGCGGCCCAGGTCCGCGAAGCCTGGCTGGCGCTGGCCCGCACCACCGTGGCCTCGCCGGTGACCGGCCACGTGGCGCGGCGCACCGTGCAGATCGGCCAGCGCATCCAGGCGGGCGCCCCGATGCTGTCGGTGGTGGCGCTCGACCGGGTCTGGGTGGACGCGAACTTCAAGGAGCCGCAACTGCGCGACATCCGGATCGGCCAGCCGGTGACCCTGACCGCCGACGTCTACGGCAGCAAGATCGTCTACGAGGGGCGCGTGCACGGCCTGGCCGCCGGCACCGGCGCGACCTTCGCGCTGCTGCCCGCGCAGAACGCCACCGGGAACTGGATCAAGGTGGTGCAGCGGGTGCCGGTGCGCATCGCGCTCGATCCCAAGCAGCTCGGCGAGCATCCGCTGCGGATGGGGCTGTCGATGCACGCGAAGGTCGACATCGGCGACCGCAGCGGGACCGCGCTCGCCGCCGCGCCGCGCAGCGAGCCGCTGGCTTCCACGCCCGTGTTCGACGACGCCGCCAAGGGCGCGGACGAGCGCATCGCACGGATCGTCGCCGAGAACCTGGGCCGCGCGCCGCGATGACCGCAGCCGCGGCGCCGGCGCCGAGCGCGCCGCTCAAGGGCTTCGAGCTCGCGCTCGGCACCTTCGCGCTGTCGCTCGCGACCTTCCTGAACGTCCTCACCAGCTCGATCGCCAACGTCTCGCTGCCGGCCATCGCGGGCGACCTGGGCGCCACGCCGTCGCAGGGCACCTGGGTGATCACCAGCTTCGGCATGGCCACCGCGATCTCCATGCCGCTGACCGGCTGGCTGGTGCAGCGCTTCGGGCAGGTGCGGCTGTTCACCGCCAGCGTGACACTGTTCGTCCTTGGCTCCTGGCTGTGCGGGCTGGCCCCCAACCTCGAGTCGCTGATCGCCTTTCGCATCCTGCAGGGCGCGGTGGCGGGCCCGCTGATCCCGGTCTCGCAGACTCTGCTGCTGGCCAGCTACCCGCCAGCGCAGGCCGGCATCGCGCTGGCGCTCTGGTCGATGACCACGCTGGTCGCGCCGATCGTCGGCCCCCTGCTGGGCGGCTGGATCACCGACAACATGTCCTGGTCGTGGATCTTCTATATCAACGTGCCGATCGGCGTGCTCACGCTGATGCTGATGCTGCCGATCTACCGCAGCCGCGAGACCGCCATCCGCAAGCTGCCGGTCGACGTGGTCGGAATGACGCTGCTGGTGATCTGGGTGGGCTCGCTGCAGATGATGCTCGACCTGGGCAAGGAGCAGGACTGGTTCTCGTCGACCACCGTCGTCGTGCTCGCCATCGTCTGCGTGATCACCCTTGCGGCCTTCCTGATCTGGGAGCTCACCGACGCGCACCCGGTCGTCGACCTCACGCTGCTGCTGCGCCGGAACTTCTGGACCAGCACCCTGGCCCTGGCGCTGACCTACGGCATCTTCTTCGGCAACGCCGTGATGATGCCGCTCTGGCTGCAGCAGCAGATGGGCTACACCGCCACCATGGCCGGCGCGGTGATGGCTCCGGTCGGCGTGTTCGCGATCTTCCTGATGCCGCTGGTGGGCCGCAGCCTGCAGCGCATCGACCCGCGCCTGATCGCGACCGCGTCGCTGCTGGTGTTCGCGATCGCCTTCGGCATGCGTTCGATGTTCAGCATGCAGGCAGACCTGGCGACGCTGATGCTGCCCTCGCTGATCCAGGGCATCGCGGTGGCGATGTTCTTCGTGCCGCTCACCTCGATCGGACTGGCGGGCCTCTCCGCCGACCGCCTGCCCGCAGCCTCGGGGCTCAGCAACTTCATGCGCACCTGCGCGGGCGCCTTCGGCACCTCACTGACCACCACGCTCTGGTCCGACCGCACCGCCATGCACCACGAGCAGCTGGTGGAGTCGCTCGCCCCCGGGGCTGCGCCCACCGACCAGGCGCTTGCCACCCTGGGCGCTGCAGGCTTCGACCAGACGCAGTCGCTCGCGACGATCAGCCGGATGGTCGACCAGCAGGGCTTCACGATCTCGATGGTCGAGATCAACTTCGCGTCTGCCGCGGTCTTCCTGGTGCTGATCGGCCTGATCTGGGTCGCGCGTCCGCCGCGCCCGGGGGCGAGCGCGGGCCGCTGATCCGGTCCGCGGTATGCGCGTCGCTGCGCGCGTGCCGGTTTGGCGAACCGCACGAGGCGCGGTATGTTTCCGGCCACCGAATCCAGGATCAGACCCGATGGCAATCGATTACGCGCGCCTGCGCAACTGGCCGCTCGCAGACGTCGAGCATACCTACGACTGGAAGGCCTCCGCGCTCTACGCGCTGGGCGTCGGCTACGGCCACGACCCGATGGACGAGCGGCAGCTGCGCTTCGTCTACGAGGAGGACATGGTCGCCGCGCCCACCATGCCGGTGGTCCTCGCGACCCACGGTTTCTGGGTCAAGGAGCAGAACACCGGCGTCGACTGGGTGAAGGTGCTGCATGGCGAGCAGAGCCTCACCATCCACCGCCCGATCCCGGCCGCCGCGACCGTCATCGGCAGCACGCGCGTCAAGGGCATCGTCGACAAGGGGCGCGACAAGGGCGCCATCCTCGTCCAGGAACGCATGCTGCACGACAAGGCGACCGGCGAGCTGCTCGCCACCCTCGAGCAGCTGAGCTTCTGCCGCGGCGACGGCGGCTTCTCGGAGCAGCCCGGCAACGGCCCGCGCGGCGGCGACCCCGCCCCCACGCCCAAGCCCGCGACCCCGGACAGCCCGCCCGATCTCGCCTGCGACCTGCCGACCCTGCCGCAGGCCGCGCTGATCTACCGGCTGTGTGCCGACCAGAACCCGCTGCACGCCGACCCGAAGGTCGCCCGGGCGGCCGGCTTCCCCCGGCCCATCCTGCACGGCCTGGCCAGCTTCGGCGTGGCCGGTCACGCCATCATCAAGACCTGCTGCGACTACGACCCCGCCCGCCTGAAGTCGATCGGCCTGCGCTTTTCGGGCCCGGTGTTCCCGGGCGAGACGCTGCGCACCGAGATGTGGCGGCAGGGCAATCGCATCCAGTTCCGCGCGCGCTCGGTCGAGCGCGATGTGGTCGTCCTGTCCCACGGCGTGGCCGAGATCGCCTGAGCCCGGCCCCGAACCGCCCCCCCGAACGGAGAAAATCCATGTCCCGCAAGCAACCGCAGCACCTGGCCCGCAAGCTCTTCGACTCGGACCACGAGCTCTTCCGCGACAACGTGCGCCGCTTCTTCGAAACAGAAGTGATGCCGCACCACGAACGCTGGGAAGAGCAGGGCTACGTCGATCGCGACTGCTGGAAGAAGGCCGGCGACGCCGGCCTGCTGTGCGTCACGATGCCCGAGCAGTACGGCGGCGCGGGCGTCGACCGCCTCTACAGCACGATCCTCATCGAGGAGGCCGCGCGCCTGGGCGCCTCGGGCCCCGGCTTCTCGCTGCACTCCGACATCGTCAGCAACTACCTGGTGAACTTCGGCTCCGAGGAGATCAAGCAGGCCTACCTGCCGGCGATGGCCCGCGGCGAGAAGATCGGCGCGATCGCGATGACCGAGCCTGGCGCCGGCTCCGACCTGCAGTCGATCCGCACCACCGCAAAGCGCGACGGCGACGAGTGGGTGATCAACGGTTCCAAGACCTACATCACCAACGGCTACAACGCCGACGTGGTGGTGGTGGTGGCCAAGAGCAACCCGGAGCTCGGCGCCAAGGGCACCAGCCTGTTCATCGTCGAGGAAGGGATGCCCGGCTTCAGCAAGGGCAAGCGCCTGAAGAAGCTTGGCCTGAAGGCGCAGGACACCTCGGAGCTGTTCTTCGACAACGTGCGGGTGCCCGCCAGCCGCATGCTGGGCCGCGAGGGCGAGGGCTTCATCTACCTGATGCAGGAGCTGCCCTGGGAGCGCCTGATGATCGCGATCCGGGCGGTGGCCAACGCCGAGGCGGCGGTGGGCTGGACCAACGACTACGTCCACGAGCGCAAGGCCTTCGGCAAGACGGTGTTCGACTTCCAGAGCGTGCGCTTCAAGCTCGCCGAGCTGAAGACCGAGGTGCAGGTGGGCCGCGTGTTCGTGGACCGCTGCATCGAGTCGGTGCTGAAGAAGGAGCTCGACACCGCCACCGCGTCGATGGCCAAGCTCTGGTGCACCGAGATGCAGGGCCGCGTGCTCGACGAGTGCGTGCAGCTGCACGGCGGCAGCGGCTTCATGCTGGAGTATCCGATCACCCGTGCCTACGCGGATGCGCGGGTGCAGCGGATCTTCGGGGGCACCAGCGAGATCATGAAGGAAGTGATCAGCCGGACGCTCTGACCGGCGTTCGGTTCGGCTGAGGGACGGCCTGCTGCGTGCGGGCCGTTCTCGTTTTGTGCCGTGCGGGCGATCGGTTGTCCGGCGCCTCTGCGCGGGCGCGGGGAGACCGGCCCTCCGGGCTGGCGGCGCTGCGCGCCGCCACCTGCGGTGCTCGCCCGCATGGCCTGCGGCAGAACTCGCTGCGCTCGCTTCGCGAGCTACGCTCGGACATGCTGCCGCAAGTCAGTGGAACGAGGCGCGCTTCGCGCGCGGCCATGCGGGCTGCGCTCCTCGGCGGTCTCCGAGCGCCCGCGCAGAGGCGCCGGACAATCGATCGCACGTACTTGACGGTGCGCCGGGCCATCACGCAGGAGCACCGTCATCCGGGCGGCCTGCCGGCCGATCCCGCGATCCGCCGGACGTCGGACGTCGGACGTCGGACGCCGGCGGAGTCGGCGCGGCTCAGTCCAGGAAGTCCGGCTGCTCCTTGAGGATGCGCGCGTAGAGCGGCTGGAACTGGAACCAGCCGGCGGTCGGCGTGCCGACCAGGCTGGCGGCCTGCTCGGCGGACTCCTTGCGGATCAGCTTCGGGCCGGCGCCGGTGCGCGCGGCGGCGGCCTCGGCGTGCAGCTGCACCTGGCAGGAACGCTCCATCGTGATGTACCACCACGCGGCTTCGTCGACGGTGCGACCGACGGTGAGCAGGCCGTGGTTCTGAAGGATGACCGCCTTCCTGCCGCCCAGCGACTTCGCGATCCGTGCGCCTTCGTCGAGTTCGACCACCACCCCGCCGAAGTCGTCGTAGACGGCGTGATCGTTGTAGAAGGCACAGACATCCTGGGTGATCGGGTCGAGCGGGCGGCCCAGCGTCGACCACGCGCGGCCCCAGGTCGAATGGGTGTGCGCGGCCGCGACCACCTCCGGCCTTGCGCTGTGCACGTTCGAGTGGATGGCGAACGCGGCACGATTCACCGGGTAATTCCCTTCGACGACCTCGCCTTCGTCATTCACGCGGATCAGGTTCGAGACCCGGATCTGGCTGAAGTGCACGGCGAAAGGGTTGACCCAGAAGGTGTCGGTGAACTCGGGATCGCGCGCGGTCACGTGGCCCGCGACCCCTTCGTCGAAGCCCATCTTCGAGAACAGCCGGAAGGTCGCGGCCAGCCGCTGCTTGCGGTGCAGGCGCTCTTCCTCGACGGTGGCGAACACCGGCGGCTGCATGGGGAGGTTCGGGTGCTCGGCCTGCCGGGATGCAGCCAGGGCGGTGCGTTCGGGTGCGTTCATCGGATTGTTCCTGTTTCCTCCAGTGGACCGGGCAGCATACGGCCGCGCCCGGGGGCGCGGCAAGCAAGGTGGAACGCCGGCTCCGACGCGCGCCGGCGCGATTGCTATGCTCAGCGGCAAGCCGACCCGACGGCATCCCAGAGGACAGGAAGATGAACACATCGACACCGACCGCAACCGCGCAGGAATGGCTGGGCCGCTTCGATGCGGCACTGTCGGGCAGCGACCCGGCCGCCGCCGCCGCGCTGTTCGGCGCCGAGAGCTACTGGCGCGATCTCGTCTCCTTCACCTGGAACATCCGGACCATGGAAGGCCGCGACAGCATCGCCGCGATGCTCGCCGGCACGCTGGCCGCCACCCGGCCTTCCTCGTGGCGGCTTGACGGCGAAGCCACCCGGGCCGGCGAGGTCACCGAGGCCTGGCTGGTCTTCGAGACCGCGCTCGGCCGGGGCCGCGGCCACGTCCGTCTGAAGGACGGCCGCTGCTGGACGCTGACGACGATGCTGGCCGAACTGAAGGGCTTCGAGGAGAGGCGCGGCGAGAAGCGCCCCAGGGGCGTGGAGCACGGCGTCCGCCGCAACCGGAGAAGCTGGCTCGAGGAACGCGCCGCCGAGCAGGCGGAGCTCGGCCATGTCCGCCAGCCCTACTGCCTGGTGGTGGGCGGCGGCCAGGGCGGCATCGCGCTGGCAGCGCGCCTGAAGCAGCTCGAGGTGCCGGCGCTGGTCATCGACAGCCACCCGCGCGCGGGCGACGCATGGCGCGCCCGATACAGGTCGCTGTGCCTGCACGACCCGGTCTGGTACGACCACCTGCCGTACCTGCCCTTCCCCGACAATTGGCCGGTGTTCACGCCCAAGGACAAGATGGGCGACTGGCTGGAGGCCTACACGAAGCTGATGGAGCTGAACTACTGGAGTTCCACCGAGTGCCGCAGCGCGCGCTGGGATGAGGCGGCGCAGGAGTGGTCGGTCGCCGTGGACCGGGCCGGCGAGACCGTCGTGCTGCGCCCGAAGCAGCTGATCCTGGCCACCGGCATGTCGGGCATGCCCGAGGTTCCGAAGTTCCCTGGCGCCGAGCGCTTCCTCGGCGAGCAGGTGCACTCCAGCGAGTATCGAAGCGGCGAGGCCTATCGGGGCCGGCACTGCGTCGTGGTGGGCTCGAACAACTCTGCGCACGACATCTGCGCGGACCTGTGGGAGCACGAAGCGAAGGTGACGATGCTCCAGCGCTCCAGCACCCTGGTCGTGCGCTCCGAGACCCTGATGGACGCGGGCTGGGGCAGGCTTTTCTCCGAGGACGCGCTGCGCCGCGGCATCACCACCGAGCGCGCCGACATGACGCTCGCCACGATGCCGTTTCGCGTGATGACCGAGGCGCAGAAGCCGGTGTACGCGGAAATCGCCCGCAAGGACGCAGGGTTCTACGAGCGTCTGCGCCAGGCCGGCTTCATGCTCGACTTCGGCGAGGACGGTTCTGGGCTCTCGCTCAAGTACATGCGGCGCGGCTCGGGCTACTACATCGACGTCGGCGCCTCGGAGCTGGTGGCCGACGGCAGCATCGCGCTGCGCAGCGGCGTCAACGTGACGGAACTTCGCGCCCGCTCCGTGGTGCTCGACGACGGCAGCGAGCTGCCTGCCGACCTGATCGTCTACGCGACCGGCTACGGATCGATGAACGGCTGGGCCGCGAAGATCATTTCGCAGGAGGTCGCCGACCGGGTCGGCAAGTGCTGGGGACTCGGCTCCGGCACCGCGAAGGACCCCGGGCCGTGGGAAGGCGAACTGCGCAACATGTGGAAGCCGACCCACCAGCCGGGGCTCTGGTTCCACGGCGGCAACCTGCAGCAGTCTCGCTTCTACTCGCTGCTGCTCGCGCTGCAGCTGAAGGCCAGGATGGAAGGCCTCGAGACGCCGGTGTGGGGCATGGGACCGGTGCACCACACCAGCTGAGACGCAGGGCGGGGGCAGGGAACGTCCCCCGACGGCAGCCGCCTCGGCCCGCGCTATCATCGGCCGATGGCATCGCCTCAGACAACTCCGGCCCCGGCGGAGCCCCCGCCGCCTGCGCCCTGGCAACCGGAGGCTTCGGTACGCGAACGCGCCGAAGCCTGGTGGCAGGCGCTGCGCTTCGCCGCGCTGACGCTGGCCACGGCGCTGTCGCCGGACGCCTACGACCGCGAGATGCGCCGCGCCACGGCGCGGCAGGTCGTGCTGTCGGCCTGGCCGGCCCTGCCTGGCTTCCTCGCGGCCTGCGCGGTGCTCAGCCTCGTGCTGGTGCGCATCGTGGTGGACACCGCCCAGTCCTATGGCCTTTCGCAGTACGCGCTGGAGCTCGCGGTGCGCGTGCTGGTGATCGAGGTGATCCCTCTGCTGGCGGCGCTGTCGGTGGCACTGCGCTCCGGTGCGGCGATGAGCACGCACGTGGCGCTCAAGCATGTGCGCGGCGATTTCGAGGCGATGCGCGCCCGCGGCCAGGACCCGGTCCGGCATGCCTTCGCGCCACGCGCCTTCGGCAGCGTGGTGGCCGTGATGCTGCTGGCCTGGCTCAGCAGCGCCATCGCGATGCTGATCGCCTACCTGGTGATGTACGGCCTCTCGCCCTGGGCGCTCGACCCCTACCTGCGGATCATCGGCCAGGTGTTCGCGCCAGTGGTCGTCACGGGCCTTGCGCTCAAGACGCTGTTCTTCGGCCTGGCGGTCGCCGCGATCCCGGTCAGCGCGGCGCTGTCGATCCCGCGCAACCTGCGCCTGGTGCCTGCCGCGATACGCGACGGCATGGCGCGGCTGGGCGTGGCGCTGGTGGCGATCGAGGTCGGTTCGCTCGCCGTGATGTACGCCTGAAGCATGGACGAACAGCGGCCCGACACCGCCACCGACCGGCGCATCCGGTTCCGGGCCACGCTGCTGCTGGCGCTCACGCTCGCGCTGGCCGCCGGGTTCACCGGCTTCGTCCTCTATTCGCGCGGAACCTTCGAGAGCACGCAGACGCTGGTGCTGATGGCCAGCGATTCCGAGGGCGTCAGCGTGGGCGCTGACCTCAGCTTCTCGGGCTTCCCCGTCGGCAGGGTCCGGCGCATCGAGCTGGCGCAGACCGGGCAGGCGCGCATCGAGATCGACGTGCCACGCAGCGACGCGCGCTGGCTGCGCGCCGGCAGCGTGTTCACGCTCGAGCGCGGCCTGGTCGGCGGCGCCCGCCTGCGCGCCTTCACGGGCAACCTGGACGACGCGCCTCTTCCCGACGGGGCCGTCCGTCCGGTGCTGCGCGGCGACACCACGGACGAGCTGCCTGGGCTGATCGCGAACCTGAACAAGGTGCTGGAGAACGTCGAACGCATGACCTCGGAGGCGTCCGCGCTGAACGCCGGGCTGGCCCGGCTGAGCGAGCTGGCCGAGCGGGCCGGCGGGCAGCACGGCGTGCTGACGGTTCTGCTGGGCAGCGAGGACGAGGCGCGCAAGGTGCTCCAGTCGATCGAGCGCACCAACAGGCTGCTCGCTTCGATGGACGCCGTGGCGACGCGCCTGGATGGCATCGCGCGCAAGGCGGATGCGAGCCTCTTCGGCAGCGCGGGCCTGGTCGGCGAGGCCCGCGCCGCGGCCAGCCAGCTAAACGCGCTGCTGGCCGACGCGCGCCGCACGCTCGAGAAGGCCGACGCCACCCTGGCCGATGCGCAGGGAATCGCCGCGAACACCCGGGCGGCCACCGAAGACCTGGCCGGACTGCGCGCGCAGGTGCAGGAGAGCCTGCGCAAGGCCAGCGCGCTGATCGACGAGGTCGACCGGAAGTGGCCCTTCCGCCGGGACACCGAGCTGCGCCTGCCATGACGCGCCGCACACGCTCGCTGCTCGCGCCGGCCCTGGCGGCCGCCGTCCTGCTGCTGTCGGCCTGCGCAGGCAAGCCCGCGCCGGACTGGGCCTCGAGCGCGCACGCCGCGCTGGAGCGCTACCAGGCTGCGTGGCTGCGCGGCGACGAGCGCGCGGCGCAGGCGGACTTCGGCCTCGCCAGGAGCGAGCTCGCACGCACCGGGCGCCCCGACCTGGTCGCCCATGCCGAACTGGTGCGTTGCGCGATGCGCGTCGCCTCGCTGGAGTTCGACGACTGCCCAGGCCTCCTCGCCCTGGCCGGGGACGCGGGTGCGGCACACCGAGCCTACGCGGACTACCTCGCCGGACGTCCCGCCGCCGCCGGACTGCTGCCGGAACAGCATCGCGCCATCGCCGCCGCCGAAGACCCCGCGGGCGCGCTGGCCGCGATCGAGAACCCCGCCTCGCGCCTGGTGGCCGCGGGCGTGCTGCTGCGAACCGCGCGCATCCGCCCGGAGCACATCGGCATCGCCGTGGAGACCGCATCCGCCCAGGGCTGGCGGCGCCCGCTTCTGGCATGGCTCGGAGTGCAGGAACGACGGGTGCTGGCGGCCGGGGACGCACAGGCAGCGGCGGGGATCAGGCGGCGGATGGAGCTGGTGACCGAGGGCAAGGTGCCGTGACCTGGCAGCCTGTCTGCAGCATCAGCCGCTTTCGGCAAGCTCGGAACGTCCGCTGCTTGTGACCCGCCCGCGGGCGCGATAGTCACTGGGCAGACGCCCGGTCCACTTCCGGAACGCCTGCCGGAAGCTTGCAACATCGGAGAATCCGAGCGACTCGGCGATTTCGGCCGTCTTCATCCGGGTGGTGCGCAGGTAGCGGATTGCCAGGTCCTTCCGCACGGACGCCAGGATGCTGGCGTAGGCGGTGCCTTCGGCCTGCAGCTTGCGCCGCAGGGTCCGTGAGGTCATGTGCAGGCGCGCCGAGATCTCCTCGATCCCTGGGAAGCGTCCAGGTTCCTCGACCAGCATCCTCGCGACGACACCCGCCGTCCCTGTCTCGGCTTGCACGCCCGCGAGCATTCGCTCGCAGGCCTCGCGCACCAGGACCGAGGTCAGTGAATTTGCATACGGCTGCGGCCGATCGAGCCAGCGCGCATCCCAGACAAGGGCGTTCTCCCCGCACTCGAACTCGATCGGCGCTTCTAGAAGTCCCTCGCGCTCGCCAGTGTCGGTCGATTCCGGATAGCAGACGCGAATCGCGTCCACCGCGAAGCCTTCGCCGTTCTGGTCCTGGAGCAGCGTGACTCCGATCCCCAGCTGGAAGTCGAGCACGAAGCGGAACAGGTCATCTTCGAGATCGAGCGAGTCGAAGTACTCGAGCACGCAGCGCCCATCCTCCTCGCGGAAGTCCACTCCGATGATCGGCGTGCTAAGTGCCCGGTAGCGGCTGACGCACTCCAGCGCCACGCGCTGCGTCTCGCTGCAGATCAGCGCAAAGCCGAAGAAGCCCAGGTGGGTGGCGTGGACCCTTCGGCCAGCGCGGATCGCGAAGACCGGGTCCGAGGTGAGGCTCATCGCGTTGCGGCAGACCGTGAGCAGCTGGCGCGCCGACATGCGGGCCGCGGGGTTGGTGAGGTCGCATTCGCGCAAGCCACTGCCCTCCAGGGCGCGCCCTGCGTCGACGCTTTCCTTGGCGAGCGCTTCGACCAGCACCAGCGCCTTGTGCATCGGATGGATCACTTCATCCAGTCTTGCTCCCGAGGTTCGCATGACGTTTTCTCCTTGCAGTGCACAACAACCGTGGACGACGCGGTGCCCACCATGCAATTCCCGACCCCGTAACAAGTCCCGATCAACCCGGTCATGCCCCTCAATACTAGACACCAAAGGTCAGCATGGCTCTGGACGCCACCCCTGCTTCGAAACGGATTTCCGCCGCGGCTGCCGCAATGCGCCGCAGATCCGGAACTCACGTCATCGGCCGGCCGTGTCCGGATATCCCTCCAAGTCGTCCGCGAAAGCCCTTTCCTGCCCTCTCCATGGCTACCCACAATCCTCGAGGGGTCGTCCGTCACGACACATCGAGAACCGGAGGAGCAACATGGATCGTCGCAATTTCGTCAGGAACCTCGCCGTGGGCGGGGCCGCCACCGCTGCAACGACTGCCGCCAGCGCACAGTCGGACAATCTCCCAACGATCAAATGGCGGGTCCAGAATTCCTACCCGAAGAGCCTCGGCGAGATCTACCAGCTCCAGCAGGACGTGATGGATTCGATCGGCCAGATGACCGCCGGCAAGTTCACCTGCCAGTTCTTCCAGGCCAATGAAATCGTTCCGGTGCCGGCGATGGTCAACGCGGTGGGCAACGGCACGATCGAGGCTGCCTACTCCGCGTCGCTGTTCTACATCGGCATCAACAAGGCCTTCGCGTTCGGCACCGGCGTGCCCTTCGGCATGAACGCCCGCCTGCAGTACGCCTGGCTGCGTTTCGGCGGCGGCTCGGAGCTGCTCGACAAGGAACTCTACAGCCAGTACGGCGTGATGCACATCCCGTCGAGCAGTACCGGAGCCCAGATGGGCGGCTGGTTCCGCAAGGAGATCAAGGGCCTGAAGGACCTCGAGGGCCTGAAGATGCGGGTCGCCGGCCTGGGCGGAGAGATCCTGTCGGCAATGGGGGTGATTCCGCAGATGATCCCGCCAAGCGACATCTACACCTCGCTGGAGAAAGGCACGATCGACGCCGCCGAATACGCGATTCCGGTCGGCGACGAAAAGACCAATCTGCAGCGTGTCACCAAGTACTACTACACGCAGGGCTTCTGGGACTACACGAACCAGTTGTGCTTCTTCGTCAACCGAGATCACTGGAAGAAGCTCCCGGAGGGCTATCGCAAGGCCTTCCTGGCCGCTGCGGGGGCCTACAACGCCGACGGCCTGGCCTATGCCGACGCCTTCAACATGCCCGCGCTGCAGCGCATCATCGCTTCCGGAATCCAGGTCAAGGCGATGCCGCAGGACATCATCGCGCGGGGCTACGAAGTGGCGATGGACTTCTACGCCGCTGAATCGGCGCGCAACCCGATCTTCAAGAAGATCCACGACCACTACATGAAGTTCCGGGACGACGCCTACCGCTGGTACAGCCTGAACGAGACGCCCCTGGACGTGTTCGTCGGCAACGCCGTCGCGCGCAGCCGCAAGCGCTGAACGAGCGGAAGCCACGATGCCGACCTATCGATCCAGCCGGGTCACCCAGGGCTCCGCGGCCATGGGGGCCCGGGCGCTCTGGCGCGCAACCGGAATGCGGGACGACGACTTCGACAAGCCCATCGTGGCGGTCGTCAACTCGTTCACCCAGTTCGTGCCCGGCCACGTCCACCTGAAGGACATGGGGCAACTGGTGGCGCGCGAGATCGAGGCGGCCGGCGGCGTGGCCAAGGAGTTCAACACCATCGCGGTCGACGACGGCATCGCCAACGGCCACGACGGCATGCTCTACTCGTTGCCCTCGCGCGACCTGATCGCCGATTCGGTCGAGTACATGGTGAACGCGCACTGCGCCGACGCCATGGTCTGCATCTCCAACTGCGACAAGATCACTCCGGGGATGCTGATGGCCGCGATGCGGCTGGACATCCCGGTGGTGTTCGTCTCGGGCGGGCCGATGGAGGCCGGCAAGATCCTCAAGGGCGATGCCATCGAGAAGGTGGATGTCGTCACGATGGCGGTGGCCTGGGGCAACCCGAACTCCACCGCACAGGAAGTGGCAGAACTGGAGCGCTCCGCCTGTCCGACCTGCGGATCGTGCTCGGGGATGTTCACCGCCAACTCGATGAACTGCCTGACCGAGGCGCTCGGCCTCGCGCTGCCCGGCAACGGAACCGTGGTGGCCACGCACGCCGACCGACGCCAACTCTTCCTGGATGCTGCACGGCTGATCGTCGAGCTCTGCCAGCGCCACTACGTCGAGGGCCAGGCAGGCGTGCTGCCGCGAGCGATCGCCTCGCGGCGCGCCTTCGAGAACGCGATGCGCATGGACGTGGCGATGGGCGGCTCCACCAACACGGTGCTGCACCTGCTGGCGGCCGCCCACGAGGGCGGCGTGAACTTCACGCTGGACGACATCGACCGGATCTCGCGCAGCACGCCCAACCTGTGCAAGCTGTCCCCGTCGACCCCGCTGTGGCACGTGGAAGACGTGCACCGCGCCGGCGGCGTGATGGGCATCCTCGGCGAGCTGGCTCGGCTGGACCTGCTCGACCTGGAGGTGCCGAGCGTGCATTCGCCGAGCCTGCGCGAAGCCCTCGCGCAATGGGACGTGCGCGGCGCGCCCTCGGCGGCGGTGGTGCATTTCTTCCGGGCGGCGCCCGGCGGCGTGCCGAGCCTGTCTGCGTTCTCGCAGGCCGAGCGCTATCCTGACCTCGACCTGGACCGCGCCGAGGGCTGCATCCGCGACGGCGCGCATGCGTACTCGCAGGACGGCGGGCTGGCGGTGCTGCGCGGCAACCTCTCTCCCGACGGCTGCGTGGTCAAGACGGCCGGGGTGCACGAGAGCATCCTGAAGTTCAACGGCAAGGCCATCGTGTTCGACAGCGAGAACGACGGCGCCGAGGCCATCGTCTCCGGCGCGGTGAAGCCGGGCCACGTGATGGTGATCCGCTACGAGGGCCCTCGCGGAGGGCCGGGGATGCAGGAAATGGTGAAGCTGACCATCCTGCTCAAGGCGCACGGCCTGGACAAGGTCTGCGCGCTGATCACCGACGGCCGATTCTCGGGCGCCACCTCGGGTCTGTCCGTGGGCCACATGTCCCCCGAGGCGGCTTCTGGAGGAGCCATTGCGCTGGTGCGCGACGGCGACGCGATCGAGATCGACATCCCCGGCCGTCGCATACACCTGCGCATCGACGACACCGAACTCGACGAGCGCAGGCAGGCCGAGATGCGCCGCGGCCATGCTGCATGGAAACCGAAGCCGCGCGAGCGCAGGGTGTCGACCGCGCTGAAGGCCTACGCGCTGCTGGCCACCTCCGCCGACCGCGGCGCGGTGCGCGACCTGTCGGCCTACGAGCGCTGAGCGCACAGTCGCAAGGAATCAACTCGTGAAACTTCTCCTACGGTTTTCGAGGATCATCGATCGGCTGAACGCCGCGATCGGCGAGTCCGTGTCCTGGCTCGTCCTGGTCGTGGTGCTGGTCAGCTCCGCGAACGCAGTGCTGCGCAAGACCATGAGCATGGGCTCCAACGCGGCGCTGGAACTCCAGCTCTACCTGTTCGCAGCCATCTTCCTGCTCAACGGCGGCTACACGCTGCTGCGCAACGAGCATGTCCGCATCGACGTGCTGTTCGTGCGGCTGTCAGAGCGCAAGCGGATGTGGATCGACATCTTCGGAATCCTGGTGTTCCTGATGCCCGTCACCCTGATCACCGCATGGCTGACGCTGCCGGTGCTGATTCGCACCTACGTCGGCTCGGAGCATTCGGCGAGCGCCGGCGGGCTGCTGCTGTGGCCGGCCTGGCTGCTGGTTCCGGTGGGCTTCGCGCTGCTCTTCCTGCAGGGCCTGTCCGAGCTCGTCAAGCGCGTTGCCCGGCTCCGGGGCATCGATCTGCCCCCGCCTCCGGGCGCCGCAGCGGCCGCGCCACCCGATCCGCTGGAGGTGCTGGCAGAAGCCCGCCTGCCGGGAGAGCGCGCATGATCGCCTTCATTTCCGCCAACCTCGCACCGATCATGTTCGCGGCGATGGTCGCCTTCATGCTGATCGGCTTCCCGGTGGCCTTCGCGCTCGCGGCCTGCGGCCTGCTGTTCGGACTGATCGGCATCGAACTCGGCCTGCTGTCGCCGGCCCTGTTCCAGGCGCTCCCGGACCGCCTGTTCGGGCTGATGATGAACGACACGCTGCTGGCGATCCCGTTCTTCACCTTCATGGGGCTCATCCTGGAGCGAAGCGGGATGGCCGAGGACCTGCTCGACACGATCGGCCAGCTGTTCGGCTCGGTGCGCGGCGGCATCGCCTACGCGGTGATCCTGGTGGGCGCGCTGCTCGCGGCCACCACCGGCGTCGTGGCGGCGTCGGTGATCTCGATGGGCCTGATCTCGCTGCCGATCATGCTCCGCTATGGCTACGATCCGCGGCTGGCCACCGGCGTGATCGCGGCCTCGGGAACCCTCGCACAGATCATTCCTCCGTCGCTGGTGCTCATCGTGCTGGCCGACGCGCTGGGCCGCTCGGTCGGCGAGATGTACCGCGGCGCCTTCCTGCCCGGCCTCATCCTGGTTGGCCTGTACGCGTTCTTCGTGTTCCTGTGCACCGTGTTCCGGCCTGCGACCGCGCCAAGCGTGCCGCTGGAGGCGCGCACCCTGGTCGGTCCGAAAGGCGCGACCGGCCTGCCGTCGCTGCTCGTGCTTGGCGCGATCTTCTGCGCGGTGATCGCCATCGCCCAGGCCATGCGCCCCGCGGGGGCGCCGCCCGACGAGACCGTCGTTGTCGTCGTCGCCTGGGGCGGAGCCATCGTGTTCGCGCTGACGGCCCTGAACCGCCTGCTGGGGCTGAAGCTCCTCTCGTCGGTGGCCGAGAAGACGGTCTTCTCGCTTGTGCCGCCGCTCGCGCTGATCTTCCTCGTCCTGGGCAGCATCTTCATCGGCCTGGCCACCCCCACCGAGGGCGGCGCGATGGGCGCCACCGGAGCGATCGCCCTGGCAATCGTCAAGCGCCGGCTGAACGTCGGGCTGCTGCGCCAGGCGATGAACACGACGGCACGGCTGACGGCGTTCGTGCTGTTCATCGTGATGGGTGCGCGGATCTTCAGCCTGACCTTCTACGCGGTCGACGGCCACCTGTGGGTGGAGCACCTGTTCGACCGGATGCCCGGCGGGACACTCGGCTTCCTGCTGATCGTGAACCTGATGGTCTTCCTGCTGGCCTTCTTCCTCGACTTCTTCGAGCTGGCCTTCATCGTGGTGCCGCTGCTGGCCCCGGTCGCGGACAAGCTGGGAATCGACCTGGTCTGGTTCGGAATCCTGCTGAGCATCAACATGCAGACCTCGTTCATGCATCCGCCCTTCGGTGCGGCGCTGTTCTTCCTGCGCAGCGTCTCGCCCAAGGAAGACTACGTCGACCCGGTGACCTCGAGGCGGATCAGGGGGATCACCTGGGGCCAGCTCTATGTCGGCGCTATCCCCTTCGTGGTGATCCAGCTGGTGATGGTGGGCCTGGTGATCGCGTTTCCTGGAATCGTCTCCTCAGGGCTGGCGAAGCCAGAGACGATGGCGCCCGCGCAGGTCGAGAAGTCGCTGCGCACGCTGGACGTCCCGCTTGCGCCAACCCAGCAGGACGATCCGCTGCAGGGGCTCGGCAGCAAGTGATCTCGCGCCGGCGATTCGGTGCGGCAGCGGGCTCCCCGGATCAGCGCCCGGGACGCAGGCCCCGCTGCGCCGGTCTGTCCGGACTGCCCTCGTACACCTCCATCGCCGAGATCCGCCCGAGCCCGAGGTGATCGAGGATCCGCACGCGTCCGTAGCCGCGCGCCACCAGACCGGCTGCTTCCCAATCGTGGAGCAGCCTGCTGATGGTCTGCCGCGTCACCCCGACCATCGCGGCGAGTTCGTCCTGCGTGACGCGCGGAGCGGCGTCTGCGCCGCCGACGGCCACCTCGTGATCCGAGATCGCCAGCAGCGTCTGCGCGACCCGCGCCGGATACGGCAGAGAACGCAGCTCCGACAGCAGGCCGAGCGCGCCGCGGAACAGCACCACGACGCACCGCGCCATCGCGAAGCAGTGGCGCCAGTCGCGCGAGACGATCTCGCGGAAAGCCGCGCTGGACAGGTGCAGCAGCCGGGTGGGCTCCACCGTCACGGCATTGTGCGGACGCGGCAGCCCGTCGAATTCGGAGATCACGCCGAACCAGGCACCCGGGCTGAAAGTGGAGAAGAGGATGTGTTTTCCCGAGGCCGTGTACTGCGACAGCCGCACGCCGCCGCTGAGCACGCCGTAGATGCCCGACGGCGCATCGTTCGCGCTGTAGACGATCTCGTTGGCGCGGAACTTCCGCTCCACGGCGAGCGAGAGCATCAGTTCGGCGAGCTCCGGCTCGAGGCTGGCGAACCAGGGGTCGCGCTCGAGCACACGAATCCAGTCCCTCCTGTCCAAGTCCTCCCCCTTCCCCGATGTCGCGCTTGCGGAATCCCGACGCAGGGAATTGTACGTTCTCTTACATTCCGCGCGTTTCCCGGCGTGTAGGGTGGACCGATCTGCGCAGGAGCCGTAATGCCCACACTCGCCCCCGTCGCACTCGACGACAAGTACACGCTCGCATCCGGCCGCATCTACCTGTCGGGGATCCAGGCGCTGGTCCGCCTGCCGATCATGCAGGTCCAGCGCGACCGCGCCGCCGGGCTGAACACCGGCGGCTTCATCTCCGGCTACCGGGGCTCGCCGGTCGGCGGCTACGACGAAGCCCTGTGGGCGGCCGGCCGGCACCTCGCCGAGCATCAGGTGCGCTTCCAGCCCGGGCTGAACGAAGACCTGGCGGCCACCGCGGTCTGGGGCAGCCAGCAGGTAAACCTGTACCCGGGCGCCAAGGTCGACGGCGTCTGCGGCATCTGGTACGGCAAGGGTCCGGGCGTCGACCGCAGCATGGACGTGATCAAGCACGCCAACGCCGCGGGCAGCTCGCGCCATGGCGGCGTGCTGCTGGTGGCCGGCGACGACCATGCCGCGCAGTCCTCGACGCTGCCGCACCAGAGCGACCAGCTGCTGGCCGGCGCGATGCTCCCCATCCTGAACCCGGCCAACGTCCAGGACTACCTCGACATGGGGCTGTACGGGTTCGCGCTGTCGCGCTTCTCCGGCTGCTGGGTGGGCTTCAAGGCGATCTCCGAGACCATCGAGAGCTCCGCCTCTGTGTACGTGGACCCGGCGCGGGTGCGGATCGTCACCCCGGAGTTCGCGATGCCGCCCGGCGGTCTGAACATCCGCTGGCCGGATCCGGGCGTCGACGCCGAGCGGCGGCTGCACGGACCGAGGATGGCCGCGGTCGCAGCGTTCGCGCGGGCCAATCCGGTCGACCACACGGTGATCGATGCGCCGCAGGCGCGCTTCGGCATCTTCGCCACCGGCAAGGCCTACCTGGATGCGCGCCAGGCGCTCTCCGACCTGGGCATCGACGAGGCGCGCGCGCGCCAGCTCGGCATCCGGGTGCGCAAGGTGGGGCTGACCTGGCCGCTGGAGGAGGACGGCGCGCGCCGCTTCGCCCAGGGTCTGCAGGACGTGCTGGTGGTCGAGGAGAAGGCCGCTTTCGTCGAGGCGCAGCTGGTGCGCCTGCTCTACAACCTGCCCGCCGGCAGCCGGCCCTCGGTGGTCGGCAAGCTCGACGAAGAGCGCCGCGTGCTGCTCAAGAGCGAGGGCGACCTTGCGCCGCTGCTGGTGGCGCGCGCGATCGTCGCGCGGCTGGCGCGCCTGGGCCTGGCCGACGACGCGCTGCGCGAGCGCATGGACCGGCTGGAAGGCTTCGAGCGCCACACCCAGGCGCTGGCGCTGCCGGCGGTGCAGCGCACGCCCTTCTTCTGCTCGGGCTGCCCGCACAACACCTCGACCAAGCTGCCCGAAGGCAGCCGCGGCATGGCCGGCATCGGCTGCCACATCATGGTGATGTGGCAGCCCGCGCGGCGCACCGCCACCTACAGCGCGATGGGCGGTGAAGGCGCCGCCTGGATCGGCCAGGCGCCGTTCTCGGCGGACACCCACGTCTTCCAGAACCTGGGCGACGGCACCTACGCGCACAGCGGTCTGCTGGCGATCCGCGCCGCGGCGGCGGCCGGCGTCAACATCACCTACAAGATCCTCTACAACGACGCGGTCGCGATGACCGGCGGCCAGCCGGCCGAAGGCAGCTTCACTGTGCCGCAGATCGCGCGCCAGGTGCATGACGAGGGCGCGAAGCGGGTCACCATCGTCACCGACGAGCCCGAGAAGTACGCGCAGGTGACCGACCTGCCGCCGGGCGCCGTCGTCCACCACCGCCGCCAGCTCGACCAGGTGCAGCGCGAGCTGCGCGAGGTGCCCGGGCTCACGGTGCTGATCTACGACCAGACCTGCGCGGCCGAGAAACGCCGGCGGCGCAAGCGCGGCGAGTTCCCCGATCCGCCGCGCCGGGTGTTCATCAACGACGCGGTCTGCGAAGGCTGCGGCGACTGTTCGGTGAAGTCGAACTGCATCTCGGTCAAGCCGCTGGACACCGAGCTTGGCCGCAAGCGCTTCATCGACCAGTCCAGCTGCAACAAGGATTTCTCCTGCCTCGAGGGCTTCTGCCCCAGCTTCGTCACCGTCGAGGGCGGCAGCGTACGGCGGGCTGCGCGCGCCGGAGCGAGCGCGCAGCAGCTCGCGCAGGGCGCATTGCCCGAGCCCGCGCCGGCCGCGCTCACGCAGCCCTACAGCATCCTGGTCACGGGCATCGGCGGCACCGGTGTGCTGACCGTCGGCGCGCTGCTCGGCATGGCGGCCCACCTCGAAGGCAAGGGCTGTTCGGTGCTCGACAACACCGGCGCCGCGCAGAAGAACGGCGCGGTGACCAGCCACGTGCGGCTCGCGCCGACGCCGGAGCAGCTGGTCGGCCAGCGCATCGCCGCGGGTGGCACCGACCTGGTGCTGGGCTGCGACATGGTGGTGGCGGCCAGCGGGCCGGTGCTCGCAACGGTCGACGAAGGACGCACCCGCGCAGTGATCAACACCCGGCTCGAGCCGACCGCCGCCTCGGTGATCGACCCCGACCTGGTGGTCGGCGCAGCGTCGATGACCGAACCCCTGGTCGCGGCGGTCGGCGCCGAGCGGGTCGACTTCGTCGAGGCCACCCGGCTGGCCACCGCGCTGATGGGCGACAGCATCGCGACCAACCTGTTCATGGTCGGCTATGCGTGGCAGAAGGGGCTCATCCCCCTGGGCCTCGCCGCGATCGAACGGGCGATCGCGCTCAATGGCGTCGCGGTGGACGCGAACAAGGCCACGCTTCTCTGGGGCCGGCTCGCCGCGCATGACGCCGCGGCGGTCGCGCAGGCCGCCGGCACCGGCGCTGCATCCAGCGAGCCGGCGCCGCCGCAGACGCTCGAGGAGCTCGTCGAGCGCCGCGCCGCGCTGCTCTCCGACTACCAGGACCAGGCCTGGGCGGCGCGCTACCGCGCGCTGGTCGACGCCACCGTGCAGGCCGAGCGGCGCGTGACCCGGGGCTCGACGCAGCTCGCCGACGCGGTCGCGCGCAACTTCCACAAGCTGATGGCCTACAAGGACGAGTACGAGGTGGCGCGCCTGTACACCGACGGCCGCTTCCTGCAGAAGGTGCGCGCCAGCTTCGACGGGGACTTCCAGCTGAACTTCCATCTCGCGCCGCCGCTGCTGGCCCGCCGCGACCCTGCCAGCGGCGAGCTGGTCAAGCGCAGCTACGGGCCCTGGATGCTCGGCGCGATGCGCCTGCTCGCGCGGATGCGCCGGCTGCGCGGCACCGCGCTCGACCCCTTCGGCCGCAGCGCGGAGCGCCGCGCCGAGCGCGCGCTGATCGACGAGTACGAGCGCACGATCGGCGAACTGCTCGGCCGGCTGGACATCGGCAACCTGCCAGTCGCCGTGCAGCTGGCGCGGCTGCCGGAGAAGATCCGCGGCTTCGGCCACGTGAAGGACCGCAACCTGGAGCAGGCGCGCAGCGAGCGCGAGCTGCTGCTGCGGCGCTTTGGCGAGGCCAAGTAGACCGTGCGGGCGATTCGCATCCAACAGGAGACGGACAGATGAAATTCGTGATCGTGGGCGCGGGTGCGCTCGGCTCGATCGTTGCAGCCCACCTGGCGCGCGCCGGCTCCCCCGTGGCCCTGGTGGCCCGCGGACGCCGTGCCGACCACATCGAGGCTCATGGCGTGCGCCTGACCGGCCTGGCCGACTTCACTGCGCAGGTGCCGGTGATCCGGCCGGGGGAGCGCGAGATCGACGCCGACGTGGCGATCCTTTGCGTGAAGACCTACGACACCGAGGCGGCGCTCGCACCGCTGCGCTTCACCGGCCGGCCGGTGGCGTTGTCACTGCAGAACGGCGTGCTCAAGAACGAGGAGCTGGCGCGGCACTTCGGCGCGGACCGCGTGCTGGGCGCCGCCGCCAGCGTCTCGGGCGAGCTGCTGGCCGACGGCAGCACCAGTTTCACGATGAACCAGCGGCTGCCGGTCGGCGAGCCTTCCGGCCCTCGAAGCGCCCGCGCCGAAGAGGTTGCCGGCACGCTCAAGGGCGCCGGCATCGCCGCCGAGGCGGTCGACAACATCGCCACGGTCGAGTGGACCAAGTACTCCGGCTTCGTGCCGCTGTTCGCCGCGGCGCTGCTGACCCGGCAGGAGACCTGGCGCAACCTCTCGGATCCGCAGGGCTCGGTGGCCATTGCACAGCTGGTGCGCGAGACGGTCGCGCTGGCCACCGCCAGCGGCGTTGCCGTCGAGGACCAGGGCGGCTTCCCGGTCGCCAGCATCGCCGCCGCGCCTGCCAAACAGGCCGCGGCCACGATCCGCGGCTTCGGCGAAGGCATGCGCAAGCGCGCACCGCAGCACCGGGTCTCCGCGCTGCAGGACCTGCTGCGCGGCGGCCGGCTGGAGGTGGACGCCATCCTCGGCCACGCGGTTCGCCTCGGCGGCCGCCTCGGCGTTCCCGTTCCGACCATCGAGACCTGCCACCGCTTCTGCGCAGTGCTCGACCGCATCACCCAGGAGTGACCATGAAACCGAACACCCCGGCACGCATCGACGCGAGCCTCGACGACAAGTACACGGTCGGCGAAGGAATCGTCTTCATGACCGGCATCCAGGCACTGGTGCGCCTGGGCCTCGAACAGATCCGCCGCGACCGCGCCGCCGGCCACAACACCGGCGGCTACATTTCCGGCTACCAGGGCTCGCCGCTGGCCGCCTACGACGGCGCGCTGCGCAAGGTGCCCGGCCTGCTGGCCGAGCACGGCATCGTCTACCGCCCCGGCGTCAACGAGGAGCTCGCCGCCACTGCGGTCTGGGGCTCGCAGTATGTGGGCATGTTTCCGGGCGCCAAGGTGGACGGCGTGTTCGGCATCTGGTTCGGCAAGGGCCCCGGCGTGGACCGCTCGGTGGACGCGCTGCGCCACGCCAACTGGGCCGGCACCAGCCCGCTGGGCGGCACGCTGGCGCTGGCCGGCGACGACCACGGCGCAAAGTCCTCCACCGTGGCCTGCTACTCCGACATCCTGTTCGAGTCGATGGCGATTCCGGTGCTCTACCCGAGCAACGTCCAGGAGATCCTGGAGTTCGGCCTGCACGGTATCGCGATGAGCCGCTTCTCCGGCGCCTGGACCGGCATGAAGCTGGTCGGCGAGATCGTCGAGAGCGCGGGCACGGTGCAGCTGAGCCCCGACCGTCCGCAGATCGTGCTTCCCGAGTTCGACTTCCCGCCCGACGGCCTGTCGATCCGGCCGGCCGAGATGGTGCTGATGCCGGTCGAGGAACGCGTCTTCCACAAGCGTCTCTACGCTGCGCTGGCCTACGCGAAGGCCAACGGTCTGAACCGCATCACGATGGACCCGGAGCAGGCGACGATCGGCGTCGTCTCCGCCGGCAAGGCTTGGCAGGACGTGCGCAAGGCGCTGTTCGACCTCGGCATCGACGAGGCGGCCGCTGAGCGCCTCGGGGTGCGGGTCCTGCAACTGGGCATGGTCTGGCCGGTGGAGCCCGACATCGTTCGCCGCTTCGCGCGCGGGCTCGAGACCGTGGTGGTGGTCGAGGAGAAGCGCCCGCTGATCGAGAACCAGCTGCGCTCCATCCTCTACGGCACGCCGGACGCGCCGAAGGTGATCGGCAAGGTGCGCGATGGCTACCTCTACGACAGCACGCGCGAATGGGTGTTCCCCAACTTCGGCGAAACCAAGCCCGGCATGGTGCGCCAGGTGCTGGCGGAACTGCTCGTGCAGGTCGATCCGTCCTTCGAGAAGTTCATCGAGCGCAGCTCGCCGGTGGCGCCCGCGGCGGCGCAGGTTGCTGCCGTGGTGCGCACGCCGAGCTTCTGCTCCGGCTGTCCGCACAACCGCTCCACCAAGCTGCCCGCCGGCAGCCGGGTGCTCGCCGGCATCGGCTGCCACGGCATGCAGGTGTTCCTCGATCCCGAGAACTGCAAGACGGTCGCGCAGATGGGCGGCGAGGGCATGCACTGGCTCGGCCAGCAGCCGTTCACCGACGAGAAGCACGTCTTCGCAAACCTCGGCGACGGCACCTACGCGCATTCGGGCTCGCTGGCGATCCGCCAGGCGGTGGCCGCAGGCGTTCCGATCACCTACAAGCTGCTGGCCAACGGGTTCGTGTCGATGACCGGCGGCCAGCCGATCGCCGGCGGCCAGACCATCGCGCAGATGGTGGACGCGCTGCGCGCCGACGGCGTGCAGAAGATCGTCGTCGTCACCGACGACCTCTCCAAGTACGAGACCGTGAAGTTCCCCGACGGCGTTCCGCTCAAGCACCGCGCCGAGATGGAGGCGGTGCAGAAGGAACTGCGCGAGTATCCGGGCGTGTCGGTGATCGTCTACGAGCAGCCCTGCGCCACCGAGCGGCGCCGCCTGCGCAAGCAGGGCAAGTGGGAGGACCCGGCCAAGCGCAGCTTCATCAACAGCGCGGTCTGCGAGGGCTGCGGCGACTGCGGCAAGGTTTCCACCTGCCTGTCGATCGAGCCGCTGGACACCGAGTTCGGCCGCAAGCGGCGCATCAACCAGTCCTCGTGCAACAAGGACTTCAGCTGCGTGGATGGCTTCTGCCCAAGCTTCGTCACGGTGCATGGCGGCAAGCTGCGCAAGCCCGAGAAGAGCAGCCGCGCGCTCGAGCCTTTCGAGCTCCCCGAGCCCGCACTGCCGCAGCTCGCTGGCCGCGCCCATCCCTTCAACGTGCTGGTCGGCGGCATCGGCGGCACCGGTGTCATCACCATCGGCCAGGTGCTCGGCGTTGCGGCACACCTCGACGGCACCCACGTCGCCTCGCTCGACATGATGGGAATGGCGCAGAAGTACGGCGCGGTGTTCTCGCACCTGCACTTCGCCGCGGACCCCGGCCAGTTGACCGCGCCGCGGGTGAGCGCCGGCGAGGCCGACACGATGATCGGCTGCGACCTGATCGTGGTTTCCGGCGACGAGCCGGTCGCCACCTTGTCGCCCGGGCGCAGCCACGCAGTGGTCTGCAGCGACCTCATCGCCACCGCCGAGTTCGCGCGCAACGCGGACTGGCAGGCCGACGCGCAGGGGCTGATGCAGCGCATCCGCGCCCGCACCGGCGAGGCGCTCACGATCGTCGACGGACAGCGGCTCGCAGTGGCGCTGATGGGCGACGCGATCGCCAGCAACATGCTGATGGTGGGCGTGGCCTGGCAGCTCGGTCGCATCCCGCTGTCGCGCGCAGCGATCGAGCGGGCCATCGAGCTCAACGGCGTGTCGATCGAGATGAACCGCCAGGCCTTCGCCTGGGGCCGCTGCATCGCGGTGGATCCCGAGCGGGTCGAGCGCATGCTGTCGGGCGGCCAGGTGATCCGCTTCCAGCGCAAGGCGGCGCCGAGCACGCTGGAGGAGACCATTGCGCGGCGAGTCGAGTACCTGGAGGCCTACCAGGGCAAGGCGCTGGCGCGCCGCTACACCGCGCTGGTCGACGAGGTGGTCCGCGTCGACAGCAAGGGCGGCGGCAAGCAGGCGCTGGCCCGCGCGGTCGCGACGTACTGGTTCAAGCTGCTGGCGCCGAAGGACGAATGGGAAGTGGCCCGGCTCTACGCGAGCGAGGACTTCCACCGCGAGCTGGAGCAGACTTTCGAAGGCGACTACACGCTGCACTTCCACGTCGGCGGCGGCCCCTTCGCCAGGACGCATCCGACCACGGGCAAGCCGATCAAGCGCGAGGTGGGACCCTGGCTGATGAGCGCCTTCAAGGTCATGGCGAAACTGCGCGGGCTGCGCGGCACCCTCCTGGATCCCTTCCGCAACGGCGCCGAGCGCGCGCTGGACAAGGCGCTGGCCCGGCAGTACGAGGAGGACGTCCGCATGCTGGTGGCCGGCCTCGACGAGTCCAACTACGCCAGCGCAGTGGCGATCGCAGCGCTGCCGGAGAAGATCCGCGGCTACGGGCACGTGCGCCAGGCCAGCGCCGACGCGGCCGCGGTGGAGCGCGAGCGGCTGATGCAGCAGTACCGGAACCCGGCCAGAGAACTCAGGAGAGCCAGCTGAAATGACCATCCTCGCGGAACCGACCCGCCTGCGTCCCTTCGTCATCGACATCTTCAGGGCCGCGGGCAGCAGCGAGCAGGAGGCGGAGGAGATCGCCGACCACCTGATCGACGCCAACCTCGCCGGCCACGACAGCCACGGCATCGGGATGATCCCGGCCTACATGCACCACCTGCGTTCCGGCTGGGTGAAGCCCAACCAGACGCCGGAGCGCGTCGGCGGCACCGATCCCTTTGCCGTGTTCGACGCGCGGATGGGCTACGGCCAGCCTGCGGTCACCCGGGTCATGGAGGAAGCCGCCCGGATCGCCGCGGCGCACGGCGTGGCGATCACCACGCTGCGCAACTCGCAGCACATCGGCCGCGTCGGCGCCTACGCCGAGCAGCTGCTCGCGAAGGGACTGATGTCGGTCCACTTCGTGAACGCGGTCTACGAAGTGCCGACGGTGGCGCCGTTCCGCGGCAGCGACGCCCGCGTGATGACCAACCCGGTGTGCGTCGCGGTCCCCGGCGCGAAGCCGCTGCTGCTCGACTACGCCACCTCGACGATCGCGCTCGGCAAGGTGCGCGTCGCCTACAACAAGGGCGAACAGGTGGCGCCCGGGCGGCTGATCGATCACAAGGGCCAGCCCACCACCGACCCGAAGGTGATGTTCGAGGAGCCCAAGGGGGCGCAGACCGCCTTCGGCGACCACAAGGGCTGGGCGCTGGCCTTCATGGCCGAAGTGCTCGGCGGCGCAATGACTGGCGGCCCGCGCAGCGGCGACGGCTTCCAGGGCGGACGCGGCCTGGTCAACGGGATCATGTCGATCGTGATCGAGCCCGGCCGCCTGGTCGACGGCGGCTGGTTCGACGGTGCGGTCGCAACGCTGACCGACTACGTGAAGGCCTCACCCGCCGCCGACCCCGACGCCCCGGTGCTGGTGCCCGGCGAAACCGAGCAGGCCTCGCGCGCGCAGCGCAGCCGCGACGGCATCCCGGTGGACCCGACCACCTGGAAGCAGATCGTGAGCTGCGCGAACGCGTTCAGCCTCGAAGTGCCGGAGTTCCCGGCGGCCTGACCGGCACACGATCCGGGCAGTGGCAGGCAGGCAGGCAGGCGCAGCATCACCCAGGAGTCCGACATGAGCACCACCGCCCACACCCTCCGGCCGCAGGCCCGCGGCCTGCCCGCGCAGATGCTCACCGAGCTCGCCGCGCGTTTCGGCGCGAACTTCTCCGCGGCGATGGCGGTGCGCGAGCATCACGGCCGCGACGAGTCACCGTTCCCGGTGACCCCGCCAGAGGCCGTCGTGTTCGCCGAGTCCAACGAGGACGTGGTCGACGCAGTCAGGCTGTGCAGGCGCCACCGCGTGCCGCTGATCCCCTTCGGCGCCGGATCATCGGTCGAGGGCCAGCTGCTCGCGGTGCAGGGCGGCCTTTCGCTGGACGTCTCACGGATGAACCGCATCCTCGAGGTCCGCGTGGAGGACCTCACCGCCACCGTGCAGGCGGGCGTCACCCGCAAGCAGCTCAACGAGGCGCTGAAGGACAGCGGCCTGTTCTTCCCGATCGACCCCGGCGCGGACGCAAGCCTGGGCGGCATGTCCGCGACACGCGCCTCCGGCACCAACGCAGTCCGCTACGGCACGATGCGCGAGAACGTCGTCGGCCTGGCCGTGGTCGACGCCGACGGCGACCTGCTGCGGCCCTTCAACCGCGCCAAGAAGAGCTCTGCAGGCTACGACCTCACGCGGCTGTTCGTGGGCTCCGAGGGCACGCTGGGAGTGATCACCGAAGTCACGGTGCGGCTGTACCCGGTGCCCGAGGCGATGTCTGCCGCGGTCTGCTGCTTCGACAGCCTTCAGGACGCGGTCGACACGGTGATCCGCACCATCCAGCTGGGCGTGCCGGTGGCGCGCTGCGAGTACCTGTGCCCGCAGACCATTCGCACGATCAACGCGTACAGCAAGACCACGCTGCGCGAAGCCCACTCGCTGTTCTTCGAGTTCCACGGCACCGAGTCGGGTGCGCGCGAGCAGGCGCAGACGGTGGAGGCGATCGCCGCCGAGCACCGCGGCCAGGGCTTCGAATGGGCCAGCCGCCCCGAGGACCGCACCCGGCTGTGGAACGCGCGGCACACCGCGCTGTTCGCCGGGCTGGCCAGCCGTCCCGGCGCCCGGGCCATCATCACCGACACCTGCGTGCCGATCTCCCGGCTCGCCGAGTGCATCACCGGGGCGCGGACAATCCTCGACAAGACCTCGTCGCCGACCAGCATCGCCGGCCACGTGGGCGACGGCAACTTCCACTGCGGCATCCTGGTCGACCCCGGCGACCCCGACGAGATCGCGCTGGCTGAGCGGCTCAACGAGGAGATCGTCCGGCTCGCGCTGTCGATGGAAGGCACCTGCAGCGGCGAGCACGGCATCGGCCTGCACAAGATCGCCTTCCTGCGCGAGGAGGCCGGCGACAAGGGCGTGGAGCTGATGCGACGCGTCAAGCGGGCGCTCGACCCGGACGGGATCTTCAACCCGGGGAAGATCTTCGCGGCCTGATGGCGGGCGAGCGGCCGCGGGCGCCGCCCGGCTCGCTGCAGTCGAGGCCGAGGCGCACTGCGCGCGGTCATTCCGACACGAAGGGCATGCGCGGCAGGCGAAACGCCGTGGCAGGATGCGCCGATGACGACGCTTCACCTGAGCTCAGAACGCACCGGCGAGCCGGCCTTGACCCCGCACCACCCCTACCTGCGCGCCGACGTGCCGGTCCCCGACGACATTCCGGCCGGCTTCGTACCGATCCAGGGCGGCGGCCCGTGGGCGCAGGGGCTCGGGCAGGTCTGGTTCAGGCGCGATGACGCCGGCAATCCGGTGTTCGCGGTGCGTGTCCTCGACAACCACCTGAACTACCAGGGCATCACCCATGGCGGCATGCTGGCCACGCTCGCCGACGGCGTGCTCGGCATGTCGATGTCGATGGCGGCCGGCCACCGGGGCGCTTCGGTGACTGCGTCGATGACCGCGGACTTCCTGTCAAGCGGGCGCCTGGGCGACTGGCTCGAGGCGCACGTGACGATCACCAAGAAGGGCAGGCGACTCGCCTACGCGAACTGCGACCTTCGGATCGGCACGCGCCACGTGATGCGCGCGAGCGGCGTATTCGCGCTCCACGAACGGACAGTCAAGCCCGCTGCCGCCGGTGAGCCGCCTCGGATCGAAGACTGATCCGCGGGGCGGACCCAAGCGCCGGGCGACCGGTCCGCAGGCGACCGGTCCGCAGGCGACCGGTCCGCAGGCACCCGTCCGCGGTTCAGCCGGTCACCCGGCGGATTCCGGTCAGGTCGCGCACCGCTCCCTTGTCGGCCGAGCTGGCCAGCAACCCGTAGGCGCGCAATGCGGTCGACACCTTGCGCGGGCGCGGCTGGGCCGGCTGCCAGGCCGCCTCGCCGCGCGCGGCCATCGCCGCGCGGCGCCTGGCAAGGAGTTCCTGCGGCACCTCCAGCGTGACCGCCCGCGCCGGGATGTCGAAGGCGATCGGGTCGCCGTCCTCCACCAGGCCGATGGTCCCGCCGGCGGCGGCCTCCGGCGAGACATGGCCGACCGACAGGCCGGAGGTGGCGCCCGAGAAGCGGCCATCGGTGATCAGCGCACAGACCTTGTCCAGCTCGCGCGACTTGAGCAGGCTGGTCACCTTGAGCATCTCCTGCATGCCCGGCCCTCCGCTCGGCCCTTCGTAGCGGATCACCACGACGTGCCCTGCCCGCACCGCGCCCGCCGCGATTCCCGAGGCCGCCGCATTCTCGCTTTCGAACACGATCGCCTGGCCCCTGAATTTCAGGATGCTCTCGTGCACGCCCGCGGTCTTGACCACGCAGCCATCGGGCGAAAGGTTGCCCTTCAGGATGGCGAGCCCACCGTCCTGCGAATACGCATGCGCGCCGTCGCGGATGCAGCCATTGGCACGGTCGAGGTCGAGCGACGGGTAGAGCTCCGCCTGCGAGAACGCCGACTGGCTGGGCACGCCGCCTGGCGCGGCACGATAGAAGCGCTCGACCTCGGCGCGGCCCTCGGCCTGCGGCGCGACGATGTCGGAGCCGGCAACCGCCGATCCGGCCAGCGCCTCGGCGCCCACGTCCCATCTGATCAGCGCCTCGCGCAGGCTGTCGGCATGGACCATCGGCGCGTCGAGGTCCAGGAGGTCGAGCCGCGCGAGCTCGCCCAGGATGGCCATCACCCCGCCCGCCCGGTGCACGTCTTCGACGTGCCACAGCAGCGTCGACGGCGAGACCTTGCACAGATGGGGCGTGCTGCGCGAGATCCGGTCGATGTCGTCCAGCGAGAAATCGACGCCGCCCTCGTGGGCGGCCGCCAGCAGGTGAAGCACCGTGTTGGTCGAGCCGCCCATCGCGACGTCGAGCCGCATTGCGTTCTCGAAGGCCCGCCGATTGGCGATCGCCCGCGGCAGCACCGTCTGGTCGCCTTCGCCGTAGTGCCGCCGGCAGAGATCGACCACCAGCCGCGCCGCGCCCAGGTAGAGGCCGCGCCGATCCTCGTGCGTGGCGACCACGGTTCCGTTGCCGGGCAGCGAGAGTCCCAGCGCCTCGGTGAGGCAGTTCATCGAGTTGGCGGTGAACATCCCGGAGCAGGAGCCGCAGGTCGGGCACGCAGCGCGCTCGAGCTCGGTCATCTCCGCCTCGGGCGTGGCCGGGTTTCCGGACGCCACCAGCGCGACCACGCCATCGATCTTCTGCGCCTTCCCCTCCCGGACGACCTTGCCCGCCTCCATCGGCCCGCCGGAGACGAACACCGCCGGGATGTTCAGCCGCATCGCAGCCATCAGCATGCCGGGCGTGATCTTGTCGCAGTTGGAGATGCACACCAGCGCGTCGGCGCAGTGCGCATTGACCATGTACTCGATCGAATCCGCGATCAGGTCGCGCGAGGGCAGCGAGTAGAGCATGCCGTCATGCCCCATCGCGATGCCGTCGTCGACCGCGATGGTGTTGAACTCCTTGGCCACGCCGCCGGCCGCCTCGATCTCGCGCGCCACCAGCTGGCCCATGTCCTTCAGGTGGACGTGGCCCGGCACGAACTGAGTGAACGAGTTGGCGACCGCGACGATCGGCTTGCCGAAGTCGCCATCCTTCATCCCGGTGGCGCGCCAGAGCATGCGTGCGGTGGTGGCCTCGCGGCCCTGGGTGACCTTGCTGGAACGGTAGTCGGGCATGATTCGCCTCCTCTTCGTGTGGTCAGGTGCCCGCGGGCGCGGCCACCTGCGAAAGCACCCGTCCCGGGTTCAGGATGCAGTTCGGATCGAGCGTGCGCTTGAGCGCGCGCATCGCCTCGATCTCGGCCGCCGTCCGGGTGTGGCCGAGATACTCGAGCCGCGACACGCCGATGCCGTGCTCGGCGGATACCGACCCGCCGTAGCGCCGCACCAGGTCGTAGACGGCTGCTTCGAGTGCGCCCTTGGCCAGGCCGGAGCCCGGTGGCCGGCTGACCGCCAGATGCAGGTTGCCATCGCCGGCGTGGCCGAAAACCAGGGTTTCGCAGCCGGGATTCAGGCCGTGGGCGACGGCGTCGAGATCGCCTGCGAAGGCCTCCATCTCGGCGATCCGCAGGCTGACGTCGAAGGCGGAGTGCGGCCCCAGCGTACGCGCCACCTCGATCGCCAAGTCGCGCATGTGCCAGAGCGCGGCGGCCTCGCTGCCGGACTTCGCGATCACCGCGTCGTCGACGATGCCCTCGTCGATCGCGTCGGCAAGGGCGCGCTCGAACCGCTCCTGCAGGCCGTCGCCGCCGCTGCCGGAGGACTCGGTCAGCACGTAGAAGCGGTGGGCGTCGGGCATCGGCGCGCCCGTCGGATGCAGCCCGAGGTAACGCGTGTAATAGCCCTTCCAGAGCACCTCGAAGGCGGTTAGGTCGCCGCCGAGGCTGCGGCGCAGATGCCGCAGCATGGCTCGCACGCGGTCGAAGCCGGCCAGCCCGCAGAAGGCGACCGCGGTGTCCTCGGGCTTCGGCACCAGCCGCAGCACCGCACGAGTGACCACGCCCAGCACGCCCTCGCTGCCGATGAACAGCTGCTTGAGGTCGACGCCGGTGTTGTTCTTGATGAAGGGCTTCAGGCCGTCGAGCACCGTGCCGTCGGCGAGCACCGCCTCCAGGCCCAGCACCAGGTCGCGGGTCATCCCGTAGCGGATCACCCGGTTGCCGCCGGCATTGGTGGCGATGTTGCCGCCGATCGTGCAGCTGCCGCGGCCGCCGAGGTCGAGCGGGAAGCTCAGCCCGTCGGGCTCCAGGCGCTCCTGCAGCGTCTGCAGCACCACGCCGGCCTGCACGGTGGCGGTGCAGGCGTCGGCATCGATCGACTCGATTGCGGTCATCCGCTCGGTGGACAGCACCAGCTCGCCGGCGCGGGTGGTGCAGGACAGCACCAGGCCGCTGCGCCCGCCATGCGTCACCACCGGGATGCCCGCGGCGTTGCAGGCCGCCAGCACCTGCGAGACCTGCGCGGTGTCCCGTGGCCGCGCCACTGCGATCGGCGTCTCGCCGAGGTTGCCGTGGATGTCGCCGCGATGGCGGTCACCGATGTCGTCGCCAACCAGCAGCCCGCCGGGCCCGAGGGCGGCGCCAAGCGCCGCGAGTGTCTGCTCGATCGTCATCCCGGCTGCTCCCGTTTCAGGTGATCTGGACCTCGACGATACCCAACGGGCCGAAGTCGGCGCGAATGAGATCGCCCTGCTGCGCCATGTAGGGCTGGGTCCAGGTGCCCGTGCTGACGATTTCTCCGGCCTCGATCGCGCGCCCCGCGCGCCCGGCGTCGGCCACGTAGTCCGCGAGCGCGTCCAGCGGATTGCCGAGCACTGCCTCGCCCCTGCCTTCACGCACCGAAACGCCGTTGACGGTCAGCTGTACCGACGCGTCCGAAAGATCGTGCCGGCGCCAGTCGGCGCAGGGCGCGCCGGTGACGAGCGCCCCGGCGAAGCCGAGGTCGGCGATGATCGCCGCCGGCGGCAGCGCGGGGAAGCCGGCCAGCCGGCTGTCGGCGATCTCGATCGCGGGGCACAGCTCGGAGATCGCGCCGACCAGGGCTTCGCGCGACGGCGGGCCGCTGCGGCCGTCCACCGGTTTGCCGAAGCGAATCGCCACTTCAGCCTCGATCACGCACATCAGGAAACCGGCGCGCGGCAGCCTGGCCGGGCTGTCGAACAGGGCCGCGGAATTCACCGGCCCGACGAAGGGGCGCTCCAGGCCGAGCTTCTCCAGCGCCGCCCGGTTGGTGCCGCCGAGCTTGCTGCCCACGACCCGGCCGCCCGTGCGGGCGAGCAGTCCTCTGAGATGTCGAACGGCGAGTCTGCCGGCCGCTTCGGCATCGCATCGCTGCGCGAACTCCGGCGGCAGCGCCACTGCGACCCGCGTCTCGCGCGCCTCCACCAGCCGGCTGGCGAGATCCTCGATCTCCGCGTCAGAGAGCCTTGCGGCGTCTGCTCCGGTCGTCATGTCCGTCCCCTTGTCTCAAGAACCCGCACCCCGGGACTGCCCTGGACGCATTCAGACCACCGGGCAGCTGCCCCCGTCCACGTTGATCGCAGTCCCCGTCAGGTAGCTCGCGGCGTCGGAGCCCAGGAACAGCGCGGTGCTCGCGAACTCCTCGGCGCGCCCGATGCGCCCCATCGGAATCTTCCTCCCCATCTCCGCGGCGAACTCGTCGTAGGGCCGGTCCGCGCCGTGTGCCTGGTGGAAGCGGTGCGTCTGCTCGGACTCGATCAGGCCGACCAGCAGCGCGTTGACCAGGATGTTGTGCGGCGCGCCCTCGGTGCCAAGCACCTTGGTGAGCGCAAGGCCGGCAGCGCGCGTCACAGAGGTCGGCGCAGTGCCGGCGCCTGGCGCCTTGGAGAAGGTGTTGAGCACGTTGATGACGCGTCCCCAGCGCCGCGCCTTCATGCCGGGCCAGACCAGGCGGGTGAGCCGGATCGCTGCGAAAAGCTTGAGGTCGATGTCGGACTGCCAGACCTCGTCGGAAATTCCCTCGAAGGCGAACGCCTGCGCCTTGCCGGCGTTGTTGACCAGGATGTCGACTTCGCCGATCGCCTTCACCACCTCCGCATGGGCCCGCTCCAGGTCTGCTGCCGAAGCGACGTCGCAGGCCACGGCGGAGACCTTCCCGGACGAAACCGCCGCGATCTGCGCGCGCGCTTCCTCGAGCGGACCGGGGCGACGCGCCAGGATTGCGACGTTGGCGCCCGCTTTCGCGTACGCGACTGCGGTGGCGAGCCCGAGCCCCTGGCTGCCGCCGGTGACGATGACGTTGCGACCTTTCGCGGACAGTTCCATGCCGATCCCCTCCTTCGTTGGCCCGGCGCGCCCGGCCTCGTGCCGCGCACCGGCTGGCCGATGGCCATGTCGTTGACAGGGCGACCATACGGGCGAAGGGCGTCGGAAGAATGTAAATCCCCGTACATTTGATTCCGTGGCCGTCTCGAACCGATCGTCCTCGGCAATCGACGCACCGGGCGCCCGCCGATGGCCGGATCCACGCCCTGGTCATGAACGATCCTGCGGCCGGTGGTAACGTTCATCGTCCGTTCGCCTGGCTGACCATCGCCATCCCCTGGCCGTCCCTGGCGCCGGGCCTGCTCGTCGAAAGAGGAGGATGCGCGCATGAGCCGTTCCGGACTTCCCGACCGCCCCGACGGCGGAGCTCCCGCCGAGAGCGACCTCACGCTGCGCGCCAGGGCCGCTCGGGCGATCCCGGGCGGACTCTGGGGGCACATGCGCGCCCAGGGCCTGCCTCCCGGCTATCCGCAGTTCTTCTCGCGCGCCGACGGCTGCAAAATTTGGGACGCGGACGGCCGGGAGTACCTGGACTTCATGTGCAGCTGGGGACCGATCGTGCTCGGCCACCACGACCCGGACGTGGAAGCCGCGGCGGACGCGCAGCGGCGCGCAGGCGACGTGATGAACGGTCCCGCGCCGGTGCTGGTCGAGCTCGCCGAGCTGATGACCCGGCAGGTGGCGCACGCCGACTGGACGATGTTCGCCAAGAACGGCACCGACGCCACCACCGTCTGCGTGACCGTGGCCCGGGCGGCCGGCGGCCGGCGCAAGGTGCTCGTCGCCCGCGGCGCCTATCACGGCGCGGCGCCGTGGTGCACGCCCTCGCTGGTCGGCGTCACCGCCGAAGACCGGGCCCATCTGCTGCACTACCGCTACAACGACGTCGCAAGCCTGGAGGAGGCTGCCGCGCAGGCCGGCGAAGACCTGGCGGCGGTGCTGGTGTCACCCTTCAGGCACGACTACGGCGTGGACCAGGAACTGGCCGACCCCGGCTTCGCGCAGGCGGTGCGAAGGCTGTGCGACCGCACCGGCGCCGCGCTGATCCTCGACGAGGTGCGCGCCGGGATGCGCCTGGATCTCGCCGGCAGCTGGGAGCCGCTGGGCGTGCGCCCGGACCTGGCCGCGTGGAGCAAGGCGATCGCCAATGGCCACGCGCTCGCGGCAGTGACCGGTGCCGAGCGCCTGCGCGAGGCGGCCTCGTCGATCTACGCGACCGGTTCCTTCTGGTGCGGGGCGGCTTCGATGGCCGCCGCCGTGGCCACGCTGCGCAAGCTGCAGGCCGTCGACGGCGTCGCCCGGATGCGCGCGATGGGCGAGCGCCTGCGCGACGGCCTGGCCGGCCAGGCGCGGGCACACGGAATCGGAATCCGCCAGACCGGACCGGCGCAGATGCCGATGCTGCTGTTCGACGACGACCCGCAGGCCGAGCTCGGCGCGGCCTTCTGCGCCGAGGCGCTTCGACAGGGCGTCTACCTGCACCATCGGCACAACATGTTCCTCAGCGTGGCGCACCGGCCCGAGGACATCGACCGCGCGCTCGAGGCGACCGACCGGGCCTTCAGCGCGGTGGCTGCGCTGCGCGGCTGAGGACGGCGGCGCCGGTCGCTGGCGCGTCGCCGGCGCAGCTTCGGCCCCCGCCCGCGCTGCCCGCGCTGCCCGCGCTGCCCGCGTCACGCCGGGCGCGCCGGGCGCGGATCACGGCCTTCTCGATCTCGGCCACAGCGAAGACGAAAGCCCCCGCGAGCAGCGCGCGCCCCCACTCGGCAGCATCGAGGTGCGTCGACCCGAACACCGCCTGCAGCGGCGGCGCGTGCACGAAGCCCAGCTGCAGCGCCGCGCAGACCCCGATCGCCATCAGCACCTGCCGGTTGCCGGTGAGGCCCTCGAGCGACAGCGCGGAGCGCTCTATGTAGCGGCTGCTGACCAGGTAGAACATCTCGGCGGCCACCACCGCGGTGACCGCCATCGTGCGCGCGGTCTCCAGGCTGGCGCCGCGGCCCAGTTCCCAGAGGAAAAGACCCAGCGCGCCGGTCATCATGAGCACCGATACGAACAGCACCCGCCAGACGAAGAAGCCCGAGAGCAGCGGCTCGCGCGGGTCGCGCGGCGGGCGCAGCATCACGCCGGGCTCGGTGCGCTCGAAGGCCAGCGCGAGCCCCAGCGTGCTCGAGGTGGCGAGGTTGATCCACAGCACCTGCGCCGGCGTGAGCGGCAGAGCGATCCCCGTGAGGATCGCCGCCAGCACCACCAGGGCTTCGCCGCCGTTGGTGGGCAGCATGAACAGGATGAACTTGCGGATGTTGTCGTAGATGCCGCGGCCCTCGCGGACCGCATTGCCGATGGTCGCGAAGTTGTCGTCGGCCAGCACCACGTCGGCGGCCTCCTTCGCGGCTTCGGTGCCCTTGTGGCCCATCGCGATGCCGACGTCGGCGCGCTTGAGCGCCGGCGCGTCGTTGACACCGTCGCCGGTCATCGCCACCACCTCGCCCTGCGCCTGCAGCGCCTCCACCAGCCGCAGCTTGTGTTCCGGGCTGGCGCGGGCGAAGACGTCGATGTCGCCGACCACGCCGCGCAGCGTCGCGTCGTCCATCAGCTCGATCTCGGCGCCGGTGAGCGCCGGACGGCCGGCCCCGATCCCCAGGCTGGCGCCGATCGCGCGCGCAGTCTCGGCGTGGTCGCCGGTGATCATCTTGACCCGGATGCCAGCCGCCGCGCACTCGGCCACCGCCGCGATCGCCTCCTCGCGCGGCGGGTCCATGCTGCCCAGCATCGCGAGCATCGTGAAGCCCGAATCGGCGTCGGCGAAGTCCAGCGTCCGCTTGCCGGCATCGACCGGCCGGACCGCCACCGCCAGCACGCGCAGCGACCTGGCCGCGAAGTCGGTGGCGGCGCGCCGCCAGTAGTCCGGGTCGAGCGCGGCATCGGCGCCGCCGGCACGCTGCGCGGCGCACATGTCGAGCACCCGCTCCGGGGCGCCCTTGACGAACACGAAGGCGCGGCCCGCGTGGTCATGGTGCAGGGTGGCCATGAAGCGGTGCTCGGACTCGAAGGGGATCGCGTCGAGCCGGGGCCAGGCCGCGCGCTCGTGGGCGCCGTCCAGCCCCGCCTTCAGCCCCAGGGTCAGCAGTGCGCCCTCGGTGGGGTCGCCGTCGAGCAGCCATGCGTCGCCTTCGCGGCGCAGCGCCGCGTCGTTGCACAGGAGCGCGACCCGCGCCACCTCGGCCAGCGCCGGATGGTCTGCGGGATCCGCCGGCGCACCCTCCAGGTGGAAGCCGCCTTCGGGGGCATAGCCGGCGCCGCCGACCTCGAAGACGCGCTCGGCGGTCGCCACCCGCCGCACCGTCATCTCGTTGCAGGTGAGCGTGCCGGTCTTGTCGGAGCAGATGACGGTGACCGAGCCCAGGGTCTCCACCGCGGGCAGGTGCCGGACGATCGCGCTGCGGCGCGCCATGCGCCGCACCCCGAGCGCGAGCGTGATCGTCATGATCGCCGGCAGGCCTTCGGGGATGGCGGAGGCGGCCAGCGCCACCGCCATCATGAACATCTCGGACGGAGCCTGGCCGCGCCAGAGCACGCCTAGCGCGAAGGCGCCCGCCGAGAGCAGCACGATGGCCAGCGCCAGCCAGCGGCTGAAGCCGGCGATCTGGCGCAGCAGCGGCGTGGTGGTCTGGTGCACTTCCTCGAGCATCGTGCCGATGCGCCCCAGCTCGGTCCGCGCACCGGTCTCGACGACCAGCCCGACGGCGACCCCCGACGCCACCAGCGTGCCCGAGTACAGCATGCAGGTGCGGTCGCCCAGCTGCGCGTCCGCGGCCACCGGCGCGAGGTCCTTGCCGACCGCCACCGACTCGCCGGTGAGCGCCGCCTCCTCGGCGCGCACGCCCTTGGCACGGATCAGGCGCAGGTCGGCGGGCACCTTGTCGCCGGAGACCAGCGTGACGATGTCGCCCGGCACGAGCAGGTCCGCGTCCAACTGGAGGCGCTCGCCGCCGCGCAGCACGCTGGCGCGCAGCGAAAGCATCTGGCGGATCGCCGCCAGCGCGTCCTCGGCCTTGCCCTCCTGGATGAAGCCGATGAGCGCATTGACCACGACCGCGGCCAGCAGGACGCCGGTGTCGATCCAGTGGCCGAGCGCCGCCGTGACGGCTGCCGCGACCAGCATCACGTAGATCAGCACGTTGTGGAACTGGAGCAGCAGGCGCTTCCAGGCAGGGCGCACTGCGGCCGCCGCGAGCCGGTTCGGGCCGAAGCGCTCGAGCCGCGCCTGCGCCTCGGCGGGGTCGAGCCCGCGCCCGCCATCGACGCCAAGCTGCGCGAGGGCGGCCTCGGCGCTCGACGCATGCCACTCTCGGGTCGCGTGCGGGGAATGCTGCGCTTCAGTCATCGACGGTCTTCCTGTCATTTCTTCCCTGGCCGGCCGGCGGGAGGCCCGCAGGCTCGACGCCATGGGCGGTGGATCGCGGATGCACGGTCATTATCCCTGTCCGTGAAATGGACAATCCCTTACGCGCCGTGCCGAAAGCCGTCCCTGCGCGCCGGCGCGGGCGACGGGACGCCGATAGAATCGTCCGATGCCCAAGCCCCTGATCGCCCTCGACGCCGACGGCGTGCTGCTCGACTTCCACCTCGGCTATGCCGGGGCGTGGGAGCGCGCCTTCGGCGAGCGGCCGCGCGAGCGCGACCCCCTCGCCTACTGGCCGATGGACCGCTGGGAGGTCGATCGCCTGGACGAGGCCGGGCGGGCCCGGATGCGCGCCGTCCTGGACGAGCACTTCTGGTCGACGATGCCGCCGCTGCCCGGCGCCGTCGACGCCTGCCACCGCCTGCACGACGCGGGCTTCGAACTCGTCTGCGTATCCGCCCTCGAGTCGGCGTACGAAGCCGCCCGGCTGCGCAACCTGCGCGACCGCGGCTTCCCGATCGAGCGCGTCATCGCCACCGGCAACGCGAGCGAGACCCGCAGCCCGAAGGCCGACGCGATCGAGGCTCTGCGCCCCGTAGCCTTCGTCGACGACTACCTGCCCTACCTGCGGGGCGTTCCGGGGCAGGTGCACACCGCCCTGGTGCTGCGCGCGCCCAACGGCAGCCCCAACACCGGCGAGGAGGTGACGACGCTGGCGCGCTCGGTCCACCAGGACCTCGTCGAATTCGTCGACCACTGGCTCGCACAGGAGGTGCCATGAACCAGGCCGAGTTCGCCGCCCTGCTCGAACGCTTCACCCACGCCGCCGAAGCCGGCGATGGCGAGGCCTTCGCGGCCTGCTTCACCGAGGACGCCACCTATCACGATTACATCTACGGCCCGCACACCGGCCGGCCGGCGATCGCCCACATGATGCAGGAGGTGTTCCACCGCGACGCCGGGCCCGACTACCGCTGGGAGATGTTCGATCCGGTGTGCAACGGCGACATGGCCTATGCCTGGTCGCTGTCGAGCTTCACTTCGACGATCCCCGACTACGAGGGCCGCAAGGTGCTGATCGACGGCATGAGCCGCTTCCGCCTGCGCGACGGGCTGATCGCCGAGTACTGGGAGTCGGTCAACGGCTGCGTGGCGATGGCCCAGCTCGGCGTCGCTCCGGAGAAGATCGCCAAGGTGGCCAGGCGCTGGTCCGGCTGGCTGCACGAGACCCCCGGCGCAGTCGAATACCTTGGCCGCGCCAAGGGCACGCGCCGCGCCTGAGATCAACGACAACGGAGCACCGCATGACCGACCCCGTCCACATCCTCGTCGACACCCCCGCGCCCGGCGTGCGCCGGATCACGCTCAACCGCCCGGACAAGCGCAACGCGATGAACAATGCGCTGCGCACCGAGATCTTCGCGGCGCTGGAGGCCCATGACCTCGATCCCGAGGTCAGGGTCACGATCATCCGCGGTGCGGGCCCGGCCTTCTGCTCCGGCTACGACCTGTCGGCCAACAACCGCGAGGGCCAGCCGTACCACACCGCCGGCGGCCTGGGCCAGTGGTCGCGGCACGTGGTCGACGGCTGGTTCCGGGTCTGGGACCTGGCCAAGCCGGTGATCGCGCAGGTGCATGGCTACTGCCTGGCCGGCGGCACCGAGCTGGCCACCGCCTGCGACCTGGTCTACGTGGCCGAGGACGCGCAGATCGGCTATCCGCCGGTGCGGCTGATGAGTCCGCCGGACATGCAGTTCCACCCCTGGCTGATGGGGATGCGCCAGGCGATGGAGTCGATGCTCACCGGCGACTCCATCAGCGGCAGCGAAGCCGCGCAGCGCGGCTGGGCCAACCGCGCCCACCCCGCCGACCGGCTCGAGGCCGAGGTGCTGGCCGTGGCCGGTCGCGTGGCCAAGCTGCCCAGCGAGCTGGCAGCGATCAACAAGCGCAGCGTGCACCGGGCGATGGAGATCATGGGCATGCGCGCCGCGATCCGGGCGGGCACCGAGATCCAGGCGCTGGCCTTCCAGACCGAGGCAAGCAGCGCCTACATGAGCCGCTTCCGCCGCGACGGCGAATCCGTCGGCAAGCTGCTCAGCGAGCGCGATTCCGCCTTCGGGGACTACCGGGAGAGCGGCAAGCCGCAGTCCGATTGAGCTGTCGCAGGACTCCCCGCGCACGCGACGGCGACGCCCAGCACCGCCGTACAATCTTCGCCACCAGACCAGATCGTGCCGAAGCGGGCCTGGACCGCATCTGCCACCCATCCCCGGAGGAGACCCCGTGAACCCCCAGATCCGACGCCAGACGCTCGGCGACCTGCTGCGCCGCACCGCCGCCCGCAACCCGCACAAGACCGCGATCATCTGCGGCGACGTGTCCTGGACCTACGCCGAGTTCGACGCGATCTGCAACCGGCTGGCCAACGGAATGCTGGCCAGCGGCGTCAAGCCGGGCGACCGGGTGGCGATCCTGTCGCGCAACTCGCATGGCTTCGCCTCGGTGCGCTTCGCGCTGGCGAAAATGGGCGCGGTGCTGGTGCCGATCAACTTCATGCTCAACGCCGAGGAAGTGGCCTACATCCTGCGCCACTCCGGCGCGCAGCTGCTGTGGACCGGCCCGGACATGGTGGAACTAGGCCGTGCCGCCGCCGCGCTCGACACCTCGGTGCGGCGCCTGGCCTGGCTGCCCGGCGAGGACCCCGCGGCGCCGCCGGCAGGCATGGAGCACTTCGAGCAGCTGCTGTCGGCCGACGCCTCCGAACCGCAGGTGGCGATCGACCCGGGCTCGCTGCTGCAGATCATCTACACCAGTGGCACCGAATCGCTTCCGAAGGGCGCGATGCTGACCCACGAGGCGGTGCTCTGGGAGTACGTGAGCTGCATCGTCGAGGGCGAGGTCGCCGGCGTCGACCTGATCCTCCACGCCCTGCCGCTCTATCACTGCGCGCAGCTCGACGTCTTCCTCGGACCGGGCGTCTACACCGGCGCCACCAGCGTGATCACCGGCAAGCCGGTGCCGGACAACCTGCTCGCGCTGATCCAGAAGCACCGCATCACGTCCTTCTTCGCCCCGCCCTCGATCTGGATCGCGCTGCTGCGCTCGCCGAAGTTCGACACGACCGATCTCTCGTCGCTGGCCAAGGGCTACTACGGCGCGGCGATCATGCCGGTCGAGGTGCTCAAGGAAGTGGCAGCGCGCATCCCGCAGATCCGCCTGTGGAACTTCTACGGCCAGACCGAGATCGCACCGGTGGCCACGGTGCTGTACCCGCACGAGCAGGTGCGCAAGGCGGGCTCCGCGGGCCGGGCGGCGATCAACGTCGAGACCCGCGTGGTCGACGACCGGATGCAGGACGTGAAGCCCGGCGAGGTCGGCGAGATCGTGCACCGCTCGCCGCAACTGCTGCTGGGCTACTACAAGGACGAGGAACGCACCGCGCAGGCCTTCGAGGGCGACTGGTTCCACAGCGGCGACCTGGGCATCATCGACGAGGAGGGCTACATCACCGTCGTCGACCGCAAGAAGGACATGATCAAGACCGGCGGCGAGAACGTGGCCAGCCGCGAGGTGGAGGAAACCATTTACCGGATGCCCGGCGTCTCCGAGGTGGCCGTGATCGGCCTTGCCCACCCCTACTGGATCGAGGCCGTCACCGCGGTGATCGTGCCCAAGGACGGCCAGGCGCTCACCGAGAACGACGTGATCGCCTTCTGCAAGGAGCACATGGCCCACTTCAAGGTGCCCAAGGCCGTGGTGATCACCGACGCGCTGCCCAAGAACCCCAGCGGCAAGCTGCTCAAGCGGGAGCTGCGCACCCGCTACGAGAACATGCTCAAGGACGCGCCGAAGACCTGATGCGCGCCCGGGCGCGGGCCGGCGGCCCTCAGGCCACGGCCCGCCTGCCCAGCAGCGCCCACAGCAGGATCGCGCCGAAGGTCGCGGTGCCGATCCCGCCCACCGTGAAGCCGCCCAGGCTCAGCGTGAAGTCGCCCGCACCCAGCACCAGGGTGATCGCGGCGACGATCAGGTTGCGGTTGTCGGAGAAGTCGACCTTGTTGTCGACCCAGATCCGCGCGCCAGCCACGGCGATCAGGCCGAACACAACGATCGAAACGCCGCCCAGCACCGGGCCCGGGATGGTCTGGATCAGCGCGCCGAACTTCGGCGAGAAGCCGAGCACGATGGCGATCAGGGCCGCGATCACGAAGACCAGCGTCGAGTAGATGCGGGTCACCGCCATCACGCCGATGTTCTCAGCGTAGGTGGTGACGCCGGTGCCGCCCGCGCTGCCGGCCATCATCGTCGCCAGCCCATCGCCGACGAAGGCCCGGCCGATGTACGGATCCAGGTTGCGACCGGTCATCGCGCTCACCGCCTTGATGTGGCCGAGGTTCTCGGCGACCAGGATGATCGCCACCGGCGCGATCAGCGCCATCGCCCCCGGATCGAACACCGGCGCCGTCAACGCGGGCAGCCCGAACCAGGCGGCCGCGGCCAGGCCCGAGAAGTCGACCGGAGTGCCAAGGCCGGCGCCGTTGGCCAGCGCCAGGTAGAGCAGGTAGGCCATCACCAGGCCCACCAGGATCAGCAGGCGCTGGACCATGCCGCGCGTGAACACCGCGACGCCGCCCACGCAAAGGAAGGTGACCACGGCCATCCAGGCGTCGAAGCCCGAGGCGCCCATCGCGCCCTTGACCGCGATCGGCGCCAGGTTCAGCCCGATCACCGCCACCACGGCGCCGGTCACCACCGGCGGCATCAGGCGCTCGATCCAGCGGGTGCCGGTGGCCATCACCGCCAGGCCGATCAGCGTGTAGAGCGCGCCGCAGGCGATGATGCCGCCCAGCGCCACCGCCAGGTTAGCGTTCGGACCTGGGCCCGCGTAACCGGTGGCCGCGATCACCACGCCGATGAAGGCGAAGCTGGAGCCGAGGTAACTGGGGACCCGGCCGCCGACCACGAAGAAGAACAGCAGCGTGCCCAGGCCCGACATCAGGATCGCGACGTTGGGGTCGAAGCCCATCAAAAGCGGCGCGAGCACCGTGGCGCCGAACATCGCCACCACGTGCTGCGCGCCCATCGCGAACATCTGCGGCCAGGGCAGGCGCTCGTCGGGTGCGATCACGGTGCTCGGACCGACCTCGGCCTTCAGCCGCCAACGCGGCATTGCGGACTCGGACATGGTTTCCTCCCTGGCTGCGTTTCTCGTTGTTCGTTCTCTGGCGCGCCGCCGCGCCGCCGGATTCTATAGGCGCCCGCGCGGCGGTGATAGGCTCGCACAGTCATGGAAACCATCATCGAGCTCGACGACGTGGGCCTGCGCTACCCGAGCGGAACGGTGGCCCTGGCGGGCGCTTCCCTGCGGCTGCGCGCCGGCGAGTTCGTCACGCTGCTGGGCCCCTCGGGCTGCGGCAAGAGCACGGTGCTCAGGCTGGCCGCCGGGCTGGAGCGGGCCAGCTCCGGCACGGTGCGCGCGCCCGCGGACGGGCTCTCCTTCGTGTTCCAGGAGCCCACGCTGATGCCCTGGGCCAGCGTGTTCGACAACGTCTGGCTGCCGCTTCGGCTGGCCGGAAGCTCGCGCGAACAGGCGCGCCCGCAGGTGCTGGACATGCTCGCCACGGTGGGCCTGTCGGCCTTCGCCGACGCCTACCCCGCGGAACTCTCGGGCGGGATGCGGATGCGCGCCTCGATCGCCCGCGCGCTGCTCGCCCGGCCGCGGGTGCTGCTGATGGACGAGCCCTTCGCCGCGCTGGACGAGATCACGCGCGAGCGGCTCAACGACGACCTGCTCGGCTGGGCGCGCGACCTTGGGCTGAGCACGCTGTTCGTCACCCACAGCGTGTTCGAGGCGGCCTACCTGAGCCAGCGCGTGCTGGTGATGTCGGGGCGTCCCGGGCGGGTCTGCGCCGAGGTGATGATCGACGAGCCCTGGCCGCGCGAGGCTGGCTTGCGCGGCAGCGCGCGCTATGCCCGGCTCTGCGCGCAGCTATCGGGAGCGCTGCGCGAGGCCGCGGAGGCCGGGGCGTGAGGCAGCCTGTCTCCGGCGCTGTCCGCACCGGACTCGCCTCGCGCGCCCTGCCGCTGCGCGTACTGCTGCCGGCGGCGGTGCTCCTGGCGGCGGTGCTCGGCTGGGAAGCCGCAGTCCGGCTGGCCGGCATCCCGCACTACATCCTGCCGGCGCCCAGCCTGGTGCTGGCCACGCTGGCCGACAACTTCGACTCGCTCGCGCCGGCCTGGCTCTACACGGTCAAGATCACCTTCGGCGCGCTGCTGCTGTCCGCGGTGCTCGGCGCCGCGCTGGCGGCGCTGTTCGCGATGTCGCGCCTGGTGGAGCTGTCGCTCTTTCCCTTCGCCATCGTGCTGCAGGTGACTCCGATCGTGGCGATCGCGCCGCTGATCCTGATCTACGTCGACAGCACCACGGCCGCGCTGCTGCTGTGCGCCTGGATCGTCGCCTTCTTCCCGGTGCTGTCGAACACCGTGATCGGGCTGCGCTCGGCCGACCCTAACCTGCGCGACCTGTTCACGCTGTACGGCGCCAGCCGCTGGCAGCGGCTGCGGCTGCTGCTGGTGCCCTCGGCGCTGCCGCACTTCCTGGCCGGGCTGAAGATCGCCGGCGGACTGAGCCTGATCGGCGCGGTGGTCGCGGAGTTCACCGCGGGGGCCGCGGGCCGCGAAACCGGGCTGGCATCGCGGATCCTCGAGGCCAGCTTCCGCACCGAGATCCCGAAGATGTTCGCTGCGCTGCTGCTGGTTTCGCTGACCGGCGTGGCGATCTTCGCCGGCTTCAACCTGCTGTCGCGCCGGCTGCTCGGGCGCTGGCATGCGTCCGAGCGCGAACCCCGCGGCTGAGCCGGCGCGCGTCTTCTGTGAAACAATCGCCCGCCTCGACGCGGGCGCACCGCCCGGGCCCGGCGCCGGGCCCGGGCCTCCCGCCAGCCGGACAGACGCAATCGGAGCCTCCAACCATGAGCATCGAGACCCCATTCGCCGCGGGCACCGCCGTCGTGCGGCCCGAGTGGATCGACTACAACGGCCACATGAACGTGGGCTACTACCACGTCGCCTTCGACCAGGCCTCCGAGCCCTTCTTCGAGTGGCTGGGGCTCACGCCGGAGTTCCGCAAGCGCACCAACTGCTCCACCTTCGCGCTGGAGTCGCACCTGACCTTCGTGCGAGAGATCAAGGAAGGCGCGCCGCTGCGTTTCGAGGCCAGGCTGCTCGAGTTCGACCACAAGCGCATTCACTTCTACTCCGAGATGTTCCACGGCACCGAAGGCTGGCTGGCCGCCACCTTCGAGTCGCTGGGCGTCTACGTGGACATGAGCAAGCGGCGCACGACGACGATGCCACCCGAGCTGCTGCAGCGCCTCGAAGAGGTCTATCACGCCCACCTCTCGCTGCCCAAGCCCTGGCAGGTCGGCCACGTGATCTCGGCGCGCTCGGTGCCGCGCACCCCGGCCGCCCCGCCCGCAGCTTCGAACTGAGCACACCATCCGAACGAGGAATTTCCCGATGAGCAACGCCTATCCCCGCGACGTGGAGGCCTTCAGGGCCGTGGTCGCAGAGTTCCAGTCCTCCGGCCGCTACCAGGCGCCGGTGCTGTTCGCCGTGGGCCGCCGCGTCTACACGCGCAACGGCACGCTGGCCTCGGTGCGTTACCCGGTGGTCAACGGCCCGGGCCAGAACGCCGGCAGCGCCGCCATCCTGATGAAGGTGCTGGGCGTGGAGCCCGCCGGCGTGCAGAACGTGGCGATGAGCCGCGCGCAGGTCGAAGAGGTGCTGAAGCACTTCGCGCCTTTCGACGGCGACGGCAAGGTGCACGCCAACATCGACGTGCTCAAGGCCGCGCTCGCCGCGGGCCCCGCCGCCGGCGCGCCGGACGGCTCCACCGGCGTCGTCGCCAGCTTCACCTTCGAGGACATCGAGCCGCAGGGCGTCGAGGACAGCACGCTCAAGCTCTACGCGCTGAGCAACCGCATCTTCCGGCCGGGCGAGCAGAACCTCGCGAAGATCTTCACGAAGCTGCCCAACGTCGCCTGGGCCGGCGACACGCCGATGGACGCCGACCAGATCGACACCGCGCTGATGGACGCGGCCTTCGGCAGCGGCAGCTTCGCGCCGATCATGGTCGACAAGTTCCCGCTCTTCATCCACCGCGTGAACGCGGTGAAGCTGGGCGTGCGCATCACCGACCAGCACAAGGTGCGGCTGGGCGCCTACCTGGGCGAGGGCACGACGCTGATGCCGGGCGCGAGCTACGTCAACTTCAACGCCGGCACCGACGGCGCGATGGTCGAGGGCCGGATCAGCTCCTCGGCGTTCGTGGGCAAGGGCTCGGACGTCGGCGGCGGCGCATCCATCCTGGGCACGCTGTCCGGCGGCAACAACGTGCCGATCTCGATCGGCCGCAACTGCCTGCTCGAGGCGAACAGCGTGCTCGGCCTGCCAGTGGGCGACGCCGTGGTCATCGCGGCCGAGACCGCGGTGCTGGGCTCCTCTCGCGTGCGCGTGCTGGTCGACGGCCACCCGCTCGACGGAAAGACCGTGAAGGCCAGCGAGCTCGCCGGCATCAACGCGGTCACCTTTCGCCGCAACGACACCGACGGCGTGCTCGAAGTGGTGCGCACCCGCCGCAACGAGGAATACGCGCGCAAGCTGGAAGGCGGCGAGTCGATCCTCAACGCGGACCTGCACAAGCATTGAGCGGGGGCCGGCCGATGCGCACTCTCGTGGCGGCCTGCGCGCTGGCCGCGGCACTTCCCGCGGCCGCCCAGGACAAGGTGGTCTTCGCCACCAACTGGAAGGCGCAGGCTGCGCACGGCGGTTTCTACCAGGCGCTGGCCGACGGCAGCTACCGCAAGGCAGGCCTGGAGGTGAGCATCCGCCAGGGCGGCCCTCAGGTGAACAACCGCCCGCTGCTGCCGGCCGGCCGGATCGACTTCCTGATGACCGGCAACCTGCTGCATTCCTTCGACAACCTGAAGAACGGCCTGCCCACCGTGGTGGTCGCGGCGATCTTCCAGAAGGATCCGCAGGCGCTGGTCGCCCACCCGGGCCAGGGCTACGAGGACTTCGGCAAGCTGAGGACCGCGCCCACGGTGCTGGTGGCCAAGGACGCGCAGTTCACCTGGTGGCAGTGGCTCAAGAGCGCGCACGGCTTCCGCGACGCGCAGCTGCGTCCCTACAACTACAACCTCGGCCCCTTCCTCGCCAACCAGAAGGCGGTGCAGCAGGGCTATGCAGTGGCCGAGCCGATCTACGTCGAGAACCAGGGCAGGTTCCGGCCGGTGGTGCACCTGCTGGCCGACCATGGCTTCTCCACCTACTCGACGCTGATCGAGACCCGCACCGAGCTGGTCGAGAAGCGGCCGGAGCTGGTCCGGCGTTTCGTCGACGCGTCCATCCTCGGCTGGGTCAACTACCTGTACGGCGACCGCAAGGCCGCCAACGCGCTGATGCTGCGCGACAACCCCGAGATGAGCGAGGACGAGATCGAGCGCTCGGTGGCGCTGATGAAGTCGCTCGGCATCGTTGACTCCGGCGAGGCGCTGGCCAGAGGCATCGGCGCGATGAACCTCGAGCGGATCCGCGACTTTCATGCGCAGATGGTGAAGGCCGGGTTGTATCGGGACGGGGAGGTGAACCTTGCGAAGGTGGCGGACTTCGGGTTCGTGAATGCGGGCGTGGGGGTGGAGCTGAAACGGGCGCTGCAGGAGCGGGGCGGCAAGGAAGCGCGTTGAGCGTCGCAGCCGGAGCGTTTCGACACGGCCCCGGTGGACCGCGCTTCGGTTCCGTGGTTACCCTGCTCGGAACCGGCCCCTGGGCCGACCGGGAAGCTCGCCGACAAGCGGCGCAGCGCGGCCCTGCCCCGGCGCATCGCCCGCGCCCGACTTCGAGCTCGGCCTCATCATTCACGCCACCGGCGTCGATGCGCTGACCGGACCGGAATACCGGTCCGGGCGCGGCTCGGTGGCGGCGGGCGGCTACCGAAAGCTTGTACTGGGATGAACGCCATGGCTGAACTCCGATTCGACGCCCCCTCCACCCTGGCAGAAGCCTTGCGGCTGATGGCCGCGCAGGCTCCGGACGCGCCGGTGCATCCGCTGTCCGGCGGCAGCGACCTGATCGTGCAGATGCGCTCGGGTCGGCTGCGGTCCGCCCTCGTCGTCGACCTCAAGCGCATCCCCGAGCTCACCGGCATCCGGCGCGAGGGCGGCGGCTGGCTGATCGGCGCGGCAACGCCCTGCGCGGTGATCGGCGAGCACGCCGCGCTGCGCGCCGACTGGCCCGGCGTGGTGGAAGCCGCCTGCCTGATCGGCTCGCCGCAGGTGCAGGGGCGTGCCAGCCTGGGCGGCAACCTGTGCAATGCCTCGCCGGCGGCGGACAGCGTGCCCGCGCTGATCGCTGCCGGCGCCACTGCGATCATCGTCGGCACGGGCAGCGGCGGCGCCCCGCAGCGCCGAGAAATCCCGGTCGAGGCGCTGCCGCAGGGCCCGGGTCGCATCGCGCTCGCGCCGGGCGAGCTGCTCGAATCCATCCGCCTGCCGGCGCCCGCGGAGCGCAGCGCCGACGCCTACCTGCGGCTGATCCCGCGCAGCGAGATGGACATCGCCGTGGTCGGCTGCGGTGTTTGCCTGGTCCTGGACGCCGCGGGACGGATCGCCGGCGCCCGGGTGGCGCTGGGCGCGGTGGCGCCCACCGCGCTGCTGGCGCCGGCGGCGGCCGAGGCCATCGTCGGCAGCACGCTGGACGAGGTCGCCTGCCGCCGACTGGAGGAGGCGGTGCGCGCGGCCTGCCGCCCGATCGACGACAAGCGCGGCCCCGCGGCCTACCGCACCCGGGTGGCCGGCGTGCTGGCCCGTCGTGCCGCACTGCGGGCTTTCGAGCGCGCCGGCGCGGCGGGCCCGCGCACCCCAGAGGAGAACCAGTCATGAGCAGGCAGATGATCGAGGCCATCGTCAACGGCGAGCCGGTGAGCTTCCTGGCATCGCCCACCCAGACCCTGCTCGACGCCCTGCGCGACGAGCTCGGCCTCACCGGTACCAAGGAGGGCTGCGGCAGCGGCGACTGCGGCGCCTGCTCGGTGCAGCTCGATGGCCGGCTGGTCTGCAGCTGCCTGGTGCTGGCGCCCGAGGCCGAAGGCCGCCGCGTCGACACGATCGAGGGGCTGGCCGCCGGCGGCGTGCTCCACCCCCTGCAGCAGCAGTTCCTCGAGGAGGCTGCGCTGCAGTGCGGCTTCTGCACGCCGGGCTTCCTGGTCGCGGCCAAGGCCCTGCTCGAGCGCAACCCCGACCCCACCGAGACCGAGATCCGCTTCGCGCTGGCCGGCAACCTGTGCCGCTGCACCGGCTACGACAAGATCGTGCGCGCGGTGCAGGCGGCCGCGGCGCAGATGCGCAGCGCCGGCGCTCTCAGCGCCGCCCCTTCCAGCGGGGGAACGCGATGAACGACCGCGCGAACATTCCCGCGGCGGCGCAGGCCGCCGCCCTGCACGTCGTCGGCACCCGGCCGGTCCGCCCCGACGGCGCCGACAAGGTCACCGGGCGCGCCAACTTCGGCGCGGACCTGCGGCTGCCCGGCATGCTGACGGGCCGCGTCAAGCGCAGTCCGCACGCGCACGCGCGGATCCTCGGCATCGACATTGCCGCGGCAGCCGCACTGCCCGGCGTGAAGGCCGTGGTCACCGCGGCCGACTTCCCCGCGCTGGCTGCGGTCGCAGTGGAAGGCGGCGAGGGCGCGGCCACCTTGCGCGACGTCAGCAGCAACTGCATGGCGCGCGACAAGGTGCTCTACGTGGGCCATGCGGTGGCCGCCGTGGCCGCCACTTCGGCCGCGATCGCCGAGGCCGCGCTGGCGCTGATCGAGGTGCGCTACGAAGCCCTGCCGCACGTGATCGAGGTCGAGGCCGCGATGGCGCCGGGCGCCCCGCTGCTGCACGAGGACCTGCGCACCAAGGGCGTCACGCCGGCGCCCGAGGCCGCCTCCAACGTCGCCGAGAAGATCATGCTGGGCCGCGGCGACGTGGCCGCGGCCTTCGTCGACCCGGCGCAGGCCGAGGTGGTGGTCGAGGGCCGCTACGTCACCGCGGCGGTGCACCAGGGCTACATCGAGCCGCACGCCTGCGTGGCGTCGGCCGGTGCCGACGGACAGCATCAGGTCTGGGTGTCGACGCAGGGGCAGTTCATGGTGCGCACCTTGTGCGCGAAGCTGCTCGGCATCGCCCCCTCCGACATCCGCGTGACGCCGGCCGAGATCGGCGGCGGCTTCGGCGGCAAGACCACGGTCTACCTGGAACCGGTGGCGCTGGCTCTGTCGCGCAAGTGCGGCCGCCCGGTGCGCATGGTGATGACCCGCGCCGAAGTGTTCGAGGCCAGCGGCCCCACCTCCGGCGCAGTGGCCGAGGTGAAGCTGGCGGCGCGGCGCGACGGGCGCATCGTCGCGGCCGAGCTGGTGCTGAAATTCCAGGCCGGCGCCTTCCCCGGCTCGCCGGTGGGCCCCGCCTGCATGACGGCCTTCGCCTGCTACGACATCGAGCACGTGGCGGTCACCGGCTACGACGTGGTGAGCAACCGCCCGAAGGTGGCGGCTTACCGCGCGCCCGGCGCGCCGATCTCCGCCTTCGCCGTCGAGAGCGCGATGGACGAGCTGGCGCTCAAGCTGGGCATGGACCCGATCGACCTGCGCCTGGCCAACGCGGTGAAGCCCGGCATCAAGGCGGTGTACGGCGCCACCTTCCGCGAGATCGCCTTCATCGACACGCTGCGCGCCATCCAGTCCCATCCGCACTACCGCGCACCGCTGCCGGCGGGCCAGGGGCGCGGTGTGGCCTGCGGCTTCTGGTTCAACGCAGGCGGCGAGTCGTCCGCAGCGGTGCACGTCGACGACGACGGCGGCGCCACCGTGGTGTCGAGCAGCCCCGACATCGGCGGCTCGCGCGCGTCGCTGGCGATGATGGCGGCCGAGACCCTGGGCCTGCCCATCGAGCGGGTGCGCGCGGTGGTGGCCGACACCACCGCGATCGGCTTCTCGGGGCTCACCGGCGGCAGCCGGGTCACCTTCGCCACCGGCATGGCGGTGGTGCAGGCCGCGCAGAAGGTGGTGGACGACCTGAAGCGGCGCGCCGCGGCCACCTGGGACTGCAGCCTCGAGCACGTGGAGTGGCGCGACGGCCAGGCGCGCTGCGCCGATCCGGAGAAGCCGCAGCCGCCGCTGGGCCTGAAGGCGCTGGCCGCCCGCAGCGCCCGCACCGGCGGGCCGATCGGCGCCGAGGCGTCGATCAACGCGCAGGGCGCCGGCCCGGGCTTCGCGGTGCACCTGTGCGACGTGGCGCTCGACCCCGAGACCGGCCGCAGCACCGTGGTTCGATACACCGCCGCGCAGGACGTCGGCCGCGCCATCCACCCCTCGTACGTCGAAGGCCAGATCCAGGGCGGCGTGGCGCAGGGCATCGGGTGGGCGCTGAACGAGGAGTACGTCTACGACGCGCAGGGCGTGCAGCAGAACCCGGGCTTCCTCGACTACCGGATGCCGGTGACCAGCGACCTGCCGATGATCGACACCATCCTGGTCGAGACCGCGCCCAACTCGCGCCATCCCTACGGCGCCAAGGGCGTGGGCGAAGCGCCCATCGTGCCGCCGCTGGCCGCGGTCGCCAACGCGCTGAGCCATGCGGTGGGGCGGCGGCTCGCGGAGCTTCCGCTGTCGCCGCCGCGCGTGCTTGACGCGCTGGACGCCGCCCGAGGCTGACGGGCAATGACCGCAAGCGCCCGGAACTGGCCTGCGACGGCCGCAGTCGCCCGGAGCTGAGCTGCGATGGCCCGCGTGAGCTCGATCGCCCAGTCGGTGCGCGACCTGGCCGGCGGGCAGGACCGGTTCGAGGTGGAAGCGCGCAGCGTGCGACAGCTGCTCGCCGAGCTCGAACGCCGCCATCCGGGGCTCGGCACCCACGTGCGCGAGCACATGTCGATCGCGATCGACGGCGAGCTGCACCAGGACGCCTGGAACGAGCCGCTGGCGCCGGATGCGGAGGTGGTGCTGGTGCCGAGGATCGTCGGGGGGTAGGCGGCCGCGGAGCAGTCTGCAATGGCAGGCTTCGATCAGGATGCGGGGCTCGGGGAAAGCGCCTGCCCCGAGTCATCCGGGCAAGGCCTTGCCCGATCTCTTGCATTAGTCTAGTCTATGGACTTAGTCCGGAAAAGGAGTCAGACATGGCTCGGATTGTCAACGTCCACGAGGCGAAGACGCATTTCTCCCGCCTGCTCGAACAGGCGCATGCAGGTCAAGAGATCATCGTCGCCAAGGCAGGCAAGCCCTATGCTCGCCTGGTGCCGCTCGCCCCGGAAACAACCGGACGCCGCCCTGGTCGTCTTGCTGGCAAGAAGCTGGACGACGCGTTCTTCGACGCCCTCCCCGAGGAAGAACTCGAGGCCTGGGAGCGCTGATGCGGCTCCTGCTCGACACCCACGCGTTGCTGTGGTGGGTGCTCGACGACGTGCAGCTGTCGACAGCCGCCCGAAACGCGATCGGAAACGAAAGTTACGCCGTGTTCGTCAGCGCGGTCAGCGCGTGGGAGTTGGCAACCAAGCACCGTCTCGGGAAGCTTGGCCAGGCCGGCGAAGTGGTCGACCGCTATGACGAGCTCGTCGCCGCGGACGGGTTCTCGCACTTACCGATCACCCACGTGCACAGCCTCAAGGCCGGGCAGTACGCACTCGAGCACCGCGACCCCTTCGATCGGATGCTTGCAGCCCAGAGCGAACTGGAGGACCTGGTCCTGGTGACGCGGGATCCTGCCTTCAGGCTGTTCGGGAGCCGGACCCTCTGGTGAGGTTCAGCGCCGCATGCGCAACAGCCCCCGCGGCACCCCGCCCGACCCCCTCAGTTCACCCGCCGATCCCTACCCGCCCAGAACGGCTCGCGCAGCGTGCGGCGCAGGATCTTGCCGGACGCATTGCGCGGCAGCGCCTCGATGAACTCCACCGACTTGGGCGTCTTGAAGGCGGCGATGCGCTCGCGCGCCCAGGCGATGATCTGGTCCTCGGTCGCCTCCTGGCCCGGCTTGAGCGCCACGATCGCCTTGACCTCCTCGCCCCACTTGTCCGACGGGATGCCGATCACCGCCACTTCGGCCACCGCGGGGTGCCCGTAGATCGCGTTCTCCACCTCGGCCGGGTAGACGTTCTCGGCGCCGGTGATGATCATGTCCTTCATCCGGTCGTGGACGTACAGGTAGCCGTCCGCGTCCATGTAGCCGGCATCGCCAGACTTGAACCAGCCGCCGCCGGGCATCGCGCCCGCGGTGGCGTCGGGCAGGTTCCAGTAGCCCTTCATCACCGACGGGCCCCGGATCGCGATCTCGCCGATCTCGCCGGTGGGCACCGGCTTGCCCTCGGCGTCCAGGATGGCGATCTCGCAGCCCGGCAGCGCCTTGCCGGCGGCGCGCATGCGCGGCGAGCCGTTCGGGTCGTGGTCCTCCGGCGGCAGCGCCACCACGGTGCCGGTGGTTTCGGTGAGGCCGTACATCTGCACGAAACCGCACTTGAAGACGTCCATGCACTCGCGCAGCAGCGCCAGCGGGATGGGGCTTGCGCCGTAGGAGATGACGCGCAGGCGGCTGTAGTCGATCTCGCGGGCGCGCGGCTGGCGCACGATGAACTGCAGCGCGGCCGGCACCATGAAGAACTTGTTGACGCCCTCGCTCTGGATCATCTCCAGCACCTGCAGCGGATCGAACTCGCGGGTGACGATCGCCTTGATGCCGAAGTACAGCGCGCCGATGCCGGAGCCGGTGCCGCCGATGTGGCCGTTGGGCAGGCAGACCAGGCCGATGTCGTCCGGGAAGGTGTGCATCCAGTCGACCGGCGTCTCGTCCTGGCAGCGGCGCATCTCGATGACGTTCGAGTGCGTCAGCATCGCGCCCTTGGGCCGGCCGGTGGTGCCTGAGGTGTAGAGCTGCAGCATCACGTCGTCGGCGGCGACCTCCCGCTGCGGGTCGGTGTCCGGCTGCGCGTCGCGCCAGGCGACGAAATCGCTCAGATCGGGCGCGCCGCCTTCCATCGTGATGATCGCCTCGAGCTCCGGCGCGTCCTTGGCCACCGCGCGTCCGAGCTCGATGAACTCGGGGCCCACGAACAGCAGCTTCGACTTCGAGTCCTGGACGATATAGGCAATCTCGGGGACTGCCAGGCGCCAGACCGCGGGCACCAGCACCACGCCGGCCTTGTAGCAGCCGAACAGCAGCGCGAAGTAGTGATCGGTGTTCTTGCCGACGTGGGCGACGCGGTCGCCCTGCTGCAGGCCGGCGGCGATCAGCGCATTGGCGATGCGGCTGGTCTGGCGGTCGAATTCGGCATGCGTGGTCAGGCGGCCTTCGAAGGAGAGGGCGACCTGGTCGCCCTTCTCGCGGGCATGCACGCGGGGCGCGTCGGCCAGGGTCTTGAACTTGTCGTGATAGCGCAGATGCATCGGATGTCTCCTCTTGCGACCGGCGCCGGCTTGACGCACGGACCGGCCCGACGGGTCGCACACGCGCTGTTGCGTGGCGGCCCGCCTGTGTTTTCGAAAGCCGTCGGGATCATAGCGGCGCCAAGCAGGGGTCGGCCTGCGCAGGGGTCCGCATCCGGGAGGGCAGGCGTTCCGATTACCCGGCGGGAGCCCGCCGAGGCGCGGCTGGCCGCCCGCATGACCTCGCGAGCGGAACGCCGCAGGAATGCGGCGCCCGCGCAGCAACCGCCGCGCCTGCGATCAGGCTTTGCGGATCCGGAATCCGATCCGGGGAAAGTGCACCACCACCTCGCCCACGCGCGCGTCGCTGCGGCGCACAGAGACGGCATCGGGCTCTGCATTGGCCAGCGTGCCGAACACCGGGTCGACGCCGTAGTCGACCGCGCTGACGCTCACCGCGTCGCCCACCGCCACGCCGTCCACCTCGCGCAGGCTGCGGCCGGGCAGCATGCCGGGGGCCGCGTCGCGCGCGACATCGAGCGCCTCGGCCGCGGACATCGGCATCGACTTGCCGTGGCCGAAGGCCTCGACGCGCCCCATCCAGCCGCGCAGATGCGGGTAGGGCTCGAAGATCGAAGCCACCGCGCCGGCGCGGCGGATGAACCACAAGGGGTGGTAGCAGGAGAAGTCGGAGATCCGGGCGGCGTCGCCCGTGAGGAAGCGGCGACCGTCGGCAAGCTGGCCCTCGAGGCGCGCGAGCGTCACCAGCAGCACGCCCTGGGCCTCGGCCAGCGGCATCCGCAGCCCGCTGCCGCCCTCGCGCATCTTCTTGCGGTCTTCCCCGAAGGCCGCCATCTGCTCGGGCGTCATTCCGGCGAACATCGTCTTGAGCCCCTCGGGCTGCATCGCGTACGCCACCGCCGCCGAGAACAGCTGCTGGTCCGCGAAGTTCGCCAGCGCGAAGTCCGACAGCGCCGAGTGGTCCGAGGTCACCGGCGGCGCCGGATGCAGGCGTTCGATCACGCGCGCGATCAGCGCGGTGTCGCAGTAGACGTCGGCGCCCACCTGCAGCACCGGCGTGCGCCGGTAGCCGCCGGTCAGCGGCATCAGTTCCGGCTTGGGCATCACCACCGGGATCTCCACCGATCGCCAGGAAAGCGACTTGGCGCCCAACAGCAGGCGGATCTTCTCGGCGAAGGGGGAGGCGGGGTAGTGGTGAAGGATCAGCTCGGGCATCGGGGTCACCTCACTTCAACGGCTTGTAGCGCAGGCGCCTGGGCTTGGCACCCTCCTCGCCCAGCCGCCGCTTCTTGTCGGCCTCGTACTCCTGGTAGTTGCCGTCGAAGAAGGTCCACTGCGAGTCGCCTTCGGCGGCCAGGATGTGCGTGGCGATGCGGTCCAGGAACCAGCGGTCGTGCGAGATCACCAGCACGCTGCCGGCGAACTCCAGCAGCGCGTCCTCGAGCGCGCGCAGGGTCTCGACGTCGAGGTCGTTCGACGGCTCGTCGAGCAGCAGCACGTTGCCGCCGGCGATCAGCGTCTCGGCCAGGTGCAGGCGGCCGCGCTCGCCGCCGGACAGGTTGCCCACCTTCTTCTGCTGGTCGGCGCCCTTGAAGTTGAAGCGGCCGACGTAGGCGCGCGAGGACATCTCGAAGCGGCCCACGGTGAGGATGTCGTTGCCGCCCGAAACCGCCTCCCAGACGGTCTTGTCGTTCTGCAGGCTGTCGCGCGACTGGTCGACGTGCGCGATGTGCGCCGTCGGGCCGATGACGACTTCGCCTGCGTCGGGCTTCTCCTTGCCGGTGATCATCCGGAAGATGGTCGACTTGCCCGCGCCGTTGGGGCCGATGATGCCGACGATGGCGCCCGCCGGCACCTTGAAGCTGAGGTCGTCGATCAGCAGGCGCTCGCCGTAGGCCTTGCGCACGTTGCGGAACTCGATCACTTCGTTGCCCAGGCGCTCGGCCACCGGGATGAAGATTTCCTGGGTCTCGTTGCGCTTCTGGTAGTCGTGCGAGCTCAGTTCCTCGAAGCGCGCCAGGCGGGCCTTGCTCTTGGCCTGCCGCCCCTTGGGGTTCTGGCGCACCCACTCCAGCTCCTTCTTGATCGTCTTCTGGCGGGCGGACTCGGTGGCCTCCTCCTGCTTGAGGCGATCTTCCTTCTGCTCGAGCCAGGAGCTGTAGTTGCCCTTCCAGGGGATGCCGGAACCGCGGTCGAGCTCCAGGATCCACTCGGCGGCGTTGTCCAGGAAGTAGCGATCGTGGGTGACCGCCACCACGGTGCCGGGGAACTTCTGCAGGAACTGCTCCAGCCAGTCGACGCTCTCGGCGTCGAGGTGGTTGGTGGGCTCGTCCAGCAGCAGCATGTCGGGCTTGGACAGCAGCAGCCGGCACAGCGCCACGCGGCGCTTCTCGCCGCCGGACAGCGGACCGATCTTCGCGTCCCAGGGCGGCAGGCGCAGCGCGTCGGCGGCCACCTCGAGCTGGTGCTCGACGTTGTCGCCAGCGCCCGTGGCAATGATCGCCTCGTACTTCGCCTGCTCGGCGGCGAGCTGGTCGAAGTCGGCATCCGGCTCGGCGTAGGCGGCGTAGATCTCCTCGAGCTTCTTCTGCGCCTCCATCACCTCGCCCATGCCCTCCTCGACCGCCTCGCGCACGGTCTGCTCCGGATCGAGGCGCGGCTCCTGCGGCAGGAAGCCGACGCGGATTCCCGGCATCGGGATGGCTTCGCCTTCAATGTCCTTGTCCTCGCCGGCCATGATGCGCAGCAGGCTGGACTTGCCCGAGCCGTTCAGGCCGAGCACCCCGATCTTGGCGCCGGGGAAGAAGGACAGCGAGATGTCCTTGAGAATGGTGCGCTTCGGCGGGACGACCTTGCCGACGCGATTCATGGTGTAGACGTATTGGGCCATTGAGGAGGGAAGAGGGAAGGGAGAAGGGGGAAGGGTTGGGGGCTCCTTCGGGAGGTGAGAGCTTAACGGATGGCGGGGCGCGCCCGCAGCGCGAAACGCCAGGGGCCGTGCGGGCGCGCGCGCGGCGATCCGATCCGGGGCGGGCTTGCGTTCAGTCCAGCGTCACGCCGGCCGCCTGCACGATGCGGCCCCAGCGGGCATGGTCGTCGCGGATCGTCCGGGCGAAGGCCTCGGGCGTCGAAGCGGCGGTGTCGAGGCCCTGCCCGGCCAGGCGATCGCGCACCTCGGGCAGGAGCGCGATCCGGCCGAGCTCGTCGCTCAGGCGCCGGACGATCTCCTTCGGGGTCGCGGCCGGCACGACCAGTCCGAACCAGGAGCTCACCTCGAACCCGGCGAGTCCGGCCTCGGCGGCGGTCGGCACATCGGGCAGCAGCGGCGAGCGCTGCGGCGCCGTGATCGCAAGCGCCTTGAGACGCCCGCCTTTCACCTGCGGCGCAAGGACGGTCAGCGTGTCGAAGGCGACGTCCACCTCGCCGCCGATCAGCGCGACGATCGCCGGCGCGCTGCCCTTGTAGGCGACGTGGATCAGGTCGGTGCCGGTCTGGCTCTGGAACAGTTCTCCGCTCAGGTGGCACAGCGTGCCGATGCCGCACGACGAGTAGGTGAGCCGCCCGGGCGCGCGCTTCGCCGCCGACACCAGATCCTTGACGCTTGCGGTCGGCGCGCTCGCGCCCGCGCCGATCACGTAGGGCACGGTGGCCAGCAGCGCCACCGGAGCGAAGTCGCGCAGCGGGTCGTAGGGAATCGAGCGGTTCAGGTGCGGCAGGATCGCGAGCTGGCCGGTCGGGGCAAGCGACAGCGTGTATCCGTCGGGGGCCGCGCGCGCGGCGGCCTCGGCGGCGATCGCGGTGCCCGCTCCGGGCTTGTTCTCGACGACGATCCGCTGCTTGAGCGCCTCGGCGAGGCGGTCCGCGAACACCCGGCCGACGGCGTCGGCTGCGCCGCCCGGCGGGAACGGCACGACGATCACGTAGGGCACGGTGGCCAGCAGCGCCACCGGAGCGAAGTCGCGCAGCGGGTCGTAGGGAATCGAGCGGTTCAGGTGCGGCAGGATCGCGAGCTGGCCGGTCGGGGCAAGCGACAGCGTGTATCCGTCGGGGGCCGCGCGCGCGGCGGCCTCGGCGGCGATCGCGGTGCCCGCTCCGGGCTTGTTCTCGACGACGATCCGCTGCTTGAGCGCCTCGGCGAGGCGGTCCGCGAACACCCGGCCGACGGCGTCGGCTGCGCCGCCCGGCGGGAACGGCACGATCAGCTTCAGCGGCCGGTTCGGCCAGGGGTCGGCCGGGGCAGCGCCGGCAGCGCAGTGCAGGCCGAGGCCCGTGAACAGCGAGGCGAGGAGGAGGGAGAAGCGCATGTCGGGGTCCTGGGACGTGAATTCGCCGCCCGGGTCCTGGCCCGGGCGATCGGGAGTCGCAACGCGACCGATCGGAGGCTGACTCTAGGGACCGCTCGACCCGCGGAAAACGAAGGCTTTCGCATGTCCTCATGCGGAGCGTTCTTATGACTTTTCGTTATGTGAAAGTGAAAAGACCATCGTTCCAGCAACGATGCGACTGCCGTATGCTGCGCGTCTCATTTCCAGCCGCAGGTCGGCGGAGACGGCCGCCGCGCGGCCGCCCGACGGCCGCGGAACGCATCGTGATCCGCCTCGAAGACATCCACCAGACCTACCAGGGTTCGCAAGGCCCCGTGCACGCGCTGCGCGGCGTCGACCTCCACATCCGGCCCGGCGAGATCTTCGGCATCATCGGCCGCAGCGGCGCGGGCAAGAGCTCGCTGGTGCGCACCGTCAACCTGCTGAACCGGCCGTCCCAGGGGACGGTCACGGTCGCCGGCCGCTCGCTCACCGCGCTCGACTCGGCTGGGCTGCGCGCGGCGCGCCGCGAGATCGGCATGATCTTCCAGCACTTCAACCTGCTCTCCTCGCGCAGCGTGTTCGACAACGTGGCGCTGCCGCTGGAGCTGGCAGGGCTGTCGCGCGGCGAGATCCGCGAGCGCGTCGCGCCGCTGCTCGAGCTGGTGGGCCTGGGCACGCTCGCCGACCGCTATCCGTCGCAGATCAGCGGCGGCCAGAAGCAGCGCGTGGGCATCGCCCGCGCGCTGGCCAGCCGGCCGAAGGTGCTGCTGTCCGACGAGGCCACCTCCGCGCTCGACCCGGAGACCACGCGCGCGATCCTCGCGCTGCTGCAGCAGATCAACCGCGATCTCGGCCTCACCATCGTGCTGATCACGCACCAGATGCAGGTGATCAAGCAGGTCGCCGGCCGGCTCGCAGTGATGGAGGCCGGGCGCATCGTCGAGCAGGGCGACACGCTGCAGGTGTTCAGCGATCCGCAGCACGAAGTCACCCGCAGCCTGCTCGACGAGATCGTTCCGCAGGAGCTTCCGGTCAACGTGGTCGAGCGCGTGCGCACGCTGCTGGGGTCCGCCGGCCACGCGCCGGCCAGCCTGCTGCGGCTGACCTTCTCGGGGCCCGAGTCCGACCGGCCGCTGCTGTCGGACGTGGCGCGCCGCTTCGGGCTCGACCTGAACATCGTGCATGGCCAGATCGACGAGGTGCAGGGGCATCCCTTCGGCAATCTCGCGGTGGTGGCGACCGGCGCGCGCGCCGACCTCGATTCGGCCGTCGCGCTGCTGGCGGGCGCCGGCGTGCGGGTACAGGAGGTGGTCCATGCTTGAGCGGCTCTCCGAAATGTTCCCGCCGGCGCTGATCGACCTGTTCGTCACGTCGTTCTGGGAGACGCTGATCATGGTCGGCATTGCCGGCGCGGTGTCGGCACTGATCGGAATCCCGCTCGGCGTGCTGCTGCGGCTCACCGACCGCGGCGGCGTGCTCGAGAACCTGGCCTTCAACCGGAGCGCCGGCCTGGTGGTGAACGCGGTGCGCTCCACGCCCTTCATCATCCTGCTGGTGGCGATCATTCCGTTCACGCGCTTCATCACCGGCTCGTCGATCGGCACCGCGGCAGCGGTGGTGCCTCTGACGATCGCGGCCGCGCCCTTCATCGCGCGCCTGGTCGAGACCTCGCTGCGCGAAGTCGACGGCGGGCTGGTCGAGGCGGCGCAGGCGATGGGCGCCACCACCTCGCAGATCGTGTTCAAGGTGTTGCTGCCCGAGGCCGTGCCAGGCATCGTCGCCGGGCTGACGATCACGCTGGTGAGCCTGACCGGCTACTCGGCGATGGCCGGCGCGATCGGCGGCGGCGGCCTGGGCGACCTCGGCATCCGCTACGGCTACCAGCGCTTCCTGCCCGAGGTGATGCTGGCCGTGGTGCTGGTGCTGATCGTGTTCGTGCAGGCCGTGCAGAGCCTGGGCGACTGGCTGGTGCGCAGGCTCAGCCACAAGTGATTCCGGCGGGGGCCTCCTCGCGCTCCCGCCGCCTCCCCTCGTTGCCTCCCCTCTTTTCACAGGAAGACCGACATGCTCAAACGCAAGCTCCTCAAGTCCACCGTGGCGATCGCCCTTGGCGCCGCCTTCGCGCTGCCCGCGCTGGCCCAGGACAAGCCGTACAAGATCGGCGTCACTGCGGGCCCGCATGCGCAGATCATGGAGCAGGTCAAGAGGGTGGCCGAGAAGGACGGCGTGAAGATCCAGATCGTGGAGTTCAGCGACTACGTGCAGCCAAACGCCGCGCTGGCCGCCGGCGACCTCGACGCCAACAGCTACCAGCACAAGCCCTACCTCGACCAGCAGGTGAAGGACCGCGGCTACAAGCTCACGTCGGTCGCATTCACCGTCAACTTCCCGATCGGCCTCTACTCGAAGAAGGTCAAGAGCCTGGACGAGCTCAAGGAAGGCGCGCGCTTCGGCATCCCGAACGACCCCACCAACGGCGGCCGCGTGCTGCTGGTGCTGCAGGAAAAGGGCCTGATCAAGCTGCGCCCCGAGGCCGGCCTGAAGGCGACGCCGCTGGACGTGATCAGCAACCCGAAGAAACTGCGCTTCGTCGAGCTCGACGCCGCCCAGCTCGCGCGCGCGCTCGACGACCTCGACGCGGCGGCGATCAACACCAACTACGCGCTGTCGGCCGGCCTGCAGCCGGGCAAGGACTCGATCGCGCAGGAGGGCGCCAAGAGTCCCTACGTGAACATCCTGGTGGTGCGCGAGCAGGACAAGGACAAGCCCTGGGTGGCGAAGCTGGTGGCCGCGTATCACTCCGATGCGGTCAGGCAGTTCGTGAAGACCGAGTTCAAGGGCGCCGTGCTCACCAGCTGGTAACCTCGATACGAACCGAGCGCCCGCGTGCAGCCGGCAACGCCGCGCGCGGCCGCTCTCCTTGCCACGCCCCGGGAGGATCCACGATGAGCACCGCCAGCCCCGTCCTGAGCAACGCCAGCCCCGTCCTGAGCACCGCCAGCCCCGTCCTGAGCAACGCCAGCCCCGTCCTGAGCCGCCGTGACCGCGGCGCCGTCGCCTACGTGACGCTCGAGCGGCCGACCGCCGGCAACAGCCTGTCCGGCGAGCTGATCCGCGCGCTGCAGGCCGAATTCGACCGCCTGATGCAGGACCGCAGCAAGCGCGTGGTGGTGCTGTGCGGCAGCGGCAGCCGAATCTTCTGCGCCGGCCACGACCTCGCCGAGTTCCAGCAGCACGATGACCCGGCCTTCCACGAAGGGCTGTCGCGCGAGTGCAGCACGATGATGCAGACGATCCGCCGGCTGCCGCAGATCGTGATCGCGCGCGTCGACGGCATCGCCACCGCCGCCGGCTGCCAGCTGGTGGCGGCGGCCGACCTCGCGCTGGCCAGCGACCGCTCGCGCTTCGCCACACCGGGCGTCAACATCGGCTTCTGGTGCTGGACGCCGATGGTGCCCATTTCCCGCAGCATCGCACCCAAGCACGCGCTGCGCATGCTCGCCACCGGCGAGATGCTGAGCGCGCAGTCCGCCGTCGCCATCGGCCTGGTCAACGAGATCCACACGGCCGACACGCTCGACGCCGAGATCGACCGCCTCGCCGACCTGATCGCGTCGAAGTCCGGCCACTCGCTGGCCAGCGGCAAGGCAGGCTTCTGGACGCAGCTCGAAATGACCGAGCCGCAAGCCTACGACTATGTCTGCGACCAGGTGCGCGAGAACATCGCCCACCCGGACGCCAAGGAGGGCATCCAGGCCTTCCTCGAAAAGCGCCCCCCGGTCTGGTCGAACCCGGCATAGCCGGGACGGGCACGGGGCGCCGCGCGGCGCCCCTCGCTTCCCCCTTCCCCCTTCCCCCTTCCCTCCCCGAATGTCCCTCTCCCGCCTCTTCGACAACGCCGCCGCCCGCTTCGCCGACCGCATCGCGCTCGACGACGGCCAGCGCCAGCTCAGCTATCGCGCGCTCGCCGGGCGCACCAACCGCTTCGGGCAGGCGCTGCTCGGCCTGGGGCTCGCGCCGCAGCGCGACCACCTCGTCTCGCTGCAGAACAACGCGAGCACGCTGGTCGAGTTCGAGATCGCGAGCGCGCGCTTCGGCTTCGCGCGCTCGATGCTGAACGCTCGCGCGCCGGCCGAGGACCACGCGTACTGCACCCAGCTGGTGGATGCCGCGGTGTTCGTGTTCCAGGAGAAGTTCGCCGAGCAGGTCGAGCTGCTACGCGCGCAGCTGCCCACGGTCCGCCACTGGATCTGCATCGGCCGCGCGCCCGGCTGGGCGCTGTCCTACGAGGACCTGCTGGCCCGCGCGCAGGACCGCGCGCCGGCGGCGCATCCGCTGCCCACGGACGTGCACTCGATCTACTTCACCTCCGGCACCACCGGCCGCTCCAAGGGCGTGGTGCTGACCCAGCGCAACTGGACGCAGGTGGTGACCAACTTCATGATCGACGCGCTGCCCCGCATCGCCCGCGACGACGTGGCGCTGCTGTGCGCCCCGATATCGCACGCGACCGGCGGGCTGGTCTACCCGCACCTCGCGCGCGGCGCGCGCCTGCGCATCCTCGACCACTTCGATCCGGTCGAGGTCGCACGGCTGCTGCTCGACGGCGGCGTCACCTCGTCGTTCATGGCCCCGACCATGATCCAGCTGCTGCTGCAGGGCGACCTCGGCCTCGCCGCCGAGAAGCTGCGGCTCAAGGGCCTGGTCTATGGCGGCGCGTCGTTCCCGGTGGACCGGCTCGAGGATGCGCTGGCCGCCCTCGGTCCGGTGCTGGTGCAGGGCTACGGCCAGTGGGAGGCGCCGATCCTGTTCACCACGCTGCAGCCCGAGGAGCACCTGGCGGGGCTGGCCGGCGACGGGCGCATCCTGCACTCTGCAGGCCGCGCGGTGAGCTTCGCCCAGGTGGGCATCATGGACGACGACGGCCGCTTGCTCGCCCCGGGCGAGACCGGCGAGATCGTCACCGCCGGCGAGCACGTGATGCGCGAGTACCACCGCAACCCGGAAGCCACCGCCGAGATCCGCCACGGCCAGTGGCAGCGCACCGGTGACGTCGGCGAAATGGACGAGCAGGGCTTCGTCTACATCACCGACCGCAAGAAGGACATGATCATCACCGGCGGCAACAACGTCTACCCGCGCCAGGTGGAGGAAGTGCTCTACCGGCACGAGGGCGTGCTCGAGGCCTGCGTGGTGGGTCTCCAGAGCGAGCTGTGGGGCGAGACCATCCACGCGGTGGTGGTGCCGCGGCCGGGCTTCGAACTCGACGCGGCTTCCATCCTCGGCTGGGCGCACGAGCGCCTGCCCACCGACCGCCGTCCGCGCTCGGTGGACGTGTTGGAGGCGCTGCCGAAGAACCACTATGGCAAGATCCTGCGCCGCGAGATCCGCGACGAGGCGCGCGCGCGGCATCCGGCGCAGCGCGCGGACTGACGCCAGCATCCAGGGCGGCATCGGGTCATCGCCGCGCAGGCGAGGACAACGCTCGGGAGTCCGGTCGCACGCTGCTTACAATGGCCGAATGACCAGCGAACGAGACATCCCGACGGGCGCCGCCGCCCGCGAACCGGCACGCAGCCGCGTGCCCACCCTGATCCTCGGCGCCGCCGGCCGCGACTTCCACGACTTCAACATGCTGTTCCGCGACGACCCGGCCACCGAGGTGGTGGCCTTCACCGCGACGCAGATCCCGGACATCGCCGGCCGGCACTACCCCGCCTCGCTGGCCGGGTCGCTGTACCCGGACGGCATCCCGATCGAGCCCGAGGAGGCGCTGGAGCGTCTCGTCACCGAGCACGACGTGCGCCGCGTGCTGTTCTCCTACAGCGACCTGAGCCATGCGCAGGTGATGGCGCTGGCCTCGCGCTGCCTGGCGCTGGGCGCGGAGTTCGTGCTGCCGGGGCCGGCGCGCACGCAGCTGCGCTCGCGGCTGCCGGTGATCTCGGTGTGCGCGGTGCGCACCGGCTGCGGCAAGTCGGCGCTGGCGCGCTGGATTGGCACGCAGCTGCAGGCCCGGGGGCTGCGCGCGGGAATCCTGCGCCACCCGATGCCCTATGGCGACCTGGAGCGCCAGCGCGTGCAGCGCTTCGCGTCGCAGGAAGACCTGGATGTCGCGCGCTGCACCGTCGAGGAACGCGAGGAGTACGAGCCGCACCTGGAGGCGGGCCACGTGATCCACGCAGGCGTGGACTACGCGCAGGTGCTGGCGCAGGCCGAGCGCGAGTCGGACCTCATCCTCTGGGACGGCGGCAACAACGACTTCTCCTTCGTCGCGCCGGACCTGTCCATCGTGCTGGTGGACGCCTGGCGCCCGGAGCAGGCCAGCGGCTGGCATCCGGGCGAGGCGGTGCTGCGCAGCGCGGACCTGGTGGTGATCAGCAAGGTGGACTCGGCGCCCCCGGAGTCGGTGGCGCAGGCGGTGGCTAACGTGCGCGCGCTGAACCCGCACGCGCCCATCGTGCTGGGGCGCTCGGAGCCGAGGCTCGACGATTCCGCGCAAGTGCGCGGCAAGCGGGTGCTGGTGGTGGAGGACGGCCCGACGCTGACGCACGGCGGAATGAGCGTCGGCGCGGGTGCGATCGCGGCGCGCGCGGCGGGCGCCGCCGAACTGGTGGACCCGCGGCCCTGGGCGCCGCCAGCGCTGCGCGAGGCGCTGGCGTGCTACCCGCACCTGGGACCGGTGCTGCCGGCGCTCGGCTACTCGGAGGTGTGGCTGCACGCGCTGGCCGCCACCATCGACGCGTCGCCGGCGGAGGTCGTCGTCGCTGGCACGCCGATCGACCTCGCGCGACTGCTGGCCACCGCCCGCCCGGTGGTCCGCGCGCGCTATGCGTTCTCGGAGAACACGCCCGGCGAGCTCTCGGCGCATCTCGACGCCTTCCTGCGCCGGACGCTGTCGCGCACGCCCTGACCTCTCCTCTCCGGACGCGCTCCCGCACGACGTAGAATCGGAGCGATACCAGCAACGCGAGAACGCTGCCGCGCGGTGCATCCGAGCCCTGCCGCAGCATCGTCCTCCTTCGCCACAGGAGACTCCTTCGGATGCCGATCACGCCGCTCACGGCAGCGCAGGTGCGCCGCGCCTGCGACCCCGCGCAATTCGCGTTCGAGACCACCGCCGAGCTCGCTCCCAGCCAGGAGATCCTCGGCCAGCAGCGCGCCAGCGAGGCGGTTGAGTTCGGCGTCGGCATCCGCCAGCCCGGCTACAACCTCTTCGTGGTGGGCACGCCCGGCCTGGGCCGGCGCACCCTGGTCGAGCGCCTGCTCGACGACGCGAAGGCCGCGCACGGCCGGCCCGGCGACTGGTGCTACGTGAACAACTTCGCCGAGCCGCAGCGCCCGCTCGCGCTGGGCCTGCCGGCCGGCCGCGGCGCGAAGCTGCGCGAGGACGTGGCGCAGTGGATCAAGGAGCTGCGCGAGGCCATTCCGGCGGCGTTCGACACCGACGAGTACCGCGACCGGCTCGGCCGCATCGACACCGAGTTCAACGAGCGCCAGCAGAAGGCCTTCGAGTCGCTCGGCGAACGGTCCTCCGCGGACGGCATTGCGCTGCTGCGCACGCCCACCGGCTTTTCGTTCGCGCCGCTGTCCGAGCGCGAGATCATGAACCCGGAGCAGTTCGGCAAGCTCAGCGCCGAGGAGCAGCATGCCATCGGCGAGAAGATGCGCCGCTACGAGGCCGAGCTCGAGACCGTCGCGCGCCAGCTGATGCTGTGGCGCCGCGAGCGGGCCGAGGAGATCCGCAAGCTCAACGAAGAAGTGGTGGAGTACGCGGTGGGCCGCAGCACCACCGAGCTGCGCAGCAGCTACGAAGACCTGCCCGAAGTGGCGGCCTACCTGGATGCCGCGCGTGCCGACGTCATCGCCCACGTCGACGACTTCCGCAAGCCTGCCGAGGGCACCGCCGAGGTCGACGGAATGGTGGTCAAGACCGAGATCGACTTCAGCCGCTACAAGGTCAACGCCATCGTCGCCAACGAGCCCGACGGCGCCGCCCCGGTGGTCTTCGAGGACCACCCCACCTACGGCAACCTGGTCGGGCGGGTGGAGCACCTGTCGCAGTTCGGCGCGCTGGTCACGAACTTCGGGCTGATCCGCAACGGCGCGCTGCACCGGGCCAACGGCGGCTTCCTGCTGATCGACGCCGAGAAGCTGCTGCAGCAGCCCTATGCCTGGGACGGCCTCAAGCGCGCGCTGCGCACCCGCGAGATCCGCATCGATTCGCTCGCGCAGTTCTACAGCCTGGTCTCCACGCTCTCGCTCGAGCCGCAGCCCATCCCGCTGGACGTGAAGGTGGTGCTGTTCGGCCCGCCCTACCTGTACGCGATGCTCGAGGCCTACGACCCCGATTTCGCTGCGCTCTTCAAGGTGGCCGCCGAGTTCTCGGAAGATGTCCCATGGACCGACGAAAGCGCCGCCACGCTGGCGCGGCTGGTGAGCTGCATCGTCAAGGCCGACGGGCTACGTCCCTTCACCGCGGCCGCGGTGGCGCTGGTGATCGAGGAGACCTCGCGGCTGGCTGGCGACGCCACCAAGCTCACCGCGCACGTGCGCTCGGTGGAGGAGATGCTGCAGGAATCGGACTACTGGGCCGGCAAGGGCGGGCGCGAGCGGGTCGAGGCGGAGCACGTCGAGCATGCGGTGCACTCCCGCGTGGAGCGCAGCGCGCTGACCCGCGACCGGCTGCGCGAGGCGGTGCTGCGCAACCTGATCATGATCGACACCGAGGGCGCGGTGGCCGGGCAGGTCAACGGCCTCGCGGTCTACTCGATCGGCAAGGCCAGCTTCGGCATGCCGCAGCGGATCACCGCGACCACGCGCAACGGCCGCGGTGAGGTGGTCGACATCCACCGCGAGATCGCGCTGTCGGGAGCCATCCATTCCAAGGGCGTGCTCACGCTGGCCTCCTTCCTGGCGATGCGCTTCGGACGCCGCCGCGGGCTGTCGCTGTCGGCCACGCTGTCCTTCGAGCAGACCTACGGCATGATCGATGGCGACAGCGCCTCGGTGGCCGAGCTCTGCGCGCTGATGTCCTCGCTGTCGGGCGTGCCGCTGCGCCAGGACTGCGCGATCACCGGCTCGATCAACCAGCACGGCCAGGTGCAGGCGATCGGCGGCATCAACGAGAAGGTCGAGGGCTTCTTCGATCTATGCAGGGAGCGCGGGCTCACCGGGCGGCAGACCGTGATCATGCCCGCGGCCAACCGCGAGCACCTGATGCTGCGCCGAGACGTGGTGGATGCGGTGCGCGAAGGCCGCTTCCATGTCGTGACCGTCACCCACGTCGACGAGGCGCTCGAGCTGCTGGCGGGGATGCCAGCGGGCGCCGAGGACGCGGGCGGGAACTTCCCGCGCGACAGCGTCAACGCCCACGCCGCAGCGCGACTCGCCCAGTTCGAGGCCGATGCGGTGCCCAAGGGCGCCAGCCAACGAGGAAACCAGGGCCATGGTCGAAGAACGCACTGAGCAGCATCCGCGGTCGCCGGGCGCGCCACGCCGCGTGCGGCTGGCGATCGACACGCTGACCCCGCAGACCCGGCGTGCGATCGACACCGCGGTGCGGCTCGCGCTGGAGGCCGGCGACTCGATCGACTGCGTGTTCGTCGAGGAGCTGGAGCTCTTTCGCGCCGCCGAGCTGCCGTTCACCCGCGAGCTTGGCGTGTTCTCGCGCGCGCCGCGCCGGTTCGACACCAGCGACCTGATCCATGCGCTCAGGCGCCAGGCGGCCGAGGCCCGGCAGGCGCTGGCCCAGGCGGCGACGCGCTCGCGCCTGCAATGGTCTTTCGAGGTGGTGCGCGGCGTGCTGCTGCGCGAGGCGCTGCAGCGCGCAGGCGAAGACGACCTGATCGTGATCGGCGTGGCGGGCTTCGACGTCGACGGCGCGATCGAGCGCGCGATCGAGCGCGAGGCCCTGGCGGCGCTGGCCGCCGAGCCCGGCTGGGCGCTGCGCCGGCGCAGCGCCACCCTGGTGGCGTACCCGCGCCGGCCCCAGGTCTGAGTCGACGTGGCCGCGATGGCAGCAGACCCGCGCGAGGCGCCGGACAAGGGACGGCCCGAGGTGCGCAAGCACCCGTCGATGACGGTACGGGTGCTGCTGCTGATCGCCGGCACCCTGTGCCTGGCGCTCGCCGTGCTCGGCGTGTTCACGCCGGTGCTGCCCACCACGCCCTTCGTGCTGCTGGCTGCCGCCTGCTATGCCCGCGCATCCACCCGCTTCCACCGGATGCTGCTGGACAACCGCGTCTTCGGGCCGATCGTCCGCGAGTGGGAGCGGCATCGCAGCATTCCACGCCGGGTCAAGGCGCTTGCCATAGGGATGATGGCGACCACGCTGTCGATCTCGGTGATCTTCTTCGTCGAGCCCGCCTGGCTCAAGGGCGCGCTGGTGGCGCTGGGTTTCGTGCTGGGCTTCTGGATGTACCGGATCCCGTCGCGCGACGCGGTGGCGGGTACTTCGGCCTCGCGCGGAGGGCCCGGATGAGCCTCGCCCGGCAGCACGGCCCTGCGCCGGTCGACCGCGTCGAGGCGGCCGGTCGAATCGACGCGGTCTACCGCGTGCGTTGCGCGCCTGCGGCGATCGAGGCGCGCGCGCTGGCGATCGCCGCCGAGCAGAGCGTCGAGATGCCGATCGGGGCGATCCAGGACGACTGGATCCGCGACGAGATCGTGGCCCGGGTGGAGGACATCGAGGCCGAACCCGAAGCAAAGGCCGCCGAGGCCGTCGGGGCCGCCGGGGCTGCGCAGCAGGCCTGGCGCGTCACGCTCTCGCTCGATGCGCGCACCGTCGGCACGGAGCCCGGGCAGCTGATGAACATGCTGTTCGGCAACAGCTCGCTGCAGCCGGACGTCGAGCTGATCGACGCCCGCCTGCCGGCCGCGCTGCTGGACACGCTGCCCGGCCCGGCCTTCGGCGTCGACGGCCTTCGCGCGCTGGTCGGCGCGCCGCGCCGCGCGCTGACCTGCACCGCGCTCAAGCCCCAGGGGCTGCCCCCGGAGCGCCTGGCCGCGCTGGCCGGCAGCTTCGCGCGCGCCGGCATCGACTTCATCAAGGACGACCACGGCATCGCAGACCAGGCCTACGCGCCCTTCGCGCAGCGGGTGGCGCAGGTGCAGCGCGCAGTGACCCGCGCCAACGCCGAGACCGGCGGGCGCAGCGTCTACGCGCCCAGCCTGTCCGGCGGCGCGCGCAGCCTTGCGCAGCAACTGCGCATCGCCCGCGACGAGGGGGTGCGCTGCGTGCTGGCCTGCCCGCTGCTGATCGGCGTGGCCACTTTCGCCGAGCTGGTGCGCGAGCGCGGCGACCTGGCCATCCTGGCCCATCCAGCGCTCGCCGGCGCCGCACGCATCGCGCCGGCGCTGCTGCTCGGGCGCCTGGTGCGCCTGTTCGGCGCGGACGCCACCATCTTCCCCAACTTCGGCGGCCGCTTCAGCTACGGCGTCGACACCTGCCGCGCGATCGCGGATGCGGCGCGCGGCCCGCTTGGCCGGCACCGCGCCACGATGCCGGTGCCGGCCGGCGGCATGAGCGTGGCCCGCGTCGAGGAGATGCTCGACGAGTTCGGCGCGGACGTGATGCTGCTGATCGGCGGCAACCTGCTCGAGGCGGGCGCGGCGATGCCGGCGCGGGCGCGCGAGTTCGTCGAGCGCGTGCAGCGCGCGTCGGCCCGCTGAGCCGGACAGGAACGAGGACCCATGGACGACTACCGCAGCACCGATCCCGCAGGCGCGCCGCAGGGCGCCCCGCAGCACCCGATGCTGCGCCGCGCGCTGCCCGGCTTCCGCTGGGAAGCCGTGGACCTGCTGCGCTACAAGGACGAAGGCAGCGCGCCCTTCAGGGACGTCACCCGGCAGGTGCTGTTCGCCGACGCCGCCGGCGGAGCGGAGTGGCGCTACTTCGAAGTGGCCCCGGGCGGCTGGTCGACGCTGGAGCGGCACGAGCACACCCACGCGGTGATGATCCTGCGCGGCCGCGGCCGCTGCCTGCTCGGCGAGAGGGTGCGTGAGGTGGCCGAGCATGACCTGGTCGAGGTGCCGCCGATGACCTGGCACCAGTTCCGCGCTGCGCCCGACGCGCCGCTCGGCTTCCTTTGCCTGGTCAGCACCGTCCGCGATCGCCCGCAGCTGCCGCAGCCCGAGGATCTCGCCGCGCTGCGCGCTGTGCCGCAGGTGGCAGCCTTCCTCGACGGCGAGGCCTGAACAAGCCGTGCAGAAATCGAACGCTCCCGATCACCGGAACTCCAACGCATGACCCGACGCTTCGACCAGACCACTGCAACTCCCATCGCCGGCCATGACGGCGCCCCGCTGCTGCAGCGCGCCGACGGCTTCGCCCGCATCACGCTGAACCGCCCCGCCGAGCACAACCGGCTCGACCCGGCCGACGTGGACGCGCTGCTCGAGGTGTTCGCGCAGATGCGCGAGGCGCCGCCGCGCGCGCTGGTGATCGCCGGGCGCGGCGAGCGCACCTTCAGCTCGGGCTACACGCTGCATGCCATCGTCGACGAGCTCGACAGCCGCTTCGAGCGCATGCTGGACGCGCTGGAGACCCTGCCCTGCACCACCATCGCCGCGCTCGGCGGCAGCGTCTATGGCGGCGCCACCGACCTGGCACTGTGCTGCGACCTGCGGATCGGCGTGCCCGGCATCCGGATGTTCATGCCGGCCGCGCGCTTCGGGCTGCACTACTACCCGGGCGGGCTGCGGCGCTACGTGGCCAGGCTGGGCCTGTCCGCCGCCAGCAGGCTGATGCTGACCGCGATGACCATCGAGGCCGACGAGATGCTGCGCATCGGCTTCCTGGGCGAGCTGGTCGCCCGCGACCTGCTGGAGGAGCGGGTCGAAGCCTGCCTGGATGCGATTGCCCTGACCGAGCCGAAGGTGGTCGCGCAGATGAAGGCCCACCTGCTGGCGCTGGCGCGGCGGCGCGCCGACGAGCCAGAGGCGATCGAGCTCGAGGCGTCGATGGCCCGCGCCAGCGCCGCGAGCCTGCGCTCGCCGGAGCTGCAGGCGCGGCTCGAGGAACGGCTGCGGAAGTAGCGCTCAGCCCAGGGCCAGCCGCGTGGCCATCGCCAGCCAGGTGGCGCCCATGCACAGCGCCGCACCGGCAGTGAGCACGGTGCGCAGCATCAGGAACCAGCGCGGCACCGCGGCGCCCGCATAAAGCGCCAGGTCGGCGCCCCAGGCGACCAGCAGCGCGAAGAACAGGCCGGGCACCGCGACCCCCGGCGGATACATGCCGATCACCCACGCGAAGATCGCCGGGATCACGCTCCAGACGAGGCGCACGCCGTCACGGGAAGTGAAGGGCAGCGGCGAGGCCAGCGCGACGCCCCAGTGCAGCGCGCCCAGGAAGGAGAGGATGGCGGCGGCGTAGTGCGCCTGCGAGCGCAGCAGCCCGACCGCCTCGACACCCGGGGCCACCCAGGCGAACAGTGCGTGTCCGAAGAAGGGCAGCAGACCCGCCAGGCCAAGCACCCAGGCAAGCTGCCTGAAGGCGCTGCTGGCGGCGGGGGTTTCGTTGCTCATGTCGGCGGTCCTCGGGCTTCAGGCGCGCCTGAAGCGGTAGATGGCCTGCGTGGAGCGCTGGCTGGCCAGCCAGCGTACCGGCCGGCCGTCGGCCAGGAAGACCTTGCCGGTGATGCGCAGGCCGAGCTTGCCGAGCAGGTCCTCGAAGTCGAGCGCGGTGGCCAGGTGCAGGTTGGGCGTGTCGTACCAGTGGTAGGGCATCTCGCGCGAGACCGGCATGCGCCCGCGCAGGATGGACCAGGCGTGATACCAGTGGCCGAAATTGGGGAACGAGACGATGGCCTCGCGGCCCAGCGAGCTCATCTCGCGCAGCACGTGCTCGGTGCGGTGCGTGGCCTGGATCGCCATCGACAGCACCACCACGTCGAACTGGGTGGCGGCGAACATGTCGAGGCCCGCCTCGATGTCGCGCTGGATGACGTTGACGCCGCGCTGCACGCAGCGCAGCACCGCCGCGTCGTCGATCTCCACGCCGTAGCCGCGGCAGCGCTTGCGCGCCTGCAGGTGCGCCATCAGCGCGCCGTCGCCGCAGCCCAGGTCGAGCACCCGCGCGCCGTCCGGGATCCAGTCGGCGACCCACGCGAGGTCCGGGCGCAGCGCCGCGGGGGCTTCGGGCAGCACGCTCATCGGCGGCCTCCCAGGTCCAGCTGGCGGGCGATCCGGTCGTAGTAGGCGCGCACCAGCGAGTGGTACTGCGGGTCGGTCAGCAGGAAGGCATCGTGCCCGTGCGGCGCCTCGACCTCGGCATAGCTGACGTCACGCCCGTTCTGCAGCAGCGCAGCGACGATCTCGCGGCTGCGCTGCGGCGAGAAGCGCCAGTCGGTGCTGAACGAAGCGACGAAGAACTCCGCGCTGGCCGGCGCCAGCGCGGCAGCGAGGTCGCCGCCGTGGGCGAGCGCGGGGTCGAAGTAGTCGAGCGCGCGCGTGATCAGCAGGTAGGTATTGGCGTCGAAGTAGTCCGAGAACTTCTCGCCCTGGTAGCGCAGGTAGGACTCGATCTCGAACTCGACGTCGAAGGAGAAGCCGTAGTCGGCGTGCTTGAGCGCACGGCCGAAGCGCTCGGCCATCGCGTCGTCCGACAGGTAGGTGATGTGGCCGATCATGCGTGCCACCTGCAGCCCGCGGCGCGGCACCACGCCGTGGTCGTAGAAGCGCCCGCCGTGGAACTCGGGGTCGGTGATGATCGCGCGCCGCGCCACCTCGTTGAAGGCGATGTTCTGCGCCGACAGCTTGGGCGTCGACGCGATCACCAGGCAGTGCGCCACCCGCTGCGGATACAGGCAGGACCAGGCCATCGCCTGCATGCCGCCGAGGCTGCCGCCCATCACCGCCGCGAAGCGCTCGATGCCGAGCCCGTCGGCCAGCCGAGCCTGGGCGTGCACCCAGTCCTCGACGGTGACCACCGGGAAGTCGGGGCCGTAGCGCCGGCCGGTGGCGGGATTGATCGACATCGGCCCGGTCGAGCCGAAGCAGCTGCCGAGGTTGTTGACGCCGATGACGAAGAAGCGGTCGGTGTCCAGCGGCTTGCCGGGACCGACCATGTTGTCCCACCAGCCCACGTCCTTCGGGTCGTCGGCGCGCACGCCGGCGACATGGTGCGAGGCGTTGAGCGCATGGCACACCAGCACCGCGTTGGAGCGGTCGGCGTTCAGCTCGCCGTAGGTTTCGTAGACGAGCTCGTAGCCGGCGAGTTCCGCGCCGCTGCTCAGACGCAGGGGCGCCTCGAAACGCATGCGCTGCGTCTCGACCACCCCGACCGACTGCTGGGCAGACTGCGACACTTCCGACCGGACCCCGAAAAAGAAAAACCCGACCAGCCTGCTGCGGCTGTGTCGGGCATCACGGAGCAGGCGCTCCCGCCGCTTTAGCCGTACTTGTTACGCGCCCGCAAGCTGGGACTCAAATCGGCGCGGAGGCAAACCTTACTCAGGCGGGCAACGGGTGTCAAATCGAAAGGACCGCGCCGCCGGGGCATCGCGGTCAACACTGGCTCGACTAGAAGCTGCGCTGGAGCAACTTCCAGCGCAGCTTCTCGATCGCTCGCGAGGGCTCCAGCCCCTTCGGGCAGACCTCGGTGCAGTTCATGATGGTGCGGCAGCGGTAGAGCTTGAAGGGCCCTTCGAGGAAATCGAGGCGCGCGTCGCTGTCCTGGTCCCGGCTGTCGGCGACGAAGCGATACGCCTGCAGCAGTCCCGCGGGGCCGATGAACTTGTCGGGGTTCCACCAGTACGACGGGCAGGCAGTCGAGCAGCAGGCGCACAGGATGCATTCGTAGAGACCGTCGAGATCGGCGCGCTGCTCCGGGGTCTGCAGGCGCTCGCGCTCGGGCATCGGCCGCTCGTCGATCACCCAGGGGCGGATCGACGCGTAGTGCGCGAAGAACTGGGCCAGGTCGACGATCAGGTCGCGGATCACCGGCTGCCCGGGCAGCGGCCGCAGCACCACCGGCTCCTGGAGATCCTTCAGCGCGGTCACGCAGGCCAGCCGGTTGCGACCGTTGATGTTCATGCCGTCGGAGCCGCACACGCCTTCGCGGCAGGACCTGCGGAACGACAGCGTCTCGTCGCTCTCGTGGATCCGCATCAGCGCATCGAGCACCATGTGGTCGCCGGGACGCAGCTTGACCTCGTAGTCCTGCATGCGCGGGCTGCCGCCAGCCTCCGGATCGTAGCGGTAGATGGAAAAGCGCATCTGTGGGTTCTCCTCGCGATGCCGGCCTCAGCCGCCCACCCGGAGCAGCGCCGCGGCCAGCCGCAGCACCGTCAGGCCCAGGACGACTGCGATCGCCGCGAGCACCACCGGCCGGGCCATCGCCGGGCGGACATAGTCGAGCACCACGTCGCGCGCGCCCACCCAGGCGTGCGCCGCGAGCGCCGCCACCGCGAGCAGCGCGCCGCTGGCCATCCACGGACTGCGCCACAGCGCCACCCAGCGCGCATGGTCGTCGACCGGATCGGCGAGCAGCCGCAATGCCAGCACCAGCATGAAGCCGAGCAGGTAGAGCGCCGAGGCGCGCTGCAGCGTCCAGGCGCGCAGCCCGGTCATCAGTCGATCGGCGCCGGCGCTCATCGTGGCCACCAGGCGAAAAGCGCCGCGACTGCAGCAACGAGACCTGCGGCGGCGAGGCAGAAGGCGGCGCTGCGGCGGGCAGCCGGCAGCCGTGCGCCGACTCCAGAGTCCATCAGCAGGTGCCGGACGCCGGCGAGGACGTGATGCGCGAGCGCCCACGCGAGAAGCACAAGGGCGAAGCGTCCCGGCCAGGAGCCGAGCGCCGCGCGGGACGACTCGAAGGCCGCGGCGCTGGCCAGCGAGCGCTCGAACCAGAGCGCCGCGGGAGGCAGTGCCAGCACCAGCAGGATGCCCGACACCCGGTGCAGCAGCGAGGCAATCGCACCGATCGGCAGCCCGATCCGGCGCAGGTCGAGGAACACCGGCCGCGGCGTCATGCCGACTCCCCGGAGCCCGCGGCCCCAGAGAGGCCTGAACACCAGTCGGACAGGCAACTCTCGCCGCAGAAGTGCCGGAGATAGTCGGCGCCCTCGAAAGTCAGGGCGCTGCTTGCCGGAATTCCGCCGCCGCAGTTCCCGCAGCGCAGCGGCGTGTCGAGATCGATCGGCGCGGAGCCCGCTCCGCGTTCCAGCCTGCAATCGCTCATGGCAGGCCTCCGGTAGTCTGTGGATGCTCCGACTATGACGCGTGCGGGACGCGAGCTGCCGTACGACCATGCCCGCGCCCGGGTCATGGCGCTTCATGGCGGGGCCGGTACGCGCGCCCCGCAGCAAGCCGGTCAGCCCGCCCCCGGCTCCTCGCGCAGCCGCGCCAGCGCCGCGCGCACCCGCACCGGGTCGTCGCTGTTGAGCATGCGGCCCACCTTGATCGCAAGCTGCGAGACATCCGACAGCAGCACCTGCTGCTTGACCCGCAGCAGGCTGGCCGGGTGCATCGAGAAGGTGTCCAGCCCCATGCCCAGCAGCAGCCGGGTGGCTGTGTGGTCGCCGGCCATCTCGCCGCACACCGACACCGGCTTGCCCGCGCGACGGCCCGCGCGGATCGCCATCGAGATCAGGCGCAGCACCGCGGGATGGAAGGGGTCGTAGAGCGAGGCCACCGTGTGGTCGGCACGGTCGATCGCCAGCGTGTACTGGATCAGGTCGTTGGTGCCGATCGAGAGGAAGTCCAGGCGCCGCACGAACAGCCCTGCCGACAGCGCCGCGGCGGGCACCTCGATCATGCCGCCGACCGCCATGCGCTCGTCGAAGGCCTGGCCGCGCCCGCGAAGATGCGCGCGTGCGATGTCGAGCAGGCGCAGCGTCTGCTCGATCTCGTGGTGGTGCGCCAGCATCGGGATCAGCAGCCGGACGGTTCCGTGCGCGGAGGCGCGCAGGATGGCGCGCAACTGCACCGAGAACATCTCGGGCTCGGCCAGGCAGTAGCGGATTGCGCGCTGGCCCAGCGCCGGGTTCAGGGAAACCTGCCCTTCCGCCCCGTCCAGCGTCTTGTCGGCGCCGACGTCCAGGGTGCGGATCGTGACCGGCGCGCCGCGCATGCCCAGCACCGCGGTCCGGTAGGCCTCGTACTGCTCGTCCTCGCCGGGAAGATCGCGGCGCCCCATGAACAGGAACTCGGAGCGGAACAGCCCGACTCCCGCGGCGCCCGCAGCCAGGGCCGCCTCGGCCTCCTCGGGCAGCTCGATGTTCGCGTGCAAGGTGACCCCCACCCCGTCGAGCGTGCGCGCCGGCACGTGCAGCAGACGCTTGAGGCGCTCGCGCTCGAGCAGCGAGGCTGCCTGGCGATGCCGGTACTCGGCGAGCACCGTCTCGTCGGGCGCGACGATCATCAGCCCGGTCTCGCCGTCCAGGATCAGCCACTCATTGTCCGAAATGAGCTGGCTCGCGCAGCCCAGGCCCACCACGGCCGGGACGTTCATGCTGCGCGCGAGGATTGCGGTGTGCGAGGTGGTGCCGCCGAGGTCGATCGCAAACCCCAGCGCGCTGCGCAGCGAGATCATCTCGCCCGGCGCGATGTCGTGCGCGACGAAGATCGCGGGATCGCCGGCGCTCAGAGGCCGCGATCCCGCGCCGGTGCCGGACAGCGACTTCAGCACCCGGTCCGCCACCTGCTGCACGTCGCGGCCGCGCTCGCGCAGGTAGGCATCATCCAGCTCCTCGAACTGGCGCGCCAGCCCGTCGGCCTGCGAGGCCAGCGCCCATTCGGCATTCCAGCGCAGCGTGCGGATCTGCTCGCGGGCCGCCTCGGCGAGCATCGGGTCGTCGAGGATCATCGCGTGCACCTCGAGCAGCGCGCGCGCCTCGGCCGGCACGTCGTCGGGCAGCTGCTCGGAGAGCGTGTCGAGCTCGGTCTTGACATCAAGCAGCGCCGCGTCGAGCCTGGCGATCTCGCCCTCGCGCGCGTGCGGCGGGACCAGGTAGCGCGCAACGTCGAAACGCTGCGACTCGAGCACGCGGGCCCGGCCGATGACGATGCCGCCGCCGATCGCCGTGCCGTGGATGCTGAACATCGCCGCGCCCCGCCCCGTCAGATTTCTTCGCCGAAGCCGGAGGCGATCAGCCCGGCGAGGGCCTCGACCGCTTCCGCCTCGTCGGGTCCGTCCGCCTCGATGACCACGGCGGCCCCGCGCGCGGCCGCCAGCATCATCACGCCCATGATGCTCTTGGCGTTGATCCTGCGCGCGCCCTTGCTCATCCAGATCTCCGCGCGGAACTTCGAGGCCAGCTGGGTCAGCTTCGCCGACGGCCGGGCGTGCAGGCCCAGCTTGTTGACGATGGTGGTCTCAAGCCTTTGCATTGCCTTCCCCATCTTCCTCGCCCGTGCTTCCGTCCGCCGCGTCGCCCGGCGCCGCCTGCGGAACGATCTCCAGGATCGCATTGCGCGCGCTCTCCGAGAGCATGTCGGTCACCTCGTCCAGCGGCACCCGCCGGTTGTAGAGCGCCTTCACCAGCAGGGGGAGGTTCACGCCGGCAATCACCACCACGCGGTGCGGCTCGGCGAGCTTCGCTGCGATCCGCGAGGGCGTCGCGCCGTAGATGTCGGTAAGCACCAGCACCCCGCTGCCGTCGTTGATCCGCGACATCAGCTCGCGCGCGCCGGCCAGCGCAGCCGCGGGATCCTCGTCCGGGATCACGTCGAGCGCGGCCAGCTGCGGCGGCATCCGGCCGAAGATGTGCCTGGTGCAATGGATGAGCGCCGTGCCCAGCGGTTCGTGGGACACGACGAGGATTCCGATCATGATCCGGACGCAGCCCCGGTGGCGCGCTCGAGCGCCTCGACGAACAGCGTTGCCACGTCGAAGCCGGTCTGCTGGCGGATCTCCTGGAAGCAGGTCGGGCTGGTCACGTTGATCTCGGTGATGCACTCGCCGATCACGTCCAGGCCCACCAGCAGCAGGCCGCGCGCCGCGAGCACGGGCGCGAGCGCCTCGCCGATGGCGCGATCGCGGGCCGAGAGCTCGCGGGCCACGCCGGTGCCGCCGGCGGCCAGGTTGCCGCGCGCCTCGCCGGCCTTCGGGATGCGGGCGAGGCAGTAGGGCACGACCTGTCCGCCGATCAGCAGCACCCGCTTGTCCCCCTGAGCGATCTCCGGGAGGAAACCCTGCGCCATCACCGTTCGCTCGCCGAAGCGGTTGAGCGTCTCGATGATCACCGAGAGATTCGGGTCGTCCGAGCGCGCCCGGAAGATCGACGCGCCGCCCATGCCGTCGAGCAGCTTGAAGACCGCCTCGCCCTGCTCGACGACGAATTCGCGCAGCCGCACCGGATCGCGCGTGACGATCATCGGCGCGGTGAACTCCGGGAACTCGGAAATCGAGAACTTCTCGTTGTGGTCGCGGATCGCGCGCGGATCGTTGAACACCCGCGCGCCCTGGCGCTGCGCCAGCTCGAGCAGGTAGGTGGAGTAGACGTACTCCATGTCGAAGGGCGGATCCTTGCGCATCAGCACCGCGTCGAAGGCGGCGAGCGGCGCCACCGCCTCCGGATCGAGCCGGTACCAGTCGAGCGCACCGCCGGTGGCGTCGGTCAGGTGCAGTCTTCGCAGCCGCGCCACCACCCGGCCGCCGTCGAGCGCGATCTCGCGCTGCTCGCAGACGTGGATCTCGTGGCCACGCGCTTCGGCAGCCACCATCATCGAGTAGGTGGTGTCCTTGTAGGTCTTGATGCCGGCGAGCGGATCGAGGATGACTAGGATGCGCATCGGTGTCCCTGGGATCTGTGCGCCGCCCAGCGGCGGGCGCGTGTGGTCAACGGCGGTTCAGCCGTACAGCGACTGGTCCGGATCGGTCTTCTCGAGCTCGATCGACGCGGCGAGCAGCGCAAGCCGGCCAACCACCCCGTAGGCATAGAAGCGGTTGGCCGCCGCCTCGACGGAGGCGTTCGCGTCCGGAAGGTTGCAGCTCGCGGCGAAAGGCAGCGGCACGAACTGCATGCCGGGGGCGTTCAGGTTTTCGTCGCGACCGCGCCCGGCATGCACCCGGTAGAAGCCGCCGACGACGTGACGGTCGACCATGTACACGACCGGCTCGGCCCAGGCGTCGTCGATGCTCTCGAAGGTGGGCACGCCCTCCTGGAGAATCACCCGCGTCACCTCCAGGCCCTCCTTGGCCACCGTCAGGCCGCTGCGCTGCCTGACGCTGAGCTTGCGCACCTCGGACGCATCCTTGACCGACACGACACCCACGCCGTAGGTGCCCGCATCGGCCTTGACGATCACGAAGGGGGTCTCGGCGATGCCGTATTCGCGGTACTTGGAACGCATCTGGCGCAGCAGAGTCTCCACCCGGGCCTCGACGCACTCCTCGCCGGTGCGCTCGTTGAAGTTCACGTCGCTGCAGGACGCGAACAGCGGGTCGATCAGCCAGGGATCGATGTCGAAGGTCTTGCCGAAGCGCTTGGCGACGTCGCGGTAGGCGGCGAAGTGGTTGGACTTGCGGCGCACAGCCCAGCCGGCGTGCAGCGGCGGCAGCACCACCTGCTCGTGCAGGTCCTTCAGGATCTCCGGAAGACCGGACGAGAGGTCGTTGTTGAGCAGGATCGTGCAGGGATCGAAATCCTCGAGCCCGACCCGGCGGCCCCTGCGGACCAGCGGCTCGATCACCAGGCCCGGGTTGTCCGCCAGCACCAGCGGGGTCGGCCCGCGCACCTCGGGGTCGAGCGAGCCCAGGCGGACGTTCAGGCCGGTCTGGCGCAGGATGGCCGACAGCCGCGCCACGTTGCGCAGGTAGTTGGGGCTGAAGCCGCGGGACTCGGGGATCAGCAGCAGGTTGCGCGCATCCGGGCAGTACTTCTCGATGGCGGCCATCGCCGCCTGCACGGCAAGCGGCAGGGTGTCGGCGGCCAGGTTGTCGAAGCTGCCCGGGAACAGGTTGGTGTCGACCGGCGCGAGCTTGAAGCCCGCGTTGCGCAGGTCGGTGGAGCAGTAGAACGGCGGCGTGTGCTCCTGCCATTCGAGCCTGAACCAGCGTTCGATCTGCGGGGTGGCTTCCAGGAAGCGGCGTTCGAGCTCCAGCAGCGGGCCCTTCAGTGCGGTGACGAGGTGTGGAACCATCGACGGACGTGACCTGTACGGGAGCCTGGCGGGAGCCTGCGATTGTAGCGAAAGCGGCTGGCGCGACGGGACCCGGAAATGACGAGGCGAGCCGGATGGCTCGCCTCGGGTCGCCGTCGAGGGTCGGCGACCGGTGGGGATCCGGCCCTCGCGGAGGCTGGCGTCCCCTCGCTACCAGTGGCCGCCGCCGCCTTGGCGCGGCAGTGGCGGCCGTCGCGGACCGATCAGAGGCGGTAGGCCGACTCCCCGTGCTGGGTGATGTCCAGGCCCTCGCGCTCTTCCTCTTCGCTGACGCGCAGCCCGATCACCATGTCGACGATCTTGTAGGCGATGAACGCCACCACCGCGGACCAGACGATCGTGATGACCACGCCCTCGGCCTGCACGAAGAGCTGGTGGCCCATCGCGAAGTCCACCGCTCCGGCGCCGCCCAGGCCGGGCGCAGCGAACACGCCGGTCAGCAGCGCGCCGACGATGCCGCCGACACCGTGCACTCCGAACACGTCGAGCGAGTCGTCGGCGCCGAGCATGTGCTTGAGGCCGTTGACCCCCCACAGGCAGACGAAGCCGGAGATCGCGCCGATCACGATTCCGCCGATCGGCCCGACCACGCCGCAGGCCGGCGTGATCGCCACCAGACCCGCCACCGCGCCGGACGCCGCGCCGAGCATCGAGGCCTTGCCCTTCATGAACGCCTCGCCCAGGCACCAGGTCAGCATCGCCGCCGCGGTCGCGAAGATCGTGTTCATGAACGCGAGGGCCGCACCGGCGTTGGCCTCCAGGTTGGAGCCGGCGTTGAAGCCGAACCAGCCCACCCACAGCAGCGCCGCACCGATCATCGTCAGCGGCAGCGAGTGCGGCGGCATCGACTCCTTGCCGTATCCGATGCGCTTGCCCACCAGGTAGGAGCCCACCAGGCCAGCGACACCGGCATTGATGTGCACCACCGTGCCGCCTGCGAAGTCGAGCGCGCCCTTGTCCAGCAGGTAGCCGCCGGCGCCCCAGACCATGTGCGCGATCGGCAGGTAGCTGAAGGTGAACCAGATCACGGAGAAGAGCAGCACCGCGGAGAAGCGCATGCGCTCGGCGAAGGCGCCCACGATCAGCGCGCAGGTCAGGCCGGCGAAGGTGGCCTGGAACGCGACGAAGACGAACTCCGGCAGCTTCACGGTCTCGGTGAAGGTGTCCGCCAGGCTCGCGCCGGTGACGCCGCTCAGGAACAGCTTGTCGAATCCGCCGATGATCAGGCCCTCGCCGCCGAAGGCCAGGCTGTAGCCGTAGACGAACCACAGCACCACGATCAGCGCGAAGACCATCATCACCTGCATCAGCACCGACAGCATGTTCTTGGCGCGGACCATGCCGCCGTAGAACAGCGCCAGGCCGGGCACCATCAGGATCACGAGCATGGTCGAGGTCATCATCCAGGCGACGTCGCCCTTGTGGACGGCAGGCTCGGCCTTGGCCTCCTCGGCAGGGGCCGCGGCGGGCGCTGCCGCTGCGGGCGCTGGCGCCGCAGTTGCAGCAGCGTCGGCGGCCGGCGCAGCGGCATCCTGCGTCGCCTCGGCGGGCTTGTCCTGGGCCGCTGCCGCGCCCAGGGATGCGAGCGCAGGAGCGCTCGTCGATACGAATGCGGGTGCCAGTGCAAGTGCCAAGGCAAGTGCCAGCACCCTGAGCAGAGTCTTCATGATTGCCTCCAGTGTCAGGGGTGCGCGCTCAGAGCGCCTCGTTGCCGGTCTCGCCGGTACGGATGCGGATGACCTGCTCGATCTCGTTGACGAAGATCTTGCCGTCGCCGATCTTGCCGGTGCGGGCCGAGGCCTCGATGGCTTCGATGGCCTGCTCGACCAGGCTGTCGGCCACGGCCGCCTCGATCTTCACCTTGGGCAGGAAGTCGACGACGTACTCGGCGCCGCGATACAGCTCGGTATGGCCCTTCTGCCGCCCGAAGCCCTTGACCTCGGTGACGGTGATGCCCTGCACCCCGATGGCCGACAGGGCCTCGCGGACCTCGTCGAGCTTGAAGGGCTTGATGACTGCGGTGATCAGCTTCATCTCATGTTCTCCTTGGGACCGGCCCGGGGCCGGCCGGATCCGTGTAGTGGCGGCGCAGAACGCTCAGAACGTCTTGCCGACTGACAGGACCAGCGCTTCCTTGCCGAGGTTCTTGTTCCTGTAGTTCATGTAGCAGGCGTCCTTGGCATTGGTGTCCACGTAGGCGAGGCCCCAGTCGAGACCGACGAAGGACTTGGTCAGGCCAAGCTTCCAGTCGGTATAGGTGCAGGCGCTTGCGTTCTTGACCTTCTGGCGGCCGACGTGCGCGGCCAGGCCGAAGCCGGCGCCGACGTCGAAGGCGCCGTTCAGCTCGAGGTAGTTCGAGCCCTTGCTGTCGGGCGTGCCGAACAGGTCGCTGACCGCGTGCGAGTACTTCACCGTCAGCATCTGCCAGGAACCGGCAACGTAGGCCTCGAGGGTGTTCGGCTTCGGATTGCCGGCGCCGGTCCAGGCCGAGAAGTTGCCCGGGTAGTAGTACTGGAGCAGGCCGACGTCGTAGCCGAACTCGCCCACCTTGCCGCGGTAGCCGCCGTAGACGTCGAGCTCCAGGCTGCTGCCGCTGCCTGCGCCGGCATCAGAGAGCCAGCTGATGTTCGAGGCCCAGGTGCCCAGGTAGAAGCCGCTGGCGTGGCTGTAGTCGAAGCCGCCCTGCAGCGCGGGACGGAAGTCGGTCTGGGCCAGGCCGCGGAAGCGGTACTCGCTCACCAGGCTCATGTTGCCGGCGAAGGTATGGGGCGATTCCGCCGCCTTGTCCTGCGCGACCGCGACGGACGGCAGCGCCGCCAGGGTCGATACGGTGGCTGCGAAACCCGCGACTGCGATCAGCTTGTTCATTTCGGTCCTCTCCGGTTGAAGTCAGGTTTCTCGGGCCGGCGTCGACTCAACGCTGGCCGGTGGGAACAGCACTGCATTTCTCGTGCCAGGATGCTTTTCCGGCCTTGACGTGCCGCGGCGCACCTTGATCGATGCGCCCGACGACCCTGATGGCGCACCGATGGCGCATCCGATTGGTGCAGTCGCTTGCGATGCACCAGTCCGGTGCATGGAGGCCGGAACACGCGTGCTAGACTGCCTCGGCCTCCCGCCGGCCCCCGGCCCGGACCCCTCGGAACGGCAAGGAAGACACCCGCACCGACCGGAATCCAGCATGAGCACCGACAAGCAGAACATCCTCCAGGACCTGCAGGCCCGACTGAGCGAGCTGATGCGCACCAGCCCGGCAGGCGACGTCGAGCGCAACCTGAAGGCCGTGCTCGGCCAGGCCTTCCAGCGGCTCGAGCTGGTCACCCGCGAGGAGTTCGACGACTACGCCGCGCTGCTCGCGTCGCTGCGGGGACGCATCGCGCAACTCGAGGAAAGCGTCACCCGGCTCGAGGCGGAACGCAGCGCCCCTACCTCCGGGGTCATTGGCGCGGTGCGCGCCGACGCGCAGGATGGACGCTCCACGACACCCACCGGAGAGCAGCCATGACCAACGTCGCACTCGTCGCGATCGCCTGCGGACTGATCATCAGCCTGGGCGCGCTGGGCGCCTGCATCGGCATCGGAATGATGGGCGGCAAGTACATCGAGGCCTCGGCACGGCAGCCGGAGCTGATGGACAAGCTGCAGACCAAGATGTTCCTGCTCGCCGGCCTGATCGACGCGGCCTTTCTGATCGGCGTGGGCATCGCGATGATGTTCGCGTTCGCCAACCCCTTCCAGGGCTGAACCGGCCGCGGCGCTGCCGCGGGCGATGCGCCTGCGCCAGGCCGCCCGCGCCGCGAAGCGAAGCGAAGGCTCCGCGGCGGCGGGTTCCTCAGCCCTGCGGCTGCTCCACCTCGATCAGCTTGCGAAGTTCGGCCTTGGCGATCTTCTCCAGGGTCGAGCGCGGCAGCTCGTCGACCACCCGCACCTCCCGCGGCCGCTTGAAGTCGGCCAGCGCCGTCCGGCAGGCGTCCTCGACCGCCTTCGCCAGCGCCGCGCGCTGCGCGACCGGCACCTCGGGCGCGCGCACGAAGGCCACCGGCACCTCGTCCAGCATGCGGTCCTTGCGCGCCACCACTGCCGCCTCGAGCACGCCGGGCACGGTCAGGATGACCCGCTCGATCTCGGAGGCGGCGACGTTCTCGCCGCCGACCTTGAGCATGTCCTTCGAACGGTCGGCGAAGTAGAGCCAGCCGTCGGCGCCCACCGTGACCCGGTCGCCGGTCTGGAAGTAGCCGTCCGCGTCGAAGGCGTCGGCAGTCGCCTGCGGGTTGTTCAGGTACTCGGCGAACAGCGACAGGCCGCGCACGCCGAGGATCGACAGATCGCCGGTCTCGCCGGGCTGCGCCGGACGGCCGTCGACCGACACCCGGATGCCGTACTCCGGCGCCGCGCGGCCCATCGACAGCGAGGCATTGGGCAGGTGCACCGAGCCGATCGTGCCGTGGGTGATGGTTTCAGTCATGCCCCACCAGCCGAGGGTCTTGACCCTGAAGTGCGCATCGGTGGGGGGCTCGCAGACCCCGCTGCCCCACAGCCGGTAGTGATGCTGCGGCACCTCCTGGTCCATGATCGCGCGGGAGCAGAAGGGCACCATCGAGAACCAGGTGCAGCGATGCTCCAGCGAGATCTCCCAGAAGCGGCTCGCGGAGAAGCGCGGCAGGATCACCGCGGTGGCGCCCGCCCACAGGGTGGCCAGCACCGAGTAGGCCTGCGCATTGGTGTGGAACAGCGGCAGCGCCACCAGGTGGACGTCGTCGGCGCGCAGCGTCTGGTGATCGGCGTTGACCCGAGCGCCCCACAGCGCATTGGCGTGCGTCCACAGCACGCCCTTGGGCCGGGAGGTGGTGCCCGAGGTGTACTGGACGCTGAACGGCGCCATCGGGTCGCGCGGCCGCTCCGGCAGCGACCCGGGGTCGCCGTCGATGCGCTCGAAGGACTGCCCCGGCTCCGGACGGTTGGGGCCGGCATCGTCGCCGTTGTCGGTCTCGGTGATCGCCAGCCAGCGCAGCTCGCGGCAGGCGCCGGCGACCAGCTGCGCGAACTTCGGCTGGGTGATGCCGGCGATCGCGCCCGAATGGCCGGCGAAATAGGCGAGCTCGTCGGCGCTGGACTTGGCGTTGGTGGTCACCGCAACCGCGCCCATCCAGGCGCAGCCGAACCAGGCGATGATCGTCTCCGGGCAGTTGTCCAGGTGGACCAGGACGCGGTCGCCGGCGCGCACGCCCCTGCCGTGCAACCCCGCCGCGAAGCGCCGGACCCGCTCGAGGAACTGGCCGTAGGTCCAGCTGCGCGCCGGCCCGCTGAACGGGCGCCACACCAGGAAGGGATGGTCGCGGCGCAACTGCGCCTGGACCTCGAGCAGCGTGCGGATGTCCTGGGCCGCGAAGGGCTGGACGTGACGGTCCGCGAGGGCGGGCGGGATGTTCATGACGGGGGCTCCTGGGCTCTTGTCGTTCTGTTCCGGCTCAGACGCCGGCGATCGCGCGCTGGTCGTCGCTGAGGTCGCCCTCGAGGTGGATCGCGCAGTTCACCACGCTCGCCTCCCAGGGCGAATCGGGCGCGAAGATGGTCACCGAGGTGTTGGCCAGCCGCTCCGGGGCGGCAGTGCCCAGCGGCAGGCGCAGGTGCCGCTCCAGCAGCACCCGGATCACCAGGCCGTGCGAGACCACGACCAGCGGCCCGGCCAGCGACGCGCGCAGCGCGAGCATCCTGTCGAAGGCGGATGCGACCCGCGCGCGGAAGACCTCCATCGACTCGCCGCCCGGCGCGGCCTTCTCGTCGTGGATCGGGTCGTAGCCCAGGCTGTCGTAGGCCTTGCCGCGCAGCGCGCCGAAGTTGCGCTCATGCAGCAGCTCGGTCGGCTCCACCGGCAGGCCGGTGGCGGCGGCGATCGCGTCGGCGGTCTGCGCGGCGCGCGCCAGGTCGCTGCTCAGGATGGCGGCGGGCGCCAGGCCGGCGAGCCGGCGCGCAACCGCGTGCGCCTGGCCGAAGCCGCGTTCGCTCAGCGGGGTGTCGGGCGGCTGGATCACGCGGGACGCATTCAGCGCGGTCTCGCCGTGGCGGACAAGGATGATGGACACGGTTGGTCTGGCCTCCAAATGGATGCGCCGACTGTACCCGACCGAGGACCGGCATCGCGGTCGGCAGCGGGCGCCGGCGATGCGCCCGCGCGGATGTCGGAACGGCCCCGTCGGCGAGGCGCAAGGGGCCCGGCCAATCCGGGCGCAATGGCCACACATCCGGAACGGTGCAACCCCACCAGTCCGGACCACCGCTGACCATCGCGGGCGGCCCTGTGCTACGGTCGGCGGCGACCCGGGCGCTCTCGCGGGGCGCGCCCGCTGCGCCCCGGCGGCGCCCGCCGAACCCAGGAGGAGACCCGGATGAAATGGAAGATCGGCGACGTCACCGTGACCAAGATCGTCGAGCTGGAGGCCACCGGCGGCACGCGGTTCATCCTGCCACAGGCCACCGCCGAGGCGGTGCTCGGCATGGAGTGGATGAAGCCCCACTTCATGACCGACGAGGGCCGGCTCAAGATGAGCATCCACGCGCTGGTCATCGAGGCCGGCGGGCGGCGGATCATCGTCGACACCTGCCTGGGCAACGAGAAGCAGGGCCGCCACGTGCCCACCTGGAACGACCTGCAGGGCCCCTTCCTCGATGACCTGGCCGCGGCCGGCTTTCCGCGCGAGTCGATCGACACCGTCATGTGCACCCACCTGCACGTGGACCACGTCGGATGGAACACCATGCTGGTCGACGGCCGCTGGGTGCCCACCTTCCCGAACGCGCGCTACCTGATGGCCCGCACCGAGTTCGAGTACTGGCGCGACGAGCGTGACAACGACGAGCAGGCGGCGGTGTTCGCGGATTCGGTCCGGCCGGTGTTCGAGGCCGGCCTCGTCGACCTGGTGGAGACCGATCACCGGATCTGCGACGAAGTCCGCCTGGTGCCCACCGTGGGTCACACGCCCGGTCACGTCAGCGTGGCAATTTCGTCGAAGGGCGAAGAGGCGCTGATCACCGGCGACTTCATCCACCACCCCTGCCAGATGGCGCGGCCCGACTGGGCGGCCACCGTCGACTTCGATTCCGCGCAGTCCACCCGCACCCGCCACGAGGTGTTCGGCCGGCTGGCCGGCACCCGCACGCTGGTGATCGGCACCCACTTCGCCGGCTGCAGCGCCGGCCGGGTGGTGCGCTTTGGCGACGCGTACCGGCTGGAGACCTGAGGGACGCCGCGTCGCGCGCCTGGCCGATAGCGTCGCGAGCCGCACCCGCAGCATCGCGACGCGTCATTCGCTTCTGATGACGGGCACGAGGCCCAGGTGCTCGACGAAGAGCAGGAAGTCCTGGTCCTGAAACAGCAGCGGGCACTTGTTCTCGATGCAGTACGTGGCGATGAAGACGTCGATCGTCTTGCGGATAGTGACGCCACGTTTGCGCAAGGCCCTGAAGTTGTCGGCGCATCTGATCGCGTTGGCTTCGCCAAGCATGCCGACGACGATCAGCGAGCTCATGAGGCTCCTGGCGGTCCTGTAGTCCGCATCGCTCCGGAAGCCCTGGAGCACTTCGGCGAGGATCACGTCGCCCACGGCCAGAGGCTCGACCCCGAGCAGGGCGTCGAGCCGGTCGGTTGCGGGGCTCGCAACGCCGTTGAAGTAGTCGATCCAGACGCCGGAGTCGACCACGATCACCGGGCAGCCCTCAGCTCCGCGAGGTCACCCTGCCAGCTCAGCTTGCCCCGGAAGCCCTTGATTGCTGCCTGCTTCTTCAGCCTGATCAGGGTCTTGAGGCCAAGCTCGACGGCTTCCTTCTTGGTCTTGAGGCCCGTGGCCTTCAGGGCCTCGTCCATGAGGTCGTCGTCTGCGGCCTGAACTCGACGCTCAGGCTCGGCTCGTGCTGCGGGCCGGCCGCGCCGAAACCAGGATGCCGATCACGATCAGCAGGAAGGCCGCGCCGTGGAAGGGACGCGGCATCTCGCCGACCAGCAGCGCGGACAGGATCGCAGCGAACAGCGGCGTGAGGTTGCCGAACAGGCTGGCGACCGACGGCCCCACGGCGGCCACGCCAAGGCCCCAGCAGCGGTAGGCGATCAGCGACGGCCCGATCGCCACGTAGACCAGCGCGACCAGCACCCAGGGCGACCAGAGGATGGGCGCCGGCGCGACGGCCACCTCGATGCCCGCCCAGACGGCCGCCCAGGCGGCGCCGAACATCACCTGCACCAGCAGGAAGGCCGCCCAGTCCCAGTCCGGACGCGCGCCGATGGCCAGCGACGCCGGCGGGCGCGCCAGCAGCCAGCTGTAGCAGGCCCAGACGAAGGCGCCGGCCAGCATCAGCAGGTCGCCCGGCACGAAGCGCACCGACGCGAGCTGCGACAGGTCGCCGCGGGTGAGCACCACCGCGACGCCCGCCAGCGACAGCGCGGCACCCATCATCGCGCGCCGGCCAGGACGTTCGCGGTAGACCAGCGCGCCGATCAGCAGCATCCAGACCGGTGTGCTCGACAGGATCAGGGTGACGTTCAGCGCCGACGAGGTGGTCAGCGCCAGGTACTGCAGCGCGTTGTAGCTGCCGATTCCGAACAGCCCCAGCAGGGCCAGCGGGCGCCAGCGGGCCAGCACCTCGCGGCGCGCGCGCGGCGTGCCGACCGCGCTCCAGCCGATCGGCAGCAGGATCAGCAGCGCCAGCAGCCAGCGCAGCGCGTTGAGCGTCACTGGCGGCACCTGCCCGGCGGCCAGCCGGCCGACCACCGCGTTGCCCGCCCAGAGCAGCGGCGGCAGCACCAGCAGCAGCGCCAGCCGCGGCGTGAGCCGGGCGTTCACTGCGCGCGCTGCAAGGCGATGCGGGCCGCCGGGGCCACGGACGCCGGCGGCGGCGCAGACGTCCGCATCAGGGCGTGGGCCCCCAGGGCGCCGACATCATCAGCTTGTTCTGCTGCGCGGCGATCAGCGGGCGCAGCTTGCCGGCGAATGCCATGAACTCGGCGTCGGCGAACACGCCTGCCCAGAACGCGCGGCGGTCGGCGTCGTCGTCGAACTTCCAGAGGTGGACCAGCTGGTTGAGCGCGCCGATGTCACCGGTGAAGTAACCGACCAGCTTCTGCGGATGCTTCTGCAGCGCCGGCCAGCCTTCATTCTTGTAGAGCTGGGCCACCTCGCCCATCTTGCCGACGATGATGTCGTAGGTGCGCAGTTCGTAGATCGCCATGCGGACTCCCGTGGGGTCGATTCGACAGACGGGCGCCCGGGAGGCGTCCCGGTCCGCCGCCGCGGCGGACCGGTCGAAGATACCGCGTCGAAAGCGTCGGCGCACCCGCCGCAGCCGGACGCGCCCGACGAACCGGAACGCCGGCATGCGCCCGAGCAGCCAGACGCGTCCGACGAACCCGAACGCCCGACTGCGCCGGGGCACTCAGCGCGGCGCGGACTCCGTTTCCGGCACTTCCTCCAGCGCCGCCAGCCACGGCGCGGCAACCCCGTCGCTGGGCGCGCGCCAGTCGCTGCGCGGCGACAGCGAGCCGCCTGAGCCGACCTTGGGCCCGTTGGGCATCGCGCTGCGCTTGTACTGAGAGCGGCCGAAGAAACGCTCGAGGAAGACGCCGAGCCAGCGCCGGATCTCGCCGATCGGGTAGGCGTTGCGCGCATGCTCGGGGAAGTCGGGCCAGCTGCCGCGTGCGGCATCGCGCCAGGCGGTCCAGGCCAGGAAGGCGACCTTGGCCGGCGGAAAGCCGTAGCGCAGCGTGTAGTAGAGGTGGAAGTCCTGCAGCTCGTAGGGGCCCACGCTCGCTTCGCTGCGCTGCACCTGCCCGTCAGCGCCCTCGGGCACCAGCTCCGGGCTGATCTCGGTGGCCAGCACGTCCTCGAGCGCCCGGCTGGCCTGCGCCCCCAGTCCGCCCTCGCGCGCCTCGTGGCGGATGAGGAACTGGATCAGGGTCTTGGGAACGCTGGCGTTGACGTTGTAGTGCGACATCTGGTCGCCCACGCCGTAGGTGCACCAGCCGAGCGCAAGCTCGGAGAGGTCGCCGGTGCCGATCACCGGGGCGTCGTGCAGGTTGGCGAGCCGGAACAGGTGGCTGGTGCGCTCGCCGGCCTGCACGTTTTCGAAGGTGACGTCGTAGACCGGCTGGCCGTCGGCGAAGGGATGGCCGATGTCGCGCAGCATCTGCAGGCAGCTCGGCCGGATGTCGATTTCGCGGCCGGTGGCGCCCACCGCCTCCATCAGCCGATGGGCCTGGTCGCGGGTGCGGTCACCGGTGGCGAAGCCGGGCATCGTGTAGGCGAGGATGTTGGCGCGCGGCAGCCCCATCAGATCCATCGCCCGGGCGCAGACGATCAGCGCCTGCGTGGAGTCCAGGCCGCCGGAGACGCCGATGACGACCTTCTTCGCGCGCATCGAACGCAGCCGCGTGACCAGCCCCTGCACCTGGATGTCGTAGACCTCGCGGCAGCGCGCGTCGCGGGTCGCGGGGTCGGAGGGAACGTAGGGGAAGCGCTCGTAGCTGCGCTCGAGCAGCAGCTGCGCATCGAGCTTGAGCGCCGCGTCGAACTCCACGGTGCGGAAGCCCTCGAGCTGCGCCGCGTGCGCGCGCACCGAGGCGGCGAAGCTGTTCTGGCGCATCCGGTCCTGCGCGATCCGGTCGAGGTCGACGTCGGCGACGACCATCTGCGCGCCATCGTGGAAGCGCTCGGTCTCGGCGAGCAGCGAGCCGTTTTCGCAGACCAGCCCGTGGCCGTCCCAGGCCATGTCGGTGGTCGACTCCCCGGTGCCGGCCGCGCTGTAGGCGTAGGCCGCCAGGCAGCGCGCCGACTGGTTCGCGGCCAGCTGGCGCCGGTAGACGTCCTTGCCGACCAAAACGTTCGATGCCGACAGGTTGAGCAGTACGGTGGCGCCGGCCAGCGCCGCGTGTGACGAGGGCGGGATCGGCGTCCACAGGTCCTCGCAGATTTCCATGTGCAGCGTGAGCAGCGGCTGGCTCGCGCAACGGAACAGCAGGCGACTGCCGAAGGGCACGCCGCGCTGCCCGGCCAGGTCGATGCTGTCGCGCAGCGCGGTGTCCGCCGGCGCGAACTGCCGCAGCTCGTAGAACTCGCGGTAATTGGGCAGGTAGGTCTTGGGCGTGACGCCCAGGATGCGGCCGCGATGCAGCAGCGCAGCGCAGTTGTAGAGCAGCCCGTCGACCGCCACCGGCAGTCCCACCGCGACGACCAGCTCGAGCGCCCGGGTGTCCTCGAGCACCGTGGCGAGCGCCGCCTGCGCGGCGTCCAGCAGCGCCTGCTGGTGGAAGAGGTCGTCACAGGTGTAGGCGGTCAGGCCGAGCTCGGGGAACACCGCGACCAGCGCACCGCGCTCCGCTGCCTGGCGCGCCAGCGCCACCGTCTGGCCGGCGTTGTAGGCGGGATCGGCGACCCGGACCTGTGGGACGCAGACCGCGACCCGGACGAAGTTGTGACGGTAGAGGTTGAAGAAGGACACGGGCGCGGACGATCGGAATGTTCGGATCCGTCATTCTGCGGCATCGCGGACCCGCTCGGTTACATTGCCCGGGCAACCCGAACCGACACGGAGGAATCGAATGGACATCAAGGGCAAGGTCGCAGTCATCACCGGCGGCGCCAGCGGCATCGGCCGCGCCACGGCGCTGAAATTCGCCGCGGAAGGCGCAGCCGGCGTGGTCGTTGCCGACCTGAACGAGGCGGCGCTCAAGACTGTCGCCGACCAGGTGGGCGGGCTCGCGGTGCGCTGCGACGTCGGCCGCGAGGACGACCTCAAACGCCTGGTGGCCGAGGCCGAAAAACGCTACGGCCGGGTCGACGTGTTCTTCTCGAACGCCGGCATCCTCGGCCACGGCGGCCCCGAGGCGCCGGACGAACTCTGGGACGCGATGTGGCGGATCCACGTGATGGCCCACGTGTGGGCGGCGCGCGCGGTGGTCGAGCCGATGCTGGCGCGCGGCGAGGGTCAGTTCGTGATCACCGCCTCCGCGGCGGGCCTGCTGAACATCGTCGAATCGGCGCCCTACGGTGTCACCAAGCACGCCGCAGTGGCCTTCGCCGAGTGGCTGTCGATCGCCTATGGCCGCCGCGGACTGGACGTGTCCTGCCTGTGCCCGCAGGCGGTGCGCACCGGCATGGTCCCAGACGACGGCGGCTCGGCGGGCGTCGACGGAATCCTCAGCGCGGACACGGTCGCCGAAGAGGTGCTGAAGACGATGCGCGAGCGCCGCTTCCTGGTGCTGCCGCACCCGCAGGTGCTCGACTACATGCGCAACAAGACCGCCGACTACGACCGCTGGCTGGGCGGCATGCAGAAGCTGTACATGAAGTCGCAGGGCTGATGCCGGACGGAGGCCGGGGCGGAGCAAGGCAGTGTCCTGCCGCCCTGGAGCCTCCCGGAGCGGTGAAGCGCCGCCGTATTCCGAGCACCACGGCGACGTGAAATGAACTCCTTGGTCATTGTTTGACCATCTTGTTGTATTGGTGAACGATCCAGTGCAGAATCCGGCAGCGGCCGTCGTCAACGGCGTCGCGCCCAGCCGATTCCCCAACATCCGGAGACATCACCATGCTCAAGTGGTTCAAGGCCCTGGTCCTGGCCGGCACCGTCGGCGTTCTCGCCGCCTGCAGCAGTGGCAGCGACGACAAGGACAACATCGCCGAGATCGCCCAGAACGACCCCAGGTTCAGCATCCTCGCCGAGGCGGTCACGGCCGCCGGTCTGGCCGGCACGCTCTCGGATGACGGCCCGTTCACGGTCTTCGCGCCGACCAACGACGCCTTCGCCGCGCTGCTGGGCGAGCTCGGCGTCACCAAGGACCAGCTGCTGGCCGACAAGCCCCTGCTGACCCAGGTGCTCAGCTACCACGTGCTGCGCGGCGCAGTTCCCAAGGTGGCGGTGCCGGCCGGCAAGGCGCTCGCCACCGTTCAGGGCGGGATCTTCAAGGTGGACGCCGTGGGCGCCGACCTGGTGATCACCGACGGCCGCAACCGGACCTCGAAGATCATCGCCACCGACATCGAGGCGAGCAACGGCGTGGTCCATGCGATCGACCGGGTGCTCCTGCCGGCCGACAGGAACATCGTCGAGACCGCGCTGGGTCTGCCGGACTTCAGCATCCTGGTCGAGGCGGTGGTCGCCGCCGACCTGCAGGGCGCGCTGTCGGGCGCCGGTCCGTTCACGGTGTTCGCGCCGACCAACGCCGCCTTCGCCGCGCTGCTCGGCGAACTCGGCGTCACCAAAGATCAGTTGCTGGCCGACAAGCCTCTGCTGACCCAGGTGCTCACCTACCACGTGCTCGGCAGCCGGGTGCTGAAGGCCGAGGTGCCGGTGGGCACGCCGGTCGCAACGCTGCAGGGCCAGACCCTCACGGTGACCCCGACGCTGGCGATCCTGGACCAGCGCGGCCGCAGCGCGAACATCGTGGCCACCGACGTGCTGACCAGCAACGGCGTGATCCACGTGATCGACAGGGTGATCCTGCCGCAGTGATTGAGCGCGGCTGACCGGCGCCGGCGTGCAGTGCGTCGGCGATGCGGACGGGGACGTGCCTTGCGGCCGTCCCCGTCCGCATTCCCGGGCGGCATTCCCGGGCGGCCTTCCCGGGCGGCATGGCCCGGGGCGGCGTGGCTTCAGCTCCGGTCGACGCGCGCCGGGATCCGCACCGGCATCGACACGAACCCATGCACGAAGTTGGACCTGGTGCGCAGCGGCTGGCCGGTGATCTCGATGACCGGATAACGCTTCAGGATCTCTTCCCACAGCACGCGCAGCTGCAGCTCCGCCAGCCGGTTGCCCACGCAGTGGTGGATGCCGAAGCCGAAGGCGAGGTGATGCTTGGGGCGCGGGCGGTCGACGATGAACTCGTGCGGCCGCTCGATCGCCTGCTCGTCGCGGTTGGCCGACAGGTACCACATCACCACCTTGTCGCCGGCGCGGATCTGCTGGCCGCCGAGCAGGTAGTTCTGCGTGGCGGTGCGGCGCATGTGCGCCAGCGGCGTCTGCCAGCGGATGATCTCGGGCACCATTCCAGCCACCAGCTCCGGGTTGGCGCGCAGCTTCGCGTACTGGTCCGGGAAGCGGTTCAGCGCCAGCAGGCTGCCGCTGATCGAGTTGCGCGTGGTGTCGTTGCCGCCGACGATCAGCAGGATGACATTGCCCAGGTACTCGTCCGGATCCATGTTCCGCGTGGCCGGCGAGTGCGCGAGCATCGAGATCAGGTCGTTGCGCGGCGCGGCGTTGACCCGCTCGTTCCAGAGCTGCACGAAGCGGTCGCGGCAGGCTTTCAGCTCGCCGATGCGCATCTCCCACGAGGTGACCGCGCCGTTGCCGTCCGGGTCGCCGGTGGCCATGTCGGACCACCAGGTCAGCTTCGAGCGATCCTCGAAGGGGAAGTCGAACAGCATCGCGAGCATCCGCGTGGTGAGCTCGATCGACACCCGCTTCACCCAGTCGAACTCCTCGCCCACCGGCAGCCCGTCGAGGATCTCGGCCGCATGGCCGCGGATCGTGGACTCCATCGTGGCCAGATGCTGCGGCGTGAACATCGGGCTCACCGTGCTGCGCTGCTCGGTGTGACGCGGCGGATCCATGCCGATGAAACTCGGGAACATCTCCTCGGGCGGCCGCTCGGCCAGCGCGATGCCGCCGCGCTTCATCTCGGACGAGAACACCTGGTGATGCTGCTCCACCTCGACGATGTGCCGGTAGGACGTCACCGACCAGTAGGGGCCGTAGCGCTTGCTCTGGCACAGGTGCACCGGCGCCTCCTTGCGCAGGCGCTCGAAATACAGCTCGACGATGTCGTCCTGGAACAGGTAGCCCTTGCTGACGTCGAACCGGTCGAGCGGCATCGCCCAGACCTCGTCCCGCAGGGAACCGCTCGTCTGCGCTTCCATCCTTGTCTCCAATGTCGTTGTCCTGCGCCGGGCGGACCGGCGCGGCGCCCGCTGCAGGTGGCGGGCCTTTGCATCATAGAAGAATCGCGGCGCCGAAAGGCGCGCGGCCGGGGGTCCGGAATGAGGCCCGGGGCGCGGGGGAGAGAGGCCCCGCCTTGCTATGCTGGCCGACCCTTCAGGCCGGGGCGCTTGCGGCTGGCCCGCGCCTGCGGCGCCGGACGCGAACGGCAACGACCATGCAGCACCACGACAAGACACGACGAACAGAGGAGCACCCGATGAGCTGGCAGCCGGAACTGGACGAACTTGCAAGGCGCGAGGCGCTCGCCCACCAGATGGGCGGCGCCGACAAGGTGAAGCGCCAGCATGACGCCGGCCGGCTCACTGTGCGCGAACGCATCGGCCGGATGCTCGACGCCGGCAGCTTCCACGAGGTGGGCACGCTGTCGGGCATCGGCGATTACGACGAGCACGCGAAGCTCAAGACCGTCACCCCGGCCAACTGCGTGTTCGGCCGAGGCAAGGTGGATGGGCGTCCGGTGGTCGTGGTGGGCGACGACTTCACCGTGCGCGGCGGCTCCGCGGACGCGTCGATCAGCGCCAAGCCGCTGATGGCCGAGGAGATGGCCAGCGAGTTCCGGCTGCCGATCATCCGCATCATCGAGGGCTCGGGCGGCGGCGGATCGGTGAAGACCATCGAGACCAAGGGCGCCGCCAACCTGCCGGGCGGGGTGGGCGGTACCCGCGGCTTCTACTACATGACAGCCAACCTGGCGCAGGTTCCGGTGATCGGCCTGGGCCTGGGCTCGGTGGCCGGCCTGGGCGCGGCCCGGCTGGCCTCCAGCCACTTCTCTGTGATGACCCGCGATTCGGCGATGTTCGTCGCCGGCCCGCCGCTGGTGGCGCGGCTTGGCCAGCCGCTGAGCAAGCAGGAACTGGGCGGCGCCGACATCCAGACCCGCGCCGGCGCGATCGACCTGGCGGTCGACACCGAGGACGACGCCTTCGAGGCGGCGCGCCGCTTCCTGTCCTACCTGCCCTCGTCGGTGCACGCCCTGCCCCCAGTCACCGCCTGCGACGACGACCCCGAGCGCAGCGACGAGGCGCTGCTGTCGGTGATCCCGCGCGACCGGCGCAAGATTTACAAGATGCGCCCGCTCATCGAGTCGGTGGTCGACAAGGGCTCCTTCTTCGAGATGGGCCGCAACTTTGGCCGCTCGATCATCGCCGGGCTGGCGCGCCTGGGCGGCCACCCCGTGCTGATGCTGGCCAGCGACCCCTACCACTACGGCGGCTCCTGGAACTCCGAAACCTGCCAGAAGGTGATCCGCTACGTCGACCTCGCAGAGACCTTCCACCTGCCGGTGGTCTACCTGATGGACTGCCCCGGCTTCCTGATCGGCCTGGAGGCCGAGAAGACCGCGACCATCCGCCACGGAGTGCGCGCGATGGCCGCCATGAACCAGACCACCATCCCCTGGTGCACGATGATCGTTCGCAACGCCTTCGGCGTCGCGGGCGCCGCGCACCAGCCGGGCGGCCGGCTATCGCTGCGCTACGCCTGGCCGTCGGCCTATTGGGGCTCGCTGCCGCTGGAAGGCGGGATCGAGGCCGCCTACCGCGCCGAAATCGACGCCGCGGAAGACCCGCAGGCGAAGCTGGCCGAGATCGAGGAGCGGCTCAACGCGCTGCGCTCGCCCTACCGCACCGCCGAGAAGTTCTGGGTCGAGGAGATCGTCGACCCGCGCAAGACACGCTCGCTGCTGTGCGAATTCGCGCGGCTGGCCGAACCGGTGCGCACCCCGGGCCGGGCCAGTTTTTCGATCCGGCCCTGAGACGCGCCTTCGCGGCCGTCCGGCGCGTCAGCACGCCGGGCGCGGCCGTCCACGACCTGCACCACCGCCGGAAGAGCCGATGAACGAACCGAAACTCCACTCACTGCAGGTCAACGGCATCACGATGCGCGTGGCCGAACAGGGCAGCGGCCCGCTGGTCCTCTTCTGCCACGGCTGGCCCGAGTCCTGGTATTCCTGGAAGCACCAGATGGCCGCGGCCGCGAAGGCCGGCTGGCGCGCGGTGGCGCCGGACATGCGCGGCTACGGCGGCACCGATGCACCGGCCGACGTCGACCAGTACTCGCTGCTGCACCTGGTCGGCGACATGGTCGACCTGGTGCAGGCGCTGGGCGAGCGCGAGGCCGTGGTGGTCGGCCACGACTGGGGCGCGCCGGTCGCCTGGCACTGCGCGCTGCTGCGGCCGGACCTGTTCCGCGCGGTGGCGGGCATGAGCGTGCCCTACACGCCGCCGGCCCGCATCGACCTGCTGACAGCGATGGAGAAGATCGGCATCCACGACTTCTACATGCAGTACTTCCAGGCCCGTGGCGTGGCCGAGGCCGAGTTCGAGCGCGACATCGACGCCACGGTGCGGCGCATCCAGTTCAGCAGCTCGGGCGATGCGCCCGAGCGCGCCTCCTTCGGCCGCGTCGACTTCGACAAGGGCTTCCTGGCCGGCACCGTCGACCCCGAGGTGCTGCCGCCCTGGCTCACCGAGGCCGACCTCGCCTGGTATGCGGGCGAGTTCCGCCGCGCGGGCTTCCGCGGAGGGCTGAACTGGTACCGCAACCTGCGCCGCAACCGCGAGCTGCTGATGCCGTGGCGCGGCTGCCCGATACGCCAGCCCTCGATGTTCATCGCCGGCTCGCGCGATGGCGTGATGAAGTTCCCGGCCTCCAGGAAGCAGATCGACGCGTTCGCGACCACGCTGCCCGGGCTGCGCGGCTGCCACATCCTCGAGGGCGCCGGCCACTGGATCCAGCGCGAGCGCGCGCAGCAGGTGAACGAACTGCTGGTGGAATTCCTGAAAGGTCTTTGACGGGCCGGCTTGGCGGAACGCAGCAGGGGAAGTTACGGCGCGGGAGTTCCGGCCCGGGCGCGCGAGCCCGGGCCTTCAGGCCCGTGCATCCGCGCCTGCTTCGCCCGCGCCTGCTCGATGTCAGACACTGGCGCTCAGAGCGCGGCGGCCGCCTTGCCCGCCGCCAGCAGCACCGGATCCCAGACCGGTGAGAACGGCGGAGCATAGGACAGGTCCATGCCGCCGATTTCGTCGACGGTCATCCCGTTCCAGAGCGCCGTCGCGAGCACGTCGATGCGCTTGCCCGCCGCCTCCCCGCCCACGATCTGGGCGCCCAGCAGCCTGCCGCTGGCCCGCTCGGCAAGCACCTTGATCCGGATCGGCTGCGCGCCTGGGTAGTAATGGGCGCGCGTCAACGACTCGGTGACCACGCCCACCGCATCGAAGCCCGCTTTGGCCGCATCCCGCTCGGTGAGCCCGGTGACGCCGATCTCGAGGCTGCCGAAGCGGGTGACCGCGGTGCCGAGCACGCCGCCGAAGCTGTCGTCGCCTCCGGCGATGTTCGTTCCCGCGGCGCGCCCCTGCTTGTTGGCGTGAGTGCCCAGCGCCACGACCATCGAGGCGCCGCTGACGCGGTGTCTCGACTCGACGCAGTCGCCCGCCGCCCAGACGTGCGGGGTGCCGGTGCGCATGTGGTCGTCGACCAGGATGCCGCCGGCCTCGCCCACCGAGATGCCGGCCTCGCGGGCCAGCCCCGAGTTCGCGCGAACGCCGAGCCCGACCACCACCACGTCGGCAGCGATGGCCCCGCCGTCGGTTCGCACCGCGCTGACGCGGCCGTCCTTCGTGTCGAAGCCCTCCACCGAACTGCCCAGCCGCAGGTCCACGCCGGCCGAACGCATCGCCTCGGCAACCGCCCCGGCCATGTCCGCGTCCAGCACCGATCCCATCGGCGCGTCCAGCCGCTCGACCACGGTCACCTCGAGGCCGCGCTCGACCAGCGCCTCGGCCACCTCCAGGCCGATGTAGCCCGCGCCCACCACCACCGCGCGCCGCGCGCCGCCGTCGATCAGCCGCTGCAGTTCGGCCGCGTCGTCCAGCGTGCGCAGCTGCAGCACGCCCTTCGCGTCGGCGCCGGGCCAGGGCGGCATCACGCCCGAGGCGCCGGTCGCGATCAGCAGCTCGTCGTAGCGCTCGGCGCGCTCTGCTCCCGACTCCAGGTCGCGGACCGTGACGGTCCGCGCCTTCGGGTCGATGGCCAGCACCTCGTGGCGGATGCGCACGTCGATGCCGCGGGCGCGATGCTCCTCGGGGCTGCGCGCCACCAGCCGCTCCGGGCCCTCGACGAAGCCGCCGACCAGATAGGGCAGGCCGCAGGCGGCGTAGGAGGTGTGGCGGCCGCGCTCGAAGGCGAGGATGTCGAACTCGTCCGGCTTCGCGAGCCGGCGGACCTGCGCCGCGGCGGACATGCCAGCGGCATCGGCGCCGATGATCACCAGGCGTTTCGGCATTCAGCTCCCCTTCGGGTTCGGACCGTAAGCGTTGTCGCCGGCGTCGCCGTCACGCAAGGCGAAGACCAGCAGCACGATGGCGCCGATCAGCGGGATGAAGGACACCAGCAGCCACCAGCCCGAGCGGCCGATGTCGTGGAGGCGGCGCACGCTCACCGCCAGCGAGGGCAGGAGCATGGCCAGCACGAACAGGCCCGACAGCAGGGCGGCGAGGAACCAGGACATCCGCTTCTCCCGATGGGTGCGCGGGTCAGGCGCGGTTGGGCAGGATCAGGTACTTCTCGCCGGTGGCGCGCTTGCCATAGGCAGCGATCGCCTCCAGCGTCAGCGCCTCGGCCAGCGATACTTCCCGGGTGTACTTGCTGGCGAAGGTGGTCTTGAGCTCGGCGGCCACGCGCTCGCGCAGCCGCTGCGCTGCCTCCGGCCCCACGCGCTTGAGGAACGGAAACAGCAGCCAGCCGCCCATGCTCCAGGCCATGCCGAAGTTGCGCTCGACCACGGTGGCGGAGCGGTCCAGGCTGCCGTAGAGATAGACCTGCTTGTGGATGGACGAGCCGTAGCGGCTGTACTCGGCCGCGCTGCGGTTGATTGCCGTCTCCATGCAGCCGAGGATCTGGCCGGCAAGGCGGCCGCCGCCGATCGCGTCGAAGGCGATGGTGGCGCCGGTGGCCACGAGCGCCTCGGTGAGCGCCTCCCGGAAGTCCGGTGCGCTGGAATCGCAGACGTGCACCGCGCCCTGCGACTTCAGCAGCGCGGCCTGCGCCGGGCTGCGCACCACGTTGACCAGCCCCACTCCGTCCTTCAGACAGATGCGGTTGAGCATCTGGCCGAGGTTGGAGGCGGCAGCGGTGTGCACCAGCGCCTTGTGGCCTTCGAGCCGCATCGTCTCGACCATGCCGAGCGCGGTGAGCGGATTGACGAAGCAGGAGGCGCCCTCGACCGCAGTGGCGCCCTGCGGCAGCACCAGGCAGTCGGCGGCCTTCACGCAGCGGTATTCGCTGTACATCGCGCCGCCGATCACCGCGACGACCCTGCCCAGCAGCGCCTGCGCCGCGGGCGAGGCGCCAGCCTGCACCACCGTGCCCGCGCCCTCGTTGCCCACCGGCATCGACTCGTCGAGACGTCCGGCCATCGCGGGCATGGCCTGCGCCGCGATGGGCGCGGTGACCACCGGCCGCGCAGCCGTGCCGGACTGCACCGCCGCGGACATGTCGGCCGCGCCGAACAGCAGGCCCTGGTCGGACGGGTTGATCGGCGCGGCCTCGATGCGGATCAGGACCTCGTCGGCGTTCGGGACGGGGACGGGGATCTCGGCAAGCGAGAGCTCGAGCTCGCCGCTGCCGCGGACGAGGGAGCGGAGCTGGAGGGCGGTGGACGGCAGGGGCTGGTTCACTGGCTGTTGTCTCCGGATGGGGGTTCTGTTTCGGCCCAGTATAGAGAAGCCGCGGCGCACGGTGCGCCGGGGCGGCACGGTCGGGTGGGTCGGCCATCGCCCCGAGCCATCGGTCGGAGGCGATCGCGCCCCGGCGCGCTGGCAACGCCCCTAGACTGGCAGCACCCCATCCGCAGGCTGCACCATGTCCCTCGCCGTCGTCCGTTCCCGTGCCCTGCTCGGCCTGCACGCGCCGGAAGTGCTGGTCGAGGTGCACCTGGGCAACGGGCTGCCGGCATTCACCATCGTCGGCCTGCCGCAGGCGGCGGTGCGCGAGAGCCGCGACCGGGTGCGGGCCGCGCTGCTGCACTGCGGCTTCGAGTTCCCCAACCGGCGCCTCACGGTCAACCTGACGCCCGCAGACCTGCCCAAGGACTCCGGCCGCTTCGACCTGCCCATCGCGGTCGGCATTCTTGCCGCCAGCGGCCAGCTGCCGCCGGAGGCGCTCGCGGAGGTGGAGCTGGTCGGAGAGCTCTCTCTCACCGGCGAGGTGCGCCCCATCCGCGGCGTGCTCGCGATGGCGCTCGCGCTGCGCTGCTGCGTCCCGCGACGGCGCCTGGTGATTCCCGCGGGGTGCCGGGCGGAGGCTTCGCTGGCCCCGGAACGCTGCGCGCTCGCTGCAGCCACCCTGGTGGAGGTGTACGAGCACCTGCGCGGCGCGTCTGCGCTGGAATGCGTCGGCGGCGAAGCGCCCGAGCCCCCTGCCGGGGCACAGACGGATTTCAGCGACGTGCGCGGCCAGTGGTTCGCGCGCAGGGCGCTGGAGGTGGCGGCAGCCGGAGGCCACTCGCTGCTGATGGTCGGCTCGCCGGGAGCGGGCAAGAGCATGCTTGCGCAGCGCTTCGCCGGGCTGCTGCCCCCTATGGACGCCGAGGAGGCGCTGGAGTGCGCGCTCGTCCAGTCGGTCGCCGCCCGCTTCGACCCCGCCTGCTGGGGCCGGCGGCCTTTCCGCAGCCCGCACCACACCGCCTCACCGGTGGCGCTGGCCGGCGGCGGCAGCCCGCCGCGCCCCGGCGAGGTGAGCCTCTCCCACCGCGGCGTGCTGTTCCTGGACGAGCTCCCGGAGTTCCACTCCGCAGCGCTGGAAGCGCTGCGCGAGCCGCTGGAGTCCGGCGAAATCACCGTCTCGCGGGCCGCCCGCCAGGCCACCTTTCCGGCACGTTTCCAGCTGGTCGCTGCAATGAACCCCTGCCCCTGCGGCTACGCCGGCAGCCGGCTGCGCCCCTGCACCTGCCCGCCGGACCGCATCGCGCGCTACCAGCGCAGCGTGTCCGGCCCCTTGCTGGACCGCATCGACCTGCGCATCGAAGTGGAGCCGGTGCCGCCGGAGGAACTCGAGCGCGGGCCCTCGGGCGAGCCGACCGACGCGATTCGCGCGCGTGTGCGGGACGCAGCCGGGCGCCAGCGGGCGCGCCAGGGAATGCCCAATGCCCTGCTCGGCCCGGGCGACACCGACCGCCACTGCGTGCCCGGCGAGGCCGCGCGCGCTCTGCTGCGCGACGCGGCAGCCAGGCTGGGCTGGTCCGCCCGGTCCTGGCACCGGGTGCTTCGGGTGGCGCGCACCGTCGCCGACCTGGCCGCGGCGCCTGCCGTGGACGCCGCCCACGTCGCCGAGGCAATCCAGATGCGGCGCGCGCTGGGCGCCGGCTGAGCGTCCGCGCCAGGTCTCGTCTCGTTCGGCGGCGCCCCCGATTTGCCGATCGTCTCCCGCCCGGTCATCATTCCCGGTTCCACCCGCCGCCCTCGCCGGCGCACCCCGACAACCTCGAGCGAAGCCACCAAGATGTCCAATTCACAAGCCAATCTCCCTCTTTCCGGCGTCAAGATCGTCGAACTCCACGCGATCGGCCCGGTGCCTTTCGCCGGAATGCTGGCCCGCAACCTGGGCGCGAACGTCTACCGCGTCTCGCCGCCGGCCGACACCAAGCTGGGCGTGCCGATGGCCAACAAGGCCGATCTGCTGAACGCCGGCAAGACCGCGGTCTACACCGACCTGAAGACGGCCGCGGGCATGGCCGAGCTGGACAAGCTGCTGGCCGACGCCGACGTGCTGCTCGAGGGCTTCCGCCCCGGCGTGCTGGAGCGCCTGGGCCTGGCCCCGGACAAGCTGCTGGCGAAGTACCCGCGCCTGGTGATCGGCCGCCTGTCCGGCTGGGGAACCAAGGGCGAGCTGGCCGAGCGCGCCGGCCATGACATCAACTACCTGGCGCTGGCCGGGGCGCTGCAGTCCATCGGCCCGGCCGAAGCGCCGGTGCCCCCGCTGAATCTGGTCGCCGACTTCGGCGGCGGCGCAATGCACCTGCTGGTGGGCGTGCTCTCGAAGCTGGTGCAGCGCGCGGTCAGCGGCAAGGGCGGCGTGGTCGAGACCAGCATCCTGGCCGGCACCGTGGGCCTGACGCCGATCTTCTTCGGCATGATGTCCGCCGGCCTCTGGAAGATGGACCGCGAGACCAACATGCTCGACGGCGGCCGTCCCTACTACCGCGTCTACAAGACCAAGGACGGCAAGTTTTTCTCTGTCGGCGCGATCGAGGCCAAGTTCTACGTCCTGCTGCTCGACATGCTCGGCCTGAATGGTGAACTCGACCCCGCGAAGCAGAACGATCCGTCCACCTGGGCACACACCCAGAAGCGCTTCGGCGAGGTCTTCGCGACCAAGACCCGCGACGAGTGGGCCGTGCTGGCCGCGAAGGTCGACTGCTGCGGCGCGCCGGTGCTCACCTTCGAGGAAGCCGCGCGCGAGCCGCACAACCTGGCCAACAGCCTGTACCGCGCCGAGCCCTTCCCGCAGCCGAACCCCGTCATCAACTTCGATCCGCCCGCCAAGGGCTGATCCCGGACCACCCGCGGCGGGTATCCGCAGGCCTCGCCTGCGCACTGGCCGCGGGGCCGTCCCAAGGGGCGGTCTGCACCGCCCCTGCGCTCACGCAGCTGCCGCCGCCCTGGCGAGCGGCGCGCGCGCCTTCGAGAGCAGCAGCCAGCCGAGCGCCGCGACCTCGAACACCAGCCAGAGCCCCAGCGCCGTCCGGAAGGCCTCCGGACGCTGCCAGCCCAGCCCCTCCAGCGCATCGATCGCGACGCCGAACATCCACTGCGTGACGAAGATGCTGACGAACAGCACCATGTTCAGCGAGGTGTAGACCCGGCCGGTCAGCTCGGGCCGGAACGACAGGCTGACGTGCGTCTGCACGGCGGGGAAGCAGGTGGCCGACAGCGCCAGCGGCACCCACAGCATCCAGGCCCACGGCGCGCCGACCAGGGCGATCGACAGCTTCATCGTCATCAGCAGGACCATCCCGGTCGCCGCATAGCGGACCATCGGCCAGCCCTTGCGCTCGATGCGCGGCACCAGCCAGCTCTGCACGTAGAAGCCGATCACCGACGCCAGGCTGAACGCGAACAGCGCCTCGGCGGCGCGCGACGGCGCCATGCCCAGCACATCGACGAACCAGGGGCCCGCCCACAGGGTCTGCAGCGACACATAGGACGCCTGCGGCAGCACCGCCAGCACCCCGAAGCGCCAGAAATAGCCATCGCGGAACACTTCGCCGTAACTGCCGGGACGCGCCGACGCAGCAGCGCGCGCCGCACTGGCGGCAGTCGCATGCTCTTCGTCGCGCGGCACGAGGCGGAACAGCGCCACCGCCACCACCAGCAGCAGCAGCCCCACCAGCCAGAACACTCCGCGCCAGCCCAGCAGCGGCAGCATGCGCTGCACCGGAACCGTGGCCGACAGCGCCCCGGCGGTGCCCGCCATCAGCATCCACGCGGTGAGCTGCTGCAGGCGCCTCGGTGCGTACCAGAAGCGGTAGCCCTTGAGCGCCGCCATCAGCGCGCCCGCAACGCCCACGCCGATCAGGGCACGCCCCGCCCAGAGCGTGCCGACGTTGGGCGCCACCGCGAACAGCGCGCATCCCACCGCCGCCACGAGGAGAAGTCCCGCGTTCACGCGCCGCGACCCGTAGCGGTCGAGCCAGATGCCCAGCGGCAGCTGCAGCAGCGAGAAGCCGAGGAAATAGGCTGCAGAAAGCGAGCCGAGCTCCGCATTGGTCAGCCCGAACTCCCGGGTGAGCTCCGGCGCGATCACCGCGTTGACCGAGCGCAGCGCGAAGGACAGGAAGTAGCCCGCGGCGAAGCACGCGAAGACCACGACCGCCGGGCGGCCGCGCAGGGGATTCGGATTCGGGCTCAAGGAACGGCGGGCGTGAGCCGGAAGGAATCGAGGAAGGTGCGCGCCTGTTCCTCGTCGAGCGAAGCTCCGATCGCCACCCACTGGTAGGCCCGGTCGCCGCGGCTGGCGAAGCCTGCGCGCATCGACATCTTCTGCTCGCGCACGCGGCCTTCGGCGTCGACGCGCACACCGTGCTCGTCGCCCAGCGGCGCGCCGGCGCCGTCGACTACGGGCACACGCACCGCCACCGCCTCGCGTTCGGTTCCGCCGATGTTCTGCAACATGCCGGCGCGCATCGCCGCGACAGCGGCCGCCCGGGTGGCTGGATCGTCGCCGGGCAGCACGGCCACCGCGACCGTGAAGGAGGCCTCGCCGACCCGTGCGCCCTGCATGGTCATGGGCACCTCGAGCGCGTCCAGGCGGATGGTGCGGGTCATGGTGGCGGGCTTGCCGGGGAGCATCACCAGGTAGCCCTGTTCGGGGGAACGGACCTCGCGCCAGTTGTAGTCGGGCGAGCAGGCGGTGACCAGAAGCGCCGCGAGCGCGGCCAGCAGGAATCTCATCGGATAATGGTAGCAGCCGGCCTACACAGGAGACCCAGCCATGATCTACGAATTCAAATGCCGCGCCACCGGAACGGTGGTAATGACCCAGAAGGTGGCCGAGCGCATCCTCGCCATCATCGGCAAGGAACCCGGCTCGCAGGGAATCATCCTGCCCGACCGCATGCCGGACGCGATCCGGACGCTCGAGGCCGCAGTCGAGGCAGAGCGGGAAGCGGAGCGCCGCGCCAAGGAGAGCACGAAGGAGGCGGCCCCTGAAGACGAGGGCGAGGACGAGGGCGCCGAGAAGGACCGCACCCCGGTCGTCAGCCTTGGGCAACGCGCCTGGCCCTTCATCCAGATGCTCAAGGATGCCGCCGCCGCGGAGCGCGAGATCACCTGGGGCGTCTGAGTGAGGATTGCCACCGCGGCCGAGGCCGCGGCGCTGGTCCCCGACGGCGCCACCGTGGCGAGCGCCGGATTGGAGATCGCGCCGGGAATCGACCTCGAGCGCGAGGTGCTCGCGTACTGCCCCCGGGGCGTGGTGGTCTCGGAGGGACTTAAGACGATGGACGAGCGGACCTTCTACGAACGGGTGATGCGGGAGGTGTAGGCGGCGAGCTCGCGATGCCCCAGATCAACCTTCACGTAAGTGCGGAGTTCGAGGCCTCCCTGGAGGCGCTGATGCGCCACCGCGGCCTGCGCAGCAAGTCGGAGGCCATCCGGCTCGCCGTCCAGGAGGCCGCAGCCCCTTACCGCGCCGCCCTGCCGCGAGACTTCTCTCTGCTGGAGAACCTGTTGCCTCAAGCGGCGCCCGGCCGTCCACCCATGGCCAGCCTCGACGCCGTGCTCGACCGGGAGATGGACGGCGCCCTGGCCACCTCCCCTGCCTCCTCCGCCCCGGGCACGCCAGCTGCGCGCAAGCGGCAATGATCGTCGACACCTCGGTGGTGGTTGCGCTGGCCGCACACGAGCCCTCGTCCGCCTGGATCCGCCGGACACGGCGACTGCTTCGCCTACGCCCCCGCACGCCTGCGCGGCGAAGCCCTGATCACCCTCGACGACGATTTCCTGCGCACCGACCTGCCCCGGGTCCTGCATCCGGATGCGCCCGTGCCAGGGTGAACCCAGCGCCGAAACCCTTCGCGCATCGCTGTTGCCGCAGCGCAGCATCCAGAGTGCGCAGATAATCCCGGCTCGGGCGGCCGAGGCCGCCAGCCGGCACCAGCCGGCGGCGCGCCGCAGCACGCGCCGCCAACCGTCCCGGTTCACCCATACCGACCGATCGCGACCATGACCGAGCCCACGCCCCGCCTGTCCGTCCCCAAGGACAAGCTGAAGTTCGTCCTCCTCGAGGGAATCCACTCGACCGCCGTGCGCGCGCTCGCCGACGACGGCTACACCAACGTCGACACCTACCCCAAGGCGCTGTCCGGCGACGAACTGGTCGCCGCGATCGAGGGCGCGCACTTCATCGGCATCCGCTCGCGCACCCAGATCACCGAGGAGGTGCTGGCCCGGGCATCCAGACTCAGCGCCATCGGCTGCTTCTGCATCGGCACCAACCAGGTCGACCTTACCGCCGCCGCGCGCCGCGGCATCCCGGTGTTCAACGCCCCCTTCTCGAACACACGCAGCGTGGCGGAGCTGGTGCTGGGCGAGATCATCATGTTGATCCGGGACATCCCTGCCAAGAACGCCAAGCTGCACCGGGGCGAATGGGACAAGAGCGCCGCCGGCGCCTACGAGGTGCGGGGCAAGACGCTGGGCATCGTCGGCTATGGCCACATCGGCACCCAGGTTGGCATCCTGGCCGAGCAGCTCGGAATGACCGTGCTGTTCCACGACATCGAGAACAAGCTGCCGCTTGGAAACGCACGCCGCGCGGCCTCGCTGGGCACGCTGCTCGCGGTGTCCGACGTGGTCACCCTGCACGTTCCCGAGACCCCCGCCACCCAGGACATGATCGGCGCCGAGCAGCTGGCCGCGATGAAACCCGGCAGCCTGCTGATCAACGCCTCGCGCGGCACGGTGGTCGACATCGACGCGCTGGCCGCCGCGCTCGAGTCGGGCCACCTGCACGGCGCGGCGATCGACGTGTTCCCGGTGGAGCCGAAGGGCAACGACGCGGTGTTCAGCTCGCCGCTGACCCGCTTCGACAACGTCATCCTCACCCCGCACATCGGCGGCTCCACCGCCGAGGCCCAGGCCAACATCGGCGGCGAGGTGGCGGCCAAGCTGGTCCGCTACAGCAACAACGGATCCACGGTCTCCGCCGTCAACTTCCCCGAGGTGACGCTGCCCGCGCACACCGGCAAGTGCAGGCTGCTGCACATCCACCGCAACGTGCCCGGCATCATCGCCAACATCAACGACCGCTTCTCGAAGGCCGGCATCAACGTCGCGTCGCAGTTCCTGCAGACCGACGCCAACGTGGGCTACGTGGTGATCGACATCGACGCCAACGCCAGCCAGGTGGCGCTGGACGAGCTCAGCGCCATCGACGGCACGATCCGCTGCCGGATCCTGTACTGATACCGACGCCGCGCCCCGCACGGGCGCGTGCGGATCGCCCCGCGCGGGCGCGTTCGATTGATCGCCGGCCCGGGCCGAATGGCCCGCCCGCGCCGGGCGGGCCTTGCCCTCAGTCGTCGAAACCGCGAAACACCGCCGCCTCGTCCACCGACTTGCGGCGCGACACCACCGCGTTCGCGGGGAAGGTCTCGTCGGGCCAGCCCATCGCCACGCAAGTCTGGATGACCTGATCGTCGGGGATGCCCGCTTCCGCGCGCACGACCGGCGACTGCATGATTCCCTGGCTGTTGATGACGCAGCCCAGCCCGCGCGACCACGCCGCGTTGACCAGGCAGTTGACCACGCCGCCGCAGTCGAAGGGGGCGATGTCGCTGCCGTGGATCGAACGGTCGTAGGTGATGACGATCGACACCGGCGCGTCGAACTGGCGGAAGCCGCGCAGCACCCAGTCCTGGCGCTGTTCCTTGTTGTCGCGCTCGATGCCCATCGCGGCGAACAGCTGCTTGGCGATGTCGATCTGCCGCTCGCGGTGCACGCCCTCGTAGCCGGGCCCCATGCGGAACTCGCGCGAGTGCGGCACGCCGGCCAGGTTGCGCTCCACGTTGCCCTTGCGGATGCGATCGAGCACGTCGCCGGCCACCACGTAGAAGTTCCAGGGCTGCGTGTTGAGCGAGGTCGGCGCGCGCATCGCGAGCTCGAGGACCTCCCGGATCAGCGCCTTGGGCACCGGTTTGTCCAGGTAGCCCCGGATGCTCCGGCGCCCGCGGATGACTTCATCGAACTCCATCGTCTTCTCCCATGTCCTTGTGTGGATCGCCCGGCAGAATGCCCGATCCACGCCCTCCCGCGCGGGGCCGCCCCGGTTTCCGAAACGCGGTGGCCGTCCGCCCGCGCCCCGGCCGCCCCGCCGCCGGATCAGGCGCCCCCGCCGGCGGGCTGTGCTTCTAGAATCGACCCATGGCCGCACTCTCCCTCCCCAGCATCGAAGAGCGTCTTCGCGGACACCAGCCAGCAGTGCTCGACGCCGCCCAGTTCACACGCCGGGCCGCGGTGGCCGCCATCCTGCGCGAAGGCGAGGGCGGCACCGAAGTGCTCTTCATCAAGCGCGCCCAGCGCCCAGGCGACCTCTGGTCAGGCCACATGGCCTTCCCCGGCGGCCACTGGGAGCCCAGCGACTCCGACCTCGCCGCAACCGCGGTGCGCGAGACCCACGAGGAGATCGGCCTGGATCTGCAGCGCAACGCGCGCCTGCTAGGGCACCTCGACTTCATGCGGGTGAACCCGATCGGCGCCCGCTACGAGATGCTGATCGCGCCCTACGTGTTCGTGGTGGAGCGCGAGCTGCCCCGCCTGCAGCCCAACCACGAGGTGGCCGCAGTTCTGTGGGGCTCGGTGCCCAGCATGTTCCACGGCCGCACGCTCACTCGCCGCGAGATGCAGGTGCGCGGCGGCGCCATGCCCTTCCCCGGCTACGAGGTGGAGAACGAGCTGGTCTGGGGCCTGACCTACCGGATGCTGCACGGTTTCTTCTCGGTGCTCGACCCGGGCTGGCGCAGCACCGAGGACTGAGTACACCCGCGAACCGAACACCCCTACACGAACAGACGGCAGAAGCCGCACCCCACCGAGAACACGAGGAGACCACCGCCATGCCCCCCAACAACCGCCGCCGGATCCTGCTGGCCGGCGCAGCCGGCGCCGCCGCCGGCCTCGCCCCGCTGCGCCACGCGAGCGCCCAGGCCCCCCGCTTCCCCTCGCAGCAGATGACGCTGATCGTCGCCTCGCCGCCCGGCGGACTGATGGACAACTACGCGCGGATGCTCGCCGAGCACTTCACCGCGCGCTTCGGCCAGACCGCCGTGGTGGAGAACCGGCCCGGCGCCGGCGGCATCGTCGCCATCGAAGCGCTGGTCAAGGCGCCCGCCGACGGCCACACCATGCTGTTCGGCTCCACCGGCATGTACTTCCAGGCCCGCGTGCTCTACCGCAAGCTGCCTTACGACCTGGACCGCGACATCGCGCCGATCGCGATCTTTCCCACCGGACCGCTGGCGCTGGCGGCCACCGAGAAGAGCGGCATCCGCGACTACAAGGGAATGATCGAACGCGCCCGCCGCGAACGCACGCTGATGGGCAACTACGTCAAGGGCTCCTACCAGCAGATCCTTGCCGAGAACTGGAACCGCGAGCATGGCTGCAAGTTCGAGATGGTCAACTACAAGGGCGAGGTGCCGATGTGGATGGACATGGCCACCGGCCAGCTCGACGTCTCCATCGGCAGTTACCAGGCCTTCGCCAAGGTGCGCGACCAGGGCCTGCGTCCAATCGGCGTGACCGGCCCGGTGCGCTCGCCGCGAATGCCCGAAGTGCCGACGATGATCGAGCAGGGCTTCGGCGGGCCGATCTCGCGGCTGGAAGCCACCGTCGTGATGATCGCGCGCAGCGCGGTGCCGGCGCCGCTGCTCGATCAGCTGGGCAAGGCCGCGGTGGAGAGCAACGACACCGCCCGCAGCCGCGCGATGCGCGAAGCCATGGGCATTCCGGACGGGGTGATGGGGCGCGAGGCGGCGCTGCGGCTGTGGAGGGAGGACGGGCCGGTGTGGATCAGGGAGGTGCGGGCCTTGAATCTGCCGGTGGATTGAGGCTTCGGTGCATGCGCCGAGAGCAGCGGCGCCCGGCTTGGGAGGCGCTTTCCACGGCGGAGCGTCGCCCCTTACAATTGAGCTTTATGTAAGGAGGCGCCATGGCCGAATCCACGATCACCGCCAAAGGACAGACAACCGTCCCGGCCGACATCCGCGCGCTGATGCATGCCGAGCCGGGAACCCGGCTGGTCTGGTCTGCGATGCCCGACGGAACCGTCATCGTCCGCGCGAAATCCCGGTCCATCCTTGACATGGCTGGAATGGTCAAGGCCCAGAAGGACCGGCGGGTCGACATCGACGACATGAACCCCTGGCGCTGAGCAGCTACGGATGCCTGCCCTCGACACCAACGTCCTCGTGCGCTATGTTGTCCAGGACGACGGCCCCCAGTTCGGTGCCGCCCGGGCGCTGATCGCGCGCTCCGTCGAGCAAGGGCTCCCGCTGTTCATTCCAGTGACCGTCATGCTGGAGCTCGAGTGGGTACTCCGGTCGAGCTACGAGCTCGAAAAGGACGATGTCATGCGCGTCCTCTCGAGCCTCCTTGCGGCTGCTGAGCTCACCTTCGAGTCCGAACGCGCGCTCGAGCTTGCCCTCCAACTGTTCCGGGACGGCACGGCCGACTTCGCGGATTGCTTGCATGTCGCGCTTTCTGTACAGGCGGGCGAGCAGCCGATCTGGACGTTCGACAAGCGCGCCGCCAGGATTCCTGGCGCGAGGCTGCTGATCCGGTGATCCGGGCATGGCCCGCAGACACTTCCCGAAAGCGACTCGTTGATCCGCGAGGAGCGAGCGTCCGGCGGACCGCGATGTCAGGCGCCTGCCGTCTCCGGCCTGCCCTTCAGACTCACCCAGAACCCGGAGTTGCCCTCCTGCGCCAGGACCAGCTCCGGGTAGGTGCGCACCATCTCCGAGAGCGCCGAATGCCCGAAGACCTTCGGTGAGAACGCAGGATCGGTCCGCTTGAGGTACTGGCCGAGCGCTCCGAGACCGACGCGACCGTCAGGCGTGTCCGCGGCGAGCAGGTTCACCGCGTTGATGAGGGCCTTGGGACGGCGCTTCGGCACTGGCTTGGGCGCTGCGGCCGCAGCCCTGGATGCGCTGCAGGGCTCGGGCACGGCCTCTGCCGGCAGCCACTCGAAGAACTGGTCGCTGGCGTTCCGCAAGGCATCCGGCGTCTTGGCCTCGCCGACGATGTGCACCGTGGCGCCCCGCTCTCGCAGCTTCCGACACAGATGTGCGAAATCGGAGTCGCTGGTGACGAGGCAGAACGTGTCCGCACGGCAGTCGAACATCGCCTCCATGGCATCCAGCGCAAGCGCGATGTCCGCGGTGTTCTTGCCAGCCGCGTACTGGTACTGCAGGCATGGAGTGAACGCGAGGCGGACGAGCGCGTCCTGCCACCTGTTCGCCAGGGTGGCGTGGTTGCCATATCCGCGCCGAAGAACCACCCGGCCAAACTGCGCGACGACACGCAGCGCGTACTCGAGGGTTTCCGGCATGGTGTTGTCGCAGTCCACCAGGACTGCGACCCGCGCCTCGGTGCCTGCCGCTTCGCCAGCCAATACCTCGCCTCCTTCGCCTTGCGCGACCGGATCGAAGACCTGAGGCGGCCTGCACTTCCGGCGCAGCGTCCCGAGGATCGATCATCTGGACTCACCCGGAACAGGGCATGTGACGAACGGCGGATCACACCCGATGTGACGAGGGTAGAGCCCCTCGAGCCGCCCTGGCACGCTCGATCGGTCAGTCGGGGAGGTCGCCCGAATGCTTCCGGTTGTTCCCCCGCGAAGTTTCCACCGGATACTTCCGCGCATTCATCGCCAGCTTCTCGCGCACCGCCGCGTCCAGGTCCACACCCAGCACGTCCGAGAGCCGCACCAGGTAGATCAGCACGTCGGCGAGTTCGTGGCGCACCTGCTCGGCGCGTTCCGGGTCATCGCCGGCGCGCCGGGACTCGTCCTCGGTCAGCCACTGGAAGATCTCGACCAGCTCGCCCACCTCGCCGGTGAGCGCCATCGCCAGGTTCTTGGGCGAGTGGAACTGCGCCCAGTCACGCGCGTCGGCGAAGGCGCGGATCGCTTCGGCGAGCCGGCGGGCGTCGATCAGCCGCGCGTCGTCCTGTTCCTGCATCGTCTCGCTCCTCCGAACTGCGCTCGTCTAGCCCGCATGCCGGCGCGGGTACCGGCGCCGGTGCCCCCTTCGGAGCTGGGCCCACCCGCCGGGCTCAGGCCTCGAGCCCAGGCGCTGCTCCAAGGGAACGCCACGCAGCGACGAGCGCCCCCGCGGCCCGCTCGATCTCCGCCGACGTCGTCATCCACCCCACCGACAGCCGCACCGCCCCCATCGCCCGCGCCGCGTCGAGGCCCATCGCCGCCAGCACGCCGCTGACCGCGTCCTGCTCGGAGTGGCAGGCCGACCCTACCGAGGCCGCGACCTCGTCCTGCGCGCGGCGCAGCAGCGCGCGGCCGGCCACGCCGGGGAAGGAGACCTGCAGCGTGTTCGGCAGGCGGTGCTCGGGATGGCCGTTGAGCGCCAGCCCGGGCACCGCGGCCTGGAGCCGCGCGTGCAGGTCGTCGCGCAGCGCCCGCAGCCGCTGCGTGGCCTGCGGCAGCCGCCGCGCCGCCAGCCGCGCCGCCTCCCCGAGCCCGACGATCGCCGGGACGTTTTCGGTGCCGGGGCGCAGGCCCTGCTCCTGGTCCGCGCCGAACAGCACCGGCTCGATCGCGGTGCCCGTACGGACGTACAGCGCACCGACCCCCTTGGTCGCGTAGAACTTGTGGCCGGCAAGCGAGAGCAGGTCCACGCCCAGCGCGTCGACGTCGATCGCGATCTTGCCGGCGGACTGGGCGGCGTCGCAGTGCAGCGTGACGCCGCGCGCGCGGGTGAGCGCGGCGATCTCGGCGATCGGCTGGATCGTGCCCACCTCGTTGTTGGCGTGCATCACCGAGACCAGCGCGGTGTCCGGCGCCAGCGCCGCAGCCACCGCGTCCGGCGACACGCGGCCATCGCGGTCCACCGGAAGCACGGTCAGCCGCCAGCCCTCGCGCTCCAGCGCGCGGGCTGGCTCCAGCACCGCCGGATGCTCGACCGCGCTCACCACCAGGTGGCGACGGCCGCCGCGCCCTGCCGCCTTGGCAACGCCCAGCAGCGCGAGGTTGCTGGCCTCGGTGGCACTACCGGTGAAGGTGAGCTGCGCGGGTGCGCAGCCGATCAGCGCGGCCACGTGAGATCGCGCGTCGTCCACCGCCCGCTTCGCGCGCGCGCCGAAGCCGTGCGAGGACGACGGATTGCCGAAGGCCTCATGCAGAAAGGGCAGCATCGCCTGCGCCACCTCCGGGTCGACCGGCGTGGTGGCGTTGTAGTCGAGGTAGACCGGTGCTGCCACTACTGCAGCACTGGGAACAGCGCGCGCCGCAGCTCGTCCTCGCTGCGCCCCGAGCGCGCCGCATAGTCCTTCAGCTGGTCCTCGCCGATGGTGCCCACGTTGAAGTAGGACGAGGCCGGATGCGAGAAGTGGAAGCCGCTGACGCTGGCTGCGGGCGTCATCGCGTAGCTCTCGGTCAATGCCATTCCAATGTCCTCCGCGTGCAGCGCGTCGAACAGCGCGCGCTTGACCGTGTGCTCCGGGCACGCCGGATAACCGGGCGCGGGCCGGATGCCGACGTACTTCTCGGCGATCAGGTCGGCGTTGCCAAGCGCCTCGTCGGCGGCGTAGCCCCAGAGGTCGCGGCGCGAGCGGGCATGCAGGCACTCGGCGAAAGCCTCGGCGAGCCGGTCGGCCAGCGCCTTGAGCATGATCGACGAGTAGTCGTCCAGCGCGGCGGCGAACTCGGCCAGCTTCTTCTCGATGCCCATTCCCCCGGTCACCGCGAACATGCCGATGTAGTCGGCGATGCCGGTCGGCCTGCCGTCGATCTCGCGCGGCGCGATGAAGTCCGCCAGGCACTTGTTCTCGACCCCCTCGCGCTTGGCGGTCTGCTGGCGCAGGTTGCGCCAGGTGAAGGCCACCTCGCTGCGGGTCTCGTCGGTGTAGACCTCGATGTCGTCGTCGTTGACCGTGTTGGCGGGCAGGAAGGCGAGCACGCCGCTCGCGGTGAGCCAGCGGCCCTCGACGATGCGCTTGAGCATCGCCTGGCCGTCGGCGAACACCTTGCGCGCGGACTCGCCCACCACCGGGTCGTCCAGCAGCGCGGGATAGGCGCCGTGCAGGTCCCAGGTCTGGAAGAACGGGCCCCAGTCGATGAAGGGGACGAGTTCGGCCAGGTCGAAGTTGCGGAACTCGCGCCGGCCCAGGAACTTCGGCTTCGGCGGCTGATACGCACCGCCGCCCGCGCCGCCGTGCAGCCAGTCGATTCGGGTGCGGTTGGCGCGCGCCTGCGCCAGCGGGATCAGCTCGGGGCCCTTCTTCGAGGCGTGCTGGGTGCGCACCCGCTCGTACTCGACGCCCAGCTTCGACAGGAAGTCCGCGCGGTGGTCCTCGGAGAGCAGGCTCTGCGCCACCGGCACCGAGCGCGAGGCGTCCGGCACGTAGATCACCGGGCCCGAATAGTGCGGCGCGATCTTCACCGCGGTGTGCACCCGCGAGGTGGTGGCGCCGCCGATCAGCAGCGGAATGCGGCGCTCGCGGAACCAGGGGTCGCGCTCCATCTCGCGCGCCACGTAGGCCATCTCCTCGAGCGAGGGCGTGATCAGGCCGGACAGCCCGACGATGTCGGCGTTCTCCTCCTTGGCCTTGGCGAGGATCTCGGTGCACGGGACCATCACGCCCATGTTCACCACGTCGAAGTTGTTGCACTGGAGCACGACCGACACGATGTTCTTGCCGATGTCGTGGACGTCGCCCTTCACGGTGGCGACGACGATGCGACCGCGCGAACCGACGTCGGCGCCGGCCTGCGCGAGCAGGCGCTTCTCCTCCTCGATGAAGGGGATCAGGTGCGCCACCGCCTGCTTCATCACGCGCGCCGACTTCACCACCTGCGGCAGGAACATCTTGCCGGCGCCGAACAGGTCGCCGACGACGTTCATGCCGTCCATCAGCGGGCCCTCGATCACCTCGATCGGCCGGCCGCCGCGCGCGGCGATCGCGGCGCGCACCTCCTCGGTGTCCTCGACCACCCAGTTGGTGATGCCGTGGATCAGCGCATGCGCCAGCCGCTTCTCCACCGACCAGGCGCGCCACTCGAGGTTCTCCTCCTTCTTCGCGCCGCCGGCCTTCAGCGTGGCCGCGAACTCGATCATCCGCTCGGTGGCGCTCTTGCCCTGCTCGGCCTCCAGCGCGGCCTGCGCGGCGGCGCGCGCCGCGTCGTCGGTGGCTGCGGCCAGGCGCGCGCGCTCGGCGGTGAGCGCGGGCTTGCGGTCGAGCACGATGTCCTCGACGCGCTCGCGCAGCTCGGGCGGAATTTCGTCGTAGACGCCCATCATGCCGGCGTTGACGATGCCCATCGTCATCCCGGCGCGGATCGCGTGGTACAGGAAGACCGTGTGGATCGCCTCACGCGCGGGGTCGTTGCCGCGGAACGAGAAGCTCACGTTGGAGACCCCGCCGGACACCTTCGCGTGCGGCAGGTTCGCGCGAATCCACTGGGCGGCCTCGATGAAGTCGACCGCGTAGTGGTCATGCTCCTCGATGCCGGTGGCGATCGCGAAGATGTTGGGGTCGAAGATGATGTCCTCGGCCGGAAAGCCCACCTCCTCGGTGAGCAGCCGGTAGGCGCGCGCGCAGATCTCGGTCTTGCGCGCGAATGTGTCGGCCTGGCCCTGCTCGTCGAAGGCCATCACGATCACCGCGGCGCCATAGCGGCGGCACAGCCTCGCCTGGCGCAGGAACTCGGCCTCGCCCTCCTTCATCGAGATCGAGTTGACGATGCCCTTGCCCTGCACGCACTTCAGGCCGGCCTCGATCACCGACCACTTCGAGCTGTCGATCATGATCGGCACCCGCGCGATGTCCGGCTCGGAGGCGATCAGGTTCAGGAAGCGGCTCATCGCGGCGACGCTGTCGAGCATCGCCTCGTCCATGTTGATGTCGATGACCTGGGCGCCGTTCTCCACCTGCTGGCGGGCCACCGCGAGCGCCTCGTCGTAGTTGCCGGCGAGCACCATCCGCGCGAAGGCCTTGCTGCCGGTGACGTTGGTGCGCTCGCCGACGTTGACGAACAGCGACTCCGCATCGACGTTGAAGGCCTCAAGCCCGGACAGGCGCAGCGCGGGCGGGCGCTGCGGCAGCTTGCGCGGCGCCATTCCGTCGATCGCCTTCGCGATCGCGGCGATGTGCTCCGGCGTGGTGCCGCAGCAGCCGCCGGCGATGTTGACGAAGCCGGCCTGGGCGAACTCGGCCAGCAGCGAGGACGTGACCTCGGGCGTCTCGTCGAAGCCGGTCTCCGACATCGGGTTGGGCAGACCGGCGTTCGGATACACGCAGACGTAGGTGTCGGCCTTGAGCGCGATCTCCTCGACGTAGGGCCGCATCAGCGCCGCGCCCAGCGCGCAGTTCAGGCCGATGGTGAGCGGGCGCGCATGACGCACCGAGTTCCAGAAGGCTTCGACGGTCTGGCCCGACAGGATGCGGCCCGATGCGTCGGTGACCGTGCCGGAAATCATGATCGGCAACCTGGGCAGGCCCTGCGCCTCGCGCGCCTCGAAGACCTCGTCGATCGCGAACAGCGCCGCCTTCGCGTTGAGCGTGTCGAAGATGGTCTCGACCAGCAGCAGGTCGGCGCCGCCCTCGATCAGCGCCTCGGTCTGCTCGCGGTAGGCCGCGCGCAGCTCGTCGAAGGTGACATTGCGCGCGCCGGGGTCGTTGACGTCCGGGGAGATCGACGCGGTCTTGGGCTGCGGACCCAGCGCGCCGGCCACGAAGCGCGGGCGCTCCGGCGTGGAGTACGCGTCGCAGGCCTCGCGCGCCAGCCGCGCCGACGCCAGGTTCATCTCGCGCGCCAGGTGCGCCAGCCGGTAGTCGGACTGCGCGATGCTGGTGGCGCCGAAGGTGTTGGTCTCGACGATGTCGGCGCCGGCGGCCAGGTACTGGTCGTGGATCTCGCGGATCACCTGCGGCTGCGTGATCGACAGCAACTCGTTGTTGCCCTTGACGTCCTGGCGGAGGTCCGCGAAGCGCTCGCCCCGGAACGCGGCCTCGTCCAGCTTGTAACGCTGGATCATCGTGCCCATCGCGCCGTCCAGGATCAGGATGCGGCGCTCGAGCAGGTCGCGCAGTCGGGCTTCGGTCGGGGTCATGTTCGGGTTCCTGCGAGATAACCCGACATTTTATCGGCGCATCGCCGGCTCCGCCCGGAAGACCCCTGGCGCGGCTGCGCATGCTGCGGCACCATCGCGAGGGCACGCACGCGCCGCCGTGGCGCGGCGCTGCCGAGGAGCCCCGATGTACGTCCCCGACCACTTCGACGAGCCGCGCCCTGAAGTCCTTCATCGGCTGATCGCTGCCCATCCCTTCGGCACGCTGGTGACCGCGGGCGAAGGGGGCCTGGACGCCGAGCACCTGCCCTTCGAGCTGAGCCCCTCCGAAGGCCCGCTCGGCACCCTGCGCGCGCACGTCGCGCGCGCCAACCCGGTCTGGACCGCCGTGCGCGAGCACGCCGAGGTGCTGGTGATCTTCCGTGCCGCCGACGCCTACGTTTCGCCCAACTGGTACCCGAGCAAGCATGAGACACACCGGCAGGTGCCCACCTGGAACTACCGGGTGGTGCATGCGCACGGCCGACTGGCGGTGCGCGACGACGAGCGCTTCCTGCGCGGACTGCTGGCGCGCCTGACCCGCAGCCACGAGGCCACGCAGCCGCGGCCCTGGAAGATGGGCGATGCGCCGGCCGACCACGTCGAGGCGCTGCTGAAGGCGGTGGTGGGCATCGAGATCCCGATCGCGCGGCTGGCGGGCAAGCTCAAACTAAGCCAGAACCGCGAGGCGCGCGACCGCGTCGGCGCGGCCGAGGCGCTGAAGGCCGCGGGCCAGCACGAGCTCGGCCAGGCGATGCTCGACGCCATGACCGGAACGCCGCGCTGACCGCCGCGCGCGGGCGCATCGGCGATTGACGTAGGATTCCCGGCGGGCGGTCCCGCGCCGTCCAACCCGCAAAGCCGACCAGGAGGGAGCGCCGATGACAGCCTCGCACCGCCGACAAACCCTCCAGGCACTGGGGGCCGCGCTGCTCATGCCGGCGCTGGGCGCCGCCGGGCACGCGCGCGCAGCGCAAGCCGATTCACGCGTGAACCCGGTGCGCGTCGCCTCGGGCCTGGAGCACCCCTGGTCGCTGGCCTTCCTGCCCGACGGCTCGATGCTGGTCACCGAGCGCCAAGGACGCCTGCGCCGGGTCACGCCGGACGGGCGCGTGTCCGCGCCGATCGCTGGCGTGCCGGCGGTGCACGCGAGCGGCCAGGGCGGCCTGCTCGACGTGGCCCTGGGCCCGGGCTTCGCGCAGGACCGCAGCGTATTCCTTTCCTTCGCCCAGCCCACCCGCGGCGGCGCGCGCACCGCGGTGGCGCGCGGCACGCTCTCGCCGGACGGCGCGACGCTGCGCGACCTGACGGTGATCTTCGCGCAGAAGGACGACCCCTCCGGCGGGCACCACTTCGGCTCGCGGCTGGTCTTCGCGCGCGACGGCACGCTGTTCGTGACCCTGGGCGACCGCTTCGGCCACCGGGACCGGGCCCAGGACCTGGGCAGCCACCTGGGCAAGATCGTGCGCATCCGGGCCGACGGCAGCGTGCCGCCGGACAACCCCTTCGTCGGCCGCGCCGGCGCACTGCCGGAGATCCACTCGCTTGGGCATCGCAACGTCCAGGGCGCCGCGCTGCACCCGGAGACCGGCGCGCTCTGGACGCACGAGCATGGTCCGCAGGGCGGCGACGAGCTGAACCTGGAGAAGCCGGGCGCCAACTATGGCTGGCCGGTGATCACCCAGGGCCGCGAGTACGTGACCGGGTTCAGGATCGGCGAAGGCAGCGCGCGCGAGGGCATCGAGCCGGCGCTGCACCAGTGGACGCCTTCGATCGCACCGTCGGGCATGGCCTTCCTCACCAGCGACCGCTATCCCGGCTGGCGCGGCAGCCTGTTCGTCGGCGCCCTCAAGTTCAGGCTGCTGGTCCGCCTGGAGCTGGACGGCGCCCGGGTGATCCGCGAAGAGCGCCTGCTGGCCGGGCGCGAGCAGCGGATCCGCGACGTCCGCCAGGGCCCGGACGGCCTGTTGTACCTGATCACCGACGCCAGCGACGGCGAACTGCTGCGGCTGGACCCGCGCGGCTGAGCGCCGCCGCCGGGACCGCCGCCCCCCACCAGGAGCTCCGCTTGAAGTACGCCTTCCCACTGTTGCCGCCGGTGTCGGTCCCGGTCGCCGGAACCGACCTCTCCTTCCCGGTCCACCGCATCTACTGCGTCGGGCGCAACTATGCCGAGCACGCGAAGGAGATGGGCTTCACCGGCCGCGAGCCGCCCTTCTTCTTCATGAAGCCCGCCGACGCGCTGGTGGTCGTCGGCGCGGGCTGCGTCGGCGAGATCCCCTATCCGCCCGGCACCCGGAGCCTGCACCACGAGATCGAGCTGGTGATCGCGATCGGCCAGGGCGGCCATGACATCGCCGCAGCCGACGCGATGCGCCACGTCTACGGCTATGCCGTGGGGCTGGACATGACGCGGCGCGACCTGCAGAACGAGGCAAAGAAGCTCGGCCGGCCCTGGGAGATCGGCAAGAGCCACGACGCCTCCGCGCCGATCGGCCCGATCATCCCGCGCGAGCAGGCCGGCGACGCCACGGACGCGGCGATCTCCCTGTCGGTCAACGACGAGACACGTCAGTCCAGCAGCACCAGCCAGCTGATCTGGAGCATTGGCGAGATCGTCGAGCACCTGTCCCGCTACTGGACCCTGCTGCCCGGCGACCTGATCTTCACCGGCACCCCGGAGGGCGTCGGCGAGGTGCGCAGCGGCGACCTGATGCGCGGGCGCGTCGAAGGGGTCGGCGCCCTCGACGTACGCATCGTCTGATCCGCATCGATCGCCTGCCCCGATCGCCTGCCCCGATCGCCCGTCCCGACCCACCGGCCCACCGATCCGCCGCTGACCGCGTCCCCAGCCCGTCCCCGGAACCTCGCCCATGAACGAATCCACGATCGCCCCCCAGCCGCTGCGCCGCTGGGTTTCCGACCTGTTCCTCGCCGCGGGCTCCGACGCCCGCGAGGCCGGCCTCGCAGCGGACCACCTGGTGGACGCCAACCTCGCAGGCCACGACTCCCACGGTGTGGGCATGGTGCCGCGCTACGTGCTGTCGCTGCTGGCCGGCGAGCTGCAGCTGGGCCGGCATGCGCGCATCCTTTCCGATACCGGCTCGATGGTGTCGGTCGACGGCCAGCGCGGACTCGGACAGGCCGTCGCGCACGAGGCGATGGAGATCGCCATCGAGCGCGCGCGGCAGCACGGCGTGTGCGTGATGGGACTGAAGGACAGCCACCACATCGGCCGCGTCGGCCACTGGGCGGAGCAGGCCTGCGCCGCCGGCCTGGTGTCGATCCACTTCACCAACGTCAATGCCGCCAGCGCGCTGGTCGCTCCCTGGGGCGGCAGCCAGGCCCGCTTCCTGACCAACCCGTTCACCGTTGGAATCCCGCGCGCCGACGCCCCGCCCGTGGTGCTGGACTTCGCCACCAGCGCGATCGCCGGGGGCAAGGTGCGCGTGGCCCACAACAAGGGGGCCACGGTGCCGCCCGGCGCGCTGATCGACGCCGAAGGCCGGCCCACCGAGGATCCGGGCGTGATGTTCGCTGCCGACCCGGCGGCGCGCGGCGCGCAGCTGCCCTTCGCGGAGCACAAGGGCTACGCGCTGGCCATGGTCTGCGAGCTGCTGGGCGCGGCGCTCACCGGCGGCGAGACCATGCGCCCGGCCAACCGCAACATGAAGTACGCAGTGTGGAACAACATGCTGGCGCTGGTCTTCGACCCCGCCCGCATGGGCAGCGGCGAGCGCTTCGAGCAGGAGGCGCGCGGCTTCGTCGAGTGGGTGCAGTCGGCGCGCCTGTCCGAAGTCGGCCGCGAGCTCGGCGGCATCCTGATGCCAGGCGATCCGGAGCGCATCTCGCGCGCGCGGCGCGCGCAGGCCATCCCGATCGACGCTGGCACGATGACTCAGCTGGACGAGGCGGCCGCCTCCGTCGCCGCCCGCTTCGGCCATTCTCCCGGCCCGCTGTCCCGGCTGGCCGTGCCGCCCAGCGCATGAACCGGCGGAAGGAATCGACATGAAGATCATCATCGCGGGCGCCGGCATCGGCGGCCTCACCGCGGCGCTCTCGCTGCATGCCGCCGGCATCGACGTCGAGGTCTTCGACGGCGTCCAGGAAATCCGCCCTCTTGGGGTGGGAATCAACTGTCTGCCGCATGCGGTGCGCGAGCTCACCGAGCTCGGCCTGGGCGAGCGGCTGGCCGCCGCCGGCGTCGCCACCCGGGAGCTCCTCTACACCAACAGGCACGGGCAGCGCATCTGGCAGGAGGACCGTGGCCGGCATGCGGGCTACGGCTGGCCCCAGGTCTCGATCCACCGAGGCCGTCTGCAGACGATTCTTTTCGAAACCGCGCTCGAACGGCTGGGCCCCGAGCGCATCCACCTGGACCACGCGCTGGATCGCTTCGAGCAGGACGCGGACGGCATCACCGCCCGCTTCGTCTCGAAGCCGGTGGCGAGCGGATCGAGCCCTGCCGCCGGTGCGCCGGCGCCCCGGCGTCCGCCGCGCCGCGGCAGCGTGCGCGGCGACCTGCTGGTCGGCGCCGACGGCATCCACTCGGCGGTGCGCCGCGCGCTGTACCCGGACGAGGGCCTGCCGATCTGGAACGGCGCGATCCTCTGGCGCGGCGTCACCTTCGCGAAGCCCTTCCTGTCGGGCGCCTCGATGATCATGGCCGGCCACGAGTGGCAGAAGTTCGTCTGCTACCCGATCTCGGCGCCGCGCGCCGACGGCCTGCAGGAGATCAACTGGATCGCCGAGCTGAAGTACCGCGACCGGCCGGCGCTGCAGCGCGAGGACTGGAACCGGCAGGGCCGGCCCGAGGACTTCCTGCCGAAGTTCGAATCCTGGGACTTCGGCTGGCTGGATGCGCCCGGACTGATCCGCGGCGCGGACCGCTGCTTCGAGTTCCCGATGGTGGACCGCGACCCGCTGGCGCGCTGGACGCACGAGCGCGTCACGCTGCTGGGCGACGCCGCGCACCCGATGTACCCGATCGGCAGCAACGGCGCCTCGCAGGCGATCCTGGACGCGCGCGTGCTGAGCTGGCGGCTGGCCACCGAGGCCGACCCGCTGCGCGCGCTGCAGCTCTACGACGAGGAGCGCAGGCCGGCCACCGCGGCGATCGTGATGGCCAACCGGCGCAACGGGCCGGAGAAGGTGATGCAGATGGCCGAGGAACGCGCGCCCGACGGCTTCGCCGACGTGCACCAGGTGATTCCCCGCGAGGAACTCGAGGCGGTGGCCAGCGAGTACAAGCGGGTCGCGGGCTTCGATCGCGAACGGCTCAACGCGCGCCCCTCGTATTCGGTGATCCGGCGCTGAATCGCCTACTTCGCCGAGTGCTTCCGCACCAGCGTGCGGGCGTCCTCGAGCAGCCGCGCACCGTCGATTCCGCGGCGCTTCATCTCGGCGATCCACTCGTCGTCGACCCTCTCGGCCGCCTTGCGGAAGGCCTGGTGGTCGGCCTCGCTCAAGCGGGTCACCGTCTTGCCCTGCGCCTCGGCGGACGCACGTCCCGGCACATCCGCGGCCGCCTGGGTCCGCCCCAGCCAGGCCGAGGTCTGCAGTCCGGAATTTGCGTCGATCACCTTCTTCAGGTCGGGCGGCAGCGCGTCGTACTTCGCCCGGTTCATCGCCATCACGAAGGTGGCGGTGTAGAGCGCGGGCAGCGCCGGATCGAACTCGGCATGGTGCCTGGCGAGCTCGTCGACCTTGATCGAGGGCACCACGTCCCAGGGCAGCAACGCGCCCTCGATCACCCCCTTGGTCAGCGCATCCGGGATCTGCGGCACTGGCATGCCCACCGGCGTGGCGCCGAGTGCGGCCAGCAGGCGGGTGGTCAGGCGGCTCGGGGCGCGCATCCTGAGCCCCTCCAGATCGCCGATCGAGCGCACCGCGCGGCTGCGCGTGTGGATCGCGCCGGGTCCGTGCACATGCAGCGCGATCAGGCGCACGTCCCGGAACTCCTCCTTGGCGTGCGCCTGGACGTAGTCCCAGTAGGCGCGGGAGGTGGCCTCGGGACTGGTCATCATGAACGGCAGCTCGAACACCTCGGAGCGCGGGAAGCGGCCAGGCGTATAGCCGGGCAGCGTCCAGATCACGTCGGCCACGCCGTCGCGCACCTGGTCGTAGAGGTTGGGCGCACCGCCGCCGAGCTGCATCGCCGGGTAGCGCTCGAAGCGGATGCGTCCGCCCGATTCCTTCTCGACCTTGTCCATCCAGACGGTGTGCATCTCCCTCCACACCGCCGACTGCGGCGCCATGAACGTGTGGAACTTCAGCGTCACTTGCGCGGCCCATGCGGGCCCCGCAGTTGCCAGTGCCAGTGCCAGCGCCATGGCCAGTGCGATCCGCTGCAAGATCATCGAGGTTCCTCCGTCGTCATCGTCGTAATCGTCGTCCGTTGGCATGCCTCGCCGCACGCGCGGCGGCAGCCCGAGGGCGCGATTGTAGGGCCGGGGCGCCGGCTCGATGAATCCGATGGCACGGCTGCCCGCAGCTGCCTGGCAGGGCGTGCGCCACGTGCGGTAAAGTCGCCGCTCCAATGAAAGCCGCGCTGCGCACACGCCTCGGCGCCAGGCGGCACCAGGCGGCACCCGTGCGCGCGCACGGCCCGACCGGGGCCCGCCCCTCTCGCAAGGAGACGAACCCGATGCCCTTCGTGAACTGCGACGGCGCCCGCATCTACTGGCGGGTCGACGGCCTTCCCGAACTGCCGCCCCTGCTCCTGGTCGGGTCGCTCGGCAGCGACCATGCGGTCTGGAACCCGGTGATGGCCGGGCTGACCCGGCATTTCCGCGTGATCCGGATGGACAGCCGCGGCCACGGCGCCTCGGACGCCCCGCCCGGCGACTACAGCCTGGAGCGGCTCGGCCGCGACGTGCTCGCGGTGGCCGACGCCGCCGGCGCGCCCCGCTTCCACTACGCCGGGCTGTCGATCGGCGGAATGATCGGCATGTGGCTGGGCGCGCACGCCGCGGACCGCATCGACCGGCTGGTGCTGACCAACACCTCGGCCTGGATGGACGCGAAGGCGATGGACCAGCGCATCGCCACGGTTCGCGCCCAGGGCATGGGCGCGGTTGCCGACGCGGTGATCGCGCGCTGGTTCACGCCCGGCTACGCGGCCCGCAACACCGAGCATCGCGCGACCACGCTCGCCACGCTGCTGGCGATGGATCCGACCGGCTACGCCGGCTGCTGCGCGGCCATCCGGGACATGGCACTGGAGCCGCTGCTGCCGCGCATCGGCGCGGCCACGCTGGTGATCGCCGGCAGCCACGATCCGTCGACGCCGCCGGCGATGGGACGTCGGCTCGCTGCGGCGATCCCGCGTGCCACCTGCCTGGAGCTGCCGACGGCGCACTTCTCCCATTCGGAGCGGCCGCTTCGCTGGACCGAATGGGTGGTGCGCTTCCTGCAGGGCGAGGACGACCCGTCGGCACCGGCCGGCCGCCGCGGCAAGTAGCGGCGCCGCCACGAGGACGGGCCGGCGACGGGAGCGGCGCTGCGCCGCTGCTACCATTGCCGCGGTTTTCGGCGACCGGCCTTCGCCGCAGCACCCAGTCCAGTGAAACGGGGAACTCGGCTGTGCACGAGACATTCGAGCGAGCCGCGATCGGCCTCGCGATTCTGGGCGGGATCGTCCTGGCGGCGATCGCGCTCGTCACCACCGGCGGCGTGCTGTCGCGCTGGGCGCTCGGCAGCCCGCTGACGGGCGACACCGAGATCGTCGGCTACGGCACCGCCGTCGTGCTGGCCTGCTTCCTGCCGCTGTGCCAGTGGCGCGGCGCGAACGTGATCGTCGATTTCTTCACCGCGCGCGCATCCGCGACGCTGCGCGCCGGGCTGGACCGCGCCGGCGCGCTGCTGCTCGCGCTGATGCTCGGGCTGCTCGCCTGGCGCACCGGCGTCGGTGCGCTGGACCAGCACCGCTACGGCGCGGAAACGATGCTGCTGCAATGGCCGCTCTGGCCTGCGCTGATGCTGATGGCCGTGCCGATGGCGCTGGCCTCGCTGATGGCGCTCTACACCGCCGTGACCGGCCGCAACGGCGCACTGCCGCCTGCCCGGGAGCGCCGAGGGTGACGCCCCTGCTCTCCGCGCTGCTGCTGTTCACGCTGATGCTGGCGCTGATGGCGGTTCGCATCCCGATCGCCGCGGCGATGTTCGTCGCCGGGCTGGCGGGCTACCTCGCGCAGGCAGGCTGGCTTCCGCTGGCCAGCCACCTCAAGAGCTACGCCCACGCGCGCTTCTCGGGCTACGAGCTGTCGGTGATTCCGCTGTTCCTGCTGATGGGCCAGTTCGCCAGCCAGAGCGGACTGTCGCGCGCGCTGTTCCGCTTCGCTGCCGCGCTGCTGGGGCGCTTTCGCGGCGGGCTGGCAATGGCCTCGGTGATCGCCTGCGCCGCCTTCGGCTCGGTCTGCGGATCGTCGATCGCCACGGCAGCGACCATCGGGTCGGTGGCCCTGCCCGAAATGAAGCGCCACGGCTACTCGGGGCGGCTGGCCAGCGCCACCGTGGCCGCGGGCGGGACCCTGGGCATCCTGGTGCCGCCCTCGGTGGTACTGGTGGTGTACGCGATCCTCGCGGAACAGAACATCGCCAAGCTGTTCGCAGCTGCGCTGGTGCCGGCAGCGATCGCGGTGGCCGGCTACCTGCTCGCCATCGGCCTGTACGTGCGGCTGGTGCCCGGCCATGCGCCCGAGCATGACGAAGTCCCGACCGCGGCGCTGCGCGAGAGCGCGGCCGGCGTGCTGCCAGTGGCCGCGATCTTCCTGATCGTGTTCGGCGGGATCTACGGCGGCGTGTTCACTCCCACCGAGGGCGCGGCCGTCGGCGCCGCGGCCACCTTCCTCGCCGCGCTTGCGCGCCGGGAGATGGACTGGCCGAGGTTCCAGGCGAGCGTGCAAGCCACCGCCCAGGCATCGGCGATGATCTTCATGATCTTCCTGGGCGCCGACCTGCTCAACTCGGCGCTGGCGCTCACGCAGGCGCCCGGCCAGATCGCGCAGGCGGTCGCCGGGCTCGAATGGCCGCCGATGGCGGTCGTCGCAGCCATCCTGGCCTTCTACGTCGTGCTGGGCTGCGTGATGGACGAACTCTCGATGATCCTGCTGACCCTCCCGATCGTGTTCCCGCTGGTGATGGGTCTTGACCTGGGCCTGGCACCCGACGAGCAGGCGATCTGGTTCGGCATCCTGGTGCTGATGGTGGTCGGCATCGGGCTGATCGCGCCGCCGGTGGGGCTGAACGTCCACGTGGTCGGCGGAATCGACCGTTCCACTCCGCTCGGCGAAACCTACCGCGGCGTGCTTCCCTTCCTTGCGAGCGACCTGCTGCGCACCGCGCTGCTGATGCTGGTGCCAGGGTTGTCGCTCTTCCTCGTGCGATTCATGGACTGACCGACATGGAACATCTTCTGCCCACCCAGGCCTGGGATCTGCTGCAGCGCGAGCCCGAGGCCCTGTTCATCGACTGCAGGACCGACGCGGAGTTCTTCTTCGTCGGCCACCCGGTCGGCGCGATGCACGCCGCGCTGTACGACGGCCCCGAATGGGACACGAACCCGCATTTCGTCTCGGAAGTACGCAAGCTGTCCGGCCAGTCGCCCGAGCGGCCGGTGGTGCTGATCTGCCGCAGCGGAAGGCGCTCGGTCGAGGCCGGCAACCTGCTGGAGGACGCCGGCTTCACGCGCGTCTACAACGTGCTGCACGGCTTCGAGGGCGACCTCGACGACGAGCATCGTCGAAGCACGCGCAACGGCTGGCGCTTCGACGGGCTGCCCTGGGAGCAGACCTGAGCGAAGCCCGCCCCAGCCGCAGGCGGCGGGGCGGCAGCGGAATCAGTGCAGCATGACCGGCTGCAGCATCAGCCCGTCGAAGCGGCCCAGGAAGGCGTCGACCTCCTCGACCGAGGGCTGTCCAGCGATCAGTTCGGCGACGTTCTCGCGGAACTGCGTGGCCAGCGCGCCGCCGATGAAGATCTCGCGGCGCGTGGCCTTGTCCATGATCTCGAAGCCGCCACGGCCGGGCTCGGCCTCGTCACGGAACTCGAACACGCAATAGCTCGGGCTGTTGTAGATGATCTGCATTCGCAACCTCGTCGGGCCACTGCGGCCCACTGGACACCTGTGATGCAGATGGCGCCGTCCGGCCGGGTTTCAAGTGTCCACTGGCTGCTGCTGGGCGGTGGCAGTGCCCGCATGGCGCGCCGCGTCGCCCCGCTGCGACTGCGACTGCGACTGCGACTGCGACTCCGGCTCCGGCTCCGGCAGGGCCACGAACGGCTCGAGCAGCGCATCGAAGGGCGGCGCGGACAGCATCGCGGCGACTGCCTCCGGTCGCGCCGCCGCGCCGACCACGATCAGCATCCGGTGCAGGCCGCCCGCGCGCAGCAGCCGCGTCAGCGTCACGCGCAGCACCGTCGCTCCGGTGCAGCAGGCGCAGCCGCCCAGCGCGACTGCGACGACTCCCGGCGGGTGCGACGCCTGCGCGCCGCTGCCGGGCGCAGCGGCTCCGTCGGGCGACGTGCCCGCGCCAGGCGCGCTGGCCACGGCGGCCAGAGCGCCGAGGCCTCCTTCGACCAGCACTGCCCAGCGCTCCTGCGCCGGGCGGGAATCGAGCCACTGTGCGATCAGTGCCGAGCGCTGCGCGCTTGCCGGCGCAGCGATCAGGCCGACCGGGATGCGAGCGCGGCTCACTTGCGCCAGAACCCGGGCGTGAACAGCACGAACACCGTCAGCAGCTCCAGCCGGCCGGCCAGCATCGCGAACGCGAACAGCCAGGTCTGCAGGTCGGACAGGTGCTGGTAGTTGAAGGCGGGCCCCAGCAGGTTCAGCCCCGGCCCCGTGTTGTTCAGGCAGGCCATGACGCCCGTGACCGCGGTGATGAAGTCCAGCCCGGTGGCCATCATCACGAAGGTGAGCACCACCAGCGTCAGCCCGTACAGCAGCATGTAGCCGAGCACCGCGAGCACGATGCGGTTGTCGACCACATGGCCGCTCAGCGTGAGCGGCGTCACCGCCCGGGGATGAACGATGCGCTTGAGTTCCAGCGCCGCCTGCCGGAGCAGGATCAGCACCCGCATCATCTTGATGCCACCGCCGGTGGATCCCGCCGACGAGGCGATCGCTCCCAGGAAGAGCATCCACATCGGCGCGAAGATGGGCCACAGGTCGAAGTCCGTGCTCATGTAGCCGCTCGAGGTGGCGAGCGAGATCGTGTTGAAGCTCGCGTAGCGAAGCGCCTGGCCGAAGTCAGGGTAGATGCCCTGCCACCAGAGGTAGCCGCCGAGCATCAGGCAGCTTGACAGGATCAGCGTCCACACCGCGAACACCTCGGTGTCGCGCACGTAGACCCGCAGCGAGCGCTGGCGCAGCGCCAGGAAGTGCGTGGTGAAGTTCAGCACCGCGAGCATCATGAAGCACATCAGCACCAGCTCGACCGCCAGCGAATCGAAGGACGCGATGCTGTCATCGCGGTTCGAGAAGCCGCCCAGCGCGGTCGCCGAGAAGGCGTGGCAGAGCGCGTCGTACCAGTCCATCCCGACGGCGCGCAGCGACAGCGCGCAGGCCAGCGTCAGCAGCGCGTACAGCAGCCACAGGTACTTGGCGGTCTGGGCGATCCGGGGCGTGAGCTTGGACTCCTTCATCGGCCCGGGCGTCTCGGCCTTGTACAGTTGTCGGCCGCCGATCCCCAGCAGGGGCAGGATGGCGACCGCGAGGACGATGATGCCCATGCCGCCGAACCACTGCAGCGCATGGCGCCAGATGTTGATCGCCTGCGGCATCGAATCGAGGCCGGAGAGCACCGTGGCACCGGTGGTGGTCAGCGCCGAGATGGACTCGAAGTACGCATCGGTCAGCGAGAGATCCGGCAGCTCCATCACCAGCGGCGCCGCGCCGGCGCCGGCCATGCCGACCCAGCCGAGCACCACCAGCAGCGCGCCGTCGCGCGGCTGCAGTTCCCGGCGGAAACGCAGGGTGCCGAGCCACAGCATGAGGCCCGCCACGAGGCAGCCCAGCCCCGACACCGCGAAGCTGCGCGCGGTGCCGTCGTCCACCGCAAGCGACCAGAAGAATGGCAGCAGAAAGGTGGCCGAGAAGACCATCAGCAGGCCGCCCAGCACATGGGCGATCACCAGCAGTCGATGCATGGGGTTGGCGCCGCGGAAGAAGCCAGGATTCTATCGGAGCGCCCGCGGGCAGCGCGTTGGCGCTAGCCGTCGCCCCGCGCGGAGCGCGCGAGGGGGCTGCGTTGTCAGTTCTTCCTCGGCGCGAAGTAATGATCGTAGGCCAGGCGGAAGTCCACCTGGGTCTCGCCCTGCCAGCGCGTGGTGCGGGCCGCGAACACCCGCTGCGATTCGTAGACGTTGCGGAACATCGGATTCTCGGCCGCCTTCGCTTCGGCGATCTCGTCCCATAGCTTGAGCTGGCTGCGCAGGATCGTCTCGGGGGTGCGATGGAACTTCACCCCCTGCTTCTGCTGCAGGTCGAGGTGGTCCCTGGAGAAACGATCGATGGCCTTCCAGCTCATGTCCGCCGAACTCGCGTCGACCGCGTGGCGGACGATCGCCCGCAGGTCGGCAGGCAGCGATTCGAAGCGCCTGCGGTTGAACAGGATCTCGAAAGCCTCCGCCGGCTGGTGGAAGCTCTGCAGCATGCAGACCTTGGCAACGTCCGGGAAGCCGAGCAGCCGGTCGGAACTCGCGTTGCTGAACTCGGCGCCGTCGAGCAGCCCGCGGTCCATCGCGGGGACCACCTCGGCGCCGGGCAGCGCGTTGACCAATGCCCCCATCCGGGTGAACAGGTCGATCGACAGCCCCACGGTGCGAAAACGCATGCCCTTGAACTGCTCCGGCCGGGTCACCGGGCGCTTGAACCAGCCCAGCGGCTGGGTCGGCATCGGCCCGTAGACGAAGGACACCACCCCCAGGTTGAGATCGGAGTAGATCTGCTCGAGCAGTTCCTTGCCCCCGCCGTAGCGGTGCCAGGCCAGCAGCATGTTGGCGTCCATGCCAAATGCGGGGCCGGTGCCCCAGAGGGCGAGCGCCGAGTTCTTCGAGTACCAGTAGGCAAGCAGCCCATGGCCGCCGTCCAGCACTCCCTTGGCAACGCCATCGAGCAGATCGAAGGCCTTGACCACCGCCCCTGCTGGCAGCACCTCGATGCGCAGGCGGCCGCCGGACATCTCGTTGACCTTCTGCGCGAAATCGTTGGCGAACTCGTGGAAGATGTCCTTCTGCGGCCAGGTGCTCTGGAAGCGCAGGGTCACCGGCTGGGCGCGGGCCACCATCGGGAAGCCAAGCGTCGTCGCCCCCGCGCCCGCGGTCGCGATGAAGCGCCTTCTCGGCGGCGCGTTGCCCGTCATCCCTGCTGCCCTCCCCGTATGCGGCCTCCCGGCTCTGCGGCCGGCACGCCCTGCCATGGCCCGTGCCGGTTCATCGTAGAAGCCGCAGCGCGGGTTGTCACGGCGGCAGGCGCTAGGGATTTCCCGCTCGGTTTCGAGATCAGAAGAAGCCCACGCTGACCTGGAACAGCTTTTCGACCTTCGGGATCGTGCGCTTGTTCGTCACGAACACGATCACATGGTCCTCCGCGCGGATCTGGGTGTCGTGATGGGCCATGATGACCTCGGAACGTCCGGCCGTGGTGCGCACGATGGCGCCGATCGTCGCGCCCACCGGCAGGTCGATCTCCTCGATCCGCCGCCCCACCACCTTGGACGACTTGGCGTCGCCATGCGCGATCGCCTCCAGCGCTTCGGCCGCGCCGCGGCGCAGCGAGTGCACCGCAACCACGTCGCCGCGGCGCACGTGCGCGAGCAGCTGACCGATCGTGGTCTGTGCGGGCACCAGCGCGATGTCGATGCGGCTGCCCTGCATCAGCTCGGCATAGGCGCGGCGGTTGATCAGCGCGATCACCCTGCGCGCGCCCATCCGCTTGGCCATCATGCAGGACATGATGTTGTTCTCGTCGTCGTTGGTGAGCGCGAGAAACAGGTCCATGTCGCCGACGGCCTCGCTGGCGAGCAGATCCTCGTCGGTGGAGTCGCCGTGCAGCACCAGCGTCGACGACGGCAGCTGCGTGGCCAGGTACTCGCAGCGTCTGGCGTTGCTCTCGATCAGCTTCACCTGATAATCCGTGCCCAGCGCGCGCGCGAGCCGCAGCCCGATGTTGCCTCCGCCGGCCAGCATGATCCGGCGCACCGGCCTGTCCATCCGGCGCAGGTCAGACAGCGCGGTGCGGATGTGCTCGGAGGCCGCGAGCAGGAAGACCTCGTCGCCCGCCTCGATGCGCGTGTCGCCATCCGGGCGGATCGCATGGTCGCCGCGGAAGATCGCGACCACCCGCATGTCGATCTTGGGATGCTTGGCGCGCAGCGCACTGAGCGGGTTCTCGACCAGCGGGCCGCCGGCATAGGCGCGCACAGCGATCAGGCTGGCCCGTCCGCCGGCGAACTCGAGGACCTGCAGAGCCTCCGGGAACTCGATGAGCTTGAATATGTAATCGCACACCGTCTGCTCGGGGCAGATCAGGTGGTCGACGTAAAAGCCGCCCTCGCCGGTGATCTCCGGGTGGTCCTGGAAGTCCGGCGCGCGGATGCGCGCGATGCGCGTGGGCACGTTGAACAGCCGGGCCGCGAGCTGGCAGGCCACCAGGTTGGTTTCGTCGCGGGCCGCCGTCGCGATCAGCATGTCAGCGTCGGCCGCGCCCGCCAGCTCGAGCACCGCCGGGTGCGTGCCGTTGCCGGGTACGGTGCGCAGGTCGAGGCGGTCCTGCAGATGCGCCAGCTGGTCGACGTCGGTATCGACGACCGTGATGTCGTTCTGCTCGGAGACCAGGCTCTCCGCGACCGATTCGCCGACCCGCCCGGCGCCGAGGATGATGATCTTCACGGTGCCCGCGGCCGAGACCGCATCAGTGGCTCTGGTTCCTGCGCCAGATCCCGCGCGAGAGGTCGATGCCGAGCTGCTTCAGCTTGCGGTAGAGATGGGTGCGCTCCAGGCCGGTCTTCTCGGCGACCCTCGTCATGCTGCCCATCTCGCGCGCCAGGTGATGCTCGAAGTAGGCTCGCTCGAACGCGTCGCGCGCTTCGCGCAGGGGGAGGTCGAGAGGCAGGTCGCGCAACGCGATCGCAGCGCCCGGCTGGCCGGACACGGGCGCGCCGCCCGTAGTCGGAAGGAAGGCCGCGCCAGGTTGCGCCGCGACCGGGCGAAACTCCACAGTGGCCCCGGCCAGCGGCTCCGGCGCCGGCGGACGCGGCAGCGGAACGACCTCTGGCACGCTGGCGAGCCGTGCCTCGGTCTGGGCTTGCAGGCGCGCGGCCTTGCCCCTGGCGAGGCCCTGTTCGACCGCCTTGAGGAGCTTCTGCAGCGCAATCGGCTTCTCGAGGAAATCGAGCGCGCCGATCCGGGTCGCCTCGACCGCGGTGTCAATCGTCGCGTGTCCGGACATCATGATCACCGGCATCGTGAGCTTGCCGCCGGCGGCCCACTCCTTGAGCAGCGTGACGCCGTCGGTGTCCGGCATCCAGATGTCGAGCAGCACGAGATCGAGGGGGTTCTCGTCGCGCACCTTGCGGGCCTGCTGGGCGCAGTCCGCAAGCAACACCGAATGCCCTTCGTCGCCGAGAATCTCGGAAAGCAACTCGCGGATGCCGATCTCGTCATCCACCACCAGTATCTCAGCCATGGCCCTCGTCTTGACGCCTCTCAGCGGGGTCGAAGCGGGGATTCTCGCCGCTTTTCGCCAATTTCGTAAATAGAACCGAGACCTGCGCGCCGCCGACCGTGCCGTCGGCGGCGTTCCAGTTCGCAACTTCGATGCGTGCCTGGTGCTCCTCGATGATCTTGCGCACGATCGGCAGGCCAAGACCGGTGCCGCGCGGCTTGCTGGTGACGTAGGGCTCGAAGGCCCTGGCCAGCAGCGCCGGCGTGAAACCCGTGCCGTTGTCGCGCACCATCAGGCGGACCGCGAGGGCGTCGTCCGGCAGTGCAATAGCCTCGGTCGACACGCGGATTTCCGGGCGCTCGCGCCGCTCGGCCGCCTCCAGCGCGTTCTTGAGCAGATTGTGGATCACCTGGCGCAACTGGGTGGCGTCGCCCATCACCCGCGGCAAGGCCTCGGCCAGTTGCAGCTGGATCGCGCCGTGCGCCTCGGGCGCCGAGTACAGGCGCAGCACGTCGTCGATCAGCTCGTTCAGGGCGATCGGCGTCAGGCGGGCCGCAGGCAGCCGCGCGTAGTCCCTGAACTCGTCCACCATCATCTTGAGCGCCGCGACCTGGTTGACGATGGTCTGCGAGTTCTTCTGGAGCAGCTCCGCGTCGGCGCCCGCGAGCTTGCCGTGCAGCTTGAGCTGCATGCGCTCGGCCGCGAGCTGGATCGGCGTGAGCGGATTGGTGATCTCGTGCGCCAGCCGCCGCGCAACCTCCGACCATGCCACCGCGCGCTGCGCGGAGATCACCTCGCTGATGTCGTCGAACACGATGACGTAGCCGACCCGGCGCTCGGGCAGGATGGAGCCGCGCGCCAGCAGGGTCTGTTCGGTGCGCGCCGGCACCGCCCCCGCGGAATCCTCGGCAACCACCGGCCGCTGCAGCGCGAACTGGCGCTGCCAGCTGCCCGCACCGGTGGCTGCCTGCTCGTTAAAGGCGCTGCGCACCTCGGGCTCGAGCTCGCCAAGCCGCGGCAGCGCCGCCAGCGGCTGTCCGAAGAAGGCGGCGAGCGGAGTGCCGACGATCCGGTCCGCGCCGGGATTGGCAAGCGTGAGCCGCAACTCGGAGTCCAGCACCATCACGCCGGCGTCGATGTTGCCGAGCACGCTCTCGAGACGCGCGTTGACGCGCTCGAGTTCGCGCTGGTTGCGTTCGACCAGCAGGCGCGCCTCCTGCAGCTGGCGGGTCATCGCGTTGAACGAACCGGTGAGCACGCCGAGCTCGTCGCGGCCAGCGTAGTCCTTCACCTGCCGGAAGTCCCCCTCGGCGACTGCGCGGGTGGCCGCAGCGAGTTCGGACAGGGGCCCGGTCAGCCATCCGGCGAGCAGGAAGGCGCCGGCCACCGCGCTGAACACCGTCAGCAGGAAAATCAGCGTGAGGGTGATCCTGAAGACGCGCTTGAGCCCGGCGCGCGCCAGCGAGAGTTCCTGGAAATCGCGATAGCCCTGCTGCACCGCCTCGGCGTTCTGGCTCAGCGCCGTGGGCACCGGCTGCACCAGCTGCAGGTAGCGGCTGTCGTCCGCGAGCTGCCCCTCGGTGACGATCGCAACGATGACCCGCAGCTTGAGCGCCTCGGAAATCCCGCCCGCGCCGGCCGCGTCGGCAACCCCCTGCGGATCGCCGGGGTCGCCGCCCTCGATCCGGGCGAACTGCCGCGTGAGCCGCGCCTGGCGCAGCACGTCCGAGGGCGGCAGGTCCGGGACCAGCTGCGCGAAGCGCCCGCCGCTCGCGACCACGATGCGCCCGGACCCGGACAGCACCAGCGCCTCCTGGACCCCGGCCTGGTCGCGCAGCCCGGACAGCGTCGACGAGAGCGCCCCGGGCGGCGACTCGGCCAGTTCGGCCGCCATCACCCTGGCCTTCTGCGTGAGGTCGCTGAGCTGCGACTCCAGCGAGGCGCGTGCAAGGCTCAGCCCGGAATCGAGCGCCCGCTCCAGCGGAACGTCGAACCAGGATTCGATCGACCGTCCGACGAACTGCACCGCCACCAGGAAGACCAGCGCCACGGGCAGCACCGACATCAGCACGAACGCCCCGGCCATCCGGGCCATCAGCCGGGTGCCGAACAAGCCGCGCCGCCAGCGCACCGCCAGCCGGCGCAGCAGCTCCAGCACCAGCACCAGGAGCGTGCCGGCCACGCCCAGAGTGATCCAGAGCAGAGTCGGATAGTGCCGCTCGAAGAGCTGCGTGTTGCCGCTCGCCGTGGCCAGCAGCGCGAGCAGGATCGCCGCCAGCGCGACGGAGACGATCAGCGAGACCCTGAGCGCACGCGTGACCGCGCGCTTGCCAAGGTCTAGGGCACGAATCGGAATCGGGTCCATTCGGCCTGCAGGTTCCAGTCGCGGTTGGTGATGGCGGTGACCTGGAAGGGCTTGGGCAGCATCGACGCGTCCAGCCTCATCCGCACCCGGGCCTGGTACTCGCTGCCCGGACTCGCATCGCCGGCTTCGATCACCCGCCAGCCGCGCACCCGCGACAGCGTCTGCAGCGCCTCGCCCAGGCTGCCGAAGGCCTGCGCGAAGCCGCCGCCCTGGGTCAGGCGGTACTGCTGCGTCAGTGCGTGGTATCCCAGGCGCCAGGTCTGGCTGGCCGACGCGGCCATCTCATCCCACCAGTACCAGCGCGGACGTGCCAGCTCGAACTCGAGCACGAAATAGAGCGCGACGCCGCGGTTTACCGCCTCTTCGAGACGGTCGGGCAGGGGCAGGTGGAAATCGGCCGACAACTCCCAGCCATCACCGCCGGCTGAACGTTCGATGCGGACGCTGCGGGCCTCGATGGCATCGGCGGCCGACGCTGGCTGAAAGGCCGCGAGCGCCGCCAGGAACGTCGCCACCAGGACCAGCGCCCTGGCGAGGCGAGCGGTCAAGGGATCTTTCGGATCAGTGCGTAGAAGAAACCGTCGTGGTCGATGTGCTCGTCGGCCTGCGGCAGCAGCTGACCGACCGGGATGACCTGCGCATCGGCGGGCCAGCGCCACTGCAGGTCGACCCGCTCGGCGTCGGTGCGCCCCGCAAGGAAACGCTCGATCGGCTCCGCGCCTTCGGCGCGGAACACCGAGCACGTTGCGTAGAGCAATTTACCACCCGGTTCGAGCAGGGGCCAAAGCGCGGCCAGCATTTCCGACTGCACTGCCGAAAGTGTCGCCAGATCGCGACGGCGGCGCAGCCAGCGGATCTCCGGGTGGCGACGCACGATGCCCGACGCAGAGCAGGGCGCGTCGAGAAGGATGCGGTCGTAGCGGCGGCCGTCCCACCAGTCGTCCGGGCGGCGCGCGTCGCCGCAGACCACGTCGGCCGACAACCCCAGGCGCCCGAGGCTCTCTCGCACCCGCTCCAGGCGCGCGGCGTCGGAATCCAGCGCGGTCACCGAACAGTCGACCAGCTCGAGCAGATGGGCGGTCTTGCCGCCCGGTGCGGCACAGGCGTCGAGCACCCGCTGGCCGGGCTGCACGTCGAGCAGCGGCGCGGCCATCTGCGCGGCGAGATCCTGCACCGAGAGCCGCCCTTGGGCGAAGCCGGGCAGCTGCGCGACGTCGCAAGGTCGGTCCAGGCGCACGGCATGCGGTCCGATCTGCCGCGCGCCGTGACCGGCCGAACCGAGTTCCGCCAGGCACTCGTCAACGCTGGCGCGCCGCGCATTGACACGCAGCGTCATCGGCGGCGGTGCGTTGCCCGCCGCCAGGACGGCCTCCCAGTGCGCCGGATGGTCCGCCTGCAGTAGGTCGATCCACCAGCGGGGGTGGTTCCAGACGGCCTCCTGGTCGTGCGACACGGCCAGCATCAGCGCTGGCCGGTCGCGCAGGAAGCGGCGCAGGGTGGCGTTGAGGAAGCCGGCGCCCGGCTGGGTCTCGGGGCTCAGCCGCGCGGCCTCGACCGCCTGGTCGACGATCACCGCTTCATGGCGGCGGCCCTGGACGAGCAGTTCCGACAAGGCCACCAGCTGCAGCGCAGCGAGCGCCACGGACGGCCGACGCGCGTTCAGGCGCGCCGCGAGGGCGCCGGCGGTGCCGAGCCGGCGCACCGCGGTGTAGGCGATGTCGCGCATCGCCGCCCGGGAAACGCCCTCCAGCCGCCAGCGCGCGGCGGCCTCGTCCAGCGAAGGCGGCAGCGCCCGGCCGGCGCGCACGCGCTCGACGGCCAGCGCCGCCGCGCGCAGCTCGGCGGCCAGCGGCGCCCGCAACGACGGTTCGGCGGGCCCGGGGCCCGATGGCTCGCCTGACACGCGCGTCAACCGCGCCCTGCCATCGCCATCAGGCGGGCGATGCGCTCCTCGGTGGCGGGGTGCGTGGAGAACAGCCCGCGCAGGCCGCCGCCGGACAGCGGGTTCATGATCATCATCTGGGCGGTCTCGGGGTGGCGCTCGGTGGTCTCGAGCGGGATGCCCTGGGCGTAGCGGTGGATCTTGTCGAGCGCCGAGGCCAGCGCCTGCGGATCGCCGCTGATCTCCGCGCCGCCGCGGTCGGCCTCGAACTCCCGCGCCCGCGAGATCGCCATCTGGATCAGCGCGCCTGCCAGCGGCGCAAGGATGGCCACCAGGATGCCGGCGATCGGGTTGACCGGCCGGCCCTCGCCGTCGCGGCCGCCAAAGAACATCGCGAAGTTGGCCAGCGCCGAGATCGCGCCCGCCATCGTCGCAGAGATGGTGGAGATCAGGATGTCCCTGTTCTTCACGTGTGAAAGCTCGTGCGCCATCACCCCGCGCAGCTCGCGCTCGCTGAGCACGCGCAGGATGCCGGTGGTCGCAGCCACCGCAGCATGCTCGGGGTTGCGGCCGGTCGCGAACGCGTTCGGCGCCTGTTCGTCGATCAGGTACACCTTGGGCATCGGCAGGGCGGCGCGCTCGGCCAGCTCCCTCACCATGCGATAGAACTGCGGCGCAGTGGTCTCGTCGACCTCCTGCGCGTTGTACATGCGCAGCACCATCTTGTCGGAGAACCAGTAGGCGAAGAAGTTGGACACCACCGCGAACCCGAGCGCCAGCAGCATGCCCTGGCGACCGCCGATCGAGGCGCCCAGCACGCCGAAGAGCGCGGTGATCGCGGCCATCAGCATCGCGGTCTTGACCCAGTTGAACATCGTCCTGTCTCCTGTGGAACCACCCGGCGCTGCAGTCAGCCCCGGAATCGAAAGGTGGGGATGACCTTCGTCGCGCACAAGGCCCCGACATTGCACGCCGGCAGGCAGCGCGCAGGCCGTCCCGTTCAGGTCGTGGGCACGCCGAAGCGCGCACCCGGCGCAATGGGGAAGCCGCGCAGGAAGTCGCGCACCGGCAGGCGCCGCCCGCCCGGCTTCTGCAGCTCGAGCAGCGACAGCGCCCCATCGCCGCAGGCGACCACCAGTTCCCCGTCGCCGGCGCCGATCACGGTGCCGGGCGCCGCCTCGACGCTGCGCCCGACGGCCTGCGCACTCCAGAGCTTGAGCGATCCGCCGGCGCCCTCCAGCCTGGCGAGCGTACCCGGAAACGGGTCGAAGGCGCGTACTCGGTCGGCGAGGCTCGCCGCCGGGCGGCGCCAGTCGATCTCGGTTTCGGTCTTCTCGATCTTGGCAGCATAGGTGGCGCCCTCGGCCGGCTGCGGCACCGACGGCAGCGCACCGCGCTCCAGCGCGCCCAGCGCCTCGACGATCAGGTCGGCGCCGAGTTCGGCAAGACGGTCGTGCAGCCCGCCCCCGGTCTCCCCGGGGCCGATCGGGATGGCACGCGCCAGCAGCATCGGCCCGGTGTCCAGGCCCTCGTCCATCTGCATGATGGTGATGCCGGTCTCGCGGTCGCCCGCCTCGATCGCCCTCTGGATCGGCGCAGCCCCACGCCAGCGCGGCAACAGCGACGCATGGATGTTGATGCAGCCAAGCCGCGGCGCGTCCAGCACGTCAGGCGGAAGGATCAGCCCGTAGGCGGCCACCACCATCGCGTCGGCGCCCGCCGCGGCAATCCGCTCCCTGGCCTCGGCATCGCGCAGGCTGCGCGGCTGGAAGACCGGAAGCCCGCGCGCCAGGGCGAGCTGCTTCACCGGACTTGCCTGCAGCTGCTGCCCCCGGCCCGCCGGCCGGTCGGCCCGGGTGAGCACCAGCACGATCTCCTGGCCGGCCTCGATGAGGGCCGCGAGCGCTCGCTCGGCGAAGACAGGGGTACCGGCGAAGATCAGGCGCATGTTTTTCGGGGGGGGGGAAGGGGGAAGGGGGAAGGGGGAAGGGATGGCAACTGTGGCGCGTATCGCTGCCATCACTGCGTGCCGGCAGTCGGACTGCGGGGGATGCCGCGCAGGATGGAGCGGGAAGCACTGATGCGCCGCCGCGATCCGCAGGGGAATGCACGGGTTTTCCTCGTGCCTTCCACGCGCTATTCCCGCCCTTGTACTGGCGTTTTACCGGCGTTTTACCGGTGTTCTACCGGCCTTTTACCGGCCCAATCCAGGGGTTTTCCACCGCTTGTTCGAGCGCAGATCCACCGCTTTCCGGCGGCTTGTCCACGGGTTTTCCACGGCGCCGCAGCCCGCCGCGCTCGACTCCACTTCAGGCGGCTTCCCGGTCGCCCTTGAGCAGTCTGGTGCGGATGCGGCTCTGCTTGAGGCGCGACAGGTACTGCACGAAGACGCGGCCGTCGAGGTGGTCGATCTCATGCTGGATGCAGACCGCGAGCAGGCCGTCGGCATCGATCGCGAAGGGCTTGCCATGCTCGTCGAAGGCTTCGACGCGGACCCGGTCCGGCCGCTCGACCTCATCGTAGATGCCGGGCACCGACAGGCAGCCTTCCTCGTAGACCTTGCGCTCGTCGCTGGCCGCGACCACCTTCGGGTTCACGAAGACCTGCAGCTGGTCCTTGGTGTCGGAGACGTCGATGACGACGATGCGCTCATGCACGTCGACCTGCGTTGCCGCCAGGCCGACGCCGGGCGCCGCATACATCGTCTCGGCCATGTCGCGCACCAGCTGGCGCAGGCGCTCGTCGAAGAACTCGACCGGACGCGCCACCTGGTGAAGGCGGGGGTCTGGATAGCGCAGAATGTTCAGTACGGCCATCGGCGGAAACCTACCGTTGAGTCCTGTCAGGGTTGGTGGAGCGCCAGGCGGGGCTGCAGAATTCCATTCACTATCCGCGCCTCGGACCCGTTTTTCAAGCCCTTGATTATCAGGGGTTTTCCAGCGCCCCAAGCCCTCGGGAGCCATGAGCGTCAAATGAAAAATTTTAGCACGCGGGTCCTCGGAGCGGCCCTCACCCTGCTGCTGTCCACCGGCGTCCTCGCCCAGCCGCTCGAGCTCGCCAGGGACGCTCCCGACCAATACGTCGTCGTGCGTGGCGACACCCTTTGGGACATCTCCGCGAAGTTCCTGCAGAAGCCCTGGCGCTGGCCGGAGATCTGGCAGCTCAATCGCGAGCAGATCCGGGATCCGCACTGGATCTACCCCGGCGACGTCGTCTACCTGGACAACAGCAGCGGCACGCCGCGGCTGCGCCTGGGCAAGCCGATGGGCCGCGGCGGCGCGTACGGCGAGCGGGCGGAGCGCGCGCGTCCCGAGGTGCGCTCGGAGGCCCTGCCTGCAACGGCGGTGCCGACGATCGACGGCCAGGCGATCGCACCCTTCCTGAACCGACCGCTGATCGTCGACGAGCAGGGCCTGCAGTCGCATCCGCGCATCATCGCTACCCAGGACGGGCGCGTGTACCTGAGCCGTGGCGAGCTGGCCTACGCCCGCGGCATCCCCGACGGCGCCGGCGCCGACTGGCATGTCTACCGGCCCGCGCGCGCACTGCTCGACCCCGACACCCGCAAGCCCATCGCCTGGGAGGCGCAGTTCGTCGGCAGCGCGCGCCTGGAACGCGACGGCGACCCCGCCACGCTGCGCATGCAGGCGGTCAGCGAGGAAGTGGGGCCGGGCGACCGGCTGATGCCTGCCGAGCGCCAGGACATCCCCAACTACGTGCCCAGCCCGCCGCAGTCCGACGTGGAAGGGCGCATCGTCTCCATCCATCGGGGCGTCGCCCAGGCGGGACGCAACAGCGTGGTCGCGGTCAACGTGGGCGCCAGCCAGGGCGTCGCGGTCGGCAACGTGCTCGGGATCAAGGAGCGCGGCCGGCTTGTCCGCGATCCCGAAACCCGCAAGGAGGTACGACTTCCGGGCGAGCCGATTGGCCATCTTCTCGTCTTCCGTGTCTTCGATAAGATCGCATACGGTCTGATCACGGCTGCGTCGCGCGACATCTCGATCGGCGACGACGTCACCAACCCCTAGCGACTCCGCATGCCGCACACCCAGACCGCGCGCCCCAGGCGCGCGGTTTCGTTTCCGGACACCGAACGCGCCGCCTGGCTCCGCCTGTCGCTCACCCGCGGCATCGGGCCGGCAGCGGCGCGTACGCTGCTCGCCGCCTTCGGCCCGCCCGAGGACGTGTTCGCGGCCAACCGCAGCGCACTGGCCCAGGTGGTCGGCGCAACTGCCGCCGCGCGCCTGCTGGCGCCCGACCCGGAGCGCGAACGCGCCGTCGAACAGGCGCTGGAGTGGGCGGCGCGGCCCGGTCACCGCCTGCTGAGCCTCATCGACCCCGACTACTCCGGTCCGCTGCTCCACACCGCCGACCCGCCCGTCCTGCTGTATGCCCGTGGCGCGCCCGAGGCGCTGCGCCGCCCCTGCCTGGCGATCGTCGGCAGCCGCACGCCCACCGCGGGCGGCGCACGCACCGCCACCGCCTTCGCCCGGACCCTCGCGGACACCGGGCTCGTCATCGCCAGCGGGCTGGCCCGTGGCATCGACTCCGCCGCGCATGTGGGGGCGCTGAGCCGCGCCGGCGGCACCATCGCAGTCCTGGGCACCGGCGTGGATGCGGTGTACCCCCCGGAGAACCGGTCGCTGGCAGACGCGATCGCTGAAGGCGGCGGTGTCGTGCTGTCCGAAATGCCGCTGGGCAGCGGTCCGCGCAAGAGCGGCTTCCCGCGCCGCAACCGCGTGATCGCCGGGCTATCGCTCGGGGTTCTGGTGGTCGAGGCGGCGCTGCGCAGCGGCTCGCTGATCACCGCGCGCCTCGCCGCGGAGGCTGGCCGGGACGTCTTCGCCATTCCCGGCTCCATCCACTCACCGCTGTCGCGCGGCTGCCACCTGCTGATCAAGCAGGGCGCGCGCCTGGTGGAATGCGCCCAGGACGTGCTCTCCGAACTGCCGCAGTTCGCGCCCGGCGCGGGCCCGCTGCCGCGCTCCGGAGGCCCCCCTGGCGCAGCCGCTCCCGACCCGGACCCGCTGCTGTCCCTGATGGGATGGGATCCGCAGGGCATCGATTCCCTGGTCGCCCTGGGCGCCGGCGACGGCCGCAACATCGCCGCTCGGCTGCTCGAGCTCGAGCTCACCGGACGTGTCGACCGCCTGACCGACGGGCGCTACCAGCGGCGCGCGTGAGAAGATCGCGCCTGGACCGGCCGGAAAGTTCCCCTGCCCGGCACGCGAGTCGCAGCCCGTGAAGCCCCATAACGTGGTTGCCACGCCGGCGACCGCACTCTTATCATTCGCGCCCCTGGTGCGTTCCTGGTCGACATGAGCAAAGCACTGATCATCGCGGAAAAGCCTTCGGTGGCCGCCGACATCGCGCGGGCGCTGGGCGGTTTCACGCGAACCGCCGACTTCTTCGAGAGCGACGACTACGTCGTGTCCTCGGCAGTCGGCCACCTGCTCGAGATCGCCGCGCCCGAGCAGTACGAGGTCAAGCGGGGCAAGTGGTCGTTCGCCCACCTGCCGGTCATCCCGCCGCACTTCGACATCCAGCCGATCGTCAAGAACCAGGAGCGGCTCAAGCTGCTCACGAAGCTCATCCGGCGCAAGGACATCGATCTTCTGATCAACGCCTGCGACGCGGGGCGCGAGGGCGAGCTCATCTTCAGGCTGATCGCTCAGCACGCCAAGGCGAAGCAGCCGATCAAGCGCCTCTGGCTTCAGTCGATGACGCCGGCAGCCATCCGCGAAGCCTTCCAGCAGCTGCGCGACGACAGCCAGATGATGCCGCTGGCCGACGCAGCCCGCTGCCGCTCCGAAGCCGACTGGCTGGTGGGCATCAACGGCACGCGCGCGATGACTGCGTTCAACTCGCGCGATGGCGGCTTCTTCCTGACCACCGTCGGCCGGGTGCAGACGCCCACGCTGGCGATCGTCGTCGACCGCGAAGACAAGATCCGACGCTTCGTCTCGCGCGACTACTTCGAGGTCCGCGCCAGCTTCCAGGCCAAGGCCGGCGAATACGAAGGACGCTGGTTCGACACCGGCTTCCGCAAGGGCGAGGATCCCGAGGCGCGCGCGGAACGCCTGTGGGACCGCGCCGCGGCAGACGCGATCGTGGCCGCCTGTGCAGGCAAGCCCGGCGTGGTCACCGAGGAGGCCAAGCCGTCCACCCAGTTGTCGCCCGCGCTCTTCGACCTGACCAGCCTGCAGCGCGAGGCCAACGGCCGCTTCGGCTTCTCGGCCAAGGCCACGCTGTCGATCGCACAGGCGCTTTACGAAAAGCACAAGGTCCTCACCTACCCGCGGACCGACTCCCGCGCGCTGCCCGAGGACTACCTGGGCACGGTGAGCAGCACCCTGGGCGAGCTGGAGCAGCTGCCGCAGTTCGCGCCCTTCGCGAAGCAGATCCAGGCCAGCGGCTGGGTGCGCCCCAACAAGCGCATCTTCGACAACACCAAGGTCAGCGACCACTTCGCCATCATCCCGACGCTGCAGGTGCCGAAGAGCCTCAGCGAGGCCGAGCAGCGCATCTACGATCTCGTCGTGCGCCGCTTCCTGGCCGTGTTCTTCCCTGCCGCCGAGTACCTGATCACCACCCGGATCACCGTCGTCGAAGCCCATTCCTTCAAGACCGAGGGCCGGGTGATGACCAACCCCGGCTGGCTCGCCATCTACGGGCGCTCGCTCGAGGAAGCGACCGGGGCGCCCGCGGGCGGCAAGCCCGACCCCATGCTGGTCGCCGTCGAGGACCGCGAGCGCGTGGACACCCTGCGCGCTGCGGTGCAGGCGCTCGCCACCCGTCCGCCGCCCCGCTACAGCGAGGCCACGCTGCTCTCGGCGATGGAAGGCGCGGGCAAGCTGATCGACGACGATTCGCTGCGCGAGGCGATGGCCGGCAAAGGCCTGGGCACGCCGGCCACGCGCGCCGCGACCATCGAGGGCCTGATCGCCGAGAACTACCTCGTGCGAGAGGGGCGAGAGCTCATCCCCACCGCGAAGGCCTTCCAGCTGCTCACGCTGCTGCGCGGCCTCGGGGTGCAGGAGCTCACCATGCCCGAGCTCACCGGCGGCTGGGAGCACAAGCTCGCCCAGATGGAGCGGGGGCTGCTGGACCGCGACACCTTCATGACCGAGATCGGCGAGGTCACCCGGCGCATCGTCGAGCGCGCTAAGAACTACCAGTCCGACACGGTGCCGGGCGATTACGCCACGCTCGCAACCCCCTGCCCCAGGTGCGGCGGCGTGGTCCAGGAGAACTACAAGCGCTTCGCCTGCACCCAGTGCGACTTCTCCATCGGCAAGCACCCCGGCGGGCGCACCTTCGAGATCGCCGAGGTCGAGACGCTGCTGCGCGAGCGCACGCTCGGCCCGCTGCAGGGCTTCCGCAGCCGGCTCGGCCGGCCCTTCGCCGCCATCCTGAAGATCAGTCCCGAGTTCAAGCTGGAATTCGATTTCGGCCAGAGCCAGGGCGACGATGAAGGCGAAGGCGGCGAAGCCGTCGACTTCTCCGGCCAGGTCTCGCTGGGCGCCTGCCCGAAGTGCGGCGCTGGCGTGTACGAGCACGGCATGTCCTACGTCTGCGAGAAATCCGTCGGGCAGGCGCGCAGCTGCGACTTCCGCTCCGGCAAGATCATCCTGCAGCAGGAGGTCTCCAGGGAGGAGATGTCGAAGCTGCTCGCCGAGGGCCGCACCAGCCTGCTGCCGGGTTTCGTGTCCTCGCGCACCCGCCGCAAGTTCAAGGCCTACCTGGTCCGGGGCGCGGACGGCAAGACCGGGTTCGAGTTCGAGCCGCGTCCGGAGCGCCCGGGCAAGGCCGGCCCCGCGCGCGGCAAGGCAGCCGAAGGCGACGAGGAGGCGCCGGCAAAGGGGGCAGCGAAAGCTGCGCCGAAGGCCACGGCGAAAGCGCCGGCCAAGGCAGCTGCCACAAAGACGCCCGCGGCCAGGAAGCCTGCTGCGAAGAAGCCTGCTGCGAAGAAACCTGCCGCGAAGAAACCTGCCGCGAAGAAGCCGGCCACGCCCCGCAAGGCCGCCGCCGCGGAGGATTCCGCCGACGAGGCGCCCGGCAACGAGTCCGCCTGATCGGCGCGGGCTCCGGACACCCACCCCAGTGGACCTGCTGCTTGCCGACTGGGTCTTCGGATACGGATCGCTGATCTGGAATCCGGAGATCGATTTCGAGGGAGCCGAGCTCGGGCGAGTCCACGGCTATCACCGCGCGTTCTGCATCGCCTCGATGCACTATCGCGGCACGATCGACGCGCCGGGTGTGGTGCTCGGCCTGGATCGCGGCGGCAGCTGCATCGGGCTGGCATTCCGGCTGCATCACGCAAGCCGGCGCCGCGCAATCGAGCAGCTCTACGAGCGCGAGATGCTCGGCGACGTCTATGTGCCCACGCTGGCCGCCACCACGCTCGCGGACGGACGGCAGGTGCGCGCGCTCACCTTCGTCGCCAACCGCGCCAGCGAGGCCTACAACCTGCTGCCCGAGCCGGAACTGCTGCGCCGGCTGGCCAGCTGCGCCGGGCAGCGCGGCCCCAACCGCGAGTACGCGATCAACACGCTGCACGCGCTGCAGCATCATGGCGTGCACGACGCGCGGATGGCCCGGCTGGTGCACCGGCTGCTTGCCACGAGTCACTGCGTGGAAGGCGCCGCGACCACGGGCGCCGCCGGCGGCGCTGAAGTCTCAGGCGGAACGGAAGCCGGCCACCCGAGCGACGGAGCGCCCTGCGCGCAGGCGCCTGGGTGAAACGGCCCCGCCCTGCCAAGACGACGCGATCGCCTATGATTGCGTCCGCAAAGGCCCGAATCGCCCCAGGATCGGCGCCGAACACACCCCAAGGAGCCCCATGAGCATTCGAGGCAAAGCCTACATCGTCGGTGCGTACGAGCATCCGACGCGACTCGCGCCGGACAAATCGGTCGCGCAGCTGCACGCGGAAGCCGCGCGCGGCGCACTGGCCGACGCCGGCCTGAGCAAGGACGACGTCGACGGCTACTTCTGCGCCGGCGACGCTCCCGGTCTCGGACCGCTGTCGATGGTCGACTACATGGGCCTGAAGGTCCGCCACATCGACTCCACCGAAACCGGCGGTTCGTCCTACCTGATCCACGTCGCGCATGCAGCCGAGGCGATCGCCGCCGGCAAGTGCAACGTCGCGCTGATCACGCTGGCCGGCCGGCCGCGCTCGGAGGGCTCATCGGGCACGCAGCCGCGCAACTACGGCGCCAGCGCGCCGGACGCCGGCTACGAATTCCCGTATGGCCTGGCCACCGCGAACGGCTACGGCATGTGCGCGATGCGCCACATGCACGAATTCGGCACCACGGCCGAGCAGCTGGCCTGGATCAAGGTCGCCGCCTCCCATCACGCCCAGCACAATCCGCACGCGATGCTGCGCGACGTGGTCACCGTGGAGCAGGTGCTGGCCTCGCCGGTCATCGCCGACCCGCTGCACCGGCTCGACTGCTGCGTGGTCAGCGACGGCGGCGGCGCGCTGATCGTCGCCCGCCCCGAGATCGCCAGAACACTGAACCGACCCAAGGTGCGCCTGCTCGGCGCCGGCGAGTCCCCCCGGGGCCAGAACGGCGGCAAGGTCGACCTCACCACCACCGGAGCTCGCTGGTCGGGCGCCGCGGCCTTCGAGGAAGCCGGCGTCAAGCCCTCCGACATCCAGTACGCGTCGATCTACGACAGCTTCACCATCACGGTGCTGCTGCAGCTGGAAGACCTCGGCTTCTGCGAGAAGGGCAAGGGCGGCGCGTTCGTCGCCGACGGCAACCTGATCGCAGGCAGCGGCCGGCTGCCTTTCAACACCGACGGCGGCGGACTGTGCAACAACCACCCGGCGAACCGCGGCGGCATCACCAAGGTGATCGAAGCCGTCCGACAGCTGCGCGGCGAGGCCCATCCGGCGGTGCAGGTCAAGGACTGCAAGCTCGCGCTCGCGCAGGGCACGGGCGGACAGCTCGGCTCGCGCCACGGCAGCGCAACCCTGATCCTCGAGCGGGAGTGACCCTGACCATGACTGAACGCAAGTTTCCCGCCCCCTTCGTCAACCCCGAGAACAAGCCGTTCTGGGATGCCGCCGCCGAAGGCCGCCTGCGGATCAAGCGCTGCAAGGATTGCGGCCAGCCGCACTACTATCCGCGCGCGCTGTGCCCGTTCTGCTTCTCGGACAACACCGAGTGGTTCGACGCCAAGGGCACCGGCGAGATCTATACCTACAGCGTGATGCGCCGCGGCTCGCCGGTGCCGTACGCACTGGCCTACGTCACCCTGGACGAAGGCGTCTCGATGCTCACCAACATCGTCGACTGCGACCTCGATGCGCTGGCGATCGGCCAGCGGGTCAAGGTCACCTTCAAGGCGAGCGAGGAAGGCGCCCCGGTGCCGGTGTTCACGCCGGCCTGACGCAGCGCAGCGGGCGGGGCGGGGCGCGCCGAGCGAGCCGGCCCGTCCCGTGCCCTCGCGACGATGTCCGGAGGGCATGGGCACGGAAAAGGAGAGCCACCACGATGCAACGATTCGATCTCCGCCTGGCCAGCGCGCTGTGCACTGCGCTGGTGCTGTCCGCCTGTTCCTCCGGGGGCGGCGACACGCCGACCCGCGAGGTGGTGGGCAGGGTGTTCACGGGGACCGCGGACGCGGGACGCGTGTGCGCCGACCTGAATCGCAACGACCAGTGCGACGCCGGCGAGCCGCAGGCCGACACTGACGGCTCGGGCGCCTTCGGCCTGGAAATTCCCGAATCGTCGGACCCGCCGCTGCTGGCCCTGATGTCGTCGGGCGCGGCGCCGGAGGTCGTGTCCTACCGGATGGCCACGCCGTCCGTGAGCTACTCCACCACGATCACCCCGTTCACCGCCATCGTGCATTGGAGCGGCGAGCCATCAGTCGAGCTTGCCGAGGACCTGACCAGAGAGATGCTCGGCTTCCCGCGGGCCCACCCCTTCCGGTTCGACCCCGGCTCGGTCGCCCCGGACGCGCCTGTGGCTCGCATCGCGCGGCTGGCGGTCGAGACGCTGAAGTCCGTCCATGCCGATCCCCGCCTCTCGGGCCCGCCCGGCTTCGACGCCTTCCTGGCCCACCTGCCGAGCGCGCTCAGGGAGCTGCCCCAGCTCCGGATCACGACCCGGAACGGCGCGGCCGTCGACTCCAAGGAAACCTACGTCGACGCGAACTTCGTGCTCGACCACGAAGTCATCTCAGACCTGCCCGTGCAACTGAACGGCAGGATCCGGGGCCGGGGCAACTCGACCTGGCAGTACCCGAAGAAGCCCTACAAGGTCCAGTTCACGAACGACGCCAGCTATGCCGCGCTCGCCGATGTCGCCGGCATGCGGAAGAATCGCAACTGGGTCCTGCTGGCCGACTACCTCGACCGCTCGCTGATTCGCAACAAGCTCGCGTTCTCGCTCGCCAACAGCTCGCTGTTCGGCCGGGACGGGATGAAGTGGAACCCCTCGGGCGTCCATGTCGAGGTGGTGCTCAACGGGGACTACGTCGGCGTCTACCTGCTCGCCGAGGACATCCGGATCTCGTCGGCTCGCCTGGACATCCACGAGATGAGCGACGAGCCTGCGGACGCCGAGGCCGACGGCGGATACCTCGTCGAGGCGGACGGCAGACTCGACTGCCACGTCGACGAGCGCCTCGATCTGCGGTACGTGTCGCCCCTCGGAAAAACGCGCTTCTGCATCGACACGCCCGACGAAGAGGACATCACCGTCGCCCAGCTCGAGTACGTCAAGTCCTACCTGGACGACGTCGAACTAGAGCTGCACGGCGGCACCACGCCCGCGTCGATCCACCCCGAGAGCTTCGCCGACTGGACCCTGCTCAGCGAGCTGTTCAAGAACCTCGATGCGCCCTTCCTGAGCAGCGTCTTCCTGTGGAAGGGCTCGGAGCGCGAGGAGCGGCTCGCGGACCGGAAACTGAACCTGGGGCCGATCTGGGACTTCGACATCTCCGCCGGCAACTTTGACCTCCCTGCGGTGTACCTTCCGCAGGGATGCTGGGTATCGCGCCAGCATGACTTCTACGACGGCAGCAACTGGCTGGCGCTGCTGCTCCAGAAGCCCGAACACGGATCCTTGCTCGCGCGCCGCTGGCAGGCGATGGCGCCGGGGATCGAGCCCTTCGTCCGCAGGAGCATCGACATCCAGCACGCCAGGCTCCAGACGGCCCAGGCCAGGAACTTCGAGCGCTGGCCAATCCTGGGCCAGCCGCTCGTGAGCCACTACGTATGGAACACCTGGGACGAGGAGCTCGCGTTCCTCGGCAGCTTCCTGACCGACCGCTCCAGTTGGATGGACTCGGTCTTCAGCACCGACACCGCCTACAGGCTTAGTTGCGGCTAGCCAGCGCCGCGCAAACGTGCGGGACCCGGACCGGCCGGACGACGCCGGTCCGTCGGAGTTCAGGCGGGCATCGGCGCCGTGCGGGCCGGTTCCAGCCGGGCGCGCACCGGCGCACGCCGGGCATCGCGCGCCAGCGACAACGCGTTCGAGGCAACCGCCACGCGGGAGGCCTCGAAGGCCTGGATGACGACCAGACCGGGACCGTCGATGCGGACCTTGTCGCCGGCGCCCAGGATCAGGTCGGCGGGATCGTTGTCGCGGGTCACCCAGATGCTGCCGGCCGCGCAGCTCACGGTCGCGCCGTGGGCATCATCGAGGCGCACCGTGTCGCCGCGACGCAGTTCGAGACGGGAAAGACCGGTTTCGATGATCATGACGCACTCCTTGCGGATTCCCTGCGATGTCGCCTGCGCCTGCGAGATGCAGGTCGCCCGACCGAGGGGCATGGGACGTATGGTGCGTCGCACCACGCAGGTTTTCAAACGATGATTCGGAATCTCTCGAATTCCGCCAGCGCATGCCAGACGCCCGCAGACTGCCGCCACTCGACCTGCTGCTGACCTTCGAGTCGGCGGCCCGGCACCTCAGCTTCACGCGTGCGGCCGAGGAACGCTTCGTCACGCAGTCGGCGGTGAGCCGCCAGATCCGGGCGCTGGAGGAGGACCTGGGGGCCCCGCTGTTCCGCCGCGCCCACCGCAGCCTCGCGCTCACCGACGAGGGCAAGGCGCTGGCCGTCGCCTGCAGCGAGATGCTGATCCGGCTGCGCGAGGCGGTCGAGCGGGTGCGCGCACCGCGCACCCGCCGCGTGCTCACGCTGTCGACCACGCCGGGGATGGCCTCGCTCTGGCTGATCCCGCGCCTCGCACGCTTCGTGCAGCGCCAGCCCGGGGTGGACGTCAGGCTGGACGTCTCCTTCAGCCTGCGCGACCTGGTCCAGGACGCGATCGACGTCGCCATCCGCCTGGGCAGGGTCGATGCCCCCGAGGGGGTCAAGCTGTTCGACGAAGAGGTGCTGCCGGTGTGCAGTCCCTCGCTGCTCGGCCCCTACGCGCTGCCGCTGGCGGCACCCGCGGACCTCGCCCGGCACACGCTGCTGCGCCTGCACGACGTGGGGCGGGGCCCGCTCCAGGACTGGGAGCCATGGCTGACCGCGATGGGCCTGCCCGACCTGGAGCCGCGCGCCACCCTGACCTTCTCCAACTACGACGAGGTGATCGCCGCCGCCATGCTCGGCCAGGGTGTGGCGCTCGGCCGCAGGCCGCTGGTCGATGCACTGCTGGAGGACGGCCGCCTGGTCGCGCCCTTCAAGGACACGCTGGCGTCGCCGCGCGCCTACTTCGTGGTGGTGAACCCGGCCAGCGAAGGCAGGCCGGAGACCCGGGCGCTGGTCGAGTGGCTGCTCGACGAGGCCAGCGAAACGCGGGCAGGCTGAACACCTGCTGCACGCCGTCGACCTCAAGCACCCCGAGCCCTCGCTGACCACGACCCCCCCCTGACCCATGCGGGCGAAGCGCTGTTCCAGCGCTGCCGGCGCGTACTGGACGAGCTCGAGTCGATCGAACGCAGCTCCGCTCAGGCCGGGGCGAGCGCGTCCTTCCCGAGATCGCCTCGCGCCCATGCGTCGCATTCCGCATGCCGCACACCGGCCGCCTGCGCGGGGCTCGGACTCGTTCAGGTTCCGGAATACATGGCGACCGACGCGGTACGATCCGGGAATCTCGAGGAGGTCCTGGGCGCGCTCCGGCCGGAGCCGACGCCGATCTCCGTCGTGTTTCCGAGCAACCGGCAGGTGCCGCTGCGGCTGCGCCTGCTCATCGACCGGCTGGCACAGCCGGCCACCGACGGAGGACACAGATGAACGCCCCAATGACCGCCGCGGAACGCATCGCCGCGCTGCACCCCGAGATGACCGAGTGGCGGCGCGATCTCCACGCCCATCCGGAGCTCGGCTTCGAGGAGACGCGCACTGCGGACTTCGTCGCCCGCCAGCTCGAGGCCTTCGGCTTCGACGAGGTGCACCGGGGCGTCGGACGCACCGGCGTGGTCGGCGTGCTTCGCAGCGGCGCGTCGCCGCGCACCGTCGGCCTGCGCGCCGACATGGACGCGCTGCCGATCGAGGAGGCCAACACCTTCGAGCACCGCTCGCGCAACGCGCGGCGCATGCACGCCTGCGGTCACGACGGCCACACCGCGATGCTGCTCGGCGCAGCCCGCTACCTGGCCGAGACGCGGCAGTTCGACGGCGCCGCGCACTTCGTGTTCCAGCCCGCCGAGGAGGGGCGCGGCGGCGCAAAGGCGATGATCGCCGACGGCCTGTTCCGGCGCTTCCCCTGCGACAGCATCTTCGGCATGCACAACCGGCCGCACCTGGCGGTGGGCGGCTTCGCGGTGCGCGCAGGACCCATGATGGCCGGCGGCGCCTTCTTCGACATCGACATCGTCGGCGTCGGGGCGCACGGCGCGCGCCCGGAGGCCGGAGTGGACCCGGTGATGGTGGCGGTGCAGATCGCCTCCACGCTGCAGACCATCGTTTCGCGCAACGTGCCGCCGGTGGAGACCGCGGTGCTGTCGATCACGCAGATCCACGCGGGCGACGCATACAACGTCATTCCGCAGACCGCGCGGCTGTCCGGCACGGTGCGCGCGTTCTCGGGCGCGGTGATGCAACTGATCGAGAACAACCTGCGCCGCATCGCCGAGAGCGTCGCGCAGGGCATGGGCGCGAAGGCCTCGGTGGACTTCCGGCTGGAATTCGCCCCGCTGGTCAACGACGCGGCGCAGGCCGAGTTCGCCGCCGCCGTCTGTACCGAGCTCGTCGGTGCCGGGAACGTCGAGCGCAACCCTGCGCCCATCATGGGTTCCGAGGACTTCTCCTTCATGCTCGAGCAGGTGCCGGGCTGCTTCATCAACATCGGCAACGGCGACACGCCCGGCGGCTGCGAGCTGCACAACCCGCACTACGACTTCAACGACGCTGCGCTGCCGCTGGGCGCCGCGTTCTTCGCGCGGGTCGTCGAACGCAAGCTCGGCGCCGGCTGAGCCGGCACCTGCCGGCGGGTTCGCCCGGCCCCAGGCAACCGGGCATGAGCGTGGCCGCACGCCTGCGCGGCCACGCCTGTCCGATCAGGGCACGATGACGATCTTGCCGGTGACCTTGCGCGAGGACATGTCCTGCAGCGCCTGGACCGTGTCCTCGAGCTTGTAGCGGGCCGACACCAGCGGCTTGATCTTCCCGGTGCGCACCCAGTCCATCAGCTCGTCGATGACCTTCTGCCCCTCGACCGGCTCGCGCTGCGCGAAGCTGCCGTAGAACACGCCGACGATCGACGCGCCCTTGAGCAGCGCCAGGTTCAGCGGCAGCTTGGGGATCTCGCCGTTGGCGAAGCCGATCACCAGGTAGCGGCCGCGCCAGGCGATCGAGCGGAACGCGGGCTCGGCGAAGGAGCCGCCCACCGGGTCGTAGATCACGTCCGGGCCCTTGCCGTCGGTGAGCTCTGCGAGCTTCTTGCGCAGGTCCTCGGTGCTGTAGTTGATGGTCGCGTCAGCGCCATGCTCGCGGCACACCGCGAGCTTCTCGTCGGTCGATGCGGCGGCGATCACCTTCGCGCCCAGCAGCTTGCCCAGCTCGACCGCGGCCATGCCCACGCCGCCGGCAGCGCCCAGCACCAGCAGCGTCTCGCCCGGCTTGAGCTGCGCGCGATCGATCAGCGCATGGTGGGTGGTGCCGTAGGTGACCATGAAGGTGGCTGCGGTGTCGAAGTCCACGCCCTCGGGGATCTTGGTCAGCTGCGAAACCTTCGCCTTCGCCTTCTCGCCGAAGGCGCCGGTGCCGCTGCGCGCGATCACGCGCTCGCCCACCGCGTAGCCGGTCACGCCTTCGCCCACAGCGGAGATCACGCCGGCCAGTTCCGACCCCGGCACGAACGGCGGTTCAGCCGAGAACTGGTACTTGCCCTGGATCATCAGCACGTCCGGGAAGTTCACCGAACCGGACTTCACGTCGACGACCACTTCGCCCTTGCCCGGGACCGGGTCCGGCCAGTTCGGCTCGAAGACCAGGTTTTCGACGGGGCCGAGCTCCTTGCATACGACTGCGCGCATCCTGTTCGTTCCTTAGTTTGTACGGATGGAAAGGCGCGATGATGGGGGAAATCGGCGCGCGCCGCTCGCACGGACCCCAGCGCCTGGAACGCTGTCGTCAGGATCGATCTTCGGCTGGACCCGCGCCAACTCCGGCGAGCGGCGGCGCCCGTCCGGCCCAGGGCCGGGCCCGCTCCAGCTGCCCGGCCAGCCGCAGCAGCAGTGCCTCGTCGCCGAAGCGGCCGGCGATCTGCACGCCCACCGGCAGGCCTTCCGCGTTCCAGTGCAGCGGCACCGACATCGCCGGCTGCCCGGTGACGTTGAACAGCGGCGTGTAGGGCATGTACGCAAAGGTCTCGCGCGCCAACTGCTCCACCATGCCGCCGGCCCGGTAGGCCCAGCCCGCGCCCAGCGGATTGAGCAGCGCCATCAGCCGGCGATCCGGGGCACGCGGCTGCAGCGCGCCAATCGGCGCGGGCGGCCGGGCCAGCGTGGGCGTCAGCAGCGCGTGGTGCTCCACGAAGAAATTCCCCACCGCGCGGGCGGCCGCCTGCAACAGGTTCGAGGCCGAGGCGTACTCGGAGGCGGGCGTGGCGCGCCCGAGCAGGCCGAGCGCCCAGGTGGCGGGCTCGAAGTCCCGCCGGTGGGCAGGGACCCCGGTGGCCTGGGCGACCTGCTCGATCGTCGCGCGGGTCTCGGCGGCCAGCACCACGACGAAGGCCCGGGCGCAGGCCTCCGGGTCGACACTCGGCGCGGCCTCGACGAGTTCGTGGCCGAGCTCCGCCAGCAGCGACGCCGCGTCGGCCAACGCCCGCCTGCAGTCCTCGTGCACCGGCACGTCCGGGGCACCGAACATCGGTCTGGCAGTGAAGGCGATCCGCAGCCGCGGCGGGTCGAGGCGAGATTCGTCCAGGAAGGAAGGCGGCGCAGCGGGCGACGCGTAGGGGGCACCCACGTCCGCGCCGGCCAGCACATCCAGCATCGCGGCGCTGTCGCGTACCGAGCGCGTCAGCACGTGCTCGCTGGCAAAGCCGTGCCAGAACTCGCCGAACAGCGGGCCGGTCGGCGTGCGTCCGCGCGACACCTTCAGCCCGAACAGCCCGCAGCACGAGGCCGGGATCCGGATCGAGCCGCCGCCGTCGCCGCCGCTGGCCAGCGGCACCATCCGAGCCGCCACTGCCGCGGCCGAGCCGCCGCTGGAGCCCCCGGGCGAATGGGCCAGGCTCCACGGATTGCGCGTGGCGCCGAAGGCCTCGGGCTCCGTGTAAGGAACCAGGCCGAACTCAGGGGTGTTGGTCTTGCCGAGCAGCACTACACCCGCGACGCGCAGGCGCCTGACCAGCTCGCTGTCGACGGGGGCCGGCAGGACGCGCAGCGCGCGGCAGCCGCAGGCCGTCGGCACGCCTTGCACGGTGGCGATCAGGTCCTTGAGCAGCATCGGCACGCCGCGGAAGGGCCCGTCGGGCAGCGGCGCAGCAGCAGCCGCACGCGCCTGCTCGAACATCGGGAGGATCACCGCATTCAGCGCTGGATCGCGCAGCCGGACCCGAAGGATCGCCGCCTCCGCCAGCTCCGCGGGCAGCACCTCGCCGCGGCGCACCAGTTCGGCCAGGCCGAGGCCGTCGAAGCGGTCGTACTCGTCGATCGCCGCCATGACACGCCTCCCGTCAGCGCCCGCGCCAGGCTCCGTTCCATCTGCAGCATACGCCGGCTTGCGCGCTCCGCGTAAGCCGTGCAACCCTGCGCGGCGCGGGCCGATCCCGCGTCGATCTCGACAGACCCCACCGCGCAGAACCCACCCGCGAGGCCCGATGACCCGATTCGACGTATTCAACGGCGATGCCGACGGCCTGTGCGCGCTGCAGCAGCTGCGCCTGGACGACCCGCAGGAGGCCGTTCTGGTGACCGGCGCCAAGCGGGACAACGCACTGCTCGAGCGCGTTCCCGCCCAGGCCGGGGATCTCGTCACCGCGCTGGACATCGCGATGCCTGGCAACCGCGCCGCGCTTGTCGCGCTGCTGGGCCGCGGCGTTCGCGTGAGATATGTCGATCACCACGAGCCCGGCGAGGTCCCCGACAGCCCGCTGCTCGAGCTCACGATCGACACGTCCCCGGACGTCTGCACCAGCGCGCTCGCCGACCGCCTGGTCGAAGGCAGGCAGCGCCCGTGGGCCATCGTCGGCTGCTTCGGCGACAACATGAACGGCACCGCGCAAGGGCTCGCGGCTGCGCTCGGGCTCGACGATGCACGCCGCGCGCGCTGGCAGGAGCTCGGCGAGTGCCTGAACTACAACGCCTACGGCCTGAGCGAGGAGGATCTCGTCTACCGGCCGGCGCAGCTGTACGGCGCGCTGTCGCCCTACGCCGATCCGGACCGCTTCATCGAGCAGGAACCGCATTTCGAGCGCCTTCGGCAGGCGCGCAGCGCCGACCTGGAACGTGCGCTCGAGTGTCCCGCCGAGCTGCTGGGACGGAACGCCGTCCTGCACCTGCTGCCCGATGCCGCCTGGGCGCGCCGGGTGTCGGGCAGCTTCGCCAACCACGCGCTGAACGCCGACCCGGAGCGCGCGCACGCGATCGCCACGCCCCGGCCCGGCACCGGCCTGCTGCAGGTCAGCCTGCGCCTGCCGCGCAGCAGCGCGGCCAGCGCGCACGAACTGGTGCGGCCCTTCGGCGGCGGTGGCCGGCGCGGCGCCGCCGGCATCGACGCGCTCGACCCCTCGGAGCTGCCGCGCCTGGCGGAGCGCCTGGCAGCCCTCGACTGAAGCCGCGCCGGTCCTCGACTGAAGCCGCGCGGCCCTCTGCAGCAGCCGGGACCTGCTTCGCCCGCGCCGGTCAGGCGCTGCGCAACCGCACCATCCGCACCAGCAGGATCGCCGCCAGCGGCGCGAGCAAGGCCAGCGTGGTCGTCGTGATCAGCAGCGGCCCCAACGCCGAGTAGTCGGCAGGCACGGTCACCGTGCCGGTGGCCGCATCCTTCACCTCGCGCGTCACCACGAAGATTTCGTTCAGGTACCTGGCGCCCAGCTGCGAGGCCGACAGCGCCAGGTTCGTGAACGAGGCCATCACGGCGAAGTAGGTGGCCTTCAGGCGCTCCGGGGCCGAATTGGCGATCCACGCCAGCATCGGCACCATCGCCACCTGCCCGAGCGGCGACTCGAGCGCCGTGTCCACCAGCGCGATGAAGCGCGCGTCGACCACGCCGCCGGTCACCGACGCGGTCCAGTGGTGAAGGCCGTAGAACATGCCCACGATCGGCAGCGCCAGCACAGTGCCCGCCACCGTGAGCACCGCCACCACCTGGTAGATGGATCGCTCGGCCATGAAGCGCCTGAACGCGAACAGCCCCACCAGCGTGAGCGCCGCGGCGATCAGCGAGAGCTCCGAGAGGAACTGCTGGTCGAAGCCCAGCTCGTCGATCATCCACCAGGTGGAGCCCGCGCCCGGCCCCGGCAGGGCGCGGAACACGAAGATCACCACGGCGGTGCCCAGCAGCGTCGCGCGGGCCTGCGGCTCCAGTTCGCGCACCAGCCGCCACATCAGCACGACGATCACGGTCATCGAGGCGCCGAACACCAGCTCCTGCCCATGGGCGACGCCGCCCAGTCCGACGGCCATCGACACCGCGGCGAAGACCAGGCCACCGCCCAGCACCCACCAGTTGACCGGCGGACGCTCCACCTGCGGCTGCAGCCGCTCGCTCGCGGCGCGCGCGTCGAGCCCGGCAGCGACCAGCCGGCGCAGCGCACGCCGCGCGATGACGCCCGCCAGCACCACGCCCAGCACCGAGATCGCGGGGATCGCCAGCGCCAGCTCGTGGATGCGCACGTAAACCGCGACCCGCTCGGCCTCCGGCAGCGACTGCACGCCGCGCAGCATGAACACGTTGACCAGCGCCACCAGCAGGCCGCCGCCGATGATCGCCACGCGGCCCAGCGTCTGCATCGTGGTGTGCATCGCGCGGCGCCGCTCCTTGGCCAGCGGCTCGCCGCGCTCGTCCACGCGGGGCACCGCCTCGACGGTCATCGCGTCGGCGACCACGTCCTGCATCACGTAGCCGACCGGTGAGAGCAGCGCCGCAGCCACGTACCAGGCCTCCACGCCCGCATAGGCGCGCATCGCGTCAGGATTCGACAGCAGGCCGATCATGATCAGCAGGCTCAGCGCGATCAGGCTGGCGCCCAGGTACACCAGCAGCGACTTCCAGCGCCACAGCAGGTCCACGAGGTGGCCCAGCGGCATCTTCAGCGCCCAGGGCAACCCGGCCCAGAAGCCCAGCGCCGCCAGGAAGGCCGCGGAGAGCCCGAGGTAGTCCTTGACGAAGAAGGTGCCGACGATCGCGGTCAGGCCCGAGATGCCGGCGGCCATGTAGACCATCAGCGGCGGCAGGTAGGACCAGCGCAATTCGCGCGCGAGAGCGCGCAATGGGTGCCAGGCGCGGTGGATCATCGCTCGGCTTCGCGGCCCGCGCACGCGGGCTCCAGGGCTGTTCGCATCGTCTTCGGGTCTCGTCGATCGTCCGCAGGCGCCGGCCGGGGCCGGAATCGCCGGCCCTGCACGCCATGACGCATGCGCCACGGGGCGCTGCCGATCATGCCGGAATCGCCGCCCACGGTCGAACCGGCCTCGCAATCCCCGATTCGCCGCGTCGCGCGCCGGCCTTACCATGCCCCGACGACCACGCCGACCATGGAGCCCCGGATGACCGACCCCGCACTCGCAAGCCGAATCCTGGATGCCGTCGACGCCGGCTTCGACCGGCAGCTCGCCTTCCTCGCCGACCTGGTCCGGATGCCATCGCTGCGCTGCGCCGAGGCCCCGGCCCAGGACTTCATGGCCACCGCGATGCGCACGCGCGGACTGGCGGTCGACCGCTGGAAGATCGAGGTGGCTGACCTGCGCCACCTGCCGGGCTTCTCGCCGGTGGCCGTCTCCTACGACAACGCGTACAACGTGGTCGGCACCCACCGCCCGCGCACGCAGTCGGGCCGCTCGCTGATCCTCAACGGCCACATCGACGTGGTGCCCACCGGACCCGCCGACATGTGGACGCACCCGCCCTTTGAACCGGCGCTCAAGGACGGCTGGATGTACGGCCGCGGCGCCGGCGACATGAAGGCCGGGCTGGTCGCGAACCTGTTCGCGCTCGATGCGCTGGCCGCCGCGGGCGTGGCGCCAGCCGCCGACGTCCACCTGCAGTCGGTGATCGAGGAGGAGTGCACCGGAAACGGAGCGCTCGCCTGCCTGCAGCGCGGCTACCGCGCGCAGGCCGCGATCATTCCCGAGCCGATGGGCGAGTCGCTGCTCACCGCCCAGGTGGGCGTCATGTGGTTCCAGGTGAGGGTGCGCGGTCGGCCGGCCCACGTCGCCTACGCAGGCACCGGATCCAACGCGATCGAAGCGAGCTGGCCGCTGGTGCAGGCGCTGCACGCGCTGGAGCACGAGTGGAACATGTGCGGCCATCCCGCCTTCGAAGGGCATGCGCACCCGATCAACTTCGTGCTCAGCCGCATCGAAGGCGGAGACTGGACTTCCAGCGTGCCCGCCTGGTGCACCTTCGACATACGCATCGGGATGTTCCCCGGCATGGAGCTCGAAGGGGTGCGCGGCGAGATCGAGGCGACCATCGCGCGCGCATCCAGGGGCGACCCCTTCCTGGCCGCGAACCCGCCCGAGGTGGTCTATCACGGCTTCCAGGCGGTCGGCTACGAGCTGCCCGCCGGCACCGAGGCCCAGGCCACGCTTGCACGCTGCCACGAGCGGGTGGCCGGCGCGCCGCTGCAGGTCACGAGCTCGACGGCCACCACGGATGCCCGCGTGCTCGGCATCTACGGCGGCATCACGACGATGGTGTACGGGCCGCGCTCCGAGAGCATCCACGGCTTCGACGAGCGCGTGGACATCGAGTCGATCCGGCGCGTGACGAAGACGATCGCGCTGTTCGTGGCCGAGTGGTGCGGCACCGAGATGCGCGGCTGACGAGCTCGCCGGATAACGGAACCCGGGCCTTCCCTGCCCGCCGCCCGGTCCGCGGCGAAGCGTCCGCACCGCCGGTGCCGCCGCTATGATCCCCCCACCGAACCCTGCGGCCCCCCGGCTGCGTCGACGACGAGGCTAGCCCGATGATGTGGTCGCTGTCCCCCGAAGACCAGGCCTTCCGCGACGAGGTGCGCAGCTTCCTCGACGCCGAACTCACCGACGAACTGCGCACCGAAGGGCGCCGCAGTTCAGGCATCTACGCCGACTACGGCCCCGGAATCGCCTGGCACCGCATCCTCGCCAGGCGCGGCTGGAGCGTGCCGCACTGGCCCGTCGAGCACGGCGGCACCGGCTGGACGCCGATGCAGCACTACATCTTCGCCGCCGAACTCGCCGGCGCCGACGCGCCGCCGCTGGCGCCGAACGCGGTGAAAATGGTCGCTCCGGTGATCATCGCCTTCGGCACCGACGAGCAGAAGCAGCGCTGGCTGCCCGGCATCCGTGACGGCATCGACTACTGGGCGCAGGGCTATTCCGAGCCGGGCTCCGGTTCCGACCTGGCCTCGCTGCAGACCCGCGCGGTGCGCGACGGCGACCACTACGTGATCAACGGCACCAAGATCTGGACCACGCATGCCCACTGGTCCAACAGGATGTTCTGCCTGGTGCGCACCGATCCTTCGGCCAAGCCGCAGCGCGGCATCAGCTTCCTGTGCTTCGACCTCGACACACCGGGCATCACCATCCGACCCATCGTCAGCATCTCCGGCGATCACGAGCTGAACCAGGTCTTCTTCGACGACGTGCGCGTGCCGCTTTCCTCGCTGGTGGGCCAGGAGAACGACGGCTGGACGGTGGCCAAGTACCTGCTGCAGCATGAGCGCGGCGGCGCCTGGGCACCGCGGCTGCGCGCCCGCCTGCGCCGGCTGCGACGCGCTGCCGAGACCGCCTTCGCCGGCCTGCCCGGCGACATCCTCGAGCGCAGCGACATGAACCTCAAGCTTGCGGATGCCGAGTGCCGGATCGACGCGATGCAGGCCATGGAGATGGAGGCCCTGGCCGCGCAGGCGCGCGGCGCGCCCCCGGGCGGCATCGGCCCCTCGATGAACAAGATTCTGGGCACCGAGATGAAGCAGCGCATCACCGAGCTGGGCATCGAGATCTCGGGACGCTACGCGGTCGCGCGGGTGGCCATGCCGGACTGCGCGGCGCACGAGCTCACGCTGGACGAGGAGCCGGTCTTCAACATGTCCGCCTACCTGAACGACCGCGCCGCGTCGATCTACGCGGGCTCCAACGAAGTCCAGCGCAACATCATCGCGCAGCAGCTGCTCGCCGGCCGCTGACCCGCCCGACCCGACGGACCCGAACCCGATGACCGACCAAGCTGACACCACCGAAGCCGCCGACACCCGCGCAATGCTGCGCGACAGCCTGGCGCGCTACCTCGCAGACCACTACGGCTTCGACCAGCGCCGCCGCCTGCTCGACGAGGCACGGCTGGAAGCCCCGCTATGGCGCGGCCTGGGCGGCGGCCTCGGCATCGCCGGCGCGACGCTGCCCGAGGCGGCCGGCGGCATGGGCGGATCCTTCCTCGATGCCTTGGCGATCATGGAGACGCTCGGCGACGCGCTGGCCGCCGAACCCTACCTGTCGAGCGTGGTGATCGGCGCCGGCGTGCTGGCCCGCGCCGGCGGCGACGGCGCGCTGCCCCTGCTCGCGCGGATCGCCGCGGGCGAGGCCGTGATCGCCTTCGCACATGACGAACCCCACGGCCGCTTCGACGCCACCGCGCTGCACACGACGATCGAGCGCGGAGTCGACGGCGGCTGGGTGCTCTCCGGGCGCAAGGCGGTGGTGCAGTGCAGTCCCTGGGCGGATCACCTGCTGGTCAGTGCGCGCAACGCCGGCACTTCGTCCACCAGCCTGCTGCTGGCGGACGCGCGGGCGCCGGGCATCGTGCGCCGCGACTACCGGACGCTGGACGGGGGCTGGGCCTCCGAGCTGCGCTTCGACGGGGTGGCGCTGCCCGCCGGAGCAGTGGTCGGCGAAGCCGGCGCTGCCCAGCCACTGCTGGAGCGCGTCCTCGACGAGGCCACGCTGGCGGTCTGCGCCGAGGCGGTCGGCGTGCTACGCAGGCTGATGACCGACACCGCCGACTACATCCGCCAGCGCCGGCAGTTCGGCGTGCCGATCTCGAGCTTCCAGGTGCTGCAGCATCGCCTGGTCGACATGCACATCGCGCTGGAGCAGGCCCGCGCCCTGACCTGGGCCGCGGCCGCAAGGATCGATGCCGCGCCGGCGCAGCGCGCCGCGGCAGTTTCATCGGCCAAGGTGATGACCGGGCGCGCCTGCCGCGCGGTCGGCCAGGGCGCGGTGCAGCTGCACGGCGGCATGGGAATGACCGACGAGCTCGCCATCGGCCACTACTTCAAGCGCGCAACGCAGATCGAGCTGAGCTTCGGCTCCACCGACCAGCACCTGCGCCGGGTGGACCGGCTGGCCGGCGCAGCCTGAAGCGCGCCAGGGTCCGACTGCCGCCACGCATGCCACCAAGCCGCCCGAGGCCCGCAGCGGCTGCACAAAAACCAAAGGAACTGCGATGCCCTCCTGGATCGAACTCACCGCCGACGACGGACACCGCTTCTCTGCCTGGGTTGCCGAACCCCTCGGCAAGGCCCGCGGAGCGGTCGTCGTCGCGCAGGAGATCTTCGGCGTCAACGCCCACATCCGCGCCGTCACCGAGAGCTACGCCGCGGACGGCTACCTTGCCGTGGCCCCTGCGCTGTTCGACCGCGCCCAGCGCGGCTTCGAGACCGGCTACACGCCCGAGGACATCGCCACCGCGCGCAAGGTGATGCAGGGCCTGACGATCGACGACGCGATGAAGGACCTGGCCGCCACGCTGTCCTGGGCCGCGCGCGCCGGCCGGGTCGGCGTCACCGGCTTCTGCTGGGGCGGCACGGTCGCCTGGGTCGCGGCCGCACGGCTGGACGGCCTGGCCTGCGCGGTGCCCTACTACGGCGGCGGAATGCCAGGCTACATCGGCGAAGCGCCACGCTGCCCGGTGATGATGCATTTCGGCGAGCACGACACCATGCCCAGCGCCGAGCAGGCACGCTTGATCGCGGCAGCCCACCCGTCGGCGATCGCCCACTTCTACGACGCCGGGCACGGCTTCAACTGCGACCAACGCGCGTCCTTCGACGCAGCCGCCTCAGCGCTGGCGCGCAGCCGCACGCTGGAATTCTTCGCAAAGCACCTCGGCTGACGCCGGGGCGGCAGGGCTAGCCCGCGCCGCGGGTCCAAGCCCGATCTCCCAGTCCACACCGGCGGCCCGGTCCACACCAGCCCGGTCCACACCAGCCCGGTCCACACCAGCCCGGTCCGCGCCGGTGCCGGCGCTACGGCACCACCACCACCGGCGCGAAGCCGCCGCCGGGCGTGCGGAAGTTCGTTGTCTGGCCCTGGTACATACGCGCGGCCAGCATCTGCACCCGGCCCCGGTACGCGTAGGCGCGCACGTCGAACTTCAGGTCCGAGGGCTCGCCGTCGCGCGCCACCGCCCGCTGCGACGGCGGCACCAGTTCCTGCGCGACGAAGGCTCCGGCCAGGATCTCTTCCCAGACGCGCCGCGTCAGCTTGTCGCCCCGCCAGGCCGCCCTGGCGCCGTAGCCGGCCACCGGCTTGAAGAACAGCTTGCGCCGCTGCGCCCAGAGCTCATCGGCGGCCTCCGGAGTCACCAGCCGCGTGCGCGGCACCGTCGCCGAGAGCGTGCGGCGGTCCGCGTCCGCCGCACCCCAGCCGGCAAGCAGGGTTTCGTCGCCGAGCAGCACGAGGTTGCGCTTGTCGGCCATCAGCGCGTGGGCGCGCGGGCCGGGCGTCAGCACCACCGCGCCGGCCTCGTAGGCGCTGCGCAGCGCCGCGTGGCGCGGCTCCGAAAGGTCGAAATCGGTGAGGCGGTTGTAGACGAGGTCGATCGGCGTGCCTGCGCCGCTGCCCGCCGGTCCGGTCTGGCCAGCGAAGCCCGGCGCGCCCTCCGTCCCGGTATCGTCCGTTGCCACGAGCCGGCCGTCCCGCCAGCCGAGCGCGCACGCATCGACCACTCGTGCCGCGATGCCGTTGCGCTCGAACAGCTGGCGGTAGAGCTCGAATTCGGGCGCCAGGTACTGCCCGGCCGGCTCGTCGTCGACGATCGCCACGCTGCGCAGCGGAGCGTCGCCGCGCTGGCTGCGCCACTCATCGATGAACACCTGCAGGAACACCCGCTCGAGCACGTCGGGGCCGGGGAGCCCCGGGCCCGGGGCCTCGGGAGCATCGCCGCAGCAGGCCCGCTGCGCACGCATCAGAGCCAGGTTCAGCAGCGCGCCGCCAGCGTTGGTGTTGATCTCGATCAGGCGCGGCCCGTCGCCGCCGACGTGGAAGTCGAACCCCATGAAGGCGCCCGACGGTCCGAAGTCGTGCCGCGCGATCGCAGGAGCCTGCCCGAGCGCCCGCGCCCGATAGCCAGGCAGCGCGCTCACGCGCTCGACCGCTGCCGCCGTGTCCGCGATCGTCCGCGCCACCGCCTGCGACACGAACACCGTGGTCGCCGAGAACAGGTGCGGGCGGGCATCGAGCACCTGCCGCGCCGCGTCCCCGAGCCCCGCGTCGCGCTCCAGGCGCTCGTGCAGCACGGCCTCGTCGAGCGTGCGGCAGTAGCAGGCCTCGTTCAGGGTTTCGGCGAGATCGGGTGCAGCGTGCGACGTGGTCGGCTCCATGCGGCGATGGTACGCCGCCGGCAGGAAGCGGCCTGCCGGACGATGACACCGGGACGAGGCGGTCTTCGGGCAATGGCGTCGGGACGCGGCGGCCTTCTGGCCGATGGCGCCGCGCGCTAGACTGGCGCAGTCTCTTCCAGTCGTCGCCCGGAGCCCCCGATGAACGCAGTCGTCGAGCCCAGCCGCCACAAGCTCACCATCGACGATTTCGTTCGCATGGGCGAGGCCGGCATCTTCGCCGAGGACGCCCGCATCGAGCTGATCGAAGGAGACCTGTTCGACATGCCGCCGATCGGCACCCGCCACAGCTCGGTCTCCAACCGGCTCACTCGCCTGCTGGTCCGCCTGGCCGGTGACGCGGCCATCGTCTCGGTGGGCAACCCGGTGCTGCTGCCGCCGTGGTCGATGCCGCAACCCGACTTCCTGCTGCTGCGCCCCTGCGCAGACTTCTACGAGGCCGCCCACCCCGGCGCCGGCGACGTCCTCCTGGCAATCGAGCTTGGCGACGCCACGCTGCGCTTCGACCGCATCACCAAGGCCCGCGTCTACGCGGCCAACGGCATCAACGAGTACTGGGTCGTCGACCTCCCCGGCCGGCGCCTGCACGTGCATCGCGGGCCCACGCCCGGCGGCAGCTGGGCCTCGGTCGAAAAGTACGACGCACCCTTCCGCGTGTCGCCGGCTGCGCTGCCCGCGCTGACGCTGTCGTCCGACGATCTCTGGCCGACAAGGCCCTGAGCGAGACGCCTCAGCGGACCGGGCAGCCGAAGGCGCGGCCGACGGGACAGCGGCACCGCGCGGAGGGTGCGCAAGGCCTGCGTCCAACATTACATACGTTGACTTGCAAAGCACCAACTTGTAACGTCCACGGTCCGATGGCCCCCAATCCGCGCAATCTCATCCTGAACCTCCTGCTGGGCGCCGGCAGCGAGCCGCTCTCGGCCCGCTCGGCCGTGGCCTCCTGCGCGCTGTTCGGCATCCGCGAGAACAGCGTGCGGGTGGCGCTGGTGCGGCTGGCGGCCTCCGGGCTCGTCGAGGCCGCCGGGCGCGGCGCCTACCGGCTGGGTCCGAATGCCGCGCAGCTCGCCGCGGACCTTGCCACCTGGCGGGGGGCCGAGGCGCGCCTGAGCGGATGGAACGGCGGCTGGATCGCGGTGCATGCCGGCCCGCTGGGCCGCAGCGATCGCGCCGCGCTGCGGATGCGCGACCGCGCGCTCGGCCTGCTCGGCATGCGCGAGCTGGACCGCGGCCTGCACCTGCGTCCCGACAACCTGGCGGGCGGCGTCGCCGCGGCGCGTGAACGCCTGTTCAAGCTCGGCCTCGAGCCCGCCACGGCAGTGTTCGTGGCGCGCGGCCTCGACGACGCGCGGGAGCTGCGCGCGCGCGCGCTCTGGGACGGCGCCGCGCTGGACCGCGGCTACCGCGAAGCCCGCCGACGACTGGAAGACTGGCTCGCCCGCGCAGACGCGCTCGAACCCGAGGTCGCGGCGCGGGAGTCCTTCCTGCTGGGCAACGACGCCATCCGCCAGCTGGTGTTCGACCCCCTGCTGCCCTCACCGCTGGTGGACGCCGACGCGCGCCACCGTTTCATCGACGCCGTCGTGCGCTTCGACGCCGCCGGCCAGTCCATCTGGAAACGATTCCGAGAGGAGCCCACGCCATGAACGCCCCAGAACGCCTGCCCAAGGACGCCCTGTTCCTCGCCGACACCCATGAAGTGATCAACGTGTCGAGCGAGCTGGTCGACTACAACGCCTACCTGCAGGACCAGGCCCTTCAGGAGGCCGTCACGCGCGAAGGCGCCGACTGGGCGCAGGAAGCGCTCGCTGCCTTCGGCAAGCTCACCGGCTCGGCCGAATACATCGAGCAGGGCGTGCTCGCCAACCGCAATCCGCCGGAGCTCGACACCCACGACCGCTTCGGAAACCGCGTCGACCTGGTCCGCTTCCATCCCGCGTATCACACGCTCATGAAGACCTCGATCGAACACGGCATCCATTCATCGCCGTGGGCCGACCCGAAGCCCGGTGCGCACGTCGCCCGCGCCGCGCACGAATATCTGCACACCCAGGTCGAGGCCGGTCACGGCTGCCCGATCACGATGACCTTCGCCGCGGTGCCGGCGCTGCGCGCGACGCCTGAGCTGGCCAGCCTCTGGGAGCCGAAGATCACCGCCCGCATCTACGATCCGCGCAACGTGCCGGATGCGCAGAAGCAGGGCCTGACCATCGGCATGGCGATGACCGAGAAGCAGGGCGGCTCCGACGTGCGCGCCAACACCACGCGCGCCTACCCGACAGGGGCCGAGGGCCCGGGGCAGGCCTATGAGCTGGTCGGCCACAAGTACTTCGTGTCGGCGCCGATGTGCGACGCCTTCCTGGTGCTGGCGCAGACGGCGGGCGGGCTGTCCTGCTTCCTGCTGCCGCGCTGGCGCCCCGACGGCACCAAGAACCCGCTGCAGGTGCTGCGCCTGAAGCGCAAGATGGGCAACGTCTCCAACGCCTCCAGCGAAACCGAGCTGCGCGGCGCGCTGGCCTGGATGGTGGGCGACGAGGGCCGCGGCGTGCGGACCATCATCGAGATGGTGGCGATGACCCGCTTCGACTGCATGGTGGGCTCGAGCGCCGGCCAGCGCGCAGCGGTGTCGCAGGCGCTCCACCACTGCTCGATCCGATCCGCCTTCGGCAGCGTGCTCAACCAGCAGCCGCTGATGCAGAACGTGCTCGCTGACCTGGTCCTGGAGAACGAGGGCTCGCTCGCGCTCACGATGCGCATTGCCCGCGCGATGGACCATCGCGACGACGAGCACGAGGACCTGCTGGTGCGCCTCGTCACCGCGGTGGGGAAGTACTGGATCTGCAAGCGCACCCCCAACCACGCCTACGAGTCGATGGAGTGCATCGGCGGCAGCGGCGTGATGGAGGACAGCCCTTTCCCGCGGCTGTTCCGCGAATCTCCGGTCAACGCGATCTGGGAAGGCAGCGGCAACGTCCAGTGCCTGGACGTGCTGCGCGCGATGCAGAAGACGCCCCCGGTGGTCACGGCCTTCTTCCGGGAGGTGGGCAAGGCGAAGGGAGGCAACGCCGCGCTCGACCGCCACGTGGCAGCGCTGCAGCAGGAATTCGCGGACCTGGCCGACCTCGAATACCGCGCCCGCGACGTCGTCGACCGCATGGCGCTGGCGATCCAGGCCGCGCTACTGGTGCAGCACGCCCCCGCCTTCGTCGCGGATGCCTTCTGCGCGTCGCGCCTCGACGCGCAGGGCCACCACAACTACGGCACGCTGCCGCGCGGCGTCGACTGCGCGAGGATCATCGAGCGCGCCACGCCGCGGGCCTGAGCACGGGCCTGAGCACGGGCCTCAGCGCGGGCCTCAGCGCGGTGCTCATCTCGGGTCCGGGCCGGGCCCGTGCGCAGGCCGGGGAGCGGGTCAGGCGGGCCGTGCGCCGGCCGGTCCAAGCTGCGCCTCCGGCTCGCCCTCGAGCCCGAGCTGCTCGGCGTCGATGCGCTGCATGTTGCCCAGCATCTTCAGCAGGTAATGCAGCGTGTGTGTCATGTCGTCGATGGAGAAGTCGGACAGCGCCTCTCCGTAGTACGCGCGGATCTTCGGCTGCGCCAGAACCTCCCAGACGCGGCGGCCCGACGGCGTGATCGTCACGATGCGCGACCGCCGGTCCCGGCCGTCCATCCGCACGGCCACGTGACCGTCGCGCTCCATACGGCCCAGCAGGCCCGACAGGCCCTGCCGCGTGACCATCAGGTAGCGCGCGAGGTCGCCGATGCTCATCCCCGCCTTCGCCTTCTCCCGCGACAGCGCGCCCAGCACCGCCCACTGCTGAGTCGTGAGGCCCTCCGCCTCCACCGCGCGCGTGCCGGTTTTATGCAGCATATTTGCACACTGGTAGAGACGGAAGAACAGCCGGTTGGCGAGCTCGATCTTCAAGGGATATTCATTCACTGGCTGCTTTTTCATATGAACTCCGGGCTCTTCAAGGCACTTGCACCCACCGCAGGTCACGGGTAGGCTATGTAAACATACTTCCTATTTTGAGGCACGCCAAGACCGGCGTCCATCGTGCCTCCAACCCACGGAGCGGGAGACCGAGGATGCAGCGATTCACCGGCAGGACAGTGGCAATCACCGGCGGCGGCGGCGGCATCGGCGGGGCCACCTGCCGCCGCTTCGGCAAGGAAGGCGCGCGCGTCGCCGTCCTGGACCTCGACCTGGCGGCAGCCGAGAAGGTCGCAGCGGGCATCCGCGCCGACGGCGGTGTCGCGCAGGCCATCGGCTGCGACATCACCGACCGCGCGAGCGTCGACGCCGCGATCGCGGCGATCGAGGCGAAGCTTGGCCCGCTCGACGTGCTGGTGAACAACGCGGGCTGGGACGTGTTCAAGCCCTTCGTCAAGACCGAACCCGCGCAATGGGACCGCCTGATCGCGGTCAATCTGGTCGGCGCGCTGCACATGCACCATGCGGTGCTGCCCGGCATGGCGAGCCGCGGCCGCGGCCGCATCGTCAACATCGCCTCCGACGCAGCCCGGGTCGGCTCCTCCGGCGAGGCGGTCTACGCGGCCTGCAAGGGCGGCCTGGTGTCCTTCTCCAAGACGCTGGCGCGCGAGCACGCGCGCCACGGCATCACCATCAACGTGGTGTGCCCCGGACCCACCGACACCGCGCTGCTGGCCACCGTCACCGACGCGGCGGCCAACCCGGAGAAGCTGCGCGACGCCTTCGCGCGCGCGATCCCGCTCGGCCGCCTGGGCCAGCCGGACGACCTGCCCGGCGCCATCCTCTTCTTTGCCAGCGATGACGCGGGCTTCGTGACCGGCCAGGTGCTCAGCGTGTCCGGCGGCCTGACGATGAACGGCTGAACCTCCCCACCACCAAGGAGACCCACATGAACTTCGAAGACGTCCTGTACGAGGTCCGCAACGGCGTGGCCTGGATCACGATCAACCGCCCTGACAAGATGAACGCCTTCCGCGGCCAGACCTGCGACGAGCTGATCCGTGCACTCAACAAGGCTGGCTACGACCGCAGCGTCGGCGCGATCGTGCTGGCCGGCGCCGGCGACCGCGCCTTCTGCACCGGCGGCGACCAGTCCGCGCACGACGGCAACTACGACGGCCGCGGCACCATCGGGCTGCCGATGGAAGAGCTGCACACCGCGATCCGCGACGTTCCCAAGCCGGTCATCGCCCGGGTGCAGGGCTTTGCGATCGGCGGCGGCAACGTGCTGGCCACCATCTGCGATCTCACCATCTGCTCGGAGAAGGCCGTCTTCGGCCAGGTCGGCCCGAAAATGGGCTCGGTCGATCCCGGCTACGGCACCGCCTTCCTCGCCCGCGTGGTCGGCGAGAAGAAGGCCCGCGAGATCTGGTACATGTGCCGCCGCTACACCGGCCAGGAGGCGGTTGCGATGGGGCTGGCCAACGTGTGCGTGCCGCACGACCAGCTCGACGCCGAGGTGCAGAAGTGGGGCGAGGAGCTGTGCGAGCGCAGCCCCACCGCAATCGCCATCGCCAAGCGCAGCTTCAACATGGACACCTCGCACCAGGCGGGCATCGCCGGCATGGGCATGTATGCGCTCAAGCTCTACTACGACACCGACGAGTCGCGCGAGGGCGTCAACGCCCTGAAGGAAAAGCGCAAGCCCGAGTTCCGCAAGTACGCGAAGTAGGCCCGGCGCCCAAGTTCGCGATCCGCCCGGGCCCGGGAGCACCCGTCCCCGGGCCCGCTTCCATCGGGGAGACACATCGATGAATCCGTATCTCGACGACGACCTCGTCGCGCTCGGCGACCATGCGCGCCGCTTCGCCACCGAGCGCATCGCGCCGGGCTTCCAGGAGCGCGACCGCACCCGCGTGCTCGACCGGACCCTGATGCGCGAGATGGGCTCGATGGGCTTCATCGCCCCGGAGCTGCCGGAGGCCTTCGGTGGCCAGGGCATGGGCTGCCTCGCAACCGGCGTGATCCACGAGGAAATCGCCCGCGCGGACCTCAGCCTCTCCTACATCAACCTGCTCGCCTCGCTGAACGGCCAGATCCTGTCGGAACACGGCCGCCCGGACGTGGCCAGGCCCTGGCTCGACCGCCTCACCAAGGGCGAGGCGCTGCTGGCGATCGCGCTGACCGAGCCGCGCGGCGGCTCGGACGCGGCCAACCTGCAGCTGCGCATCGAGCACGTCGGCGACGAGTACGTGATCAACGGCGAAAAGACCTCGATCTCGGCCGCCGACCAGGCCGACGCGGTGGTCGTGTTCGGTCGCACCGGCACCCCGGAGTCCGGGGCGCACGGGGTCACCGCGCTGCTGGTGCCCGCCGAGGTGCCCGGCCTCACCCGCAGCCGCTTCGACTGCCACGGCCAGCGCGCGATCGGCCGCGGCTCGCTGTTCTTCGAGAACGTTCGCGTCCCCGCCAGCCACCGCCTGGGCGACGAGAACAAGGGCTTCGTCCAGGTGATGCAGGGCTTCGACTTCTCCCGGGCGCTGATCGGGCTGCAGGTGCTGGCCGTGGCCAGGGTGGCGCTCGAGGAAACCTGGAAGTGGGTGACCGAGCGGCAGGCCTTCGGACAGCCGCTGTCCGCGTTCCAGGGCGTCTCGCACCCGCTGGCCGACCTGGACACGCAGGTCGAGGCGGCACGGCTGCTGTGCCTGCAGGCGCTGTGGCTGAAGGACAAGGGCGCGCCGCACAGCGCCGAGGCCGCGATGTGCAAGTGGTGGGCGCCCAAGCTCGCCTACGACGTCGTCCACCAGTGCCTGCTGCTGCACGGCCACGGCGGCTACGACCGCGGCGTGATGGAGCAGCGCCTGCGCGACGTGCTGGGCTTCCAGATCGGCGACGGCACCGCGCAGATCATGAAGACCATCATCGCGCGCACGCGCGCCGGCAGGCGGGCGGTGCCTGCCTGAGGCGGTCGGCGCGGCGCCGCTCAGGCGTGCGCCAGCCGCTGCCCGTGCTCGCGCGTGGCGTGGAAGCCCACCTCCGGCCAGCGCTCCCGCGTCACCATCAGGTTGTACGAAGAGCTCGCCAGGAACACCGGGTTCCCGTCGACGTCCTGCGACATCCGCAGCGCCTGCTCCTTCTCGAAGCGTTTGCGCGTGTTGTCGTCGGGGAAGGTGACCCAGCGCGCCGTATGGATGTCGGCGGCGTCGTAGACCGCATCCACCTGGTACTCGGTCTGCAGACGGTGCGCCACGATCTCGAACTGCAGCGGCCCCACCGCGCCCAGCAGCGTCTGTCCAGTGGCGCTCTCGAAGACCTGGATCGCCCCCTCTTCGCCGAGCTCCTGCAGCCCCTTGGCCAGCTGCTTGGCCTTGAACGGGTCGCGCGCGCGCGCCATCCGGAACAGCTCCGCAGAGAAGTACGGGATGCCCTTGTAGCTCAGCGCCTCGCCCTCGGTCAGCGTGTCACCGATGTGCAGCTGGCCGTGGTTGTGGATGCCGATGATGTCGCCCGCCACCGCGCCCTCGCTGGCCACGCGCTCGTTGGCCATGAAGGTCAGCGCATTGGCGATCTTCATCTCGCGCCCGAGCCGCGTGTGCTGCACCTTCATTCCCGGTGAATATCGTCCCGAGCAAACGCGCAGGAAGGCGATGCGGTCCCGGTGTCGAGGATCCATGTTGGCCTGGATCTTGAACACGAAACCGGTGAAGGCCGGCTCGGCCGGTTCCACCATCCGAACGCCGGCGTCGCGCGGCTGCGGAGGCGGCGCCCAGTCGACCAGCGCCTGCAGGATCTCCTGCACGCCGAAGTTGTTGATGCCGGATCCGAAGAACACCGGCGTCTGCGTGCCGGCGTGGAACTGCTCCAGCGTGAACGGGTCGCTCGCCCCGCGCAGCAGGTCGACGTCGGCGCGCAGCGAAACGGTCTCGTCCGGAAACAGCGCGTCCAGCCTGGGATTGTCGACGCCCTCGATGCGCTCGGTGTCGGTGCCCACCCGCTCCTGGCCGGCCGCGAAGCGCATCAGCCGGTTCTCGAGCAGGTGGTAGACGCCGCGGAAGCGCTTGCCCATGCCGATCGGCCAGGTCACCGGCGCGCACTGGATCTTCAGCACCGACTCGATCTCCTCGAGCAGCAGCAGCGGCTCCTGCACCTCGCGGTCGAGCTTGTTCACGAAGGTGATGATCGGCGTGTTGCGCATCCGGCAGACCTCGAGCAGCTTGATGGTCTGCGCCTCCACGCCCTTTGCCGCATCGATCACCATCACCGCGGCGTCCACCGCGGTCAGCACCCGGTAGGTGTCCTCCGAGAAGTCCTCGTGGCCGGGGGTGTCCAGCAGGTTGATCGTGTGGCCGGCGTAGTCGAACTGCATCACCGAGCTGGTCACCGAGATGCCGCGCTGCTTCTCCACCTCCATCCAGTCGGAGGTGGCGTGGCGCGCGCTCTTGCGCGCCTTCACCGTGCCGGCGAGCTGGATCGCGCCGCCGAACAGCAGCAGCTTCTCGGTGAGCGTGGTCTTGCCCGCGTCGGGGTGGGAAATGATGGCGAAGGTGCGCCTGAGCGCGACCTCACGCCCGAGCTCTGCTTCGATCGGGGAGGCGGTCATGGTTCAACTCTTGGGAAGCCGCGAGGATACACCCGAGCCCGCCGGATCCGCCGATTCTGCGGCGCCCGCCCGGGCCATCCGCTGCTGCGTGCCGATCGGCGCACCGCCGGCTTGCGTTCGCGGTGCCCGCAGTTCAGCATCCGCGGCATGGACCTCGCAAAACCCCACATGGACGTCGGCCTGTTCACCAACAGGCGCGACGAGCAGCTGCACTTCTGGCAGCAGACGATCGGCCTCGAGTACGACCACATGGGCAAGCTGGGCGGCGGAATGCAGCAGCTGCGCCACCACATGAACGGCTCGATCCTCAAGGTCAATCACGCCCGCGACCCGCTGCCGCCCGCGCCGCCCAGCGGCATCGCTCGGGTGCGCATCGCCCGACCCGGCCTGGCGGAGCCGCGCGAACTGGCGGATCCCGACGGCAATCGCGTGCTGCTGGCGCCGCCCGGCCACGAAGGCGTGGTCGGCATCGCGATCGAGCTCGCCGTGAACAACCGCGACGCCCATGACCGCTTCTGGCGTCACGCGATGCAGTTCGACTCGCCCGCCCCCGGCGTCTACGTCTGCGGCGACACCCGCGTGATGATCGTCGAAGAACGCAAGGTCGAGCGCTGCGACGACTGGCGGGCCCGCGGCTGGCGCTACACCACGGTGCAGATCCGCGACTGCGTCGCCGAGCATGCGGGGGTGCTGGCGCGCGGCGGCGAGGAAGGCCGCCCGCCGATGCTGCTCGGCGACACGGTGCGCTACTCCTTCGTGCGCGACCCGGACGGGAACTTCATCGAGCTGTCGCAGCGGGCTTCTCTGGTGGGGCACCTGTAGCCGCAGCTGACGGCCAACGGTCGCGCCCGCGCCCGCGAGCCTGCCCGGGCGAGCCCGCGCGCCTGCCGCGCGGCTCAGCGCCTGTCTGCAGTCCGCGCCGCGGCCCCGCCCGCCTCGAGGCGATCCTCGATCCGCCGCTTTAGCGCATCGATCCGGTCGCCGCCCCAGAACAGCTCGCCGTTCAGCACGATCATCGGCACGCCGAACACCCCGGCAGCCTCCGCGGCCTCGACGATCGCCCGGTGCTCGGCGTCGCCCGGGCCATCTGCGTACGCTGCATAGTCCGCCGCGGACCCGCCGAGCAGCGCCACATGCGCCTTCATCTCGTCCATGGAGTCGATGTCGAGATCGTGCCGCCAGAAGCGCTCGAAGGTGAGGTCGTTGTAGGCCTCGAAGAACCCGGCCTTCTGCGCGAACAGCATCCCGATGCTGGAGAGCCGCCCTTCGTAGATCCGCTTCGGACCCTTGAGCACCAGGCCCTGGCGGTTGGCGAGCCGGCGCGCGTCCATGTACGCGTACTTCACCTTGCGCCAGTTGTGCGCGCTGCGCGAGTCCACCGCGTCCAGGTACTCGGCAATGCGCAGGGTGTAGGGCAGCCAGGTCAGGTCGACCGGGTACTCCACCGCGAGCGCCTTCGCCGCGTTCTTCGCGACGTACGCATAGGGGCTCTTGTAGTCGGTGTAGACGGTGAGCTGAAGTCTGTTCGCAGTCATCGCGGTGCCGTTTCGTCGGGCGCCGGCGGAGCGACTTCTCGCGTCGATCCGCGGCCTTCGGGTCCGACGACGCTTGCGATCGCCGCGCGCAGTCCGGCCGCGTCGCGGGGTCGAACCACGCGGGCGTGCTCGACGCCGTCGGCGAGGAAGACCAGCGTCGGCCAGAGCTTCACGCGGAACGAGCGCCCCAGCGGACGCCCCGGTCCGTCGGCGACCTTCAGGTGGCGAAGCCCCGGGTGCGCGGCCAGCGCCTCGGCGATCAGCGGCTGCGCGGCCTGGCAGTGGCCGCACCAGTCGTTGCCGAACTCGATCACCGCCGGGCCGCGCAACGCGTCGATGGCATCCCGGCCGGGTTCGTCTTCGGAGTAGGGTCGGAGCGTCATAGGGACCTGCCGGTTGGCGCGGGCACCGCGCGCCACGGGGACGCGCACCGCGCCTGCGCCCGCGCCTGCGCCCGGGTCACTCGACCACCGCCACCGCCTCGACCTCGAGCATCATGTTCTCGTGAACGAGCGCGGGCGTGCCAACCAGTGTGCTGGCAGGCAGGTGTCCGCCGAACCGGCGCGCGCGGATCTCGCGCAGCAGCGCCACCTTCGCCGAGGTGAGATCGCGAACGTAGGTGTTGAGCTTGACCACGTGGCGGAACTCGGCGCCGCCCGCGGCGAGCGCCGCCTGCAGGTTGTCGAAGACCTTTTCGGCCTGCTCGGCGAAGGTGGCGCCGACGACCTTGCCGGAGGCGTCGACTGCGACCTGGCCGGACACATAGAGAGTGCGCCCGCCGGCAACGACGGCGACGTGCGAGTAGCTGCCGCGGGCCAGGCCCTCGGGCGTGGGAAACTGAACGGTCATCGGCGACTCCGCAGGGCAGGTGGTGCGGATGATTGTCGGCGCAAGCACGGGGCCGCGCAACGGTGCGCTTCGTCGGCGCCCAATGTCGGCCCCGCGGTCACCCCGCGGCGGATCGTCGCCGCCTGAGCTTCTCTGGCCCGCCCCTCCCGGACGGATGCGCGTGCAGCAGGCGGAAGCCGTCGACCTTCTCGCCGCGCAGCCGCCCGAGCACCCGGATCGCATGGTCGCGGTCATCCTCGAGGAAGCTGCGCAGCTCCCGCTCCGCGCTCGTCCCGTCGCCCGCCTCGATCGCCTCGAGCACGAGGGCCAGCCGCCGCACCGACTCGCGGCGCGAGCTTGCTGTCAGGTAATCGAGCGGGGTCTTCCAGATCGTCGTCCAGACGGTCTGGTCGGCGAGATTGGCCATCACGTCGACCACCAGCGCGTTGTCCGACCCCCGCGCGATGGTCCTCACCGCGCGCGTCACCACGTAGGCGAAGTCGAGCGGATCCACGTCGCGGCGCGAGGCCATCGCGCGGAGCTCGTCGATCCGCCGCCGAAGCGTCTCGAGCCAGCCGGCGGGACGAAGCTGCGCCATCAGCTGCGCCGCGAGCCCTGAGAGCGCCATCCGCGCGTTGAAGAGGTCGGCGATCGAGTTCAGCGACACGGACCGCACGTAGGCGCCGCGACGCGGCTGGATCTCGATCAGGTGCCGCCGCTCCAGGATGCGCAGTGCCTCGCGGATCGGCCCGCGGCTCACCCCGAAACCCGCCGCCAGTTCGGTCTCGATCAGGCGCTCCCCGGGGCGATGCCTGCCGTCGATGATGGCCGCCCCGATCTGCTCGGCGACCTGTTCGGGGATGCTGCGCGGGGGTGCAGGCTGGCTTGGGTTCACTGGCTGGGGTTCCCGGTGCGGATGCGCGTTCCCCGATCATCGCTCCGCCGCATGCGCGCAGGGAGCCGGTCGGTGCCGTTTTCAGCATACCGCGTCTTGTCGATTGTCGACAGTTTCATGCTAGGCTTGTTTCGAACGATCCCGTACGCCGGCGTCCGTCCAAGGACGCCGGTCCCGCCAGAGGCGCAAGGAACACGGGCACCCTCTACGAGGAGACAAGCTTGCTTCAGGTCGAAGACCTGTCGATCGCCTTTCAGACGGCTGCCGGGCCGCTGTCGGTCACGCGCGGAGTCGGTTTCTCGATCGCCCCCGGCGAGCGGCTGGGCGTGGTCGGCGAGAGCGGCTGCGGCAAGACCGTCACCGGGCTTTCGATCCTGCGGCTGCTGCCCAGGCGCGGCACCGAGATCCGCGGCCGCATCCTGTTCGAGGGGCGCGATCTCGCCACGCTTTCCGAGCCGCAGATGCGCGAGATTCGCGGCCGGGACATCGCGATGATCTTCCAGGAGCCGATGACCGCGCTCGACCCGGTGTTCACCGTCGGCGAGCAGATCGGCGAGGCCTGGAGCACCCACTTCCCCGGCTCGCGGGCGGAAGTGCGCGAGCGCGTGATCGACGCCCTCGCCAAGGTGGGCATCCCCTTGCCGGCCCGCCGGCACGACGAGTACCCGCACCAGCTCTCCGGCGGCATGCGCCAGCGCGTCATGATCGCGATGGCGCTGATCTGCGAGCCCAAGCTGCTGATCGCCGACGAGCCCACCACTGCGCTCGACGTCACGGTGCAGGCCCAGATCACCGATCTGCTGCTCGAGATCAGCGAACGCGCCGGCACCGCGCTGATGTTCATCACCCACGACCTCGGCGTGGTCGCCGAAGTCTGCACGCGGATGATCACAATGTACGCTGGCGAGGTCGTCGAGGACGCGCCGGTGGACGACGCGCTGATCCGCCCGCGCCATCCCTACACCTCGGGCCTGCTCCGGTCGCTGCCCCGGCTGGCCGAGCGCCGCAAGCAGCTGCCGTCGATTCCCGGACGCGTTCCCACGCCCGCGATGATGCCGCCCGGGTGCCGCTTCCGCGAGCGCTGCGCCCACGCCGCGCCCGGCTGCGAGCTCGAGCAGGCGCTCGCGCCGATCGAGACCGGCCGGCGCGTACGCTGCGCCCGCGCCACCGAGCTTCATCTGCCTGGGGCGATCGCATGAGCGCCGCTGCCACGCCGCTGCTGAGCGTGCGCGACCTGCGCATCCGCTTCAGCACCCGCGACCAGGGCGGCACCGTCAAGGCGGTGGACGGCGTCAGCTTCGACGTCCTGCCCGGCGAGACCTTCGGCGTGATCGGCGAGTCCGGCTCCGGCAAGACCACGCTCGGCCGCGCGCTGGTGTCGCTGCTGCCACCGACCGAGGGAAGCATCCTGCATGACGGCGTCGAGCTGGCCAGCCTGTCGCGCAAGGAACTTCGGGAGCAGCGACGGCACTACCAGATCGTGTTCCAGGATCCGAATGCGGCGCTCAACCCCCGCCAGCGCATCCTCGACAGCGTCTGCGAGCCGCTGGAGATCGCCGGCGGGCTCGGCCGCGACGAGATCCGCCGCCGTGCGCTCGATGCGCTGTCGCGGGTCGGCATCCCGGCCGAGTACGCCTCGCGCTATCCGCACATGCTGTCCGGCGGGCAGAAGCAGCGGATCAACATCGCACGCGTGCTGACGGTGCGCCCGAAGCTGATCGTCTGCGACGAGGTGGTCGCGGCGCTCGACGTCTCGATCCGCGGCGACGTGCTGAACCTGTTCGCGGACCTCCAGCGCGAGTTCGGCCTGACCTACGTCTTCATCACCCACGACCTGTCGGTGGTTTCCCACGTCAGCGACCGGGTGGCGGTGACCTACCTCGGGCGTTTCATGGAGCTGGGCCCCACCGAGGACGTCTGCGAGCGCCCGCTGCATCCGTACACGGAAGCGCTGATGTCGGCGGAGCCGATTCCGCTGCCCTCGACGATGCGCACCGCACGGCGGATCGTGCTCGAGGGCGAGATCCCGAGCCCGATCGACCCGCCCTCCGGCTGCCGCTTCCGCACCCGCTGCCCGCAGGCGCAGCCGGAGTGCGCGCAGCGCGTGCCCGACTGGCGCGAACTGCGACCCGGCCATTGGGTGGCCTGTCACTTCTCGACTCCGGACGGCCCGCCCGGCCGCCCCGCTTCCTGAGCCCGGCCGCCCGGGCCCCTGATCCGCAGTACCTGCAGCACCCCGACACCGCAACCGAACCACCAGAGCCCGGACCACCGGAAGAGGAGACGACGATGAGCGACCGCAAGCACCGCACCCCGGCCCAGGATGGCTGGGTTCCCGTGACCCGACGCGAGCTGCTGGGAATGCTCGGCGCAGGCGCATTCGCGATGAGCGCAGGCAGCGCGGCCTGGGCGCAGGGAGCCGCAAAGCGCGGCGGCATCCTGCGCGTTTCCGGCCCCGCGAACCCCTCCAGCCTGGACCCGGCGACCGGCGGCGCCGGCTCCGACCACGCCTACCTGTGGACCATGTACGACACCCTGGTCGAGTGGGACTACGCCACGCTGAGGCCGAAGCCCGGCATGGCCGCCTGGCGCTATCCGGACGCGAACACCGTCGTGCTCGACATCAAGCCGGGAATCGTCTTCCACGACGGCACCCCCTGCGACGCCGCGGCGATCAAGTACAACCTCGACCGCGGCCGCAGCCACCAGCGCTCCAACATCAAGGCCGACCTGTCGAGCATCGCCTCCGTCGAGGTCACCGGCCCGCTGCAGGTCACCGTCAAGCTGGCCAAGCCCGACGCCGCCCTGCCCGCCATCCTCTCGGACCGTGCCGGGATGATGGTGTCGCCCAAGGCCGCCGAAGCGCTGGGCAACGACCACGACCGCAACCCGGTCGGCGCCGGCCCCTGGAAGTTCGTCAGCTGGGCCGACAACCAGAAGATCGTGGTCACGCGCAACGACAAGTACTGGCGCAATGACCGGGGCTTCGTCGACGGCATCGAATTCGCGATCATCCCCGAGCTCTCGACCGGCCTGCGCTCCGTGTCGGCCGGCCAGAACGACATGGCCTACGCGCTGCCCGCGCGCCTGAAGCCGGTGGTCGAGCGCTCGAAGAACCTCTCGCTGGTCACCGGGCCCACGCTCTACTGCCTGCAGATCTACCTGAACCTCGCGAAGAAGCCGCTGGACAACGTCAAGGTGCGCCAGGCGATCAACTACGCGCTGGACCGCGAGTCCTTCGTCAAGGCGGCGCTGTCGGGAGTTGGCGAGCCTGCCCACATGAACATGCCCAGCACGCACTGGGCCTATGACGCCGAGGTCGCAAAGCTGTATCCGCACGACCCGGCCAAGGCCCGCGCGCTGCTCGCGGAAGCGGGCCTGAAGGACGGCTTCGAGATGACGATCGGCGGCTACACCGACCAGGACTCGGTGCGCCGCGGCGAGATCGTCATGGACCAGCTCGGCAAGGTCGGCATCCGGCTCAAGTTCACCAACGGGACCATCCCGGAGATCAGCGGCCAGTACTTCGGCGCCGAGAAGAAGTTCGACGCACTGTTGTCGGCCTGGACCGGCCGCCCCGATCCCAGCATGACCTACGGCCTCATGTACGCGAAGGACGCCTACTTCAACGCCGGCCGCGTGGAGGTCTCGCCCGAGCTCAGCGCACTGCTGGTCGAGAGCCGCGCCAGCGAGGACATCGAGGTGCGCAGGAAGGTGTTCTCGAAGGTCCAGCGCATCGTCATGGAGCAGGCGCTGGTGGCGCCGATCGCCTTCCAGTTCGAGATGACGGCGGTCTCCGGGAAGGTCAAGGGCTATCGCTCGAACCTGCTCGGCAAGCCGAAGTACGAGTTCGTCTCGCTGGGCTGATCCGCAGATGCTCACGCCCAGCAGACGCCGCGTGATCCGGCAGCGCCTGATGCAGGCGCTGCCGGTGCTCGTGCTCGCCACCTTCGTCGTGTTCGGGCTGCTCAAGCTGATGCCCGGCGACATCGCCATCACGCTGGCCGGCGAGAACGCCACCGAGGAGCGCATCCACGAGATTCGCGAGCTCTACGGCCTGAACCAGCCCTTCCTGGTCCAGTACGGACAGTGGCTGTTCAACGCCGTGCAGGGCGACCTCGGGCGCTCGCTCGCCTCCGGCGAGGCAGTCGTCACCTCGATCGCCCGCAGCTTCCCGAACACGCTGCTGATCGTGACGATGGCGATCTCGATCGCGCTGGTCGTCGGGGTACCGCTGGGCATCCTGGCAGCCAGCCGCCCCGACAGCCTGGTCGACCGGGCGGTGACCGCGATCGCATCGCTGGGCATCGCGGTGCCCAACTTCTGGCTGGCGATGATCCTGGTGTCCTGGCTCGCGCTGGAGTTCTGGTGGTTCCCGGCCACCGGCTCCCACCCGTTCGGCGACGATCCGCTCAAGGCGATCCACCACGCGACGCTGCCGGCGATCGCGCTGGCCTCCGGCGGCATCTCCGAGGTGTCGCGGCAGCTGCGCAGCTCGCTGGTCGAGATCCTGTCCTCGCAGCAGGTGCGCACGCTGCACGCCAAGGGGCTCACCCCCGCAGCGATCCTCTGGAAGCACGGGCTCAAGAACGTCGGCGTGAACCTGCTCACCGTCGCCACGCTGCTCTTCAACCGGATGCTGGCCGCCACCGTGGTGGTCGAAGCGGTGTTCGCGATTCCCGGCATGGGCAACCTGATCGTCAACGGCGCGCTGACGCGCGACCTGCCGGTGGTCCAGGGCGTGGTCTTCGTGATGGTGCTGGTGGTGATCGCCGTGAACCTGGCCGCCGACATCCTTTACACGGTGCTCGACCCGAGGATCGACTGATGCTCGCGACCTTCTTCAAGTGGCTACGCGGCGACCTGCGCGCGGCCCTCAGCCTGGGCTTCCTGCTGCTGCTGCTCGTGCTGTCGATCGCCGCGCCGCTGATCGCCCCGCATTCGCCGATCGCGCAGAACCTCGACAACACGCTGGGCGTGGCGTCGGCCCTGCATCCGCTGGGCACCGACGACCTCGGCCGCGACGTGCTCAGCCGCCTGATCCACGGCGCGCCGGTGACGCTCTACGCCAGCTTCCTCGCCGTCGGGATCGCGATCGTGCTCGGAGTGCCGGTGGGCCTGCTCGCCGGCTTCCTGGGCGGATGGGTCGACGACGCGATCAGCCGCTTCATCGACGCGCTGCTGTCCTTCCCCGCGATCGTCCTGGCGATCGCGGTCACCGGCGCGCTGGGCATCGGCCTGACCAACGGGATGATCTCGGTGGGCATCGTCTTCGCGCCGCAGCTGGCGCGGCTGGTACGCGCCCGCACGCTGGTCGTCCGCAAGGAGCTATACGTCGACGCGTCCCGCTGCTTCGGCGCTTCCACCGGCCGCATCCTCTGGAGGCACGTGCTGCCCAACACCGTGCAGCCGGTGATCGTGCAGGTCACGCTGCTGCTGGCCGCGGCGCTGCTGGCCGAGGCCAGCCTGAGCTTCCTCGGCCTGGGCGTGCAGCCCCCCGATCCCAGCTGGGGCGCGATGCTCGCCCGCGCCTACCTGAACATGGAGATCGCACCGGAGCAGATGTACCCGCCCGGACTCGCGATCCTCCTGACCGCACTTGCCTTCAACACCCTCGGGGAGTCGATGCGCGCCGCCCTCGACCCTACGATGAAGCGATGAACATGAACACGAAACGATTCCACAAGCTGCTCATCGCCAACCGCGGCGAAATCGCCATCCGCATCGCCCGCGCCGCAGGCGAGCTCGGCCTGCCCACGGTGGCGGTGCATTCGAAGGACGATGCCGCGTCGCTGCACCTGCGGCACGCGGACGAGGTGGTCGCGCTCGACGGTGTCGGCGCGCGCGCCTACCTCGACATCGACGCGATCGTCGGTGCGGCGAAGGCCGCCGGCTGCGATGCGCTGCACCCGGGCTACGGCTTTCTCAGTGAGAACCCGGCGCTGGCGCGGCGCTGCGCGGCAGAGGGCATCCGTTTCGTGGGGCCCCGCGTGGAGGCGCTGGAGCTGTTCGGCGACAAGGTGCGCGCGAAGCAGCTCGCGAACGAGTGCGGCGTGCCGCTGATCGCTGGAAGCGGCGGTCCGGTGGGCCTCGAGGAGGCGCGCGCCTTCCTTGCCGGGCTGGGCGAGGGCGGCGCGATGATGATCAAGGCAGTGGCCGGCGGCGGCGGGCGCGGCATGCGCGCTGTGCGCAGCGCGGCCGATCTGGACGAGGCCTACGCGCGCTGCCGCTCCGAGGCGCTCGCCGCGTTCGGCAGCGGCGAGGTCTACGTCGAGCGCCTGGTGCTCGACGCGCGCCACATCGAGATCCAGATCGTCGGCGATGCGCACGGCGGCGCGATGCACCTCTGGGAGCGCGAGTGCACCATCCAGCGCCGGCACCAGAAGCTCATCGAGATTGCGCCCAGCCCCACGCTGGGCCCGGCGCTGCGCGAGCGCATCACCAGCGCCGCGCTGGCGCTCGCATGGGCCGCCCGCTACGACAACCTGGGCACCTTCGAGTTCCTGGTCGACGCCAGCGCCGACCCCGCGTCGCCGGAGGCCTTCGCGTTCATCGAAGCCAATCCCCGGCTGCAAGTGGAGCACACGGTCACCGAGCAGGTCTTTGGCGTGGACCTGGTGCAGGCGCAGATCCGGATTGCCGCCGGCGCCACGCTTGCCTCGCTGGGCCTGGACCAGGCGACGCTGCCGCGCCCGCGCGGCCACGCGATCCAGCTGCGCGTGAACATGGAGACGATGGACGAGACCGGCGCCACGCATCCGTCGGCCGGCACCCTGCAGGCCTTCCAGCCGCCGTCCGGCCCGGGCATCCGCGTCGACAGCTTCGGCTATCCCGGCTATCGGGTGAGCTCGTCCTTCGACTCGCTGCTGGCCAAGGTGATCGCGCATTCGCCGTCGCCGCGGTTCGAGGACGCGGTCGCCAAGGCGCGGCGCGCGCTGCGCGAATTCCGCATCGACGGGGTCGCCACCAACATCGGCTTCCTGGAGGCGCTGCTCGCGCATCCGGTGGTCGCCGCCAACGGCGCCAACACGCGCTTCATCGACGAGCACGCGGCGCAGCTGGTCGCCTCCGCCGCGCGGGGCCAGCGGCTGTATGCCGAGTCCCCGGACGATCCGGCGCGGCACGACGCTGCCCAGTCCGCTGCCAGCCCCGCGGCACGCGCGCTGCATGCGCCGGTGGGAACGGTGGCGGTGACCGCGCCGCTGCAGGGCACCGTGGTCAGCATCGACATCGAACCCGGGCGCACGGTGCGAGCTGGCGAGCAGATCGCGGTGCTCGAGGCCATGAAGATGGAGCACGTGGTCTGCGCCGAAGTCGCCGGCATGGTCCGGGTGCTGGCCACCGAGCCGGGCATCACGCTGATGCCGGGCGAGGCGATCGCCTTCATCGAGCCGGCCGAGGTGCACGCCGGCGAGGCGGTGCAGGCTGCGGCCGCCGACCCGGACCACGTCCGCGCCGACCTCGCCGAATCGATCGAGCGCCACGCGCTGACCCGCGACGAGCGCCGGCCCAAGGCGGTCGCCAGGCGCCGCGCCACCGGCCAGCGCAGCGCGCGCGAGAACCTCGACCAGCTCTTCGACGAGGACAGCTTCGCCGAGTACGGAGCGCTGGCGATCGCCGCGCAGCGCAAGCGCCGCAGCATCGAGGACCTGATCGAGAACACGCCGGCCGACGGAGTGATCGCGGGCACCGGCACGGTCAACGCCGAGCACTTCGGCGAGGAGCGCGCGCGCTGCATGGGCGTCATCTACGACTACTCGGTGCTGGCCGGCACCCAGGGCCAGATGAACCACAAGAAGCAGGACCGGATGTTCAGGCTCGCCGAGAAATGGCGGATGCCGGTGGTGCTGTACGCAGAGGGCGGCGGCGGCCGTCCGGGCGACACCGAGCGGCTGGGCCTCACCGGCCTGGACAACCACACCTTCTCCGGCTTCGCGCGCCTGTCTGGCCTGGTGCCGCTGGTGGGCGTCGTGTCCGGTTACTGCTTCGCCGGCAACGCCGCGCTGCTGGGCTGCTGCGACGTCATCATCGCCACCCGCAACGCGTCGATCGGCATGGGCGGACCGGCGATGATCGAGGGCGGCGGACTGGGCGTCTACCGTCCGGAGGAGGTCGGCCCGACGCGCTTCCAGTCGCCCAACGGCGTCATCGACGTGCTGGTGGAGGACGAGGTCGAAGCCACCGATGCCGCCCGCAAGTACCTGTCCTACTTCCAGGGGACCCGCAGCGACTGGAGCTGTCCTGACCAGCGGATGCTGCGCCACGCGATCCCGGAGAACCGGCTGCGCGTCTACGACGTGCGCGCGGTGATCGACCTCCTCGCGGACAGCGGCTCGGTGCTGGAGCTGCGCCGCGAGTTCGGCATCGGCATCGTCACGGCCTTCATCCGGATCGAGGGCCGGCCGATGGGGCTGATCGCCAACAACCCGCACCACCTGGGCGGCGCGATCGACGCCGAGGCGGGCGACAAGGCGGCGCGTTTCATGCAGCTGTGCGACGCCTTCGATCTGCCGATCCTTTCGCTGTGCGATACCCCGGGCTTCATGGTGGGGCCCGAAGCCGAGAAGAGCGGCGTGGTGCGCCACGTGTCGCGGATGTTCGTCAATGGCGCAAGCCTCACCGTGCCCTGGTTCACCGTGGTGCTGCGCAAGGGCTACGGCCTGGGTGCGCAGGCGATGGCCGCCGGCGGCTTCCACGACTCGGTGTTCACGATCGCGTGGCCCACCGGGGAATTCGGCGGCATGGGGCTCGAGGGCTTCGTGCGGCTGGGCTACCGGAAGGAAATGGAAGCGATCGCCGATCCCGCCGAGCGCCAGGCCTGGTACGAGGCGATGGTCGCGAAGAAGTACGAGGAGGGGAAGGCGCTGTCGATCGCCTCGGTGCTCGAGATCGACGAGGTCATCGACCCCGCCGAGACCCGGCGCTGGGTGATGGCCGGGCTGCGCTCGGTGCCGCGCCCGGCGCCGCGCGAGGGCCGCAAACGTCCCTGCATCGATGCCTGGTGAGGGCTCCGCGCTGCGATAATCCTGGCCATCCCCACCATCAGCGCATCCGCCCTCCAGACGCCACCGCGGCGGAGGGCCGCGCCGGCGCACCATGAGATCGCTGAAGCAGCTGTTCGAAAACAACCGGGCCTGGGCGGAGCGCATCCTGGCCCAGGATCCCGAATTCTTCGAGAACCTCTCCCGGCAGCAGTCGCCCAAGTACCTCTGGATCGGCTGCTCCGACAGCCGCGTTCCGGCCAACGAGATCATCGGCCTGCCGCCGGGCGCGGTCTTCGTCCACCGCAACGTGGCCAACGTGGTCGTGCACACCGACCTGAACTGCCTGTCGGTGATGCAGTTCGCCATCGACGTGCTCAAGGTCGAGCACATCATGGTGGTCGGCCACTACGGCTGCGGCGGCGTGCGCGCTGCACTGCGGCAGGACCGGGTCGGGCTCTCCGACAACTGGATCCGGCACGTGCAGGACGTGCATGAGCGCCACCCGCAGCGGATCCGGCCGCTGTACCACGAGCATCATCAGGTGGACCGGCTCTGCGAGCTCAACGTCATCGAGCAGGTGCGCAACGTCAGCCGGACCACCATCGTTCGCGACGCCTGGGAACGCGGGCAGGACGTGACGGTGCACGGCTGGATCTACGCGCTCAAGGACGGGCTGCTGCGCGACCTGGGCGTGACCGCCAGCGATCCGAAGCAGGCGGTGGAAACCTATGAGGCGGCGCTCAACGCCCTGGGCTGACCGGAAAACCCGGTATGCAGCCGGTCAGGCCGCCGGCCGGGGCTCCCGCAGACGCGCCGCTTGCTGCGCTGCGGCACCGGATACTGGAAACCCTCCGGTATCGCTCGTCGGAGAGCGCATGCTAGATTGACCCCGCACATCCATGATGTCCTGGCGATACGCACACGCGGAGCGACCGGGACCGGGGGAGACAATGCTTCGATTTCGCGCACTTCCGGAAAACCCGGTATGCCCGCTCCACGGGCAGTGCCCTGATTCTGTCCGGCCCGGCCCGCGCGCCGGCGCCGCATCGCGCAGGGCGTTCCGCTGATGCGCGCCTACACGCTGCGCAGGCTGCTCGCGCTGCTGCCCACGCTGTTCATCGCGAGCCTCATCGTGTTCATCACGGTGCGGATGATCCCCGGCGATGTCATCGACATGATGCTCAGCCAGAACGACATCAGCGCCGACAAGCTCAGCCGCGACCAGCTCACCGCCGCGCTCGGGCTCGATCGGCCGATGCTCGAGCAGTACCTGATCTGGGTCTCTTCGATGCTGCGCGGTGACCTCGGCGCTTCCCTCTGGCAGGGCACCCCGGTGACCGAGATGCTGCTGGCGCGGCTGCCGGTCACCTTCGAGCTCGGCCTGCTCGCGCTGCTGGTGGCACTTGCGCTGGCGCTGCCCATCGGCATCTATTCGGCGATCCGCCAGGACAGCGCGGGCGACTTCTTCGCCAGGTCCTTCGCCATCCTGCTGCTGGCGGTGCCCAGCTTCTGGCTGGGCACCATGGTGATGGTCTTCCCGTCGATCTGGTGGGGCTGGTCGCCTGAGGTTGCCCACGTGAAGTTCTTCGACGATCCGGTGCAGAACATCAAGCAGATGATGGTGCCGGCAGCGGTGCTGGGCGCGGCGCTCGCCGCGGTCACCATGCGGATGACGCGCACGATGATGCTCGAGGTGCTGCGCCAGGACTACATCCGCACCGCCTGGGCCAAGGGACTGAACGAGCCGCTGGTGGTGACGCGGCACGCGCTGCGCAACGCGCTGATCCCGGTGGTCACGCTGATCGGCCTGCAGGCGCCGCTGCTGATCGGCGGCGCGGTCATCATCGAGCAGATCTTCGTCATTCCCGGGATGGGGCTGCTGCTGCTCGAGGCCGTCACCCAGCGCGACTACCCGGTCATCGCAGGCGTGTTCCTGGTGGTGGGAGTGGCGGTGATGCTGATCAACCTGGTCGTGGATCTCAGCTACGGCCTGCTCGACCCCCGCGTGAGGCATCGCTGATGAGCGCCAACCCCGTCATCGCCGCCGCGCCGCCGCTCGCCGCCGCACCGGCGCGCCCCGCAGGCCTGATCCGCCGGCTGCTGCGCGACAAGCCCATGGGCGCGGTCGCCGGCGCCGTCTTCCTGCTTTTCCTGTTCTGCGGCGTGTTCGCCGACTTCATCGCGCCCTACGGCTACAACGAGATCAACCCGCTGAACCGGATGAAGCCGCCGTCCTGGGACTATCCCTTCGGCACCGACCACCTCGGCCGCGACGTGCTGTCGCGCTGCCTGTATGGCGCGCAGCTGTCGGTGATCATCGGGCTGTCCGCCGCGGCGCTGGCCACCATCATCTCGGTGGTGATCGGCATCTTCACCGGCTTCCTGGGCGGACGCTTCGACATGGTCACCCAGCGCTTCGTCGACGGCTGGATGAGCTTCCCGGACCTGGTGATCCTGATCGTCGTGGTGTCCGTGATCGGGCCGGGAATGCCGCAGATCATCGGCACCCTCGGCCTGCTGCTGGGCATCGCCGGTTCGCGGATCATCCGCAGCGCAGTGGTGTCGGTGCGCGAGAACATGTACGTGCACGCGGCGCAGTCGATCGGCGCGTCCACCGGCCGCATCCTGTGGAAGCACATCCTGCCCAACGTCATCCCGCCGATCATCGTGCTGTTCACCACCCGGGTGGGCGCGGTGATCCTCGCCGAATCCGGACTGTCCTTCCTGGGCCTGGGCGTTCCGCCGCCCGCGCCCACCTGGGGCGGAATGCTGTCCGGCAGCGGCCGCACCTACATGTTCCAGGGCCCATGGCTCGCGCTTGCCCCAGGGCTGTGCCTGACCGTGGTCGTCTACGCAACCAACATGTTCGGCGACGCGCTGCGCGATCTCCTGGATCCGCGGATGCGCGGTTCGCGCTGAACGCCGCACACCACTGCTGTTGGCAACACGAGCCGGCTCCCGTCCGGCCGCAAGGAGGAGACACATGAAGACGACGAGCAGGTTCAAGCGCGGACTTTCCGCCCTCGCAGTCGGCGCCGCGCTTGCGGCCGGGTCCGCCCCGGCGGCAGCGCAGCCGGCCAAGCCGCAGTACGGCGGCACGCTGAACATCGGCATGGTCTATCTGACGCTCGCGCCGCTCACCTGGGATCCCACCGACTGGGCCTGGAAGTTCCAGCAGGACACCGGCACTTTCTATGAGCAGCTGTTCGCAGCCGACCTCTCCAAGGCCCAGCGCAACGGCGGCCCGCACGCCTTCCGTGCCGACGCCTGGCTGCCCTCGGACGCCATCCGCGGCGAGCTGGCGCAGAGCTGGGAGATGAAGGAGAACCCGCTGCGCGTCGAGGTGAAGCTGCGCAAGGGCGTGATGTTCCCCGACAAGCCGGGCGTGATGAAGTCGCGCGAGCTGGTCGCCCAGGACGTCGTCGACACCTTCGAGCGCCTGGACAAGAGCCCGAAGAAGGTGCCCACCTACTTCGACCACATCGAGAAGGTGGAAGCCCCCGACAGCCACACCGTGGTGTTCAGGATGAAGGAGTTCAACGCCGAATGGGACTACCGCTTCGGCTGGGGCTACTTCTCCGGCATCGTGCCGCGCGAGGTGGTGGCGGCCGGCGCGAAGGACTGGAAGAACGCCAACGGCACCGGCCCCTTCATGCTCACCGACTACGTGCAGGGCAACGCGGTGACGCTGACCAAGAACCCGATCTACTGGGACAAGGAGAAGATCGGCGGCCAGGAGCACAAGCTTCCCTTCGTCGACAAGATCGTCTACCGCACGATCAAGGACGAGGCCACCTACCTGACCGCGCTGCGCACCGGCAAGCTCGACGTGCTCGAGGGAATCCGCTGGAGCGCGGTCGAGGAACTGAAGAAGAACGCGCCTGCGCTCAAGTGGGTTCGCAGCCTGGACAACGGCGGCACCTTCATCGCGCTGCGGGTCGACACCAAGCCCTTCGACGACATCCGCGTGCGCCGCGCGCTGAACATGGCGGTCAACAAGCAGGAGATCGTCAAGGCCTACTACAACGGCAACGCCGAACTGTTCGCGTACCCGATGCACCCGGACTACAAGGGCTACTTCGAGCCGCTCGACAAGATGCCCAAGGCCGCGCAGGAGCTCTTCGAGTACAACCCGGAGAAGGCCAAGCAGCTGCTTGCCGAGGCCGGCTTTCCGAAGGGCTTCAGCTTCAAGGTCCAAGTCAATGCCAACTCTCCCGACCACATGGACCTGCTGCCGCTGGTGGCGGCCTACCTCGAGCGGGTCGGCGTGAAGATGGAGATCCAGACCATGGAGTACGGCGCCTTCCTGTCGGCGATGACCACCAAGACGCATGCTGCCGGCTACATGATGCGCAACGGCCACACCAACCCGACCACCTCGGTGCGCAAGAGCTTCGTCAGCAAGCAGACCTGGAATCCGTCGATGTGGGCCGACCCGGAGTTCGACAAGCGGATGCACGCCGCCTACCTCGAGCGTGACGAGAGCAAGCGCCAGCTGCTGATCAAGCTGATGACCCGCGACATCGTCGAGAAGGCGCCCTACATCTGGCTGCCCACTCCCTACGTGAGCACCGCGTGGTGGCCCTGGGTTCAGAACTACGGCGGAGAGCTGCGCGCCGGCGCCGAGCGCCCGGGTCCGATCCACGCGAGGATGTGGATCGACCAGGCGATGAAGAAGAAGATGGGCTTCTGAGCGACGGCCGGCGCGCGATGTCCGATCCCCTGCTCAGCGTCCGCGACCTGACCACCCGCTTCCGAACGGAACGCGGGACGGTCACGGCCGTGGATCGTGTGTCCTTCGACGTGGAGGCCGGCGAGACGCTCGCGATCGTCGGCGAGTCCGGCTCCGGCAAGAGCGTCACCGCGATGTCGATCCTGCGGCTCATCCCGACGCCGCCGGGCCGGATCGAGAGCGGCGAGATCATGTTCGACGGGCAGGATCTGCTGAAGCTGTCCGACGCCGGCATCCGTGCGGTGCGGGGCGACCGGATCGCGATGATCTTCCAGGAGCCGATGTCCTCGCTGAACCCGGCAATCACCATCGGCAGGCAGGTCGCCGAGCCGATCAACCTGCACCGGGGCACGCCCTGGGGCAAGGCGATCGGCATGGCACGCGACCTGCTCGCCAAGGTGCACATCCCGGATGCTGAATCGCGGGTGTCGGCCTACCCGCACCAGTTCTCGGGCGGGATGCGGCAGCGGGCGATGATCGCCATGGCGCTGGCCTGCAACCCGCAGCTGATCATCGCCGACGAGCCGACCACCGCGCTGGACGTCACCGTCCAGGCCCAGATCCTCGACCTGCTCAAGGAGCTGGCCGGCGGCACCCGTTCGGCGCTGATCCTGATCACGCACGACCTCGGCGTGGTCGCGCGCTATGCCGACCGGGTCGTCGTGATGTACGGCGGCCGAGTGGTGGAATCCGCTCCGGCCACCGAGCTCTACGCGCGGCCGCGCCATCCATACACACGCGGGCTGATGGCCTCGGTGCCCAAGGTGGACGGCGACACCAACCAGCGCCTGGTGCCGATCGAGGGCCAGCCGCCCGACCTCGCGGCCCTGCCGCCCGGCTGCGCGTTTGCGCCGCGCTGCCGCCATGCCACCGAGCGCTGCGCCAGCGAACGGCCCGAGTTGCGCGACATCGGCGCGCGCCATCGGGTCGCCTGCCTGTTCGATCTCTGAAGCCGCCAACCCGATGACCACCACCTCACAAGCCGCCGCCTCCGACGACCTGCTGCGGGTCGACGACCTCAAGGTGCACTTCCCGGTGACCAGCGGCGTCCTCTTCAAGAAGCAGGTGGCCAGCGTGCGCGCGGTCGACGGCGTGTCCTTCACGCTCAAGCGCGGCGAGACGCTCGGCCTGGTCGGCGAGAGCGGCTGCGGCAAGTCGACCACCGGCCTGGCCGTGCTGCGGATGCTGGAGCCCACCGCGGGCCGCATCGAGTTCGAGGGCACCGACATCACGCACTTCAGCAAGGAGCAGATGCGTCCGCTGCGACGGCGGATGCAGATGGTCTATCAGGATCCCTACGGCTCGCTGAATCCGAGGATGCGGGTGCGCGACATCGTCGGCGAACCGCTCGAAGTCCATGGCCTCGACAAGGATCGCGCTGCCTACCGGGATCAGGTTGCGGAACTGCTGCGCACAGTCGGCCTGCTGCCTGACATGGCAGAACGCTATCCGCACGAGTTCTCCGGCGGCCAGCGCCAGCGCATCGGCATCGCCCGCGCGCTCGCGCTCGAGCCTTCGCTGATCGTCTGCGACGAGCCGGTATCCGCGCTCGACGTCTCGATCCAGGCGCAGGTGGTCAACGTCTTCGTCGAGCTGCAGGAGCGCCTCGGGCTGTCCTACCTGTTCGTCGCACACGACCTGGCCGTGGTGCGGCACGTCAGCGACCGCATCGCAGTGATGTACCTGGGACGGATCGCCGAGATCGCGCCGCGCGACGAGATCTACCGCGAGCCGCTGCATCCGTACACGCGGGCGCTGATGGCCGCAGTGCCGGTCGCCGATCCTGTGGTCGAAGCCCGGCGCGAGCGGATCACGCTGCAGGGCGAGGTGCCCAGTCCGCTCAATCCGCCGGCCGGCTGCCGATTCAATCCGCGCTGCACTCAGGCGATGGACATCTGCCGCAGCGTGGAGCCGGTGCTCACCGACCTCGGTGGCGGCCGCTCCGTGGCCTGCCACCTGTATCCCGCCACGACCCCATGAACGCCCGGCGGGAGGCCGCTGCGGCAGCCTCCCTGATCACGCCTGCGCCGCCAGCGAAGTCCGGCGCGGGGCGCGGGGTGCGGCGCCGCGCGGTGCTCGACGCCGCCGCCCGGCTCTTCAACCGGCGCGGACTGCGCGGCGCCACGCTGGCTGAAGTCGCCGCCGACGTCGGCCTGGCGACGAACAGCATCACCTACTATTTCCGGCGCAAGGAGGACCTGGCGGTCGCCTGCCTGCTCGAGGCGATCGAGGCGGTGGTCGCGATCGCCGACGAAGCGGCGATACACCCCACCGGGCTGCAGCGCGCCCAGGCCTTCATCGACGGCTACCTGCGGCTGCTCGCCGACATCGACTCGGGCCGTCGCGGGGAACTTGTCCGCTTCCACGACATCCGGGCGCTCGAGCCCGGTCACCGCGCCCAGGTGGTCGCCGCCTACGTTCCGATGTTCCGCCGCGTGCGGGTGCTGCTGGGCAGACCGGACGGGTCGCCGCGGACGCTGCGTGCGTTGAACGCACGCACTCTGCTGCTGCTGACGATGGCCTTCTGGTCGCGCGTCTGGATCCGCCGCTACGCGCTCGCCGACTACCCGCTGGTGGCCGCCCGCATCGGCGACATCCTGTCGGGCGGGCTCGCCAGGCCCGGCACGACATGGTCGCCGCCGCGCTGGACCGGTGCGTCGCCGCTGGAGGATCCGGCAGAGGACGCAATGCGCGCCGCATTCCTTAAGGCTGCCACGCTGCTGCTCAACGAGCAGGGTTACCGCGGCGCCTCGATCGACCGGATCTCCGCGCGGATCAACCTGACCAAGGGCGCCTTCTACCATCACCATGCCGACAAGGACGAGCTGATCTCGGCCTGCTTCGAGCGCAGCTTCGCCGCGATCCGCCGCGCACAGCGTTCAGCGGCGGATGGAGGCAGCGGCTGGGACCGGCTGTTGCGGGTGGCCGGCACCCTCGCCTGCCATCAGCTCTCGGATTCCGGCCCGCTGCTGCGCTTTACCTCGCGCAGCGCGCTGCCGGAAGAGATGCGCGCCAAGGCGCGCCGCACCATGGACCGGCTGACCCAGCGCTACGGGCACATCATCGTCGACGGCATCGCCGATGGCTCGATGCGGCCGGTGGACCCGTCGATCGCGGCAGACATGGTCACCGGCGCGATCAACGCGGTGGTCGAACTTGGCCACTGGCTGCCGGGCTTCGACGTGGACGAGGCGCTGGACTTGTTCCTTCGGCCGCTGATGCTCGGGCTCGAAAGCGATACGCTTGCGGGTTGATCACTGCGAGAGGTTCCAATTGAAATTCAGGATAGCCGAGAATTCCCTGTTTGCGATCCTGCTGCGCTCGAACTGGTGGGTGAGCTTCCTCGTGGCCGGCGGCATCGTGCTGCTTTCCAGCCTGCTGCTTCCCGCGCAGTTCATCGTCTACGGGGCGATCGTCGCTGCGCCCTTCCTGGTCATCGGCTTCATCGCTGCGTGGCGGCAGCTCCAGGCGCCTGGCGCGGCCAGCATCGCCGCGACAGTGGAGCGGGTGGCGGCCATGAGCCGGGAGGAACTGACTGCCGCGCTGGAGGAGGGCTTCCGCAGGGAGGGGCACACGGTGTCGCGAATCGATTCCCCCGGCGCCGACCTCGAGCTGACCCGGGGCGGCCGCACGGTGCTGGTGTCCTGCCGCCGCTGGAAGGCCGGCCGCACCGGGGTGGAGCCGCTGCGCGAGCTGCAGGCGCTGCGCGAGGCCCGCAACGCGCAGGGTGCAAGCTGCGTGGCGATCGGCGAAGTCACCGACACCGCCCTCGCCTTCGCAGCCAGGCACGGCATTGCGCTGATGCAGGGGCCGGAGCTGACGGCGCTGCTGCGGGGCAAGGCCCTCAGCCGCCGCGCCTGACGCCCGGGTTCGCCGCGGACGGCGCGGCGGGCGCCGGCCCGCCCGAAAGCGCCGAGCCCGGCGCCGCTCCGCCCGTCAGCGCCGCGCCCGGCCCTGTCCCGCCAGCGGGCTGCCAGGACGTGAACCGCACCGCCGCCGCCATCGACAGGCCGTAGGTGATCATCGCCACCGCCGCCAGCACGAAGTACTGCCAGGCGGGGGCGCCGCGCGAGGCCAGCCAGAGCCCCGCGAGGCCAGCCACCGCCAGCCGCATCGTTCCCGCCATCACCGGCCCGAGCATCCGGCCCGCGCCCTGCGACGAGAAGTAGAGCGTGAGGCCGGCGCACATCACCGCGAAGGCCGGTCCACCGATGCGCAGGTACTGCCGCGCAACGTCCAGCACCGCCTCGTCGCGGCTGAACATCCGCGCCCACAGGTCAGGGAACACCGCCACCAGCAGGCCGATCGCCGCAGTCACCGCCCCGGCCACCAGCGCCGCGGTCCAGGCCACCCGCCGTGCGCGCGCGACGTCGCCCGCGCCGATCGCCATCCCGACCATCGGCACCGAAGCCACGCCCACGCCGAAGGAGATGGTGGTCACCAGGAACTCCAGGCGCTGGCCGATCGAATAGCCCGCCAGTGCCACCTCGCCCAGGCGCGCCACCAGCGCGGTGAACACCAGCATGGTCAGCACCGTCTGCACCGGGGACAGGCAGGCCAGCGCACCCACTCTCAGAATGTCGGAAAGCAGCTCCCGACGCACCTGGAAACGCTCGAAGGCCAGCGTCAGCCGGGCCCGGCCGCCGGTCAGGCACCAGGCGAAGAAGGCCACGCCGGCTACGTGAGCAAGCACGTGACCCAGCGCGACACCCACCATTCCCAGCCCGGGAATCGGGCCCGCTCCGAACGCGAACAGCCCGCCCAGCAGGGTCTGCAGCACGCCAATGCCGACGATTCCGGTCGAGGGCACCCGCATGTTTCCGGTGCCGCGCAGCACCGACGCGAGCGTGTTGCTGGTCCAGACCAGCAGCGCCCCGCTGAACAGCACCGTGGAGTAGTGGACCGCTTCGTCGAGAACCGCGCCGTGCCCGCCCAGCGCACGGTAGAGCAGCGGACCGAAACCCAGGAACAGCAGCGAATACACCACCCCCATCGACACGCCGATCAGGATCGAGTGCAGCGCCAGCGTGCGCGCCCGTGCGGCGTCCGATGCGCCGAAGGCGCGCGCGATCGCCGACGACACGCCGCCGCCCATCGCCCCTGCCGACATCGTGCTGGTGAGGATCGCAAACGGAAAGACCAGGCCCAGCGCTGCCAGCGGCGTGGTGCCAAGGCGCCCCACGTAGAAGGTCTCGGCGATGCCGACCATCACCGTGACCACCATTGCGATCACGTTGGGGACCGACAGTCGCAGCAGGGTCGACAGGATCGGGCCGTTGCGCAGCCGGTCGATATCCAGTCCACCCGCCATCAGCGGAGGTCCGTCGGGAGGTGGTCGGGCAGCAGCGGCATGGCTCGGCGCAAGGGTGGGGATCCGTCAAGAGTGCCACGCCCGCATGCCCCGGCCCATCCGCAGCGGTCCGTTCGGTGCAGGACGAGGAGCGGACCTGCCTCAGGGACGCAGGCTCGTCCCGCGAGGGCGTCGGACGGAAGACGCAGGCGCGATCCCCGCCAGGATCAGCGCAGCTCGGCCAGCGTTGCGTCGATCAGTTCGCGCGCAATGCTCAACTGCGGCGGCAGCTGGGGCAGCGCCTCGGGCGCGAACCACTGCGCATCCGCAAGCTCGGCAGGGTCCGGGTTCAGCTCGCCCCCGGCGTACTCGGCACGAAAGGCGATCATCAGCGAGTTCGGGAAGGGCCAGCTCTGGCTGCCGAAGTAGCGCAGGTCGCGCACCTCGATGCCCACCTCCTCGTAGACCTCGCGCGCCACGGACTCCTCGACCGACTCCCCTGCCTCGACGAAGCCGGCCAGCGCGCTGTAGCGACCAGGCGGAAAAGTGACCCCGCGCCCCAGCAGCAGCTCCCGACCGCGCGTCACCAGCACCATCATCGCCGGCGAAATCCTCGGATAGGACACCAGCCCGCAGGCAGGACAGCGCCTGGCCCGCTCATGACCCAGCTGCTCGGTCGGGGTGCCGCAGGCGCCGCAGAACCGATGCGTCCGGTCCCACTCGAGCACCTGCACCGCGCGCATCGCAATCGAAAGGGTGGCGTCGTCCAGCACACCGAACCAGTTGCGCAAGCCAGAGGCCCGCAGCCCCTGCGGCAGGTGGGCCGGCGCATAGCCGTCGTCCAGTGCCACCGCGACGTGCGCCCGGCCCTCGTGACGTCCGATCGGATGCACCCGCGCCGCCGTGAGCCCGATGCTTCGGTACATCCGCCAGGGCAGCGCACCGGGCGTGTCGCCAAACAGCACCAGCGAATCGCGAACGAAGACATGGGCGATCGCGTCGTCGTCCAGCACGGCGTCGAGGACGGCTCGGAATCCGGCAGGGGTTCTGATCATGGGATGGCTAGGTTCATCGAAGACGCTGGAGCCGGATCTTACGCCGAAGACACGGGGTTTTGCATGGGTTTTTGAAGGGCGACACCAGTCGAACTGTGGATAACAACCCTACATCAGCTGCTTCTATTGTGGATAACTCGAGCATCCACCCATGTTTTCCACAATCTCAAAAGAAGTGAACATTTGGACAGTGCAGTTATACACATACCAAGGTCGGCTGAAGACCCGCACCATTGCAGGCGTCGTACAGGTTCTCCACTGAAACCGGCCTCCTACAACAACAACATCATCTTTAAAGATAAACAACCATACTGAAGATCATCAGGACAGCGGATGCGTGAAGCTGAGCTCATGTCCGTCGGGGTCGGTGATGTGGAAGTAGCGTTCGCGCCACACTGCGTCGCGCGGGGAGAAGTCGGGCTGGAGACCGCGTGCGCAGATGTGCCGGTGGAACACATCGACATCGGCCACCTGGAAGATGAGACGACCCCACCAGGACCATTCGCGGCCCTCAGTGCCTTCGGCAATCAGGTTGAGGTGGACATCGCCGGCGCGCAGGCTGCAGAAGCTCGCGTCAGGACCGCCCCTGTGCAGAGAAAAGCCCAGTTCGAGGTAAAAAGCGAGGGCGCGCGCCATGTCGTGCGTGGCCAGGGTGACTGCGCTGAGGGTCTGGATCCCGGCGGCGGCTTCCATCCCGGGGAGGTCCTGCCGGTCGCGATGCGGAAGCGGTTCGCTGCCCATGATGCGTTCCTCCCAAGAAGGCTCCAAAATAGTCCCGACCGGCCCTTGAGAGAACGCAAAACCGTGACAGCACCGCACCACCAGCTCTGCGAGCAGCGCTGGTTCGAAGATTTCCAGCTCGGCGAGCGCTTCCTGCTGCCCTCGCGGACGCTGACGGAGGCGCTGTTCGCGGCCTTCCAGCTGGCCAGCGGCGACAACCATCCTTCGCACTACGACGTCGAGTACTGCCGCGCGCATGGCGGACCGGGACTGCTCGCGCACGGCTTCCAGGTGCTGGTGCAGACCGCCGCCGGAGCAGGGCTCTTTCCGCACATGGTCGAGGATTCGATGAAGGGTTTCATCGAGCAGAGCAGTCGCTTCCTAAAGCCTGTTTTCGCAGGAGATACGCTCTATTGCACGCTTGAAGTATGCGAATTGTCACCAGGTCGGACGACCGGAGTGATCGCGTTGGGGTCCAGCGTGCGCAACCAGCGCGACGAGCTGGTGATGGACGGCGTGCAGAAATATCTGCTGAGGAAGCGGCCCGCGTGAGCGGCGATCGCCCCAGCGACACACGATAGGCGACGCGGCGACGCGGTCCTATCCAGGGAATCGCGCCGGATTCTTACTGGTCGCTCCCATCCTGCCGGGAGACGACAATGGCCGTTCGCTTTGCAACGCCAGGTCCGCTCTCGGCCCCAGTTCGCCGCCTCTCCGAACTGCACGGTCTGCCAGGCATTCCGCTCGTCCCGACGTGATCACCTCACTGCTGCGCGACCGTCCGGATGGCTGGCGTCGAATGCGCTCGATGGCCGAAGTGATCCGGGTCACCGAGCGCCTGCACAAGCGGCTGGACCAGGCGGCCCGGCTCGACGAACGGCTGGACCTGCAGGACCTGATGACCAGCTATACCGTGGATGTGACGGCTGGCCTGGCTTTCGGAATCGACGTGAACACGCTCGAGGTTCCGGAGGACGTGCTGCGCGGGCACATGAACCACATCTTTCCGATGCTCATGAAGCGGATGAACGCCCCGTTTCCCTAGTGGCGATACCTCAGGCTTCCATCCGACCGCGCCGGTTGCGGGAGCGACGGGTGGCCAGCATCGCCCGCGATTTCAGGCTCGTCGAGGTGGGAACCGCCGATGGGGCCAGCCCGCAGGAGCGGCTCGCCTTCACGATGGCTGCCGAGAGCCTGGGAATGCGGGCTGCGACCCGCCTGGCAGGCTGATTGCCCGGTCGCTCAGTCTTTCGGCGCGAACCAGAGCTGGCGGCTGAACGCGACCGGACGTCCCTGCGCGTCGAACAGCGCAGTGCCGGCGTGCAGCTTGCGGCCGTCGCGCTCCAGCGGCCAGGCCGCCACCACGTAGGGCTCGCCGGGCCGCACCTCGCCGACGATTGCCAGGGTGATTCGGCCGGTCAGCAGGCCGGTGTTGTCGCCGCCCAGTCGACGGCCCCAGGCGAACCCGGCGGGACAGTCCAGCGCGGTCCAGACGATCTCGGCGGGAATGCCGCCGTCCGGGTCCGCGAAGACCCCGTGAGGAGTCCAGTCGCTTGCGACGAGGTCGTCGTCGCCGATCGCGCTCGGCACGATGCGCAGGCCTTCGTGGGGCTCGCGTTCCATGCCGCAGCCGAAGCAGTGCAGATAGGCGTTGCCGCTGCCGCGCGCCGAGCGCATCCGCCCGATGGCGCCTGCGGCCCGCGCCTGCTCGAGCGTGGGCGCAGCAGGCAGTTCGAGTTCCAGCGCAACGCCGGCCGCCCGGGCGAGCAGTTGATCGCCGTCCATGAGGGTGACGGCGCCGTCCGCTTCGTCTTTCACCTGCAGCGGGCGGTCCAGCGGCAGGGCGGCACGCAGCGTGACCTCGACCGCGGCCGCGCCGGGGCGGCGTCGAAGCAGTTCACGGGCGAGCAGACCGGCCACGTAGCCGCCATTGCCGGAGGTGGGCGGGCCGTTGAAATGGCGGGATACGATGAAACGGTCGGTCATTGCCCTGGGTTTCGTTGGGTTCCGGGAAGGCGCTGGCGGCGCCTCAGCTTCCCTTGAATGCCGGCGTGCGCTTCTCGACGAAGGCCTTGAACGCCTCGATTCGGTCCTCTGTCTTGAAGAGCCGGCCATGCTTCTCGGACTCGAGCGCGATGTAGTCGGAGAAGCCCATCTTTTCGGCGGCGACGAAGTTTTCCTTCATTGCGCTCAAAGCCAGCGGAGCTGCGCGGCCGAGCCGGTCCGTCAGCGCCTGGAGGTCGGCGTCGAACTCGCCGGCCTTGCTGACGCGGGAGACGAGACCGATGCGCAGCGCCTCGGCCGCATCGAACTTGCCGGGCATGAAGTAAAGCTCGCGCGCCTTGGCTGCGCCGACCAGCCGGGGCAGGGTCCAGGGCCCGCCCATGTCGCCGGCCACCCCGACGTCCAGGAAGGCGGTGTTGAAACGCGCCGTCTCTGAGGCGATCCGCAGATCGCAGGCGCAGGCCCAGCCGAAGCCCGCGCCGGCGCAGGCGCCGGAGATCGCGGCCACCGTGACCGCCTGCATCTCGTGCAGCAGAACGGCCACCTCGAACTGGCGCACCGGGGTCGAGGCCGGGCGTTCGCCGGGGGCGGTGTAGTGCTTCAGGTCCGCGCCCGGGCAGAAGTCGGCGCCCTCGCCGCGCAGCACAAGCACGCGCGCCTGCGGATCCCTGGAGATCTCGACCAGCGCCTCGTGCAGATCGGCCATCATCTGCGGGGTGATGGCGTTTCGATTTGCCGGCCGGTTCAGCCAGAGGGTCCGCACGCCGCCTTCGCGCGCGACACGGATGGTTTCGTACGCCTTGCTCACTGTCCTTCTCCCTTCCACGCGGCGAACCGGGGCGGCCGCCGTTCGATGAACGATTTCGCGCCTTCGGCGGCATCCGGATGGCGCAGCGCATCGGTCATCAGCGCGTCCGACTCGAGTGCCGCCTGGTCGAAGCCGCATTCGAGGTGCCGGTGGACCTGCGCCTTGATGGTCGCAATCGCGCGCGGCGACACCGTCGCCGCCATCTGCTCTACGTAGTCCTGGACTTCGTCGAGCAGGCGCTTGGCGGGCACCACGCGGTCCGCGAGGCCGATGCGCAGGGCCTCCTCGGCTTCCAGCTTGCGCGAGCTCCACAGCAGGTCCAGCGCGCGGCCCAGCCCCACCATCCGCGGCAGCAGCCAGCTGGTGCCGTGCTCGGCGATCAGTCCCCGCTTGGAGAACACCGTGATCAGGCTGGCGTCCTCGGCCATGAAGCGCAGGTCGCACATCATCGCCAGCACGAAGCCGCCGCCGGCGCCGACGCCATTGATCGCGGCGATCACGGGCTTGGAGATGTCGAGCAGGAAACTGAACAGCGCCGGCCGGGCGCGCGCGCCTTCGCTTCGTGCGCGCTGCGGAGAATTGCCCTGCGTGTGCGCCGACAGCACGCTCATGTCGATGCCGGCGCAGAAGCCCCTGCCCTCGCCGGTGATGCAGATCGCGAACACCTCCGGGTCGGCCTCGGCTTCTCGCGCGCGGCGCTCGATCCCGGCGATCATCGGATAGGTGATTGCGTTGAGCGCATCGGGCCGTTCTAGCCGGATGATCGCCAGCGGTCCGCGGCGTTCGTAGCCGACGTGTTCTTGTTCTTCCATCGAGCGTCCCTCCCCCGTCCATCGGGTGCCGGACCATGCTAGTGGAAAGCCCTCTTGCGTCGCTTGCGCGTTGACGTGAAAGCGGACTGTGCCGGTCCGTGGGATGCCGCTATGCTCTCTCGGATCATCCGAACCAGGGAGGCAAGCGCGTGTCCGAGAAGCCGTACAAGGGTCTCAAGGTGGTCGACCTGACGACCACGATCGCCGGGCCTTACTGCACCCGCCTGCTCGCCGACCTCGGCGCGGAAGTGATCAAGGTGGAGGCGCCCGAAGGCGACATGATGCGCAGCCGTCCGCCGATGCGTGACGGGCACAGCAATCCGTTCGGGCAGCTCAACGCGGGCAAGCACAGCGTGGTGCTGGACCTCAAGTCGGTCGAGGGCGTGGAGGCGGTGCGCAAGCTTGCCGCGCAGGCGGACCTGCTGGTCGAAAACTTCCGCCCCGGCGTGACGGCACGCCTGGGGATCGATTATCCGAAGCTCGCCGCGTCGAACCCGCGGCTGATCTACTGCTCGATCTCGGGCTACGGCCAGACCGGACCGTCGGCAGGCGCGCCGGCCTACGCGCCGGTCGTGCACGCGGCCTCCGGCTACGACCGGGCCCACCTGAGCTACCAGGAAGAAGGGCGCGATCGTCCAGACTGGTGCGGCATCTTCACTGCCGATGTGCTCTCCGGGCTGTATGCGTTCGCCGCGATCGGCCCCGCGCTGCACCTGCGCGAGCGCACCGGCCGCGGACAGTTGATCGACGTGTCGATGCTCGAATCGATGCTGTCGCTGTGCCTGAACGAGGTGCAGTTCGCGCAGGCGGGCGGCTCGCCTGTGCGCATGTTCGGCCCTACGAAGACCGCGGACGGCTACGTGATGGCAGCGGTGGCCAGCGAGAAGAGCTTCGTCACGCTGTGCGAGGCCGCCGGCCGGCCCGAACTCGCCAGAGATCCGCGCTTCGAGGACTACATGGAGCGACGTCGCAACTGGCCGAAGTTCGTCGAAGAACTGGAGAAGTGGTCGACCACGCTGAGCACTGCCGAGTGCATGGCGGTGTTCGACCGTTTCGGCGTGCCGGCGTCACCGTATCGCACCGTCGCCGAGGTGCTGCACGACCCGCAACTGGAGCATCGCCACGCGCTGGCCACGGTGAGCGACCCCGGCGGCGAGTACAAGGTGATGAACGCGCCGTTCCGGATCTCGGGCGCCGACGTCACGGTGGGGCGGCACGTGCCGGGGCTGGGGGAGCACACGCGGGAGGTGCTGGCGTCGCTGGGGCTGAGGCCGCTGGATGAGGATCTCAGCGGGGGGTGACGGTGCGATCGTCATTGCAGGTGGATCGCTGCCGGTCGACCTCGCGCAGATGGGTTTTCCGTCGGCGATGGCAGAGGGTCGAAAGCTTATGATCGAAGAGTTCGATGCATCGTTCCAAGCTTGACCCCTCCCTGACAAGCGGCGGGATGCGGCTCGTGGCCGCAAAGCTGACACCGCGGCTGGGTACGGCCAGGTTCCTGGCTCGCCCAAGGCTCATCGAGATGCTCGATCGCGCAGTAGGCGCGAAGCTGGTGGTGGTACGAGCGCCGGCCGGATTCGGAAAGACGACCTTCCTGGTCGAGTATCACCGACGGCTCCAACAGCGAGGAGTCGCCACGGCCTGGCTGACGCTCGATGAGGCAGACAACGATGTATCCCGATTCCTGTCCCATGTCCTGGCGGCGTTTCAGGCGATCGATCCCACGCTGGCGCTGATCACCCCTTCGGCCGGTGAGCGCGACGTGACTGGTGCAGCGCTCGACCTGATCCACCACCTGTCGATGCAGACCCGTCCGTTCGCGCTCTTTCTCGACAACCTCGAGGCGGTTCAGGCGGCGGCCGTCATGGGCGTGATCCGATCAATCCTGGATGCACTGCCCGTCGGTGGGCAGGTGATCGTCGGCAGCCGCGAGTCCCCGAAGCTCGGCCTCGGGCGCTTGAGGGCGCACGGGCATCTGGTCGAGGTCACCCAGGAAGCGCTGCGCTTCTCTCTCGACGAGTCGGCCGCCCTGCTGCGCGGCGAATGCAGGCTCGACCTGGACGACCGGCAGATCAGGGGCCTCCATGGACGTACGCAGGGCTGGGCGGCGGCATTGTGGCTGGCGGCGCTGGCACTTAGGGAGCATGACGATCCGGAGGGCTTCATAAGATCGTTCAGCGGCTCGCACGCTGCGGTCGCGGACTACCTGCTCGACGATGTGCTCTCCAGGCTCCCGGAGGAATCACGAGATTTCCTCCTCGACGTCAGCGTCCTGGATGATTTGAACCCTTCACTCTGCGACGCGATCACCGGTCATCGTGACAGTCTTGTCCGGCTGGCGTCGTTCGAGAAGGCCGGCCTGTTCGTCATACCGCAAGGCCCGGAGGGTGGCTCCTACCGGTTTCACCCGCTGTTTCGAGACTTCCTCTGCGGCGAGCTCGCCAGATCTGATCCGGGCAAGACGGCGAGACTCACCCGCACGGCCGCCGATTGGTATCTTGAGCGTGGCCAGCCCGTCAGTGCGCTCGAGCACATGATCCGCTCCGGTGACGTCGCCGCGTCGATCGAACTGCTCCGTGAACATGCGGAGCCGCTGCTCTGGCAGGGACGAGTGTTCCTTCTGGCGAAGTTTTTCGATCGGATGCCGGGCGTCGTCGGCTTCGGTGGGGACGCTCGCCTGAAATGCGGCTACGGCTGGGCGCTTGTCTTCACCCATCGCTACGCCGAGGCCCTTTCCCAACTCGACCAGGTCGAGGCCCATGGATCCTGCGACGAGGGAATCCGGGCCGAACTGGCCGTTCAGCGCGCGTTCATCCTGGCGATGACCGATCAGGTATGGGAGGCGCTGGCCGCTTGGGAAGCGTGCGCAGGGCAGGTGTCTGCTGAGGAGAATCCTTTCGCGCATAGTCTCCAGCAGAACTCGCACGCCTTCTGTCTCATCGCAGCCAATCGATTCGAGGATGCGCGGGCGGTGATCGCCCAGGGTATGCCTTCTCATCGGCAGATCGGAAGTTCGTTCAACCTTGCCGTGGGCGCGTGCCTGGATGCGGCGATCGACCTGGCGCGGGGCGCGGTGCGTCCGGCGATCGCGCGTTGCCGCGCTGCGCTGGCCTCGGCCACGACTCATCCCGGCCAGCACGCATCCGGGAGCACCATCGCCGCCGCCTTCCTCGCGGAGGCATGCTATGCGGGCGGTCAGCTTGACGAGGCGGAGCGCCTGCTCGACGCATATCTTGCGATGATCGACGATGTTGCCGCTCCGGACCAGTTGATCACCAGCCGCGTCACCCTTGCCCGCATCGCGTACCGTCGCGGAGAGCGCGGGCAGGCTGCCGATCAGCTCGATCTTCTGGAGAGGAAGGGGCGTCTGGAGCGCCTGCCGCGCCTTTGCGGAAGCGCCAGCCTGGAACGGGCGCGGATGGCGCTCCTCGACGGGGACCTGGAGGCGGCAAAGGATCATCTTCTGGAAGACACAGTTCCGGACGTTCCGGATCCCGGCGGCGAGCTTTCCCTGCACGCGAACGACATCGAGGGGCCGGTACATGCTTCGGCCCGGATTGCCATCCACGATGGTCGAGCGGCCGAAGCGATCGGGAGTCTGGAACGCGCGATCGCTCAGTCCTGCAGTCAGGGTCGACTGCGGCGCGCGCATCATCTTCGGGTGCTGCTCGCGATGGCCTTAGACTGCTGCGGATTCACCGAGGACGCGCTCCAACTTGCGCGCGAGTTGTCGTCGGTGGCGTTGACCGACGGTCTGTCCAGCATGATCGAGGACGAGGGACCGAAGGCACTGGAGCTCTTCGAGCGGGCTCGGACCGGCGAAGTTCCGGGCCAAGGGAGCGAACCGGCCATGCCGCGCCGGGACCTCGTGTCCGGGAAGATGCGCACCGGAAGTGGGGACCCGGACGATTCGAACGCGGTCCGGGTCGGCCGGGAGGCTCTGACGCCCAAGGAGGTTCGCGTCCTTCTCCTGTTGGCGGAGGGACATTCGAACCGTGTCATCGCGGAGCGCATGTTCGTCTCCGAGTCGACGGTCAAGACGCATCTGCGCAGCATCAACGCCAAGCTCTGCGCCGAGAACCGCACTCACGCGGTAGCGATCGCGCGTCGACTTGGAATACTGGAGCCGAACTGAGTCACGCGCCCTGATCCGATCGAATGGCGGCTCAGAGGCTGCGGGAGATCAGCTCCTTCATGACCTCGTTGGTGCCTCCGTAGATCCGCTGGATGCGTGCGTCGGTGTACATGCGGGCGATCGGGTATTCGTTCATGTAGCCGTAGCCTCCGAAGCACTGCAGGCAGTCGTCCAGGACCCGGCACTGCACGTCGGACGTCCACCACTTGGCCATGTAGGCGGCCTCCGGATCGAGCGTTCCGTCGACCAGCCGCTGGATGCAGTCGTTGACGAAGCTGCGAACCACGTGCGCCATGGTCGCGCACTCGGCGAGCTTGAAGCGCGTGTTCTGGAAGTCGAACACCGTCTGCCCGAAGGCCTTGCGCTGGCGCGTGTACTCGACGGTCAGTTCGACCGCGCGCTCGATGACCGCGGCCGCGGCCACCGAGACGATCAGCCGTTCCCAGGGGAGGTGGCTCATCAGCTGCCGGAAGCCCTGGCCTTCGACTCCGCCGAGCAGGTTCTCCGCCGGAACCATGACATCGTCGAAGAACAGCTCGCAGGTGTCCACCGAGTGCTGTCCCATCTTGTCGAGCACGCGTCCGACGCGGAACCCGGGCGGCGGATCGTCGACCTCCACAGCGAGGAGCGACACGCCCCTGGAGCCCAGGGCGGGATCCGTCTTGCAAGCGACGAGCACGAGCTGCGAGGTGGCGCCATTGGTGATGAAGGTCTTGGCGCCGTTGAGCACGTAGTGATCGCCCCGGCGCTGCGCGTGCGTGCGCATGGACTTGAGGTCGGACCCGCTGGCGGGCTCGGTCATGGCGACGCTGGTCAGCCACTCGCCTCGCGCCATCTTCGGAAGCCAGCGTTCGCGCTGCGACGCCGTGCCGAACTCCAGGATGTAGTGGGCGACGATCGAGTGCACCGAGTGCTTCATCGGCATCTCGATGCGCGAGAGCTCATCGAGCACGACCAGCTGGTAGGCGGCGTTCGTGCCCGAGCCGCCGTACTCCTCTGGAAGCTCCGGCAGCATCATGCCGAGCTCGCCCATCTTGTGCCAGACCTCGGGGTCGATCCGACCCTGCTTGCGCCATTCCGGAAGCCGGGGCGCCATCTCGGTCTCGGCGAAGCGTCGCACCTGGGCGCGGAACAGAGCGACGTCCTCGGTCATCCAGGGATGCTGATGCAATCGGGGGAACATGGATCCTTCCTGTCGGCGTTGAACGTGCGCCGGGTCGATGGTGTCGGGATGCTGCTGCGGGACGGAATTCAGGCGATGCAGCGCTGGCGCCCCTCCCAGAAGGGCTTGCGCAGCTCGACCTTGAGGATCTTCCCGGCACCGGAGAGCGGAAGCGCATCGCGGAACTCCACGCTGCGCGGGCACTTGTAGCCCGCGATCCGCTCCTTGCAGTGCGACTGGATCCGGGCAGCGTCCGCGCTGGCGCCCGGCTTCAGGACGATCACGGCGTGGACGGACTCTCCCCAGCGGTCGTCCGGGATGCCGATCACCGCGACGGACGCGACCGCCGGATGCTGCGCGATCGCGTTCTCGACCTCGGCGGAGTAGACGTTCTCGCCCCCGCTGATGATCATGTCCTTCATCCGGTCGACAACGAAGATGTAGCCGTCCTCGTCCATGTACGCGCCATCCCCGGTGTGCATCCACCCGTCGCGGAGCGCCGCGGCGGTCTCGGCCGGCTTTTTCCAGTAGCCCATCATCACGTTCGGGCCACGCACGACCACCTCGCCGACCGTGCCGCGCGGCACCTCGCGGCCTTCTGCGTCGACGATCCTGAGCGCCACCGAGAAGGTCGGCCGGCCCGCGGCCCGCAGCTTTCCGGCCTTGCGTCCTTCCTCGCTGTGGTTGTGGAAGGAATTGAAGGTGGCCAGCGGCGACAGCTCGGTCATTCCATAGGCCTGGCCGAATTGCACGCCGGGCATCGCGTCCATGGCTCGCAGCAGAACCGCCTCGGAGATCGGCGACGCCCCGTAAAGAAGCCTCTCGACCATCAGCTGGTCGCGTGCACCTCCGATCGCCGGATGGTCGACCAGCATCTGGACCATCGTCGGGACCAGCAGCATGTCGGTGACCTGGTCGGAAACCATGCTTTCGATCACCGACTTCGGCTCGAAGGCAGGAACGACGGCATGCGTTCCGCCGTTGAGGAAGTGCGCGAAGGAAAGTCCCATGTCGGCCAGGTGGAACATCGGTGCCGCATGCAGGTAGGTTGATCCCGGGCGCGAGAACCCCTCCATCAGGTAGCAAATGGCCGATGCCCAGAGATTGCCGTGGCTGAGCATCACGCCCTTCGGGAAGCCCGTGGTCCCGCCTGTGTAGAAGATGCCGGCGAGATCCTGCGGCCCACGCGCCGCGTCCTCGATCGGCGCGTGGTCGCGCAGCAGTGCCTCGTAGGAAAGCATGCCGGCGCGGGGCTCGCCGTCCGTGGCATGGATCACCGCCTTCAGCGCTGGGCAGCGGGCTGCGATCTCCGCGCCCATCGCGGCGAAGGCGTCGTCGACGATCAGGGCGACCGATTCGGCATCCTCCAGGGAGTAGATGATCTCCTCGGCGCTCCAGCGGATGTTGCAGGGGTTGAGGACCGCGCCTGCCCAGGGCACCGCCATGCAGTACTCGAGATAGCGGTCCGAGTTCAGTGCGAGCATGGCCACCGTCTGGCCGGTACCCACGCCCACGGTGCGAAGCGCGCCGGCGAGCCGTGCGACCCGGTCGCCGTATTCACGGAAGGTCCGCGCACGGCCCTGGAAGCGTACGGCGATGCGGTCGGGATGAAGCTGGAGCGACCTGATCAGGGATTGGGTGGTGGTCATGTCCGTGTCCGCAGGTGATCAGGCGGTTGCCGAGGCGGTCGCGTCGCCGCCATGTCGCTCGACGAGGATGAATTTCTGCACCTTTCCGGTGGGTGTCCGGGGCAAGGGCTCCGACTGCAGGAGGATCTCCTTCGGCGTCTTGAAGCTGGCGAGTCGTTCACGGCAGTGCCGGACCAGCTGCTCGGTGGTCAAGTCGGATCCAGGCTCGACCACCACGACGGCGCTCACGCGTTCGCCCCACAACGGATCCGGCAGCCCGACGACGGCGCACTCGATGACGCCGGGGCAGTCGAGGATGGCCTCCTCGATCTCTGCTGCAAATACGTTCTGCCCGCCCGAGATGATCATGTCCTTCTTGCGGCCACGGATGAACAGGTAGCCTTCCTTGTCCATGCTGCCCAGGTCCCCGGTGTGGATCCATCCGTTTCGGAAGGTCTCAGCGGTCTTCTCGGGATTCCGGAAGTAGGCGGTGGTGCCGGTGGGAGAACGGCCGATGATCTCGCCGATCTCTCCGGGGGGCATACGCCTGCCCTTATCGTCGACGATGCGTACTTCGGCGTGCGGAATCACCCGACCGACGGAATCGGGGCTGACCTTCCGGTCCTCCGGCGTGCTCACGACCAGCGCGCCGGTCTCCTGCATGCCGTAGTACTCGTAGATGTCCGGGCAGATGCGTTCTGTGACGCCACGGCGGATCGGCTCCGGCAGCATCGAACCGGCGAATACGGTGGCTCGAAGGGAGCCCAGATCGCGTTTCGGGAGATCTGGGTGCTGCAGGAGCATCGCCCCCATCGTCGCAACCAGGTTCGTGATCGTCACTCGCTCCTCCTCGATCAGCTGGAGCGCGCGGCCGGGATCGAAATTGCCCAGGACGTTGCGCGCGCCGAAGTAGAGACCGGCGGCGATCCAGGCGTAGCCGACGCGCCCGAACATCGGGAAGACCGTCAGGAAGGTGTCGTGCCGGCTCACGTCCATCGACGTGAACATCGGCGTCACCGTGGCGTTGTTGTAGTGCGTGAGCGTGTAGCACTTCGGCAGGCCGCTGGTGCCCGAGGTGAGGTTGAAGTAGAAGGGATCCGCCTCCTCCACCTCGATCTCGGGTTCGGCAGGCGAGGACGAGGCGAGAAGGCCCTCGTAGTCCAGGACGCCCGGCCCCGCGAGCGCACCGAACAGGGCCCGGTGCCGCAGCGTCGGAACCTCGGCCGGCGCCCTGTCGAGCACCTCCTGGAAGCGGGCTTCGCAGAACAGCGCCTGCGCGCCGACCGTGTTCATCAGGCCGAACAGCTCTGCGGGCGAGAGCCGGTAGTTCAGCGGCATGCCGACGATCCCGGTCTTCGCCAGCGCGAAGAGGATCTCCACGATCTCGACCCGGTTGCTGGTCAGCAGCGCGACAACGTCGCCCTTCTTCAGGCCCATGCCGATCATGGCGTTGGCGAGCCGATTGCAGCGTTCGTCTACCTGCCGGAACGTGGGGCGGCGTCCGGTCTCGCTGCAGAAGAATGCCTCGCGATCGCCGAACCGCACGCCGGCGGTCGTCAGGATGTTTCCGGCCACCAGTTTGCCGATGCCCCGTTCGAGTCTGCCTTCCATGTGCTCCTCCGCATCTCTATTGTTATGTTCAGTTGCCGGTGAACTTCGGTTCGCGGCGCTCGGCGAAGGCGGCGATCGCCTCCCGGTGGTCGGCATCGAAGAAGTTCGCCTTCTCGAGGGCGAGCGAGGTGTCCAGCACCAGGTTCACGGCGTCGCGTACGAGCTTGTTCACCGAGGCCTTGGTGGCTTCGACGGCGCGGCGGGGGCCCTCGGCAAGGCGCTTCGCCATGGCAGTCGCGGCGGCCAGGACCTCGGCCTGCGGAAGCACGGCGTTGACCAGTCCGATCCGCTCGGCCTCGGCAGCGCTGAGGGCGTCTCCGGTCATCAGGTACTGCTTGGCGCGTGCGGGGCCGACGAGCAGCGGCCAGATCACCGCCCCGCCGTCGCCGGCCGCCACGCCCACGCGGACGTGCGGGTCGGAGATCCGCGCGGTGTCGGCGACGAAGACCATGTCGCAGAACAGCGCGAGCGTCGCGCCCAATCCGGCCGCGTGTCCGTTGACTGCGGCGACGATCGGCTGCGGCACCTCGAGCAGATCGACGATGATCTTGCGCGCCTCGATGAACAGCGTGTCGACCTGCGCAGGCGTGATGTCCCTGAACCAGGCGAGGTCGCCGCCCCCGCAGAATCCGCGGCCTTCGCCGGTCAGCACTACCGCGTGCACGCTGCGGTCCGAGGCGATCTGGGCGAACACGGTCGAGAGCTCCGTGTGCAGGCCGGCGTTGATCGCGTTCATCGCCTCGGGGCGGTTCAGGGAAACGGTCAGAAGACCGCCGTCCTGCGCGAATTTCAGGAATCGGTAGCTTGATTGGTTCATCTGTTCATCCTGTTCGGGAGTGCGGATCACGCTTTGTGTCGACGCGTGAAAGGGGTTCCGGGACTCAGCAGCTTGCCGTGACGCCGCCATCGACGATGTGCTGGCCACCGGTCACGTAGGAGGAGCGGTCCGAGCAGAGCCAGAGCACCATCTCGGCGATCTCCTGCGGACGCCCGAGCCGCCGCATGGGCGCGGCCGACACGGCGCGGTCGAGGTGCGGGCCGGTGAAGATGCTGCGGTCACCCACGGTCATCGGCGTCTCGATATATCCCGGGCATACTGCGTTGATCCGGATGCCGTGCTTCGCGTACTCCAGCGCGGCGGTGCGCGTCAGGCCGATCACGCCGTGCTTCGAGGCCGAGTAGGCCGCCGCCCCGGCCGCGCCGCCGGTGCCCGCGATGGACGCGGTGTTGACGATCGCCCCCTTGCCTGCCGCGCGCATCGCGCGCAGCTGCGGCACCAGGCAGTGGAAGACCCCGGTCAGGTTCACGTCGAGCACGCGCTGCCAGAGCTCGAGCCCCTGGTCCTCGGTCAGCGACGTGCTGCCGGAGATCCCCGCATTGTTGAAGGCAACGTCAAGGTGACCGAAGCGCTCGACCACGGACTCGACGAGCGCGCTGCAGGCCTGAGCATCACGTACGTCGAGCCTGTGGAAGACGGCCCGACCTCCGGAGCGTTCCACCGAGGCGGCTGCATTGTTCCCCGCCTCCTGGTCCAGGTCGGCCATGACGACGGTCGCGCCGGCCGCCGCCATCAGCTCGGACGTCGCGAGGCCGATCCCGGATGCTGCGCCCGTGATCAGTGCGATCTTTCCCGCGAGTTCGCTCATGACTCGTCTCCAGTCGAATCCGATGCGCCGATGGGGACGAAACTCGGGGCGCGTCGATCGGCGAAGGCGCGCACGCCCTCGCCGAACTCGCTGCCGCATGCCGCCGTGACGATTTCACGTCGCTCCGCGTCCAGCTGCTCGGCAAGCGTGTTGCCATGCGATTGCCGGACCAGCCGCTTGATCGCTGCAAACGATCCGGTGGCGCCGGTGCGCAGGCGCTCCACCAGTTTCTCGGTCTCGGCGTCGAACGCGGCATCCGGGAAGACGAGGTTCACCAGTCCGAGCGCCTGTGCACGGTCCGCATCGAATCCGTCGGACAGGATCAGGAGTTCGAGCGCCCGCCGTTCACCGAGCAGCCGCGGCAGGTACCAGGTCGCGCCGAGGTCCGGCGTGGCGCCGATCCGGCTGTAGGCGAGGCTGAACTTCGTTCCCTGGGCCGCGACGACGATGTCGGCCATGTTGAGGTAGCCGAGACCGCCGCCGGCGACCGCGCCGTGGACCGCGGTCACGACGACGACGTCGAGCGTGCGCAGCTTCGCCAGCGCTGGATTCAGGGCCGTCAGCAGAGCATCGATGCGAGCCGCCATGCCGGACAGGTCGGGCGCCAGGAAGGCCATCGATGCGCCCGGGCAGAACATCGGTCCGTTCGCCCGGATCAGGACAACGCGCACCGATGGATCGTCGGCGATGCGATCGATGGCGTCGATCAGCGCGTTGCTGCTGCGCTGGTCTATCGCATTGCGCGCCGCCGCGTTGTCGAGGGTGACGGTCGCGATTCCGCGCTCGACGACCAAGGTGAGCGGGGCGCCGGGCCCCGGCTGCGTCTCGTCTGCCTTGTGCATCGCGTCACTTGCCGATCACGTCGCCGAACAGCACCCACTGCTTGCCGTCGAAGCGGTTCAGGCGAAGCTGCTCGATCGGGTAGTAGTCGGTGGGTCCGGTGTTGATGCGGATGCCGGGCAGGAGGCTCGGCAGCTCGAGGTCCTTCAGGTTCGCCGCCTGGCGCATCACGTTCTCGCGGCTGAGATCATCGCCAGCCTGCTTCAGCGTCTGCACCATCGCCTGGGCCATCCCCTGGGAATAGACGTTGATCCAGTCGTCGAGGCTTCCATCCGGGTAGTATTTCTTCATGAACGCGCGCCACTCGTTCATCGCGGGGTCGTTCGCCCAGGCGGCGTCCGTCGGGTCCTTCGTGTAGGCGCTGCTGATGATTCCCACCGCCTTTTCGAGCCCGGCAGGCTTCAGCACGGAACCCACGGACGCGCTCACGTTCGCCAGGATGTGGAGCGGTTTCCAGCCCATCTCGTAGACCTTGCGGATCGACATGGCGGCGAATTTCGGCGTCGTCAGGTTGAGCAGGACGTCTGCGCCGGAGGCCTGCAGGCTGATCAGCTGGGTGTCGATCATCGGATCGGTCAGCTCGTAGGAGCGCTCGGCCACGATCAGTGCCTTCGCCTTTTCGCCCAGGCCCATCTTGAAGCCGGCCAGCACGTCCTTGCCGAAGTCGTCGTTCTGGTAAAGAACGGCGACCTTCGCGTCGGGCTTCTCCTTCAGCAGGTAGCGCGCGTAGACGATGCCTTCGGTCTGGTAGGTGGCATTGAAGCCGATGGTCCAGGGAAAGTTCTTGTGGTCGCCCCACTTGGTTGCGCCTGTGCTGACGAAGAGCTGGGGAACCTTGTTCTGATTGAGGTAACGCTGCACCGCTGCCGTGGTCGAACTGCCGATGGTGTGCACGAAGAGGACGTTCTCGCTCTCGACGAGCCTGCGCACCACCTCGACGGTCTTGGGCGGGCTGAAGGAGTCGTCGAGGCTGATCAGGTTGATCTTGCGTCCATTGATGCCGCCTTCGTCGTTGACCTTGCGGAAATGCGCCGCGATGGTCTTCCCGATCGCCCCGTATGCGGAGGCCGGACCGCTGTAGGGCGCCGCCTGTCCGATCTTGATCTCGGTGTCCGTGACCCCGGGCCCGTAGTTCTTCGTCTGCGCCGCTGCTGCACCGGCAAGCATGGAGCTGGCGCCCAGGACCAGCAGTGTGCGCCGCAAGGCGTCGAGGTTTCTCTTCGTCATGTCTGTCTCCCTTGTGTGTCCGGGGCGATCGCCTTGACGGCGGTCCGCGGATCGTTGCTGTATCGGAGACAGTCTGACGACCGGCGAGGTCCTCTTCATCGAACGAAAGGATGGAAATCGATCTTCGCCCTCGTTCAAAAGGATGATTCGATGATCTCCCGACGCGTCCGGATCGACGGGCGGCCGGGAGCCATCGGCGGCATAACCGGGACAGTTGAGAGCCGAGGATTTCTACCCGTTCGGACGATGCGTTGATCCGCCGCGCTGCCGAGAATCGAATGCGATTTCCACGGACAACGGCGAGGGTCGCCGATCGGGAACGGAGCATGCGAATGAGCGGCATGGGATTCGTGCTTTGGCACGTCGAGGACGGCGTCGGTCACATCCGCCTGAACAGGCCGGAAGCGGCCAATGCACTGAACACGACCGCGGCACGGCAGCTGAACTCGGTCGTCGAGCAGGCCGCGCAGGCCGAGGTCGGCGTGATCGTGATCTCGTCGAATGGCCGGCAGTTCTGTGCGGGCGGCGACATCGACGAGTTCGTCGAGCGGCGCGATCACCTTGACGCGCTCATCGAGGAGATCCTCTCCAGCGTGCATCCGACGATCCACCGTCTGGCGACCCTTCCGGTTCCAGTGATCAGCGCGGTGCAGGGACCCGTGGGCGGTGCTGGCATCGCGATCGCCCTCTGCGCCGACCTGGTGTTTGCGTCTCCGGAGATGAAGCTCAGGGGCGGCTATTCGGCCATCGGCCTGAGCCCCGATCTCGGCGCTTCCTGGTACCTGGCGCGCCGGGCTGGCGCCGCGCGCGCAAAGCAGATCCTGATGACCAACCGGGCGATCAGCGCGGAGCAGTGTCTTCGCTGGGGCATCGTCGACGAGCTGCACGATTCGCAAGACCTGATGGCAGCTGCCTGCACCCTTGCCGCCCAACTCGCGCGCGGTGCCAGGAAGTCGCTCGGCGGAATCAAGCGTCTGTGCGACGCGGCGCACGAGCATGACCTGAGAATGCATCTCGACCTCGAGCGGGACGCGCTCCTCGAGTGTGCCCGCTCCGCCGACGGCCGCGAGGGAGTGACGGCCTTCGTCGAGAAGCGTGCGCCCCGCTTCTCGGGCAGCGCACCGGACTGAATACACCCGATCGGACAACCAGGAGAGCACTCGGATGACACAGAAGGTCCACGTCGCCGGCGTCGGCATGATTCCGTTCACGAAGCCTGGCGCCAGCGCTTCCTACATCGAGATGGGGGCCGAGGCCGTCCGGCTCGCGCTGGCGGACGCGGGGGCGGGCTACGAGCTGATCCGGCAGGCCTATGTCGGCTACGTCTACGGTGATTCGACCGCTGGACAGTCGGCGCTGTACGAAGTCGGCCTGAGCGGCATCCCCATCGTCAACGTCAACAACAACTGCTCCACCGGCTCCACCGCGCTCTACCTGGCTCGCCAGGCGGTGGAAAGCGGGGTGGTCGACTGTGCGCTCGCGTTGGGCTTCGAGCAGATGAAGCCCGGGGCGCTCGGAACGGTGTGGCAGGACCGTCCGCCGATCATGGGCAAGGGCCAGGCGGTGGCCGACGAGCTCTGCGGTGACGTCCGGATCCCGATGGCCTTGTGCCACTTCGGCGGGGCAGGTCGCGAGCACATGCAGCGCTATGGAACGAAGGTGGAGACCTTCGCCGCGATTCGCGCGAAGGCCAGCCGGCATGCGGCGAACAACCCGCTGGCGATTTTCAGGAAGGTGGTGAGCACGGAGGACGTCATGGCCGACCAGCAGATCTGGCCCGGCGTGATGACCCGGCTGATGGCCTGTCCGCCCACTTGCGGAGCGGCCGCCGCGCTGCTGGTCTCGGAGCGCTTCGCGAAGAAGCACGGCCTTCGCACCGACGTGGCGATCCTCGCGCAGTCGATGACCACCGACACCGTCAGCTCCTTCGAGCCGCCTTCGATGATCCGGATGGTGGGCTTCGACATGGCCCGCGCTGCCGCGCGCGAAGTCTACGAGCAGGCAGGCGTCGGTCCGGAGGACATCCGCGTTGCCGAACTGCACGACTGTTTCGCGCACAACGAGCTGCTCACCTACGAAGCGCTCGACTTCTGTTCCGAGGGCGGCGCGGAGAAGTTCGTGAGCGACGGCGACAACACCTACGGGGGGGCGGTGGTCACCAACCCGTCGGGCGGGCTGCTGTCCAAGGGACATCCGCTGGGCGCCACCGGGCTGGCGCAGTGCTACGAGCTGACCCACCAGCTTCGTGGCACCGCGGACAGGCGTCAGGTGGAGGGCGCGACGCTCGCGCTGCAACACAACCTCGGACTCGGCGGCGCCTGCGTGGTGACGCTGTACGGCCGCAACGGCTGAGGAATCGCCGTGGGCGCAAGGAATGCGCTCACGGGACATCGCAGAGGAGTGAAACAGGAATGGCAGACAAGAGCCTGATCGGCCGTTCGCTCGGCGTGACGGTCGCGGAAGTGGAGAAGGGGAGGCTGCGCTTCTTCGCGAAGGCGATCGGGGAGAGCGATCCGGTCTACGTCGACGAGGCCGCCGCGAAGGCCGCCGGGCATCGGTCGCTTCCGGTTCCCCCCACTTTCCTGATGTGCCTGGAGGGCGAGGGGCGGAACCTGGTCGAGACGCTGAAGGTGCTCGGCTTCGACCTAGGGCGGATCCTGCATGCGGAGCAGGAGTTCGTCTATCACCGGATGGCTTACGCGGGGGATACGCTGAGCTTCGACACCCGCGTCGGCGACGTCTACGACAAGAAGAACGGCGCCCTGGAGTTCGTCGTGCAGGAGACCAGAATCACCAACCAGGCGGGGGAGCACGTCGCTGACATGCGCTCCTCGGTCGTCCAGCGCAACGCCTGAGGACCGCAAGCATGAAGACGCCGAAGTTCGAAGACGTGAATGTGGGCGACGCGCTGCCGGTCCTGAGCCTGCCGCCGATCAGCCGCACGACGCTGGCGCTCTACGCCGGCGCCTCTGGCGACCACAACCCGATCCATATCGACCTCGATTTCGCGCGCCGGTGCGGGATGCCGGACGTGTTCGCCCACGGGATGCTGTCGGCCGCCTACCTGGGACGCCTGCTCACGGGCTGGGTGCCGCAGCAGAGATTGCGGAGGGTATCGATGCGTTTCACCGGGATCACGCAGCTCGGGCATGCGCCCGCCTGCGCCGGACGCGTCGTCGAGAAGTACGAGGAGGCTGGCGAGAAGCGCGTCAGGGTGGAGCTGCGCTGCGCGAACCAGTACGGCGAGGACAAGATCCTCGGCGAGGCGGTCGTGGCCCTGGATTGAACGAACCCATCGGAACGGAGGAACGGAGATGAAGCAGCTCGAAGGGAAGGTGGCGCTGGTCACGGGATCGGGGCGCGGCATCGGCCGCAGCCTGGCGCTGAAACTCGCGGCCAACGGCGCGCGGGTGGTGGTCAACGACCTCGACGCCGAGCCGGCGCACGCGGTCGTCGAGGAGATCCGCGGCAAGGGCGGCGACGCGGTGGCCTGCGCCGGCAGCGTGACGGCTCCGGACTTCGCCGACCGGTTCATCAAGGCGGCGGTGGACAACTACAAGGCGATCGACATCATCGTCAACAACGCCGGATACACCTGGGACAGCGTCATCCACAAGATGACGGACGAGCAGTGGTACGCGATCCTCGACTGCCACCTGACGGCGCCGTTCCGCATCCTGCGCGCCGCCTACCCGGTGATCAGTGCCGCTGCCAAGGCCGATGCCGCCGCGGGGGTGGAGGTCTTCCGCAAGGTGGTCAACATCTCCTCGGTCGCCGCCGGCGGCAACGCTGGACAGGTCAACTATTCGTCGGCCAAGGCCGGGATCATCGGCCTGACCAAGACGATGGCCAAGGAGTGGGGCCGGCTGAAGGTCAACGTGAACTGCGTGGCCTTCGGGCTGATCAATACGCGCCTGACCGAGGTCACCGCCGACGGCAACGCCACGGTGAACATCGAGGGCCGCAACATTAAGGTCGGGGTGAACCCGGACCTGATGGCCATGGCCAAGGCCACCATTCCGCTTGGGCGAGCCGGAACCCCGGACGACGGCGCGGGCGCGGTGTACATGCTCTGCACGCCAGAGTCCGACTACGTGTCCGGTCAGGTGGTCATCTGCGGTGGTGGCTTCGGGTCGATCTGAACACCTGCATGCCGAAGGACCCCCAGGCCATGAAGAGCGGCGACCTCGCGCGCTCCGGGGGCGCTGCCTGGAAGCGCCCGGACGCAGTCAGCCCCCGAGCGCAACGACGAGCACCCGCCCCGCCATGTAGACCAGAAGCAGCGAACCGATGGTCCACAGCGTGGCGCGGGTGTCGTGGGTGCGCGCGCTCAGGTAGGCCCCGAAGTGCAGCAGCCGCGACACCACGTAGCCATAGAGCACCCAGCGCGCCTCGACGAGCGATGGCTCGCTGAGCACGTACAGGAAGCCCGCCGCCAGGAAGAAGGGCAGGTTCTCCAGGTCGTTCATCTGGATGCGGCGGATGCGCTCGACGCGCTCGTCGGGCTGTAGCTGCGCGGGGTTGGGTGCCGGGTTGAGCGGCGTCCTGCGCAGGTCCTCGGGCGAGCGATAGCCGCCCTTCACCTGCATCATCCGCAGCACCGTCAGCCAGGACATGCCGACGGCCTTGAGGATCATGATCGACGCGGCGATCGCGTAGGTGGCGAACAGCGGGTTCGCCAGGCTGATCTCGTTCATGGGGCCTCCGGGAAGGCGGGGCATTCGGCGGCCCCGTCCAGGTTTCAGCTTGCGCGCGACGCGAGCGTCAGCGCAAGGTCCGGAAGAACCCCCGCACCTCCTCCACGTAAAGCACCGGCTGCTCGAAGGCCGCGAAGTGCCCGCCCCTGGGCATCTCGTTCCAGTGCACGATGTTGCGGAAGCGCGGCTCCATCCACTTGCGCACCGGCGTGATGATCTCTTTCGGGAAGACAGCCACGCCGGTGGGCACGTCGATCGGCGGGCGCTCGCCGCCCTTGCCGAAGCTCTCCCAGTACAGGCGCGCGGACGACGCGGCGCTCGCGGTCACCCAGTAGAGCATCACGTTGTCGAGCAGCTCGTCGCGGCCGAGCACATTCTCCGGGTGGCCGTCGCAGTCGGTCCAGGCCCAGAACTTCTCCAGGATCCAGGCGGCCTGCCCGGACGGGGAGTCGGTGAGGCCGTAGCCGAGGGTCTGCGGACGCGTGCCCTGCTGCTTCGAGTAGCCCGAATCCCACTTGCGGTAATGGCGCTGACCGCGCATCGCGCGCTTCTCTTCCTCGGTCGGTTCGTCGCCGACGTCGGGCCGCGTCTCCGAGGCCAGCGTGACGTGGATTCCCCCGCAATGCGCCGGGTCCAGCGCGCCCAGCGCCGAGGTGACCGCCGAACCCCAGTCTCCGCCCTGCGCGAAGTAGCGCGCGTAGCCCAGCCGCGCCATCAGCGCGGCCCAGGCCTGGGCGATGCGGTCCACGCCCCAGCCGGTGCCGGAGGGCTTGCCCGAGAACGCGTAGCCGGGCAGCGAAGGGCAGATCACGTGGAAGGCGTCGGCAGCGTCGCCGCCGAAGCGCACCGGATCCACCAGCGGCTCGATCACCTTGTGGAACTCGACGATGGACCCAGGCCAGCCATGGGTGATCAGCAGCGGCGTTGCCTGCGGATGCGGCGAACGCACGTGGACGAAATGAATGTCCAGCCCGTCGATCTGCGTGACGAACTGGTCGAAGCGATTGAGCAGCGCCTCGCGCGCGCGCCAGTCGTAGTCCTCGGCCCAGTAGGCGCACACCTCGCGCATCCAGGCCAGCGGCACGCCCTGGCTCCAGTCGTCCACGGTCTCGGCCTCAGGCCAGCGGGTGTTGCGCAGGCGGGCGCGCAGGTCGTCGAGGACCGTGTCGGGGACTGCGATGCGGAAGGGGCGGATGGCGTCGGTCATTCGGTGCTCCTGGCCTCGCGCCGTGCCCGCAGCTCATGGCTCTCCAGGTGGCACCATGCCGCGCGCAGCGGTCCGGGGTCGACGCCGGCGGCGCGGGCCCGGTGCAGCATGTCGGCGACCACGTGGCGGCCTTCGGTGCGGTGGCCGCCTTCCAGGTCGCGCAGCATGGAGGCCATGCCGGCCGAGGCCGGATCGAAGAGCATCCGCCGGAAGCCGCCCATCGCCGCCTCGCGCGGCGGGTGGCCGTTGGCAGTGGCGGTGCCTGCGCAGGCGTCCAAGGCCTCGGTCATCAGCGCAGTGCCCTCCTCGCTGGAGACGATGTCGCCGACCGCGGCGCGCATCAGGCAGGTCATCGCGGCGAGCGTGCACAGGCCGACGAACTTCTCCCACATCTCCTGCCGCATGTCGTCGACGAGCACCGAATCGACCGGCGTCTTCGACAGGAATCCATGCAACTGTTCGAGCTTGGCGCGTGCATCCGGGCTGGTGCCCGGCAGCGGGCCGAAGGCGATCCGGTGCATCTTCGCCAGGTGCAGAACCTCGCCTTTCGGGCCGAGCGTGACCGGGATCGAGCAGCATCCCCCCACCACGCGTTCGGCGCCGAAGACCTGCGCCAGCCGGTCGAGATGCGACAGGCCGTTGAGCAGCGGCAGCACATGGGTCGAAGGCCCCATCGCCGGGGCGATCGCCTCGAGCGCGCCGTCGAGGTCATAGGCCTTGCAGGTGAGCAGCACGAGGTCGTAGGGCTCGCGCACCGCCGTGGCTTCAACCCAGCGCGGCTGCACGTCGAAGTCTCCGAACGGGCTCCGAACGGCGAGGCCGTGCTCGGCGAGCTGCGCGGCGCGCCGGCTTCGCACCAGGAAGGTGACGTCGGCGCCTGCCTGCTGCAGCCGTGCGCCGAAATAGCCGCCGATCGCGCCGGCGCCCAGTATCAGGATCTTCATGTCGTCTCCTCCATCGCCGGGCCGCCGGTTCGATGTCCGCGGCCTCGGTCGGTCAGGCCAGGTTCAGGTGGCGATCGTTTCGGTGCTCAGGTCGAGGCGGGCGAGCAGCGCGCGGTCCCGGTCGGCCTCGGGGTTGGCGGTGGTCAGCAGCTGCTCGCCGTAGAAGATCGAGCTTGCGCCCGCCATCAGGCAGAGCGCCTGCAGAGCCTCGTCCATCTGCTGGCGTCCGGCGGAGAGCCGCACCACGGTCCGGGGCATCGTGATGCGCGCCACCGCGATCGTGCGGACGAACTCGAAGGGGTCGATCGGGGCCACGTCGCCCAGCGGCGTGCCGGGAATCGGGACCAGGTTGTTGATGGGCACCGTGTCCGGGTACGGCTCCATGTTGGCCAGCTGGGCGATCAGCCCGGCCCGGTGCGCGCGGGTTTCGCCCATGCCGACGATGCCGCCGCAGCACACGCTGATGCCGGCGGAGCGGACCTGGTCCAGGGTGTCCAGGCGGTCCTGGTAGGTGCGCGTGCCGATCACCTTGCCGTAATACTCCGGCGCGGTGTCCAGGTTGTGGTTGTAGTAGTCGAGGCCGGCGTCCTTCAGCGCCCTCGCCTGCTGGCCGTCGAGCATGCCCAGCGTCATGCAGGTTTCCATGCCCAGCGACTTCACCTCGCGCACCATCTCGGTCACGCGTTCCATGTCGCGGGCTTTCGGCGATCGCCATGCCGCACCCATGCAGAAGCGGGTGGCTCCCTTGGCCTTCGCGGCGCGCGCGGCTTCGAGCACCTCGTCCAGCGGCATCAGCTTCGCGGCCTCCACTCCGGTCTCGAAGTGCGCCGACTGCGCGCAGTAGCCGCAGTCTTCGGCGCAGCCGCCGGTCTTGATCGACAACAGCGTCGACAGCTGCACGGTGTTCGGGTCGAAGTGCTCGCGATGCACCTGCTGGGCGCGATAGACCAGGTCCATGAAGGGCGTCTCGAACAGCGCCTCGACGTCCTCGACGCGCCAGCGCTGCGGAGCGGCAGCGGCCCTCGACGGGGCGGCGGTGCGGCGGAGGGATTCGGGTGAAACGGTGGCGACGACGGTCATGGGATCTCCTGCAGGGGGAGGCCGATTGAAACAGACGGCGGCGCCCGCAGGCAAATCGCCGGGCCGGGTTCCGGATCGTGCGGCGGGCGTCGCGGCACGGGGCCGGAAGCGGTACGCTGACCGTTCGTCATCGCCGCAAGGGAGAACGCCATGTCAGGTCCCCACCGGAATTCTCGACGCTCGGCACTTGCTGCCGTGATCTTCACGCTCGGGTTCGCGTGCGCCCTGCCCGCCGGTGCGCAGCAGCCTGCCGCCGGCAGCCCCGGGGACCTGCTTAAGGACGCGGGCTTTCGCGCCGCCTGGGCCAAGGCCGCGGCACCACTCTCCGGCGGCGAGCGCTGGGTGGCACGCCTGGAGGGGCCGGCGCCTCAGCTGCGAAGCGTCACCCTGTCGGGCACGGCCTACACGCTGGCCGCGGTGTGCAAGCCGCACGATTGCGGCGACAACAACCTGGTGCTGCTGCACGATCCGTCGTCGGGACGGGTGCATGCCCTGGTGCACCGGGCAGGCCGCAGCAGGCTGCTTGGCGCGCCCCCGCCGGAGATGGCAGGCGAGCTCGAGAAGCTGTGGCGCCAGGAGTGGCGGCAGGGACGGTGATGCGGAGTTTGAGCGTGCCCGTCAGTCGTGCCCTGGCCGGAAGCCGCCGTGTCCGCTCGACCGACCCGGCGGACTGACGCGCCGACGCGAGGCGCGTGATCAGCCTCGCCGGCGCGAAGCTCCGGTCCGGCGCCTGGGCCCGGATGAGGAATCCGCGGCGAGCTGCGCGCAGCGTTCCGCGTCTATGGGCTGTCCGGCAGCGCGAAAGCCCAGTGCGGCCGCTGCGAAGCGTGTCGCTGCCTCGCCGGCGTTCGCGCCGGCAGCCGCCGCGATATGGCCGCGCACCTCCTCGTGCGCCGCGTGCCAGGCGGGCAGGCGCATCACCACGTCGGCCAGGTAGGCGCACTGCTTCTCGTGCTGCTGGGCAAGTTCCAGTTCGCCTGCGCGCGCAGCGGCGATCGCGGCGGGAACGGCGAAGGTGATCCTGCACCCGGGGCAGGTTTCGAGCGGACCGCGCACCGATGCCGCGGCATCCTCCATCACGTGCAGCGCTGCCTGCGGATCGCCGGCGTGCAGCGCGATCCGCGTGCCGTAGATCCGGTCCAGCAGGTGGAAGCCGATGTCGGTCTGGCGTGCCACGTCCAGCGCCTCGTCGATCATTGCGCGCGCCTCGTCGCGTCGGCCTTCATGCAGGCAGATCTCGGAGAGACGCTGCAGGGACAGGGCTTCACCGACCGCGCCACCGATCGCGCGGTGCAGCCGCGCGCCTGCTCGCAGGTGCTCGCGCGCGGACTGCAGGTCGCCGGACAGCCATTCGGCCTCGCCGCGCAGGGTCGTGGCGAACGCGTGGCCGCGCGCGGCCCCCAGGCGCAGCGCTTCGCATCCCAGCGCATCGGCGAAGGCGATCACCTCCGGATAGGGCCGTGCGCCATAGAGAAAGCGCTGCGTGATGCACAGGTGGCCGTCGAAGACGCGCACTGCAAGATGCGGCAGGTGGCTGGTCTCCTGCAGATCCGCCCAGACGCTGTGGTGGAGCTCGCCGCGGGCATGTGCGGCTGCTGCCTGCGCCCAGGACGCGATCACCAGCGAGGTCGTGTCGCCCGATTCCAGCGCCAGGCGCCGCGCGGCCGCCGCCTTCGCGGTGCCCATCGCGGGGTCCGCCGCGCCCAGGGCTGCTGCGCCCGCGTAGGCGAGCGCCTCGCACAGCCGGCCCTCGACGCTGCCCGGCCGCAGGCCCTCGAGGGCCACCAGCGCGCCCTTCGGATCGCCGAGCTTCACCTGAGCCAGCGCGGCCTTGGCGAGGAGATCGTCGCGTGCATCCAGCTCGGCGGCCTGCGCTGCCTGCCGGTAGGCAGCGAGTGCTGCAGGCTCGCCCATCGCGTCCAGGGCCTCGGCGCGCAGGCGCAGCGCCTCGGCGTGTTCCGGCTGGAAGCCGAGCACCGGTGCCAGGTGCCGCAGCGCGTCGCTGAAGGCGGCCAGCCGAACCGCCTCGCGTGCGGCGGCAAGAAGCCAGGGCTGCGCCTCCTGCGGGCTGCCTGCGTCCAGCCACTGCCTGGCCACGGACGCGGGCGGCGCGTCCAACTCTGCGAGCCTCATTGCGATGCGCCGGTGCATCCGCAGGCGCCGATGCGGCGGAACCCGCTCGACCAGCGCCTGCCGCACCAGTTCGTGCCGGAAGCGGTAGCGGCCCTCCACCGGCACAAGCACGCCGGCCTCGAGGGCCTGGTCCAGTGCTTCGAAGGTGGCCACCCCTGCCTCGGCGCCCAGTGCCTCGGCAGTGGGGGCATCCGGCGCGTCGCCCGCCAGGGCCAGCCATTCCAGCAACAGCAGCGCTGGAGCGGGCACGTCGCACAAACGCTCGGTGATCGCCCCGGCGGCACTGAAGGGAAGCTTCTGGGGCGCTCCGGACGAGGCGCACCGCGCCAGCTCGATCGCGGCGAACGGATTGCCCTCGGCTGCCCGGGCCAGTTGCTCGACGATTGCCTCGGAAAGCGCCGCCGGTGCCGCGCGTGCGATCAGCTGCCGGGAATCGTCATCGGCCAGCGGATCGAGCTCGATCACCTGGAGCACGCCCGCGCGCTGCAGGCGCGCCACGCCTCGCGCCAGGGCACTTCCCTGCGCCGGGGCTCTCGTTGCGATCAACAGGAAGACCGGCGGACCCGCCATCGCCAGCTGCATGATCACGTCGACGTCGGCATCGTCGATCAGGTGCGCATCGTCGACCTGCAGCAGCACGCCGGCCTCCGGGGCTCCGGCCACCAGCAGGCGGCGGATGGCCCCGACCACCTGATGACGGCCCAGCGGACCCGGCAGCCGCTCGGAGGGCGCGGCGATCGACGTGAGCTGCGCGAGCACCGTCCGCGCCTGCGTGCCGATCCGGTCGAGCAGGCTGCGATCTTCGACGACCATGCGCTCTGCCAGGGTGGCCGCGACCGCGTAGGCGCGACCGGTTCCCGTCGCGTCCACGCGCAGCACCCGCCAGCCGCGGGCTCGCGCCCGTGCTGCAATCTCGCGGCAGAGCGTGCTCTTGCCGATGCCTGCGGGTCCGCGCAGCCCCAGGCCGCCGGTGCGCTCGGCGGCCGCGGTGCCGAGCAGCGCCATCGCCTGGGCGATCTCCGGCTCGCGTCCGACCAGGGCCGGGCCCGTCGTCTGGAGCCCCTCGACGCAGCGTTCGTAGAGCGCTTCGGTCCGGGCGTCCGGCGGCACGCCAAGCGTCTGCTGAAGCGCCTCGCGCAGGCGCGCATACCAGCGCACGGCCTCGGCGCGATTGCCGCTCTCGAGCGCCCGCTGCATCAGCTCGCGGTGCGCCGGCTCGTCGGCAGGCTCCAGCTGAGCCAGCCGCTCCCACTGTGCGCTCGCGCGCAGAAGGTCGAGGTGCAGCGCATGCATGCGTTCGCGAGGAGCCTCGGTCCAGGGCTCATACCGGGCACCGGGCAGCAGGTCGCCGGCGCAGGCCGACGCGGCGTCGGCGCAGGCCTGCGGATCGCGCGTCGCCAACGCTGCCGCTGCACCGATTTCGAAGGCGTTGGCATCCACGACCAGCGTGCCGTCCGGCCAGAGCAGCAGTTCGCCGGCCTGCTGGACGATGGCGTCATGGCGGCCCAGCGCCTGCCGCGCATGGTGCAGCGCCTTGCGCAGGTTGGCGGCGCCGGCATCTGGCTCGAGCCGGGGCCATAGCGCGTCGATGACCAGGTCGCGGCTCATCCGGTGACGCGGCTGCAGCGCGAGCAACTGAACCAGATGCGCTGCACGCAGGCTGGGCCAGCGCTCGGCCGGCAACTCGCTGCCGCCGATGCACACCGAAAACGCCCCGAGCAGCAGGACGTCGAGGCGGGAGTCCGGGCGGGAAGAACGATGCCTGGCGTTCGCTTCCATGAGGCAGTGTGCGCCCCGGAACGCCCGAGCGTAAAGCACCCCGCCGGCCTTCCCTGTCCGCGGTTTTCGTCACAGCCGCTGCCAGGAACGATCCAGGAACACCATGCGGCGATGCTGCGTGCAGGCGGTCCGGGATTCGGTCCGCCGAACACCAAAGGAGCACGCCATGAACGACCTCGAATTCACCGTCCCCCTGCCCGGCAACTGCAGCGCGGTGCTGACCGTGCCGGGTCCTCTCACCGCCGAGACGCTGCATCGGGTCGAACAGGAACTCGACCGGCGCCTGGGCAGCCTGCGCCGGGACCTGACCGGTGGAGGGGCCGACGAAGGAGCGCGCGAGTACGAGTCCTGGATGCAGCAGTTGCGTCGCGGGAAGCAGTGACCGCCTGGCCGCGAGCCGTCCGCCGACCATCCAAGAGAGGAGATCACCATGACTCAATCCGTCCCGTCGCTGTACGAACGCCTCGGAGGCCACGCAGGCATCACCCGGATCACCCGCGACCTGCTGCGCAACCATCTGGCGAATCCGCTGGTGAGCGCCCGCTATGCGCGCAGCGAGGACCTGGCCAGGGTCGAGCGCCGTGCGGTCGAGTTCTTCTGTGCGGGGTCCGGCGGGCCAGAAACCTATTCGGGCCAGGACATGCTCGCGACCCACAAGGGCATGAACATCAGCGAGCAGGAGTTCGTCGCGGTCCTGGACGACGCGATGGCTGCGCTCGAGACGAACGGGATCGACGCGCCGACCCGCACCGAGGTGCTCGGGATCCTGTGGTCGCTCAAGGGCGAGGTCGTCCGCGTGTAGGTGGTGCCCGCACGCTGCCGCCGCGCGCCCTGCCTCGTCAGCCTGCGGCGGCGTCTTCCCGCGACATCGGCGGAAAATCGATGTAGCCCTTCTCCCCGCCGCTGTAGTAGGTCCGGCGGTCCGCCTCCACCAGGGGCGCGCCGGCCTGCAGCCGCTCCACCAGGTCCGGGTTGCCGATGAACGGGCGCCCGAAGGCGATCAGGTCGGCGGCATCGGTGCGCCGGGCCTGCACTGCGAGCTCCAGGTCGTAGAGGTTGTTGGCGATCAGGGCGCCCTTGAACAGCCGGCGCAGCTTGCCCAGGTCGAAGGACGGCTCGGCATCGCGTGACACGCCGGTGTCGCCTTCGACCAGGTCCAGCCATCCGATCCGCAGCGCGTTGAGCTGCTCGACGACGTGGGTGAACAGCGACTCCGGGTCGCTGTCCCAGGCGTCGTAGGCATGGCCGATCGGCGACAGCCGCACCGCGGTGCGCTCCGGGTCCCACACCTGCGCGACCGCAGCCATCACCTCCAGCAGCAGGCGGGCGCGGTTCTCGATCGTGCCGCCGTAGGCGTCGGTGCGCCTGTTGGTCATGTCGCGCAGGAAGCTGTCCAGCAGGTAGCTGTGCGCGCCGTGCACCTCGACGCCGTCGAAGCCCGCTTCCCTGGCGCGGCGGGCCGCCTGGCGGAACGCATCGACCACGCCCGGCAGCTCGTCCAGGCGCAGTTCGCGCGCCTCCTCGTAGTCGGCCAGGCCGTTGGCCCCCACCACCTTTCCCTTCTGGCGGTAGGGCGAGGGCGCCACCGGCGGCTGGCCCTTCGGATGCAGCGAGGAGTGGCTCAGCCTGCCGGCATGCCAGAGCTGGCAGAAGATCCTGCCGCCCTTCGCATGCACCGCCTCGGTGGTGAGCCGCCAGGCGGCGACGTGCCGCTCGTCCCAGAGGCCGGGGAGGAAGGGGCCGCCGCGCCCCTCGGGCAGCACCGCGGTCGCTTCGGTGATCAGCAGGCCAGCGGACGCGCGCTGCGCGTAGTACTCCGCCTGCAGCGCCCCGGCATTGCCTTCCATGTCCGCGCGCGCGCGGGTCAGGGGCGACATGACGATGCGGTTCTTCAGCGGCAGGCCGTTGAACGTGCAGGGTGCGAACAGGTCGGTATTGGTCATTCGGGGCTCCGGACGAAAAGTGCGCCGGACCATACACCGGCGTTCCCGCCCCGGCCCGGCGGCGCATTCCGCTTCGGCCCGGCGGCGCATTCCGCTTCGGCGCCGATGGCAGCTTCGGCGTTCCGGGGGCGGGTCCCGCCCGATGGCAGGTCCGCCGCCGACGGGTAGGATCGGTCCGAGGAGACAAGAGTACGAGGCGGCATCCGGGCCGGACCGGAAGTCCGTCACGAGCCGAACCCCGGAGGAGACACATGAGCGACGAGACGAGCGGCGGGATCTGGAACTACGGCGACATCTTCGACGGCCTGGCCAGGGTGGTGCCGCCCGACCGGCCTGCGCTGGTGCATGGCGACCGGGTCACCACCTGGGGCCGGCTGGGCGCGCGCACCAACAACCTGGCGCGCGCGCTGCTCGAGGACGGCGCGCAGCCGGACGAGAAGCTGGCGCTGTACCTGCGCAACCACCCCGCCTACCTGGAGGGCAGCGTCGCCGCGTTCAAGGCGCGCCAGGTGCACGTCAACGTCAACTACCGCTATGCCGCCGAAGAGGTGCGCTACATCCTGGAGAACTCGGACGCGACCACGGTGGTGTTCGGGCGCGAGTTCTCGCCGATCGTGCGGGCGATCCAGCCGCGGCTGCCCGGCGTGCGGCGCTGGCTGGTGGTGGACGACGGCTCGGCCGAGCCGCTGCCCGGGTTCGCAACGGTCTTCGACGTGCTTGCCGAGACGGGTTCCGGCGAGCCTCTGAGCCTCCGGCGCTCGCCCGATGACCTCTTCTTCATCTACACGGGCGGCACCACCGGCATGCCCAAGGGCGTGATGTGGCGGCAGGATGCGCTGCGCCGCGCGCTGATCAACCCGGCCCTGGTGGAGCGGGTGCCGCAGGATCTCGCCGATCACCTGCAGATCGTCCAGGAGGCCGGCCAGGGGCCGACCTGCCTGCCGGCCTGCCCGCTGATGCACGGCACCGGCCTGCTCTCGGGGATCACCGCCCTGGTCAATGCAGGGACGGTGGTCACCTTGCCCTCGGCACATTTCGACGCGGACGAGCTCTGGGACGCGGTGCACCGGCACCGCGTGGACCAGCTCATCATCGTGGGCGACGCCTTCGCCAAGCCGATGCTGCGCTCGCTCGACGAGGCGGGCGGCCGCTACGACGTCTCCTGCGTGCTGTCGATCATCTCGTCGGGAACGATGTGGAGCATGGAGGTCAAGCAGGGGCTGCTGCGGCACATGCCCCAGGTCACGCTGCTGGATTCCTTCGGTTCGTCGGAGGCGGTCGGGTTCGGGCTGTCGGCGATGACTGCGGACGGGGTCGTGGAGACCGCGAAGTTCCAGCTCGGCGACGACGTCAAGGTCTTCGCCCACGATGGCCGCGAGGTGGGCCGGGGAACGGGAGAGGTCGGCATCATCGGCCGCTGCGGCGCGATCCCCGAGGGCTACTACAAGGACCCGGTCAAGACCGGCACCACTTTCCCGGTCATCGGCGGCGTTCGCTACTCGATGCCCGGCGACCACTGCACGGTGGAGGAGGACGGCACCATCACCCTGCTCGGCCGGGGCAGCGGATGCATCAACACTGCCGGAGAGAAGGTCTTCCCGGAGGAAGTCGAGGAGGTGCTCAAGCAGCACCCGGACGTCGAGGATGCGCTGGTGATCGGGGTGGCCGACGACAAGTGGGGCCAGGCGGTCACCGCCGTGGTAGAGCTGCGGGCCGGCGCGGAGTTCGACGAGGACGCCCTGCGACGGCACGTGCGCGGCCAGCTGGCAGGCTACAAGTCGCCAAAGCGCGTGTTCGCGGTCGACAGGATGTTCCGCGCGCCGAACGGCAAGGCGGACTACAAGGGCGCGCGCGATTATGCGCAGAAGGCGCTGGAGCCCGCCGGCTGAGGCCCGGCGGGCCGCTTCTCCCGTTGCGTTCCGGAATGCGCCGTAGGGGTGTCCGGGACGCGCTGCCCCCTTCCCAGTATCAGACAATGAGACGCGGGGCCGTTGCACACGGTCGCGTGAACGATCGACCATGGGGTCGATCGGTCCACGGCCGCGCCACCGGCGCGACGACGCGGGCCGGCGCACTGCAACGCATCCCACACGACATTGGTACGGAGACAAAGACGGATGAAGTCCCTGATTCTTTCGACATTCACGGCCGCAGCCATGCTGATCGGCAGCCCGGCGCTCGCGCAGAAGAAATACGATCCGGGTGCGAGCGACACCGAGGTGAAGGTCGGCAACTTCGTGCCCTACAGCGGCCCGGCCTCCGCCTATGGGATCGTCGGCCAGACGCTCGCGGCCTACACGAAGATGGTCAATGAGAAGGGCGGCATCAACGGCCGCAAGATCAACCTCGTCTCCTATGACGATGCGTACAGCCCGCCCAAGGCGGTCGAGCAGACTCGCAAGCTCGTTGAAAGCGACGAGGTGCTGTTCATGTACCAGACGCTGGGCACGCCGTCGAACTCGGCCATCCTGAAGTACATGAACAGCCGCAAGGTGCCGCAGCTGATGGTCTCCAGCGGCGGAACCAAGTTCGGCGACCACAAGGAATACCCCTGGACGATGCCGTTCAACTCGCCCTACCAGGCCGAGGGACGCATCTACGCGGCGTACATCCTGAAGAACCACCCGAACGCCAAGATCGCCGTGCTGTATCCGAACGACGACTACGGCAAGGACATCTACAAGGGCATCCGCGACGGCCTGGCCGCCAGGACCTCGATGATCGTCAAGGAGCTCACCTACGAGACCTCCGACCCGACCATCGATTCGCAGATGGTGGCGCTGAAGGGCTCGGGCGCCGACATGTTCCTGAACCTCACCACGCCGAAGTTCGCCGCGATGGCGATCCGCAAGCTGGGCGAGCTGAAGTGGAAGCCGGTGCACATCCTGAACAACGTGTCGGCCTCGACCGGCGCGGTGATCAAGCCGGCCGGTTACGACAACGCGCAGGACGCGATCACCGCCACCTACGTCAAGGACCCGACCGACCCGCAGTTCAAGAACGATCCGGCGATCAAGGAGTGGGAGGCCTTCGTCGACAAGTACATGGCCGGCGGCGACAAGACCAACTCGCTGATCCTGTACGCGTACGCCGCTGCCCAGGTGATGGAGCAGATCGTCAAGCAGGCCGGCGACAACCTCACGCGCGCCAACATCATGAAGCAGGCCGAGAACCTCAAGGACCTGAAGATCGGCGCGCTGATGAACGGCATCGTGATGAACACCAGCCCGACCGACCACTACCCCATCGAGCAGATGCAGCTGATGCGGTTCAAGGGCGAGCGCTGGGAGATGTTCGGCGAACTGCTCGAAGGCAAGCTGACCGACTGATCGGTCGGAGCCCGTCCGCTGCGGCGCACCGGCCCCGAGGGGGACGCGGTGCGCCGCGAAGTGCTGGCGGACGGCTCCTTCGATTGGCCCGAGCCCTTCTTTCCCGCGGTGAGCGGGACGACCCGGGAAGACCAGCTCAGGAAGTGAGCCCGGCCGATCCCGGGCGCATCCGATAGGGATCCAGCAGCGCGCGCGCCTCGTCGGTGATCTTCGCGCTGCGGCGTGTCTCCCGGTCGATGGCCACCATCACCGATTCGCAGGTCGCCACGCACTGCCCTGCCTCGAACATCGCACCGCGCACCGCCAGCGAGCGCTCTCCCATGTGCGCGACGCCGCAGCCAAGCTCCCACTCCGTTCCCGGCATGGTCCGTCGCTGCCAGTGCAGCGACACGTGCGCCACCATCATCCCGCCGCGCACATGCCGCTGCGGCCCGTACACATGGTTCAGGAAGGCCACCCGCATCTGCTCGGCGCAGCGCGCCAGCCAGGTGTCGCTGGCCAGGCGCCGCGCGTCGCTGTCGCCGAAGCGCACCCCCACCGTTCGGTGCCAGGGGAAGTGTCCGAGGTCCGGCGCAGTGGCGACGCCTTCAGGGGCGAAGGCCGGCTCCAGGGCCTCCGTCCCGGCTATGCCGGCCGCACGCAGCTCCGACAGCTGCGCCTCGCCAAGCCCCACGGCATGCCCTTCGGCCCAGCCGAGGAAGCTGGCCTCGTGCAGTCCGACGCACTGTTCGTGCTGGAACAGCGCCGTGGCGATGCGCACACCTCTTGCATCGGCGCCGACCACGCGTGCTCCCCATGCCAGCGGCTCAGGGTAGTAGGCCTCGGCGAGGAAATCGGTGGCGTTGGCCACGCAGCCCAGCACCGGCTGGCTGTCGCGCCAGGCGTTGGGGCCGAACGCGCTGCGCAGCCCGTGCTGGACGGCCTCGCCCTGCAGCGAGATCAGCGCGGTGTTGTTCAGGTGCTGCCAGACATCGACGTCGCTGTAGCGCGGCATCAGCTCGCCGCGCAGCGGATAGGACGCGGCCTCGCGCCGCCAGGCGTCGTGCCTCATGGCTGGAGGGGGCGGCGCAGGGACGGCGCCGGGGTCGGATGGGGCATGGATTCCTCTCGTTTCAGGCAGTGCGCTGCCGGATGAACTCGCCGATCTCGCGGCAGCCGTCGCCGCCCTCGGAGAGCGCCGGCGCGAAGAAGGGGAAGACGTGCGGCATGTTCGGCCACACGGACAGTCGTGCATCGTTGCCGGCGGCGTGCAGCTTCTCGGAGATGCGCAGCGCGTCGTCGAGCAGCGTCTCGGCCGAGCCCACCTGCACCAGCACCGGCGGGAGCCCGTGCAGGTCGGCGTGCAGCGGCGCGGCCAGCGGCGTCTGCGGGTGCGCATCGCCCAGGTACATCTTCGCGTAAGCGTGCAGACCGGGCTCCGCCACCATCGGGTCGACGTCGGCGCGCGAGCGGATGCTGCCGCCGCGCATCTCCAGGTCCACCCAGGGGGAGATCGCCACCGCGCAACCCGGCAGGGCCAGGCCCTGGTCGCGCAGGTTCACCAGCGTCGACAGCACCAGCCCGCCGCCGGCGGAGTCGCCGACGATGGACAGGCGCGCAGGCTTCAGTCCCTGGGACAGCATCCAGCGCCAGGCGGCAGTGGCGTCGTCCAGTGCTGCGGGGAAGGGACGCTCCGGCGCGAGCCGGTAGTCGATCAGCAGCACGCGCGCCCCGCTCGCAGCCGAGACGTCGTAGGCGAGCCGGCGGTGCGTGTCGATGGAGCCGATCGCGAAGCCGCCGCCGTGCAGCATCAGCACCGCGCGGGAGTCGTCCGCGCCGGGCGCTGACACCCACTCGGCAGGCACGCCGCCGGCGTCCACCTGCTCGCAGCGCGCATCGGGGGCGCCGCCGAGGGTCTCGGCGAGCTTCAGGTAGCGCTCGCGCATCTGCGCGATCGTCAGGCCTGCCGGAGCGGGGCGCGAGCGCAGCAGCGAGACGAGGGCGTCGAGTTGGGCGATGGTCATCGGGGACTCCAGGCTTCGATTTCGCAATTCTTGTCGTGGTGGCGCCATGCTGCGTGCGGCGGTGGTCCGGTTTCCGCGTTCGAGGCGAGGTGGCGCCGAGGGTAGGGGCCCCACAATTGCGCGATCCATGGACGAACAACACGAGGTGACGACATCATGACTCGCCGCTGGAACCGCAGTCTTTCGAAGCAGCAATCGAACCTTGGGCCCAACGGCCGACGCCACTTCCTCGGCGCCGCCGTCGGGGCCGCGGTGGTCGGGTCGACGTTTGGCCGCGGCGCCTTCGCCCAGGCCTACCCGAGCCGGCCGATCAAGCTGGTCGTGCCGTTCCCGCCCGGTAGCACGACCGACATCCCGGTGCGCGCGATGGCCGCCGAGGCCGGCAAGCTTCTCGGGGTGTCGATCGTCGTGGAGAACCGTCCGGGCGCCACCGCCACGCTCGGTCCAGTCTCCGTCGCCCAGGGTTCCGCGGCTGACGGCTACACGGTCGCGATCGCGCCGGCCAGCCTCTGGCGGATTCCGCACATGCAGAAGGTCAGCTTCGATCCTATGAAGGACTTCACCTACATCGCCGGACTGGCCGCCTACACCTACGGCGTCGCGGTGATGGTCGACCGGCCGTGGAAGACGCTGGCCGAACTGGTCGCACATGCGAAGGCAAACCCGGGCAAGGTGACCATGGGTGGCGTCGGCGTCGGGGGATCTGCCCACATCGCCTGCTTCAAGCTCTCCAAGGCGACCGGGGTCGACTTCCTCTACGTGCCGTTCAAGGGCGGCGCCGAAGTCTCCGGCGCCATGCAGGGTGGACACATCGACGGCACTACCGATGGTGCCTGGTCGCAGTTGGTCCAGGGTGGCAAGGCTCGCCTGCTGACCGCCTTCACCGAACAGCGCCTGGCCAGGTATCCGGACGTGCCGACTGCCCGCGACCTCGGCTTCGACGTGGTTGCCGATTCGCCCTGGGGGCTGTGCGGTCCCAAGGGCATGGACCCTGCCATCGTCCGCACACTCGAGCAGGCCTTCCTCGCCGCGCGCGACACGCCGAAGGTCCGCGAGCTGATGCTTTCCTGGGACCTGCAGCCGTTGAGCCTGGGCAGTGAGGCGTTCACGGCCCTGGCAGCACGGATGTACGCGCAGGAGAAGCGCAACCTCGAGGCGATCGACTTCAAGCCGACCTGATCCGGATCCTGCGCCGGTCCGGACAAGCCTACGCACCGGCGCACCGGCGAGCGTCATGGACACGGCATGGGCGGTGCGGTGGGATAGCGGAGAGCTATGGGGATCCGGATGAACGACAAGGACAGGCCCTGGGTGCTGATCGGCGACGAGCGGCGCAGCACTGCGGACATCGAGGCGCGGGCGGCGCGCGCAGCGCGCGGATTCGAGGAGCTGGGCGTGCGAGCCGGCGACGTCGTCGCCATCGTGCTGCGCAACGACTTCCCCATGGTCGAGGCGACGCTTGGCGCGGGAATGGCGGGTGCCTACGTGGTGCCGGTGAACTGGCACAACACCGCCGACGAGGCGCGCTACGTGCTGGAGAACTCCGGCGCCAAGGTGCTGGTCATCCACGCCGACCTGCTTGCGTCGATGGGCGACATTGCGCCCGCGGGCACGCCGGTGATCGTGGTGGAGACTCCGCCCGGGCTCGTCGAGGCCTACCCGTCTGCGCGCTCGGCCGCGGCCGGTCCCGTCGACATGATCGCGTGGGATTCCTGGCTCGACTCGTACGCGCCCAAGGCGCCGCCCTTCGCGGTCGCGCCCGGCTCGATGATCTACACCTCGGGCACCACCGGCCGGCCCAAGGGCGTGCGGCGCACTCCGCCGACGCCGGCGCAGGCCGAATCGAGCCTGGCGGTGATGCGGCAGGTCGGCGGGCTGCTGCCCTACGTAGGCAGGATGCAGGACGTGGTGCTGCTGATCCCGGGCCCGGCCTACCATTCGAGCCCGAACGGCTGGCTGTTCGCGCTGCTGAGGATGGGCGCCAATGTCTGCATCGAGCCGCGCTTCGACGCGCGGCGGATGCTGGAACGGATCGAGCGCGAGCGCGTCACCCACGTGCTCGCGGTGCCGACCATGTTCATCCGGCTGCTCGCGCTCGGCGAGGAGGTCAAGGCGCGCCACGATCTGTCCAGCGTCGTGCACGTGATGCACGTCGGAGCGCCCTGCCCGCCCCACGTGAAGCGGGCGATGATCGACTGGTGGGGGCCGGTGATCAGCGAGCACTACGGCAGCACCGAGGTGGGCGCGGTGACCTGGTGCACCGCGCAGGAGTGGCTCGATCATCCGGGCACGGTGGGCCGCGTGGTCGACGGGACCGAAGTGGTGGTGATGGACGCGGAAGGCAAGGTGCTGCCGCCCGGACAGTCCGGAGAGATCGTGTGCGGCCGGGCCACCTACCCGGACTTCACCTACCACGGCGACGACGACAAGCGCCGCCGCTCCGCGCGCGGCCGGCTGGTCGCCACCGGCGACGTGGGCTGGTTCGACGAGGCCGGCTTCCTGTACCTGAGCGGGCGCGCCAGCGACATGATCATCTTCGGCGGCACCAACGTGTATCCCGCCGAGATCGAGTCCGAGCTGACGAAGCTTCCAGGCGTGGCGGACTGCGCGGTCTTCGGCATTCCGGATGCGGAGTACGGCGAGCAGGTCTGCGCCTTCATCCAGCCCAAGCCCGGGGTGGAGCTCGACGCCGAGCAGGTGCGCAATGGCCTGGCGGCGCACCTGGCGAGCTACAAGCTGCCGCGGCACATCGAGTTCGTCGACAGTCTGCCGCGCGAGGACACCGGCAAGATCTTCAAGCGCAAGCTGCGCGATCCCTTCTGGGAGGGGATGGAGCGGAAGATCTGAGCGCGTCGGCTTGAACGCATTGTTAGGCCTGCCTTGCGCCGAACATGATGATGCCCATGCCGAGCAGACAAACGCTAACGCCAATCCAATCTGTGATGGTGGGTCGCACCGAATCAACGGCCCAAAGCCACATCAAGGCCACGCTAATGTAGACGCCACCATAGGCTGCGTATACGCGGCCAGCTGCTTGGGGATGGAGGGTAAGCAGCCAGGCGAACGCAGCCAAGCTAAGCGCCGCCGGCACCAGGAGCCAGGCCGAGCGACCCTGCTTGAGCCACAGGTACGGCAAATAGCAGCCGATGATCTCGGCGAGCGCCGTAACAATGAAGAGCCCGAGGACTTTCAGCATTTCCAATCCAGCGGCGTCCTTTCAGCAGGCCTAACGCGAACTTTCCTTCCACTTGTCGGCGAGGGCGTCGAGCTCCTGGCGCGATGCGAAGTCGTCCGCGTCCGCTTCCTTGAGAGCGGCCTGGGCTTCGCGGACCTGCCACTCGTTCAGCTCCACGAACTCTCGGATCGCCTCCGCGGCGAGGAAGGACTTGCTTCGTTTCGTCGATGCTGCGAGGCGTTCGAGGCGCTCCTTCAGCTCATCTTCGATACGAACGGTCATCGTCGTGGACATGGTCGGCTCCCGTACGAAGTTGTACACAACCCAGCACATGCGCTGGATCGGCGCCATCGGCCTCCGGGCTCTGGCGATCGATCGTGCAGGCCAGCGATCACAGCCCCCGCAGCCATTCGAGCAGCAGCCGGTTCACCGCTTCCGGCGCCTCCTGCTGCGTCCAGTGGCCGATGCCGGGCAGCACGTGCGCGCCGCGCAGCCCCGGCAGGTGCGGCGTCATCAGCGCCACCGGGTCCACCCCGGGCAGCATCCGCACCGCCAGGTCGCGGTCGCCGCCGATGAACAGCGAGGGCTGCTCGATCTTCCGGTCTCGGAACTGCTGCTGCCAGGCGAAGTCGCGCGCGTGGTTGCGGTAGCGGTTCAGCGGGCCGCGAAAGCCCGAGGCCTGGAACTCGGCGACGAAGTGGTCCTCGTCGGCCTTCGTCAGCCAGGCCGGGAAGGGATCGGGGTCGGGCAGGCCGTCGAGCAGCTTCGCGCCGTGCGGCTTGTTCTTCGGCCAGGTGCCGTCGGGGGCGTCGCCGCTGATCGCGTAGTAGAACTTGCGCAGCGATGCGCGCACGTCCGCCTCCAGCTCGGCCTCGGCCACGCCCTCGTCCTGGAAGTAGACCTGGTAGAAGAAGCGGCCCTTCGCGGTGAAGGCTGCGCGCACCGCCTCGAGGAAGTTCACGGTGGCGATTCCGGTCCAGGGCACGGAGAGGCCGGCCACGGCGGAAACCCGGTCGGGGCGCGTCAGCGCGGTGTTCCAGACGATGGGGGCGCCCCAGTCGTGGCCCACCAGCACCGCGCTGCCGTCGGGCGACAGCGCTTCGATCACGCCGGCCAGGTCGGCAGTGATCTTCTCCAGGCTGTAGTCGGCCACTTCGGGCGGCCTGTCCGAGCCGCCGTAGCCGCGCACGTCGATCGCGCAGACGGTGAAGCCGGCTTCGGCGACCGGTCCGATCTGGTGGCGCCAGCTGTACCAGCCCTCGGGAAAGCTGGACCATCACGACCAGCGGGCCGCTGCCGGCGACGGCCGCGCGCAGCTTGATGCCGTTGGTGGGAACCTGGATGAAGCGGGGGGGCATGGGGGCTCCTGGGCGATATGTCCGGGGCCGGCTGCAGGGCGCGGCACGGGGTGCTCCATTGTGCGGATCTTCTGGACGTTGGGCCGCCAGCCGGAGTTCCAATCGGTGATCGACCGGATCGACTCCGCGGCCGGATCGCTGTCTCATGTGACGAGAGCAGCACGGTCCGCGGCGGACGGATCGTCCCTTGGGAGCAGGAGACGGCATGGAAGCGACGAAAGCGACGATCGACAGCCGGCAGGCCGGCGATGGGCTGGCGCAAGCCAGGGCGCATCTGCGCGCCGAAGGCTGGTGCGTGGTGCCCGCCGTGCTGCGCCCGGAGGAGGCGGCCGCCGTCCTGGAGAGGCTCTGGGCTGCCGCCGACGAATTCCGCAGTCGCGGGCGCGACACCTACATGGCGCGCCTGGATCCCAACCCGTCGAACGTGCGGGTGTTCGAGCTGCTCGACATCGATCCGGTCTTTCGCGACCTGATCCGCAGGCCGATTGCGCTTGAGCTGGTGCGCACCCTGCTCGGGCCGGAGTTCCTGATCTCGAACTTCACGGCCAACATCGCCCGGCCCGGCTCGGGTTCGATGAGCCTGCATTCCGACCAGGCGCTGGTGGTGCCGGAGCCGTGGCTGGAGCCCTGGTCCATCAACGTGATCTGGTGCCTGACGGACGTCTACTTCGAGAACGGCGCCACCCTGTTCATTCCGCGCAGCCACGAGGTGACCCGGCTCGCCGAGCTCGGCCCGGACCCGGCGGCGAGGCTGCGACCCTTCGAGGCCAGGGCGGGGTCGGTGATCGCGATGGACGGGCGCGTCTGGCACACCTCCGGCGCCAACGTCACCGCCGACGCGGACCGTGCGCTGCTGTTCGGCTACTACTCGCGCAGCTTCCTGCGGCCACAGGTCAACTGGAACGCAGTGCTGTCGCCGCAGGTGCAGAACGCACTGGATCCCGAGCTTCGGGAACTGCTCGGGATGGACGCCGTGGCGAATCGGGGCGTGGGGGCGAAGCTGCTGGCGGCGAACGTGGGGCGTGAGGCCTCGGCTACCCAAGGGAGTGTGAAATGAAGGCGGTCCTTCCCTCGATCACCAGCGACCTCGACCAGGCGGAGCGGGATCTCCGCGAGCACGGCATCTGTCTCGTCTCCGGGGTGCTCTCCGCCGAGCAGCTGGCCGACGTGCGCGCCGGGCTGTACCGGGCGGCGAAGCTCGACAACCGGCGCAAGCTGGCCCACAGCGGCCGCAGGATCGATCACGGCGAGAGCAACCAACACGTCCGGAACACGCTGAGTCTGGATCCGGTGTTCGCGGACGTCGCCGAGCATCCCGCCGCGCTGCGGCTGGTGAGGTCGGTGCTGGGATGGCCGGCGCTGCTGGGCAACCAGTCCGCGTTCATCGCGATGCCGGGCTGCGAGGCCGGCCGGCTGCATGCCGACCAGGGCTTCATCCCGGAGCCGTGGCCGACGCTGCCGCAGGGCTGCAACGTGGGCTGGTGCATAGACGAGTTCACCGAGGAGAACGGTGCGACGCGGTTCGTGCCGGGCAGCTGCCGCCACCACCGCCCCCCTGGCGAGGGTGACGAGGAAGGCTCGGTGGCCGCGGTCGCGCCGGCCGGCACGATGGTGGTCTTCGACAGCCGGATCTGGCACCGCACCGGCGAGAACCGCACCAGCGACCAGAGCTGCGCGGCGCTGTTCAACTGGTACACGCGGCCGATCTACCGCACCCAGGAGAACTGGTTCCTGTCGCTGAACCCCCGCATCCTGGAGGGGGCGTCCGACGAGCTGCTGACCCTGCTTGGGTACAAGACCGAGGGTTTCGGGAAGGTCAACGGGCGCTCGCCGATGTGACGTGCGCAGGGCGATGCGCCGATGGGCACAGGCTTGCGCACTGCTGCCTTCAGCGTGCCGGTCAGGACCGCCCTCCTCCGATCAGCGCCTGGCGCTGCTCCAGGAGGAAGGGGCGGTCGATGTGCCGTGCCAGTTCCTCGATCGAAGCCACTGAAAGCCCGCGTGCCGCGAAGTGCTCGCGCCAGCGATCCACAACCCGTGCAACACGGGTTGCCTCCGCAAGCGCATCTTTCGGCGTCAGCCAGTACTGCGCGGCCGCGGTCAGCGCATTCTCGATCGACGATTCCGCGCCGCGTTCACCGACCGCCATGGCCTGGTAGCCCAACGAACTTGCCATCGGCAGCACGTCGAATGCGGGCGCCAGTGCATAGTGCTGGTCCGGCGTGACCAGCAGCACGTGGTTCTTCTCGTGGTCGTCGGTGTTGTCGACGAGGATGTTGAACACCAGGCGACGGAACAGGTCGTGCATCTGCGCGCGATGGACGTCGACGGCACCCCGGCGGCGAAGCAGCAGGGCCAGGGCGGGATAGGAGAGCTCGCTGCCCGCGGCCTTCAGCGCCACGTTGGCCGACAGCGCATGCAGCCGGCGAGCCGCTGCGCGGTCGAAGCGCCGGATGGCGAGAGCGGTTCCGCGCGCCAGGGGGATCAGCCGCGTGTCGGCGACGGTGATGCCTGCCTGGCCCGCCAGCGTGAGGGCGGCGTGCTCGATCAGCGCCTCGTCGGGACGGTCAGGTTCGGCGAACTTGAGGACCCACTCGTGGTCGTCCAGCTGCAGCAGCGCCTTCGGACGGGCGCCGCCCATGGTGACGCCGGGCGCGATCAGCCGTCTGCGGGCTTCGTCCAACGGTTCGCCGGCCAGGACGCGATGCACCACTTCATGCACGGCGTCGACGTCGGCGAGGCGGGGCAAGGGACCGATCTCGCGCGGCTGGTAGCGGTCCGCGGCAGTGGAGACACCGAGCGCGCCGAAGCGGTCGTCGCCCGCGTAGAACAGGTACTCCAGAAGCGAGAGCCGGGGCGGGCGGTCCAGCATCCGGATCACCCGCTCGCCCCAGCGATCCGGGCGGGCATCATCGACCGCGCCTGCGGCCGTGTCCTTCTCGCGCGGGACATGCTCGCGATCTACCAGGGGCAGGTCCTCGCTGAGCGCGAAACCGTGCTCGAGCCACGCCGGCGCGTAGCGCAACGACACGCCCCTGCGCGCCATCACCAGGTTGAGTTCGCCCACGAGGACGGGGGTCTCGGGCGTGCCGAGATACCAGAGATGGAGGGTGTCCGCGAGCTGCCGGCCGCTCACCCGGGGTCTCCCTGGGCCCGCCCTGATCGCGGCGCCGGTCCCGAAGACGAGGTGCGTGTGCGCGCCGCGCGCAGGCGGCTCGCCTTGCGGACATCGGCCTCCAGCGCCTGCTGGTCCTTGGCGGGGTCGGCCAGATCGGCGAGATCCCCCGACATTCCGGCCAGCCAGAGGGCGGTGGCGTACACCCCCATGCGCACCGAGGGATCGCCCCGTTCCATCCGGATCAGCGTGGGCACCGAGACGCCGAGCCGGGCGGCCCACTGCTTCTGGGACTCCCTGCGGCGCAGGCGCGCCACCGCGAGCCGCTCACCCAGGGTGACCAGCGAGCCTGCCACTTCCGGTGGCAGGGAGATGAGTGCGAGCGAGGCTTTCGACATCACATCCGATTGATCTCGTTACCGTAACAAGATAACGCATATGTGATGTCGAGGCTATTTCCCCGTCACCCCGGCTTGCGCGGCGCAGTCCCGCTGCGCACCTCCCTGAACGGCACGTCGCGGTCCACCTCCGGCTCCCTGGGCAGGCCCAGCAGGACGTTCTACGGTTCCAGCAGCTGATGGTCTGTATGTCTGGATGGGCTTCCGCGCTACGCGCAGTCTTTATGCATTGATGCCGTAGCCCCGACTGCTTCCACAGCCTACGACTTCGGCAACTTCCTCGGCGACTGCTCAGTATTGCCTTGCCGGCGACTGCCTTCTGAGCGGGGGGCAAGTGTCGCAGGACCTTTGCGGCGCCGTGAAGGTGCGAGCAATCCACCCAGGATGAGCGCATACGCCTCCTCGAATGCCTGGGAGATCGTCAGGCCGGCTTCCGCGAGGAACGCGGACCGACGCAGCCTGAGTGATGCCCCCAGCAGGACCTCGGTGGCCACGAACTGGTTGTGAGCGGTGAAGACTCCGCGCCGGATGCCGTCCTCGAGGATTCGCCGCACGCCCTCGGCGCGGGCGATCTGGTAGCGATCGAAGATCTCGCGGCCTTCGGAGGACGACTCGAGGTCGCGCAGGAACGCAGGGCTCAGCGTGACCGTCGATGTCACACCAACGCGGAGGTAGGCGGCGATCGCGCGCGCCGGATCGGGTTCACGGGCAGCCGCCTCGAAGCCTTCGCGGAGCATCTGGTCGAAATGCGCTCGCGCTGCGAGGTGCAGCAGCGCCTCCTTGCTGGGTGCCAGCTCATAGAGCCGCCTGCGGGAGCAGCGCAGGCGGGTGGCCATCTGCGCGACCGAGAGCGCGGAGATGCCTTCGGCCTTGAGCAGCTCGAAAAGCTGCGTGGCGAACTCCTCGCCGGTACGCGTGGTTCTCATTGCTTGTTTCGGTCGCCCGGTCAGATCCGGCCAGAGGATAGCCTCTCGCTTGCTTTGCGGTACTGAATGCGTTGACGTGGTACCAAAACATGTCTCTAATCCATCGAGTACAACAACGCCCCGTTCGCTCGCCTTCGCCCGAAGGCCGCGCGCCGGCACGACACGCGAGGAGACCTGATGGACAACGTTTACGTGGTGGGCGTCGGGATGACGCCCTTCGGCCGGCTCATCGATACCAGCATCAAGGAGATGACGCGCCAGGCCGTGGATGAAGCACTGTCGGACGCCGGCATCGGCGCAGACGCGCTCCAGGCGGCGTTCTTCGGAAACGCCTCGCAGGGGCACATGGAAGGCCAGCAGATGATCCGGGGACAGGTTGCGCTGCGCGCGATGGGTATCCAGGGCATACCGGTGACCAACGTCGAGAACGCCTGCGCGAGCGGCAGCACGGCGATGTACCTCGCCGTCAATTTCGTCAGGTCCGGCGAGGGCGACGTGGCGCTGGCCGTGGGCGCCGAGAAGATGTTCTCGACCGACCGCGACCGGATGTTCTCGGTGTTCGACAGCGCCTGGGACGTGTCCGAGGCCGATGCGATCCGCGAACGCCTGCTGAGCATGGGCGCGGGCGTCGAGGTGCCGCCCGGTACCACCTCGCCGAAGCCCTACAGCGTGTTCATGGACGTGTATGCGGCATTTGCACGCTTCCACATGAAGCGCTTCGGAACCACGCAGCGCCAGCTGGCCGCCGTGGCCGCGAAGAACCATCGCCACTCGCAGCACAACCCCCTGTCTCAGTATCGCAATCCGTACTCGATCGACGAGGTGCTGGCTGCCCCGCCGATCACCTACCCCCTGACGCTTCCGATGTGTTCCCCCATCTCGGACGGAGCGGCCGCGACGATCGTCTGCAGCGAAGCGGGTATGCGTCGTCTCGGGATCGACCGGCGTCGGGTCGTGCGCGTGCTCGCTTCGGTGCTGCAGACCGGAAGCGATCGCGACCCGAGCGATGTGGAGAATCATTGCACCGCGCTTGCGGCGCGGCGCGCCTACGAGAAGGCAGGCCTTGGACCGTCCGACGTTTCGGTTGCCGAGGTTCACGACGCGACCGCGATGGGCGAGATCATCCAGGTCGAGAACCTCGGCTTCTGCGCATTCGGCGACGGCGGCCCTCTGGCCGAGCGCGGCGACACCTCGATCGGCGGCCGAATTCCGGTCAACCCTTCCGGCGGCCTGGAGTCCAAGGGACATCCGGTCGGCGCGACAGGCCTCGGCCAAGTGCATGAGCTCGTCACGCAGCTGCGCGGCGAGGCTGGGTCGCGGCAGGTGGACGGCGCGCGAATCGCGCTGGCCGAGAACGGCGGGGGGCTGCAGGGAGTCGAAGAGGCCGTGGCCTGCGTGACGATCCTGTCGAGGTAGCCGCCATGCCGCAGTTCGATGGCCGCTTTGCGCCAGCAGGTCCGGCCATGATCAAGGGTGCCGAAGAGGATGGTACCAATGGTATTGACGGGGTACCTTTGCCCGCTTCTAATTGACCGATCAGGCGACAGTCCGTCATTACCGCTTGCACCGTCGCTTGAATCCCGCCGGGCCGGCAGAGCCGGTTCCCGCCGGGCGCCCTAAACACCACGAAACGATAAGAGGAGACATCGATGAACACGAACAGGCGCGATTTCCTTACGATGGCCGCCGCCGCGGGCGGCGCCGTGGTCCTGCCGGGCATCGCCCGCGCCCAGTCGCCGGGCGTCACCGCGACCGAGATCCGGATCGGCAACACCACCCCGCTGAGCGGCCCGGCCGCAGCCTGGTCCTCCGGTGCGATCGTCTTCAAGAACTATCTGCAGATGATCAACGATCGCGGCGGCATCAACGGGAGGAAGCTTGCCGTGCTCCAGATGGACGACGGCTACAGCCCGCCCAAGACCGTCGAGGTGACGCGCAAGCTGGTCGAGCAGGACGAGGTGCTCCTGATGGCCGCGACCACCGGCACGCCGACCTCGATCTCGGTGCGCGCCTACCTGAACCAGAAGAAGGTTCCCCAGCTCTTCGTGGGCTCCGGCGCCGCCAGCTGGGCCGACGACATCCAGAAGTTCCCCTGGAGTCTCGGCTTCCAGCCGCTGTTCTCCGACGAGGGACGGGAGACGGCCCTCTACGTGATGAAGCATAAGCCTGGCGCGAAGATCTCGGTCTGCTACCAGAACGACGACGCCGGCAAGGACTTCCTGAGGGGCCTGAAGGCGGGCCTGAACGCTGCCGGCGCATCGAAGCAGCTGGTGAACGAGTCGACCCACGAGGTTTCCGATCCCACGGTCGATTCGCAGGTGATCTCGGCGCAGGGCTCGGGAGCCGACGTGTTCATGCTGTTTGGCTCGCCCAAGGCGACCGCGCAGGGGATTCGAAAGGCGGGCGAGATCGGCTGGAAGCCGCAGATCTTCGTGAACGGGAACGCCACCTCGGTCAAGAGCGTGATGGAGCCCGCGGGGCTCGACCGGGCCAAGGGCGTGATGGCGGCGGCGTTCATGAAGGACCCGAACGACCCGCGCTGGGCGGACGACAAGGGGATGCTCGAGTGGAAGGCCTTCATGGACAAGTACAGTCCGGCCCAGGCACGCGACAACCTCGCCACTTACGGCACGCTGTCGGCGCAACTGCTGGTGCAGGTGCTGACCCAGTGCGGCAACGACCTGTCGCGCGAGAACATCATCCGGCAGACCGCGAACCTCGACATGGACCTGCCGCTGCTGCTTCCGGGCCTGCGCGTTAAGACCAGCGCCACCGAGCGCCACCCGCTGCGCAGCATGCGTTTCCAGCAGTTCGACGGCGCCGGCTGGAAGGTGCTGTTGTGAGCGTGGCCGCGACCGACAGCCTGACCGCCGGCGCAGCGCCCCCGCTGCCCCTCGGGCAACTGGTGCGCTCGCGCGCCGGTTGGCCGGAGGAGCCGCCGTTGCTCACCTTCGTAGGGCACGACGCCTCTGGTGCTTACGTGGTTGCGCACCGGCACTTCGCCAGCTTGTGGCGACGCGGCCAGGCGATCGCCCGGGCGCTCGCTGCACGGGGCGTCGCAGCGGGTGACCGCTTCGCGCTGCAGATGCAGAACCACGCTGAGTTCGCCGACGCGGTCGTCGCCTCCGCGATCCTCGGCGCGGTCTTCGTGCCGATCGATCCGCGCACGCGGGGCAAGAAGCTGCAGTACATGCTCGATGCCGTCGGCTGCAAGGGGGTGATCGCCGGAACCTATTGCCTCGAGGCGCTGCAGGAAGTCGTCCACGAGGCCCCGTCGGTCGGCTGGGTGCTGCTGGTCGGGCCTCGCGACCCGGCGCGCGCGCTGCCCGCGCGCACCGAATGGCTCGACGACGTCGTCGTACCCGACGGTCCGGACCTGCCCGTCACAGGGGACCGCCTGGACATGGCGATGCAGATGATGTTCACCTCCGGGACGACCGGTGACCCGAAGGCGATCGTCGGGACCTATCAGCGCTACGCATCGATCGGCGACATCGTGCGCGCCCTGGGCGTGATCGACTCCGACCGCATGTACACAGGGTTGTCGATGACCCACGGCAACGCGCTGATGATCACCATGGGCGGCGCTCTGTACACGGGCGTCCCCGCGGTGTTCAGCCTGAAGTTCACGAAGAGCCGCCTCTGGTCGGTGATCCGCGACTTCCGCTGCACCACGATGAACCTGCTGGGAGGCATGTTCAGCGCGATCTACAGCGAGCCGCCCACCGAACGCGACGCCGACAACCCCCTGCGGGTGGTGCTGTCCGCGGGCATGCCGAAGAACCTGTGGGAAGCATTCGAGAAGCGATTCGACCTCCGGGTGCTCGAGTTCTACGGCGCATCGGAAGGCGGCCTGCTGGTGAAGCACCCTGGGGTCGGACCGATCGGCAGCATCGGACGTCCGCCGCCCAGCCTGATCGCTCACATCCTTGACGAGGAAGATTGCGAGTGCGCGCCCTTCCAGCCTGGCGAGATCGTCTTCGAGAACGCCGACGGCAGCCCCGCGGTCGTCGACTACTTCGGCAACCCGGATGCGTCGCAGAAGAAGACTCGGGGCGGATGGCTGAGGATGGGCGACATCGGTTACCGCGATGACGAGGGCTGGTTCTACTTCATGCATCGCAAGGGCAACGAGATTCGCCGCAACGGCGACTTCATCTCGCCGGGCTTCCTGGAGAAGGAGATCGCCGAACACCCGAACGTCATCGACGTCTTCGTCTATGGCGTGAAGAGCACCAACGGTACGCCGGGAGAGAAGGACGTCGTGGCTGCGATCGTCGCTCAGGACGCTCGTGCCTGGGATGCCGAATCCGTCTTCGCCTTCTGCGAGACGCGGCTGGAGAAGAACAGCGTCCCGTCGTACTTGCAGCTTGTCGATGAGATCCCGAAGACGGCCTCCGAGAAGCCGCTGGAGCGGGTGCTGCTGGAAACGTTCAGCCCATCGGCGGCGAACGTGTTCGCGCGTCGTACCGACGACGTGGCGGCGTGAGGCGGACGCCCGGAAGCGTATAGGCCAAGGGGGCGCGTCGCGGGAGGCGGTTACCTGCCGCGACGCGCATGATCCTCACCCCGCCTTCCGCGGCGCCGTCCCGCTGCGCACCTCCCTGAACGGCACGTCGCGATCCACCTCCGGCTCCCTGGGCAGGCCCAGCACGCGCTCGGAGATGATGTTGCGCTGGATCTGGTCGGTGCCGCCGCCGATCGAGGTGAAGTAGGCGTTGAGCGTCAGGAAGTTGGCGTCCTCGGCGCGCGGATGCTCGGGGCCTTCGAGCAGGCTTTCGGGGCCGAGCAGTGCGGTGCGCAGCCGTGCCTCCTCGTGCAGGATGCGCGACATCGCCAGCTTGCCCAGCGACATGATCGGCGACGAGGTGCCCTGGGCGAGGTCCGCCTTGGCACGCGCGGTGTTCAGCCGGTTGAGCACGCGGTAGGCGGTCACGCGTGCGATGTCCTGGCGGATCACCGGGTCGGCCAGCCGGCCGGCCTCGCGGGCTAGCGCCACCATCGCGGTGTCGCCCTGCGGATTGGCCAGCCCGCTGCGCGGGCCGCGGGCGCCCTCCCCCATCACCGAGCGCTCGTAGGCGAGCGCCGTCTGCAGCACGCCCCAGCCGCCGTTCAGCGGGCCAAGCAGGTTCTCGGCGGGCGCGATCGCGTCGGTGATGAAGACCTCGTTGAAGTGCGCCTCGTCGGTGACCTGGCGCAGCGGCCGCACCTCCACGCCGGGCTGCTTCATCGGCAGGAAGAAGAAGCTGATGCCGCGGTGCTTGGGCACGTCCCAGTCGGTGCGCGCGATCAGCATGCCGTAGTCGGCGGTGTGGCCGTTGGTCGTCCAGACCTTCTGGCCGTTGACCACGAAGTGGTCGCCCTGCCGATCGGCGCGGGTGCGGATCGCGGCCAGGTCGGAGCCGGCGCCGGGTTCGCTGTAGAGCAGGCACATGCCGACCGCCTCGGTCAGCAGCGCGGGCACGATGTGCGCCTTGAAGGAGGGCGTGGCATGCGCCAGCGCGGTGTTGGCCCACAGGTTGATGCGGTCCTGGCCGGCTCCGGGCGCGCCCGCTTCTGCGAAGGCTCGCTCGATGAGCCTGCCCTGCTCCGCCGGCAGCCCGCGGCCCTGCCATTCGGGCGACCAGGTGGGCACGGCGTAGCCTGCGGCCAGCACCTTCTCGAGGAAGGCGCGGCGCTCGGGCGAACGCAGCACGCCGCATGGGGCCTGCATCGTGGCGCGGTCCCAGTGCTGGGCCAGCCAGGCGCGGACCTCGGCGAGCAGCGCTTCGTCGGTGATCGGGGTGCTCATGCCTGGGCCTCCAGCAGTTGGACGTAGCGTTCTCGGTACGCGGCGGGCGTGCCGAACAGTTGCGCGTCGGCGCGCGCGCGGCGCAGGTACAGGTGGGCGGGGTGCGCCCAGGTGAATGCGATGCCGCCATGCATCTGGATGCTGGTGGCGGCCACGGTGGAGAAGGCGTCGGCGCAGGCGAAGGCCGCCAGGCACACCGCCTGCGGCGCATCGGCATCGCCGTCGGCCAGGCAACGCGCCGCGTGGCGTGCCGCCGAGGTGCAGGACTCGCTCTCGAGCAGCAGGTCGGCGGCCATGTGCTTGATGGCCTGGAAGCTGCCGATGGCGCGGCCGAACTGGAAGCGATCCTGCGCGTAGGCCACCGTTGCCTCGAGCACGCGGCGCGCCGCGCCCGACTGCTCGCCGGCCAGCGCGATGCGCGCGAGGTCCAGCGCGGCTTCCACCGCCTGCCAGCCGGGACGGGCGCAGGCCAGCCGGCGCGCGGGCGCGTCCTGCAGCGACAGTTCCGCCATGGGCTGCGTGCGGTCGAACACCGGCAGCGCCTTGCGCTGCAGGCCCGGGGCTTCGGCCGGCAGCTCGAAGACGCCGATGCCATCCGGGGTGCGCGCCACCACCAGCAGCAGGTCGGCGATCTGGCCATGGGTCACGTAGCCGGCGGTGCCGGCCAGGCGCCAGCCGTCGCTGCCCTGCCGCGCCGTGACCGCCACGTCGCTCTCGGTCCAGCCGCCCTTCGGGCCGGTGAGCGCCACGGTGGCGATGCGGCTGCCGTCTGCAATTCCCGGCAGCAGCCGCGCCTGCGCGTCGGCGTCGTCCAGCGCCTGCAGCAGGCCCGCGGCGAGCACGCCACTGGAGAGCATCGGCGTGCAGGCCAGCACCGCGCCCATCTCCTCCATCACCCGCTCGAGCTCCACCGGGCCCGCGCCCACGCCGCCGTGCCGGGCATCGACCAGCAGGCCGGCCACGCCCATCGAGGCGAGGTCGCGCCAGAGCGCGGGGTCATGGCCCTCGGGGCCGTCCATCGTGCGGCGCACGTCGGCTTCGGTGCTGCGGTCGGCGAGCAGCCGGCGCACCGAATCGACGAACGCGTCGAGTTCATCCTGGTCGATCGTTGCCATGGGTTCCTGTGTGGGTTGGGTGCCCGGGCGCCCTTGGGCGGGCACGGTGCGCATCATGGTAGCGGTCGGTCCCCACCATCGCTTCGCGTCGAGCACGAAAGCGGTACGCCGGCAGCCGTCACTGCGCCCGCGCATCGGGCATCCTGCGCATTGGCGCGCGCCGCAGGCCTGGCCCCGCAGCGCGCGTGGAGAACGGGATCACCCACACGGAGGAGCACTCGAATGGAACTCAAGGACAAGGTCGTCGTGATCACCGGCGGCAGCGGCGGCATCGGCCGCGCGATGGCCAAGGCCTTCCTGGCGCAGGGCGCCAAGGCCGTCATGCTCGCCGACCTGGACGCGGCGGCGGTGAGCGCGGCCGCGAAGGAGATCGGCTGCGACGGCATGGCCTGCGACGTCACGCAGGAGGCGCAGGTGCAGGCGCTGGTGAAAGCGACCGTCGACAAGTACGGCCCCATCGACCTCTTCTGCTCCAACGCCGGCGCCGGCGGCAAGGGCGTGCTGACCGACGCGCCGAACGAGGTCTGGCAGAAGCAGTGGGAGTTGCACGTGATGTCGCACCTGTACGCGGCCCGCGCGGTGCTGCCCTCGATGATCGAGCGCGGCTCGGGCTACCTGCTGAACACCGCGTCGGCCGCCGGACTGCTGGCGGCGCTGGGCTCGGGGCCCTACACGGTCACCAAGGCGGCCGCGGTGAAGTTTGCGGAGTTCCTGTCGATCACCCACGGGGACCAGGGCATCAAGGTGTCGGTGCTGTGCCCGCAGGGCGTGAACACCGCGATGGCGCCGCGCTCGCTGGGCGACGGCCAGACCGACGGCATCATCGAGCCCGAACAGCTTGCGCAGACGGTCGTCGAGACGCTGCGCGAGGAGCGCTTCTACGTGCTGCCGCACCCGGAGGTCGGGGAATACGTCCGCCGCAAGGGCGAGGACGTGGATCGCTGGCTGGGCGGGATGCGGCGGCTGCGGAGGAAGTCGCAAGGGGGGTGATCTCGCTCCGAGCGAGCGCTACCGCCCTTCGGCGCGACAGCGGGGCCGGCCGGTTTCCGACGGCCGGCTGCCCGTGGAGAATGCACCAATAGAACGCCCATTGACACCCATTCAGCGGTCAGGCCTTGCAAGGCATGCGCCGCCATAAATGGGTGTTATTGGGCGTATCATGGACTGCATGCTTCGCTCGGACACTCTTCAGATCACCACTGAGATCCTGAGCCTCATTGCTCGGATCGATGAGTTCAAAGGCGCCTGGCGCGCCCTGGGCAGCCTTGCGCCTGATCGTCTGTCGGCCTTGCGCAGGGTGGCCACCATCGAGAGCATCGGCTCGTCCACCCGTATCGAGGGCAGCAAGCTGACCGACCGGGAAGTGGAGAAACTGCTTTCCAATCTGGCCATCCAGTCTTTCGACACCCGTGATGAGCAGGAGGTGGCTGGCTACGCCGAGCTGATGGAGTTGGTGTTCGGCTCTTGGCGGCACATCCCGTTCAACGAGAACCACATCAAGCAACTGCACCAGATCCTGCTTCGCCACAGCGAAAAGGATGCGCGTCACCGGGGGCAGTACAAGACCAGCTCGAACAGCGTGGCCGCTTTCGATGAGAACGGCGTGCGGATCGGAATCGTGTTCGAGACGGCAAGCCCGTTCGACACACCGCGGCTGATGGCCGAACTCGTGACCTGGGTGAACGAAGAGCGTGGCAAGGCGCAACTGCATCCGCTGCTGATCGTTGCCATCTTCGTGGTGGTGTTCCTGGAGATCCACCCGTTCCAGGATGGCAACGGCCGCCTCAGTCGTGTGCTGACGACGCTGCTGCTCATTCAGGCAGGCTACGCCTACGTGCCCTACAGCTCGCTGGAAAGCGTGATCGAACTCAACAAGGAGGCCTACTACCTTGCATTGCGGCAGACGCAAGGGTCGATCCGCACGGACGCGCCCAATTGGCAGCCGTGGCTGGTGTTCTTTCTACGGTCTCTGGCCGAGCAGGTCAGGCGACTCGAGAAGAAGGTCGAGCGCGAGAAGATCGTGCTGGCTGCCTTGCCGGACCTTTCACTCCAGATCGTCGAATTCGCCCGAGAGCACGGACGCATCACCATGGGCGATGCCATCAGATTGACGGGTGTCAGCCGAAACACGTTGAAGCAGCACCTCCGCAATCTGGTCGATCGCGGCCATTTGAACCAGCAGGGCAGCGGGCGCGGTGTCTGGTATGAACTCAAGTGATGGTACGGAAACAAGTCCCCCAGGCTGACATGACCGCTCTCTCCTCGTTGCTCGACCACTATCGCCACTCCTCGATGTCAGAACGCGAGAAGGGCACGTACTTCGAAGAGCTCATGCTCTGCTACCTGCGCAACGAGGCGACCTACCGCGACCTCTACAGCGAGGTCTGGACCTACGCCGACTGGGCAGCGCAGCAAGGCTTGGACAAGCGTGATGCCGGCATCGATCTGGTGGCCAAGACCCAGGGCACCGGCGAACTCCACGCCATCCAGTGCAAGCTGTACGCCGATGACTATCGGCTGCAGAAGAGCGACATCGACAGCTTCTTCACCGCCTCGGGCAAGAAGCCGTTCACCCACCGAATGATCGTCAGCACGACCAACCACTGGAGCACCCACGCCGAGGAGGCGCTGCGCGACCAGCAGCCGCCTGTCAGCAAGATCGACCTGAACGCTCTGGAGAGCAGCCAGATCGACTGGGCAAAGTACCAGTCCAAGGCGGCGCCGGTACTCAAGGTCAAAAAGCAGCTTCGACCGCATCAGCAACAGGCGTTGAATGCCACATTGGCCGGGTTTCAGAGATCCGACCGGGGCAAGCTCATCATGGCCTGCGGCACCGGCAAGACCCTCACCAGTCTGAAGATCGCCGAGGCCCTGGCCGGCAAGGGCAAGCGTGTGCTGTTCCTGGTGCCCAGCCTGTCCCTGCTGTCGCAGACCCTGGCCGAGTGGACCCAGGAAAGCGCTACGCCCTTGCACAGCTTCGCCGTCTGCTCGGACAGCGATGTGGGCAAGAAGCGCCAGAAGGACGACGACAGCGTCCAGACCTTCACCCACGAGCTGCGCTATCCGGCCACGACCGAGCCCGCGCGCCTGGCCACCGAGATGGTCAAGCGGCACGACGCCGCGCACATGAGCGTGGTATTCAGCACCTACCACTCGATCGACGTCATCAGCAGCGCCCAGCACGGCCATGGACTGGCCGACTTCGACCTCATCGTCTGCGACGAGGCCCACCGCACCACGGGCGCCACCTTCGGCGACGACGACGAGAGCAGCTTCGTGAAGGTGCATGACGCGGACTTCATCCGGTCTGCGAAACGCCTCTACATGACAGCCACGCCGCGCATCTATGGCGACAGCGCCAAGGCGAAGGCAGAGCAGGGCAGCGTCGCTTTGTGCTCGATGGACGACGCGGCCCTCTATGGCCAGGAGTTCCACGTCATCTCCTTCTCCGAGGCGGTGCGGCGCGGCCTGCTGGTGGACTACAAGGTCATCGTGCTGTCCGTGGAAGAGAGCCACGTGAGCCGCCGCATCCAGTCCCTGCTGAAGGACGAGAACAACCAGCTCAAGGTGGACGACGCTGCCAAGATCATCGGCTGCTGGAAGGCCTTGGCCAAGCAGGGGCTCACCGAGGAGTTGAACGGTGACCACGAGGCCATGAAGCGGGCCGTCGCCTTCTGCCAGGTCATCGAGGTGAGCAAGGGCGCGAAGACCCACAAGGTCAGTTCGAAGAACATCGCAGGCATGTTCCAGGCGGTGGTCGAGGCCTACCAGGCCACCGAGGAAGACGATGCGGCTTCGACGCTGGCCTGCGAAGCGGAGCACGTGGACGGAAGCATGAACGCCAGCGAGAAGGAGGCCAAGCTCGCGTGGCTCAAGGCGGACGCCGCCGCTGACACCTGCCGCATCCTGAGCAACGTGCGCTGCCTCTCCGAAGGCGTTGACGTACCTGCCCTGGATGCGGTGCTGTTCCTGACCCCGCGCAACTCTCAGGTGGACGTCGTGCAGTCCGTCGGCCGGGTGATGCGCAATGCGCCGGGCAAGAGACGCGGCTACGTCGTCCTGCCGGTGGTCATCCCGGCAGGCGTGGAGCCCCATGATGCGCTCAACGACAACAAGACCTATGCCGTGGTGTGGCAGGTGCTGCAGGCGCTGCGCTCACACGACGACCGCTTCGACGCGATGGTCAACAAGCTGGACCTGATCGGCCGAGACACCAGCAAGATGGAAGTCGTTGCCATCACCGACAAGATTCAGAAGAAGTCGGAAAAGGCGAAGGGACCAAAGAACAAGGACGCCGGCAAGGGGGGGTTCGCCATCGGTGAACCGGAACCCAAGCGCTACGGCAAAGAGGACCAGGCTTCCCTGCCGTTCGAGATCGGCGAGATCGAGAAGGCCATCTACGCCAAGCTGGTGCAGAAGGTGGGCAACCGCCACCATTGGGAAGACTGGGCGAACGACATCGCCAAGATCGCCCGCACCCACATCGACCGCATCACGGCCATCGTTGAAGAGCCGGCCAACGAGAAGGAGCGCGCGGCCTTCAACACCTTTGCCGGCGAGCTGCGTGACGACCTGAACAGCAGCATCGGCGACGGCGAGGTCATCGAGATGCTGGCCCAGCACCTCATCACAAAGCCGGTCTTCGATGCCCTGTTCGAGGACTACAGCTTCGCCCAGCACAACCCCATCTCGCTGGCCATGCAGGGTGTGCTCGACGTGCTGCAGGAGCACCGGTTGGACAAGGAGGCCGACACCCTCCAGCGCTTCTACGACAGCGTGAAGATGCGCGCCCAGGGCATCGACAACGCGGCCGGCAAGCAGAAGATCGTCGTCGAGCTGTATGACAAGTTCTTCCGCAACGCCTTCCCCAAGATGACCGAGCGGCTAGGTATCGTCTACACGCCGGTCGAGGTGGTGGACTTCATCATCCACAGTGTCGCCCACATCCTCGAGACCGAGTTCGGTCAGACGCTTGGCAGCAAGGGCGTCCACATCATCGACCCCTTCACCGGCACCGGCACCTTCATCACCCGGCTGCTACAGAGCGGCCTGATCGCGCCCGAGCATCTGCCGCACAAGTACAAGCACGAGATCCATGCCAACGAGTTGGTGCTGCTGGCCTATTACATCGCCGCCATCAACATCGAGGCCGTGTACCACGGCATCGTGGGCGGCAAGTACCAGCCCTTCGAGGGTATCTGCCTGACCGACACCTTCCAGATGTACGAGAAGGAGGACCTGGTGGATGCGCTCCTGGTGGACAACAGCGCGCGGCGCAAGCGGCAGAAGAAACTAGACATCCGGGTCATCATCGGCAATCCGCCGTACTCAGTAGGGCAGAAGAGCGAGAACGACAACAACGACAACGTTGCCTACCCGCACCTGGACGGGCGCATCCGCGCCACCTATGTCCAACGTTCTGACGCGATGCTGGCCAAGGGCCTTTACGACAGCTATATCCGCGCCATACGCTGGGCCAGTGACCGGGTCGGCAGCAACGGCGTTATCGGCTTTGTGACCAACGCTGGCTTTCTGGACGCGCAAACAGCCGATGGTCTGCGCCGCTGCTTGGCCGACGAGTTCAGTAGCATTTACATCTTTCACCTGCGCGGAAACCAGCGCACAGCTGGCGAGTTGTCACGTCGGGAAGGCGGCAAGATTTTCGGCAGCGGAAGCCGCGCTCCGATTGCCATCTCGCTGCTGGTCAAGAACCCCGTCTCCAAGCAGCCGGGGCAAATCCACTTCCATGATATCGGCGACTGCCTTAGCCGGGAGGAGAAGCTGACTAGGATTGCCGATCTGGCCAGCGTCGCCGGTATCGCTGCAATTGAGGGCTGGCATGCCATTACGCCAGATGTCCATGGCGATTGGCTCAAGCAGCGCGATGACAGCTTTGCCGAGCACATGGTGCTGGGCGATAAGAAGGGCAATGCGCCCAAGCTGTTCGGGAACTTCTCGTTGGGCGTGGTCACCAACCGGGACGCCTGGTGCTACAACGCCTCGAAAGCGGAATTGACGGCTAATATGACTCGGATGATTGCTTTCTACAACCAGGAAGCAGAACGTTTTGCGGCCGCCCACCTTGGCTTGGACAAGAAGCAGCGCGAATCCTTGGTGGATGATTTCATAGACGCTGATGCGAGGCGGATTGCATGGACCCGGTCACTCAAGCAGGAGCTTGCGAAGGACCGGCGTTTCAGATTTCAGACTGTCTGCCTGATTCCTTCGATGTATCGACCATTCAACAAGCAATGGACCTACTTCAACCGCCGATTCAACGAAGTGGTGTACCAGATGCCCAGGATTTTCCCGGACGCCTCTGCCGAAAATCGCGTCATCATCGTTCATGGACCCGGAGAAATTCTGCCGTTTACGGTCCTGATGACATCTGTCCTGCCAAACATTCATGTTTTGCACGGCGGCCAGTGCTTTCCGCTCTACCTATACGACGATCCGGAGCCCGAGGCCGCAGAAGCCAGCCCTGAGCAGTCCGCCCTGTTCAGCGAGGAAGTTGAACCGGCGGAGCCGCTGGCAACCAGGCGCCGTGACGCCATCACGGCAGAAGCGCTTGCGCACTTCCAGTCCGCCTACCCCGACGAGAGCATCACTCGCGAAGACATTTTCTACTACGTCTACGGCCTGCTGCACTCGCCCGACTACCGTGAGCGCTTCGCCGACAACTTGGGCAAGGAACTGCCGCGCATCCCGCGCGTCAAGACGGCCACCGATTTCTGGGCTTTTTCCCATGCCGGCCGCAAGCTGGCCGACCTGCACCTGAACTACGAGAGCGTTGAGCCCTATCCCCTGAAGATCGACAGCGGCGGCAGGAAGCTCACCGACGCCGACTTCCGCGTCGAGAAGATGCGCTACGGCAGGAAGGGCAAGGACAAGGACCTGACCACCCTGCACTACAACGACCGAATCACCTTGACGGACATCCCGCCGGAAGCCTATGAGTACGTCGTCAACGGCAAGCCGGCCGTGGACTGGGTGGTCGAGCGCCAGGGCGTCAAGACCGACAAGAACAGCGGCATCGTCAACGATGCCAATGACTGGGCGATTGAGACAGTAGGAAATGCTCGCTACCCGATGGAGTTGTTCCAGCGCGTGGTTACCGTGAGCTTGGAAACGATGAAGATCGTGAGGGCACTGCCCCAACTCGACATTTCATCGGCCAACAGCTGACACAAGGTAACTTCCCTGACGGCGACAGGTTGCATAACCGCTCTGTGCTCACCGACTTCGCAGGCGCGTCGCTCTCGTACAGTACCCAGGCCTTGGGGCCCTTGGTCCTTGATGACCTGTCGTTGCTTTATCAAGAGCAAAACGAGGAGCGCCGGCGATAATTCACACGACCGGAGCGGCTCAAGCCGATGGGTGCTGCGCGAGTCGTCATTGGCACAGCCCAAACGTCGATCGACTATAAAAATTCTTGCAAAGGCATAAGGATGGTATAGGCATCGACAGAAAGTAGTGCGCTAAGTCGTGGACTTTTCGTAGATCACGAGTTAGCACGCCGCTAGCGTTCGTAGTGGCACGGGCGCCAGTTGGCTGGACTTCCTAGAGGCGGCCGGACCGGCTGCGTTCACCTTCTGGAGATCAACATGGCGCGACGAGTTTTCTACAGTTTCCACTATGCGCCTGACAACTGGCGTGCCTCGCAGGTGCGCAACATCGGTGCGGTGGAGGGTAACCAGCCTGCCAAAGACAACGACTGGGAGACCGTGACCAAGGGCGGTGACAAAGCAATCGCAAAATGGATTGCTGACCAGATGGATGGCCGCAGCTGCGTGGTGGTGCTGATCGGTTCGGGAACAGCCAATCGAAAGTGGATCAATCATGAAATCGTGAAGGCGTGGAACGATGGCAAGGGCATCCTCGGCGTCCACGTCCACAACCTGAAGAACAGCGAGGGCAAGACCAGCACGAAGGGCGCTAACCCTTTCGAGCACGTGACGCTGAAGTCGACTGGCGCGAAACTCTCCACCGTGGTTAAAACCTACGATCCTCCGGGCTACAGCAGCGCCGATGTCTATGCCCACATCAAGACGAATTTGGATTCCTGGATCGAAGCTGCAATTGCCAGCAGAACCAAGAAATGAGGCGATGCAAGGCAAGCACCGAGAGCGGTAGGCGCTGCCTCGATGCGGCTCGTCAAGGCGGCGACCACTGCCGCACTCATGATGGTCAGCGTCAGATGGAAGTGTCGCCGCCGCTGCGATTGGCGCTTTGGTTGGTCACGCTGTCCTTCCGGGCATTCGTGGTGCGTTGATCGGCAGCGCGACAGCACCAATCGCAAGACAGTCCTACAGAGAGACTCGAATGAGCAAGAAAAAGGTATTCGTCAGTTGCGATTTCGACAACGACCAGATGCTCAAGGATTTCATCATTGGTCAGGCGCGCCTCGCCGACTCACCATTCGAGGTGGTCGACCACTCCCTAAAAGAGGCTGCGCCTGAAGCTGATTGGCCCAAGAGGGCACGGGCTGCGATCAAGCGCTCAGAGCTCGTCTTGGTCATGGTCGGCCCTCAAACGCACCGTGCGCAGGGTGTCCTGAAAGAGGTGGCGTTGGCCTGCGAAGAAGGCGTGCCCATCGTTCAGATCATTGGCTACAAGGACGGGAGCTACCCAGCCGTTCCGAACGCCGGACGCCTGTACTCGTGGAACTGGGACAACCTGAAGCGTCTCTTGTCCTGATCGACGAATACCCAATCGGAAATGCCGCATCAAATCAGCAGGGAGCGCAACTGATGGCGATTGTTCCAATCGATCGCTTTGTTCAAGACTACTCGGAGGCCCTGCGGCAAGGAACAGCAGCAATCTTCGCTGGCGCAGGGCTCTCTGTTGCGGAAGGCTTTGTGGACTGGAAAGGCTTGCTTCGTCCGCTTGCCGACGAACTCAATCTGGACATAGCTCGCGAGCACGACTTGGTCCGTGTAGCTCAGTACCATGTCAATCACCACAGCAACCGCAATGACCTAGCTCAGGCAGTACTTAACCAGTTCTCTGGACGTACCGCGACTGTCACAGAAAACCACCGAATCCTCGCCCGACTACCGATATCGGTCTACTGGACGACAAATTACGATCGTTCGATAGAACAGGCGCTCGAGCAGAGTGGGAAAGTTGTTGATATCAAACATCGACAAGATCAGCTGGTGCAAAGCCTGCATGACCGAGACGCCATCGTCTACAAGATGCATGGCGATTGCCAGAACTCGGCTGAGGCGATTCTTGCCAAAGAGGACTATGAACGCTACCACCTGACGCGTGGAGATTTTCTGACCGCGCTTGCAGGTGATCTTCTTTCCAAGACGTTCCTGTTCATTGGGTTCAGCTTCTCTGACCCGAATATGGACTATGTTCTGGCCCGAATGTTCACGCGTCACGGGCGAAATCAGAACAAGCACTTTTGCATCTTGCGCTGGGAATCACAGGCACCCGGAGACTCTCCTGAGGACTTTGCATACCGCAAAGCGAAGCAAGACTATTTCGTCAAGGATCTGGAGCGATACAACATCCGCGCTGTAATGGTTGACTCCTATGACCAGATCACCGAAGTGCTGCGACGGGTTGAGGCACGCCACAAGAGCAAGACGATTTTTGTCTCTGGAGCAGCTCACGAGTATGGGTCACGCTGGTCGTCAACCGATGCGCTGGAATTCGTTCACAAGCTTGCTTGGGAGCTGATCGGGCGAGATTTCCGTTTGGTGACCGGGCTCGGCCTGGGCATTGGGAGTGCGGTCGTCGATGGCGCACTGCAGCAGATATATCGAGTCCAGAGGCGAACATTACGAGATCAGCTGGTCATTCGACCGTTTCCGCAATCGGTTGAAGGAAAGCAGCTTTGGTCTTCGTACCGAGATGACATGCTCAACTTCGCAGGCATCGCCATTTTCATGTTCGGCAACAAACTGAGTGCCGAACCTCCCGCTGTGGCAACTTCAGATGGCATGATTGAGGAGTTCCGGATTGCCGCAGAGAAGGGCCTCAAGGTGCTACCTCTCGGCTTCACCGAGTACGCCGCACGAATTTTGTACGACCAAGTCACAGCGGATTTCGCAAGGTACTTCCCGCGATCCACTCCAGCCTTCGAGGCTCTGTTCAAGTCGCTCGGCGATTCAACACGCTCCTTGGCCGATCAGTTGAGAACAACTTTGAGTGCCCTTCAAGAACTGGAAAGGATGTAGTTCGATGGCGTACTTCACGAAGTCGGAAGCGCGGGCCGCCGCGGCGAGGAATCGTGGTCTTCAGAAGAGCGCCGGGATGACCTCTGGCCGAATTCTGAAGGAGTCGGTGACTGCCGCGACAGCCCGCGATACGTTCGACGTCTTCCTCTCGCATTCGTTAGCTGACGCTGAGATCGTGCTCGGCATCAAGCTGCTCCTTGAGGAGAGCGGACTCAAGGTCTACGTGGATTGGGTCGAAGACGCGCAGTTGGATCGCCGTGCGGTGACCAAGGAAACCGCTGCGGTCCTGCGGCAACGGATGCGGCAATCAAAGTCGCTCATCTACCTGTCGAGCGACAACTCAAGTTCGTCGAAGTGGATGCCCTGGGAGCTGGGCTACTTCGATGGCTTCAAGCCAGACGGCGTGGCCATCATGCCGGTTCTTGACAGTCCGACGGGTACATTCAAGGGCCAAGAGTACCTAGGCTTGTACCCCATCGTTCAAAAGAACACCTACACCGACGGAAGGCCAGATGTCTTCGTCGAAGAGCGTGGAGTACGCTGGTCAACGCTTCAGAAGTTCGGACGTGGCCAGCCCGCTTGGGGAAGGTACAACTGAGTCATCCGAGACTCGGCGTCAGGGGGGGCTGTGGAGATCGCTGGTCAGCTGAATCTGCATCAACTGGGTCAGCAATCTCTCACTAACGTGGCACGGCTCTCACTATCCGTGTCACCCGACAGCAGGCGTCACACGTCGATGTTCCTCGCCACCAGCGCGTACTTCTCGATGAACGCCCTCCTCGGCTCCACGTCGTCACCCATCAGCGTGGTGAAGATCTGGTCGGCCGCGATGGCGTCCTCGATCTGCACGCGCAGCATGCGGCGCACGGCGGGGTCCATGGTGGTGTCCCAGAGCTGGTCGGCGTTCATCTCGCCCAGGCCCTTGTAGCGCTGGCGGCCGACGCCGCGCTCGGCCTCGGCGAGCAGCCAGCGCATTGCGCCGCGGAAGTCGGTCACCGCCTGGCCGCGCTGCCTGTCGCCCTCGCCGCGCCGGATCTCGGCGCCCGGGCCGATCAGGCCGGTCACGGTGCGGGCGAAATCCACCAGCGCGGTGTAGTCGGATGACAGCAGGAAGTCGGCATCGATGACGCTGGTCTTGACGTTGCCGTGGTGGGCGCGCTCGATCAGCAGCATCCACTTCTCGTTACGCTCGACGTAGCGCGGGCGCACCACGGGCGCCTCGGTCTGGTGGCCGGGCGGCGCGTAGCGCGCCATGGCCGCGGCCAGCTCCACTGCCGAGGCCTCTGCCGTGGCTTCGGTGGCCAGGTCGAGCTCGCAGCCGTCGAGCACCGCGCGCAGCGCGTCGGTGTCGATGATGCGCGACAGGCGGTCGATCACCGCCTCGGCCACCAGGTACTTGCGCGCCAGTTCGCCCAGCGTGTCGCCGGCGATCGGCTCGGCGTCCTGGCCGGGCAGCAGGCGCGCGCCGTCCAGTGCCAGGCGCAGCATGTACTGGTTGAGCTCGTGGTCGTCCTTCAGGTAGCGCTCTTCCTTGCCGTGCTTGACCTTGTAGAGCGGCGGCTGCGCGATGTACACGTAGCCGCGCTCGATCAGCTCGGGCATCTGCCGGTAGAACAGCGTGAGCAGCAGCGTGCGGATGTGGCTGCCGTCCACGTCCGCGTCGGTCATGATGATGATGCGGTGATAGCGGCACTTGCCGGCGTCGAAGTCCGGGCCGATGTTGGTGCCCAGCGCGGTGATCAGCGTGGCGATCTGGTCGGAGGTGATCAGCTTGTCGAAGCGCGCCTTCTCCACGTTGAGCACCTTGCCGCGCAGCGGCAGCACCGCCTGGAACTTGCGGTCCCTGCCCTGCTTGGCCGAGCCGCCCGCGGAGTCGCCCTCGACGATGTAGATCTCGCTCAGCGCGGGGTCCTTCTCCTGGCAGTCGGCCAGCTTGCCCGGCAGGCCCACGCCGTCGAGCAGCCCCTTGCGGCGGGTCATCTCGCGCGCCTTGCGCGCGGCCTCGCGGGCGCGGGCCGCATCGACGATCTTGCCGCAGATGATCTTCGCGTCGGTGGGCTTCTCGAGCAGGTATTCGTCGAGCGCCTTGGCGACGAGCTCCTCGACCGGCGCGCGCACTTCGGAAGAGACCAGCTTGTCTTTGGTCTGCGAGCTGAACTTGGGCTCGGGCACCTTCACGGAAAGCACGCAGGTGAGGCCCTCGCGCATGTCGTCGCCGGCGGTCTCGACCTTGGCCTTCTTGGCGAACTCGTGCTCTTCGATGTACTTGTTGACGACGCGGGTCATCGCCGCGCGCAGGCCGGTGAGGTGGGTGCCGCCGTCGCGCTGCGGAATGTTGTTGGTGAAGCAGAGCACCTGCTCGCTGTAGCCGTCGTTCCACTGCATGGCCACTTCGACGGTGATCGCCAGCCCGTTGTCGAGGTTCTTGCTGCCGACGGCGTGGAACACGTTCGGGTGCAGCACCGTCTTGTTCTTGTTGATGAACTCGACGAAGCCCTGCACGCCGCCGGCGAACGCGAAGTCCTCTTCCTTGCCCTGGCGCTGGTCCACCAGGCGGATGCGCACGCCGTTGTTCAGGAAGGAGAGCTCGCGCAGGCGCTTGGCGAGGATCTCGTAGTGGAAGTCGATGTCGGTGAAGATCTGCTCGTCGGGCGAGAAGTGCACCTCGGTGCCGCGCTTGTCGGTGGTGCCCACCACGCGCATCGGCGAGATCTGCACGTCGTCGATCTCCGAGACCAGGCGGTCCTTGAGCACGCCGCGCTCGAACTCGAGCATGTGCACCTTGCCGTCGCGCTTGATCACCAGGCGCAGCCACTTCGAGAGCGCGTTCACGCAGGACACGCCCACGCCGTGCAGCCCGCCCGACACCTTGTAGCTGTTCTGGTTGAACTTGCCGCCGGCGTGCAGCTCGGTGAGCGCGATCTCGGCGGCCGAGCGCTTGGGCTCGTGCTTGTCGTCCATCTTCACCCCGGTGGGGATGCCGCGTCCGTTGTCGGTGACGGAGATGGAGTTGTCGGTGTGGATGGTGACGACGATGTCGTCGCAGAACCCGGCCAGCGCCTCGTCGATCGAGTTGTCGACCACCTCGAAGACGAGGTGGTGCAGACCGGTGCCGTCGGAGGTGTCCCCGATGTACATTCCCGGGCGCTTGCGGACGGCCTCGAGCCCCTCGAGGATCTGGATCGAAGACTGGTCGTAGTTCTGTTCGGACATCGATTAACCCTTCAGATTCGCATCGGCATCACCACGTAGCGGAACGTGGTGTCGCCGGGAACAGTCAACAGCGCGCTGGTGCTGGCGTCGCCGAATTCGAGCATCACCTGCTCGGACTTCAGGTTGGCCAGGACGTCCTGGAGGTAGCCGACGTTGAAGCCGATCTCGAGGGCCTCGCCGTCGTAGTCGACCTCGAGCTCGTCGATCGCCTCCTCCTGCTCGGCATTGCTGGTCTGCACCCGCATCAGCCCCGGCGACAGCGACAGGCGCACGCCGCGGAACTTGTCGGAGGTGAGGATGGAGGCGCGGCCAAGCGAAGAGGCGAGCACCTCGCGCGAGACCGTGGTGGCCCTGGTGTAGCCCTGGGGGATCACGCGCTGGTAGTCCGGGAACTTGCCCTCGACCAGCTTGCTCACCATCTCGACCTCGCCGAAGCGGATGCGCACCTGGTTGGCGGCGACGTCGATCTCCACCGGCTCGTCGACGTCGCCGAGCAGCCGCTGCAGCTCCAGCACGGTCTTGCGCGGAATGATGACGTCGTTGCGGGCCAGCGTGCCGCCCACGAGCTGCGCCTCGCAGTAGGCCAGCCGGTGACCGTCGGTGGCCACCACGCGGACCATGTCGCCCTCGGTGACCAGCAGCAGCCCGTTCAGGTAGTAGCGGATGTCCTGCTGGGCCATCGCGAAGTGCACCATGTGCAGCAGGTGCTTTAGCTGCTTCTGCGGCAGCGCGAAGGAGGCGGCGTACTGCTCGTTGACCGCCACCGTGGGGAAGTCCTCCGCATCGAGCGTCTGCAGCGCGAAGCGGCTCTTGCCCGCCTGGATCGTCGCCTTCTTGCCGGCGACCGAGAGGCTCACCTCAGGCCCCTCGGGCAGCGCGCGCAGGATGTCGATCAGCTTGCGCGCCGACACGGTGGTGGCGCCGTCGCCCTCGCCCGCACCCAGCGATGCCGTGGTGCGGATCTGGATCTCGACGTCGGTGGCCAGGAACGAAACCGATTCCCCTTCCTTGCGCAGCAGCACGTTGGCGAGGATGGGCAGCGTGTGCCGGCGCTCGACGATGCCCGCGACCGTGGTCAGCGGCTTCAGAATGGAATCGCGAGAGGCTCTGATGAACTGCATGCTCTTCACTTCCCCTTGGTGTTGTTCATGAGGGTGGCGGCTTGAGATTCTCTATCCGCGAAGCGTCTGTTCGAGCACGTGGATCTGGTGGTTCAGTTCCGGATCGTGCTGGCGCTGCTCGGTGATCTTGCGCATCGCGTGCAGCACCGTTGTGTGGTCGCGCCCGCCGAAGCCCTCGCCGATCTCGGGCAGACTCTTCTGCGTGAGCTCCTTGGCGAGGTACATGGCGATCTGGCGCGGCAGCACGATGTGCGCATGGCGGCGTTTGCCGTACATCTCGGCGACCTTGATCTTGAAGAAGTCGGCAACGGTCTTCTGGATCACCTCGACCGAGATCTGCCGGCGGTTCAGCGCCAGCAGGTCCTCGAGCGCCTCTTTGGCGAGGTCGAGCGTGACCGGCTTGTTGCGAAATCCCGCATAGGCGATCACGCGCAGCAGCGCGCCTTCGAGCTCGCGCACGTTGGAGCGCAGGTGCTTGGCGATGAAGAAGGCGACGTCCTCGGGCAGCTGCGCGGACTGCTGTTCGGCCTTCTTGAGCAGGATGGCCACCCGCATCTCGAGCTCGGGCGGCTCGATGGCGACGATGAGGCCGGAGTCGAAGCGCGAAATCAGCCGCTCCTCGATCCCGGAGATCTCCTTCGGGTAGGTGTCGCAGGTGATGATGATCTGCTTGCGGGCCGCGTACAGCGCGTCGAAGGTGTAGAAGAACTCCTCCTGGGTGCGCGGTTTGCCGGACAGGAACTGGATGTCGTCGATCAGCAGCAGGTCGAGCGACTGGTAGTAGTGCTTGAGGTCTTCGGAGGTCTTGCGCTGGATGGCGCGGACCATTTCGTCGAAGTATTCCTGCGCGTGGATGTAGCGCACCTTGGCGCGCGGGTTGCGTTCCACGAAAGCGTTGCCCACTGCGTGGATCAGGTGGGTCTTGCCCAGCCCGACCCCGCCGTACAGGAACAGCGGGTTGTAGCTGCCGGGGCGGTCCACCACCTGCAGCGCGGTTGCTCGCGCCATCTGGTTGGACTTGCCGGTGACGAAGTTCTCGAAGGTGAGTTCCGCGCGCAGGCGGCTGCGGTCGACCACCGGCTGCGCGGGCGCGGGCGGCTGCTCGGGGGCCTGCGCCGCTGCGGCATCGGCGCCCTGCCCCGGCGCGGCGCCGGCGGCCTCCGGACCTGCGAAGCGCGTCTCTGCGGCAGTCGGCTGCGGCGCGCGCGGCGTCGGCGCAGCCGACCTCGACGGCTGCCCCGGCGCCAGCTCGAAGGCGACGCGGGTCTGCGGGCCGAGCAGTCCGGCGGCAAGCTCGGCGATGCGCGAGCCGAACTGGGTGCGCACCCAGTTCAGCTTGAACTGGTTGGGCGCGCCCAGGCGCAGTAGCTGCTCCTCCGGCTCGTAGCCCAGGCACACCAGCGGCTTGATCCAGGTCTTGAACAGCTGCGCCGGCACCTCGGCTTCGAGCCGGGCGGCACAGGCGAGCCAGTGATCCTGCACCTGTGCAGCCTGGCTGGGGTCGTGTTCTGCGGACCTGGAATGGGGCATCTGTGGGTGGTGAGCGGGGGGCGAATGTCGACTGGACGAACCCGTCATTCTACCCCGGCGAGGTGAGTTTTCCACAGGCCTGGGATTGACTGGCCTTGACGGATGGGGTGTAATTAAAGGCTTTTCTCAGAGAACCGCCATGAAACGTACCTTTCAGCCCTCCGTCGTGCGCCGTAAGCGCACCCACGGTTTTCTCGTTCGCATGAAGACCCGCGGCGGTCGCGCGGTGATCCGTGCGCGTCGCGCCAAGGGCCGCAAGCGCCTGGCAGTCTGAGCCGCCGCCGGTGTGGCGGCTGCGGCGTGACAGCGGGCCCGATCTACGCCGTGATGCCGCGGCAGGCAATGCTCGCTGCGGGTCGGCGCGCTTTGCCACGCGGCTGCTGAGCTTCCGGCCATGGGCAGGCAGCGGGTCGACGCTTCGCTGGCAGCGCTCGCGCGTAGGCGTGCCGACGTCTCCAGCGCGCACTTCGGGTTGGCTTTCATGATGACGGAAGCCGACGGCGTCGTCGCGTCCGTCCCTCATGGAAAGGGACGGCTCGGCATGTCCGTGCCCAAGCGCCAGCTCAAGCTTGCGGTGGATCGCAATGCGCTCAAGCGCGTCGCCCGGGAGGCCTGGCGGCTGGCGCCGTGGGACGAACTGCCGCGTCCGCAGGTTGTGATGGTCAAGCTGAGGCGCTCCGAGCCGCAGTGGAAAACCACGGGCAGGGCAGCGCTCAAGAAAGCCTGGCGTGCCGAACTCGACGAACTCATTTCCAGGCTGCGCCGCCGGGTGCAGTCGCAAACGCAGTCGCAGGCGAACATGCAAGCCGACGCCGCGGCCCAGGCAGGAGCCGCAGCCGGGGGCGACACCGCCCCGATGAATCCGCAAGCTGGCGAGCGCCGGGATGCCTGAGCGCCCCGTTTTCTCGATGCTTCGGCGCGTCCTCGTCGCGATGCTGAGCGCGCCGGTGCATTTCTACCGGTACGCGATCAGTCCGATGCTGGCGCCCCGCTGCCGTTTCTTTCCCTCCTGCTCGGAGTACGCGCTGGAGTCGCTGAGCCGCCATGGTCCCCTCACGGGTTCATGGCTGGCGGTGACGCGCGTGTGCCGCTGCCACCCGTTCAATCCGGGCGGAATCGACCCCGTTCCCGACAATCCTTCGCTATTGCGCGGCGGCAACAACCGCTGGCCCGCGGCAATGCGCGGCGATCCACCTGCCGAGTGAACCACATGCAATCGAGTCAACTGCAACGCACCATCCTCTGGGTCGTCTTCTCGATGTCCCTGCTGTTCCTCTGGGACGGCTGGCAGCGCTACAACGGCAAGCCGTCGATGTTCGGGGAGCCGCCGGCGGTGCAGGCCGACGCGGGCGCGCAGGGCAAGGGCGCGACGCCGCCGACCCAGAACGACGCGAGCATCCCGGCGGCGCCGGCCTCGGCCGCCGGCGCCGCCGCGGTGCCGGGCGCCGCTGGCGCGCCGGCCGCGGGTCAGCCGCGCCTGGAGCCGCTGAAGCTGCGCAGTGACGTGCTGGCGCTGGAGATCGACCCCGTCGGCGGCCAGGTGCGCCGCGGCGAGCTGCTGAAGCACAAGGCCAGCGAAGAGGCGATGACCGACACCGGCAACGTGGTGCTGCTCGAGGAGGCGCCGGGCCGCACCTACCTCGCGCAGAGCGGCCTGGTGGGCGCGCCGCAGGGCAGCAGCTTCCCGACGCACAAGTCGGTCTTCAACGTCCTGGAGCAGGGAGCCGGCGAGGGCGGCGCGCAGCAGCTCAAGCTGGTGGCCGAGAGCGGCGGGGCGCGGCTGGTGCGCACCTACCGGCTTGCGCCGGGCGCGTACACGGTGGATATCACCGATGAGGTGACCAACGTCGGCACGGAGCCGATGCGCCCCGTGCTCTACATGCAGCTGACGCGCGACGGCAGCAGCCCCCCGGGCGACTCCAAGTTCTACAGCACCTACACCGGGCCGGTGGTCTACACCGAGGCAGCCAAGTTCCAGAAGGTCGCCTTCGGCGACATCGAGAAGGGCAAGGGCGATCACGCGAAGGGCGCGGCCGACGGCTGGGCTGGCATCATCCAGCACTATTTCGTGACGGCCTGGATCCCCACCGAGAGCGCCACGCGGGAGTTCTACACCCGCAAGATCGACACCAACCTCTATACGGTCGGCGCCACCCAGCCGATGGCCGAACTCGCACCCGGCGCCAGCGCCTCCGCGTCGACGCGCCTGCTGATCGCGCCGCAGGACCAGCGGATGCTCGAGTCCGTTGCGCCCGGGCTGGACCTGACGGTGGACTACGGCTGGCTCACGGTGATCGCCAAGCCGATCTTCTGGCTGCTGCAGTGGCTGCACGGCATTGTCGGCAACTGGGGCTGGTCGATCGTGCTGCTCACCATCGTGATCAAGACCATGTTCTTCCCGCTGCAGGCGGCCAGCTACCGCTCGATGGCGCGGATGAAGGCCGTCTCGCCGCGCCTGATGCAGCTGCGCGAGCGCTACGGCAGCGACCGCGTGAAGATGAACCAGGCGATGATGGAGCTGTACAAGGAAGAGAAGATCAACCCGCTCGGCGGCTGCCTGCCGATCGTGGTGCAGATCCCCGTGTTCATCGCGCTGTACTGGGTGCTGCTGGCTTCGGTGGAGATGCGCAACGCGCCCTGGATCCTCTGGATCAAGGACCTTGCGGTGCCGGACCCCTGGTTCATCCTGCCGCTGGTGATGGCCGGCACGATGTTCCTGCAGGTGAGACTGAACCCGAAGCCGCCGGACCCGGTCCAGGCCAAGGTCATGATGATGATGCCGATCATCTTCTCGGTGATGTTCTTCTTCTTCCCGGCCGGCCTGGTGCTGTACTGGCTGGTGAACAACATCTACTCGATCGCGCAGCAGTGGACGATCACGCGGACGATCGAGAAGGCTGCGGCGGCGAAGAAGAAGTAGAGGGCGACGCAGGCGTCGCCGGCCGCGGCCGGCGACTCGAGTCCTTTGCGGGGCCGCGCATGCGCGGCCCCGTTCACATTCCGCTGGCGCTCCGAACGTGATCGCTGCCCTCACGCTGCTGCTCGTCTTCCAGCTCGCCGGCGAAGTCATCGCCCGCGCGCTGGGATTGCCGATTCCCGGCCCGGTGATCGGCATGGCGCTGCTCTTCGTCGCCCTGCTGGTCCGCCGAGGCCCCGGCGAAGACCTGCGCCGGACTTCGGGGCAGCTGCTTCAGCACCTGTCGCTGCTCTTCGTGCCCGCCGGCACCGGCATCGTGCTCTACGGCGACCGCATCGCCGCCGAGTGGCTGCCCCTGCTGGTGTCGCTGTTCATCAGCACCCTGCTCACGCTCGCGGTGACGGCACTGGTGCTGAAGGCGCTCGGCCGCAGGCGCGGCAAGCCCGAAGAGGAGGGCGGCCGATGAGCCCGGAGCTCCAGGAAATCTGGGTCTACCTGTCGACCTCGCCACTGCTCGGGCTGACGCTGACCCTGCTCGCCTACCAGGCGGCGTACTGGATCCACCGGCGCGTCGGCTTCCATCCGCTGGCCAACCCGGTGCTGGTCAGCGTGGCCATGCTCGCCGCGCTGCTGCTCGCCACCGGCACCTCCTACCAGGCCTATTTCGACGGCGCGCAGTTCGTGCACTTCCTGCTCGGCCCGGCCACCGTTGCCCTGGCGATTCCGCTGCATGCGCAGTGGCCGCGGCTGAAGGCGATGGCCGGCCCGCTGACGATCGCGCTGGCGGCCGGCTCGCTGACCGCGGCGCTGTCGGCCTGGGGCATCGGCGCGCTGCTCGGCGCCAGCCGCGAATCGCTGATGTCGCTCGCCCCCAAGAGCGTCACCACGCCGATCGCGATGGGCGTGGCCGAGCGCCTCGGCGGCCTGCCCTCGCTGACCGCGGTGCTGGTGATCGGCACCGGCATCATCGGCGCGGTGCTGGCGCACGGCGTGATGCGCCGCCTGCGCGTCGAAGACCACGCGGTGCAGGGGTTCGCCCTCGGCCTCGCCTCGCACGGCATCGGCACCGCGCGCGCCTTCCAGGTCAGCGAACAGGCGGGCGCCTTCGCAGCGCTGGCGATGGGGCTGAACGGCCTGGTCACCGCGGTGTCGCTGCCGTGGATCATGCCCTGGGTGGAGCGGGTGTTTGCGCGGTGACAGCGGGGCCGCCCGGATTCCTCGCCGGCTCGTGTTGCGGTCCACTGTATATTTTCAGCTGCCAATGCGCGCGACATGCCGTATCAGTCGCTGATCAAGGTCTGGCTGCAGAAGAAGGTTCAGAGTCACTTAGCGATCGGATATGCCGATGCCGATGACGAGGACGGACTTCCGCGACCGCGTCGTGCTGGTGACCGGCGCGGCACAGGGAATCGGACGCAGGATGGCGCTGCGCTTCCACGCCGCCGGCGCGACGGTCGTTGCCTGGGACGTCGACGCCGCGGGCCTCGAGTCGCTCGCTGCCGAGCTGGGCGGGGAGCGCGTGCACGCCCAGGTCTGCGACCTCGCTGATCCCGCGGCGATCGCAACGCAATCGGCGCGCGTGCTGGCGGGGGTCGGACCGGTGGACGTACTCGTCAACAACGCGGGTGTCGTCAGCGGACGGCCGCTGCTCGAGCTCGAGGACAGCGACGTCGAGCGCACGCTGAACGTGAACACGCTGTCGCTGTTCCGCACCACCCGCGCGTTCCTGCCGTCGATGATCGCGCGCGACCGCGGCACGGTCGTCACGATCTCGTCCGCCGCGGGGCTCGTCGGCGTCGCAGGCCTTACCGACTACTGCGCGAGCAAGTGGGCGGCCGTGGGCTTCGACGAGGCGCTGCGCGCCGAGCTCGGCAAACAGGGTTCGCAGGTGCGTACGCTGATCGTATGCCCGTACTACATCGACACCGGCATGTTCAAGGGCGTGCGTACGCGCTTCCCGCGACTGCTGCCGATCCTCGACCCTGACGACGTGGCAGCGCGCATCGTCGGCGCGGTGGCCGAGGGACGCGCCCGCCTGCTGCTGCCGCGCTTCGTCTGGGCGACACTCCTCGCGCGGAGCCTGCCGGTGCCCCTGTTCGACCGGGTGGCCGGGTTCTTCGGCATCAACGCGAGCATGGACCACTTCGTCGGCAAGCGCCGCCGCTGAGGCGGGCCCCCTGGGCTCTGTTAGATTCGCCGGCATGCGCCTTCCCGACGAATCCCCGATCGCCGCGATCGCCACGCCCCCCGGGCGCGGCGGCATCGGCGTGGTGCGCGTCTCGGGCAGCGGGCTCGACTGCGTGATCTCCGGCCTGCTGGGCGAGGCGCGGGCGGCCGCGCTGGCGCCGCGGCACGCGGCCTACGGACCCTTCCTCGCTGCCGATGGCAGCGAGATCGATCGCGGACTGGCGCTGCACTTCCCGGCGCCGCACTCGTACACCGGCGAGGACGTCTTCGAGCTGCAGGGCCACGGCGGCCCGGTCGTGATGCAGCTGCTGCTGCGCCGCGTGCTCGAGGCCGGCGCGCCGATCGGGCTGCGCCTGGCGATGCCCGGCGAGTTCACGCAGCGCGCCTACCTGAACGAGAAGCTCGACCTGGCCCAGGCCGAGGCGGTGGCCGACCTGATCGACGCCACCACCGAACAGGCCGCGCGCTCGGCCACGCGCTCGCTGGCCGGCGAGTTCTCGCAGGAAATCCACGCGCTGGTGGAGCAGGTGATCCACCTGCGGATGCTGGTCGAGGCCACGCTGGACTTCCCCGAGGAGGAGATCGACTTCCTGGAGCGCGCCGATGCGTTCGGGCAGCTCGCGCGCATCCGCGCCACGCTGGCCGGCGTGCTCGCGCGCGCGCGCCAGGGCGCGCTGCTGCGCGAGGGGCTGAACGTGGTGCTGATCGGCCGGCCCAATGTGGGTAAGTCGAGCCTCCTGAATGCGCTGGCCGGCGCGGAGGTGGCGATCGTCACGCCGATCGCCGGCACGACGCGCGACCGCGTCGCGCAGGCCATCCAGGTGGAGGGCGTGCCGCTGAACGTGATCGACACCGCGGGGCTGCGCGACACCGCCGACGAGGTGGAGCGCATCGGCATCGCGCGCACCTGGGACGAGGTGGCGAAGGCGGACGTGATCCTGCACCTGCAGGAGGCGGGGCAGGGGGGCGCGACAGCGGCGGCGGCCGCCGGCGCGCGTGTCGATCCGAATGCTGTGCCAGGTGCCGGCGCGATAGACGCCGACGCGATCGACGCCGGCATCGCCGCGCGGCTGCCCGCCGGTGTGCCCATCGTGCGCGTGCTCAACAAGATCGACCTGGCCGGGGAGGGCGCGCGCGTGGAGCGCGTGGGCGGCCGGCCGTCAGCGGTGTGGCTGTCGGCGCGCGGCGGGGAGGGCGTGGAACTGCTGCGCGCGGCGCTGCTGGAGCTGGCCGGCTGGCAGGGCGCCGGCGAGTCGCAGTTCATCGCGCGCGAGCGGCACCTGCAGGCGCTGCGCGCGGCGTCCGATCACCTGGATGCTGCGGAGGAGAACGCGCGCAGGCGAGGGGAGCAGCTGGAGCTGTTCGCGGAGGAGCTGCGGCTGGCTCAGGAGGCCTTGAGTGAGATCACCGGGGAGTTCACGCCGGATGATCTGCTGGGGGTGATCTTCAGTCGATTTTGCATCGGGAAGTAGGGCCGTGGTCCGGGGCGCGCAGTAGTTCTCGAGGAGCAATCGTATGAACTGGTTCCACCGACTCACGGGCTTCCAAGAGTCCGACTACCGCAGCACCCGGTCGCGCCTGCGCGTGGAGGGCAGGCACCTGGTGTCCGACGCGCATGACCGCCGCTTGGGCATCGGCGATTTCGAGATGCCCTCGCTCGCGGAGCTGCGCCAGCGTGCCGCGAGCGCCGTCGACGGGTCGGCGTCCCCGGCGGGCGGGCTGTCCGTTTCGGCGGTCTCCGGCGACGTGCGTGCGCTCCATGCGCAGCCCGAGTACGCGGGCGCGCTCTTCCAGGTGGCGTCGCAGTTCAACATGCTGGAGATGGTCCACCCGGACTTCACGCCGGAGGACGGTGTCGCCGGCTACGAGCACGACCGCACGCAGGGCCCGGCCTGCGCGATCGCGGCGGGGGCGGCCACGGTTTACCGGAACTACTTCGTGCCCGTCGGCGACCAGGCGGGGCAGAGCCGCGCGCGTCAGCTCGACGGGCTGGCGGATCTGGGCGAGGGGCTTGCCGGGGCGCTGGGCGCCTCGGTGCCCGATCTCTGGGAGATGCGCAACGGCTATGCGCTGTGCACGCCGGAGGGGCTCGACCGGATCGGGCGGCACCTGGCCGCCGCCGACGAGGCGGCGCGCGATGCCCTGCGCGCGCGGCTTCGCATCGGCCTTCACTGGGAGGTGGAGGTGACCGATGCGCCGGAGCCTGGGCGCCCGGTGGTCTCGCAGGCCTTCTGCTCGGCGCTGCCGGTCGCGTACAGCGGGATCCCGGGGACGCGCTGGGAGGGCTTCGCCCGCCTGGTGCTCGAGGCGGCCTACGAGGCCACCCTGCTGGCGGGGCTGCTCAATGCGCGCCGTACCGGCTCGCGGGTGGTCGCGCTGACGCGGCTGGGCGGCGGGGCCTTCGGCAACGAGGGCGCCTGGATCGACGACGCGATGGACCGTGCGTTCGGCCGGATGGCGGCGCAGGACCTGGAAGTGCGGGTCGTCGTGTGGGGCGAGGTTCCACAGGTGCTGCGGCGGCTGGAGCGCGCGTATCCGGTGTCCGCGCGAGGGTGAGCAGGCGATGAGGGATCGGGGCGGGATGCGCCCGGAGCGTCCGCGCGCGCCGCCCGCGGATCCCTTGCGCTAGCATCGTCGAAGGTCCACGCGCCGGATCGGCAAGCCCGCCCGATGCGGCCCGAACCCAGGGAGAGCGCCCGATGGCCGGCATCAAGAGGATCGATCACGTCGCGATCGCGGTGCGCGACTGCGACCAGGCAACCGAGCAGTACACGAAGCTGCTGAACGCGAAGCACGTGCGCACCGAGGTGCTGCGCGAGAAGGCCGGCATGGTGAAGGTGGCCTACATGCAGATCGGCGAGAACATCCTCTCGCTGGTGCAGTCGCTGGAGCCGGACGGCTTCATCAACCAGCACATCGACCGCTACGGCGAGGGCCTGCACCACCTGGGCCTGGAGGTGGACGACCTGGAGGGCTTCATCTCGCAGGTGGAGGCCAACGGCTACAGGATCCCGCTGCGCGACGAGTTCAGCAATCGCAGCGAGGTGGTGCTGCGGCCGCGCGACGCGAACGGCGTGGTGCTGCAGGTGCTGCAGTGGAAGGGCGGAAGCGACGCCACGGTGGCGGACCGCATCGAGCGCATCCTGGCGCTGCAGAACCAGCCGGAGTGAGGACGGCTGCGAGCCAGGTGTTCTCGAGCTCGCAGCAGCGCCTTTGTGTACGGTGAGCCCTGCCGGGCTTTTCAGACTCCAATCCCCTGGCCGTGCTGGTGGACAGCAAAGCGGACATCCACGCCATGTGATTCGACCATGAGACTTACCTAAGATACTGATTGGAATCGATAAAGTTCTGATATCGTGAAGGCATGAAAGAGGACATCAATGCGGTCACGGACAGGGGCGAGAGCACCGCCCGGATGGAGCCGCTGCTGCTCGGTGAGACTTCACGCCACCGAGGTCCGCTGACCGACCGTGCCATGGATCTGGTGTCCAGGTCAGCCGGGTTCCGTCGCAGCCTGCCGGAGGGGGTTCGCGCCGGGCTCGCCGACCTTGTGAGGTCGATGAACTGCTACTACAGCAATCTCATCGAGGGCCACGACACCCACCCGGTGGAGATCGAGCGGGCGCTCAGAGGCGACTACAGCAGCGATCCCCGCAAGCGCGATCTTCAGCTGGAAGCCAGGGCGCACTTCGAGGTGCAGGCCTGGATCGACGGTGGCGGGCTTGAGGGCCGTGCCGCCCTGGTGGCAGGGCTGGTGGAGATCCACAGGCGCTTCTGCGAGCACCTGCCCGAAGAGCTGTTGAAGGTCGAGGATCCGCGCGCCGGCGAGCGCCTGGATGTGGTTCCCGGGGCCCTGCGTGATCGGGACGTCATGGTCGGCCGTCACCTGGCGGTCAGTCCGGGGGCCGTTCCCCGGTTCCTGGATCGTTTCGAGAGCGTGTACGCGCGGCTGGGCAGGACTGACGCCATCCTGTCGGTGGCGGCCGCGCACCACCGCCTGCTCTGGATACACCCGTTCCTCGACGGCAACGGCCGGGTGGCACGCCTGATGTCGCACGCGATGCTGCTCGAGCAACTGGACTCGGGGGGCGCCTGGTCGGTGGCGCGCGGGCTCGCACGCCGGGTCACCGACTACAGGGCGCACCTCGCGGGGTGCGATCTGCCTCGCCGTAACGACCTCGACGGTCGTGGGGCGCTGAGCGAGGAGGCGCTGGCGGATTTCACCCGCTTCTTCCTTGAAACCTGCATCGACCAGGTGGAGTTCATGGAGGCGCTGGTCCAGCCGGAGCGCCTGCGAACGCGGATTTTGATCTGGGCCGAGGAGGAGATGCGCGTCGGCGCGCTGCCGGCGAAGGCGGGGCGGGTGCTGGAAGCCCTGCTCTACAGGGGGGAACTTCCGCGCGGCGAGGTCGCCGGCCTGCTCGGCACGACACCGCGACACGCGCGCCGGATCGTCGCTGCGCTGGCCGATCGGGGTGCGCTGGTCTCGGATGGCCACCGTGCGCCGCTTCGGCTTGGCTTTCCTGCCGCATTGGCAGGGCAGTGGATGCCGGGTCTTTTTCCGGAGCAGGCGGCTTAGCCGGCTTCAGGGTCCACGCGCTGGGATCGCGCGATGCCCTCCGCCTAGAGCTCCAGGTCCCCCGCCAGCATCTCCTTGGCGATCGTCCTGCGCAGGATCTCGTTGCTGCCGTCGGCGATCTGCACCAGGCGCAGCGCGTGGTAGGCCTCGGCCAGGTGCATCTCGGCGGTCATGCCCATGGCGCCGTGGGCCTGCATCGCGCGGTCGATCGCCTGGGTGCACATCTGGGTGGCGAATGCCTTGGTCATCGACAGCTCCTTGCGCGCGGGCAGGCCGCGGTCGAGCAGCTGCGACACGTTCAGCGCCATCAGGTGGGCGGCATGCACCTGCATCGCGGCTTCCGCCAGCGGGAAGGTCACGCCCTGGTACTCGGACAGCGTGCTGCCGAAGGCCTCGCGCACCTTGACGTAGTCGAAGGCCTTCTCCAGCGCCCAGCGGGCGGTGCCGACCGAGCGTGCCGAGTTGTAGATGCGGCCGAGGTTGACGCCGAGCATCGCGATCGAGAAGCCCTTGCCGGGGCGGCCCACCAGCTGCCAGGGCTCGACGCGGATGTCGTCGAAGTGCAGCACCGCCTCGTTGCCGCCGGCGCTGTCCCACATGCGGATCACGCGCTGCACGACGAAGCCGGGCGAGGAGGTCGGCACCAGGAAGGCGCTGATGCCGCCGCGGCGCTGCGCGGCCGCCTCGGGGTCGGTCACCGCGAACACGATGCAGAAGTCCGCGTACGGGCTGTTGGTCGTCCAGATCTTGCTGCCGCTGATGCGCCAGCCCTCGCCGTCGGGGGTGGCGCGCGTCTGCATCATCATCGCGTCGGAGCCTGCGCCCGGCTCGGACATGCCGAAGCACATGGTGGTCTCGCCGCTCATGAGGCCGGGCAGGAAGCGCTCGCGTGCCTGCGGCGTGAGCTCGGTGAGCACCGGGCTCGGGCCGAAGGCCCAGTGCGACAGCGCGCTGAGGCCGAGCCAGTACTGGCCGCCGCACAGGTGGAAGACCCGTTCCCAGCCGGCGAACCAGGCGACGTGGCCGAGCCCCTGGCCGCCGATGGATTCCGGCGCGCACATCGCGTAGTAGCCGGCCCGGGCCGAGGCCCGGCGGACCTCGCCGATCAGCTCGAGCACCGGCGCGCTGTAGCGGCCGTCCGCGTCGAAGCAGCGGTGCGGGTTCTCGAGCAGCGCGGCGTTGTCGTGGTGGCGCTGGATCACCTCGGTGCGCACGAAGCGCTCGAGGCCGTCGCGGATGGCCGAGATGTCGGGCGGATATTCGTAGGCGATGGCGGGCATGGGTCTCCTCCGTTTCCTGTTTGGGCTGGTTGCAGGCAATCCATTGCCGAAACCTTCATATCGCATCCCCGGACAGCCGCAGCTCGAGTTCCGCGCGCAGCCCCCCAAGCGGCGACTCTCCCAGCGCGATCCTTCCCCCATACAACTCGGCCGTCTCGCGGGCGATCGCCAGCCCCAGGCCGGTGCCGGGCGTGCGTTCGTCGGCGCGCACGCCGCGGCGGAAGACCTCATCGCGCTCGGCTTCGGTCAGCCCGGGCCCGTCGTCGTCGATCGTGACGAGCAGGCTGCCGTCGACCGCGGCGGCGCCCACGCGCACCTGGCGGTGCGCCCACTTGCAGGCGTTGTCCAGCAGGTTGCCGACCATCTCGTGCAGGTCCTGGCTCTCTCCGGCGAAGCGAAGCCCGGGGGCGACCGGCGTCAGCGCGATCTCCAGCTCGGGGCGGTTCTCGCGATGGGCATGCACCTTGCGCATCACGCGCACCAGTCCTTCCACGATGGGGGCCACCTCGGTGCGCTGGCCGGGCAGGCCGGCGCTCGACTGGCGGGCGCGTTTCAGCTGCCAGTCCACCTGCCCGCGGATGCTGGTGACCTGCTCGGCGAGCTGGCGGGACAGCGTGGCGCGGTCGATGCGCTGGTCCTCGGAGAGGCCGGCGAGCACCGCGAGCGGCGTCTTGATCGCATGCGCCAGGTTGCCGGCGAGCTGGCGGGCGCGTTCGACCACGCGGCGGTTCTCGTCGAGCACGCGGTTGAGGTCGTCCGCCAGGGGCTCGACTTCGGCGGGGAAGCTGCCGGCGAGATGCTGGGCGCGGCCGCTGCGCAGGTCGGCGATCGCCGACTGCAGGTTGCGCAGCGGCTTCAGGCCGAGGTGGACCTGCGCGAGGGCGGCGGCGAGCAGTGCCACGCCGAGGATGGCGAGGAAGAGGGCGAGCAGGCCGGTGAAGCGGGCGACCGCGCTCTGCAGCGCTGCGTCGTCGGCCGCAACGACGAGCCTCCATTCGGAGGCCGGTGTCGCCGGCGTGTCGCGCGCCTGCCGCGCGGGGGCCGATGGCGCGGCGGCAGGTGCCTGCCGTGCGTCGGTCGCGTCAGGCGGCGCGATGCGCACGCGGCGTTCCAGCGCCCGCAGCGATTGGCCGTCGGGGCCGGCGAGCTGCCGGTGGACGGTATCTGCACCCGCAGCAGCAGCGGCAGGCAGCTCCAGCCGGACGTCCCACAGCGATCGCGAGCGCGCAGGCTCCTGCGCTTCGGCTGCCCGACCGGTCGCCGGATCCAGCCGCTCGATCTGCCAATACAGCCCCGAGTAGGGCCGGCTCCACCTGGGGTCGCTGAGCGGCGCCTGCAGTTGCGGGCGTTGCTCGGGGCCGGGCTCGAAGGCGGCGGTGAGCTGGTCGAGCTGCAGGCGCAGCTGCGCCTCGAACTGGGTTTCTGCGTACTCGCGGAACAGGCCGGCGAGCGACCACCCTGCCACGAGCATCGCGGCCGTCACGGTGAGCAGGGTGGCGCCCAGCAGGCGCCAGCGCAGCGAGCGCGTTGCGAACCTCATCCGTGGGCTCCGCCTTCGGGGCGGCGCATCCGGTAGCCCAGGCCGCGCACCGTTTCGATGAGCCCGGCCGGCAGCTTCCTGCGCAGCCGCGCCACGAAGACCTCGATGGTGTTGGAGTCGCGCTCGAAGTCCTGCGCGTAGAGGTGCTCGGTGAGCTCGCTGCGCGAAACGGTCTGGTCGGCGTGGTGCATCAGGTAGGACAGCAGGCGAAATTCCTGCGCGGTCAGCGCCACCGGCTGGCCGTCGAGCGCGACGCGGGCGCTGCGGGTGTCCAGCGACAGCGGCCCGCAGCGCAGCACCGGGGTGGCGATGCCGCTGGCGCGCCGGATCAGCGCGCGGATGCGCGCCAGCAGCTCCTCGGTGTGGAAGGGCTTGGTCAGGTAGTCGTCCGCGCCGGCGTCGATGCCTGCCACTTTCTCCTGCCACTGGTCGCGGGCGGTGAGGATCAGCACGGGCGCGGCGACGCCCTCGGCCCGCCAGCGGCGCAGCACGCTCAGGCCGTCGACCACCGGCAGGCCCAGGTCCAGGACGACGGCGTCGTAGGGCTCGGTGCCGCCGAGGAACCAGGCGTCGCGCCCGTTGCCGGCGTGGTCGACCGAGTAGCCCGCGGCCAGCAGCGCGGCCCGCAGCTGCGCTGCGAGCGTTGGCTCGTCTTCGACCAGCAGGACCCGCATCAGCGCCTGCTCTCGCGCGTGTCGATCACGGCGGCGTCCTTGGCGTCGACGTCCAGCTTCAGCAGCTTCCCGTCGGACTGGAGGATCTTGATCTCGTAGATCCAGCGTCCGCTCGCGCGTTCGAGCTCGACTTCCAGCACGTCGCCGGGGTGCTTGCGGGCGACGCTCTCGAGGATCTTCGGCAGGGGCTGGATCTCGCCGGCGACCAGCGCGGCGCGCGCCTTGTCGTGGTCGCTGTCCGCGAAGGCGGCGGTGGCGGGAATGGCGATGGCGATCGCCAGGAGTGCGGTGCTCAGGGTGCGTTTCATGTCTTGCTCCGATGGTGGTGCCCGGGCGCGCCGAAGACGGTCCGCCGGGGCCTGGCCTGCGAAGGCGGGCCGTGGCGGAAGTGTCCGGCGCGGCGGCTGAACGCCGGATGAACGCCGCGTTCAGCTCCGGTACAGGCCGGCCCGCGCAGCATGGCCGTCGTGAAAGCGAAGCGCTGCCCGCCAGCGATCGCCCATCGGACCCGAGAGCGTACCGCGCTTTGAACCAACAGGAGGCACCGGATGATTCCCGACACCCTTGCAGGCAATGCAGCCAGCGGCATGAAGCAGGGCCCTGCGCCCGTCCGCCCAGTCATCGGCCTGCCGATGCGCATCTTCCACTGGGCACTGGCCCTGTCGTTCACCGGCGCCTGGCTGACGGCGGAGGCCGACGGGCTGCGCGAGGTGCACACCGTGCTCGGCTACACCATGGCGGGCCTGCTGGCCTTCAGGCTGGTGTACGGACTGGTCGGGCCGAAGCGCGCGCGCCTGTCCGCCCTCCATGCGCGGGCCGCTGGCCTGCCGCGCTGGCTGCGCGCGACGTGGCAGACGGTGAAGTCGCTCGGGCGCCCCGGCACGCCGGATGCACCCAGGGTGAACTGGTCGCAGGGGCTGGGCGTGGCCACCGGCGCGATCCTCGCCGCGATGCTTGCGCTGATCGCGCCGCTGGTTCTTTCCGGGCTGGCGACGCTGGACGAGTGGGGAGGGCACCGGGTCGCCGAGCTGACCGAGGAACTGCATGAGTTCTCCGGCAGCCTGCTGCTCGGCCTGGTGCTGTCGCACCTTGCGCTGCTGGCCGTGCTGAGTGTGCTTCGCCGCAGGAACGAGGCGGCCCCGATGATCACCGGACGCCTGCCGGTCGGCACCCGCCCCCGGATCCATTAGACTTCTCGGCTCCGCCCTCCGGGACGCAATCAGGCTCACCGCTTGCGCCCGGGGGCTCTACAGGTGTCCGGATGAGCAGGCTTCGCGCAAGAGACGTTCCCGGCTGGCTCGGGCAGGCCGCCTCCAGGCCCGCCGTGGCTGCAGCTGCGCTGCTGGCGCTCTGCCTGGTGCTGCAGCAGGGGGCCCTGTCCGCGGGCTGGCGCTTCGACGACGGCCCGCTGCTGTACTTCGTCACGAAGTTCTCGCCGCTGGAGTATTTCTCCAGCCCGGAGGTGATGCGGCAGCAGTCCTGGGCGTCCCTCACGCCCTGGAATGCGCTGTTCTACGAGCTGGGGCTGCCGTTCTCCGGTCTCGACCCGCACGGGCACTACGCGCACCTGCTCGCGGTCATCTGGCTGACCTCGGTGGCGACCTGGTTCCTGCTGCGCCTCTGGCTGCCGGGCGCGGCTGCGTTCGCCGGGGCCGCGCTCTACCTGGCGATGCCGGCCACCGGCGCGGTCGGGCGGATGCTGATGACCGGGCATTACGCCTACGGTCTGCTGTTCTCGGTGCTCGCGCTGTACCTCTTCGCGCGCGGCGTCCGGGAAGGGCGCAAGGGCCTGTCGCTGGCCGCAGCGCTGTTCTACGCGCTCGCCTGCCTGTGCAAGGAGCTCTACCCGCCGCTGATCGCGGCGATGGTCCTGCTTCCGGTGGGCAGCTTCAGGGAGCGGCTGCGGCACCTGCCGGCCCTGCTGGTCGCCGCTGCGGGGTATGCGGCCTTGCGGCTGACGGTGCTGCAGGGGGTCAACACCTATGCCCGTCCGCACTTGGACGGAGGGCTGTCCGCGGGCGAGATCGGCAGGCAGTTCGTCGATGCCTTGTTCGGCGCCGGCCTGCCCGGCGGGGTCGGCATCCTGGCCGCGGTGCTGGCGCTGTTCGTCGCGGCGTTCCGCCCGCGGCAGCGGGTCGCCTGGGGGTTCGTGCTCGTAATCCTGCTGCTGGCCGTGCTGCCGATCCTCGGCATGGCGCGGATGGGCTTCGCGGACCTCACCGCATCGCGGCTGCTCTACCTGCTGAGCTGGGCCGTTGCGGTGGGGCTCGCCTGGTCCCTGGGGCGAGGCCGGGTGCTCGGCGCCTTCCTGGTCGTTGCGGCGGCGGCTCTGGTCCTGGGACAGCAGGGCACGGCCAGCCACATCGACGCTGCCGCCCGCCAGCTCGAGGCCCAGTACGGATTCGTTGCCGAGCCGCGGCCGGACGCCTTCCTGCTGCCGCCGGGCTTCGCCTACGTGGGCTACCTGGAGTCGATGCGCGACGCGTCGCTGCGGCTTGGCCGCGCGCAGCTGCCCGCCGTGCTGAAGTCCGAGGAGGAGCTGGAGCGGATCGGCCGCGACCCCGGCGCGAGGGTCTTCCACTGGAGCCTGGAGTGCAGCTGCGTCGCGCCGATGGGTGCGGGCGGCGGAGCCTTCCTGCGCGAACATCGTGCGATGCTGGAGGCCGGGATCGGCAAGACGCTGTGGGTGATGGTGGAGGTATAAGACCACGGCATGCGCAAGCTGCTGCGCTGGAAGTTCGCCTCGGAGGATCCCGGCAGCTTCGAGCTCCACCTGATCGAATACATGCGGTACTCAGTGCCGCCGGAAGGCGAGATTCCGTTCGGCCTCGACGTCACCGCGCCGCGCAATGCCGAACTGCACCTGCGCGTGCAGCTGCGCTCGCCCGAGGGCTGGCTGGCCCGGTCGCCGGTGCTGGCGATCCACCCGGGCAGGGCGAGCCGCGTCGAGTGGGCCGGGCCGTCGGCGAGGGAAGACGGACAGGAGCTCGCCGGTGCTGGCCGGTGACCGATGGCAACAGGAGGCCGCCGATGAGCAAGGCAGGATTGCGGTTCGTGCTGGCGGCGCTCCTGGCGGCGGTGCTGGCGCTCGGCGCGTGGTGGTACTGGTCGCCCCACCTGGCGGTGCGCTCCATGCTGGAGGCCGCGCAGCAGCGCGACGCGGAGCGCTTCAATCGCTACGTCGATTACCCGCGGGTGCGCGAGAGTCTCAAGGCCCAGTTCGGCGCGCGCGTCGGCGAGCTGGCGGGCGACGGCCGGGGCGACGGCGCCGACCGGGCGATGTCCGCGCTGGGCTCGCTGCTGGCGACCGCGCTCGCGGACCGCTTCATCGACGCGATGGTGCGGCCCGAGGTGGTGATGCGCGCGATGGCCGAGGCGAGGATGCAGGCGCCGCCGGGGCGGGAGGAGAGGCGGTCGGGCCAGGACGGGGGCGGAAGCGCAAACGGGGGAAACGGGGAGAGCGACTCTAGCGAGCGTCCGCGCCGCGGCGTCGACTGGCGCTTCGAGCGCAGCAGCGCCGACCGCATCGTCGCCTGGGGCGGGCGGCCCGGCGCCGGGCTCGAGGAGCGCACCGGTTTCGTCTTCGAGCGCAGCGGCTTCGCCACCTGGAGGATGACGGAGATCCGGCTGCCCTGAGGACGGCCGCACCAATGGAGACGACTGATGGGCTGCATGCCTGGATCGGAGCGGAAGTGAACGCGTCCCGGGATCGTGGGCGAGGTACATCCGCAGTGAAATCCCCGCCGACGGGTGCGCTCGCCGTTGCAGGTCATCGCCATGGGCTCGCCCAGCCGGCGATGACCGTGGTCGTGCGCATGACGACCACTGCTGACCCGAGGCATGGGCTGCCGCGGATCGACCAGTGGCTCGTCGAGGCGCTGGGCATCGACCCGAACGCACGTGGGGAGCCTCGCGTTGCGCCGGGCGTGCGCGCTCCGACCGCGGCGGTGCACGCGGCCTGGCGGCTGCTGCTGTTCGCGGGAGAGATGCTGCGGCTGCTCAAGCTGCCCTCGTTCGAGCCGGGCTGTGTGCTGGCGCTGGAGCCTGAGCGTGGTGGGCCGGGCGCCTGGCGGCTGGCCGCGGCGGTGCCGTTGGTCGAGCACATGCCCCGGATCGTCTACGACGCGGCCTACTCGAAGGCGTCCGCCTTCCTCGACTGGATGCAGCGGACCCCGTGCACGCCGCCGAACGCCGCCCTGCTGCACGGGAGGGTGGAGGACGAGTTCCTGGGCGTGCTGAAGGACCGCGTTCCGGGCGGCCTGTCGACCATCCCGATCCTCGAGGCGGCGCACCGGCGGGGCATTCCGTTCCGGCACCTCGGCGGCGGCGCCTATCAGCTGGGCTGGGGCCGCAATGCGCGGCGCGTCGAGCGGGGCGCAGTCGACCTGGACTCTGCGATCGGATCGAAGCTCTCGCACGACAAGCATCTCACCGCGCAGGTGCTGCGCGGAGCGGGCCTGCCGGCGCCGGTGCATCTGCCGGTCCGCTCGGAGGAGGCTGCCCTCGAGGGGGCCCGGCGGCTGGGCTGGCCGGTGGTGATCAAGCCCGTGGACCGTGACCGCGGCGAGGGCGTGACGGTGAACGTGTCCGACGAGGCGGCGCTGCGCGCCGCCTGCGCGGCGGCGTTCGCGTTCTCGCCCAGGGCGCTGGTCGAGCGCCAGGTGGCGGGCGTCTGCCACCGACTCCACGTTGCCGGCGGGCGCCTGCTGATCGTCTCGAGACGCCTGCCGAAATCGGTCAAGGGCGATGGCCAGCGCACCGTGGCGGAGCTGATCCGTGCCGCCAACGAAGAAGAGGGCCGCAAGCCGCCCTGGAGCCGCCTCAAGCCCTTTCCGGACGATGCGCTGGCGTTCGCCTCGCTGCGCGCGGCGGGCCTGGCGCTGGACTCCATTCCGGAGGAAGGCCGCTGGGCGCCGCTGCGGCCGATCCAGTCGGTGGCCTGGGGTGGCGTCGTGGAGGACTACACCGGGACGATCCACCCCGACAACGTCGAACTGGCGCTGCGCGCCGCCGAGGCACTCGGCCTGTCGGCGGCCGGCATCGACGTGATCTCCACGGACATCCGTGTGCCGTGGCACGAGAACGGGGCGATCGTCAACGAGGTCAACTACGCGCCGCAGACCGCGCCCAGCGCCGCGGGCCGGCACATGCTCGAGTCCTTCCTGGACCGGTACTGCCCGGAGAACGGGCGCATCCCGGTGGAGGCGGTGATGGGCGGCGCTTCGGCGCTCGCGTTCGCCCTGGCGCGCCAGCGGGCGCTGGGGGAAGAGGGAGTGGCCTGCTACCTTGCCGCGCACGATGCCTGCGTCGGCCCCGGCGGCGCTCCGGTCACGCTGGCGGCCGACGGCCTGTCCGACCGCGTCAGGGCGCTGCTGATGCGCCCGGACGCAGGCGCGCTGGTGATTGCCGTGCGGACAGACGAGTGGCTGAACAGCGGCCTGCCCGTCCACCGCTTCGACCGCGTCACGGTGCTGGACGAACCGCTGCTGTCCCTGGAGCCGGGGAGCGACGCCGACGAACCGGCGCGACGACGGCGCCTGGCGGGGATGTTGCGGGCCGCAGCCGCAGCCGCAGCCGCAGGCTGATCAGCGCCCAGAGGCCATCCAGGCGCGCGCCGCGGACATCAGCGCATCGCCGGTGGCGGTGAGCCTGCCGTGGCGGCGCACCACCTCGTCACCCGCGGCGAAGTTGCGGGCGTCGGCCTCGCGTGCGGCGCCGGCCTCGTCACGGCCAGCGGCATCGAGCAGGCCGCTCTCGAGCAGTCGTCCCATCGCCCAGTGCATGCGGGCCGAGACGTAGGTGGCGTGGTAGATGCCGTCCATCGGGCGCTCGTCGATGCGCAGCGGCGAGGGATAGAGCTCGTCGTCATCGTTGAGCACCAGGGCCTCCTCGGCGGCGAAGCCGTAGAGCAGCATGTGCGCGCTCTCGTGGGCGAGCACCTCGAGCAGCGCCACCGGGCTGCGCGACAGCCCCACGTTGAGGAACAGCGCCCCCCACAGCATGTAGCAGGAGCCGCCGTCGAACTGGTAGCCCCTGCGCTCCTCGCCGGAGACCATCACCAGCTCGGAGACCAGCGCGTCGAACTCGTCGGCCAGCGCCGGAGTGGCGGCGCGCATCAGCGCCATCGCCTGCGGAAGCTCGCGCTCGAAGCGTTCGGCGCGCTCCGGCGAGGGCGGCAGGATGACGAAATCGGAGTCCGGCTCGCAGCCCATCATGCGCGAGTAGCGCTCGCGATGCGCAGCGAGGCCGGGATGGTCGAAGGGGATGACGCGCGTCGCGCCTTGCCGCGGCTGTTCGCACGCCAGCGAGACGAACAGCGCCTCGGCGTCGGCCAGCCGGTCCTCGGACAAGGCGATGACGAGGTCGGAATAGAGGCCGAAGGTGGATGGGGGCAGTAGTTCGCCCCTGGCCAGCGCCTGGGACAGCCCCGCGATGGCGGGGACGTCGAAACGGACGTGGCCCGCGCAGCGTTCGGCGATGTGGTCGAGACTCTCGGCCAGCGAGCGGCGCATCCGCAGGTCGAGCGCGCGCGCGCGCGCGCCGTCCGGCAGGAACCGGAAGTCGTCGAGCAGGTTCACTTGGGAAGCAGGCTGTGCCGGTGCCGCGCCCGCGGAGCGTCTGGCGCGCAAGGCACCGCACCGGAGCGGCGCGGGCACGCGGGCATGGCCGGAACTACGCGGGAACTCAGGCGGGAGAGATGGTCTTCATGCCGACCTTCATGCCGATCTTGGCTCCGACCTTGACGCCGGCCTTCTCGCCGATCTTGGAGCCCACCTTGGCGCCGGAGGCGGCGGCGCCGTTCTGCTGGATGATCTTGAAGCCAAAGAGCTTGGAGGGGTCGAGCTTGACGGTTTGCATGGGGTCTTCCTCTTGGAGTGCTGCCAAGTATCGCTTGCGGCATCGGCGCAGCGCAAGCCGGCCCGTCGCGCGGCCGATGAAACGCCTGTCCGTCGCGGGAACTCAGGACCGCTCCCACGCGTGATACCGCGCCACCCACTCGAGCAGCTTCTTCGGCGCATGCGCGCGCTTCCACTCGCCGGCCGCGTACTTGTTCGCTTCCGCCATGGTGGGGTAGGTGTGGATGGTGCCCAGGATCCTGTTCAGCCCGAGGCCGTGCTTCATCGCGAGCACGTACTCCGCCAGCAGATCGCCGGCGTGGTGGCCGACGATGGTCACGCCCAGGATGCGGTCCTTGCCCGGCACGGTGAGCACCTTGACGAAGCCGTGCGCGTTGCCGTCGGCGATCGCGCGGTCCAGGTCGTCGATGCCATAGCGGGTCACCTCGAAGGCGACGCCCTGCTCGAGCGCCTCGCTTTCCGAGAGCCCCACGCGAGCCACTTCGGGATCGGTGAAGGTGGTCCAGGGGATCACCGAGTAGTCGGCGCGGAACTTCCGCAAGCGTCCGAACAGAGCGTTGACCGTGGCATACCAGGCCTGGTGCGCGGCCACGTGGGTGAGCTGGTAGGGGCCGGCCACGTCGCCCACCGCGTAGATGTTCGGGTAGTGCGTCTGCAGCCAGGCGTTGGTCTCGACGGTGCGCTTCGGCGTGAGCGGGATGCCCAGCTCCTCCAGTCCGTAGCCGGTGACGCGCGGGCTGCGGCCTACGGCGCACAGCAGCTGGTCGAAGGGCAGGGCGATCTCGCGCTCGCCCGCGCGCACCACCAGCCGCTTCTCGCCATCGACCACCTCGGCGCGCACCGCCTGGTGCCCGGTGAGCACGGCGACACCGTCGGCGCGCAGCGATGCGGCCACCAGCTCCGAGACGTCCGGGTCTTCGCGCAGCATCACGCGCGGCGCCATCTCCACCTGCGTGACCTGCGAGCCCAGGCGCGCGAAGGCCTGCGCAAGCTCGCAGCCGATGGGGCCGCCGCCCAGCACCACCAGCCGCCGCGGAAGATCCTCGAGGCCCCACAAGGTGTCGCTGGTCAGGAAGCCGGTGTCCTGCAGCCCCGGGATCGGCGGCACGAACGGCGAGGCGCCGGTGGCCAGCACGATGCTGCGCGTGCTCAGCGTCCGGATGCCGCCGTCGGCCAGCGTCACCTCGACGGTCCACGGGCCGGTGATGCGGGCATGGCCCTGCAGCACTTCCACGCCCAGGCCGGTATAGCGTTCGACCGAGTCATGCGGCTCGATCGCCCGGATCACCTGCTGCACGCGGCGCATCACCGCCGGGAAGTCCACGTCGCCGCGCGCCTCGCGGATGCCCAGGCGGTGGGCCTCGCGCAGCTCCTTGGCCATCGTGGCCGAGCGGATCAGCGCCTTGCTCGGCACGCAGCCGAAGTTCAGGCAGTCGCCGCCCAGCCGGTGGCCCTCCACCAGCGTCACCTTGGCCTTCACCGCGGCGGCGATGTAGGCGGACACCAGCCCGCCCGCACCCGCGCCGATCACCACCAGGTTGCGTTCGAACCGCTTCGGCCGCGGCCAGCGCGCGTATACCTTGCGTGCCTGCAGCCAGCCGACGATGGCCTTGGCGATCAGCGGGAAGATTCCGAGCAGCACGAAGCTGCCCAGCAGCGCTGGCGACAGAACGTCCGCCGGCGAGCGGATCGCGGCCAGCTGGGTACCCGCGTTCACGTACACCGCGGTGCCGGCCAGCATGCCGATCTGGCTGACCAGGTAGAAGCGGCCCGCGCCGATCGGCGTGAGGCCCATCAGCAGGTTGATCAGCCAGAACGGGAACACCGGCACCAGGCGCAGCGTGAGCAGGTAGAAGGTGCCGTCGCGGCGGATGCCTTCGTTGATCGAGGCCAGCGTCTTGCCGAAGCGCGACTGCACGGTGTCGCGCAGCAGGTGCCGCGACGCGAGAAAGGCCAGCAGCGCGCCGAGACTGGACGCGAAGGAGACGACCAGCAGGCCGGTCCAGAAGCCGAAGACGGCGCCGCCCGCCAGCGTGAGCACCACGGCGCCGGGAATGGAGATCGCGGTGGCGAGCACGTAGATCGCGAAGTAGGCGAGCAGCATCGCGATCGGACGCGACGCGTACAGCCCGGCGAGCGCGTCGCGGCTGTCCTTGAGCCGCTCGAGGGTGAGCAGCTCGCCCAGCCCGAAGTGGCGGTACAGCGCGACGAGCAGGATCGCGGCGGCTGCGGCGCCGATCCACAGCCAACGCCGCGCGGGCGCGGCCATCAGGCGGCCGCGCGCGATGGCGCGGCTTCTCTGCCGAAGGTCGGGCCGTTTGTCTCGGCGCGCGCGGTCGCCGTCGCGGCGCGGCCCGGTTCCTGGCCCTCGACCTCTTCGCGGTCCGCGCCCAGCGCACCGCCGCAGCTGCTGCCCTGCCCGGCGGTACAGCCATAGCAGTGCCCGGACACGCGGATGGCCTCGCCTTCGGGGTCATTCGTCAGCAGGTCGCGCAGGTGCGCGCGCGACTTGCCGGCCAGGCCCGCGGGCAGCCCGAGCATCTGGTTGAAGTCGCAGTCGTTCAGCCAGCCCTGCCAGTCGACGCTGACCAGGCTGCGGCACATCACCGTGTCGAGGTTCTCGGGCCGGTACGCGCCGCGCAGCAGCGCCATGTAGCCGTCGAAGGTTCCCTTGCTGACCAGCGTGCTGCCGAAACGCTGGATGGGCATGTTGGCGAGCGCGAACAGGTGGTCGAAGCTGATGCCGAAGTGCTGCATCAGCTCGCGCTTGTAGTCCTCTCCCAGGGCCTCCTGCGGCGGCGGCAGCGAGGGGCCCTGCGGGTTGTAAACCAGGTTCAGCACCAGTCCGCTGCGCGCGTCGCCGTAGCCGAGCGCGTTCAGCCGGCGCAGCCCAGTGATGCTGCGCTCGAAGACGCCGTCGCCGCGCTGGCGGTCGACGTTGTCGCGCGAGTAGCAGGGCAGCGACGCGGTGATCTCGACGCCTTCGCCTGCAAGGAAATCCGCGAGATCTTCCTGGCCCGGCTCGGAGAGGATGGTGAGGTTGCAGCGGTCGATCACGCGCACGCCCAGTGCCCGCGCGCCCCGCACCAGGGCGCGGAAGTGCGGGCTCAGCTCCGGGGCGCCTCCGGTGAGGTCGAGTGTGCCGATGCCGCGCGCCTTGAGCACCTCGAGCACCAGCGCCGCGTTGTCCGCGTCCATCATCTCGGTGCGGTTCGGGCCTGCGTTGACGTGGCAGTGCAGGCAGCTCTGGTTGCACCTGTAGCCCAGGTTGACCTGCAGCGTCTCCAGGCGATGGCGGCGCAGGCGCGGGAAGTCGATCTTGGCCAGCAGCGGCAGGGTGTCATGCATCGGGGTCGGTCCTTCGATCGGATCGTGTTCGTGGAAGCCAGTTCGCAGCCAGGTGCGTTTCGGTTACATCCTGCCTGAAGCGCGGCGCGGCGGAGCCCGGCCGTGGGAGAATCCGCGGCGCACGGGGCGGCCGGCCAGCGCAGGACCTGCCGCGGAGCCGGGTGTAACCAGACCACGCACCGGAGCGAAATGGCAGGAGATGCCGCGGGAAACGACTTCGAATCGGGCCTGAAGCCGCTCTGGGTGCGCGCACAGACAGGAGACGAGGCTGCCTATCGCGAGTCTCTCGAGCGGATCGCCGCGCGGCTGCGCGGCTACCTGCGCAGGCGGATGCAGGGGGCGCCAGACGACGTCGAGGACCTGGTGCAGGAGATCCTGCTCGCGCTGCACCTGCAGCGCGGCACCTGGGACCCGGCGCTGCCGGTGAGCGCCTGGGTGCTGGCGATCACCCGGCACAAGCTGGTCGATCTCTGGCGCCGCCGCGGGCGACGGGAAGCGCTGAACGGGGTTCTGGAGGAGGTCGACGAGTCGCTGCTGGCGGTGGCGCCGGATGCCGGCGAGGCCAGGCGAGACCTGGACCGGCTGCTGCTGGAACTCCCGGAAGCGCAGCGCCAGGCGATCCTGCTGACCAAGGTCGAGGGGCTTTCGGTGTCCGAGGCCTCGCGCCGGACCGGGGTGTCCGAGTCGGCGATCAAGGTGCAGGTGCACCGGGGCCTCAGGCGCCTGGCCGCGTTCGTGAAGGGTGGCTGACCATGAAGACCGAAGCGCTGATCGATCTGCTCGCTAATGGCGCCGGGCCCGCGCCGCGTGCCGTGGCGGCGCGCCGGCTGCTGCCGGCGGCCCTGCTGGGCGTGCTGCTCAGCGTCGTGCTCGCGCTCGCGCTGCTGGGGCCGGTTCCTGCGTCGATGTACGCGACGCCTGCGCCGTGGATCAAGTTCGGCTACGCGCTGGCGCTGGCGGCCGCGGGGGGCTGGCTGGCGGCGCGGCTGTCGCGGCCGGTGGCCAGGCTGGGCACGCCGCGTGCCGTGCTTTCGGCCGTGCTGACGGCGATGGCGCTGCTGGCAGCGTACGCGCTGCTCACGCGGCCGGCCGGCGAGCGGCTGGCGGCGGTGCTCGGCCATTCGTGGCTGGCGTGCCCGTGGAACGTCCTTGCGTTCTCCCTGCCGGCGCTGGCTGCCGTTCTCTGGGCCGTCCGCGGGCTGGCGCCCACCCGGCCGCGTGCCGCGGGCTGCGCCGCCGGCCTGTTCGCCGGCGCGCTGGGCGCCTTCGGCTATGCGCTGGCCTGCACCGAGGACTCCACCGCCTTCGTCGCGATCTGGTATTCGGTGGGCATCGGGCTGACTGCGCTGCTCGGGGCGCTCGCCGGGCCTCGCGTGCTGCGCTGGTGAGCACGCGCTTCCCGGCCGAGCTCGGCGCAGGTCACTGCTGACCGGCGCGGCCGGTACCCCGGCCTCCGCGCCAGGCTCAGCCTGGCTTCACCGCAACCTTCAGCACGCCGTCGCGCTGGTTCGCGAAGAGCTCGTAGGCCTCGACGATGTCGTCGAGCTTGTACTGATGGGTGACCAGCAGGCCGAGGTCCAGCCGGCCGGACTCCAGCACGTTCATCAGGCGGCGCATGCGCTCCTTGCCGCCGGGGCACAGCGCGGTGTTGATCCGATGGTCCCCCAGGCCGGCGGCGAAGGCGTCCAGCGGGATGGTGAGGTCGCTGGAGTAGACGCCGAGGCTGGAAAGGGTGCCGCCCGGCTTGAGCACCCGCAGCGCGGACTCGAAGGTGGACTGCAGGCCGAGGGCCTCGATGGACGAATCCGCGCCGCGGCCGCCGGTGATGCGCATGACTTCGGCGATCACGTCGTCGGTCTTGAAGTTGAGGGTGACGTCCGCCCCCAGCTTGCGCGAGATGTCCAGCCGGTGGTCGTTGCCGTCGACCGCGATGATGGTGGTGGCGCCGAGCAGCCGTGCGCCCGCGGTAGCGCACAGGCCGATCGGACCCTGCGCGAACACCACCACGGTGTCGCCGATGCGGATGTTGGCGTTCTCGGCGCCCTTGAAGCCGGTGGACATGATGTCCGGGCACATCAGCACCTGCTCGTCGGTGAGTCCGTCGGGGATGGGCGCCAGGTTGGCCTGCGCGTCGGGCACCAGCACGTACTCGGCCTGGGTGCCGTCGATCAGGTTGCCGAAGCGCCAGCCCGCGGTGGCCTTGTAGCCGTGGCAGCCGCAGCGGCCGCTGGCTACCAGGTAGCTGCCGTCCTGCGACGGCACGCCGTCCTGCGCGGCATACGAGTTGAAGTTGGGGCAGATGGCGCCGGCGATCACGCGCTGGCCCTCGGCATAGCCCTGCACCGCGCTGCCCAGCTTCTCGATGATGCCCACCGGTTCGTGACCCACGGTGAGCCCCTTGGCCACCGGGTACTCGCCCTTGAGGATGTGGACGTCGGTGCCGCAGATGGTGGTGGTGGTGATGCGCACCAGCGCGTCGTTGGGGCCGACATCCGGAATGGGCTTCTCGGCGATCTCGATCCGGCCGGGCTCGACGAAGACGGCGGCTTTCATCATTCGGGGCATGGCGTTCCTCGGTGTGTTGCGTACGGCCCGATGCTGGTCGCGCGGGGTGACTCGATGATGTCGGGGCTCATTATCCGCGAGCCAGCGCGATTCCCCCCAGCACGACGGCGGCGATGAACAGCGTTTCCGCGACCATCATCGCCACCGGCTTCCAGCCCAGCTCCGCAAGCTGCATCAGCGAGGTCTTGACGCCGAGCGCAGCGATCGCGACCACCAGGCACCAGCGCGAGACTTCGCCGAGGCCGCGCGCAACTCCGGCCGGCACGACGCCCGCGCTGTTGAGCGCCACCAGCAGGACGAAGGCCACCAGGAAGCCGGGCAGGATGGGCGGGCGCTTCCCCTGGGCGCCGGAACCGCCGTGCCCGTTGCGGAACAGGTGCGCGAACAGCACCACCACCGGCACCAGCATCGCAACGCGCAGCAGCTTGACCAGCGTGGCGCCGTCGCCCACTTCCGGCGAGATCATGAAGCCCGCGCCGACCACCTGGGCGACGTCGTGGATGGAGCCGCCCAGGAAGATCGCCGCCTGCCGGGCGTCCAGCCCGAGCTCGCCGGCAATCGTCGGGTAGAACACCATCGCGATCGTCGACAGCGTGGTCACGCCGACCACCGTGAGCAGCGTGAAGCGCTGCTGGTCCTTGCCCGCCGGCAGCACCGCGGAAATGGCCAGCGCGGCGGATGCCCCGCAGATGGCGACCGCGCCGCCGGTGAGCAGGCCCTCGCTGGCAGGGCGCCGCATCAGCCTGGCGAGCAGCCAGCCGAAGGCGATGGTTCCGGCCACCGCTGCAACCACGATCGCGGCCGGCGCTGCGCCGAGCGCGACGATCTGCTCGAGGCCGATGCGTGTCCCCAGCAGGGCGACGCCGAAGCGCAGCACGGTGCGCGAGGCGAATTCGAGACCCGGCTTCAGGCGCCGACTCTCGGCGGCGAAGTTGAAGGCCATGCCGAGCATCAGCGCAAACAGCAGCTGCGGCCCCTGGTAGCGCTCGGCGAGGTAGCTGGCGGCGAGTGCGATGGCCAGGGCGGCGAGGGAACCGGGGGCGGCGGCGAGGGGGCGCATGCTGGCAGGATTCTGCACGATCCTCGGCACGGCACCGCCGCGGCGGCGGGCGACGCTGCCTGTAAGCCGTTTGTGGCAGCTGTAACGCCGCGTAAGGCCGCGGGACTTCCGCCCGGGCGCGCCGGAAGATGGGGGCACCTTCCAGGAGGAGACCCGAGATGAAATCCAGATACAGCACACTTGCCGCCGCGATTGCCGCGGCGGTCTTCGCCTTCGGCGCCACCGCTGCATCGGCCGACCCCCGCGGCGATCGCGGCGAGCGCGGCGCGCGGCACCAGGACGACCGGCGCGGTGCCCAGCACTGGCAGCGCGACGGCGGGCACCGCGACGCGCAGCGTTCGCACCGCGCCGGATATGACCGGGACGATCGCAGCTGGCGCAACGATCACGACCACCGCCGCGCGGCCCCCGCGTACCGCCATGGCCCGCCGCCGCATGCGCGTGGCGGCGGCCGCGGCGCGGGACCGCGGCACGACCTCTATGCGGGCCGCTACGTGCCGGCCTACTACCGGACGCCGCACTACGTGGTGCGCGACTGGCACGGCCACCGGCTGGCGGCGCCGCCGCGCGGCTACCACTGGGTGCAGACCGGCGCCGACTACGTACTGATCGCCATCGGCACCGGGCTGATCGCGCAGGTGGTGCTGGGCTGGTGACGCGACGTGCCGGGCCAGGAGTCCGGCACGATCGCTGCGGCGTCCGCCCGTTTCTGGAAGGCGCGCTGCGCGCCGGGTGGCGGCTGCGGAGGTAGTCTGCAGACTCCCTGCCCGTAGCGCTGCCGCCGATGTCCGTATTTCCACCCTTGTCGAATTCCCCCGAGCGCCAGCGCTGGAAGATGCTGCTGGCACTCACCTGCGCCTTCGCGCTGAGCCAGGCCTACCGCACGGTGGCGGCGATCATGGCGCCCTCGCTGCAGCAGGATTTCGGCCTGTCGGCTCAGGGCCTGGGCCTGTTCTCGGGGATGTTCCATCTGGCCTTCGGCGGCCTGCAACTGGCGATGGGCATCGGGGTGGACATGCACGGTGTGCGCCGCACGGTGCTGGCGGCCTTTCCACTGGCCATCGCCGGGGCGCTGCTGTCGGCGATGGCGCCGGGCTTCGGCACGCTGCTGCTGGGGCAGGCGCTGATCGGCATAGGTTGCGCGCCGGCCTTCCTGGTGTGCACGGTGTTCATCGCGCGCCAGTTCCCGCCGCACCGCTTCGCGTCGGTCTCCGGCCTGGTGCTGGCGATCGGCGGCATGGGCATGCTGCTCACCGGCACGCCGCTGGCCTGGCTGATCGAGGCCTGGTCCTGGCGGGCCGGCTTCCTTGCGCTGGCGCTGCTGTCGGTGCTGGCCTGGCTGGCCGTGCTGCGCTGGGTGCGCGAGCCCGCAGCGGGGCAGGCGGGCAGCGTTCGGCGCGAGACGCTGGGCGGGGCGCTGCGCGGCTTCGCGCAGCTGTTCACCTTCCCGCACACCTGGGGGATCCTGGCGCTGGGCGCGGTGTCCTATGCGTCTTTCGTCACGTTGCGCGGCCTGTGGCTGGGGCCGATGATGGTGGAGCGCCACGGGTTGTCGCTGGTGGAGGCGGGCAACGTGGCGGTGCTGGTGACGGTGGTCGCGCTGGTCGGGCCGCCGCTGTTCGGCCGGCTCGATCCCGGCGAGCGGACGAGGCGCCGGTGGATCGTCGGCTACGGGCTGGCGTCGGCGGCGCTGTTCGCGGTGGCGGCCTTCGGGCTGGGGCTGGCCGGCGACCTGGCGGTGCTGGTGGTGCTGTCGCTGGTGCTGGGCTTCATGGTGCTACAGTACGCGGACGTGCGCAGCGCCTATCCGATGGCGATGACCGGGCGGGCGCTGTCGCTGTTCACGATGTCGATGTTCCTCGGGGTGGCGCTGGTGCAGTGGCTCACCGGGCTGGCGGCTGGAGCCGCCCAGGCTGCGGGGCTGCCGATCCCGGCGGTGGTGCTCGGCGCGCTGGCTGCGATCCTGGCTGCCGGGGTCGCCGCCTTCGCCTGGCTGCCGCGGCCGCCCAGGCCGGGGCAGCACTGACCGATCGCGCTCGCTGCACGGCGATGGGGCCGGCCGGGGCGCCGCTGGTCCGGCCGCCGCGGCGGCCGGACCGGACTCAGCCCGCCGCCTGCGTCGCGGTGTAGCCGGCCTCCTCGATCGCGGCCTTCAAGGCCTCGACCGAGGCGCCCGCTGCCTCCACCGACACGCGGTGCGCCGGCAGATCCACGTTCACCTCGGCGCCGGCGTCCACCGCCTTGACCGCTTCGGTGATCGCCTTGACGCAGTGGTTGCAGCTGATGTCGGGGACTTCGAATACGACCATTCCTGTTCTCCTCTTGGCTCGGGACGGCGAATGCCGCCGATGCAGGAAGTGTGAACCTTGCCGCGGTGGCAAGGTCAAGTGCCCTCACGCGCCGCGGTAGCGGGGCTCGCGCTTTTCCAGGAAGGCGCGCACGCCTTCGGCGAAGTCCTCGCCCTGGACGCCGAGGATCTGGTTGCGGTCCTCCAGCGCCAGCACCGATTCCAGGCTCGGCATGTCGACCGCGTGGTCGAAGGCGTCCTTGGTCAGCCGCAGCCCCAGCGGGGTGGCGCGCAGCAGGTCGGCCAGCAGCGCGTCGATTTCGACGTCGAGCGCATCCTCCTCGACCACCGCGCTGACCAGGCCGAGTTCCAGCGCGCGCTGCGGCTCGATGAAGCGGCCGGTGAGCATGTAGTGCTTGGCCAGCGAGGTGCCGAGCATCCGCGGCAGGAAGTAGCTGACGCCCATGTCGCAGGCGCTCACCCCAAGCTTGATGAAGGCTGCGTTCATCCTGCCCTGCGGGGTGGCGATGCGCAGGTCGGCGGCGAGCGCGATTCCCATGCCGGCGCCTGAGGCCGGGCCGTTGAGCGCAGCGAGGATCACCTGCGGCAGCCGGTGCATCTCCAGCATGATGTCGCGGATTCGCCGCTGCGCGCGCAGGCCGTCGGAGATGCCGCCGGCTGCGCTGCCGGTCTTGGCGCTCTTGAGGTCGAGGCCTGCGCAGAAGGCGCGGCCGGCGCCGCGCATCACGATCACGCGCAGCGCGTCGTCGTCGCGCGCCGCGCGCAGGAAGCGCGTGAGGTCCGAGACCAGCGCGTCGTCCAGCGCGTTCAGGCGTTCAGGGCGGTTCAGCGTCACGCGGGCCACGGGGCCCACGCGCTGGACGATCAGAGTGGGGTAGGCGTCGTTCATCGGGGCGTCTCCTGCGTTCATCGTGGCGGCAGGCTAGCCGATGGCGCACGGCGCCGTGCGCCGCCCTGTCTCGATATGGGCAGGCGAAGGCTACTCCCAGCGCTGCCGATAGCTGAAGGTCGGCAGGCCCCAGCCCCGCCAGATCGCGAGCAGACGCAGCCCGAGACCGAAGGCGAAGCAGATCGAGGTGTTCAGGTCGGGCGCCACGCCTGCCTTGCCGAGCCCCAGGAACAGCAGGCAGACGGCCAGCGAGACGCTCGCGTACAGCTCCCGCCGGAACACGATCGGCACCTGGTTGCAGAGAACGTCACGGATAACGCCGCCGAAGATGCCGGTGATCATTCCCGACATCACGATTACCGCCAGCGGGTAGCCCATCTCGCGGGCCACGTTGCAGCCGATCAGCGAGAAAGCGACCAGGCCCATCGCGTCCAGCACCAGGAAGATGCGCTTGAGGTGGTGGACGTGGGAAGCAAGGAGGATCGTCAGCAAGCCCGCCGAGATGACCAGGTAGATGTACTCGGGGTGCTGGGTCCAGCCGATCGGGTAGCGGCCGAGGATCAGGTCGCGAACGGTTCCACCGCCCAGCGCGGTGACGAAGGCGATCACGGCGACGCCGAACACGTCCATGTTGCGCCGGCCCGCAGCGAGGGCGCCGGCCATGGCTTCGGCGGCGATGGCCACGAGGTAGACGACGGTCAGCATGCGGGGACCTCGCACGCAAGGGCGGGTCGCGCATGCGGCGACGAAGGGGCGAGAACGGACATCGGGAGGCGTCTCCAATGCAGGCCGGACCTGCTTTCGTTGCGGGTCCGGTGGGCCTCTCCCCCTGTCCTTTTACCTGAGAGTTTCGGCTGCGCGGGCAGCCTGCCCCTTCGGTGGACCGGCTCGCGCGGTGCGGCGGTCTCTCTCCAGTCGGCGAAATGTTCCTGCGGTCCGGTGTGCCTGAGCGATGATGGGAGCTTGCGCCTTCGGCGGAGGCGGCTTCGCCTCTCTCTCCCGCAGAACCTGCGGATTATCGAACGGCTCCGGGTGCGGCGTCAAACACGTCCCCAACGGACCGGGGCGGGCCGCCCGAAGGCCTGCCCGCCCCGACCTGGCGCAGCGGCGCCGCGCCTGCGACGGGCGGACCGTGGTCCGCCCGTCGCAGGCGCTCAGCGGCGCGCCGCCGCAGCGCCGGCCAGCGCGGGCACCGCGGGCGCCCGCGTGCCGAGCAGGCCGATCACGACCTGCCAGATCACCGCGAAGGCGCCGACGATGAACACCACGTCGCCGAAGGTGCGGATCCAGCGCAGCGTCTCGAGGAAGGGCTGCTGCAGGAAGGCCTCGCTGCGCGCATACCAGAGACCTTCGCTCACGCTGGCGTGGAACTGGAAGATGCCGATCGGCAGCAGGCTGGTCGCGATCATCAGCACCAGGCCGGCGTTGAGCCACCAGAAGCCGGTCTTCATCAGCCGCTCGCTGAACACCAGCTCCGGGCGGAGGTAGCGCAGCACCAGCAGCGTGAAGCCCAGCGCCAGGAAGCCGTACACCCCGAACAGCGCAGCATGCGCATGCACCGGCGTGGTGTTGAGGCCCTGCAGGTAGTACAGCGAGATCGGCGGGTTGATCATGAAGCCGAAGACGCCGGCGCCCAGCATGTTCCAGAAGGCCACTGCGATGAAGCACATCAGCGGCCATTTCAGCCGGGCCATCCAGGGGGCGCGGTTCTTGAGCCTCCAGTTCTCCCAGGCTTCGTGGCCCAGCACCACCAGCGGCACCACTTCGAGGGCGCTGAAGGACGCGCCCACCGCCATCACCGGCGTCGTGGTGCCGGCGAAGTACAGGTGATGGAAGGTGCCCGGCACGCCGCCCAGCATGAACAGCGAGGCCGAGGCGAGGCTTGCCGTGGTGGCCATGCGCGCCGAGACCAGGCCCAGCGTGGAGAAGACGAAGGCGAGCGCCGTGGTGGCGAACACCTCGAAGAAGCCTTCCACCCACAGATGCACCACCCACCAGCGCCAGTACTCCATCACCGAGAGGTGGGTGCGCTCGCCATAGAACAGGCCGGCGCCATAGAACAGGCCGATGGCGATCACCGAGGCGCTGAACAGCGCCAGCAGGTTCTTGTCGCCGGGGTTGCGGAAGGCGGGCAGGATGCCGCGCAGCATCAGCACCAGCCAGAACAGGATGCCGGTGAACTTGCCGATCTGCCAGAGACGGCCGAGATCGACGTACTCGTAGCCCTGGTGTCCCAGCCAGAAGTTCAGGTGCTCGGGCATCACCTGGGCGATCGCCAGGTAGTTGCCGGTGTAGGAGCCGACCACCACCACGACCAGCGCCCAGAAGAGGATGTCGACCCCCAGCTTCTGGTACTTCGGGTCCTTGCCGCCGTTGATCAGCGGCGCGAGGAACAGGCCTGCGGCCAGGAAGCCGGTGGCGATCCAGAACAGCGCGCTCTGGATGTGCCAGGTGCGCACCAGCGAGTACGGGAACCACTGCGACACGTCGATGCCGTAGAACTCCTGGCCCTCGACGGTGTAGTGCGCGGTGAAGCCGCCCAGCAGCACCTGCAGTCCGAACAGCGACACCACCAGGAACAGGTACTTGCCCAGCGCGCGCTGCGACGGCGTGAGCGGCACGCGGGTGAGCGGATCATGCGCCGGAGCCGCCGGCTCCTCTTCCTCCTTGCGCATGAAGGCCCAGGCCCAGATCAGCAGGCCGACGCCGGCCATCATCACGACCACGCTCGCGATCGACCAGATCAGGTTCTCGGCGGTGGGCCGGTTGTCGATCAGCGGCTCGTGCGGCCAGTTGTTGGTGTAGGTCGCGTCGGTGCCGGGGCGCTCGGTGGAGGCGGCCCAGGCGGTCCAGAAGAAGAAGCCCGCCATCTTGGCGCGGCGCTCCGCGCTGGGCAGCGTGTTCTCCTTCATCGCGAAGCTCTCGCGCGAGCCGCGCAGGGCGGGGTCGTCGCTGAACAGCCGGTCGTAGTAGGCGGCGGTCTGCTCGATGGCCCTGGCGCGCAGCGCCGACACGGTGGCCGTGTCGGTGGCGGCGTCGTAGGGCCCGTTGCGGTACTCCGCCTTCATCTGCGCGCGCAGCGCGGCCTGGGCGCCGACGTCGAGCGCGTCGTAGCGCTTGCCGTGCGCCTTCTCGGCAGCGAGATCCAGCCAGGCGACCAGCTCGCGGTGCAGCCAGTCGGCGGTCCAGTCCGGCGCCTGGTAGGCGCCGTGGCCCCAGATGGAGCCGAGCTGCATGCCGCCCACCGACTGCCAGGCGGTCTGGCCGTCGAGGATGTCGTCCTCGGTGTAGAGGACGCGTCCGTCCGCGGTGACCACCTTGTCGGGGATCGGCGGCGCCGAGCGATAGACCTCCGCGCCGTAGTAGCCGAGCAGGCCGAAGGTGACGGCCAGCACTGCGATGAGGATGAACCAGAGTCTGCGATACCTACCCACGATGGGCCTCCCGGTCTTGGGGTACTTCGTCGTCGTCGGGGCCCTTGAACAGGACCTCGTTTTCAAGTGCGATGTGCTGGAGCAGGTCTTCGCGGAACTCGGCGATGCCCGCGTGGAGCGCGCGCCAGGTGCCGCAGGCGTCCGCGGGGAGCGCATTGCCGCGGGTGATGGCGTCGAGCTCGCGCAGGGCCTCGCCGTGCTGTTCGTGCTCCATGCGCATCACGGCGATCGGTCCCTGGGCCAGCGGCGGAAAGCCGCGCGCCAGCAGCGGGAAGAGCACCTGCTCCTCCTTCTGCATATGGCTCTCGAGCTCCTGCTGCATGGCCGCGAGATGGTCTGCCAGGCCGGGCGGGCAGTCGTCACGGTCGCCGTGCACGCGCTCCACGGTGCGCGCCAGGCGGACCAGTTCGGAGAGCTGCTCGCGGTGGCGATCGTGGTACCTGGACAGGATGTGCTCTATCAGGGCGGCCGGCGGACCGTTGCGCCAGCCGGCTGCCGACTGTTCGGAGGGGGTCATTCGAATCCCGTTCATGCTTGTTGAGGCATGTTTTCCCTTGCATGTTGCAGGCCAGCATTGCGGTATAGAAAAATCAATGACTTGCGAGGGGGAAGGGTAGAATGCACCGCAGCATATTGGGGTCAAGATGACCCGAAAAGGGTAATCAGGACCATGATCGAAACGCTGCTGCTGACCGACCTGGTCGCCGACCTGCCGCAGGCGGTGCGCCTGCAGCGCCTGGTGACCACGCTGCGCGGGCACTTCCGCTGCGGCGCCGTGGCGCTGCTGCGGCTGGAGGAGGAGCACCTGCGGCCGGTGGCGGTCGACGGGCTGGTGCGCGAGGCCCTGGGCCGGCGCTTCGCCGTGGGACAGCATCCGCGCCTGGCGGCGATCCTGTCGCGGCGCGAGGTGACCTGCTTCGACCGCGACAGCACGCTGCCCGATCCCTACGACGGCCTGCTCGACACTCTCGTGGGCGAGCCGTTGCCGGTGCACGACTGCATGGGCGCCAGCCTCTACGTCGAGGGCCGCCTCTGGGGGGCACTGACACTGGATGCGCTGAAGACCGGCACCTTCGACGAGGCGGCCCAGGCCGAGCTGCTGCGCTGCTCGGTGCTGGTCGAGGCGGCCATCCGGGTGAGCCGGCTCGAGGAGGAAATCCATGCGCTGAGGCTGTCGCGCGCGCCGGGCGGAACGGTGCGGCCCGGTTCCCCGCAGGAGCAGGGGGAAGAACTGGAGATCATCGGCCAGAGCGAGACCTTGTTGCGCCTGCTGCATGAGCTGGAAGTGGTGGCCGACTCGGAGCTGCCGGTGCTGCTGCTGGGCGAGACCGGCGTCGGCAAGGAGCTGTTCGCGCGGCTGCTGCACCGGCGCTCGCGCCGGCGCAACAAGCCGCTGGTGCACGTGAATTGCGCGGCGCTGCCGGAGTCGCTCGCCGAGAGCGAGCTTTTCGGCCACGTGCGCGGCGCGTTCTCGGGCGCGAGCGCCGACCGGCCCGGGCGCTTCGAGGCGGCCGACGGCGGCACGCTGTTCCTCGACGAGGTGGGCGAGCTGCCGCTGCCGATCCAGGCCAAGCTGCTGCGCGCGCTGCAGAACGGCGAGATCCAGCGCCTGGGCGCGGACCGGCCGCGGCGCGTGAACGTGCGGGTGATCGCCGCGACCAACCGGCAGCTGCGCGAGAGCGTGCGCGACGGCGGCTTCCGCGCCGACCTCTACCATCGGCTGTCGGTGTACCCGGTACCGATCCCGCCGCTGCGCGAGCGCGGCAACGACGTGCTGCTGCTGGCCGGGCGCTTCCTCGAGCTGAACCGCGCGCGCCTGGGCCTGCGCAGCCTGCGGCTGGCGCCCGAGGCGGAGGATGCGCTGCTGCGCTACCCCTGGCCGGGCAACGTGCGCGAGCTGGAGCACGTGGTCAGCCGTGCGGCGCTGAAGGCGGTGAGCCGGGGCGCGGACCGCGCGGACATCGTGACGCTGCCGCCGGAACTGCTGGACCTGGACGGCGTCAGCCGGGGGTCGTCCGGCGGCCTTGCCGGGCCTGCGGCAGGACGCTGGGGCTCATCGGGCGAGCCCGCCGACGGTGGCGGAACGGTCGGCAGCAGCGGGACGGCCGCGGGCGGCGACGGCGGCGGGCCGCAGGAAGACCTGCCGCTGCGCGACGCGGTGGATGCGCTGCAGCGCCAGCGCATCCGCGCCGCGCTGCAGGCCTGCGAGGGCAACTGGGCGCAGGCGGCGCGCCGCCTGGGGCTGGATGCGAGCAACCTGCATAAGCTCGCGCACAGGCTTCGGCTGAAGTAGCCGGCGAGGGCCGGCAATCGGTCGCCGGCCACCTTGCGCTCGCTCAGATCACGAAGAACCCGTGCGTGCCGTCGCGCCCGAGCTGCTCGACCAGGCCGAATTCCCAGTCCAGGTAGCCCTGCATCGCTTCGACCGGATTGTCGGTGCCCTCGTAGGGGCGCCGGTAGCGGTCGATCCGCGGCGAGGCCAGGCGCTGCTCGCCGGATTCCATCGGCAGGCCGGCGGCCGACCAGGCGTCGGTTCCGCCTTCGAGGACATGGATCGATTCCGGCGGCACCAATCGTGCGAGATCGGCGGCGGCGAAACGGGCGAGCACGCCGTCGGGCGAGGCGAGCACGTAGCGGGCCGGCGCGGGCTGCGCTGAATGGATCGCTGCGAGCGCCTCGGGCAGCTGCGAGCGCAGCGCGAACCAGGCGCCCGGCAGGTGGGCTCTCACGTGTGTGGCGCTCGCGGCCAGGTCGAGGATCACGACCTGACGAGGTGGTGGCGCGGTGCCATCAACGCTGGCGCCGCTGCTCGCCGCGAGGCCGAGCCATTCGGCCAGGCGGGCGGGCGACACCGTCGCGGTGGCGGGGGACGGCGGCAGCGCCGCGGCAGGCTTGCCCGTTTCGCTGAAGTCGCCGGCGGCCAGCCCGTCGAGCACGTGCACCTCCCAGCCCATCTGGGCCAGCCAGGAGGCGGTCATGTGGGCGCGCACGCCGTCGTCGTCCACCAGCACGATGCGCGCGCCGCGCACCGGCACGCTGTGGTCGGTCTCCTGCACCAGCTGGCCGCCGGGAGCGCTGGCCGAGCCCGGCAGGTGGCCGGCCGCGAATTCCTCGGGCGTGCGCACGTCGAACAGGCAGGTGGTGCGGTCCGCGTCGCGGCGCCAGGCGTCTAGCGAGGCGCGCGTGGCGCGGCCTACGCCGGCGCGGTCCGCCACCGCGCGGGCGCGTGCTGCGGCGTCATCGCGCTGCGCGCCCGCGGCCGGGTCGAAGCGCCGGGCCTGGCCGTGCTCCAGCGACTGGCCGGCGAGCGTCCAACCGATGGTGCCGTTGCGCAGCGCGGCTACCGGGTTCGGGATGCCGAAGTTGACCAGCGATTGCGTGCCGATGATGCTGCGCGTGCGGCCGGCGCAGTTGACGATGACGCGGGTGGACGGGTCAGGTGCGAGCGCGCGCACGCGCAGCGCGAGCTCGGCGCCGGGCACGCTGATGCCTCCGGGGATGCTCATCGTGTTGTACTCGTCGAAGCGCCGCGCATCGAGCACCACGACGTCCGCCTTCGAATCGAGCAAGGCCTTGACCTCCTGCGCGCTCAGCGAGGGCGTGTGCCGCTTCGATTCGACCAGCTCGCCGAAGGCCTTGCTGGGCACGTTGACGTCGCGGAACAGCTCGCCGCCGGCATCGCGCCAGCCGGCCAGGCCGCCCTCGAGCAGGCCGACGTCGGTGTAGCCGAGCTCGGCCAGCCGCAGGGCAGCACGCGGCGCGAGGCCCACGCCGTCGTCATAGACGACGATGCTCGTGTCCCGGCGCGGGATGCGCGCCCAGGCCTCGGGCTCGATGCGCGACAGCGGCAGGTTGGCGGCGAACAGCGGGTGCGCTTCGGCGAAGGGCGCCTCCTCGCGCACGTCGAGCAGCGCGATCTCGCGGCGCTCGAGCAGCGCTGTGCGCACCCACTGGAAATCGCGCTGCGCCGGGCGCGCAGCAGCGGGGGCCGCGGAATGGGCGGGTCGGTTCGGTCGGTGGGGGAGCATCTTCTTCGGGCCTGCGGGGATGTTGGGCGATGTTGCGCGATGAGCGCGATGAGCGCGATGAGCGCGATGTTAGCGCGGCCCGCCGCTTCGCCCCGTGCGCGCCCCGCGCTCGCCCCGCGTGTCGACGCCGCGTAACATCCAGCCTCCGCTCGAGTCGGCGCGCAGCGGGTTTGTCGACCGATAGGTCTTGTCCGGGAAGGGAATCGATGGGTTCGCTGACGATGCGTGCGGTCGCGCTGGAGCGGGTCGCTCACCTGGCTGCATCGGCGCTGCGGTACGCGCACCATGGCGTGCGCCCGCTGACGCGACCGGAGGGCTGGTGATCGTGGCCAATCCGGGCGAGGAGTTCGATCGTTCCCTGCAGGCCAGGCGCATGCAGGCCGTGCTCGACCAGGTCTGCGCGGCGGGTGCGCGATCGGTGCTCGATGCGGGCTGCGGCGATGGCGATCTGCTGGTGCGCCTCGCCGAGCTGCCGGATCTGACGCGCATCGTCGGCCTCGATCCGGATCCGGACAAAATCCTTGCAGCGCGGGCGGCACTGGGCCTGGAGTCACCCTGGACGTCGACCAGGATCTCGCTGGAGCCGGTGAGCCTGTTCGAATACGCGCGGGCCCCGGAGCGTTTCGACGTGTGCACCATGGTGGAGGTGATCGAGCACGTCGATCCGGGTCGGCTCGGTGCGCTGGAGCGCGCGCTGTTCGGGCAGATTCGTGCGCGCGCCGTGGTGGTGACGACGCCGAACCGGGACTACAACGCGCGGCTCGGGATGCCGCCCGGCAGCTTTCGCCATCCGGATCATCGCTTCGAGTGGGGCCGCGCGCGGTTCGGAGAGTGGGCCAGGCGGGTGGCTGGTGAGCACGGCCTGCAGGCGGAGCTGTCCGGTATCGGCGACCTCGATCCGGCCCTTGGCGCGCCCACCCAGATGGCGGTGTTCACCCGGGCCTGAGCGGATTCACGCGGCCGGTCGGTTCAGCGGGCGAAGCCGAGCATGCCGGCAAGCCGGCGCGGCAGGGCGTACGGCGCCGGTCGCCCGGCCGCCGGTGCGCTCACGCCTGGCGCCGGCATCGCATCGGAAGGCGGCGCTGGCCGCGCGCTGGCGTCGCCCGCCTGCCTTGCGGGAGGCACGTGTCTGGGCGAATCGTCCATCTCGCGCAGCACCCGCTCGACCAGCGCGGCCGCCTCTGGAAACTGCCTGTAACCGGCGTCCGCATCGACATGGCCGGCCGGTCCGAGGTTGACCACCCAGCTGCCCCATCGGCGGGCCCATTCGCGGGCCTCGGCGATCGGCATTCCGGGGTCGTTCTCGCTGGCGAACAGGGTCGAGGGAAGCAGCGGCGCGCCGACCGGCAGGCGGGCGGCGACCCCGAAGCGGGCCGGGTCGCTCGGCGCCACCAGCATCGCGAAGCGCACCGGCGAGGCGCGCAGCTGCAGGTGACGCATCAGCGCCAGGCACCCGAAGCCGTGCGCCGCGGCCACCCAGGGGCCCGGGCCCGCGGCGTCGATGGTGTCGCCGATCCGGGCGGCCCAGGCGTCCAGGTCGGGCCTGGACCAGTGCCGCTGGTAGACGCGCACCGCGCCCGGAAAGCGCAGTTGCAGCCAGGTCTGCCAGTGCGCTGCGCCGCTGTCGCGCAGGCCCGGCACGATGAGCAGGCGGCCGGAGGGCGGCGTGCCGGCGGCAGTCGGCAGCTGGGCACCGGGAGCGTCCCGGCCGTCGATTGCGGGTCCTGACTGGATGGGGTTCATAGCGCTGCACCTCGCGTCATGGAGCTTGCGGCCGCGGCGTGGGCCGGCTGCGGTGGTCCAGGAAGTCTGCTCCCGCTGCGATGACGCCGGCGTGAAGGCGGCGACGGAGGGCGGAGACGGGGCGCCTGACGGCGAGTTCCGGAGCGGGGCGCCGGCGGGAGGCCTGCCGGCGCGTGGCCGGCCGGCAGGCGGGCTCGAGATCGCGCCTGGCGGGACGCGGCGCTCAGCCGTCCTTGAGCAGGCGGCGCAGCATCTTGCCCGCGCCGGTGGCCGGCAGCGAATCGCGGAACATCACCTGGCGCGGCGCCTTGTAGACCGCCATGTTCTCGCGCGCCCAGGCGATCACCTCGGCTTCGCTGATCTGGCCGGCGAAGCCGGGACGCAGCACGATGAAGGCCTTGACCACCTGGCCCTTCTCGGGGTCGGCCACGCCGATGGCGGCGGCCTGCGCGATCGCGGGGTGGCGGATCAGGATGGCTTCCACCTCCTCGGGGAATACGCTGTAGCCGGAGACCTTGATCATCTCCTTGAAGCGGCCCATGAAGGTCAGGTAGCCGTCGGCATCGAGCCGGCCCATGTCGCCGGTGTGCACCCAGCCGTCGCGCAGCGTCGCCTCGGTGGCCTCGGGCTTGTTCCAGTAGCCCTTGAAGTTGCCGCGGCCGCGCACCGTGATCTCGCCCTGCTGGCCGGCCGGCAGCGCGCGGCCGCTGTCCGGGTCGACGATGCGGATCTCGTTGCCCGGGATGGCGCGGCCCTGGGTGCCCCAGCGGATGGCATCCAGCGGCATCGTGGTGTCCATGGTGTGCGTCTCGGACAGGCCGTAGGCGGCCTCGAAGGAGATGCAGTTCGGCGCAAAGCCCTGCCACTGCCGCGCCAGGTCTTCGGTGAAGGTGATGCCGAAGCTGGTGGCCGCGTTGATGCGCAGGCTGGAGAGATCGTAGGTCTTCGCGTCGGGCAGCTGCATGCAGGCCACCAGCATCGGCGCGATGCTGTACCACCAGTTCACGCGGTGGCGGTCGATCGCCTGCATCACCGCGACCGGGTCGAATCGGTACATCAGCACCGCGGTGGTGCCAGCGTAGACGTTCATGTTCACTGCCATCAGCATGCCGGCGATGTGGTACATCGGCGCGACCGCCAGCATCACGTCGTCCGGGCGCACGTCGTAGGCGCCCACGGAACGCGAGGTCTTGAAGTACGCGTTGTCGTAGCTGAGCATCGCGCCCTTGGGCAGGCCGGTGGTGCCCGATGTGTAGGTCATCAGCGCGATGTCGTCCGGGCCCACTTCGACCTGCGGGGCCTGGCCGCCGGTGCGGGTGGCTGCGAGGAAGTCTTCGGTGCCCGGCGGGGTGGTGCGCGGCGCGGCGGCGAGTTCGGCGAGCTCCTCGGGCAGGTCGATCGAGGGCCGGGCAGGCAGCAGATCGCCGTAGTGGACGACGAAGACCTGCTCCAGCTTCGTCGTTGCGCGGACCTTGTCCACCGTGGGCATCAGGTGGTCGGCGGCGACGATCACGCGGGCACCGAGGTCGCCCAGCTGGTAGGCGAGCTCATGCTCCTTGTAGAGCGGCCCGCAGGGGCAGACCACCGCGCCGAGCTTCTGGATGCCGTAGTGCGCCATCACGTACTGCGGGCAGTTCTGCATGTACAGCGCCACCGGCTCGCCCTTGCGCACGCCCAGTTGCGCCAGGCGCGCGGCGAAGGCGTCGCTGGCGCGGTCGATGTCCGCGTAGCTGACCGGTGCGCCGTACCAGAGGAAGGCGGGCTTGTCCGGCTGGCTGCGTGCATGGGCGCGAAGCACCTCGTGCAGCGGGGTGAAGTCGGAGCGGTCTTCGGTGGCGGTCGATGCAGTCATGGGGCGGCTTCCAGGGAATGCGGGAGTTGCGGGGCGAGCGGCGGACGCGCTCAGGCCTGCGTGGCGTGAACGGGCTCGAAAACGCCGAGCGCGCGGTTCTTGCGCACCGCGTCCCAGGCGAACACCTGCGCGTTCATCGCGACGTGCACCCCGTGCGGCAGCACCCGGGCGCAGCCCGCGGCGAAGCCCAGGTTGAAGAGCGCGTCGGAGTCGGCAAGGTCGACCGGCACCATGGCGCCGGTGAGCACGATGGTGCGGGGCAGCCGCGCCTCGCCGAGCACGCGCGCAGTGTCCACCAGGGTGTCGGTGCCGTGGATCACGACGATGCGGTCCTCGGGGCTGGCGGCGCAGGCTTCCAGCACCTGGCGGCGGTGCGCGTCGGTCATGTCCAGGCTGTCGACCTGCATCAGTTCCTGGACCGTCGCGGCGCCCTCGATGCGCGCCTGGCGGAGCAGGACATGCAGGTGCGTCCTTGCGAAGCCGAGCGTGCCGGCGATGGGGTCGTAGCGCTTGTCGAAGGTGCCGCCGGTGGCGAGGATGCGCAGGCTCATGCGGCGAGTTTAAACGCGCCGGCGGCGCGTCGGTTCCGAGTGTCGCGGTGCGCGGCAGCGCCGCTCAGTGGGCCTCGGCCGGCACTGCGCGTGCCAGCAGCGCGCGCCAGTGCGCGTCGGACCGGGGCCAGTCGCGTTCGGGCAGCGCGTCGAGCTGGCGCAACACCTGCCGCAGGTGCCAGGTCGGCGGCTGGCCGAGCGCGGCCGGCGCTTCGCGCCACAGCCGCCGGATCAGGTTGTCGCCGACCGCGAAGCGCTGCGCCAGTGCCTCGATCACGTGGCGATCCTGGCCGGCGTCGATCGCGCGCCTGAGCACGCCGGTCCAGTGCAGGCTGTGCGCGCTGGCGCTGCGCGCGGCGATGGCGCGCAGGTCCAGCGTGCGGGCCTGTGGCGGGCGGGGTGGCGCGTCCACCTCCGCTGCGGCGTCTCCGGCGCCTGCCGTGCCATCGTCCCAGTCTTCGGCGCCCGGCGACAGCAGCGCCGCGTCCGCCGGCACCAGCGATTCGGCGAGGAAGGTGGCGAGCCACGGCAGGCGGCGCAGCACATGGGCGCGCGCCGGCGCATGGCGTCCGCCGAGCAGCAGCCAGTTGTAGCAGCCCAGGTGCAGTCCGGCGCCGGTGTCGAGCAGCCGCGAAGTCGTGTCGGGATCCAGGCAGCGCTGCACCAGCGTGGCGATGCGCCGCTCCGCATCCAGTTCGCGGGTGTCGATGCTGCGCAGCGCGCGGCCGTAGAAGTGTGCGTCGATCAGGTCGTCGCGCAGCGCCGAGCGCAGCATCGAAAGGAAGTCGGGATGGCGCGTGTCGCGGGCGAAGAGCGTGGCCGGCAGTCCCGGTTCGAGCCGGTGCTCCACGTCGAGGTGACGGCCCCAGCCGCAGTGGCGGCGCTCGAGCAGGGTGAGCATCTCGCCGGCCAGCGAGGCGAACAGAGTGTCGAGCATCGCGGGATCGTCGGCCAGTCCGGCGTCCAGCAGCTCGACCAGCAGGCGCAGGGTGCGGTCGGAGAGCAGGTTGCGGAAGTCGTAGGCCAGGCCGTCGCGGTCCACGCCGACGAAGCGCACGTTCAGTCCCCAGGCGCGGGTGAGCTGCGCGAAGATCGGATTGGCGATCAGCGAAAGCCGCGACGCCAGCGGCGGCAGCAGCAGGAACAGGCGCCAGTCCGGCGACGGGCGATGCCAGGCGAGCGCGCGCGGGCTGCGCCGGTAGACGCCCGACAGGTGTGCCAGTTCGGGGCCGACGGCGCCGGCATCCTGGAGGTCTTCGTCGACGGGGGCGTCGTCGATGCGCAGGGTCTCGAATTCCATCGTCAAAAAGGCCTCGCGCCGCGCGGGGCGCGGGCGGATGGACGGGGGGAGGGGCGGGCGGAGCGCCGCGCCGGTCAGTCGGCCCGCTTGGCGAAGAACAGCAGGCCGGCGCCAAGCGCCAGCAGGGCCGTGGACAGCAGCGTGCGGGCGACGGAACCACGGAACACCGCCTCGGCGGCGAACAGCGCGCCGGCGGTCATCAGGATGCGCGCGGTACCGGCGGTACGCTGCGCAGGGCTGAGCTGGGCCATGAAGGGACTGTACCTCAGATGCGCGCGGTTTGCCGGTCCCGCGCGCGCGGCCCGCTCAACGGCGTTTCGGGCGGTTGAGAAGGCGGTGGGTCTGCTCGACGGAGAGCACGCGATCGCCCGGCAGCAGCTGCACGGCGTCGCCGGCGCACAGGCTGCCGGGTCGCAGCACCGAGCAGTAGAAACCGGTGTAGCCGCTCTCCACCATCATCTTCACCGCCCACTTGAAGCCCATCCGGGCGTTGAACTTGTAGCAGGGCTGGCGCGGGCTCTCGACGCGCAGTTCCACCTCACCGATGTGCAGCCGGTCGCCGATCCAGACATCGGCTTCGAGGAGCCCCGCGACCAGCAGGTTCTCGCCCATCGTGCCGGGGGGCAGGGCGGTGCCGGTGATCGGTGAAGGCTCGCGCTGCGCGGGGACGCCGGCCTGGGCGCGCACCGTCTGCCAGAATGCGTAGTGGGTGACCGGGTAGACGTATACCGCCTTGTCCAGGCCGCCATGCACCGTGAGGTCCGCCTGCTCGTCGCCTTCGAGCCCCAGGGGGCCGACGCGGACGGCGACCGGCGCTGCGGGGCTGCCCAGAGGCGACTTGGCGATCGCGCTGATGACCGTCTCGGGCGCGCCGCGCTCGGTGACGACCAGCGGGGCCACCCGGCCGGTGCAGACGGCCAGCAAGCGCGGTGAGGTGCTCATGGGGGTGGGCGTGCGGCGCAATCGGGCGGAGGGCGGACCGGAGTCAGTCGTTGCGGGCAGCGACTGAGCCCAGCCGGGCGGCGTCGACGCGGAAGTGCCTGCCCTGACGATCGGTGGCCAGCAGCAGACCCTCGCGGCGGAAGGCGGCCACCGCCCGGCTGGCAGTCTCGGTGGTGATGCCCAGCATGGCGCCGACGTCCTCGCGCGAGGGCAGCAGGACCTGCTGGCCGGAGTCGCCGTGGGAGAGGCGCAGCAGCAGCCGGGCGAGGCGCTGGCGGGCGTTTCCGGAGGCAAGGTCCGCGATGAAGTCGTCGGCCTGTTTCAGTGCTTCGTGCCACTTGCGCAGCAGCTGCGAGTGCAGGCGCGGCGACGCGCCCTCCAGCCGATGGATCACGGCCAGCGGAATGCGGCAGGCGGTGACCTCGGTGAGGGCGATGGCGGTGGAGTCGTAGAGCGGGTGCGCGGTGATCTCGAGTCCGGCGATGTCGCCCGGGGTGAGCATGCGGATGATCCGCTGGCTGCCGTCGGACTGATAGCGCACCAGCTTCACCAGGCCGCTGCGCAGCGTGTAGAGAAACTGCCCCGAAGCGCCTTCGTCGAACAGCGTGGCGTGTGCGGGGATGCCGGTTTCGTGGATCGCCTGCTCGATCAGCCGGAAGTCGTCGCTGTTGAGGTTCGCGAACAGGGAGTTCGAGCGGACGCCGCAGCTTTCGCATTCCTGCACATCGACGGGATGGATCTTGAACTGCATGGGCACCCTGGATTGACAATCGTCATGGCGACGCCTTTCAGATTATGCGGCAAAGGCCACAGAACGCCAGGCGCGCCCGGGGGAGTATGCCCGGGGGCTTGCGCGCCGCGCGTGCGGGTCGTACCGTGACGGCCCGCGCGCGGCCCGGATGCGGGGCGCGGCTGTAAAATGGAATGTTTAACCGGGGACTCTCGCATGAATCATCCGTACTTGATGGGTGCCGCGGGCGCCGCAGGCAAGGGCGCCGCGCCGGAAGTGGGCGCGCCCGCCTACGTGCAGCACCAGGGTCTGATCGACTGGGTTGCGTCGATCGCGGCGCTCACGAAGCCCGACCGGGTCCATTGGGCGGATGGTTCGCAGGAGGAGTACGACCGGCTGTGCGCGGCAATGGTGGAAGCCGGCACGATGCGCCGGCTCGATCCTGAGAAGCGCCCGAATTCCTACCTCGCTTGGTCGGATCCCACCGACGTCGCCCGGGTCGAGGATCGCACCTTCATCTGCAGCGAACGCAAGGAGGACGCGGGCCCGACCAACAACTGGGTGGCGCCGGCCGAGATGCGCGTCACGCTCGACGGCCTGTTCGACGGCTGCATGCGCGGGCGCACGATGTACGTGATCCCGTTCTCGATGGGCCCGCTGGGCAGCCACATCGCCCACATCGGCGTCGAGATCTCAGACAGCCCCTATGTGGTGGCCAACATGCGGATGATGACCCGCATGGGCCGCGCGGTCTTCGACGTGCTGGGCGAGGATGGCCATTTCGTGCCCTGCGTTCATTCGGTGGGCAAGCCGCTGGCGGTAGGCGAGAAGGACGTCGCCTGGCCCTGCAACCCGACGAAGTACATTGTCCAATTCCCCGAAACCCGCGAGATCTGGTCCTACGGTTCGGGCTACGGCGGCAACGCGCTGCTGGGCAAGAAGTGCTTCGCCCTGCGCATCGCCTCCAACATGGGCCGGCAGGACGTGCTTGGCGGCGGCATCGGCTGGCTGGCCGAGCACATGCTGATCCTCGGCGTGACCTCGCCCGAAGGCAAGAAGTACCACGTCGCCGCCGCGTTTCCGTCGGCCTGCGGCAAGACCAACTTCGCGATGCTGATTCCGCCCAAGGGCTTCGAGGGCTGGACGGTACGCACCATCGGCGACGACATCGCCTGGATCAAGCCGCATGCCGACGGCCGCCTGTACGCGATCAACCCGGAAGCGGGCTTCTTCGGCGTGGCGCCCGGCACGAGCCGCAAGACCAACCCGAACTGCATCGATACGCTGACCCACGACGTCATCTTCACCAACGTGGCGCTGACCGACGACGGCGACGTCTGGTGGGAGGGCTTGTCGGAGGCGCCGGCGCACCTGACCGACTGGCAGGGCCGCGACTGGACGCCCGAGATCGCCGCGGCCAACCCGGTCAACGGCAAGCCGCGGCCGGCGGCGCATCCGAACGCACGATTCACGGTGTCCGCCGCGCAGTGCCCGTCGATCGACCCGCTCTGGGACGACCCGGCCGGCGTGCCGATCGACGCCTTCATCTTTGGCGGACGCCGCAGCACGACGGTGCCGCTGGTCACCGAGGCGCGCTCCTGGGAGGAGGGCGTCTACATGGCCGCGACGATGGGCTCCGAGACGACGGCCGCGCAGGCTGGCGCCACCGGCGTGGTACGGCGCGACCCGTTCGCGATGCTGCCCTTCTGCGGCTACAACATGGCCGAGTACTTCGCGCACTGGCTGGATCTCGGTCACCGCCTGCAGGCCGGCGGCGCCAAGCTTCCGGGGATCTTCTGCGTCAACTGGTTCCGCACCGACGAGAACGGCAAGTTCGTCTGGCCGGGCTTCGGCGACAACATGCGGGTGCTGGCCTGGATCCTTGGTCGCCTCGAGGGCCGCGCCGAAGGTGAGGAGCACGTGTTCGGCACCACGCCGCGCTACGAGGACCTGCACTGGGAAGGGCTGGACTTCCCCCGGAGCGCGTACGCGACGATCACCTCGATCGACCGCGGGGCCTGGCGCGAGGAGCTGAAGCTGCATACGGCGCTGTTCGAGCAGCTCGCCCACGGGCTGCCGAAGGCGCTGCTGCGCGTGAAGGGGCAGCTCGAGGAACGGCTGGCCGGCTGACCGGCTGCTGCGGAGCAGGGGGCGTGGTCGTGAAAGTCACGCTGCGCCAGTTCCGCTACTTCATCACCGTCGCCGACTGTGCGTCGGTGTCGGCCGCGGCCCGCCAGCTCAGCATCTCCCAGAGCGCCATCACCGCGGCGATCCTCGAGCTCGAGGAGTCGATCGGCGTGGCGCTCTTCGAGCGCGGCCCGCGCGGCATGAGCCTCACCGCCGAGGGGCATCGCTTCCTCGCAAGCGCGCGCCGCGTGATGGCAGCGGTGGCCGACGCCACCCACGCGATGCGAGCCGAGCCGCTGCGGCTCGAAGGCGGGCTGTCGATCGGCGTCACGCCGCTGGTGGCCGGCTACTACCTGTCGGAGCTGCTCGCCCGGTTCACGCGCAGCTTTCCAGCGGTCGAGGTTGCGGTCAGCGAGGACGAGCCTCGCTACCTCGAGCACCTGCTGATCAACGGCGAGATCGATGTCGCGATCATGATCGCCAGCGCGCTGGTGGAGCGGCAGGCGCTGGCCAGCGAGATCCTCTCGCGCTCGCGTAACCGCGTCTGGCTGCCGATGAACCATCCGCTCGCGTCGCGCGAGGACCTGACCCTGGCAGAGGTGGCCGAGAGCCCGGTCGTCGTGCTCGCCGCCGACCGGATCGACGAGATGCTGCGCGCGATCTGGTCGCGGCACGGGCTGTCGCCGCGACGGCTGCTGCGCACTTCGTCGCTGGAGGCGGTGCGTTCGCTGGTTGGCGCCGGCATGGGCGTGACGGTACTGCCGGACTTCGTCTACCGGCCCTGGTCGCTGGAGGCCGACCGGATCGAGGCGCGGCCGCTGCGCGACGAGCTGCCCAGCGTGGACATCGGCCTCGTGTGGCGGCGCGGGTCCCCGCTGAGCCCGGTCGCCCGCGAGTTCATCGAGGCTGCGCGCGAGCAGTCGCACGCGCGCAACCGGCACGCAGGGCCCTGAAGCGAGCCGCCGCGACGCTCGGTTTGCCTGCGGATCCATGTCCGGCGCGACGGTCGGTCTGCCTGCGCATCCTCGCGCGGCATCTGATTTTCCGATGGCTGCCGCAAGGAATATTGAATTTCTTTGGCGCCCTGGCCTGGCGCTAGTCTGAGCGTTCCGGGGTTTTCCCCGCCCGCGTGCGGGCCGCGTCGCGTCCCGCGCTTCGAGGTTTCCTGAGCGAAGGAGAGCTTCCATGCCCCGTTCCCCCCGCACGCACGCCCTGGCCTGGACGGCGCTCGCCGTGGCCTCGGCGCTGGCCATCGGCACCGCCTCGGCGCAGCCGAAGATGCTGCAGAAGATCGGCAAGGGCGAAGGCCGCGTCGACATCGTCGCGTGGCCCGGCTACATCGAGCGCGGCGCCACCGACAAGAGCTTCGACTGGGTGACCGACTTCGAGAAGAAGACCGGCTGCAAGGTCAACGTGAAGACCGCCGGCACTTCGGACGAGATGGTCGCGCTGATGAATGAAGGCGGCTTCGACCTCGTGACCGCCTCGGGCGACGCGAGCATGCGGCTGATCGCCGGCAAGAAGGTGCAGCCGGTCAACACCGCGCTGGTGCCCTCCTACAAGAACGTGGACCCGCGGCTGCAGAAGGCGCCCTGGCACTACGTGAACAACACGCACTACGGCGTGCCCTACCAGTGGGGCTACAACGTGCTGATGTACAACACCAAGACCTTCGGCAGCCAGCCGCCGGATTCCTGGAAGGTGGTGTTCGAGGAGATGAACCTGCCCGACGGCAAGCCCAACAAGGGCCGGGTGCAGGCCTTCGACGGACCGATCTACATCGCCGACGCGGCGATCTACCTGATGTCGACCAGGCCCGAGCTTGGCATCAAGGATCCCTACGAGCTGAACGAGGACCAGTACAAGGCGGCGCTCACGCTGCTGCGCGCGCAGCGCAAGATCGTCGCACGCTACTGGCACGACGCCTTCGTGCAGATCGACGACTTCACCAACGAGGGCGTGGTCGCTTCGTCGTCCTGGGGCTTCCAGGCCAACGTGTTGAAGTCGAAGAACGCGCCGATCGCCACCGTGGTGCCGAAGGAGGGCGCCAGCGGCTGGGCCGACACCACGATGATGCACGCCGAGGCGAAGAACCCGAATTGCGCCTACATGTGGCTCGAGCACTCGGTGAGCAGGAAGCTGCAGGGCGACCTGGCGGCCTGGTTCGGATCGGTGCCAGTGGTGCTGGACGCGTGCAAGGGCAACCCGCTGCTGGGCGAGAAGGGCTGCGAGAACAACGGCCTGGGCAGCTTCGAGCGCATCCGCTTCTGGAAGACGCCGGTCAGCAAGTGCGCGACCCAGCCCGCGGGCTGCGTGCCCTACCACCGGTGGGTGACCGACTACATCGCCGTCCTCGGCGGCCGCTGAGCAAGGCGCTTCCGGGGGAAGGCGCCGGGGTCCGCATGGGGCGCCTTCCCCTCCGGGGCACTTCTCCCTTCTCCCTTCTCCCTTCTCCCTTCTCCCCGCTCCCTTCTCCCCACGATGCACACCCCCGCAGTCGCCCTGGAAGACGTCGTCGTCGATTTCGGCGAGGTGCGCGCGGTCGACGGCGTGAGCCTCGAGATCCGTCCCGGCGAGTTCTTCACGCTGCTGGGTCCGTCCGGGTCCGGCAAGACCACCTGCCTGCGGCTGATCGGCGGCTTCCAGTACCCGAGCTCGGGGCACGTGCGCATCGCCGGCGTCGACGCCACCGCGCTGCCGCCCTACGCGCGCGACGTGAACACGGTGTTCCAGGACTACGCGTTGTTCCCGCACATGAGCGTGCGCGACAACGTAGCTTACGGGCCGATGGTGCGCGGCGTGCCCAAAGCGCAGCGCCATGCGCAGGCCGAGCGCCTGCTCGCGCTGGTGCAACTGTCCGGCGTGGGCGACCGGCGCCCCTCGCAGCTCTCCGGCGGGCAGCGACAGCGGGTGGCGCTGGCGCGGGCGCTGATCAACGAGCCGAAGGTGCTGTTGCTCGACGAGCCGCTGGGCGCGCTGGACCTGAAGCTGCGCGAGCAGATGCAGCTGGAGCTCAAGGCGCTGCAGCAGCGGCTTGGCATCACCTTCGTGTTCGTCACCCACGACCAGCACGAGGCGCTGTCGATGAGCGACCGCATCGGCGTCTTCAACCGCGGCCGGCTCGAGCAGGTGGGCCCGCCGCGGGAGGTCTACGAGCGGCCGGCCACCCGTTTCGTCGCCGAATTCGTCGGCGCGGCCAACCTCGTCGACGGCGCGGCTGCCGCGCGCTGGGCCGACGGCGCCAGCTGCGCGCTGCTGCGCCCCGAGCGGATCATCCTGGGCGAGGCCGCCGGCGCACGCGCCTCCGGGCAGGTGGCCGCGGCCCAGTACTACGGCTCGTTCACGCGGCTGGCGATCGACTGCGGCGACGCCACGCTCGAGGTGGACCGGCCTGGCGGCGCCGGGCCGGTGCCCGCGGCCGGCGAGACGGTGCATCTGCACTGGAGCGGCGACGCGGTGCATCCGATCGACGCCGGGCGCGGAGCGGCGAGATGAGCGCACGCTGCGCGGGAAGCGCCGCGAGGGCCCCCGCCTCGCGGGGTGCTGCGCCATGACCCGCGCCGCGAAGGCCCCCGCCGCGCCGGGAGCTGCGCGATGAATCGCGCCGCAGCGCTGCCCTTGCATGCGGGCTGGCCACGCCTGCGCCGGCGCATCTCCGACCTGCTGGTCGGCCGGCGCGGCGCGCTGCTCGCGCTGCTGCTGGTGCCGCCGCTGCTGTGGCTGGGCGTTCTCTACGTGGGCTCGCTGTTCGCGCTGCTCGCCAACAGCGTGTTCCAGCTCGACGAGTTCACTGGTCAGGTCGAGCGCACGTTCACGCTGAAGAACTTCGTCGACATCCTCGCGCCAGCCAACCTCGACGTGATTCTGCGCACCGTCGGGATGGCGGTGATGGTGACGCTGGCCTGTGCCGCAATCGGCTTCCCCGTCGCCTGGTACATGGCGCGCCACACCACCGGCGCCACCAAGGCGGCCTGCTACCTGCTGGTGATGCTGCCGCTGTGGTCGAGCTATCTCGTGCGGATCTACGCCTGGAAGCTGCTGCTCGCCAAGGAGGGAGCGATCAACTGGTTGCTGGCGAAGCTGCACCTGGGCTGGCTGCTCGAAGCGCTGCTCTCGCTGCCGCTGGTGGGCGGGCCCTCGCTGTCGTTTTCGGCGCTGGGCACCTTCGTGGTCTTCGTCTACCTGTGGCTGCCCTTCATGATCCTGCCGATCCAGGCGGCGATCGAGAGAATCCCGCCGTCGGTGATCGAGGCTTCGGGCGACCTCGGCGCGCGCGGCGCGGACACCTTCCGCAGGGTGATCCTGCCGCTTGCGCTGCCCGGTGTGGTGGCCGGCTCGATCTTCACCTTCTCGCTGACCCTGGGCGATTACATCGTGCCCGGCGTGATCGGCGATTCCACGCTGTACATCGGGCAGGTGGTCTACATGCAGCAGGGCGTCGCCGGCAACGTGCCATTCGCGGCGGCCTTCTCGTTCGTGCCGATCGTGGTGATCGGCGCCTACCTGTGGCTCGCGCGGCGCATGGGGGCCTTCGATGCGCTCTGACCGCCCGCGCGCTGGCTGGGGGCTGAAGCTTGCCGCGGCGGGCGGGCTGCTGTTCCTGCACCTGCCGATGCTGCTGATCTTCGTCTACGCGTTCTCGTCGGAGGACAAGTCGTACCGGTTCCCGCCGCCCGGGCTCACCACCGAGTGGTTCGCGGTGGCCTGGGCGCGCGAGGACGTCTGGGCGGCGATCAGGCTGTCGCTGCAGGTGGCGTCATGGTCCACCGCGATCGCGCTGGTGCTGGGCACGCTGGTGGCCGGCGCGCTGGCGTGGGGGCGCTTCCTCGGGCGCGACACGATCTCGCTGCTGATCATCCTGCCGATCGCGCTGCCAGGCGTCATCACCGGCATCGCGCTACGCTCCGGCTTCAACGCGCTGGAGATCCCGTTCTCGTTCTGGACGATCGTGATCGGCCACGCGACCTTCTGCGTGGTGGTGGTGCACAACAACGCGGTCGCCCGGCTGCGCCGCACCAGTCCGTCGCTGATCGAGGCGTCGATGGACCTCGGCGCCGACGGTCTGCAGACACTGCGTCACGTGATCCTGCCGCAGCTCGGCACGGCGCTGCTGGCCGGCGGCATGCTGGCCCTCGCACTCAGCTTCGACGAGGTGATCGTCACCACTTTCACCGCGGGCCAGCAGACGACGCTGCCGATCTGGATGCTCAACGAACTGGTGCGGCCGCGCCAGCGCCCGGTGACCAACGTGGTGGCGGTGATCATCATCGCCGTGACCACGCTGCCGATCCTCGCCGCCTACTTCCTGACGCGCGACGGCGAGCACGTCGCGGGCGCCGGCAAGTGACAATGAACGCAACCCCGCAGGAGACGCCGATGGACACGAATGCGAAGCACGCCGTAGGGGCGCTGCCCACCGAGCTGCTGATCGACGGCCAGTTCGTCGCCGGCGAGGGGAGAGCCGAGGCGATCCTCGATCCCGCGACCGGGCGCACCATCGCGCAGGTGCCGGAGGCCTCGGTCGAGCAGATCCAGCGCGCGGTGGCTGCCGCGCATCGCGCGTTCGACGGCTGGTCCGAGACCACGCCGGTCGGGCGCAGCGCGCTGCTGCTGCGCCTGGCCGACGCCATCGAGCGCGAAGCCGATGCGTTCGCGCGCATCGAGTCGCTGAACTGCGGCAAGCCCTACGCGCGCGCGCTCGCCGACGAGATCCCGGCGGTGGCCGACTGCTTCCGCTTCTTCGCGGGCGCGGCGCGCTGCATGCCGGGCACCGCGGCCAACGAGTACCTGGCCGGCTACACCAGCATGATCCGGCGCGACCCGGTGGGCGTCGTCGCGTCGATCGCGCCGTGGAACTATCCGCTGATGATGGCCGCCTGGAAGCTCGCGCCCGCGCTGGCCGGCGGCAACACGGTGGTGATCAAGCCGTCCGAGCAGACGCCGCTGACAACGCTGAAGCTGGCGAAGCTGCTGGCCGAGCTGTTCCCGAAGGGCGTGGTCAACGTGGTCTGCGGCCGTGGCGAGTCGGTCGGCCAGCCGCTGATCGAGCACCCGCTGGTGCGCATGGTCTCGCTCACCGGCGACGTCTCCACCGGACAGAAGATCCTGCAGGCCGCGGCGCGCTCGATGAAGCGCACCCACCTGGAGCTTGGCGGCAAGGCGCCCGTGATCGTCTTCGACGACGCCGATCTCGCCGAGGTGGTCGAGGGCATCCGTTCGTTCGGCTACTACAACTCGGGGCAGGACTGCACCGCGGCCTGCCGGGTGTACGCGGGCGCGAAGATCTACGAGCGGCTGGTGGCGGACCTCTCCGCGGCGGTGGGCTCGATCCGGGTCGGCGCGCAGCACGACGAGGGCGCCGAGATGGGCCCGCTGATCACCGACCGCCAGCGCAGCCGGGTGGCAAGCTTCGTCGAGCGCGCGGCGATGGCGGGGCACATGGAGATCACCACCGGCGGGCGGCTGCGCGCCGGCGCCGGCTTCTTCTACGAGCCCACCGTGATCGCCGGTGCGCGCCAGGAGGACGAAATCGTGCGCCGCGAGGTGTTCGGCCCGGTGGTCTCGGTGACGCGCTTCGCGGATGCCGAGCAGGCGATCGCCTGGGCCAACGACTCCGACTACGGCCTGGCGTCCTCGGTGTGGACGCAGGACGTGCGCCGGGCGCTGCGGGTGGCGAAGAAGCTGCAGTATGGTTGCACCTGGATCAACACCCACTTCATGCTGGCCAACGAGATGCCGCACGGCGGCCTGAAGAACTCAGGCTACGGCAAGGACCTGTCGATGTACGCGCTGGAGGACTATACGGTGGCGCGGCACGTGATGGCCCGGCTCTGAGCCGGCCGCCCACCCGCATCCGCACGGCGAACGAGGAGCATCGATGGACCCGTCCGAAACCCTGGCATCGCGGCGCGACCGCGCCTTCCACCTGCATCCGTCGAGCAACCTCGCGGCGCTGCGCACCGAGGGGCCGCTGGTGATCGTGCGCGGCGACGGCGTGCACGTGATCGACGAGGCCGGCAACCGCTACCTGGAGGGAATGGCGGGGCTGTGGTGCGCAGGGCTCGGCTTCTCCGAGCGCCGGCTCGCCGAGGCCGCCTACCGGCAGATGCTCGAGCTGCCCTTCTATCACGCGTTCTCGAACAAGGTGGCAGCCGTGTCCGCCGAACTCGCAGAGCGCATCGTCGGGGTGGCGCCGGCGGGGCTGTCGCGGGTGTTCTTCGCGAACTCCGGCTCCGAGGCCAACGACTCCGCGGTGAAGCTTGCCTGGTACCTGAGCAACGCTGTCGGCAGGCCTGAGAAGAAGAAGATCATCTCGCGCCGTCGCGCCTATCACGGCGTGACCGTGGCCTCGGGCAGCCTCACCGGGCTGCCGTTCGCGCACGGCGACTGGGACCTGCCCGCGCCGCGCTTCCTGCACACCGAGACGCCGCACCACTGGCGCTACGCGAAGCCCGGCGAGAGCGAGGAGGCCTACGCGGAGCGGCTCGCCGCCGAGCTTGAGCGGCTGATCCTGGCCGAAGGGCCCGACACCGTGGCGGCCTTCTTCGCCGAGCCGGTGATGGGGGCGGGCGGCGTGATCGTGCCGCCGGCCACCTATTTCGAGCGGGTGCAGCGCGTGCTGACGAAGTACGAGGTGCTGATGGTGGCCGACGAGGTGATCTGCGGCTTCGGCCGCACCGGGCAGATGTTCGGCTCGCAGACCTTCGGCATCCGGCCCGACGTGCTCACCTGCGCGAAGATGATGACCAGCGGCTATGTGCCGATGTCGGCAATGCTGGTCGGCGACGGCATCTACCGCACGCTGGAGCAGCAGTCGGAGAAGCTGGGCGTGTTCGGCCACGGCTTCACCTACTCGGGCCACCCGGTGGCCGCGGCCGTGGGCCTGGAGACCCTGCGCATCTACGAGGAGCGCGACCTGCTGGCCCATGTGCGCCGCGTGGCGCCGGTGCTGCAGGAGGGCTTGCGCGCGCTGGCCGACCACCCGCTGGTGGGCGAGGCGCGCGGCATCGGGCTGATCGGCGCCTGGGAGCTCGCGAAGGACCGCGATCGCCGGGAGAGTTTCGACCCGAAGGCCGGCGTCGGCGCGCAGGTGGTGAAGAACGCGCAGAAGCGCGGCGCGATCGTGCGGGTGCTGCCCGGCGACATCATCGCGTTCTCGCCGCCGCTGATCATCGAAGCCCACGAGCTGCGCGAGCTGCTCGCGCGCGCCGAGGCGGCACTGGACGAGACCTGGGAGTGGGTCAGGGCGAACGGGCTGGTCTGAGTGCCCGCATTGGAAGTCGAGCGAGCCTGTGCCGGCGTGGGGTGCGAGTGACGCGCGCAGTGGCGCGCACTGGCTCGCAGGTGGTGCGTGCAGGTGGTGCGAGCAGGTGACGCCTCAGTTGCCGCGCTTGCGCAGGTAGAAGCCTTCGTCGAACAGCCGCACGCTGCCGGGAACGTAGACCACGAGAAGCGTGACCAGCATGCCCTCGAGCCAGGCCTCTCCGGCGGCCAGCAGCAGCGCGTAGGGCAGGATTTCGTCGACGAAGGCTGCTGGTACGTCGGGCGCGAGCACCACGTAGGCGAGCGCGCTCGCGCACAGCTGCACGCAGTACGCGGCAAACTGGCCGAACAGGCCGCAGGCCAGCAGGAAGACGAAGGGGTTGGCGGGCAACCAGCGGCGGCAGGCGCCGACGATCGCCCACATGGTGACGACGGGCAGGGCACCGGACAGCAGCACGCGCAGCCCCCAGTTGCTCCAGTCGCCGCCGCGGGCGGCTTCGGCCGCGAACACCATCGCCATAGACAGCAGCGCGCGCGGGTAGCCCAGCAGCAGCGTCAGGAAGGCTGAGCCGAGGTAGTGCAGCGCGAGCCCCGAGGGCAGCTCCACGGTCATCCGGTGGCCGAGCAGGATCAGCGCGGTGGCCAGCGCCCAGCCCAGGTGCTCGTCGATGCCTGCGTTCCAGCGGGCGCGCCGGGCTGCCTCCAGGCACAGCAGCAGCGCGATCGCGGCCAGCAGCATTGCGGCGGTTGCGGACAGCGGGTAGGCGAACATGACGGCGACGGGTGCGAGAGCGGCGGGCGGATCGGGCGGGTCGCGGGCGGGTCGGCGGCGGTTAGGGAGCGGTTAGGGAGCGGTTAGGGAGCGGTACGGGGGCGCAGGCGGCGCGCAGAGAGAGCCGCTCTGGGCCGAAAGGCTCAGCGCGCCAGACGCTCGGCCTGCGCGACCGCGGCGAGCAGGCTGCGCGGGTCGGCAAGGCCATGGCCGTCGGGGCCGGGCCGGCCGGCGATGTCGAAGGCGGTGCCATGGTCGGGGCTGGTGCGCACGAAGGGCAGGCCGATCGTGATGTTCACGCCGGCGTCCAGGCCCAGGTACTTGACCGGGATCAGGCCCTGGTCGTGGTACATCGCGATCACGACGTCGAACTCGGCGAAGCCGCGCGCGCGCATGAACACGGTGTCGGGGGCGAAGGGACCGCGCGCGTCGATGCCCATCGCGCACGCCCGGCGCACGGCCGGCCCGACGATCTCGATCTCCTCGCGGCCGAAGGCGCCGCCCTCGCCGGCGTGCGGGTTCACGCCAGCGACCGCGATCCGCGGCGCGGCGATGCCGGCGCGGCGCAGCGCGCGGTCGGCGATCACGATGGTCTCGACGATGCCGGGTTCGGACAGCGCGTCGAGCGCGTCGCGCAGCGCCAGGTGGATGGTGACCAGCACCGTGCGCAGCTCGTCGTTGGCCAGCATCATGCGCACCGGCACGCCGCCGGCCAGCTCGGCGAGCAGTTCGGTGTGGCCCGGAAAGCGATGCCCGGCGAGGTGCATCGCTTCCTTGGAGATCGGCGCTGTGACCACGGCGCGCGCTTCGCCCGCCAGTGCCATGCGCGCCGCGCGCTCGATGCAGCGGAACGCGGCCTCGCCGGCGCGCGCGTCGACGCTCCCCGCGACCAGGTCCGGGGGCAGCGCGGTAGCGTCGATCACGGCGACCGAACCGGGCGCGCCGGGCGCCGCCTGCGTGACGGGACGCACATCCAGGGCGAGCCCGAGCCGGGCGGCCTCGCGCGCGAGGAAGTCCGCGTCGCCGACCACCACGCAGGGCGCTGGCAGGCCAGTGGCGAACGCCTTGAGCACGATCTCGGGGCCGATGCCGCAGGCGTCGCCCAGCGTGATCGCGATCGGCGCGCGCGACGCCGCGCCGGAGGTGACGGCAGGCGGCGCTGCGGCGGACAAGGTGGCGGGCGGCGCCGCGGAGGCCGCGCGGGTGGACTCGTTCATGGCGCCAGCATACCGCCTGCTGCCGGTATCATCGGAGCCAGCCGTGCGAGGGAGGCGGCCGCCCTGGAACTGGATGCGTCGCTCGTCGTGGTGCTTGCGCTGTGCGCATTCGGCGCGGGCTTCATCGACGCCGTGGTGGGCGGCGGCGGGCTGATCCAGGTGCCGGCTCTGTTCACTGCGCTGCCGCAGCAGACGCCTGCGACGCTGTTCGGCACCAACAAGGTGGCGTCGATCGCCGGCACCTCGATGGCCGCGCGCAACTATCTGCGGCAGGTGAAGGTGGAGTGGCAGGTGCTGGGCCCCGCCTTCGCCTGCACGCTGGTCGGCGCCTGGCTGGGCGCGCGCACCGTGGCCTGGCTGCCGAAGGACGCGGTGCGGCCGGTGGTGCTGGTGGCGCTGGTGGCGGTGGCGTTGTACACGCTGCGCCGCAAGGGGCTCGGCGAGGTCCACGCGCCGCTGCATTCGCGGGCCGGGCGGCGCGCGCTGGGCATGCTGGCCGGGCTGCTGATCGGCTTCTACGACGGCTTCCTCGGGCCGGGTACCGGCACTTTCTTCATCTTCTGGTTCGTGCGCATGCTCGGCTACGACTTCCTGTCGGCGTCGGCCTGCGCGAAGGTGCTGAACTGGGCGTCCAACTTCGCTTCGCTCGCCTTCTTCATCCCGGCCGGCCACGTGATCTGGCCGCTGGCGCTGTCGATGGCCGCCGCGAACATGGCCGGCGGCTTCACCGGCAGCCACACTGCGATCGCGCGCGGCAGCCCCTTCGTGCGGCGCGTGTTCATCGCGGTGCTGCTGGTCACGATCGGCAAGTTCGGGTGGGACACGCTGCGAGGACTCCTCGCCTGAGCCTCGGGTCGGGGCTCAGCGCCCGAAGATGCCACGGATCGCGTCCATCGCCTTGCCGGCGCCCGGGATCACGGGCATGCCGGGGAGCAGCGGCTTCTCCTCCTGCGCCTGGCGGTCGGCGCCCTGCGCGTCACGCTGGCCCTCGGCGTCCCCAGGCCTCGCCATTCCACCCATGTCCATGCCCAGCATCGCCATCGTGGTTGCCTTGACGCGCACGCGCGCGGACCACTCCGGCTCCCAGGGCGTGCGCGGGTCGGACGGGCGCGGCGGGTGCGCGAAACCCAGCTCGCTGCCGTAGGCGATCATGCGCAGCATCGCGCTGCCCTCGTTGCCGCCGGAGAAAATGCCCTTCGGGACGGCGCAGCGGGTCTCGGAGGCCGGCAGCAGCACCCGCTCGCGCACCCAGCGGTCGATGGTGGCGTTGGGCAGGTAGTCGATCAGCCCCATGCCGGTGTCGGGCGTTTCGGCCGAGCTCCACAACACCATGTCCTTGCCGATGCTGCCCATCGCGTGCAGATAGAACGCGCGCGCTGCGGACAATGGCTGCCATTGCAGCGCGATGCTGTCGGCGAGGCCGCCGGTGCTGGCGAGCTGGATTGGCGGGATGAAGTCCTGTTGCTGGCCGAGCGTGAAGCGCAGGCTGGCCGGGACGCCGTCGCCGCTGACCGCGTGTTCGCCGGCCAGCGACGCACCCTTCGGCACCTCGATGCGGCTCTTCTCGTTGGGCCACGTGGCGTAGCCGGGGCCGACGCGCGCGCCGCGGTCGGGCGCGAAGCGGCCGCCGAAGGCCCGGCCGAACTCGGCGGGACCGGCGCTGGCCAGGTCGATCACGCGCGGCTGGCCGGCGCGCACCGACTCACCGCAGCCCCAGTAGATCAGGATGCGCCCGGAGGGCTTCTCGGGGACGGACTCGGAGGGATCGCCAGGTTCGCGCTGCGCGGGGGCGGCCGGGGGCAGGGGCAGCAGCGGCAGCGCCGGGCCCATCTGCATGCCCGCCGGGATCGCGTGGCTGGCCTCGGTGCCGGAGGGGCGCGCGCGGGTGTGCAGCGCGAGATCGAGCCAGCGGCCCGGCGACATGCCGCGCGTATTGCCGTAGACGTTCGCGCCGCTGCCGCCGCCCGGCCCGCGTCCGAAGAAGGGCAAGGTGGGCATGCCAGGCATTTCGGGCATGCCCGCCATCGAGTGGGTGGCCACGTCCATCCAGTACTGCGCGACTGGGGGCTTGACGACCTGCTGCTGGCCGATCGCGGCGCCCGCCGCGGTGAGTATCAGGCTGCCGGCGGTCAGGCGGACGATGCCGGGAAGGGCGCTTGACATGGCGGAACTCCGACGCGGGTTCGTGATGACCAATGATATCGTCGGACTGGCGCAGGCGGTTGGCTGGGCGACGCGCGGCGGGCAGACGCGCTGTCGGGCGGCGGGGCGGAACGCCTCGCGTCGGGCGCTCGCACAGCTTCGGCCTTACGCGCGGTCCGCTTCGCGGATGCGCTCGGCGAGCGCGTGCAGCGCCGGCAGGCCCGGATCCTTGCGTGGCCACACCAGTTCGACGCCGTCGCCCTCGTGCCGGGGCAATACGTGCAGGTGGAAGTGGGGCACGGTCTGCCAGCCGGCGGCGTGGTTGGCCTGCAGCACCGTGATGCCCTGCGGGGCGAAGGCAGCCTGCACTGCGCGGGCCACGCGCGCGGCGGTGCGGAATACCGCCCCGGCGAGTTCATCGTCGAGGTCGAGGATGGTTTCGACCTGCCGGCGCGTGGCGACGATCACGTGGCCCGGGTTCACCTGTCCCGCGTCCATGAAGGCGATCGTGTGCTCGTCCTCGTGGACGATCGCGGCCGGGATCTCACGGGCGACGATTCGGGAGAAGACGCTGGGTGTCATCGGCTGTCCGGATCGGGTGGTCGAGGTGCGCAGACGGTAGCGCGCGGGCGCGGATGTGTCACGCGCCGGGGCTCACGGCATCAGGCGCCCAGCCGCGCCGACAGGCGCCGTGCCAGTTCTCGGATCGACGCGATCACCTGGGTGCGCCGCTTCGCCGTTGTGGTCGATTTGATCAGGCTGACGCCCACCGCGGCCACCGCCTGGACGCTGCCGGCGGCGAACACCGGGGCGCCGAAGCAGTTCATCCCCTCGGCGGTCTCCTCGTCGTCCACCGCATGGCCGCGGCGCCGTGCCTGCGCGAGTTGCGCGAGCAGTTCGTCCACGCCCGACGGGCCGTGTCGCGTCAGCGGCTTCATGCCGGCGGCGCGCATCGTGGCGCGGACCTGCTCTGGCGGCAGCGTGGCCATCATCGCCTTGCCGGTCGAGGTGCACCAGGCCGGGAAGCGGCCACCGACGCGGAAGTTGACCGCCAGCGGCTTGGTGCCATGCCGGCAGGCAAGGTAGAAGACCTGGGCGCCGTCCAGCACTGACAGCATCACGGTCTCCTCGGCCAGGGGGGCGAAGTCGCGGGCGATCTCGCTGAACGCGGAGACCAGGTTCGAGCGCTCGGTGAATGCGCCGGCCCAGGCCATCGATTTCGGGCCGATCGCCAGCCCGCCGTCGCGGCCGCGCTCGAGCAGACCGCAGTGGACCAGAGTGATGGCCAGGCCGTGCACCGAACTCTTGGAGAGCCCGAGCCGGCGGGCCAGCTCCGAAACGCCCAGCGGGTCGGTCCCGGCGGCCACCGCGTCCAGCAGGTTTACGGCCCGGACCACCGCTGGCACCAGCCGCGGCGTGTCGGGCGGGCGCGGCGCGTCGGTTGGCGGCGAGTCGGCCGGGGGTACATCGGCCAGGCGCGCATCGGAGGGGCCGGCGTCGGGCCGGCGCGGCATCGCGTCGTCGGAGCTCCGCAGGGGCGCCTGCGCGTCCGCGCGGCCGGCGGCGCGCGAGGTTGACAGCCCGCGGGGTTTGGACGAAGCTTTCGGCACTTTTCGGTATATCGAACGACGTTCAACCAGTTGAACGACCTTATCACGCTGGTCGGCGCAGATGCAAGTTGCGCGGCAGCGCAGGAGATGCAGATGGGAAGCAGCGACCAGATCGGGACCTTGACGGACGCCGCCGCGCCGGCCATCGTGGGGCACTGGATCGGAGGCCGGCAGGTCGACGCCGCTGGCGAACGTTCGGCGGAGGTATTCAACCCCGCCTCAGGCGAGCTGGCGCGCCGGGTGCCGCTGGGCGGCGCCGTCGAAGTGGACGCCGCGGTGCGTGCGGCCGCCGAAGCCTTCCCCGCCTGGGCCGCCACCCCTCCGCTGCGCCGCGCGCGTGTGATGTTCCGCTTCAAGGATCTGGTCGAGCGGCACTCGGCCGAGCTCGCTGCTCTGATCACCTCGGAGCACGGCAAGGTGTTCACTGACGCCGAAGGCGAGGTGACCCGTGGCCTGGAGGTGGTCGAGTTCGCCTGCGGCATCCCGCAGCTGCTCAAGGGGGAGTTCAGCGAGCAGGTGGGGCCCGGCATCGACCTGTACTCGGTGCGCCAGCCGCTCGGTGTCTGCGTCGGCATCACGCCCTTCAACTTCCCGGTGATGGTGCCGATGTGGATGTTCCCGATGGCGATCGCCTGCGGGAACACCTTCGTGCTCAAGCCCTCGGAGCGGGATCCATCCGCCTCGCTGATGCTGGCGCGGCTGCTCAAGGAGGCGGGCCTGCCGGATGGGGTGTTCAACGTGGTGCAGGGTGATCGCGAGGCGGTGGATGCCCTGCTCGGTCATCCGCAGGTGGCGGCGGTGAGCTTCGTCGGCTCGACGCCGATCGCGCGCCACATCCATGACACCGCGGCCGCGAACGGCAAGCGCGTCCAGGCGCTGGGCGGCGCCAAGAACCACATGGTGGTGATGCCCGACGCCGACCTGGACCAGGCGGTGGATGCACTGATCGGCGCGGCCTACGGCTCGGCGGGCGAGCGCTGCATGGCGATCTCGGTGGCGGTGGCCGTGGGCGAGGTGGCCGACGCCCTGGTCGACCGGCTCGCGCAGCGGGTGCCGCAGATCCGGGTCGCCGATGGCATGGATCCGGCGGCCGAGATGGGTCCGCTGGTGACGCGCGCGCACTGCGACAAGGTCCGCAATTATGTCGATGCCGGCGTGGCCGAGGGTGCGACGTTGGTGGTCGACGGGCGCGACCTCGTCGTTCCGGGGCGCGAAGGCGGCTTCTTCCTGGGCGGCTGCCTGTTCGACCACGTCCGGCCGGGCATGCGCATCCATTCCGAGGAGATCTTCGGGCCGGTGCTCTGCGTGGTCCGCGCGGCGGACTTCGAGGAGGCGCTGGCCCTGGTCAACGGGCATGAGTACGGCAACGGCTGCGCGATCTTCACGCGCGACGGTGACGCCGCGCGCGAATTCGCCAACCGGGTGCAGGTGGGCATGGTGGGGGTCAACGTGCCGATCCCGGTGCCGATGGCCTTCCATTCCTTCGGCGGCTGGAAGGCTTCGCTGTTCGGCGATCACCACATGCACGGCCCCGAGGGCGTGCGCTTCTACACGCGCAACAAGGCGGTGACCCAGCGCTGGCCCAAGGGCATCCGCGCCGGCGCCTCCTTCGTCATGCCCACGCTCGGATGAGCGCGGGACAAGCGTGGGCCGTGCTGTTCGTGGCCGGCCTGCTGGAGATCGTCTGGGCGCTCGGGCTGAAGGCGAGCGAAGGGTTCACGCGCTGGGTGCCTTCGGTGGTGGTGGTCGTGGCCGCGGCGGCCAGCTTCTGGCTGCTCGCGCTTGCGATGCGGGTGCTGCCGGCCGGGACCGCCTACGCGGTCTGGACGGGCATCGGCGCGGCTGGCACCGCGGTGCTGGGCATGGTGCTGTTCGGGGAGTCGGCGGCCGCGCTGCGGCTGGCGTGCATCGGTCTGATCGTGGCCGGCGTGCTGGGTCTCAAGTTCGCGTCCGGTTGAAGCGCATGCGGGCGCTGCGCTGGGGCGGCCCGCGGGAGGAGGGGAGATGGCATTGCAGCTGAAGGACGCAGCGCTGTTGCGCACCGATGGATACATCGACGGCCAATGGATCGGCGCGGACTCTGGCGCGCGCTTTCCGGTGACCGATCCCGCCAGCGGCAGGCGGCTCGCAGAAGTCGCCGACATGGGGGCTGCCGAGACCCGGCGCGCCATCGAAGCCGCCGAGCGAGCGCTGCCGGCATGGCGCGCGAAGACCGCCAAGGAGCGGGCGGCGGTGATGCGCCGCTGGTTCGAGATGATCCTGGCGAACACCGAGGATCTCGCCCTGCTGATGACCTCCGAGCAGGGCAAGCCGCTGGCCGAGGCGCGCGGCGAGGTGAGCTACGGTGCATCCTTCGTCGAGTGGTTCGCCGAGGAGGGCAAGCGCGTCTACGGCGACATCGTGCCCAGCTGGATGCCGGATCGCCGCGTGCTAGTCATGAAGCAGCCGATCGGCGTGAGCGCGTCGATCACCCCCTGGAACTTCCCGATCGCGATGATCACCCGCAAGGTGTCGCCGGCGTTGGCCGCGGGCTGCACCGTGGTGGCCAAGCCGGCCGAGGCGACGCCGCTGTGCGCGCTGGCGCTGGCCGAGCTGGCCGAGCGCGCGGGCTTTCCGCCAGGCGTGTTCAACGTGGTGGTGGGCGATGCCGGCAGGGCGCCGGCGATCGGGCTCGAGATGTGCACCAACCCCGTGGTGCGCAAGCTCTCGTTCACCGGCTCCACCGAGGTCGGCCGCATCCTGCTGCGGCAGTCGGCCGACACCGTGAAGAAGCTGTCGCTGGAGCTGGGCGGCAACGCCCCCTTCATCGTGTTCGACGATGCGGACCTGGACGCCGCGGTCGACGGCGCCATCGCTTCCAAGTACCGCAACGCGGGGCAGACCTGCGTATGCGCCAACCGCATCTACGTGCAGGACGCCGTCTATGAAGACTTCGCTGCCCGGCTGGCCGCGAAGGTGGCAGCGTTCAGGGTCGGCCCAGGCACTGTGCCTGGGGTCAACGTTGGCCCGCTGATCGAGGAGGCGGCGCTGCTCAAGGTGGAAGAGCACGTCGCGGACGCGCTCGCGCACGGGGCCCGGGTGCTGGCCGGCGGGCGGCGCCATGAGCTCGGAGGCCTGTTCTACGAGCCGACGATTCTCACCGGCGTCACCCAGCGGATGAGGGTGGCGCGCGAGGAAACCTTCGGGCCGGTGGCGCCGCTGTTCCGCTTCGGCACCGAGGAGGAGGCGATCGCGATGGCCAATGCCACCGAGTTCGGGCTGGCGGCCTACTTCTATGCACGCGACGTCGGCCGGATCTTCCGTGTTGCCGAGGCGCTCGAGAGCGGGATGGTCTGCGTCAACAGCGGCGCGCTGTCGACCGAGATTGCGCCCTTCGGCGGCGTCAAGCAGTCCGGGCTGGGGCGCGAGGGGTCACGCTACGGCATCGACGAGTACCTGGAGATCAAGTACCTTTGCCTGGCCGGGCTCTGAGGGCTGGCGCGGCTCCATCGGGAGGGACACTAGGTGAGGATTCGCGCGGCGGTGTTGCGGCAGATGGGCCTGCCGATGCCCTACGGGCAGAGCAGGCCTCTGTCGGTGGAAGAGGTCGATCTGGCCGGCCCCGGCGCCGGCGAGCTGCTGGTGAGGATCCGCGCCGCCGGCCTGTGCCATTCGGACCTGTCAGCGATCAACGGTGACCGGCCCTGGCCGATGCCGATCGTGCTTGGGCACGAAGCCGCGGCCGAGGTGGTGGGGCTCGGTCCGGGAGTGACCGACCTGGCGCTTGGCGACCACGTGGTGCTGGTGTTCAGGCCCTCCTGCGGCAGCTGCATGAGCTGCGCCACCGGCCGGCCAGCGCTGTGCGGCCCTGGCGGGGAGTCGAATGGAACGGGGTCGCTGCTGGGCGGCTACAAGCGCCTGCGGGCCGTCGGCGGGGCTGCCGGCATCGCCGGCGAGCCGGGCGGGGTGCTGAATCACCATCTGGGCTGTGCGGCCTTCGCCGAGTACGCAACCGTCTCCCGGCGTTCCGCAGTCAGGATCGACCCCGACCTGCCCTGGGACGAGGCGGCGCTGTTCGGGTGCGCGGTGCTCACCGGCGCGGGTGCGGTGTTCAACACCGCGCGCATGGAGGCCGGCAGCAGTGCGGCCGTGGTGGGGCTGGGCGGCGTCGGCTTCTCGTCGCTGCTGGCGGCCGCCGCGGCGGGCGCACGCACCGTCGTCGCGGTGGACCTGCTCGACGCCAAGCTGGCCCTCGCGCGCGAGCTTGGCGCAACGCACACCTTCAACGCGTCCGACCCGGACGTGATCGAGAAGGTCAGGGAGGCCACCGGCGGGGGCGTCGAGTACGCGTTCGAGATGGCGGGCAGCGTCAGGGCGCTGGATCTCGCCTACCGGATCACCGCGCGCGGCGGCACCACGGTCACCGCGGGCCTGCCCAATCCCGCTGCGAAGTGGGAGCTGCAGGCGGTGAGCCTGATCGCCGAGGAGCGCACGCTGAAGGGCAGCTACGTCGGCTCCTGCGTTCCCGCGCGTGATGTTCCCCGGTACGTGGCGATGTACCGCGCCGGGAGACTGCCGGTCGATCGCCTGCTGTCGGAGCGCATCCGGCTGGACGACATCAACGAGGCGCTGGACAGGCTGGCCCGCGGGGATTCGATCCGCCAGGTCATCATGATGGATTGAGCGCGCGCGACGCGGCAGGGGCCCCGATGGAGCAGTTCGACTACATCGTCGTCGGTGCGGGAACGGCGGGCTGCCTGCTCGCCAACCGCCTGTCCGCCGACCCTTCGATCCGCGTGCTGCTGCTCGAGGCGGGCGGGCGCGACGACTACCTCTGGATCCACATCCCGGTCGGCTACCTCTACTGCATCGGGAATCCGCGTACCGACTGGCTCTACCAGACCGAGCCCGAGGCCGGCCTGAACGGGCGCGCGATCAAGTATCCGCGGGGCAAGGTGCTCGGAGGATGCTCGTCGATCAACGGCATGATCTACATGCGCGGCCAGCGCCGCGACTACGACGAGTGGGCCGCACTGGGCAACGCCGGGTGGGGCTGGGACGAGGTCCTGCCCTATTTCCTCAAGCACGAGAGCCATCATTCGCTCGATGGCGGCGGCAGCGATCCGCTGCACCGAAGCGGCGGCGAGTGGCGGGTGGAGCGCCAGCGAATCCGCTGGGATCTGCTGGACGCGTTCCGGGAGGCGGCGGCCCAGGTCGGCATCCCGTCCACCGAGGACTTCAACCGGGGCGACAACCTCGGCTGCGGCTACTTCGAGGTGAACCAGCGAAAGGGGGTGCGCTGGAATGCCTCCAAGGCCTTCCTCCGGCCGGCGGCGTCACGCGTCAACCTGCGGGTGGTCAGCGGCGCGCACGTGGTCGGTCTGCGCTTCCGCGACGATGGCTCCGGGCGCATCGATGGCGTGGACTACCGGATCGGCGGGCCCGGCGGCGCACCGCGCGTCGCGCGGGCTGCTGCCGAGGTGGTGATGGCGGCAGGGGCGGTCGGCACGCCGCAACTGCTGGAGCTCTCCGGCATCGGCGATCCCGCCAGGCTGCTGGCCGCAGGCATTGCGCCCAGGGTCGATCTGCCGGGGGTGGGGGAAAACCTGCAGGACCACCTGCAGCTGCGCACCATCTACAAGGTGAGCAACGCGGTCACGCTGAACCAGCAGGCGAGCACTTTACTCGGCAAGGCCGGAATGGGGCTCGAGTACCTGCTGTTCAGGCGGGGGCCAATGGCGATGTCGCCCAGCCAGCTGGGAGCGTTCGCCAAGTCCGACGACGGGCAGGGCAGCGCGAACCTGGAGTATCACGTCCAGCCGCTGTCGCTGGATCGGTTTGGCGAGCCCTTGCACCGGTTCCCCGCGTTCACCGCGTCCGTCTGCAATCTGCGGCCGAGCTCGCGGGGCAGCATTCACGTGCGATCACCGGATCCGGGCCAGGCGCCGCTGATTCGCCCGAACTACCTGACGACCGAAGAGGACCGGCGCGTGGCGGCGGCGGCGATCCGGCTGACGCGCCAGATCGTCGCTGCGCCGGCGCTGCGCGGCTACGGCCCGGAGGAATACCTGCCCGGGGCGGGGCTGCAGACGGAAGATGAGTTGGCGCAGGCTGCGGGGGACGTGGGAACGACCATTTTCCACCCGGTGGGCACCTGTCGCATGGGGCCGGTGGGGGATCCTGCGTCGGTCGTGGACGCGCAGCTGCGTTGTCATCGCGTGCCAGGATTGAGGATCGCGGATGCATCGATCATGCCGACCATCACCTCCGGCAACACGAACTCACCCACGCTGATGATTGCGGAGCGCGCCGCGGAGATGATCCTGGCGGACCGCCGGCGCTGACGCTGTCGCGTTGATGCGGCGGTTGGCGGTGTTTCACGTGGAACATGCTGGGCGGGCGTTGTTTCACGTGAAACACGAGCACGGAAGCAGAGGCGAGGCGACGGCCAGTTGTGGGGGGTGCGTTGCCTTGCAATCCGCTTGATCGTCGCCGCGTGTTTCACGTGAAACAATGGAAAGAGGCGCCGAGCAGAGAGGGATGCTGATACCCCGGCGAGCCCGAAGTCCTGGCGTCATTGACGAGGTTCGGATGCAGAGCGTTCAAACAGTGGTGGTGGGCGCCGGGATCGTCGGGCTGGCGATCGCGCAGGAAATGGCTCGGACCGGGCGCGAGGTGCTCATCCTGGAGGCGGCCGACCGGTTCGGCTCCGGCATCAGCTCGCGCAACAGCGAGGTGATCCATGCAGGCCTGTACTACGAGCCGGGATCGCTGAAAGCTCAGCTCTGCGTTGAAGGGCGCCAACGGCTGTACGAATGGTGCGAGGCCCGAGGCGTGGCTCATCGGCGCTGCGGCAAGCTGATCGTCGCCACATCCGCCGACCAGGCACCGGCCCTCGAGGGGATTGCCGAGCGCGCCGCTCGAGCGGGCGTCGAAGATCTGGCCTGGCTGAATGCGACGCAGGCGCATGCACTGGAATCCGCGATCGCCTGCGAGCTGGCGCTCCATTCGCCGTCAACCGGCATCGTCGACAGTCACTCCCTGATGCTGTCGCTGCTTGGCGCCGCCGAGGACCACGGTGCGGTGCTTTCCTGCCGGAGCCGGGTGCTCGGTGTTGGGCATGGCGCGGACGGCTTGGGCGTGTCGATCGAGGCCGACGGCGAGACCATGGTGCTTCAGTGTCGCGAACTGGTGAACAGCGCTGGGCTGGGCGCCGTGGCGCTGGCACGAAAGATCGAAGGCCTTGCCGTGGAGAGCCTTCCGACTGCGTGGCTTGCCAAGGGCAGCTACTTCACGCTTCAAGGGCGCTGCCCCTTCAGCCGACTGGTCTATCCGGTTCCGAACGAGGCGGGCTTGGGAGTGCATCTGACCCTGGATCTCGCTGGGCAGGGGCGCTTTGGTCCCGATGTCGAGTGGGTCTCCACGGAGGACTACGAGGTCGACCCGCAGCGCGGCATCCGCTTCGAGGAAGAGATCCGGCGCTACTGGCCGGGATTGCCCGCCGGAGTCCTGCAGCCGGCCTATGCCGGGATTAGGCCAAAGATCGCAGGCCCGGAAGAGGGCAGCCGGGATTTCATCATCTCCGGACCGGAGGAACATGGGTTGCCTGGCCTCGTCAACCTGTTCGGGATCGAGTCTCCCGGGCTCACTTCATCGCTGGCCATTGCGGCTCTGGTTCGGGGGCTGCTCGAGCGGACTGCCTGAAGGTGCGCGGCCTGAGTGCGGTGTGTCCTGGACGCCTGGCTTTGCGGAGGGGGCTTGGCCCGCGAGCGGAGTTGCCTGACCTGGCGCGTGCTTTCGGACGCGCCGCGCGAGGGCGTGCTGGGGGGCTCCTTCAGAGCTCATGAGCACTGGGCGCAGCGGGGACCAGGGGCGTGCAGTGCTGTGCGCGCAGAGGTTCCGAGGGTTCCGATCCCGGGTGTCGGAGTGCCGGAGTGCCGGAGTGCCGGAGTGCCGGAGTGCCGGAGGCGAGGGCGATCTGGCGAACCTGTCAGGATTGACGACCCGCTGAGTGCGCGGGTCCGCGCCGGCAGGCCGCCTCAGTGTCAGCTGGAGCTCTTACCCTGCATCCCGCAGGTGTTCCATCCGAAGATCGAGTACAGCGGGCAGCTGCGGAAAAGTCCCGTGAGCAGCGGCACAATGCCGATCCATCCCCAGGCGCCGATCGTCCCGGTCAGCGCAAGAGCGATGAGCACGACTCCGACGGCGATCCGGAGCATCCTGTCGAGTCCACCTACATTGGTCTTCATCTGCTTTCCTTTTGGCTGATTGTGTCTGACTACGGGTGGCCGTAGTCTCCCCTGCAGGTGGCGTCAGGTCTGTGACTGCGGTTACAAAGCTGGGAGCGGCCCAAAGGCAACCGGTGGGCTGCGCAGGGCCGCAACGTCAGTCCTGTCTTGCGAGCGACTTTAGCCGGATCAGGTCCAGAATTTCCACCTGCTCGCGTCCAAGGCGCAGGATGCCCTGGTCTTCCAGTCGCTTGAGCAGTCGCGAGACCATTTCTCGTGCGGTGCCGAGCTCGTCTGCAAGTTGCTGGTGCGTCGCGCGGATCAGCTTGCCGTGACCGAGCAGCGCGTGGGCAAGTCGCTGATCGAGGCGCTGGAATGCAACCGCCTCGACGAGAGCCATCAGTTCCGCCATCCGGTCGGCCATCAGACCGAGTAGGAAGATCCGCATCGAGGGGAAGTCCGTCCAGCCGAGCAGGGTGGTGCGGTCGATCATCACGAGGCGGGTGCCGGTCACCGCCACCCCGTGGGCGCTCATCGGCGTGCCTCCCAGCAGGCAGCCGGTCGAGACGACGCAGATCTCGCCCGGGTGTACCCGGTAGAGCTCCAGCTCGCGGCCGTCGGCTGAGGCGCGGGCAACCTTCACCTGTCCGTCGAGGACGAAAGGGAAGCCTGCGCAGGGTTCGGTCTCCCGAAACAGGGTTGTGCGCTCTGGCACCGACACGACGATTGCGCTCGCGAGATCGACCGCCAGTCGTGCTTGGGGAATGTCGGCAAGGCAGGGGTAGTGTTCGAGCAGGAGGCCGGAGAGTGCGGTCATCGTCTGGGTTGATGTTTCACGTGGAACATCCATCAATTCTGCTCGTCAGCAATCATGGCTCGCTCCGGAGCGACGGCGCTCCAACGGGATACGAAACCGCCCCCCTCCATCGTGCCGACCCGGAAGGACGAAGGGCCGGGCGCGCCACTGCGGGCAGGGGCTTATATAATCCGCGATCTCCCCGTGCGGTACTCGCCCCCTCAGCATGAACTATCCGGACGAATTCGACGTCATCGTCGTTGGCGGCGGTCACGCCGGCACCGAAGCCGCGCTCGCCGCGGCGCGGATGGGCGCGCGCACGCTCCTGCTCACGCACAGCATCGAGACCCTGGGTCAGATGTCCTGCAATCCGTCGATCGGCGGAATCGGCAAGGGACACCTGGTCAAGGAGATCGACGCGCTCGGCGGCGCGATGGCGGAAGCCACCGACGAGGCGGGCATTCAGTTCCGCATCCTGAACTCCAGCAAGGGGCCCGCGGTGCGCGCCACCCGCGCCCAGGCGGACCGCATGCTCTATCGGCACGCCATCCGACGGCGCATCGAGAACCAGTCCAACCTGTGGCTGTTCCAGCAGGCGGTGGATGACCTCATTCTGGAGGGCGGTCGTGTCGCCGGTGCGGTCACCCAGCTGGGGCTTCGCTTCCGGGGTCGTACGGTCATCCTCACCGCCGGCACTTTCCTGAACGGGCTGGTGCACGTCGGGCTCGCCAACCATCCGGCCGGCCGCGCGGGCGACCCGCCTTCGATCTCGCTGGCGGCGCGGCTGCGCGAGCTGAAGCTGCCGCAGGGACGCCTGAAAACCGGCACGCCGCCGCGCATCGATGGCCGCAGCATCGATTTCTCCCGCTGTGACGAGCAGCCCGGTGACCTCGACCCGGTGCCGGTGTTCTCCTTCCTGGGGCGTCCGGACGCGCATCCGCGACAGCTGCCCTGCTGGGTCACGCACACCAATACCCGCACCCACGAGATCATCCGCGGCGGGCTTGATCGCAGCCCGATGTACACCGGGGTCATTGAAGGCGTAGGGCCGCGCTACTGCCCGTCGGTCGAGGACAAGATCCATCGCTTCGCGGACAAGGAATCCCACCAGGTCTTCCTGGAGCCCGAGGGGCTGGCCACGCACGAGTTCTATCCGAACGGCATCTCCACCAGCCTGCCCTTCGACGTGCAGCTCGAGCTCGTCCACTCGATCGCCGGCCTGGAGCGTGCCCACATCCTGCGGCCCGGCTACGCGATCGAGTACGACTTCTTCGATCCGCGCGCGCTGCGTCGCTCGCTCGAGACCCAGCAGATCCCCGGGCTGTTCTTCGCGGGCCAGATCAACGGCACCACCGGCTACGAGGAGGCGGCAGCCCAGGGGCTGCTCGCCGGCATCAACGCGGCGCTGCAGGTGCAGGGCAGGGAGCCCTGGTGTCCGCGGCGCGACGAGGCCTACCTGGGCGTTCTGGTCGACGACCTGATCACGCGCGGCGTGACCGATCCCTATCGGATGTTCACCAGTCGCGCCGAATATCGGCTCAGCCTGCGCGAGGACAATGCCGATCTGCGCCTGACTGCGATCGGGCGCGAGCTCGGCTGCGTCAGTGATGCCCGCTGGGATGTGTTCTGTCGCAAACGCGACGCCATCGACGCCGAAATGAAGCGATTGTCGTCCATCTCCGTCAATCCAGTCAGTCTGCCTCCGGAGCGCGCAGTGCAGCTGATCGGCCAGCCCATCGAGCGGGACCACACCCTTGCGGAACTGCTGCGCCGGCCCGAAGTGCGCTACGCGGCGCTGATGGAGCTTGCCGGGCCCGGCATCGCGGAGCGCGCGGACGAGCTCGGCCTGGATGCGCTGCGCTGCGAGCAGGCCGTCGAGCAGCTCGAGATCCAGAGCAAGTACGCCGGCTACATCGCCCGCCAGCGGGCGGAAGTAGCGAGGCAGGAGCACAACGAGCACCTGCCGATTCCGGCGGATTTCGACTACGCGCGGGTGCAGGGGCTTTCCAACGAGGTCAGGGCGAAGCTGGTCGCGCAACGTCCCGAGACTGTGGGCCTGGCATCCCGCATCTCCGGGGTCACGCCGGCGGCCATCTCGCTGCTGCTCGTCTACCTGAAGAAGCGGCGCCTCGACGCGCAGGCGGCCTGATGCCGCCGCAGCGCGGCGGCAGGCCCCCTGCGGCCGGCGGGGCGGGGAAGGGGAGATCCCCGGGGGCGGCGCGAACTCAGGATGCAGCGCGCGCCAGGCCGTCCGCAGCCGCGCCCGATCCCGCTGCCGAGTCGCGCGCGCTGGCGCATGCCTGCACCGAACTGGGCCTGACGATCGACGAGCTCCAGCAGCGCAGGCTGCTCGACTACTGCGCCCTGCTGCGCAAGTGGAACGGGGTCTACAACCTGACCGCGGTGCGCGACCCCGGCGCGATGCTGGTGCAGCACCTGTTCGACTGCCTCGCGATCATTCCCGTGCTGCGCAGCCCGCAGGATCACCTCGCCGACGGCGCGGTGGTGCTCGACGTGGGCTCGGGCGGGGGCCTGCCGGGCGTGGTTCTCGCCATCTGCCTGCCGGGGATCGAAGTGCACTGCGTGGACACGGTCGGCAAGAAGGCGGCCTTCGTCACGCAGGTCCGTGCGGAACTGGGGCTCGCCAATCTCAGCGCCCACCACGCGCGGGTGGAGGAGCTGCGCGCGCCGCGCGACCTGCCGCCCGCCACGCTGATCGTCTCGCGGGCCTTCTCCTCGCTCGCGCAGTTCGTCGGGCTCACCGCCCATCTGCGCGCGCCGCAGGGCGTCTGGGCGGCGATGAAGGGGCAATGGCCCGCCGACGAGCTCGCCGCGCTGCCCGCCACGGTGCGCCCCGGACCGGCCTATACACTGCGGGTGCCGCAGCTCGACGCCCAGCGGCACGTCCTGCTGATCGAAGCGGCCTCGCCGGCCGCCTGAACCCCCACCGAGCATTCGATGGCCCGCATTTTCGTCGTCGCAAACCAGAAGGGGGGCGTGGGCAAGACCACGACCTCCGTCAATCTCGCTGCCGCCCTGGCGCGCCTGGGCCGGCGCACGCTGCTGGTCGACCTCGACCCGCAGGGCAATGCGACCATGGGCAGCGGCATCGACAAGCGCGGCCTGTCGCGCTCGGTCTACCACGTGCTGATCGGGCTGTGCGACGTGGTCGAGGCGGCTCAGCCCTCGCCAGATGGCGGGTACACGGTGCTGCCGGCCAACCGCGAGCTCGCGGGCGCCGAGCTCGAACTCGTCGATTTCGAGGAACGCGAGACGCGCCTGAAGGACGCGCTGGCCGCGGTCGACGACCAGTACGACGTCATCCTGGTCGACTGCCCCCCGGCGCTTTCACTGCTCACGCTCAACGGCTTCTGCGCCGCGCACGGCGTGATCATCCCCATGCAGTGCGAGTACTACGCGCTCGAGGGCCTGTCGGACCTGGTCAACACGATCCGCAAGATCCACGCCAACTTCAACACCGAGCTCAAGGTGATCGGTCTGCTGCGCGTGATGTTCGACCCGCGCATCACGCTCTCGCAGCAGGTGTCGGCACAGCTCGAGCAGCACTTCGGCGACAAGGTCTTCAAGACCGTGATCCCGCGCAACGTGCGCCTGGCCGAGGCGCCGAGCTATGGCCAGCCCGGCGTGGTCTTCGACCCCGCATCGAAGGGCGCGCGCGCCTACGTCGAATTCGCCGAGGAGCTGCTCCGGCGGCTCGACGGGGATGCGGGCGCTGCCGTGCCCGACGCGGGGCAGGACGCCGCGGCAGCCGACCCGGTGCTGGGCGCTGCGGCTGTCGACCCGGTGCTGGGCGTGCCCCGGACGCCCGGCGGCGGCGACGAACCTCCTGTCGCCCTGTTCCGGGTGGCCGGCTGAACGAGGAATACGCATCGATGAGCAAGGTGAAATCGAAGGGGCTTGGCCGCGGGCTGGATGCGCTGCTCGGCGCCGATGCGCCGGCAATGCCAGCGCCTGGGCAGGACGGGCCGGGTCCGGTGCTGACGCTCCCGGTCGGGCGGATGCAGCCCGGCCGTTACCAGCCGCGGACCCGGATGGACGAGTCGGCGCTCCAGGAACTTGCGGCATCGATCCGCCAGCACGGGATGATGCAGCCGATCGTCGTGCGACCGCTCGCGGGCGCATCCGGGGCCGCAGCGCGCTACGAGATCATCGCCGGCGAGCGCCGCTTCCGCGCCGCGCAGGCGGCGGGCCTCTCCGAGGTGCCGGTGACCGTGCGCGACGTGAGCGACCAGCAGGCGCTCGCGATGGCGCTGATCGAGAACATCCAGCGCGAGGACCTCAACCCCCTCGAGCAGGCGCAGGCAGTCAAGCGCCTGATCGACGAGTTCGACTACTCCCACGAGCAGGCCGCCGAGGCGATCGGCCGATCGCGCAGCGCGACGAGCAACCTGTTGCGCCTGCTCAACCTCGCAGATCCGGTGCAGACCATGCTGCTGGCCGGCGACCTGGACATGGGCCACGCGCGCGCGCTGCTGGCGGTGGATCGCGCCACGCAGATCATGCTTGCCAATCAGGTGGTGCAGAAGCGCCTGTCGGTGCGCGAGGCGGAGAAGCTGGTCGCGCGCACGCTGGCGGCCGGCGAGGGCACTGCTGCCGGACGCGGGCGGCGGGCCGGCGAAGCGCCGGACCGCGACATCGCGCGCCTGCAGGAGCATCTCTCCGACCTGCTCGGCACCACGGTCCAGGTGCGGCAGGCGGCACGCGGACGGGGCCAGCTGCTGATCGATTTTTCCGGCCCCGAACAGTTCGACGGACTGCTCCAGCGCATGGGACTGTCGTTGCTACGCGACTGATTCTGGTGGGGTCTTGTATAAGACCGTTTGACCCCCATTGGGATCAACCCTTAGAATCGCACGTCTTTGCCTGCCGCCGACTGCCAAGCCGGATTCAACCAATGCTCGCATCTGTCGGTTTGCAAGTCGTTGCGGTACTCCTGTTCGGTCTGGTCACCGCTGGAGTATCGGACTGGACGAGTGCCTGGTTCTTCGTCCTGGGCGGCGTGGCGGCAATCATCCCGAACGCATTGTTCGCACTGCGTCTGGCGATCCAGAAGGGAAGGTCTCCGGAGTCGTACCCGGTGGTCTTCTTCCTGGGAGAGTTCGCCAAGATCGGCCTGACGCTGGGCCTGCTGGCATGGATCGTGAGCGCCAACCCGGATGTCCGGTGGCTGCCGATGATCCTCGGGCTGATCGTCGCGCTGAAGGCGCCGCTGTTCGCGCTGTTCGTCACCGGTGACCACCGGCCTGCCGAACGGTTCTCCCGGCAGGAGCCGGGCGCGGCGCAGCAGCAGGGCGGGCACGGACGGGTTTGACCGAACAACGCAAGAACGCGAAACGAAGATCGACAAGCCATGGCAGCCGGATCCAGCGCACCTACACCCACCGAATACATCGTCCATCACCTGGCGCACCTGAACAGTTCGGGCAGCGCGCAGAAGAAGATCGTCGATTTCTCCATCGTCAACTACGACACGGTGTTCTGGTCGATCGCGATGGGCCTGCTGACCGTCCTGTTCTTCTACTCGGCTGCCCGCAAGGTCCGGGTCGAGGGGCCGTCGAGCCGGCTGGTGGCGATGGTCGAGTCGCTGGTGGAGTTCGTCCATGAGCAGGCCCGCTCGATCGTCCACGGCGACGTGCGGATGATCGCGCCGCTGGCGATGACGTCCTTCGTGTGGATCTTCCTGATGAACGCGATCGACCTGATCCCGGTCGACCTGCCCGGCTACATCGGATCGTTCTTCGGCCTGCATTACATGCGCGCCGTCCCCACTGCCGACCTGAACGCCACGCTGGCGATGTCGCTGGTGGTGCTTGGCGCCTCCATCTACTACGGCATCAAGATCAAGCATCCTGGCGGCTTCGTGAAGGAGTTGTTCGCGGCGCCGTTCGGCAAGAGCCTCGTGCTGGCGCCCTTCAACTTCCTGATCCAGATCATCGAATACGCGGCCAAGACCGTCTCGCTGGGCATGCGGCTGTTCGGCAACATGTTCGCCGGCGAGCTCGTGTTCATGCTGATTGCGCTGCTCGGCGCCACCGCCACCTGGTGGGGCTTCGGGCTGCACTTCCTGACCGGCCTCGGGTGGGCGATCTTCCACATCCTGATCATCACTCTTCAGGCCTTCATCTTCATGATGCTGACGCTGGTGTACATCGGCCAGGCGCATGAGGGGCACTGAAGCCGGTCGCCGGTTTGCGTTTCCTTTCCCAGTCACTTCAAACTACTTAGTTCACTAGGAGTCATCATGACCAACGTTGCTCTCGTCGCGATCGCTTGCGGGATGATCATCAGCCTCGGTGCCCTGGGTGCCTGTATCGGCATCGGCATGATGGGCGGCAAGTACATCGAGGCCTCGGCCCGCCAGCCCGAACTGATGGACAAGCTGCAGACCAAGATGTTCCTGCTTGCAGGCCTGATCGACGCCGCGTTCCTGATCGGTGTCGGTATCGCAATGATGTTCGCCTTCGCCAACCCCTTCCAGGGCTGATCGGCCCTTGGCGGCTCAACGCATTAACGAAGGGGGACCGTCGTGAACCTGAATGCGACGCTGATCGTCCAGATTGTCGTCTTCCTCGCGCTGTGGTGGTTCACTGCCAAACTCGTTTGGCCGCCGATCACCAAGGCGCTGGATGAGCGCAGCAAGCGCATCGCCGACGGGCTGGCTGCGGCCGACAAGGCCAAGGCCGACCTGGTCGCTGCCGAGCGCCGGGTGCAGGACGAGATGAAGAAGGCCCGTGACGTGGCTGCCGAGATGCGTACCGGCGCCGAGCGCCAGGGCGCGCAGCTCCTCGAAGAGGCGCGCTCCGAAGCCGCCCGCATCGTGACCCAGGCCAAGCAGTCGGCCGAGGAAGAGGCCGGCCTCGCCGCGCAGCGCGCCAAGGATGCGCTGCGTGAGCAGGTTGCCGAGCTCGCGGTGGTGGGTGCGGAGCGCATCCTGCGCCGCGAGATCGACGCGGATCGCCACGCCGAGCTGCTGTCGAACCTGAAGAACGAACTGCGCTAGGAACGGGTCATGGCCGAGTCGCTCACCATTGCCCGCCCGTACGCAGAGGCGGCGTTCAAGATCGCCCGCGATGCGGGCGCGCTTCCCGCCTGGTCGGACGCCCTCGGTCGCCTCGCGGCCGTGGCGTCCAGCAAGGCGGCCCAAGAGCTGGTCGGCAATCCGAGACTGACGGTCGCCCAGGTGGCGTCCGTGGTCGCGGACACCGCCGGTCAGCTTCTGCCGGATCAGCACAACTTCGTCCGGGTGCTCGCCGAAAACGAGCGCATGACGGTTTTGCCCGAGATCGCAGAGCAGTTCGAGGCCCTGCGCAACGCCCATGAAGGTGTGCTCGACGCGCATGTCTCGTCCGCGTTCCCGCTGTCGGAGGCTCAGCTGGCCGAAGTCACCGGCACGCTGCAGTCCAGGTACGGCCGCCAGGTGAAGGTCGGCGTGTCCATCGACCCCGATCTCATCGGCGGCGTGTCGATCCGGATCGGCGACGAGGTCATCGACACCTCGGTACGCGGCAAGCTCGCGCAGCTCGCGAGCGCATTGAAGGTATAGCGCAGAGGCCGCACCGGCGTCGCGCGAACGGAATTCCAGGAGAGTCTCCATGCAGCTCAATCCGGCAGAGATCAGCGAACTGCTCAAGAGCAAGATTCAGAACCTGCAGGTGTCAGCAGACACCCGCAATCAGGGCACCGTCGTGTCCGTCACCGATGGCATCTGCCGCGTCCACGGTCTGTCCGACGTGATGCAGGGCGAGATGATCGAGTTCCCCGGCAACACCTTCGGCCTGGCGCTGAACCTCGAGCGCGACTCGGTGGGCTCGGTGGTGCTCGGCGAGTACGAGCACATCTCCGAAGGCGACACCGTCAAGGCCACTGGCCGCATCCTCGAGGTGCCGGTGGGCCCCGAGCTGATCGGCCGCGTCGTGAACTCCCTGGGTCAGCCGATCGACGGCAAGGGTCCGATCAACGCCAAGATGACAGACGTCATCGAGAAGGTTGCGCCGGGCGTCATTGCGCGTCAGTCGGTGTCGCAGCCGGTGCAGTCGGGCCTGAAGTCCATCGACGCGATGGTCCCCGTGGGCCGGGGCCAGCGCGAGCTGATCATCGGCGACCGCCAGACCGGCAAGACCGCGGTCGCGATCGACACGATCATCAACCAGAAGGGCAAGGGCGTCTATTGCGTCTACGTCGCGATCGGCCAGAAGGCGTCGACCGTGAGCAACGTGGTGCGCAAGCTCGAAGAGTACGGCGCGATGGAGTACACCATCGTGGTCGCTTCGACCGCCTCCGAATCGGCCGCGATGCAGTACATCGCCGCGTATTCGGGCTGCACGATGGGCGAGTACTTCCGCGATCGCGGCGAGGATGCGCTGATCGTCTACGATGACCTCTCCAAGCAGGCCGTGGCCTATCGCCAGGTCTCGCTGCTGCTGCGCCGTCCGCCGGGCCGCGAAGCCTACCCGGGCGACGTGTTCTACCTGCACTCGCGCCTGCTCGAGCGGGCCGCGCGCGTGAACGCCGACTACGTCGAGAAGTTCACCAACGGCGAAGTCAAGGGCAAGACCGGTTCGCTGACCGCGCTGCCGATCATCGAGACGCAGGCCGGCGACGTGTCCGCCTTCGTTCCGACCAACGTGATCTCGATCACGGACGGCCAGATCTTCCTCGAGACCGATCTGTTCAACGCCGGCATCCGTCCCGCCATCAACGCGGGCATCTCGGTGTCGCGAGTGGGCGGTGCGGCGCAGACCGACATCATCAAGAAGCTCGGCGGCGGCGTGCGTCTCGCGCTGGCCCAGTACCGCGAGCTGGCCGCCTTCGCGCAGTTCGCCTCGGACCTCGACGACGCCACCCGCAAGCAGCTGGAGCGTGGTCGCCTGGTCACCGAGCTGATGAAACAGGCCCAGTACCAGCCACTTCAGGTCTGGCAGATGGCGCTGACGCTGTTCGCCTCGAACGAGGGCTACTTCGACGACATCGAGGTTCCCAAGGCGCTGGCGGCCGAGAAGTCGCTGCAGGACTTCGCCAAGACGAAGTACGCGTCGCTGGTCGAGGAGATCGAGCGCGACAAGAAATACAGCAAGGAAGTGCAGGAGAAGCTGCACGAGCTGCTGAAGGACTTCAAGAAGTCCGGCGCGTACTGATCGACCGTAACGGAGCCCGGAAGGAACCAGCATGGCCGGTAGCAAAGAAATCCGGACGAAGATCAAGAGCGTGCAGAACACGCGCAAGATCACGAAGGCGATGGAGATGGTCGCCGCGTCCAAGATGCGCAAGGCCCAGGAACGGATGCGTCGGGCTCGCCCGTATGCCGACAAGGTGCGCAACATTGCGGCGCACCTCGCTGGCGCGAACCCGGAGTATCAGCACCCGTTCCTCGTCGAGCATGACTCGATCAAGGCCGCAGGCCTGATCGTCGTCACCACCGACAAGGGGCTCTGCGGCGGTCTGAACACCAACCTGCTGCGCGCGGTCACCATCAAGCTGCGCGAGTTGGAGAAGGCGGGTGAGGCCATCAGCATCACCGCGATCGGGAACAAGGGCTTCGGCTTCTTCAACCGGATCGGCGCGAAGGTGGTTTCGCACCTCACGCAGCTGGGCGACACGCCGCACCTGGACAGGCTCATCGGTCCGGTGAAGGTGCAGCTCGATGCCTACGTGCGCGGCGAGATCGACCAGGTCTTCCTCTGCTACACCCGCTTCATCAACACGATGAAGCAGGAGGCGGTCATCGAGCAGCTGCTGCCGCTGTCGGCCGACCGCCTGCAGGAAGACTCGCGCGAGTACTCCTGGGACTACATATACGAGCCCGATGCGCAGAGCGTGCTCGACGATCTGCTGTTGCGCTACGTGGAGGCGCTGGTCTACCAGGCGGTCTCCGAGAACATGGCATCCGAGCAGAGCGCGCGAATGGTGGCGATGAAGGCCGCCTCCGACAACGCGAAGAAGGTCATCGACGAGCTGCAGCTGTCCTACAACAAGGCGCGGCAGGCGGCGATCACCAAGGAACTCAGCGAGATCGTGAGCGGCGCTGCCGCCGTTTGAGGCGGGCGCAGGCGAATTTCAGGCGACGCGGCGGCACCCAGGAGCCACGCGATCGCCGGACCAGGTACAAAAGGAACAGGAAGGCACAACCATGAGTCAAGGGACGATCGTTCAGTGCATCGGCGCGGTGGTCGACATCCAGTTTCCGCGCGAGGCAATGCCCAAGATTTACGACGCGCTGGTGCTGGGCGACGCGGGCGACAGCCTGGCGGAAAAGGGCCTCACCTTCGAGGTGCAGCAGCAGCTGGGTGACGGCGTGGTCCGCACCATCGCGATGGGCTCGTCCGACGGCCTGCGCCGCGGCATGGCCGTCAGCAACACCGGCGCGGGCATTTCGGTGCCGGTCGGCACCGCAACGCTCGGCCGCATCATGGACGTGCTCGGCCGTCCGATCGACGATGCCGGCCCGATCGCGACCGACGAGCGCCGCGTGATCCACGCCAAGGCGCCCAAGTTCGACGAGCTCTCGCCTTCGGTCGAGCTGCTGCCCACCGGGATCAAGGTCATCGACCTGATCTGCCCGTTCGCCAAGGGCGGCAAGATCGGCCTGTTCGGCGGCGCCGGCGTGGGCAAGACCGTCAACATGATGGAGCTCATCAACAACATCGCGAAGAGCTACGGCGGCTACTCGGTGTTCGCCGGGGTCGGCGAGCGCACCCGCGAGGGCAACGACTTCTACCACGAGATGGAAGAGTCGAAGGTTCTCGACAAGGTGGCGATGGTGTTCGGCCAGATGAACGAGCCCCCGGGCAACCGCCTGCGCGTCGCGCTGACCGGCCTGACCATGGCCGAGAAGTTCCGCGACGAAGGCCGCGACATCCTGCTGTTCATCGACAACATCTACCGTTACACGCTGGCCGGCACCGAGGTTTCGGCGCTGCTGGGCCGGATGCCCTCCGCCGTGGGTTACCAGCCCACGCTGGCCGAGGAGATGGGCCGCCTGCAGGAGCGGATCACGTCGACCAAGGTCGGCTCGATCACCTCGATCCAGGCCGTATACGTTCCCGCGGACGACCTGACCGACCCGTCGCCGGCAACCACCTTCGCCCACCTGGACGCAACGGTGGTGCTGTCGCGCGACATCGCGTCGCTGGGCATCTACCCGGCGGTGGATCCGCTCGACTCCACGTCGCGCCAGCTCGACCCGCTGGTGATCGGCGAGGAGCACTACTCGGTCACGCGCCGCGTGCAGTCGACGCTGCAGCGTTACAAGGAACTGCGCGACATCATCGCCATTCTCGGCATGGACGAGCTCTCGCCCGAGGACAAGCTGGCGGTGGCCCGCGCGCGGAAGATCCAGCGCTTCCTGTCGCAGCCCTTCAACGTGGCCGAGGTCTTCACCGGTTCGCCGGGCAAGATCGTCCAGCTGAAGGACACCATCCGCGGCTTCAAGATGATCGTCGACGGCGAGTGCGATGCGCTGCCCGAGCAGGCCTTCTACATGGTCGGCGCGATCGAGGAAGCCTTCGAGAAGGCGAAGACGCTGCAGTAGGCAGGAGAAGGGGGAAGGGAGAAGGGGGAAGGGCGCCGGTGAGGCGCCCGCTCCAGGCTCCCTGACCTCGGGCACGCTTCCGGAGGGAACATGAATACGATTTTCGTCGACGTGGTGAGCGCAGAGGCCTCGATTTTCGAGGGCGAGGCGGAGTTCGTCGCGCTGCCGGGCGAAGCGGGTGAGCTGGGGATCTACCCGCGGCACACGCCGCTGATCACCCGCATCAAGCCGGGCGCGGTCCGCATCAAGGTCGCCGGCCAGGCCGAGGAGGAGTTCGTCTTCGTGGCGGGCGGCATCCTGGAGGTGCAGCCGAACCGCGTGACGGTGCTCGCCGACACCGCGATCCGCGGCCACGACCTGGACGAGGCCAAGGCCGAGTCCGCGAAGAAGGCGGCCGAGGAGGCGATGGCCAATGCGAAGACCGACATCGACTTCGCGAAGGCGCAGTCGGAGTTCGCGGTGATGGCGGCGCAGATCGCCGCCTTGCGCAAGCTGCGCCAGAAGCATTGAGCTGCGGCGGCGGCCTTCGCGGCCGCCCCGCCGGTTCCCCCCGGTCTTGCATGGCCGGGTCCCGAAGACGCCCGCGAACGCGGGCGTTTTCAATGCGGCGGCCGCAGGGCGCCGTGATCGAGAGACGCGCCGCCGCGGCCCGGCCGCATTCACCCGGAGAATCGTAGCCGATGCATCCCGACGCGGAACGACTCTGGCGCGGGCCCCGCTGGGCGCTCGCGGTGCTGCTCGCGGCCCTTGGCATGCTGGGGCCGTTTTCGATCGACACCTACCTGCCGGCCTTCGCCGGGATCGCCACCGATCTATCGGCCACGCCGGTGCAGATGCAGCAGACGCTGTCCGCCTATCTGTTCGGGTTCGCGTTCATGAACCTGTTCCACGGGGCCCTGTCCGACAGCATCGGCCGGCGGCCGGTCGTGCTGTGGGGCATCGCAGTGTTCACACTGGCCTCGGTCGGCTGTGCGCTGTCGACCAGCATCGGGGCCCTGGTGTTCTTCCGCGCCTTGCAGGGGCTGTCGACTGGCGCCGGGATCGTGGTGTCACGGGCGGTCATCCGCGACCTGTTTCCGCCCGCGGCGGCGCAGAAGATGATGTCGCAGGTGACCATTTTCTTCGGCATCGCGCCAGCGGTGGCGCCGCTGATCGGCGGCTGGCTCTACGTCTACGTCGACTGGCACGGCATCTTCTGGTTCCTCGCGCTGATCGGCGTCGCGCTGTGGTGGTCCAACTGGCGCCACCTGCCGGAGACCCTGCACCCCAGCCAGCGCCAGTCCTTCCATCCGCGGCATCTGATGCGCGGCTACCTGCAGCTCGGCGCCGATCCCCGCTTCCTGCTGCTCGCGCTGGCCAGCGGCGTGCCCTTCAACGGAATGTTCCTGTACGTGCTGTCGGCGCCAGCCTTCCTGGGCGAGAGCCTGGCGCTGGCGCCGACGCAGTTCTTCTGGTTCTTCCTGCTGAACATCGCGGGAATCATGGCCGGCGCGCATTTCAGCGGGCGCTTCGCCGGGCGGCTCGAGCCGCGCCGCCAGATCCGGCGCGGCTTCCGCATCATGGCGTCGGCAGGGATCGTCAACGTGGCCGCCAACCTGCTTTTCGAGCCGCATGCCGTCTGGGCGATGCTGCCGGTGGCGGTGTTCGCCTTCGGCTGGGCGCTGATGGTGCCGGTGGTGACCCTGATGGTGCTCGACGTCGTCCCTGAGCGCCGCGGCATGGCCTCGTCGCTGCAGGCGGTGGTCGGCAGCGCGTCCAACGGAGTCGTCGCCGGGGTGATCGCCCCGCTGGTGATGCACTCCACGGTGGCGCTGTCGATCACCTCGCTGGGGATGATGTGCGTGGGGCTCGTCGCCTGGGTCGCCATCCGGCGGCGCTGGCCCGAGACGGGAACGACACCGGGCGCGGCCGAGGGCTGAACCCGCGGCGGGGTCAGGACCTAGAGGTGCCTGAGCCAGATCTCCCCGACCGAATGGTCTGGCCGCTTGCGCAGCACCACGTTGGCGCGCTCGCGGGTCGGCAGGATGTTCTCGGTGAGGTTCAGCAGGTTGATGTCGCGCCAGATTCCCGCGGCCACCGTGCGCGCCTCGGCCTCGTCCAGGTCCTTGTAGTGATGGAAGTAGGACGAGGGATTGCGGAACACGGTGCGCTGCAGCAGCAGGAAGCGCTCGACATACCAGGGCTCGATGTCCGCGGTCTCGGCGTCCACGTACAGGGAGAAGTCGAAGAAGTCGGAAATGATGATGCTGGGCGTGCGGCCTGGCTCGTCGGCGCCGGTCTGCAGCACGTTGAGGCCCTCGAAGATCAGGATGTCCGGCTGGCGGATCACCTCGACCTCGCCGGGCAGGATGTCGTAGGCCTGGTGCGAGTACACCGGCGCGCTGACCTCGGGCTTGCCCGCCTTGAGGTCGGCGAGGAACCGGATCATCCGGCGGCGGTCGTAGCTCTCGGGGAAGCCCTTGCGCCCCATCAGGCCGCGTTCTTCGAGCACCCGGTTGGGGTGCAGGAAGCCGTCAGTGGTGATCAGCGAGACGCGCGGATGGTCCGGCCAGCGTGCCAGCAGCGCCCGCAGGATCCGCGCAAACGTGCTCTTGCCCACCGCAACGCTGCCCGCGATCGCAATCACGTAGGGCCGGTTGCCGACCAGCCGGCCGAGGAACTCGTCCTTCACGCCGTTGAGGCTGCGCGCCGAGCGGAAGTGCAGGTTCAGCAGGCGCGACAGCGGCAGGTAGATGTCGATGACGTCCTGCAGCGAGACCGCCTCGATCGCGCCCCGCATCGACGCCACGTCGTCCTCGGAGAGGGTCAGCGGCGTGTTCGAGCGCAGACGCGCCCAGTCGTCCCGCTGGAACTCGATGTAGGCCGAATAGCCGGCCGCTTGGGGCTTTTCCATGGGCCGCTAGTGTAAACCTCGCGCCCGACCGGGCAGGGCCGTATTTTCACAACCGGCACCTGTCGCCGAGGCTCGGGTACCATCGTCCGGACCCCGATCCCACCCGCCGCCGGCGCCCGCGCCCGGCGCGCCCCACGATGGAGCCTTCCCCCATGGATGCAGCCGCCAACGGCGCAGAAAGTCTGGTACACACGCTGCTCGACGGCGGCGTCGACGTCTGCTTCACCAACCCGGGCACCTCCGAGATGCACTTCGTCGCCGCCCTCGACCGCATCGAAGGGATGCGCTGCGTGCTCGGCCTGTTCGAAGGCGTGGTCACCGGCGCGGCCGACGGCTACTACCGGATGTCTGGCAAGCCGGCGTGCACGCTGCTGCACCTCGGGCCGGGCCTGGCCAACGGGCTCGCCAATCTGCATAACGCGCGCAAGGCGGGCTCGGGCATCGTCAACGTGGTCGGCGATCACGCCACCGCGCACGTGGCGCTGGACGCGCCGCTCACCTCCGACATCGAAGGCGTGGCTCGGCCGATGTCGCACTGGGTGCACACCAGCCGCAGCGCCGACGACATCGCGACGGACGGCGCGCGCGCAGTTCTCGAGGCCAACGCGCCGCCGGGCCGGATCGCCACGCTGATCCTGCCGGCCGACACCGCGTGGAATCCGGTCGGCCGGGCGCCCGAGGCCGGGTCGGCCGCGCGCATGGCCGCGCAGATCGCCGAGGCGCGCAGGCGCGCGCCGGCCGAGCCGGAGGCGGTGCGCGCTGCGGCGCAGGCGCTGCGCGGCGACGGGCCGACGCTGCTGCTGCTCGGCGGCGTCGCGCTGCAGCCGCACGCGCTGGAGCTCGCGGGGCGCATCGCCGCGAAGACCGGCTGCACCGTGATGTCCGAGTTCTATACCGCCCGCCTGGCGCGCGGTGCGGGCAGGGTGGCTGCGCCGCGGCTGCCCTACGTCATCGACGCAGCGCTCAAGGCGCTGGCCCCGTTTCGGCGCATCGTCCTGGTTGGAACGGTGCGCCCGGTGGGCTTCTTCGCCTATCCGGGCAAGCCCGGGCTGCTGGCGCCGCCGGGGGCGGAGCTAGTCACGCTTGCCAGCGTCGACCAGGACCTCGAGGGCGCGCTGGCGGCGCTGGCCGATGCCTGCGGCGCCACCTCGACGCCGCCGGCGGGCATTCCCGCCCGTGCGGCCGCTCCCGGGGCTGCACTGTCCGGTCCGCTGTCGCCGGAAGGCATTGCCGCGGTGGTCGCGGCGCGCCTGCCCGAGCAGGCCATCGTGATCGACGAGGCGGTGACCACCGGGCGCGGCTTCGGGCCGGCCACTGCCGGTGCGGCGCCGCACGACTGGCTCACCGGGATGGGCGGGGCGATCGGCTTCGGCTTGCCGGTGGCGGTCGGTGCGGCGATCGCCGCGCCGGACCGGAAAGTCCTCGCGCTGGAGGGGGATGGCAGCGCGATGTACACCCTGCAGGCGCTCTGGACCATCGCCCGCGAGGGGCTGGACGTCACCACAGTCATCTTCGCCAACCGCTCCTACAAGATCCTGCACGGCGAGCTGGCCGGCGTGGGCGCCGGCACGCCGGGGCCGCGGGCCACCGACATGCTGACCCTGGACCGGCCGGCGCTCGATTGGGTCGCGCTGGCCCGCGGCATGGGTGTGGAGGCGGTGCGGGTAGACGAGCTGGGCGCCTTCGACAAGGCGCTGCGCGACGCCCTTGGCCGCAAAGGGCCGGCGCTGATCGAAGTGGTGCTGTGAACCTCAACCACGCACTTGCCCAAGGCCTGCAGTCCGGGCGCACCGACAGCGTCCGGCCGCAGGCCGGGGTGCTGGTTGCCGGGGCGATCGGCCGGATCGGCGAGGCCCTGCTCAACCGGGTGCTCGCCGACGAGGCGGGCCGTGGCGGCGTGGGCGGCCGCCCGGTGATCGCGCTGGCGGCGTCGCCGATGGCGATGGGGATGCGCGGGCTGACGCTGGCCTCGATGGAGGCGCTGCCGCCGCTGGACGCGGCCTTCCTCATCCTCAACGACTCGGCCGACGCCGAGGCCCGCTCGTTCTACGGCCGCGACGCGCCCTTCGTCCAGGTCGACGAGCTCAACTGCGTCCACGTGGCGCGCCGCGCAGTCGAGAGCGGCGCGCGGCGCCTGGTGCTGATCGCGCCGATGGCGGCCTGGCGCCAGATCGGCAAGTTCCACACCGGTCTTGCCGACTCGGTCGAACTGGAGTTGGCCCGCCTGCCGCTGGACTCCCTGGTGGTGCTGCGGCCGGTGCGCAACTCCGGGCGCCGGGGTGCGAGCCTGGTGGAGCGCTTCGTGAGCGTCTACCTGAGCGTGCAGCTGCTGATGCTGCCGCGCACGCTGGAGGCGATCACCTCCGAGAAACTGGCGCGTTGCGCGGCGGCGGCGATGCGCAATGCCCGCCCCGGCGTCACGGTGTTTCCTGCCGACGCGATCCCCGGCCTGCTGGAGACCCCCGCCGCACCGGTACAATGCGCACCGTGAACGCACCGGCCAACGACACTTTCCTGCGCGCGCTCCGGCGCGAACCCACCGAATGGACGCCCGTCTGGCTGATGCGCCAGGCCGGCCGCTACCTGCCGGAGTACAACGCCACGCGCAAGCGCGCCGGCAGCTTCCTGGCGCTGTGCAAGACGCCCGAGCTGGCCTGCGAAGTGACGCTGCAGCCGCTGGAGCGCTTCCCGCTCGATGCAGCGATCCTCTTCTCGGACATCCTCACGGTGCCGGACGCCATGGGGCTGGGCCTGTATTTCGCCGACGGCGAGGGCCCGAAGTTCGAGCGCACCGTGCGCGACGAAGCGGCAGTGGCCGCGCTGGCGGTGCCCGATCCCACAGCCGAGCTGCGCTACGTGCTGGACGCGGTGCGCACCATCCGCGGCGCGCTGGGCGGGCGCGTCCCGCTGATCGGCTTCTCCGGCAGCCCCTGGACGCTTGCCTGCTACATGGTCGAGGGCGGCGGCAGCAGTGACTTCCGGCAGATCAAGTCGATGCTCTACCGGCGGCCGGACCTGCTGCACCGCATCCTCGAGGTGAACGCGCAGGCGGTCGCCCAGTACCTGAACGCGCAGATCGAGGCGGGCGCGCAGGCGGTGATGATCTTCGACTCCTGGGGCGGCGCGCTTGCCGACGGCGCCTTCCAGGCGTTCTCGCTCGACTACACCCGCCGTGTGCTGGCGCAACTGCGCACGGAGCGCGACGAGCCCGAAACGGACGCGGACGGCCGGGTCACCGGCACGCGCCGGGTCAAGGTGCCCTCCATCGTCTTCACCAAGGGCGGCGGGCTCTGGCTCGACGAGATCGCAGCCAGCGGGTGCGACGCAGTGGGCGTCGACTGGACCGTCAACCTGGCCCGCGCGCGCGCTGCGCTGGGCGGCCGTTGTGCATTGCAGGGCAACCTGGATCCGATGGCGCTGATGGCCTCGCCCGAGCAGGTGCAGGCCGAGGCGCGCAAGGTGCTGGACAGCTACGGCGCGCCTGCCGCCGGCGAGGGGCATGTCTTCAACCTCGGCCACGGCATCTCGCAGTTCACCCCTCCAGAGAGCGTTTCGGCGCTGGTCGAGGAAGTGCACCGGCACAGCCGCGCGATCCGTGCCCGGAGCACGCGCGACGCATCCGCCTGAGCTTCGGCGGCGCCTCGCGGGCGCATGCCGGGCGGTGCAATGCAGCATTTCCGGGCAATTTTCTCAGGACTTATGCACACTACGGTCGCGAGTCTGTCAAGCAGTCGCGTGCGCCGAGCTGCGTCTCGGGCGGTTTTGCAAGTCCTTGATTCATAACAGTTTTTTTGTGTGCAAAATCCGGGCAGCCGACCTCGGCGCGAGAGTTGGCGCGGTTTTCCGGGCGATCGGACAGAGTTGGCCACAGATTTATCCACAGGTTCTGTGAACACCTCGGAAAAGTGTCGTAGGCACTACGGCTTAGTTACCAAAGTTAAAGTGAATTGTGATGGTGACGCCGCCGGATCCAGTCCGCATCGCCCGCGTGGCGCTCGACGTTCCGGGCAGCGGCGGCTTCGACTACGCGCTCGCTGAGCCGCTCTCGGAGCGCGTGCGCCCGGGCGCCTGGGTGCTGGTGCCCTGGGGAAAGGCGCGGCGCATCGGCGTGGTGGTGTCGCTTTCCGACCACACGGAGGTGCCGCCGGAGCGGCTGCGCGAGGTGATTGCGCTGCTCGACGAGGCGCCGGCGCCCGACGAGCACTGGCTGGCGCTGGCAGCCTTCGCTGCGCGCTACTACCACCGCGGCATCGGCGAGGTGCTGCTGCCGGCCATCCCGAAGCTGCTGCGCACCGTGCCCGCCGCCCGGGCCCGCGGCTCCGTCTTCGCGCGGGCCCGGGCACGGGCGCCGGCGGTCGCGCGCGAAGTCGCGGCCGGCGTCATCGCCGAAGCGTCGGCGGACATCGGCGCCGATCCCGTGGCCGACCTCACGGTCGACCTTACGGCCGCCAGCCCGAACGTCAGCCCGAACGTCAGCCCGGCCACCGGCGCACCCGCCGTGCTCTCCCTCACCGGCTCCCAGCGCGCCGCACTCGCTGCGCTCACCGCCTGCACGGGGTTCGCCGTGCATCTGCTGCATGGCGTCACCGGCAGCGGCAAGACCGAGGTCTACCTGCGCTGGATCGCGCACCTGCTGGCGCAGCGGGCGGACGCGCAGGTGCTGCTGCTGGTGCCCGAGATCGCGCTCACGCCCCAGCTGTTCGGCCAGATCGCCCGCCGCTTCGCCAATGAGCCGGTGGCAGTGCTGCACAGCGGCCTGGCCGACGGCGACCGGGCGGCGCAGTGGCTGGCGGTGGCGCAGGGGCGGGTGCGGCTGGTGGTCGGCACGCGGCTGGCGGTGCTCACCCCGCTGCCGGGGCTGGCCGGCATCGTGGTCGACGAGGAACATGACGCCTCCTACCGCCAGCAGGAGGGCGTGCGTTACTCGGCACGCGACCTGGCGGTGGCGCTGGCCTCGCAGCGCGGCGTTCCGGTGGTGCTGGGCTCGGCGACGCCGTCGCTGGAGAGCTGGCTGGCGGCGCACCGGGGGCGCTACCGGCTGCTGCCGATGCCGGAGCGCGCCGGCGGCGGCGCGCTGCCCAGGCTGCGCATCGTGGACCCGCGCGGCCGCAAGCTGCAGCACAGCCTGGCGCCCGAGGTGGTCGAGGCGCTGGGCGAGGCGCTCGGCCGCGGCGAGCAGTCGCTGGTCTTCATCAACCGGCGCGGCTTCGCCCCGGTGCTCACCTGCGAGTCCTGCGGCTGGCTCAGCAGCTGCGACAACTGTTCGGCCTACCGGGTGCTGCACCGCCTGGACCAGCGGCCTGCGGCGGGCCCGTCGCGCTACCGGCTGGTCTGCCATCACTGCAGCGCGGAAACGGCGGTGCCGCGCGCCTGCCCGGACTGCGGCAACGTCGACCTCACCCCGCTGGGCCGCGGCACCCAGCGGCTCGAGGAGGGCCTCCAGCAGCTGTTCCCGGGCGCGCGCATCGCCCGGCTGGATCGCGACGTCGCCCGGCGCCGCAACGCGGCCCGGGACATCATCGACGCCGCGCATGCCGGCGACGTGGACATCCTGGTCGGCACGCAGATGCTCGCCAAGGGGCACGACTTCCGCCGGCTCACGCTGGTTGCCGCGATCGACCCCGACGGCGGGCTCTATTCGTCGGACTTCCGCGCGCCCGAGCGGCTGTTCGCGGTGCTGATGCAGGTGGCAGGCAGGGCAGGGCGCTCCGGGGCCGCCAGCCGGGTGATCGTTCAGTCGCGCTTTCCCGGTCATCCGCTGTTCGCGGCGCTGGCCCGGCACGACTACGCCGGCTTCGCCGACGCCCAGCTCGCCGAGCGCCGCGAGTCGCGGCTGCCGCCCTTCGTGTTCCAGGCGCTGCTGCGGGCCGAGGCGCGCACGCTGGACGCGGCGCTGGACTTCCTGGCGCAGGCGAAGGCGCTGGCCCAGCCCGACGAGACGCAGGGCCCAACGCTGTTCGATCCGGTGCCGATGCCGCTGATGCGCCTGGCCGGCAGCGAGCGCGCCCAGCTGCTGCTGGAGGCCGATTCCCGGGCGGCGCTGCACGCCTTCCTCGACCGGTGGCTCGCGCAGCTGGACGCCATCCGCACCCCGGTGCGCTGGCAGCTTGAAGTGGATCCGCTGGAGATATGAGCGCCCGTGATCGCATCCCGCCTGGCGCATCATTCACCTGCGCTGATCCCGCGCTAGAATCCGCCCCCCGATGACCGCCACCCCCCTGAACCCTGCCCAGCGCGAAGCGATCCGCTACCTCGACGGTCCGTGCCTGGTGATCGCCGGGGCGGGCAGCGGCAAGACGCGCGTGATCACGCAGAAGATCGCGCACCTGATCGGGGCCGGAATGCGCCCGTCGTCGATCGCCGCGATCACCTTCACCAACAAGGCGGCCACCGAGATGGGCGAGCGGCTGGGCAAGCTGATCAAGCTGCCCGATGGCGAGCGTCCGCTGGTCAGCACCTTCCATTCGCTGGGCGTGCAGATGCTGCGCCGCGACTGCAAGCGCCTCGGCCTGAAGACCAGCTTCTCCATCCTCGATTCCGACGACGCGCTGGCCATCATCCAGCAGGCGCTGGCCACCACCGACCGCAAGCTGCTGCGCGCCGCGCAGTCGACGATCTCGCTGTGGAAGAACGCGATGGCCGGCCCCGACGAGGCCGCTGCGCTGGCCACCGACGAGAACGAGCGGCAGTTCGCGCGCGCCTACCGCGACTACGCAGCCACCCTCGCCGCCTACCAGGCGGTGGACTTCGACGACCTGATCCTGCTGCCGGTGAAGCTGCTGCGCGAAGAGCCCGAGGTGGCGCAGCACTGGCGCGAGCGCCTGCGCTACCTGCTGGTCGACGAGTACCAGGACACCAACGCCTGCCAGTACGAGCTGCTCAAGCTGCTCACGGGTCCGCGCCAGGCCTTCACCGCGGTGGGCGACGACGACCAGTCCATCTACGGCTGGCGCGGCGCCACGCTCGAGAACCTCAAGCGGCTCGGCGAAGACTTCCCACGCCTGAAGGTGATCAAGCTCGAGCAGAACTACCGCTCCAGCGTGACCATCCTGCAGGCCGCCAACCGGCTGATCGCGCACAACCCCAAGCTGCACGAGAAGAAGCTCTGGTCCGAGCACGGCGTGGGCGACCCGATCACCGTGGTGGTCTGCGATACCGACGAAGACGAGGCCGAGTCGGTGGCGATGCGGCTGCAGGCGCACAAGTTCGAGCGGCGCGGCAAGTTCTCCGACTACGCCATCCTCTACCGCGGCAACCACCAGGCGCGGGTCATCGAGCAGGCGCTGCGCAAGGAGAAGATCCCCTACGTGCTCTCGGGCGGACAGTCCTTCTTCGACCGCGCCGAGATCCGCGACCTGATGGGCTGGCTGCGGCTGCTGGCCAACGACGACGACGACCCGGCCTTCATCCGCGCGGTCACCACGCCCAAGCGCGGCATCGGCAACGCCACGCTGGAGGCGTTGGGGCGCTATTCGGGCCAGCGGCACGTGTCGATGTTCGCGGCGCTGTTCGAGACCGGCTTCGAGTCCCATGTGGCCGCGCGCCAGCTCGAGCCGCTGCGCACCTTTGGCGAGTTCATCAACCGGATCGGCTGGCGTGCCGCGCGCGAGCCGGCGGCGCAGGTGCTCGACGACCTGGTCGCCGCGGTGGGCTATCGCGCGCATCTGTTCGACACCCTGGACGACAAGCAGGCGGCGACCCGCTGGCAGAACGTCTGCGACTTCATCGACTGGCTGAAGAAGCGCGCGGAGGAGGACGGCGCCACGCTGCTGCAGATGGCGCAGTCGGTGGCGATCCTCTCCCAGCTGGACCGCAAGGACTCGGACGTGGACGCGGTGCGGATGACCACCATCCATGCGTCCAAGGGACTGGAGTTCCCGCACGTGTTCATCGTCGGCTGCGAGGAAGGGCTGCTGCCGCATCATGGCGGCGTCCCTGCGGCGGACGCGGACGAAGGCGCCGCGGGCCGGGACGCCGCTCGCGAGGACGCCCTGGCGGCCGCCCGCATCGAGGAGGAGCGCAGGCTGATGTACGTGGCGGTGACGCGGGCGCAGCGCAGCCTCACGCTGAGCTGGTGCCAGTCGCGCAAGCGCGGCCGCGATTCCTCCAAGCAGCGGCCCTCGCGCTTCCTCGCAGAGATGGAACTGGTCGCCGCGCCGCCGGCGACCCGCAGCGTCAGCCAGGAATCGGCACGCGCGCGGCTGGGCGCGCTGAAGGACCTGCTCGCGGCCGGGGGGCCGAAAGCCGCGCGCTGACCTGCAGGCACCAGTCAGGCACCGGTCGCCCGTTTCCTGCCGCTCATCGGCGCCCGCGTGAGGGCGGCGAATCCTTCGTGCAGTGTTCGGCCATCCGCCGAGAAGTCTCGCGGGGAAGGATCGCCGGCAATGTCACCATCGTTTCGTCGTCGCAGCCATGGCTTCACCATGATCGAGGTGGTGATCGTGCTCGCCATCGTCGCGATCCTGGCGGCGGTCGCAGTGCCGGCCTACCAGGACCAGATGCGCGCCAGCCGGCGCACCGAGGCCCGGGAGGCGCTGATGCGGATCCAGGCGGCGCAGGAGCGCTGGCGCTCGAACAACGTCTCCTACACGACCGTGATGGGCAGCGCCGGGCTGAACGTGTCCGCCTCCACCGCCAACTACACCTACGCGGTGAGCGGCGCGAGCGCCACCGGCTACACGGCCACCGCCACCGCGAGGGCCAAGCAGGCTGGCGACACCGCGTGCGCCTCATTCGGCATCCGGGTCGCCGGAGCGGTCACGACGCTGCGGCGGAACTCGGGGGACGACGATGGCACGTGCTGGCCCAAGTAGCGTGCGCCGCGCATCTGTCGGCGCCGGATTCACCCTCGTCGAGTTCCTCGTCGCGATGGCGGTGCTCGCCATCGTGTCGGTGACCGCGCTGCCCAGCTTCGAGGATTTCCGCGCCCGCCAGCGGGTGCGCGCCGCGGCGGACAATCTCTACACCGACCTGCAGTACGCGCGCTCCGAGGCGGTCCAGCGCAACGCGGTGGTGTCGGTCGATTTCGGCACCGGCACCGCGTGGTGCTACGGAATTCATCTGGGCGCGGGCGGCTGCGACTGCGCCACGGCCAACAGCTGCAACATCAAGGTCGTCTCCGGCGCGGACTACCGTGGCGTGCAGGTGTCATCGGCCGCCTTCACCGGCAGCGACACCGAGACCGGCTACCAGATCGACCCGCGCCGCGGTCAGAGCGTGGACTCCGCGAACACGCCGGTGACCGGCACGGTGCTGCTTGCAAACCAGAACTCGCAGAGCGTGCGCGCCGACGTCAATGCCATCGGCCGTGTCCGGCTCTGCTCGCCCGACGGCACCGTCCCGGGATACCCGACATGCCCGGAAGAATGATCCGTCGCCGCCTCTCGCTCCCGGTCGGGCCTCGGCGCCGCCAGCGCGGCGTCACGCTGACCGAGCTGATGATCGGCATCACCGTGGGCCTGATCGTCACCGCCGGCACCCTGGGCCTGTTCGCCGGCCAGATGCGCAGCAACCGCGACCTGCTCACCTCGGCGCGCCTGAACACCGAGGTACGCGCGAGCATGGACACCATGGTGCGCGACCTGCGCCGGGCCTCGTACTGGGGGGCCTCCGAGAGCGGCACCTGGTTCCCCGGGAACACGCTGATCGCGGCCAACCCGTTCACCGAGGTGGATGTGGGCGAAGGGCAAGTCACCTACCGCTACGACGCCGACAATGACGGCGAGCTGGACGACGGTGAAGCGTTTCGGCTGGAGCGCAATGCGGACGACGGCACCGTCGAGCTGCACACGCTGACCGCGGGTGGGGCCGTGACCAACACGGTGCCGATCACTGATCCGGACGTCACCGAAGTCACCGAACTCGAGTTCGACCTGGTGGACCGCACAGGGACCACCACCTGCCTCAACGCTGGCGCAGGCCCGGTTGCGCCGACCCCGCCGGTGATCCACATCCGGCAGGTCACCGTCGTGCTCACCATGCGGCTGCGCGCCGAGCCCGCGGTCACCCGCACGATGACCGAGGCGGTGCGCCTTCGCAACGACTGGGTCGAGGGCTCCTGCCCCACCTGAGGACTGCAGCCGATGCCCACCCGACCCACCTCATCGCGCGCCGCCCGCCAGCGCGGCGCTGCCACGCTGTTCACCACCATCATCGTCCTCGTGCTGATGACGATGATCGCCTTCTTCGCCAACCGTGGCGTGATCTTCGAGAGCAAGACCGCTGCCAACCAGTACCGGTCGACGAAGGCGATCGAGGCGGCGGACGCCGGCCTCGAGTGGGCGCTGGCCAATCTGAACACCTTCAGGCGCATCACGACCGGCTGTGCGACCAGCACGGCCAGCGGCAGCCGCACCTTCCGCGACCGCTACCTGGACCCGGACGGCGACGGCAGTTTCGCCTCGCGCCTCGGCGTCGCCACGCCGGCCACCATGGAGCCCTTCGCAACGACCGCAGCGATGTGCACCCGCTCCGGCGCCGGATGGTCCTGCAGCTGTCCGGCGGAAGGCACTCCGCCAGCGGCGGATGCCTGCACCGACCCCCAGGGCTGCCCGACCTTCCGGGTGAGCTTCTCCTCGGTCCGCGACGATGACAATCCCGCCAACCCCCAGGTGGATCCCACCCTGGTGCGCGTGACTGCGGTGGGCTGCACCGACGCCCGAGAGCCATGCGTACCGGGCGCTGGCACCGCGGACGGCACCGCCGAGGTGAACCAGGTGTTCAAGCTCGCCAGCGCGCTGGCCACCCTCCCGGCCGCAGCGATCACCGCCAAGGGCTACGTGGACTTCGGCTCGAACGCGATCACCGCGACCAACACCGACCCCGGCACCAACGGCGTCACGATCAACGCAGGCCTGGACATCACCGGCTTCATCAACGACAGCACGATCGACACCCTACCGGGCACTCCAGTGGGCGCGAGCCTGATCGGCAACGACACCTCGCTGGCGTCTCTGACCGACGACCAGATGTTCCGCACCTTCTTCGGCTCGTCCAAGGAGCAGTTCCGCGATTCGCCCGCCACCACCATCGTCAACTGCAGCGGCGTGTGCAACACCACGCTGCTCAATGCAATCGCGGGCGGCGCGCGCACCATCTGGGTCGAGGGCGACATGGTGCTCAACGCCAATGACGTCTTCGGCAGCCTCGCGCGGCCGGTGATGCTGGTGGTCAACGGCAACATCGAGGTGCGCGGCAACATGACCTTCTACGGCGTGCTGTACTGCCAGGACTCCACCTGGGACAACACGGGCGGCGGCAACGCGCAGATCATCGGTGCAGCCATCTCCGAGGGCAACTTCACCGCCACCGGCACGCCCGATCCCACCTACGACCCCCGGGTGCTGCAGAACCTGCGCCAGACCACCGGGCAATACGCGAAGGTGCCGGGCGGCTGGAGGGACTACCGATGAACCGCCGTCGACTCGCCGCTGGCTTCACCCTGCTGGAGGCGCTGATCGCGCTGCTGATCGGCGGCTTCGGGCTGCTGGCGGTCGCCCGCCTGCAGATCGGCATGCAGGGCGAGTCCGACCTCGCCAAGCAGCTCAGCGAGGCCACCTTCCTCGGCCAGCGCCGCATCGAGATGCTGCGCGCCTACCAGCAGATTCCGGCGGCGGACGCAGCCGCACTTGTCGCGGGGAGCTGGGGCTACGACAACATCCTCACCGGCAGCGAGACGATTGCGGGCGGCAACGCCAGCTACGCGGTGCGCTGGACGATCACCCCCTTCGCGTCGGCGACGCCGGCCGCCAACGACCCGCGCTTCAAGACCGCTGCGGTGAACGTCGGCTGGACCGATCGCAACGGCAATGCGCAGACCGCGTCGCTGAGCACGGTGATCTCCAGCAGCGACCCCGCGGCTGCGCTCGGGTTGTCCGTCCCGCCGGCCGGCACGCCGATCCGCCGTCCAAAGAACCGGGACCTCAACGTTCCGGTCCCCGCGATCGACCTGGGCGACGGCAGGAGCGCCTTCACTCCGCCCGGCGCGTCGGCGACGTTCCGGCTGGTCTTCGACAATGCCACCGGCATCATCACCAAGCACTGCACCGGCACTGGCACCTCGATCTCGGGCTGGGTCTGCAGCGACCTGAACGCCTACCTGGTCAGCGGGTTCATCTACGAGAACTCGTCCAACCTGACCCTGACTTCGCCGCTCGACCTCACGATGACGTTGACGCAGGGGACGCTGTATTCCTGCTACGACGACAGCGACACCGCGAAGTCCTACGCCAACTACTTCTCGTACACCTGCGTGGTGATCGGCGTGGACCATGACAGCAACCCCGCAACTCGGCCGCGCTGGAGCGGCCGGCTCGACGTGACCGGCATCCCCATCGGTACCGCCGCGGCGCAGAACCGGGTCTGCCGCTACAGCGCCGACTACGACGGCAGCGGCGCCGTGGACAACTACGAGCATCCGGCGGCCTACACGAACGTGACCGAGAGCCTGGAGAACCAGAACTTCTACCTGGTGCGCGGCACCTCCTCCTGTCCGGTCGGCAGCGGCATCGAGCTGATGGTGCAGCACCAGCCGTGACAGCGCGGGACGGAGCCGTCCAGCACCAGCCCTGATGCGGTTGGCGGCCGCGCCATGCAGGCGGGCCGCACGCGCCCGGCCGCGCGCCGCTGCCTATAATCCCGGAGCCGTCCGGCGTCATGCCGAACGGCTCCCTCCCATGTCCGACCGCCTAGAAGCCTTCCACGACAGCGACCGCATCCTGCGCCAGGCTGCGTCGACCTTCTTCGACCATCTCTCGGAGATGTGCGAGGGCATCATGATGGTCGACCGGGCCGGGCGTCTGGTCTGGATCAGCGACCGCTACGAGCGCTACCTGACCGCGCTGGGCTTCTCGAGTCCGGCGGAGGTGCTCGGCCGGCCGGTCGAGGAGGTGGTGCCGAACACTCTGATGCGCGAGGTGGTCGAGACCGGCAAGCCGATCCTGCTGGACATCATCGAGAACCACTCGGGCACCTTCGTCGTCTCGCGCTTTCCGCTGCATGACGACGACGGCGAGGTGATCGGCGCGGTGGGCCTGATCCTCTACGACCGCATCGAGTCGCTCAAGCCGCTGATGTCGCGGCTCAACCGGCTGCAGAGCGAGCTCGCGGAGGCGCGCAAGGAGCTGGCGCAGCAGCGGCGCACGCGCTACACCTTCTCCAACTTCGTCGGCAACAGCGCGCCGGTGGTGGCGGTCAAGAGCCGTGCGCGGCGGGCCGCGGCGCTCAACACCACGGTGCTGCTGCTCGGCGAGACCGGCACCGGCAAGGAGCTGCTCGCGCAGGCCATCCATTCGGCCTCGGCGCGGGCCCACGGCCCCTTCGTGGCGGTGAACGTGGCGGCGGTGCCCGAGTCGCTGCTCGAGGCGGAGTTCTTCGGGGTGGCGCCGGGCGCCTACACCGGCGCCGACCGCCGCGGCCGGGACGGCAAGCTCGCCGCGGCCGACGGCGGCACGCTGTTCCTCGACGAGATCGGCGACATGCCGCTGCCCGTGCAGGCCAAGCTGCTGCGCGCGCTGCAGGAGCGGGAGGTTGAGCCGCTGGGCGCCAACCGGGTGCAGTCGGTGGACGTGCGGGTGATCGCCGCCACCAGCGTCGACCTCGAGGGGCATGTGGCGCAAGGGCGATTCCGCGCGGACCTCTACTACCGGCTCAACGTGCTGCCGATCCGGCTGCCGCCGCTGCGCGACCGGCGCGAGGATCTCGGCCTGCTATGCGAGCACCTGCTCGAGGAGATCGCGCTGGAGCACGGCACCCTGCCGAAGGAGATCGACCCGGAAGCGCTGGCGCTGCTCGCGGCCCGCGACTGGCCGGGCAACATCCGCGAGCTGCGCAACGCGCTCGAGCAGGCCTGCTCGGTCTGGGACGGGCTGCGGCTGACCGCCGAGGCGCTCGGCGTCTACGATGGGCTGGCGCAGCGGGAGACGGCGGCGGGCAGCGAGGAGTCCCCTGTCGCGGCCGGGGTGGGCGGGGTGCTCCGTCCAGCAGCGGCGGCGGGCCCTGCCGCCGTGGCCTCGGCGGCAGGGAGAGCCTCTCCGGCGCCGGAGGATGCGCCGGTCGATCCGGTCGAACCGGTCCTGTCGCTGCAGCCGACCGGCCCGGGTGCCGACGCGGAGTGGGCAGGAACCCTGCCCGAACGGATCGCCCGGATGGAACGCGAGGCGATCCGCGAGGCGCTCGTTGCCACCGGCGGAAACCGGCTGCAGGCCGCGCGGATGCTCGGCATCGCTCGCGCCACCCTCTATCAGAAGCTCGCCGAGCATCCCGATCTGACTGTTTCCTGGACATAGCGCTGTAGTTCAGCGCCGCGAATGTCCGGAAAACGGACGGTTGAAGTGTCCGTAATCCGGACACATCCATCGCCAAACCTCTGACGCGCAGTCCCGAGCTCTTAAGAACTGCGGTTCTGTCCGGTTCCAGGGCATGAACCTCCGGGTTATCCCGGAGCACTCCCTCCCCTGGCACGTCGCTTGCACCTTGAGGGCACCCGCAAGGAGCTTCGGAGGAGGAGCACGTCATGAAAAGTACGAACAACAAGCTGCGCCGCGGTCTGCTGGCCGCAGGGGCCCTGACCCTCGCTGCAACGGCGGCGCCCGCGCTCGCCCAGGGCAAGGGGGGCGACATCAAGGTGGCGCTGGTCTATTCCAAGACCGGTTTCCTGGAGTCTTACGGCAAGCAGACCCAGGTCGGCGTGCAGATGGGTCTCGAGTACGCGACCGGCGGCACGATGATGGTCAACGGCCGCAAGATCGTCCTCATCGAGAAGGACGACCAGGGCAAGCCCGACGTCGGCAAGTCGCAGCTCACCGCCGCGTTCGCCGACGACAAGGCCGACCTTGCGATCGGGCCGGTCTCGTCGGGCGTCGCGCTGGCCATGCTGCCGGTGGCCGAGGAGTACAAGAAGGTGCTGATCGTCGAGCCGGCAGTGGCCGATTCGATCACCGGCGACAAGTGGAACCGCTACGTGTTCCGCACCGGCCGCAACTCCTCGCATGACGCCGCCTCGAGCGCCGTCGCGCTGGACAAGGAGGGCGTCACGATCGCCACGCTGGCCCAGGACTATGCGTTCGGCCGCGACTTCGTGAAGGCCTTCAAGGACCAGCTGAAGAAGGCCAAGGTGGTCCACGAGGAGTACCTGCCGGTCAACACCACCGACTTCACCGCGGGCGCGCAGCGGCTGTTCGACGCGCTCAAGGACAAGCCGGGCCGCAAGGTCATCTTCGTGAACTGGGCCGGCGCGGGCAACCCGTTCAAGATCGCCGAACTCGACCCCAAGCGCTACGGCATCGAACTGGCCAGCGGCGGCAACGTCTTCGCCGGCCTCACCGCGTACAAGGTTGCGCCCGGCATGGAAGGGGCCGCCACCTACTACTACTCGATGCACAAGAACCCGGTGAACAACTGGCTGATCACCGAGCACTACAAGCGCTTCAAGTCGCCGCCGGACATGTTCACCGGCACGGGGATGGCGGCGGGAATCGCTGCGGTGGAGGCGCTGAAGAAGACCGGCGGCGACACCAGTTCCAACAAGCTGATCAAGGCCATGGAAGGCATGAGCTTCGAGACGCCGAAGGGCGCGATGACCTTCCGCCCGGAGGACCACCAGGCGATGCAGTCGATGTACCACTTCCGGATCAAGCTGGATCCGGCGTTCAGCTGGGGGGTGCCGGAGCTGGTGCGGGAGATCAAGGCGGATGAGATGAACATCCCGATCCGGAACAAGCGCTGAGTCTGGTTTGACGCTGCGGCCCCGCTGCTCGGGGCTTGCGCGTCCACCTCGGAAGTCCTCACCCGCTCCGCACGCGCTCCGACGCGGGCGGGACGGGCCCGAGGATTTCCATTCGTCAGCCCCGACACGCTGCACGGCAGCGCTAGCCGCGGACAGTTCATTCGAATCATGACCCAGCCAGCCCTCGAAACCCGCGACCTCACCATCCGCTTCGGCGGGCACGTGGCGGTCGACTCGGTGTCCTGCGCCTTCCATCCGGGCACGCTGACGGCGATCGTCGGGCCCAACGGGGCGGGGAAGACCACCTACTTCAACCTGATCTCGGGGCAGCTGCGGGCGAGCGCCGGCCGCGTGTTCGTGTACGGCGATGACGTCACCGCGCTGCCGGCGCCGGGCCGCACGCGCCGCGGGCTTGGGCGGGCCTTCCAGCTCACCAACCTGTTCCCCAACCTGACGGTGCTGGAGAACGTGCGGCTCGCGATCCAGGCGCGGCGCGGGCTGGGGCTGAACCTGTGGTCGGTGTGGTCCAGCCACCGCGAGCTGATCGGCGAGGCCGAGGCGGTGCTCGAGCGGATCGCGCTCACCGCAAAGCGCGATGCGCTTGCGAGCAGCCTGCCGCACGGCGACCAGCGCAAGCTCGAGGTCGGCATCCTGCTGGCGATCGAGCCGGAGGTGTTCATGTTCGACGAGCCCACCGCGGGAATGAGCGTGGACGAGGTGCCGGTCATCCTCGACCTGATCCGCGAGATCAAGCGCGACCGCAGCAAGACCATCCTGCTCGTCGAGCACAAGATGGACGTGGTGCGCGAGCTCTCGGACCGGATCATCGTGCTGCACAACGGGCGGCTGGCCGCCGACGGGCCGCCCGCCGAGGTGATCGCGTCGCCGGTGGTCCAGCAGGCCTATCTCGGCATCGAACCCGCAGAGGTTTCGCGATGAGTGCGGCAGGCGGCCACGCGCTGCGGCTCGCAGGCGTGCATACCCACATCGGCGCCTATCACATCCTGCACGGCGTCGACCTCGAAGTGCCTGCGGGCGGCACCACGCTGCTGCTGGGTCGCAACGGCGCGGGGAAGACCACCACGCTGCGCACGATCATGGGCCTGTGGAAGGCCTCGGCGGGCAGCATCTCGTTCGGCGCGGCAGACCTCGTCGGCCGCTCCACGCCGGAAATCGCGCGGCTGGGCCTGGCCTGCGTGCCCGAGAACATGGGCATTTTCGCGGACCTCACGGTGCGCGAGAACATGGTGCTGGCGGCGCGTTCCGCGCGCAGCGCGGACCACATCGATGCCGAGCGCCTGCGCTGGATCTTCGACCTCTTCCCGCCGATGAAGCGCTTCTGGAACCATCCTGCAGGCCTGCTGTCCGGCGGCCAGAAGCAGATGCTCGCGGTGTCGCGCGCCATCGTCGAGCCGCGGGCCCTCATCCTGGTCGACGAGCCGAGCAAGGGGCTCGCCCCGTCGATCATCCAGAACATGATTTCGGCCTTCCGGCAGCTGAAGGCGGCCGGCGTCACCATCCTGCTGGTCGAGCAGAACTTCGCCTTCGCCCGCCAGCTCGGCGACACCGTGGCCGTGATGGACGACGGCCGTGTCGTGCACCGTGGCTCGATGGCCGAGCTTGCCGGAGACGAGGCGCTGCAGCAGCGCCTGCTCGGCCTGTCCCTGGGAGCGCACCAATGACCCCTCCGGTCCAGATCGGTGCCGCAGCCGCCGCCGCCTCTGCAGCATCGTCGGGCGCATCGTCGGGCGCATCGACCGCGCCCGACGAGGCCGGCATCCCCAAGGCGCCGCCGCGCGACTACCTGCCCCTGCTGCTGGTGCCGCTGGTCGCGCTGCTGGCGCTGCCGCTGGTGGGTTCGCCCTCCACCTGGGTCACGCTCACGGTGGCCGGGCTGGCGATGGGGCTGATCGTGTTCATCATCGCCTCCGGCCTCACGCTGGTGTTCGGCCTGATGGACGTGCTGAACTTCGGCCACGGGGTCTTCATCGCGCTCGGCGCCTTCGTCGCGACCAGCGTGCTCGCGCCGATGGCGGGGCTGACCGAGAACCCGTCGATGGCGGTCAACCTGGTCGCGGTGTTCGCGGCGATGGTGGTTGCGATGGCCGTGGCCGGCGCGGTCGGCTACGCGTTCGAGCGGCTGATCGTCAAGCCGGTGTACGGCCAGCACCTGAAGCAGATCCTGATCACGATGGGCGGGATGATCATCGGCGAGGAGCTGATCAAGGCCGTCTGGGGGCCGGACCAGATTCCGCTGCCGCTGCCGCAGGGGCTCAAGGGCGCATGGTTCTTCGGTGACGCCGCGATCGAGAAGTACCGGGTGATCGCGGTGGTGGTGGGGCTGGTGGTGTTCGCCGCGATGCTCTGGGTGCTCGCGCGCACCAAGGTGGGACTGCTGATCCGGGCCGGCGTGCAGGACCGCGAGATGGTCGAGAGCCTGGGCTACCGGATCCACCGCCTGTTCATCGGCGTCTTCGTCGCGGGTTCCGCGCTGGCGGGCCTGGGCGGCGTGATGTGGGGCCTCTACCAGCAGGGCGTGGTTCCGCAGATGGGCGCGCAGGTGAACGTGCTGATCTTCATCGTGATCATCATCGGCGGCCTGGGCTCCACCACCGGCTGCTTCCTGGGCGCGCTCCTGGTGGGCCTGATGGCCAACTACACCGGCTTCCTGGCGCCCAAGGTGGCGCTCTTCTCCAACATCCTGCTGATGGTGATGGTGCTCCTGTGGCGCCCGCAGGGCCTCTATCCGGTGGCACGGCGATGATCGCGCGACTGCTTTCCTCCGACCTGCCGCGCAGCCGCTGGGTGGCGGCGATGCTGCTCGGCGTGCTGCTGGTGCTGGCGCTCGGGCCTTTCGTTCTGCCGGGCACCAAGGCGGTGAGCGTCGCCGCCAAGATCATGGTGTTCATCCTGCTGGTGGCCAGCTTCGACCTGCTGCTCGGCTACACCGGCATCGTGTCCTTCGCGCACACCATGTTCTTCGGCATCGGCGCCTACGGCGTGGCCATCGCCTGCACCCGCATCGGCGCGAGCTGGAGCGCGCTGGGCATCGGCATCCTGGCGGCGCTGGCGGTCTCGGCGCTGCTCGCGCTGGTGATCGGCCTGTTCAGCCTGAGGGTGAGGGCGATCTTCTTCGCGATGATCACCCTCGCGGTCGCCACCGCCTTCCAGACGCTGGCCTCGCAGCTGTCGGAGTTCACCGGCGGCGAGGACGGCCTGAGCTTCCGGCTGCCCGAGGCGCTGCAGCCGTCGTTCTCGCTTGCGGACGAGCCCTTCCTGGGCGTGGACCTGGACGGCCGCTTCCTCTCCTACTACCTGCTGTTCTTCTCGGTGCTGGTGCTGTTCCTGCTGCTGCTGCGGGTGGTCAACTCGCCCTTCGGACGCGTGCTGCAGGCGATCCGCGAGAACGACTTCCGCGCCGAAGCCCTCGGCTACCGCACGGTGGTCTATCGGACGCTGTCCAGCGTGATCTCCGCGCTGTTCGCGACGATGGCCGGCGCGCTGCTGGCGATCTGGCTGCGCTACAACGGGCCGGACACCTCGCTGTCCTTCGAGATCATGATCGACATCCTGCTGATCGTCGTGATCGGCGGCATGGGCACCATGTACGGCGCGGTGATCGGCGCTGCGCTCTTCGTCGTCGCCCAGAACTACCTGCAGGATCTGATGGCGCTGGCCTCCGGCGCCACCGAGGGCATTCCTGTGGTCTCGGTGCTGCTCTCGCCGGAGCGCTGGCTGCTGTGGCTGGGCGTGCTGTTCGTGCTGTCGGTCTATCACTTCCCCACCGGCATCGTGGGCCGCCTCAGGCTGGCCGCCTTCCAGCGCCGCACGGGGGCGAAGTGAGCGCGCCCATCCGCCGTCCGAACCGGGATCCCGCGCTGGAACGCGCGGTCCCGGCGGCTGGCGGGGCGCCCCTGGTGCGGCTCGCCGCAGCATCCGGCGTGGCCACGGTGACGCTGGCACGCGCGCCGATGCACAACGCGCTGGTGCCGGAGATGCTGCTCGATCTCTGCGTGGCGCTGGAGACCGCCGGCAGGCGCGAAGACGTGCGCTGCGTGCTGCTGCAGGCCGAGGGCGAAGACTTCTCCATCGGGCCCGACCTGCGGCGGCTGGCGCGCGAGATGCGCGGCCCCGGACTGCAGGCCTACGCGGCCGAGCTCGCGGGGCTGCTGAACCAGGCGATGCTCACGCTGATGCGGCTGACCCAGCCGGTGCTCGCGCGCGTGCACGGCCGGGTCGAGGGCCTTGCGCTCGGGCTGGTGCTCGCTGCCGACGTCGTGATCGCCACGGAAGATGCGCGCTTCACCGCCGGACAAGCGGGCGCAGGCCTTGCGCCCGGCGGCGGCTGGACCGCGCTGCTGCCCAGGCTTGCCGGCGCGCGCCGCGCCGGGGCCGGCCTGCTGCTCGAGCGGGAGATCGTCGCCGGCGAGGCCCGCGACTGGGGCATCGTCACCGAGCTGGCGCCGGCCGTCGACCTGCGGGTCCACGCGGCCGCCGCCGCCGCGCGCATCGCGCAGGCGTCGCCGGCCGCGATGCGCAAGGCCAAGCGCACGCTGCTCGGCGACCTCGCCGACGCCGAGGCGGCGCTCGAGGCCGAGCGGCTGCAGTTCATCGAGGCCACCTGCGAGGCCGAGACGCGCGAGCGGGTGGAGCGTTTCCTGCGGTCGAACCCGGCCTATCCGGACGACGGCACGCCGGCCTGAGCCTGGCCCGCATGGGCCAGGGCCAGCGGCGACTCGAACTGGCAGTACACCTTGCCCTCGGGCAGGGGCAGATGGCTGCGCACACAGTTGCCAGGGTCGCCGGGCGCGTGCGGCGGGGCCCGGCGCACGCGGCCCGGGTGGTCAAGCAGCGCCTGTACCGCGCCGGCCGCATCGACATCGCCGGTGAAATCGCACCACACGAGGGCTTCCCGAAGCGCAGCGATGCCTTCGGAGCGCTCGCCGCGCTCGAAGTGGATCGCCGCGAGCCCGACCAGGTCGTGCGGGAGCCCATGCGCGTAATTGATCGCGCGGTCGATCGCCACGGCCCGGCGCATGAAGCCGAGCGCGTCGTCCAGCGCGCCGTCTTCGAGGCACAGCCCGGCGAGCGCCTGCAGCGCGCGCGACTGCATGGTGCGCTCCTCGTGCCGCTCGCTGAGTTCGAGCGCCGTCTCGTAGCTGCGCCGGGCCTGGCGCGTCTCGCCCAGCTGCCGCAGGGCGGCGGCCTCGCCGAAGCGCGTGAGGATCTCGCCGATGTGGTTGCGCGCCGCCCAGTGCAGCGGCAGGGCCTCGCGGAAGAGGGTCAGCGCGTGTCGCGGGCTGCCGAGCGATCGATGGATTTCGCCCAGGTTGTGAAGTGCGCTGGCCTCGCCCGCGACGTCGCCCAGCGCCCGGTGCGCGGCGAGTGCCTCGCGTGCGTGATGCAGCGCATCCGCGTGCTCGCCGGCGCGCCAGGCGACGAAGCCGAGCTCGCGCAGCGCCTCCGCCTGCCCGGGGCGGTCGCCGATCGTCTGGAACAGCGCCAGCGCCTCTTCGGCCGCGCCCCGGGCCGAGGAGGTCGCCTCGTTCGCTCCGTCCGTCTCGTCCGTCCCGGGCGCGTCGTCCGCCAGCGCCAGCGCGCCCGCCTTGCGCAGCAGCAGCGCAGCGAGCAGTCCCCGGTCCGGCAGCGCCCGGGCGATGGCCTCGGCCCCGTCGATCGCCGCGCGCTGCTCGGCGCGCCGGCCCAGCCTCTCCAGCATCGCCTCCTGGCGCAGCATCAGCTCGCAGATCCGCTGCGGGTTGGCCGGCTGGCGCCCGCGCAGGCTCGCCAGAGCGCGCTGCAGCAGTTCCAGCGCGTGGCCGAACGCATTCACGCGCTCCGCGGCCTGGGCGGCAGAGACCAGCGAGTCGACAGCTGCCGCGTCGCCGGGGGCGCTCGGGGCACGGTGGGCGGGGCCGTGGGCGGAGGCGGAGGCGGAGGCGGAGGCGGAGGCGGAGGCGGAGGCGGAGGCGGAGGCGGATGCGGAGGCGTCGGGCTGGCCGGTCGCCGCGAGGATCCGCCTCAGGTGGCCGCTCGCCGCCTCGCTCTCCGGCTCGAACTCGCGCAGCCGCTCGGCGTAGTCGAGTGCCGCCGCCCAGTCGCGCGCCGTCATCCGGTCCAGCGCCAGCCGCTCCAGGTTCTGCATCGCCAGCGCGTGCAGCCGCGACCGCGTCGCGGCGAGCCACTCCTCGTACATCTTGCAGCCGGGGAGGGTGCGGCCGTCGAGCAGCGGCGCGCGGTAGACCTCGGCGGCGCTCCGCCAACACTGCGGGTCGGCGGAGCGCACTGCCGACGAGAACCGATGCAGGTCCACGTCGAGCGCCTGGCCGGCGTCGAAGCGGACGGTGTCGGCGTCCGCGATCAGGCATGGCCTCAGGCGGCCGTCGGCGCAGCTCCGCAGAGAGTGCAAGGCCTGTCGAAGGCTGTGCATCGCCGACGCCTCCGGGTATGGTTCCCAGGCCAGCGCAGCGAGGCGCGCGCGCAGGTTCGGCCGCCCTGGCTCGGCGCAGAGGAAGGCCAGCAGCGCCATCGCCCTCGCCGAGTGCAGGTGGACCGGCGTCCCGTCGAGTGCGAGCTCGCCGGGGCCGAAGAGGCGCAGGGTCAGCATGATCGGAGCGCGTGCACCGGGCCGTGACGATCATGTGACGGTGCCGTGAGATCACCGGCCTTGTCAACGAAGCGGCGCCGCAGCCGCGCATCGCGGGAGGAACCGAAATGAGCACGACCCTGGCCACAGCGTCCGCTGGAAGCCGGCTATCCAACGAGCCCGGCCGCGCGCTGCTTGCGATGCGCGGCCAGCACCTGGTGACCGATTCGCCGCCGCCGCTGGGCGGCCCCAACGAGGCGCCGAATCCGGTGGAGCTGCTGCTCGCCGCGCTGGCGGCCTGCGCCACCTTCGTCTGCGAGCGCGCCGCCGCCGAGATGGGCATCGCGCTCGCCGGAGTCTCGGTGACCGCGGCGGGCGACTTCGACCCGCGCGGCGTCTGCGGCGAGCCCTTCGACCCGCGCTTCCAGGCGATCCGCCTGCGGCTCGCGCTCGATGGTGTCGACGCGGCGCAGGCCGACGCGTTGCTGCACGCGCTGCGCACCCGCTGCCCCGTCTACACGACGCTCGCTCGGGCCACCGGGATCGAGGTGTCGCTGGCCTGATCCCGCGTCGTGACGCGGCCGTGACGCACCGCGCCTCCAATGGACCACCGGGACGCGTCCTTGTGCGCCGACGAGGCGCGGGCCGCGGATCCCGGCAATGCATGTGCAAGGGAGGCAGATCATGTACGAGCTCTGGTGCAGGGAAGTTGGCTTCGACTGCGGTGGCGTGGTCCGCGGCGCTACGGTGGAGGCGGTGCTCAAGCAGGCGGCGTCGCACGCCAGCGAGGTCCACGGTACGCAGGTCACGCCCGAACTGGCTGAAAAGGTGAGGAAGCTGATCCGCGAGCAGCAATCAGCGCCTGGAGGGGCGTGAAGTTCTTCGGCCCGGCCCGGCCCGGCCATGCCGCGCCGGGTCGGGTCGGGTCGAAGCCGCGATCCAGGGCTGCAATGGCCCAGGTCTGAAATGGATCAGGGCTGCAGCGGCTGCATCGACGCCAGCACGCGCACCAGTTGCGACTGCCGGTCGACCCCGGTCTTCACCAGGATCGACTTGATGTGCGTGCGCACCGTCTCCACCGAACGGCCGGTTTCGGCGGCGATCTCCGCGACGCCCTGGCCGCGGGCCAGCCGCACCGCCACCTTGGCCTCTGCCGGGGTGAGCCGGAACATCTCGCCGACCACCAGGGGGTCGAGCCGGTCGTGCTCGTCGGTGTCATGGAACACGAGCAGGGCCGCCGGCGGATGGGCGAACGCGTCGGTCACCGAGGGCGGGATCAGCGCCGACACGTAGACGCCGACCGGTCCGCCGCCCGCGCGGCGAAGCCGCAGGAAGCGCCGGCTCTGCGCGCCCTCGAGCGGCTTGCCGCCGGGCAGGTCGAGCGCCTGGACGGCGATCGTGAGCTCTGCGTCGTCGCGCGGGTGGACGCAGCCCAGCAAGCCCCAGCGGTCGACCACGTAGTCGCCCGACTGCAGCGCGCGCGCGGCGGCCCGGTTGCGGTACAGGATGCCGCGCATCGCATCGACCAGCACGACCGGATAGGCGATGCCGTCGAGCATCTGTGCCGCCACCGCCTGCTCGAGGCGGACGGCGCGCAGGTGGCGGTAGACGGCCATCGACTCGACGAGGTGGCCGCGCAGGCGCTCGAGCCAGTCGAACGCGCGCGGCTGCAGCGGCGCCTCGCCGTGGTGCACGCCGAACAGCACCACCAGATGCTCGTCGTCGGCGATCTTGGTGCCGCTGCGATAGCGGCCGCAGTTCGGGATCAGGTATTCCTGCCAGAAGGGATCGGCGGCGACGCGCGCATTGTCGAAGCGCTCGTGGAAGTGCATCCAGGCATTGCCGTCGGAGTTGGCCAGCAGCTGCAGGCCGGGATCGAGGCGGTGCCAGCGCCGGAGGTAGTCCAGGTGCGCCTCGGGCGCTGTGCCGCTGCCGCAGTGGCTGAACAGGATGCCGCCGGTGTGGCGGTCCAGGCCAAGCAGCTGCACCGAGCGCGCCTGCACGCTTCCGCCGAGCTCGTCGAGCGCGAGCTGCCAGGGCGAGCGCCCTGCAGCGGCGCTATAGATGCTCCGCACCGCTCGATCGAGTCTGGCCGCATCGTCCGTCATCGCATGAGTATCCTCGGGGGTCCGGCGTCCATCAATCGCCCGGAACAGGGGGGCGCATCCCCCATGTGGGTGATGCGCAGCGCTGGCGCGGCGTCCAGAATCGGAATGTCCACGCCCACGCCGCCGGCTGCGTGGCGTCCCGCGGGGCGGCGCTGTGCCGTGCCTCCCAGGAGAACCCAAATGCATGCCGCATCGATCCATCGCGTGGCCGACGCCGGCCCGGGCGTCGTGTGCCTGCACGCGAACCCCGGCACCGGCGCCCAATGGCAGACGCTCTCGGATCGGCTCCTTCCAGACTGGCGGGTCGTCATTCCCGCCGCCTACGGCCCTACTCGTGTCCCGTTCGCCTCGACGGCGCAGGCACCAACGCTCGCCCAGGAGATCGAGGCCCTGGCGCCGGTCTTCGACGCCGCCGGAGAACGTTTCCACCTCGTCGGGCATTCCTGGGGCGGGGCGCTTGCGCTGCGGGCGGCGCTTGCCTACCCGGACCGGGTCGAATCGGTGGCGGTGTACGAGCCGGCGCTCTTCGGGCTCGCGCGTGAGGCCGACCCCGACAGTCCCGACCTCGAGGCTCTCGCCGACCTCGTGCACGGCGGTGCACAGGCGGTGGCGCGAGGCGATCACGAGGGCGCCGCTCGAAGTTTCATCGATTTCTGGACGAACCCAGGCGCCTTCGACGCGATGCCGCCCCCACGGCGCGCGCAGATCCTTGGAACGATCGAATGCATCGGCTCGTGGTGGCGGGTGCTGAGCGAGGATCCCACGCCGCTGTCGGCGTTCGCGGGGCTGAGCGTGCCCGTTCTCGTCATGACCGGACGGGACACGCGGGCCGCCGCGCGCTGCGTCGCGGAGGCACTGGTCTCGGCAGTGCCCGGTGCACAGGTGGTCCGCTTCGACGGTCTTGGTCACATGGGGCCGCTCACCCATCCCGAGCGTGTGCTCGCGGTGATCGAGGGCTTCCTGTCGACCCGTCGAAGCACGGGGCAGGTTCCGAAGTCCACGCGCCGCGCGGCCGGCCAGGCGGAGCGCAGCGAGCTGTCCGACCCTGGCGAGCTGTCGCTGGTGGCGCGCTGGGCGCTCGATGCCGCGTCGGCAGACGACGGTCGCCTCTTGCGGCCTGGCGTGCGCGGCGCCGGGGGCGGCGTGCGGGCGCCCGCGCTGCTGCGGCCCTCGTCGGATCCTGAAGCTCGCGAGGGGCAGGTCTTCGACTGGCCTCCGGTCTGAGCGACTGCGACGGGGTCGATCGCAACCGATCGCATCCGATCGACCGATTGCAGCCGAGCGCATCCGACCGGTTGATCGGCGTCTGCCGCCGCCGCTGGTACCCTCCGGGGTCATGATCGACGAAACCCTCCTCGGCCCGGTGGCCGCGTCCCGCGCCGTCGGCGCGCAAGCCTCGGCGCCCGCCGGCGACACCGCTGCGTCGGCGCTGCTGCGCGAGGTCTTCGGCCATCCCGCATTCCGCGGGGCACAGGCCGAGATCGTCCGCCAGGTTGCCGAGGGCGGCGATGCGCTGGTGCTGATGCCCACGGGCGGGGGCAAGTCGCTGTGCTATCAGCTGCCGGCGCTGCTGCGCAGGCGGGCGGGGTCGGGCCCGGCCATCGTGGTCTCGCCGCTGATCGCGCTGATGCAGGACCAGGTCGCGGCGCTGCGCCAGCTCGGCGTGCGCGCCGCCTTCCTGAATTCCTCGCTGGACGCTCGCGCTGCGCGCGACACGGAGCGCGCGTTTCTCGACGGCGCGCTGGACCTGCTCTACGTGGCGCCGGAGCGTCTCGCCAGCGACGGCTTCCTGGCCCTGCTCGACCGCATGTGCGCCGAGCCCGCGGGCATCGCGCTGTTCGCCATCGACGAGGCGCATTGCGTGTCCCAATGGGGTCACGATTTCCGCCCCGAATACCTGCAGCTGTCGCTGCTGCACGAGCGCTACCCGCAGGTGCCGCGAATCGCGCTCACCGCCACCGCCGATCCCCAGACCCGCCAGGAGATCGTCGAGCGCCTGGCGCTGCAGGACGCCCGGGTGTTCGTGTCGAGTTTCGACCGCCCGAACATCCGCTACGTCATCGTCGACAAGACCGAACCGCGCCAGCAGCTGCTGCGATTCATCCGCGACGAGCATCCTGGCGACGCCGGCATCGTCTACTGCCTGTCGCGCCGCAAGGTCGACGAGACCGCGCAGTGGCTGGAAGCCCATGGGATCCAGGCGCTGCCCTACCATGCCGGCATGGATGCGGCCACGCGTTCGGCGCACCAGGCGCGCTTCCAGCGCGACGAGGGCATCGTCGTGGTGGCCACCATTGCCTTCGGCATGGGCATCGACAAGCCGGACGTGCGCTTCGTCGCCCACCTCGACCTGCCCAAGAGCGTCGAGGGCTATTACCAGGAGACCGGGCGGGCGGGCCGTGACGGCCAGCCCGCCGATGCCTGGATGACCTACGGCCTTGCGGACGTCGTCCAGCAGCGCCGGCTGATCGACCTCTCGGAAGCCGACGAAAGCTTCAAGCGGGTGGCCAGCGCCAAGCTCGACGCGCTGCTCGGCCTGGCCGAGACCGCCGGTTGCCGCCGTGTGCGCCTGCTTTCCTATTTCGGCGAGGCCAGCGGCCCGTGCGGCAACTGCGACAACTGCCTGGTGCCGCCGGAAACCTGGGACGCCACCGAGGCCGCGCGCAAGGCGCTTTCGGCCATCTACCGCACCGGCCAGCGTTTTGGCGCGGTGCACCTGGTGGACGTCCTTCGCGGCAAGGCTGGCGAGCGCATCGAGCGCTGGGGCCATGACCGGCTCTCGGTCTTCGGCATCGGCGGCGACCTCGACGACTTCGCGTGGCGGGGCGTGTTCCGCCAGCTCATCGCACTTGGACTGGTGCAGGTGGACCACGATGCCCACGGTGCGCTGCGCCTCACCGAGGCCAGCCGCCCGGTGCTACGCGGCGAGCAGACGGTCTGGATGCGCCGCAGCGTGAAGCGGCCCGCCGGCGGGCGCAAGACCTCTGGCCGCGGCAGGCGGGGGGCGGATGACGCCGATGGCGGCGCGCCGGTTGCGCCGGCCGATGCCGGGCTGCTGGGTCGGCTGAAGGCCTGGCGGCTGGCGCAGTCCCGCGAGCAGGCGGTGCCGGCCTACGTGATCCTGCACGACAGCACCCTGGCTGCGATCGCCGCGGCGCGCCCGGGCTCGATCGCTGCGCTCGGCGAGATCCCCGGGATCGGCGCGACGAAGCTCGAACGCTACGGCGATAGCCTGCTCCGACTGCTCGCCGAAGACTGAACCTGCGGCGCGCCGCCGCAGCGGCGCAACGGCGCAAGGGAAAAAGACAACGGCCCCGGGGCGTGCGCCGCGGGGCCGTCGGTGCTCGGGCGAAGTGGGCTTACTTCGCAGCCGCCACCATGTACTCGACCGCCGCCTTCAGCTCTTCGTCCGAGGCGGTGGAGGCGCCGCGCGGCGGCATCGCGCCCTTGCCCTTGAGGGTGGTGTTCATCATGGCCTCCATGCCAGTGGCGATCCGCGGCGCCCAGGCGGCCTTGTCGCCGAACTTCGGCGCGCCAGCTACGCCGGAGCTGTGGCAGGCCACGCAGGCCGTCTCGTACAGCTTCTTGCCGGCGTCGCCCGCAGAGGCGGCAGGCGCTGCTGCGGCAGCCGGTGCGGCGGCGGCAACGGCAGCCGCCGCCGCCGCGGGGGCAGCCGCAGCAGGCGCGGCTGCCGGGGCGGACTCGGCGGCCGGAGCCGCTGCAGCCGGGGCTGCGTCGGCGGCGGCTGCGGGCGCGTCGCCGGCGGGCGCCTTCGGCTCGTCGAAGCTGGCGCCGCCCTTGTTGGCGATGAAGACCACCGCGCGGCCGATCTCGAGGTCGTCGAACTGGCCACCGCCCTGGGGTGCCATCGCGCCCTTGCCTTTGAGCGCCGAAGTAAGCAGAGCGTCGTAGCCGGTCTTGATGCGCGCGGCCCAGGCGCCCGAATCGCCGAGCTTGGGGGCGCCGGCGGCGCCGCTGTCGTGGCACGCGGAACACTGCGCCTTGTAGACCGCATCCCCGGCGGCGAGCACCTTGGGCCCGCTGGCGCCCTTGAGCTCGAAGCGGGCGACCGGCTGGATGCGCGCCTCGATCGCCTCCGGCGTCATCGTCGACGCGCCCGCGCCCATGCGGGAGCCGGCGCTGACGAACTTGACCAGCAGCACGATGATGAGGATGGGCACGACGAACGCGAGGATCACGACCGTGATCAGCTGCTTCGGTGTCTTGATGAATGCCTGGTGCTCTTCGCTCATGCCGGTTTCCTGATGGGCTGGTGTCGATGGCCGCCACGACCGCGGAAGGCGCATCACGCCTGTCCGCCGGCCCCGGCCGAACGGTTCAAAGCTCACAATTGTATCGGCTTAGCGCCGATTCATCGAGCAATCGCGGCGCGATGGCCGCGCGACTGATAGAATCAGGCTTCTGCGCGCCCGTAGCTCAGTGGATAGAGTACTGGCCTCCGAAGCCAGGGGTCGCTGGTTCGATCCCAGCCGGGCGCGCCACCCCTTCGCGGGTGGTCCGGATTTCGCCGGGCTTCCCATTCTGCGGCCAGCGCCGAGGCGCGCCGCACTTCGCGGGCAGCTGCCCGCAACCGACGGTCTGGTACGCCAGGCCGTCGCGTTCGACGAGTCCGAGCCAGCCCCGATGCCCGCCGCCTTCACCGCCCGGTCCACGCCTACGCATGCTCCGCATGCGGCGGTGGCCTGCGCGCTCGTGAAGCGGGGCTCCCCATCGCGCTGCCCCGTGCCGGCAGCGCTCGAGACCTTCGGGTTCCCCGCCGTGCCCTCCCTGGCCGTGCGGGGGCCCCAGGACAGGCACACCCAGTCCTGATCTCCCCGCACGGCACCTTGCCCGGAGGCGCGCCTGCGCGCTTCCGATCAACGTGCATGCCGGGAGTCTCTCCGCCGCCGTCGGTCCCGCCAGGGATCGGCTGACGCGCAGCGCGCCTTCCGGGATTCCAGTACGGCTGCGATGCGCCGGCCCTGCCGACGCATCCCGAAGGGCGCTGCCCTTCGCCGCGACACCTGCGCGGCGGCCTGCGAGAAAAGGGGCATCCCAATGGATCTCACCAAGGACTTCGTCAGGGCCAAGCGGCCCTGCTCGAGCGGCTTCCGCTGGTTCGTCCGGAACCGGCCTGCCGGCGGCGACTACCAGGATCTTCTCGACGCGCTCGTGGCCGCCGGCCGCGTCTCCGATGCCTGCTGGCTGCTCGACCAGTTCGGTCCGGTCGACACCGTGCTCGAACTCGATTCGGTCGACGCCGAAGCCATCGTCTTCGCCGGCACGCTGCGGGTGCGCGGTGGCATCGACGTCGATACCCTGGCCCGCGCCGGCGGCTCGATCCACGCGGGCGGAGGCATCCGCGCGGGCGGCGCGGTCCAGGTGGGGGAGGATCTGCGCGCCGGCGGGCAGGTGCGCTGCGCGGGTCTGCTGCAGGTCGGCGGGCACCTGCGCGCGGACTGGGGCGTGGAGGCCGGCGGGGATCTGCGCTGCGCCGGCGACCTGAGGGTCGCATGGGGCGTGGCCTGCGAGGGGGCGCTGTCGGTTGCCGGGCGTGCCACGGTGGGCGCAGACCTGGTCGCAGGGGGCAGGATCGAATGCGCGCGCAGCCTTCGTGTGGGCGGGCGCATCGAGGCGGCCGAGGGGCTGCGCGCCGGCCAGGGAATCCTTGCCGGAGGCGACCTTCGCTGCGGCGATCACCTGGATGCCGGGTGGGGCATCCGTGCGGGGGGCGCGATCGTCGCGGGCGGCTCGGTGCGCGCCGGCGAAGGCGTGGAGTCGGCAGGGGAACTCAGCGCCGGGCGCGGCTACGGGATCCACGCCGGCCTGGCGGTGCGCCGCGACGCCTGGGATGCCAGCGCGCCGGTGCGGGCCTCCCGCCGGCCGGAAGGACTGGTCAGCGGCTGGTGGGCGGGCGAAGCGGCGGATCGCGCCGTCCCGCCTGGGATCGAGCCCGCGCTCGCCCTCGGTTTCCGTTGAGGGAGGCGGCCATGATGCATGCACTTCCCTGCCTGCCCGCATGGATGTTCGGGATTCCACGTCCGCTGCAGCTCAGGATCGACGTCCGGCGCGGCGAAGGTCATCCCGCGGATGACCTGGAACGGATTCGGCAGAGGCTGCGCCGCCCCGGCGCACCCCGGCTGAGCACGCTGTCGATCGATTCCGGCCATCCGGGCCTGGTCTTCCGTCACCGCGAGGCGGATGGCGAGCACTACGTCTACGTCGAGGACCAGGCGAGCGGCCGGCTCGTCGGCTACACGGTCTTCAACCGGCTGATCGAGGTGGGCCGCCGCGCCGATCCCTACCTGCGATCGCCGCACTCCAGCTTCGATCCCGCCTGGCAGCGCCGCGGCCTGGGCAGTGCAGTCCACCGGTGGGGGCTCGATTCCGGTTTCTGCCTGCTCAGCGGCGCCCGGCTGTCGACGGGCGCCCACGCGCTGTGGCATGGGCTCGGGCGGGACTACCCCCTTTCCTACGTGGAAGTGCGCGACAAGGCCCTGCGCCACCTCGGCGCCGAAGTGGCGCAGGAACTGCAGGACGACCTTTCGGTGCGAATGCTGCTGCTCGGAAGCGGGTGGGACCTGGCGCGCCTTGCGCAGGCGACCGGGATGCAGGTGCAGGAAATGGGATGAGCCGCGGCGGCGGCGCGTCAGCGCGCCGTTCCGAGCGCGCCGTCCGCAACCTGCCGCCGCAGCCCGGCCAGGACGGCCTCGAGCCTGCGCCGGTTCTCGGGACCGACCCGCAGCATGAGCTTCTGCCCCGCGGAAAGCCGTTCCAGCGTCGGGTCGGCGAACTCGTAGCGGACCCAGGGACGGGTGGTCGGCGTCTCGGAACGGACCTCCACCAGCCGGACCCTCAGCGGCAGCGCAGGCCGGGGCGTGGCCAGCAGATGGTCGATCACCTCCACCAGCCGGTCGTTGAAATGCCGGCCGGGGAAGCCGATCTCCGCGTAGGCATCCTGGAACAGCGGGTAGAAGCGCGCATACAGCGCAGCCAGCCTGGCCGGATCGACGGACTCGGCCATCGACACGAAGGGCGCATAACGGGCGTCGTTGTCGGCGGCCACGATGGTGGTGCCGTCCTCGCGCTCGCGCACCTGGAAGCGCCCCGGGGTCGGCGCCACCGGCCACATCCGGGCGGGGGCGTGCGAGCGGCCGAGGTTGTCGACGGTCGCCACCACGCGCAGCGCCAGCCGGTCCGGCAGCAGCGCTCGCATCGCCGGCCCCCCGAGCAGCCCGGACAGGGCCTGCTCCAGCCGCGCTGCGGCGTCCCCCGCCGCGTCCTGTTCCGCGGCCGGGGCGACCGGGTGGAGGGGCGCGTCCGGCGCCTGTCCGTCGCTGGCGGCCCCTGGCGCTGGCGCGCTCGCCGAGGGTTCCTGCGCGGGCGCGGAGGCGGTGGAAGCCGGTGGCGCGTCGGTCGCCTGCGGCGCCCAGAACCGCCAGGCAAGGAAACCCGCCAGCGCCAGCGCCAGCACGAGGAGCGCGCTGCGCATCGGACTTGCTGCGCGCGCCTGCGGCGGCATCCGGGGACGTTCGGGGCGGTTCGGTTCGGTCATCGGTCGATCTCCCTGAGCGGTCCGGCGGAGCCGGTCGGCGCCGGTCATCTTAACGGCAGCGCTGGCCAGGGCCGACGGCGCGATGGTCCCGTCCGGGCATATGCAATCCGGGCGCAAGCACATGAGAAATGAATCGAAGGCGGCGCGTGCGCAGGCCTGCACAATCCGCGGCTTCCGCGAATTGCGCCTCCTGTCCGTGCCCCATGAATTTCCAGCAGCTCCGATCGGTCCGTGAGACCGTCCACCAGGGCTTCAACCTCACCGCGGTCGCGCAGGCCCTCTACACCTCGCAGCCCGGAGTGAGCCGGCAGATCCGCGAGCTGGAGGACGAACTCGGCGTCGAGATCTTCGGTCGGGCAGGCAAGCGCCTGACCGGGCTCACAGCGCCCGGCGCCACCATTCTGCCGATCATCGAGCGCATCCTCCAGGAAGCGGAGAACCTCAAGCGCGCCGGCGACGACTTTGCTGCTCAGGAGCGCGGCACGCTCACGATCGCGGCGACGCACTCGCAGGCGCGCTATGCGCTGCCGCCCGCCGTGCGCGACTTCAGCGCCGGTCACCCGGACGTCGGCCTGCGCATGCATCAGGGCTCGCCGCGCCAGGTGGCCGAGATGCTGCTCAAGGGCGAAGCCGACATCGGCGTGGCCACGGAAGCGCTGGCCAGCTATCCCGACCTGGTGGCCTTGCCCTGCTACAGCTGGACGCACTCGGTGCTGGTACCGAGGGGGCATCCGCTCGAGCAGGACGCCGCGAGCGGTGTCGCCCTGGTGCTCGAGCGGCTGGTCCAGTTCCCGATCGTCACCTACGAGGCCGGCTACACGGGCCGCAGCCACATCGATTCTGCGCTGGAGCGCGCCAGCCTGCGCGCCAACGTCGTGCTGGTGGCGATGGACGCGGACGTGATCAAGACCTACGTCGAACTTGGCATGGGGGTCGGAATCGTCGCGTCGATCGCCTACGACGAGCAGCGCGACGCGGGCCTGAGCGCCATCGACGCCGGACACCTGTTCGAGCCGAACACCACGCGGCTCGCCTTCCGCCGGGGCGCCTTCCTGCGCGACTACGTCTACGACTTCATCCAGACCTTCGCGCCGCCACTGACGCGCGAAGTGGTGCAGCAGGCGCTCTAGCAGCGGCCCGCGGGCCGATCGACGTCGCGGGCCGCAGTTCGAGCTTCGCAGTCCGCAGTCCGCAGTGCGGGATTCGCATAAGCATCGACGTATTCATTCGTTCACCGCAGGTGGCCGCCCCCGGATCATCGGCTTCGGTCGAAACCCCACCTCGAAGGACAGTCATGAACCCGATCATCCGCGCCGCCAGGCGCGTCCTCGCAGTGACGCTGATCGCCGGCACATCCATTGCCAGCGCGCAGCAGGCCCCAGTCACGCTGCTCAACGTTTCCTACGACCCCACCCGCGAGCTCTATGCGGACTTCAACCAGGCGTTCGTGAAGCATTGGCGCGCCAAGACCGGCCAGGAGGTGAGCGTCAAGCAGTCCCACGGCGGCTCGGGCAAGCAGGCACGGTCGATCATCGACGGGCTCGAGGCCGACGTCGCCACGCTGGCGCTGGCGGGCGATACCGACGCCCTGCACGCCAACGGCGGCCTCATTCCCGCGAACTGGCAGTCGCGCCTGCCGTTGAACTCGTCGCCGTACACCTCGACGATCGTGCTCGTGGTGCGCAAGGGCAATCCGAAGGGCATCAGGGACTGGGACGACCTGGTCAAGCCAGGCATCAGCGTGATCACGCCGAATCCGAAGACTTCGGGCGGCGCGCGCTGGAACTACCTTGCCGCCTGGGAGTTCGCCAAGCGCAAGCTCGGCGGGGAGGCGCAGGCAAAGGACTTCGTCGGCCGCCTCTACCGAAACGTCGCCGTGCTCGACAGCGGCGCGCGCGGCTCGTCGACCACGTTCGCGCAGCGTGGCCAGGGCGACGTGTTCGTCTCCTGGGAGAACGAGGCGCATCTGCTGCAGCGGGAGTTCGATGGCCGCTTCGAGATCGTCTACCCCTCGCTGAGCATCCTTGCCGAGCCCGCGGTGACCGTGGTCGACAAGACGGTCGACCGCAAGGGCACGCGCGCCGTGGCCACCGCGTACCTGGAGCATCTCTATAGCGACGAGGGGCAGGACATCGCGGGCAAGCACTTCTACCGGCCAACTTCCGCCAAGGCGCAGGCGAAATACGCGCGGCAGTTCCCGAAGGTCGCGCTGTTCGGGATCGACGAGGCCTTCGGCGGCTGGGCCAAGGCAGGCAAGGTCCACTTTGCCGATGGCGGGATCTTCGATCAGATCTACACCAGGCAGTAGGCGCTCAAACGTGCGGCGGCCTGTGCGGCGACACGTGCAGTCCGCCGCACCGTGCATATTGCCGAAAGGCATATGGATAGCAGAAGAAACTCGTTCCAGCCCGCTTTGTTCGCCGGCATCATCGCGCCCTCCCAGCCTTCCTGCCGGATCCGACCCATGAAGAAGATCTTCCGTACCGCGCTCGCAGCAGTCGCGTTCGCGGCCGCCCTGCCGGCCGCCGCGCAGACCACGCTGCTGAACGTCTCCTACGACGTAGCCCGCGAGTTCTACAAGGACTACAACGTCGCCTTCGTCGCCCACTACAAGAAGACGACCGGCAAGGACATCAAGGTCGACCAGTCGCACGCGGGCTCGAGCGCACAGGCCCGCGCGGTGGCCGACGGCCTCGAGGCCGACGTCGTCACGATGAACACCACCACCGACGTCGATTTCCTCGCCGAGCGCGGTGTCGTCGCCAAGGACTGGTCCAGGCGCTTCCCCCACGGCGCGGCGCCGACCTCATCGACGATGCTGTTCCTGGTCAGGCAGGGAAATCCGAAGGGCATCAAGGACTGGGACGACCTGCTGAAGCCCGGCGTGCAGGTGATCGTCGTCAATCCCAAGACCGGCGGCAACGGCCGCATGGCCTACCTGGCCGCATGGGGCTACGTCCGCAGCAAGGGCGGCAGCGACGCCGACGCCGCGGAGTTCGTCCGCAAGCTCTACAAGAATGTTCCAGTGCTCGCGCGCGGCGGCCGGGACGCCACCGGCATCTTCCTGCAGCGGAACATCGGCGACGTGCTGGTCACCTTCGAGTCCGAGGTGGTGTCGGTGGATCGCGAGTTCGGCGCCGGCAAGGTCGACGCGATCCATCCGTCGGCCAGCATCGTTGCCGAGAACCCGGTCGCCGTCGTCGAGCGCACGGTCGCGCGCAAGGGTACGGCCGAGCAGGCGCGCGCCTACCTGGACTTCCTCTACAGCGACGAGGCCCAGGAAATCGCGGCCAGGCATGGCATCCGGCCGCGCTCCGAGGCCGTGCTCAAGCGCCATGCCGCCACCTTCAAACCGCTGAAGCTGTTCACGGTCGGCGAGTACTTCGGGTCGCTGGTCGAAGCGCAGAAGAAGCACTTCAACGACGGCGGCGAGTTCGACAAGATCTACACGGCGGGCAGGTAGCAGGCGATGGATTCCACGTCCGTCGCCGCGCCCTTGCCGGCCGCGCCGCATGGCCGGCGCGGCTCGGCGCGCGTGCTTCCGGGGTTCGGGCTGGCGCTCGGCTACACGCTGGTCTACCTCAGCCTCATCGTCCTGATTCCGCTGTCGGCGCTGCTGCTGAAAACCTTCTCCATGAGCTGGGCGCAGTTCTGGGAGGCGGTCACTGCGCCGCGGGTGCTGGCGTCGTATCGGCTCACCTTCGGCGCGTCGCTGATCGCCGCGCTGGTCAACGCGGTGTTCGGGCTGCTGGTGGCCTGGGTGCTGGTGCGGTACCGGTTTCCGGGCAAGAAGTTCGTCGATGCGCTGGTGGACCTTCCCTTCGCGCTTCCCACGGCGGTCGCTGGCATTGCGTTGAGCGCCCTGCTGGCGGGCAACGGCTGGATCGGGCAATACCTGGAGCCGCTGGGGATCAAGATCGCCTTCACCCCGGCGGGCGTGGTGGTGGCGCTGATCTTCATCGGGCTGCCCTTCGTGGTGCGTACCGTGCAGCCGGTGCTCGAGGAGGCCGAGAAGGAGCTGGAGGAGGCGGCGATGTGCCTGGGCGCCACCCGCCTGCAGACCTTCATGCGCGTGATCATGCCGACCATCGCGCCCGCGCTGGTCACCGGCTTCGCGCTGGCCTTCGCACGCGCGATCGGCGAATACGGTTCGGTGATCTTCATCGCCGGCAACATGCCGATGATTTCCGAGATCACGCCATTGATCATCATCGGCAAGCTCGAGCAGTACGACTACGCGGGCGCCACCGCCGTGGCCTCGGTCATGCTCGGCATCTCCTTCCTGCTCCTGCTCGTCATCAATGGCTTGCAGGCCTGGCAGCGCCGCCGTTCCGGAGGCCTGTCATGAGCGCCGCACGTCTGCCTCTCCATGGCGAGTCGCGCGCGGTGCGCTTTGCGCTGATCGCCATCGCGCTCGCGTTCATGCTGCTGTTCCTGGTGCTGCCGCTGCTGGCGGTGTTCGCCGAGGCGCTGCGCAAGGGCGTGGGAGCCTACCTCGAGGCTCTGCGCGAACCCGACGCATGGGCCGCGATCCGCCTGACGCTGATCACCGCCCTGATCGCGGTGCCGCTGAACCTGGTGTTCGGCGTGGCCGCGGCCTGGGCGATCGCCAAGTTCGAGTTCCGCGGCAAGTCCTTCCTCACGACATTGATCGACCTGCCGTTCTCGGTGTCGCCAGTGGTGGCCGGCCTGGTCTACGTGCTGGTCTTCGGTGCGCAGGGCTGGTTCGGGCCGTGGCTGGCCGAGCACGGCATCCGCATCGTGTTCGCGGTGCCGGGCATCGTGCTGGCCACCATCTTCGTGACCTTCCCCTTCATCGCCCGCGAGCTGATCCCGCTGATGCAGGCGCAGGGCAACGAGGAGGAACAGGCGGCGCAGGTGCTGGGCGCCACGGGCTGGCAGACCTTCTGGCGGGTCACCCTGCCCAACATCAAGTGGGGCCTGCTGTACGGCGTCATCCTCTGCAACGCGCGCGCGATGGGCGAGTTCGGCGCGGTTTCGGTGGTGTCCGGCCACATCCGCGGCCAGACCAACACCATGCCGCTGCACGTGGAAGTCCTCTACAACGAATACCAGTCGGCGGCGGCGTTCGCCGTGGCCTCGCTGCTCGCGCTGCTCGCGATCGTCACCCTGGTGATCAAGACCGTGATCGAGTGGCGCCACCAGCGCGAACTCGATGCGGTTGCCGCCTTGCCGCCCGAGCGCCCCGCAACGCTGCCGAAGGAATCCACATGAGCATCGAGATCCGCAAGGTTTCCAAGCGCTTCGGCGAGTTCCAGGCGCTGCGCGAGGTCGACCTGGACATCGCCTCCGGCGAACTGCTGGCCCTGCTTGGGCCTTCGGGCTGCGGCAAGACAACGCTGCTGCGCATCATCGCGGGGCTGGAATCCGCCGACCACGGAAGCATCCTGTTCAGCGGCGAGGACGCCACCGGCGTGCACGTGCGCGAGCGCCAGGTGGGCTTCGTGTTCCAGCACTACGCGCTGTTCCGGCACATGAGCGTGTTCGAGAACGTCGCCTTCGGCCTGCGCGTGAAGCCGCGCGCGCGCCGCCCTTCCGAGGCGCAGATCCGCGACAAGGTGCACGAGCTGCTGCAGCTGGTGCAGCTCGACTGGCTTGCCGACCGCTACCCGGCGCAGCTGTCGGGCGGACAGCGCCAGCGGATCGCGCTGGCGCGGGCGCTGGCGGTCGAGCCGAAGGTGCTGCTGCTCGACGAGCCCTTCGGCGCGCTCGACGCGAAGGTGCGCAAGGAGCTGCGCCGCTGGCTGCGCCGGCTGCATGACGATCTGCACGTCACCAGCATCTTCGTCACGCATGACCAGGAGGAGGCGCTGGAGGTGGCCGACCGGGTGGTGCTGATGAATCAGGGCCGCGTCGAGCAGGTCGGCACGCCGCAGGACGTCTGGGAGCACCCGGCCAGTCCCTTCGTCTATGGATTCCTGGGCGACGTGAACCTGTTCCACGGCCGGGCGAACGAGGGGCTCACGCACCTGGCCGGCCTGGCGATCGACACGCCCGAGCACGCCGGCGCGCGCGACGCGCAGGCCTTCGCCTACGTGCGGCCGCACGACCTTTCGGTGGAGCGCTACCGCCCCGGCGCCGTGGGCATCGTTGCCGAGCTGCAGCGTGCGATCGCGATCGGTCCGCTGGTGCGGCTCGAGCTGCTGCCGCGCGATGCCGGTGCGCCTGGCGGTCACGATCCGGTGATCGAAGCGCAGATGGCGGCGGAGCGGTTCCGCGAGCTCGGGCTGCGCGAGGGTGAGATCGTGGTCGTCTCGCCGAGGAAGGCGAGGGTGTTTCTGAAGCCGGAGCAGGGCGGAGCCGTCGCGGGCTGAAGTGGCCGCGCCTGCCTGGGCACGGCCGGTGCGGCCAGGGCCGCGAGGCTGGGGCGGTCGTTCTGCGACAATCCGATCCCCGCGGCAGCCGCACCGCCGCGTCCTCCATGGTTCCGTCGCATGTCCTTGCCAAACCCGCTGCCAATCCTCGTCACCGGCTCTCACGGCCTCATCGGAACGGCGTTGTCGAGCGCACTGCGCGCGGCAGGCCACGCGGTGAGCGGCCTCGATCTGCGCGCGCCGGACGAGTCGCGCGGCGACCTGCTCGACCCTTCCGCCGTGGGCCAGGCCCTGGAGGGCTGCTGCGGCGTGGTCCACCTCGCTGCGGTGTCCCGGGTGGTCGATGGCGAGCGCGATCCGCAAACCTGCCGCGAAGTGAACGTCGGCGGCACCCGGGTCCTGCTCGAGGCCGCCCTCTCGCGCCCCGAAGCCCCCTGGGTGATCTATGCGAGCAGCCGCGAGGTGTACGGCCAGCCGGCCCGCCTGCCCGCGGGCGAGGCCTCGCCGCGCGCCCCCGTCAATGCCTACGGCCGTTCCAAGGTGGAGGCGGAGGACCTGGTGTCGGGCTCCGGCCTGCGCAGCGCGATCCTGCGCTTTTCCAACGTCTATGGTTCGACCGACGACCATGCGGACCGCGTCGTGCCCGCCTTCGCCCGCAACGCGGTGCTCGGCCGCCCGCTGCGCGTGGACGGCCGCGACTGCACCTTCGACTTCACGCACGTCGCCGACACGGTGCGTGGAATTCTCGCAGTGGTCCGGAGCCTGGAGAGCGGCGAGTCGCTGGCACCGCTCCACCTGCTCACCGGCGTGCCGACGACCCTGGGCGAACTTGCCGCGCTCGCGGTCGAACTGGCCGGCAGCCGCTCGCCGATCGTCGAGGCGCCATCGCGCAGCTTCGACGTCCACAGTTTCCACGGCGATCCCGGCCGGGCCGCTGAACTGCTCGGCTGGCGGGCCGAGGTGGGCCTGCGCGAAGGCCTGGCGCGGCTGATCCGGGACTTTCGGGCGCTCAGCGCGCCGGCTTGACGTCGCGGCGCCGCTCGACCCGGATCGTGAACTGCACCTGCCTGCGCATCACGAAGGGCGGCGGCAGCCAGCCACCGCCGGCCATCGTGTATTTCAGCACCGGAAGCGGCTCGCTCTCGTCGCCGTTCCAGGCGGCCAGCTGCCTGCGGGTCTGCTCGATCAACCTGGCGCGCACCTCCAGCTCCAGCGGCTGGCCCGGCCCGCGGAAGGCCAGCAGCTGAGACTTCGCGGCCAGGTAGCAGTGGCTGACCACGTCCTGCAGCCGGCGGTCCTTGATCTCGTACCAGCGCGTGCGCTGGTCGTCGCCGTGGCGGATCACGTCGACCAGGCTGGCGGGGTAGTCGGTGTCGGCCAGGCCGATCTGCGATAGCCGGGTGTAGAGGTCGACGTCCTCGCCGCCCCAGCCCCGCATCGCATCGTCGTAGCCGCCGATCGTCTCGAACGCGCGGCGCGGACAGACCACCGAGCCGAAGGTCTCCAGGTCGCGCACGCCGGCCACCGCGCTGGCGCGATAGAAGCGTCCATCCTCCAGGTGCCCGCGCAGCCAGCCGATCCAGCCCGGCAGCAGCTTCACGTCGGCGTCGACGAATGCGAGCCATTCGGAGCTCGACGCCCGGGCGCCTGCGTTGCGCGCCCGCGGCAGGCAGAAGCCGGGGTCGTCGGTCAGCCGCACGACGCGCACGCCGGGGAACTCGTGCTCCACCCAGTCGCCCGCGCCGTCCGGGCAGCCGTAGTCGACCACGACCACCTCGTCAGCGCCCTGCGCGGCCATCAGCGGCAGGGTCTCGCGCAGGTGGTGCAGCCTTCCCTTGCAGGTGGTGATCAGGGCGATTGAGCTCACGGTTCTGTTCCAGGAACGGGGTGACCGGATTGTCGCGCATCGGCGCGCATCGGCCCGGCCGTGCAAAGCGCGCCGATTTCAGTCACGCTTGCGCGGGTGCGGCGCCGCCGCAGCCGGAGCCGCCCGTGAGAAACACCTACGACAGTCTTCGCCCCGCCGCGGGCATCCTCATCGCGGCCTCGGTGATGCTCACGCTGGCCCTCGGGCTGCGCCAGAGCCTCGGCATCTTCATGCAGCCGATGACCCGCGACATTGCGATCTCGGTGTCCGAGTTCACCTTCGCGATCGCGATCCAGAACATCGCCTGGGGCATCGCCCAGCCGATCACCGGGGCCCTGGTGGTGCGGATGGGTTTTCGCAGGATCATGGTCGCCGGCGGACTGTTCTACCTCGCCGGGCTGGCCTTCCTGGCAACCGCCCAGGGCGCGCTCGGCGTCACCATCGGCGCCGGCCTGCTGATCGGTCTGTCGCTGGCCTGCACCGCGTCGTCGATCGCGAACTCGGTGGCTTCGCGCGCGGTGCCTGTCGCGGTCCGCAGCACCGTGCTGGGCCTGGTCTCTGCTGCAGGTTCGCTGGGCGCGATGCTGGCCGCGCCGATCGGCCAGTACCTGCAGACCGGCTTCGGCTGGCGCGCCGGAGTGATCGGCTTCCTCGTGATGGCAGTCGCCATGCTGCCGGCCGCCTGGATCGCGGGCCGCATCGACAAGGTCGCGCTGCCGCCGTCCGCGCCGGGCCAGACCGACGAATCGACCGCGCGCTCGATGGCCCGCGCCGCGCTGCGCCACCCGCCCTTCCTGGTGATGACCGGCGCCTTCTTCGTCTGCGGCATGCAGCTGGTCTTCCTGACCACGCACCTGCCGTCCTACCTCGAGATCTGCGGCATGGACCCGATGCTCAGCGCGCAGGCGCTGGGAATGATCGGCGGCTTCAACGTGCTGGGCAGCCTGTTTTTCGGCTGGGCGGGCGGACGCTGGTCCAAGCAGGCCCTGCTCGGCCTGCTGTACGTCACGCGCTCGCTGGTGCTGGCCTGGTTCTTCTCGGCCGCGCCCACGCCGGAGAGCACGCTGCTCTTTGCGGGCCTGATGGGTTTCCTGTGGCTGGGCGTGTCGCCGCTGATCGCGGGGTCGGTGGCCGAGATGTTCGGGCTGCGCTGGCAGGCGATGATCCAGGGACTCGCCTTCATGAGCCACCAGGTCGGCAGCACGCTGGGCGCCTTCGGCGGCGGCCTGGCCTTCGATTTCTTCGGCTCCTACGAGTTCGCCTGGCGCTTCGGCGTCGGGCTGGGGCTGGCCGCCGGAACGCTCCAGTTCCTGTTCGCCTACCTGCGGCCGCCGCCGCCCGCGCTGGCAGGCTGAACCGGGTCGACCCTAGCTGGCGCGACGGACCGGCCCGAACCTATACTGGCTCGGGCATCGCCCCGGCGCGCACGGCGCGCGCCATCCGGGCCGCAATCAAAGGACGAAACCCATGCGCTTCAGCTTCAAATCCATCCTGTCGATCGCTGCGCTGGTCTGCGGCAGCATCGCGTACGCCCAGGACTATCCGAGCAGGCCGGTCACCCTTGTCGTGCCCGCCGGACCGGGCGGGGCCACCGACATCATCGCCCGCGTGATGGCCGAGGAGTTCAGCAAGCGCCTCAAGCAGCCCTTCGTGGTCGAGAACCGGACGGGCGCCTCGGGGATGATCGGCACGCAGGCGGTGGCCCGCGCCACGCCGGACGGCTACACGCTGCTGCTCGCATATTCCACGCCCATCTACTACGCGCGTCACATGTTCGCCAAGGTGCCCTACGACGTCACGCGCGATCTCGCGGTGCTGTCCGAGGTGGCCACCACCAGCCTGGTGCTGACCGTGAACAAGGACGTGCCCGCCCGGAACATGAAGGAATTCATGGCCTGGGCGCAGCAGGGCAAGGGCAAGCTGAGCTACGGCTCATACGGAACCGGTTCGGCGGGCCACCTGATGAGCGCGTACCTGAGCCAGTCGCGCAATCTCGAGATGTCGCACGTGCCTTACAAGAGCGAGGGCCCGTACGTGCAGGACCTTGCCGGGGGCGTCGTCCCCTGGGGCATCGGCACCCTCGGCCCGATCCTGCCCCACGTCAAGTCCGGCCGGGTGCGGCCGCTGGCAGTGATGGCGGCGAAACGCCTGCCCGAGCTGCCCGACGTGCCGACGATGGCCGAGGCCGGCTTCACCGACAAGGAGTTCCTGACCGTCGCGTGGTTCACGCTGTCGGCGCCGGCGGGCACCCCGAAGCCCATCCTCGACCTGCTCGAGAAGCAGGCGCGCGAGATCTCGCAGTCCACGCCGATGAAGGCGCGCTTCCAGGTGTTCGGCCTGGAGGGAGTGGGCGGCAGCGCCGAGCAGTTCAGGCGCAACTTCGAGGCCACCAGCCCGGTCATCGAAAAGCTGGTCAAGGTGTCGGGCGCGCGCACCGACTGAGTCGGGACGCATCCCCGGGCGGGCCGCGGGCCGCCCGGGGTCCGCCCGGCGGCGCTGCCGGGCGCCGCGCCGGCCGCAGGCGTCAGCGGCCCTCGGAGCAGGCGCCTGCGCGAACGGCCGGATCGAAGCGCCAGTTCAGGGGCGCCCTTCCATCGGCACTTCGTTCAGTTCGTAGCCGGCCTCGGGCGTGATGCGCAGCACCTTGCCCGCCTCGGTCTTGTGCACCGTGGGCAGCACCGTCACCAGCGGCTCGGTGCGCGCCCGATGGATGGCCTCTTCCACGCTGCTGCTGCGCGCGAGCTTCATCAGGTTGTTCAGCGTCGGGAAGATGATTGTGCGACGGCCGGCCTTCGCCTCGGCGATCGCGTCCGCGGGCTTGACCCAGACCGAGTCCACCGACTCTTCGCCGTCGTGCGCGGCCACCTGGTCCTCCGGGGCGGGCACCAGGTAGAACCAGGTGTCGAAGCGCTTGGGCATGAAGTCCGGCGTGATCCAGTGCGCGAAGGGCACCAGCACGTCGGTGGCGAGCTCCAGCCCGTGCTGTTCCACCAGGTCGCGCATCGTGTACCGGCCGGCGAGCAGGTCGGCGCGGTGCGCGGTCTCGAGCGGGCGCACCCGCGATTCCGGCAGCAGCGTCTGCTCTCCCCGGGCCCGCGCGACCAGCACGCCGCACTCCTCGAAGGTTTCGCGCACCGCTGACACGCGCAGTGCGAGCGCCTCGTCGTCCAGTCCTTCGCAGCCGGGGCAGTGCGGACGCAGCGCGGGTTCGCGGTCCGCGGGGTCGGTCTTGCCGCCGGGGAAGACCAGCGCGCCGGTGGCGAAGTCGATCTGGTGATGGCGCTGCACCATGAAGACCTCGAGCGCGCCGCGGTCGTCGCGCAGCAGCATGATGGTGGCCGCGAGGACCGGGTTTACCGGCGCCTTCGCGGGCGACGGCGGGCTGGTGTTTTCCATCTCGGTGTCCATGGGCGTGAGGGCGGAATCGGCAGTCTGCACCAGCGCGCGCGCCGTGCGCCATGCCGGCCGCGGCGGACGCGTTTCGCTTACGCGGAATCCGTCTTGCCGGCGAAGCGGCCCCGGTCGAGGTTAGGATGGCCAGGACGCGTCAGAAAGGCTGGCGCGCGCGGGCAGCGCCCGCGATGCCCGCCCGACCATGAGCGCCACGACCATGCACACCGACCCCGATCCCTTCGCCGAGCCATCGCCGGCCCGGCACGCCGAAGGAAGTTCCAGGGCCGGCCCGAAGGATCTGCCTTCAGTGGACGGACTGCTGCGCCTGCCCGGCGCGTCGGCGCTGCTGGCCGAGCATGGTCACACCCTGGTCGCGGGCGAGGCGCGCGGGCTGCTCGATGCGCTGCGCGCGAAAGCGCTGGCCGGCGTCCTGGATGCCGGCTCCCTCGGCGCAGAATCGCTGCAGCAGGCGCTGTCCAGGCGGGTGGAGCGCCGGCTTGCGCCGCGGATGCGGCAGGTCATCAACCTGACCGGCACCGTGCTGCACACCAACCTGGGCCGTGCCGTGCTGGCCGATGCGGCGGTCTCGCATCTGGTCGCGATGATGGCCGGTCCAAACAACCTCGAGTACGACCTCGATACCGGCCGGCGTGGCGACCGCGATGCCCTGGTCGAGGAGATGCTGTGCGCGCTGACCGGCGCGCAGGCGGCCACGGTGGTCAACAACAACGCCGCGGCGGTGCTGCTGACGATCGCCGCGCTGGCGCGGGGCCGCGAGGTGATCGTGTCGCGCGGCGAACTCGTCGAGATCGGCGGCGCCTTCCGGATGCCCGACGTCATGGAGGCGGCCGGCGCCACGCTGGTCGAGGTGGGCACGACCAACCGCACGCATCCTCACGACTACGAGCGTGCGATCGGCGACCGCACCGCGCTGCTGATGAAGGTGCACACAAGCAACTACGCGATCCAGGGCTTCACCTCGTCGGTGGACGAGGCCAGGCTGGCCGAGATCGCGCACGCCCGGGGTCTGCCGCTGGCCAGCGACCTGGGCGCGGGCTCGCTGGTCGACCTAGGCGCCTACGGACTGCCCAGGGAGCCCACGCCGCAGGAGAAGCTCGCCGCCGGCTGCGACGTCGTCAGCTTCAGCGGCGACAAGCTGCTGGGCGGACCGCAGGCCGGGCTGATCGTGGGCACCCGCGAGGCGATCGGCCGCATCCGCGCCTTTCCGATGAAGCGTGCGCTGCGCGTGAGCAAGCTGCCGCTGGCGGCGCTCGAGGCGACGCTTGCGCTCTACCTGCGCCCCGAGCGCCTGGCGCGCGATCTCCCCACGTTGCGGATGCTGGTGCGCCCGATCGATGAGATCCGGGCTCAGGCTCAAGCCTTGCGCCCGCTGCTCGCGAACGCGGTCGCGCCCCGCTTCTCGGTCGAGCCGGTGGAGTTGCAGGGGCAGATCGGCTCGGGCTCGCTGCCGGTCGACCGGCTCGCCTCCGCGGGGCTGGCGATTGCGCCGGTCGAGCGCAAGGGCGCCGGGCGGGCGCTCGATGCGCTGGCCGCTGCGCTGCGCGCGCTGCCGCGCCCGGTGATCGGCCGCATCGCCGACGACCGGCTGCTGCTCGATCTGCGCTGCCTGGAGGACGCCGGGCCGCTGCAGGCGCAGTGCGATGAGCTTGGGCGCATTCTGCGCGACAAATGATCGTCGGCGCCGCGTGCCGCATCGGCCACGGCCCGCGTCCGGGGTGCAAGCCGCCTGGGCCGAAAACGGGCCATCCAGAGCCTCGAATACTGCGACCGTGTTGGTATGCTGCGCAGCATCGCCTGCGTGCATGGCCTGCGTACATCGTGTGCCCATCGAAGGCGGGCTCTTCGCGGTGGGCCGGCAGTGCGCAGGTCGGGTCTTGTTCAACGGAGGGAAAACGATCCTGGTGGATCGGCCGGGCTTCAAACCCGGTGGGCGGCGCCAAGCGTTGCCGGGTGGGTTCGACTCCCATTTCCCTCCGCCACTTTTCCAGGATGCCATGAGCCTGATCCTCCACGAACTCGTCGGTGACCAGGGGCGCTGCTTCAGCCCCTTCTGCTGGCGCAGCGCAATGGCGCTGGCGCACAAGGGCCTGGAATGGGAATCCCGCCGCACCAGTTTCGCCGGCATCGCCGCGATCGGCGGCGGGCAGCGCATGGTGCCGGTGCTCGACCACGACGGCACCCTGGTCGGCGACAGCTGGGCGATTGCCGAGCACCTCGAGGCGCGCTTTCCCGAGCGCCCTTCACTGTTCGGCGGCCCGGCAGGCCGCGCCTATGCGGTGTTCATGCAGAACTGGACGGCCACGCAGCTGCATGCGCCGATCTTCCGGATGATCGCCGCCGACTTGTACGAGCGGATCGACCCTGTCGATCGCGACTACTTCCGCCAGTCCCGCGAGCAGCGCCTGGGCCGCCCGCTGGCGGAGGTGCAGGCCGAGCGCGACGCGATGCTGCCGGCCTTCCGCGCCGGCCTCGAGCCGATGCGGATGACGCTGAAGTCACAGCCCTTCCTCGGCGGCGCACAGCCGACGTACTCCGATTACCTGCCTTTCGGCGCCCTGCAGTGGGCGCGCATCATGAGCCCGTACCGCCTGCTGGCCGACGACGACCCGCTGCATGCCTGGTTCGGCCGCTGCCTGGAGCTGCACGGCAGCTTCGCGCGTAACGTGCCGGCGTACTGGTGAGCGGCGCCCCAGAACTTCCCTTACCGAGCCCACCGATGTCAGCCTCCCCGCCCCCCGGCCTCGTCGAAACCCAGCGCGGCACCGTCAACGCCTGGCAGTGCGACTACAACCACCACCTGAACGTGCAGTTCTACTGCCGCGAGTTCGACCAGGCGGCGCGTTTCCTCGCGCTGTCCTGCGGGGGCGACCCCGCAGGGCCGCTGCCGCAGACGCGGCACCTGCGCTTCCACGCCGAGCTGGTAGCGGGCGACATCTTCACGGTGCACTCGGCGCGCATCGTCGACGGGCCGCACGCCGGCTCGCTGGTGCACTGGATGAGCCACGGCGGCACCGGCGCGCTGGTGGCCACCGCGCTGGACGGCGGCGTGGGGTTCTTCGACTGCCCCGAGTTGCCGGAGTCGGCAGTGGCCTCGGCGCTGCCGCGCAGCGTCGATGCTGCCGAAGACGCACTGCCGATCGAGGCGATGGCGGGCGACGGATGGCAGACCACGACGCGCTGCTGGGTGACGATGGACCGCTGCACCGCGGCCGGCGAGATGACCGAGCAGCACCTCGTCGCGATGCTCGGCGACGCCGCCGGCCATGCCTGGGAGCAGGCCGGCGTCGGTGTGGTCACGGTGCGGGAGAAGGGTCTCGGCCGCATCGCCGTCGAGGCCAAGTTCACCCACTTCGCGCCGGCCCGCGTCGGCGACGCCCTCGTGCTGCATTCGCGCGTGGGCCCTGCGCAGGGCCGCAGCATCCGCCTTCAGCACCACCTCTACCGGATGCCGGGCGGCACGCCGATCGCGCGCGCCGACGTCACCGCGCTGCTGATCGACATGAAGACGCGCAAGACGGTGATGCTGTCGGACGTGATCGGAGCGGGCTGAGGCCCGCGCCGTCGCTCACTCCATGCGGATGCACTCGGCTGCGCGCCGCATCGGGGTCAGATAGGCGTCCACTGCGCGCTCCTCGGTCCAGCCCTCGGCGATCACGTTGACGCTCAGGGCCGCCACCACCTGCCGCTGGCGGTCGCGCAGCGGCACCGACAGTCCCGCCACCGCCGGGTCGAGCTCTCTGTCCACCCACGCATAGCCTTTCTCGCGCACCCGCGCCAGCGCCTCGCGCAGCTGCCCGGGGCTGGTCGGCGTGCGCTCGGTGTAGGGCTTGAGCGTGGTCGCCTCCAGGTAGCGTTCGAGCGCGGCCTCGTCCAGCTGCGACAGCAGCATCCGGCCCGGCGAGGTTGCGTATGCGGGCAGACGGCTGCCGACCACCAGGTTGGGCGAGAGCACCTTGCGGGAGGGGATCCGCAGGATGAAGACCGCCTCGTTGCCGTCCATCACCGCCATTGCGCAGGATTCGCCGATCTCCGCGGACAGCTCGCTCAGCGCCTGTTGCGCGTAGGCGAGATAGGGCAGCGAGGCGAGGTAGGACAGCCCGAGGGTGAGCACCTTCGGCGTCAGCTGGTACTCCCGGCCGTCGGTGTGCGCGTACTGCAGCTCGCACAGCGTCGACAGGATCCGGCGCACCACCGCGCGCGGCAGGCCCGTCGCCTCCGCCACAGTGGAAATGGTGCGCCGGCCGCGCAGCTTGCCCAGCGTCGAGATCACAGAGAGTCCCCGGGAGAAGGAGCGCAGGAATCCTTCGCCGCCGGCCTGTTTCCCGGGCTCGGACGCGGCATTGACAGTCTTCGACGCACTTTCTACCATGTTCATCAGTCGGACAGTTTGTTCGGCAGGCGAACGAATGAGTCGCAATGTGCCACCATCCCGGTGGCTTGCCAAGACCCCGTCACCCGCCCGAAGAGGCTGGGGGCGAGCACCGAAGACGAGGAGACATCGATGCGCGCAACCCGCATGGTCCGAATCGGACGCCGCCTGCTGGCGGCGTTCTGTCTGATGACGAGCGCAGGCGCGTTCGCCCAGTTCCCCTCCCGCCCGGTCACGATCATCGTGCCCGCGACGCCCGGCGGCATCCTCGACCAGTCTAGCCGGCTGGTGGCGCATGAACTCGCGCCGCTGATCGGCCAGCCTGTCGTCGTCGAGAACCGTGCAGGGGGCGGACAGATCATCGGCATGCAGGCGCTGCTGCGCGCGGAACCCGACGGGCACACGATGGTGATGGGCAGCGTCGGCCCCAACGCCGCCAACTACAGCCTGTACTCGAAGCTTCCCTACGGCCCGGCCGACTTCGCGCCGGTGGCGCACGTGGTGTCGATGTCCAACGTGCTGCTGGTGCACCCTGGTGTGCCGGCGCGCACCGTGCAGGAACTCGTGGCGCTGGCGAAGGCGAGTCCCGGCAAGCTCTCGGTCGCCTCGTCGGGCAACGGTACCTCCAGCCACCTGGCCGCGGAGATGCTCAAGTGGCGGGCCGGCATCGACCTGGTGCACGTGCCGTACAAGGGCGCCGCCCCCGCGATGGGCGACCTGCTCGGCGGCCAGGTGCAGGTGATGGTCGACAACCTGATCACCGCGCTGCCGCAGATCAAGGCCGGCAAGCTGCGCGCGCTGGCGGTCACGGCGGGGCAGCGTGTGCCGGAGCTGCCGGACGTGCCCACGGTTGCGGAGTCCGGCTATCCCGGCTTCGAGGTCACGGTCTGGGTGGGCCTGCTCACGCAGGCCAAGAGCCCTCCCGAAGCGGTGGCCTACCTGCACCAGAACATCGCCAAGGTGCTGGCGATGCCCCACGTCAGGCAGCGCCTGGCGGAGATGGGCGGGGCCAGCCTGCCGATGAGCGCGACTGAGTTCGGCGGCTTCATCCAGCGCGAGACCGAGAAATGGGGCACGGTGGTGCGGCAGGCGGGCATCAAGGTGGATTGAGCCGATGCCGATCCTGAGCAGACACGCGGCCCGCCGGCCGGACGCAACGGCCTGCGTGATGCACGAGACCGGCGAGCGCATCACCTGGCGCGAGCTCGAAGCCGGCTCGCGGCGCTGCGCGCAGCTGCTGCTGGCCAGCGGGCTGCGCGTCGGCGACGTGGTGGCGGTGTTCATGGAGAACCATCGGCGCTACCTCGAGATCCTCTGGGCGGCGCGCCGCATCGGCCTGTACTACACGACGATCAGCGCCCACCTGAAGCCGGACGAAGTCGGCTACATCCTGCGCGATTCCGGGGCCAGGGCACTGTTCACCTCGGCGGCAATGGCCGGGGTCGCCACCGCGCTCGATCTGCCGGAGCTTCGGCTGCGCGTCATGCTCGACGGCGCAGCCGCGGGCTTCGAGGACTACGACTCGGCGCTGTCGCGCGTCCGCGCGGATGGCCCGCTTCCCGATGCCCCGGAGGGCACCGATTTCCTCTATTCGTCCGGCACCACCGGGCGGCCCAAGGGCATCCGCCGTCCCCTCGCTCAGCTCGCGGCACACGACCTGCAGCGCAGCGACCTGTGGTGGAAGCGTTTCGACGAACACTCGGTCTACCTGTCGACCGCGCCGATGTACCATGCCGCGCCGGTGCGCTGGAACATGAACGTGCTGCGTGCCGGCGGCACCTGCGTGCTGCTCGCGCGCTTCGATCCGGAGCGCGCGCTCGAGGCGATCGAACAGCATCGGGTCACCCATGCGCAGTGGGTGCCGACGATGTTCATCCGCATGCTGCGCCTGCCGGAGCAGGTCCGCAGCCGCTCCGACCTAAGCTCGATGAAGGTCGCGATCCACGCTGCCGCTCCCTGCCCGGTCGAGGTGAAGCGGGCGATGATCGACTGGTGGGGCCCGATCCTTGTCGAGTACTACAGCGGCACGGAGGCCGTCGGCCGGACCTCGCTCGACTCGCAGGAGTGGCTCGCGCATCCGGGCTCGGTCGGGCGGCCGGAGCTGGGCGAGATCCACGTCGTGGGCGACGACGGGCGGGAACTTCCCTCTGGCGAGATCGGCACCGTGTACTTCTCCGGCGTGCCGCCCTTCGAATACCACAACGACCCGGAGCGCACCCGCGAGGCGTACGATCACCGGGGCTGGGCGACCATCGGCGACGTCGGCTATCTCGATGCCGAGGGCTATCTCTACCTGACCGACCGGCGCTCGCACATGATCATCTCCGGCGGCGTGAACATCTATCCGCAGGAAACCGAGAACGTGCTGGCCACGCACCCGAAGGTTGCCGACGTCGCGGTGATCGGCGTGCCCGACGAGGAGTACGGCGAGCAGGTGAAGGCGGTGGTGGTGCCGCTGGACGCCGCGGATGCGAGCGATGCGCTGGCCGGCGAGCTGATCGCCTGGTGCAGGGCGCGGATCTCGCCGGTGAAATGTCCCCGCAGCATCGACTTCGCCGACAGCCTTCCGCGCACCGAGACCGGCAAGCTCCTCAAGCGCCTCCTCAAGGACCGATATGCAGGGCGATAGCCTCTTTGCACACGAGCACGAGCTCTACCGCGACAGCTTTCGCCGCTTCGTCGCAGCCGAGATCGAGCCCTTCCACGACGCCTGGGAGGCGGCCGGCGTGGCGCCCCGGGAGGTCTGGCGCAAGGCCGGCGCGGCAGGCTTCCTGCTGCCCTCTGCGCCCGCGGAATACGGAGGCGGCGGAGGCGACTTCCTTCACACCGCAGTCATCCTCGAGGAGATCGCGCGCTCGGTGGTCACCGCCGTGATGGGATTCACCACGCACTCGGACATCGTCGGCCGCTACATCCTGAACCTGGGCACCGAGGAGCAGCGCCGCGCGTGGCTGCCGCCGATGGCCAGCGGCGAGGCGATCTGGTCGATCGCGATGACCGAGCCCTCGGCAGGCAGCGACCTGAAGGCGATCCGCACCGTCGCGCGGCGCGACGGCGACCACTACCTGCTCAGCGGCCAGAAGACCTTCATCACCAACGGCTGGAACGCGGACTTCGTGCTGGTGGCGGCGAAGACCGACCCGTCGGCCGGGGCGCGCGGCATCAGCCTGCTGCGGGTCGACACCCGGGCGCGGGGCTTCTCGCGCGGCAAGCTGCTCGACAAGATCGGGCTGCGCGGCCAGGACACCGCCGAGCTCTTCTTCGACGACATCCGCGTGCCGGTCGGCGACCGGCTGGGCGAGGAGAGCCGGGGCTTCCACTACCTGACCTCGGAGCTCGCGCACGAGCGCATCATGATCGCGATCCGCTGCGCAGCGCTCATCGAGGCCGCGCTCGGCTGGACCATCGAATACACGAAGGAGCGACAGGCCTTCGGCAAGCCGCTGTTCGACAACCAGGCGCTGCGCTTCCGGCTAGCGGAGATCAGGGCGCATGTCGACGCGACGCGCGCGCTGGTCGATCGCTGCACCGCGCTGCACCTGAAGGGCCGGCTGCGCGCCGAGGACGCGGCCGTGGCCAAGCTGTGGGCCACCGAGGCGACGAAGCTGCTGGACGACCTCGTGCAGATGCACGGCGGCTACGGCATGGTCCGCGAGTACCGCATCGCGCGCGCCTACACCGACGCGCGCCCGAACCGCATCTTCGGCGGCGCCTCCGAGGTGATGAAGGAGATCATCGCGCGGGCGCTCTGAAGGCGCCGCTGCCGGATCCCGTCGCTTCGGGAGGCCGCCGCTAGCCGCCGCCCACGACGCCGCGCGCCACCAGCGCAGTGATCTCGGCATCGTCGTAGCCGTGCTCGCGCAGCACTTCCCGGGTGTGCTGGCCGCAGGCCGGCGCGGTCGAGCGCGCCGTCCCGTTCGCGGCGGGCAGGGTCCCGGGCACCTGCGGCACCGGTACCGCCTGCGGCACGCCGGGCTGGTCCAGCCAGGCGACCGCGCTGGTTGCGCTCACCTGCGGTTCCCGCAGGAAATCCGCGTAGCCGTTCACGCGCTCGTGCAGGATCCTGGCGCTGGTGAAACGGCGCGACCATTCCGCGCAATCGCGCGTCGCGAGCAGCGGACGCAGCAGTTCGTTGAGCGCGGCCTCGTTGTCGTAGCGCGACTTCGGGCTCGAGAAGCGATCGTCCCCGGCCAGGTCGGGGTGCTCGAGCGCCGCGCACAGGTCCCGCCACTCGCGGTCGTGGATCGCGGTGATCGTCATCCAGCCGTCGGCCGTGCGGTAGACGCCGTAGGGCACGCCCCCCGGACGCACCGTCCCGCCCTCCAGGGTGGAGGCCATCATCCGGATCGCCTGCAGTCCCGCGGCCCCCTGCAGCAGGCTGACATCGATATGGCGGCCACGCGTCTCGTCGCGCCGCGCGTAGAGCGCCGACGAAAGCGCCTGGTACGCGTACAGCGCGGTGGCCATGTCGACCGGAATCACCGGCACGCGGTGCGGGATGCCGTCCTCGCCCTTGTTCTCCGCAGTGAGCCCCGTGAAGGCCTGCAGCACCGGGTCCATCGCGGGCCGCTCGGCCAGCGGCCCGGTCTGTCCGAAACCCGAGATCGAGACGTAAAGCAGGCGCGGCTCCCGGGCCGACACCGCATCGTAGCCGAAGCCCAGCCGCCCGATCACCCCCGGGCGGAAGCCTTCGAGGAACACGTCCGCGCCGCGCAGCAGGCGCCACAGCACGTTCTTGCCGTCCTCGGTCTTCAGGTCGATCGCCACGCTGCGCTTGCCCAGGTTGCCGATGATCGAGAACGCGGTGTGGTCGCCGTAGCGCGCACCCAGCACGCGACTCCAGTCGCCCTCTCCCGCGTTCTCGACCTTGATCACCTGCGCGCCGTGCTGCGCGAGCAGCATCGCGCAGTACGGGCCGGCGATGCCCTGGCTCAGGTCGACGACCTTGAGTCCTGCGAACGGCGCGTCATAGCTCATGGGCCGAGAATACCGCCTTCAAGCGGTGGTGACCGTTCCGGAAGCGGCGGCGGCACCATGGCGGACGGGCCGCGATGGCTTATCGTGCTGCGCACCCGTCCGAACCCCGCAGAGCCCCGATGATCACCCTCTATCACTGCAGCAGCGCCCGTTCCTTCCGCCCCCTGTGGACGCTGGAAGAGATGGGGCTGCCCTGCGATCTCAAGATGCTGCCGTTCCCGCCGCGCGCGCTGGCGAAGGAATACCTGGGCATCAACCCGCTGGGCACCATTCCCTTCATGATCGACGGCGACACGCGGATGAGCGAGTCGGCCGCCATCTGCCAGTACCTGGTGGAGCGGCACGGGCCGAGCCCGCTGGCGGTGGCCAAGGACGAACCGGCCTATGGGGCGTGGCTGAACTTCCTGCACTTCGGCGAGGCCACCCTGACGGTGCCGCAGACCATCGTGCTGCGCTACACGCACCTGGAACCGCCGGAGCGCCGGCTGCCGCAGGCGGTCGAGGACTACCGGATCGTCTTCCATGGGCGGCTGAAGAAGCTCGAGCCGCTGCTCGCACGCGAGGAGTTCCTGTGCGCCGGCCGCTTCACTGCCGCGGACATCGTGGTGGGCTACGCGATGCTGCTGGCCGAGCGTCTGTCTCTCGACGACGGCTTCACTCCGGCGGTGCGCGCCTACTGGGAGCGGCTGCAGCGCCGGGACGGTTTCCAGCGCGCCATGGCGCACCAGGAGCGCGCCGCCCGCGAGCAGGGCGTGGCGCCGACGCCGCATCGCAGGTCCTGACGCGGCCTGCACGGCAGCGCTCGGCGCCGCCCGGACCGTGCCGCATTCTGCGGGGGCAGAATCGCAGGACGTGAGCACGCAGGCATGCCGGCCTGCGTGCCCGGATCACCAGGCAGGGCCCCTCGGGCCATCAACAGGGAGAACGACATGCGCATGGATCTCGACTTCAGCGGGCGTCACGTGATGGTTTTCGGCGGCACCACCGGCATCAACCTCGGCATCGCCGACTGCTTCGCGCAGCGGCGCGGCCGTGTCGCGGTGGTCAGCCGCAAGCAGGAGAACGTGGACGCCGCGGTGGCGCAGCTGTCGCGCCATGGCGGCGAAGTGCTGGGCCTGGTGGCGGACGTGCGCGACCCGCAGGCGGTGCAGGCCGCGATCGAGGCCTCGGTGGCGCGCTTTGGCGCGATCGACGTGCTGGTTTCGGGCGCGGCGGGCAACTTTCTGGCCGATGCGAAGGATCTTTCGCCGAACGGCTTCGGGGTGGTGGTCGACATCGACCTCAAGGGCACTTTCCACGTCATGCGCATGGCCTGGCCGCATCTCGCGAAGCCCGGCGCCTCGGTGATCAACATCACCGCGCCGCAGGGGCAGCGGCCGGTGCGCAGGCAGGTGCATGCCTGCGCGGCCAAGGCCGGCGTCGACCAGCTCACGCGCGTGCTCGCGCAGGAATGGGGCGCTGAAGGCATCCGGGTCAATGCGATTTCGCCGGGGCCGATCGGCGACACCGAAGGCGTGCGCCGCCTGGTCGCCAACAGCCCCGAGTCGAAGAAGCGCGCCGAGGCCCGCATCCCGCTCGGGCGCTTCGGGGAACTGGACGACATCGGCAACCTGGCGATGTTTCTCGCCTCGCCGTTCGCCGGCTACCTGAGCGGCGCGATCATTCCCTGCGACGGCGGCGGAACGATCGAGGCGGATCGCTACCGGCCGGAGTAGGGGCCGTCCAGACGTGGCGTGATCAGGCCCGGCGCGCGTCAGGGCGCGGTCAGCGTCATCAGGATGTCGGCGTACCAGGCGCAGTTCAGGCCCAGCGCCTCGTCCAGCTTCAGGTCGCGGGTGCCCACGTCGAGCCGCGCCGAGTGCACGCCCAGCAGCTTCCAGGGCAGCCCGCCGAGCGCGGGGTGTTCGGGCGCCCGCATCACCACCGGCGCGCCGCTGGTGCCCCGGTGCGTGCGGGCATCGGTGAGGAAGTAACCCTGTCCCTCGAAGCGCAGCCCGAACGAGGATGCGAGCACCGCCTGGCGCACCACCGGCATGTGGTGCAGCGAGTCGTGGAATCCGAGGGGGAATCCGACCACCAGCAGCGCGCTGCCAACCTCCACCTGATCGGGTGACGCCTGCAGGTGGGCCGGCGTGAACGCGTGGAACACTGCCGTCGCGGGCAGTGCCGCGCGCTCGAGTTCGATCACCGCGACGTCGATCCCGCCGGCCGAGTCGGTGCCCTGGCGCCACAGGCTCTCGCGGTCACGGTACAGCGGAATCGAGAACCCGGTGGATTTCGCCATGTCCCCGGCGTCGGTGTGCATCTCGATCTCGATCCGGTCCGGGAAGTGGCGGCTCGGCTCGTCGATCATCACGTGCCGGCTGGTCACCAGGAACAGGCGTTCGTCGCGCTCGAAATAGAACCCGCTGGCACCGGTCAGCATGCGCTGCCCGTCGAAGGTGAAGATGCGCGCTGCGGTCAGCAGGATGGACTCGATCATCGGGGGCTCGCGAGGTGAGGGGCGGACGCCGCGCCGGTTGGAGCGCAGGCGGCGGCGCAGATTCCGGCATTGTGCGCGTTCATGCCGACATGACCGGTTGCCGCGCGGTCCGTCCGTGCGGGCTGCATCCCGAAGCAAGCGATCGAGCGAGACGAATGGGTAAGCCCGATCCCCGGCTTCGTTGCGCGGCATCGGCTTGCTCTTCAAGATGCGAACCTGCATCTTGCCCAGGACAGACAATGTCAGAACCCCTCCAGCCCCGCCGCCTGAATCCCGCCAGGCTGCCGCTCAGCAAGTCGACTGCGGCTGCCCGCCGGGTGGCGATCGTCGGCGCCGGGCTCTCCGGGCTCGCCTGCGCGCGGGCGCTGCTGGAGGCCGGCGCGACGCCACGGCTGTTCGAGAAGAGCCGCGGCGTCGCCGGCCGCATGAGCACGCGGCGCGGAGAGGGCTGGCAGTGCGACAACGGCGCGCAGTACTTCACCGCGCGCGATCCGGCCTTCCGCGCCGAGGTCGGACGCTGGCTGGACGCGGGCGTTGCGCAGCGCTGGCAGCCGCGCCTGCGGGCCTTCGGGCCGGGCGCTGCGGTGCGGGTGCCCGACGAGTCGCTCGAGCGTTTCGTGGGCGTGCCCGGCATGACCGCGCCGGCGCGCCGGCTGGCCGAAGGGCTGCCGGTGGAGATCTCCTGCACCGTCGATGCGCTGGCCCGCGAGGCCGGCTCCTGGCGGCTGCGCTGCGCCGAACGCGGCTGGATCGACGAACGCTTCGACGCGGTGCTGCTGGCAGTGCCGGCACCCCAGGCGGCTGCGCTGCTGGCGGGTGCGGCGGACTCGGGCCGGACCTCGCCCTCGGTCTCCGGGGGTGCGGTCGCGCCGGATGCCATCGTGCGGGCGGCCGCTGCCCTGGAAACCCTGTCGCGCACTGCCCGGATGCGCGCCTGCTGGGCGCTGATGCTGCGCTACCCGGCGCGGCTCGAGCTGGACTTCGATGCGGCCTTCGTCAACGAGGGGCCCTTGCGCTGGGTGGCACGCGACGCGGGCAAGCCGGGCCGTGCCGGCCCCGAGACCTGGCTGCTGCACGCCGAGGCGCAATGGAGCGAGGAGCACGTGGACGAGTCGCCCGAGCGCGTCGCGCCGATTCTGGTCGACGCCTTCAAGCGTCTTGGCGGCGCGACGCCCGCGGCCTGGACCGCGCACCGGTGGCGCTTCGCGGACACCGCCGCGCCGCTGGCGGCCGGCTGCGTCTGGAACCGGGAAGCCGGCCTGGGCTTGTGCGGCGACTGGCTCGCGGGGGGCAAGGTCGAGGGCGCCTGGGCCAGCGGGCGGGCGCTTGCCCTGGCGGTGCTCGACGCCCCCGGCGAAACCCGCTGACTCAGACCGGCGTCTCTTCCTGAGGATCCTCCGGCACCGCGCCGGGCACGCCCTCGTACCAGCGCACACCGTCGTTGTCGACGCGGGTCGTGGCCTCGCCCCGGTGCACCAGGTAGTTCAGGTGCGCGAGGCTCTCGCCGGTGGCCAGGCTGAGCAGGTGGCGGTCGTCGATCGGTCGCGCGAACAGCGCGCCGAACACGTCGATCACGCGCTTCGGCTCGCGCAGCGTGCGCCGCAGCCGGGTGAGCGAGGTCTCGTGCCCGCGAACCAGGTGGGCGAGCCGCGCATGCATGCCGCGGAAGGGCTCGTTGTGGGCGGGCAGCACCAGCACGTCGTCCGGGACGGTGCGGGCGATGCGCTCCAGCGACGTGAGCCAGCCGTGCAGCGGATTCGCGTCCGGTTCGGTGGGGAACACCGACACGTTCGAGGAAATCTTGGGCAGCACCTGATCGCCGGAGATCAGCAGCTTCAGGTCCGGGGACCAGAAGCAGGCGTGCTCGGGCGAGTGGCCGGTGCCCACCACCACCTGCCAGTCGTGGTCGCCGATGCGGATCCGCTCGCCGTCGCGGATGCGCCGGTAGCTCTCGGGCAGCGCGTAGGTGGTCTTGCCGAAGTTTCCGAAGCGCGTCCGGTAGTGCTCGATCGAGTCCTCGCCCCAGCCGGCCTCGCGATAGAAGCGCACTCCATCGGGCGGCGCCTCGCGGCCGGTGTCGCCCACCAGCACGCGGCAGTTCAGGTACTCCAGCCGGGTCATCCACAGGCGGGCGTCGAAGCGGCGGGTGAGCCAGCCGGACATGCCGACGTGATCCGGATGCATATGGGTAACGAACACCCGGGTGACGCCGTCGGCAAGCGGGCCGCCGGCGCCGACCAGGTCGCGCCAGGCCTCGGAGGTCTTGTCGGAGCTGATCCCGGTGTCGAACACAGCCCAGCCCGTGCCGTCGCGCACCGCCCAGAGATTGATGTGGGACAGCGAGAAGGGCAGCGGCATGCGCAGCCAGAGGACGCCGGGAGCGACCTCGCGCGCCTGGCCGGGGGCGGGCGCTTCGCCGCAGGGATAGTCGAGCACCGGCTTGCCGGTGCGGGTGTTCTTGTCGGTCATCTCGTCCTCTGGCGGGGGTGTGTCCCCCTGGATTCGTTCATGGAACGTATTTGAACAGACCAGGCGGAATCCGTCGGCGCGCCCACCGGTGAATCGAACCGGGAGTGAGCGCCGGCGCGGTCCTGGTGCAAGATGGCGTGCGGCTGGCCGCCCGGGCCGCCAACAGCAGAAAGGAGATCTACGATGAACATCGCCTTCCTCGGCACCGGCCTGATGGGCACCGGCTTCGTGCGACGCATGCTGGCCAACGGACACCAGGTCCGCGTCTGGAACCGGAGCCACGACAAGGCGGCCGCGCTGCAGGCGCATGGCGCAAAAGCCTTCGCGGAGGCGGCCGACGCGGTGCGGGGCGCGGACCGCATCCACCTCTCGCTGTCCGACGATGCCTCGGTGGACGCGGTGCTCGAGCCGCTGCTGGACGTGCTGCCGGGCCAGGCCTGGATCGTGGATCACACGACGACCGCGGTCACGCCCACTGCCGAGCGCTGCGCGCGCTGGGCGGCCCGCGGCCGCGTCTTCCTGCACGCGCCCGTCTTCATGGCGCCGGCGCATGCGCACGAGGGCAGCGGCCTGATGCTGCTTTCCGGCGACAAGGAGAACTGCGACACGATCACGCCTGCCCTGCTGGGGATGAGCGGCAAGGTGTGGTGGCTGGGCGAGGCTCCGGAGCGCGCGGCGGCGTTCAAGCTGTTCGGCAACCTGGTGCTGGTCGGCATGAACGGGGTGCTCGGCGACATGATGCGCCTGGCCCATGCGGTGGGCATCCCGCCCGCCGAGGCGATCGAGCTGTTCGACGGCTTCAATCCGGGGAGCATGCTGAAGGCGCGGGCGGCCAAGGTGGCGTCGGGGCCGTGGACGCCGGCCTCCTTCGAGGTGTCGATGTCCCGCAAGGACGTCCGGCTGATGATCGAGGAGGCGGCGTCGCACGGTGTGGACCTGGCCGTGATGCCGGCGGTCGCTGCGCTGCTCGACGCGGCGATCGCGCGCGGCGCGGGCGCGCTGGACGCCTCGGCAGCGATGGCGTATCCGCCGCCGGCCGCTTGAGCCGGGCAGCTTGCGCCTGTATGCCGATTCTTGACATACAGGTGCGCGCCCATCATCCTTTCCGCATGAAGAGAACGACGCTGGTGCTGGAGGACGGCTGCATCGATGCGGTGCGTGAGCTGGCGCATCGACAGGGGCGGCCCTTGTCCGAGGTGGTGAACGAACTGCTCGCGGAAGGGCTTCAGCGGCGCCTGGCGTCCGACGAGCCGCCGGCCTTCGTGCTGCCCAGTTTCCGCATGGGCCTGCCCCGGGTGGACCTGGCCAATCGCGATGCGCTCGAAGCGGCCATGGACGGCTGATGTCCGGCGTCATCGACACCAATCTGCTGCTCTATGCCGTCAATGGCGATGCGCCGGAACACGACAAGGCCTTCGCCTTCCTGGCCGAAGCGGGTCGGTCAGGGGCCGGATGGTGCCTGACAGAGGGAATCGTCTACGAGTTCCTGCGGGTGAGCACCCACCCGAGGGTGTTCGGAAAACCGCTCACGTCCGCGCAGGCCCTCTCTTTTCTTCGCCCCTTCCTCGAGAGTCCCCGCTTCTCCATGCTGGTCGCGGGGCCGAGGCACTGGGCGACGCTCGGCCAGGTGCTCGCCGAGGAACGGCGGGCATCCGGAAACCTGTTCTTCGACCTGCGCACGGTGGTCCTCATGCGCGAGCACGGCTTGCGCCGCATCTACACCGCAGACACCGACTTCCTGCGCTTCCGGTCGGTGGAGGTGGTCAATCCGGTTGAAGGCGCGACCGGCTGAGCTCCGGCGCTCAGGGCCAGCCGGCCAGCAGGCCGCGCAGCGCCGCCACGAAGGCCAGCGGCTGGTCGATCATCACGTGGTGGTCGGCGTAGGGGATCTCCACCAGCGGCGCACCGGCCGGCGCCAGGCTGGCCATGTACTCGCGCACTGCCGGCGTCACCAGGCTGGAGCGGTCGCCCCAGACGATCGCCACCGGGCACTTCGCGCCGGCCAGGTCGGCGCTAGGGTTGCCCATCCGGTAGTCGCGCCAAAGGTGGGGGTCGAAGCGCCAGGTCCAGTGCTCGTCGCGCTCCGGCGTGGCTTCCACGCGCTTGATCGAGGTGCGCGCGATGTGGTCTGCGATGTACAGGTGCTCGCATGGCTGCACCGGCATGAAGCGGAAGCGCATCAGCGCGTCTTCGAGGGTCGCGTAGGGGCGCGGCGGCTTGGGTTCGGCGCGCTGCCGGGCGGCCTCGCGCACCTTGCGCTGCTCGGGCGTGCGCAGCGGGCTGTCGAGGATCACCGCCGCGCGCAGGCGCTCGCCGCCGCGCGCCGCGCAGGCCATCGTGGGGAAGCCGCCGAAGGAGTGCCCAAGGAACACCGGCGGCGTCGGCGCGTCGAACAGCCCCTCGGCCTGCGCCACCGCGAAGGCCTCCTCGACGTACAGGTCCAGCGAATAGGACGGTCGCCAGTCGGAGCCGCCCATGCCGGACCAGGAAAAGGCGACCACCCGGTGGGTGCTGGCGAAGAAGGGCGCGATGAAGCTCCACCAGCGCGCATGCGCGCCGTTGCCGTGCATCAGCAGCAGGCCGGGCCGGCCGCGCTCGCCCCAGGCGAGGCTCTCGATGCGGGCGCCCGCAACGGTGTGCAGGTTCGTCTCGTGCGGCGCGCCGAGGGCTTCGGCGAACCATCGGGGCGCGGGCGGCGCCGCACCGTTCAGGGCGGCGAGCAGGCCGCCTCCATGCGTCTGGCTCATTGAAGGATTCGGGGCGGTCGCGAGGCGCCGCCCGGTGGGATCTGTCGGGGCGCCGATCTTACGACGCCGCGGTGCGACTTCGGGGGACGCTCGTATCGCTTAAGCGCAACGCGGTTGCGCGCTTCGGGCGGATGCGTACGACCCGCAGCAGCCGTTTCCGCTCCAGCATTCACATAGACTCGCGGGGACAGACCATCCAGCGGAGGGGCGATGCTGATCGGAGTGCCGAAGGAGATCAAGGTCCACGAGTACCGGGTGGGCATGACGCCGGCCTCGGTACGGGAGGCGGTGGCGCAGGGGCACGAGGTGCTCGTCGAGCGCGACGCGGGGGGCGGCATCGGCGCGCTCGACGACGATTACCGCCGGGCCGGCGCGCAGGTGACCGATGGCGCGGAGGAGGTGTTCGCGCGCGCCGAGCTGCTCGTCAAGGTGAAGGAGCCGCAGCCCGCCGAGCGCGCGTGGCTGCGCGACGGGCAGATGCTGTTCACCTACCTGCACCTGGCGCCGGACCCGGAACAGTGCCGCGACCTGATGGCCAGCGGCGCGGTGTGCATCGCCTACGAGACCGTGACGCAGGCCGGCGGCGGCTTGCCGCTGCTGGCGCCGATGTCCGAGGTGGCAGGGCGGATGGCGGTGCACGTCGGCGCGGGCTGCCTGGAGCGCGAGCGCGGCGGCATGGGCATCCTGCTGGGCGGGGTGCCCGGAGTGCCGCCGGCGCGGGTCGCCATCTTCGGGGCCGGCAGCGTGGGCGCCAACGCGGCGCTGATGGCGGTGGGCTCCGGTGCGGCGGTCGTCGTGCTCGACAGTTCGGTCGATGCGCTGCGCCGGCTGGACGCCCGCTTCGGCGCGCGCGTGATCACCCGCCACGCGAACCGCGATGCGATCGAGCGTGAGGCGATGGCCTCCGACCTGCTGATCGGCGCGGTGCTGGTCGCCGGCGGCGCCGCGCCGAAGCTGCTGACGCGCGAGCTCGTCGGCAGGATGAAGAAGGGCTCGGTGATCGTCGACGTGGCGATCGACCAGGGCGGCTTCTCCGAGACCTCGCGGCCGACCACCCACGCGCAGCCCACCTTCGTCGAGCAGGGCGTGGTGCACTACTGCGTCGCCAACATGCCCGGCGGGGTGCCGCGCACCTCCACCTTCGCGCTGAACAATGCCACGCTGCCCTTCGTGCTGGCGCTGGCGGGCAAGGGCTGGCGCGCCGCGATGGCGGAGGATCCGCACCTGCGCGCCGGGCTGAACGTGGCCTGCGGGCAGGTCACGCACCCGGCGGTCGCGCAGGCGCTCGGCCTGCCCTGCGTCGATCCGGCCGTCCTGATCGGCTGAACGGGGCTCCTATAATCGTCCGATGAAAACCGAAGACCCCACGGGCCGTCCGGCCCCCAGCGGCGGCAGCGCGCCCGCCAGGGCCGCAACGCCGGCTCTCTCGTCGCTCGTCACCGAAGTGGCGCGGCGCTTCGACGAACGCATCGTCACCGCCAGCCTGCCGGTCTACCGCGCCTCGACCGTGCTGTTCGACTCGCTCGCCCAGGCCGACGCCACCGGGCGGGCCACCGGGGCCGGCACGCGCCATGCGAGCACCTACGGCACCGCCGGCACGCCCACCACCTTCGCGCTGATGGACGCGCTGGCCGAGGTCGAGGGCCGGGGCCACGACTGCCGCGCGGCGCTGATGCCCTCCGGGCTTTCGGCGATCAGCGCCGCGCTGTTCGCGTACGCGCGCACCGGCGATCACGTGCTGATGCCCGATTCGGTCTACGGTCCGGCGCGCGTGTTCGCGCAGGGAATGCTCGCCGGGCTGGGCATCGAGACCACCTTCTACGATCCGCGGATCGGCGCCGGCATCGAGGCGCTGATGCGCTCGAACACGCGCGTGGTGTACCTGGAGAGCCCGGGCAGCTACACCTTCGAGCTGCAGGACGTGCCGGCGATCTGCGCGGTGGCGCGCCGCCGGGGCGCGGTCAGCATGATCGACAACGCCTGGGCGTCGCCGGTGTTCGCCCGGCCTTTCGACTGGGGCGTCGACGTCTCCATCCTGCCGCTCACCAAGTACTGGAGCGGACACGCGGACACGCTGATGGGCGCGGTCGTGGTCCGCGAGCCGCTCTGGCTGCCGCTGTGGAGCGCGGTGCGCCAGCTGGGCATCTGCGTCGGCGGCGACGATGCCTTCATGATCCTGCGCGGGCTGCGCACCGTGGACGTCCGGATGCGCCGGCACGAGGCCTCCGGGCTGCAGGTGGCGCGCTGGCTCGAGGGCCGGCCGGAAGTGGCCCGGGTGCTTCACCCGGCGCTGGAGAGCCACCCGGACCATGCGCTCTGGAAGCGGGACTTCGAGGGCGCCTGCGGCCTCTTCTCGTTCGAGCTGCGGCGCGACGCGCTGCCGGCCGACGATGCGGGACTCGAGCGCGCGCTGGCGGCGCTGTGCGAACGGCGCCGCTTCTTCCGGATCGGCTACTCCTGGGGAGGCTTCGAGAGCCTGATCGTTCCCGGACGCATCGGCAGTCTGCGCACCGCCACCCCCTGGCAGGGCGGTCCGCTGGTGCGGGTGCACATCGGGCTGGAGGATCCCGCCGACCTGATCGCCGACCTGGCCGACGGGCTGGCAGCGATGCGCGCAGCGTCCTGAGGCCGGCGCGCCGCGGGCGGCTGCCGACCTGGGGCCGGCGCGCCGGGCGTCACGGGCTCTCCGGGCTCTCCGTTCGCCGATCCCGGGTCAGGCGTCTCCAGATCCATCCGCCGGGCAGGTCCCGGCCGGTGCGCAGGTACTCGAGCACGTTGACGTTGCCCAGCGCGGACTCCAGCTCGCGGCGGGCGCGGCTGCGCCCGGCCATCAGCACGCGGTCACCCGCGGCCAGCTCGAAGTCGTCGGTGGGCAGCAGGAACTGGCGCCCGGAGCGCAGCACCAGCAGCGCCCGCGCTGCGATCCGCTCCTCGCGGTCCTGCGGATGGCGCAGCAGATCGTGCAGCGTGACAGGGCGCCGCGCGGCGCCGATCGCCGCGTGCAGCGCCGGCGCCTGCGCCGCGTCGACCCGGAACGACCAGGTGCGGGGCGATCGCGTCCCGATCCGCTTGCGCAACTGGTGGATGACCTCGTCGGCCCAGGCGTCGCTCTGGCGGCGCACCTCCTCGAGGAAGCGGTCCAGCAGCGGAGTCGTCAGGCGGGCGATGGCCTCCTCGGCGACGATCTCGCTTGGGCGCATCACGAGGTTGGCGCGGATGCGGTCGAACAGCGCCTGGTTGGCCGCCTCGTTCTGCCGCGCCACGGTGAACAGGCGCGGGTTGGCCTGGCGCGCCAGCGCCAGGATCGCGAGGTTGGCCACGTCGTCGTCGGTGCCGGCCACCAGGCCCTCCGCGTCGGCGATCCCGGCGCGCTGGAGCACGTCGAGTTCGGTGGCGATGCCGTCGACCATCGAGCTTGTGCCCGCCGCTTCCGAAGCGGTGGTCTCCGCGCCCGTGCCGGTCACCGAACCGGGGTCCACCATCCGCGTCGGGATGCCCTGCGCTGCCAGCGAGTCGCGGATTGCGCGGCCGAAGCGGCCGTAGCCGCAGATCACCCAGGCGCCGCGCGGCGGCTCGTGTTCCCTGGCCAGCTGGGTGCCCGGCGCCGCGGTGAGCCAGTCGAGCAGCCGGTAGGCTCCGGGGGCGCGCATCGCCAGCAGCAGGTGCTGGGCGAATGTCTGGAAGGGATCGATGATGTGCTCGGCGCCGAACGAGCGGAGGTTCTCCGCGGCCTTCCGGGTATGGACCCGGGCCAGCACCGGCAGCCCGGGGTTCAGCAGCCGGGCCGCGGCGGCGATCGCCAGGTTGGCGCGGTCGTCGTTGGTCAGCGCGAGCGCTGCCGCGCACGCCGGATGGGTGATGCCCGCATGCAGGAGCACCTGGGGCGATCGCGCATCAGCGTCGATGACCGGCGCATCGGTCCGGAAGTCCTCCAGCTCCAGCTCGGCGATCCGCCGGTCGTCGATCTCGACCACCACGAAGCGCAGGTCGCGCCGGTCGAGGATGCGGATCAGCCGCTGGCCGGTGTCGCCGCATCCAAGGATCAGGTAGAAGGGCTCGCCGATGCGCCGCACCCTGCGGCCGAAGCGCACCACCCCGATCGCCCGCTGGAAGGCCGGTTCCTGGAACAGCGCGATCATGGTCAGCACCGCGTAAGTCCAGCCGATCACGGTCATGTGGATGACCGCCACGGTCCACATCCGCTGCGCGTTCGAGAACGGCGCCGGGACTTCGCCGAAGCCGATGGTGGTCGCGGTGTAGCTGACGAAGTAGAGGGCGTGGAATACGCTCATCGGCGGCGTCGGGCGTCCCTCGGCGTCGATGCCGGGGATCAGCGACAGGCCCAGCACCGACACCGCATAGACCAGGATGATCGTGACCAGCGGCACGCGCAGGCGCCGCATCACCAGGATGAGGATGCTCGCGCTCGCGGCCACCGGCGATTCGGCGCTGACCGGCTGCTCGTAGTCCGCCATCTGCGGCCCCGGCGTCAGCTGCGCAGCATCAGCGGCGCAGCATCAGCGTCTCGCCGATCAGGATCGCCACCGAGATCACGTTCGCGAACAGCGCGCCCGCCGACAGCGAAACCACGCTGGCGGTGACTTCCGGGGTGAAGCCGACCCCGCTCACGTGAACGGCCCAGGCCCACACGCTGGCAGCGATCAGCAGCTGCACGTCGGACACGAGGCTGGTGGAAAGGTGGATGGCGCCAACCTGCGTGCGGTCGCCGAACTTCAGGACGGTGGCGATCAGGTTCACCACGACCGCGGCGAACAGTTCGCCGACGTGATGGTGCGCCGGGTTGTCGATGTCGCCGACCACGAAGCCGAAGTTCAGCGTCGCGGCCAGCACGATGACGAAACCGAAGATCACCTTCTCGAGATTCATGCTGGCTCGCTGTGGCTTGTGGAGGGGTTCGGGCGCCGCGCGCAGCCTGGGAGGCTTGCGCCGGCGCGTGCCGGGGTCACTGCAGTGTGCGGGGTGCCGGCTCTTCGGCGTCGTCCTCTTCGCCGTCGTCCGCCTCGTAGGGGCGCGCACCGCGCCTGACCTCGTCCATGTCCAGCTGCCGCACCTGGCCGAGGATGTCGTCGAGCGCGCCCTTGGGCAGCGCGCCCGCCTGCTGGAACACGATCACCTGCTCGCGGAAGATCATCAGGGTCGGAATCGAACGGATCCCGAAGTGCCCCGCCAGCGCCTGCTCTTCGTCGGTGTTGACCTTGACGAATGCAAGATCCGGGTTCTCTTCGGCGACCTTGTCGAAGATCGGCGCGAAGCTGCGGCAGGGACCGCACCAGGGGGCCCAGAAATCGATGACGACGATGTCGTTGCCGGTGACGGTGGTGTCGAAGTTCTCGGACGTGAGGGCGGTTGCGGTCATGGCTCGGGCTCCTGCGGCGCGGTCGGTCTGCGATGCGCGACGGTTCGTTGACAGGACTATATTGTCCACCAGCCGGCGCAGCCGTGATCGGACCAGGAGATTCGCCATGCCCACCCACCCGAACCCGTACCGCCAGCAGCTCGACCGCAACCCGGCCAACCACGTGCCGCTCACGCCGGTCAGCCTCGTGGAGTGGGCCGCCGACGTCTATCCGGAGCGCTGCGCGGTGGTGCACGGGCCGCTGCGCCGCAGCTGGCGCGAGGTGGCGCAGCGCTCGCGAAGGCTGGCGGGCGCGCTTGCGGCGATGGACATCGGCGAGGGAGACACCGTCGCGGTGATGCTGCCCAACACCCCGCCGATGCTCGAGGCGCATTTCGCGCTGCCGATGACGCGCGCGGTGCTCAACAGCATCAACACGCGGCTGGACGCCGCGATGGTGGCCTTCATCCTCGCGCACTCCGACTCCAAGGTGCTGATCGTCGACCGCGAGTTCTCCGGCGTGGCCGCCGAGGCGCTGGCGCAGCTGCGCGCGCAGGGCCGGCGCCCGCCCTTCGTGGTCGGCGTCGACGACCCGGAGTACGCGGGGCCCGGCGAGCGCATCGGCGACGCGGAGTACGAGGCCTTCGTCGACGGCGGCGATCCGGCCTTCGCGGCCCGCTACCCGGAAGACGAATGGGATGCGATCGGCCTGAACTACACCTCGGGCACCACCGGCAACCCGAAGGGCGTGGTGGTCCACCACCGGGGCGCCTACCTGAACGCGATCGCCAACGTGGTCGCCTGGAACCTGCCCAGGCACCCGGTCTACCTGTGGACGCTGCCGATGTTCCACTGCAACGGCTGGTGCTTCCCGTGGACGCTCGCCGCGGTGGCGGGCACCAGCGTGTGCCTGCGCAAGGTGGACGCGCAGCTGATCTTCGGACTGGTGCGCGAGCACCGCGTCAGCCACTACTGCGGCGCGCCGATCGTGCACAGCACGCTGATCGCCGCGCCCGAGGCGCTGCGCGCAGGAATCGACTGGCCGGTCAAGGCGATGGTGGCCGGCGCCGCGCCGCCGGCCTCGATGATCGAGGGCATGGAACGGATGGGATGGGAGGTCACGCACGTCTACGGACTGACCGAGGTTTACGGCCCGGCGTCGGTGTGCGCGAAGCAGGACGAATGGGACGCGCTGCCGCTGGCCGAGCGCGTGGACAGGAACGGCCGCCAGGGCGTGCGCTACCAGCTGCAGCAGGCGCTCACCGTGATTGACCCGGAGACGATGCGCGAGGTGCCCCGCGACGGCGAGACCATGGGCGAGGTCGTCTTCCGCGGCAACATCGTGATGAAGGGGTACCTGAAGAACACGGCGGCCACCGAGGAGGCCTTCCGCGGCGGCTGGTTCCACACCGGTGACCTCGGCGTGCTGCACCCGGACGGTTACGTGAAGCTCAAGGACCGCGCCAAGGACATCATCATCTCCGGCGGCGAAAACATCAGCTCGATCGAGGTCGAGGACGCGCTCTACAAGCACCCGGCGGTGCTCGCCTGCGCGGTGGTGGCGCGGCCCGACGAGAAGTGGGGCGAGACGCCGCTGGCCTTCGTCGAGGTGAAGCCCGAGCGCATGCCGGCCACGCCGGAGGCCGAGAAGGCGCTTGCGGACGAGCTGATCGAGCATTGCCGCGCGCACCTGGCGCGCTTCAAGTGCCCGCGCGAGGTTCGCTTCGTGGCGGTGCCGACGACCAGCACCGGCAAGGTCCAGAAGCACCTGCTGCGCGCCGAGGTGAAATCGGCGAGCGCGATCTGATGGCGCGCCTCGCTGCCACCCGGCGTGCTGCCGAGCGCGCCGGCCCGAGGGTCGCACTGGCCGCCGTTCTGCTGTCGATGGCATTCCCCGCGCAGGCCGACGACGGCTTCGCTGCCTGCCTCTCCGAGCTGCGTCGCGATGCGCTCGGCAAGGGCATCAGCGCCGCCACCTTCGACGACGGCACCCGCGGCCTCGCGCCGGATCGAAGCGTGCTCGAACTGCTCGACTTCCAGCCCGAGTTCCGCACGCCGATCTGGGACTACCTGGCGGCACTCGTCGACGACGAGCGCATCGCCGACGGCCGCGCGATGCTGGAGCGCTGGCGCGACACCCTGGCCGAGGTCGAGCGGCGCTACGGCGTCGACCCGCAGACCGTGGTGGCGGTATGGGGCGTGGAAAGCGACTTCGGCCGGTCGTTCGGCAGCCGGCCGCTGCTGACATCGCTGGCAACGCTGTCCTGTTACGGCCGCCGGCAGGGCTTCTTTCGTGGCGAGTTCGTCGCCACGCTGCGCATCGTGCAGGAGGGGCACGTGCCGGCCGAGCAGCTGGTCGGCTCGTGGGCCGGGGCCTTCGGCCACACGCAGTTCATGCCCTCGACCTTCCAGCGCCTCGCGGTGGACTTCGACGGCGACGGCCGCCGCGACATCGTCGGCAGCGTGCCTGACGCGCTCGCGTCGACGGCCAATTTCCTGCGCCGCGCCGGCTGGCGCACCGGCGAGCCCTGGGGCTGGGAGGTGCGCCTGCCGGCGGGCTTCGACGCATCGCTGGCCGGTCGGCGCAGCAAGCGCGCGCTGTCGGAGTGGGCCGCGCTCGGCGTGCGCCCGGTCGCCGCGCCCGGGCCCGCCGCCGCGCCCGCGGCCGGGCTTGCTGACCCGCAGGCGCGCGCCGCGGTGCTGCTGCCGGCCGGGCCCGCAGGGCCCGCATTCCTGGTGCTTCGCAACTTCGACGCGGTCTACTCCTACAACGCGGCCGAGAGCTACGCGCTGGCGATCGCGCACCTGGCCGACCGGCTGCGCGGCGGCGCTCCGTTCGCGGCGGCCTGGCCGACCGACGACCCCGGCCTGTCGCGCGCGCAGCGGCGCGAGCTGCAGGCGCTGCTGGCGGAACGCGGCCATGACATCGGGCCGGTCGACGGGATGATCGGGGCGCGTTCTCGCGAGGCGATCCGGGCCGAGGAGCTGCGGCTCGGACGTGCGCCGAGCGGCCGCGCGGGGCTCGGCATCCTGGAGGCGCTCAGACCGGCGGGCGCCGCAGGTGCCAGTCGGTGACCTGCTGGAACGCGTGCCCGGCGCGCAGCAGCAGCGCCTCCTCCAGGTGGCGGCCCGCCAGCTGGAACCCGACCGGCAGGCCCTGCGGCGTGAACCCGCCGGGCAGCGTGATCGTGGGGCTGCCGGACATGTCGAAGGGCGCGGTGAAGCGCAGCAGGTCGTCCACGCCGCCGGGGCGGCGCCGGTTCGTCGCGAGCCAGTCCAGCGACGGGTTCGCGAAGGGCTGCACCGGCACCAGCAGCAGGTCGACTTCTCGATACAGCCGCCGCAGCGCGCCTGCGAACTCCAGCCGGCGGTGCTGCAGCGCCATCAGTTCGAGCGCGTCCGTCCGGTGGCCCAGTTCCAGCAGCGCGGCCAGCCCCTGGCCATAGTCCCCGGCGCGCGACGGATAGGTCGCGCGGTGTGCGACGGCGGCTTCGACCGCGCACAGCATCGTCCAGCCGCGGTACATGTCGGCGGTCGAGGGCGGCATCGACACCGCGACGGTGCGCGCGCCCAGGGTCTCGAGCACGCGGCGCGCCTCCTCGAGCACTGCCGAGGTCTGCGCGTCGCTCGCGTCATGGCAGTAGGACGCGTCGACGCCGATGCGCAGCCCCGCGATCCCGCCGCCGAGCGCATCGAGGTAGTCGGGAACCGGCGCGTCCAGGCTGGTCGGATCCAGCGGGTCGGCCCCCGCGATGGCGCCCAGCATCGCGGCAGCATCCTCGGCCGAGCGCGTCATCGGGCCGACGTGGTCCAGGCTGTCGGCCAGCGGCAGCACGCCGTGCCGGCTGACGCGTCCCCAGGTCGGCTTCAGGCCGGTGATGCCGTTGGCGCCGCTCGGGAACCGGATCGACCCGCCGGTGTCGGTGCCGATCGCGCCGAAGCACAGGCCTGCCGCGGTGGCGACGCCGGAGCCGCTCGAAGAATTCCCCGGCCAGTGCGCCGCGTTCCAGGGGTTGAGCGGCGCCGGGTAGTCCGGGTGGTGCTGGCTGTAGGCGCCTTCGGTCATGTGCAGCTTGCCCAGCATCACCGCACCGGCCTCGAACAGCCTGCGCACGACGGTCGCGTCCTCCGCGGGCACGTTTGCGGCCAGCACCCGCGTGCCCCAGGTGGTCCGCACGCCGCGCGTCCCGCAGAGGTCCTTCAGGCCAATCGGCACGCCGTGCATCGGGCCGCGCCAGTCGCCGCGCGCGATCTCCGCCTCGGCCCGGCCGGCCTGCTCCAGCGCGCGCTCCGGGGTGACGGTGAGGTAGCTGCGCAGCGCGGGGTCGAGCCGCTCGATGCGCTCGAGCATCGCGCGGGTGACCTCGACCGGCGACAGAGTGCGCTGGCGGTAGGCGGCGGCGAGATCGACAATGCCGGTGAAGGGCAGTTCGGGCGTGACCATGGGCGAGCCTCCTCGCGGTTCGGGGCGATCCTGCAAGGCTACACGGGCAGGGCGCCCCGGGTTAGCGGGCCGGCTCCCTGGCTGCCGACCAGGGCCTCACCGAGGTCCCGTCGTTCAGCTGGCCGGCCATCCGATCCCCATCGACGAGACCATTGAAACGCAGCGTGCGGCCGTCGAGCGCGACCTCGAACCAGAGCCGGCGGCCGGCGAGGCTTCCGGCACCGTCGGCGGATACGGCGGACACGGCGCCATCCGCGGCCGTCTTCGCGCCATCGACGCGCAAAGGCGCCGCCGACTCGCCGGCAGGAGCTCGCCGGTCCGGCGTCGCCTGCACCGCCACCGAAAAGTCCTGGAAGCGCTGGCGGAAGTTCAGGCTCAGCGCCTGCGCCCGGTCGGCGCCGTCGGTGGTCTCCATGCGCCAGCCGCCTGCGATCCTCGCCGGGATCACCCACAGGTGCAGCGTGCTCTGCTGCAGCGGGCCCACGGGCTTGTCGGGCGCCGGCACGGTGACGCTGCGGTCCGGGCGCCAGTCGCCCATGTCCCAGTCGTGCGAAACCACCCGGGCTCCGGGCGCCAGGGTTTCGAGCAGCCGCGGGCGCAGCGCCAGGTTGACGTCGGGCAGCAGGTACAGGGTGACCACGCTGGCGCCGGAGAGGTCGGTGTCGAACAGGTCCTGCGTCAGGAAGCGGGTCCGGTCGGCGGCGCCGGCCGCCGCGGCGTCCAGCCGCGCCTGTTCGACCAGGCGGGGAACGATCTCGACGCCCAGGCCGTGCGTGCCGAAGCGCCTGGCCGCGGCGATCACGATCCGGCCGTCGCCGGAGCCCAGGTCGACCAGGCGGTCGTCCGGTCCGACCTCGGCCAGCTCGAGGATCGCATCGACCACCGGCGCGGGCGTGCGCACGAAGGGCACGTCCTCGAGCGCGGCGGCCGGAAGGTGCAGGGCGGCCGCCAGCAGCGCGCCGGCGGCGCGCAGGAGGAGGCAGGGGGTCTTTCGCTTCGAAGGGCTCATGCCGTGCGGTTCCAGGGGACAGGGGCCCGATTCTCGCCGAAGCGGCCGGCGCTCATGGCACCATTGCATCCGAGCGAACCGCCCCGAACTGAGTGAAATGATCGACACAACCATCGAACGATTCCAGGCCGACGTCATCGACGCGTCGACGCAGGTCCCCGTGCTGGTCGACTTCTGGGCGCCCTGGTGCGGCCCCTGCAAGTCGCTCGGGCCCATGCTCGAGAAGCTCGAGACGCAGTACAACGGCCGCTTCAAGCTGGTGAAGGTCAACACCGACGAGCAGCAGGAGCTGGCCCAGCACTTCCAGATCCGCTCCATCCCCACCGTCTTCGCGGTGGTCGACGGGCAGCCGGTGGACCAGTTCCAGGGCGCGCTGCCGGAGGGGCAGCTGCGCGAGTTCATCGACCGGCTGATGCCCAATCCGGCCGACATCGAGCTGGACGAGGCCTTCCGCGCGATGCAGGCCGGCGACCGTGACAAGGCCGTCGAGCACCTGAAGAAGGCGCTGCTGCTGGACCCCGCCAGCGACGGCGCGCGGCTGATGTACGCGGAGCTGCTGGCCGACGAGGATCCTGCGGCGGCCAAGGCGCATCTGGAAGGGCTGTCGCCGGCGGCGCGCCAGGACCCGCATGCGCAGGCTCTGGAGACCCGGATCAATGCGCTGCTCGAGGAGAACGCGCTGCCGCCGACGCCCGAGCTGGAGGCGCGCATCGTGGCCAACCCCGGTGATCTGGAGGCGCGGCTCGAACTCGCGCAGCACTGCATCGCGCACAAGGCCTGGGAGCCTGCGCTGGAGCAGCTGATCGAGATCGTCCGCCGCGACCGCGCGTTCGGCGAGGACATTGGCCGCAAGACAATGCTGCAGGTGTTCGACCTGGCGGCCGCGCAGCCGCAGCTGGTTGCCGCCTGGCGGCGGCGGCTGAGCTCGGTGCTGTTCTGACCCTGGGCGTGGCCGGGCGGCCGGCGCTGCCGTCCCGGTCCGCAGGTCCCGGGCTCCGGCGGAGCGGCGGAAGTCCGTACAATCCCGGTCCATGTTACCCGAGCAAAAGCAACTCCTCGCCGGCTGGTTCCGCGATGCGGCCGCCGCACTGATCCACGCCCGTGCGGGCGAACTGGGCGATCTCGGCCTCGCGATCCCCGACATCGAGCTCGACCGCCCCAAGCAGGCAGCGCACGGCGACCTCGCCTGCAACCTCGCGCTGCAGCTGGCCAAGCCCCTGCGGATGAACCCGAGGCAGGTGGCCGAGGCCCTGGTCGAGCGCGTCCGCGCCTTCGACGCGGCTGCGTCGGCGCCCGCGGGCGAGCTCGGCATCGAAGCCGGCGCGCCGATGATCGAGGCGCTCGAGATCGCAGGTCCGGGCTTCGTCAACATCAGGCTCACCGCGCCCGCCAAGCTCGCCGTGGTGGCCGCGGTCTGCCGCGAGCGCGAGGCCTTCGGCGCCAGCGCGCGCGGCGCTGGCCGGCACGTCATGGTGGAGTTCGTGTCCGCCAATCCCACCGGCCCGCTGCACGTCGGGCACGGCCGGCAGGGCGCGCTCGGCGACGCGCTCGCCTCGCTGCTGGCGGTCAACGGCTGGCAGGTGTCCCGCGAGTTCTACTACAACGACGCCGGCGCCCAGATCGCGAACCTTGCGCTGTCGGTGCAGGCGCGGGCGCGCGGCATCGAGCCCGGCGACGAGCGCTTCCCCGCGGATGGTTATCGCGGCGACTACATCGCCGAGATCGCCGCCGATTACATGGCCGGCAGGACGGTGTCCGCCGAACGCATCGAGCCGGTCACTGCCGCGGCCGACGCCGACGACCTCGACGCGATCCGGCGCTTCGCCGTCGCCTATCTGCGCAACGAGCAGGATCGCGATCTGCAGGCCTTCGGCGTGCGCTTCGACAACTATTTCCTGGAGTCCTCCGTGTACGAGGACGGCCGCGTGGAATCGGTCGTCGGCGCCCTGGTCGCGGCCGGCCGGACCTACGAGCACGAGGGCGCGCTCTGGCTGCGCACCACCGACTACGGTGACGACAAGGACCGCGTCATGCGCAAGTCCGGGGGCGGGTACACCTACTTCGTCCCGGACGTCGCCTATCACCTCGGCAAGTGGGAGCGCGGCTTCGCCAAGGCGATCAACGTGCAGGGCTCCGACCACCACGGCACCATGGCGCGGGTGCGCGCCGGCCTGCAGGCGCTGGGCGCGGGCATTCCGGAGGGCTACCCGGACTACGTGCTGCACAAGATGGTCACGGTGATGAAGGGCGGCGAGGAGGTGAAGATATCCAAGCGCGCCGGCGCCTACGTGACCCTGCGCGACCTGATCGAATGGAGCGGCGGCGCCGATCCGGAGCAGGCGATCCGGCGTGGCCGCGACGCGGTCCGGTTCTTCCTGATCTCCCGCAAGGCGGACACCGAGTTCGTCTTCGACGTCGACCTCGCGCTGGCCCAGACCGACGAAAACCCGGTCTACTACATCCAGTACGCGCATGCGCGCATCTGCTCGGTGCTGGCCCAGTCCAAGGCGCAGGGCGGCCCGGGTGAACACGAGATCGGCGCACTGCTCGACGACGCGATCGCCTCGCCCGAAGGCGCTGGCGCGCTGCTTGCGCCGCTCGCGCTGTCGCGCGAGTTCGCGCTCGCCGCGCGGCTGGCGCAGTACCCGGAGCTGCTCTCCGACGCCTGCGAGGAGCTCGCGCCGCATGCGGTGGCCTTCTACCTGAAGGACCTCGCCGCGGACTTCCATGGTTACTACAACGCGGAGCGCTTCCTCGTCGAGGACGCGGCGCTGCGCAACGCGCGGCTCGCGCTGCTGCTGGCTGCGCGGCAGGTGCTGCGCAACGGTCTTGCGCTGATCGGCGTGTCTGCTCCCGAGAGGATGTGATGGCGCGTTCCACCAAAGGGGACCGGACTCCGCAGAGCCGGACGGACAACGCGGCGCGCAGCCGGCGGCCGCGTTCCGCGGTGCGCGGCGGCACCGTCCTGGGGTTCATGATCGGCCTGGTGATCGGGCTCGCGATCGCGGTCGTGGTTGCGCTCTTCGTCACGCGGGCCCCGGTGCCGTTCGTGAACAAGGCGGGTCGCGCTCCGGACAAGGTGCTTCAGCCCCGCACTCCCGCCGATGCGCCGGACCCCAACGCGCCGCTCTACTCGAAGAACCTGCCTTCGCCTCCGCCCCAGCCCCAGGAGACGCGCGGCGCACCCGCGCCGCGCGACGAAGGCGGCGGCATCCTGGAGCGCCTGTTCGGGCGCGGAGCCGAGTCGGAGCCCGGTGACGCCGATGCCGGCGCCGCTCCGGTCGTGGCCTCGCGTCCTGCCGCTGCGCCGCCGGCGGAGCCGAAAGCGGCCCGGCCGACCGCCGACGCCCCGACCGGCAGCGGCTACCTGCTGCAGGCGGGTGCCTTCAGGGGCCGCGATGATGCCGAAGGCATGCGCGCGAAGCTGGCCCTGCTCGGTCTCGAGGGCCGCGTGCTCGACGCCGAGGTCAACGGACAGCCGATGTACCGCGTTCGGATAGGACCGTTCGCGCAACTCGACGAATTGAACAACGCACGGGCACGGCTGGCCGAGAACGGAATCGAGGCCTCGGTCGTGCGCCAGCGATGACCGGAGCCACGAATGACTGAACCCAAAGACCTCGCCACCCGGCGCTTCCTGAAGACGATCGCCGGGGGCGCGGTCGCGCTCGTGGCGTCGCCGCTGCTGGCGCAGCAGAAGGCGGCCGAGTTCCGGGCGGTGAATCCGCCCCAGCCCACCGACGCTCCAGGCAAGGTCGAGGTGCTCGAGTTCTTCTGGTACGGCTGCCCGCACTGCAACTCGCTCGAGCCGATGCTCAAGGACTGGGCCGCCAAGCTTCCCGCGGATGTCTCGTTCCGCAAGATCCACGTCGGTCTCGGCCCCTCCTGGGTGCCGCACCAGCAGCTCTTCTACACGCTCGAATCCATGGGCAAGGCCGACAGCCTCGGGTCCGTGGTGTTCAACGCGATCCACGTCGAGCGCAACATGCTTTCGCGCCCGGAGGCCATGGCCGACCTGCTCGCGAAGCACGGCGTCGATCGCAAGCTGTTCACCGACACCTATCAGTCCTTCGCAGTGCGCACGCGCATGCGCAAGGCCTCCGCGGTGGCCGAGGCTTACGGGCTCGACGGCGTGCCGGCCTTCGGGGTCAACGGCAAGTGGTTCACATCGCCCTCGATGGCCGGCGGCAATGCGCAGGCGCTGCGCGTGCTGGAGCAACTGATCGAACGCGAGCGCAGGGGCGCGCGCTGACGTTGGCATCGGCGGCATCGGCGGCATCGGCGGCATCGGCGGCGATGGGCGAGGCGCCCAGACTGCTCGACGCGGCGGGCCAGGAGCACCGGCCCTTCCGCGGTGAAGCGCGCATCGTGTCGCTGGTGCCCAGCCTCACCGAGCTCGCGTGCGCGCTGGGCCTGGCCGGCAGCCTGGTGGGGCGCACCGGTTTCTGCATCCATCCGCGCGACACGGTGCGCAGCATTCCGAAGGTCGGCGGCACCAAGGACGTCGACCTGGCGCGCGTCATGGCGCTGGCGCCTACGCACCTGCTGGTCAACGTCGACGAGAACGAGAAGCCGGCGGTGGACGCACTGCGCCCGCACGTGGGCAGCGTCGTAGTCACCCACCCGATCGAGGTGGAGGACAACATCGGGCTCTATCGCCTGTTCGGCGGCATCTTCGGTTGCGAAGGGCGCGCTGGCGAGCTCGAGGCCCGGCTGCGGACCGTGCTGGCAGCGGCACGCGCGCAGGCGCACGCGCCGCTGCGGGTGCTCTACCTGATCTGGAGCAATCCCTGGATGACCGTGGGACCTGAAACCTACATAGCCCGCATGCTCGCCGAGGTGGGACTGCATGCGGTGGCGCCCGAGTCGCCTGCGCGCTATCCGCAGGTCGATCTCGACGGCTTCGGCGCGGAGCGCTTCGACGCGGTGCTGCTGTCCACCGAGCCCTACCGGTTCACCGAGGAGCATTGCCGCGCGCTGCGCGCCGATCCGCGCCTGGCCGGCCGGCCCGTCTGCCTGATCGACGGCGAGATGACCTCCTGGTACGGATCCCGCGCCATCGACGGCCTCGATTACCTCCGTGCCTTCCGCCGCGAGCTCGATCTGGCGCGTGCCGCCGAGGGCTTGCCGACGTGATCGGAGCGCGCAGTGGAGGGCGTGCCGACATGGCCGGGCTGCGCCGGCGCGGGCGTGCAGACATGGCAAGCCTGCTCCGCACCGCCGGGCGGGCGCGCGGCGCCGTCCTGCTCGGGCTGGCGCTGCTGGTCGGTGCGTGCGCGTCGCCCGGGCCGGGCGGGTCGCCGTCACCTGCGCCCCGCGGTGGCGGCTACTACCAGGACGACGGTCCCGGCGCGGGCGCACCAGTCGACCTGGACGCGATCCCCGACGCGGTGCCCAGGGCCGAGCCGCTGCTCGCGCGGGCGAACCGTCCGTACGAAGTCTTCGGCAGGCGCTACGTGCCAATGACGCGACTCGAGCCATATCGCAGCCGCGGCGCTGCGTCCTGGTATGGACGCAAGTACCACGGGCGCCAGACGTCCAGTGGCGAGGTCTACGACATGTACGGCATGACTGCGGCGCATCCCACGCTGCCGTTGCCGAGCTACGTGCGCGTCACCCACCAGGGCAACGGCCGCAGCGTGGTGGTGCGGGTCAACGACCGCGGCCCCTTCCTGAACGATCGGGTGATCGACCTCTCCTGGACTGCGGCCGCCAAGCTGGGCTTCGTCCAGGCCGGCAGCGCCGAGGTGGAGGTGGAACTGCTGGGCGCCGTCGAGGTTCCCGCTGCAGTGGCGGCGAACTCAGCGAACTCAGCGAACGCCAGCCCGGTGCTGGCTGGCGGCAGCGCCCTCGATGGGCCTCCGCTCATCACGATGTCGCCCGTCGCTGCGCCTGCCCCTGACGTGCAGGCACCCGCCGCGTTCTCGCAGCCGCCTTCGAGGGCAGTGCCCGGCGCCTCCGCAGCAAGCGCAGCGCCAGCGGCGTCAGCAGCAACTGCAACGCCCGCTGTGCCAGCAGCGCCCGCAGCGCCCGCTGTGCCAGCAGCGCCCGCAGCGCCCGCCGCTGCCGGCGGTCCCGGCCTCTTCCTCCAGTTCGGCGCGCTGACCTCGCTGGACGGCGCCCAGGCGATGCGCGAGCGCATCGGACGCGAGTTCGGCTGGCTTGCGCAACGGCTGCAGGTGCGCGCCGACGGCGGGCTCTTCAAGGTGGATGCCGGGCCGTGGGCGGGCCGCGACGAGGCGCTGGCCGCAGCCGAGCGCATCCGGCATTCGAGCGTCTTCAGGCCTTTCCCGGTGGCACGCTGAACCCAGGCCCGGTACGGCCGCGCTTCGTCGCCGCACTCCGGGCTGAAGCCTGCCTAGTCGTCCCGGGGCTCGTCCTCGGGCGGCGGCGTTTCGGCAGCCTCGGCGCGCAGCGACAGCGCCTTCGCGTAGAGCTCCCGATGCGGCAGCCCGGTGAGTTCCTGGGCGAGTTTCACTGCGCGGCTGGCCGGCAGGTCCTGGAGCAGCCGTGCCAGCAGCTTCTGCGCATCGATGGCGGAGGCGCCGTCGCCCGCCTCGGCGGCCTCCTCGGGGGTGCGCCGGTCGATCGCGATGACGAACTCGCCGCGCGTGCGCTCCGGCCTGGCGGCAAGCCACGCGGGCGCCTGTCCGGCAGGCCCGCGCCAGACCTCCTCGAAGGTCTTGGTCAGCTCGCGCCCGATGGCCAGCAGCCGGGTTTCGCCGTAGTGCCCGGCGAGCGCGGCGAGGGTGGCCGCGATCCGGTGCGGCGCCTCGTAGAGCACCAGCAGCGCTCCAGCGGCGTCGGCGGCGCCGGCCGCGGTTGCGAGACGGGCGTCGCGGTTCTTCGGGCGGGCAGGCAGGAAACCCTCGAACAGGAAGGGCGCCTCAGACAGGCCGGCGGCGCTGAGCAGCGCGATCACCGCGCTTGGGCCCGGGATGGGCTCGACGACGAAGCCCGCCTCGTGCGCTGCCGCGACGATCAGGTTGCCGGGGTCGCTCACCGCCGGCGTGCCGGCATCGCTGACCAGCGCCACCGCGCGGCCGGCGCGCAGGTGCTCCAGCACCGATTCAGCCGCAGCGCGCTGGTTGTGCTCGTGGGCGGCCATCGTTTTCGCCCCCGAGCCGACATGGCGCAGCAGGACCCGTGTGACCCGCGTGTCTTCCGCCGCCACCACGTCGACCGTCCGCAGGGTCTCGGCCGCCCTCGGGCTTAGGTCGGACAGGTTCCCGATCGGCGTCGCCACTACATACAATCGATTCGTCATGCGCTCCCTTCCGATGCCGCCTGGCGCGTCGGCGCGCCAGCTTGCCGGCTACGCCGCCGAGCAGCGCGCCCTCGATTATCTGTCGGCGCGCGGCCTGCGGCTGCTCGCGCGCAATTACCGGGTCCGCGTCGGCGAGCTCGACCTCGTCATGGCCGACGGCGCCGACATTGTCTTCGTGGAGGTGCGCCGGCGATCGAGCATCGGCTGGGGCGGTGCCGCCGCCAGCGTCACCCCGCAAAAGCAGGCGCGGGTGCGGCGGGCCGCGCAGACCTTCCTTGCCGATCGCTGGGGCGCTCGCCGCTGGCCGCCGATGCGCTTCGACGTCGTCGCCATCGAGGGCGAGCGCCTGGACTGGATCCGGGCGGCGTTCTGAACTGGGCGCCCCGACACAGCCTCGGTACCGCCAGGGCATGCCTGCCGCGGAGCCCGTCACGCGGATGACCCGGGCTCGTCATCGACGACGGCTATAATCGTTCGCAATGAGCCTCATTGCCCGGATCACCCGCCATTTTGAAGAGAGCGCGCAGCTCAAGCTCGCGGCCGTGGAAGGTCTTGCCGGGCCGGTTTCGGACGCGATCGACCTGCTCGTTTCAGTGCTGGCCAGCGATCGCAAGATCCTCGCCTGCGGCAACGGCGGATCGGCGGGCGATGCCCAGCACTTCGCCGCCGAGCTGATCGGCCGCTTCGAGCGCGAGCGCCCGGAGCTCGCCGCACTGGCGCTCACCACCGACAGCTCCATCCTCACGGCCGTCGCCAACGACTACAGCTTCGAGGAGGTCTTCGCCAGGCAGGTGCGGGGCCTCGGGCAGACGGGCGACGCCCTGCTGGCCATCTCCACCAGCGGCAATTCGCCGAACGTGATCGCTGCAATCCAGGCTGCGCACGAGCGACAGATGCACGTGGTCGCCCTCACCGGAAAGGGCGGCGGGCGCATCGCCTCGCTGCTCGCAGAGGACGACGTGCACCTGTGCGTTCCGCACGATCGCACCGCACGCATCCAGGAAGTGCACCTGCTGATCATCCACTGCCTGTGCGACGGCATCGACGCCATCCTGCTCGGCGAGCAGGAATGAGTCGTGCCCGCACGGGCGCCATGGCACGAGGGGGATTCATGAAGTTCAATCGCGCAATGTCCGCGCTGTCGCGGGCCGCTGTCGTCGGCTCGCTGGTCGGTTCCACGCTGGCACTCTCGGGGTGCTTCACGCTGGCGGCCACCGGCGTTGTGGTCGGCGCAATGGCGGCGAACGATCGCCGCACCATCGGCGCCCAGACCGAGGACACCGGAATCGAGGTCAAGGCGGCCGCACAGCTGCGCCAGCAGCTGCCCGACGCCGGCGGGATCGGCGTCACCAGCTTCAACCGCAAGGTGCTGCTCACCGGCCAGGTGCTCGACGAACGTTCGCGCACCGAAGCCGCGGCCATCGTCGGCCGGCTCGACAACGTGCGCTCGGTGCACAACGAACTGCAGGTCGCGGGCCGCGTGTCGCTTGGCACCTCGGCGGCGGACACCTCGATCACCGCACGGGTCAAGACCATGCTGATCGAGGCGCGCGACATCCAGGCCACCACCATCAAGGTGGTGACCGAGGCCGGCGTGGTCTACCTGATGGGCATCGTCACGCGCCCCGAGGGCGATCGCGCCGCCCAGGTGGCGAGCCGCGTGTCCGGCGTGCAGCGCGTGGTCACGGTGTTCGAGTACGTGACTGCGGACGAGCTCGCGCGCATCGAGCGGGTGAGCCGGGAAGGCGGCCAGAAGTAAGCAGGCGACGGGCGCAGCGGCTGCGCCCGTCGCCACGCGTTCCCGCCGGCTGCGCGGTGCCTCTATCCGGGCGTCACTCCCAGCGCCACCAGGAAGCGCGAAACCATGTTGTAGGCGGCGATCACGCCGACCAGTTCCACGGTCTGCTGCTCGCCGAGCTGGTCGCGAACCGCGGCGAAGGTGCCGTCCTCCACCCGGATGCTGCGCGTCATCTCCACGGTGAGCGCCAGCGCGGCGCGCTCGGTCGCGTCGAACAGCGCGGTGTTGCCGCTCGCGCGCTCCGGATCGCGCATCGCGTCCAGCTGAGCCTGCGTGCCGCCCGCCGCCAGGTACACCGGCGCGTGATGCACGAACTCGTACTCCGCGCCGTTGAGCACCGCCACCACGCACATCGCGAGCTCGCGCAGCTTCGGGTCGAGCGCCAGGCCGCTGCGCACCTCGCCCAGGAAAGCGTTCCAGCCGGACGCCAACGCCGGGCTGTGCAGCAGCATCCGGTCGAGCTCCAGCAGCGCGCCGCCGCGACGCGCGCGGATCGCCGAAACCAGCGCCGCGGGTTCGGCGAGGTTGGCGGGGAGATAGGGGATTCGCGGTGCGTTCATCGGCACGCTCCGCTCAGGTTGCCCAGCCGCCAGCGAACGGGATGCTCTGTCCCGCGAAGAAGCTCACCTCCGAGGAGGCCAGGAACACCGCGAACATCGCGTCCTCCTGCGCCGTGGCCAGTCTGCCGAGCGGCACCTCGCGCCTGAGCCGCTCCTGGAACGCGGGCAGCGCCTGGACCTCCGGCCCGTAGTACATCGGGTTCTCGACGAAGTTCTGGGCGATGAGGTTGACGTGGACGTTGTCGGGCGCCACCTCGGTGCCCACCGCGCGCACCCACGAGGCCTGGGCGCCGCGCGCGGCGCTGTAGACGGACGTGCGCTTCTGGCCCCGGAAGGCGGTGGCGCTGCCCATCACCACGATCTTGCCGGCGCGCCGCTTCGTCATCTGCGGCAGCACGGCGCGCGCGATGCCGGGCAGGGGGTCGACGATGTGCGCGAACACGTGCCGCCACTCCTCGTCGGTGACGTCGGCGACCCGCGAGGTGGGCGCGGGAACGCCGAGGTTGGCGATCACCACGTCGACCTCGCCCGCGGCGCGCACCGCGGCCTCGCCGGCAGCGATGCTGCCCAGCGTCGTCTTGTCGGCGATCACCTGCGCACCGTGCGCGGCGAAGACCTCGCACAGCACCGGGCCCATGAAGTCGTCCGCCTGGGTGACCAGCACGCGTTTGCCGGCGAGGCTGTCTCCGATTCTCATGCCCTGTTCCTTCGTCCGATGGGGTGCCCGCGCCGCGGGCGCACTGCCCGGGGCCGCGGCAGTGCGGCACGCGCGGGCCCTGTGGCAGACTTCAGCCATGAACGATACAGCGGCCCGGCCCACGCCCGTCTACCTTGTCTCGCCTTCGGGCGCGCTGGCGCCGGATGCGCCAGTGGAGCGGGCCCTCGAGAACCTGCGCCGCGCCGGCTTTGCGCCGAAGATGGACCGCGCGGCGCTCAGGCGCCGGCAGCGTTTCGCTGGCAGCGACGACGATCGTGTCGCCGCCATCGGGCGCGCCGCCGCGCAGGACGCCGAAATCGTGATGGTCACCCGCGGCGGATACGGGCTCACGCGCATCCTGCCGCGGCTGGACTTCAAGGCGCTGGCGCGCGCGCGCAAGCGCTGGGTGGGGCTGTCCGACTTCACCGCCTTCCAGCTCGCGATGCTCGCGAAGGCCAAGGCGGCCACCTGGTCGGGGCCGAGCCTGATCGCCGACTTCGGCGCCGAGCGCTTCGAGGATCTTGACGAGATCACCGTCGGCACCTTCCAGGACGCGATGTCGGGCGCGCTGGAGATCGTCGGCTTCCGCTGCGGCGGGCCCTCCGGAGTGGAGGCGCGCGGCACGCTCTGGGGCGGCAACCTCGCGATCGTCTGCGGCCTGCTGGGCACGCCCTGGTTCCCCAAGGTGGACGGCGGCATCCTGTTCGTCGAGGACATCAACGAGCATCCCTATCGCATCGAGCGCATGCTCACCCAGCTGCTGCACGCCGGGGTGATCGACCGCCAGAAGGCGGTGCTGCTGGGCCACTTCAACGGCTACCGGCTCTCAGAAGCGGATGCGGGCTTCGACATGCCCGCGGTGGTGAAGTGGCTGCGCACGCAGACCCGCACGCCCATCCTCACCGGGCTGCCCTTTGGCCATGCCAGTCCGAAGCTCACGCTGCCGCACGGCGCCGAGGTGGCGCTGGCGGTGGAGGGGCGCACCTGCTACCTGATCCTCGACGAGCACCACCACCACGACTGAACGACCAGGATGTCCCGGACGCGGCGGGCGCAATCCGTCGAAGCGCGCGGGCGGCGAAGCGCTCCCGCCGCGCGGTCTGCCGGTCGACAAACCCCACGCCCAGAAGCCGCCATGACCGAAGTCCTCCGCCCCCTCTGGACCCCGAGCCCCGAGCGCCTCGCGCGCGCCGGCATCACCCGCTACCGGCGCTGGCTGGCCGACACCCACGGCCGCAGCTTCGACGACTACGAGTCGCTGTGGGAGTGGTCGGTGGCGGACCCCGAGGGTTTCTGGGCCAGCATCTGGGACTTCGGCGGCGTGAAGTCGCACTCGCCGTACGCGCGCGTGCTCGGCAACGCGGAGATGCCGCACGCGCAGTGGTTCGAGGGCGCAACGCTCAACTACGCCGAGCACCTGCTCGCGCATGCGCAGCGGCCCGACGCGGCCGCGCACCCGGCGATCGTGTTCCGCGACGAGGCGGGCGCGCGCGCCGAGCTCTCGTGGGCGCAGCTGGCCGCGCAGGCGGGCGCGCTGGCCGCCACGCTGCGGCGGCTGGGCGTGCGCCGCGGCGACCGCGTGGCGGCCTACCTGCCCAACATCCCCGAGACCGTGGTTGCGCTGCTGGCAGTGACCAGCGTGGGCGCGGTGTGGTCGAGCAGCTCGCCCGACATGGGCGCGGCCAGCGTGCTCGACCGCTACCGGCAGATCGAGCCGAAGGCGCTGATCGCGGTCGACGGCTACCGCTACGGCGGCAAGGCCTACGACCGGCGCGACAGCGTGCGCGAGCTGGTCGAGAACCTGCCGAGCGTCGAGCAGGTGATTCTGGTGCCGCGGCTCGATCCGACGCTGCGGATGCAGGCGATCGAATGCGCGGCGGCCGCGTCGCCAGCGCAGGACGGATGCGCAGTCGCGGCGGGCGGTGGCGCAGCGGCTCCGGGCACGGCCGCGCGCCGCGTGCCGGTGACGACCTACCAGGACGCCATCGCGCACGCCGCAGCCCCCGAATTCGACGCCGTGCCCTTCGACCACCCGCTGTGGATCGTCTACTCGTCGGGCACCACCGGCATGCCCAAGCCGATCGTTCACGGCCACGGCGGCACCGTGGTCGAGACGCTCAAGAGCCGGCTGCTGTCGCTGGATCTCGGCCCCGAGGACCGCACCTTCTGGTTCACGTCCACCAACTGGATCATGTGGAACTTCCTGGTGTCCTGCCTGATGACCGGCAGCACCATCCTGCAGTTCGACGGCAATCCCGGCTGGCCGGACCTGGACCCGCTGTGGCGCTTCGCCGCCGACGAGCGCGCCACCTTCTTCGGCACCAGCCCGGCCTTCATCTCGCTGAACATGAAGGCCGACACGAAGCCGCGCGAGCGCTTCGACCTCTCCGCGCTGCGCACGCTGGGCTGCACCGGCTCGCCGCTCACCGAGGAGGGCTACCGCTGGGTCTACGAGAACGTGCATCCGGACATCCTGCTGGCGGCGATCTCCGGCGGCACCGATCCGGGCACGGCCTTCCTGGACGCCAGCCCGATGCTGCCGGTGTACGCCGGCGAGATGCAGTGCCGCAGCCTGGGCGTCGCGGTGTACGCGTACGACGACGCGGGCCAGCCGGTGTACGGCAAGGTGGGCGAGCTGGTCTGCGCGAAGGCGATTCCGTCGATGCCGCTGTACTTCTGGAACGACCCCGACGGCCGCCGCTACTTCGAGAGCTACTTCGACACCTTCCCCGGCCCGCCCAATGTCTGGCGCCACGGCGACTGGCTCGAGCTGCGCCGCCGGCCGGAGTCGGTCACCGGAATCATCTACGGCCGCTCCGACTCCACCATCAACCGGCACGGCATCCGCATGGGCACCAGCGAGCTGTACCGGGTGGTGGAAGACTTCCCCGAAGTGCTCGACTCGCTGGTGATCGACCTCGAGTACCTGGGCCGGCCCTCGTTCATGGCGCTGTTCGTGGTGCTGCGCCACCCCTCCAACGGGCTGCCCGAAGCGCTGAAGAAGGCGATGCTGGACGCGATCCGCACCCGCTGCTCGGCGCGCCACGTGCCCGACGACGTCTTCGTCATCCCGGAAGTGCCGCGCACCATCTCGGGCAAGAAGATGGAGGTGCCGGTGAAGAAGATCCTGCTGGGGCAGCCGGTGGAGAAGGCGGCCAACCGCGACTCGATGGGCAACCCGGGGTCGCTGGACTGGTTCGTGGAATTCGCGCGCAGCCGCACGAGTCGATGAAGCGGACAGAGCTCACATCGATGGCCGCATTCGCTGGCAGCGTGTCCCTGGCATCGGGCCTTCCACGAGGAGATGCTCGTGCCACATTCCATCGATGTCACGGGTCGAGCGCGTGATCGCTCCGGTCGGGCACGGATGGGACAGTTTCTTCATCGATGGTCCGATGCCGGCGGACGACTTCATGGACTCCCGTCGATGATCCGCTTGCTGATCCACCCCCCGCAACCGCCCTCGCCAGGCCTGGCTCAGTCTCCGCGAATCAGCGCGATCAGCGCCGCGGTGTCCGGCGCGGCGGTCGCCTCCGTGCCTTCGAGGATGCCGTCGGCCAGCGCGCGCTTGTCGTGGTGCAGCCGGGCGATCCGTTCCTCGATGCTGCCCGCGGTGACCAGCCGGTAGACGGTCACCGGCCGCGACTGGCCGATCCGGTGTGCCCGGCCACTGGCCTGGTCCTCGGCGGCCGGATTCCACCAGGGGTCGGTGATGATCACGTAGTCGGCGGCGGTCAGGTTCAGGCCGAAGCCGCCGGCCTTCAGACTGATCAGGAACAGGTCGCCGTCGCCGGCCTGGAACGCGGCGATCCGGCGCGCGCGTTCGGCGGCCGGCGTGGCGCCGTCCAGGTACTGGTGGCGCAGCCCCTGTGCGTCGGCCGCTGCGCGCAAGAGCCCGAGGAAGTCGACGAACTGGCTGAAGACCAGCGCCTTGTGCCCATTGGCGACGATCTCCGCGGCCAGTTCAGCGAAGGCATCGACCTTCGCGCCGACGAGTCCCAGCTCCGGATGCACCAGCCGGGGGTCGCAGGCCGCGCGCCGCAGCCGCGTCAGCTGCGCCAGTACGTGGAACTGCCGCTGTGCCGGAGCCGCCCCTGCCACGGCCTGCATCGCCGCGGCCAGCGCCTCGCGGCGCAGCGACTCGTAATGTGCCGCCTCCCGCGTGCCAGGCGTCACCGCCAGCGTCATCTCGGTGCGCGGCGGCAGGTCATCGAGCACCTGGGTCTTGGTCCGCCGCAGCACGAACGGCGCGATCATACGGCGCAGGGTGCGCTGCGCGCGCAGGTCGCGGTCGCGCTCGATCGGCCGGACGAAGCGCTGCGTGAAGCGGTCCGCGCTGCCCAGCAGCCCGGGGTTCGCGAAGCCCATGATCGACCAGAGTTCGCCGAGCCGGTTCTCGATCGGCGTGCCGGACAGTGCGATGCGAAACCCCGCGGGCACGGACATCACTGCCTGGGTGCGCTTGGCAGCGGCGTTCTTGATCGACTGCGCCTCGTCGGCGACCAGCGTCGCCCAGCCGCAGCCCGCAAAGCGCTCGATGTTCTGCTGCAGCAGCGTGTACGAGACGACGACGAGGTCCATCGCGCGGACCGTCGAGAGGTCCAATGCCTGCGACCATGCGTGCACCCGCAGCGACGGCGCGAAGCGCCGGGTCTCGTCGAGCCAGTTCGAGCACACCGAGGTCGGAGCCACCACCAGTGCCGGGCCGAGGGCCGCGCGGGCCAGCAGCACCGCGAGCGATTGCAGCGTCTTGCCCAGGCCCATGTCGTCCGCCAGGCAGGCGCCGAAGCCCGCCGCCGCGCGCTGCATCAGCCAGGTGAAGCCCTCGCGCTGGTAGGGGCGGAGCTCCGCCTGCAGCGTCGGGGGGAGCGCCGGGTCGATCGTCATCGAGGCCTGCAGCGCGGCGAGCTTCCGGCCGAGCGCGCCGTCGCCATCGACCGACGCGCCGGCCAGCGCGCCCTCGAGCCAGCCGGCAGTGGGCGCGGGCGCACGCAGGGTGCCGCCGCGCGTGCGGTCGGCGACCGCCGAGAGGTCCTCGACCTGCTGGCGCAGCCGGTCCGACAGCGCCAGCCAGCGCCCGCCGTCGAGCGGCACGTAGCGGCTGCGGTGCTGGCCGACCAGCTCGATCAGCTTCGACAGCGCCACGACCTCGTTCTCGTCGATCCGCAGGCCGCCCGACAGCGCGAACCAGCCCCGCTCCTCGTCGACCTTGACCCGCAGCTGCTCGCTGACGGCCTGCAGCACCTGGATCGAACGTCCCTTCGGCCAGTCGACCCCGGCGATCGCCTCGAGCGCGCCGAGCCGCTCGACCAGCGCCAGCGCCTCGCGCGGTTCGATCACGTCCCACTCGGGCGCCTCGTCCGCGTCGGCCGGCGGCTCCAGGAACGCGAAGGTCTCCAGCACCGCTGCGAGCGCCGAGCGCTCGTCGGCGAGCCTGCGCTCGCAGGCGCGCAGCCGGCCGTCGACCGGTGCGAACACGTCCTCGCGCCCCGCGCCCGGCGCGAGCCGCGGCCCGGCCGGCCCCAGCGGCGCGGCGACCAGTCGCAGCCGCAGCCCGGCCGTGAGCGGCGACAGTTCCGCGCGCAGCTTCGCCTCGGCGTCGCTGCGCAGCGCGGCCTGCGCCGATCCCGCCTTCATCCTGAAGTGCGCTGAAAGTACCGGCAGCACCGCCTGCAGTTCAGGCAGCGCCTCGGCGGGCACCCGCAGCCCCGATTCCGCCAGCTCCACCACGCGGCGGTGCGCCGGCGTCATCCGGATCAGCCGCGCCGACGCTTCTCCGGTCCGCTCGACCAGGATCGGCAGCCACTGGCCCCCGTCGCTCCGGCGCATCGCCGCCCCGATGTCGGGGACGAATTCCAGACGCCACGCGCCGTCTTCCTGGACCAGCTGCACTTCGGGCGCCTCGTCGGTGATGCCGAGCAGCTGGTCCGGCGCATCCTCGAAGGCCACCCGCGGATGACCGGCCAGTCCCGCCGCGGCTTCCTCGGGATCCAGGACGAGACTCTTTCCCCCGAAGCTGCGCAGCTCGCGGATGGCCCGCGCGATCCGCGAATCCCAGGGGTCCAGCGTCCCGGACTTGGCAAGCCGGGACAGCGCGACCGGCCTGGGCTTGCCCCAGCCGCGCGCGCCGCGCTTGCGCTCGGCCGGCACGATCCCGCGCAGCCGCCCGTGGCCATCGACGTCCATCAGCCAGAGCAGCTGGGTCTCGGCTGCGGTCGTCTGGGCCTGTGGCGCCGCGTTGCCGAGTGCCGCGATGGCGGACAGTGCCTCGCGCCAGCGTTCGCCGCCGCTGGTCGCGAAGAACGGCGTCGCCGGCGCCTCGCCGGCGAGCACACGGTCGGCGGCCTCGACCTGCGCAAGCAGCCAGTGGAACCCGCAGGCAGCCAGCCGCTTGCGCAGCGCCTCGCTGCTGCCGGGATCGGCGTGCGCGCCGCCGCCGGCGAAGGCCCAGGCCTGCAGCATCCGGCGCTCCACCGATTCGAGCGACAGCACGGTGCGACCGCCATCCGGCGGCCGAAGGAAGTCCGCACGCGCCGGGCGGTCGCCCAGCCGGATGTCGGCCGCATGGACCCAGGGGCCCCAGGGCGCGTGCAATTGCGGCGCGCGCGTGCCGGACTCGGCTGCGCAGAACTTGCGCGCCGCGACGATCCGGCCCGTATCGCGGCTTGCGAACAGGCACATCGGATAGAGCCAGGCAATATTGCCGGGCAGCACACCCTTGCGCTGCCCCGTCGACTTGCGCAGTGCGGCGAGCGTCGCCTCGAAGCCCGCGATTGCCTCGTCCCAGCGCCCGCGGACCGCATCGGCCGAGGCACGCACCACGCCCAGCTGCTCGCCCGCCATGGTGGCGATCGTCGCGAGCGCCGCGTCCGGCTCGCCGCGCAGGATCTGCGTCTCGGCGACCATGGCCCGCAGCACCAGCGCATCCGGCCCGATACCGCGCGCCTCCATTGCGTCGCGCGCCGCCAGGAACACCGGGGTCGCGCCGGGGTCAAGGACCACCAGCCCGTAGGACAGCGTCGCGCTCATCATCCGGGCGGAGAGCACCGGGTTCGCCCGCGCGATCAGCTCCGGATCGAAGCCTTCGAGCATCAGCGCCCGGGTGATTTCGTCCCAATCGAAGCGGGCACCGGCGAAGCGCTCGAGCGCCTGCCAGGCGTCCATCGGCTCGCCGCCGTAGAACAGCATCCGCGCCGCGGTCACCAGCGGCGCCGACGAGCTCAACCATCCCCCATGCGTGCCGAGCCGCACTCCGTCCACGTCCAGCACCGCTCTGCGCCACTCCGGATGGTCCGGAAGTAGCAGCGCTTCGCGCGCGAGGCGGACCCGGTGTTCGTCGGCGCAGCGCCAGCCTGCGGCGTCGCGGACGACGAGACCGCGCTCGGCCAGCGCTGCCAGCCCCTCGTCGGTGTCGACACCGGTGAACTGGCGCCCGCTGGGCATCCGCGCCCCGGCGGCGCGCAGCACGCCGACCAGCCATGTGCGGTGCCTGGGGGTCCAGGCCAGTGCGAGGGCGCGCAGCAGCGGCGACCAGGGGTCCGTAGCAAGCGGCCCGGCAGCAGCCCCCGGGCCGAAGAGATCGTCATGCGGCATAGTGGCCGGATTCTAGACGCGTGCCGCGCCCGGCCGCACAATCCCCGGCATTCACGAGGCCCCTCGCCATGCACACCACCAACCTGTTCTTCCGCGGCTACCGCAACCACCCCGAGCGGCTGGCGCTGAGTGGCGACGGCGGCGACTTCACCTACCGCCAGGCCTACGGAATGGCCAACCGCATCGCGCGCCGCCTGCGCGACGGCGGCTTCGGCCCGGGCGACCGCTTCGCGGTGCTGAGCCCCAACTCCAGCCGCGCCTTCCTGTCGATGCTGGGCGGCATGCGCGCGGGCGTGGCCTGGTGCAACCTGAACATGAAGGCCGCGCTGCCGGACATCCTGCACATCCTGGCCGCCGGCAAGTGCAACCTGCTGTTCTTCGACCAGTCGGCCGCGCCGATGCTGGCCGAGATCCGCAAGGCGGTGCCCACGCTGCGCGAAGCGGTGTGCATCGGCGGCACCGATCCGTCCGCGCCCACGCTCGAGGCCTGGCTGGAAGGCGTCGACGACGCGCCGCTGGACTTCCGCATCCCCGAAGACACGCAGGGCTTCCAGGGCGCAACCGGCGGCACCACCGGCCGCTCCAAGCTCACCGTGGGCTCCAACCGCTTCATGCTGACCAGCGTGATGGCCTGGTCCACCTGCCTGCACTTCGACGAGCCGCCGGTGAACCTGGCGGTGGCGCCGATCACCCATGCCGGCGGCTTTATCGCGCTGGGCATGGGGCAGTTCAGCGGCACCACGATCATGATGGGCGCGCCGGACGTGGGCCACATGATCGACCTGATCGAGCAGCGCCGCGTCAGCGTGCTGTTCCTGCCGCCGACGCTGATCTACATGCTGCTGGCGCACCCGAAGGCGGCCAGCGCGGACTTCTCCTCGCTGCGCTACCTGATCGCCGCGGCCTCGCCCTTCGCGCCCGAGAAGATCGTCGAGGCGGTCAATCGCCTCGGGCCGGTGGTCTGCCAGGCCTATGGCCAGACCGAGTCCGGCTTCCCCACCACCTTCATGTCGCCGCACGAGATGGCGCAGGCGGTGAGCGACCCCGCGAAGCGCCACCTGCTGCTGTCCTGCGGCCGGCCCACGGTGACCGTGGAGGCGATGGAGGTGATGGACGAGGAGGGCCGTATCCTGGGCCCGGGCGAGACCGGCGAGGTGGTGCTGCGCGGCCCCACGCTGATGGAGTGCTACCTGGACGACGAGACCGCCACCGCGGAGATCCAGAAGTACGGCTGGCATCACACCGGCGACATCGGCAAGCGCGACGAGGACGGCTACTTCTACATCACCGACCGCAAGCGCGACCTGATCATCTCCGGCGGCTTCAACATCTTCCCCTTCGAGGTGGAGAGCGCGCTGATGAAGCACCCCGCGGTGCAGGACTGCGCGGTGATCGGCGTGCCCGACGAGAAATGGGGCGAGGCGGTGAAGGCCTGCGTGCAGCTCAAGCCGGGAATGAAGGCGGGGGCCGAGGAACTGATCGAGTACGCGAAGTCTCTGATCGGCTCGATGAAGGCGCCCAAGTCGGTGGACTTCGTCGAGAACCTGCCGCGCAGCCCGGTGGGCAAGGTGCTCAAGCGCGAGCTGCGGGTGCCGTACTGGGAGGGCAAGGGCCGCGGCGTCGGCTGAACGCGCCATGGGCCGGGTGTTCCACGGCTGGAAGGTGGTCGCCGCGTGCTTCTGCATCGCGGTGATCTCCTGGTCGCTCGGCCTGTATGGCGCAAGCGTCTACCTGCAGTCGGTCACCGCGGCGCACGGCTGGCCGATCGCCGGGGTCTCGTCGGCGATCACGCTGTTCTTCCTGGTCAGCGCGGTGCTGCAGCGTTCGGTGGGGCGCGCCTTCGACCGCTTCGGGCCGCGGCCGGTGATGACTGCGGGCGCGGTGTCGATGGGCGCCGGCGCCGCGCTGATCGGGCAAGTGTCCGCGCCCTGGCAGCTGTACCCGTGCTTCGTGCTGGTGGGCATCGGCTGGGCCACGCTGTCGATGACCGGGCTCGCGGCCACGATCGCACCCTGGTTCGAGCGCCACCAGGGCCGGTCGATGGCGCTGGCCACCATGGGCGCCAGCGTGTCCGGCATCGCCGGGGTTCCGCTGCTGCTGTTCACGCTGGCGGCGTTGGGCCTGGCGCAGGGGCTGGCGCTGGTCGGCCTGGCGGCCGTGCTCGTGCTGCTGCCACTGATCTGGGGCGTGCTGCGGCATCGCGGACCGGCGGCGCTGGGGCTCGCGCGCGATGGCGACGCCGCACCGGCGCCCGGCGCGGCTGCGGGGCCGGCCGCGGCGCCGCTGGCCGCCAGCGTGGCGCGCCCCGGCTGGTTGCTGTGGACCGCCGCCGCCGGGTTTGCGCTGGGGCTCAACGTGCAGATCGGCTTCGTCACCCATCACGTGGCGCTGGGCGCCGAGTCCCTGGGCCTGGCGGGCGCCGGCCTGCTGGTCAGCGCCACCGGCGCCGCCGCGTTCGCCGGCCGAATGCTGCTGGCCCGCATCGTCGACCGCGTGGACGTGCGCCGGCTCGCCGCCGGGCTGCTGCTGGCCCAGGCCCTGTCCCTGTTCGCCATCGCCGCGCTGCCGGGCACCGCGGTGCTGGTCGGCGCCAGCCTGGTCTACGGATTCTGCATGGGGCAGGTCACCACGCTGGCGCCCATCGTGGTGCGCCGCGAGTTCGGCGCGGCGGCCTTCGGCACGACCTACGGCGCGGCAGCCACCGCGATCCAGCTGACCTCGGCCTTCGGCCCGGCGCTGCTGGGCTGGCTGCGCGACGGCTTTGGCGGGTACGGGCCGGGGCTGGTGGTGGCAGGCGGGATTGCGGTGGGGGCGGCGGGGGCGCTGATGGTGGGGCGGGGGTTGGCGCGGGGGCGGGTTGCTGCGCCTGCCTGACTGAAGCGCCGATCGCCGCGTTCTTGTTCAGCTCGGCAGGCGGGCCACACCGCCCTGCGGCTAAGGCCGCCGCGGCCTCGTCGATTGATGCCAGGTAGCTGCGGGCCTGCTCCTCGCCCCACTGCTCTTTCGTATACCGGGCGATCGCGCGAATGTCGGCGGCCGCGGCCTTCGCGAAGACGTAGGCGCGTGTCACGCGTCGCCGCTGCTGCGGAACTCGCTCTCTGCAATTTCCGCAGCGCTCATGGCGACCACCTCGCCCCGCTCAGCCTCCGCCAAGCGTGCAAGCAGCAGGGCCTTCAATTCCTGCAGGGCCTGTTCTTCGTCGGGGGTGGCTGGAAACAGGCGTTCGATGGCGTACTGGCGGATCGTCTTGCCCTGCAGCGCGGCCATGGCCTTGAGTGCCTGGTGCTGCTGGTCGCTGATGTCGATGGTGAGTCTGCTCATAGGGGGCTCTCCTGCTGAAACTCACATTAGCACAAATGTGGGCTTCGAGAACGCCGATCAGATGGCGCCGATGGTGATGAGTTCCTCCGGAGAGGAGGATCGGACAAGTCCGCTCCTGGACGGTCCATGCGCCCGCATAATCTCCTGATGTCCTCGATTTCCGCCTCCCTTATCGAAGCCCACCGGGACGAGATCGCCCGGCTCTGCGCGCAGACGCGGGTGAGGCGGCTCGACGCGTTCGGGTCGGTCGTGCGCGCGGACTTCTCGTCGGAGCGCAGCCTGCGCAACCCGTGGCTTCGCCGGCGCGTGGAGGCGGAGCGAGTTCCCGTCTATGCATCCTGACGCCCGCAAGTTGGTCTTTGGTTCCGGCCCGATCCCGTTCGAGGAGACGACATGAACCTGCAGCGTTTCGTAGACGCCCAGGCCCCCGTGATCTCCACCGTGATGGCCGAACTCGCCGCCGGCGAGAAGCGCACGCACTGGATGTGGTTCGTGTTCCCTCAGCTCGCGGCGCTCGGGCGCAGCGGCACTGCGAAGTTCTACGGGCTGGCGGACCTCGACGAGGCCCGCGCCTACCTCGCGCACCCGGTGCTGGGCCAGCGGCTGCGCGCCTGCACGCGCACGGTGCTCGTCCACCGCGGCAGTTCCGCGCGGGCCATCTTCGGCACGCCGGACGACCTCAAGTTCCGCTCGTGCATGACGCTGTTCGGGTTGGCGGCGCCGGACGAGCCGCTGTTCGGCGCAGCGCTCGCCGCGTTCTACGGCGGCGAGGCGGATGCGGCGACGGTCAGGAATCTTGATTGCTGAACGTGCGGGTGTCGATGGGCGCAACGCAATTGGTCGACCTTGGAACAGTACTGCCAGTTTTTGACTTACCAAGTAAGCCAAGCTACGATGGGATCCACTCAATCGGCACGGAATCTCGCATGTCGACGCTTCTCGTATCTTCCAAAGGCCAGATCGTGTTGCCCGCCGCCTTGCGGCGCCGGCTCGGCATGGGGGCAGGCGCCAGGATCGAAGTGCTCGAGGAACCGGACGGCCTGAAGCTGCGCGTCGTACGGCCGGTCGCGACGGCCGACGTGACCGGAATGGCGGGCCTGGTCAAGGCGCCAGCGCGCGGTGTACCGCGCCGCCTGGAGGATTTCGACCCGGCGTCGATACTGACCCGAGCGTGGCGCAGCAAGCCATGAGGGCACTGGACACCAACGTCCTGGCACGGTTCTTCATCGATGATGCCGACGATCCACAGGCAGCCAGGCAGCGGCCCGCGGCCGTCGCCGCGCTTGCCGAACGATCGTTCGTCTCGGTGACCGTGCTGCTTGAACTGGAATGGGTCATGCGCGGGTTCTATGAACTGCCAGCGAAGGACATTTCCCGCGTGTTGCGTGCGCTGGCGAGCATCGAACACATCACGCTCGAAGATCGCGACGCGGTTCTGGTGGCGGTCGATGCCTTTGGCAAGGGTCTCGACTTCGCTGACGCGCTGCATCTGGCGCGCAGTTCACGTGCTTCCGGGTTCGCGACTTTCGACCGGCGACTGGCCAGGCGGGCGAAGGGCCTCGCGCTATCGCCACCCGTGGAGTTGCTGGCACCGTCAGCCGCTGGCCGGCACCGCCGGTGAGGTGACGGAAAAGCGGTCGGCGGCGCCCGCCGACACGCTCATCCGCCACACGGATCCGCTTGCTTCGCCAGCGCACCACCCTGCTGTGCCCGCTCCACCAGCGTCTTGGCCGGCTCGATGCCCATCGCGAAGAAGGCCCAGTCATCCGGATCGGGCAGCGGCGGCAGGCCAGCGAAGGCCGCAACGGCCACCCAGTCGGCAGTCTGCTCGATCAGCGTCAGGAGTTCGGCCGCACGATCGGGCCGGATGCGCAGCTGGTTGGGTGAGGGTCGGGGCCGCGCGGCGGTGGCCTGCGCGTCTACTTGTCGGGTGCTGTTCCAGGCGGTGCGGCCGACGGCGCTGCAGCCTGCGCAGCGCCGGATTCACAAGGCGACGCTTGCTTGTCGCCGAGATCGATGAACGGCAGCACCGCCGCGACCGGGGCCACCGCTGCGCCCAGCACCGCTGCAGCCACGGCCCGGCCCGCGAGGCGCCGGGGCTCGACGCCGAAGTTCGGGCTGCCCAGCGTGCCCTTGATCGTTACCGGGCTGCGCAGCGTGAACAAGGACACGTCCTTGGGCTTGGCCACTGCCCGCAGATCCAGTGCCTCTGTGCGCAAGTTCAGCACACCGTGGATACGGATCGTCGTGTCCTTGTTGTCAAGCACCGCCACGCGCGGCCGCACGATACCGCCGACGATGTCCAGGTCCAGCCGCGCGCAGTTCAGCGCCAACGGGCGGTCGCCGCGCACCATCACGCCCAGCGCCTGGGCAATGTCGAGTCCTGCGCCCTCGGTGGCCAGATGTGACATGGTGCCGTCGCGCAGGAACACGTGCGCCCGGCCGTCCAGTGTGCCCAGGATCTCGGCCGTAGAGCGCCCGCGGCCGCTGGCCTTCAAGTGGCCGTCGACAGTGCCTGTCAGGTAGGCCTTCGCCGGCTGAGCGCCGCCGGCACGCGCCTCGTCACGTCGCCTTTTCAGCGCCTTGCGGCTCTGTGTTTCCGGTTGTGTGGCTGTACCGGCCGGTGTCTTCAGCCCGTTGATCCAGCCCGCGATGTCCACCGTGGCGAAGCGCAGGTCTGCCTGCCACTGGGCCGGCGTCGCGTTGCTGTCCAGCCGCGTCGAGCCCGCGAATGTGCCGCCGGCCACCGAGGCCTGCAGTTTGTTCAGCGTCAGAACGCCGTCGGCGAGCACGACCTGCGTGCGCAGCTGGCGCAACTCGGACAACTTGTCGCTGTCGAACGCCAGCTCTTCGATCGCCACCTGCACGTCGGCTTCCATCGCACGCAGCGAGGGCAGGTCGAAGCGCCGGTCGGGCAGCACGCGCCCGGGCTTAGGCTTCTTCGCCGCAGCTTTCGGGTCGCCGGTTCCAGTGGTGCCGATCGCCGGGCCGAGGTCGGCCAACGCCAGCCGCGTGCCGACCAGGCTGCCCTTCAGAAGCGGCGTCTTCGGACGCGTGTCGAAGTCGAACTCACCCGCCAGGCGGCTGCCACCGATCGTCGCGCGATCGGCCCGGAGGTGCCACAAACCGCCGGCATGCGTCAGCGCGCCATGCAACGCAAAGGGCGGCGTCTGCGGCAGCGTTACGCCCAAGGGTTTGCCGACCGGAGCCAGCGACGGGCCGCGCAGCTGTACCTTGCCCTCGAGTCTGCGAGCACCCAGCAGGGCGCCAGCCCGGCCCTCGAACAGCAGCGTCGCCGCGCCGGCCCGGCCTTCGATGCGCACCGGCACCAGCGGTGCTTCGGGGTTCTCGTCCAGCAAAGGCAGCGCGCCGCCGGCACTGACCTTCATCTGCAGCGGCAGTGCGCGCCAGCGGCCATTGACCGCGGCGCGATAGCCCGCCTGCTCGTCGGGCAGCGTCGAGTCGGGCAGCGTCGAGTCGGGCAAGGCATCGCCTTCGCGGCCGGCGATGTCGATGCGCAACTTCGTTTCCGTCAACGGGTCGTCGACGGTCACGAACCCGTGGTCAACGACGAAGGCGCCGAAGCGCGGCAGCGTCTCGGTCAGGGTGCGCTCGGGTCGAGGAGGCTGCGGGAGCGACTGTCGCCCGATCTGCCAGCTGGCATGTTCGCGGTCGGTGCGCACCAGGTGTGCGTCGAGGGCCTTAGCGCGCAGTCGCTGCACCCGCAACGGCTCGCCGTGCCGGTGCCAGCGCAAAACGTCGTCCCAGCCCCAGGCAAGTTCGATATTCCGGGCGTCGACAAGGTGCGGAACTTCGACGCCGCCGCCGGCGCCGACGTTAAGGTGCTCCACCGACAACCGCGGCCGCCATAGCAGCCGGGTGCGGAAGTGCCCGTCGAGCCGCACCGGAACGCCGGCAGTTCGGGTCAGTGCGTCGGCGAGCGGTTGACGCAGGAACGGCCAGCCGCTGAGTTCACCGACTGCGACGCCCAGCGCCAGCAGGGCCAGCAGGGCGCCAGCCACGCGCAGTGCCAGGCGCTTGGGCGTCACGATTGTGCGGGGCGCGCGGCCGGCTTGCTGCTCTTGCTGCGTCGCGACGCGGTCGGGCTGCTGTTGCTGGTTCATCGCAGCGCCTCGGAGGGTGATGGCTGAAGCCCAGCTTGCGGCCGTGGCGCGACGGGCGCAATCAGCGCCGGCCTCGCAGGCGTGTCAGCCGCGGCCTACAACAGCGCATCGAATCGAGACATGGTCAAGGGGGCCCGGACCGCAGCCGGCAGGCATTCGCGAGGACGTCGCCCGGCTGCTCGATTCAATGGCGGGGGTGCGCCGCCGCACAGACGATCGCGGACTGCGAGCGCAGGCTCGACCTGAAGAACTCAGCACCTTGAGCAGGAGGGGTTGCCTGTGACCCACGCACCCACGACCGGCCGAGCCGAGGCGCCCGCCGCAACGTCAGCCGACAACACTGCCCGCGTCGCAGGCGCGGGAGCCAAGACTTCGCCGCAGCAGGCATCGCGATGGTCGGCGAGGCAATGGTGGAGCATGGTCAAGGCTGCGCTGGCGGCCTGGATCGACGACTATGCGCCCAGCATGGGCGCTGCGCTGTCGTATTACACCGTGTTTTCGCTCGCGCCGCTTCTGGTGATCGTGATCTCGGTGGCCGGCCTGATCTTCGGCGCTGACGCCGTCAGGGGGGAGATCTTTGCCCAGATCGACGGCTTGATGGGCGCCGAGGCCGCCAAGGGAATTCAAGATCTCCTCAGCAGCGTCAGCAAGCCCAGCGCTGGCGTCTTGGGCACCGTCATCGGTGCCGTCGTAATGCTGATCGGCGCCACCAGCGTCTTCGGCGAGTTACAAGACGCACTCGACCGCATCTGGCGGGCCCCGGCCCGCGCGTCAGCAAGTGGGTGGATCACGCTGGTGCGCACCCGGCTGCTGTCGTTCGGCATGATCCTGGGAATCGCGTTCCTGCTGGTGGTGTCCCTTGTTGTCGGGGCGGGAATTGCAGCGCTCGGCAAATGGTGGGGCGGTTGGTTCGAGGGCTGGGATGTGCTGGCACAGATCATCAACACCGTTGTCGGTTTCCTGATGACGATGGCGGTCTTTGCCCTGATCTACAAACTGATGCCGCGCGTCAAAGTGAGCTGGGGTGACGTGTGGGTCGGCGCCGCCGTGACGGCGCTGCTCTTCACGGTGGGGCGCTACCTCATCAGCCTGTATATCGGCACGACCGGCATCGCCAGCGGCTTCGGCGCTGCGGGATCGGTTGCCGTGATCTTCGTGTGGGTCTACTACTCGGCGCAGATTTTTCTGGTCGGCGCCGAGTTCACCTGGGTCTACGCTCAGCGCTTTGGCTCGCGACGGGCCCATGCCGAGCCCACCTTCGAAGAAGCACGCATTGCACCGCCGATTCCAGATCGAAACGCGGCCGGCGCGCCTGATCTTGTCGACGCTGTGACACAACCCTTCCAGGCCAGGCTTGAAACCAAGCCCCCGTCTTGGAGACAGCGCCCGTCAGCGGTGCTGGTGCCGGCGCTTACCGGCGCCGCAATGGGAGCAGCAATGGGAGCAGCGGCGGTGCTTCTTGCGCGATCTGTACGGCGGCGCCCCGGCGGAGAACCGTAACTGCGGTTTGCGCACCCGCAACTGCCGACCGGTCCCCGGATTGTCGAAGCGCTCGCCGACGGGATGAGCGCGCCGCCGGCACGCCCACCCGCGACCCGGCTCCTTACTTCGCCAGCGCACCCCCCTGCTGCGCACGCTCCACCAGCGTCTTCGCCGGCTCGATGCCCATCGAGCGCAGGCTGTCGACCACCTTCTGCAGGCCCACGCTGTCGGCCCAGTGCATCGGGCCGCCGGTGAAGGCCGGCCAGTTGTAGCCCAGGATCAGGGCCACGTCGATGTCGCTGGCGCGCAGGGCGATGCCTTCCTCGAGCAGCTTCACGCCTTCGTTGACCACCGGGAACAGCAGGCGGCCGACGATCTCCTCGTCGCTCAGCGTCAGGCCGCGCTCGATGCCCTTGTAGGCCGCGAAGTCCTCGATGACCTTGGCGGCCACCGGGCTCGGCGAGGCTTTGCGCTTCTCGTCGTAGTCGTAGTAGCCGCCGTTCTTCTTCTGGCCCAGGCGGTCCAGCGCCACCAGGTCGCCGTTGAGCGTGCGCTCGCCCGAGCCGCGGCCGATCACGTCCAGGCCCACCAGGTCGGTCATCGCGAACGGACCCATCGCGAATCCGTAGTCGAACAGCGCCTTGTCGATCTGCTGCGGCGTCGGGCCGCGCAGCACCAGCTCGTTGGCCGCCAGCGAGCGCTTGGACATCACGCGGTTGGCGATGAAGCCGAAGCACACGCCCGCCAGCACCGACACCTTGCCGATGGTCTTGCCCAGGTCCATCGACGTGGCGATCACTTCCTTCGAGGTCTTGGCGCCGCGCACCACCTCGAGCAGGCGCATCACGTTGGCCGGCGAGAAGAAGTGCAGGCCCACCACCCACTCGGGGCGCGAGGTGGCCGACGCGATCTCGTCGATGTCGAGGAAGGAGGTGTTGGACGCGAGGATGGCGCCCTGGCGGACGATCTTGTCGAGCTTGCCGAAGATCTCCTTCTTCAGGCCCATTTCCTCGAACACCGCCTCGATGACCAGGTCCACGTTGGCCAGCGCGTCCATCGACAGCGCCGGGGTGATCAGCGCCATGCGCTCTTCCACCTGCTGCTGCGTCATCCGGCCCTTGGCGGCCGAGCCCTCGTAGTTGCGGCGGATCACCTTCAGGCCGCGGTCCAGCGCCTCCTGGGTGGTCTCGACCAGCGTGACCGGGATGCCCACGTTCAGGAAGTTCATCGTGATGCCGCCGCCCATCGTGCCGGCGCCGATCACGCCCACCTTCCTGATGGGCAGCTTCGGCGTGTCCGCCGGCACGTCCGGAATCTTGGCGGCCTGGCGCTCAGCGAAGAAGTAGTAGCGCAGCGCCGCGCTCTGCGGACCCGACACCAGCTCCAGGAAGAGCTCGCGTTCACGCTTCATGCCTTCGTCGAAGGGCAGGTCCACGGCCGCCTGAACGGCGCGCGTGATGTTGACCGGCGCCTTCAGGCCGCGGAAGGCCCTGGCGTTGCGCGCCAGGTAGCCGTCGAAGAACTCCGGCTTGCCGCGGAAGTCCGCGATCTTGTCCTCGCGGTCACGCACGCGCTGCAGCGGCTTGGCCTCCATCAGCAGCTTGCGCGCGAAGGCGATGCCGTCCTCACGCAGCTGGCCCTCAGTGGCCAGCGCGTCGATCATGCCCACCTCGAGCGCCTTCTTGGCACCCACCGGCTTGCCGCCGGTCATGATGTCCAGCGCCGCCTCCGGGCCCACGATGCGCGGCAGACGCTGCGTGCCGCCGGCGCCCGGCAGCAGGCCCAGCGCCACCTCGGGCAGGCCCACCTTGGCCGAGGGCACCGCGATGCGGTAGTGGCACACCAGCGCCACTTCGAAGCCGCCGCCCAGCGCCGTGCCGTGGATCGCGGCCACCACCGGCTTCTTCAGGTTCTCGACCAGCGCCATCACCTCGTGCAGGTTCGGGCCCTGCGGCGGCTTGCCGAACTCCGAGATGTCCGCGCCCGCGAAGAAGGTGCGCCCGCCGCAGGTCAGCACGATGGCCTTGACCGACGGATCGTCGGCGAACTTGCGGAACCCTTCGTCCAGGGCCACGCGGGTCTTCACGCCCAGCGCATTGACCGGGGGGTTGTCGACGGTGATGACACCGATGCCATCGACCACGTCGTAGGTTCCGACTTCGCTCATCGAATTCTCCAGAGGGGGTTGGTGAAAGGGGGCCGGGCCCGTGCCGGGGTGGGGCAGGGCGCGGCGGCGGGTGGAAGACTAACCGATCGGGGTGGGGCGCCGGGGCTGGGCGGGTGGAACGGGGTCCGTTTGGCAGGGGGCCGCGCGCCATGGGATGAGGCGTCGGCGGGGCCGGCGGGTCGAGGGGCCAGTGCTCTGTCAACGATGTATACGGGTATCCGAACTTGAGTAGGTTCAGGGGGCACCGCCGCCGCCTTGACTTCCCGAAGTGACAAACACTTGACTGCTCGGAATTCGATATAAGTGCTTCTGGAAACCCACGAAGACCGTCCGAACGTCCTCGGCCTTGCCTAGCTCAGCGAACGCATCGGGAAGGGCGCGATATCTGAGCCGCAGCAGTGGCGCCAGCTTCTCCTGGCCGAGTTCATACACACCCTGATCGACGTACTGCGCCAGCACGAAGTCGAGGAAAGCGCGCTGTTTGTCGGTCAGCTCGGCTGCTGAGGCCTGGCGTGCCGCCTCGGCGCGGTCCTCGCGGGAGAGCGGCGCGCTGGCAAAGGCTACGTACGCCAGCACGTCGAACAGGTCGCTCTTCTCCGCGTCGATGATTCTCTGCATCTCCGCCAACGGCTCCTTGCCGAAGCCACGGTCGGCCAAGTCATGCAGTAGCTTCTTGCGGGTTTCCGGCTCGCCCCAGAGCCGCCGCAACTCGTCCTCATCTTTGAAGAACTCCGGCAGCGTGCCGAACAACGTCTCCAGGAACTGGGCCGCCGACATCGGGCGCCCGTCGGCGCTCCAGAAGGTCGTTGCGGTCATGCTCTGAATCGACCGGGCCTTGCCGTCCGCGAGCTTGACCATGGTCTTCACGCGCGGCGGCTCCGGCTCGGGCAGCGGGCCAGGGTCTTCCGGATCAGGCTCTTCGGGCCGCGGCTCGGGGGGGGCGCGAGGCGGCTCCGGCTCCTGCGGCTCGCCATCCCACTCCGGATCGGCGAAGTGGTGGTGGGCCTTCACGAAGTCGTAGATCGTGAAGTAGTCCTTCCCGTCATAGAGCCGGGTGCCACGGCCGATGATCTGCTTGAACTCGATCATCGAGTTCACCGGGCGCATGAGCACGATGTTGCGTACGTTGCGCGCGTCGACGCCGGTTGAGAGCTTCTGCGAGGTCGTCAGGATCGTCGGGATGGTCTTTTCATTGTCCTGAAAGTCGCGCAGGAACCGGTCGCCGATGGCGCCATCGTCTGCGGTGACGCGCACACAGTAGTTCGGGTCCGTGCTCGTCTTCACCTGGTTGATGAGGTCACGCATCAACAGGGCGTGCTCCTGCGTTGCGCAGAAGACCAGCGTCTTCTCGCGCTGGTCGATCATCCCCATGAGCAGCTTGACCCGGTAGGCCTCGCGCTCGGGGATGACGATGACCCGGTTGAATTCGCTCTCGACATAGCGCTTGCCCTGCACCACCTCGCCCGCGATCACGGCGTCATCGGGGGTGTAGGTGTAGTCGTCGATCGTGCTCGCGATCTGCTTGACCTTGAAGGGGGTCAGGAAGCCGTCGTTGATGCCGTCCTTGAGCGAGTAGGTGTAGACCGGTTCGCCGAAGTACGTATAGGTGTCGGCGTTGGCCTTGCGCTTGGGCGTAGCCGTCAGGCCGAGCTGCACCGCCGGCGCGAAGTAGTTGAGGATCGCGCGCCACTGGCCCTCGTCGTTGGCGCCGCCGCGGTGGCACTCGTCGATGACGATGAAGTCAAAGAAGTCCGGGGGGTAGTCGCCGAAGTACGGAGAGTCCCCCGGGCCGCTCATGAAGGTCTGGAAAATGGTGAAGAAGACGCTGCCGTTCTTGGGCACCCGGCCTTGCCTTCGGATCTCGCCCGGCTCGATGCGCACGAGCGCGTCCTCGGGGAAGGCCGAGAAGGCGTTGTAGGCCTGATCGGCGAGGATGTTGCGGTCGGCCAGGAACAGAATGCGCGGCCGGCGCGATGGCGCGGCGCCGCTCTTCCAGTCGGCCACATTCCACCGGCTGTGATAGAGCTTCCATGCGATCTGGAAGGCGATCGCGGTCTTGCCCGTGCCGGTGGCCAGGGTCAGAAGCAGCCGGTCGCGGCCCTCGCTGATGGCCTCCAGCACGCGCCGGATCGCGATTTCCTGGTAGTAGCGACTTTCCCAGGCGCCGCCCTTGTCCTCGAACGGGATGGCGGCAAAGCGGTCACGCCAGGCGTTCGCCTCGGCGAAGGTCTTGGCCCAGAGCTCGTCCGGGGTCGGGTAGGCCGTGACATCGCCCTCCTCCCCGGTGGACATGCCCTTCACCGCAATCAGGATGTCCAGCGGCTGCAGCTCATTGCGCAGCGACGCTAGCTGCACGCGCTTTTGCGGCTCGCGGATGTAGCCGAACTCCGGCAGGTCGGCGACCCCGACCTCCAGCGCTTGCGTCGGGTTGTTCACCTCAGCATCCGCCGCGCTGATCGGCACTGGCCGGATGAACTCGACCAGCTCCTCCAGGCGCACCACCTCGCCCGCCCGCAGCGCCGCATCGACCGCATCGGTCAACTGCGAGCGCGCATAGCGCGACACCATCAGCTGGAAGTCGTTTGCGGCGATGTCCGCGGGGCTTACCAGCGTGGCAGCCTCTCCGGCGTGGCGGGCGCGCACCGTCTCCAGCAGCTCCTGCCAGCCGGTGAGCGTGGTGCGGCCCTTGCCGTCGCGTTTGTGGAAGCGCTCGGCTGCGCCGTCGACAAACAGAATCTCGGCCCGGTTGCCCTCGTGCTTGAGCGCGAACAGCACATGCTCGACGCGGTCCCGAGACGACGCATAGATGAGCCGGAAGTCCATTCAATGACTTGTCTATGAGCTTTTCAATGTCTAGGATTGGTTCATAAATCAGGCGTTGCGAGATTCAATGCAAAATCTATGAGTCAACGAAAATGCCAAAGAAGCTGACCCCGGAAGGCGCGATGCCCTCCCTAGTCGAAGAGCGGCTGAGGGTGTGGGGCCGCTGCATCCGCGCGCAGCGCATCACCCAGCGCATCACCACTCTCCAGCTTGCGGAGCGGATGAACATCTCTCGCGCCACCCTGCAGCGGCTGGAGCGCGGCGACGCGGGCGCTTCGACCGGCAACTACCTGCGCGCGTTCCTCGTTCTCGGCATCCTGGATGTGGTGGCGCCTGTGCCTCCGCAACGCTTCTGGCAGGAAACCGAGGGCAAGCGCGTCGTTCACGCAGGCGGGCGGGCCCATGACGACGACTTCTGAGCGCTTCTACGTCTACCTGCAGCGCCCCGATTCGCATGAGTGGGTCACGGTCGGTCGATACGAGGCGCCCCCCGATGTGGCGGATATCCCCAACGGGGTGTTCCAGTACGCGCCGAGCTATGTCAGGGCGGGGCTGGCGTGGTCGATCGACCCCGTCGGCTTGCCGTTCATCCCGGGCGAGCGCTTCCTGTCAGCAGCCGGCATAAATCGGCCAGGCGGAGTCGGCATATACCGGCCAGTGTGGCGGTTGCCGTGAAGCGTCCCGAATGGGTTGATTCAGTGGGTCGTTTTGCCGCAGTTTTCGAGGCGCGATCGGCGGATTTTTTCGGTGCCGGAGCGACCTTCGGAGCGCCGGTATATGCCGGTCGCTGACAGCGTTCTCGGTCTTGAACTGGCTCGTGTACCAGCGATGGCCGACCGCATCGTCCTTCGATACCCCCTGCATTCAGGTCCCGGAAAGGACATCGAGCACTCCTGGAACGCGCCGCGGCTTTGTCACATTCCAGAGCTGCGTCCTCCAGCGCGCGACCCATAGCGCCTCCAGTCCACAGGCGATCTTCTCTTCCGAGGGGCTGCCTTCGAGACGCACGTAGGGGCGCAACTCGAGCGTGTTGGCTGACCAGACCGTGAGTGGACCGGCTCCTCTGTCGAGGTGGCCGATGTACCGGTTGCGCGAGCCTTCCTGGTGATGCACGACGCCATGGCGCAGCCAGCGCCCATGAAGCGCATTGCCCCTCAGGTGCCGACCGATGTAGCGAAGTGTGCCGTCGGCCTCGGTGACCATGTAGACGAGGGGTCCGGCAATGCGCTGCCAGCGGTGCGCGTCGATCACATCGAAATCGATCAGGCGCTTGTGCATGTGCCGATAGTAGAACGTATGGTCCAGGGCCCGTGTCAGGCGGATCGTCGGGTGCAGTCCGAGGATTGCGGGGTCGCGAAAGACGGCTCGAGTGTCGATTGTGTGTCTCCTTGCCCGATCGGGCGTTGCGATAAGCAGTTCAGTTCCTGCGGATGGGCTCGGTCCTGTGCCCGGCGGTCACGATCGTGTCGTCGCCGGCGACGATCGCGTAGACGTCAAGGTGCTCGTCGAGCGCCCGAGCCAGCGGACCGGCATAGGCCTTCACGCGCCGCCGAGCGGCCTTGTCGAAGAACACCTTGCGCGCGTTACCGGGTGCGGATTCCTGCGAGCCGAACTGCAGCAGCAGGTCTACGAGGATCGGGGGAATCGCCCGTTGCTGGCAGCGGACGGTGGCATGCGTGGTCATGTTCATGTCGGGCGTTCCTGGCTTAGTGGACGACAGAAGAGGTGCGGGCAGCGGCGAAGAACTCGTTCAGGCACTTCTGGGCACGCGGGTTCAGGGCGGTCAGGTACGGGGTGCCTACGAAGCGGCGCATGTTTCGGATCAAGGCCAACTCATCGGCGGTGAATGCGTCGTCCAGATAGGGGGCGATCGCGTCCCAGGTCTCGGGGAAGTACTCGCTCATGCACAGCCGGGTGAGCTCGATCGGGTCACAGCCGAGCGACTTCGCAAGCCCTCCGATCTTGCCCAGGGGCAACTGGGCGCGGCCGTGCTTGATCGCTGAGAGCGCGCGCGGCCGATCGAATCCGGCCTCCCGGGCGATCAGGGCCTGGGTCTTGCCCGAGGCCTGGATGGCGGCGGTCACGAAACGCGAAACGGTCATCGTCGTTTGCATCGTCGTTCTTCTCCTGGTTGGCGGCCCCGTCCCGGCGGCCGCGATTCGACTTCAGCGGGACAGGAACTCGAGCTGGTAGCTGCGCTCGCCAATGCGCTTGAAGCGCACGACGTCGCCGGCCTTGGCCTTATGTGAGGTGAAGTAGCCGACGAATCTCCGACGCGGACTCACGAGGGCCTTGCTCTTGACGCGCAGATCCGTGCGCCACGGTTCGCCGCCCTGGTCGTGATGCAGCTCGACCGGGACGCCGTGCTCGCCCTCACCGCGCGCGCCGTAGACATCCGGCGGGAAGAACTGGTCGGCGTAGCGCCGCTCGATGTCGAGGTAGCCGTTGCGAATGCCCGCCTCGTGCAGCACCACGTCCAGCGTCAGGGCCTCGAGGTCCAGTCCGGAGACGGGCAACGCCAGTGGGGCGGGATGGTCGGCAGATTGCGCCCTCGCGCGGTCGATCTGCGCGGCCAACCATTTCCGGTCCACCGCCAAGCCGATCGACAGCTTGTCGCACTCGTCATCGGTGATGCTCATGACGTCACCGTCGAGAATCTCGTCGAGGCGCTCGCGCGGCACATCCAGGTACCTCGAGGCGGTGTCGCGCTGGATGCCGAACCGATCGGCTGGGGCTTGCTTGATCCCGAGGGACTCGAGGACTTCAGAGCGGCCTACCGCCGGATACTCCTCTGCCAAGTTGGCGCGTATGAACGGCTGCAGCTCATTGGGGGCCAGCGAGGCGGGCGTACTTTCGCGGCTGCCGACCCAGACGGTGGGTTGGAAGTTCTGACGGCCTCGCAACCAGCGGGCAGCCTCCTTTGCGCTGACGACCACCGATTTGCCGGCCATCCTGGACTGGATCGTCGCCAGGCGCGATTCACCTGAGGCGTGCTGGGCGTTGCGTACCGTGCGCAGCGAAACGTTGGCCAGCAGCGCGAGGTCTTCGAGATCGAGCTCGGAGTACGCGCCGAGCGCATAACGCGCACGGGCGCGGCGGACCATCTCCTGGAGGCCCAGCGCCTTCTCGTGCGGCTCATCGCCGTCGAAGATGCCCTGCAGTTCCTCCAGGAGCGGCTGGACATCACCGGCACATGTCATGTCCACGAAGGCGCCGAGTCGGCCCAAGTTCCCGTTCTCGGCGTCATCGTCGATGGGACCGGTCAACTGGCCGTAGAACGCGTACTGGTAGATGCGCTCAAGGTCTTGGGCGAACACGAAGGGGCGCAGGTCGAACTCCTCGTAGCGCGGCCAGGAAGGCAGGCCATCATCGGAGACGCCGAGCAGGCGCTGGGGCGCGTCACGTCGGACGACGAGTTCCTGGGCATAGGCGAACGAGTACAGGTGCAGCACGAGGTCGTTGCGGACTTGCTGAAGGGTCGGGAAGGCGGTGTTGGTAGTCGGCATGGCTCTCTCGAAATGCGCAAAATGTGCTGTTCATAAGCACGTGCAACGAATCATACACGTTCATAAGTGCATACGAACAGCCCTTTCTGAACATGCTCCATTTTGCGCGATTCGGCTGGTCTGTCCGGGCCCCGGAGGACCCGAAAGGGTCCTGCGTCTTTACCTCGACCGGCCGAAAGACAGCCCGACATCGAGGAGGCCGCGTCATCGGCCGCTTCTACTCCAGGAACCGCACAGAGGTCTTGCGCTTGGATCCATGACGGGGTTCGATCAACCGCGCAGGTTGATGGCTGAGCCGCGACGGGCCTCACGGAGGCCCGTTGGGTGAAATCAGGCTGCCGGCTCGGAGGCTCGAGAGACCCCAGATCGCCGTCGGTGCGCTCGATGCGCAGTGTTCCACGCGTGCGCGGGCACGGCGGGGTGCGTCCCAATCGGCCTTCGATCACCGGGACTTCGTGCCCTGGCCTCATTGAAGCGGGTTAGAACAAGATCCGTCTTGTCTCGGCCCGCCGCGCGTCGCTATCGTCCACGATCAGTCTGAAACGCCGTCTGCGATCGCCTGAAACGGGCGTCTACGATGGGCTGAAATACGCAGCGGGATGCGGAGCAGCACCTGGACGGCCTGCTGATGGCCATCGAAGGGGCTTTCGGCGCAGGAACCGGAGACCTCGACGCCGACTGGCGGGAAGTGCTGCGCCAACGCATGGTCCGGACAGTTCGACGGCTGCGCCCGGCCTGATGAGCCGGCTCTGCGCACGGCGTGGCCGCGCTTGCAGGTCACGGTAGGCCTCCTCGTCCGCCGTCGAGGACCATCCGGTCAGCGAGCCTTCCGTGGCCGTTCAGCGCAAGAGGTCCCTGAGATCCTTCAGCATCAGGAACAGATGATAGGGATCGGTCGACGCAATCGACGATGATCGTAGAAGTGCCGAACGCCCACCGCGCCTCGTCATTTATGACAGCGCAGGTGCTATCATTAATTATGGCTACGGTCGTTCTCGACACCAATGTCCTGGTCGCCGCGCTCCTGCGCGGCGGCGGCACGGGGCGCGCCGTGCTCCGTGCCTGCCTGCGGGGTCAGTACCAGCCCGTGCTGGGGCCGGCATTGCTCGCTGAGTACGAAGACGTTCTGGGCCGCTCGGAGCTGTTCGCGGACTCCGTACTGTCGGCCAAGGAGCGAGACGAAGTGTTCGATGGCCTGATGAACCGCTGTCGTTGGGTCGAGGTGTTCTACGCCTGGCGGCCGAATCTGCCTGACGAAGGCGACAACCACCTCATCGAGCTGGCGGTGGCTGCGCAGGCCGATGCCATCGTGACGCACAATCTGCGGGATGTTGCGCGCGGCGAACTGAAGTTCCCGATGCTGCGGGTTCTGACGCCCGACCAATGCCTGGAGGTCTTCCCATGTCCACCCTGACGATTCGTTTGCCCGACGACAAGCACGAGCGCCTGAAGGCACTCGCGAAGTCGAACTCGATCAGCGTCAACAAGCTGATGGACGAGTTGGCCACGGTGGCCCTGGCCAACTACGACGCTCGCGTGCGCTTCGAAACGCGCGCAGCTCGCGGCAATCCCAAGCGTGCGCTGGCCCTGCTCGACAAGCTCGATCGGGTGGGCTGACCCCGTCGTGGATCTCGTCCGTCGCCGCGCCGCCGGGCTGGCCGGTGTGAGCCATGCGTCGGACCGCGCGACGGCGGGTGGCGAGTGGAGCGCACCGAGGGCTGAATCTTGAAGACCCCCAAACCCCCGCCCGCCCCCGTCCCCCAGACCCGCCTGCGCCGCCTGGCCGGCCTGGGCATGGCTGCGGGCGGCCTCGCCGCCGGTGCCGCCGCACAAGGCCTCAAACGCCTGGCCCGCGGCGAGGCCCCCGACTTCCGCGGCGCGCTGCTCTCCGCCCCCAACGCGGTGCGGCTCGCGGAGCGCCTCGCCAAGATGCGCGGCGCCGCGATGAAGATTGGACAACTGGTTTCCATGCAGGGCGAGGACATCCTGCCGCCGCAGTTCGCGCAGGCGCTGTCGGTGCTGCGTTCGCAGGCGGCGCCGATGCCGCCGCAGCAGCTGCACCGCGTGCTCGGGCGCGAGTACGGCACCGGCTGGCAGCGCCGCTTCGCCCACTTCGACGAGGAGCCGGTGGCGGCGGCGTCCATCGGCCAGGTGCACCGCGTGCGCACCGTGGACGGGCGCGACCTGGCGCTGAAGATCCAGTACCCCGGCGTGGCCCGCTCCATCTCCAGCGACGTCGACAACGTGGCGACGCTGCTGCGGATGTTCGACCTGCTGCCGATCGAGATCGATGTCTCGGGCATCGCCGCCGAGGCAAAGCGCCAGCTGATGCAGGAGGCCGACTACGTGAGCGAGGCGCGCTTCCTCGAGCACTTCGGGCAGCTGGTGGCCGACGAGCCGGGGATGCTGGTGCCGCGGGTGCATCGCGACCTGAGCACCACCCGCATCATGGCGATGGACTTCATCGAGGCGCAGCCGCTGGACGCGCTGCGCGAGGCGCCCCAGGCGCGACGCGACGCGGTGGGCGCGTTGCTGGAGCGGCTGCTGTTCCGGGAGCTGTTCGAGTTCCGGGTCATGCAGACCGACCCCAATCTCGCCAACTACCTCTATGAGCCCAACAGCGGGCGCGTGGTGCTGCTGGACTTCGGCGCCACGCGGCACTTCGAGCCGGACTTCGTCGCCAACTACGCGCGCATCAGCCGCGCGGTGATCGACGGCGACCGCGCGGCGGTCGCGCGCGAGGCGGTGCGCATCGGCTACGCGGCGGCCGGCGATGCGGCCGAGCGCATCGATGCGGTGGTCGACGTCTGCCTGCTCGCCTGCGAGCCGCTGCGCCATCGCGGGCGCTACGACTTCGGCGCCTCGGACCTGCCCGCGCGGGTGCGCGACGTCGGTTTCGACCTGGCGATCCGGCGTCGGCTGCTGCGCTCGCCGCCGCCCGAGACCATCTTCCTGCACCGCAAGCTGGTGGGCTCCTTCCTGCTGGTCGCCCGCCTGGGCGCGCGCGTCGACGTCCGGTCGCTGATCCTGCCCTTCCTGCACCAGTCCACCGAAGCCGGGGAGCGGCCGCTTCCCCGGCCCCGGTGAGCCGGGCCGGTCACGCGTCGAGCAGCGCCACTCCGATCAGCCCGGCGATCGCGTCCGGCGACGAGACGTCGGTCCACGCAGTGACGGGGTCGATCACCGCGCGCAGCGTCGCGAGGTCGGTGGTGCACTGGTTCATCACTTCGGTGTAATACTTCGCCACCGCGATCCCGTTCTGGAACTGCGCCGACGTCTCGCCCCAGGCCGGATCGTCAGGCGCCTTGGCCGCGAGGTTGCCGAAGACCGCATGGACCACCTGTCCCACCGACCAGCCGAGGTCCAGCGCATCCTCGATGTCGGCGATCGCTTCCAGCCGGGCCTCGGCCCCGGCGCTGTCTCCGACGATGTTGGCCACCAGGGCCTCGGCGAGTTCGCGGTGGCCCAGAGACGAGGGATAGAGGTCCGTGAACTGTTCCTTGGAGGTGAAGATCTCGACGATCACTGGCACGGAGAGGCCGAAGCGCCAGGCCTCGGCGAGCTGGTCCATGTACTCGACCCCTGGCGCCGCGTCGAAGGCGACGATGAAGAAGTGCCAGAGCGCATCCGGCAGGTCCTCGTACCCGCCGTGCTCGCGCGCTTCGATGAACACGGACTTGTCGGCGAAGCGCAGGCGTTCGACGTCGGCGATCTCGGTGGCGCCCCGCGCCGCGACCAGGGGCGCGGCCGTCCACTGGCCGCCGCCGTCCCAGTGCAGCCGGTAGTCCTGCGCGGCGCCCGCCAGCATGACGGTGTCCAGGCCCGCACCGCCGTCGATGGTGTCCTCGCCGGTGCCGCCCAGGCCCCGGACGACCAGGTGCTCCGGGTGGCCGGCTCCCCAGTCGAGGTAGGCGTAGAGGCTGCCGCCGGCGGCGAGCGCGAGCACCTGCGGCGAGTTGGGGAAGGGCGTGCCGGAGGTCATCGGCATCACCGCGCCGCTGTCGAGGTCCCTCAGGTAGTAGTTCGAGTACGACAGCGGCGAAGGCTGCACCACTTCCTGCGATGCGGTCGCGAACGCCACCAGGCGGCCGTCGGCCGAGAGCTCCGGCGCGTAGGACTCGGAGGCGAGCTGCGCCCCGCTCTCCGACACCGATGCCCGGACGACCGCGCCGGTCTCGAGGTTCTTCACGAACACGTCGGCGACGCCGTTGGTGTCGCCGGGCACCAGCGTGGCGTCGGTGCTCACGAAGGCGACGTAGCGCCCGTCCGCAGACAGCGCGGGCCGGTAACGCTCGACTGCGTACGAGGCGTCCGAGCCCGTGCCGCCGGGGATCGACGGGTACAGCGGCGCCACCGCCTCGATCGCTCCGCTGTCCAGGTCTGTCACGTAGACCCAGGCCAGGTCGTCGTCGCCGAGGCCCGGCGCCAGGTTCGTGGCGAGGCTGAGGAAGGCCGCCACGCGGCCGTCTGCCGAGAGCGTCGCGCAGCCGCTCTCCCGGTCTGCGGCGCTGCCGTCGGCGGTTTCGGAGGCGCGCTCGAGCGCCCCCGTCCAGAGGTCCTTCACGTACACCTGCGTCGGGCCGTAGCCGGCGAGATCAGGCGACAGGTCGCCGCTGGACGACTGGAACAGCAGGTACCGTCCGCTCGACGAGAGCATCGGCAGCATCCCGCCGAATTCGGCCGGCGTGCCGTCCGCGGTCGACGACGCGACGACGAGCTCCCCGGTCTGCAGGTCGCGCACGTAGATCTGCGCGTAGCGCGGCCAGGGCGGCAGGTCGGCGAGCGCGTTCTCCTCGCTCTGGAAGGCCAGGTAGCGGCCGTCTCCCGACAGGCTGGGGAAGCCCGCGCTTGCCATCGGGTCGAGCGCCCCGGCCGGCACCGAGACCCAGGTCTCGGCGCCCGTCTGCCGGTCGAGCACCAGGACGTCGTCGCGCCAGAGGGTGGGGTCGCCGTCGCCGGTGCTTTCGTGGACCAGGTGGTTCGCCACGCCGGCGACGAAGCGGCCGTCGTCCGAGACGTCGAGCTGCCACTGCAGGTAGACGCCCGGCGTGACCCGCATCTCGTCGCGCCATTGCGCAACGCCGCCGCGCAGCAGGTCGTCGCCCGCTCCGCCGACGATCCAGTCGTTCCCCGACAGCAGCTGCGCGGTCACCGCCGCGTTGTCGCCCGCCGACATCAGGTCGAGCACGGTGGCCTGCAGGCCGCTCCAGTCCAGCAGCAGCTCGCCTGCGCCATCGCGCAGCGTCGCGCGTTCCACCCGGCTGGCAAGCAGCGCATCGGGGGTCGAGTAGTCGAAGCTGCCGTACATCGACTGCGTGGCCCTGCTGACCGGATCGCGCAGGACGATCAGGTCCGGGCCGATCGACTCGAGCGTCGGCTCCGGCGAGGTGAAGTACGCCCCGTAGCCGAGCGCGGACATCTCGGTCATGTCCGCCGGGTATCTGCCGAACCTGAGCACCGTCATCGTCGAATCTCCGGCGGAATGCTGCGCCGAATGATGCGCGGCCCGCGCGGAAGGCTCAAGCGCGACGCGCGAGGCGGATGCGCCGCGCTCGCGGCGAGCCCTGGGGACCGCCCGCGCCAAAGCCGCAGCGACCCGCGGTACCCTTGGTCTTTTAGGCCGGAGTCGGGATGGAGTTCAGGCTCGTCTACGAGGGTCCGCTGCTCGCGCAGGGCGCGAAGGCCGCGCACAAGTGGGAGATCCGCCGCGCGTTGCACCCGCAGCTCGAGCGTCTCTGGAAGGAGAAGCCGCTGGAGGCGGTCGCGCCGCGGCTGCTGGACGCCACCTCGCAGCGCTCGGCCGATTCCATCGTCGTCGAGCGCGACGGGCTGCGCTTCGCGCCGCTGGTCACGCACCGGCTGAACCTGTACGCGGAGATCTCGGTGCTGCTGATGCGCCAGCAGCAGCACGGCGCGCTGTTCACCGAGGGCGGCGACATCGACAACCGGCTGAAGACCCTGCTCGACGCGCTGCGCCTGCCGCGCGGCCCGAACGAGGCGCGCGGCAACGGCGGCCGTGACGACGACCCGCCGCTGTTCTTCTGCCTGCTGGAGGACGACGCGCTGATCACCAAGGCGTCGGTGGAGACCGCACAGCTGCTGCGCCCCGCGCCGCCGGATTTCGTGCTGGCGATCGTCGGCGTGCACGTGAAGAAGACGATGCTGACGCCGGCGAACATGTCGCTCTGAACGGGCGAACGGCGGACGCCGTGCCCGACGAGCCCGCGCCAGGGTGCGCGCCGCCCCTGGGCGGCAGCCCTCATCCCGCCTTCGCCTTCGCCGCCTGGTGGATCGCCTCGCGGATGCGCGGGTAGGTGCCGCAGCGGCATATGTTGCCGGACATCGCCTCGTCGATCTGCGCGTCGGTGGGCTGCGGGGTCTGGCGCAGCAGCGCGCTCGCGCTCATCAGCTGGCCGGGCTGGCAGTAGCCGCACTGCACCACGTCCACGTCGATCCAGGCCTCGGTGAGCGCCTTCGCTTCCGGGCCCGCGAGCCCCTCGATGGTGGTCACTTCGGCGCCGCCGACCGCCGACAGCGGCGTCACGCAGGCGCGCGCCGGCGCTCCGTCCAGGTGCACGGTGCAGGCGCCGCACAGCCCGGTGCCGCAGCCGTACTTGGTGCCGGTGAGCGCGAGCTCGCCGCGCAGCACCCACAGCAGCGGCGTGTCCGCTTCGGCCTTCACCTCGACCGCTTTTCCGTTGAGCTTGATGGTGGTCATCGGTGCTTCCTCAGGCCAGTTTCAGGGGCAGCGCGCGCAGGCGCTGGCCGGTGGCGGCGAACACGGCGTTGGCGACCGCGGGCGCGATCGGGGGCAGGCCCGGCTCGCCGACCCCCTCCGGGTGTTCGATGCTGTCGATGATGGCGGTCTCGATGACCGGGCATTCGCCGATCCGCAGCGCGGGGTAGTCGTGGAAGTTGGACTGGACGACGCGGCCGTCCTCGATCGTCACCTCGCCATGCAGCGCGGCCGACAGCCCGTAGACGATCGCGCTCTCCACCTGCTGGCGGATCACGTTGGGGTTGACCGCAAAGCCGCAGTCGATCGCGCACCAGACTTGCTCGACGCGGATCGCGCCGTCGTCGCCCACCGAAACCTGCGCCACCTGCGCGACGATCGCGCCGAAGGACTGGTGCAGCGCCACGCCCTTGCCGCGCCTGCGGCCGTCGGCGGCCGCGGCGATCGGCGAGCCCCAGTCGGCCATCGCCGCCGCGCGCTGCAGCACTGCGAGGTGGCGCGGGTGGCGCTGCAGCAGCGCTTCGCGGAAAGCCACGGGGTCCCTGCCCGCGCTGGCGGCCACCTCGTCCATGAAGCCTTCCTTGAAGAAGGCATGGTGCGAGTGGCCCACCGCGCGCCAGAAGCCCACCTGCAGCGGCAGCTGCACCGTTTCGTGCGCGATTCGAGCGTTGGGAAACTCATAGGGCTGGTCGAAGGCGCCCTCGGCCGCGGTCTTGTCGGGGCCGGCCCCCGGCAGGCCGAAGAGGCGGCCGAGCGCCTGCGGCACGATCGCCTGGCCCGCCGAGGTGTTGCGCCAGGCGGCCAGCCCGCCCTGCGCGTCCAGCCCGGCCCGGAAGCGCGACACGCAGGCGGGACGGTAGACGTCGTGGCGGATGTCCTGCTCGCGGGTCCAGAGCACCTGCACCGGGGCGCCGTCGGCCTGCAGCGCGATCGCTGCCGCCTGCGCGACGAAGTCCACCTCCAGGCGCCGTCCGAAGCCGCCGCCGAGGAACTGCACCTTCACCTCGACCGCCTCGGTATCGATGCCCAGCGCGCGCGCCGCGGCCATCCGCGCCAGGCCGGGCACCTGCGTGGGCACCCAGACCGTGGCGCGCCCGTCGCGGAACTGCACGGTGCAGTTGACCGGCTCCATCGGCGTGTGCGCGAGCCAGGGCGCGCGGTACTCGGCTTCGACGACCTTCGCGGCGGTGGCCAGCGCCGCGTCGACGTCGCCGGTGCTGTAGTAGGAGAAGCCGTCCTCGCGGTCGAGCGTCGCCGCTATCTGCTCGATCGCCGCGGCGCTGGAGAAGCCGGCCATCGCGCCGTGGTCCCATTCCACCTCGACCGCCGGCGCCGCCTGCATCGCCTGCCAGGGCGTGTCCGCGATCGCCGCCACGCCGCCGGTGCCGCCGTTCAGCGCGGGGAAGCTCACCACCTTGCGCACGCCGGGCATCGCATGCGCCTTGGCGGCGTCGAGGCGGCGCACGCTGCCGCCGAGCGTCGGGCACATCTGCACCGCCGCGTAGAGCATGCCCGGCAGCAGCACGTCGCTGCCGAAGCCGGTGCGGCCGGCGATCTTGTCGGCGGCGTCGGTGCGGCGCAGCGGCCTGCCAAGCAGGGTGAAGCGCTTCGGGTCCTTCAGCGGCGGGTCCGCCGGCAGCGGCTGCCGGCCCGCGGCCTCGGCCAACTCGCCGAAGCGCGCCTGCCGCCCGGACGCAGCGTGGGCGACGAGGCCCGCCGCCACGGTGATCCCGGCGGCGTCGACCTGCCACTGCTGCGCCGCCGCCGCCACCAGCATCGCGCGCGCCGACGCGCCCGCCTGGCGCATCGGCAGCCAGAGGTCCTTGGTGCTCGACGAGCCGCCGGTCATCATCACGCCGAACTCGCGCATCGCCTTCGCGGTCATCCAGCCGGCGAAGCGCTTGAGCGTTCCGTCCTCGTCCGGATGGAGGGGCAGGCCGTCGACCACCGCGGCCAGGTTGTTGTAGATCGGGTCGATCGGCGACATTTCGGTGCGCACCCGCGGCCAGTCGGCATCCAGCTCCTCGGCCAGGATGGCGGCCAGCGCGGTGTGGATGCCCTGGCCCATCTCGGACTTGGCCATCATCACGGTGACGGTGTCGTCGCGGTCGATCTTCACCCAGCCGTTGAGCGGCACCTGGCCGGCGGCCGCGGGCAGCGGTTCGCGCGTGACCAGGCGCTGGCGGGGCGGCATCGCGCCCCAGCCGATCGCGAGCGCGCCGGTGGCGGCCAGGGTGCCGAGGATGAATCGTCTGCGGGTGGGCACTGTGAGCTTCCTTGGAGTCATGGCGTGCGCGCGGGGCAGGGCCGCGGTGCGCTGCGCTGCGCTGCGCGATTATGCTTGCAGGTTTCGGTCCGTCCGGCGGTGCATGAACGCTCCTGCAAGCCCGCGCGCGCTGCGCCGACCATCTTTCCGGGAACCGTTCCGCACGATGCTCTCCGTCAACCTCGGCCCCCTAGGCCTTTCCGTCGACCGCCTGCTGGTCATGGCAGCCTTCCTGGCCGCGCTCGCGATCGGCTGGCTGGTGGGCAGGCGCCGGGGCGTGCCGCGCGGCGCCGGCATCGGCGCGGTGCTGCCGGACATGCTGCTGGTGGGCCTGGTCGCTGCCCGGGTGGCCTTCGTGGCGCAGTGGTTCGAGGCCTACCGCGCCCAGCCCTGGTCGATGCTCGACGTGCGCGACGGCGGTTTCACGCCCTGGGTCGGCATCGCCGCTGCGCTGCTGTACGCGGCCTGGCGCGCGCGCCGGCTGCCCGCGGTCCGCGTGCCACTGGCCTCGGGCCTGCTGGCCGGGGCCGTGCTGTGGGGCGGGCTGTCGGCGGCAGTTCACCTGATGACGCAGCAGGCGCCCGGCCTGCCGGAGACGCGGATGCAGGCGCTCTCGGGCGCGCCGGTGGCGCTGGCCGAGCTGGCCGCGGGCAAGCCGCTGGTGGTGAACCTGTGGGCCACCTGGTGTCCGCCCTGCGTGCGCGAGATGCCGGTGCTCGCCGCGGCGCAGGCCGCCGAGGCGGGGGTGGGCTTCGCCTTCGTCAACCAGGGCGAGGCGCCGGAGCGGGTGGCGGGCTTCCTCGCGGAGCGCCGGCTGGCGCTGGACAACGTGCTGCTCGATCCGCCCGGTGCGCTGGCGCGCGCGGTGGGTTCGCGCGCGATGCCGACCACCCTCTTCTACGACGCCCGCGGGCAACTGCGCGACACGCACCTCGGCGCGCTGTCCGAGGCCTCGCTGGCGGCGAAGCTGGCGCGGCTGAAGGAGGCGCGGTGAACGCGATCCACCTGCGCATCCGCGGACGCGTGCAGGGCGTCGGCTACCGCGCGTCGATGACCCGCGAGGCGCGGCGGCTGGGGCTCTCGGGCTGGGTGCGCAACCGGCTCGACGGTTCGGTGGAGGGCGCGGCCGTGGGCGACGACGACGCGGTCGCGGCGCTCGTCGAGTGGGCGCACCGCGGACCCCCGGCAGCAAGGGTCACCGAGGTCGAGGCCCGGCCGCTGGCCGGGCCGTCCGGCTTCGAGGGGTTCGAGCAGCTTCCGACCGCCTGAGCCGCACCGGGGCGACGCGCAGCGTGGCGCGCCCGGGAGTGGCGCGCCGCGCGGGCCGGCCGCGAGCCCGGGGGAGGCGGCCGAGGGCGGGTTCAACCCCCGGCGCGCGGCACCCGCTCCTCCAGCTCGTGCCGTTTCACCTTGCCCGTGGCGCTGCGCGGGAACTCGTCCAGTCCGATGAACACCACGTCCCTGGGCACCTTGTAGCCGGCGATCCGGCCGCGGCACAGCGCCTTGACCTCGTCGGCGGTCAGCGTGTCGTCCACCTTCGCGACGAAGACCACCGGCGCCTCGCCCCACTTCGGGTCCGGGCGGCGCACCACCACCGCCTCGGCGATGCGCTCGCTGGCCAGCAGCACGCGCTCGATCTCGGCCGGGTAGACGTTCTCGCCGCCGGTCTTGATCAGGTACTTCCTGCGGTCGACGAAGTCCAGCGTGCCGTCCGGATTGCGCACGAAGACGTCGCCCATGTGGAACCAGCCGCCGCGGAAGTCCTCCGCGTTGGCCTTGTCGTTGGCCCAGTAGCCGGAGAAGAGCGTGGGGCCGCGGAAGGCGAGCTCGCCGGGCTGGCCGTCTGGCACCTCGTTGTCGTCCTCGTCCACCAGCCGGATCTCGCAGAACGAGTTCTGCAGCTTGGAAAGCCGCTGCGGGATCTCGCCGACCGGAATCACGCCGCGCCCGGCCGGCGGTCCGCCGGTCTCGGTGGAGCCGAACGAGTTCTTGTAGGGGGCGTTGAACAGCCGGGTCACCTTGGCGATCTGGTCGAGCGGCACCAGGTCGGCCATCGCGCCGATGGTGCGGGCGCCCTTCGGTTTGAGGCCGGTGCGCTCGATCTCCTCGATCACGCGGTCGATCATTCCGGGCATCAGCGTGAAGTGGCCGACGAACTCGCGCGCGGCCACCTGCACCAGCTCGGGCACGTCGAGCCCGTCCATCACGATCACCTTGCCGCCGTGCATCAGGGTGCCGTAGACCGAGTCCGTGGAGACCATGTGGAACAGCGGGCCCCAGGCGACGAAGGCATCGCCAGGCTGAAGCGGGCTGTCGAAGCGCGCCACCATCGCGCGCGCCACCATTGCCCGCTGGCTGATCAGCGCGCCCTTGGGCATGCCGGTGGTGCCGCTGGTGTAGAGGATGATCAGGCCGCTCTCGGGGTCTGCCTCGTCGAAGCGGGCATCGGGGCGGCCAGCGGCCAGCAGGGCATCGAAGCCGGTCTCGATCTCCAGGGTTTCAGGCACGCGGTGCTCGATGCGCCTGGCGGTCTCGGCGTTGCGCGCCGAGTGCACCAGCAGCTTCGGCGATACCAGACGGATGCAGTGCTCCAGCTCCTCGTCGGACTGCCGCCAGTTCTGGCAGGCGAGGATGATGCCCAGTCGCGCCGCGGCCAGCTCGAGCTCCACGTACTCGGTGCGGTTCTCGGAGAGCACTGCAACGCGATCGCCCTGTGCCAGCCCGTGCAGGCGCAGCGCATCGGCCAGGCACGTTGCGCGCTCGTGCAGCTCGCTGTAGGTGAACTTGCGTTCGCCGGATTCGAGTGCGATGCGCTCAGGCGTGCGCGCGGCCTGCTGCAGCAGCAGGCCGGTCAGCGACAGGCGGGCGGCCTGTGCGGGAAGTGAAAGGGGGAGAGCGGGAAGGGGAGAAGCAGGCAGGGGAGCGGGCGCGGACATCGTCGACGATCCGGTAGGCGGTCGGGCCGCCCACTATATCGCCGCGCATCCGCGCGGGGCGCGGGCGGGGCCCGGGTTTCGGACCCCGCCCGGCGCAGGGTCAGGGACGGACGACGATCTCGTTGCGCACCGACTTCACGCCCTTGGCTTCGCGGGCGAGGCGTTCGGCGGCGATGCGCTCGTTGGCGCTCTTGGCGAAGCCCGACAGCAGCACCGTGCCGTTGAGGGTCTCGACGCTGATCGAGGAGGCGGCGACTTCCTTGCTCTCGACGAAGCGCGCTTTCACCGCGGTGGTGATGGCGGCGTCGTCGATGTACTCGCCCATCGTGGACTGTCCGCGGCTGACCGCGCAGCCGGAGAGGACGCCCAGCGAGAGGGCGGAGGCGATGGCGGCGATGGCGATTCGGTTCTTGGTCATGGTGTGTCTCCCTTGTGTGTCTGTGTGTGTGCGGTGTGAACTCAGCCTCGCTTCAGCGCGCCGACCAGGAAGCTTCCCACGGCCAGCACGACGAACACGAAGAACAGAATCTTGGCGATTCCCGCCGCGCCGGCGGCGATCCCGCCGAAGCCCAGGACGGCGGCGATCAGCGCGATGACGAAGAATACGACGGCATAGTGAAGCATGTCAGTTTCTCCTGGAGGGGGCCTGCGGGCCCCGTGGTTCTGGATGACGCAGCGGCAAGGCTGCGATGGGTCCATCGTAGGCGCAGCGGCGTCCGGCGCACATGGGAGCGCCGGCGGTGCTGACGTAGGCGGGTGGCGCCGGTGCGTGTAGGAATGCGCCGACAGCGGCGCCGTCAGGTTTCGGCGCGGGCGGCTTCGGCGTCGTCCGGGCCGGCCGGCAGCCAGGCGCGGATCCTGGTGCCGCGGCCCGGTGCGGACACGATGTCCAGTTCGCCCCCCGAGGCCTCGACGCGGTAGCGCATTCCGGTCAGGCCGTGCGCGCTCTCCGGCTGACGCGCGGTGTCGAAGCCCCGGCCGTCATCATGCACCTCAAGTTCCACTCGGGCGCCGCGCGCCGCCAGCGAGATGTCCACCGTCTTCGCATGCGCGTGGCGGGCCACGTTGGTGAGCGCCTCCTGGACCAGGCGGAAGGCGGTGAGCTGGTCGGCCGGCTTGAGCTGAACCGGCTCGGCGGCGCAGTTGATGGCGATCCCGGCGCGTTCGCCGAACTCGCGTGCGAGCACTTCGAGCGCCGGCACAAGTCCCAGGTTGGTCAGCGACGAGGGGTGCAGGTCCTCGATGATGCGACGCTTCAGCGCGATGCCCTGGTTGAGCGTCTCCACCAGGTGGGCGAGCCGTTCGAGCGCCTCCGGCGCGCCGCTGCCGAGGCGGGAGCGGATGCGGGCAGCGTCCAGCTTGGCGGCCGTCAGCAGCGCGCCGAGCTCGTCGTGCAGCTCCCGCGCCAGCCGCGAGCGCTCGTCCTCGCGCACTGTCTGCAGGTGCTGGGTCAGCCCGGTGAGCTGGCGGGTGCGCCGCCGGACCTCGACTTCCAGCCGGTCCCGCTCGGCCAGCGCCTGCCGGCGGTTCTCCTCGCGCTGGGCCTCCAGCGCGAGACTCTGGCGCAGGTAGAGGAAGAGCGCGAGCAGGCTGATCGCGGTCATCGCCAGCACGCCGGCGCGGTTCAGGAACAGGGTGTCGAACACGGTCTTGCGGCCCTCGGCGATTCGGGCCGATTCCAGCTCGAACAGCCGTGTGGTGATCCGCGCGACCTGCTCCATCCGCTCCCTGCCGATGCCCGCGTCCAGCAGCGCCTTCCAGCTCTCATCGCGCCCCTCCTCGCGGAGCTGGAGCACGGTCTCGATCTCGGAGAGCCGCATCCTGACCTGGTCCTCCAGGTCGCGCACCGCGGCAGTGAGCTGGGCGTCGCCGTAGTAGTGCGCCTCGAGCTCGCCAATGCGCTGCTCCACCTCGCGGGAGGCGGTGCGCAGCGGCGCGAGGTACTCGGCGCGTCCGGTGAGCAGGTAGCCGCGCTGGCCGCTCTCCGCCTCGAGCACGCGCTTGAGGATCCGCTCGACGTTCACGCGCGCGGCCCCATAGCCGCCAAGCGTCTCCATCGTCCGCGACGAGTGCCGGTAGGCGAACTCGCTGATCGCGAGCAGCGTGAGCCCGGCCAGCACCGCCGCGGCGAAGGCCAGCGGGGCGCGGCGCAGCAGCGCCTGCATGAGGCTTTGCCAGGCTTTCATCTACACTCTCCAGCGATTCTTCACGTCGAACGAGCCAGATGATCCGCGTCGCCATCGTCGATGACCACGCCATCGTGCGCGCAGGGCTGCGGCAGTTCCTCGCCGAGCAGATCGACCTCGAGGTGGTCGCGGAGGCCGCCGACGGCCGGGCTGCGCTCGACCTGGTCCGCGCGGGCGGGTTCGACGTGCTGGTGATGGACCTCTCGATGCCGGGCCAGGGCGGCGTGGACGCGCTGATCGCGATCCGTGCGCGCGCCCCCGAACTGCCGGTGCTGATCCTCAGCGGTTTTCCCGAGGCGCACTATGCGACGGCATTGCTGCGGCATGGGGCCAGCGGTTACCTGAACAAGGAGTGCGACCCGCAGGAGATCGTCGATGCGATCCGCGTCGTCCACCAGGGCCGCAGGTACGTGACGCGGGCGCTGGCTGAACTGCTCGCGGAGGGGCTGGTGAACGTGGAGAGGCCGCCCCATGAGCAGCTCTCCGAGCGCGAGTTCCAGGTGTTCCTGCGGCTGGCGCAGGGCGAGGCCATCGGTCAGATCGCGCTGGGAATGTCGCTGAGCGTCAAGACGGTGAGCACCTACCGGACCCGGCTGCTGGAGAAGATGCGCCTGTCGTCCAACAGCGACCTCACCTACTACGCCCTGAAGAACGGCCTCATCCGGTAGGCGGACGCGGCTCATCCGCGGCGACCGCTCGCCAGCAGCTCGCAGTAGTCGATCAGCGAATCGATGTCGTTGGATTTGTCGAACACGCGGTCCGCGCCAAGCGCGAGGCAGCGCCTGCGCATTTCCGGGGTTGCATGGTTGCTGAGCACCACCAGGCTGGGGCCGCCGCCTAGCCTGCGGGCCGCCGCCAGCACCCCGAGCCCGGAGCCTTGCTTCAGGAACAGGTCGACGATGACCAGTTCGCAGTCGTCCTTGCAGCGGCGCAGCCAGCCGATCGCACCCGCCTCGTCCTCGGCGCAGCCGATCACCCGCACCGGACCGAGCTCTTCGAGGGCGGCAGTGAGGTTTTCGCGGATGACGGGGCTGTCTTCCACGATGAAGGTGCGCAGGCTGGACACTGGGGCGGGCGTTCTGGGCTGGAAGGGATCCGAACCCCGATGCTGGGCCCTCGGGCGGCGGCCGTCCATCGGGCAGGGCCGGGTGGCGGTGTCGGACAATTCCTACGCGGGCCGCGGCGGAGGCGGCCGGCCGGGCGGTGGCCTTGCCGCCGGCCGCTGGACCGCAGTGCGGCCCAGCGGCCACCGCTCAGGCGGGTAGCTGCTGCACCCGGTGCGAGGAGGCCGGCGCAGGCCAGCCGGCTTCCGCGCCCACGCGGGCGATGGCCTCGTTGGTGTCGAACCAGACCTGCCAGTAGTGATCGGTGTGCGTATACGGACGCACTGCGATCTGCGGCCCTTCGAGGCGGAAGTCGAGCAGCGTGATTTCCGGCGCGGGGTCGGTTGCCACGTTCGGGATGGTGGCGACCGCGGCCTTCAGGCGGGCGATGGCATCCAGCGGGTCGACCCCGTTGGCCAGCTGCGCGATCCGTTCGACGCGGCGCACCGGCAGCGCGGAGAAGTTCTGGATGTTGTCGGAGAAGAGCTTGTTGTTGCCCACCACGGTCAGCACGTTGTCGGGCGTGATGATGGTGGTGGCGAACAGGCCGATCTCCTGCACGGTGCCGACGGTGCCGCCCGCGCTGATGAAGTCGCCGACCTTGAAGGGCCGCAGCACCAGCAGGAAGGCGCCCGCCGCGAAATGCGCGAGCAGGCCGCTCCAGGCCACGCCCACGGCCACGCCGGCGCCGGCGAGCATCGCTGCGATCGAGGTCGTCTGGATGCCGAAGTAGCCGAGGATGCCGAGCACCAGGGCGATGTTCAGCGCCACGGCGATGATCGAGCCCACGTACTTGGTCAGGGTGGGGTCGACGTTGTTGCGTCCCATCGCAGCCTGGATCAGCCGGACGACCTTGCCGATCAGCCAGCGGCCGATGATCCAGAAGGCGATCGCCGCCAGCACCTTCAGTGCGAGGTCGATCCCTGTGGTCATCAGGAATTCCTGGACGTTCTCGATCTTCATGCGGTGCTTCCTTGCGCGTTCAGGCGAGTTGACGGGGGCCGGCCCAGTCTCGCCGGAAGGCGTCGCCGGCGCAAGTGCCTCAGGCGCCAGGCTTGCGGAACACCAGCACCAGGTTGTTGGCGGGCATCCGCACCCGCTCCTCGAAGACCAGGCCCGCCGCGGCCGCCTGCGCGACGACGTCCGCGAGCAGCCTCAGTCCCCATGCAGGGTTGCGCGAGCGCAGGTCGGCGTCGAAGGCGAGGTTGCCCGGCGCGGTCGGCTCGCCGTCGACCAGGTAGGGGCCGTAGGTGACCAGAACCCCGCCGGGCGCGAGGTGGCGCGCCGCGCCGCGCATCAGCGCGCTGCAGCTTGCCCAGGGGGAGATGTGCAGCATGTTGGCGCAGAAGACGGCGTCGAGCGATCCGTGCGCCACCGGCCAGTCGGGCTGCAGCACGTCGAGCGCGAGCGCCGGGGCGACGTTGGCAAGCGAGCCGCACCAGGCGTCGATCGCCGCCGTGGCGCCCGGATCGGCGTCGCTGGGCTGCCAGCGCCAGCCGGGTTGCGCCGCGGCGAAGTGCGCCGCGTGCTGGCCGGTGCCCGAGGCGATCTCCAGCACCGCTGCGGCGGGCGGCAGCACCCGCTGCAGCACCTCGAGGATGGGCGCCTTGTTGCGCTGGGCGGCGGGGCTGGAGGGGAGCATCACAGCGCCTGCACGCGCGCCGCCTGGAAGGCGCCCCGCTGGTAGTCGGCGAAGGCGCGCTCGAGCTCGGCCCGCGTGTTCATCACGAAGGGGCCGTACTGCGCGATCGGCTCGCGCAGCGGCCGGCCCGCCACGATCAGCAGCCGCGCTTCCTCTCCGCCGGCTTCGACGGAGATCCCCTCGCCGTCATCGTTGGCCAGGATCGCCATGTGGCGGTCGGGCGCCTCGGTGTCACCGATCCGGACCCGGCCGCGGTAGGTGTAGGTGAACGCGTTGTTCCCGGCGGGCAGCGCCTGGAAGAAGCGGGTCCCGGCAGGCAGGTGCACGTCGAGCAGCAGCGGCTCGGTGTCGGGGCGCTGCACCGCGCCGCGCGTGCCGTGGCTCTCGCCGGCGATCGCCCGCACCAGCACGCCGTCGGGCGTGCGCAGTTCCGGGATCGCCGACGAAGGGAGGTCGCGATAGCCCGGCGCGCTCATCTTGCTCTTTGCCGGAAGGTTCACCCAGAGCTGGAAGCCCTCCATCAGCCCCTCTTCCTGCTCGGGAAGCTCCGAGTGAATCAGCCCGCTGCCGGCGGTCATCCACTGCGCGCCGCCGGGGCCCAGCAGGCCTTCGTTGCCGGCGCTGTCATGGTGGCGCATGCGGCCGGCGATCATGTAGGTGACCGTCTCGAAGCCGCGGTGCGGGTGATCCGGGAAGCCGCCGATGTAGTCCTCCGGATTCTCGTTGCGGAAGGCGTCGAGCATCAGGAAGGGATCGAGCCTGCGCTGCAGGTCCTGGGTGAGCACGCGCGTCAGGCGCACGCCCGCACCGTCCGAGGTGGCCTGGCCGAGGACCAGACGCTCCACGCGGCGCGTCAGGGGCTTGGTGTGGTCGATGGATGCGGTCATGCCTGGTCTCCGTTGTCCGGCCTCGGGGCTGCGGGGGCCGCCGTTGCGGCGCGCCCCGCAGTGGTGATCGCGCTCAGGCCGCCAGCGCGTCGATCTGCTCCTGCGCTTCGGCGAAGGCGCGCGTTGTCGAATCTTCGCCCATCGCCAGGCCCTCGGCGTAGACGAACTCGATGTCGGTCATGCCGAGGAAGCCGAGCACGGTCTTGAGCCAGGGCACCTGCGCGTCCGCGTCGGTGCCGCGGTAGCGGCCGCCGCGCGCCAGCGCCACGTAGACCTTCTTGCCCTTGACCAGGCCCTCGGGGCCCGACTCGGTGTAGCGGAAAGTGACGCCGGCGCGTGCGATCGCGTCGACCCAGGCCTTCAGCTGCACCGGGGTGCCGAAGTTGTACATGGGCACGCCCAGCACGATCGCGTCGGCGGACTGCAGCTGCGCGATCATTGCGTCGTCCAGCGCGACGCGCGCAGCCTGCTCGGGCGTGCGGTCGGCGGCGGGCGTGAACAGCGCGCCCAGCGCGGCTTCGTCGATGATCGGGTGGGGGTTGCGGGCGAGGTCGCGGACTTCGACGTCGGCGCCGGGGTTCAGAGCCTTCAGCCGCGCGGTGACCGCGTCGGCCAGGCGGGTGGAATTGGCGCCTTCGCTGCGGGCGCTGGCATTGATCTGCAGGATCTTCATGGTCACTTCTCCGAATCGGGTGGATGATCCCGGGGGGCCCGTGATCGATGGAGAGAGTCTATTTGTTCCAGGGCGTTCAGATAAGTCCTTCGATCGGATATCATTGGTCCATGAGAGGAACAATGGCGACGGCATCGACGGCGGCACCAGCGGCGACACCGGCAGCAGCTTCCGAGGGGCTTCCGGACGCCAACGACCTGCTGCTGTTCGCCTGCGTGATGGAGGCGGGCAGCTTCTCGCGCGCCGCGCAGCGCTGCGGGCTGCCGAAGTCCACGGTGTCGCGCCGCATCGCCGCGCTGGAAGCCGGCCTCGGCGAGCGTCTGCTCACCCGCACCACGCGGCAGCTGGCGATCACCGAGTTCGGCGAGCGCATCCTCGACCATGCCCGCCGGCTGCTGGAGGAAACCGAGGCCGCCCACGCGCTGGCGCAGCATCGGCAGGCTGCGCCCCGCGGCACGCTCCGGGTGTCGCTGCCGCCGGACTTCGACGAGCTGAACCTGCCCGCGCTGCTGCCGGGCTTCGTGGCCGTGCATCCGGAAGTCCGGGTGGAGCTGGACCTGTCGCCGCGGCGCGCGGACCTGGTGGCCGAGCGCTTCGACCTCGCGGTGCGCGTCGCCGCGCGCCTGCCGGACGATGCCACGCTGGTGGCCCGTCGCATCGCGGACCTCGGCTACGGACTGTATGCCAGCCCGGACTACCTCGAACGCGCCGGGCGACCGGTCTCGCCGCAGGAGCTCCCGTCGCACGCCGGCCTGCGGCTGATCGTCAGTGGCGGCGAGGTGCAGCCCTGGCGACTGGCCAGCGGGGCGGAGCGCTGCGAGGTGCTGCCCTCGGGTCCGCTTGCCGCCAATTCGATCGGCCTGTTGCGCGAGCTCGCCGCACGCGGCATGGGCATCGCCGGCCTGTCCGAGCGGCAGGCCGCGCCGCTGCTGGCCAGCGGGCGGCTGGAGCGGGTGCTGCCGGACTGGCGGTTGCCGACGATGACCGTCTGGGGCGTGACCCCGGGCCGGCGCTTGACGCCGGCGCGCGTCGACGCCTTCCTGGAGGCGGTCCGGGCGGCCCTGAAGCAGGATTCGTCCGCGGTGTCCCCCGATGAAGAACTGCCGGCCCCGGCCGGCGCGAAAAAAACGAAGGAAGCCTCGAATGTCCGAAACCTGTGACCTGTTCGTGATCGGCGGCGGCTCGGGCGGGGTGCGCGCCGCGCGCATCGCCGCGGGCCACGGTGCCAGGGTGGTGCTCGCCGAGGAATACCGCTACGGCGGCACCTGCGTGATCCGCGGCTGCGTGCCGAAGAAGCTGCTGGTCCTCGCCAGCCGGCTTGCCGACGAATTCGATCGTGCTTCCGCCTATGGCTGGACGCTGGCCGGGGTCAGCTTCGACTGGTCGGCGCTGCGGGCCGCCAAGGATCGTGAGATCGGCCGGCTCGAAGAGATCTATCGCACCAACCTGGTCAACGCCGGGGTGCGGGTGGTCGAGTCGCGCGCGGTCCTGGAGGGACCTGGCACGGTACGCCTGCTGTCCACCGGAGAGAAGGTGCGCGCGCAGCGCATCCTGATCGCCACCGGCGGCACGCCGATGCGCCCGCCCATCCCGGGCGCGGATCTCGCGATCACTTCCAACGAGATCTTCGACCTCCCCGAGCTGCCGCGGCGCATGGTCATCGAGGGCGGCGGCTTCATCGCGGTCGAGTTCGCCTGCCTGCTGCAGCGCCTCGGCGTCAGCGTGACCCTGGTCTATCGCGGCGAGCTGATCCTGCGCGGCTTCGACGAGGACCTGCGGCGCCACCTGGCGGGGGCGATGCGGGAGGCGGGCATCGAGATCCGCACCAAGCAGACCATCGCGTCGATCGCGCGCGCGGGCGCGGGCTACCGGCTGGAGATGGATGGCGGCGAGGCCATCGACACCGATCTCGTCATGCTGGCCACCGGCCGCGTGCCCAACGTGCAGGGCCTGGGCCTGGAGCATGCCGGCGTCGAGCTGGACGAGCGCGGCGCGATCCGCGTCGGTGACGATTCGCGCACCAGCGCGCCCAGCGTCTGGGCGGTGGGCGACGTGACCGGGCGCGTGGCGCTCACGCCGGTGGCGATCCGCGAAGGCCATGCCTTCGCCGACACCGAGTTCGGCGGCAAGCCGTGGTCCTGCGATCACCGGGACGTGCCGGTGGCAGTGTTCTCCACGCCCGAGATCGGCGCGGTGGGGCTCACCGAGACGCAGGCGCGCGCGCGGCACGCCAACGTCGACGTCTACCGGAGCACGTTCCGCCCGATGAGCAACGTGCTCGCGGAGCGGCCTGAACGCATGCTGATGAAGCTGATCGTCGAGCGCGACACCGACCGCGTGCTCGGCGTCCACCTGTGCGGCCCGGACGCGGCCGAAATGATCCAGCTGGCGGCGATCCCGCTGAAGATGGGCGCCACCAAGCGGCAGTTCGACCAGACCGTCGCCGTGCATCCCAGCGCGGCCGAGGAGCTGGTGACCATGCGTACGCCGGTCTGAGCCGCGCCATGGCAAGAGCGGCGAAGGCGGCGCAGCCCACGGTGAACCTCGCGCTGCAGGGCGGCGGCTCGCATGGCGCCTTCACCTGGGGCGTGCTCGACCGGCTGCTCGAGGACGGCAGGCTGTCCTTCGAGGGTGTGTCCGGCGCGAGTGCGGGTGCGATGAACGCCGCGGTGCTGGCGCACGGCTGGGCCGAGGACGGCCGCGACGGCGCGCGCGCCGCGCTGGAGCGCTTCTGGGGCGCAGTGGGCAGCAACGGCAGCCTGTTCGGCGCAGCGCTGCTCGGCCCATGGGCAGACCTGATCGCGCGCACCCTGTCGCCCTACCAGTTCAACCCGGTGAACCTGAATCCCTTGCGCAGCATCCTCGACGCGCACATCGATTTCGAGCGGCTGCGCGCGGCCAGCCCGCTGCGTCTCTTCGTCGCGGCGACGAGCGTGCGCACCGGTCACGTCAGGGTGTTCCGCTCGGCCGAGATGAGCGCCGACGTGCTGCTCGCGTCGTCCTGCCTGCCCACCGTCTTCCAGGCCGTGGAGATCGAGGGCGAGCACTACTGGGACGGCGGCTTCCTGGCCGATCCGCCGCTGTTCCCCTTTTTCTACGAGTGCGGCACGCGCGACCTGCTGCTGGTGATGGTCAACCCGCTGGCGCGGGATACCGTGCCGCGACGGCCAGGCGACATCGCCGACCGCCTCAACGAGATCACCTTCAACGCCGCGCTGATCGCCGAGATGCGCGCGATCGCCTTCGCGCAGAAACTGCTGCGCGAGGACTGGCTCAGGCCCGCCTATCGTGGCAGGCTCAAGGACGTGCTGGTCCACGTGGTGCGAGCCGACGGGGCGCTGACCGAACTCGGGGTCGACAGCAAGGCCAACACCGCGATGCCCTTCCTGCGCGATCTTCATGAGCGCGGGCGGCAGGTCGCCTCGGCCTGGCTGGAGGCGGATCTGGCAAGCGTCGGCGTGCGCGATTCGATCGACCTGCGGCGCACCTTCCTGACGGAGGACTGATCGATGAATGCATCGACGACCACACAGGACGCTGCGGGCCGGCGCGGGCTTCGGTGGCTGCGCCTGGCGGCCGCGGCGACCCTGCTCGCGGGCGCGGCATCCGTCCTCGCCGCCCCGGACCGCGCGGCGGTGGAGGAGCGTTACCTGCAGGAGCGGGCCGTCTGCGAACGGCTGGGGGCGGACCAGGACCGCGCGGCCTGCCTGAGGGAGGCCGGGGCCGCCCGCGCGCAGGCCCTGGAAGGCGCGCTGAATGACGGCGCGGCCGACCATCGCGAGAACAGCCTCGCCCGCTGCCGCATGCTGCAGGGCGATGACCGCCGCGACTGCCTGTCGCGCATGAGCGGCGCAGGCTCGGTCAGTGGCAGCGTGGAGGGCGGCGGGGTGCTGCGCGAATACAGGACGCGCGAGCTTGGCGCGCCGGGGCAACCGGGCGGGCGCTGAGCCCTCCGGCGCCCGCGGCGTTGCGCGGGCCGCGCAGCCCTCAGACGATCTTCGTCGTGTGCCCCGACCAGTAGCGGTCCTTGAGCAGCCGCTTGTAGAGCTTGCCGGTGGGATGGCGCGGCAGCTCGGCGTCGAAGTCGATGGTCTTCGGGCACTTGATCGCCGACAGGTGCTGGCGGCAGAAGGCGATGAGCTCCTGCTCCAGCTCCGGGCCGGCGTCGGCCATGTCGCGGGGCTGCACCACCGCCTTCACTTCTTCGCCGAACTCCTCGTTCGGCACGCCGAGCACCGCGCAGTCCGCCACCTTCGGGTGGGTGATCAGCACGTTCTCGGCCTCCTGCGGGTAGATGTTCACCCCGCCCGAGATGATCATGTAGGCCTTGCGGTCCGTGAGGTAGAGGTAGCCTTCCTCGTCCACGTAGCCGACGTCACCCAGCGTGGTCCAGCCCTTGGCGTTGGTGGAGCCGGCGGTCTTCTCGGGGTCGTTGTGGTACGAGAACGGGCGGCCGTCGGCGAAAAAGACGGTGCCGACCTTGCCGACCGGGAGCTCCGCGCCGGTCTCGTCGTCGCAGATCTTCAGCTTGCCGATCACCGCGCGGCCCACCGTGCCCTTGTGGGTCAGCCAGTTGGCCGAGTCGATCATCGTCATGCCGTTGCCTTCGGTGCCGGCGTAGTACTCCCAGATGATCGGGCCCCACCAGTCGATCATCTGCTGCTTGACCGGCACCGGGCAGGGCGCCGCCGCATGGATCGCGCAGCGCAGCGTGGAGAGGTCGTACTTGCGGCGGACCTCCTCGGGCAGCTTGAGCATGCGCACGAACATCGTGGGCACCAGCTGCGAGTGGGTGACCTTGTACTTCTCGACCAGCTGCAGGTACTGCTCAGGATCGAAGTGCTCCATCACCACCACCGTGCCGCCCAGGCGCTGCACGGTCATCGTGAAGCGCAGCGGCGCGGCGTGGTAGAGCGGCGCCGGCGACAGGTAGATGCTGTCCGGCGTGAGCCCGTAGACGTTGCGCGACACCTCGATCAGCGGATTGGTGGCGTCGATCGCGGGCGAGTCGGGCGGCACGAACACGCCCTTGGGCCGGCCGGTGGTGCCGCTCGAGTAGAGCATGTCGGTGCCGGCGGATTCGTCGGCGATGCGGGTCGTGGGCTGGGCCGAGACCGCGGCTTCCCAGGACGCGTAGCCGTCGGCGGTGCCGTCGATCATCAGCCAGTGCCTGACGCCGGGGGCCTCGCCGCGCAGCTGCACGGCGGTCTTCTCCATTGCCTTGGAGCTGACCACCAGCTTGGCGCCGCAGTCGGAGGCGATGTAGGCCGCCTCGGCCGAGGTGAGGCGGGTGCTCATCGCCGTGTAGATGATGCCGGAGCGCTGCGCGCCCCAGCACAGCTCGAAGTAGCGCGGGTGGTTCTCGAGCAGGATGGCGATCCGGTCGCCAGCGACCAGCCCGAGCGACCGGAACAGGTGCGCAACCTGGTTGGAGCGCTCGTCGAGCTCGCGGAAGGTGACGGCCTGGCCGGTGCTGGCAAAGATCAGCGCGGGCTTGTCCGGAGTGGACTGCGCATGGACATACGGATGCACTCTCTTGTCTCCTCTATTGGTGGATCACGCGACGCAGCGAGGATACCGCAGCGCCGCCACCGGACCGGCGCCGGAGGGGCCCGGTTTCCGGCGCGGCGCAGTTGACGCCGGGGGCGGCGCCCGCGTAACGTCTGCGGTTTTTCCACGCCTTGCCGGCCGCCCGGCCAGAGAGCCACCCCATGAGCCTGCCCCCCATCCTCCGCGACCGCCTGCGCCTGCCTGTCGTCGGTTCTCCGCTGTTCATCATCTCCGGCCCCGAGCTGGTGATCGCCCAGTGCAAGGCCGGCATCGTCGGCTCCTTCCCGGCGCTGAACGCGCGTCCCGCGGCCCAGCTGGAGGAGTGGCTGATCCGCATCACCACGGAACTGGCCGAGTACGACGCGGCGCATCCGGAGGCACCGAGCGCGCCGTTCGCGGTCAACCAGATCGTCCACAAGTCCAATGACCGTCTCGACCACGACGTCCAGATGTGCGTGAAGTACAAGGTGCCGATCATCATCACCTCGCTGGGCGCGCGGCCGGAGCTCAACGACGCGGTGCACTCCTACGGCGGCATCACGCTGCACGACATCATCGACAACCGCTTCGCGAAGAAGGCGATCGAGAAGGGCGCCGACGGCCTGATCGCAGTGGCCTCCGGCGCCGGCGGGCACGCCGGCCGGCAGTCGCCCTTCGCGCTGATCGAGGAGATCCGCGAGTGGTTCGACGGGCCGCTGCTGCTGTCCGGCGCGATCGCCACCGGGCGCGCCATCCTCGCCGCCCAGGCGATGGGCGCGGACCTGGCGTACATGGGCTCCACCTTCATCGCCACCAAAGAGGCGAACGCCGCCGAGGGCTACAAGCAGATGATCGTCGACAGTGGCGCCGACGACATCGTCTACTCGAACCTCTTCACCGGCGTGCACGGCAACTACCTGAGGGAGTCGGTGCGCCGCGCCGGGCTCGACCCCGACAACCTGCCCGAGGGCGACCTGAAGACCATGAACTTCGGTTCGGAGAAGCCGGTCAAGGCCTGGAAGGACATCTGGGGCTGCGGCCAGGGCATCGGCGCGGTGAAGTCGATCGACTCCACCGGCGACGTGGTGGCACGGCTGCGCCGCGAATACGACGAGGCCCGCCGGGCGATCTGCGGCTGAGGATGGCCGGCCGGGCTTGCCTCGCGAGGCAGGTCCCGGCCTCCGGTCCAAGCGCGAGGAGGCTGCCTGGCTGCGGGTCCAGGCCGGCCGCTCAGCCGGCCGGGGAGGAGCGCAGCCCGTACGTCTTGCCGCCGCGGAACAGCCACTCGGCGCGCATGACCTTCTCGCCGCGCTCGCCGGCGAGGGTGTAGCCGACCACCTCCACTGTCTCGCCTTCGCGCAGCGGCTCGACCGACCAGGCGCTCATCCGGGTCAGCGGCGCGAGTTCGATCGTCCAGCGTCCTTCGGCCCGCATTGGCAGCCGGGTTCTGCCGAGGAGGTCCCGCGCGTCCAGCGGCGCGGCCTGCGCCGGAACCTCGCGCTGTGCGAGGCCGGCGGGAAGTTCGAGCCCGGGGGCTACTTCGATTTCGAACTCGGCATGGGGGTTGCGCCAGCGCACCGCGGTGACGCGGCCGGCCAGGTAGAGCGGGCGGCCGGGGTCGAAGCTGCTCCAGCCGTGGTGGGCTGCGGCGGGGCGCGGGGCAGCGGCCAGCAGCGCGGCCAGGGGGCCGGCGGCTGCGGACAGCGCGCCCAGCGCGGCGATCATCGAACGTCGTTCCATCAGGTCCTCCTCGACGTGTCCCGGGCGGACCGCAGCCGGGGCCCGGGTGTTCAGACGTAGGCGATCGCGCGCCCGCAGACGATGACCGAGAGCCAGAGGCCGGCCGACGCCAGCGCCTGCACCCTTGCGATCGCATCGGCGCGGACCAGCGATCCGCGCGCATGGAACCAGCCGGCATTGGCGCCGGCCAGCATCAGCAGCAGCATCTTGAGCCTGAACGCGGGGTTCGGCAGCAGATCCTGCGGCTGCGTGGCGAACATCGTCAGGCCGGTCAGCGCGGCCAGCGCGAAGCCGGCGACCGACACCGGCAGCGCCAGCCGCGCCAGCGCGCCGGTCTCGATCGTGCGCCCGAGGCCGAGCACCCGCAGCTCGAACAGCAGCAGGCTGCCGAACAGCACCGCGATCCCGGCAATGTGCGCAGCCTCCAGGGCCGGGTAGGCCCAGGGCGAGGTCTGCAGCGCGGCGAGCGGGTTCGGGGGCGTCATCGACTGTCGTCAGCGTTCCGGAGCCTGGCGGGCGGGCGGCTCAGTCCTTCTTGAAGGTGTGCAGCGGCAGCCGCTCGCGCTCGAGCGCGGCAGCGACTGCGGGGGTCGCAGCGAGCCGGTCGACGTAGGCCTTGTAGGCGGGCAGCGAATCGGGGTCGATCTTCGCCATGCCGCCCCAGCGCAGCAGCGTCAGCGCGTAGGCGTCGACCACGCCGACGCGCTCGCCGAACAGCCACGGCGCGCCGCGCTCGACCAGCGACTGGATGCGCTCCAGCAGGCTGCGGTAGCGCTCAGCGTTGAAGCGCTTGAGTTCGGCGTGGCTCAGCTCGCCGTCGGCGAACTTGTGGGGCATGAAGACGTGGGTGAAGGTCGGATGCACGGTGTTGTTCATCCAGGCCAGCACCGACATCGCCTGCGCGCGCGTCCAGGGGTCGGCGGGCAGGAGGCCGGCGGCCGGGTACTGGCGGTCGAGCCAGTCGCAGATCGCGACCACCTGGCTGAGCGGCCGTCCGTCCGCCACCAGCAGCGGCACCTGGCCGTCCGGGTTGAGCGCCAGGTACTCGGGCGTCAAGTGCTCGCCCTTGTGCAGCTTGACGAGTCTCGGCGCGAAGTCCTCGCCGGTGGCGGCCCTGACCAGCTCGAGTGCCACGTGCGGCACGAACGAGCAGGCCCCGGGCGCGAAATGCAATTCATTCATCGTCTCTCCTCCTTGTGGTTCGGGTGCGGTATTGTGCCCCGCTTCGTCCGATCGCCCCGGCACGGCAACGCTTGCTCGAAATGCCGTCCGAACCAGTCCGCGGCAAGGGCCGCAGCGCGCTCCAGCGTGCCGGGCTCCTCGAAGAGATGCGTGGCGCCAGGGACGATCTCGAGCCGCCGATCGCAGCGCAGCTCCGCCCATGCCGCCCGATTCAGCTCGAGGACCTCTTCATCGAGGCCGCCGACGATCAGCAGCACCGGGGCGCGCACCGCCCGCAGCGCCGGCGCCCCGGCGAGGTCCGGCCGGCCGCCGCGCGACACGACCGCCGCGATGCCGGCTGCGGGACGCGCGGCCAGGCGCAGCGCGGAAGCTGCGCCCGTGCTGGCGCCGAACAGGCCCAGCGGCAAGCCCGCGCACGGCGGCAGCACGCGCAGCCCGTCCGCGGCCTCGCCGGGCCGGCGGGAGAGCAGGTCGATGTCGAAGCGGTTCTCGCGCACGAGATCCTCTTCCGGCGTCAGCAGGTCCACCAGCAGCGTGCCGATGCCGCGGGACTGCAGTACCGATGCCACGTAGCGGTTGCGCGGCGAGTGCCGCGATGAGCCGCTGCCGTGCGCGAAGAGCACGATGCCGCGGGCGGACGGCGGCGCCTGCAGCCGTCCCTCGAGCATGGCGCCCGCTGCGGGCAGCCGCAGCGTCTCGTCGATCGGCGCCTCGTGGCCTTCGGTGTGCATTGGCATCTCCGCTGCGGGGTTCCGCATCGGGACCGGCCCGGAGCGGCCCGGAGCGGTGCCCTCGGTGCGCTCAGGCCGGCGCCGCCTGCGGCGGCCGGGACAAGATCCGGATCACCTCGTCGTCCTCGATCTGCCCGAAGTCCTCGTAGAAGCGGCCCACGGCGTCGAAATCCTCGGGGGCGTAGAGGCAGATCACGTCGTCGGCGAGCGGGCGCACCGCCTCCAGGCTGTCCGGAGCGGCCACCGGAACCGCGCAGACCAGCCGGGCCGGGCCGCGGGCGCGCACGGCGTGCAGCGCCGCGATCATCGTGGCTCCAGTGGCCAGCCCGTCGTCCACGACGATGACGACGCGTCCCGCGGGGTCGATGGGTGCTCGGTGCGGGGTGTACGCGCTGCGCCGCCTGCGCAGCGTGCGCAGCTGCTCCGTGCGTTCGCGCTCGATGTAGTCCGCGCCGGCGCCGGCCTGGCGCGCATGCGGAGCGAGGTAGACCCAGCCGGTCTCGTCGACCGCGCCCACTGCGAACTCGGGTGAGAAGGGGGCGCCCAGCTTGCGGACCAGCACCACGTCGAAGTCGCCGTGGAGCGCGTCGGCGATCGCCCTGCCCATGGGCACCGCGCCGCGCGGGATCGCCAGCACCAGCGGATGGCTGCCCCGCCATGAGCCGAGCGCCCCAGCGAGGTGGGCGGCGGCGTCGATCCGGTCGCGAAAGCGCATGGCGGTTTTTCCTGGAGGCGGGGCGGTGCGTCCGGAACCGACGGCGCCTCTAGCGCCTCGGGCGCACCAGCTCGACGGACAGTTCGGATTCGTAGGGCGGAACGTGGCACTCGACCACATCGTCGGGGGCCAGCTGCAGGTGGGCCCCGACGATGTCCGCGTGCACCGGCAGCACGTTCACGTTGCGGTCGGCGAGCACCGCCACCCGGACTTCGGCGGCGCCGCGCCGCGCCGCCCAGTCGAGGGCGCGCAGCAGCGAATGTCCGCGGTAGAGCACGTCGTCGACCAGCAGCACGCAGCGTCCGGCAAGATCCAGGCCGGCGTGGGCAGGGTCCTCGGTGAGCAGGGTCTCGGGGTGCAGCAGGCGGAGATCGTCCGAGTAGCGCTGGATCTTCACGTCGAAGGACGGCAGCCCGGCGATTCCGTGGTCGCGCTCCAGCCGCTCGCGCAGCAGGGCGGCGAGCGGCGCGCCGCGCCGCAGGATGCCGACGATCACCGCGTCACGGCCGGCGAGCAGCGCCGCTGCGCGGCGCGCCATGTCGTCGAGAAGCGCCCCGACTTCCGCGGTGTCGTAGAGGGTGCAGCGCTTGAGGGGGGCCTGGGGCATGCGGGGCCGGGGGCGGCGGTGGCGCGGATTCGCGCGGATCGGTTCGGGTGCGCGCCGGCGGCGGCGGGCGCCGCGCTCAGCGGCTCCGCGGCCGCGGGCGCTCGTCGAGCGCCGCCATCAGCCGCGCGCCGAGCACGGGGATCAGGCGCCGGCCCAGCGGGTGCAGCGGCAGCACCACCACGCCCCAGCGGACGAGGCGGAACAGCCGCCGCGGACCGATCGCCAGCAGGCCGACCGCGATCACCCCCAGCACCAGCGGCTCGCGGAGCAGCGAACCGGCCGTCGACAGCAGCCGGACTGCGGGTGACTCGCTGACCGCGCGGGCCGAAAGCTGGCTGCGGAGGTCCTGCCGGGCCTTCGCGGATGCCGCGACCAGCGCGGCCTTGCGCGCAGCCAGGGAATCGCCGGGCGGGACTTCCTCGGCGCTCATGGCAGATCCCGGAAGGCTGCCGAAGGCAGGGGCGCCTCGCCAGTGGACGATACGGGGGGCGCAGGCGCGGCACCGGGGTCCAGGGTCTCTACATCGCGGCGGAACTCGGCGATCGTGGCCGAGAACGCGGTGGGCGCCTTCGATAGCCCCGCCGAGATCCGCTGCGCGCAGATGACCGCGCCGAAGAGGAAGAGCCCCGCGAAGATGCCGAGCGCCACCAGCGGATTCTTGTCCCAGAAGGCAACGGTGACGAACACCGCAACGAACCCCAGTCCGATGCAGCCGAGCACGATGGCCGCCACCGCGAAAACCGCGACCTTGAGCCACTGTTCGAACTGTTCGCGCAGCTCGAGCGCGAACAGTTCGACCCGGAGGCCGGCAAGCGCGGCAACCCCTACGCCCGCGCGGCGCAAGCGCGCGAACATCGCTTAGTCCTTGCGCATGAGACGCAGGGCGGCCAGAGGCACGCAGTTCAGCGGCGGGAGATGACGACGCCCAGCAGCAGGCCGATGCCTGCGGCGGCGCCGATCGCCGACCAGGGGTGCTGGTGAACGTAGTCGTCGGTGGTGCGGGCCAGCTGGCGGCCGCGTTCGAGCATCGCGTGCTCGGCGTCGAGCAGGCGGGACTTGGCGACCGAGAGGCGGTCGCGCAGGCGCTCGCTCAGTGCGCGCACGTCGGCGTCGGCCGAATTGGCGGTGGCCTTCAGCATCGACTCGAGGTCGCCGACGACCACGCGCATGTCGGCCAGGATCTGATCCTTGTTGATCGTGTTCTCGTCCATGGTCTGGCTCCAGGTGGTGAAGTGAGGTGAAGAAAGCGGGTCAGGCGACGCCCGCAGCGTGCGCCTGCTGATCTGCATGGTACGACGAACGGACCAGCGCGCCCACCGCGGCATGAGAAAAGCCCATGGCCGCGGCCTCGCGACCGAACATCTCGAAGGTGTCTGGATGGACGTAGCGGCGCACCGGCAGGTGGCTGTTCGAAGGCGCCAGGTACTGGCCGATGGTCAGCATACCGACGCCATGGGCGCGCAGGTCGCGCATGGTCTGGAGGATCTCGTCGTCGGTCTCGCCCAGGCCGACCATCAGTCCGGACTTGGTCGGCACGCCGGGAACCCGCCGGCCGAACTCGGCGAGCAGCTTCAGCGAGTGCGCATAGTCGGAGCCGGGCCGCGCCTCGCGGTACAGCCGCGGCACGGTCTCGAGGTTGTGGTTCATGACGTCCGGCGGCGCCGCTTCGAGGATCTCCAGGGCGCGATCGAGCCGGCCGCGGAAATCGGGGACCAGGACCTCGATGCGGGTCGCCGGCGACTGCTCGCGCACCGCCCGGATGCAGTCGACGAAGTGCGCGGCGCCACCGTCGCGCAGATCGTCGCGGTCGACGCTGGTGATCACCACGTACGACAGCTTGAGCGCGGCGATGGTCCGCGCCAGGTTGGCCGGCTCGTCGGGGTCGAGGCGATCGGGGCGGCCGTGTCCGACGTCGCAGAAGGGGCAGCGCCGGGTGCACTTGTCGCCCATGATCATGAAGGTGGCGGTGCCGCGCCCGAAGCATTCGCCGATGTTCGGGCAGGAGGCCTCCTCGCAGACGGTGTGCAGCCGGTGCTCGCGCAGGATCTGCTTGATCTCGTCGAAGCGCGAGTTGTGCGAGGCGGCCTTCACGCGGATCCAGGAGGGCTTCTTCAGGATCTCGCCCGCCGGCACCACCTTGATCGGGATGCGGGAGGTCTTGGCAGCCGCCTTCTGCTTGGCGCTGGGATCGTAGGCGGGTGCTGCCGGATCGGGAATGGGCGAGGTCATGGGCTGCCTTCGATGCCTTCGATGCGTTCGGCCAGCCGGCGGCCCAGCTCCGCGGCGACGTCGGCGAGGTCGGTCTCGCCGAGCCGGCCGCGCAGGTCGGCAACCGCCAGCCCCGGATAGCCGCAGGGGTTGATCCGGGAGAAGGGTTCAAGGTCCATTGCGACGTTCAGCGCCACGCCGTGGAAGCTGCAGCCGCGGGTGACCTTGAGTCCCAGTGAAGCGATTTTAGCCCCGGGGGCGCCGTCGCGCTCGGCCAGGTAGACGCCGGGCGCATCGGCGCGGCGCACCGCAGGCAGGCCGCGCCCGGCCAGCAGGCCGATCACCGCCTGCTCGAGCCGGTCGACGAGGCCGCGCACCGTGAGCCCGCGCCGGCGCAGGTCGATCAGCACATAGGCCAGCACCTGACCGGGGCCGTGGTAGGTGACCTGTCCGCCACGCTCGGTGCGGATCACCGGGATGGCCCCCGGTGCCAGCAGGTGCTCCTCCTTCGCGGCCAGGCCCAGCGTGAACACCGGCTCGTGCTCCACCAGCCAGATCTCGTCGGGCGTATCCGGCGTGCGCTCCTGCGTGAACGCGCGCATCGCCTCCAGTGTGCTGCGGTAGTCGGCGGGCCGGAAGCCGCGCACGATCACTGGAGGGGGCGGTGCGACTGCTGGCGGGTCAGAGGACGACACGGACCATCGGGTGGCCGGCCACTGCCCGGTAGAGCGCCTCGAGCTGGGCGCGCGACTCGATGCGCACCACCACCGTGAGGCTGAGCCAGGCGCCCTGCGAGGAGGGCTTCAGCACCATGGTGGCAGGATCGAAGTCGGGGGCGTGTTCGCGCACCAGGTCGGAGATCGCCTGCGCGAACCCGTCCACGCGCCGGCCCATGACCTTCAGCGGGAAGTCGCAGGGAAACTCGAGCAGCTTCTCGAGGCGGTCGAAGACCGTGTCGGAGGAATCTGGGGCTTCGGACATGTCAGGCGGACTTGGCGGCCTGGTAGGCCGCATGGAGACTGGCCCAGACGGGGCCGGGGCGGCCTGCGCCGACGGCCTTGCCGTCGAGGCGGGTGATGGCGAGCACTTCGCGGGTCGCCGAGCTGAGCAGCAGCTCGTCGGCGGACAGCACCTCTTCGCGGGTGATGCGGCGGATGTCCATCGGGATGCCCTGCGCGGCGCAGAGTTCGTCGAGCAGGCCGCAACGGATGCCTTCGAGGATCAGGTGGTCGCGCGGCGGGCCGAAGATCGTTCCATTGCGCACCACCCAGATGTTGCTCGCCGAGCCTTCCGTCAGGAAACCGTCGCGGAACATCACGCACTCGGCTGCGCCGGCATCGACCGCCGCCTGCCGGGCCAGCACGTTGCCCAGCAGCGAGGTCGACTTGATGTCGCAGTGCAGCCAGCGCTCGTCCGGCAGCGTGATCGCGGCCACGCCGTCCTCGCGCAGCGCCGCCGGCACCGGCGGCAGCTCGCTGCTCATCGCGAAGACGGTGGGCACCGCGTGCGCGGGGAAGGCGTGGTCGCGCCTGGCGACGCCGCGAGTGACCTGCAGGTAGATGAACTGGTCCGGCCACGGGTGGCGCTCGACGATCTCGGTGATCAGTGCGGTCCAGCCGGTCGAGTCGCGGGGGTTGGGGATGCGGGTCTTCGCGAGGCTGCGCTGCAGCCGCGCCAGATGCGCGGGCCAGCGGAAGGGACGCCGGCCGTAGACCGGCACCACTTCGTAGATGGCGTCGCCGAAAATGAAGCCGCGATCCAGGACCGGAACGCGGGCTTCGCCGATCGGCAGGAACTCGCCGTTCAGGAAGACGGTCTGGCTGATCTCGGTGCTCATGCGCGGGTCTCGCTGTGTCGGCGGCGGGCGGCGGGCGGCGCCGCGCCGGCCGCCGGGCCGGTCACTTGCCGATCCAGAGCCTGATCGTATCCCAGGCGCGGCCGAACAGGCCGGCTTCCTCGACGGCCGCGAGCGCCAGCAGAGGCCGTTCGACCAGCACCTTGTCGCCGAGCTTCACGCGCAGCGTGCCGATGCGCTGGCCCTGGGCGATCGGTGCAACCAGCGGTTCGGTGCGCTCGATCTCGGCCTTGATCTGTGCGGCCTGGCCGCGCGGCACCGCCACGGTCACGTCCTCGGTGAACCCGGCGGAAACCTCGTTCTTCGCGCCCTTCCAGACCTCGTAGCTGCCCGAGGGCTTGCCGGCTTCGAACACCTTGACCGCATCGAAATTCTGGAAGCCGTAGTTGAGCAGCTTCTGCGATTCGATCGCGCGCGCCGATTCGGAGGCGGTGCCGAGCATCACGCTGAGCAGGCGGCGCTGGAAACCGGCGCCCGGCTGCTCACGCCGGCTGGATGCGATCAGGCAGTAGCCCGCGGCGTCGGTATGGCCGGTCTTGACGCCATCGACGGTCGGGTCGATGAACAGCAGCCGGTTGCGGTTCGGCTGGCGGATCTTGTTGTAGGTGTATTCCTTCTGCGCATACAGGCTGTAGTTCTGCGGGAAGTCCTGGATCAGCCGCGTGGCGAGGATGGCCAGGTCGCGCGCCGTCGTGTAGTGCTGCGGGTCGGGCAGGCCGGTGGCGTTGCGGAAACTGGTGTTCTTCAGGCCCATGCGCTGGGCCTCGCGGTTCATCAGCTCGGCGAAGCCTGCCTCGCTGCCGGCGATGGCTTCGGCCAGGATGATGGAGGCGTCGTTGCCAGACTGGATGATCATCCCGTGCAGCAGTTCGTCGACCGTGGCCGGCTTGCCGGGGTCGACGAACATGCGCGAGCCGATCGCCTTCCAGGCGGCGCTGGACACCGGCGGGCGCTGCTCCGGGGTGAGCCGCTTCTCGTGCAGCGCCTTGAACGCCAGGTAGGCGGTCATCAGCTTGGTCAGCGAGGCGGGCTCGACCTTCATGTCGGGCTCGGCGGCAGCCAGCACCTGGTTGGTGGTTACGTCCATCAACAGCCAGGAACGGGCGGCCAGCGTGGGCGCAGGCACCTGGGCGGCGGCGAGCGAGGCGAACAGCGAAAGGACGATGGCGGCTAGCAGGCGGATCGGTGTCATCTCTGGGTGCGGGGGGTCGGATGCCGGCGCGGGGCCGGGATGCGCGACGCAGGGAAAGGAGGGGACGCGGCGTGCCGCGGGTCAGTCGGGATTATAGTCGTTCGGTCCGGCCGGCCCTGACGCCGCGTCGGCCATCCAGCGCAGCACCAGGCGCTTGAGGAGCGGCAGGCGGCGGTGGAAGAAATGGTCGGCTCCGGGTACCACCACCACCGGGAGTTCCTGCGGTCGCGCCCAGTCGAGCACCGACTGCAGCGGCACGACGTCGTCCATCTCGCCGTGCACGACCAGCGTATCTGCAGTGGCCGGCTCCAGCGCGAAGCGCGACGCGGCCGGACCGACCAGCGCCATGCGCGGCGCAGGCTCGCCGCGGGCCTGCAGCTGCGCGGCCACCCTCGTTTGCACGAAGCAGCCGAACGAGAAGCCGGCCAGCGCCACCGGCGCGTGCCCGAGCCCCTGGATCGAAGCATGCGCGCGCGCATGCGCGAGCACAGCAAGCATGTCATCCGTCTCGCCGATGCCCTCGTCGTGGCTGCCGTCGGAGTCCTCGACGCCGCGGAAGTTCGGCCGCCAGCACACGAAGCCGAGCTGCACCAGGGCGCGGGCGAGCGTCTGCACCACCTTGTTGTCGCGGGTGCCGCCGTGGAGCGGGTGCGGATGCGCGATCAGTGCGATGCCGGCCGGGGCGCCGGCGGGGCGGTCGACGGCGACGTCGATGTTGCCGGCCGGGCCCGCGACGAGCATGCGTTCTGTGGCCGCGTTCATTCGATCATCAGCCGCTCGACCGGCCGTCCATTGAGCAGGTGCGACTCGACGATTTCGTCGATGTCCTTTTCGTCGACATAGGTGTACCAGATGGCCTCGGGGTAGACGACGACCACCGGACCGAGCTCGCAGCGGTCGAGGCAGCCGGCCTTGTTGACGCGGACCTTGCCAGGGCCGGCCAGGCCGAGCTGCTTGACGCGATCCTTGGCGTAGGCCTGGAGCCGTTCTGCGTCGTGGCATGCGCAGCAGTCGCGACCCTCGTCGCGGCGGTTCAGGCAGAAGAAGACGTGATGCTGGAAGTGGCTCATGGATCGCCCCGGTGGAATGAGTTGGCGGCCCGCTGCAGCGCGCGCAGGCGCAATGCGCACCACAGTATCGCCGCGAAGGGCCAGACCAGTGCCGTGCCCTCGAGCAGGCCGTCGAAGTTGCGCCAGGCGCCCCGGTCCCAGCGCTGCAGCATCGACGCGTGGTAGGGGTCCTCGGGGAACACGCTGGTCAGCAGCGCGGTCAGGGCGATCGCGGCGATCGCCCAGCGCAGCCGTGCCCTGCGCCTGCCGCTGGCGAGGATCGCGAGCAGGACGACCCCGGTCACCAGTCCGCCCTGCGCCCCGGCGGACAGCCAGGCGAAGGCCTGGCCGGGACCCAGCAGCAGCTCGGCGGATGCGCTGCGCGCCGCCGCCGCCGAGAGCACCAGGCCGGCAGTGATCAGTCCGCGCGGCGCCCTGGCAGGGTAGATCTCGCGCACCAGCAGCCCGATCGCCGCCACGGCGGCCGCCGTGCCGCAGGCCTCGACGAGGACGATGTGGTCGATGTCCAGCCTCAGCCCGGTCGCCTCCTGCGCGATCCAGGCGCCCGCGTCGCCGGCGAGAGCGGGATCGATCGCGGCGAGGAGGGGGCCGAGCGCGAGGCCGAGGGCCGTGACGAGCGGCTCGACGAAGTCGCCGTTGCCAAAGGGGACCCGCTGCGGCGGCAACTGGATCGCGAGCCAGCTGGCCAGCAGCGCCAGGCCGCTTGCGCCCGCGATCCCATGCAGACTGGCGCGCTGCCACCGCATGCGCTGCCAGACGGGCAGCGGCGCGAGCGCAGCGGCAACGAGCGCGCCGGCCAGCGCACCGCCGGTGTTGGCTACCCAGTCGAGTCGCGACGCGACCCGCCCTGGCATGAAGCTCTGCAGCCCCTCCAGGCCCAGCGAGGTGGCGCTGGCGAGCGCGACCGCGGCGAGCAGCGCCGCGGGCAGGCGCATCTTCCTGCGCAGCAGCGGCACACCAAAGGCCCCCAGCGGCACGTAGACCGCGACGTTGACGAGCACGTCTAGCCAGGTCCACCAGCGGGGCCAGGGTTCGAGCAGGAAGCCGAGGGCCGGCTGCCCGATCGCACGCCAGCCGGTCCACGGATACAGGGTGCCGTAGACCAGCGCGAGCAGGTAGGCGCCCAGCAGGACTTCCGGGATTCTCGAGTGACGGTTCGACGGTTCGACGGGCATGCGCAGGGCGCGGAAGGCGGCCGGGGGCGTCGGCGCGCGCCGCCGGCCCGTGTGCGGGCATCGGGGGCCCCAAGCCTACAGGATATGATTGCCGCCGTGGCTTCCCCTGACCAGCAAACCCAGCAACCCGGACGGAGCGCCGCTGCCGACGCGGGGCTCGACGCGGCCCTGATCGCCGCAGCCGCGGCGCTGCCAGAGTCCTGCGTCGAGGTTGTCGACTCGATCGACTCCACCAACAAGGAGCTGATGCGCCGGCCGGCGGGTCCGCCGCGTTCCGGCGGGGCGCCCGCGGTCCACGTGCTGCTCGCGGTGCAGCAGGTCGCCGGGCGGGGCCGCCGGGGCAGGGTCTTCGTCAGCGACCCCCTGGACTCCCTCACCTTCTCGGTGGCGATCGATCACTGTCGCGGCGCGCACACGCCGGCGCTGGTCGGCCTGCCGCTGGCGCTCGGCGTCGCGGTCGCGAAGACGGCGTCGGCCTGGGCACCCGGGATCGGGCTGAAATGGCCCAACGACCTGCTGCGCAAGGGGCTCAAGTGCGCCGGCATGCTGGTCGAGACGCGGCTGAGCGGTGAGCACGAGCGCATCGTCATCGGCCTCGGGGTCAACCTGCGCCTGCCGGATGCGCTGGCCAGCGCAATCGACCAGCCGGCCTGCGGCCTGTTCGAGGCCGGCTCGGCGATGCCGCCTCGCGAGGAGCTCGCCGGGCGCCTCGCGCGTGCGCTGATCGACGCTGCCGAGCGCTTTCTTGCAGAGGGCTTCGGCGACACGGCGCTGCAGTGGGCGCCTTTCGACGTGCTCGCCGGCCGCGAAGTCACGATCCTGGAGGACGGGCGTCCGAAGCTGAGCGGTCGCGCCGACGGGCTCGACCCTACCGGGGCGCTGCGCCTGCGCACGTCCGACGGTGTGGTCGCGGTGGCGGTGGGCGACGTGTCCGCGCGGCTCTCGGACCTGACCGGAGCGAGAGGGCCTTGAGGGCGCTGCTGGCGGTGCTGGTGCTCGCCAACCTGCTGGCGTTCGCCTGGTGGCAGGGCTGGCTGGAAGCCTGGAGCCCGCAGGCGGGCACCGCGGTCGGCCGGCCTGCCGAGATCGCGCCGGAACGGCTGGTGGTCGTCCCGCTGGAGCGGCTCGAGGCAGGCGCCTCCTCCGGGGGGGCGCAGCCGGCGCCGATTCCCGCGGCCGGGGAGGCGTCCGGCACCGCATCGGAGTCGTCCGCTTCGTCCGCTTCGTCCGTCAATGCTGGCGGGGCGGCTCGAGTCCGGCCCGCAGCGGGCGCTGCGCCGGACTCCACGGAGCTGCCGCCGCCTTTCTTGCGCCGCTGAGCGCGCCAGTCGCCCCTCGCGGGGCCTCCCGCGCCAGCCGTGTGCTCAGCTGTCCGCTCAGCCCGGGCCGCGGATCCGCCGGAGGGTTTCGGTGGTGGAGCGCTCGAAGCGGAAGGCGATGGAGTGCACCGTTCCGCCCCAGCCGCGCACTTCGGGCGCGCCGACGATGCGGTCCACCGGCCAGTCGCCGCCCTTCACCAGGACCTCGGGGCGCGCCGCCAGGATCAGCGAGATTGGCGTGTCTTCGTCGAAAAAGCTCACGTGATCGACGCACTCGAGCGCTGCAAGAACCGCCATCCGGTCCTCGCAGAGATTGATCGGGCGGTCCGCTCCCTTGCCGAGCCGACGCACCGAGGCGTCGCTGTTGACGGCCACCAGCAGGCTGGCGCCGAGCGAGCGGGCCTGCGCGAGATAGGTCACGTGGCCGCGGTGCAGCAGATCGAAGACGCCGTTGGTGAATACCAGCGGCCGGCGGCAGTTCGCCAGCGCGTCGCGCAGGGCAGCGGGTTCGACGATCTTGCGCTCGAAATCCGGGTGGAAGCTTGCGGGTTCTGGAGAGGTCATGGGCTGGTCTGTGCGTGAACGGCGCCCGCGAGCTCGAGCATCGTCTCGCGCGGCATCTCTGCCGACAGAGCGTAGCCGAAGCCGCGGTCGATCCAGAAGAAGCTGGTCAGCCCGTCCGTCTTCGCAAAGCGGAATGCCGTGTCGGCGCCGGATGAGTCGCGGCGTACGAACAGCGTCAGCCGCTGTCCAGTGCCGCTCTCGAACATGAACTGCGCCGCCACGCTGCCGATCGCGTCGGGCAGCAGGCGTCCGCCGACCAGGGAGAAGCCGTGCTGGCGCAGGTCGGGGATGCTGAGGCGAGTGCCGAGGCGCTTCGAGAGCCAGGCGACCAGGTGCGCCTCGTCGTCGGCTCGGACTTCGACCGGGTGGCGCACCTCGGGGGCGTAGGCGGCGTGGGCGACGACCGCCGCGCGCGGCAGTGGCAGCGCCACCGCCCCGGCGCCCGAGGCCATGCTCTCGCCGTTCGGCCCGGAAGGCTGGGAGAAGTTGCCGTGCGCGAACCATCCCGCCCCGACGCCGAGCAGCAGCGCCGCGGCCAGACCGGCCAGCCTGCCAAGGCGTGAGCCGGCGGGCGCCATTGCGGCCTGCAGCAGGCGGCCGGGCGCCGGTTCGTCAGTCGCACAGGAGAAGCGTCGGCGCAGGTCCTCGTTCTGGCCGAGGTAGTGCTCGGCCAGCTCGCGCAGCGACGGGTCCCGGGCGAGCGCTGCCGCCACGCGCTCGCGGTCGATCGGCGCAAGCTGATCGTCGACCCAGGCGTGCAGCTCTGCGTCCGTGATTGGCGGGTTGGAAGTGCTCATTTGATCCTGGTCAGCCTGGTCGCAGGCGCGGGTGCTCCGCCGGCCAGTTCGTGGCGCAGACTTGCGCGGGCGCGGGACAGGCGCGACATCACGGTGCCCACTGGCACGCCGAGCGATTCCGCCGCCTCGGCGTAACGCATCTGCTCGACCGCGATCAGCAGCAGCACCTGCCGATGCTCGTCGGAGAGCCGCTCGAAGCAGCGCTGCAGGTCGATCGCCTCGAGGGATGGAGCGGCCGGCGCTTGCGCTGCCCCCACGTTGGCGTCGTCGTCCTCCGGAGACGGAGAACGATGGCCGTCGGGGTGCAGGATGGTGCTGCGCACCAGGTCGACGTGCCGGTTGTGCATGATCGAGAACAGCCAGGCGCGCAGGTCGCTGCCCGGGCGCCACTGCCGGTGCCTCGACCAGGCACGCTCGAGCGTGTCCTGGACGAGGTCGTCGGCAGCGCTGCCGTCGCGCGTGAGCACGCGCGCGTAACGCCGCAGTCTCGGCAGCAGCGCAATCAGCGCCGGGGAGAACTCAGGGTCTGGCGACACGCCAGACATTGCGGAACCCGTCGCCAGTGCGGTCGCCGGGCTTGGTGTCCTTGACCCAGAGGTACAGCGGCTTGCCTCGGTAGGCCCACTGCCGCGAGCCGTCGTCGCGGAGCACGACCGAGTAACCCTCCGGTGCGCGGGCGTCGGCCGCGGCGCTCAGCGGCGGCCAGTTTGCCGCGCAGGGTCCGTTGCAGACGCTCTTGCCGGGGGGGTCGGTGTCGAAGGTGTAGAGCGTCATGCCGCGCGGGTCGGTCAGCACGCCGCCCTCCACCTTCGCAGGCGAAGGCGCCATCGCGGCACATGCGGACAGCGCCACCGCCAGGCAGGCGCTGCCGAAGGACAGGATGGATCGGGCTGCTGGCCGCGTCGCGCGGGCCCTGGTCGAGGTTCCGGTGTTCATGGCATCTCCACTGGTTGGTTGCCATGGGTGAACGCCGCGCGCAGGCGATCTATTCCGTCCTCGGCCGCATTGCGCCGGATTTCCCCGGGCGCGGTCCCGGGGCGGCACGGGCGGACGACGCTCAGGCGGCCGCGGACAGCTCGGCAGCGGGCCCCGGCACGCCGCGCGTCAGCTCCCTGCGGTAGCGGTTCAGCTCCTGCGCGCTGGCGAACTTGCGCTCGAACAGCAGCGACAGGTTGTGCAGGATGCGATCGGCGACCTTGCCTTCCCAGTCGGAGTCGAAGCGGATCTGCTCGTCGAGCCAGCGCTCGAGCCAGCCGGGCTCCGGCAGCCGGCTCTGCACGGTGTCGTTCGGGAACAGCGCCTTGTTCACGTGCAGGTTGGTCGGGTGAAGCGCCTGCTGGGTGCGCCGAGCGCTGGCCATCAGCACGCCGATCTTCGCGAAGGCCGAGCGTGCTTCGTCGCCCGACTGCTCGATCGCGCGTTTCATGTACTTCAGGTAGGCGCCCCCGTGCCGGGCCTCGTCGCGGGAGATGGTGTCGTAGATGGCCTTGATCACCGGCTCGGTGTGCCACTCGCTGGCGCGGCGATACCAGTGATTCAGGCGGATCTCGCCGCAGAAGTGGAGCATCAGCGTCTCGAGCGGCGGAGCCACGTCGAACTCGAAGCGAACCGCGTGCAGCTCGGCTTCAGTGGGCACGAACTCTGGCCGGAAGCGCCGCAGGTACTCCATCAGCACCAGCGAGTGCTTCTGTTCCTCGAAGAACCAGATCGACATGAACGCGGAGAAGTCGCTGTCGTGGCGGTTGTCGCGCAGGAACATTTCGGTGGCCGGCAACGCCGCCCACTCGGTGATCGCGTTGTACTTGATCGTGAGCGCCTGCTCGTCCGACAGCAGCGAGCCGTCAAAACGGTCCCAGGGGATGTCGTCTTCGAGGCTCCAGCGCACGCGTTCGAGGGACCTGAAGAGTTCTGGATAGAGCATTGCCGTCGCCTGAAAGTCAGCCTTTCATTGTAAAGGCGATCCGTGACCGGCGTGCGACGCCGGCGTCGCAAGGCGGCGGCGCAGCCAGCGCAGCACGGCGCCCAGCAGAGGCAGCGTTTCGTAGAGCTCGCCGGCGGCGTCCCAGTAGTCGCGGTGCCGGTCGATGCGACCGTCGGCGTCGAAGCGGAAATGGGTGCTGCCGTGGATGCGCCGTCGACGGCCGCCGCCGCCGAAATCGAAGTCCCAGGTGACGAAGGCCTGCTGCGCGTCGCCGAAGGCCTCGAGCACCGCGAAGCGCGGGTCTTCGAGCTGCTCGAACATGTGCGCGAAGACCGCGGCGATCGCCTGCTGGCCCTGCAGGTCGTTGAACGGATCCTGAAAGCGCGCGCGGGGTGCGTAGATCGAAGGAATGTCCGCCAGCCGCTCCGGCGAGAGGGTCTCGAAGAACGCGACGGCGCGCTCGAGCGGCGGCGGCAGCGCGGGCCGCCCGGGAAGGTCGGTCCAGCGGGCGCTTGCGGGGCGTTCGGAAGCGGCAGGCATGGTCGGGGCTCAGCCTGAAGAGGGTTCGTCGCGCGCGGGGACTGCTGGGACCTTGTCGCAGCCGGTGAAACGCCGCACCAGCGCGAAGTACAGCCGGTGGGGCAGCATCCCCAGCAGCCGCATCACGAGAGTGAAGCCCCGCGGGAAGCGGATCTCGAAGCGGCCCTGCTCCAGCCCGCCGACGATGCGGCGTGCAGCCTCCTCGGCGCCGATCAGCCCCGGCATGGGGAATTCGTTGCCCGCGGTCAGCGGGGTGTCGACGAAGCCCGGGCAGACCAGGTGCACCCCGACGCCCAACGGGTGCAGGTCCAGGTAGAGCGCGTCCGCCAGGTTGTTCAGCGCCGCCTTTGTCGGGCCGTAGACCAGCGAGCGCGGCAGCCCGCGATAGCCGGCCACGCTGGAGACGATCGCGAGCGCGCCACGGCCCTGGCGGCGCAGGGTGGGCAGCAGCACGTCGAGCCCGTTGAACACTGCGAGATTGATGTCCATGATGCGTCGCGCTGCGGTCAGGTCGAAGGCGTCGGCGCGCATCGGCGTGTAGTCGCCCGCGAGCCAGACGACCAGGTCGATGCCGTCCCATTCGGCAAGGATCCGACCGTGCGCGGCCCGCAGTCCGTCGGCGTCGACCACGTCCAGCGGCAGAAGCAGCGGCACGCCGTCCGCGCCAGTACACCGGCGCGCCACCTCGGCGAGCGCGTCCTGCCGGCGGGCCGACAGGGCGATCCGGGCGCCCCGGCCGGCCAGTTCGGCGGCCAGCGCGGCACCGATCCCGCTGGAGGCGCCGACCAGCCAGACGCGCAGCCCGCGCCAGTCGCGGATGGGGGGGTTGAGCGGCGCGGACATCAGCGCCTGTGCAGCGAGAGCGTGACTTCGCCGAGCCGCACGCCGAGCTTGCTCATCGTTGCGCGGTTCAGCAGCACGCGGTCGTCGATCAGGAACATCCAGTCGTCGAACTCCATGTGCCAGACGCGCCCGTCCACCGGCAGCGCCAGCACGTAGCGCCAGCGCAGCGCGTTGCCTGAAACCTCGCCCTGCGCCTCGCCGACCACGTCGCCCGCAGTGCCCGAATAGCGGCCGTCGGCGGTCCGCTTCAGGGTCCAGACGCGCCTCTGGCGCTCCCCGTCGGACCAGATGAAGTGCTCGTCGAGCGTGCCGACGCCCTTCTCCCAGCGGGCGTCGATCGTCACGTGGAAGCGGCGCAGGACCTTGCCGGACCGGTCCTGGAACATTCCCCAGCCTTCGAGCGGCCCGTCGAAGAAGCGCTCGAGCGAAAGCGCGGGCGTCTCGGCGCGATAGTCGGATGGCGTGATTCCTGCGCAGCCTGCGAGCGCAAGGGCGGCGGCCAGCGCGAGCGCCACGCGTCGGCGGGCGGACGTGATGCGGGTCTTCATCGGATGCGTTCTCCAGAAGGGACGTCACGGGGGTCGTCGGGAAGCGGCGCCAGCACCAGGACGAGGCCGGCGGCGAGCTTGAGCGCGCATGGCAGGGCTGCGTACGCGAGGCTCAGCGCGAGCGTGCCGCCGCCCTGCCCGGGCGCGTAGCCCAGCCAGCCGAGCATTGGCAGTCCGATTCCCGCGGCCACTGCCAGATTTCCCTTGGTGGCAAGGCTCCAGAGCCCGAAGTAGCTGCCTTCGCCGCGGCCGCGGTGGCCGGCGTCCACGATCACGCCTGCGAGCAGCGCCGGCGGGATCGCCAGGTCGCTGCCGAGCGCAAGTCCGGTCAGCAGGCACACTGCGAAGAACGCCGTCAGGTCGCCGCGGCCGAGACCGAGGGCCCAGACGAAGGCGAGCACCGCGAACGCGATTCCGAGCAGCCACGCGTTGCGCAGCCCGACGCGCCGGGCCAGCAGCACCCACAGCGGCATGCCTGCGGCACCGGCCAGGAAGTAGGCGCCCAGGAACAGCGCGGAGCTGCGGTCGCTGCCGCCCAGCACGTCGCGAACGAAGAACAGCACCAGGGTGGCGGGCATCGCGGTGGCCACGCCGTTCAGCACGAAGGCGGCGAGCAGCCAGCGGAACGGGCGGTTGCTCCACAGTTCGCGCCAGGGGACTGCGGCGGCCGGACCGCCGGAGTGCACTGGCCGCGCCGGAGCCGGCGCGCGGCCGATGAAACCGGCTGCCGCCACGGAGAGGCAGACGAAGGCCGCCACCAGCGCGCGCGCATCGCCGGTGGCGATCAGCCCGGCGGCGAGCAGCACGCCGACCAGCCCGAAGCCCTCGCGCACCGCGGTGACGCGCGCGCGCTCCGCCGCGGTGGCGCCGATGCCCGCCCCCCAGGCCTGGTAGGCGATCGACACCGCCGAGTAGGCGAGATAGGTCAGCAGCGAGGTTGCAGCGAGCCAGGCGGGCAGCCAGGCCTGCCCGACGGGCGGCAGCAGCATCGCAGCGAAGCCGACCGCGATCCCCGGAAGCCCGATGCGGATCCACCGAAGCTGTCTGCCGGGGCGGTCGCTGCGGTCGATTGCGCGGCCGATCAGCGGGTCCGCTCCGGCGTCCAGCAGCCGCGCGAAAAACAGCACCGCGCCGACCGTCGCCAGGTCGACCCCCAGCGTGCCGCCGTAGAGCGCGGGCAGGAAGACGAACAGCGGCAGTTCGAGCAGGGCCAGCGGCATCCGGAGCAGTCCATAGGACGCCAGGGCTGCGCGGCTGCCCGTTGCGGCGGACGTGGGCGACGTCGGCGCGCCCGCCGGAGGCGAGGAAGGAGCGTTCACCGGTCGCCTGCGCCGCGCGTGCCGGCCCGCTCGAGCAGCGACCGCCTGAGCTCGGGCGCGGCGGTGTCCCTGTGCAGCCAGATCGCGAAGAAGGCCGGGCCGAAGTCCGGGTCGTCGATGCTGCCGAGCGGCCGGTCGTTGCGGTAGAAGGCCACGCCGCTTCCGGGGAGATTCACCCCGGTGAGGCGATCGCCCTGCGCCACGTCCGGGAACAGCCGCGCCATCGCATCGAACCAGGCGCTCAGCTGCGCGGGCGTGCCCAGGTCGAGCCGCGCGATCTCGTCGCGGCTCGCGGCCGCGATCGCCCGGCCCTCCAGGGCGCGCGCATAGCGCAACTCCAGCGCGAAGGCGCTTCGCGCCAGCGTCTCGGGGGCAGGGGCGCGCGGGCCGGTCCACAGCCGTGCCTCGTACACTCGCAGACCGAACCAGCGCAGCAGGCCCTCGCCGGCGAGGCGCGCATCGGAGATGTGCGCAGCGACCGGCTGCGGCACCGCACCGCCGCGCGCGAATTGCGGCGCAGACGCCGGCGTCGCCGGGACGGCGGCCGCCGCCGCGAGCATCAGCGCGCCAGCCAGGAGGGCCTGCGCCGTCCGCCGCTTCGCTGAGCGCGGCCCTGCGCGCGCCGCCGCGCCGGTCATGCGCGCTCCAGCGTGAACTGAACGACGTCGGTATTGCCCGACCGGAACGCCGCCTCGCAGTAGGCGAGGTAGAAGAGCCAGGTGCGCACGAAGCGCTCGTCGAAACCCTGCGCCCGCACCTCGGGAAGGCGCGCGCAGAAAGCTTCGCGCCAGAGCTGCAGTGTGCGGGCGTAGTCTTGTCCGAAGGCGAATCGCCTGAGCACCCGCAGGCCGGCCCGCCGGGCGGCGGCCTCGAAGGCGGGAACCGAAGGCAGCATCCCGCCCGGGAACACGTACTGCTGGATGAAGTCGGTGCCGCGCCGGTAGCGATCGAAGAGGGCTTCATCGATGGTGATGGTCTGGATCACGGCTCGCCCGCCGGGCGCGAGCGTGCGCGCCACGGTCTCGAAGTAGCGCGGCCAGTAGGCCTCGCCGACAGCCTCGAACATCTCGATCGAGACGATGCCGTCGTGACGCCCGCGCTCGTCGCGATAGTCCTGCAGCTCGAAGCTCGCCAGCCGGCCGGCACCGGTCGCCGCCAGGCGGTCGCGCGCCCAGGCCAGCTGCTCGGTCGACAACGTCAGACCCTTGACCCGCAGGCCGTCGGCCACCGCGAGTTCCGCGAACGCGCCCCATCCGCAGCCGATCTCCAGCACCGAGGCTCCGGCGGGCAGCGACAGCTCGTCGAGCATGCGCCGGTACTTGGCCTCCTGGGCCTGTACCAGCGTGCGCCCGGCGTCGCCGTCGAAGAGGGCGCTGGAGTAGGTCATTCCCGGGTCCAGCCAGAGCCGGTAGAAGTCGTTGCCCAGGTCGTAGTGCGCATGGATGTTGCGCCGCGAGCCGGTGCGTGAGTTGCGGCGCAGCAGATGACGGATCCGATAGAGAAGGCGTCCCGCCGCAGTGCCGTAGACCGCGGATTCCAGCGCGTCGCGGTTCGCGATGAGCAGCGACAGCAGGTCTGCGAGCGAGTCGGTCTGCCAGTCACCGTCGATCCAGCTTTCGGCGAAGCCGATGTCGCCGCGCGCCAGCGCCGCACCGAACGCCTCCCAGCGCGACAGCCGCATCGAGGCCGCGGGCTCGCCGCGCCCGAAGCGCAGCGTCCGGCCGTCGGGGAGGACGAGCGAAAGGCTGCCGGTGTGCAGCCGCTCCAGCAGGCGCAGGACGATGCGCGCCGCGGCAGGCATTGCCGCCGCTTTCCCGCCGGCCTTCGCCTTGGCCGTCACGTCGTGGCGCTGCGCGCCCGGAGTTGCGCCGATCGCGGCCAGGCCGTCGTCGCCACGGCGGGACAGGTTTGCGCCCGTATCCAGGGTCTTCGACATCGGGTACCTCAGTTCGACTCGTTCGATGCAGCCTGCGCCGGCGGCGCGGGTTTGCGGTGGAAGGGGACGCGGCGCAGCCAGAGACGCAGGGCCTGCAGGTGGATGCGTGCGATCACCCCGAAGGTGAACAGCGGGTGGGCGAGCAGGGCGCGCACGCAACCGGCGACGTCGAGCGCGGCATAGCGGCCGCTGATGCTGGTGAGCAGCAGCGGCCCCTCGTCGTCGTCATGGTCGATCCGGGCGACCGAGCGTTCCGCGCTTTCGAGAAAGCGGAAGCGGTATCCGCCGGACACGCTGCAGAAGGGCGAGACGTGGAACACCTTCGCGGCCCGCAGTTCGGCGCCGCGCCGCAGCGGTGCCCCGTCCGGGGCCGCCAGCAGATAGCAGTGGCGCTCGCCGAAGGTGTTGTTGACCTCGGCAACGATCGCCAGCCGGTTGCCGGCGCGATCGTGGCAGAACCAGAAGCTCACCGGCTTGAATGCATAGCCGAGCACCCGCGGGAAGGCGTGCAGCCAGATCTCCCCGTCCGCCGCGATGCCGGCCTGCGCCAGCAGGCCGCGGATCCAGGGCAGCGCGGCGCCTCCGGCGCCGTGGTCGCGTTCGCGGAAGGACAGCAGTGCCCGCCGGTTGAGACCGAACAGCAGGTTGCCCGCGGGCCGGCCGTCCAGGCGGTGCGCAGGCACGCGCAGGAAGAACGAGGCGTAGCGGAACGCGTGCTCCACCGGGCGCAGGCGCCGGTGACGCACTTCACCGAACGCCAGGCGCCAGTCGGCGAATTCTCTGAATGAGGCGCCGTTCACGATGCGCTCAGGCTATCAGGCCGCTGCCCGCCGCGCAGCGCCGGCGGCGCCGATCCGCGCCGCGACGTCCAGGCCGGAGCGCAGCCCGTCCTCGTGGAAGCCGTAGCCGGTCCAGGCGCCAGCGAACCAGGTGCCGCGCCGGCCCTGGATCGACCCCAGCCGCTTCTGCGCCGCAACCGCCGTGCGATCGAAGACCGGATGCTCATAGTCGAAGACGGCGATCGTGCGCTCCGGCGCCGGCTCCGACAGCGGATTGAGGCTCACCAGCACGTCGGTGGCGAAGGGCAGCGGCTGCAGACGGTTCAGCCAGTAGGTCACCGACACCTCGGGCGCGGCCGGGTCGCCGTTGCCCAGGTAGTTCCAGGCAGCCCAGGCGCTGCGACGCCGGGGCATCAGCGCGGTGTCGGTGTGCAGCCAGGCGCGGTTCGGCTGGTAGCTCACCGAGCCCAGCAGGGCGCGCTCCTCGGCGTCCGCGTCGGCAAGCATGGCCAGCGTCTGCGGGCTGTGGGTCGCAAACACCGCGTGGTCGAAACGCTCGGTCCCGGCGGAGCTCTGCACCTGGACCCCGGCTCCGTCGCGCGTCACCCGCGTCACCGGGGTCCCGGTACGCACGTCGTCGAGCCGGGCGACGATGCGGCGCACGTACTCCCTGCCGCCGCCCAGCACCGTGTGCCACTGCGGCCGGTCCTGCACCTGGAGCAGGCCGTGGTTCTGGAAGAAGCGCACGAAGCTGCCGAGCGGGAAGCCCAGCATCGTCTTCATCGGGCACGACCAGATCGCCGCGGCCATCGGCAGCAGATAGGCGTCGCGGAAGGCGTCGCTGTAGCGCCTGCGGCGCAGCCATGCGCCAAGCGGCTCGTCCAGGGTGGCCACTGCGTCGGCCTGCGACGCGACGGCCAGGGCGCCCGCCTCCCGGTTGAAACGGACGATGTCCGCCAGCATCCGCCAGAAGCGCGGCGACACTGCGTTGGCGGGCTGCGCGAAGAGCGAGGACAGGCTCGATCCGCACCACTCGAACCGATGAGGCCCCAGCGAAACCGAGAAGGACATTTCGGATGGCGTGGTCGGGACCTGCAGTTCTTCGAACAGGCGGACCAGCTCCGGGTAGGTGCGGTGGTTGTAGACGAGGAAACCGGTGTCCACCGGGTGGGTGTGCCCGTCGAGCGTGACGTCGACCGTGTTGGTGTGGCCCCCGGGGGCGCTGGCGGCCTCGTACAGCGTGACCTCGTGGTCCTTGGACAGCCGCAGGGCCGCGGAGAGTCCCGAGATTCCGGCGCCGATGACGGCGATGCGCATGGCCGACGTCCGGTCAGGCTGCCGCGCAATCGAGCGGGCTTTCGGCAGCGTGCGCATTTCGGGAGCGTTCATCGCGGATCCTCGAACTGGGTTGGGTTGGGGCGCGGAACACGGGTTCCGCCTTGATGTGACCGTATGGTACAGAACATGACCGGAAAGTCACAACCGATGTTTGCCTCAAGTCGTGGCGCGCAGTGCTCTTGAACACGATTTGGCATTGCGTCGTTTGTCCTGGTCAAAGGCTGAACAAGATGGCCATATTGACTCCAATCGAAAAAATGTGCAAGGTTTGTCTATGACAAAATTGCCAATCTCTGCTGTCGAACGCGACACCGGGCTGTCTAAGGACCTGCTGCGCGCCTGGGAACGGCGCTACGGCTTTCCCAGCCCGGAGCGGGATGAGGCCGGCGAACGCCTGTATCCGCTCGACCAGGTGGAACGCTTGCGCACGATCCGGCGGCTGGTGGACTCGGGGCATCGCCCTGGGAAGGTGGTGGGGCTGCCGCCGGACGAGTTGCGCCGCCTGTGCGATGCGTCCGGCGGGCAGGGTCAGGCTGGCGCGCCGCCCCCGCGTCGTGCGCGAGGATCGGCGGGGCGGGGTGAGCCGTCGTCCCGGCTCGACGCCAGCGCCGAGCCGGGCGAGCGTGCCGACCGGGACTTCGCTCCTCTGCTGGAGCTGGTCAGGTCCCTGCGCAGCGACGAACTCCGCAATGCCCTTGCCCAGGCGGTGTGGCGCATGGGACTGGAAGCCTTCGTCACCCGCCTGTGTGCGCCGCTCACCCGCAGCGTGGGCGAGGCATGGGCCCGCGGCGAGATCGAGGTCTACGAGGAACACCTGTACACCGAAGCGATCCAGTCGGTGCTGCGCGGCGCGATCACGGGGCTGTCGGTGCCGGCCGGCAGGCCGAGTGCGCTGCTGGCCACCTTCCCGCTGGAACTCCACGGCCTCGGGCTGCTGATGGTGGAGGCACTGCTTGCGCTGGAAGGCTGCCGCTGCATTTCGCTCGGCACGCAGGTGCCGGTGGTGGATATCGCCCGCGCCGCAAAGACCCAGCCGGTGGACATCGTCGCGCTGTCGTTCTCGCCCTGCCTGCCGGCGGGCCAGGTCAGCGGCGGGCTGGCGGAGCTGCGGGAGATGCTCCCGCGCAGCGTGGAGATCTGGGCGGGCGGGAGCAGCCCGGCGCTCCTGCGCAGAGCGCCCGAAGGCATCGTCGTCATCGACGCATTGACGGATCTCCGGGGACGCCTGCAGGCATGGCACGCGGCACGGTGAGCGCGCCGCCCGGCCAGTTCGCGGGGCCGGGGGCCGCCGGGGGCGCCCGCCTCACATGAACAGGGTCAGCACGCCGGTGTAGCCGTGGATCCGGTCGCGCGCGATCTCGCCGCCCGCATAGATCCCGACGATGGGAATCTCGCCGAGGTTGTGCCGGATGATCGCGAGCTCGGCGCCGCGCACGCCGAAGAGGTTTTCGCCGCGCCCCACGCAGGCGTGATACAGCGCTCCCCGCGGCCGCGTGCCCGCGTCCTCGAACTCGCTGCGCAGTTCGGTGCAGATGCGGACCAGGTCGCGACGCGCGGCGTCTGCGTCGCGGGTGCAGAAGACTGCCCTGTCGCCCTCGCGGGGCGTGCCCGAGATCGCCAGCAGGCGATTGCGCGGGTCGATGCCGACCACGTTGCGCACCAGCGAGTCGTCGAAGCCGATGCGTCGGGGGCCCTCGCCGGCGAGCGCGACCAGCAGGCCGCCGCGCAGTCGCTCGGCGGGCAGGGCCCTGAGGATCGCTTCGCCATCGAGCGAGTAGCGAAGCTCCGGGTCGACCTCGAGATCGTCCAGCAGCACGTCGAGCGCGGGCCGGCCGTCCAGGCCCTGGATGAACTGGGCCTCGCATCCGGACACCCGGTGCTCGCCCGCGAGCGGTGCGCAGCCCTGCGCAATGCGCGACAGCAGCGACACCCCGGACCCGAACACCACGCCGGACAGTCCTCCCGAGAGCGCGTCGTCGGCGACCTGGGTGTAGGGCTCGCCGCCAGTGCCGACGATCGCGCCGAACTGGAAGCCGTCGGTGGTCCGGGCCGCCATGTCCGCAATGAGTTCGGCGAGTTCCGGGGTGTCCGGGTCGGCGTGAACCAGCGCCGCGGCTGCCGGTCCGCCGTCCCGATCGTCGCCGCCTTCGAGCGCCGGCGCCGGGTTGCGGCCGGAGAAGATCCGGAAGGAGCCGCGCGGAAGTTCGACGACCATCAGCGCCAGCGCGGACTCGTCTGAGTACTCCGTCGCGTCGGCGCAGACGCCGTGGCCGATCCCGCCGCTCCAGTGCGCCACGCCGCTGCGTTCGCGCAGAAGCGCCAGCAGTTCCGGCAGGTGCTCGCCGAAGGAGGGTGTCGCGTAGACGATGCCGAGCCGGTCGCAGTCGGCTGCGGCCGGCGCCTTGCCGAGCGCCGCCAGTGCCCGCGCGGCCGCCTGCCGCCAGTCCGGATCGCTTGCGTGCGCTGTTCGGAAGGCCGGCACGATCGTTCAGCGCGCGGGCTTGCGGGGCCGCGTTGCCGCCTTGCCGGCCGCCGGTTTGCGGGCGGCGGGCTTGCGCGCCTTCGCGGCACGCGCACCTGCTGCCGACGCGGCCGGCTGCTGCGGGGTGCCTGCACCGGTGCCTGCACCGGTCATGGCAGCCTGTGCGACCTGGCTGAACTGGCTCTGCAGGAGGTTCCACCAGGCGGCCGGGTTGATCGCGGCGGTGGACGCGTGCGTGAAGGGCGCGGCGGGGTCCTTCTGAGATTCGCCGGCCTGCGCCGAATCGCCTGCGGCATCGCGCGGCGCCGGTCCGGCTCGGCTCGAAGCTGCGTCGGGGGCGCGGTCCGCCTGCCCGCCGCTCGCCTGCGCGCCAGACATGGCCGCTATCGCCGCCATGGCCTTCGCTGCGCTTGCGCCTGCGTCCATTCCCGCGGGTGCGCCGACGGCATCGCCGAAGGCCTTCATTGCGGCGATGGTGCCGCGCTGGATCTCCAGGCCCTGGATGGCGCCCTGCAGCATCCCGAGGTTCAGCGACAGCCACTGCTCGACGGTCCTGAGATCGGCGATCCGCTTGTCGATCTCGTCGAGGTCCAGGGTCGGCGCCATGCTCGACGGCAGGTTGAACGTCGACCATGCGCGCTTGACGAAGTCCATCGTCTCGGTCATCCCGGCCAGCGGGCTGAAGCCCATGGCACCCATGCCGATCTTCTCGTCCATTCGATCCTCCCGGGAATAAGAAAAGCGCGCGCTGGCACGCCGCGCGGCGGTGCAGCCTGCACGACCGCCTGCGCCAATCCACCTTAGCAGAGCCCGCAGGGACCCGCCACCGCTGGCGGCGAGCGATAATCGTCGGCATGACAGACGACATCGAATCCCTCAGGCGCATCCTCGCCACGAATCGCGTGATCGCGGTCGTGGGGCTGTCGGCGGACTGGTTCCGGCCCAGCTACTTCGCTGCGAAGTACATGCAGGAGCATGGCTACCGGGTCATCCCGGTGAACCCCAGGTACGAGGAGATCCTCGGCGAGCGCTGCTACGCATCGCTGCTCGATATCCCCGAGCCGGTCGCCATCGTCGACGTGTTCCGCCGCACCGGGGACGTGCTGCCGATCGCGCAGCAGGCGGTGCAGATCGGTGCCAGGGTGCTCTGGCAGCAGCTCGGCGTGCTCAACCTGGAGGCCGACGCGCTCGCGCGCGCCGCCGGGCTGGACACCGTGATGGACCGCTGCGTGAAGATCGAGCATGCGCGGCTGTTCGGCGGCCTGAACTGGGCCGGCGTCAACACGCGGGTCATCTCCGCCAGGCGTCCGCGCTGGCTCGCCTACTGAACGGAGCCGCACATGTCCGACCGCGAATTCGGCATCGAGACCCTCTGCCTGCATGCCGGCCAGATCCCCGATCCGGCCACCGGCGCCCGCGCCGTCCCCATTTACCAGACTACATCGTTCGTGTTCGACTCCGCCGAGCACGCCGCCAGCCTGTTCAACCTGCAGACCTTCGGCAACGTCTACTCGCGCCTGTCCAACCCCACCGTGGCAGTGCTGGAGGAGCGGATCGCGGCGCTCGAGGGCGGGCGCGCCGCACTGTGCGCGGCCAGCGGCATGGCTGCCGAGATGCTCGCCATGCTCACGCTCTGCCAGCAGGGCGACCACATCGTGGCGGCCAACACGCTGTATGGGGGCACCTACTCGCAGTTTGCGGTCACCTTCGCCCGCTTCGGCATCGACTGCACCTTCGTCGATCCCGACGATCCTTCGAACTTCCGTGACGCGATGCGGCCCAACACCAAGGCGGTGTTCGCGGAAACCGTGGCGAACCCGCGGCTCAACGTGCTCGACATCGAGGCGGTCGCCGCCGTTGCGCACGAGCATGGCGTGCCCCTGGTGGTCGACAACACGCTCGCCTCCCCCTATCTGTGCCAGCCGATCCGGCACGGCGCCGACATCGTCGTGCATTCGGTCACCAAGTACCTCGGCGGTCACGGCACCACGATGGGCGGCGTCCTGGTCGAGAGCGGCAAGTTTCCATGGGACAACGGCAAGTTCCCGGGGATGGTCGAGCCGTCCGCCGGCTACCACGGCGTGCGCTTCTACGAGACCTTCGGCGACTTCGGCTTCACCATGAAGGCGCGCATGGAGCTCGCCCGCACGCTGGGCCCGACGCTGGCGCCGCTGTCGGCCTGGCTGCTGCTGCAGGGGGTCGAGACGCTTCCGGTGCGCATGGACCGGCACGTCGAGAACGCGCGGCGGGTGGCGGGATTCCTCGCGGAGCATCCGCGCGTGGCCTGGGTCAACTATCCCGGCCTGCCCGACAGCCCGTATCACGCGCTCGCCCGCAAGTACCTGCCGAAGGGCGCCGGCGGCATCCTGTCCTTCGGCGTACGCGCGCCCGGGGCGCCCGCGGGCCCGGCCCGCGCGGAGGACGCCGCTGCGGCGCGCCGCGCCGGCGAGAAGTTCATCGACGCAGCCACCTTCATGAGCCACCTGGCCAATGTGGGCGATGCCCGCACCCTGGTGATCCACCCGGCCTCGACCACCCATCGGCAGCTGTCGGACGAGCAGCAGCAGGCGGCTGGCGTCACGCCCGACATGATCCGGCTGTCGGTCGGACTCGAGTCCATCGACGACCTGCTCTGGGATCTCGACCAGGCGCTCGGGCGCGCGCATGCCTGAGCGCGCCGGGCGCGGAAACCGTATCAAACGTAACAGACGCAACCGCCGGTAAAAGCGCTCGCCGGCGCGGGGCTCCCCGGCGAGCATGGAGGCTCCAGAAACGGAGGAATCCATGAACGCAATTCGCCTCTCCCTCGCTGCCGGCGCCCTCGCTTTCGGCGGCATCCTCTTCGCGCAGACCACTTCCGGCCAGGATGCCACCGCGGCGCAGCAGCCCGCGGCCGGCACCGCCGCACAGGCGCCCGCAGGGCCCGGTTACGGTCCGCGCGGCGGCGGGCCGGGCGAGGGCATGCATCGCCATCATCGTGACGGCAAGCACGGCCATCGCGGCGGCCTCATGATGGGCGCCGACCAGAACCGCGACGGCAAGGTAAGCCGCGACGAGCTGCTCGAAGCGCAGAAGCGCCAGCTGGCGATGTTCGAGCGCGCCGATGCCGACAAGGACGGCACGCTGACCCGCGACGAGATGCGCGCGGCCCGCGAGACGATGCGCGAGGAGTACCGCAAGAGCAAGGGCGAGCCCCGGCGCGACGGCGAACGACGGGGCCCGGCTGCGCCGCAAGCTCCGGCCGCCGGCACGCAGGGCTGACAGGCCCGGGCGGGCACGCCGAAAGGCCCTGCCCGCGCCTTCGACCCACCAGACACGGGCGGCGCCAGCTCGGCGCCGCCCGCACAAGGCGTACAGTTCACGCACAGGAGGAAGTCATGAAACAGAACATCGGTCTTCGAGTCGCTACGCTGGCCCTGGCCGGATCCGCCGCCCTGCTCGCCACCGGGTGCGCATCCTGGGACAACCTGTCCCGCGCAGACAAGGGAACCGCTGCGGGCGCCGTGGTCGGTGGCGTGGTGGGCAATGCAGTAGGCGGAGGCACCCTGGGTACTGTCGGCGGTGCGGTAGTGGGTGGCGTGGTGGGCCGCGAGGCTGCCAAGCGCTGAGAATCCGCACCGCGCACCGCGCGCAATGCGGCGCCCTGCAGGGGGCGCCGTCGCGCGTGGCGCCAGCGTCCGCTTCGATGGGCGCTTCGATGGGCGCTTCGGTGCGCCAGCATGGCGTCCACGCCACGATTTGCAGTCGACGATTCAACTCAGTTGACACGCCTCGTCGACCTCTGCATAATCCGCGGTTCCCTGGAGGGGTGCCCGAGTGGCTAAAGGGGGCAGACTGTAAATCTGTTGGCTTACGCCTACGCTGGTTCGAATCCAGCCTCCTCCACCAAAGTTTTCCGGGTTGCTGGCCCGGGTGAAGTTGAATGCCCGGCGGGTGTAGCTCAATGGTAGAGCAGAAGCCTTCCAAGCTTACGACGAGGGTTCGATTCCCTTCACCCGCTCCAGCGAACCGCAGGTTTCGCCCATGTGGCTCAGTGGTAGAGCACTCCCTTGGTAAGGGAGAGGTCGCGCGTTCGATCCGCGCCATGGGCACCACTTTCTTCAAGACCTCGTTCAACCGTTAAATCGTCTCAGGGCGACTCGCACTACCGGATCAGGAGCTCGGCATGGCAAAAGGCAAGTTCGAACGTACCAAGCCTCACGTGAACGTGGGGACGATCGGTCACGTGGATCACGGCAAGACGACGCTGACGGCGGCGAT
>NZ_JACHGB010000004.1:161254-633153 GCF_014202215.1 Quisquiliibacterium transsilvanicum | reverse complement strand
CCGCTCACGGACCTCAGGTGAGAACTTCGGTGACTTCTTCATGACTCCATCCTCTCAAAGGTTGGAGCCTCCTCAAAACCCGGGGCGATTCAGGTCGAGCGCCCGCCTGACCAGGAAGAGCCCAAGGCCCAGCCCGCGAGATCGGCTGCGCTCCGCGTTCTGCACCTGGAAGTAAGCCTGCCAGATCGCATCCATGTGCTCGCTGGCGATCCCCATCCCGGTATCGACCACATCGATCCTGCAGCACCCGCCCCTCACCCGCGCCCTCACGACCACACCCCGACCCGGACGCCCCTCGGAGTCGGTGAACTTGAGCGCGTTCGAAACGAGGTTCATCAGCACCCGCCAGAGCGCCGTCGCGTCGCTGGTCACCATGACCCGCTGCGCAGGCAGACGGACCCGCAGTTCGAGCCCCTTGCGCGCCGCCTCCGGCTCGAAAGTCCGCCGGATCTGCTCAAGCAGCGGCCCAATCTCCACCGCCTCGATGCGGATCGGCTCGTTCTGGCTGTCGTACCGCGCCGCGGTGAGCAAATGGTCGAGCGTCGAACCCAGCATCGCGACCGACTCACGAACGTGCCCGAGCTGCTCGTCGGCCAGCGCCAGCTCCCCCTTGCCCAGCTTGTTCCTGAGCACCGAGAGATGCGTCGATGCCGCCATGATCGGCTGCCGCAGATCGTGACTCACCGCGGCCAGGAGGCGAGTCTTCTCGGCATGGGCATCCTCGGCGGCCTGGGCACGCTCGCGGGCGTCAGTTTCGGCGGATTCGGCGCGGCGGCGTTCGAAATAGAGAGCCCGCTCTCGCGCCTCGAAGTGATGGCACACAATCATGCCTACGAAGTTCGAGAACACTATATAAATCAGCGTGCGTAACTCCGCGTTGCCACCGACGACCATGGGGCTCGCGCCAAGAAGAAAGGCCACGCTCACGGACCACCCAACCCCCGCTGCACACCACAGCGGTAGCCGAAGGAACGCGTAGTGGAGGAATAGACCGAATATCAACGCCGGCGACGCGCCGGTTTGGAGCGCTCTCGATCCGTGCGGGCCGAGGAAGAGTAAGTACACCACACCGCCAAGTGCGAGAGCGCTAGCGCCGCCCGCTAGCAGCAGGTAGTGCTGCTGAGCCGACAGCGGCTTAAAGTGATAAATGAGGGCGACAGCGAACAGCATCATCGCCAACACGATTCGAACGATAAGCGCCGACGCCTCGTGCGGCTCTGTGAACCTCGCAACGAAGAAGAAAGCAAGGTAAGCGAACCCACCCGCAGCACCTGCCAGGCGCGCTCCGCTGAGAGCACCCGCACGATACTGCATCAAGAAGGCTCGCTCTTCTGCGTCGTCTAGCTTAACTGCAGAGGATGCGACGAACGGGACGAACATAGCTTTCAGCAAAGACAGATGTAACCCTTCCGGGCCGTGGAAAGGGAATCTTGACCCTCGGCATGAACTCATGCTCCAGCCGCCGGCTGAGAGTTGATTGAGTATAGGACCCGATCTCGACAGAACCGCGCAACATAGGCCGATTGGACGATGCGCGGAACAGCGCGTCGCCATCTCAAGCGAGTAGCGAAGACCTGAACGGCAGCTGATCTGCGGCCCCGTTGGCAAACAGTTACAAGTGCAGCACCGCCACAACAGTTCCTTGCTTCCCCGCCTTGAACGCTGATACTTTCACCGCAACCGACGGCCCTGTCCCGACGCCCATCATCGCTCGCCCCGACTGGCCTTCGGGCTGGGGGCGCAACAGTGCAGAAACCGCCGGTTTTCCGTCATAGCCCCCATCGCGAGGGAAGACCTTGCCGGCCAACCGACAGTTCCACAGGCACGCAAGCCCCGATCGAAAGCTGCTTTCCGCGATACTCGTCTTGAGTTGCGAACGCCCGCACCACTAGACGCGCAGACGGCGGCGAGCAATCGACAAGGCCTCTTTGAACAGCTAGATACCGACGGACCTCAATGCTCCACGTCGCCCCCCCAGCAAGCCCCAAATCACACTCGCAGAAGAACAGCCCGCAGGCGCCCAAGCGCGTTGACCTACCGTTTACAGTTCGGATCGTACGCACCGACGAGCAACTGGAAAGGGCTGTCCGAATCCGTGCAGAAGCCTACGGTCGCCATATCCCGACACTCGGAGAAATTCTGGAAGTTCCGGAGATCGTAGACCGCGACCCGAACGCCATTGTTTTTCTCGCAGAGGCAAAGAACGACGGGGAAGCGCTGGGCACCATTCGCATTGAAACTAATTTCAGCTCCCCTATACGCCTAGAAACGTCCGTCGACCTGCCAGAAATCTTCCGGGGCCGTCCTCTAGCCGGTGTATCTCGCTTAGCGGTCAAAGCTGGTTCTAGAGGAAGACTCGTAAAACTTGCGCTGTTCAAGGCTCTACATCGATACTGCCTGGCGAAACAGGTGGAATGGATTTTGATCGGCGCGAGACCCCCGCTTGATCAAACATATATAGATTTGGGCTTCGTCGACGTATTCTCTGACGGTCAATTGATCCCGCTCGCAACAGCAGCAGGCGTACATCACCGAATTCTATGTTTTGAGGTATTTACTGCGGAACGGCGCTGGCACGGATTGTCTCATCCGTTGTATTTGTTCATGGGACAACGATTCCATCCAGATATCGAAATCTTTTCTTCTGTCAACAATATGTGGGCACGCCCAAGAGAGAGAAGACAGGCGCGCTATGACGGAGACTTGCGTTTGGAATTTCCGTTGGTTTGATCTTCGTCCCAACATCCCCTGCGCCTAAACAAGCCTCGGAAGAAACATCCCAGCCGATCGAGAGTAGTCAATGTAGGCGTCTCGCAGAGCAGAGGACATAATCGAATCCTCTTCGCTCTTCGCCGCCTTATAGTAAATCACACCCATAGTTAGGGCCGGCACAAGAGCCCAAACACTCCATGAGTGAACTGCAAACGCAAGCCAGAACATCATATAAGCAGAATAGAACGGATGACGAATAAATTTATAGGGACCGCTCGTCACAAGGACGCAAGGTGGCCCAGGGGAGAACGCGATCGACGGCCTCAGATCTCCATACGCTCTAGCCGCCCACCAGAAGAGCCCGAGCGCAGTCAAGAACATGAGCACGGCACCTAGCCGAGCGTAATATATTTCAAGATCGAGACTACTTGCGGCAACCAAGACAACCACCAAAACACCAAAAACGCTACCCAAGGGAGCCAGTCCGCCTCGATGTTTCGAAACGCCCTCTGACTTCACAAAGAAATGCCGACGCCCCCAAGAGAAGCTCAGCAAACAACAGACAGTAAGTGTTAACGTGATCGTTTTCATGAACATTTGTGACTCGTGGGTGGACAGCAGGGCGACTAGAGTTTCGAGCAACGGCGGTCTTACCAGCGGTCGATGGCACGGGCACGGGAGACGCCGGACCGCTCTTCTCCACGCACGTACCGCCGGTCGCACGCTCCGCCCCATGCTGCAGACGTTGGGATACGCTTGTTCTGACGCGAACAACAACCAACTTGGCAGAGCGCAGATATGCTTCAGACACTACTGAGGCGAATCATAAAGTATTCAGGAGCCGCTATCTCGGCGCTAGCTATCGCTACCGCTGTCGCTGGCGTTGCCCTCGTCTTCGCGCTGGCCTCGAAACAGGCCGATAAGGAAGCACCACTCGCGGTACCGTTTTCGGTTGCTCATGATCAGAAATCGGCGCTTACCCCCGACGCGACGATGAGGCAACTGGCGTCCGGCGACGGACGAACGGTCGTGGAGCATTCTACGAACCGTTCAGAGCACCCATTCTGGCTCCTAACTGAACCGATCAACGTTAGCAGCCACGCGGATGACCAGAAGCGTCCAATGGTCATCGAGTTGCCTTCTCGTCACATCCAGAATGTTGAGTACTGGATTTTCGACTCTGAACGTCGAGTACTCGACTTCGGCCAAGGCGACCGGGCTACCGGTACTAGCGCGAATCTCCAACGTTCGCGTGCTGGGTTTGTGATCGCGTTACCGCAGCTTTCCGAACCGGTTCGCCTCCTCGTGCGCCTTTCTGCGACGGGACCTGCAAGGCTGTCGCTTGCCATTCAGCCCACAGATCAGCTCGCAGTAGCGAATCAATACTTCGACAGAAGCGGAGGGGTGTTGTTTGGAAGCCTGCTTATGATCGCCGCCTTCAGCGGACTCATCGCACTGCTCGCAAAGGACTTCACATTTTTCCTATTTGGCGCCTGGGTTGTAACTAGTCTTCGGCTCGCTTCGTACTCGGCCGGTTGGGATTTAGGTTGGCTGGGCTACCAAGAAGCAGAAGACTTCCCAATCCTTGTGAAGAACCTTCCGCTTGGGGCATACGCCGTCTTCACGGTCACACTATTTTGGGCAATTTTTCGTCGCGACATAGCGTCCCTTCGTGCAACTCGGATTATCCGGGTTCTAATCGTTCTCTCTCTTGGGTTGCTCGCAGCGGGCGCTCTACTGCCACATCGCACTTTCTTGCCGCTGCTTTGGGTCATAGTTGTTCCAAGTGTGAGCATTCTAATTTGGTTAACAGGTCGGATATTTACTAAGACTGGCTCCAAAGTCGCTGCATGGTATGCGGCCTCATGGTTCGCTACGCTTGCCGGAGCGCTAAGCGAAGTAGCTTTCGCCGCTGGAGTTGTTTCCACCAAGCCTGCCTTACTTGGCAGTCTTGGTGGTTCTATTGTTTCAGCGCTGCTCGCTGGGATCGCTCTCGGTCAAAGAATAAATTCCGAGAAATCAGGAAGAATTGCCGCGCAAGCGAAAACCCTCGGACTTCTCGGGCGCTTTCGAGAAAACTACAACTCAATGCCGGTTGGTCTTTTCAGCGTCGGAACAGGTGGCATTCTTACGCTCTACAACCCTGCTTTTGCAGCGATGTTTGGTATCCAAGGCAATGGAGATGATGCTCCTCGACTGCGCGTTGACACCCTCCTGGGCTTGGGCGCGGAGGCGCGAATGCAAGACGCCGCTACGCGGCGCCATGTCGACGATCTTGAGTTTGAAGTAGCAACGGGGCAACTTCCGACAAGGTGGTTCTTGGCTAGGGTATCCGCGAAGGATGGGTCCATCGAAGGCTCCATTCAGGACATAACCACCCGCAAGGAGGCTGAATCGAGGCTTCGCCACTTGGTGGACCACGATCCGCTCACGGCCCTGCTAAACCGGCGGGGGCTTGAGGAAGCGATGGTCGTGGCTCAGGCCTCCGTCTCTCGCGGGAACACGTGTGCGATAGCGCATGTAGATCTTGATCGCTTTAAGCTGATAAATGACCTTTACGGTCACGCGACGGGAGACACCCTACTTCAGGCGGCCGCCACTCGGTTGGCCTGCGTTGTACGAGGAAGCGACTTCGTCGCTCGAATAGCAGATTCATTCGTCGTCGTGCTGATGGACTGTCCGGAAAACGCGGTGGTACGTCTCACGGAGCGACTGCGCGAATCGATCAGCGAAGAACCCTTCGAGATCCAAGGCAAGATCCTCAACGTAACCGTCAGCATCGGCGTAGTCGCGATCGAGACCACTATGTCCCCCGTGGACGCAATGGCAGCGGCCGATCGCGCGTGCTCCGAGGCCAAGTCGCGCGGGCGCAACTGTGTGGTTCGACTGAACGAGCAGGATGCCACTCTGAAGAGCCACCTGGAGGAACTCAAGATGGTGGCCGACCTCCAGCGGCGCGTCGAGACTGACCGCTACTTCCTGGAGTTCCAGCCCATCGTCTCGCTCCGGTCTGCGCATCAGTCCTTGAGCTACGAGGTGCTGATCCGCATGCGTGCGGAGGATGGCAGTGTGGTGCCCCCGGGCCGGTTCATCGGGGCGGCCGAGCGCAATGGCCTGATGTCGCAGATTGATCGATGGGTGCTTCGCAGCACGCTCGAGTGGCTGGACGCGAATCCCGCGCACCGGGATCGGCTGACGTTCGCGACGATCAACCTGAGCGGCGCTTCGCTCAATGACGCGCGATTCATCAACGACGCCTTCGCGATGATCTCTGAGCACCCGTTGGCCATGACCAAGCTCTGCTTCGAGATCACCGAGAGCGTGGCGCTTCATGACGTGGGCTCGACACGTCGATTCGTCGACAGGGTCCGGGCCTACGGCAGCAAGGTGGCGCTTGACGATTTCGGTGCCGGGTACACGTCCTTCAATTACCTGAAGGAGCTTCCGGCCGACTTCATCAAGATCGACGGGAGCTTCGTCAGGGACATCAACCATGACCCCGCAAATTACGCGATCACCCGCACCATCGTCGACCTCACTCACGAGCTGGGCATGAGCAGCATTGCGGAGTGGGCGGAAACGGCAGACACGGTGGCCTCGCTGATTGAACTCGGCGTCGACTACGGCCAAGGCTTTGGTCTTGCGCGTCCCATGCCGAAGGAACTCGTCACCCAGGCGATTTCATCGGGCATGCTGGTGCGCGATCCCGCGGTCCAGAGCCTGCTGAGCAGCAATGATCGGAAGCTCATCTCGCTGCACGCCGCCTCTCCGCGTCGGCGCTGAGATTCCAGTGGCGCCGGCGCGGCCGCTTGGCGCTTGAAGTTATGATTCCGTGATGCACCGGGGGCCGCGATGGGCCGCCCCCCTGCGACCGCATGCACGGAGAATCGATGAGCAGTTTCCGCTACGAACGGACCGACGACGGCCTGGGCATCATCCTGGCCGACACGACAGGAAGCGGGGTTCGCACGGATGCGACCGACAGCCTCGAGGCAGCGATCAGGCGGCTCCTCGCCGAGGCCGGGTCACTCAAGGCCGTCGTCCTGGCGCCGATCGACGAGACGATTTCAGAAATTGCCTTCGAGCGACTGCTGGGCACAGGGCTGCCCGTCTCCGGGGTGCTCGCCGAGGAGGCAAGTGCAGGGGCGCTTTCCCGTGCGCTGCGTTGCGCACACCTGGTCTGTGTCGAAGCTGCGCGGCTTCGCGTGCAGCCGGGTCCGACGCCACTTCCTTATCTCGACAACGCGACCGGACTCTCGCCCGATGAAGCCAGGGCCGCGGGCCTGGTGGACGAGGTGTCATGCGATCTGGCCAGCGCTAAGGTGGCTGCTCAGCGATGGGCGCGCAGCGCCCCCGCTCATCGTGGGTACGCGGCGCATGCCGACTCCAGCGCCGACGCTCTCGCCGCGCTCGGGCGGCGTGCGTCCCGCATCGCAGCGGGCGTGCGCGCGGTCGGCGGCGACATGAACGCAAGCTTCGCAGGTCGCGTGTTCGGCAGCTTCCTCGTCGAGGGTTTGGCGCTTCTAGGCGAAGGCGTAGCCGCGGACAGCATCGAGCACGCTGCGCTGGATGCGGGACTGGCTTTCGGTCCGCTGGCGGCGCTGGACGAGGCCGGACTGGCGCCAATCGACCACGCGCTGCACATGGCGCTCGACAGTCACGAGCACGGTCACGAGCACGGTCACGAGCACGGTCATGAGCACGAGCACGGGGCTGCGCACGAGCACGCCCATCACGGCCACGGCCACGAGCACGCCCATCACGCCCATCACGCCCATCCCGGCCAGGCCCACGGGCACGATCACGCGCATCACGGGCACAATCACGCGCAGCACGCCCACGCCCACGCCCATCACGAGGGCTGCACCCACGACCACCATCCTCCGGCGGCGCTCGCCCCGCTCGCACTGCCGAAGGCGGCGGTGTACGTCGTCGAGAAGATGGCCCATGGGCTGAAGCGAACCGGGCGTGCGGCCGGCGGCGGCTTCTACGCGTACGAGGACGACGGTGCGGCACGGCTCTGGAGCGGGCTCTCGTCGTTCAGGCGCCGCTCTGCAGCGGTTCCGGCCGTGGACATCCGCGATCGTCTGCTCTTTGTGATGGCGATCGAAGCGCAACGCTGCCTTGGCGCAAGCGACGTGGACTCTGGGCGCGTCGGGGACATCGTGTCGCTCTATGGTTGCGGCTTCCCGCTGGCCACGGGGGGTGTGATCTCCTTTGCTTCGGCTGCCACTGCGACGACGTTCGCCACCCGGGCCGGCGAGCTCGCAGAAAAGTACGGTGAGCGCTTCCTGCCGCCCGGCGACGGCGCTCCCTCGGATTCACACGCCCACGAGCACGCGCACTGAGCGCGGCGCGGGCCGCTCGATCAAGCCTCGAACCCAACAGGCGGAGACAGATGCCGAGACAGGACAAGCAGATCCACGCGTGGAAACAGCCGGTTGCTCCTCGCCCCGCGGCAACGGTGCTGCTTCTGCGAGACGCGGAGGACGGCCTGGAGGTGCTGATGACGCGCCGCTCCGAGAAGGCCACCTTCGTCCCCGGCGCCTACGTGTTCCCCGGCGGGGCGCTCGACCCCGACGACGCGAGCCGGCGCGCCCGGGAGCTTTCGCGCCTGCGCCCCGGGCAGACGGAGGAGGAGCAGCTGACGTTCTCCACGGCGGCCATCAGGGAGGCCTTCGAGGAACTGGGCGTGCTGCTGGCCTACCGACCCGACGGGTCGCTGGCGGTGCACGAGGACGTGATGCGGCTCGATCGCAGCCAGGACGCCGACTTCCTTGGCCAGATGGACGCGGGCGGCTACCGGCTCGCCCTCGACCGCGTCTGGTCGCTGTGTCACTGGACCACCGATCCGGATCTCCCGAAGCGCTTCGACGTGCGCTTCCTGGTCGCGCCGATGCCGGAGGGCCAGGAGCCGGAGTCCGACGATAGCGAGACCTTCGAGCCGGTCTGGATCCGCCCGAAACAGGCTCTGGAGCGGCACGAGCGGGGCGACTTCCTGATGATCTTCCCCACGATCCGCACGCTGCGCCGGCTGGCGCAGATGCCGCAGGTCGAGGCCGTCCTTGACGCGTGCTCCAGTGACCGGCCGCTGTGGGTGTCCGCACCGCGCGGCGCCTGGTACAAGGGCGAGGTCGAACGCTACATGGAGACCGATCCGCCCTACGGAGAACTTCAGCTGGTGGCGCCGGACGGGCAGCTGCTGCACTCGCTCGACTGGGACTACGAAAAACCGGTACGGCTGCTCAGCAACGTGCAGCGGCTGACCTGCCCCAACCCGGGGCGGATGACCGGCGCCGGCACGAACACCTACATCATCGGCGAGCCAGGGGCCTACGCGGTGATCGATCCCGGGCCGATCGAGCCGGCGCACATCGACCGAATCGCTGCGATTGTGGGCAAGGACCTCAAGTACATCCTCTGCACCCATGCGCACCCCGATCATTCTCCGGGCGCGGCGCCGCTCAAGGAGCTTACCGGCGCGCCGATCCTTGGCGCTCCGTCCGGTCCGCACTTCCGCAGCGAATGGCAGTTCACGCCGGATCGAACCCTGGCGCACGGCGAACGCCTGGTGATCGGCGACACCACGCTGAGGGTGATCCACACGCCGGGCCATGCCTCCAACCACCTGTGCTTCCTGCAGGAGGAGGACCGTCTGCTCTACTCGGGGGACCACATCAACAACGGTTCCACGGTCGTGATCGACCCGCCGGACGGCGACATGCATGCCTACCTGAAGGCACTTCATGCGCTGCTGGACGAGCCCATCGACTACATCCTGCCGGCACACGGCTGGGTGCTGGGCTTTGCCCACCAGGCGATCCGGCAGCTGATCGGCCACCGGCTCGGGCGCGAGCGCAAGGCGCTGGAGGCGGTGCGCAGCAGGGGGCCTGCGGACCTGAAGACCCTGCTCCCGGTCGTCTACGACGACGTGGATCCGGTGATGCATCCGGTGGCGGCACGTTCGCTGCTCGCGCACCTGGAGAAGCTGGTGATCGATGGCGCCGTGCGCAAGGATCCCGGCGAGCTCTGGACGATCACGGCAACAGGCTGACGCCTGCGGACCGCCGGGCGGCGCGCGCGCCGCCCCCAATGAAAAAGGCCGGCGCTTCCGCCGGCCTTTCCGCTTGCGACCGAGAGTCCGGTCAGCTCGCCTGGCCCGCCGCGGCGTCGTCCGCTGCAGCAGCCTTCATCGACAGGCGCAGCCTGCCCTTGTCGTCGGCCTCGATGGCCTTGACGCGAACGACCTGGCCTTCCTTTAGGTAGTCGGAGACCAGGTTGACGCGTTCGTTGGCGATCTGCGAGACGTGCAGCAGCCCGTCGCGACCCGGCATCACCTGGACGATGGCGCCGAAATCGAGGATCTTGAGGACCGTGCCCTCGTAGATGCGGCCGATCTCGACCTCGGCCGTGAGGCCCTCGATGATCGACTGGGCCTTCTTCGCCGCGTTGGCGTCGACCGCCGCGATGGTGATCGAGCCGTCGTCCTGGATGTCGATCTGGGTGCCCGTCTGCTCGGTGATCTGGCGGATGGTGGCGCCGCCCTTGCCGATCACGTCGCGGATGCGGTCCGGGTTGATCTTCATCTTGTACATGCGCGGCGCGAAGTCGGAAAGCTCCTCGCGCACGCCGCCGACGGCCTCGCGCATCTTGCCCAGGATATGAATCCGGCCCTCGCGCGCCTGCGCCAGCGCCACCTGCATGATCTCGCGGGTGATGCCCTGGATCTTGATGTCCATCTGCAGCGCGGTGATGCCCTGTTCGGTGCCGGCCACCTTGAAGTCCATGTCGCCGAGGTGATCCTCGTCGCCCAGGATGTCGGTCAGCACCGCGAAGCGGTTGCCTTCCTTGATCAGGCCCATGGCCACGCCGGCCACGTGGGACTTGATCGGCACACCGGCGTCCATCAGCGCCAGGCAGGCGCCGCACACCGAGGCCATCGACGACGAGCCGTTGGACTCGGTGATCTCGGAGACCACGCGCAGCGAGTAGCCGAACTCGTCGGCGCTCGGCAGCAGCGGACGCACCGCGCGCTTGGCGAGGTTGCCGTGACCGATCTCGCGGCGCTTGGGCGCGCCGAAGCGGCCGGTCTCGCCGGTGCAGAACGGCGGGAAGTTGTAGTTGAACATGAAGCGATCACGGTACTCGCCGTTGATCGCGTCGATCATCTGCTCGTCACGCGAGGTGCCCAGCGTGGCAGCCACGATCGCCTGGGTTTCGCCGCGGGTGAACAGCGCGCTGCCGTGCGCGCGCGGCAGGACGCCGGAGCGGATCGCGATCGGACGCACGGTGCGGGTGTCGCGGCCGTCGATGCGGGGCTCGCCCGAAAGGATCTGGTTGCGCACGATGCGCGCCTGCACGTCGAACAGGACGTTGGAGACGTCGTTGCGATCCGGCGCCGCCTGGCCCGCGGCCGCAGCGTCCTCGGCCAGCGTCCTGGTGACAGCAGCCTCGATCTCGCGGATGCGGGTGGTGCGCTCCTGCTTGTTGCGGGTGCCGTAAGCGGCGCGCATGTCGGTCTCGGCGAGCGCGTTGATGCGGGCGATCATCGCCTCATTCTTCTCAGCGCCCTTCCAGTCCCACTCGGGCTTGCCGCCGAGTTCGACCAGTTCGTTGATCGCATCGATCGCCGTCTGCAGCTGCTCGTGGCCGAACATCACCGCGCCCAGCATCACGTCTTCGGCCAGCTCATGCGCCTCGGACTCGACCATCAGCACGGCCTGGTCGGTACCGGCCACGACCAGGTCGAGCTTGCTCGCGTCCATCTGGGTGGTGGTGGGGTTCAGCACGTATTCGCCATCGACATAGCCGACGCGCGCCGCGCCGATCGGGCCGGCGAAGGGGATGCCAGAGATGGCGAGCGCGGCAGACGCGGCGATCATCGCCGGGATGTCGGCGTCGATCTCGGGGTTGCTCGACATCACCTGCACGATCACCTGAACTTCGTTGTAGAAGCCCTCGGGGAACAGCGGACGGATCGGACGATCGATCAGGCGGCAGATCAGGATTTCACGCTCGGTGGGACGACCTTCGCGCTTGAAAAAACCGCCGGGGATACGGCCGGCGGCATAGAATTTTTCGACGTAGTCGACCGTGAGCGGGAAGAAATCCTGCCCGGGCTTTGCGGTCTTGGCGGCAACCACGGTGGCCAGCACCACGGTGTCCTCGACATTGATGAGCACAGCGCCGCCGGCCTGACGGGCGATCTCGCCCGTTTCCATCGTCACCGTATGCTGACCCCACGTGAAGGTCTTTTTCGCGATATCAAACACTTTTCCGTCTTCCTTTTACATTGCCCGCGCTATAGGCCCGGCGGCGCGGTTCGCCTGACAGTCATCGACAAATGACAAGAAGCCCGCAAGCGTGCCGCCTGCGGGCTTCTCTTATCAACCCTTGTGGATCGAGTATCGAGCCTGGAGAACGCTCAATTGCGCAGTCCGAGCTTCTCGATCAGTGCCTTGTAGCTGGGCTGGTTGCGCGACTTGAGGTAGTCGAGCAGCTTGCGCCTCCGGCTCACCATCCGCAGCAGGCCGCGGCGGGAATGGTGGTCTTTCTTGTGTTCCTTGAAGTGGCCGGTGAGGTCGTTGATGCGCGCGGTAAGGAGCGCGACCTGCACCTCGGGCGAACCTGTGTCGCCCTGAGCCCGCTGGAAATCGGCGACGATCTTCGCCTTGTCGATGTCTGCAACTGCCATGGTTTCCCTCTGTAGCTACTTGCGGAGCCGCCGGGATGCGGTCCGTGTCGAAAACGCCGGCATTGGAGCCGGCGGCTGGCGCGCACCCAATTGCGGGTGCGAAGCCTTTGAATTATAGGGCATTTCCGGCGCCACGTGCAATCGCGCGCGGCGCCGGGGGCTGCCGGAGGGGCTCAGACGCCCTCGGTCTGCGGGTTCAGCCGGTCGGCGCGGCTGTGCAGCTTGTTGAGCGCGCTGAGGTAGGCCTTCGCCGACGCGACCACGATGTCCGGGTCGGCGCCGATGCCGTTGACGATGCGCCCGGCCTTCGCCAGCCGCACCGTGACCTCGCCCTGGGACTCGGTGCCGGTCGTGATGGCGTTGACCGAGTACAGCATCATCTCGGCGCCTGACTCGACCTTGGCTTCGATGGCCTTGAGCACTGCATCCACCGGACCGTTGCCGTCCGACTTGCTGCTGACCTCCTTGCCGTCGACGGTCATGATGATGCTCGCCTGCGGACGCTCGCCGGTCTCAGAGTGCTGGGACATCGAGACGAGCTGGTAGTGGTCGTTCGCGTCGTGCTGAACCGCCTGGTCGGAGACGAGCGCATGGATGTCCTCGTCGAAGATCTCGGACTTGCCATCGGCGAGGTCCTTGAAGCGCTTGAACGCCGCGTTCACCTCGACCTCGGAGTCGAGCTGGATGCCGAGCTCCTGCAGGCGCTGCTTGAAGGCGTTGCGACCCGAGAGCTTGCCGAGCACGATCTTGTTGGTGGTCCAGCCCACGTCCTCGGCGCGCATGATCTCGTAGGTGTCGCGCGCCTTGATGACGCCGTCCTGGTGGATGCCCGAGGCGTGCGCGAAGGCGTTCGCACCGACCACCGCCTTGTTCGGCTGCACCGGGAAACCGGTGATGGTGGAAACCAGCCGGCTCGAGGCCACGATCTGGGTGGTGTCGACTCCGACGTCGAGATTGAAGTAGTCGCGACGGGTCTTGACCGCCATGACGATCTCTTCGAGCGAAGTGTTGCCGGCTCGCTCGCCGAGTCCGTTGACCGTGCATTCGACCTGCCGCGCGCCCCCGGAGTGCACAGCCGCCAGCGAATTGGCGACCGCCATGCCCAGATCGTTGTGGCAGTGCACGCTCCAGATCGCCTTGTCGGAGTTGGGAATCTTTTCGCGCAGCGTGCGGAAGAACTCCGCGTACAGCTCGGGGACTGCGTAGCCGACGGTGTCGGGCACGTTGATCGTGCGGGCGCCCTCGTCGATGGCGGTCTCGAGCACGCGGCACAGGAAGTCGATGTCCGAGCGGTAACCGTCCTCAGGGGAGAACTCCACGTCATCGACCAGGTTGCGCGCGAAGCGCACCGCGAGGCGCGCCTGCTCATGCACCTGCTCGGGCGTCATCCGCAGCTTGACCTGCATGTGCAGCGGCGAGGTCGCGATGAACGTGTGGATGCGCTTGCGCGGGGCGGCGGCGATGGCGTCGGCGGCCCGCTGGATGTCGCGGTCGTTGGTGCGGGCGAGCGAGCAGACCGTCGATTCCTTGATGGCGCCGGCGATCGCCTTGATCGCCTCGAAATCCCCGTCCGAAGAAGCAGCGAAGCCGGCCTCGATGACATCCACCCGCAGCTTCTCGAGCTGCTTGGCGATCCGCAGCTTTTCTTCGCGGTTCATGGAGGCGCCGGGACTCTGCTCGCCGTCGCGAAGCGTCGTGTCGAAAATGATCAACCTGTCGGACATGGATAACTCCTGATAGGCCTGCCCTTGTGGGGAGGCCAGCTGGGAACCGCGGAGGGAGGGGAAAGGGGGATTTAGCGCGCGGGGCGCAGTAGCAGCGCTGCAAGACGCAGGCTGCCCTTCACCGACAGAAGCGGCGAAGCAGAAAACACAGAAAGCTGAACGGGGCGATCAACCATGAAGGCCAATATAAAGGCTTTGCCCGTGGCCTGCAACCGGGTGCGCGCGCTCGGGAGCACGCTCCGGAACAGGCGACCCGCGGCCGTGCTGGCACCCATGCTGGCGGCCCTGGCGTCCTGCGACGGTCTGCGACGTGCGTCGCCCCGTCAGGTGCGCGGCAGCGTCACGCCCCGCTGGCCCTGGTACTTGCCGCCACGGTCCTTGTACGAGGTTTCGCAGACCTCGTCGGATTCCAGGAACAGCACCTGCGCGCAGCCCTCGCCCGCGTAGATCCTGGCGGGCAGCGGCGTGGTGTTCGAGAACTCGAGGGTGACGTGCCCCTCCCACTCGGGTTCGAGGGGCGTGACGTTGACGATGATGCCGCAGCGTGCGTACGTCGACTTGCCCAGGCAGATGGTGAGGACGCTGCGCGGGATCCGGAAGTACTCGTAGCTGCGGGCCAGCGCAAAGGAGTTCGGGGGAATGATGCAGACCGGTCCCTTGAAGTCCACGAAGGACTTCTCGTCGAAGTTCTTGGGATCGACGATGGTGCTGTTGATGTTGGTGAAGATCTTGAACTCGTCGGCGCAGCGCAGGTCGTAGCCGTAGCTCGACGTGCCGTAGGAGACGATGCGCTGGCCGTTCACTTCCCTCACCTGTCCGGGCTCGTAGGGTTCGATCATTCCCTGGGCCGCCATGCGGCGGATCCACTTGTCGGACTTGATGGTCATGGCGTGTGCGGACTGCTCGGGAAGATGTGGGGAGCCGGCATTCTAGCGCCCGGAGGCGACGAACACCGGGGCGCCGCCGGCGCGCTCGATGCGTTCGATGCCGACGCCGTACACCGCGGAGAGCACTTCGCCCGAGAGGATCTCGGCGGACGTGCCGAACCGGGCGTGGCCGCGGCCGTCGATCGCCAGCACACGGGTCGCCAGCCGCTGCGCGTGATCCGGCTGGTGGGTCGAGAAGACGACCGCAAGGCCGTCGGCTGCGAGGCCTTCGATCCGGGACAGCACACGGTCCTGGTTGCCGAAGTCGAGGCTGGAAGTCGGTTCGTCCAGCAGCAGCACCGCCGCCTGCTGGGCGAGCGCGCGGGCCAGTGCGACCATCTGGCGCTCGCCGCCGGACAGGCGATGCAGGGGGCGGTCGGCCAGGGCGCCGAGCCCGAGCCGCTCGAGCGCGGCTGCGACGGCGAGGCGATCGGCAGCGCCCGGCCCGGCGAAGCGTCCCTTGCGCGCGAGGCGGCCCAGCATCACGTAGTCGGCCGCGGAAAGCTCGAACAGCACCGGCCCCTGCTGGGGCACGAACGCAACGCTGCGGGCCAGGTGGACGGGGGCGAGCGTCCGCAGCGGGCGGCCGGCCCAGAGCACTTCGCCGGACAGGGGCTCGAGCGCGCCGATCAGGGTGCGGAACAGCGTGGTCTTGCCGGCGCCGTTGGGCCCGAGCACCGCGAGGACCTCGCCGGCAGCGAGCGCAGCGCTCCACGGACCGCCGAACGCGGTGCCCGGCTGGCCCCAGACCAGTGCGCGGGCCTCGAAGGCGGCGGATGACGCAGGCGCACTCACGGCTCAGCGTCCGGCGCGCAGGGCCAGCAGGAGGAACAGCACCGGCGCACCGACCAGGGCCATCAGCACGCCCGGCGGAAGCTCGGCGTCGGGCAGGGTCCTGGACAGCGTGTCGACCGCGAGCAGCAGCAGTGCGCCGCACAGCATCGCCGCGGGGAGCAGGCGGGCGAACGCGCCGCCGACCAGCAGGCGCGCCGCGTGCGGCACCACCAGCCCGATCCAGCCGATGACTCCCGCCACCGCGACCGCTGCGGACGCCGCAAGCGTGCAGGCAAGCACCACGGCCGCGCGCAGGCGCCCGGGGCGCACGCCGCTGGTGCGCGCCTCGTCGTCGCCGAGCAGCAGCAGGTCGACGCGCCAACGCAGCAGCGCAAGCAGACCGCCCGACAGCACCGTGGTCACGGCGAGGGCGAGCGCATCCGCGGGCCCGACCCCGGCGAAGCTGCCGAGCAGCCAGAAGGTCATCGCAGGCAACTGGCTGTAAGGGTCCGCCAAGTATTTCACCAGCGCGACCCCGGCGGACAGCACGCTACCGATGGCGACGCCGCCAAGGATCAGCGTGAGCGTCCGGTCGGCTGCCGACAGCCAGCGGGAAGCGAACCAGACCAGCGCGACCGCCGACAGCCCTCCGGCGAAGGCGCAGGCCTGCACTGCAGCGGCCGGCAGGCCCGCGAACATCGCGACCACCGCGCCGAACGCCGCACCGGCGGACACGCCCAGAAGATCCGGCGCGGCCAGCGGATTCCTGAACACCGCCTGCATGCCGGCCCCCGACATCGCCAGCGCGGCGCCGACCAGCGCCGCGCAGGCCACGCGCGGCAGGCGCACCTGCCAGAGCACCGCCTCGGCCTCGGCCGGCAAGCCGTGGCCGGGGCCGCCCGCCGCATGCCAGAGAATGCGCAGCAGGTCGGCCACGCCAAGCCCGTAGCTGCCGAAGCCCGCAGCGAGCAGCAGCGCGACGGGAAGCAGCAGCCAGAGAAACAGGGTGACAGCGCGCCCCCGCCCCGCGCCCGCATTCACGGCGCTGCGCTCCGGGCGCGTGCGCGGCTGGCGCGTGGGCGATGACGGCTGCTCATGGTGGGCGTCATGTTAACCGCTGCCGCCTGCCCCCCATGGGGGGCGGCCAGCGAAGCCTGGGCGCTCCGGTAAGATCGGCCGCTGCCTCCTGGAGGGTTCGTGATCCGTCCGCTGCTCCTGCTCCTGTGCCTCGTGTTCCAGGCGATCCCTGCGCCAGCAGACGCGGGCGGCGCCGGCGCCGTCACTGTCGCCGCAGCCTCGGACCTGAAGTTCGCGCTGGACGAGATCGCGGACGCCTACGCGCGCAGCACCGGGCAGCAGGTGCGGATCGTCTACGGCTCCTCCGGCAACATCGCACGCCAGATCGCCCAGGGCGCGCCCTACGATGTCTTCCTCTCTGCCGACGAGCGCTTCGTCGAAGACCTCGCCCGGCGCGGCCTGACGGTGGACGCAGGCAGCCTGTACGCGATCGGCCGGCTCGTGCTGTTCGCGCCGCAGCCGGGCGCATTCGAGCCTGACGAAGACTTCGCCGGGCTGCGCGCCGCCCTGGCCGCGGGCACCGTGCGCCGCTTCGCGATCGCCAACCCGGAGCACGCTCCCTACGGGCTCGCGGCGCGCCAGGCGCTCGAGCATGCCGGCCTGTGGGAGCCGATCTCGAAGCGCCTGGTGCTGGGCGAAAACGTCGCGCAGGCGGCGCAGTTCGCGGCCGGCGGCAACACCCAGGGCGGCATCTTCGCGCTGTCGCTCGCGATGTCGCCGGCGATCGCTGCACGCGGCCGCTGGGTGCTGCTGCCGGAATCCATGCACGCGCCGCTGCGCCAGCGCATGGTGCTCATGCGACGGGCTTCGTCCGAGGCGCGCGCCTTCCACGACCACCTCCGCCAGCCCGAAGCCCGCGCCATCCTGCGTCGCTTCGGCTTTTCGATTCCGGACTAGCGTGGACTGGTCGGCGCTGCGCCTGTCCTTCGCGCTCGCGCTCGCGACGAGCCTCGTGCTGCTGCCGGTCGGCATCCTTGCCGCCCACGCGCTGGCGCGCTCGCGCTGGCGCTGGCGCTGGCTGGCAGAGGCGGCGCTCACCCTGCCCCTGGTCCTGCCGCCCACCGTCCTCGGCTACTACCTGCTCACCGCGATGGGCGCCGGCTCGGCGCTCGGCCAGGCCTACGCGCGGCTGTTCGACGCGACGCTCGCCTTTTCCTTCGAAGGGCTGGTGCTGGCCTCGGTGATCGCCAACGTGCCCTTCGCGGTGCTGCCGATGCTGCGCGCCTTCGAGGCGCAGGACGAGGAGATCCTGCAGGCGGCACGCCTGAGTGGCATGACGCCGCTGCGTTCCTTCCTCCGGGTGGAGTTGCCGCTGGCCTGGCCCGGCGTGGTGTCGGGCATGGTCATGACCGGTGCGCATACGCTGGGCGAGTTCGGCGTGGTGCTGATGGTCGGCGGCGCGATCCCCGGCGAGACGAAGACGGCGTCGATCGCGATCTACGACCGGGTCCAGGCCTTCGACATGAGCGGCGCCGGAACGATGTCCGCACTGCTGCTCGCCTTCTCGCTGCTGGCGCTGGGCCTGGTCACCCGGCGCAACCGCGCCGCCCGCGGGCGCTGAACGCGATGCTCGACGTCTCACTCACGCAGGTCTTCCCGATCCCCTTGCGGGCGTCGCTGCGCTGCGCGCCCGGCGAACTGCTGGCGGTGGTGGGTCCCTCGGGCGCGGGCAAGTCCACCCTGCTCAAGACGATCGCGGGCCTGCTGCGCGGCGCCAGCGGCACGGTGCGGGTCGGCGAGCACCGCTGGCTGGACAGCGCGGCGGGCATCGACCTGCCCGCACACCGGCGCCGGGTCGGCTTCGTGTTCCAGAGCTATGCGCTGTTCCCGCACATGAGCGTGCTCGGCAACGTGATGGCCGCCGCCGACGGCAGCCGAGAACAGCGCGCCCAGGCCGCACGCGGCGCGCTGGCCGCCGTGCACATCGCCGGCCTGGAGTCGCGCCGGCCGGACCAGCTGTCGGGCGGCCAGCAGCAGCGGGTGGGGCTGGCGCGCGCGCTGGTGCGCCGGCCCGAGGTGCTGCTGCTGGACGAACCGTTCTCGGCGGTGGACCAGATGACCCGCGAACGCCTGTACGAGGAACTGGCCGAGCTGCGCTCGCAGCTGCGGATCCCCACGGTGCTGGTCACCCATTCGATCCCCGAGGCGCAACTGCTCGCGGACTCGATGGTGGTGTTGCACCGGGGCAGCACGCTGCAGTCCGGCGAGCCTGAGGCCGTATACCGGCGCCCGGCCGAGCCGGACGTGGCGCGCCTGATGGGACATCGCAACGTGTTCCCGGCGCAGGCGTTCAGCGATGGCGCGTCGCGCGGCTGGCTGGACTGGAAGGGGATCGAGCTCGCGGTCACGGCACAGGTGACGCCCGGTCCGGCGGCCTTCTGCATCGCCGGCGACGACGTGCGGCTGTTCGAGGGCGATACGAGCGGCCGAGGGAACGTGCTGGAAGCCGTCGTCGAACGCGTGGTGCCGATCGGCGCCACCGTCACGGTGCATGTGCGGGTCGGCAACGGCGAGCGGCTGACGCTGTCGGCGCAGAAGAAGGTGCTGTCCCGACGCGGAATCGGCATCGGCACCACCGTGGGGCTGTCGCTGATGCCCGAAGCGATCCACGTGATGCCCGCGCCGCGGACAGGCGCCTGAAATAGGCGCCGCCCCGGTCAGGTGTTCTGCACGACGATCGACGGGAACTTCGAAGTCATGTCCTTGCCGCGCTCGGCGATGCGCACCGCGACGGCGCGCGCGATCTGCCGGTAGGTCTCGGCGATCGGACCGTCCGGATCGGCCACCACCGTGGGACAGCCGGAATCCGCCTGCTCGCGGATCCGGATGTCGAGCGGCAGGCCGCCGAGGTAGTCGACTCCGTACTGCTGCGCCATCTTCTCGCCGCCGCCCTGGCCGAAGATGTGCTCGACGTGGCCGCAGTTGGAGCACACGTGCATCGCCATGTTCTCGACGATGCCCAGGATGGGGATGCCCACCTTCTCGAACATCTTCAGGCCCTTGCGGGCGTCCAGCAGCGCGATGTCCTGCGGCGTGGTCACGATCACGGCGCCGGTCACCGGCACCTTCTGTGACAGCGTCAGGTGGATGTCGCCGGTGCCCGGCGGCATGTCGATCACCAGGTAGTCGAGGTCGCGCCAGTTGGTCTGGCGCAGCATCTGCTCGAGCGCCTGCGTGACCATCGGCCCGCGCCAGACCATCGGCGTGTCCAGGTCGATCATGAAGCCGATCGAGGCGGCCTGGATGCCGTGCCCCTCCATCGGTTCGATGGTGGTGTTGTCCTTGCTGACCGGCTTGCCCGTGATGCCCAGCATCGTGGGCTGCGAGGGGCCGTAGATGTCGGCATCGAGCATGCCGACGCTGGCGCCTTCGGCGGCCAGGGCGAGCGCGAGGTTGGCGGCAGTGGTGCTCTTGCCCACCCCGCCCTTGCCCGAGGCGACTGCGATGATGTTCTTGACGTTCGGCAGCAGCTTCACGCCGCGCTGGACCGCGTGCGCGACGATCTTCTGGTAGACGTTGACAGTGACCTCGCCCACACCTGGAAGCGCGCGCAGCCGATCGGTGACCATCGCCCGGATCGGGGCGACCTGGCTGCGGGCCGGATAGCCCAGCTCGACCTCGACGCTGACGGCCACGCCGTCGACGCGCACGCGCCGGACGGACTTGCCGGCGACCAGGTCCTTGCCGGTGTTGGGATCGACGATCTCGCTCAATGCGGACTGGACGTCGGCTTCGGAAAACGGCATTGCGGATGGCTCCGGAGAAAGGTTCGACTGGCCCGCAGGCGCGCGGGCCGATGACCGGGTCAGTTTAGCCCGTCCCCGGGACGGGCCCTGAATCCGGTGGCCATGGGCACGATCGGAACGTGGGCATTGGGCCGGCGGCCCAGCAGCGGCGCCCTGCGACGTGCGCAGGAAGCACCCGCGCCGGCGGCCGCGAGATCAGCCTTGCGGCTGCAGCCGATCCCTGAGCCAGGCAGGAAGCTCGACCCGGTCCAGCAGGTTCTTCACCAGCAGACCGAGCTCGGTGTCGCCCTCGATCAGCAGCCGCCGATGGAAGAACAGGGTGTCCGGATCCTCCTGGCGGACGAGCATCTGCAGGTAGGCGGAGGCATTGGCGGCGAAGGCCAGCGCCGGCCCCTCGGAGGACGAGGCCGGGCGGAAGCGGCCGCCGCGGAACACGATGCTGGCGCAGATGCCCGCATCGAGCACGCGGATCCGCACGACCCGGCCGTTGAGCGCGTCGCGCTCCGCGGCGCCGAACACCTCGCGCCGGTTGGCCGCGTTCAGCGCGGTGGCCAGCGCGAGCGAGTGCGGCCATTGGGGCAGGCGGCTGCCGAGCGCGCGGAACGGCGCCGGCAGCGAGAACTCCGGAACCGCAATCATGCCTCGACCTCCTTGAGCTCGATCCCTGCCGCGCCATGCCAGTAACCGTTGCAGAAGCCCTCCGGGCTCCAGGCGGGATCGGCCGCCGGCGAGGCGCCGCGCCGCGCGGCGTCGAAGGCGGCCACCACGTCCAGCGTGTGCCGTGACTGCGGACTGATGCGCACCACGTCGATTCCGATGGACTGCAGCGCTGGCATCTCGTCCAGCAGCAGGTAGCGCTGGGAGGACTGGGTCTGCACGCCGTTGATGGCCAGGAAGGAGCGGCCATCGCGCGTCGCCAGGTCGAGCCCGTCGGGATGGTCCAGGCACTTGTACTGGCAGTCGTCCTTGGGCAGGCCGTAGTGCCTGGCGGTGAAGCAGCGCGCGGAGATCGCCAGCGGCATGCGTCCGTAGACGAAGACCTCGGTCTGCATGCCCTCGGGGCGCCCCGCGTGCAGCGCAGCGATGCGGTCGCCGGACGACTCCAGCGGGGGCACCCAGCGGATTGCGCCGAGACCGGCGAAGTACGCGAGCGACGCCTCGTTGTAGACGTTCAGGTGCGTGCCCACGACGAAGGGCACGCGCCGCGCGGCCAGCGCCACGGCGCCGAGGTCGTTGGCCTCGATGGGGAAGTCCCCCTGCTCGACCAGCTGGCGCAGCCGCCGCAGGTCGCCCTCGCCCTCCAGCAGCACGTGGCTGGACAGCACCACCTCCTTGCCGCTGTCGCGCAGGTCGCGGGCAAGCCCGAGCCAGTCGCCGGGACGCAGCTGGTGGCGCCGCTCGCACACCACCTCGCCCAGGCAGACGATCTCCGCGGGCGACTGCGCGATGCCGGCGTAGAAATCGAGCACCTCCTGGCGCGCCCAGTAGTACAGCAATGGTCCGATCGAGATCTTCACCAGGCTCACCTCCACGGCTTGCTGTAGGCACCGAGGGTCACCTGCTGACCCTCGGAAAGTTTCGCCAGCTCGGCCTGCCACTGCGGCCGCACCTGGTAGCGCGCATCGGAGCAGGCAGCGTCGAGCGCGGCGCGCATCGAGCGCGTCACCTGGGCGACGTACACCGGGCTGCGCTGGCGCCCCTCCACCTTAATCGCCGCGACCCCCATGCGGACCAGGTCCCCCAGGATGGGCAGCACGTTCAGGCTGGTGGGCTCCTCCAGCGCGTAGTCGGTGCGCCCGCCGACCTCGAAGCGCCCCTTGCACAGGGTCGGATAGCCGGCCTTCTCGTCCGGCGCATAGCGGTCGATCAGGATGCCGTTGAGCCTGGCCTCCATGCCCTCCGGGGTGTCCTGCCAGCGCACGTGGGGCGCCGGCGAGCACACGCCGTGCGTGTTCGGCGACTCGCCGGTGGCGTGCGAGGAAAGCCAGCAGCGCCCCTCGTTCATCACGCACAGCGAGCCGAACCCGAACACCTCGATCTCCACCTCGGTGCGCTCGATCAGGTGCTCCACCTGCGCCAGCGTCAGCACCCGGGGCAGCACCGCCCTGCGCACGCCGAACTCGCGGCGGCAGAACTCGATCGCCTCGTGGTTGGTGGCCGAACCCTGCACCGACAGGTGCAGGCGCAAGCGTGGATGGCGCGCGCTGGCCCAGGCCAGCAGGCCGAGGTCGGCCACGATCAGCGCGTCGACGCCGAGCTCGGCGGCCGCGTCGATCGCGGAATGCCATTCCTCCAGCCGGCCTGCCTGCGCATAGGTGTTGATCGCCACCAGCACCTCGGCGCCGCGCGCATGCGCGTATCTCAGCCCCTCGTCGAGCGCCTGTCGGTCGAAGTTCAGGCCGGCGAAGTTGCGGGCATTGGTCGAGTCGCGGAAGCCGCAGTAAACGGCGTCGGCGCCGTTGTCGACGGCCGCCTTCAGCGCGGTGAGGCTGCCGGCGGGGCAGACGAGGTCGGGTCTTCGAAGCGTGCGCATCGGTCGGGCTTCTCCGCTGGAAAGGAACAGCGAAGGCTAGCCCTGCGCCGGGCCCCGAACCTTGACCCTGGTGAAGGTCGCGCGCGTTCCAGGTCAGCCCGGGGAGGCCCCAGGTCCGTTTGCTAGAATCCACCGGTTGCGCGCCGTGTTCCTGCGCGCCTTCTCCCCTCGAACCCTCTTCGACCCGATCGGGCCCTGCATGAGCAAGCGCCGCCTATTCGTCACCACCGCCCTGCCCTACGCCAACGGCTCGTTCCACATCGGCCACATCATGGAATACATCCAGGCGGACGTCTGGGTGCGCTTCCAGCGGATGCGCGGCCACGAGGTGCATTTCGTCGGCGCAGACGACGCGCATGGCGCGCCGATCATGCTGAAGGCCGAGGCGGAAGGCATCACGCCCGAAGAACTGGTGGGCCGGATCGCCGCCGAGCGGCCGCAATACCTGAACGGCTTCCACATCTCGTTCGACAACTGGCACTCGACGCACTCGCCGGAGAACACGGAGCTGTCCCAGGACATCTACCGCAAGCTCAAGGCGAACGACCTCATCGCCGCGCGGACCATCGAGCAGTTCTTCGACCCGGTGAAGGGCATGTTCCTGCCGGACCGCTACATCAAGGGCGAGTGCCCCAAGTGCGGCGCGAAGGACCAGTACGGCGATTCCTGCGAGGTCTGCGGGGCGGTCTACGCGCCCACCGACCTGAAGAACCCCTTCTCCACGCTGTCCGGCGCCACGCCGGTGATGCGCGAGTCCGAACACTTCTTCTTCAGGCTCTCGGACCCGCGCTGCGTCGAGTACCTGCGCGGCTGGACCCAGGACGGCCGGCTGCAGCCGGAGGTGGCGAACAAGGCGCGCGAGTGGCTCGACGGCGACCAGGGGCTGGGCGACTGGGACATTTCCCGTGAGTCGCCCTACTTCGGCATCCCGATCCCGGATGCGCCAGGCAAGTACTTCTATGTCTGGCTGGACGCGCCGATCGGCTACCTCGCCAGCCTCAAGAACCACTTCGACAAGGGCCAGGCGGCGGCGCAGACCGCGCAGACCTACGAGGAGTTCGTCAGCGATCCCGCCGTGGAGCAGTACCACTTCATCGGCAAGGACATCATCTACTTCCACACGCTGTTCTGGCCGGCCACGCTGCACTTCTCGGGCCGCAAGGCGCCCGACAACGTCTTCGTCCACGGCTTCATCACGGTCAGCGGCGAGAAGATGAGCAAGTCGCGCGGCACCGGCATCTCGCCGCTGCGCTATCTCGAGATCGGCATGAATCCCGAGTGGCTGCGCTACTACATCGCCGCCAAGCTGAACGCGCGGGTTGAGGACGTCGACTTCAACCCGGACGACTTCATGGCCCGGGTCAACAGCGACCTGGTCGGCAAGTACGTGAACATCGCCAGCCGGGCGTCGAGCTTCCTGTCGCGGCTGTTCGATGGTGCGCTGTGCGACGTGAGCGCGCTGCCGGCATGGCAGTCGCTCGAGACGGCGCGGCTCACGCAGGAGATCGCCGCCTGCATCGAGGGGCGTGAGTACGGCAAGGGGCTCCGCCTGGCGATGGAGTACGCGGACCGGATCAACCAGCACTTCGACGCCGAGAAGCCCTGGGAGCTCGCCAAGGACCCTGCCTCGCACGCCCGGCTGCAGCAGGTCTGTTCCATCTGCATCGCGGGTTTCCAGGCGCTCACCGTCTGGCTCAAGCCCATCCTGCCGGCGCTCGCAGCCCGCGCCGAAGGCTTCCTGGGCACCGGCGCGCTGGCCTGGAGCGACGCCGGCACGCCGCCGACGCGCATCGGCCGCTACGAGCACCTGATGACGCGGATCGACCCGAAACAGATCGACGCGCTCTTCGAGCCGCCGGCGGCGGCGCAGCCGGCCGCGGCGCCGAGCCGGCATCCCGGCGGCGGCAAGGGCGCCAGCGCGCCCGCGGGCAAGGCCGAGGCGCCCGCCACGATCGGCATCGACGATTTCGCGAAGCTGGATCTCCGGGTCGCGCGCATCGTCGCCGCAGAGACGGTGGAGGGCTCGACCAAGCTGCTCAGGCTGACGCTCGACTGCGGCGAGCCCGAGCCGCGGACGGTGTTCTCCGGAATCCGCTCGGCCTACTCGCCGGAGCAACTGGTCGGCCGCCTCACGGTGATGGTGGCCAACCTGGCGCCGCGCAAGATGAAGTTCGGGCTCTCGGAGGGCATGGTGCTGGCGGCCTCCTGGGACGACCCCGCGCGCGGCGACGGCCTCTACCTGCTCGATCCGCAGGCGGGCGCCGCGCCGGGGATGAAGATCTCCTGAGCGTCAGCGTCCCACTTCGGAACCGTCCTTGGCCGCAGTCACGCTGGTCGTGACCACGCGGCCGTCCGGATCGAAGTGCACGTTGAACATGTCGGGCCGGTTGTACTCGGAGCTGAAGCGCCAGCTCAGCACCTCCTCGCGCTTGAGCGGGAAACGCGCAGTCTCGGTGGGCTTGCCGAGCATGCGTCGCACCTCGTCCCTGAGCATCCCGGGACGGATCCGATCGAAATTTTCCTGCACAAGCACGTTCTTCATGCCGAGATAGCGCCCCTCGGCATCGATCTCGACCATGTAGGTTTCGGTCCCTTCCGGGCCGCGGACGAACTCCAGCACCTGGCTGCCGTCCTCTTCCTCCCAGATCATCTCGGGCTTGCCCATCATCCGGCGCACATCGTCGACCGTGGAGACTCCGGGCTTGAGTTCCTTCTGGGCGAAGTAGTCGCAGGCACCCAGCGAGGCGAGCGCCACCAGTCCACCGCACAGACGCATGCGCCATCCCATGTCTTCTTCCTTCATCGTCGCCGCCCCCGGGACCGGCGATGCCTTAGAATGCGGCAGGAGCCGAAACCCATGTACGAATCAGACATTACCCGATTCCTGCGCGAGCTCAAGGGCGAGCGCCCGCAGCTCGAGGCCGAGCAGCGCAAGGGGCGCGCCATCTGGTGGGACCGCCCCCAGGATCTGGAAGCGCAGCAGCGCGACAAGGCATCGCGCGTCCCCCAACAGCCCTACGTCTACCAGACCAGGAGCTGAGCCTGCATCCGCCGCGGGCCCAGGCGCCCGCCGCGGCGCCGGATCTCGATGAGGGCGCGGCCGTGCTGGCGGAGGTCGACGAACCGCAGCTCGACCTGAAGGTCTTCGCGCGCCTGTACGGCGAGCCGGTCCTCAAGCTGCCAAAAGATCTCTACATCCCGCCGGATGCCCTGGAGATCTTCCTCGACACCTTCGAGGGCCCGCTCGACCTGCTTCTGTACCTGATCCGCAAGCAGAACTTCGACATCCTCGACATTCCGATGGCGGAGGTCACCCGGCAGTACCTCGTGTACGTCGAGCAGATCCGCGACCACAACCTGGAACTCGCTGGCGAGTACCTGCTGATGGCCGCGCTGCTCATCGACATCAAGTCGCGGATGCTGCTGCCGGTGCGCAAGGCCGACACTGGCGAGGAGGTCGACGATCCGCGCGCGGAGCTGGCCAGGCGGCTGGTCGAGTACGAACGGATCAAGCTCGCCGCGCAGGGGCTGGACGAGGCGCCCCTGATCGGGCGCGACTTCCACGGCGCGCAGGTCTTCATCGACCATGAAGCCGTGGTGCGCTTCCCCTCGGTCAGCGTCGATGACCTGCGCGCAGCCTGGGCGGACGTGCTGCGCCGCGCCCGGCTCACCCAGCACCACCGGATCAGCCGGGAGGAGCTGTCGGTTCGCGAGTACATGACCGTGGTGCTGCGCACGCTGCAGCACCGGCGCTTCGCCGAATTCCAGGAACTCTTCGATCTTGCCGGTGGCGTCGCCGTGGCGGTGGTCACTTTCGTGGCGCTGCTGGAGCTCGCGCGCGAGTGCCTGGTCGAGATCACCCAGGCCGAGTCCTTCGCGCCCATCTACGTCCGGCTGGCCTACCGGCCCAGCTGACAAGCTGCGCAGGAAGCGATCGCGCCCGCCGGGGCGCCGACACACATCCGCCGATGCCGCTTACCCGATGCCGCTTACCTTCACCGAGAACGCCAGCCTCAGGCAACTGAACACCTTCGGCGTGGACCAGCGCGCGGCCCGGCTGGTCGAGGTGACCGACCCCGGCGATTTGCCGGAGGCGGTTGCGATGCTGGCCGCCGCGCCTGAGCGTCTGGTGCTCGGCGGCGGCAGCAACCTGCTCTTCACGCGCGACTTCGCCGGCACGGTGCTGCTGCTGCGCACCCGAGGGCTGCGCGTCATCGAGCGCAGCGGCGGAACAAGCCTGGTCGAGGCCGAGGCTGGCGAGTCCTGGGACGGGCTGGTCCGCTGGACGATCGCACAGGGGCTGGGCGGACTGGAAAACCTCTCGCTGATTCCCGGCAGCGTCGGCGCCAGCCCGATCCAGAACATCGGCGCCTACGGGGTCGAGATGCGCGAATGCTTCGCCGGCCTCGACGCGCTCGACCTGGACGGCACGCAGCAGCGCAGCTTTACGCCGGGTGAATGCGCTTTCGGCTATCGCGACAGCTGCTTCAAGAAGGGCGACGGCCGGCGCTGGCTGATCGCGCGCGTCCGTTTCCGCCTGCCGGACGACTGGGCGCCGAAGCTGGACTACGGCGACCTGCGCGAGGAGCTCGAACGACAGGGCATCGGGTCGGCCACTCCGGCTGACGTGGCCTCGGCCGTGCGGGCGATCCGGCGCCGCAAGCTCCCCGATCCGGCGGTGCTGGGCAACGCGGGCAGCTTCTTCAAGAATCCGGTGATCGGCCGCGAGCAGGCGCAGGAGCTGCTGGCGCGCCATCCCGGCCTGCCCTCCTGGCCTGCCGGGCAGGCCACGAAGCTGTCCGCCGCCTGGATGATCGACCGTTGCGGCTGGAAGGGCCGGCGCGAGGGCGACGCGGGCGTCCATTCATCGCACGCGCTGGTGCTGGTCAACCATGGCAACGCCACCGGCGCGCAGCTGCTTGCGCTCGCCGGGCGGATCCGCGAATCGGTTGCGGAGCGCTTCGGCGTGATGATCGAGCCGGAGCCCACGATCATCTGACACAGGGCACGGCTATAATCTAGGGTTCGGCGCCAGATAACGGCGCGCTGCGATTACAACCTTCGCCGGATTCCCCATGGACGACGCACAACAGAACGAATCGAACACCCTGGTCGCCTGGATCGTGGGCTTTGCCGCGGCTCTCGCGATCGCGGTCGCCCTGATCTCCGCCTTCATGGCGGCCTTCTCCGGCGGCAGCGCCGGCCCGGTGGCGAGCATCGCTGGCGCGTCTGCGGGCGCAACTGCGGAGCAGCCCCCGGTCGCGCTCGTCGAAGTCGACCAGCCGCCTCCCCTGGCCACCGGCGAGGGCGTCCCCGAAACGGTCCGGTTCCACTTCGAAGTGGGCAGCGCCGCGTTGCCGGCCGATGCCGCCGCCCAGGCGGGCGCCCTGGTCGCCTTCCTGAAGGATTCCCCGGAAGGCCGGCTCGGCATCTCCGGCTTCCACGACAAGACCGGCGATCCCGCTGCCAACCGCGAGCTCGCCAAGAACCGCGCGCTGGCCACCCGCACGATGCTCGTCGAGGCCGGGGCTCCGGCCAGCCGCCTCATCCTGGTCCGTCCCCAGGAAGTCGAAGGCGGAGCCGACGACCGCGAGGCCCGTCGCGTCGAGGTGTTCCCGAGCCGTTGAGCTTTCGCGGCGGGCCCGTTTCGGCCCGGCCCGCCCCGGGCCGCCGCGGCTCACGCTGCGGCGGCCGCGCCGGCTCAGGCCGCGCGCCTGAAGATCCAGGTCGATGCGTCCGAGGCCTCCGGCGCGAAAGCATAGCCGTCCACTTCGAAGCGCTTGAGCCCTTCCGGGTCCTCGATCCTGCGCTCGATCGCATAGCGCGCCATCGCTCCGCGGGCGCGCTTGGCCCGGAAGCTCACCACCTTCCACGCCGCGCCCTTGCGCTCCTGGAACACGGGCTGCACCACCGGATGCCCGAGCGCCTTCGGACGCACCGCCTTGAAATACTCCTCCGAGGCGAGGTTCACCAGCACCGGCCGCACCCCGCCGTCCAGCTCGGCCGCCAGGGCCTGCGCGATCCGGTCGCCCCAGAAGGCGTAGAGGTCGCGCCCCCGGTCGTTCTCGAGACGGGTTCCCATCTCCAGCCGGTAGGGCTGCATCAGGTCGAGCGGACGCAGCACGCCGTAGAGGCCCGACAGGATCCTCAGTCGGCCCTGGGCCCAGGCCAGCGCCTCTTCGTCCAGGGAAGCGGCATCGAGCCCATCGTAGACGTCGCCGTTGAAGGCGAGCACCGCCTGCTTCGCGTTGGCCGGCGAGAACGGCGGCGCCCAGGATGCGAATCGGGCGACGTTGAGCTCGGCGAGCGCGTCGCTGATCTTCATCAGGCTGGCCAGCCGAGGGCCATCGAGCGCGACGAGGCGGTCGACCAGCAGCCGCGAGTCGGCGAGGAAATCCGGCTGCGTGTAGCGTTGCGTGGCGGGAGGGGTGTCGAAATCCAGGGTCTTGGCGGGGGAGAGGACGATCAGCATGGAGTCAGGGGATGCGTACGGAACGATGGAGCAGGCCCGGAGCGGTCCGGCGAGCCAGCGCGATGATGGCATGAACGTCCCTGCCGCGGTGCTGGACACCAATGTGTGGCTGGACTGGCTGGTGTTCGCCGATCCGGTCATCGCGCCGGTGCGCGCCGCGGTGGCGTCCGGACAGCTGCGCCTGCTCGGGCTGGCCCGCGGCAGGGACGAACTGGCCGATGTCCTCGGCCGCGAAGCGGTGCGCCTGCAGGCCGAGGCTGCGCGGCGCCGGCGCGGGCTTGCAAACCTCCCTGCACCGCTGGCCGCGCTCGCGGAATTCGACGCCCTGGTGGCGATGCGCCCGGCGCCGCCGGCCTGCGGCCTGCTCTGCCGCGACCCGGACGACCAGTGCTTCATCGACCTGGCGATCACGGAGGGCGCGCGCTGGCTGCTCACCAAGGACCGCGCGCTTCTCGCGCTTGCGCGCCAGGCGCGGCGCCGGTCCGGGCTTGAGATCGTGCCGCCCGGGGGATTCCGGGAAGGGCCGGGCCTATAATCTGCGCCGATGCGCACCGACCCGCCCGCCCTCGAGTCCCGGCTGCCGAAAGTCGGCACCACGATCTTCACAGTGATGTCGGCGCTCGCCGCCGAATGCAAGGCGGTGAACCTCGGCCAGGGCTTCCCCGACTTCGACTGCGACCCCAGGCTCATCGACTCGGTAGTCTCGGCGATGCGCGCCGGGCTGAACCAGTATCCGCCGATGGCCGGCGCCGCGCCGCTGCGCGAGGCGATCGCCGCCAAGATCGGCCGGCTGTACCGCGCCGCCTACGATCCGGCCACCGAGATCACGGTGACCGCCGGCGCGACCCAGGCGATCTTCACCGCGGTGCTGGCGATCGTCCGTCCGGGCGACGAGGTGATCGTGCTCGAGCCGGTGTACGACAGCTACATCCCCAACATCGAGCTTGCCGGCGGCCACGCGGTGACCGTGCCGATGACCCCGGAGTTCAGGGTGGACTGGAGCGCGGTGCGCGCGGCGGTGACGCCGCGCACTCGCGCCATCATGGTCAACTCGCCGCACAACCCCAGCGGCACCATCCTGCGCGATGCCGACATGCGCGCGCTCGAGGCCATTGCGGTGGAGTCGGACCTGTTCGTGATCTCAGACGAGGTCTACGAGCACATGGTCTTCGACGGCGAGCCCCACTGCTCCGCCAGCAGCTACCCGGGGCTGGCCGCGCGCAGCTTCGTGGTGTCCTCATTCGGCAAGACCTTCCATGTGACCGGCTGGAAGGTCGCCCACTGCGCCGCGCCCGCGGCGCTGACCGCGGAGTTTCGCAAGGTCCACCAGTTCAACGTGTTCACCGTGAACACGCCCGTCCAGCACGGCCTGGCCGACTACCTGCAGGACCCGGCCCCTTACCTCGGGCTGGCCGGCTTCTACCAGCGCAAGCGCGACCTGTTCCGGCAGGGCCTCGCCGGCACGCGCTTTGGCCTGCTGCCCTGCGAAGGCACCTACTTCCAGGTGGTCGACTACTCCCGCGTCTCCGCGCTCGGCGAGGCCGACTTCGCACGCTGGCTGACCACCGAGATCGGCGTTGCGGCGATCCCCGTGTCGGCCTTCTCCGAGCATCAGGTGGACCGCGGACTGGTGCGCTTCTGCTTCGCCAAGAAGGACGAGACCCTGAAGCTCGCGCTCTCACGGCTCGCGCGGCTGTAGTCCCCGGAAGCCGACGAGCCGGTTTCACCGAACCTGCCCCCTCGCACCCGCGGCCCGTCCGGGCGCGGCCGTTTCCCGCAAGGAGCCTCCATGACGAACACACCTCGCCGCCGCCTGCTCGCGGCTGCCGGCGCGCTCGCTGCCCTGGCAGCCCTGCCGGCCTGCTCCGCCCTGCCCCCGCTCGGACTGCAGGCGCCCAAGCTCTCCTTTTCCGGACTGTCGGTGCCTCGCGTGGGCCTGGACGAGATCGAATTCCTGCTCACGGTGATCGCGGACAATCCGAACGAGATGGAGGTGCCCCTGTCGAACCTGCGCTTCGAGCTCGATCTGTTCGGGCTGCCCTTCGCTTCCGGCGCCGCCCGCGATCCGCGGCTGACGCTGCCCGGCCGCGGCACGCGCCAGGTGCCGATCGCCTTCACGATGCCCATCTCCGGCCTGCTCGACCTGGTGTCGAAGGCGCGCAGCCAGGGCAGCGGCCGCCTGGAGTACCGCCTGAAGGGCTCGGCGAACTGGGGCGACTCCCCGTTCACGATCCCGTTCGAGAAGACCGGCGACCTCGAAGCGCTACGCAAGCTGCGCGGCCTCATCAGGCTGCCTGGCGGCTGAGCGCGCGCCGGCAGGCCGGCCCCCACCGGCCCCCACCGGCCGGCGCGGCCTGCGCGCCCGCCAGACCGCTTCACTTTCCATCGAGGCAACAATGTCGAACCAATCCTCGCCCGCCGACCACTTCGCGAACCGCTTCTTCAGGTCGATCCCGCACATGAACGAGACGGGCATCCGCCTCGGACCGATGGAGGCCGGCAAGGTCACCCTGGTGCTGCCCGCCCGCAAGGACTGGCTCGGGGATCCGCAGCGCGGCCTGCTGCATCCGGGACCGCTCACCGTGCTCGCCGACTCGGCCTGCGGCGCGGCCGTCGGCGTCACGCTCGACCGCGTCCAGCCCTACGCCACCCTCGACCTGCGCATGGATCTGCTGCGCCCGGCCGGCCCCGACCGTGACGTGAGCTGCACCGCGGAGTGCTTCCGCCTCACGCGGAACATCGCGTTCACGCGCGCCACGCTCCGGCAGGCCGGCGACGATGCCCCGATCGCCACTGCACTGGCGACCTTCATGCGCGGCACCAGCAACAGGCGCTCAGCGGGAGGGGGGACGCCTGCCGGGGCCGCCGGAGCGGGGGCCCCGGCCTCGACTTCAGCTTCCGCCGCCGCGCTTCCCGAGGCCGACTCGGGGCGCCCCGCCCCCGACGGCAAGGGTCTCGTCTGGCAACCGCCCGCCGCCAGCGAGCCGATCGCGCTCGGCCGGCAGGTCCCCTACATCGATTACCTGGGAATGAACGCCTCCCGCACGCAGGACGGCACGCGCCTGTACCGCCTGCCCTTCGCCGAAAAGCTGGTCGGCAATCCGGTGCTGCCCGCGCTGCACGGCGGCGTGATCGCAGCCTTTGCGCAGACTGCCGCGATCCTCGGCCTGATCGAAGCCCTGCCGGAGCCGCGGCTGCCGAAGGCGATCGACTTCTCGATCGACTACCTGCGCTCCGGGCGGCCGCGAGAGACCTTCGCGCGCTGCGAAATCGTCCGTGTGGGCAGCCGCGTCGCCCTGGTGCAGGTCTGGTGCTGGCAGACGTCGCCGGCCGAGCCGATCGCGCTGACGCGCGGCCACTTCCTGCTTGGCGAAGCCGAGCCGCAGTGACCCGCGCTGGCGACACGCTGTTCTGGCTCGCGGCGGCCTCGTTCGCAAGCATGGCCTCGATGCGCATCTGCGACCCGATGCTGCCGGCGCTCGCCGGCGACTTCGGCGTTGCCGCGGCCGGCGCCTCCGGGGTGGTCACGCTCTACGCGATCGGCTACGGCATCTCGCAGCTCGCGCACGGGCCGCTCGGCGATCGCATCGGCAAGGCCCGCTACATCGCGGGGGCGGCGCTGGCTGCCGCTCTTGCGTCGCTTTTGTGCGCGCTCGCGCCGGGACTGGCCGCGCTCGAGCTGGCGCGGCTGCTGACCGGCGCAATCGCCGCAGCGATCATTCCCCTGTCGATGGCCTGGGTGGGCGACACCGTCCCCTACGGCCAGCGGCAGGCCTCGCTCGCCAAGTTCCTCAACGGCACGATCCTCGGCGCCATCCTCGGCCAGGCGATGGGCGGCCTGCTCGCGGACACCGTGGGCTGGCGCGCGGCCTTCGTGCTCCTGGCGGCGATCTTCGCGGTCTCGGGCTGGAAGCTGCGCGCCGTGGTCCGCGCAGGAGATGCCGCCCAGGCGGATGCCGCGCCAGGGTCGGCCGCGCAGGCCCACGCGCATGCGCCGGGCGCCCTGGCGCGGTACGGCATCGTGCTGCGCAGCGGCTGGGCCCGCGTGATCCTGGCGCTGGTCGCGGTCGAAGGCCTGCTCGCTTTCGGCGCGCTCGCCTTCGTGCCGACCTCGCTGCACGAGCGCACCGGCATGCCGGTCTGGCTGGCCGGCGCCACCGTGGCGGCCTTCGGGATCGGCGGCCTGGCCTACACGGCGAATGCCGCGCGGCTGCTTGCCCGCCTCGGCGAAGCCGGACTCGCGCTGAGCGGCGGCGCGCTGATGGCGTCCGGCTTCGCGCTGCTGGCCGCCGCGCCCCGCACCGGCGCAGTGGCCTGCATCCTGCTCGGACTGGGCTACCACATGCTGCACAACACCCTGCAGACCCATGCCACGCAGATGGCGCCGACGGTGCGCGGCACCGGCGTGGCGCTGTTCGCGATGTGCCTGTTCATCGGCCAGTCGGCCGGCGTCACCCTGGCCGCGGAGCTGGTGCTGGGCGCCGGCTTCGTCCCGGTGTTCGCCGCCGCCGGCGCCGGCGTGCTGGCGACCGGGGCTGCCTTCGCGCTGCTGCTTCAGCGCCGGGTGGGCGCGAAGATCGAGTAGCTGCCGACCGCCCGGGCGACCAGCGCGTCGCCCACCATCAGGTCGGACTCGAGGTGCGCGACGCGCCTGCCGCGGCTCACCACCCGCGTGTCGCAGACGATCCTCCCTTCGGAGACGGCGCGGTGATACGCGATGCGGATCTCGATGGTGGCGCACAGTTCGCCCTCGGCGAGAGAGGGGTACAGGGCCTTGCCCATGCCCGTATCCGCCATCGAGAACAGCACCCCGCCGTGGACCACGCCGTGCGGGTTGAGGTGCGCCGGCACGACATCGATGTAGCACTCGCTGCGGCCGGGCGCATGCCCGCCCTCCCGGAAGTGCAGGCCGATGAGTTCGGCGAAGGGATGGGCCGGCCCGGTCGACATGGTCTGCTCCGTCCTGCCCGTTTCAGGCGTTGAAGTTGAGCGCCAGCCCCGGCACCGGCCAGTCGTCGATCGCGATCAGCCTGCCGGTGCCCGACAGCGTCACGAAGACCGTCCGCAGGTCGGGCCCGCCGAAGCACAGGTTGGTCGTGTAGGGATCGGGCAGGGGCACGTGGCTCGCGAGGCTTCCGTCGGGCGAGATCACCGTGATTCCGCCGTGCAGCAGGGTGGCGACGCAGACGTTGCCGAAGGCGTCGACAGCCATCGAGTCGAAGCGCTGGTAGTGACCGCCCGGCGCGGCAGCGATCATCCGCCCGCCATTGGGCGAGGGCCAGGGCTGGCGATCGATCGTGCCGGGGCCGGTGAGGTCGAAGGCCCACAGCCGGGCGCCCTCGGTCTCCGCGTAGTACAGCGTCTTGCCGTCCGGCGAGAGCGCGATCCCGTTCGGGGTCATCAGCGGCCGCGAGACCGCGGCTGCAGCGCTGCCGTCCGCGCGCGCAAAGTAGACCGCGCCGCGGTCCATGTCGTCCTCGCGCCCCTTGCCGAGGTCGGTGAAATACATGCCGCCCCCGGCGTCGAAGACCAGGTCGTTCGGTCCGCGCAGCCGGTGCCCCGCGACCGACTCCAGGACGCGTTCCGCGCGGCCGGTGGCCAGGTCGACGCGTTCGACGCGCCCGCCGTCGTAGTCGTCGGCCTGGGCGACCGGGCGCATCATCCCCGAGGCCTCCCTGGCCCAGCGGAATCCGCCGTTGTTGCACACGTAGACCGCGCCATCGGGGCCGATCGCGGCGCCGTTCGGGCCTCCGCCCAGTTCGGCCACCACCTGCACCCGCCCGTCCGGCGTGACGCGGGTCAGCGTGCCCCGGGCGATCTCCACCAGCAGCACCGACCCGTCTCCCATGGCCACCGGTCCCTCGGGAAACTGCAAGCCCGTCGCGATCTCGCGAATCCTCATTCCGTCCCCTCCTGTGCGTTCTTCGCTGTTGTCTTTGCCCGCTCAGGGTCGGACACAATTGCCGGTCCTGGCAAGTGGATGGGCCGCGCTGATCCGGACCCGAGTACCGGAATCTGGATGCCGCCGCGCCCGGGCCGTCAACGCCCGCAGGCTCAGCGCCCGGCCAGCAGCGTCGCCAGCGCCACCGCCGCGATCCCGAACGGGGCGACCCAGCGAAGAACGAAGCGCAGCGCGCCGGCGCCGCTGGCCCCCATGCCCAGGGTCCTCGCCATGAGCCCCGCCGGGGCCGCCCAGCCGGCGAACAGCGCGATGGCGAGCCCGCCCACCGGCAGCATCAGGTTGGACGTCACCCAGTCCAGCAGATCGAAGAAGGTGGCGGTCTCGAAGCCGGCGACGCCGGCCAGCGGATGCCACCCCGACCATGCGTTGAACGAGAGCACGCTGGCAAGCCCCGCGACGAAGCAGGCCGCGCCGGCCAGCGCCGCGCTGCGCGCACGGCTCCAGCCCGTGGCCCGCACCAGCCAGGCCACGACGAGCTCGAGCAGCGAGATCGCCGACGCGAGCGCGGCGACGAACAGCAGCACGAAGAACGCCTGCGCGGCGAGGGCGCCGAAGGGCATCCGCGCGAAGGCCAGCGGCAACGTGACGAAGACCAGCCCCGGCCCGCTCGCCGGGTCGAGCCCGTGGGCGAACACGATCGGGAAGACTGCGAAACCTGCCAGGAAGGAGATGAGGGTGTCGGCGATCACCGACGCGAACGCCACTTCGCGCAGGCTGATCCGGGCGCCGCTGTATGCGGCGTAGGTGATCATCAGGCCAAGCCCCACCCCGATCGAGAAAAAGCCAAGACCCAGCGCGTCGAGCGCGGTTGCGGCGGTCAGGAACGCGGGATCGATGCGCAGCATGAAGGAGAGCGTCGCGCGAAGGTCGCCCTCGACGGCCGCGTACCCGGCCAGCAGCACCATCAGGACCACCAGCAGCGGCATCAGCACCTTGACCGCAGTCTCGATGCCGCGCGAGACGCCGCGCGCAACGATGAACGCGGTCAGCCCCATGAACAGCGCATGCCAGCCGGCCAGCCGCCACGGCGAGGCGAGGAAGGCCCCGAAACGCTCGCGCACCGCCTGCGGATCGGTCCCCGGCAGGCCGCGGGCGAACGTGTCCGCGGCATAGCCGATCGTCCAGCCGCCGATCACCGAGTAGAAGCTCAGGATCAGGAAACCTGTGAGCACGCCGAGCCCGCCCGCCCAGGCCCAGCACCGTGCGGACCCGGCCTCCCGGGCAAGCGCAGCGATGCTCGACACCGCATCCCCGCGGCCCGCCCGCCCGAGCGCGAACTCCGCGAGCATCAGCGGCACGACGACCAGCGCCAGCCCCGCCAGGTAGAACAGCAGGAAGACTCCTCCGCCGTTGGCCCCAACCTCGTAGGGGAATTTCCAGATGCTGCCAATCCCGACCGCGGATCCGACGGTGGCCAGGATGAAACCGATCCGGCCCGACCAGGCCTCCGTGGGGGCGCTCACGACCGATGGCGAGCGCGGACCGCGCGATCTTCTGCGTTCACCCTGCGCATGCTCCAAAACCCTCCGACCGATGCATTGAATCGACGCGCCCAAGAGCCGCAGGTTAACCTGAGCCATGGCCGCACAGACCCCGCAAGCGGCAGCAGCGCCGCAGACGCTGCGCCACACGCGACTCGAGGACACGCTCGCCTTCCTGTCCGCAGCGATCCTCGCCGGACTGGGCATCGCATTCTTCGAGCGCGCGGGACTGATGACCGGCGGCACCGCGGGCCTCGCGCTGCTGCTGTCCTATGGCACCGGCCTGGCCTTCGGCGCGAGCTTCGCCTTGGTGAACCTGCCTTTTCTCGCGCTCGCGCTGCTGCGGATGGGCTGGCGCTTCACCGCCAAGACGGCCGCCGCGGTGGCGCTGCTCTCGGTCGTGACCGAGGTGCAGCGACCGCTGCTGGTCCTCGAGCGGATCCAGCCGGCGTACGCGGCGCTGGCGGGCGGCCTGCTCGTCGGCATCGGCCTGCTGATCCTGTTCCGCCACCGCGGCAGCCTGGGGGGCTTCAACGTGCTTGTGCTCTTCCTGCAGGAGCGCTTCGGCTGGCGCGCCGGCTGGGTCCAGCTCGGACTCGACGCCGCGATCCTGCTGCTGTCGCTGACCGTGGTGCCGCCGGCCATCGTCGCGGTCTCGCTGGTGGGAGCGCTCGTGCTGAACGTCACACTTGCGATCAACCACCGTCCCGGCCGTTACATGGCGGTGTAGCATCGGACGCCATGGACACCCAGATCGACCTCGACGCCCTCCGTCCCTGGCTGGAACGCAGCGACTCCTCAGAGGAGACGCTCAGCCCCATCCCGGCCCTGTGCCTTGCCGCCACGCTGAACCTCGGCGAGGGCGACCGCCCTCCCGCGACGCTGCCGCCCCTCTGGCAGTGGCTGCACTTCCTCGACCGCACGCCGACCGATGGCCTCGGCGAGGACGGCTCGCCGCGCAGCCGCGCGCTGTTGCCGCCGATTCCGCTGGAACAGATCATGTGGGCGGGATCGGAGATCGAGTTCGTCGCGCCGCTGGCGCTCGGCCAGCCGGCGCGCAAGGTATCGCGCATCGCCGACATGAGCGCGAAGACCGGCTCGCGCGGGCCGATGGTCTTCCTCACCCACGAGCACCGCTACGAGCAGCAGGGCCGCACCGCGATCGTCGAGCGCACGCGCGCGGTCTTCCTCGGACCGTCGACCGGTGCCACGCCGGCCGCGGCGGCCGCGCCAGTCGCTGACCGGCAGCTGGACTGGCCGATGGACGAGGCCACCCTCTTCCGATTCTCGGCGCTCACCTTCAACACCCACCGCATCCACTACGACCTGCCCTATGCCACCGAAGTCGGCGGCTATCCGGGACTGGTCGTCCACGGGCCGCTGCAGGCGCTGCTGATCGCAGAGACCTTCAGGAAGTGGCATCCCGGGCGCACCGTCCGGCGCATGGAGTTCCGCGCCCGCGCCTCGCTGTTCAGCGGCACGCCGGTGTCCGTCTGCGCCGCGGCACCAGAAAGCGGGCGGCTGGCGTTCTGGACCCGCACGCCCGCCGGAGGCCCGGCGATGGAGTGCGTGGTCAGCTTCGACTGAACACGCGCGACCGAGCGCCTGCGATCGAGCCTGCTTCAATCGCCGAGCAGTTCGCTGATCGGCCGCAGGTCCTCGATGTGATCGCAGACGGCCTTCAGTCCCATCATGATAGGGATCGCCAGCAGCATGCCGGGGATGCCCCACAGCCAGCCCCAGGCGAGCACGCTGACGAAAATCACGACCGGGCTCATCCGGCTCGTTCGGCTGGTGAGCCAGGGTGTCAGCACGTAACCCTCGATGCTCTGGATCACCAGCGCCGCACCGCCCACCACCAGCGCCATCTCAACGCTGCCGAACTGCACGAAGCCGGCCAGCGTTGCGCCGCCGGTCAGCGCGATCGCGCCGACGTAGGGCACCAGGTTGACGACCGCAGCCATCACTCCCCAGACCGCCGCCTGTTCGAGGCCGATCCACCAGAAGACCAGCCAGGTCGCCAGGCCCACTGCAGCGCTGGTGTAGATCTGCACCAGCAGGTAGCGCTGGATCTGCGCGGCGATCTCGTCGAGCACCTTCACCGTGATCTTGCGGCGTGCAAAAGTGGGGCCGGCGATGCGCACCAGCTTGCGGCGGAATTCGCTGCCGCCCGCAAGCAGGAAGTAGGTGATGAAGCAGATCATCACCGTCTGGCCGATCATGCCGAGCAGGCCGAGGGTGCCGGGCCAGAGGTAATCCTTGACGTTGAAGCGCGGCTTTTCGATCTGGACCCGGGTCACGCCCCTGCGCACCGTCGACTGGGCGCCCCCGGTCTCTTCGGCCGCCTGCTCGAGCTGCTCGGCAGCCTTCTGGACCTTCTCGATCGAGCCCTGGGGCGCGCCAGGCTGCGGCCGGAGCACCTCGCGCAACTTGCTGGCCGAGTCCGGCAGCGCCTCGACCAGGTCGACCGCGTCGTCCTCCAGCGACCAGACCAGCGCCGAGACCCCGCCGATCAACCCAAGAATGACCAGCGCCGCGGCCAGCGCCCGCGGAATCCGCAGGCGCTCCAGCCTGGCGGTGACCGGCGACAGCGCGTAGCTGAACAGCAGGCCGAGCAGCACCGGAATGAACACCGGACTGCCCAGCCGCAGCATCGTCACGCTGGCGAGCACGGCGAGCAGCACCAGCGACGTATTGCGCACCCCGATGGACGGCGGCAGCGCTGCGCCGCCTGGCGACGCCGGAGCTTCCGTGGCGGGGGCTTGCTGTTCGCTCATGGCTCAGGATGTTGCCACGCGTTCGCACGCCGTGCGTGACAATCTCGGCTGCACACGGAGCTTTCATGGACCGCTTCAAGCAGATCGAGACCTTCGCCGCCGTCGCGATGCGCGGCAGCCTGTCGGCCGCCGGGCTGGCCGAAGGCGTGGCCCCGGCGGTGATCGGCAGGCGCATCGATGCGCTCGAAGCCCGCCTGGGCGTCAAGCTGCTGGTCCGCACCACCCGCCGCATCACGCTCACCTTCGAGGGCAGCGCCTTCCTCGAGGACTGCCAGCGCATCCTGAACGACTTCCACAATGCCGAGGCGTCGGTCTCGCTCGGCGGAGTCAAGGCCAGCGGGCACATGCGGGTGACCGCGCCCGCCGGCTTCGGACGGCGCCACGTCGCGCCGCTGGTGCCGCGCTTCCTGGCGCAGAACCGCGAGGTCTCGATCTCGCTCGACCTCAGCGACCGCCTCACCGACATCGTCAACGAGGGCTTCGACCTGGCGATCCGGATCGGCCTGCTCGACGACTCCAGCCTGGTCAGCGTCCCGCTGGCGGCCAACCACCGCGTGGTGGTGGCAAGCCCGGACTACCTGAGGCGACGCGGCACACCGCAGACGCCGGCCGACCTGGCCCGGCACGACTGCCTCACCTTCGGAACCTACGGAAACCAGTCGCGCGGCTGGCTGTTCACGGTGGACGGGCGCCCGCTGGCCTTGCGCGTGTCGGGGAACATGGAGTGCAACGACGGCGCGGTGCTCCACGAATGGGCACTGGCCGGGATGGGCCTGGCCTGGCGTTCGATGTGGGAGGTGCGCGAGGACCTGGAAGCGGGCAGGCTGACGACCGTGCTCGACGGCTACGCGGCGCCCGACAACGCGATCTGCGCCCTGTTCCCGCAGCGCAGGCATCTGCCGCTGCGCGTGAGGATGTTCATCGACTTCCTCAAGGAGACCTACGGCCGGGCGGAGTACTGGTCGGGTGCGGCCCGGTGAGCGCCAGGGTGGCGGGCTGATCGGGATAGGGGGGCCAGGTTACCCCGGCCGCCCCTCCCACACCACCCGGCATGCGGGTCCGCACCGGGCGGTTCGAGTGGTTGAGGTCATGAGAGTCGGGGAACGCCGAGCCGATCGAAATACGCGATCGGCATCACCCGGTTCAGGCGTCCGGCGCTGTTGCGCCACCAGCGCCGCGAGTTGGCCGCAACCCGGTGAGCATCCTCGTGGGACGCACCGAGCGCCTTCAGCTCGCGATACATCGTCGTCCCGCGCTTCCAGTGCTTGAGCTGGATCGCCCGCAGGCGGTGGCGCAACCACTCGTCGAGCGCGAGCCAGAGTCTCGGCGTTTGTGCCATCCGGAAGTAGGCCTTCCAGCCCAGCAGGTAGGGCCGCAACCGCTCGGCGACCTCGGCCATGCTTCGGCCCGCCGATCGCCGCGTCAGTTGGCGCACCCGCTGCTTGAACGTCGCCATGGGCTTGTCGGCCACGCGGCGCTTGATCTCGCCACCGCTGGCCACCCACAGGCTGTACCCCAGGAACTTGCGCCCGAACACGCTGGCCACCGCGCTCTTGGCCTCATTGACCGTGAGCCGCAGCCCTGCGTACAGCCGCCGCAGCAGCGCCATCACGCGCGCGCCCGCCTTCAGACTGCGCACGTACACGTTGCAGTCGTCCGCGTAACGCACGAAGCAGTGGCCCCGCCGCTCCAGTTCCCGGTCCACCTCGTCGAGCAGCACGTTGGCCAGCAGCGGGCTCAGCGGCCCGCCCTGAGGCGTGCCCTGATACCGCCGCTGCACCACGCCATCGCCCATGATCCCGGCATCCAGGTACGCACGGATCAGCCGCAGCACCGCTGCGTCTGCGATGCGCCTCTCGAGCCGGGCCATCAGGATGTCGTGATTGACCCGGTCGAAGAACTTCTCCAAGTCCACGTCCACCACGATCCTGCGTCCCGACTGCACATACGCCTGCGCGGCCAACACCGCATCCTGCGCACGGCGCCCGGGCCGAAAACCGTAGCTGTGCTCGCTGAAGCTGGGATCGAGCAGCGGCTGCAGCACCTGCAGCAGCGCCTGCTGGATCAACCGGTCCGTCACCGTCGGGATGCCCAGCTCGCGCTCGCCCCCGTCCGGCTTCGGAATCGTCACCCGCCGTACCGGACTGGGCCGGTACGTCCCCCGCAACAACCGCTCTCGGATCTCCGGCCAGGACGTCTTCAGGTGCAGCGCAGTCTGGCCGATGTCCAGACCGTCCACCCCTGCCGAGCCCTTGTTGGCCTTCACCCGCCGCCACGCCTGCTGCAGGTTCTCTCTCGTCAGCGCCGCTGCCAGCAGCGCTGACCCCGTGCCTTCGGTGTCGCGCCGCGGGCCTCGGGCTTCGTCGCTGGACGCTTCGCGCGCGGCTTCACCGCTCGCTACCCCGCCCCGCCCGGATCGCTCCGGCATCTGACGCATGGCCCCCGGCATCGACACGTCCTCGTGCACTTCCACTCGTTCGGCCCTTCGCCCCGTGCCGGCAGCTACTACGGCCTCTGCTGACTTCTCGCTCCGGCTCACCGCCGTCGCCCTTTCAAGCGCAAGGCGAGATCTCCCCGGGTAAGAACGCACTCCTTCGCTGCACAACCGCCGGATCTACGCCACTTCGCCTTGATCACGAGAGCTTCGCGGTCCTTTGCCCGCTCGCCCTGCTCGGCAGCGCCTTCTATCCGGTTCTTGTCCATCGGCTCGCAGCTGCGCTCCACGCTTCCTCCCCACACTCGGTCACCCTCGTGCAGTTGCGCTTCGCTTCGCTCGCTGTGATCAACTTGCGGCGGGACTTGCACCCGCAGGAGTGCGCCCGTGCCGGGCGCACAAAGAAAAATGCCCGCGGGAGGTCCGCGGGCACGCGTCACCTCCGGGCGGCACGGGCCGCCCGGGGTGGGGCAGGCATCACTTCAGATGCTTGCTGATGAGCTTGGTCATCTCGAACATGTCGGCCTGGGCCTTGCCGAAGATCTCGCGCAGGGCGGCGTCCGCCTTGATGAGCTTGCGGTTGGCCTCGTCCTGCAGATTGAACTTCTTGATGTGCTCCCACACCTTCTTGACCACTTCGGTGCGGGGCAGCGGCTTGTCGCCGACGATGGCTGCGAGCGCAGCGCTCGGGGTCAGCGCCTTCATGAACGCGGCGCTGGGCTGCCGCGTCGCTTTCGTCGCCGCGGGCTTCTTGGCCGACGGCTTTTTGGCAGCGGCCGGCTTCGCAGCGACGGCCTTCGCAGCGGCCGGTTTCTTCGCCGGCGCAGCGGCCTTCGTCGCGGGCGCGGCCTTGGCGGCCGGTTTCTTGGCGGCCGGCGACTTCGCCGGGGCCTTAGCGGGTTTCTTCGCAGCCGTCTTGGCGCCAGCCTTGGCAGCAGTTGCCATCGTCATCCCTCCGAGAGATTTGGTTCATCACACGATCGTTTCAACGAAAAAACCGTGCGTGAGCCGGTTTTCGCATCCGCAAGAATGACGCTTCTTCACCCGCGAGCCAATAGCGCCAACACAAAATTCTCCGCGCGGCGCAAGCGGCTGTTGTTTTTCCCTATACGGGCCGCCATTCCGGGTCACCAGGTATCGACGAAGGGCCGCTTCTTGCCGACGCGCGGCAAGGGCGCTGGCGTGGCGCGCAGCCCGCCAATGATCCAGCGGCGGGTGTCGGCCGGGTCGATCACCGCGTCGATTTCCAGGAAAGAGGCCATGTTGGTCGCCTTGCCCTTCTCGTAGGCGGCAGCCACCATCCCGGCATAGGCCTGCTGGCGCTCCTGCGGATCCTCGATCGACTCGAGCTCCTTGCGGAAGCCGAGCCGCACCGCCCCCTCCAGCCCCATGCCGCCGAACTCGCCGCTCGGCCAGGAGACTGTGAACACCGGCGCGTGGAACCCCCCGGCAGCCATCGCCTGCGCCCCGAGCCCGTAGCCCTTGCGCAGGACCACCGTGAAGAAGGGGACCGAGAGGCTCGCCGCGGTGACGAACATCCTCGAGACGTGGCGAACCAGCGCGGTGCGCTCCGCCTGCGGACCCACCATGAAGCCAGGCGTGTCGCACAGCGACACCATCGGCAGGTCGAAGGCGTCGCACAGCTGCATGAAGCGCGCCGCCTTGTCGCCCGCATCCGCATCGACCGCGCCGCCCAGGTGCTTCGGGTTGTTCGCGATCAGACCGAAGGGCCGGCCCTCGATCCGCACCAGCGCGGTGACCACACCGATGCCGAAGTCGCGACGCAGCTCGAGCACCGAATCCTTGTCGACCAGCGTCTCGATCACGGTGCGGATGTCGTAGACGCGCAGCCGGTTCTCGGGAATCAGGTGGCGCAGCAGGCGCTGGTCCGGCGCCTCGCCCGGGACGGTCGCGCCCTGGAAGTAGCCGAGGTAGCGCTTGGTGGCGGCCACCGCCTGCGCCTCGTCCTCGACGAGGATGTCGATGACCCCGTTGGGCGCCTGCACCTCCACCGGGCCCACCTCGGCCGGCTTGTACACCCCGAGACCGCCGCCCTCGATCATCGCCGGCCCCGCCATGCCGATCGAGGAATTGCGGGTTGCGATGATCACGTCGGCGCAGCCCAGCAGCGCCGCATTGCCGGCAAAGCAGTAGCCGGAGACGATTCCGACCCGCGGCACCAGTCCGCTGAGCCTCGCGTAGCTGGCGAAGGTCGTGGTGTCCAGCCCGGCCACGCCGAGGTGGTCGACGTCGCCAGGACGGCCTCCGCCGCCCTCCGCGAACAGGACCACCGGAACCCGCCACTCCTCGGCGACCTGCAGCGCGCGGTCGGTCTTCTTGTGGTTCATGAAGCCCTGGGTGCCCGCAAGCACGGTGTAGTCGTAGGACATCACCATGCAGCGCGAGCGCTCGGGCGGAAAGAGGTCGCCGTTGACCGAGGCCAGCCCCAGGACGATGCCGTCGCCCGGCGTGTTGCGGATCAGGTCGTCGATGGAACGACGGGAGCGCTGCGCCGCGACGGCCAGCGCCCCGTACTCGATGAAACTGCCGGGGTCGACCAGGTCGTCGATGTTCTCGCGCGCAGTGCGCTGGCCGGTGCGCTTGCGCCGGGCGACGGACTCGGGGCGCGCCTCGTCCATGCCCAGCGCGATCCGCTCGCGCACCTCCGCGAGGTCGGTCCGGATCGCGTCGAGATCCAGCGCGCCGGCGGTGTCGCTGCGCGCGGCATCCACCTCCGCCGGCTCGATGAAGACGATCGCCTGGCCCTCGAACAGGGTCTCGCCCCGAACAGCAGCCACCAGCCGCACAACGCCCGAGACCGACGCCTCGATGATGTGCTCCATCTTCATCGCCTCGAGCACGGCGACCTGCGCTCCGGCGTGAACCTGGTCGCCCTCGCCGACCTCGAGGGAGACGACGGTACCCTGCATCGGCGCCTCGACGGCGACCGTGCCCTCGGGCCCCTGCTCGTGCGCGGCGCCTGCACCGACGCCGCTCGCCGGGCCTGCCGACGCATCGGCGAAATAGAGTTCGCGGTGCGCGTCGCGCCCCAGATGCAGCACCTCGTCCAGGTGCGTCTCGACGAAGCGGGTGTCGACCCGGCTCGCCGCCACCGCCGGATGCTTGAGCAGCCCGTGCAGCAGGGTCTTGTTGGTGGCAACGCCGGCGATGCCGAACTCGCTGAGCGCACGGTCGGCCTTGGCGAGCAGCCGCGGCAGCCCGCCTTCGGGGGCGTGCACGATCAGCTTCGCGAGCAGCGAGTCGTAGCGCGGACTCGAGGTGTAGCCGGCGTAGCCGAGGGTGTCGACGCGCACGCCAGGTCCCGACGGCGGCTCGAACGCGGTGAGCGTGCCGCCCGAGGGCCTGGCGCTGCCGTCGGCCTGCATCGTCTCCATGTTCACGCGCAGCTGGACCGCATGACCCCGCGGCGCCGGCACCTGCGACTGCTCCAGCCCGATCGAGGCCAGCGTCGCGCCGGCGGCAAGCCTGAGCTGGACCTGGACCAGGTCGATGCCGGTCACCATCTCGGTCACCGTGTGCTCCACCTGGAGCCGCGGGTTCGCCTCGATGAACGCGTAGGCGTCGGCCGAAGCGCCGGCGGCGTCGACCAGGAATTCGAAGGTGCCCAGGCCGCGGTAGCGGGCCTGCGAGGCCAGCCGCACCGCATCGGCGAGCAGGCGCTCGCGCAGCTCCGGGTCAAGCGACGGGCTGGGCGCGAACTCCACCAGCTTCTGGTGGCGGCGCTGCAGGCTGCATTCACGCTCCCACAGGTGGGTGACCGCGCCGCTGCCGTCGCCGGCCACCTGCACCTCGATGTGGCGCGCGGCGGGCATCAGCCGCTCCAGGTACAGCGCCCCGCTTCCGAAGGCGGCGCGCGCCTCCGACTCGCAGCGTGCGAAGGCTTCCGCCACCGCGTCCGGCGATTCGACGATGCGCATGCCGCGCCCGCCTCCGCCAGCCACCGCCTTGATCACCATCGCCGCGCCCGCACCGAGCGACTCGAGGAAGGCCCGCGCCTGGCCGACGTCGACCGGCGCCGGCGTGCCCGTGATCACCGGCACGCCGGCCTGCCGGGCGAACTCCCTGGCCTTCGCCTTGTCGCCGAACAGATCGAGCACCTCGGGCGCCGGGCCCACGAAGCACAGGCCGACCTCCGCGCAGCGCCGCGCGAAGGCGGCGTTCTCGCTGAGGAAGCCATAGCCCGGATGCACCGCGTCGCAGCCGGCCGCCAGCGCCACCTGGACGATCTGCTCGATGTCCAGGTAGGCCTGCGCGCCCACCCCCGCCAGCTGGCGCGCCTCGTCGACCTTGCGCACGTGCAGCGCGCGGGCGTCGTCCTCGGAATGCACCGCCACGCTGCGGATGCCGAGTTCGGCGGCGGCGCGGGCGATGCGGATGGCAATCTCGCCACGGTTGGCGATCAGCAGGCTCTTGATGGTCATCGGGTCTCGCTCATGGAAATCACCGGGGCCGGGATGCCCGGCCGATGCCGGCGATTGTCCACGACGGGGCGGGATCGCCGGTGCGCCGTACCGCGCGTTACGGAACGCGCAGGGATCCGCCAATCCGAGACTGTCCGGGCCACCGGGCGGAGCCTCGTCACGATTCAGCGACATCGTCGAAAGCGACCGCTCTCGCCTGGGGCAACGAGACTGCCCAAAGCCGACAGTCCGGGCCGGACGCGCCAAGCAGAATCCCGGGTCTTCGCCCCTCCATCCACGAAACCCCGGAGACACCAATGCCCTCGAACGGGCCGACCGAAAGGCCTCCCTGCAGCACGACCGAACGGTTCGACGTGGTCATCGTCGGCGCCGGCATCTCCGGCATCGGCTGCGCGTACATGCTCCGCAGGCACTGCCCGGAGCTGAGCTTCGTCATCCTGGATGCCATGGAAGCGCACGGCGGCACCTGGCTCATCCACAAGTACCCGGGCGCGCGCTCGGACAGCGATCTGTTCACGTTCGGCTACGACTTCAAGCCCTGGAAGGGCGACCCCATCGCCTCGCGCCAGCAGATCCTCGAGTACCTCGGATCCGTCATCGACGACGCGGGGCTCGCCCCGCGGATCCGATATCGGCACACGGTTCGATCGGCCGACTGGTCGAGCGCATCGCGCTGCTGGAGCCTGGATGTTTCCGCCGGACCCACCCAGGAAAGCGTCCGGATCGAAGCGGGCTTCCTTTGGATGTGCCAGGGGTACTACCGTCATGACGAGGGCTACACCCCCTCGTGGTCAGGCCTTGAGGAATTCGGGGGCGACGTGATCCACCCGCAGCACTGGCCGGATTCCGTGGACCTGTCGGGCAAGCGCGTGGTGGTCGTCGGCTCGGGCGCGACGGCCGCAACGCTGATCCCGGCGCTTGCAGACCAGTGCGAGCACGTCACCATGCTCCAGCGCACGCCCACGTACTTCGCAGCGGGGCGCAATGCCGATGCGCTGGCCGACGAACTGCGCAGGCTCGAGATCGATGAGACCTGGATCCACGAGATCATGCGCCGCAAGTCCGTGCGCGACAGGGCGGACCTGATCGACCTCGCGCGTGCCAGGCCCGAAGCCTTGCAGCGGCAACTGATTGCAGGGGTCAAGGCCTGCCTGCCCGAAGGCTACGACGTGCAGCGGCATTTCACCCCGCCGTACAAGCCGCTCCAGCAGCGCGTTGCCTTCGTTCCCGACGCGGACCTGTTCAAGGCCATCGGCTCCGGAAAGGCCTCCGTGGTCACCGACCGGATCGAGACTTTCGATGCCGCCGGAATCCGTCTCCAATCCGGGGACCGGATCGACTGCGACGTCGTCATCACCGCCACCGGCTTCGATCTCTCGGTGATGGGCGAGATTCCCTTTTCGGTCGACGGACGCTCGGTGGATTTCTCCGAAACGGTGAGCTACCGGGGAATCATGTTCACCGGTGTGCCGAACATGGCAGGGGTCTACGGCTACGCGCGCTACAGCTGGACGCTGCGCGCCGAGCTCGTCGGCGCCTTCGTCTGCAGGCTGCTGAAGCACATGCAGTCACGGAACCTCAGGAGCGTGACGCCGACGCTCAGGCCCGAGGATTCCGACATGGAGCTTCACCCCTGGGTGGACACCGAGGACATGAATGCCGGCTACATGCTGCGCAGCCTGCACCGTCTCCCGAAGCGGGGCGAAAAGCCCGAATGGCAGCACAGCCAGGACTACCTCTACGAGAGCAAGGCGCTTCCCGAAGCCGACCTCTCCGACCCCATTTTTTCCTATTCGACCTGAACCCAGTCCGCGCGGTGCACCGCACCCGCGACATCGAGGAGAACGAGCATGAAGCAGATCACCGACGGCGTGGCCGTCATCACCGGCGGGGGCTCGGGCCTTGGAAAGGCCCTGGCAATGTCGGCGTCCAGGCGCGCGATGAAGCTCGTGCTGGCCGACATCCAGCCGGAGGCACTGGACCGGACCGTCCAGGAATTGCGCACGCGGGGAACCGACGCGATCGGCGTCGCGGTCGACGTCTCCGATCCGGCGGCCGTCGAGGCGCTGGCAGACCAGGCCGAGAGGCGGTTCGGCGCCGTGAACCTGCTGTTCAACAACGCCGGCGTCACCTCGGGCGGACCGGTCTGGCAGAGCACCGAGAAGGACTGGGACTGGGTGCTGGGCGTCAACCTGAAGGGCGTCGTCAACGGCGTGCGCAGCTTCACGCCCAGGATGCTGGCTTCGGCGGCTGCCGATCCCGCCTACGAAGGCTGCATTGTCAATACGGCCTCGATGGCGGGCCTGATCACCGCTCCGGGTATGGGCATCTACAGCGTCTCCAAGCATGCGGTGGTGGCGCTCTCGGAATGCCTGCACTACGACCTGCAGCTGGTCACGACGCAACTTCGCGCCGCGGTGCTCTGCCCTTCCTATGTGCCGACCGACATCGGCCAGTCGGAACGCAACAGGCCCGCGCATCTCGCGAATTCGGAGGCGCCCACGAAAGCTCAGCTGGCCTCGCGTGCCGCTGCGCAGCAGGCGGTCAGCCAGGGCGCCATCTCTGCCGAAGAGGTGGCGGAGATCACCTTCCGGGCCGTCGAAGGCGAGCGCTTCTACGTCTTCCCGAGCCCGGAGACCCTCCCGGTCTTCCGCGCCCGCTGCGGGCACGTGCTCGACCAGACCACCCCCGAGCTGCCCTACGAACTGTTTCCCGCGCTCAAGGACAGGCGCGATCGATTGCTGGCGGCGGCCCGACGCTGAGCCTGCCGGCCAGCGCGCACCGGGTCATCCGGGCGGGCGTCCGGTGCCGTCCCCGTCCAGGGCGATGGCTCGCAAGGCCTGGGTGTCCAGCAGCCTGATTCGTCCGTAGGCCAGGGTCAGGAGGCCCTCCGACTCCCACTGTTTCAGCTGCCTGTTCACACTCTGCCTCGAGGCGCCCAGCATCTGCCCGAGGCCTTCCTGCGACAGGCGCAGCTCGGCGGGACCAGCCGCTTCATCGCGCGCAATGCCTTCCTGCGTCGCCAGCAGGCATTGCGCCAACCGCACCGCGAGCGGCTGCAGAATGGTGGCATCGATCCGCTCGATCGCCCACTTGTACCGGTGACAGACCAGGCGAAGGAACTCGAGCAGATAGTCGGACCGATCGCCCAGCACCTCATGGAAGCGGCGCGCGGGGACGACGACGACTTCCGTGTCGGCAAGCGCCCTGGCGTCATGCACGCGAGGCGCTTCTATCAGCAGGGTCAGCTCTCCGAACCATCGGCCTGGTTCGACCACGCCGAGAACCGCCTCCCTGTCGCTGCGCGACGTGGTGCTCAGCTGGATGGCCCCCGACTCCACGCGGTAGACGGATCCGGGACTCGATCCGCGAGCGTAGAGCACCTCGCCTCTGGACAACCGGCGCCGCCTGCCCTTCGCGCGCAGCAGCCCGTCGAGCTCGGGGGACAGCCGGTCCGGAGCCCTGCCCGATCGCTCTTTCTCGGGTCGATCCTTCATCGAGGGGATTCTCGCATCTGACGGCCGGCGGCCCGGTCAGGCGGGCCGGCGGCACGTGCCGCCGGCCACCCCGATCAGCCGGCGTACTTGCCCAGCTCCAGCTTGGCGATGGTGTTGCGGTGCACCTCGTCCGGGCCGTCGGCCAGGCGCAGCCCGCGCTGCCAGGCGTACATGTAGGCGAGCGGGAAGTCGTCGCAGACGCCGCCGGCGCCATGCGCCTGGATCGCCCAGTCGATGATCTTCGTCGACATGTTCGGCGCGATCACCTTGATCATCGCGATCTCGGCGCGCGCGATCTTGTTGCCCACCGTGTCCATCATGTAGGCGGCCTTGAAGGTCAGCAGGCGGGCCTGGTCGATCATGCAGCGCGACTCGGCGATGCGTTCGTGCCAGACCGACTGCTCCGACACGCGTTTGCCGAACGCCACGCGGGTGGACAGGCGCTTGCACATGTACTCGAGCGCGCGCTCGGCGGCGCCGATCGAGCGCATGCAGTGGTGGATGCGGCCCGGTCCGAGGCGGCCCTGCGAGATCTCGAAGCCGCGGCCCTCGCCCAGCAGGATGTTGGCGGCCGGCACGCGCACGTTCTCCAGCACCACCTCGCAGTGGCCGTGCGGCGCGTCGTCGTAGCCGAACACGTTGAGCGGACGCAGGATCTTCACGCCCGGCGTGCCCGCGGGCACCAGCACCATCGACTGCTGCGAATGGCGCGCCGCCTCGGTGTCGGTCTTGCCCATCACGATGAAGATCTTGCAGCGCGGATCGCCCACGCCGGACGACCACCACTTGCGGCCGTTGATCACGTACTCGTCGCCCTCGCGCCGGATGCTGCACTGGACGTTGGTGGCGTCGGACGAGGCGACGGCCGGCTCGGTCATCAGGAAGGCCGAGCGGATCTCGCCCTTGAGCAGGGGCTCGAGCCACTTGTCCTTCTGCTCTTCGGTGGCATAGCGCTCGAAGGTCTCCATGTTGCCCGTATCGGGCGCCGAGCAGTTGAACACCTCGGGCGCCCAGTGGACGCGGCCCATGATCTCGCACAGCGGCGCGTACTCGAGGTTGGACAGGCCTTCCGGTGCGCGCGGCGAGTGCGGCAGGAACAGGTTCCAGAGTCCGGCGGCGCGTGCCTTGGCCTTCAGCTCCTCGATCACCTGGGTGGGCACCCAGGCGTTGCCCTTGGCGCGATTGGCCGCAACCTCGGCCTCGAAGCGATGCTCGTTCGGGTAGACATGCGCGTCCATGAAGGCGAGCAGGCGCTGCTGAAGATCCTTGACCTTGGGGCTGAACTCGAAATCCATGCTGGCGACTCCATTGCGTTGATCGGGAGAGGAGGCGAGGATAGAGTCCGATCAGAGATCAGTGAAGTGCATGTTTTGAATCAGACGGCATTCATCCGATGAATTTCGACCGGATCGACCTGAACCTGTTCCGGGTGTTCGAGGCGGTGCTGCGCGAGGGCGGAATCACCGCCGCGGCGCGCACGCTGAACCTCTCGCAGCCCGCGGTCAGCCATGCGCTGGCGCGGCTGCGCGAAGCGCTGGGCGACCCGCTGTTCGAGCGCCAGGGACGTACGATGGCGCCCACCCCCACCGCCCGCAGCCTGGCCGGCCCGATCCGGCTTGCGCTCGGAGGGCTGGAGAACAGCCTGCGCACGCTGGACCGCTTCGACCCGGCCACCGCCCAGCGGCGCTTCACGGTGGCGATGCGGCCGCAGTTGGAAGACCAGTTGCTGCCCCCGGTGATCCGGCGGCTCGCGCTCGAAGCGCCGGACATCGACCTGACCTCCACCGCAGTCGACTGGCGCAATATGCCGGCGTCCCTGGCCGACGGCACGGTGGACCTCGCGATCGACGTGCCGGGCCCGGTCGGGCCGGACATCCGACGCAGGCGGCTGCGCGACGAGCGAACGGTGGTCATTGCACGGCGCGGGCATCCGCTGCTCGCGCGGGAACGTGGCGGGCTGGACCTCGCCGCCTACCTCGAGGCGGAGCACATCCGGGTGTCGCTGCGGCGGCACCGCCCGGGACTGGAGGACATCGAGCTCGCACGGCTCGGGCTGGAGCGCCGCATCCGTCTGCGCTGCCAGAGTCACAGCGCCGCGCTCAGGATCGTCAGCCAGACGGACCTGCTGCTGACGATGGCCGAGCCCTACGCCCGCATCCTCAACGAGCCCTTCGGCAACCGCATCCTGAAGGCGCCGATCCCCTTCCCGCCGATGGACAGCTACCTGTACTGGCATGCGGGCGCGGAGCAGGACCCCGCGAACCGCTGGCTGCGCAGGATCCTGCGCGCCGAGCTCGGGGTGACGCGCCCGGCCGGGGCGGCGGGGCGCTGAAAGTCGCGCACGTCCGGCGCGGCACCTGCCGCGTGCAGCGCCGGATTCCTGCGCGCCGGCGGCGCGCAGGGTGGGCCGCGCTCAGGCGGCTTCGGTGTCGCGCGAGGCGCGCTTGCGCTCATGCTCCTTCAGCAGCCGCTTGCGCAGCCGGATGCTCTTGGGCGTGAGCTCGACCAGTTCGTCGTCGGCGATGAACTCCACCGCCTTCTCCAGCGTCAGCTGGATCGGCGGCGTCAGCACGATCGCATCGTCCTTGCCGGACGAGCGCACGTTGGTGAGCTTCTTCTCCTTCACCGGGTTGACGACCAGGTCGTTGTCCCGCGTGTGGATGCCGATGATCATGCCCTCGTACAGAGCGTCGCCGGGCTTGACGAACATGCGGCCGCGCTCCTGCAGCTTCCAGAGCGCATAGGCCACCGCATCGCCGTCGTCCTGCGAGATCAGTACGCCGTTGCGCCGGTCCTCGATGTCGCCGGCCCACGCGCCGTAGGCGTCGAAGACGTGGCTCATGACACCGGTGCCGCGCGTGAGGTTCAGGAACTCGTTGTGGAAGCCGATCAGGCCACGGGCCGGCACCCGGTACTCGAGGCGCACACGGCCCTTGCCGTCCGGCTCCATGTTCAGCAGCTCGCCCTTGCGGCGGCCGAGCAGCTCCATCACGCCGCCCTGATGCGACTCCTCGAGGTCTGCCGTCAGCAGTTCGTAGGGCTCCTCGCGCTCGCCGGCCACGATGCGCACCTTCGGCTTGGGCCGCGACACCGCCAGCTCGTAGCCTTCGCGGCGCAGGTTCTCCAGCAGGATGGTCAGGTGAAGCTCGCCGCGCCCGGACACGATGAAGGTGTCGGAATCGCTGGTGAACTCGACGCGCAGCGCCACGTTGGCCTTCAGCTCGCGCTCGAGGCGCTCGCGGATCTGCCGGCTGGTGACGAACTTGCCTTCTCGGCCGGCCATCGGCGAGGTGTTCACCAGGAACTCCATCGACATCGTCGGCTCGTCGATCGTGATGGGGACAAGCGCTTCCGGGGTGCCGACATCGCACACCGTGGTGCCGATGTCCAGCGCCTCGATGCCGGTGATCGCGACGATGTCGCCGGCCTCGGCCTCGTCCACCGCGCCGCGCTCGAGCCCCTTGTAGCGCAGCACCTGGTTGACCTTCGCGGTCACCGCGGCAACGCCGGTCGTCGCGGGATCGCCGTAAAGCACGATCACCTGCTGGCCCGCGCGCACCCGGCCGCGATTGATGCGGCCGACGCCGATCTTGCCGACGTAGCTGGAGTAGTCGAGCGCCGAGATCTGGAACTGCAGCGGACCGTCCGGATCGTCCTTGCGGGCCGGAACCTGGCGCAGGATCGCATCGAACAGCGGCTTCATCGACAAGCCCTCGGAAGCAGCGTCGCCCGGACCGTCGACGCCGTCCTCCGGCATGTCCTCCATGCGCTCCAGCGCGAAGCCGTTGATCGCCGAGGCGTAGACGACTGCGAAGTCGAGCTGTTCGTCGTTGGCGCCGAGCTTGTCGAACAGGTCGAAGGTCTGGTTCACCACCCAGTCGGGGCGCGCACCCGGGCGGTCCACCTTGTTCACCACCACGATCGGACGCAGGCCCAGCGCCAGCGCCTTGCGGGTGACGAAGCGGGTCTGCGGCATCGGACCTTCGACCGCGTCCACCAGCAGCACCACGCCGTCGACCATCGACAGCGCCCGCTCCACCTCGCCGCCGAAGTCGGCGTGCCCCGGGGTATCGACGATGTTGATGCGGGTGCCCTCGTAATCGACCGCGCAGTTCTTGGCGAGGATGGTGATGCCCCGCTCGCGCTCGATGTCGTTGCTGTCCATGACGCGCTCGGTCACCTGCTGGTGGCTCCGGAAGGTGCCGGACTGCCGCAGCAGCTGGTCGACCAGCGTGGTCTTGCCATGGTCGACGTGCGCGATGATCGCGATGTTGCGGATCTGTGAAGTCATTGGTGATGGGTCCAGGGTGAATTCTTGGGGGGCCGCCGGCGCGTCATTGCGCATCCGCGGCGGCAGGTTCCTGCGCATTGCCGACCAGCCGCTGCGGCACCAGCAGGCCGCCGTCCAGCGTGGCGATTCCGAGCAGCGCATCGCGCAGGTAAACGCGCACTCGGGGATCGGCCTGGCGCGGCTCCGCCAGCGGCACGCGCAAGCGCTGGCCGTGCAGGAAACGGCGCGCATGTTCTTCGTCAAGCAGCACGCGTGGCAGCGCCGCCAGCAGCGAATCGACCGGCGCCAGGCACGCGAGCCGCTCGGCAGGAGTCATCGCCTCGAGTCGGTCCAGGCTCACTGAACCGGCCAGGCCCAGCGCGCCAACGCGCTCGCGGCGCAGCGCGCTCAGGTGCGCGCCGCAGCCCAGCACTGCGCCGATGTCCTCGGCCAGGGTGCGGATGTAGGTGCCCTTGCTGCAGGCCACGCGCAGCACCGCCCGCAGCGAGCCGGGCTCGCCGGCAGCGACCTCGGCCACCGGGCCGAAGTCGATCAGGTCGATGCTGCGGATCGTGACGCGGCGTGGAGCGCGCTCGAGCGTGATGCCGGCGCGCGCATATTCGTAGAGCGGACGGCCGTCGCGCTTGAGCGCCGAGTACATCGGCGGGACCTGGTCGATCTCGCCGAGGAACCCGTCCGCCGCCGCGCGCACCTGCGCCTGCGCCAGGTCCACCGGCCGCCGCTCAAGGATCGCGCCTTCGGCGTCGCCAGTGTCGGTGGTGATGCCGAACGTGAATTCAGCGAGATAGGCCTTGTCGGCGCCCAGCGCGTCGCCAGCGAACTTGGTCGCCTCGCCGAAAGCGATCGGAAGCAGCCCGCTCGCCATCGGATCCAGGGTGCCGCCATGACCCGCCTTTCGCGCGTTGAACAGCCGCCGCGCGCGCAGCAGGGCATCGTTGGACGTCATGCCCTTCGGCTTGTCGAGCAGCAGCAGCCCGTCGATGCAGTCGCGTTGCTTGCGTTGGGTGTTCATGCGGATTGGCTGCCGGTTCGGTGCGACGCGCAGGGCGACGCACCGCCACCGATGCTCCGGGTCAGTCGTCCGCCCGGCGCAGGTTCGCTTCGTCGATCAGGCGCGACATCGACATGCCATGGGCGGTCGAGGTGTCGTGCGCGAAGCGAAGCTCCGGCGTGGTGTGGATGCGGATGCGGCGGAAAAGCTGCGAGCGAAGGAAGCCTGCAGCCCGCCGCAAGCCCGCCAGGGTGGACGCCACCGATTCCGGATCGTCCGGCAGCACGGTGAAATACACGGTCGCGTAGGCGTAGTCCGCCGTCAGCTCGACGCCGGTCACGGTGACCATCCCCACCCGCGGATCCTTCAATTCGCCGCGAATCATGTTCGCGAGCTCGTGATGGATCTGCTCGATCACGCGCGGGGCGCGACCGCCGGCGGGGCCTCTCGTTTGACGGCTCAATGCATTCTCCGGGCAGCCGGTCGGGTGGATCGGTAAGCGGGCCGCACGCTCATAGCGTGCGGGCCACTTCCTTCACCTCGAAGACCTCGAGCTGGTCGCCTTCCTTGATGTCGTTGAAGCCCCGCAGCGTCAGGCCGCACTCGAAGCCTTCCTTGACCTCGCGCGCGTCGTCCTTGTAGCGCTTCAGCGAATCGAGCTCGCCGCTCCAGGCCACCGTGTTGTCGCGCAGCAGGCGGACCTGCGCGCCGCGCCGCACGACGCCCTCGAGCACCATGCAGCCCGCCACGTTGCCGATTCGCGAGACCGAGATGACCTGGCGGATCTCGACGAGACCGATGATCTCTTCCTTCTTCTCGGGCGACAGCATCCCGACCATCGCCGCCCTCACCTCGTCGACCGCGTCGTAGATGATGTTGTAGTAGCGGATGTCGACGCCGTTGGACTCGGCCAGGCGACGCGACTGCTGGTCGGCACGCACGTTGAAGCCGATGAGCACGGCCTTCGATGCGATCGCCAGGTTGACGTCGCCCTCGGTGATGCCGCCGACGCCGGCATGCACCACCTGCACCCTGACCTCGTCGGTGCCCAGCTTGATCAGCGACTGGGCGAGCGCCTCCTGCGAGCCCTGCACGTCGGCCTTGATGATCAGCGGCAGGGTCTGCGTGCCGCCCTCGCCCATCTGCTCGAACATGTTCTCGAGCTTGGCCGCCTGCTGGCGAGCGAGCTTGACGTCGCGGAACTTGCCCTGGCGGAACAGCGCGATCTCGCGCGCCTTGCGCTCGTCGCCGAGCACGATGACTTCCTCGCCCGCCGCGGGAACTTCCTGCAGACCCTGGATCTCGACGGGAATCGAGGGGCCGGCCTCGGTGACCGGCTTGCCGTTCTCGTCGAGCATGGCGCGAACCCGGCCGAACACGCTTCCCGCCAGGACGATGTCGCCCTTGGAGAGCTTGCCCGACTGCACCAGCACGGTGGCGACCGGGCCGCGGCCCTTGTCCAGCCTCGCCTCGATCACCAGGCCCTTGGCGGGGCCCTCTGCCGGAGCCTTCAGCTCCAGCACCTCGGCCTGCAGCAGCACGTTCTCGAGCAGCTCGTCGATGCCCATCCCGGTCTTGGCGGACACTGCCACCACCGGCACGTCGCCGCCGTACTCCTCGGAGAGCACCTGGTGGGCGATCAGTTCCTGCTTGACACGCTCGGGATTCGCATCAGGCTTGTCCATCTTGTTCATGGCGACCACGATCGGCACCTCAGCGGCCTTCGCGTGGTGGATCGCCTCGATCGTCTGGGGCATCACGCCGTCGTCGGCGGCAACCACGAGGATGACGATGTCCGTCGCCTTCGCGCCGCGTGCGCGCATCGCGGTGAACGCCTCGTGACCCGGCGTATCCAGGAAGGTGACGACGCCGCGCGGCGTCTCGACGTGATACGCGCCGATGTGCTGGGTGATGCCGCCCGCCTCGCCCTGCGCAACCTTCGCGCGGCGGATGTAGTCGAGCAGCGAGGTCTTGCCGTGGTCGACGTGACCCATCACGGTGACGACCGGCGGCCGCGGCAGCAGCTCGGCCTCGACGCCGCCGGAGGTCAGTTCGAGGAAGGTCTCGGGATCGTCGAGCTTGGCGGCCACTGCCTTGTGGCCGAGCTCCTCGACGAGGATCATCGCGGTGTCCTGGTCGAGCACCTGGTTGATCGTGACCATCTGGCCGAGTTGCATCAGCTTCTTGATGACCTCGGCTGCCTTGACCGACATCTTGTGGGCAAGATCCGCGACCGAGATGGTCTCGGGCACGTGCACTTCCCGGACCACCGGTTCGGTCGGCTGGCTGTACGAGGACTCTTCGCGGTGATCGCCGCGATGGCGTCCGCCGCGCGGACCGCCGCGCCAGCCGCTCGCGCCGCCGGAATCGCCGCGGGTCTTCAGGGCCCGGCGCTTGGCGCCTTCCTCGTGCCACGAGGAAGAGAGTTTCTCGGACTTGACGTGCTTCTTGTCCTTGCTGTCACCAGCCGCAGGCGCAGCCGGCTTCGCGGTGGCGGGCTTGTGCAGCGTGCCCGTGGGCGCGGCCTTCCCGGCGACGGGAGCAGCTGCAACCGGCTTTGCAACCGGCGCGGGCGGCGGCGCCTCCACGACCTTGGGCTGCGGACGGCGCTGCATGCTCATCAGCCGGTTGATCTCCGCGACCTCGTTCTCGACGGCGCGGCGCGCAGCAACCTGGGCCTCGGCATCCGCCTGCGCCTTACGGGCGGCTTCGGCGGCGGCGGCAGCTTCCTCGCCGGCACGCTGGCGGTCGCCGGCCGGCTCTTCGGACTGCATCGCGGCGGCCTTCTCGCGCTCGATGCGCGCGGCCTCCTCGCGACGGGCGGCTTCGGCGGCGGCCTCGGCCTCGAGCTGGCGCTCGCGCTCGAGGAGTTCCTGCTTCTCGCGCAGCTCGGTGGCCTGGCGCTCGAGGAGCTCGCGCTCCCGGCGATCCTCTTCCTCGCGCAGCCGCTGCTGCTCGAGCTCGACGGGCGACGGAGTCGGCTCGGCCTCGGGCGCCGGCGGCGGCGCGGGAACCTCGGTGGCCACGTCGCCGTGCTCGCGCTTGACGAACACGCGCTTCTTGCGGACTTCGACCTGGATCGTGCGCGCCCGGCCGGTGCCGTCGGCCTGCTTGATCTCGGAGGTCTGCTTGCGCGTCAGCGTGATCTTCTTCTTCGCGGCATCGTCAGAGCCGTGCGCGCGGCGCAGCGCCGCGAGCAGCTGCTCCTTGTCGGCCTCGGAGAGCGGGTCGGCAGGCGAGCTCTTGTTCACGCCCGCATCACGCAGCTGCTCGAGCAGGACCTCTGCCGGGACCTTGAGTTCGGCCGCAAACTTCTCAACATTCGTGCTAGACATCGTCATCCTTCCGCTCACCTCGCCGTATCTCGTCGTCAAGCCGATTCGCCGGCGGTGAACCAATGCTCGCGCGCCTTCAGGATCAGCGCCTTGGCGCGCTCCTCGTCGATGCCGGTGGCCTCGACGAGCTCGTCGACCGCCAGCTCGGCCAGCTCGTCGCGCGTGTGCACGTCGGCGTCGGCGAGCTTCGCCGCCAGCTCGCGGTCCATGCCGTCGAGCGACAGCAGGTCCTCGGCGGTCTGTTCGATCTTCTCCTCGGTGGCGATCGCCTCGGTGAGGAGCACGTTGCGCGCCCGGGTGCGCAGCTCGTTGACCGTGTCCTCGTCGAAGGACTCGATCTCGAGCATCTCGTTGATCGGCACGTAGGCCACCTCCTCGATGCTCGTGAACCCCTCGTCGATCAGGATGTCGGCGACCTCCTGGTCCACGTCGAGCCGGCCCATGAAGACGTCGCGGATCGCCGCGCGCTCGCCCTCGGACTTCTCCTGGGACTCGGCAGCCGACATGATGTTGATCTGCCAGCCGGTGAGCTCGGAGGCGAGCCGTACGTTGCGCCCGCCGGTGCCGATCGCCAGGGCGAGGTTGTCCTCGTCGACGACCACGTCCATGCAATGCTTGTCCTCGTCGACCACGATCGACGAGACGTTCGCCGGCGCCAGCGCGCCGATCACGAACTGCGCCGGGTCCTCGGACCACAGCACGATGTCGACCCGCTCGCCGCCGAGCTCGCCGGTCACCGCCTGCACGCGCGAGCCGCGCACGCCGACGCAGGTGCCGATGGGATCGATGCGGCGATCCTGTGTGTAGACGGCGATCTTGGCGCGCACACCGGGATCGCGGGCGGCGGCCTTGATGTCGAGCAGACCCTGCTCGATCTCCGGAACCTCCATCGCGAACAGGTGCCGGATGAAGTCCGGCGACGTGCGCGAGAGGATCAGCTGCGGCCCGCGCCCTTCGCGGTTCACGCGCAGGACATAGGCGCGCACGCGGTCGCCCACCCTCAGGTTTTCCTTCGGGATCATCTGGTCGCGCGGCAGCCTGGCCTCGACCTTGCCGGACTCGACCACGGCGCCCTCGCGGTCCATCCGCTTGATGGTGCCGGACATGATCGACTCGCCGCGCTGCAGGAAGTCGGTGATGATCTGCTCACGCTCGGCATCGCGGATGCGCTGCAGGATCACCTGCTTGGCGGCCTGGGCGCCGATGCGCCCGAGCTCGATCGCATCGAGCTCCTCCTCGATGTATTCGCCCACCTGAACGTCGGCCACCTGCTTCTGCGCCTCGGTCAGGATCATTTGCAGATCGTGGTCCTCGAGCTCGCCGTCCGGCACCACCAGCCAGCGGCGAAAGGCCTCGTAGTCGCCGCTCATGCGATCGATCGACACGCGCGCGTCGACCTCTTCCTTGAAGAGCTTCTTGGTCGCGGACGCCAGCGCGCTCTCGAGCGCCTGGAACACCACTTCGCGAGGCACGTTCTTTTCCCGCGCAAGCGCGTCGACCAGCAAGAGGACTTCACGGCTCATCGCCAGATCTCCTAGAACTTCACTTTCGGTACGAGTCGCGCACGATCGATCTCGTCGAGCGCGAACACGAGTTTCTGCGTAGCTTCGGGCGCATCGGCTGCGCCCGTTCCGGCGGGGCTTGCAGCTGCCTTCGGCTTGCGCGGCGGAAGCTTCGGGATGCGCCGGGCCGCCTGCCCCTTGCCAGGCACGCTGGCGCGCACGGCATCGACGACGAGCTCCAGGCCGAAGCGGCCTTCGGGCTCGACGGTCAGCACTCCCTCGAAGTTGCGGCGACCCTCGAAGGGCCGCTTCAGCCGCACCGTGACTTCCTCGCCCGCGAAGCGGACAAAGTCGGCCGGCTTCCTGAGCGGCCGGTCCAGGCCTGGCGAAGAAACCTCCAGCCGCTCGTAGTCGATCTCATCGACCATGAGCACATGCGAGAGCTGGTGGCTCACTCGCTCGCAGTCCTCGACCCGGATTCCTGCCGGCGCATCGATGAAAACGCGCAACAGTCCTTGCTGGCCGAGCTCGAGCTCCACGAGCTCGTAACCCATCGCTGCGACGGTTCGCTCGACGATATCCTGCAGTGCTTCCAAATGAACGCGCCCTTTAGACATGAAGGCCCGTTCAGGCCAGGGCGCGCACAAATGAAAAATGGGCTGTGCCAGCCCATTCTTCTTGAGCACGCCCGGCAGTAATCGCTGAACGGGCGCTTGGAATCCGACGATTATAGCGTGTTGTCAGCCGTTTGGCGAGCGCTTGCGTCCACGGCCGCGCGCAGCCCCCTGCGGCTTGCCTGCGCCACCGCCCGCGCCGGCCCCCGGTCCGCGACCGCCGCCTCCCGGTCCGGCGGCGCGGCTGCTTCCGCCACGCTTGCCGCCCGGCCGATTCCCGCCCGGACGGCCGCCGCCCGGCGCGCCCGCAGGCCCGCCCTGCCCACCGCCGGCGCGGAAACCACCCGCCGGAGGCGGCAGCCCGAACGCGGCGGGCCCGCGCGGCCCGCCGCGCCGGGCGCCTGTCCGCCCAACGGGCTTCGCGGCACCCGGGTCGCCTTTACGAACCAGCCGCGTGATGCCCTCGTGATGGGCATTCTCGGAATTGGGCTGCCATTCTTCGTCTTCGAGCCTGGGGTCGAAGGCCTCCTCGGGATCAGGAAGGGCCGGGCCGAGCATGGCAGCCTGCGTATCGTCCTCGAACTCGAAGTCGTCGTCGTCCGGCGAGCCGTCAGCGCCACGGGCGTCCTCCTGGTCGGACGAATCCTGGGCGCCGGCATCGCCGCCGGCTGCCTTGGAGGCCTCGCGGGCCGCCTGCATCAGCGCGAGCAGTTCGCCGTCGGCGAGCTCGATCCAGCGCCCGCGCGGCAGGTCGCGCGGGAGCGCCACGGGACCGAAGCGGACGCGCACCAGTCGGCTGACCGTCAGCCCGACGGACTCCAGCATTCGACGCACCTCGCGGTTGCGCCCCTCGGCGATCACCACGCGATACCAGCGATTCGCGCCGTCGCCGCCGACGTCTTCCAGGGTGGTGAAGGAAGCGGGCCCGTCCTCGAGCTGGATGCCCGCGAGCAGCTTCTCGCGCGCCTCCTCGTCGATCCTGCCGAGCACGCGGACCGCATACTCGCGCTCCCAGCCGTACCGCGGGTGCATGAGCCGGTTGGCGAGGTCGCCGGAGGTGGTGAAGACCAGCAGGCCTTCGGTGTTGAAGTCGAGGCGGCCGACGGACACCCAGCGGGCGCCCCTCAGGCGCGGCAGGCGCTCAAAGACGGTGGCGCGCTGGCCGGGGTCGTCCCGGCTGGTGATCTCCCCCGAAGGCTTGTGATAGAGCAGCACCCTCGGCGCATCCTGGTCCGGCTTGCGCACCAGCAGCCGCCCGTTGACGCGGACCTGGTCGTTGATGCCGATGCGCTGCCCGACGTGCGCTGGCTGGCCATTGACCGAGACCCGCCCCGCGACGATGTATTCCTCCATGTCGCGACGGGAGCCGATTCCGGCGTCGGCCAGCACCTTGTGCAGCTTCGGCAGGGACTCGTCGTCGATCGCCGCGAGCGCCACTGCACGGCCAGCCTTGCCGCCGTTTCGTCCCGCCCCCAGTCCGACGACCGCATTCTCGGCGTAGAAAGGAATCGGATCGGCCTCGGGCTGGCGCGGCCCGCGGCGTCTCGGCCCGCGCGTTGGCCCCTGGCCCTGGCCGGATCCTTGACCCTGCCCCCCGCCTTGACCCTGCGCCGGACCTTGACCTTGACCTTGACCTTCACCCTGGCCCTGGAGCGGGCCCTGCCCCTGGCGCCGGCCCTGCCCCTGCCCCGATCCTCGTCCGGGCCTCTGGCCGCCGGCCCGCGCTCCGCCCTGCCCTCGGTCGCCGCGCTGCGGCGCCTCCGACGCGTCTGCGGCGCGCGGCGCACTGGCCGAGGCCTCGATGTGCTGCCCGCCCTCGTGGACGGCCTGCTCATCACGAGGCTGGACCGGTTTGCCGCGCCGCCGGGAGCCGCCCTTGGGGCCTCGCCTGCGACCGGAGCCGGAGCGCGGAGGGCGCCCGCCCTGCTCGGGACCGGCATTCGGTCCGGAATTCGCGCCGGCGTCGGGGGCGGATGGCGTACGGGTATCGTCGTTCAAGGTGCGTTTCCTTCTGCAGCGGGCACGGGCTCGACTGCGTTGTCGTTCAGTTCCCCAGGCTCCGGCGCGAGCGCGAGAACTTCGGGATCCGGCATTTCGGGGGGCGAACTCGCGCCCGTTTCGCCGCCCGCGTACGGCTTCGCGCCAGCCACTGCAGCCAGGGCTTCGACCAGCGCACCGGACGGCACGGCCGCGGAGGGATCGGTCAGTTCCGGGAGTTCGTCGAGCGAGCGAAGCCCGAGATCGTCAAGAAACTGGCGGGTGGTCGCCAGCAACTCCGGGCGACCGACCACCTCCTTGTGGCCGATCACCTCGATCCAGCCGCGCTCCTCGAGCGTGCGGACCACCTGCGAGGACACGGTGACACCTCGGATCTCCTCGATGTCTCCGCGGGTCACCGGCTGCCGGTACGCAACGATGGCGAGCGTCTCGAGCACGGCGCGCGAATAACGGGGAGGTTTCTCGGGGTGCAGGCGTGCCAGGAACTGCGCGACTTCAGGCGCGGTCTGGAAGCGCCAGCCGCCGGCCAGTTCAACGAGGCGCACGCCGCGGTCGGTCCAGTCGGAGCGAAGTCCGGCGAGCAGCTCACGCATCGCGGCCGGATCGATCGCGTCGTCGAACAGACGCCGGAGGTCGGCCATGGATAGCGGCTGAGCGGCAGAGAGCAGCGCCGCTTCGATGACGATTCTTGCCTGCGCGGTGTTCATCCGCGTGCGCCCGACCGGAGCATTGCTTCAGATGTTCGATTGAGCATTCCCGCCAGGGGAGCTGGTACTGCTGCGCACGAGCCGCGCCGAACCGGCGCGGCGCCTGTCCCGCCTGATGCCTCGGGAAGACTCGTGGTCCTCAGGGGGCAGGCCCGGAATTGCCGGGCCGGGGGTTGCAGTCAGTTGCGGCACCGAAGCCGCAAGGCCGGCGCGGGCATTTGTTGCCGCGCCTTTGACTGCACCAGGCTGCACTACAGGAATTTGGTTGCGGGGGCAGGATTTGAACCTGCGACCTTCGGGTTATGAGCCCGACGAGCTGCCAGACTGCTCCACCCCGCGTCTGGAGAACCGAACTATAGCAAGGTATTCAGTGGAATGCAAGCGCCCTGTTTTCGCACCCCCTGGAACGCAACGGCTCCGGCGCCCCGCCCGCCCGCGCTGCCGCGGCGGTGCGGCCTGCTATACACTGCGATTCACTCCCGATTCGGCACGAAACGGGCCGGCCGAAGCAGGCGGTCGGCGGCCCGCCCAGAACGACGCATGAGATTCTGCCCATCCTGCGGCCACGAGGTCGAGCAAGCCATCCCGCCTGGCGACAACCGGCTTCGCCACTGCTGCCCTTCCTGCAGCGCGATCCACTATCAGAACCCCAAGATGGTGCTCGGCACGATTCCAGTCTGGGAGGACCGGGTGCTGCTGTGTCGCCGGGCAATCGAGCCGCGCTATGGATACTGGACGCTGCCCGCCGGGTTCATGGAGAACGGCGAGAGCACCGGCGAAGGCGCTGCCCGCGAAACGCTCGAAGAGGCCGGCGCCCGGATCGAGCTCGGTGCACCGTTCTCGATTCTCGACGTGCCGCAGATCGAGCAGATCCACATGTTCTTCCACGCCACCATGCTCGGTCCGGAACTCGACCCCGGCCCCGAAAGCCTGGAGGCAAGGCTGTTCACGGAGGACGAGATCCCCTGGGACTCGCTCGCCTTCCGCACCGTTTCGCAGACCCTGCGCTGGTTCTTCGAGGACCGACGCGCAGGCGGCTACCGGCTCCACACCGAAACCATCCGCTACCAGCCCCGCCCGCCGGGCTGAGGTCGACGTCCGGGAATGCGCCTCGCCTGGGTTGAACCCGGCCAGCCCCTTCCCCCGGCGGATCGTGCGATGCGCGAGCCGAACGGGCTGCTCGCCGCTGGACGCGATCTCGATGCCCGCCGCCTCCTGGAGGCCTACCGCCAGGGCATTTTCCCCTGGTACGAGGAAGGCCAGCCCGTGCTGTGGTGGTCGCCTGACCCGCGGATGGTGCTGCACCTGGACGAACTTCGCATCACGCGGTCCTTCGCCAAGGTGCTCAGGCGGATCGCCAGGGAGCGGCGCTGGCGGCTGACGCTGGACCGCTGCTTCGAGCGGGTGATGCGCGAGTGCGCAGCGCCCCGCGACGGCCAGCCCGGCACCTGGATCACCGCGGACATCGTCGCCGCCTATTCGGAGCTGCATCGCTCGGGCCACGCGCACTCGGTCGAGGTCTGGGAGGGCGACACGCTCCTGGGCGGGCTCTATGGCGTGTCGATCGGCCGGATGTTCTTCGGTGAATCGATGTTCTCGAAGGTTCCCGAGGCATCGAAGTACGCGCTGGTCTCCCTCGCGGCGACCCTCCGGAAGGCCGGTTTCACCGTGATAGACTGCCAGCAGAACACCGGTCACCTGGCCTCCTTCGGCGCCCGAGAGATCGGCCGCGCGGCCTTCCTCCGGCTGGTGGCCGAGTTCAGCGCGCTGCCCGCGCCCGACTGGTCAGGCATGTCACCCGAAGTTCCAGACGCATGAGCCACCTGAACGAACTGCCGTTCTCCACGCTGCAGTTCTACGCGACGGCCCCCTACCCCTGCAGCTACCTCCCCGGCCGGCAGGCGCGCTCGCAGGTGGCAACGCCCAACCACCTGATCAACGCCGACGTCTATGCGGAACTGGTTCGCGCCGGTTTCCGCCGCAGCGGGGTCTTCACCTACAGGCCTCACTGCGACGGCTGCCGCGCCTGCGTGCCGGTGCGCGTGCCGGTGCGTGAGTTCAGCCCGACGCGCAGTCAGCGCCGGGCCTGGAAAGCCCACCAGGGTCTGCGCGTGCTGGTCGCGCGCGCCACGTTCTCCCGCGAGCACTACGGGCTCTACCTTCGCTACCAGGCCGCCCGGCATTCGGGCGGCGGCATGGACCACGACAGCCGCGAGCAGTACGCGCAGTTCCTGCTGCAGAGCAAGGTCAACACGCGGCTGGTGGAGTTCCGCGAGGCGGACGGCACGCTGAGGATGGTCTCGATCGTGGACCTGCTCGACGACGGGCTGTCCTCGGTCTACACCTTCTACGACCCCGATGTGCCCGGGGCCAGCTACGGCACCTACAACATCCTCTGGCAGATCGAGCAGAGCCGGCGGCTGGAGCTGCCGTGGCTCTACCTCGGCTACTGGATTGCCGAGAGCCCGAAGATGGCCTACAAGGCCCGCTTCCGCCCGGTCGAGCAGCTGCGCGCCGGCGTCTGGGAGCGGATGCAGGAGCCCGACCCCACCCCTTCCCCAGCCCGGGACGCCGCGGCGCCGGGCATGAACCCGACATGAGCCTCTATTTCCTGGCGCGCCCGGCGCTGTTCGCAATGGACCCGGAACGGGCGCACGAATTCACGCTCGGCGCCATTGACCGGGCGGCCGACTGCGGGGCGATTTCGCTGGTGGCCGGCCCGGCAGTCGACGATCCGGTCGAGGTGATGGGCCTGCGCTTTCGCAACCGCGTCGGCCTAGCAGCCGGCCTCGACAAGAACGGCGCGCACGTCGATGCCTTCGACGCGATGGGCTTCGGCTTCGTCGAGGTCGGGACGGTCACGCCGAAGCCGCAGCCCGGCAATCCGCGCCCCAGGATGTTCCGGTTGCCGCAGCGCCAGGCGCTGATCAACCGGATGGGTTTCAACAACGAAGGCGTCGAGGCCTTCGTCGCGAACGTGCGGCGCGCCCGCTCGTCCTGCGTGCTCGGCCTGAACATCGGCAAGAACGCCGCCACACCCATCGAGCACGCAACCGACGACTACCTCGCCTGCCTGGAGCGCGTCTACCCGCTGGCCAGCTACGTGACGGTGAACGTCTCCTCGCCGAACACCAAGAACCTGCGCCAGCTGCAGGGCGGCGACGAGCTCGACGGGATGCTTGCGGCGCTCAAGGAACGCCAGCTGCGGCTGGCCGACCAGCACCGCCGCTACGTCCCGATGGCGCTGAAGATCGCACCCGACCTGGACCACGCCCAGGTGGAGGAAATCGCCAACAGACTGGCAAGGCACTCGATCGACGCGGTGATCGCCACCAACACCACGATCTCGCGCGAGGCGGTGGCCGGCTTGCCGCATGCCGAGGAGGCGGGCGGGCTGTCCGGGGCGCCGGTCTTCGAGGCGTCCAACAACGTGATCCAGGCACTGCGCGCGCTGCTACCGCCCGGCTTCCCGATCATCGGCGTCGGCGGCGTGATGTCGGGCCAGGACGCGGTGGCCAAGGTGCGAGCCGGGGCCACCCTGGTCCAGGTCTATACCGGTCTCGTCTACCGCGGGCCGGCGCTGGTGCGCGAGTGCGCGCTGGCGCTGCGCAGGGAGGCCGCGCAGCAGGCGCGCGCAGCCCATCTCCCGGGCCAGGCGTAAGCCAGGCCCTGAGGAACGGCATCCCGCGCCGCGCCGGCTAGAATCGACTCATGTTCCGCGGAAACGCCCTGCGGCCCGGCGCCTGGCTGGCGCTGCTGGCCCTCGTCTCCAGCCTGCTCGCCCCGCTGGCGGGGCAGGCGCGCACCGTGGGCCTGGACCAGGCGCTCTCGCTCGCGGTCTGCAGCGCGGGCGGGCTCCCGGGGCCGGTCGACGATGCGCCGCCGCCAGGCACGCATCAGGGCGGACCGGCCTGCGCCTACTGCCAGACCGGACCCGCCGCGCTGCCCGACACTCATGGCCAACGACTCGGGCCGCCCGAAACGCGCGCGCTGCTGCAGATCTCGCTTCGGCCCGAGCCTGGGGTACTGTCCAAGAGCGCCTGGCCGCCGCTGCCCGCGCGCGGCCCGCCGCGGCCGGCCTGAACCCTCCGGCCTGAAACCTCCTGCAGGGAGCCGCACAGGGCTCCGATTCCTGCCGCGCGGCGCGCTTGCCGCGCGAAGACCTGCCCATCCGGGAACATGAACATGAAATCGAACATCCGCACCCTGGCGCTTGCCGCCGCACTCGCCGTCTCGTCCGCCGCTTTCGCCCAGGTCACCGTCAAGGACCCCTGGGTGCGCGGCACCGTCGCCCAGCAGAAGGCCAGCGGCGCGTTCATGCTGCTCCAGTCGGCGACCGCTGCGCGCCTCGTCTCCGCCGCCTCGCCGGTGGCGGGCGTGGTGGAGCTCCACGAGATGCGCATGGAGGGCGACGTGATGCGCATGCGCGCCCTCACCGGGCTGGACCTGCCTGCGGGCAGCACGGTGGAACTCAAACCCGGCGGCTATCACGTGATGCTGATGGACCTGAAGAAGCCGCTCCAGGAAGGCGACATGGTTCCGCTGACGCTGACCGTGGAGGACAAGGACGGCAAGCGGTCGACGCTGGTGGTGCAGGCACCGGTGAAGGCGCTGGCGGCCCCGGCGGGCGGCCACATGATGCGCAAGCACTGACGCTGCCAGGCGTCCCGCGACGCAGCCCGTAGCCCGTAGCTCGGGCGCAATCGCTTCAGCGGCGATTGCGCCCGGGCATGCCTTCGGATCGGCCCGCGAGGATTGCCCGGGCGCCTGGCCCCAGCTGCACCGGCCGGCCGTGGGGCGTGGCCTCGGCGGCCACCCGCCAGGCCTGGCGCAGGGCCGTGAGCGCCAGCGGCTGCGCCAGTCCCTTGCCGACCAGCAGGCGCTCGAGTGCCACCAGCCAGTGCCGGTAATAGGTGCTGCCGTCGTCGGGGTCGCCCTGCGCCTGGGCATCGCGGATCGCCTGCGCCAGGTGGCTCGCCCATTCGGTCCAGTCGAAGTACCCGCGCTCGTGCAGCGCGACCGTCATCGCGAAGACCTGCGCCTGCCAGGGTTCGGCGAAAACCGGCTCCCCCGAGCCGCAGTCGCTGCCGGGAGGCAGCGGCAGGTGCTGTACCAATGGCTCGGTCATGGGCCTGGAGTCTCCAGGTAGGACTCCCAGCAGTCGGCGCAGATGCTCGACGCCGTGGTGTCCGGCCCCCAGAGCTCGTCCGCCTCGAAACGGACGCAATAGAGCCACTGCGGGGATTCGCCCGCGCCCTGCGCGCTGCTGTCCGGGAAGACGTGCACGCCGTGCACCGCAACGATTCGGCCCGCCTTGCCTCTGAGGTAGCGGGGCAGCCGCGTGTGGTGCTGCGGATGAATGACCCTGGTGCGCACCGCATCCCCCGGGGCGAAGCGCGCCGGGGAGGTCGCGGCGCGCTTCGTCGGGCCGCCGCGCCCGAGCGCCGCGGCAACGCCGGCGGCCGGCAGCGCCGCGACGCCCTCGAGCGCCGGCGCCAGGCTGCGGCCCGCCGCGAGTTCCTCGCGCGTCACCAGCCCGCGCTCGAGCATCAGCCGCACCAGCCCTTCCAGCCAGATCTCGTAGTAGCTGCTCGACAGGTAGCGGGCCGGATCCAGTCGCTCGCGCGCCTGGCGCGCCATGTCGATGTTCCATCGTCCGGTGAAGCCCATCGCGAGCGTCACCGCGAAGGCGCGCCGCTCCCAGTCGGCGTGGAACGGCGGCTCGTCCGCCTCTGGATCAATCGGCCCGAAGCCCATCATGCCGCCGAGATCCTGTGCGCCGTTCATCTCCCGCCCTCCTCGAACCCGGCCGGCGGGCGCGCCAGCCCGGTGCCGATCATGGAGTCGCGCGTGACGAGGGCTGCGAGCCGCTCCTCGGTCCAGCCGTCGGTGCCTGCGGGGCGCATCGGAACCACCATGTAACGGATCTCGGCAGTGGAATCCCAGACGCGGATCTCGGTATCCGCGGGCAGCGTGACGCCGAACTCCGCCAGCACGCCGCGGGGATCGATCACTGCCCGCGAACGATAGGGCGCCGACTTGTACCAGACCGGCGGCAGCCCGAGCACAGGCCACGGATAGCAGGAGCAGAGCGTGCAGACCACCACGTTGTGCACGCATGGAGTGTTCTCCAGCGCCACCAGGTGCTCGCCCTGCCGGCCGCGGAAGCCGAAGGTTTCGTCGGCGCCGATGGCTGCGGTGGCGTCGCGCAGCAGCCACTCGCGGAAAGCGGGGTCGGCCCATGCGCGGGCCACGACCCGCGCGCCGTTGCGGGGGCCGACCCGGTGCTCGTAGGTTTCGACGAGGGCGTCGAGCGCGGCGGGATCGACGTAGCCCTTCTCGACGAGCAGCGTCTCGAGCGCGCGCACGCGCAATTCCATCTCGGTGAGTTCCGAACCCGGATGCGCGTGGGATGAAGAGTCCATGCGTATGATTCTGCCGGATGCGCGCTCCCCGCGCGAGCACACCCATGAGCGACATCCTTCTCGTCACGATCAACGCCCGCTACCAGCACGCCTCGCTCGGGCTGCGCTGCCTGCACGCGAACCTGGGCGGGCTGGCGCAGCGCGCTTCGATCCTCGAATTCGTGTCGGGCGCGCGCACCGAAGACATGCTCGAGCGGGTGCTGGAGCGAGGCCCGCGCATCGTCGGGATCGGGGTCTACATCTGGAACGTGGTCGAGAGCACCCGCCTGGTCGCGCAGCTGCGCGCGGTGGCTCCCGGGGTCACGGTGATCCTGGGCGGGCCCGAGGTCAGCCATGAGCACGAGGGACAGCGCATCTGCGCGCTGGCAGACCACGTGGTCACGGGACCCGGTGAGCATGCCTTCCGGCAGCTCTGCGAAGAGGTGCTCGCGGGCCAGCCGCCAGCGGCGCGGGTGATCTCCGGCGGTGCGCCCGCCCCCGCTTCGCTGGCGCTTCCGTACCCGCTCTACGGCGACGAAGACCTGCGCCATCGCTTCCTCTACGTCGAGGCTTCCCGGGGCTGCCCGTTCCGCTGCGAGTTCTGTCTGTCGGCGCTGGACCGCACCGCGGAGCCCTTCCCGCTGGACGCGATCCTCGACGCGCTGCGCGACCTGCATGCGCGCGGCGCGCGCCGCTTCAAGTTTGTCGACCGCACCTTCAACCTGAAAGTGTCGACCAGCCTTGCGATCCTGGAGTTCTTCCTCGAGCGGCTCGAGGAGCGGCCGGACGATCCGGTCTTCGCACACTTCGAGCTCGTCCCCGACCACCTGCCGGAGCGGCTGCGCGAGGCGATCCGGCGCTTTCCGCCCGGCACGCTGCAGCTGGAAATCGGCATCCAGACCTGGAACCCCGCGGTACAGGCGCTGATCAGCCGCCGCCAGGACGACGCGAAGGCGGCCGCGAACCTGGAATGGCTGGCGTGCAACACGCATGCGCATACCCACGTGGACCTGATCGCAGGCCTGCCCGGCGAGGACCTCGACAGCTTCGGCGCAGGCTTCGACCGGCTGGTGGCGCTCGCGCCCCACGAGATCCAGGTCGGGATCCTCAAGCGGCTGCGCGGCGCGCCGATCGCCCGTCATACCGAGGCCTTCGGGCTGGTCTTCAGTCCCGAGCCGCCCTACAACGTGCTGGCCACCGACCGGATCGCCTTCGCCGACATGCAGCGGATCGCGCGGTTCGCGCGCTACTGGGACCTGGTCGGCAATTCGGGGCGCTTCCCGCGCACGCTGCCCCTGCTGCTGGGCGATGCGCCGTTCCGCCGCTTCATGGCGCTCGCCGACTGGCTCTATGCGCGCACCGACGCCACCTCCCGGCTGTCGGCCGAACGGCAGTTCGAACTGGTGCGCGAATGGTTGCTCGACCAGGCCGGAACTGGCGCTGTGGTCGACGAAGCCCTGCTCGCGGACTACGCCGGCAGCGGCGCCCGCGGGCGTCCGTCCTTCCTCGCGCGCGCGGCTGCTGGCGCCGGGCGGAATGCCGCCGCCACTGGCACTGGCACTGGCACTGCCGCTGCTGCCCCGGGCGCGACGGCCGCGACGCCAAAGCGCCAGGCGCGTCACCTTGCCTGACCAGAAGGCGATGGCCATGACGCGCGCGGCGGCGCTCCCGATCCTCGATGCGGGCGCCACCGTCGCCGCCCTCCCCTGGTCCCGCCTGGTCGACGCGCTCGAGGCGATGCTGGAGCGCAAGGCTGCCGGCAGCACCCTGGCCCCAGAGCGCCTCGCCCTCCCGCTGCCGGGCGGCATGCTGCTCGCAATGCCGGCCAGCGACGGGGAGTACGCATCGACCAAGCTGGTCACGGTGCATCCGGGCAACCCGGCGCGCGGGCTGCCGACGCTGCTGGGCGAGCTGCTGCTGATGCGCGCCGACACCGGCCAGCGGCTCCTGATCCTGGACGGACCCGCGCTGACGGCGCGACGCACCGCAGCACTGTCCGTGCTGGCGGCACGCAGGCTGGCGCCCCGGGCGCGCGGGCCGCTGCTGATCGTCGGCGCCGGCATCCAGGGCCGCGCCCACCTCGAAGCCTTCGCGTCGGTGATGGGGACTCGCCAGGCATTCATCGCCTCGCGCACCCGGGCGAGCGCCGAGGCGCTCGCGCTGCACGGGCGCAGCCTCGGAATCGACGCACGCGCGGTGGCCGGCGCCGACGACGCTCTCGCGCAGGCGGGCGTGGTGGTGACCGCGACCACGAGCACCGCGCCGGTGATCGGCGACGGAGTCCGGGACGATGCCTTCGTGGCGGCGGTGGGCGCCTACCGCCCCGAGATGTGCGAGCTGCCGGCGGCCCTGCTGCACAGGGCCCGGGTCTACGTCGACGACCCGGCAGGCGCGCGCCACGAGGCGGGCGACATCCTGCAGGCCGGACTGGACTGGGCGCGGGTCACCGCACTCGAGGACGTCGTTGCTGGCGCCGCGGCCCCGCCCGCGCACGGACCGGTCGTCTTCAAGAGCGTGGGCCAGGCGCTGTGGGATCTGGCTGCGGCCCGGCTGGCCCTGGAGGCGCGGCAATGAGGCTCCTCGCCGCTGCAACGCCCTGCCTCGGCAAGGACACTGGCCGGGAGCCTGCCCGATGAGCGTCGCGACTGACGCGGACGTGATCGTGCTTGGCGCGGGCATCGTCGGTGCGGCCTGCGCCTGGCGCCTGGCCGAACGCGGCCTGCGGGTGCAGGTGCTCGAGCGGGAAGCGGTGCCCGCCGCCGGCTCCACCGGGCGCAGCGCGGCGGGCGTGCGCCATCAGTTCTCCGAGGAGGCCAATATCCTGCTCTCGATGGCGAGCATCGCCGAGTACCGCACGATGCCCGAGTCGGACTACCGTCCGACCGGCTACCTGTTCCTGGTGCCGCAGGCGCAGTGGGACGCGCACGAGCGCGCCGCCGCCCTGCAGCGCATGCATGGGATCCCGGTGCGGACCCTGTCGCCCGCCGAGGCCGCCGGACTGGTGCCAGCCACGACCGAGGGCCTGCGCGGCGCCACCTTCTGCCCGATCGACGGAGTCGTCGATCCGCACGGCATCTGCATGACCTACGCGGCGCGGGCCAGGGCGCTGGGCGCGTCGTTCGCCTTCTCCTGCGAAGCGGTCGGCATCGGCCATGACGGCAGCCGCTGGCAGGTGGAAGGCCGCAGCGGCCGCTTCCGCGCCCCCCTGCTGGTGAACGCCGCGGGCGCCTGGGCTGGCGGCGTCGCTGCCCTGGCGGGGCTGGACCTTCCGGTCGGTCCGGCGCGGCGGATGGTCTGGACCAGCGCTCCGCTGCCGGACGGCTTCGGCATGGCGCTGCCCTGCCCGCTGACCGTGGACCTCGGCAGCGGCTTCTGGTTCCGCTCGGAGCGGGACCGGCTGATTTTCGGTCTGGCCAATCCCGCCGACACCGGCTTTTCCGAGGGGATCGACTGGGAATGGCTGGAACCGACGTGGACGGCCGGCAGCGAGCGTTTCGAATGGTTCGCGGAGCTGGCGGTGGATCGCCGGGCCTGCTGGTGGGGATACTACGAAAACACGCCAGACCACAATCCGGTGCTCGGCCGACGCCCGGGCGCCGAAGGATGGATCGATGCCTGCGGATTCTCCGGCCATGGGGTGCAGCACGCGGCGGCGGTCGGGCGGCTGATCGCACAGGAGGCACTAGGGGAGCCCAGCTTCATCGACATCGAGGCGCTCAGGATCGGTCGCTTCAGCGCGCCCGGTGCAACGGGCGGCGGCGAGCGCCTGGTCGTCTGAGCGCCTGGTCGTCCGGAGCCCGAGCCCGCTGAGCCGCGCCCGCCGGCCCCGGCCCCGCTAGCCCCGACCGTCCGGGCGACGGCGCGCCCACTGCTCCTTGAAGGTCGGGCCGCGCGGAACGGGCAGGTCCCGCTGCGCGGTCCAGCCGCCCACCAGCGGCAGGGCCCCGATGCGCGCGTCCTTGCCGCCGGCCAGCCGCAGCAGGCGCGAGGCCAGCCGCACCATCGGCCGATAGAGCCCCGGACGGCTGGCCGCGAAACTCCACGCCGCCATCGCCACGCGCTCGCCCCAGGGGCGCAGCCCCCGGTTCAGCTGCTTCTCGCGCAGCTTGCGCAGGAGATCCGGCAGCGGAATCTTCATCGGGCAGACCACGTGGCACTCCCCGCACAGCGTCGACGCCTGCGGCAGGTCGAGCGCCTTCTCGAGGCCGACGTACGAGGGCGTGAGCACCGAGCCCATCGGCCCCGGATACACCCAGCCATAGGCATGCCCGCCGATCTTCTGGTAGACCGGGCAGTGGTTCATGCAGGCGCCGCAGCGGATGCAGCGCAGCATGTCCTGGAATTCGCCGCCGAGCAGCGCGGAGCGTCCACCATCGACCAGCACGAAGTACATGTGCTCGGGGCCGTCCGGCTCGCCCGCAGCGCGCGTTCCGGTGAGGATGGAGAAGTAGTTCGAGATCGACTGCCCGGTGGCCGAGCGCGGCAGCAGGCGCGCGATGGCGGCGAGGTCGTCGAGCGTGGGCAACACCTTCTCGATGCCGGTGACCGCGACGTGCACCGGCGGAACGATGGTGCACATTCCCTCGTTGCCTTCGTTGGTGAACAGCGCAACCGAGCCCGTCTCGGCGATCAGGAAGTTTCCGCCCGACACCCCCATGTCGGAGGACAGGAAGTGCGGGCGCAGGAACTCCCTCGCCTCGCGGGTCATCGCGGGAATGTCGGTCAGCCGGGGGCGGCCATGCACCCGGGCGAACAGGTCCGAGACTTCGTCCTTGCTCTTGTGAACCACCGGCGCGACGATGTGCGACGGCGGCTCGTTGTCGTTGATCTGGAGGATGTACTCGCCCAGATCGGTCTCCACCGGCTGGATGCCCGCGGCCTCCAGCGCCCGGTTCAGCGCCATCTCCTCCGAGACCATCGACTTCGACTTGGTGACCTTGCGCACGCCGTGGCGCCTGGCGATCTCGACGACGAGCTGCGATGCCTCCTCCGGTGTCTCGGCGTACAGCACGACGGCGCCGCGGCGCGTCGCCTCCTGCTCGAAGCGCTCGAGCCAGACGTCGAGCTCGGCGAGCGCGCGGTTGCGCCGCGCCACCGCGTCGTTGCGCGCCGCCTCGAAGTCGTCGAGCTCCAGGATGGCCTGGGCGCGCCCGGCCACCCACTTGGTCGAGAGCTTCTTCAGGTTCTCCTGGAGGCGCAGGTCGGCGAGCTTCTGCCCGGCGCGCGCCTTGAAGTGCATCGAAGTGACCTGCATCAGGCGTCTCCGGCCAGCACCTGCGCGACGTGCAGCACCCGGGTGGTCGTGTCGCCGCGCCTGCGCAGCCGGCCCTCCAGATGCAGCATGCAGCCGAGATCGCCCAGCACCAGGCAGCGGGCGCCGCTGGCCTGGACGTCGTCGAGCTTGGCGTCGGCGATTGCCGCGGAAATGTCCCCGTACTTGACCGAAAAGGTTCCGCCGAAGCCGCAGCAGGCGCGGGAATCGCGCATCTCGGTGAGCCGGACGTCCGGATGCAGCGCGAGCAGCGCTCGCGGCTGGCCCTGAACGCCCAGCTCGCGCAGGCCGCTGCAGCTGTCGTGATAGGTGAGCTCGCCCTCGAAGCTGCCGGGCAGCCGCTCGATGCGCAGCACGTCGTGCAGGAATGCGGTGAGCTCCCAGGTCCGGTCGGCCAGCGCCTGCACGCGGCTGCGAAGATCGGGCTCGTCGCGGAACAGCTCGGGGTAGTGGCAGCGGATCATCGCCGCGCAGGAGCCGGACGGCACCACCACGTGGTCGAAGCCCTCGAAGTCCTCGAGAAACCGGCGCGCGAGCCGCCGTGCCGCGCCGGTGTCGCCAGCGTTGTAGCCGGGCTGGCCGCAGCAGGTCTGCGCCATCGGCACCTCGACCGTACAGCCGGCCGACTCCAGGAGCCTGACCGCGGACAGGCCGATCTCGGGCCGCATCAGGTCGACCAGGCAGGTGATGAAGAATCCGATTCGCACGCAGGCTCCGGTTGGTGGCGGTTCGCGCGCCGCGCTCGGGCGGGGCGTCGACCGACGATAGAGCCTGCCGCCCCGCGGGTCAAATGCCCGGGGCCCGTTCGGCGGCGACTGCGACCGGCCTCTGGAATCGGCGCATTCCACCTTGCGGTATAGAATTTCGCTCACGCCAGGCCGGCGCCCGCGGGCCGGCGCCTTCGCAAGGGCTACGCGCATGTCCCGTCCCAGCCGCCCCGCAGCCGAAGAAGGCAAGACCGCGATCCAGGTGATCCAGCGCATGGTGTCGCTGCTCGACGCGCTCGCCGCGCAGCCCGACGCGGTGAGCCTGAAGGAGCTGTCGGCGCGCACCGGCCTGCATCCGTCGACTGCGCACCGCATCCTCAACGACCTGGTCACCGCCCGCTTCGTTGACCGGCCGGAAGCCGGCACCTACCAGCTCGGCATGCGGCTCCTCGAGCTCGGCAACCTGGTGAAGGCCCGCCTCAACGTTCGGGACGCCGCGATGGGACCGATGCGCGAGCTGCACCGCGCGACCGGCCAGCCGGTCAACCTGTCGATCCGCCAGGGCGACGAGATCGTCTACGTCGAGCGCGCGGTTTCCGAGCGATCCGGCATGCAGGTGGTGCGGGCAGTGGGCGGCCGCGCCCCGCTGCACCTGACCTCCGTCGGCAAGCTCTTCCTGGCCGAGGACGACCTGCGGGCCGCGCGCGCCTATGCCACCCGGACCGGGCTGGCGGGCAATACGCGCAACAGCATCACCGAGCCGGCCCGGCTGGAGCGCGAACTGGCGCTCGTGCGGGCGCGAGGCTATGCGCGGGACAACGAGGAACTCGAGCCCGGGGTGCGCTGCATCGCGGCCGGAATCCGCGACGACTCAGGAAGCCTGGTCGCTGGGCTTTCGATCTCGGCGCCAGCCGATTTCGTGCAGGACGACTGGATCGACCAGCTGTGCCGTACCGCCGCGGAGATCTCCGCCGCCCTGGGCTTCGAAGCCTCCGCCTCCTGACCCGCCCGCGGCTCAGGAGCCGAAGGAAGGCGCCGCCACGGTGCGCATCGGGGCCGCCCTGGCGCCGCCGTGTTCGAGCCACTCGCGCAGGCGCTGCGCGTCGCCGAACCGGGAGCTGGGGCCGGTCGCGTCGAGCAGTACCATGACCACTGCCTGACCATCGAGGCTCACCTGCATCACCAGGCAGCTGCCGGCCTCGGAGATGTAGCCGGTCTTCTGCAGGCCGATGTCCCAGGTGGGGCTGGAGATCAGCCGGTTGGTGTTGCGGTAGCTGACCATCCGGTAGCCGGTGTCCACCGTGAGCCCGGGGGCCGTGGAGAACTGACGCACCAGCGGATACTCGAGCGCCTCGCGCACCATGCGCGAGAGGTCGCGCGCATTGGAAACGTTGCTGCTGGACAGGCCGGTGGGCTCGACGAAATGCGTGTCGGGCATGCCGAGGGCACGCGCCTTGGTGTTCATTGCGTCGACGAACGCCCGCAGCCCGCCGGGATGGTTACGCCCCAGCGCGTTCGCCGCGCGGTTCTCGGAGGACATCAGCGCCAGCTGCAGCATTTCGCCGCGACTCAGGCGGGTTCCGGGCGGCAGGCGCGAGCCGGAATTCTTCTCGGTATCGATGTCCGCGGCAGTGATTTCGAGGGTCTCGCCCATCGGCGCGCCGGAATCGATGACCACCAGCGCGGTCATCAGCTTGGTGATCGAGGCGATCGGAAGCACCGCCTGCGCGTTCTTGGAGAAGAGGGGCGCGCCGGTGCGCTGGTCGACCACCAGGGCGACGGACGAACGCAGGTCGAGCGGATCGTCGGTGGCGTGCAGGCCGATCGCCTGTCCGATTGAAACACGCGCGGGGGTGAAGTCGCGCGGCGCCGCGGTCACCCGCACTGCGCTCGCCCTGGCCGAACTGCCGCGGGCGGAGGCAAGTTGCGCCTTGCCACGCGCCTGGTTCCTCAGGGTGACCCGAACTGCCGGCCCTGCGACCCGATCGCCCCGTTGCCGCGCTGCAACGGTCTTGGTCGCGCGAGCCGGCTGGCCGCGCTGGGCTTGCGTCGCGACACGCGCCGATTGTGCACGCTGCGCCCGGGCCGTCGGCTGCTTGGCGAGGCCAGCCTTCCTGGCGGCCGCAGTCCTGGCAGCCGGCGCCTTCGCTATCGTGGCCTTCGCTACCGGAGCCTTGGAGGTGCGCTGCTTGGAGCTTGAGGCAGCCTGCTTGGCCTCGGCCGCCGGGGGGGCTCCTGCCAGGGAGATCGCTGCCAGCACCGCCAGCATCCACGTCCGTTTGCGCACACCCTTCTCCTCGCCTCGCGATCCGGCCGGCGAGCACCCGGAGACACGGGGGTCAGTCGCACGGCAACCGGGGCGACCATCGCCCCGAGAAATCAGTTTAGCAAGAAAATCCTGATGAAATAGAGGCTTGGCGCGATTTCTTCAGGTGCTGCCTGATCAGAACCCGTGGAAGCGGGTAAACGAGGCCACCGGCTCGCGCTCCGTGACGAGCCGGTTGATCGGCGCGTCGGGATCGGCGTGGCCGAGCGCCATCCCACAGACCACGGTCTGGGTCGGCGGCAGCTCGAGCACCTCGGCAATGACCCGGTGGAAGCGCGAAAAGGCCTGCTGCGGGCAGGTGTCCAGCCCACGGGCACGGGCAGCGATCATGATGTTCTGCAGGAACATCCCGTAGTCGAGATAGCTGCCGGTGCGCATCGCGCTGTCGATCGTGAACATGAAGCCGACCGGGGCGTCGAAGAACATGAAGTTGCGCGCGGTCTGCTCCTGCATCCGTTCGCGGTCTCCCTTGCCGATGCCGAGCAGCCCGTACATGTCCCAGCCGATCTTGCGGCGACGGTCGACGTAGGGCGCCACCCATTCAGCCGGATAGTAGGGATAGGACTCGCTGTGATCCTTCAAGGCCTCGGGGTCGTTGAAAACCTCCAGGATCCGGCGGCTGAGCTCGGCCTTCGCTACGCCCGTCAGGACGTGCACCTCGTTCCAGGGCTGAATATTGGTGCCGGAAGGCGCCCGGCGGGCCACCTCGAGGATGTCCTCGACGACCTCCCTGGAGACCGGGGTGGGCAGGAAGGCGCGCACCGAGCGGCGCGTGAGGATGGCCTCGTCAACGAAGCGATGGCTGTGCGGATAGTCCACTGGGTTCTCTCGATGGGTTCTGGAGGGTTGAAGACGGCAGAAGCGGCGCGCGCCCGGATCGGCTCTGGCAGAAGACGAAAGATAAGGCATCCGGCCTCGGCGACACGCCGGCTTCCGGCCCGATATGCAGGATATTGCACTGCACAAAACTTTAGCTTGACATCGGTCCGATCGAACCTAGAATGCGTTTTGTGCGGTGCATCAAATTCAGTTGCCCGCCCTGCGACGGCACCACGAATCCATCCGAATCACGATTCAATCAAACAGAGGCGAGTCATGGTCAATACCCCCGAACAGTTCGTTGAAATTCAGAAATCCGCGCTGGAAGCCTTCCAGGCGATGGCGCTGAAATCGGTCGAAGGCTTCGAGAAGCTGGCCGACCTGAACATCCAGGCCTTCAAGGCCTCGGTGGCGGAGTCCAGCGAGCACATGAAATCGGCGCTGAACATCAAGGACGCGCGTTCGCTCGGCGACCTGGCCAGCACCAACCTGCAGCCCGCCGCCGACAAGTTTGGCGCGTATGCCCGCGACGTGTACCAGATCGGCGCCGAGACCGGCACCGAGATCGCGAAGATCTTCGAGAAGCAGATCGCCGAGGGCAACAAGCAGTTCGGCGCCGCCGTCGAAGAAATGACGCGCAACGCCCCGGCCGGCTCGGAAGGCGTGGTCACCCTGGTGAAGTCCGCGGTCAGCGCTGCGAACAACGCCTACGACCAGGTGAACAAGGCCGCCAAGCAGGCCGTCGAGATGGCCGAGCAGAACATCGCCAACGCCACCAAGTCCGTTTCCGTGGCTCGTCCGGCTGCCCCCAAGAAGGCTGCCTGACCGCCTTCGAGGCTGATCGGGCGCCGCCTGGCGCCTCCTCGTCCTCGATGCGGTGCGCTTGGGCCCGGTTCGCAAGAACCGGGCCTTTTGTCGTCTGGCGCCGCAGCGGCGGCGCGGGATCGCCCCCCGCTCAGATGGGCCGCACTTCCCCGCCGAGCGCACGCGCGCCGGCCTCGAGCCGCGCCCAGGCTCCCTCGAGCAGCGCGAGCGGCCCCTTGACGCCAAGCTCGATGTGCCGCGCCACGCCCTTGCCGCCGACGGTCGGCAGGCTGAACACCCGGATGCCGGGGAACTCCTGCTCCACCGCCTCCATCAGCGGCGTCGCCGACGCCTCCGCCACGCCGAACAGCAGCAGCGAACGCTCGCCGCGCGGCTCCAGGTGGTGCAGGTGCGCGAAACGGCCATCCAGAACCGATTCGATCATCGGCCAGGCCATCACCGGGAAGCCGGGCACGAAGAAGTGGTTCCGGATCGAAAATCCCGGAATCCGGTTGTACGGATTCGGGAGGATCTCGCTGCCGGCCGGGAACTCGCCCATCCGCAGGCGCAGCCGGTTCTCCGGCAGGTCCATGTCCGCGCTCGCACCATTCTCGCGCGCGGTCTGCGCGACCCGCTCCGAGATCAGCCGAGCCGCCTCGGGATGCAGCGCCAGCGGCAGGTCGAGCGCCATCCCCGCCGCCTGGCGGGTGTGGTCGTCGGGCGTGGCGCCGATCCCGCCGCAGCAGAACACGGCGGCGGCGTCGCTGGCGAAGCTGTCCGCGAGGGCGGCGGCGATCCTCGCGCGGTCGTCGCCCAGATAGCGCGCCCAGGCGAGTTGCAGCCCGCGCGCCGACAGCAGCTCGACGACCTTGGGAAAGTGCGCGTCCCTGCGCTTTCCCGAGAGGATCTCGTCGCCTATGATGATCAGCCCGAAGTTCATCGAATGCATCCGTTCGACCGTGACGACGCGAGTTTAGCCGGCGCGGCCCGGACCGTTCCAACCGACATGCGGATCGCGGCGATTAGCGACATCCTCGGAAACCTTCCGGCGCTCGAGGCGGTGCTTGCCGACATCGCAGGCCGCGGCGCAGATCTCATGGTGCAGCTGGGCGACGCCATTTCCGGCCCGCTCTGGCCGCTGACGCTGGAGGCCGCGCCGGGCGTGCTGCTGTTCCACGCCACGCCGGACGACGACGACACCTACCTGCTCGAGGATCCGTCCACCGGCTACGCGCAGCTGCGCGCGCCGCAGGCGATCCTCGCAGCGCTCGACGGCATCGACGCCCGGCTGGTGTTGTGCGGCCATACCCACGTGCGGCGCGTGCTGGCGCTGCCCGACGGGCGCACGGTGGTGAACGCAGGCAGCGTCGGCCTGCCCGCCTACACCGACATGACGGGCGGCTTCCAGCGGCACGAGAACGGCAGCCCGCACGCGCGCTATGCGCTGGTCGACCTGCTGCTCGGCCGGGTAGGTGCCGCGATCGTGGCGGTCGCGTTCGACCTGGACGCGGTGAGTCGGCAGGCCTCGCGCAACGGCCGGGAAGATTGGGCCACGTGGTTGGCGTCGGGCCGGGCGTGACGCCCGGCCCCGGCCTCACTTGCCGGGCGGACGGAACTTCGCCGCGACGGCAGCGCCGGCCTTCATTGCCTCGAACTGCTGCTGCATGCTCAGCAATTCGATCGACTGGACGTCGGTGAACCCGCCGCTGGCGAGCACCACCATCGCGGCAGTGGCGCCGCCCACCGCCTCGCCTTCGCCGATCACGATGATCTCGTAGGTCGTCGCCGAGTACCAGATGTGCTGCAGCTTCATGCCCGACGCCTCGAACAGCGTCCTGGCGATCGCCTCCCGGTTCTCGGGTTTGGCGATCATTCCCCTGTACCCCTCCGGGCTGTAGCGCGCGCGGGTCAGATAGAGAGCCATGCCTTTCCTCCTCTTGCCGGGTTGGGGCGGCCCGGCGGGCGCGAGGGTCGGGCGATGCGATCGCGCGGCAAACGAGCCCGAAGGGCCGTCATCGTCCGGAACGCAAGGTCCGCCCCGGACCGATCAGCATGATCCAGGGCCGCCCGGCGCGCAAGGGGAAACGCGCGCGGGCCGGGGTCAGGCGCGATGCGCGAGGCGCCGCAGCGCAAGCCACTGCTGCGCCCAGAACCCGCGGCCATAGTCCCTGCCCCGGAGCTGGTCGCCGATGCCGGTGGGAACGAAGCCGGGCCGGAAGTCGGCGGTTCGGAAGATCACGTCCCACACCGGGAATAGCACCGCGAAGTTGCAGCCCCGCGCCGGCCCCTCGTGCCCATAGCCGATCGAATGGTGCAGTCGGTGGAAGCTCGGGCTCACCAGCAGCCGTTCCGCCGGTCCGCCCCAACGCCAGCGCAGATTGCCGTGATGCACGCTCTGAATCACGCGCGACGCTACGGTGAGCGCGATGAACTGCCCGGGCGGCACCCCCACCACGACGGCAAGCGCCGCGAGCACTGCGTCGCGCAGCAAGTCGTCGATCAGGTGGTTGCGGTTGTCGGACCAGAAGGTCATCTGCCGCTGGCTGTGATGCACGGCGTGCAGGGCCCACCACCAGGCGAAGCGGTGCTGGCCGCGGTGCATCCAGTAATCGACGAAGTCGAGCAGCACCAGATAGACCATGAAGCTCACCACGGGCAGGTCGGTGACTCCAGGCCACCACTCGTCGACGCTCAGCCGCGAGAAACCGTCCAGGCGCAGCGCCGCCTCCAGCGCGTCGAAGGCCGGCACGAGCAGTGCGAATGCGACCAGCGGAAAGGCGCCCAGGCGGTGCAGCAGCGTGTAGAGCACGTCGGTGCGCACCGCGGCGCGGTCGACGAGCGGCTCGGCGCTCCAGCGCCGTTCGCACCAGCCCAGCACCACCGCCATCACGGCCACCTCCACCGCTCCGATCACCACCCACTCGAGCGCGTCGTAGGCCTGGTCGCCGTAGTTGATCAGGCCGGCCGCGAACAGCAGGGGCTGCACGAGGGTCTCGTACAGCCAGCCCTGCGCAATGCCGACGAAGTCGCCGAACCAGTCGAACCAGCCGGACATCACGGCCTCCCGCGAACCGCGGGCGTCGCCAGCGTAGCGAAGCAAAGGCCCTGCCGCTTCAGCCCCGCGATCAGCGGGTCGAGCATCGGCGCGAAGGGCTCGCGGCGCGACCAGATGCCCAGGTGCGCCATCAGTACGTCACCGTCGCGCACGCGCGAAAGCGCCTGCTCCAGCAGGCGCTCGTTCGGGTGCGTCTCGGAAGGCAGCTCGTCGCCCAGGAAGCCCGCTGGCGCCCAGTGGACATGGGTGAAGCCGCATCCGCGCGCCGCCTGCATCGCGGCCGCCGGCGCCCGCCCGCCCGGCGCCCGCCACAGCGGATCGAGCCCCCGGCCGGCGATCTCGCGAAACCGCGCGTCCACGCGCCGCAGTTCGCTGCAGAGCGCGGCGCCGTCCCAGCGCAGCGTGCGACCGGCATTGGCCCCGAACTGCGGCCGCGCGAGAAAGACCGGCGCGGCGGCGCGACTGGCCGCCGGCGCCTCGCGGAAGTAGACATGGTCGTAGGTATGGCTGCCGAAGGCGTGTCCTTCCGCAGCCCGCGCCCGCCAGTAGGCCGACCAGCCGTCATCGAGGGCGAAATCGCCGCGAGGCGTGCGTTCGTTCGCGAGGAAGAAGGTGGCCTTCACCTGGTGCCTGCGCAGGATGGCGGCGATCGCCTCCGCCTGGCTCATGTTGCCGGTGTCCAGCGTCAGGTGGACCGTCCCCTTGCAGCCTGCGCCCGAATCGGCGGCCGAAGGCGCTCCCTGAGAGGCTGCCGCGGCAGCCTTGACGGTCTCCGCTCCGGCCCCGAGGGTTGCAGCCGGGGACACCAGCGTCAGGGACACCGCGGCCGTGGCAGCGGCGAAGTGTCTTCCGCAGCGCAGGCGCGCTCGCGTCGCACGGCGCGCCGGGGCAGCGCCCTGTCGCGAAGGCCGTCCGGCATGGGCAGGCATCATGCGGCTGCGCGCCCTACAGCAGCGGGGCCCGGTTATGGAAGTAGATGCCGTGCGGCGATCGCCCCACCGGGATCCGCTGCACCACCTTGCGCTGGGCGATGTCGACCACGCAGACCTGCTTGGCGAAGCGCGAGGTGACCCACAGGTGGCGGCCATCGGCGGTGATTTCCATGTCGTCCGGGCCGCCGGGCACCGCGATGGTGTCGACGACCTTCATCGTAGTCATGTCGATGCGCGAGATCGTGTTCTCCACCCGGTTGGACACGAACACGTGCCTGCGGTCGCCCTGGCCCCGAAAATTGTGCGCGCCGCGGCCGGTGCGGATGCATTCGAGCAGCTTCTGCGCGCGCCAGTCCACCACCGCGACGCAGTCCTCGCCCATGATCCCCACCATCAGGAAACGGTCGTCGGGGGTGACGATGATCCCCGCCGGCAGCTTGCCGACGCGCATCTGCCAGACGACCTGCTGGCGCCCCAGGTCGATCGCGGCGATGCTCTCGCTCTCCTGCAGCGTCACGAACGCGAAGCGGCTGTCGGCCGAGAACCAGACGTGACTGGGCGCCTTGGGCAGCGGCAGCCGCGCGGCGACGCTCAGCGCCTTGCCGTCGTAGCGGTAGATGTCGACCCGGTCGAGCCGCAGCGCGTTGACGACGAACCACTTGTTGTCCGGCGAAAACCCGATCTGGTAAGGGTCCTCAATGCCGCGCTGGCGCGACTGCACCTGCCCGGTGACCGGGTCGAGCAAGTGCAGGTCGTCGCTCATCGCATTGGCAATGATCAGCGACTTGCCGTCGGGCGTCGGATAGAGGTGATGCGGCTCCTTGCCCACGTCGACGCGGCCGACCTCGGCGAAGGTCTTCTGGTCGATCAGCGAGACGCTGGCGTCACGCGAGTTCAGCACGACCGCGATCTGCGCCGCCGCCGGCACGCAAGCCGCAGCACAGGCCAGGGCCAGCAGCAGGCGGCCGGCCCGGCGCGCTGCGCCGACGCCCTGCGCGAGCGGCCCTCGGCGGCAGCCGTGGGCGACCTGGTCGGCGCAGACCGGCGCGGCGGACGCGAGGATGGACATGCTTGAACTCCAGACAATCTGCGCGGGCGGACCTGGATGGTACGCGAACGGCGCCAGGCAGCAGCGCCTGCGTTGCGTGAACACCAGCGGCGCCGCAGGCGCGGGTCCGGAACGGATCAACCCTGCGCGACGATCGCCTCCCAGGCCTTGTGGAGGCGCTTGACCGACACCGGCATCGGCGTGCGCAGCTCCTGTGCGAACAGCGACACCCGCAACTCCTCGAGCAGCCAGCGGAACTCCTCCAGCCTGGGGTCGGCCTGGCCCCGGCGATGCGCGAGCATCCGCCGGTGATTCGCCACCAGCGGTGCGAGCTCGACGAGCTTCTGCGCATCGCGGGCGGGATCTGCACGCAGCTTGTCCACCCGCAGCGAGATCGCCTTCAGGTAGCGCGGCAGGTGCGCGAGCCGGTCCGCCGGCGTCGCGGTGATGAAGCGCCTGGGCATCAGCGCCGCGAGCTGCTGCTCGATGTCGGACGCCGCCTGCGCGAAGCCCTTGGCCTGCGCGAGCTTTCGCATCGCCGCCTGATGCTCCTGCAGCACCGACAGCACCAGGCGGGCCAGCTCCTGGCCGATCAGGTTCAGGCGCGGGCGCGCCTCGGCGACGCGCGCCGCGAACTGCTCCGCATCGGACGGCAACGGCGCCATCAGGCAGGCGCGATCGAGCACTGCGGCGACCAGTTCCGCGCGCAGTTCGTCCGAGCCGCCGAAGGTCGCATGGAGCAGCGACAGCTTCTGCGCCTCCGGAAGACTGCGCTCGAAGAAGCGCAGCGGCTCGCGCAGCGCGATCGCGAACAGGCGACGCAGCCCGGCGCGGTGCTCCAGCGCGGCGACCTCGGGCTCGTCGAAGACCTGCAGCTCGGCGGCCTCGCCTGTGTCCACCAGCGCGGGATAGCCGATCAGGCGCTCGCGGCCGCGCGACAGCTCCATGATCTCCGGCAGCGCGCCCAAGGTCCAGGCGGTGAAGCGTTCGCCGGCCTGCCGCGCCAGCCCGGCGCCTGCGTCAGCGGTTCCGCCTGATGGGAACGCGTGGGCATCGCGTCGCGGCCGGCCACCGTCGCCGGCGGGGGTCGCCGCATCGCCCTCACCGCCCTCACCGGCCTTGCCGGCCTTGTTCCTCGCCTGCGGAGCGCCTGCGCCTGCGCCTGCGCCTGCGCCTGCGTCTGCGCCTGCACCGGCCCGCCCCGTCCCGCGCCCAGCCCCACGCCCCGCTGCCGAAGCCGCGCCGGAATGCGCCGGGCCGTCCGGCTGCGCGCCGCCGCCCTCCTGGCCTTCGGGCGCAGCGAGGCTGTCGGCAACACGCCGGAGCGCCTGCTGAAAACTCGTCTGCGCACGCGCGCCGTGCTGGGCGCGCAGCGCGGCCAGGTTGCGCGAGATGCCCATCACCGCGCCATGCTCGTCGACCAGCCGGAAGTTCGCAAACAGATGCGCCGGCACCGTCTCGAGCTTGAAGTCGGACGCCTGGGCGCGCACCTGGAGCGTCTCGCGCAGGTCCTCGAGCAGAGCGTCGACCAGCGGCCGAGCGGTTCCTTCCTCAAGGCGGGGCATCCAGCGGGTGACGAAGCCCTCGGCATGCTCCGGCAGCGGCACCACGTGCCGGCGCAGTTTCTGCGGCAGCGACTTCAGCAGCGCCGCGACCTTGTCCTTCAGCATGCCGGGCACCAGCCATTCGCAGCGCACCGCATCGACCTGGTTCAGCGCGTGGATCGGCACGGTCAGTGTCAGGCCGTCGTCGCCGGCGCCCGGATCGAAGCGGTAGGCCGCATCGAACTGAACCCCGCGCATCGACAGGCGCCGCGGGAAGGCGTCGCTCGACACGCCAGTCGCGTCCTTGCGCAGCAGCTCGTCGCGCGAGAGCTTCAGCAGGCCTGCGTCGGAGCGCACCGCTTCGCGGTACCAGGCCTCGAGCATCGCCCCCGAATACACGTCGGCGGGCACACGCGCATCGAACCAGTCATGCAGCCAGTGCTCGTCGACCAGCAGGTCGGGCCGGCGGATCTGCTGCTCCATCCGGCGGATCTCGGCGACCAGCCTGCGGTTGTGCTGGAAGAAGGGAAGCTGCGATTCCCATTCGCCGGCGACCAGCGCCTCGCGGATCAGCAGTTCGCGCGCGAGCTTCGGGTCGCGGGGCCCGTAGTGCACGCGGCGCTGCGCGTAGACGGTCAGCCCGTAGAGCACGCCGCGCTCCATCGCCACCGCCTGTCCGGCCTTCTTCTCCCAGTGCGGCTCGCTGTACGAAACCTTGATCAGGTGCCTGGCCGCCTTCTCGATCCAGTCGGGTTCGATGCGCGCGACGGTGCGCGCGTAGAGCCTGCCGGTGTCGACCAGTTCGGCGGCCATCAGCCAGCGGGGCGCCTTCCTGGCCAGCGCCGAACCCGGATGGATGTGGAAACGCGTCTGATGCGTGCCCTGGTAGCCGGACTCCTCGCCCGGGTTGAAGCCGAGGTTGCCCAGCATCCCGGTGAGCAGCGCGCCGTGCAGCTGCTCGTGGGTTGCCGGTGTGGCGTTCGGCTTCCAGTGCATTCCGGCCACGGCCTCGGACAGCTGGGAGTGCACGTCCGCCCACTCGCGCAGCTTGCGCGGCGACAGGAACTCGCGCTCGAGCCGCTGCTGCAGCTGGCGGTTGGTCCCCTTGTCGGCCTGCGCCTGCTGCCAGTAGTCCCACAGCTTCACCCAGCCGGTGAAGTCCGAGCGCTCGTCGGCGAAGCGCTTGTGCTGCTGGTCGGCGGCCTGCTGCGCGTCCATCGGGCGCTCGCGCGGATCCTGCACCGACAGGCCGGCGGCGATCACCAGCATCTCGCGCAGGCACTGCCCGTCGCGGGCGGCCAGCAGCATGCGGCCGATGTGCGGGTCGACCGGCAGGCGCGCCAGCTGGCGGCCCACCTCGGTGAGCCGGTTGCGCTCGTCGACCGCGTTGATCTCGTGCAGCAGCGCGTAGCCGTCGGCGATCGCATTGCGCGGCGGCGGGTCCAGGAAGGGGAAGGCTTCGATGTCGGCCAGCCGCAGCGCCTTCATCTGCAGGATCACGCCCGCCAGCGAGGAGCGCAGGATCTCCGGGTCGGTGAACCGGGGCCGGCCGGCGTAGTCCTGCTCCGAATAGAGGCGGATGCAGATGCCGTTCATCACGCGGCCGCAGCGGCCCGCGCGCTGGTTGGCCGCCGCCTGCGAAACCGGCTCGATCTGCAGCTGCTCGACCTTGCTGCGGTACCGATAGCGCTTGACCCGCGCGGTGCCGGTGTCGACCACGTAGCGGATCCCGGGCACCGTCAGCGAGGTCTCGGCGACGTTGGTGGCGAGCACGATGCGCCGCCCGTTCGACTTCGAGAACACCCGCTGCTGGTCGGCCGCCGACAGCCGCGAGAACAGCGGCAGCACCTCGACCGGACCGCGCGCGAGCGACGCCCCGCCCCGCCCCGCCTGCGCGCGGGCATGGGCGCGGCGCAGGTGGTCGGCGACGTCGCGGATCTCGCGCTCGCCCGGCAGGAAGACCAGCGCGTCGCCCGGCTGCTCGCGCCAGAGCTCGTCGATCGCCTCCTCGATGCGCGACGGCAGGTCGGTCTCGTCGTCGTCGTCGCGCTGCTCCTCGTCGAAACTGCGGTAACGCATCTCCACCGGATAGAGCCGTCCGGACACCTCCACCACGGGAGCCGGCTGGCCATCACGGCGGAAATGCGCCGCGAAGCGGTCGGCGTCGATCGTCGCCGAAGTGATCACCAGCTTGAGATCGTCGCGGCGCGGCCCCTCGACGAGCTGCTTCAGGTAGCCGAGCAGGAAGTCGATGTTCAGGCTGCGCTCGTGGGCCTCGTCGACGATGATGCTGTCGTACTGACGCAGTTGCGGGTCGTGCAGGGTCTCGGCGAGCAGGATGCCGTCGGTCATCAGCTTGATCGACGCGCCGGCAGTGAACCTCTCGTTGAAGCGGATCTTGTAGCCGACGTTCACGCCCAGCGGCGTGCCGATCTCCTCGGCGATCCGGCGGGCCACCGAAGTGGCCGCCAGCCGGCGGGGCTGGGTATGGCCGATCAGCCCCGCGACGCCGCGGCCGGCCAGCCCGGCCAGGATCTTCGGCAGCTGGGTGGTCTTGCCCGAACCTGTCTCGCCGCAGACGATGACCACCGGATGCTCGCGCACCGCGCGCGCGATCTCTTCGCGCCGCGCGCTGACCGGGAGCGACTCTGGAAACGACAGCGGGGGCAGGGGTCGCGGTGGATGCGGCACTGCGAAATTATAATGATGCGATGGATACCTTCCCCGCGCTCCCGGCCCCGGAGCAGTTCGTCACCTGGCTGCGCGCGGTCGCGCCCTACATCCACGCCTTCCGGGGCAAGACCTTCGTGGTCGCATTTCCCGGCGAGCTCGTGATGGCGGGCAGACTCAACGCCCTGGTCCAGGACCTTGGCCTGCTGCATGCGATGGGCATGCGCATCGTGGTCGTGCACGGTTCGCGGCCCCAGATCAACGAGCAGCTGCGCCTGCGCGGCGTGCCGGAGCGCTACGAGAACGGCCTGCGCATCACCGACCCGGTGGCGCTCGAGTGCGCGAAGGAAGCGTCCGGCGAGATACGCCTCGACATCGAGGCGGCGTTCTCGCAGGGAATGCCCAACACTCCGATGGCCCACTCCGCGATCCGCGTGGTGTCGGGCAACCTCGTCAGCGCCCGCCCGGTGGGAATCGTCGACGGCGTCGACTACGAGCACACCGGCCTGGTGCGCAAGGTCGACACGCAGACGATCCAGTTCGCGCTCAACGGCGGGGCGATCGCGCTGCTGTCCAACCTTGGCTTCTCCGCCACTGGCGAAACCTTCAACCTCGGCATGGAAGACGTCGCCGCGAGCGCAGCCGTCGCGCTGGACGCGGAGAAGCTGATCTTCGTCACCGAGACCCCGGGGATCCTCGACGAGGACGGCGAGGTCATCAGCGAGGTCTCCGAGGACAGCGCGGAGCACCTGCTGTCCTCGCCCGGACGCCTGCCCACCGACGGCGCTCTCTACCTCCGCGCGGCGCTGCGCGCCTGCCAGGGCGGCGTGGCGCGCGCGCACATCATCCCCTTCGACATGGACGGCAGCGTGCTGCTGGAGCTGTTCCAGCACAGCGGCGTGGGCACCATGGTTGTCGAGGAGACCCTGGAGGAGCTGCGCGAGGCCGGGCCCGACGACGTGGGCGGCATCCTGGCGCTGATCCGGCCGCTCGAGGAGGACGGCACGCTGGTGCGCCGCGACCGCGCGCTGATCGAGCGCGAAGTCGAGAATTTCACGGTGCTCGAGCGCGACGGCGTCCTGTTCGGCTGCGCAGCGCTGTATGCCTACCCCGAGGACGGCATCGGCGAGATGGCCTGCCTCGCGGTGAATCCGCACAGCCAGGGCAAGGGCGACGGCGAACGCGTGCTCACCCGCATCGAGAAGCGCGCCCGTGCCGCGGGCCTCAAGCGGCTGTTCGTGCTAACCACCCGCACGATGCACTGGTTCCTCAAGCGGGGCTTCGTGGTCGCCGACGTCGATGCGCTGCCGCAGGAAAAGCGCAACCTCTACAACTGGCAGCGCCGCTCGGTGGTGCTGCTCAAGAACCTCTGAGAACCCTTCTTCCCTGGAGACCCAATGGCGCGCACCGTGTTTTGCGTGAAGCTGCAGCGCGAGGCCGAAGGCCTCGATTTCCCGCCCTACCCCGGCGACCTGGGCAAGCGGCTGTACGAGAACGCCTCGAAGGAGGCCTGGCAGGGCTGGCTCAAGCACCAGACCATGCTGGTCAACGAGAACCGCCTCAACCTCTCCGACCCGCGCGCGCGCAAGTACCTGGCGGCGCAGATGGAGGGGTACTTCTTCGGCGAGGGCGCCGACCGGGTGGCGGGATACGTTCCGCCCGCCGACTGAGCGGGGGCGGCCGGGCCTTCAGGCGCCCGCGGGAAGGCGCTGCTCCACGCCGCCCGGGGTCGCCACCAGCGCCACGTCGGCGCCCTTGCGGGCGAACAGCCCCACCGTCACCACGCCCGGCCACTGGTTGATCTCCGCCTCCATCGAAGCGGCGTCGGCAATGCGCAGCCCCGCAACGTCGAGAATCAGCTGCCCGTTGTCGGTCACCACCCCGTCGCGAACCTTCGGCTGGCCGCCGAGGGCGCGCAGCCGGGCCGCGACGAGCTCGCGCGCCATCGGAATCACCTCGACCGGCAGCGGATAGCGGCCGAGAACGTCGACGCATTTCGACTCATCGACGATGCAGACGAAGCGGCGGCAGGCCGCCGCAACGATCTTCTCGCGCGTCAGCGCGGCGCCGCCGCCCTTGATCATCTGCAGCGCCGGATTGATTTCATCGGCGCCATCGACGTAGACCGGGATCTCGCGGCCGGACGCGAGGACCTCGTTCAGGTCGAGCACCTCGATGCCCTGCGCCCGCAGTCGCTGACTGCTCGCCTCGGAGCTGGAGACGGCGCCGGCGACCCGGTCGCGCACGCGGCCGAGTTCCTCGATGAAGAGGTTGACGGTGGAACCGCTGCCCACGCCGACGAGGGCCCCGGACGTGAGGTGGTCGATGGCCGCCCGGGCGACGGCGCGTTTGAGTTCGTTCTGGTCCATGGCGGAATTCTAGCGGAGCGCCCGCCCGGGGGTTGACGTGGGCGGGCAGGACCCCAATCTTGGTCATGGGGCAAGCCCGTCCGAACGGGGACGCGCATCCCGTTGCAAAGGACCTGCCCGATGTGGAAACGACTGTCGATGCTGTGGGCGCTGGTCCGTGGCGACGCTCGGACGCTGTGGTTCGCAGTGCGCCATCCTGGCGCGCCGCGCTGGCTGAAAGCGGGGGTGGTGCTGCTGGCGCTGTATCTCGTCTCGCCGATCGACCTCATCCCGGATCTCGCCGTGCCCTTCATCGGCCTGATCGACGACCTGGTGCTGATCCCCCTGGCGATCCGCTGGATGCTGCGCCGCCTGCCGGAACAGGTGCGCAGGGATGCGCAGCAGCGGGCGACCTCTTCCAGGCCGGCGCGGGCGCGCTGACGCGACAAGGCGACAACGCCCGGAGGAATCCCTGGCCGCGGGACGCGCTCCCGATCTGCCTTCTGTCGGGCACGGCTGGCCATATGGGCGTGCTCACCGGAGCGCGCGAGATCGCCCCAGTGCACTATTGCCAGGCGATCGACCATCGCCAGGCGAGTCACAGCCGCCCTCACCAACGGGATCTTCGGCGCAAGCCGCTGGACTGCGGCGCTCGCCTGAACACAGGAGGAGCAACGAGATGTGCATCACCGCTACCGCACGCGCCACCGCGCCGCTCCGGCGCTCCCTTGGCGCCTGCCTGTTCGGGCTCGTCCTGGCCCCGATAGCGAACTCCGCCTGGGCGCAGATCTACCAGTGCACGGAGGACGGCCGGATGCGCTACCAGGATCGCCCGTGCGTCGCAGCCCCGCACGCGGCGCCCCGATACCGTTCGCCCTCCCCTGCATCGCCCGCGAATGCCGAGGCGGTCGCGTCGACCCCGCCCATGGAGCAGGCCGCGCAAGAAGCGGAGGAAGCGCGCGCCAGGCTGCGCGCGCTCGATCGCACCCAGCGGATGCGCGAACAGATCCACGAGATTCAGCGCGAGCGCGCGCAGCGAGATCATGAACTTCGGATGCGGGACCTGCGGGCCGACTTCCGCGAACAGCACGAGCAGCGAATGGCCACGTTGAAGGCCATCGAAGCGCGTGAGCGCGCCCGCGAGGAAGCCGAGGCGGCCCGACCCAGAACGTCGGGGCGGTACTTGCCGCACAAGTGAGACGTGGCAACCCGCGCCGAGCAGGCATGTTGCAGAGATATGCAACACCCAGCTGCACGGAGGTGTGCAGCCAAGACGCAGAACGCGCCGCTGAATGCTTGAATTCTTTGGGGTGGCTGACGGGACTCGAACCCGCGACAACCGGAATCACAATCCGGGACTCTACCAGCTGAGCTACAGCCACCACCGTTCACGCCGCGCGAACGCGACGCGATGAAACTTGACCCCCGGCAACCACGTGCGTAGCGTGGCCTGCCCGACAGGACTCGAACCTGTGACCCTCAGCTTAGAAGGCTGATGCTCTATCCAACTGAGCTACGGGCAGCGATTCAATCGGGCCGGACAACGTTGCGCCCTGGTAGTGCGCTGCCGAAAGACTGGTCGGGGCGAGAGGATTCGAACCTCCGACATCTTGCTCCCAAAGCAAGCACTCTACCAGGCTGAGCTACGCCCCGGAGGACGTGAAGTATATCGCAAGCGCGCCGCAATCCAAAACCGGCAACCCCGGCGATGTTCGGGGACCACACCCGGGCGAAACCCCGCGCCGGGAATGCTCACGAAACGGCCTGGGCGAGACGGTTCGCAACCCGGTGTGCAAGGCCAGCATCGCGCGCCTCGACCATCACCCGCAGCAGCGGTTCGGTGCCGGACGGCCGGATCAGGATGCGGCCGTGTTCGCCGAGCTCTGCCTGCGCAGCGAGCTGCTCGCGCTGCAGTGCGGGATTGCGCTCCCAGTCGAAGCCCTTCGCGATCGTCACGTTCACCAGCGTCTGCGGAAACATCACCAGGTCCTCGGTGAGTTCGGGCAGGCTTCGGCCGCTGCGCCGGATGGCCGACAGCACCTGCAGCGCGCTGATGGTGCCGTCGCCGGTGCTATGGTTGTCCAGGCACAGCAGATGGCCCGAGCTCTCGCCACCATAGAGCCAGCCGCGCGCACGCATGCGCTCCAGCACGTAGCGGTCGCCCACCTTGGCGCGCTCGAAACCGATGCCGAGCCGCGCGAACGCCTGCTCCAGCGCCAGGTTGGACATCAGCGTACCGACCGCCCCCGCCACCGGGCCGCGCGACAGCCGCTCCCGCACGATGACGTAGAGCAGCTGGTCGCCGTTGTACTCGCGACCTTCGGCATCGACCATCATGAGCCGGTCGGCATCGCCGTCGACCGCGATGCCGAGGTCGGCGCGATGCTCGAGCACCGCGGCGCGAAGCGCCTCGAGGTGAGTGGCTCCCACGCCGTCGTTGATGTTCGTCCCGTTCGGGCTGGCGCCGATGGTGACGACCTCGGCGCCGAGCTCATGGAAGACGTGCGGCGCGGTGTGGTAGGCAGCGCCGTGCGCGCAATCGACCACCATCTTCATGCCGCGCAGGTCGAGGGAGGCCGGGAACGAGCTCTTGCAGAACTCGATGTATCGGCCAGCGGCATCGTCGATGCGGCGCGCCTTGCCCAGCAGGTCCGAGCGGACGCAGCCGATCGGCGCCTCCAGCGCCGCCTCGATACGCTCCTCGAGGGCGTCGGGCAGCTTGTTGCCGTCGCCGGAGAAGAACTTGATCCCGTTGTCGTCAAAGGGATTGTGCGACGCGCTGATCACCACGCCGGCGGTGAGCCTCAGCGCCCGGGTCAGGTAGGCGACCCCTGGCGTCGGCAGCGGCCCCGACAGCAGGACATCGACCCCCGCCGCCGAAAAGCCCGCCTCCAGAGCAGCTTCGAGCATGTAGCCCGAGATGCGCGTGTCCTTGCCGATCAGCACGGTCGGCCGGCCGCTCTCGCGCCCCGCCAGCACGCGGCCGGCCGCATAGCCAAGCCTCAGCACGAAGTCCGGCGTGATCGGCGCCTCGCCGACCCTGCCCCGCACACCATCGGTTCCGAAGTATCTGCGTCCCATCTCAACCCTCGATCGCCTGCCAGACCGCAAGCGCGTCCTTCGTTTCAGCAACGTCGTGAACCCTCACGATCGCCGCCCCCCGGTGAACCGACGCCAGCGCCGCAGCCACGCTGCCCGCCATGCGTTCGCCGACTCCCCGCCCTGTGATCTGGCCGACCATTGATTTGCGCGACACGCCCAGCAGCAGCGGAAGACCGAGGCCGGCCAGCCCGGACAGCCCGCGCAGCAGGCTCAGGTTGTGCTCGAGGTTCTTGCCGAAGCCGATTCCCGGATCGAGCACGATCCGCTCCCGGGCGACGCCACAGGCAAGCAGCGCCGACACCCGGTCCCGGAGGAAGGCGGCGACCTCCGCCACGACGTCGCGATAGACGGGCGCCTGCTGCATCGTCGACGGCTCGCCCAGCATGTGCATGACGCACAGCCCGGCAGTGCCGCCCGCGACCGCCTCCAGCGCACCGGGGGCACGGAAACCGGCCACGTCGTTGATCATGTCCGCGCCCGCGCTCAACACCCCGCGCATCACTGCCGCATGGCGCGTGTCCACCGACAGGGGCCGGCCGCAGCCGCGCAGCGCCTCGAGCACCGGCAGAACCCGGCCGAGCTCCTCGGCCTCGGACACCGCAGCCGAGCCTGGCCGGGTCGACTCGCCGCCGATGTCCAGCAGGTCGGCGCCCTCATCCAGCAGACGGCGCGCATGGCGGATCGCAGCATCGGCCGCCAGGTAGCGGCCGCCGTCGGAGAAGGAGTCCGGCGTCGTGTTGACGATGCCCATCACCAGCGGACGCGAGAGCTGGAGCTCGAATCGGCCGCAGCGCAGCGTCTGGGGCATTCCGGCCGGGAGGGTCATGCGAGGGTGGAGGGCAGAACGGCAAGCGGCGGGAAGACCCGCCGCTTGCCGTGGAACGAAGCGCGCCTCAGGCTGCAGGCGCAGCGGGGGCGTTCGGCACCACGCCGGTGGGCGCCGAGGCGCTGCCGCCTCCGCCACCGCCCGCATTGCCGCCCGAGGGTTCCTTGGGCGGACGCGGGTCGCGTCCAGCGCAGATGTCGTCGATCTGGTCGCTGTCGAGGGTCTCCCACTCGAGGAGCGCCTTCGCCATCACCTCGACCTTCTCCCGGTTGCCCTCGAGAATCGTTCGCGCAACGGCGTACTGCTCGTCGATGATGCGCCGAATCTCGCTGTCGACCTTGCGCATGGTTTCTTCGGAGACATGGGTGGTCTTGGTGATCGAACGCCCGAGGAACACCTCGCCTTCGTTCTCGGCGTAGACCATCGGACCCATCACGTCGCTCATGCCGTAGCGCGTGACCATGTCGCGCGCGATGGCGGTGGCCCGCTCGAAATCGTTGGAGGCGCCGGTGGTCATCTGGTTCATGAACACCTCCTCCGCGATGCGGCCGCCGAACAGCACTGCGATGGTGTTCAGCATGCGGTCGCGATCCATGCTGTAGCGGTCCTCGACGGGCAGCTGCATGGTGACGCCAAGCGCCCGCCCGCGCGGGATGACGGTGACCTTGTGGACCGGGTCGGTCTTGGGCAGCATCTTCGCGACGATGACGTGGCCAGACTCGTGGAACGCGGTGTTGCGGCGCTCGTCCTCGGGCATCACGATGGAGCGGCGTTCTGCGCCCATGATGATCTTGTCCTTGGCGCGCTCGAAGTCGACCATCTCGACGAGCCGCGCGGCGCGGCGGGCGGCGAACAGCGCAGCCTCGTTGACGAGGTTGGCCAGGTCGGCACCCGAGAAGCCGGGCGTGCCGCGCGCGATGATCTCGGCGCGCACGTCCGCGCCGATCGGGACCTTGCGCATGTGCACGTTGAGGATCTGCTCGCGGCCACGGATGTCCGGCAGCGGCACCACGACCTGACGGTCGAAGCGCCCCGGGCGCAGCAGCGCGGGGTCGAGGACGTCGGGCCGGTTGGTGGCGGCAATCACGATGACGCCCTGGCCAGTCTCGAAACCGTCCATCTCGACCAGCAGCTGGTTCAGCGTCTGCTCGCGCTCGTCGTTGCCGCCGCCCAGGCCGGCGCCGCGCTGGCGGCCCACCGCGTCGATCTCGTCGATGAACAGGATGCAGGGCGCGTGCTTCTTCGCGTTCTCGAACATGTCGCGGACACGCGCGGCGCCCACGCCGACGAACATCTCGACGAAGTCGGAGCCCGAGATGGAGAAGAAGGGAACCTTGGCCTCGCCGGCGATGGCGCGAGCGAGCAGCGTCTTGCCTGTGCCCGGCGACCCGACCATCAGCACGCCGCGCGGGATGCGCCCGCCCAGCTTCTGGAAGCGCGAGGGATCGCGCAGGAAATCGACGAGCTCCTGCACCTCCTCCTTGGCCTCGTCGCAGCCGGCGACGTCAGCGAAGGTGATGGTGTTGTTGGACTCGTCGAGCAGGCGGGCGCGAGACTTGCCGAAGGAGAACGCGCCGCCGCGCCCTCCCCCCTGCATCTGGCGCATGAAGAACACCCACACCCCGATGAGCAGCAGCATGGGGAACCAGGACACGAAGATGTTGAGCAGCAGCGACTGCTCCTCCTCGGGCTTGGCGTTGACCTGGACGCCGTACTTCATCAGATCGCCGACCATCCAGGGGTCGCTCGGCGAGTAGACGATGTAGGCGCGATTGTCCTTGGCGCGGACCCGCAGCGTTCGACCGTCGATGGTGACGCCTTCGACGCGGCCGTCCCTGGCTTCCGCCATGAACTGGGAATACGGCATGTCGGCGCCGCGCACCTGGCGGGTGTCGAACTGCTTGAAGACGGTGAACAGGACCAGTGCGATGACCAGCCAGACCGCCGCCTTCGAGAAAACGTTGTTCACAGATTCCGCTCCTTTTGCAGCTCTTCGATTCTACGCAGATTGGGGCGCAAGTGCCAGCCGCAAGCCTGACATAAGTCGTTGATCCGTATGGACCTTACAGATCACTTCTCCTTCAGGCCCCGGCCAAGCAGATAGGTTTCGGCCGACTTGTCGCGCGAGGCCTTCGGCTTGCGCGGCGAAACGGTGACGAAATGCCTCTTGAAGAGGGCCACCAACTGACTGTAGCCGCTGCCGTGGAAGCACTTGACCAGCAGGGCCCCGTCCGGCTTCAGGTGATGGACCGCGAAGTCGACCGCGAGCTCGATCAGGTCGGCCATCCGGGCCGAGTCTGCCGCCGCGACTCCGGACAGATTGGGCGCCATGTCCGAAACGACCAGGTCGACGGGGCGGTCGCCGACGAGGCGTTCAAGTGCCTCGAGCACCTCCGCTTCGCGGAAATCGCCCTGGAGAAACTCGACATTGGCGACCGGCTCCATCGGCAGCAGATCCAGCGCCACGATCCGTCCGTCGATGCCGCCACCCGGAACCGCGAGCCGCTCGCGCAGCACCTGGCTCCAGGCTCCCGGCACGGAACCGAGGTCCACGATGGTGTCGCCGCGGCGGATCAGCCGGTCCTGCTCGTCGATCTCGATCAGCTTGAAGGCGGCCCGGGATCGGTAGCCATGCTGCTGTGCCTGCTTCACGTAGGGATCGGTGAGGTGCTGCGCCAGCCACGCCTTGTTCAGCTTCTTCTTCTTGGCCATCGGGTTACCGTGGGAGGAGCAATCGCGGATTATCGCCCGCGGCGGCTCTTGCTGTAGCATGCGCGCATGCAATCGACCGAATCCCCCGAACTCGCGCCCGTCCTCACGCCCACCGAGCGCAAGGAACTCAGGGCCCGCGCCCACCACCTGGACCCGGTGATCCTGATCGGTGAGGCGGGCCTCACCGAGGCGGTGCTCATGGAAGCCCGCCGGGCCATCGAGGTTCACGAGCTGATCAAGATCCGGGTGTTTGGCGACGATCGCGAATTGCGCCAGTCGATAATGACGCAGTTGTGCGAGTCGCTCGCCTGCGCCCCGGTCCAGATGATCGGCAAGCTGCTGGTGGTGTACCGGCCCAAGCCCGCCGAGGCCCAGTCCCGGCCGCGCGGCCCGCACGTCCCCAAGAAGGCGGCCGCCATCGGCAAGACGTCGGCGCCGTCGCGCGGCTCGCGCAGGCCGGCCGCGGTGAAACCCGCCGCCGAAGCCACGCCCCGCGCCAAGGTCTGGGGCATCGAAGCCACCGGCCGGCCCACTACCCACGCCTCTCGCGAGGACCCGCGCGGCAGCCGCGCAGGGCGCCCCTTGGCGAACCGCGGCGGCGGCCTGTCCGCTCCGCGCGGGCCTGCCTCCCGCGGCGGCAGGGGCCCCGGAGCCCAGGGCCCTTCGCGCACGCAGGGCAAGTCGGGCGGACGCAAGCGCTGACCGCAGCGGCGGTGCCCGCCAGCCAGGCACCGCCGCTGCGTCCGGAGTCTCACTCGTAGCGGACGTCGAGCACTTCGTACTCGCGGACACCGCCAGGCGCCTGCACCTCGGCCACATCGCCGCTGTACTTGCCGATCAGTGCACGCGCGATCGGGCTCGACACCGAGATGCGCCCTGCCTTGATGTCCGCCTCGTCCTCGCCGACGATCTGGTAGACCACTTTAGTACCCGCCTCGAGCTCCTCGAGTTCGACCGTCGCGCCGAACACCACGCGGCCGTCGGCCTCGAGGCTGCGCGGATCGATGATCTGGGCATTGGCGAGCTTCGATTCGAGTTCGGCGATCCGTCCTTCGACGAAGCCCTGCCGCTCGCGCGCGGCGTCGTATTCGGCGTTCTCTGACAGGTCGCCCTGGGCGCGCGCCTCGGCGATCGCAGTGATCACCGCGGGGCGCTCGACCGACTTCAGCCGCTGGAGCTCGTCCTTGAGAAGCTGCGCTCCGCGCACCGTGAGAGGGGTGGTGGCCATCGGTTGACTCCGGTTCTCGTGGGTCCGCCCCGTCAGCGCGGGGTTGGACCGGGTTCAAAGAGATCGGCCGCGCCGCCCCTCGCGGGAGCGGCGCGGCCGGCTTGATCGCCCGACGATCAGGCGGTCAGGGCGCCATGCAGTTCCTGCAGGCTGTAGACCTCGAAGCCGCGCAACGCGCGCAGGCCTTCAACCGCGGCCCGGGCGCCCGCCATCGTGGTGTAGTAGGTGACGCGCTGGGCGAGCGCGGTGGTGCGGATCGAGCGCGAATCGGTGATTGCGCCGCGCCGCTCCTCGACGGTGTTGATGACGAGCGCGATCTCGCCGTTCTTGAGCATGTCGACCACGTGGGGCCGGCCTTCCTGGACCTTGTTGACCGCCGAGACCGGGATGCCCTGCGCAGCGATCGCCGCGGCGGTGCCCTTGGTGGCCACCAGCTTGAAGCCGATCTCGTGCAGCGCCCTGGCGAGCGTCACCACGGCCGGCTTGTCGGCGTTCTTCACTGAGATGAAGACAGTGCCGGACTCGGGCAGCCGCACGCCGGCGGCGAGCTGCGACTTCACGAAGGCCTCGCCGAAGGTGTAGCCCACGCCCATCACCTCGCCAGTGGACTTCATCTCGGGCCCGAGGATGGTGTCGACGCCGGGGAACTTCACGAAGGGGAACACCGCCTCCTTCACCGAGAAGTACTTCGGCACGACTTCGGCGCCAATGCCCTGCTGCGCCAGCGTGCGGCCGGCCATGCAGCGCGCCGCGATCTTCGCCAGCTGCAGGCCGGTCGCCTTGGACACGAAGGGCACGGTCCGCGAGGCGCGCGGATTCACCTCCAGGACGTAGACCCGGTCCGCGCCGGATTCGCCGCCCTGCTGGATCGCGAACTGCACGTTCATCAGGCCGACGACCTTCAGCGCACGCGCCATCAGTTCGGTCTGGCGCTCGATTTCCTGGACCAGCGCCGGCGACAGCGAGTAAGGCGGCAGCGAACAGGCCGAGTCGCCGGAGTGCACGCCGGCCTGCTCGATGTGCTCCATGACGCCGCCGATGAACACGCGCTCGCCGTCGCACAGGCAGTCGACGTCCACCTCGATGGCGTCGTTCAGGAAGCGGTCGAGCAGCACCGGGCTGTCGTTGCTCACCTTGACGGCCTCGCGCATGTAGCGCTCCAGGTCCTTCTGCTCGTGCACGATCTCCATCGCGCGCCCGCCCAGCACATAGCTCGGCCGCACCACCAGCGGATAGCCGATCTCCTGGGCCAGCGCGATGGCGTCGGCCTCGGTGCGCGCGGTGCGGTTGGGCGGCTGCAGCAGGCCCAGCTTCACCAGCAGCTTCTGGAAGCGCTCGCGGTCCTCGGCGATGTCGATGCTCTCGGGCGAGGTGCCGATGATCGGCACGCCGTTGGCCTCGAGCGCCTTGGCCAGCTTCAGCGGCGTCTGGCCGCCGTATTGGACGATGACGCCGACCGGCTTCTCCAGGTCGACGATCTCGAGCACGTCCTCGAGCGTGAGCGGCTCGAAGTAGAGGCGGTCGCTGGTGTCGTAGTCGGTGGACACCGTCTCGGGGTTGCAGTTGACCATGATGGTCTCGTAGCCATCCTCGCGCAGGGCGAAGGCGGCGTGGACGCAGCAGTAGTCGAACTCGATGCCCTGGCCGATCCGGTTGGGGCCCCCGCCGAGCACGATGATCTTCTTCCGGTCGCTGGGCGCGGCCTCGCACTCGTCCTCGTAGGTGGAGTACAGGTAGGCCGTGGAGGTGGCGAACTCGGCCGCGCAGGTGTCGACCCGCTTGTAGACGGGGCGCACGCCAAGCTCGCGGCGCAGCTTGCGGACCTCGTTCTCGGTGGTGTCGAGCAGCCAGGCCAGCCGGCGATCGGAGAAGCCCTTGCGCTTGAGGAACAGCAGCGTGTCGCGATCGAGGTCGCCGATCGTGCGCTTCTCGAGCTCCAGCTCGAGCTTGACGATCTCCTCGATCTGCGCGAGGAACCAGGGGTCGATGTGGGTGAGCTCATGCACCTCGTCGATGCTGAAGCCCTGCGCGAACGCGTCACCCACGTACCAGATCCGCTCGGGGCCGGGCTCGCCGAGTTCCTCCTCGATGGTTTCGCGGTCGGTGGTCTTCTCGTTCATGCCGTCGACGCCGACCTCGAGCCCGCGCAGCGCCTTCTGGAAGGACTCCTGGAAGGTGCGCCCGATGGCCATCACCTCGCCCACCGATTTCATCTGCGTGGTGAGGTGCGAATCGGCCTGCGGGAACTTCTCGAACGCAAAGCGCGGGATCTTGGTGACGACGTAGTCGATCGTCGGCTCGAAGGACGCAGGCGTGGCGCCGCCGGTGATGTCGTTGCGCAATTCGTCCAGCGTGTAGCCGACCGCGAGCTTGGCGGCGATCTTCGCGATCGGGAAACCGGTCGCCTTCGAGGCCAGCGCCGAGGAACGGGACACGCGCGGGTTCATCTCGATCACGATCATCCGGCCGTCGGCCGGATTGATCGCGAACTGCACGTTGGAGCCGCCGGTGTCGACGCCGATCTCGCGCAGGATGGCGATCGAGGCGCTGCGCAGCAGCTGGTATTCCTTGTCGGTGAGCGTCTGCGCCGGCGCGACGGTGATCGAGTCGCCGGTGTGGATGCCCATGGGGTCGAGGTTCTCGATCGAGCAGACGATGATGCAGTTGTCCGCGCGGTCGCGGACAACCTCCATCTCGAACTCCTTCCAGCCGATCAGGCTCTCCTCGATCAGCAGCTCGTTGGTCGGCGAGGCCTCGAGCCCGCGCTTGCAGATGGTCTCGAATTCCTCGCCGTTGTAGGCGATTCCGCCACCGGTGCCGCCCAGCGTGAAGCTGGGCCGGATGATGGCCGGGAAACCGAGGGTGCGCTGCACCGCCCAGGCCTCCTCGATCGAGTGGGCGATGCCGGAGCGGGCGGAACCCAGCCCGATCTTCGTCATCGCCTCCTTGAACTTGGAGCGGTCCTCGGCCTTGTCGATCGCCTCGGGCGAGGCGCCGATCAGCTCGACGCCGTACTTCTCGAGCACGCCGTGACGGTGCAGGTCGAGCGCGCAGTTCAGCGCGGTCTGGCCGCCCATCGTCGGCAGGATGGCGTCCGGACGCTCCTTGGCGATGATGGCCTCGACCACCTGCCAGGTGATCGGCTCGACGTAGGTGACGTCGGCCGTCTCCGGGTCGGTCATGATGGTCGCCGGGTTGCTGTTGACCAGCACGACCCGGAAGCCCTCCTCGCGAAGGGCCTTGCAGGCCTGCGCTCCGGAGTAGTCGAACTCGCAGGCCTGGCCGATGACGATCGGGCCGGCGCCGATGATGAGGATGCTCTGGATGTCGGTACGCTTAGGCATTCTTGTGGTTCTCCATCAGCGCGACAAAACGGTCGAACAGATAGCCGATGTCGTGCGGGCCGGGGCTCGCTTCAGGGTGACCCTGGAAGGAGAACGCCGGACGGTCGGTGCGCGCCATTCCCTGGAGCGAACCGTCGAACAGCGAAACGTGGGTGACGCGCATGGTGGACGGCAGCGTCTGGGCGTCCACCGCGAAGCCGTGGTTCTGGCTGGTGATCAGCACCTGCCCGGAGTCCAGGTCCTTGACCGGATGGTTGGCGCCGTGATGGCCGAACTTCATCTTCATGGTCCGGGCGCCGGAGGCCAGGCCGAGGATCTGGTGGCCCAGGCAGATGCCGAAAGTGGGAATGCCGCGCTCGACGAGTTCACGCGTGGCCTCGACAGCGTAGTCGCAGGGCTCGGGATCTCCGGGGCCGTTGGACAGGAAGATTCCGTCCGGATTCAGCGCGAGCGCGTCGGCCGCGCTCGCCTGCGCCGGCAGCACGGTGACCTCGCAGCCGCGGCCCGCAAGCAGGCGCAGGATGTTGCGCTTCACGCCGAAGTCGAAGGCAGCGACCTTGAACCGGGCGGGCGGCATCGTCGGATGACCCTCGCCAAGCCTCCAGGTGCCCTCGGTCCAGGGGTATGCGGCAGCAGTGCTTACCACCTTGGCCAGGTCCAGGCCGGCAAGGCCGGGGAAGCCGCGCGCGGCGGCCACTGCCGCCTGCTCGTCGAGCTGCTGCCCGGGCGCGGCGCCCGCGACAAGACAGCCGCCCTGGGCGCCCTTCTCGCGCAGGATGCGGGTGAGGCGGCGCGTATCGATCCCCGCGATGCCGGGCACGCCCTGGCGCCGCAGGTAATCGGAGAGCGTGCCTTCGCTGCGGAAGTTGGAGACACGCAGCGGCAGGTCGCGGATCACCAGGCCGGCCGCCTGGATGCGCCCTGATTCCTCATCCTCGGCGTTGACGCCGGTGTTGCCGATGTGCGGATAGGTGAGGGTGACGATCTGCCGGCAGTAGCTGGGATCCGTGAGGATCTCCTGGTAGCCGGTCATCGAGGTGTTGAACACCACCTCGCCGACGGACTGCGTGGCGGCGCCGATCGAATGGCCTCGGAAGACGGTGCCGTCGGCGAGCGCCAGCAGTGCGGGGGGCAATTGGGGCAGCAAGGAAAGACTCCTGTTCAGCCTTGCCCGCGCGCTGCCGCCCGCTCGTCGCGGACGAGTCGGCGATGCCACTCAGGGAGAGTCGGGGGGATCGGCGCTGGGCTGGCCGGAAGCGGTTTAACCGACGAATTTTAGCACGGAGCGCCGACCCGCTGCGGCCCGAATGCATGCCGCAGCGCAACGCAATCGCACGGCACGCGCCCTCCATCGCCTGACGGAGGACACGGCTGCTCAGTCGTCGACGATGCGGCGGTCGCGCAGCGCGTGGGCGATGGTGCCGGGATCGACGTACTCGAGCTCGCTGCCCACCGGCACTCCACGGGCCAGCCGCGTCACGCGCAGGCCTCGGGCACGCAGCAGCTCGCCGATGTAGTGGGCGGTCGCCTCGCCTTCCTGGGTGAAGTTGGTCGCCAGGATCACCTCGCGCACCTGACCGTCGGTGGCGCGCGCCAGCAGGCGATCGAGATGGATCTCCTTGGGGCCGACGCCATCGAGCGGGGACAGCCTGCCCATCAGGACGAAGTAGAGCCCGCCGTAGGACAGCGTCTGCTCGACCATCAGCTGGTCGGAAGGGGTCTCGACCACGCACAGCAGCCCTGCGTCGCGGCGCGGCGACGCGCAGGTCTCGCAGACCTCGGCTTCGGAGAAGGTGTTGCAGCGCACGCAATGGCGGATCCGCGCCACCGCGTCGTCCAGGGCGCGGGCGATCAGGCGCGCGCCCTCGCGGTCATGCTGCAGCAGGTAGTAGGCGAAGCGCTGGGCCGACTTCGGCCCGACGCCCGGCAGGCGCTTCAGGGCGGCGGTCAGCTGCTCGAGGGCGGCGGGAGCCTTCAACGCGCGGCCCGTCCCGGCGCCATGATCAGAACGGCATCTTGAAGCCGGGCGGCAACGGCAGCCCGGCGGTGAGGCTGCCCATCTTCTCCTGCGAGGTCTGCTCGGCCTTGCGCAGGGCGTCGTTGGTGGCCGCCACCAGCAGGTCCTCGAGCATGTCCTTGTCGTCCGCCAGCAGGGAGGGATCGATGCTGAAGCGCTTGACCTCGTTGCGGCAGGTCACCACGACCTTGACGAGACCGGCGCCGGCCTGGCCTTCCACTTCCACGTCCGCCAACTGCTCCTGCATGCGGCGCATGTTGTCCTGCATCTGCTGGGCCTGCTTCATCAGGCCGGCGAGTTGTCCCTTCATCATTGCGGGTGCTCCTTGTGGCTCGTTCGATGGGTTGCGATGGGTTGCGATGGGTTGCGATGTTGTGCGACGGGTGGCGCCGGCTGCGAGGGCGGCTGCGCCCGGCTCAGCCTTCGTTGGGGCGCACCGACCCGGGAACGATCCGGCCGCCGAAATCCGTGATCAGCGTCTGCACGAAGGGATCTGACTCCATCGCCTCCTGGGCCTGCTGGAGCCGCTCGCTGCGCTGCTGCGACGCGACTGCCGCCGCGGTCTGTCCGGCCACCGTGCCTACCTCGGCCGACAGCCGCACCGGCGCACCGAAATGCGCAGCGAGCGCATCCCTGACCCTGGCGACGGTGCCGGGTTCGGCGAGCGGCCGGATGGGGACGCGCACCCGGAACGACAGTCCGTCGGCCTCGATCAGCTCGCTCTGCTGCATGAACTGCTGCGTGAAGCCCCCGACCTGCAGCGCAGCCGCGAGCGCCGGCCAGTCGCCATCGAAGGCCCGGGCAGCCGCACGCGGCGCCTGCTCAGTGCTCTGGGACGCCCGCTGCGGGGCGGCGGGCTGCTGCGGGGCGGCGGGCTGCTGCGGGGCGGCGGCTTGCTGCGGCGCTGCCTGCTGCGCGACGCCCGGCTGTGACACTCGGCCAGCCGGCGGACGAAGCGCGGCCTGCCGCGCCGACGGCGGAGTCTCGCCAGGCCGGAACGCCAGCAGCCGCAGCAGCGTCATGGTGAAGCCGGTGTGCTCGTCGGGCGCCAGCGGGAGGTCGCGCGCGCCATGGATCGCAATCTGGTACCAGACCTGCAGGTCTTCGGCAGGGATCTCGCGTGCACGCCGCTGGAGCGCGTCCGGGTCGTCCTCGTCGCCGAGGACGCCGACCTGCGCAAGCGCGATCCGCTGCAGGAGCGCGGCAAGGTCGGCCAGCGTGCGGCCGAAGGGCGCATTGCCCGCCAGCATCGAATCGGCAACCGCGACCAGCCCGGGGCCGTCGCCCGCCACCAGCGCCTCCAGCAGCTGCTCGAGATGCCTGCGATCGACCACACCGAGCATCTCGCGCACGGCCGCCTCGTCGACGTTGCCCGCGGAGAAGGCGATCGCCTGGTCGAGCAGCGACAGCGCATCGCGCATGCTGCCGGCAGCGGCCCGTCCGATCAGGGCCAGGGCGGGGGGCTCGGCCGGAATGCCCTCGGCCTGCAGAACGCGCACAAGATGCCCTGCGATCGCCGCGGGCGGCATGTTCTTCAGGTTGAACTGCAGGCAGCGCGACAGCACCGTCACTGGCACCTTCTGCGGGTCGGTGGTCGCCAGGATGAAGACGACGTGCGGCGGCGGCTCTTCGAGGGTCTTGAGCATCGCATTGAACGCATGCGTGCTCAGCATGTGCACCTCGTCGATCACGTAGACCTTGTAGCGTCCCGAAACCGGCGAGTAGACGGCGTTCTCGAGCAACTGCACCATCTCTTCGACGCCGCGGTTGGAGGCGGCGTCGAGCTCGAGATAGTCGGGGAAGCGCCCCTCGTCGATCTCGGTGCAGGCCCGGCAGCGGCCGCATGGATGCGCGCCCTGCCCTGCCTCGCAGTTCAGCGACTTGGCCAGGATGCGCGCGATCGTCGTCTTGCCGACGCCGCGCGTGCCGGTGAACAGGTAGGCGTGATGCAGGCGGCCTGTTTCCAGCGCGTGCGACAGGGCACGCACGACATGCTCCTGGCCGACCAGCGACTCGAAGTCGCGCGGACGCCACTTGCGTGCCAGCACCTGATGACTCATGAGAACGGCCGGCTGGTGACCGGATCAGAGAGAGAGGGGTGCATGGGAAGGGGCGCGCCTGCGAAAGACGGGTGGGCGAGCCGGAACCCCGGCACTCACGGCGATTGGCTGTGGCTGCTTCCTTCCGGATCTGACCAGGTTCACCATGCCGCAATGCGGGGAGGCCCGCCCGGAAGTGATTCTATCAGCCGCGGGCCCGGCGCCGGCCTGTGGTATTTTTTGGTACGCAGAAAGGGATCGCAGACCATGTCAATCAAACACGTTTCGGACGCCTCCTTCGACCAGGACGTCCTCAAGGCCGAAGCACCTGTGCTCGTCGACTACTGGGCCGAGTGGTGCGGGCCGTGCAAAATGATCGCCCCGATCCTCGAAGAGGTCGCGCGCGACTACGAGGGCCGACTGCAGATCGCCAAGGTCAACGTCGACGAGAATAACGCCACGGCCAGCAAGTACGGAATCCGCGGCATTCCCACGCTGATGCTCTTCAAGAACGGCGCGCAGGTCGCCACCAAGGTCGGCGCTTTGTCGAAATCGCAGCTCACGCTCTTTCTGGACAGTCATCTCTGATTCGTTGTAATCTCGCGGCTCGCGCAAGCGTGCCGCCGCTCGCGGCGCCCAACATCTGCCGGGCGCCGCGTCGTCTCTGTGGGCGATTCCCCGCCCGAAGTCCCACGACCCGCTGACATCCGGCCACACGCCGGCTGGCACGCGCAGCGCCCGCCCGCTTTCCGTCCCGTCGCAGACCGAATTCCAGTCGATCTCCACGATCTTCCACACCCCACGTCCGTTTCCGGATGCTTTCCACTTCCCCGCGGGGAGTCTGAATCGATGCACCTTTCCGAACTGAAGGCGCTGCACGTCTCGCAGCTGATCGAAATGGCAACGGGTCTCGACATCGAGGGCCCGCAGCGGATGCGCAAGCAGGAGCTGATGTTCGCCATCCTGAAGCGCAAGGCCAAGACCGGCGAAACCATCTTCGGCGACGGAGTGCTCGAGGTCCTGCCTGACGGCTTCGGCTTCCTTCGCTCGCCCGAGACCTCGTACCTGGCCAGCACCGACGACATCTACATCTCGCCGTCGCAGATCCGCCGCTTCAACCTGCACACCGGCGACACCATCGAAGGCGAGGTGCGCACGCCGAAGGAAGGCGAGCGCTACTTCGCGCTGGTGAAGGTCGACAAGATCAACGGCGAGCCGCCCGAGGCGAGCAAGAACAAGATCCTGTTCGAGAACCTCACGCCGCTGCACCCCGACCGGGTGATGACCCTCGAGCGCAACATCGAGGCGAAAGAGAACATCACCGGGCGGATCATCGACATGATCGCGCCGATCGGCGCCGGCCAGCGCGGCCTGATCGTTGCGCCGCCGAAGGCCGGCAAGACGGTGCTGATGCAGCACATCGCGCACGCCATCACCACGAACCACCCCGAAGTCACGCTGATCGTGCTGCTGATCGACGAGCGCCCCGAGGAGGTCACCGAGATGAGCCGGTCGGTGCGCGGCGAGGTGGTTGCGTCCACCTTCGACGAGCCCGCCACCCGCCACGTGCAGGTCGCCGAAATGGTCATCGAGAAGGCGAAGCGGCTGGTCGAACACAAGCGCGACGTGGTCATCCTGCTCGACTCGATCACCCGCCTGGCGCGCGCCTACAACACCGTGGTGCCGGCCTCCGGCAAGGTGCTGACCGGGGGCGTCGACGCCAACGCGCTGCAGCGTCCCAAGCGCTTCTTCGGCGCGGCGCGCAACATCGAGGAAGGCGGCTCGCTGACCATCATCGCCACCGCGCTGATCGACACCGGCAGCCGGATGGACGAGGTGATCTACGAGGAGTTCAAGGGCACCGGCAACATGGAGCTGCACCTGGACCGCCGGATGATGGAGAAGCGGGTCTACCCCGCCATCAACATCTCGCGCTCGGGCACGCGCCGCGAGGAGCTGCTGATCAAGCCGGAAGCCCTGCAGAAGATCTGGATCCTGCGCAAGCTGCTGCACGACATGGACGAAATCGCTGCGATGGAGTTCCTGCTCGACAAGATGCGGCAGACGAAGAGCAACCAGGACTTCTTCGACATGATGAAGCGGGGCGGATGATTTCGCCTTATAATCCAAGGCTTGGCTGAGAATTCAGCACCTGACAAACCGTGCCGGATTCGCGCGCCCTGGGGGCGGCGGTCGTCACACACCAGAGGGAACCACGATGAAAGAAGGCATCCACCCGAGCTACCGCGAAGTCGTCTTCCAGGACATGGCCAGCGGTTTCAAGTTCATCACGCGCTCCACCGTGGTCACCCGTGAAAAGATCAAGATGGACGACGGCAACGAGTACCCGCTCATGAAGCTGGACGTGACCTCGGAATCCCATCCGTTCTACACGGGTGCGCAGCAGCGCATCAACGAGACCGGCCGGGTCGAGAAGTTCCGCCAGAAGTTCGCGCGCGCCGGCAAGGCCGGCTGAGCGGCGTGGTGGCCGGCCCTGCCGGCCACCGGGCAGGGGCCCCGGGCCCCGGCGGGGCCTGACGCCCCGCCGACACGACACGAGGCAGCCGCAGGCTGCCTTTGTTTTTTCCGGACACGGGCGACGCAGCCCTGCGGATATTGTTTATCGTCGGCACGATGCGCCCGTTCCTGGTCACCGAACTGCAAGCTGGCAAGCTCCCCAGGTGGGGGCTGCTGCTGCTGTGCGCGCTCTACATCCTGCCGGGCTTCGTCGGGCGGGACCCCTGGCGCCATGCGGACGCCGCGGGCTTCGGGGTGGCGCTGTCGATGGCGCGCGGCTCGGCCGCGGACTGGCTGATCCCGAACATCGCGGGCGAGCCGACGCCGGGCGCGGGTCCGCTTCCCTTCTGGTTTGGCGCCGCCGCAGCCCGCGTGCTGCCGCTGAGCGAGCACGCAGCGACGGTGGTCGCCGCCATGCTCGGGCTGGTGCTGCTGTTCGTGGCCACCTGGTATGCGATCTACGCGCTGGCGCGGCGTCCCGGCGTGCTGCCGGCGGACCCGCTGGGCGCGGCGGCCTCGCGGATCGACTTCGGGCGGGCGATTGCCGACTCGGGGCTGCTGGTGCTGCTGGCCACCATCGGCGTCATCGCGCGCGTCCATGAAACCACCGCCGATGCTGCCCAGCTGGTGCTCTGCGGGCTGTTCATGCTCGGCGCGGCGCGCGCGCTGGAGCGGCCGCTGTCGGGCGGCCTGCTGGCCGGCGCCGCGATCGGCGCATCGGTGATGACGAAAGGACTGCTGCCGGCCGCAGTGCTGCTGCTGACTGCGCTGGCGCTGCCGCTGGCCTCCCGTCCGTACCGGCTCGTGGCGGGCCGGTGGCTCGCCACGGTGCTGCCGGCCGGGATCCTCATCGGCCTGCTCTGGCCGCTCGCGCTGCTCGCGTCCGGCGAGGCGGGGCGACTGCACCTGGCCGCCTGGCTGGCCTGGAACCAGGCGCAGCTGGCCAGCCCTGACATCGACGACGCGCTCTACCTGCTGCGCACCCTGCCCTGGTACTTCTGGCCGAGCTGGCCGGTCGCGCTGTGGGCGGCGCTGCGCTGGCGCGGCCGGCTCGGAGAGCCGGCGATCGCATTGCCGCTGGTCAACCTGGGCGCGATCGCCCTGATGTCGCTGGCCGGATCGGCAGCCCAGGGAAGCCAGCTGCTGCCCGCCGCGCTGCCGCTGGCGATGCTCGCCGCGCTCGGACTGCCGACGTTGCGGCGCAACGTGGTGAGCCTGGTCGACTGGTTCGCGGTGATGACCTACAGCCTGATCGGTCTCGTCGTCTGGGCCTACTGGGTCGCATTCGTGGTCGGCTATCCGCCGCGGATGGCCTACCGCGCCGCGCGGATTGCACCGGGCTTCGAGCCCGACTGGATCCTGCTCGACGTTGCGGCGGGCCTGCTGGCCAGCCTCGCCTGGATCGCCCTGGTGCGCTGGCGGGTGGCGCGTCATCCGCCGATGATCTGGCGCGCAGTGGTGCTTTCTTCCGGCGGCCTGGTGCTCGCCTGGTTCCTGCTGATGACCCTGTGGCTGCCGGCGTTCAACGAGCGCAACACCTACCGGGAGGTGGCCCAGCGCGCAGCGCAGGCGCTGCCCGACGGCTACCGATGTGTTGGCACCCGCGCCCTGGGGTCGGCGCAGCGCGCCACGCTGTTCTACTTCGGCCGGTTGAAGTTCGGTCCGCCGGATGGCGACTGCGACTGGCTGCTGGTGCAGGACACCGGGCCGCTGGCGCGGACCACGCCGGAGCCCGTGCCGGGATGGACGCTGCACTGGGAGGGCGGCCGCCTGCGCGACCGCGACGAGCGGCTGCGCCTCTACCGCCGCGCCGACTGAGCATCCTGTGCCGCGGAGCCCCATGCGCAAGGACATCCTGCGGCTTGCCTGGCCGGTGTTCATCGGCCAGCTCGCGGTGATGCTGAATGGCGTCATCGACACCGTGATGGTCGGACGGCTGTCGGCAAACGACATGGCGGCGATCGGGGTGGGCGTCAGCATCTACATCACGGTCTACATCGGCCTGATGGGAACCCTGCTCGGGCTCTCCCCGATCGTTGCCCAGCACTACGGGGCGGGCCGGCACGGCGAGATCGGCGCCTCCTTCCAGCAGGCGCTCTGGCTGGCGGTGGCGCTGTCGCTGCTGGGCTGCGTGGCGCTCGCCTGGACCGACCCCTGGCTGGCGCTCGCCGCGCCGCCGCCCGAGGTGGCGGAACTGGTGCGCGGCTATCTGCTGGCCGTGGCGGCGGGACTGCCGCCAGCGCTCTTCTTCCGCGCCTTCTATGCGCTGAACACAGCGATCTCCCGACCGCAGGTGGTGATGTACATCAACCTGGTCGGGGTTGCGCTGAAGATCCCGCTCAACGCGCTCTTCATGTACGGCTGGGAGGACGCCGGGCTCCCGGCGATGGGCGGCGCAGGATGCGGCGTGGCCACCGCCGTCATCGCCTGGCTTTCGGCGGTCCTGGCCGGCCTGTGGCTGGCGCTGGACCAGGCCTACGCGCGCTTCGCGCTGCTGCAGCGCAGCCGGCCCGACCGCCGCCGCATGGGCGAGCTGCTGCGGCTGGGGGTGCCGATCGGCGCGGCGTACACGGTGGAGATCACCTCATTCACCTTCATGGCGCTGTTCCTGGCCCGCCTGGGCGCCACCACTTCAGCGAGCCACCAGGTGGCGGCCAACCTGACCGGGATCTGCTACATGGGCGGCCTTGGCCTGGCAAGCGCCACCAGCACCCTGGTCGCCCAGTCGATCGGAGCGGGCGACCCGGAGCGCGCCAGGCGCTACGCGCTGACCGGGCTGCGTCTTGCGGTGTGGCTTGCGCTGGTGACCGCGGCGGTGCTGCTCGCAGGGCGGCTGCCGATCGCGCATGCCTACACCAGCGACCTTGAGGTGGTGCGCGCCAGCCTGCCGCTGATCGCCGCGGTGGCTGTCTTCCACTTCTTCGACAGCATGCAGACCCAGTTCGGCTTCATCCTGCGGGCCTACAAGATCGCCACGCTGCCGATGGTGGTGTACGTGCTCGCGATGTGGGCCGTCGGACTGGGCGGCGGCTGGTGGCTGACCTTTGGGACCCAGCCTGGCGATCTGGCGGGCGCCCTGAACGGCGAACGCACCGGCGCCCTGGGCTTCTGGGTGGCCGGCACGGTGGGGCTCGCGGCCGCCACCGTGGGCCTGGGCCTGCTGACGGCGCGCCGCTGGCGGCACGAGGCCGGTGCGCCGCTGGCCGCGTGAGGCTGGTGCGCCGGCCGGCCTCAGCCTGCCGGCGAAGGCGGCGCAGCCTGGCCGATGAAGTGCTCGCGGTAGTGGCGCAACTCGTCGATCGACTCACGAATGTCCGCCAGCGCAGTGTGTGCGCTGCGCTTGGCGAAGGCGCGCGCCACTTCCGGCCGCCAGCGCTTGCACAGCTCCTTCAGCGTGCTGACGTCGAGGTTGCGGTAGTGGAAATAGGCCTCGAGCTGCGGCATGTAGCGCACCATGAAGCGACGATCCTGGCAGATCGAGTTCCCGCACATCGGCGACTTGCCCGGCGGCACCAGCGGGCGCAGGAAATCGATGATCGCGGCCTGCGCGTCGGCCTCGTTCAGCAGCGAGGCGCGCACCCGCTCGGTGAGGCCGGACTTGCCGTGGGTCGAGCGGTTCCACTGGTCCATGCCGTCGAGGACCGCGTCCGGCTGGTGCACCGCGAACGCCTCACTCTCGGCGATCAGGTTCAGTTCGCCGTCGGTGACCGCGACCGCGACCTCGATGATGCGATCGGTCTCGGGGTTGAGACCGCTCATTTCCATGTCGACCCAGATCAGCCAGGTCTCGTTGGGGCCCTGTGGGGGCATTGATGGCTGTGACATAATTTTTCTCCGACCCGGATTCTGGCACAGCAGTTGACTCCCCTTTCCTTCAGTACCCTGTTCGTGGCCGCACTGGCCGTCTCGCTCGCACTCAGGTACTGGCTGGCCGGTCGCCAGGTGCGCCACGTGGCGCGCCACCGCGGCGCGGTGCCCGAAGCCTTCGCGCAGCGCGTGCCGCTGCATGCGCACCAGCGGGCCGCCGACTACACGGTGGCGCGGGTGCGCCTCGGCCTGCTCGAGGCCGCCTTCGGCAGCGCGGTGCTGGTCGGGTTCACGCTGCTCGGCGGCCTGCAATGGCTGCAGAACGCATGGCTCGCACTGCTCCCGGACGCTCCGCTGCTGCGCCAGGTGCTGCTGGTGGGCTCGGTGGTGCTGGTCGGCGGGCTGTTCGATCTGCCGATGGACTGGTACCGCCAGTTCCGGCTGGAGCAGCGCTTCGGCTTCAACCGGATGAGCCTGCGGCTCTGGACCGCCGATCTGCTGCGCGGCGCCGCGATCGGCGCAGCCCTCGGACTGCCGCTTGCCGCGGCTGCGCTGTGGCTGATGCGCAGCGCCGGCCAGTCCTGGTGGCTCTGGGTCTGGGCGCTCTGGATCGCTTTCAGCCTCCTGGTGATGTGGCTGTACCCGTCGGTGATCGCGCCGCTGTTCAACCGCTTCGAGCCGCTTCCGCCCGGGCCTGTGCGCACCCGGGTCGAAGCCCTGCTCACGCGTTGCGGCTTCGCGCCGCGCGGCCTGTTCGTGATGGACGGCAGCCGCCGCTCGGCGCATGGCAACGCGTACTTCACGGGCTTCGGCCGCGCGCGGCGCATCGTCTTCTTCGACACCCTGCTTTCACGGCTCGACGAGGACGAGATCGAGGCGGTGCTGGCGCACGAGCTCGGCCACTTCCGCCTGAAGCACATCCGCAAGCGCATCCTGCTGGGCATGGCAACCAGCCTGGCCGGACTCTGGCTGCTGGGCCTGCTCGCCCGCCAGCCCTGGTTCTACCAGGGCCTGGGCGTGGGCGCGCCGGTCGACTTCGAGGCCCTTGCCCTGCTGCTCTTCTTCCTCGCGCTGCCGGTCTTCGCCTTCCCGCTGCAGCCGCTGTTCAGCCTGCTCTCGCGCCGGCACGAGTTCGAAGCCGACGCCTTCGCAGCCCGCAACGCCCGTGCCACTGCGCTCGCCAGCGCCCTGGTGAAGCTCTACGAGGACAATGCGGCCACGCTGACGCCCGACCCGCTGCATTCGGCCTTCCATGACTCGCACCCGCCGGCCGCTCAGCGGATCGGCCGGCTGCTCGCCGCATGAACGCACCGAGGCTGGGTCGGTGAGCGACGCCGCACCCCTGACCCACGCGCAACTGCTGGCCTGGCGCTGCCGCCCGCTGGGCAGCGCATCGGCGCTCGCCCCGGCGCAGGCAGCCGCGCTGCTCGCGCAGCTGCCAGGCTGGCGGCTGGAGTCCGGCAAGCTGGCGTGCGAGTACCGCTTCACCTCCTACCGGGCAGCCATCGACTTCGTCAACGCGGTCGCCGCGCTCGCCGAAGCGCAGGACCATCACCCCGAGCTCCTGGTCGGCCATGATCGCTGCGTGGTGCGCTGGAGCACGCACTCTGCGAACGGGCTGACCATGAACGATTTCGCCTGCGCCGCGATGACCGACGCCGCCTTTTCCAGAACCTAGGACTGAATCCCCGTGCCCAACGCAACCATCGTCGCGAGCTACGGCCGTCACTTCGCGGTTCGCACCGACGAGGACGGCACCACCCTCAGCGCGGTCACCCGCGGCAAACGCGGCAGCCTCGCCACCGGCGACCGGGTGCGCATCGGCCTGCTGGGCTCCGGCCAGGCGGTGATCGACTCGGCCGCGCCGCGCCGCAACGAATTCAAGCGCAGCGACGCCTTCCGCACCAAGCTGATCGCGGCCAACGTCGACCAGGCCGGCATTGTGATCGCGGCCGATCCGCCCTTTTCGGAGGAACTGCTGCTGCGCGTGCTGCTCGCCGCGGAGGCCGGGGACGTGCCGATCGCGCTGCTGGTCAACAAGCGCGACCTCGTGGCCGCGCGCGCCGCGATCGAACCGCGGATCGCAGCGTATCGAGCGCTCGGCTACACCGTGCTCGACTGCGCCGCCGGCAGCGCACCCGACGAGACGCGAGCCACGCTGCTGCCCTGGCTGCGGGGACGTACCACGCTGCTGCTGGGCGAGTCCGGCATGGGCAAGTCGACGCTGGTGAACTGCCTGGTGCCCGATGCGCAGCTGCGCACGCAGGCGATTTCGCAGGCGCTCGCAGCCGGGCGCCACACGACGACCTTCACCCGACTCTTCAGGCTGCCCGGCGACGAAGGCTGCATCATCGACTCGCCTGGCTTCCAGAACTTCGGCCTGGACCACCTGTCGGAATCGCAGCGGGTGCATGCCATGCCTGAATTCAGACCGCTGCTGGGCAGGTGCCGCTTCCACAACTGCAGTCATGGCGACGAGCCGGGCTGTGCGATCCGGGGCGCGGTCGAGGCCGGCGAGATCGACGTCATCCGCTACCGGCTGTTCCTGCGCGTCGCCGCCGAAAGCCGCGCGCAGGCACGCCGGCTGCCCGGCAGAGGCTGATCGCGCAGTTTGGCGCGCGACCCGGCGCCCGACCTGACGCACCGCTCAGCGCACCGCTCAGCGCCCGAGCCAGCTCGCCAGTGTCAGCATCGCGAACAGCGCGATCCATAAGACCACCGAGCGCCAGACCATGCCGACCGCGCTGCGCAGCCCGTCGCTGCCCGGTTCCGCGCCCTGAAGCTCGAAGCCCTGCTCGCCCTCGGATGCCCAGCGCGCCTCCACCCCTGGATCGGCCAGGCGCAGGCCGAGCGCACCGCCGCCGGCAGCCAGCAGGAGCGAACGGCCGTCGTCCGCGCCGCCAGTGGCGACCGCACCGCGCCATGCGTACACCGCGTCCTCGAAATTGCCGACGATCGCGAAGCCGGTGGCCGAGAAGCGCAGCGGCAGCCAGTCGATCACTCGGAACGCGCCCTGCGCGAATTCCCCGTAGCGCTCGCCGGGCCGATGCCACCTGCGGGCGAGCAGCTCGGCCAGGCGGAACAGCACCGGACCGATGGCGCCGGGCAACACGATGTACCAGAACAGCGGACCGAACACATGCCGGTGCGCCGCGATCAGCGCGTTGGAGATCGCCAGCCTGCAGATCTCGGAAACCGGTGCATCGCCGACCTCGAACCCGGGGTCCTCGCGACGCAACCAGTCCTGCAGCGTTGTACGGGCGGCCGGAATGTCGCCCGAGGCCAGCGCCAGCTGGATCTCGCTGAACGGATGGCTGAACTGGCGGAAACCGACGGTCAGGTAGAGCACCGCGACGTGCAGGCAGAAGAGCGCGAGCGGATGGATGCCGCCGAGCAGGTGCTCCACGCCCCAGAGCACTGCGACCGCGCCCCCGACGACGAGCAGCCATCCGGCAGCGCCATGACGCCGCTCGCCCGCGTTCGTGCCGCCCATCACGGAATCTGCGAGCCATACGAAGCCACGGTGCACGGCATTGCCTGCCGGCAGCGGCCTGCCCTGCTCGATCAGCAGGGCGAAGATGAGTGCGAGGAAACCCATTCGGCCCCCGTCAGGCGCTCAGCAGGCGATAGAGGTTGCGAAGCATCGCGGCAGTGGCCCCCCAGATGAAGAAATCACGGTCCCGGCGGGGATCATGCCACGGCATTGAATAGAAGGACCGGTCGACGACGCCCTGCAGCACGATGCGGCGCTGCTCGTGATGGCGCGGATCCATCAGGTATCCGATTGGCACTTCGAAGGCCTCGGCCACCTCGAAGCTGTCGAGCTGCAGCTCGAAGCCCGGCTCGACGATCCCGACGACCGGCGTCACCCGGTAGCCAGAGCCGGTCAGGTAGTCGGGCAGGCGGGCCACGATCTCCACCCGCTCGCGCGGCAGGCCGACTTCCTCGCGAGCCTCGCGCAGCGCGGTGTCCACCGCGTCGAAGTCCTCGGGGTCGCAGCCGCCGCCGGGGAACGCCACCTGCCCGGCGTGGCCACGGAGGTGCGCAGAGCGCTCGGTCAGCAGGATGGTGGCGCCGCCGGGATGCGCGACGATCGGCACCAGCACAGCAGCGGGCCGCGGCACAGCGAAGGCGCGCCATGGCGGATCGCCGGAGAACTCCGGGGTCCAGGCGGGCGGGTTGGTCAGGCGCTCGCGTAGCGCCTGGACGAGAAGTCGCTCCGCGGCTACTGCGGGCAGGTCATGGTCGCGACGCACCAGCGGCGAGCGCCGCGGATCGAAGTCGGGGATGAGATTGGCAAGACTGCCTGGCGAAGCGCTCACGGCACCTCCGCTGGCCTAGCGCGCGCCTGGCGCGCCTGGCGTTGGTTCGCAAGCGCGAACTGCCGCGAACCCGCGGGGCGGGCAGCGCCCTGCCCCGCGTCCTGCAATGCCCGGCCGTGGCCGGGCACGACCGCCTGCGGTCACGCAGCCGTCTTGCGCGCCGGCAGCTTTTCCTTGATGCGCGCGGACTTGCCCGAGCGGTCGCGGAGGTAGTAGAGCTTGGCGCGACGGACGTCGCCACGACGCTTGACCTCGATCGAGTCGATCAGCGGCGAATAGGTCTGGAAGGTGCGCTCGACGCCCTCGCCCGAGGAGATCTTGCGAACGATGAAGTTGGAGTTCAGCCCGCGGTTGCGCTTGGCGATGACCACGCCCTCGTAGGCCTGCAGACGCTTGCGCGTGCCTTCGACGACCCGGACGCTGACGATCACGGTGTCGCCCGGCGCGAAACTGGGGATGGTCTTGCCCAGGCGGACAATTTCTTCCTGCTCGAGTTGCTCGATGAGATTCATTGATTGCTCCTTGCCATCGTGCACCGGGCTTCGTAGCCGGACAGGCCGCGCAAGGCGAGGGAACTCGCCAGGCGAACGCAGCCGCCGAATCGATCTGGTGAGGCGCGCATGCCACCGCGTCCCGCCTTGCGTGCGCCCCTGCCGCCCGGACTGCGCCCGGTTGCCGCGTGAGGCACCTGTTGTTCCCCGGTCAGAGGATGGGATCTGCCGGTCCACGGCGAATGCCGCGGCACTTCGGACAGCCTTCGATTCTAACGCAGATCGCGAATTTCCGCATCCGCCTCCAGGGCGGCGAGGAAGCGCTCGTCTACGGCGTCCAGCCCTCCCGCCAGGCGCAGGGACGCGAGGAGCTCCGGGCGCCGCGCGCGGGTGACCGCCAGCGCCTGTTCGCGCCGCCAGCGCGCGATCCGCGCGTGGTGCCCGGACAGCAGCACCTCGGGCACCGGGCGTCCCTCGAAGAGTTCGGGGCGCGTGTAATGCGGGCAGTCCAGCAACCCGGTCGCGAAGGAATCTTCCTGTGCGGAACGCGCATCGTTGAGCGCGCCCGGCAGCAGCCTCACGACCGCATCCATCAGCATCATCGCGGGCAGTTCGCCGCCGGAAACGACGAAGTCCCCCACCGCAATCTCCTCGTCGACGTGCAGGTCGATGAAGCGCTGGTCCACCGCCTCGTAGCGGCTCGCGAGCAGGGTGACCGCGGGCAGCGCAGCAAGCTCCGTCACCCTCGCGTGGGTGAGCGGCCTGCCGCGCGGCGACAGATGCAGCACCGGGCCTCGTGTGCGATCGCCGCGGTCTGCCTCGATCGCCCCCAGCGCGGCTGCGAGCGGATCTCCCATCATCACCATGCCCGGCCCGCCACCGTAGGGACGGTCGTCAATGGTGCGGTAGGCATCCCGGGCGAAATCTCTCGGGTTCCAGCAGCGCAGCGACCAGAGGCCCCGCTGGAGCGCACGCGAAGTGATGCCCTGCGCGGTCAGGGCGTCGAACATCGCGGGGAACAGGGAGATGACGTCGAAGCGCATCGGTGGGAGTGACTGCGGGGAACGTCGGGCGCGAACGGAGCTCCCGCGCGCCCAGGGCCCATCGCAACTGCTCAGTAGTCAGGCTGCCAGTCGACGACGATGCGCCGGCCGGCCAGATCCACCTCGTCGACATAGAGGTCGACGAAGGGAATCATGCGCTGCTCGCCGCCCTCGGCCGCGAGCACCAGAATGGGATGGGCGCCGTGATCGACGACCGCCTCCACCTGCCCTAGGTCGACACCCTCACGGTTAAGCACCCTGCAGCCGATCAGGTCGACCCAGTAGACCTCGTCCGCGCCGGCAGACGGGAAATCTGCGCGGCTCGCGCGGATCTCCAGTCCCTTGAGCGCCAGGGCCTGATCCCGATCGGAGCAGTCGGTCGGCTTGCACGCCAGCACCGCGCCATGCTGGCGCGCGCTCTGGATGGCCACGCTGCGACCATCCGGCAGCCACCAGCGACGGCACGCATGCAGGACAGATTCCTGCGGAGCGTTGTACGACTCGACCTTGACCCAGCCCCGGGTTCCATACGCATCGACCACGCGGCCGACAGCGATCAGGTCGTCGGGGGCGGTTTCGTCCGGCTCGGGCATCGGCGATTCGCCTTGGGCGAGCCTTGCGGCTCGAGCCTCAGGCGGCAGTGGCCTGAGCCTTGGCGAAATCGCGAACCAGACGCTCGACGGTCGGAGACAGGCTGGCGCCGTTCTCTTTCCAGTAGTTCACGCGGTCGAGCTTGATGTTGACGCCGACGTCCTTGCCCGAGGCAACCGGGTTGTAGAAGCCGATGCGCTCGATGAAGCGACCGTCGCGACGGTCCTGCTTGTTGGCGGCAACGATGTTGTAGAAGGGGCGCTTCTTTGCGCCACCGCGGGTAAGACGGATCACGACCATGTTGACCTCGGTGTTGGTTCGAATTCGAAAAACCCGTAATTATAGCCCGCCGCAGGCAATGGAACAAACGCCTCGCTGCGGGCGGGGTCAGCGCCCGGTGGCGAAGCCGCTTCCGATGAACGCAGCGGGCACCTGCGCGGCGGCGCCGGGCGAGGACGGATACGTCGCGGGGAAGCCACCGGCCGGCATGTGGACCGGCACGGCCCAGTCCGGCGCCCGGAGATTGCGAGGCACGATGAGGACAATCGGGGCTGAACCGGCTGCAGCCTGAGCCTCGCTGCGGGCACGCGACTCCGCCAGTTCGCGATCCTTCTGGCGCGCGGAGAAGGCTTCGGCCTGGGCACGCCAGTAGGCCTGCCGGCGTCGCGCGGTCTCGATCGCCTGCGGGTCCGACGAGGGAGCGAAGCTGCGGGCCAGGACGCTCTTCGCCCCGGGCTCCGGCTGGTCGCCGAACACGACACGTCCGTCCGGACCGACCGAGCGGTACACGCGGGACGCCGAAACCTGGACGGCAAGCCCCCGTCCGTCCGGGGCAAGGGCTCCCGGCGCCGGCTGGGAGGCGCGAAGCGCCGGCGTACTTTCGGACCCGGCGCGAGCCGGCACGGCAATCGCGAGCACGGCCGTGGCCGCAAGAAGTACGAAGGTCGGCGACAGGCGCGGAGCCTGGAAGGCGATTCGGGTCATGGTCACTCCCCGGGAGCGGCGCGGTCCGGCGGCGACATGCCTGCCGGATCGGAAGGGAACAGGGCGAACTGTCCATCTGCGCGAGGCGCGACGAACAGGTCGGTGCGCAACTGCAATCTATCACGGCTGAAACCGAGCTTGCGGGCGGCGAGCTGGAAGCGCAGGCCGAGGAGATCCGCCCAGTGGCCCTCCCCCTTCATGCGCTTGTGGAAGCGGGCGTCGTTGAGCCGCGCCCGTCCGGACGGGTCGCGCATGTCGGCAAGACGGCCGAGGATGCGCTGCGCGCGCTCAGGGTAGACCGCCCGAAGCCAATCCGTGAACACCTGCCTGACCTCGCCCGGGAGGCGGAGCACCGTGTAGAACGCGTGGCTTGCGCCCGCCTCCCGGGCTGCGCCGAGGATGCGCTCGAGCTCGGGCTCGTTGAGAAAAGGGACGACGGGCGATACGGAGACCCCTACCGGAACGCCCGCCTCGGACAGCCGTCGGATGGTTTCCAGCCGGCGCCACGGCGCCGCTGCGCGTGGCTCCCAACGGCGGGCCAGCACGGGATCCAGAGTGGTGACGGACACGTAGACCGCCGCGAGCCCCCTGCGCGCCATCGGGGCGAGCAGGTCGAGATCGCGCTCCACCAGCGAGGACTTGGTGACCAGGGCGACGGGATGGGCGCACTCGGCGAGCACCTCGAGCACTGCGCGGGTGATGCGCCATTCCCGCTCGATGGGCTGGTAGGCATCGGTGGCCGTGCCCAGGTTCAGGGCCTCGCACCGGTACGACGGGGCAGCGAGCTCGGCACGCAGGCATTGCGCCGCGTTGACCTTTGCGACCAGGCGGGTTTCGAAGTCGAGCCCCGGCGACAGGCCGAGATGCGCGTGGTTTGGACGTGCATAGCAGTACACGCAGCCATGCTCGCAGCCCCGGTAGGGGTTCAGCGACAGCGTGAAGGGTATGTCCGGAGAGGTGTTGCGCGAGATCACGCTGCGGGCCTGCTCGGTATCGACGCGGGTGTCGCGCGCAGGAGGGTCGCCCTCCGGGCCGAACCAGCCGTCGTCGGTGGCCTCGCGGACGTAGCGATCGAAGCGCGCCTGCGGATTGCCGACCGCGCCGCGCCCCCTGACCGGCGCTGCGGGACGGCGCGGGGCGCCCGCCTCGCCTTCCTCGGCCGGAGGCGGGGTGAAGGGGTCTCGATCTGTATGCATGAACAGTATTCTGATCCGCCTGCGCGGATGCCGCAATCGGCCCGGCGCATCGGCCTGCCGGCCTATCCGACCCGCTTCGCAATGGCCCGCCGCGCGCCCTGCCGGGCGTAGGCCGGTGCGGTCACCATCCGGTCACCGTCCGGCCCCGGCCGACGGTACCATCGGCGCATGCAGAAAAACGCCGCAGGTGCCCCGGGCAAGAGTCGGGTCCGCAGGCTCCTCCTCACCGCACTCGCCGCAGTGGCGGTGGCGATCGCCGGCGCAGCCGCCATCTACGCCATCCATCGCACGATGCCCGTCACCGGTTACGGCGAAACGGTCGCCTCCGGCACGCCGAACCGCGCCGACAGCAGCGCGTCGTCCCTACCGTCGCAGCCGGCGCAGCCGTCGCAGCCGTCGCAGCCGGCCCAGCCGCCCGCTGCGGCGCGCAGCAGCGCGTCCGCAGAACGCGCCGCGAGTCCCGACCAACCCGCTCCCGCCCCGGTCACCGCGGAGGCGGCAAAGGCCGCGTCGGGGCGGCCCGCTGAGCCGCCGGTGTCGCTGCGCCCGCCGTCCGTTCAGCAGGCGCCGGAAGCGCCGGCCGGGGGGCCGGCCACCGAGCCGGCAGTGACACCGCGCAGCTCCGCCAAGCGGCCCGCCGATGCGCCGGCTTCAGCGGGCGCAGCTCCGACTCGTCCTGCGCCAGCGGCGCGAGCGCCGGATGCACGGACCCAGGGCGGGCGGGCGGGCGCGGAGGTATCTTCCCGGAACGGCGAGCGGGCAGCGCCCCAGGACACACCCGGCGTCGCCCCACCCCGGGCCAGGCCGATGCGCCTGGCCGAGACGCAGCAGGCCGGCTGCTCGGACGAAGGCGCGATCTCCCGGCTCATCTGCAACGAGCGGGTGAGACTGCGCTTCTGCAGGGAGCGCTGGAACGCCCACCCGGATTGCATGGTCGAGTCCCCGCGCAACGATCCCTGAGACCGGCGAAGGGCAGTCCGAGGCGTCAGTGAGACCGGCGAAGGGCAGTCCGAGGCGTCAGTGAGACCGGCTCGGGCCGGCAGGGCTCCCGCGACCGCCTTCAGCGGGCTGCGACCCGGGCCGCAGCGATGCCGATTTCGAGGGTCCGGCCGCTGCTGCGCTGGGCGATCTGCAGTATGGCGCCAGGGTGATCGCCGGTCAGTTCGGCCAGCGGCGCGCTTGCGACGCCCAGCGCGTCGGTGCGCAACGTGCTGCGCAGGCGCACCGCACCGTCCGGATCGAGCGACTGCACGCTGATCGCTTCGTCGGCCTGCGCCTTGACGACGAGGCGCGCGCCGCTCGCCGCGGGAGCGGCCAGCGTGCCGCCGGCACGGGCGAGCACCGAACTGGAGCCGCCGTCGTAGATCACCGCTTTGAAGACGCCTTCGGCGCTGGCGACGGGAAGCTGGAACGCCAGCGCGGCAGCGGAAGCGAGCACGAGGGAGCGGATCTTCATCGGTGTCATCCTGGCGGACTGGCTGCCCGACCTTCGGGCAGCGCTGATCCGGCATCAGACCGCATCCCGCCGCGGCGGCCCATCAAATACCCAAAGCCGCATAAACAAATCGGGGCCCGAAGGCCCCGATCGGAACGAGCCAGGGCCCGAAGACCCCGATCTCGAGCACGGCGAAGCGGCGTCAGAACTGGTCCTGTTCCAGCGCCAGCACGCCGGCCGCGCCGGCGCAGATGCTGTGCGCGATGCCCGGCGCGCCGCTCAGGATGTGGTCCCCGAAGAAACGCGCGGTGGCGAGCTTGGCCTTCAGAAAGGCGGCGTCGCCCTCGCCGGCCGCGAGCATCCGCTGCGCCGCGAGCGCGGCGCGCGCCATCTGCCAGCCGGAGAGCACGATGCCGGCCAGCTTCAGGTAGGGCACGCTGCCGGCGTAGACCGCGCGCACGTCCGCCTTGGCGTTCGACGCGATGAACTCCACGGCCCGCTCGAGCGCGTCCGCACCCTGGGCGAGCGTCGCGCGGATCGCGGCCAGGTCGGCCGAGCCGGTTCCGGCCGCCGCCAGGGCCTGCACGGTCTCGCGCACGCTGGCCACCACGGACTTCGCGAACGCGCCGCCGTCGCGCGTGGTCTTGCGGCCGACCAGGTCGTTCGCCTGGATGGCCGTGGTGCCTTCGTAGATCGGCAGGATGCGCGCGTCGCGGTAGTGCTGCGCGGCGCCGGTCTCCTCGATGAAGCCCATGCCGCCATGCACCTGCACGCCCAGCGAGGCCACCTCCACCGACATCTCGGTGGACCAGCCCTTCACGATCGGCACCAGGAATTCGTAGAAGGCCATGTTCTGCCTGCGCACTTCCGCATCCGCATGGTGATGTCCCGCGTCGCTCGCAGCCGCTCCCACGTAGGCGAGCGCACGCGCGCCCTCGGTCAGTGCGCGCATCGTCATCAGCATGCGCCGAACGTCCGGGTGATGGATGATGGTGACGGGTCCCTTCGAGCCTGCGACGTCCCGGCTCTGGACGCGTTCCTTGGCGAAGGCCGCCGCCCGCTGGTAGGCGCGCTCGGCGACCGCGACCCCCTGCATGCCCACCGCGAAGCGCGCGGAGTTCATCATCACGAACATATACTCGAGGCCGCGATTCTCTTCGCCGACCAGGTAGCCGATCGCGCCTTCGCCCACCTCGCCCTTGCCGTCGCCGAAGATGAGCACCGCGGTGGGGCTCGCCTTGATGCCCAGCTTGTGCTCGATCGAGGAGCACCAGACGTCGTTGCGCTTGCCCAGGCTGCCGTCCTCGTTCACCAGGAACTTCGGCACGATGAACAGCGAGATCCCCTTGACGCCCTCGGGCGCTTCGGGCGTGCGGGCCAGCACCAGATGGACGATGTTCTCGGCCATGTCGTGCTCGCCATAGGTGATGAAGATCTTCTGGCCGGAGATCCGGTAGGAGCCGTCGCCCTGGGGCACGGCCTTGGCGCGCACCAGCGCCAGATCCGAGCCTGCCTGCGGCTCGGTCAGGTTCATCGTGCCGGTCCACTTGCCCGACACCATGTTCGGGATGTAGCGCGTGCACTGGTCCTGGGAGCCCGCGGTGAGCAGCGCCTCGATGGCGCCGTCCGTCAGCAGCGGACAGAGCGCGAAGGACATGTTCGCTGAGTTCAGCATCTCGATGCAGGGCGTCGCCACCAGCTTGGGCAGCCCCTGGCCGCCGAACTCCACCGGGTGCTTCACGCCCTGCCAGCCGCCGGCGCCGAACGCGTGGAAGGCCTCCTTGAAGCCCCTGGTGGTGGTGACCACCCCATTGGCGAGGCTCGACGGGGCGACGTCGCCATCCCAGTTGAGCGGCGCGAGCACGTCCTGGACGAAGCTGGCGTTCTCCTGGAGCACCGCCTCGACGGTTTCGTCGGTTGCCTCCTCGCAGCCGGGCAGCCTCGAGACATCCTCGAGGCCGGCCAGTTCCCTGACCACGAACATCATGTCCTTCACCGGTGCGACGTAGCTCATCTGGGTGCTCCTGCGCGTGCTGCTCGTTGTTCGATGCGTAGTTTCGATGCAAAGACGCGCGACGGGTTTCCCCGCCGCGCGCCAGTACTGCCCTGCCGTCAGCCCGGCACGGCGCCCTTGGGGGCGCCGCAGTCCGGAGTGAGCAGTCGATCTTGCCGGATCAGCCCAGCGCGCTCACCAGCTCGGGCACCGCCTGGAACAGGTCGGCGACCAGGCCGTAGTCGGCCACGCCGAAGATCGGCGCTTCCGCGTCCTTGTTGATCGCGACGATGACCTTGCTGTCCTTCATGCCGGCCAGGTGCTGGATGGCGCCCGAGATGCCGACCGCCACGTACAGTTGCGGCGCGACGATCTTGCCGGTCTGGCCGACCTGCCAGTCGTTGGGCGCGTAGCCCGCGTCCACGGCGGCGCGCGAGGCGCCCAGCGCGGCGCCGAGCTTGTCGGCGAGGGGGTCGAGGATCTTGAAGTTCTCGGCGCTGCCCATGCCGCGGCCGCCGGAGACGACAATCTTGGCGCCGGCGAGCTCGGGGCGGTCGCTCTTGGCGACTTCGCGGCTGACGAACTGCGACTTGCCGGAGTCGGCGACCGCAGCGACGTTCTCGATCGTGGCCGAGCCGCCGGTGGCCGCGGCGGCGTCGAAGCCCGTGGTGCGCACCGTGATCACCTTGACCGCATCGGTGCTCTGCACCGTCGCCATCGCATTGCCCGCGTAGATGGGCCGCACGAAGGTATCGGCGCTCTCGACGCTGGTGATCTCGGAGATCTGCGCAACGTCCAGGCGGGCAGCGACGCGCGGCGCCACGTTCTTGCCGAACGCGGTGGCCGGCGCGACGATGTGCGAGAAGCCCTGCGCGACCGCCAGCACCTGCTCGGCGACGTTCTCGGCCAGATGATCGCCCAGGTGGGCGGCATCGGCGACCAGGACCTTGGTGACGCCCGCAACAGCGGCGGCAGCCTGGGCGGCGCCGGCGCAATTGTGGCCGGCCACCAGCACGGTGACCTCGCCGCCGGCTTTCGCCGCGGCGGCGACCGTGTTCAGCGTGCTTCCCCGCAGGGATGCATTGTCGTGTTCAGCAATGACCAGTGCTGCCATTTAGATCACCTTCGCTTCGTTCTTGAGCTTGTCGACGAGGGCCGCGACGTCGGCGACCTTGATGCCTGCCTTGCGCCCTGCGGGCTCGACCACCTTCAGCGTCTTCAGGCGCGGGGCGACGTCGACGCCCAGGTCGGCCGGCTTGACGGTCTCGAGCGGCTTCTTCTTGGCCTTCATGATGTTGGGCAGCGTGACATAACGCGGCTCGTTCAGGCGCAGGTCGGTGGTGACCACCGCCGGCAGCGACAGAACGATGGTCTCGAGACCGCCGTCCACCTCGCGGGTGACCGTCGCCTTGCCGTCGGCCACTTCCACCTTCGAGGCGAAGGTGGCCTGGCCGGTACCTGCCAGCGCCGCCAGCATCTGGCCGGTCTGGTTGGCGTCGTCATCGATCGCCTGCTTGCCGAGGATGGCGAGGCCGGGCTGCTCCTTGTCCATCAGGGCCTTGAGCAGCTTGGCGACCGCCAGCGGCTGCAGTTCGGCGTCGGTCTCGACGAGGATGGCGCGGTCCGCGCCGATCGCCAGCGCGGTGCGCAGGGTTTCCTGGCACGCGGCCACGCCGCAGCTCACCGCCACGACCTCGGTTGCCACGCCCTTCTCTCTCAGGCGCACGGCCTCCTCGACTGCGATCTCGTCGAAGGGGTTCATCGACATCTTCACGTTCGCGATGTCCACGCCACTGCCGTCGCTCTTGACGCGCACCTTGACGTTGTAGTCCACCACGCGCTTCACGGGTACAAGAATCTTCATCGCCGCTCTCGCCGCCTTCGTTGGAGGAAAAACCTCGATTATAGGGATGGATGGCGCCCGAACCGAATTGTGACGCTCCAGCCGGCGGAACGATCCGCGCTGCCGAGGGCTTCGTCGGCCCGGCGCGGAACGCCCATTGTCGTCAACCCCAGTTGACGTCGGCAGAATACGCCGCCACAATCCGCGTGTCAACCTTTGTTGACGAGACGGATGAAATGAACCCCGCGCGATCCCACGACTACGAAGCAGGTCCGGCCAGGCCGGACGAAGAACGAGGTCCGGCCACGGCGAACCTCAAGCAGCTGCTGCTCGCACGCAACGACTGGTTCGCGCGCGAGATCATGAACAGTGTTCGCCTCAGCAGCGACTTCGCGTTCCTCACGCCTGCGCAGAGCCGGCTGCTGGCGCTGATGGCCGGCAAGCCGATGAGCATGGCCGAACTGGCGCGCCGCCTGGCCATCTCGCGGCAGGCGGTGCACAAGACCGTGGCCGAGCTCGCCCGCCGCGGCATCCTCGAACTGCGCGACGACCCCGAACGGGGCAACTCGAAGCTGGTGTTCTACACGGAGGCCGGACGCGAGCTCAACCGCGCGGGGGCGCGCATGATCGAGCGGGTGGAGGAACGGATCGCCGGGCAGATCGGCAGGAAAGGGCTCGCACAGCTCAAGCAGCTGCTATCTTCCGACTGGGACTGAGGCCAGCTCCGACGGGCCCTCCCTCACGCAGCGAGGCCGCCATGCCCGCCACCTATTTCCGCGACGATCCCGCCCTCGGCCGCATCGAGTACCGCGACCGGCGCCGCTGGCTCTGGCTGGGCTCGGTGGTCAACCCGGTGATCGGCTTCACGGGCATCGGTCTGCACCTGGCCACCGGGAACGAAGCCTTCCTGCTGACGCCGCTGGCGATCGCCTACCTGCTGGGGCCCTTGCTCGACTGGTGGCTCGGCGAGGACGAGAACAACCCGCCCGAAGCGATCGTGCCCCAGCTGGAGGCGGACCCCTATTACCGGGTGCTGACCTGGCTTGCGGTGCCGCTGCACTACGTGGCGCTGGTCGGCGCCGCCTGGTGGGTGGGCACGCAGGCGCTGTCCTGGTGGGCTTACCTGGCCGTGGCGTACGCCGCAGGGCTGGGCTCCGGGCTGGGCATCAATACTGGGCACGAGCTGGGACACAAGAACACGCGGCTCGAACAGTGGCTGGCGAAGCTGGTACTGGCGGTGCCCGCGTACGGCCACTTCTGCGTCGAACACAACCGCGGGCACCACCGGCACGTCGCCACGCCCGAAGACCCAGCCAGCGCGCGCATGGGCGAGAGCATCTACCGCTTCGCGCTGCGCGAAGTGCCCGGCGCGATGCGCCGCGCATGGGCGCTGGAGCGCGCGCGGCTGGCGCGCGCCGGCCGGTCCGTCTGGCACGCGGACAACGCGATCCTGCAGTCGGGGGCGATCACCGGCGCGCTGCAGGGCGGCCTGCTGGCCGCCTTCGGCTGGAAGCTGCTGCCCTTCCTGGTCATCCACAACCTGGTGGCCTGGTGGCAGCTGACCAGCGCCAACTACGTCGAGCACTACGGACTGCTGCGCCGCCGGCTGCCCGACGGCAGGTACGAGCGCCCGCAGCCGCATCACTCGTGGAACGCCAACCACACCTACACCAACCTGATGCTGTTCCAGCTCGAGCGCCACTCCGACCACCACGCGAACCCGTCGCGCCGCTACCAGTGCCTGCGCAACTTCCCCGACCTGCCCCGGCTGCCCAGCGGCTACCAGGGCATGTTCCCGATCGCCTACCTGCCGTGGCTCTGGTATCGGGTGATGGACCCGCGGCTGATGGCCCTCGAGCAGGTGGCGGGGGACCTGGAGCGGGTGAACGTCGACCCGCGCCGGCGCGAGGCGCTGTACCGCCGGTACGGGCGCCCGCCCCGGCCGCCGGCTACCAGTTCGGCTTGCGCTTCTCGATGAAGGCCTGCACGCCCTCGAGCGTCGGCTCTTCCATCATGTTGCACGCCATCGTCTGCCCCGCGAGCTGATAGGCGGCCTCGACGCCCATCTCCAGCTGGCGGTAGAACAGGTCCTTGCCGGCTGCGATCGCCACCGGCGGCTTGGCCGCGATCAGCTGCGCCAGCCGCGCGATCTCCGCGTCCAGCTCGGCGGCCGGAACTGCGCGATTGACCAGTCCCTTCTCGGCAGCGGTGCGCGCATCGATGAACTCGCCGGTGACCAGCATCTCGAAGGCGGTCTTGCGGGGCACGTTGCGCGACAGCGGCACCGACGGGGTCGAGCAGAACAGGCCAAGGTTCACGCCGGAGACCGCGAATTTCGCCTCGTCGGCAGCCACGGCCAGGTCGCACATCGCGACGAGCTGGCAGCCTGCCGCGGTGGCGATGCCATGGACCCGGGCGATCACCGGCTGCGGCATCCGCTGGATCGTCAGCATCATCTTCGCGCACTGCGCGAACAGCGTCTGGTAGTACTCCTGCGAGGGGTCGGCGCGCATCTCGCGCAGGTCGTGACCCGCGCAGAAGGCCTTGCCAGCCGCGGCGAGGATCACCACGCGGGCCGAATCGTCAGCGGCCACCTGGTCGAGCTCCGCCTGGAGCGCGGCCATCAGCCCCTCCGAAAGTGCGTTGAACTGGGCGGGACGGTTGAGGGTCAGCGTGACGACCGGGCCCTCGCGGCTGACCTGGACGAGCGGTGCGTCGGCGGCGGTGTTCGGAACGGCGGACATGTCGGCCTCCTGGAGAAGGTTCGGACGGACCGGGGCAGGCCCCGGCGGCGGGCCCGGTCGATCGTAGCAGTTTCGGGAGGGCCGGCGGCGCGTCGATGCGCTGCGCCGGCGCGCACCTCGCACCGGTGACCTTGAGCCGCGGTCTGCGCGCCAGCCGTCCCCTTTCGCCACGCGCTGAGCGCCGGCCGTCGGCCCCGCCGCTGCCAGGGAGCGCCGTCCGCGGGGCCTCGCGTACACTCGGCGCGACCCCGCAGCTACCTGCCTCTGGCCCTGCCCGAATGCTCGAGAACATCCAGTCGGTCGCCGCCCAGGTCGGCCAGATCGTCGTCGGCAAGCAGCCGCAGATACGCCTCTCGCTCGCCTGCCTGCTCGCCCGCGGACACCTGCTGATCGAGGACCTGCCCGGCGTCGGCAAGACCACGCTGGCGCACGCGCTGTCGATTTCCCTCGGTCTACAGTTCAAGCGGGTGCAGTTCACCAACGACCTGCTGCCGGCCGACATCGTCGGCGTCAGCGTCTTCGACCGGGACAACGCGAAGTTCGTGTTCCACCCCGGCCCGGTCTTCACCCAGGTCCTACTCTCCGACGAGATCAACCGCGCCTCCCCAAAGACCCAGAGCGCGCTGCTCGAGGCGATGGAGGAGCGGCAGGTGTCGATCGACGGCACGCCCCACCCGCTGCCCGATCCGTTCTTCGTCATCGCCACCCAGAACCCGCAGGACCAGATCGGCACCTTTCCCCTGCCCGAGTCGCAGCTGGACCGCTTCCTGATGTGCATCGAACTGGGCTACCCGGACCCCAAGTCCGAGCGCGCGCTGCTCGAGGGAAAGGACCGCAGGGCGCTGCTCGACGCGCTCAAGCCGCGGATGGACATCGACGAGCTGCGCCACCTCCAGCGGCAGGTCCGGGAGGTGCGCTGCGCGCCGGCGCTGCTGGATTACGTGCAGAACCTGCTCACCTTCAGCCGCCGCTCGCCCGCGCTGGCCGAGGGCCTGTCGCCGCGCGCAGGCCTCGGCCTGTTGCAGGCGGCGCGCGCCTGGGCGATGCTCGACGGCCGCAACCACGTGCTGCCAGACGACGTGCAGGCGGTGCTGCAGGCCGTGGCCGGGCACCGGCTGCGTCCTGCGAAGGGCGGCGCCGTCTCCCATCGCGGGCGCGCGGAGCTGGTCTCCGGCGTGCTCAGGTCGGTGGCGGTGCCCTGAGGCGGCCGTGGGCGCCCTCCCCTTCGAGCGCCTTGCCCGCTGGATCGAGGCACGCAGGCGCCCCGCTCAGGGCGAGCTGACGCTCGCGCGGCGCAACGTTTACGTGCTGCCGAGCCGGGCCGGAATGCTCTATGCGCTGGTCCTGCTCACGATGCTGGTCGCCTCGATCAATTACGCGCTGCAGCTGGGCTTCATGCTCACCTTCCTGCTCGCCGCGGTCGCCATCGTGGCCCTGCTGCATGCCTACGCCAACCTGACGGCGCTGGTGCTGCGGCCCGGCCGCGCCGAACCGGTGTTCGCCGGACAGCCGGCCGAGTTCAGCCTGCAGCTGTCGAACCCGGGCCGCGGCGACCGCCAGGCGATCCGGCTGCGGGTGCCCGGCATGGCCGGCCATGAGGTGGCCGACGTCGGGCCTGGGTCCGAGCAGACGGTGCGCATCGCGCTGCCGACCGAGCGCCGGGGCTGGCTGGCAGTGCCGAAGATCACGGTGTGGACCACCTATCCGCTGGGCCTCTGGCGTGCCTGGGCATGGTGGCAGCCGGCAATGCGCGCGCTGGTCTACCCGACGCCTGAAACGCCTGCCGCGCCCTTGCCGGAGGCCTTCGAGCTGGCCGGCGACGCCCAGGGCGTCGGCGGCGCCGAGGACGACGTCGCTGCGGTGCGCCCCTACCGGCCCGGCGATTCCCCGCGCCGGATCGCCTGGAAAGCGATGGCGCGCACCGCGTCCGACGAGTTGCTGACCAAGGAGTTCGACGGCGGGGAGCGCGGCGACCTGGTGCTCGACTGGCACCGCCTGCCGGCGCACCTCGACGTGGAGGCGCGCGTGTCGCGGCTGACCCGCTGGGTGATGGACGCCGACGCCGCCGGTGCGCGCTGGGCACTGCTGCTGCCGGGCGCGCGGCTGGACTCCGATGCCGGCCCCGAGCATCGCGAGCGCTGCCTAGAGGCGCTCGCCACGCTGGAGGCCTGAGGTGCGAGCGACGACCGGCGGCGGATTGAAGCTCTCGCTGCGCGCACTGGGCGGCATGCTGGGCGAACAATGGGAACGGGACCGCCGCGAAACGCTGTTCCTGATGGGCGCGATCCTGCTGGCGGTGCTGCCGCAGCTACCGCACCTGCCGTGGTGGACCTCGGCCGGCTTCGGCATCCTGTTCCTGTGGCGCTTCGGCCTGGTGATGTCCGGGCGCTGGCTGCCGCGCGACTCGGTCCGCTGGGTGGCCTCGATCGCCTGCGGGGCCGCGGTGTTCGCCCACTACGGCACGCTGCTGGGGCGCGAACCCGGAGTGGCGCTGCTGGTGCTGTTCCTGGGCCTGAAGCTGATGGAGATGCGCGCGCGCCGCGACCTGTTCGTGGTGATCTTCCTCTGCTTCTTCCTGCTGCTGACCTCGTTCTTCCATTCGCAGTCGATGCTGACCGCAGCGCTGGCCGGCGTGGCGGTGCTGGCGCTGCTCACCGCGATGCTGACGATGCAGTTCGGAACTCGCGAGCAGCCGGTGGCGCGCCGCTTCCGGACCGCGGGCACGATCCTGCTGCAGGCGGCGCCGATCGCGATCCTCTTCTTCGTGCTGTTCCCGCGGGTGCAGGGACCGTTGTGGGGGCTGCCGGACGACGCACACACCGGCGGCACCGGGCTGTCCGAGTCGATGAGTCCCGGCCAGATCTCCAGCCTCAGCCGCTCGGACGCGCTGGCCTTCCGGGTGCTGTTCGACGGCGACGCCCCGGCGCCCGCGCAGATGTACTGGCGCGGCCCGGTGTTCGGCGAGTTCGATGGCCGGACCTGGAAGCCGCTGGCGCGGCCGTCGGCGCCGATGCCGCTGGCCAGCGTGCAGGGGGATCCGGTCTCGACGCTGCGCTACACGGTGACGCAGGAAGCGAGCAACCGGCCCTGGCTGTTCGCGCTGGAGGCGCCGGTGCGCGTGGAAGGACTGCCCAGCGGCGACGCGCTGCTGATGCCGGACATGCTGCTGATGGCGCGCTCGCCGGTCACGCAGCGCCTGCGCTATCGGCTCGAAAGCCAGACCGACTACCGGTTCGGGCTGAACGAAACGCCCGAGAGCCTGGCCAGCTGGCTGCGCCTGCCCGAGAGGTCAAACCCCAGGACGACTGAGCTCGCGCAGCGCTGGCTGGCCGAGACGCCGGAAGGCACGGGCCGAGCCCAGGCGCTGGTCCAGCGGGTACTGGCGATGTTTGGCGCAGCGCCCTTCCGATACACGCTGCAGCCGCCGCTGCTGGAGCGCGACCCGGTCGACGGTTTCCTGTTCGGCACGCAGGCCGGTTTCTGCGAACACTATGCAAGCGCGTTCGTCGTCCTGATGCGCGCGATGCAGGTGCCGGCCCGCGTGGTCACCGGCTACCAGGGCGGCGAGCGCAATCCGGTCGACGGCTACTGGATCGTTCGCCAGGCGGATGCTCATGCCTGGACCGAGGTCTGGCTCGAAGGCCGCGGCTGGGTCCGGGTCGATCCCACTGCGGCGATCGCCCCGGACCGGATCGAGCTCGGCAGCCGCGCGCTGCGCCCGGCCGGCGAACTCGCCGGGCTGGACCTGCCGCTGCTCGACAGCCTGAGGTTCAACTTCGAAGCGCTGGGCAACGCCTGGAGCCAGTGGGTGCTTTCCTACGACCGGGCGCGCCAGCAGCGCCTGCTGGCCAGCCTCGGGCTCGGGCTCGACTGGCAGTCGCTGATCGGCCTGCTCGCCGCGGGCCTCGCGGTGCTGATCGGCGGAGTTGCGCTGCTCACCCTGCACCCGCGCGCGGCCCGCGATCCGGTCGAACGGGCCTACGCCGAGTTCTGCCAGCGGCTGGCCGCGGCTGGCATCCTGCGCGAGCCCCACGAAACCTCGCACCGGCTGCTCGAGCGCGCCGAGGATGTGCTGGAGCCAGGGGAGGCAGAGCGGGCCCGCTCGATCGTCGACCTCTACAACCTGCTGCGCTACGGGGCCGAGGCGCCAGCACGGGGCGAACGCGTGCGACACTTGCGCACCCTCGTGCATGCGTTCAAGCCTTGACTCTCCCGCTCCCGACTCCCGCTTCCCGTCCTTCCCTTCCACGCCGGCCGTCCGCGGACCGCCGGCGCAGCTGGATGCCGCTGCTGCTCGCCGTGCTGCTCGTGATCGCCACGGTCCCCGCCGAAGCGAAGCGCCCGCCGGCTGAACCCGCAAGACCTCCCGCCGCCGAGGCTCCACATTACGGCGACCGGCCGGAGGCCGCCGAGTTCGTCGACGCCATGGTGGAGCGCCATGGCTTCGAGCGCCCGGCGCTGGAGCGCGTGTTCCGCGACGCTCGCCGCAACGCGACGGTGCTGCGCCTGATCGCGCCCGCGCCCAGCGGCTTCAAGCGCTCCTGGAAGGCCTACCGCGCGCGCTTCCTCGACCCGCTGCGGGTGCGCGAAGGCGTCGCCTTCTGGCGCACCCACGAGGCCGCGCTCGAGCGGGCCCGGGCCACCTGGCAGGTTCCGCCCGAGATCGTGGTCGCGATCATCGGCGTCGAGACCATCTACGGCCGCGTGACCGGCGACTTCCGGGTGCTCGACGCGCTGTCCACGCTGGCCTTCGACTACCCGCGCCGCGCCGATTACTTCCGCAGCGAGCTCGAACAGTTCCTGCTCCATGCGCGCGAGGACGGCGCCGACGTCACCTCGGTGCGCGGCTCCTTCGCCGGTGCGATCGGCCTGCCGCAGTTCATGCCCGGCAGCATCCGGCGCTATGCCACCGACTTCGACGGCGACGGCAAGATCGACCTGCGCGCCAGCCCGGTCGACGCGATCGGCAGCGTCGCCCGCTTCCTGGCCGAACACGGCTGGCGCGGCGGCGAGCCGACCCACTACCCGGCGCGCTTCGCGCCCGGGACCGACCCGGCGCCGCTGATCGAAGCCGGCATCGAGCCGCGCTTCACCGCGGCCGAACTCGCCGAGCGCGGCGTGGGAAGCCCTGCGGAGATTCCTGCCGACGCGCTGCTGGCGCTGATCGACCTCCCCAACGCGGACGCCGACCCCGACTACCACCTCGGCGCGCGCAACTTCTACGTGATCACCCGCTACAACCGCTCGAGCTTCTATGCGATGGCGGTGATCGAGCTCGCCGAGGTCCTCGCCAGCGCCCGCTGAGGCCGCAGCGGCGCAGGCAGGCACACCAAGGGACGCACCGAAATGGCCGGAAGCAGCCTGCTGCTCCTCATCGACGACATCGCCGCGCTGCTCGACGACGTCGCGATCATGACCAAGATCTCCGCGAAGCAGGCGGCCGGCGCGCTCGACGACGTCGCTGCCCTGACCAAGGTCGCGACGAGGAAGACCGCGGGCGTGCTGGGCGACGACCTCGCGCTCAACGCGCAGCAGGTCTCCGGCGTGAAGGCCGACCGGGAGCTCCCGGTCGTCGGGGCGGTCTTCAAGGGATCGATGCGCAACAAGCTGATCCTGGTGCCGGCGGCGCTGGCGATCAGCGCCTTCGCGCCCTGGGCGGTGACGCCGCTGCTGATGGCGGGCGGCCTGTTCCTCTGCTACGAGGGCTTCGAGAAGATCTGGCACCACATCGGCCCCGCGCCGGATGCGGCCGAGGAACACGGCCGCCGCATCAAGGCGGTGCTCGACCCCGACGTGGACCTGGTCGCCTTCGAGAAGGAGAAGATCGGCGGCGCGGTGCGCACCGACTTCATCCTGTCGGCCGAGATCATCGCGATCACACTGGGCGCGGTCGCCGGCGCCGATTTCGGCACCCGGGTCGCGGTGCTGTCGGGCATTGCGCTGATCATGACCATCGGCGTCTATGGTCTGGTGGCCGGCATCGTCAAGCTCGACGACGCCGGGCTCCACCTCAGCCAGCGCCCCGGAACCGGCGCCTGGGCCCGCTTCCAGCGCAGCCTCGGGCACGGCATCCTCGCGGCCGCGCCCTGGCTGATGAAGGGGCTGTCGATCGCCGGCACTGCTGCGATGTTCCTGGTGGGCGGCGGCATCCTGGTGCACGGCATCCCCTGGCTGCACCACTGGGTCGAAGGCCTGGCCGGTCTCGGCGGAGTGGTCGGCACCCTGGCCCAGACCGGCGTGAACGCCGCGGTCGGCATCGTGGCCGGCGGGCTCACGGTGGCGGTGGTGAGCCTGGTGCGCCGGCTGTCCGGGCGCAGTCACTGAGCCCGCCCGGCCGCAGGCGCGGCCCTGCGGAGACCGCGGCCCGCTGTGATCAGTCCTCGACCGGATCCACCGCCCGCCGGCTGCGCACCAGCATCACGATTCCGCTCGCGACGATCAGCCCGATGCCGGCGAGCGCGATCCCGTCCGGAAAGGTGCCGAAGACCAGCAGGCCAAGGAACAGCGACACCACCAGGTGCAGGTAGCTGAACGGCGCCAGCAGCGTGGCCGGCGCCGACTCCAGCGCCCGCACCAGCGTGAAGTGGCCCAGCGCACCGATCGCGCCGGTGGCCACCAGCAGCCCCAGGTCGATCAGGTTGCGCGGCGTGGCCCAGTGGAAGGGCACCATCAGGCTCAGCGCCCCGGTCGCCACCAGCGCGCCCAGCAGCAGCGTCGCATTGCCGTCATCGACCCCGGCCAGGCGCCGCGTCAGCAGCTGGTAGCCGGCGTAGCAGAACGCGCTCGCCAGCGGCCACAGCGCGCTCCAGGCGAACACCGAACTGCCCGGCCGCACGATCAGCAGCACGCCGCAGAAGCTCGCGGCCAGCGCCCATGCGGTGCCGGCCGGCGCCTTCTCGCCCAGCAGCAGCACTGCGAATACCGTCACCAGGATCGGGCCGATCGACGAAATGGCAGTGGCCTCGGCCAGCGGGATGCCCGCCAGCCCGGTGAAGAAGGTCAGTGACGCAACTCCGAGCAGCGCGCCGCGCAGCACCTGCATCCCGGGGCGCCGGGTGACCAGGATCCGCGGACCCATCCGCGGCCAGAACACCACGAGCATCAGCAGCACCTGCACCAGGTAACGCGCCCAGGTGATCATCGGCACCGGATAGGACTGCGACAGCCATTTGACGATCGCCTCCATGGTCGCGAACGAGCACACCGTGGCGACCATCAGCAGGATGCCGCGCGCCGGATGCGCGGCGGGCGCGGCCACGGCGGCCGGCAGCGCGCTCACCCGGGCCCCGGACGCGAGCCGTCGGCGGCGGGGCTCACCCGGGAAAGACGCCGGTGGACAGGTAGCGGTCGCCGCGGTCGCAGACCACGAAGACGATCGTTGCGTTCTCCACCTCGCGCGCGATGCGCAGCGCGATGCAGCAGGCGCCAGCGGCCGAGATGCCGCCGAAGATTCCCTCCTCGGCGGCGAGCCGGCGGGCCATCTCCTCCGCATCCGATTGAGTGACCTCCTCGATGCGGTCGACCAGCGCATGGCTGTAGATCTTCGGCATGTAGGCCTCGGGCCACTTGCGGATGCCGGGGATCGACGACCCGTCGGTGGGCTGCGCGCCCACGATGACCACGCCGGGATTGCGCTCCTTCAGGTAACGCGACACCCCGGTGATGGTGCCTGTGGTGCCCATCGCCGAGACGAAATGCGTGACCCGGCCGCCGGTGTCGTCCCAGATCTCCGGACCAGTGGATTCGTAGTGCGCCGCCCAGTTGTCGTCGTTGGCGAACTGGTCGAGCACCCTGCCCCTGCCTTCGGCCTGCATGCGGTCGGCGAGGTCGCGCGCGCCCTCCATGCCCTCGGCCTTCGAGACCAGGATCAGCTCGGCGCCATAGGCCTTCATCGACTGCCGGCGTTCCACCGAGAGGTTGTCCGGCATGATCAGCACCATCCGGTAGCCGCGGATGGCGGCGGCCATCGCCAGCGCGATTCCGGTGTTGCCGGAAGTGGCTTCGATCAGCGTGTCGCCCGGACGGATGTCGCCGCGCGCCTCGGCGCGCGCGATCATCGCCAGCGCGGGCCGGTCCTTGACCGAACCCGCCGGGTTGTTGCCCTCGAGCTTGGCGAGCAGGACGTTGCCCCGGCGCGCGTTGTCCTGCTCTTCGATGCGCTGCAGCCGCACCAGCGGCGTGCGGCCGATCGTCTGGTCGACGGTCATGTACTGGATCGGGTTCATTCGTGCTCAGTGTGATTGAGGCTTCGCGTCCCGCAGCAGCGTCACGCCGTGCAGGCCCGCGGACAGGATGCCGTGGCGCAGGGCTTCGATCGCCGGCAGCCGCGGAAAGCTCTTGCGCCAGACCAGCGAGACGCGACGCTGGGGCGCGGGCGGCTCGAAGGGAACGTAGGACAGCAGGCCCTCGTCGACATGCTCCGGCCGGGCCATCATCGGCATCACCGTGACGCCGATGCCCGAAGCCACCATGTGACGGATGGTCTCGAGCGACGAGCCCTCGAAGGTCTTCTGGATGCCGCCGCTGGCCTGCGAAAACCGCGACAGCTCGGGACAGACCTCCAGCACCTGGTCGCGGAAACAGTGTCCAGTGCCGAGCAGCAGCATGGTCTCCGACTTCAGCTCGGTGGCGCCGATCGCCTCCCGCCTGGCCCAGGGATGCCCGCGCGGCACCGCGATCACGAAGCTCTCGTCGTAGACGGCCTGCGTCATCAGGCCCTGGTCGGGGAAGGGGTCGGCGAGGATGGCCACGTCGAGGTCGCCCTGGCGCAGCGACTCCAGCAGCTTGATCGTGAAGCTCTCCTGCAGGATCAGCGGCATCCCGGACGCGTCCGCGATCATCTGCCTGACCAGGTTGGGCAGCAGGTAGGGACCGATCGTGTAGATGACGCCGACCCGCAGCGGGCCGGACAGCGGGTCCTTTCCCTGGCGCGCGATCTCGCGGATGGTGTTGGTCTGCTCCAGGACCCGCTGGGCCTGCTCGACGATCTGCTGCCCGGTGGGGGTGACCGAGACCTCGGTGCTGCCGCGCTCGAAGAGCTGCACGCCGAGCTCCTCCTCGAGCTTCCTGATCGCAACCGACAGCGTGGGCTGGCTGACGAAGCAGGCCTCGGCCGCCCGCCCGAAATGGCGCTCGCGCGCCACCGCCACGATGTACTTCAGTTCGGTCAGGGTCATGGCGAGCGATGATAGCAAGCCGGGTCCGGGCCTTCAGGCCTTCGGGCGTCGGAGCGTCCAGACCTTCAGGCTTTCAGGAACTCCTCCCGGCCGCCCAGCCAGCGGTCGAGATGCGCATCCACCGTCGCCTGGTCTCCTTCGAGCATGCGCGCGGCGCATTCGCGCGCAGCCGCCGCCAGGTCGGCATCCCGCTCCAGGTCGGCGAAGCGCAGCAGCGCCACTCCCGACTGCCGCGCGCCAAGGAACTCGCCGGGCCCGCGCAGTTCGAGGTCGCGCCTGGCGATCTCGAAGCCGTCGCTGGTCTCGTGCATGGTCTTCAGGCGCGCGCGCGCGGTGGGCGACAGCGGCCCCCGGTACATCAGCACGCAGACGCTGTCGGCAGTGCCCCGGCCCACGCGGCCGCGCAGCTGGTGCAGTTGCGCCAGGCCGAAGCGCTCGGCGTGCTCGACCACCATCAGCGAGGCGTTCGGCACGTCGACGCCGACCTCGATCACCGTGGTGGCGACCAGCACCTGCAGCTCGCCGCGCGAGAATCCGTCCATCACCGCCTGCTTCTCGGCGGCCGCGAGCCGGCCATGCACCAGCCCGACGGGAATCGGCGCGAGCGCCTCCTGCAGCAGCGCATGCGTGTCGATCGCGGTCTGCAGCTCGAGCGCCTCGCGCTGCTTCAGCGCGGACGCCGCCCTCCTTCGGCCGTTGCCGGAGGCGGCAGCTGCCGCCTCGCGCGCTTTGCCAGCTTCGTCCCCGGCAGCGGTGCCGCGCGTGGCCACGGACTCGTCCTCCGCGGCCTCCTCAATCAGCGGGCAGACCCAGTAGACCTGCCGGCCCGCGGCCGCCGCGGCCCGCACCCGCTCGATGAGCTCGTCACGGCGCGCGTCGGATACCAGCCGGGTGAGCACCGGCCGCCGGCCCGGCGGCAGTTCGTCGATCACCGACACGTCGAGATCCGCGTAATAGGTCATCGCCAATGTGCGCGGGATCGGCGTCGCGCTCATCATCAGCTGATGCGGAAGCGCCTCGCCCTTGCCGCGCAGCGCGAGCCGCTGCGCGACGCCGAAACGATGCTGCTCGTCGACGATCGCCAGGCCCAGCCGCGGGAACACGACCGAATCCTCGATCAGCGCGTGGGTCCCCACCAGCAGGTCGACCTCGCCGGCCGCAACCCGCTCGCGCACCTCGCGCTTGCGCGACTCCTTGAGCGACCCGGACAGCCAGGCGATGCGCGCGCCGATCGCTGCCATCCATGGCCCGAGCTTGCGGAAATGCTGCTCGGCGAGGATCTCGGTCGGCGCCATCAGCGCCGCCTGGCAGCCGCTGCCGATCGCCTGCGCCGCCGCCAGCGCGGCGATCACGGTCTTGCCGCTGCCCACGTCGCCCTGGACCAGGCGGTTCATCGGCTGGACCGCGGACAGGTCGGCCGCCACCTCGCGCCAGGCGCGCGCCTGCGCGCCGGTGAGTCGGAAGGGCAGCGCGGCGAGCAGCCGCCCAACCAGGCCGGCATCGCGCAGCGGCTCGGCGCGCCGGTCGGCGCGCGCCGCACGGGCGCGCCGCAGCGAGAGCTGCTGCGCGAGCAGCTCGTCGAAGACGATGCGCCGCCAGGCCGGCGCGCTGCGGTCCTCCAGCGCGCCCAGGTCGGCGGCCGCCGGCGGCTCGTGCAGGAAACGCAGCGCCGCCATCGGCGCCGGCAGGTGCAGCGCTTCCAGGCAGGCGCTCGGCACGGTCTCGGCCCAATGGTGGATGCGCAGCGCCTGCAGCACCGCCCTGCGCAGCGACGCCTGCCCGATGCCCGCGGCGCTCGGATAGACCGGTGTGAGCCGCGTGGGCAGCGGCGCGCCCTCCTCGACCAGCCGATAGCGCGGGTGCACCATCTCCAGTCCCAGCAGTCCGCCGCGCACCTCGCCGCTGGCGCGCACCCTGCGGCCCCGCGCCAGCTGCGCCACCTGCGAGCCGTAGAAGTTCAGGAAACGCAGCCCGATGGCGCCGCTGTCGTCGCGCAGTTCCACCTGCAGCGAGCGCCGCCCGCGCCCGACCACCTCGCTGCGGCTGATCACCCCCTCCACCTGAGCCGACTGGCCCGGCAGCAGCGACGCGATCGGCACCAGCCGCGTCTCGTCCTCGTAGCGCAGCGGCAGGTGCAGCAGCAGGTCCTGCTCGCGACGGATCCCGAGGCGCGCCAGTCGGGACAGGAAATCGGCGGCCACGCCGGATCCGCGCCGAAGCTCAGCCCTTCACCAGCACTGCCTCGACCTCGAACTGCGCGTCGCGCGGCAGGCTGGACACGCCCACGGTGGAGCGGGCCGGGAAGGGCCTGGCGAAGTACTCCTGCATGATCTCGTTGACCCGGGGGAAGTTCGCCAGGTCGGTGAGGAACAGCGTCAGCTTCACGCAGTCGTCGAGCGAAGCGCCGGCCGCCTCGGCCACCGCGCGCAGGTTGCGCAGCGCCCGGTGCACCTGCGCGTCGAAGCCGCCCTCCACCAGCTGGCCAGTGCCCGGGTCGAGGCCGATCTGGCCGGACAGGTAGACCGTGCCGCCGGCGTCGATCGCCTGCGAATAGGGACCGATCGCCGCGGGTGCGGACGGGCTGGAAACCACTTGCTTGGCCATCGGGAAGGTCCTCGGTGAATGTGGCGGCCAATGTTAGCGGATCGCTGCCGGCGCGCCCGGACCGGCGCCCCGGCAGGCCCCGCGCCGCGGCCGGCCGCGCAGCCCTTCCAGGCGCGTGGCCGCCCCTCGGCGCAATCCCCCCGCCTGCTAGACTCCCGCCTCCCCCCTCGTCGCGACACGCCCCCCATGCCGGCCCAGGATCCCGACGCCCGCCGCCCCGCGATCCGCATCCGGGGCGCGCGCCAGAACAACCTGCAGAAACTCGACCTCGACCTCCCGACCAACGAACTGATCGTGGTCACCGGGGTATCGGGCTCCGGCAAGTCCTCGCTGGTCTTCGACACCCTGTACGCCGAGGGCCAGCGCCGCTACGTCGAGACCTTCTCCGCCTACGCCAGGCAGTTCCTGGACCGGATGGACAAGCCGCAGGTGGACCGCATCGAGGGCGTGCCGCCGGCCATCGCGATCGACCAGACCAACCCGGTGCGCACCTCGCGCTCGACGGTCGGCACGATGACCGAGCTCAACGACCACCTGAAGCTTCTGTTCGCGCGCGCCGCCACGCTGCACTGCCGCTGCTGCGCGCGCCCGGTGCGCCGCGACACGGTGGCCGGCGTGCGCGCGGCGATCGCCGCCCGGGCCGCGGCGGCCGGCGATCCGCGACTGGTGCTGAGCTTCCCGGTGCCGGTGCCCGTCAACTTCGGCGAGCAGGAGGTGCGCGCGCACCTCGAGGCCCAGGGCTACACGAAGGTGCAGGCGGTCGAGTCGCCGGGGCCGGTGGCCGACTCGGCCCCGGCCGCGAAGACCGGCCGATCCAGTGCGAAGGCGAAGGCCGGCAAGGAGGCCGGGACGAAGCTGCTCCACGTCGTCCAGGACCGCTTCCGGGTGACGTCGGTCGAGGACGGCCGGATCTCCGAGGCGGTGGAGCATGCGCTGGCACGGGGCCATGGCCGCATGTCGGTGCACGTCCTCGACGACGAGGGCGAGGAAGCCGCCCGCTGGCGCTTCAGCACGGAGCTGCATTGCGCCGACTGCGACATCGCCTACTCCGACCCGCTGCCCAGCCTGTTCTCGTTCAACTCGCCGCTGGGCGCCTGCGAAACCTGCCGCGGCTTTGGCCGGGTGATCGGCATCGACCTCGGCCTGGTGATTCCGGACCAGGCGCGCACCCTGGCGGACGGCGCGGTCAAGCCCTGGCAGACCGAAAGCTTCAAGGACTGCCAGCGCGAGATGACGAAGTACGCGCCGGCCGTCGGCGTCCCACTGGGCGTTCCGTGGCGTGCGCTGAGCGACGCGCAGCGGCGCTGGGTGATCGAGGGCGGCGACGACTGGACCGGCAAGTGGCAGACCCAGTGGTACGGCATCCGCCGCTTCTTCGACTGGCTGGAGTCGAAGGCCTACAAGATGCACATCCGGGTGCTGCTCTCCAAGTACCGCTCGTACACGCCCTGCACCGCCTGCCAGGGCGCGCGGCTCAAGCCGGACGCGCTGCTCTGGCGGGTCGGCTCGCGCGCGGAAGCCGATGCAGCGCTGGCGGCGTCGGCACAGGGCGAGGGGCACTACAAGCGCTACATGCCGGCCGGCGTCACCTGGAGCGAGCCGCAGCTGCAGGACACCGCGGGCCTGTCGATCCACGACCTGATGCTGCTGCCGATCGACCGGGTGGCGGCCTTCTTCGAGTCGCTGCGCCTGCCGCCTCCGCTCGACGAAGCCACCGACCTGCTGCTCACCGAGGCGCGCGCGCGGCTGCGCTACCTGCAGCAGGTGGGACTGGGCTACCTGACGCTCGACCGCCAGTCGCGCACGCTGTCCGGCGGCGAAGTCCAGCGCATCAATCTCACCACCGCGCTGGGGACCTCGCTGGTCAACACCCTGTTCGTGCTCGACGAACCCTCGATCGGCCTGCATCCGCGTGACATGAACCGCGTCATCGAGGTGATGCGACGGCTGCGCGACGCCGGCAACTCGCTGGTCGTCGTCGAGCACGACCCGCAGGTGATGTTCGCCGCGGACCGGATGATCGACATCGGCCCCGGCCCCGGCGAACGCGGCGGCCGCATCGTCTACAACGGCGACCCCCGCGGGCTGCGCGATTCCGACACCCTCACCGGCGAGTACCTGTCGGGCCGGCGCAAGGTGGACACCGAGCATCCGCAGCCAGTGGGTCCGTCGACGAAGAAGCTGGTGCTGGAGGGCGCGCGCGAACACAACCTGCGCGACGTCGACGTCGAGATCCCGCTCGAGCGGCTGGTGTGCCTGACCGGGGTGTCCGGCAGCGGCAAGTCGACGCTGATGCAGAACGTGCTGCTGCCCGCGCTGCTCAAGGCGCGCGGCAAGGCGTCCGAGTCGCCCGGCGCGCACGACCGGCTGCTCGGCGACGACTGGATCGGCGAGGTGGTCTTCGTCGACCAGACGCCGATCGGCAAGACCGCGCGCAGCAACCCGGCGAGCTACGTCGGCGCCTTCGACGCGATCCGCAAGCGCTTCGCCGCCGCCGAGCTGTCGAAGGAGCGCGGCTACACCGCCGGCACCTTCAGCTTCAACGCGGGCGACGGCCGCTGCCCCACCTGCGGCGGCAACGGCTTCGAGCACGTCGAGATGCAGTTCCTGTCGGACGTCTACCTGCGCTGCGCCGACTGTGACGGCAAGCGCTTCCGCGCCGAGGTGCTGGAGGTGACGATCGACGGACGCGACGGGCGCGCCCGCTCGGTGGCCGACGTGCTCGAGCTCACCGTGCACGAGGCGCTCTCGGTGTTCGCCGGCGAGCGCGAGCTGCGCGCCAAGCTGCAGCCGCTGGCCGACGTCGGCCTGGACTACCTGCGCCTGGGCCAGCCGGTGCCGACGCTCTCCGGCGGCGAGGCGCAGCGGCTCAAGCTCGCAGGCTTCCTGGGCGAAGCCGCCAGCCAGGGCCTGACCGCGACCGGGTCGCCGGGCCATGCCTTCGCGAAGGCGGGCCGGCGCGGCACGCTGTTCATGTTCGACGAGCCGACCACCGGCCTGCACTTCGACGACGTCGCCAGGCTGCTGCGGGCCTTCCGCAAGCTGCTGGCGGCCGGTCACTCGCTGCTGGTGATCGAGCACAACCTCGACGTGATCCGGGCCAGCGACTGGCTGATCGACCTGGGCCCGGAAGGCGGCGACGGCGGCGGCCGGGTGGTCGCCACTGGCACCCCGAAGCAGCTGGCCGAGGCGGCGGACACGCACACCGGCCGCGCGCTGGCCGACTATGCGCTGGCGCTGGCCGGCGGCGGCGAGGCTGCGGCGCCCCGCGCGGATGTCACCACGCTGCACGCCGCCGAACCGCCGGGCCGGCCGCTGCAGAACGTGCTGCGCGAGCGCGCGCGCGACGCGATCTTCGTGCACCACGCCCGCGAGCACAACCTGAAGAACGTCGACGTCGAGATCCCGCGCGACCGGTTCACGGTGATCACCGGGGTGTCGGGCTCGGGCAAGTCGACCCTCGCCTTCGACGTGGTGTTCGGCGAGGGCCAGCGCCGCTACCTGGAATCGCTGAACGCGTATGCGCGGCAGTTCGTCCAGCCCTCGTCGCGGCCGGACGTCGACGGAGTGTTCGGCATCCCGCCGACGGTGGCGATCGAGCAGCGAACCAGCCGCGGCGGGCGCAAGAGCACGGTGGCCACGCTCACCGAGATCTACCACTTCCTGCGCCTGCTCTACGTGAAGCTCGGCAGGCAGCATTGCCCGGACTGCGGCGTGCCGATCGAGCCGCAGAGCTTCGATGCGATCGCGGCGCGCATCCTGCGCGACTACCGCGGCCGGCACATCGGCCTGCTCGCGCCGCTGGTGGTGGCCCGCAAGGGCGTCTATACCGACCTCGCCAAATGGGCCGCGGCGAAGGGCCACGGCCACCTGCGGGTCGACGGCAGCTTCCTGCCGACCGCGGGCTTTCCCCGGCTGGACCGCTATGCCGAGCATGACATCGAGCTGCCGGTGACTGACCTCATCGTCGACCCCGCCAACGAGGCCGGCCTGCGCGAGGCGCTGCGCCGGGCGCTGGAGCTCGGCAAGGGAATCGTGATGATCGCCTCGCCGCTCGACGGGCTGCGCGTGGCGAGCGACGCCGCCGACCACTCCGCCTACGTGGCCGCGGCCGAAGCGCTGGAGACGCGGCTCTTCTCGACGAAGCGCGCCTGCTCCTCCTGCGGCACGAGCTTTCCCGAGCCCGATCCGCGGATGTTCTCCTTCAACTCGAAGATGGGCTGGTGCGCGCATTGCCTGGGCACCGGGGTGAAGCTGCCCTACCTGCCGGAGATCGACCCGCGGCGGCGCCCCGACGAGGACTCCAGCGCCGAGGCGATCGGCGCGATGGCGGAGAAGCTCGCCGACCAGCAGGCAGCGCAGGCCGCGAGCGCCGCAGCCGACGACGGCGAGGCCGCCGCGCCCGCCCAGGAGCCCTGCCCCGGGTGCGCCGGCCAGCGCCTGAACCGCACTGCCCTGGCGGTGAAGCTGCTGGACCTGTCGATCGCCGAGCTGACCGCGATGCCGGTGGGCGACTGCGGCCGCTGGCTGGCGCAGGTCGGCTTCGCCGGACGCGAGCAGGAAATCGCGCGCGACGTGCTCGCCGAGATCCGCGGCCGGCTGTCCTTCCTGTCCGATGTCGGCCTGGGCTACCTCGCGCTCGACCGCGCCGCACCGACGCTGTCGGGCGGCGAGGCGCAGCGCATCCGCCTGGCCGCGCAGCTCGGCTCCAACCTGCAGGGAGTCTGTTACGTGCTCGACGAGCCGACCATCGGCCTGCACCCGCACGACAACAACATCCTGCTCGACACGCTGGAGGCGCTGCGCGACAAGGGCAACACGCTGCTGGTGGTGGAGCATGACGAGGACACCATCCGCCGCGCGGACCATGTGATCGACATGGGCCCGGGCGCCGGCAGGCTCGGCGGATGGGTGATCGCGACCGGCCGGCACGACGAACTCGCCGCGCACCCGGAGAGCGTCACCGGGCGCTTCCTCGCCAACCCGCTGGCGCACCCGCTGTCGCCGCCGCGGCCGATGGCGCCGGATCGCACCGGCCCGGACGATGCCGGCCTGCCCGCGGGCACCGGCACCGAGCCCGCGACCTCGCCCGGCCAGGACGCGAACTGGCTGCGGCTGCGCGCCGCCCACCTGCACAACCTGCGCCACGTCGACGCCCGCATTCCGCTCAAGCGGCTCACCGTCGTCACCGGCGTGTCCGGTTCCGGCAAGTCGACGCTGGCGCGCGACGTGCTGCTCGCCAACGTCTCGGCGCTGGTGCAGGCGCGCAACCGGCGCGGCCCCCAGCCCCGCCTGTCGGGCGTCGAGGGCATCGAGGGCTGGCAGGGGATCACCCGCGTGCTCGAGGTCGACCAGACGCCGATCGGCAAGACGCCGCGCTCCTGCCCCGCCACCTACGTCGGCTTCTGGGATCCGATCCGACGGCTGTTCGCCGACACCGGCGAGGCCCGCATCCGCGGTTGGGGCCCCGGCAGGTTCAGCTTCAACACGGCCGGCGGCCGCTGCGAGGCCTGCGACGGCCAGGGGCAGCAGACAATCGAGATGAGCTTCCTGCCGGACGTGAAGGTGCTCTGCGAGGTCTGCGGCGGCCGGCGCTTCAACCGGGAGACCCTCGACGTTCAGCTGCGCGGCCGCAGCATCGGCGACGTGCTCGCGATGGACATCGACGAGGCGCTGGAGTTCTTCGCGGCGCACCCGTCGATCGAGCATCCGCTGAAGCTGCTGCAGGACGTGGGCCTCGGCTACCTGACGCTGGGCCAGCCGAGCCCGACGCTGTCCGGCGGCGAGGCGCAGCGGATCAAGCTGGTCACCGAACTCGCCAAGGTGCGGATGCGCGGCGAGGGAGGCGAGGACGATCCGCGCCTGGCCCGCGCCCGCGCCAAGGCGGTCGCCGCCGGCAGGACGCTGCCGCCGGGCCCGCACACGCTGTACGTGCTGGACGAGCCCACCGTCGGGCTGCACATGGCCGACGTCGAGAAGCTGATCCGCGTGTTCCACCGCCTGGTCGACGCCGGCAACACCCTGGTCGTGGTCGAGCACAGCCTGGACATCTGGGCCGAAGCCGACTGGATCGTCGACCTGGGTCCCGAAGGCGGCGCAGGCGGCGGACGCATCGTCGCTGCGGCGCCGCCGCTGGCCCTGGCTGCGCGCGGCGACACCCACACCGCGCGGGCCCTGGCCGGCTTCCTCGGCCGTGTTCCCGCCCAGCCCCTCCACGCCCAGCCCCTCCACGCCCAACCTTTCCCCGCGGCGCCTGGCGCCCGCACCCTCACTTCCCGATGATCCAGCTCAAGAACCTCACCCTGCGCCGCGGCGCCAAAGTCGTGCTCGATGGCGCCTCCGCCACCGTCAACCCCGGCGAGAAAGTCGGACTGGTCGGCCGCAACGGCGCCGGCAAGTCCAGCCTGTTCGCGCTGCTCGCCGGAACCCTTCACGAGGATGGCGGCGACTTCTCCATCCCGCCGACCTGGCGGATGGCCCAGGTGGCCCAGGAGATGCCGGAGACCGACCAGGGCGCCACCGCCTTCGTGCTGGACGGCGACGTCACGCTGGCAGCCGCCCGCCGCGAGGTGGAAGCGGCGGAAGACTCCAACGATGGCGAACGCATGGCCCATGCCTACATGGCAATGCAGGACGCAGGCGCCAACGACGCGCCGGCGCGCGCTCAGGCGCTGCTGCTGGGCCTGGGCTTCGCAGTCGACGAGCTCGACCGGCCGGTGGACAGCTTCTCCGGCGGCTGGCGGATGCGCCTGCAGCTTGCGCGCGCCCTGATGTGCCCGAGCGAGCTGCTGCTGCTCGACGAGCCCACCAACCACCTTGACCTCGACGCGCTGGTCTGGCTGGAGAGCTGGCTCAAGCGCTACGAAGGCACGATGCTGGTGATCAGCCACGACCGCGAGTTCCTCGACGCGATCACCGGTGTCACCCTGCACATCGAGCGCGGCAAGCTCACCCGCTACGGCGGCAACTACAGCCGCTTCGAGGAGATGCGCGCCGAGCAGATGGCGCTGCAGGATGCGAGCTACTCGCGCCAGCAGGAGAAGATCGCCCACCTGCAGAAGTTCATCGACCGCTTCAAGGCCAAGGCGAGCAAGGCGAAGCAGGCGCAGAGCCGGGTCAAGGCGCTCGAGCGCATGGAGAAGATCGGCCCGGTGCTGGCCGAGGCGGATTTCACCTTCGAGTTCATCGAGCCGGCAAATCTCCCCAATCCCATGCTGTCGCTGACCGGCGTCGCGGTCGGCTACCCGGGCGCCGACGGCGCGGAGCCCACCGTGATCGTGCGCGGCATCGACCGCTCGGTGCTCGCCGGCCAGCGCATCGGCATCCTCGGCGCCAACGGCCAGGGCAAGTCCACCCTGGTCAAGACCATCGCCCGCGAGCTCGCAGCGATCGAAGGCACGATCACCGAGGGCAAGGGCCTGAACATCGGCTACTTCGCCCAGCAGGAGCTGGACGTGCTGCGGCCGCAGGACACGCCGCTGGAGCACATGATCCGGCTCGCAAGGGAGATCGCGCCGCAGGCCAGGGAACAGGAGCTGCGCACCTTCCTGGGCAGCTTCAACTTCACCGGCGACATGGTGCGACAGACCGTGGGCAGCATGAGCGGCGGCGAGAAGGCCCGGCTGGTGCTGTGCATGATCGTCTGGCAGCGCCCCAACCTGCTGCTGCTGGACGAGCCCACCAACCACCTGGACCTGGCCACGCGCGAGGCCCTGTCGGTGGCGCTCAACGAATTCGAAGGCACGGTGATGCTGGTCAGCCACGACCGCGCGCTGCTGCGCACCGTCTGCGACGAGTTCTGGCTGGTTTCGCGCGGCGGCGTCGAGCCCTTCGACGGCGATCTGGACGACTACCAGCGCTACCTGCTCGAGGAGGCCAAGCGTGTGCGCGAGGCGGCGCAGTCGGGGCGTGGCTCGCAGTCGGCGCGTGCCCAGCAGTCGGCGCGTGGCCCGCAGGAAGAACCGCCCCCAAGTGCGGGGCAAGCTGCGGAGAAAACTGCGGGACAAGCCGGGGGGCAAGCCGCAGGGCAAGCTCCAGGGAAAGCCGTCGCGCAGGCCCCGGCGCTCAGCGCAGCGGAACAGCGCCGCCTGGACGCCCGCAACCGCCAGGAGCAGGCTGCCAGGATGCGCCCGATCAAGCGCGAGATCGACACGCTGGACAAGTGGATGAGCGAACTTCAGGCCGGCATCGCCGCGCTGGCCGCCCAGCTGGCCGGGTCGATGCCGCCGTCGGAGATCGCCGAGGCCGGCCGGCGCCTGAAGGCGCTGGAGGCGGAGCTGGCCGACGCGGAGAACCGCTGGCTGACGCTCAACGAGAAGCTCGAGGCACTGCAGGCCTGAGCGCACGCGGCTGCGGCGCCCCTGGCCACCGCCGGAGCGCGCCGCGGCTTCAGCGGCCGCGCATGAAGGCCTCGATCACCGCGGCCAGCCGCTCGGGCTGGTCGTGGTGGATGTTGTGTCCGGAATCGTCGACGTGCTCGACCTGAAGATCGGCGTAGGCGCTGGCGCGATCCTGGAATTCCTGCGGGTTCGACGCCAGCCGCGCCCACAGCCCGGACTGCGCGCCGTCGACCCAGAGCACCGAGGCCTGGGTCTGGCGCCAGCAGTCGAGCACGTCCGGCTGGGAGAGGGGCAGCGGATTGATGCGCTTGAGCGCGGGATCAGCTCGGCGCACCACGGTGCCGTCCTCGGCCTCCTTGCCCCAGTGCCGCACCAGGAAGCGCGCCCGCTCGTCGGTGAGCCGCGGATTCTCCGACTGCATCCGCAGCGCGAACTCGTCGTAGCTCTCGTAGGGCCGCTGCGAGGTGTCGTCGTCGAGCTGCGCCAGCCACTTCGCCAGCCGCCGCGGCGCGGGGTCCTGGCGGCCTCCCGGCGGGCCGAAGCCATCGACGTTGACGAAGCGGCCGACGCCGTCCGGGCGCACGCCCGCATACAGCGCAGCGATGTGCGCCCCCATGCTGTGGCCGACCACGCGCGCCGGCTGCTCCGGCGAGAAATGCTGGAGCAGCGCATGCAGGTCGCCGACATAGTCGGGGAACCAGTAGGAGTCGGCGCCGGTCCAGCCCGACAGGCCGTTGCCCCGCCAGTCGGGCGCGACCACCTCCCAGTCGTGCTCGAAGGAATCGACGGTGAACTGCCAGGACGCGGACACGTCCTGCGAGCCGTGCAGCAGGAACAGCCGCGGCGCGCCGGCGGGCCCCCAGATGCGGCAGTGGTAGTCGACGCCGCGGATGGGCAGGAAGACGGAACGGCTTTCTTTCACGGGGCGACCTCGGCTGAAGGGGTGCGCCGAGGATAGCAACGGCACCGGGCAGCTGTCGCGCCGGCGTTTCACCCTGCGGACCGGCCCGTCCGGGGGCGGTCCGCCTGCCCAGGCCCGGCGTCAGGCCGCCTGGCCGGGGGCCGTGCCGCCCTTGGGGTGACCGCCCGGCGCGCCGATCCGGATCCACGTGCCGTCCGCCTCCACCACCTGCCCCGCCCTCAGCTTGCAGCCGCGGCGCAGTTCCACCGCGCCGTCGACCCGCACCGTGCCGCTTATGATCGCCTGCTTGGCGGCGCCGCCGCTTTCGGCCAGCCCGGTGGCCTTGAGCAGCGCGTCGAGCGCGATGTGCTCGCCGCGAAGCTCGAACTCGACCCGCGCCGGCGCGCCCTGCGCCGCATCCTTGAACCGGCTGGCAGGCGCTGCTCCCCTGGGCCCGTCCTTCGCTCGGCGCGCGGGAGCGACGCCCGGCGCCCCCGCCTTCGCCCCGCTCTCGGGCGCCGCGCCCTTGGCGGCACCCTGCGATCGGCTCGCAGGCACTGCGCCCGTCGTCCGATCCCTCGATCCGCTCGCAGGTGCCGCACCCGCCGGCCGCTGCTTCGCCCGGCTCGCCGGCGCCGCGCCCTTCACGCCCTGCCTCGCTCCATCCCTCGGCCGGTTCACAGGCGCCTCGCTTTCACGGTCTTCCCCTTGACCTTCGCCGCGTTCAGGCCGTTCGCGGCCTCGCGGGCGATCTCACGATCGACGGCGACGTAGGTGGAGAATTCGTTGACGTCGATCCTGCCGACCTGGTCGCCGCGCAGCCCGACGTCCTTGGTCAGTGCGCCGAGCACGTCGCCGCGGCGGATCTTGTCCTTGCGCCCGCCCAGAATCTGCACGGTGGCCATCGGCGGCCGCAGCGGCTCGGGGTCGTCCGACGAGGTCAGCTCGGACAGCGGACTCCACTCGAACTCTTCGCCCAGCATCTTCTCGATGCGGCCGACGCGGTCCATCTCGTTCAGGCTGGCGAGGCTGAAGGCCAAGCCGGCCTCATCAGCGCGGCCGGTGCGGCCGACGCGGTGCACGTGCAGCTCGGGCTCCGGGGTCACGTCGACGTTGATGACGGCCTCCAGGCCGGTGATGTCCAGGCCGCGGGCGGCCACGTCGGTGGCGACCAGCACGCTGCAGCTGCGGTTGGCGAACTGCACCAGCACCTGGTCGCGGTCGCGCTGCTCGAGCTCGCCGTGCAGCTCCAGCGCGACGAGGCCCTTGGCCTGCAGCAGCGCCGCCAGCTCCCGGCAACGCTGCTTGGTGTTGCAGAAGGCCAGCGTGCTCACCGGCCGGAAGTGCTCGAGCAGCCGCGCCACCGCCTCCAGGCGCTCGTCCTCGCCGACCTCGTAGAAGCGTTGGCGGATCTTGCCGGCGGAATGCCGCTCGGCCAGCTTCACCTCCTGCGCATCGCGCATGAAGCGCCTGGCCATCTTCGTCACGCCGTCCGGATAGGTGGCGGAGAAGAGCAGCGTCTGGCGCTCGGCAGGGCAGCGCTTGACCACGGCGGCGATGTCGTCGGCGAAGCCCATGTCGAGCATGCGATCGGCTTCGTCCAGCACCAGGGTGTTCAAGCCGTCCAGCACCAGCGTTTCGCGCGACAGGTGATCCAGGATGCGGCCGGGCGTGCCAACCACCACGTGCGCGCCGTGGGCCAGGCTGGCCGCCTGCGGGCGCAGCGTGGTGCCGCCGCACAGCGTGAGCACCTTCACGTTGTCTTCGGCGCGCGCCAGGCGGCGGATCTCCTGGGCCACCTGCTCGGCGAGCTCGCGCGTGGGGCAGAGCACCAGCGCCTGCACCGCGAAACTGCGGGGGTCGAGCTTGGCGAGCAGCGGCAGCGCGAAGGCGGCGGTCTTGCCGCTGCCTGTCTTGGCCTGCGCGATGAGGTCCCGGCCGGCCAGCGCCAGCGGCAGGCTGGCCGCCTGGATGGGCGTCATGCGCTCGTAACCCAGGCGCTGGAGGTTGGCCAGGACGGCGGGTGCGAGGGGCAGGCCGGAAAACTCGGGGCCTGCGGCGACGGGGGTCTGGGATTCGGTCATCCCGGATTGTCTCAGACCCGGGCGATCGCTGCCGAGCGCCTTAGAATTCGAGAATGACCGACCTCCCTACCCCGGCCGGGCAGGCGCGCAACCCGCTGCACGGCATCACCCTCGCAGCCCTGCTCGATCAGCTCGTCGCGCGCCATGGCTGGGCCGGCCTGGCCGAGCGCATTCCGATCCGCTGCTTCACGCACGAACCGAGCTTCGCGTCGAGCCTGAAGTTCCTGCGCAGAACCCCGTGGGCGCGGGAGAAGGTCGAGAGCCTTTACCTGTTCATGCTGCGCGAAGACCGCCGCAACGGGCCGGACAGCCCGCCCCAGGGCTGACCCTGGAGGCGCGGTGGAAGCGGCCGCGAAGACGCACAAACGCAAGGGGCGCCCGGAGGGCGCCCCGCAAGGCCCTCGCATCGCCGGAGGGCGATGCGCGGCAATGACGATGCTCAGGCGATGCGACGGCGGCGCATTGCGCCGAGACCTGCCATGCCCAAGCCAAGCAGTGCGACCGTGCCCGGCAGCGGAACCTGGCCGGGCGGCGTGGCGATCGCGAACGAGTGATTGTCGGTTTCAAACGCGTTCGAGCTGCTGGAGAACACGACCCGATTGAACTGCACGGCGTCGGTCGTGTAGTAGTTGATGTAGGCGGCCTGAGCCTGGTTGCCGGTGGTTCCGGTGCCAGGGAACGCAACCGCATTGATGGCCGTTCCGGTGAACGAATCGACCTCGTTGTCGTTCAGGAAGAAAGACACCGTGTTGTAGGTGTCGAGCGAGCCGGCGTAGAAGCCGAAATAGTTGGCCTGAGCGTTGAGCGCCACCTGCACGTTGTTTCCGGCCGACGGACCGACGGTCAGGTAGTAAGAGGTATCGCCGGCCGGCGTGGCATATTGCCCAGCCACCGAGCTCTGGACGATGCTGCCCGCCGCGAGCGTGTAGGTGGCGCCGCACGAGTTGGCTGCGGTGCCGTCGTTGAAATCGATGGTGCAGTTGCCGACCGACGACGTAAATCCGTTGGTGGGGGTTCCATCGTTTCCGCCAACCGTGATGACGCCGGCCTGGGCCCCTGCGGACGCAACGAACAGCGCTGCGATCAAAGTTTTTTTCATTTTCTCTCCGGATCTGGTGAATTGCAGAGCTCGAACTCGGAGCAACCGAAAGCACGTTTCATGCCATAATTCCAACCAACTGATTTATAAGCTATTTTTTTATTGTGATTTCAGTATCGTAAGAACCACCGACATCGAATCGCTCATCTGAGGTCCGAGCAAGGCCGGAATCCGCCCGCGGACGGCGCGACCATCACCCTGAAGCGGCCAAAGACCACTCCGGTCGACCAGGGCGGAGGATGGACCCCGGCGCGCGGCCGGAGCCTTACCTGCCGAACACGCTCTTCAGCAGCTCCGTGCTGCGCGCCAGCGGGTTGGTACGGATCTTCTTCTCCTCCTCGCCCACCATCAGGAACAGGCCATCGAGCGCCTTCTCGGTCACGTAGTGGTCGAGATCGAGCGACTGGCTGCCCGCCAGCGGCACCTTCTCGTAGCGCGAGATCATGTCCTTGTAGGCGCGGGTGGCGCCGACCTCGTCGACCTTCGTCGAGACCACCGGCCTGAAGGCTGCGTACAGCTTGTCGTGGGTCTTGCGGCGGAAGAACTCGGTGGCGGCGGTGTCGCCTCCGGCCAGGATGCCGCGCACGTCCTCGAGCGTCATGTCGCGGATCGCGTCGCCGAAGAAGCGCGCGGCCTGCGGCGCCGCGGCCTCGGCGGCCCGGTTCATGCTCAGCACGAAGGCATCGACCTGCTTCTGGTAGCCGGCCATGCGCGCCAGCTCGGCGACCTTCTGGATACCCGAAGGCATCAGGATCTTCACCGCCTGGTTTGCGAAGTAGCCGTCAGTCCTGGACAGGCCCTGCACCGCGCGCTCGGTGCCCACCGCGAGGGCCTCCTTGATTCCCGAGGCATCGGTGCGGGCGTCGCCGCTGCCGACGGCGGCGCCGGATGCCGAAGGTCTGGGCAGGGACTCGACCCGCTTGAGCACGTCATCGAGCTTGGGCAGCTGGGCGGCCGCAGCCCCGGCGATCAGGATTCCGACGGAAAAGGCGGTCAGGCGTTTCATGGCGGGCTGCGCTCCGGTAGGGGTTCGGCTGAAAGCCTAGCACCGACGAGAGGCAGCCGCGCCCGGCGGGCCGGGCACTGGCGTCCGGCCCGCCGCGAAGCGCTACGGCCGTGCCCGGTCAGGCTGCCGATAGTCGCAGACACCCTCGGGGAAGATCTGCTTCAGCTGCGCGACTTCCGCTGCGCCGGGCACCCACGGGGCGTAGGTGCCGTCTGCCAGGGCATCGTCCACCGGCTTCTTCGTGCAGTCGTAGATCGAGCCCTCGATCGGCGCGCCGGCCACGATTCGCGAGGTGGTGTACAGCGGGAAGGCCTGCGTGCAGGCGCCCGGCGCGCCAGCGTCGAGGATGCCGCTCCAGACACCGGGGCCAGACTGCATCAGCTGCCCGAAGCGGTCGTAGCAGGCGTCAACCGCCCTGGGCGGCTTGTTGGCCGCGATTCCCGCCTTCGGATTGGCGCGGATGTTGGCGAGCCACTGATCCATCACCGCCAGCGCCTCGAGCGACTGGCTCGCCTTCGGCGTGTTGGGAATGGTGTCGGTGAACCAGATCACGAGGTTGTCGCTGTTGCCGGCGCGATTGAGGACGCGCTTGCGCACCGCGAAGCTCTGGTGGCTGTTGTGCATGTCCAGCTCGCGCTCCATGTACTGGCGGTGGTCGATTGCCGGCACGTCGAGCTTCCCGTCGAAGACATGGCCGCTGGCATAGGCGGCGCGCATCGCGATCGGATCGCCCTTGGTGCGCGGCATCGGCATCCCCGCCCCGGCGCTGGCGTTCATGTTCTTGCTGCTCCAGGGGTCGAAGTAACCGGGGATGGTCTGCGCCTTCTGGATCTCGGCGGCTCCGGTGCCGAAGAACGGGAAGGTCTCCTGCGCCATCTGGCTGGGGTGCTTCCAGCCGCCGATCGTCCAGTTCAGGCGCAGGAACTCCGCGGGCGTGATGCTGCCCGCCTTCAGCGACGCGAGGCCGTACTGCACCCCGACGTTGTCCCAGGTGGGCCGCGCCGCGCCGGTGGCGTCGACGCCGTAGACGTTGCGCAGGTCGTCGTAGTGGGTCCAGCGGATCGCGGCGATGTCGGAGAGCGGCTCGTAGTTCTGCTGGTTGGGCGCCTGGCCATACCAGGGATTCATCGCCAGCGGGGTCAGGCCGCGCCAGGCCGGAATGCACTCGGTGGTGCCAGGGGCGGTGCTGTAGCCGAGCGCGGTCTTGAGCGGCGCCAGCGCGTCATTGACCTTCGCGAAGCCCTCCTCGGCGTTCATGCCCACCAGCAGCGAGCGGTTCTTGGTGGTCCGCCACTTCGGGTTTGCGCGGTCGGTGGCGTCCATGTAGTACTCGAGCAGTTCGCAGTCGCCGACGTGGATGGTCTGGGTGACCATGTCGGGATAGCTCTGCACCGGCAGCAGTCCGTCGAGCACGCCGGGGTTGTTCTGCGCGATCAGGTACTGCTGGATCGCGCCGCCCGAGCCGCCGAGACCGATTGTGTAGAGCGGCGCGCCGTAGCGTTCGACGAAACGCTCCTTGGTCATCATCGCCGTCTCGCCGGCGAGGTTCATGTTGTAGTGGGTGCCGGTGTTGTTGCCGCTGCTGTGGACGATCGCGTAGCCCTGCTTGAGGATGTCCGGGTTCATCGATCCGCCATGCACCGTGCCCTGGCTGTGACCGACCGCCACGCCGCCCTGGAACCAGTAGAGCAGCTTGCGGTTCCACAGACCGAGGTCGGGCGCCGCCGGGTTCTCGCCCGCGGGCGCCAGCATCGCGAAGCTGTAGAGGAAGCGGTTGATCGAGCCCACCTCGCGCCGCACGATGAAGTCCACCGTGCGCCCGTCGGCGAGCGTGACGGTGCTCATGTCGGCCGGGCGCGGGCCCTCCGGCAGGGCCTTCCAGGCGTTGCCGGTGCTGCGGTACTGGTAGCTGACGACGGTTTCGACCGAGCAGTCCCGGCTGTAGCCGAGCAGCTTGCCGTCGGCATCGGTGACCCGGTAGCCGGGCTGGCTGACGCTGTCGACCAGCAGCCGCAGGGCGGGGGCCGGCGCCAGGTTCTGCACGGCGGTGCACACGAAGGGATGCTGCTGCGGACCGCTGAACATCGGCCCGGTGATCGGCCAGTTGGTCAGCACCAGCGTGTCGCGCTCGCCGCTGGAGCGGTGCCGCACCTCGAGCCGGTTCTCGCCAACGGCCAGGCCGCTGATCACGCCTTCGAGACGATCGTCCTTCGACTGCAGAACGGTCTGCACCCTGGCGCCGTTCAGCCAGAGCTCGAGCTTGTCGTGCAGCCCCTTTGCCGCGCGCACCTCGATCCGCGCATCGCCGCCGGAAACCCATTGCGGCGCACTGGAGAGCACGCTCAGCTTCACCGTCCGAGCGGGACCGCTCAGCCCCGGGGTGTCGGCAGCCGCGCGCCGCTGCTGCGCAGCGCTCGCAGCGGCCTGGTCGGCGCCGTCGCCGCTTCCTCCGCAGGCCGCCAGCGCCATGCTGCCCAGCACCACGGTCCATCCCGCGGCGCGTCCGAATCGATTCACGATCGTGCCCATCCCTTGGTCTCCCCCCGGCCTGACGGCCTTCTTATTCGTATGGGATCGACGCTGCGAATGCGGTCCGCGCACCTGCGCAACCGCAGAGGCTTCGTCGAGCGTCGGCATCTCGCGCAGGTCGCAGGCTCGGAAGAGCCGGCTCGTCGCGGGCCGAACGCCGGGAGCAGCAAGGGACATGCCTGCGGAAAATGTTCCTTGAATTTCAAGCAGTTGCGGATCCGTCGATGCCAACGACGAGGCGAAGTGGAAACTATTCCGACAGCGGCATGACGGCAGCGGGCGCGCGGTGCGCCCGCCCCCGGCGCTCAGAACGTCTGTTTGCGCCTGGGCCGGATGCGCCAGACGAAGGCCGGATCGCCGTGGTCCATCCGCTCCAGCACCTCCAGGCACAGGAAACGGTCATGCACCATCAGCGCGCCCTGCCAGAGCCCGTTCCAGGCGTCGAAGACCGAGGGATGCAGGGGCGCCAGCCCGCGCATCAGCCGCCAGCCGGCCTGCCTGACCAGCACCGCATCGCCTTCACGGGACCAGCCGCAGGCGTCGCCCTGCCCGGCCGCCATGCCCGACATGTAGCGCGCGAACCCTTCGGCGCCCCCGGGCTGGACGCCGAGCAGCGCCGCGGTCTCCTGGTAGTACTGCATCGCCACCAGCTGGCCGGCGACGCCGCCCAGGTGGGCGCTGTCGGCAGGGCCGAACAGCTCGACCATTCGCGGCAGCGTGGAGCGCACGTAGTCCATCGCGTAGTTGCGGCTGGCCTTCGCGAGGCGCTCCGGCGTCCACTCGGAGGCGTCCAGCGCGGGCGCGGCGGCGGGATCGAAGGGCGGCGGCTCCTCGCCGGGCGCGAAGCGCAGGCGCTCCTCGGGTTCGAGGGCGCGCTCATGCTCGAGGAAGTAACCGGCCAGCCCGTACTGGCCATCGGTGGTCTGCGCGGTGCAGACGAAGCCCAGCCGCGAGTTGCCCAGGCTCGGACCGTTGTGCGCATACCAGCCGCGCAACATGCCGCGCGACACCTCGGTGGGCACGCCGGCGATCGCGGTGCCTTCGTAGACCCAGCGCGGCGGAACGAAGCGCACCCAGGCCTTGCGGTCGGACTCGCGCATGAACTCCACCTGCACGCCGCCGACGCGGTTGGCCAGGTAGTGATAGCCGGCCGCGGCCACCGCGTCCGGCAGCCCTGCCAGGCCGAGCTTGCGCAGGCCGGGCAGGAACTTCTCATGATGCTGGTGGCGGAACACGCGGTAGATCAGTTCGCCGGCGTCCTGCCGGCCGCGGCGCGTCGCCACCGTGAGGATCAGGCCTGTGAAGTAGCGGTGGTAGAGCGCGGCGGCCGCGCGCAACGCGGCGGAGTCCGAGGCATCCGATGCACGTTCGGCAGCGGCATTCATGGCGACAGGAACCCCGCTCGCCGGTAGGTGAGCACCAGCGTGTCGCGCCGCGGGTCGGCGCCGTCCGGCTGGATCGGCGTGGTTTCGTGGATCACCTTCAGGTCGTCGAGCAGCACCGCGCTCCAGGGCTCGTCCATCACGAAGCGGATGCCGCGCGGGCTGTCGGCCTCGAACACGCGGGTTTCGCCGCCGCGCACCGCGTGCCGCTCGACAAGAATCACCACGACGAAGTCGACGCCATCGCGATGCGCGCCCTCCGGGGTGGGCCGGCCCACCCCGTCGGTGGTGTCGATGCGAAACTGATGCGCCTCGATGAACCAGCGGCCGGCGGGCGCGACCGTCTCGAACAGTTCGCCGAGTTTGCGCAGCAGCCGGGCCCACGCCGGATCGGCGCACAGTTGCGGCTCGATCGGCTCGAACATCCGCTCGATTCCGCCGTGCAGCGCGTTGTAGTCGACCGGTTGCCAGTGCGCACGATGCGGCGCCTGCTCGACGCGCGCCGTTGCCACCTCGTGCACGAAGCAGCCGTGCCGGCGGCTGCGGTAGCGGCCACCGTCGCGCAGCCAGGCATCCGGCGGCAGCCGGTCCCACGACGGACGCCAGCGCTCCACGTCGGCAAGCTGGAGGCCGCCGAGCGACAGCAGTTGCGCCGCCTCCAGCCGCACGAAACCCTGCAGGCCGAGGCTGCGGGCGGGGGCCTCCCCGGTGAGGGTCCAGGCGGGATCGTTCATCAGTTCGAGGGATTGCGGCGACGCCCGAGGGCAATCCGCAATTCTAGGCGCGCGCCGCCGCGCCAGGCGCCCGCCGCTGCCGTGACGCGCTCGAGGAAACGCGGAACGGAATGGGTACAATCGACCAACTCCATTTGTGCGGCGCGCCATGACCGAACGTAAACCCGTGACCCTGCACCGCCTGCGCGAAATGCATGCGCGCGGCGAGAAGATCGCGATGCTCACCGCGTACGACGCATCCTTCGGGCGGCTGTGCGACGAGGCCGGCGTCGACACCATCCTGGTGGGCGATTCGCTCGGCAACGTGATCCAGGGGCAGCCGGGAACCATGCCCGTGTCCCTCGAGGACATGGCCTATCACGTGGCTGCGGTGGCGCGCGGCAACCGCAACTGCTGGCTCATCGGCGACCTGCCCTTCGGCAGTTATCACGAGTCGCGCGAGCAGGCGCTGCGCAGCTCGGTGAAGCTGGTGCAGGCGGGCGCGCAGATGATCAAGCTCGAGGGCGGCGGCTGGACCGCCGACACCGTGCGCTTCATCGTCGAGCGCGGCATCGCGGTGTGCGCGCACATCGGCTTCACGCCCCAGACCGTGCATGCGCTCGGCGGCTACCGGGTGCAGGGCCGCGAGGAGGACGCCGCGCAGACCATGCTTCGGCACGCCACCGAGCTCGCCGAGGCCGGCGCGGCGATGCTGGTGATGGAGATGGTGCCCACGGCGGTGGCCACGCGCATCACCCAGGCGCTGCCGATCCCCACGATCGGCATCGGCGCGGGTCCGGGCACCTCCGGCCAGGTGCTGGTGCTGCACGACATGCTCGGCATCACCCGGGGCCGGCTGCCGAAGTTCGTGCGCGACTTCATGGACGGCGCCCCGTCGGTCGGCGCTGCGCTGCGCGCCTACGTCGACGAAGTGAAGGGGGGGACCTTCCCCGATCCCGCGACCCACGGATACTGAGCAGCGCGATGCGGATCGAGGACAGCCTGGAGGGCCTGCGCGGCGCGCTCGCCGGCGCGGGCAGCGTCGGCTTCGTGCCCACGATGGGCAACCTGCACGCGGGTCATCTCGCGCTGGTGCGCGAAGCCCGGCGCCTGGTGGGCCCTGAAGGCACGGTGGTGGCGAGCGTCTTCGTCAACCGCCTGCAGTTCGGCCCCAACGAGGATTTCGACAAGTACCCGCGCACCTTCGAGCGCGATGCGGCGCTGCTGCGCGAGACCGGCTGCGACCTGCTGTTCGCCCCGGACGAAACGGTGATGTACCCGGAGCCGCAGGCCTTCCACGTGGTGCCCGATCCGGCGCTGGCCTCCACGCTCGAAGGGGCCGTGCGCCCAGGCCACTTCGACGGCGTGTGCACCGTGGTGATGAAGCTGTTCGCGATGGTGCAGCCCGAGATCGGGGTATTCGGGCGCAAGGACTACCAGCAGCTGATGCTTATCCGCGGCATGGCCCGCCAGTTCGCGCTGCCGGTGCGCATCGTCGGCCACGACACCGTGCGCGAGGCCGACGGGCTGGCGCTCTCCTCGCGCAACGGCTACCTGACGGCCAGCGAGCGCAGCGAGGCGCCGAGCCTGAACCGCGTGCTGCGCGGGACGGTCGATGCAGTGCGCGCAGCGCGCGCCGATGGCTCGCTCACCCACGAAGCGCTGGAGCGCATCGAGGCAGCCGCCTGCAACGAGCTCGCCGCGCGCGGCTGGAAGCCCGACTACATCACGCTGCGCCGCCAGCGTGACCTGCACGTACCCACCAACGCCGAACTCCTCGGCGACGAGCCGCTGGTCGTGCTGGGTGCAGCCCGGCTGGGCACCCCCCGGCTGCTGGACAACGTCGAGGTCTGACCACCCTTGCAGGCATCGATCGCGCCGCTGCGATCGATGCCGGACCGGGCTCCTCGCCCTGCCGTTCCAATCGGCGCGCCCTGCACGGCGCGCGTCTTGCCCCTGCCTGTTGCCGCGGCCTACCATGGCCGCTTCCGCCGACCGACGCCGACCAGAGCGCCGCGGCCAGCACCAGGAGCAACGTACATGCATGATCTCGTGATCCGTGGCGGCACCGTCATCGACGGCACCGGCGCACCCCGCCGCCAGGCAGACGTCGCGATCGACAGCGGCAGGATCGCCGCGGTGGGCGATGTTCCCGCACGCGGACGCAGGGAGATCGACGCGCGCGGCCTGCTGGTCACGCCGGGCTTCGTCGACATCCACACCCACTACGACGGACAGGCCACCTGGGACCAGGACCTCACTCCCTCGTGCTGGCATGGCGTCACCACCGCCATCTTCGGCAACTGCGGCGTCGGCTTCGCGCCGGTCAAGGCCGGCACCACCGACTTCCTGATCAACCTGATGGAAGGGGTCGAGGACATCCCGGGCACCGTGCTCGACGAGGGCGTGAGCTTCGACTGGGAGTCCTTCCCCGACTACCTCGACACGCTGGCGCGCCAGCCGCGCACGATGGATGTCGGCGCCCAGGTCCCGCATTCCGCGCTGCGCTTCTACGTGATGGGCGAGCGCGGCGCCTCGCACACGGAGACCCCCACCGCCCAGGAGATGGAGCGGATGGGCGAACTGCTGGAGGAGGCGCTGCGCGCGGGCGCGTTCGGCTTCACCACTTCGCGCACCACCAAGCACCGCGCGCGCGACGGCCGCCTGGTGCCCACGCTGACCGCCGACGAGCCCGAGCTCTTCGCGCTGGCCCAGGCGATGCGGCGCGCGGGATCCGGCGTGCTCGAGGTGAACTCCGACTGGGGCCCGGGCGAGTTCGAGATCCTGCGCGCAGCCGCCGAAGTGGCGGGCCGGCCGCTGTCCTGCCTGCTGCTCGAGTACAGCAGCGATCCGGACCGGTGGCGGCAGGTGATGGCCGGCATCCATGCCGCGCGTGCCGCCGGCGTCGACGCATCGGCGCAGGTCGCCGGCCGGCCGGTCGGCGTGATCATGAGCCTGGAGACCTCGATCAATCCCTTCGGCGCGCACCCCTCGTGGAGCGAGCTCGAGCCGCTTTCGCCGGCGCAGCGGGTGCGCCGGCTGCGCGAGGACGCGGCCCTGCGCGCCCGGCTGCTGGCCGAGGAGTCCGGCAATCGCCGGATGCAGGGAATGCTGGAGAAGTCCTACCTGATCGGCGACCGCCCCGACTACGAACCCGATCCGCGGCACTGCCTGGCCGAGCTCGCGCGCGCCGACGGCGTGAGCCTCTGGGAGATGGCGATGGAGCTGCTGCTGGCCGACGATGGCCGCGGGCTGCTGATGCATCCCTTCGAGAACTATGCGCACGGCAACCTGGAGGCGGTGCGCGAGATGCTCGCCGACGAGGCGAGCGTGATCAGCGGCAGCGACGCCGGCGCCCACGTCAGCACCATCTGCGACGCCAGCGCCCCGACCACGCTGCTCACGATCTGGGGACGCGACCGCAGCCGTGGAGCACAGTTGCCGCTGGAGTTCCTGGTGCGCAAGCAGACCCTGGGAAATGCGCTCTCCTACGGCCTGACCGACCGTGGCGCACTGGCGCCCGGAATGCGCGCCGACATCAACGTGATCGACTTCGAGAAGCTGCGGGTGCGCAAGCCTGAAATCGTCTATGACCTGCCGGCCGGCGGGCGCCGGCTGATCCAGCGCGCCGACGGTTACCGGCACACCTTCGTCGCCGGCGTGGAGACGCTGCGCGACGACGAGCTGACCGGCGAGCGCCCCGGCCGCCTGCTGCGGGCGGGTCGCCTGACGGAGGCCGTGCCGGCCGGCGGGTGAGCAGAGCGACCTTCCGCTTCCACGGCGAGCTGGACGCCCTGCTCGCCGCCTGGCGCAGGGGGCAGCCGCAAGGGGCCGCCTGCGCCGAACACGCCAGCCTGAAACATGCGATCGAGTCGCTCGGCGTGCCGCACACGGAGATCGGCCGCGTGCGGGTCGACGGCCGCGAGGCCACGCTCGACGACGCGGTGACAGACGGCAGCATCGTCGACGTGCTGCCGGCCGCGCCCGGAGCGGACGGTCCGCTGCGCTTCCTCGCCGACGCGCACCTCGGGGCGCTCGCCCGCCGGCTGCGGCTGCTGGGCCAGCAGGAGTTCAGGCGCTGCGCCGGCTGCGGCCGCGTCTACTGGCCGGGTTCCCATTGGCGGCGCCTGTCGGCCCTTGTTGCGGCCTTCCGCGCCGGCGCCTGACCGCGGCCGAAGCCCCCGGGACGGGCTGCGCGCCTGCAAGGGGTCAGCGGCGAATCAGCTGTGCACCATGCCGGTTGCTCAGCGCTTGCTCACCCACTGCCACTCGAACCAGTTGTCCGGACGGTGCACCACCTCGACCCCCTTGCGCGCCGCCCAGGGAATGACCTGGCGGTGCAGCGGGATGTGATGGACGCGCGCGTTGTGCTCGCGCACCGCCGCGCGGATCAGCTGCTCGCGCTTCGCCGGATCCGGCTCGCGGCTGGAGGCGGCGGCGAGCCGGTCGAGCTCGTCGTTGGCGACCTGGCCCCAGTTGTAGTCGCCCACTCCGCCCGCGCCGCGCTTGCGGTAGATCGGAGTCAGCGTGGTCTCCGCGTCGGTGATCGATCCGCCCCATCCGAGCATGTACATCGAGGTGTCGAGCTTCTCCATCTTCGCGAAGTACTGGGCGCGCGGCATCGCATTGACCCGGACCTTCAGGTTCAGCCGGGCCCACATCCCGGCCAGCGCCTGGCAGATCTCCTCGTCGTTGATGTAGCGGTTGTTGGGGCAGTCCAGCGTCACCTCGAAGCCCTGCGCCCAGCCGGCCGCGGCCAGCAGACGCTTCGCTTCGGGCAGGTCGAAGGGCAGGCGGCGCTCCAGCTCCGGATCCTCGAAGACGCCCAGCGGCGAGGGCATCACCGCCCCGGTGGGCAGGGACTGGCCGCGCATCAGCTTCGCACGCATCGCCTCGATGTCCACCGCCTGGTACAGCGCGCGCCGAACCCGCTCGTCCTTGAAGGGATTGCGGCCCTTCACGTTCGAGTAGAGCAGTTCATCGCGGCCCTGGTCCATGCCGATGAAGACGATCCGGTTCTCCTGCCCGTCGATCACCTTCACCTCCGGATGGCGGCGCAGGCGCGGCAGGTCCTGCGGCGCGGGATCCTGGACGAAATCGACCTCGCCGGAGATCAGCGCCGCGGTGCGCGTGGCGTCGGAGCGGATCGGCGTGTAGATCACCTCCTGGAGGTTGCCCTCGAAGCGTCCCCACCAGTTGGGATTGCGCCGGTAGGCGGTGCGAACGTCCGGCTCGCGCGCGACCAGCTGCCAGGGGCCGGTGCCATTGGCGTGGCGCGCGGTGTGGCGTTCCTCGCGGTTGGCGAAGTCCAGCGGGCGCGTCGCGTCATGCTTCTCGCACCAGGCGCGGCTCATGATCTGCAGCGTGCCCAGGTGCTCGAGGAAGATCGGGTTGACTGCCGGCAGATCGAACTCCACCGTGTGCGCATCCACCTTGCGCGGCGTGCCGACCGCGTTCGCGTAGACACGGATCGTCGAGGTGGGCGCCTTGGCCCGCTGCACCGAGAAGACCACGTCGTCCGCGGTGAAGACAGTGCCGTCGTGGAAGCGCACGCCATGGCGCAGCTTCACCCGCCAGCGGGTCGGCGACACGCGCTCCCAGGCGGTGGCCAGGCCCGCCACCAGGCGCAGCTTGCGATCACGCTGCACCAGGGTCTCGTAGACCTGGCCGTTCATCGCATTGGTGAGCAGCTCGTTCTGCGAGTGGGGGTCCATGGTCTGCGGATCGCCCTGCGAGGCCCAGCGCAGGGTCTGCGCGCAGGCCAGCGCGGGCAGCGCCAGCGCGGCGACCAGCGCCGCCGCGCGCAGCCAACGGTCGAGAATCGGCATCACCTGTCTCCTTGCGGCGCGAGGGCCGGCTTCAACGGCGGCTCTGCAGCCAGCCATGCGCCCAGGCGCCGGCGAACATGCCCGCGAGGGCGATCAGCAGCGGCCAGTTGCCCGCGCCCAGGCCGGCGATCGCCGGGCCCGGACAGACGCCCGACAGCCCCCAGCCGATGCCGAAGATCGCCGCACCGCCCAGCGTGCTGGCGTCGAGGGCGGAGGCGTGCTTCCCGAAGGCCGGCTCGAACAGCGGCCTGCGCATCAGCCGCGGCGCAAGCTGGTAGGCGAGCGCGGTGACGACCACCGCGCTGCCGAGCACCAGCAGCAGGCCGAAGTCCTGGAAGCGCAGGAAGGACAGCACCACCTCGGGACGGATCATCGTCGACCAGGTGAGTCCGAATCCGAAGACGATTCCGCCCACGAGGACCGCAAGCAGCGAGGCGGGCTTCATCACGCGCCTCCCAGGGCGGACACCAGGTTGGCGGTGATCATCGCGGTGGCCAGGAAGATCAGCACCGCCAGCAGCGAGGGCAGCTGCAGCGAGCCCATTCCGCAGATGCCGTGCCCGGAGGTGCAGCCGTTGGCCAGGCGCGCGCCGAAGCCGCCGATGAAGCCGCCCAGCGCGAGCTGCCACCAGGACACCCCGGTGACCACCGGCACGCCGCCGCCGACGGTGAGCATCGCGAGCAGCGCGCCCAGCACCAGGCCCACCGCCATCACGAGCCGCCATTGCCGGCTGCCGGTGAAGCGCTCCTGCGCGAAGAACGGAAGCCGCGAGAACCAGGACCAGCTGGAGCTGAAGACGGTGCTCATGCCGGCGACCAGGCCGGTGGCGACGAAGATGCCGGCCACCGCAACGCCCAGCAGCAGGCCGCCGCCGAGGTAGTGCGCAGAGCCGTTGGGGAAGAGCTGCTCGATCATGGAGGCCTCCACGTCAGGCGTAGGTGATCGCGTGCCGGCGGTCCGGGAACTCCAGGTGCGGCACGTTGTTGAAGCTTGCCACCCGCAGCGAATCGCCCACCGACACCAGCTCGCAGAAACCGGTGTTGCGGAACTGCAGGTTGAACTCGATGGCGGTGCTCGACGGCGCGCCCGTGATCTCGCCCAGCAGCCGCCCGATGGCGCCGCCCGAGCTCACCACCAGCGCCACGTCGTTGCGCTCGAGGCCGCTGGCGGCCGCACCGAGGGCGCTGCGCATCCGCCCGCCGAACTGGTCCCAGGTCTCCGGCATGTCCGGCAGCCTGCCCTCCGCCCAGGCCTGCATCGCGGCCCGGAAGATGCGCCAGTAGCCCTTGAAGTCGGAGCGCTGCTGCGCGACCGGATCGGCGCCGCCGGTGTAGGCGGCATACAGCGCCTCGCCGCGGTACTCGTTCAGGCCGTCGTGGGTGACCAGCCCGGACGCATCATGGCCCATGGTCGACAGCAGCTCGCGCGCGGTGTCCTGCTGGCGCACCAGCGATCCGGCGTAGATGTTGCGGAACTGCAGCCCGCGCGCCTTGAAGTATTCGCCGAGCCAGCGCGACTGCTGGCGGCCGAGGTCGGAGAGGCGGTCGTAGTCGTCGGTGCCGAAGGAGGCCTGCGCGTGGCGCACGAGAAGGATCAGGGGCATGGCGGGAGTCGGGGTCCTGCTGGATGGAAACGCCGCGGGAACGCCGTGCCGGCGCGCGCCGGCGGGGCCGGTTTTCGAGGACACCGAACATACCAGACGGTGCGCCGGACCATCGGCTAAACTGGAATGATGCGCCTGCCCGATACCATCGAGACGCTGCGCCGGCTGGTCGCCTTCGACACGGTCAGCAGCAACAGCAACGTCGAACTCATCGACTGGGTCGCCAATCGGCTCGATGACCTGGGCGTCCGCGTCTTCGTCCAGCATGGCCCTGAACCTGGCAAGGCGAACCTGTTCGCCACCGTCGGCCCGGCCGACCTCCCCGGCCTGATGCTCTCCGGACATTCCGACGTGGTGCCGGTGACGGGACAGGACTGGAGCTCCGATCCCTTCGTGCTCACCGAGCGTGACGGCAGGCTGCACGGCCGCGGCAGCGCGGACATGAAGGGCTTCATCGCCTGCTGCCTGGAGACGCTGCCGCGGCTGGCCGCCGCCGGCCTGCGCACTCCGGTTCACCTCGCGCTTTCCTACGACGAGGAGACCGACATGGGCGGGATGCGCCAGCTGGCCGCCCATCTCGCCGCAGCGCCGGTCCGGCCGGCCGCCTGCATCATCGGCGAGCCGACGATGATGCAGGTGGTGGTCGCCAACAAGGGCGCCGCCATCTACCGCTGCCGGATCCGCGGCTTCTCGGTGCACTCCTCTCTGCGCGACCGCGGCGTGTCTGCGGTTGAGATCGGCGCCGAGGTGGTGGCGTTCATCAGCGCCCTGCAGCGCCGGCTGTCCGCCGGCCTGCGCCACGACGGCTTCGAGTTCCCGCACACCAGCGTGCACGCGGGAATGATCCGCGGCGGCACGGCGCACAACATCACCGCCAGGGACTGCGAGGTCCTCTTCGAGGTGCGCGCCCTGCCCGGGGTGTCCGCCGGCTCGGTCGTCGACCAGATCCGGGAGCACTGCGAACGGGTGCTGCTGCCGGCGATGCGCGCGGTGTCCCCCGAATGCGGCATCGCGATCGACGAGGTGGTCGACGCCCCGGCGCTCGACGAGCGCGGCAACATGCACCTCGCGCGCTCGATCATGCCGCTGTGCGGCTGCACGGCGCCGCACCGGGTGAGCTTCGGCACCGAGGCGGGCATCCTGCAGGGAGTGGGCGTGCAGACCGTGGTCTGCGGTCCCGGCGACATCCAGGTCGCCCATCAGCCCGACGAATACGTCGAGATCGCGCAGCTCGGGCACTGCCTCGATTTCCTCGACCGCCTCGCGGGCAGGCTGCAGCGCGGCGACCTTTCCCTGGGCTGAGCCGCCGCCCCGCGCATGACGGCCGACGGGCCGCTCAGCGGCGGCAACACGGAGCACGAGCCCGGCGGCGCAGCGGCGCCGGCCCCCGCCGAAGCGCCCCGCGAGATCGTCTTCCGGGCCCGCGGCCTGCGCAAGGTCTACCGCACCGGGCAGGTCGAGATCGAGGCGCTGCGCGGCGTCGACCTGGAAGTCTCCTCCGGCGAATTCGTGGTGCTGCTCGGCGCCTCGGGCAGCGGCAAATCGACGCTGCTGAACATCCTCGGCGGGCTCGACGTCCCCACTTCGGGCGAGCTGAACTGGCGCGACCACGACCTGGCGCGCGCCGACGAGCGCGAGCTCACGCGCTTCCGGCGCGAGCACGTCGGCTTTGTCTTCCAGTTCTACAACCTGATCGCCAGCCTGACCGCGCGCGAGAACGTGGCGCTGGTCACCGACCTGGCGCAGGCGCCGATGCGCCCCGAGGTGGCGCTCGAGCTGGTCGGGCTCGGGGCGCGCATGGATCACTTCCCTGCCCAGCTCTCGGGCGGCGAGCAGCAGCGGGTCGCGATCGCCCGCGCGATCGCCAAGCGCCCCGACGTGCTGCTGTGCGACGAGCCGACCGGGGCGCTCGACTACCCCACCGGCAAGGTGGTGCTCGATGTGATCGCCCGCATCAACCTTGAGCTGGGCACCACGGCGATCGTGATCACCCACAACGCTGCGATCGCCGGCATGGCGGACCGGGTGCTGCGGCTCGCCGACGGCCGGCTGGTGTCCGACGAGCGCAATGCCAGCAGGCTGAACGCGTCGGAACTCTCCTGGTGAAGGCGCTGCACCGCAAGCTGCTGCGCGACCTGTGGGCGCTGCGCATGCAGGCGCTGACCATCGCGCTGGTGGTGGCCTCCGGGATCGCCGGCTTCGTCGGCTCGCTGTCCACCCACGATTCTCTGCTCGAAGCGCGTGACCGCTACTACGCGTCCGCGCGCTTCGCGGACGTGTTCTCCCAGGCCCGCCGCGCACCGGACGCGCTCGCGCTTCGGCTCGCCGAGCTCCCCGGCGCGGCCGAGGTGCAGACCCGGCTGGTGTTCGACACCCAGATCGCGCTGGAGGGCGTGCGCCAGCCGCTGGCTGCCCGGATCGTCGGCGCCGACCCGTTCGCCCTCGAGGAAGGGATCAACCGCGTCACCCTGCGCTCCGGGCGCTGGCCGGCCCGCGGTTCCAGCGAAGTGCTGGTCAACCAGGCCTTCGCCAGCGCGCGCAAGCTGGGCCCGGGCAGCACGGTGCGCGCGCTGCTCAACGGCCGGATGCAGACGCTGCAGGTGGTGGGCGTGGGGCTGTCGCCCGAGTACATCTACGCGACCACCGACGCGCTGCTCTCGGACGACCGTTCCTTCGGGATCTTCTGGATGGACCGCGAGCGCCTGGCGGCGGCCTTCGACATGGACGGCGCCTTCAACAGCGTGGCCATCAAGCTGCGGCCCGGAGCATCCGCCGGCGCCGCCATCGAGGACCTAGACCGGCTGCTCGCGCCCTACGGTTCGCGCGGCGCCTATCCTCGCCGCGAGCAGGCCTCCGACAAGGTGCTGGCCGGCGAGATCGCGCAGCAGCGCGCCTTCGGCGTGTTCCTGCCGACGGTCTTCCTGGCGGTGGCGGTGTTCATCCTCAACGTGGTGCTGGGCCGGCAGGTGGCCACCCAGCGCGACCAGATCGCGGCGCTCAAGGCGCTGGGCTACGAGGACCGCAGCATCGTCGCCCACTACCTGTCGATCTCGGCGGCGATCGTCGGCGCCGGCATCGCGGCCGGCGTGGCGCTGGGCGACTGGCTGGGCCGCTACATGACCGGCATGTACACCGGGTTCTTCCACTTCCCAGAGTTCTACTACCAGCGCGCCGGGTGGATCGTCCTGCTGGCGGCGGCCGCCTGCCTGGCCGCTGCCGCTGCCGGCTCCTGGCACGCGGTACGCGGCGTGATCTCGCTGCGCGCGGCCGAGGCGATGCGCCCACCCTCGCCGCCGGCGTTCCGCCCGCTGCTGCTCGAGCGCATGGGCCTGGGCAGGCTCACAAGTCCGGCTGGGCGGATGATCCTGCGCTCGGTCGAGCGGCGCCCCTTCCGCGCGCTGCTCACCGTGCTCGGCATCGCCAGCGCCGTGGCCATCCTGATCGCCGGCACCTGGTGGAAGGACGCGATCGACCACCTGCTCGAGGTGCAGTTCAGTGCGGCGCAGCCCGGCGACGTCTACCTCGGCTTCACCGAGCTTCGAGGGCCGGGCGCAGGCCATGAGCTCGCGCGGCTGCCAGGTGTGCTGCGCGCCGAGGCGAGCCGCAGCATCCCGGTGCGCCTGCACGCGGGTCATCGCAGCTACCGCACCGCGGTGCAGGGGCTTGCGCCCGACGCGCAGCTGCGCCGGCTGGTCGACGAGCACCTGCGGGTGGCGCCGCTCGCCGCCGGCGGCGCACTGCTCACCGAGCGGCTGGCCGGGGTGCTCGAGCTGCGCCCGGGCGACACGGTGCGCGTCGAGTTCCTCGACGGCGAACGCCGCGAGCGCGAGCTGACGGTGACCGGCGTGGTGGGCGAGCTGATGGGAATGGGCGTCTACATGGACCTCGAGACGCTGGCCGCGCTGGCAGGCGACGGCCCGCTGGTGAACTCCGGCGCGCTGCGCACCGACGGCGGCGACCTGGGACCGCTCTACGACCGGCTCAAGGAAATGCCGGGGATCGCCGGCGTGTTCGTGAAGTCGGCGCTGATCCGCTACACGCGCGAGACCAGCGCGGCGAACATCCTGTTCTTCACCGGAGTGCTCACGGTGTTCGCCGCGGCGATCGCGGTCGGGGTGGTCTACAACAGCGCGCGGATCGCGCTGGCCGAGCGCGCATGGGAGCTCGCCACGCTGCGGGTGCTCGGGTTCACGCAGCGCGAGGTGGCGGTGCTGCTGCTGGCCGAGCTGGGAATCGAGCTGCTGCTCGGCATCCCCCTGGGCTTCGTCGGCGGCTACCATCTGTCGATGGCGCTGGTCTCGGCCACCAGCGCCGAGCACTTCACGATCCCGCTGGTGATCCTGCCATCGACCTATGCCTACGCGGGCCTGACGACGCTCGCCGCCGGCGCGGTCAGTGCCTGGATCGTGCAGCGCCGGCTGTCCCGGCTCGACCTGGTCGGCGTGCTCAAGACAAGGGAATGAGACACAGATGAAACGCAGCACCGTCGTGCTGGCCGTCGGCGCCCTTGCGGTCGCCGCGCTCGCTGCCTGGTCCTTCAGGCCGCGTCCAGTCCCGGTGGAGACCAGGGTGGTGGGACTCGCGCACTTCGAGGCCACCGTGGACGAGGAGGGCCGCACCCGTGTGCGCGACCGCTTCACCGTCTCGGCGCCGGCCGCCGGCCGGCTCGAGCGCATCGTGCTGCAGGCCGGGGACGCCGTGGAGGCCGGCGAACTGCTCGCAGTGATCCGGCCTGCCCCGCCGGCGCTGCAGGACTCGCGCGCCCTGGCCCAGTTGCGCGAGCGGGTGGGCGCGGCGCAGGCGCTGGTCCTGCGCGCCGAGGCCAACGCAGCGCGCGCGCAGGCGGCGCTGGCCCAGGCGCGCGTCGACGCCGGCCGCGCCGGCGAGCTCGCGCAGCGCGGCTTCGCCTCGCCCAGCACTGCCGAGGCGGCCCGGCTGGCCCTGGCGCAGCGCGAGCAGGAGCTGAGCGCGGCCCGCTTCGAGCAGCGCGCTGCCGGGCACGAGCTGGCCGTGGCGCAGGCGGCGCTCGCGCAGATCGAAGGGCCCGGCCAGGGCAGGCGCTCCTCGGCGATCGAGATCCGGGCCCCGGTTGCAGGAAGGATCCTGAAGGTGGCCCAGGAGAGCGAGGCAGTGGTCGCGGTCGGTACGCCGCTGCTCGACCTCGGCGATCCGGCCTCGCTGGAGGCCGTGGTGGAGGTGCTGTCGCAGGACGCGACCCGGATCGCGCCCGGAATGCCGGTGCGCATGCAGGCGGCGGCAGGCGGCGCCGAACTCGCCGGACGCGTGCGCCTGATCGAACCGAGCGCGCGCACCAAGGTGTCGGCGCTCGGCGTGGAGGAGCAGCGGGTCGATGTCGTCGTCGACCTGGATCGCGTCCCGGCGTCCGTTGGCGACGGCTACCGGGTGGACGCGCGCATCGTCGTGCTGGCCGAGGATTCGGTGCCGGTGGTTCCGGTCGGCGCGCTGTACCGCGACGGCGAAGGCTGGTCGGTGTTCCTGCTCGACGGTGACAGGGCGCAGCGGCGCGAGGTGCGGATCGCCGCACGCAACCAGCGGGTGGCCCGGGTGACGGAGGGGCTTGCTCCCGGCGACACGGTGATCGTCTATCCGCCTGACTCGGTGCGCGACGGCGTGCGCGCGCGCGCGGGACTGAGGCGGCCGGGGCGTCCGTTGTGAGACAATCCGGCCCGTTTCATCCCTCCGCGGCCCCTGAGCCCTCCTCCGGCACTTTCCGATGCTGTCATTCTGGGTCCTGCTCGGCGTGCTCACCTGCGCCGCCACCGCCCTCGTCGTCTGGCCCCTGCTGAAACGCCGTCCTGCCGCCCCGGCCCAGGACGAGGACACGCGACGCCTGGAGGTCTACCGCGACCGGCGCCGCGAGCTCGAGCGCGACCGTGACGCAGGCCGGCTGAGCGCCGATGAAGCCAGGAACGCCATCGACGAACTGATCGCGGAGGCGGCCGCACAGTTCCCGGAGGCCGGTGCCGATCTGCGCGCCGGCCCGGCGCGCCGGCGCGGCCCGGTGCTGCCCTGGGCAGTGCTCTCGGCGATCGCGGTGCCGCTGGTGGCCGTGCTGGTCTACGCGACGGTCGGTTCGCCGGCAATCGTCGGCGTCGACCCGGAGTCCTTGCGCGGCGAACTGACGCCGGCTGCGATCGCCAAGGCGGTCGCCGAAATCGAGGAGCAGGTTCGGCGCAACCCCCAGGACGGCGAGGCCTGGGCCATGCTCGCCGAGGCGCGGCGCCTGCAGGACAAGCCCGCAGAAGCGGCCGAGGCCTACGCCCGGGCCATCGAGAACAATCCCCCGCATGCGCGGCTGCTCGCCGACTATGCCGAGACGCTGGTGCTGCTCGCCAATGGCGACTTCTCCGGCCGGCCGGTCGAGCTGCTGGCACAGGCGCTGCGCATCGATCCCAACGACGGCAAGGCGGTGGCGCTGATGGGCGCCGCCCAGTATCGGCTGGGCAACCTCGCCGGGGCGCTCGACCACCTGCGCCGGCTCGAGCGCAGCATGGAGCCGGGCAGCGACGAGGCGGCACGGCTGTCCGAAGCCATCGTGCGCATCGAGGCCGAGCTCGCCACCCGCGGACCGGCCGCGCCAGCGCCGGCGCCGCAGGCCGCTGCCCCCGCTGCCCCCGCTGCCCCCGCTGCCCCCGCTGCCCCCGCTGCCCCCGCTACAGGCGGCGGCACGCCGGGGCGTGCTGCGGCAGCCGGCCAGGGCATCGCCGGCACCGTCACGATCGACGACGCGCTGCGCGCATCGATTCCCGCAGGCGCGGTGCTGTTCATCGTCGCCAGGGACCCGGACGGTCCGCGCACGCCGCTGGCGGTGGTGCGCGCGCCTGCGAGCGGCTGGCCGGTCCGCTTCAGCCTCGGCGATGGCGACGCGATGGACCCGTCCCGGCCGCTTTCGGCGGCCGCGAAACTGGTCATCGAAGCACGCATCAGCGCCTCGGGCAACGCGATGCGCGCCAGCGGCGACCCGATCGGCGCCAGCGCGCCGGTGTCGGCTGGCGCCGGTGAGGTCACGGTCCGGATCGACCGCCGGGTGCCATGACGCAGACTGCGCTCGAGGCGATCGACCTCGGCTGCACGCTGGGCAACCGCCGGCTCTTCGCCGGACTGGATTTCTCGCTGGACGCCGGCCGCTGGCTGATGCTCACCGGCGCGAACGGCTCGGGCAAATCGACCCTGCTGCGCATCGTCGCGGGGCTGGCAATGCCCTCGCAAGGCAAGGTCCGATGGCAGGGCCGCACTCGGCGCGCCGGCGACCCCGGCTGGAACGCCGCCTTCGTCTACCAGGGGCACGCGCCCGGCTGGAAGGACCAGCTCACCGCCCGCGAAAACCTCGAGACGCAGGCCTGGCTGGACCTGGCCGTCCGGCGCGACGCGCCGAACGCCGTCGACGCGGCGATCGCGGAGGTGGGACTGCAGCGGCAGCGCAACCTGCCCTTCGCGCGGCTCTCGGCGGGCCAGCGGCGCCGGCTCGGCCTGGCGCGGCTGGCGCTCGCCCCGCGGCCGCTGTGGCTGCTCGACGAACCCACCACCGCGCTGGACACCGAGGGCCAGGCACTGTTCGCCGGCCTGCTCGACCGTCATCTCGCCCGCGGCGGCTGCGCCGTCGTGGCCACCCATCTCGACTTCCCGACCTCGTCGCCGTCGGCGCCGCTGCGCCTCGGGGAGGCCGCGCCGGCACGCCAAGCCGGTGAGTCTGGCGTGACCGCGGCAGTGACCGGACAGGCGGGAGGCGCGCGATGAGCGCCACGAGCCGCCCCCGGGGAGGTGCTGCGCCGGCCGACGCGGCGCAGGTCGGCGCCATGGACGCCGGCTCCGCGCCGGCCGGCGCTGCCCCCGTTACCCGCGACCCCGTCGATGCCCTTTCGGCGATCGCCTGGGCCTGCCGCCGCGACCTGGTACTCGCAATGCGCTCCCGTTCGGAGCTGGCGCTGGTACTGGTCTTCTTCGTGCTGGTGATCTCGCTCTTTCCGCTCGGCGTGAGCCCGGATCCGACGCTGCTCGCGCGCATCGCCCCGGGCATCGCCTGGGTCGCCGCGCTGCTCGCCTCGCTGCTATCGCTGTCGCGGCTGTTCGCGGCGGACCACGCCGACGGCAGCCTGGAGCAGCTGGTGCTCGCGCCGGCCGCGCTGCCGGCGCTGGTGGCCGGAAAGGTTCTCGCCCACTGGCTGACCAACGGCCTGCCGCTGGTGCTGCTCGCGCCGCTGGCCGGAATCCAGTTCGGCATGCAGCCGGAGGCGATCGTCGCGCTCACGGCCGGCCTGGCACTGGGCACGCCGACGCTCTCCTGGCTCGGCGCGATCGGCGCCGCGCTCACCCTGGGCACCCGCGCGGGCAGCGCGCTGCTGGCGCTGCTGGTGCTGCCGCTGGCCGTGCCCATCCTCATTTTCGGCTCCGGCGCTGCCGAGTCGGTCAACTCGGGGCTGGGCGCCGGCGCGCACCTGTCCCTGCTGGGCGCCGGCCTGCTCGCCTCCTCGGTGCTGGGCCCGTTTGCCACTGCGGTGGCGGTTAGAATCGCTTACGAATGACCATGGCAGGAATTTCCTGGTTCAAGTACTCCTCACCGGCCAGCTTCTATCCGCTGGCCGGTCGCCTCATCCCCTGGTTCGGGGCGGCCGCGGCCATCCTGGCGGCGATCGGCCTGTACATCGGCTTCTTCGTCGCGCCCACCGACTACCAGCAGGGCGAGGCCTATCGGATCATCTTCATCCACGTGCCCTCGGCGTGGATTGCGATGTTCGCCTACCTCGTGATGGCGGGCTGGTGCGCCGCCTCGCTGATCTGGAACACGCGGATGTCGGCGATGATGGCGCAGGCGATCGCGCCCACCGGCGCGATGTTCGCGTTCATCTCGCTCTGGACCGGCGCCTTCTGGGGCCGGCCCACCTGGGGCGCCTACTGGGTCTGGGACGCGCGGCTGACCTCCACGCTGATCCTGCTGTTCCTTTACCTGGGCTACATGGCGCTGCGCGCCTCGATCGACGACGAGCGCCGGGCCGATCGCGCAAGCGCGCTGCTGGCGCTGGTCGGGGTGGTGAACGTGCCGATCATCTACTTCTCGGTGCGCTGGTGGAACACCCTGCACCAGGGCGCGACGGTGTCGATGTCCGCGGCCCCGAAGATGGCGCAGACCATGCTGGCCGCGATGCTGATCATGTCCTTCGCCGCCTGGTTCTATACGATCGCGGTCGCGCTGCACCGCGCGCGCAGCATCGTGCTCGAGCGCGAGGCACACACCGACTGGGTGCGCGCGTTGATGGAGGGGCGGCGATGAGCGAATGGCTCGCCATGGGCGGGTACGGCTTCTACGTCTGGAGCTCCTACGGCGCGCTCGCTCTGGCGATCGCCGTCGAGCTCTGGCTGCTGCGCCGCCGGCGCGCGCAGGCGCGCGCGCTGGTGCGCCAATCGATCGAGGAGGAATCCGCTTGAAACCGCGTCATCGACGACTGATCTGGATCCTGGCCGGGCTCGCCGCGCTCGGCCTGGCCGTGGCGCTGGTGCTCAACGCCTTCCAGAGCAACCTGGTGTTCTTCTTCACCCCCACGCAGATCGCCAACGGCGAGGCGCCGCAGGGCCGCTCCTTCCGGATCGGCGGGCTGGTCGAGGAGGGCAGCGTGCGCCGCGAAGGCGACGGCACCACGGTGGCCTTCCGGGTCACCGACAACGCCAGGACGGTGGACGTGACCTACCGCGGCATCCTGCCGGACCTCTTCAAGGAGGGCCGCGGCATCGTCGCGCAGGGCACGGTGCAGGCCGACGGCAGCTTCAAGGCGAGCGAGGTGCTGGCCAAGCACGACGAGAACTACATGCCCCCCGAGGCGGCCGAGGCGCTCAAGCGTGCCGGCCATCCGGTGGGCGCCCCCGCGCAGTTCGTGGACAAGGCGTCGAAGTCGCTGGCGCAGTGAGGTGATCGCATGACCGTCGAACTTGGCCATTTCGCGCTGGTGCTGGCGCTGCCGCTGTCGCTGCTGCTGGGGGTGCTGCCGCTGATCGGCGCCTGGCGCCGCGATGCGCGGCTGATGGCGGTCGCGCCGACCGCGTCGATCGGCATCTTCGCGCTGGTGCTGCTGTCGTTCGGCTGCCTGATCGCCGCCTTCGTCCAGAACGACTTCACGGTCGAGCTGGTCGCCAAGCACTCCAACCTCGCCCTGCCCTTCTGGTACCGGGTGGCGGCGAGCTGGGGCTCGCACGAGGGCTCGATCCTGCTGTGGGTGCTGACACTGTCCGGCTGGACCGCAGCCGTGGCGATGTTCTCCTCGCAGCTGCCCGACTCGCTGCGCGCGCGCGTGCTCGGAGTCATGGGCCTGGTCGGCTTCGGCTTCCTGCTGTTCGTGCTGTTCACCTCCAACCCCTTTGTGCGCCTGGTGCCCGCGGCGGGCGACGGCCGCGACCTGAACCCACTGCTCCAGGATCCGGGCATGGTGTTCCACCCGCCGCTGCTCTACATGGGTTACGTGGGCTTCGCAGTCGCCTTCGCCTTCGCGGTGGCCGGCCTGCTCGAGGGCCGCTTCGACGCGGCCTGGGCGCGCTGGGCGCGGCCCTGGACCACTGCGGCCTGGGCCTTCCTCACGCTGGGCATCGCGCTGGGCTCCTTCTGGGCCTACTACGAGCTCGGCTGGGGCGGCTGGTGGTTCTGGGACCCCGTCGAGAACGCTTCCTTCATGCCCTGGCTCGCCGGCACTGCGCTGATCCACTCGCTGGCCGTCACCGAGAAACGCGGCGCCTTCCGCAGCTGGACCGTGCTGCTGGCCATCCTGGTCTTCAGCCTGAGCCTGCTCGGCACCTTCCTCGTGCGCTCCGGCGTGCTCACCTCGGTGCATGCCTTCGCCACCGATCCGACGCGCGGCGTGTTCATCCTGGCCTTCCTCGCGGTGGTGGTCGGCGGCTCGCTCACGCTCTTCGCCTGGCGCGCGCCGCGCATCGGCATCGGTCCGGGCTTCGGCGCGGTCTCGCGCGAGTCGGCACTGCTCGCCAACAACGTGCTGTTGATCGTTGCCACCGCTGCCGTCCTGCTGGGCACCCTGTATCCGCTGGTGCTCGACACCCTGGAACTGGGCAAGATCTCGGTCGGCCCGCCCTATTTCGAGGCGGTATTCGTGCCGCTGATGGCGCCGGCGCTGTTCCTGATGGGAATCGCTCCGATCGCCCGCTGGCGCCAGGCCGAGCTTCCGCCGATGCTCGACCGGATGAAATGGGCCTTCGCGCTGTCGGTGATCGCCGCGCTGCTCGCGCCACTCACCGTCGACGGCTTCCGTCCGATGACCAGCCTCGGCCTGCTTTTCTCCTTCTGGATCATGTCCAGCGCCACCGTCATGGTGCTCCACGCCCTGCGCGGCGCCGACGGGCGGGTCTCGCTGTCGCGCGCCAGGCTGCTGCCGCGCAGCGTCTGGGGGATGCACCTGGCGCACGTCGGCGTGGCCGCCTTCGTGCTGGGCGTCACCCTGGTCAACAGCTACGAGACCGAGCTCGACGTCCGGGTCGAGGTCGGCCAGACCGTGGAGCTCGGCGACTACAAGGTTCGCTTCGATTCGCTCGACGAGATCACGGGCCCCAACTACGACTCGATCCGCGGCCACTTCTCGATCACCCGCGACGGCAGGGCGATCGCGCTGCTGCATCCCGAGAAGCGGGTCTACCGGGCCACGCGGATGCCGATGACCGAGGCGGCGATCGACCGCAGCCTCACCCGCGACCTCTACCTGTCGATGGGCGAGGCGCTGTCGCCGACCGCCTGGGCGGTCAGGATCCATCTCAAGCCCTTCGTCAACTGGATCTGGATCGGCTGCCTGATGATGGGCGGCGGCGGCGCACTGGCAGCCACCGACCGCCGCTACCGGCGCGCCCGGCGCAGTGAGGCCGCCGAAGCGGCCCGCAGCGCCGCCTCCGCCTGACCCGCCAGTGCTCCGCGGCCGTCCCCCCTCCCCACTGCTGCGCGGCCCTGCCTGCCGCGCCGAGCCTTCATGCGCGCACTCAAGTTCCTGATCCCCCTGCTGGTCTTCCTGGGCATCGGCTGGTTCCTGCTGCGCGGCCTGGATCGCGACCCGCGCGAGATCCCCTCGCCGCTGGTCGGCAAGCCGGTGCCCCAGGTCTCGCTGCCGGTGCTCGGCAACGGCGCCGCCGGGCCCTGGACGCCGGGTGCGATGAAGGGCCAGGTCTGGCTGCTGAACGTCTGGGGCTCCTGGTGCGCCGGATGCCGGGTGGAGCACCCGCTGCTCAACGACATCGCCTCGCGCAAGCTGGTGCCGATCGTCGGCATGGCCTGGAAGGACCGCCCGCAGGACTCGAAGGACTGGCTGGCGCGCCTCGGCGATCCCTACGTCCTGACGGTGATGGACCGCGACGGCAAGGCTGCGATCGACTGGGGTGTCTACGGCGCTCCGGAAACCTTCGTGATCGACAAGGAGGGGATCGTGCGCGACAAGTTCATCGGCGCGCTGACGCCAGAGGCGCTGTCGACACGGATCCTGCCGCTGGTCGAGCGGCTGCAGGCGCAATGAGCGCGCGCACAGCCTTCGCTGCCGCCCTGTTTGGCGGCGCGCTGCTCGGCGCCGGATTGCTGGCCGGCGCAGCGGCGCGCGCGCAGTCGCCTGCCGCGCCTGCCTCCGCCTCAGCGACTGTGTCCACCCCCGCGCCCGCTGCGCAGACGCCAGGGGCGCCTGCCGCAGCCGCCGCTGCGCAGTCGACCGGCACGCCCGCCTCGATCCGCGAGCAGCTCTCCCGCGAGGAGGAGCTGCGGCTGCGCAAGCTCGAAGGCGAGCTGCGCTGCCTGGTCTGCCAGAACCAGACCCTTGCAGACTCCGATGCGGACCTGGCCGTGGACCTACGCCGGCAGGTCGAGTCGCTGGTCGCCGAGGGCCGCTCCGACCAGCAGATCAAGGACTACCTGGTCGAGCGCTACGGGGATTTCGTCCTCTACCGGCCGCCGGTGCAGCGCAACACTCTGGCCTTGTGGATCGGGCCCTTCGCGCTGCTGGGGGTGGGCTTCGCCGCCTGGGTCCTGGTGCAGCGGCGCAGCCGCCGCAATGCGCCGAAGGCGCCGGCTGCCGCCGGCGCGGAACACGAGCGCGCGCGCAGGCTGCTCGACGACTGAACATCCCGATGGTGTCCGCGCGCGCCCGGGCTGCCGCGCCCGGCCTGCGGCCGCCGGCGGCCGGCATGCGTCCCTGGCGATGAGGTAACAGCGGTAACGCTTTGTAAGCCAGCGGGCGCTTCGGGCCCGACCCCGGCTAGCATCGAAGCATGAGGTCGTGGATCCAGGGCGCAGCGCTCCTCCGGGGTGCCGCGCTGGTTTCGCGACCGGAACCATGCGGAGGTGTCGAATGAAAAAGATCCTGGCTTCGGCCGTCCTGGCCGGCGCAAGCCTGCTCGCCAGCGGTGCCGCCTCGGCCCGCGATGTGGCCTGGTCGGTCACCATGGGCTCACACGGCGGCGGCGCAGTCGCGATCGGCGTGCCGATGGTCGTCATGCCGCCCGCGGTCATGTATGCGCCCCCGCCCGCGGTCATGTACGCCCCGCCGCCCGCGGTCGTCTACGCGCCCCCGCCCAGGATGCATTACCACGCGCCCAGGGTGGTCGCCCACCCGGTGGCGCTCCCCTATTACGGCCAGCCCTGGCATGCGGTGGCGCCGGTCCAGCGCCACAGGCCCAAGGGCCACTGGAAGCACCGCGGCCACCGCGAGCACCACTACCACCGGTGAGACTGATCGGGCGCTGATCGGGCGCCGATCAGGCGATAGTGCGCCCGTGCCGCGCGCACAAATAAAAACCGCAGCCTCTCGGCTGCGGTTCTTTCGGCTTGCCTCGCTTGCGCGGGCTAGCGCCGGGCCGCCAGTGGCGGCCCTCCGTCCCGTATTACAGGGGGCGGATGGCAGCGGCCTGCAGGCCCTTCGGGCCACGCTTGACCTCGAACTGCACGCGCTGCGCTTCGGCCAGGGTCTTGAAGCCCGAGCCCTGGATTTCCGAGAAGTGCGCGAAAAGATCCTCGCCACCGCCGTCCGGGCTGATGAAGCCGAAGCCCTTGGACTCGTTGAACCATTTGACGATGCCGGTTTGGGTAGTGCCGCTCATTGCTACGTTTCCTGAAATTAATTGATTGATGGGATCGAATCCTGTATTGGGAATCGAACCCGGGGGTGCAAACGGACAAGAAACGTAGCTGGGGAACAACCTAGGCGCGCCTCGAAAAGGACGGCGCTTGGGAACCGCTAGATACACTGCTTGAATCGACTGCAAAACGGAGTATACGCCCATTTCTCGGCGCGCGGCAAGTTTTCTTCTGCGGCTGACAAGGGCGCCGTGCGGGTGTCCAATGACGGCGTGGTCACCGGGGAGACGAAACCATGTCCGAAGCCTCGCCAAGCGCAATCCGCAACCTCGTCCTGGTGGGGCAAGCCGGGGCCGGGAAGACCTCGCTGGCGGAGGCGCTCCTCGCCGCGGCCGGCGCGCTGCCGGCCCCGGGAAGCGTAGAGAAGGGCAACACGGTCTGCGACCACGACCCGCTCGAGCGCGAGCTCGGCCATTCGGTGCAGACCGCCCTGGTCAATTTCGAATGGGCGGGTCATCGGCTGTACCTGGCCGACACCCCTGGCCTGCCGGATTTTGCGGGGCAGTCGATCGCCGCCCTGGCGGCGGCCGACACCGCGCTGGTGGTGATCGACGCGCGCACCGGGGTGCGTGCGATGACCGAACGCATGATGCGCGCGGCGGGCGAGCGCGGCATGTGCCGGATGATCGTGGTCAACGGCATCGACGCAGAGCGCGCCGACCTCGCCGGCGTGGTGGGGGAGATACGGGAACGCTTCGGCAGCCAATGCATGTTCCTCGACCTGCCAGCGCACCACGGACGCGACGTGGTGGAACTCCTGTCGCACGAGGACGGCGAGTCCGACCTGGACTCCGTCGCCGGCGCGCACCGTGCGCTGATCGACCGCCTGGTCGAGGACGACGAGACCCTGCTGGCGCGCTACCTGGACGAGGGAGCCGATCCAACTGAAGAGGAGCTGCACGCACCGTTCGAGAAGGCGCTGCGCGACGGCCGCCTGATCCCGGTCATGTTCACTTCGGCCCGCACCGGCGCGGGCGTTGCCGAACTGCTGCACATCGTCACGACGCTCGCCCCCTCGCCGCTGGAAGCCAATCCGCCGCAGTTCTTCCGGGGCGACCCCGGCGCGCCGGACGCGCAGTCTTTCGCCGCCCGTCCCGATCCGGGCGCGCATGCGGTCGCGCACGTGTTCCGGGTCTCGATCGATCCGTACATGGGCCGGGTCGGCGCCTTCCGCGTGTTCCAGGGCACGGTGCGCAAGGACATGCAGCTGTTCGTCGGCGACGCCCGCCGGCCGATCCGGGTAGCGCATCTGTACCGGGTCCACGGCAAGGAACTGATCGAAGCGCCCAGCCTGCAGCCCGGCGAGATCGGCGCGATCGCCCGCGTCGACGAACTCCACTTCGACGCCGTGCTGCACGACTCGCACGACGAAGACCACATCCACCTGAAGGCCAGCGTGCTGCCGGCGCCGATGCACGGGCTGGCGCTGTCGCCACGGCGGCAGGGGGACGAGCAGAAGCTCTCGGAAGCGCTGGCCAGGCTGGCCGCCGAGGATCCCTCGATGAGCCTGGAGCGCGACGACCGCAGCCATGCCTGGGTGATCCGCGGCGTGGGCGAGGTTCACCTGCAGGCCAAGCTCGACCGGCTGGCGCGCGGCTACCGGCTGGAGGTGGACACCCGCCCGCCGCGCGTGCCCTACCGCGAAACCATCACCGCTCAGGCCGAGGGGCATCACCGCCATCGCAAGCAGTCGGGCGGCGCCGGACAGTTCGGCGAAGTGATGCTGAGGGTGGAGCCGCTCGAGCGCGGCGCGGGCTTCGAGTTCGTCGACCAGGTCAAGGGCGGCGCAATCCCGGGCGTGTTCATGCCCGCGGTGGAGAAGGGAGTGCGGCAGGCGCTCGCCGAGGGAGTGATCGCAGGCTCCCCGGTGATCGACCTGCGGGTCGTCGTGCACGACGGCAAGACTCATCCGGTCGACGGCAAGGAGGTCGCCTTCATCACTGCCGGCCGCAAGGCGGCGATCGACGCGATCCGCCTGGCCGCGCCGGTGGTGCTCGAGCCGATCGTCGCGGTGGAGGTCGTGGCGCCGGAGGCTTCGATCGGCGAGATCACGGGCGACATCTCGGCGCGGCGCGGCCACGTCACCGGCACGTCGATGCGGGCGGACGGCACCGCGACGGTGTCCGCGCTGGTACCGCTCGGCGAGCTCGCCGACTACGCTTCGCGGCTCAAGGCGATGACCGGCGGGGCCGGCGCCTACGACCATGTCTTCGCGCACTACGCCCCGGCGCCGCCGGCGCTGCAGCGGCGGCTGGTCGAGGCGCACGGGACGAGCCCGGACGACGACTGAACGGCGGGCCGCACGCGCTCGCCCTGACGATCGCCGCGCTGCTGCGCGCGCGCTCGGCCGGGAGACGACCGGACGCCGGCCGGTCCGCGCTCGCCGCCGTTCCGATCCCTGCGGCCCTGCTCCCTCCCGGCGGCGGGGCAGCCGATATGCTGGCGGACCGAATTCCACCCTGGATCACACCATGCCCGCCTCCCCGTCGCTGCCCGTCGCCGACCCCTACGAACTGGGCCTGGCGCCTGCCCAGCTCACGCGCCTGTCGGACGCCTTCCGGGCGGAAATCGAACTCGGGCGGCTGCCCGGCGCAGTGATGCTCGTCGGCCGGCGCGGCCGGATCGGATGGTTCGAGGCCCTGGGCATGGCAGACCCCGTCCGCGGCATCCCGATGGCGCACGACGCCCTCTTCCGGATCTACTCGATGACCAAGCCGATCGTCTCGCTGGCAGTGATGATGCTGGTCGAGGAGGGCCGGCTGCTGCTCGACGACCCGGTCAGCCGGCACCTGCCGGAGTACGCGGCACAGAAGGTTGCGGTGCAGCGCGACGGCGGCATGGAACTGGTTCCGGTGGCACGCGACGCCACTGTCCAGGACCTGCTCCGGCACACCTCCGGGCTGGCCTACGAGTTCACCGGCGACTCGCCGGTGCAGCGCCGCTACGCCGAGCTCAGGGTGGGCTCGCTGTCGAAGACCAACGCGGAGTTCAGCGAGCAGCTGGCGTCGCTGCCGCTGATGCACCAGCCGGGCGCCCGCTGGGAGTACAGCCGCTCCACCGACACCCTAGGGCGCCTGGTGGAGGTCGTCTCGGGCAAGACCCTGGGCGAGTTCCTGGCCGAGCGGATCCTTGAGCCGCTCGGCATGGTGGACACCGGTTTCCACGTCCCGCAGGAAAAGCAGCATCGCCTTGCCGACGCCTTCCCCGTCGACCCGGACAGCGGCGCGCCGGTCCGCCTGGTGAAGGTGACCGAGCCGCCGCGCTTCGAATCCGGCGGCGGCGGACTGGTGTCGACCGCGATCGACTACGCGCGCTTCCTGCAGATGCTGCAGAACGGCGGCAGCCTTGACGGCGTGCGCCTGATCGGGCGCAAGACGCTCGAGTGGATGACCGCCGACCACCTCGGCGCGATCCCGAGCCAGTCGACCCTGCTGCCGCCCGGTCATGGCTTCGGCCTGGGCTTCGCGGTGCGCCTGCAGGCGGGCATCGACGCCACCCCGGGCAGCGTCGGGCAGTACTTCTGGAGCGGGCTGGCAGGCACCACCTTCTGGGTGGACCCGCGCGAGGAACTCTACGCGCTGCTGCTGGTGCAGGCGCCGAACCAGCGCGAGTACTGCCGCACGCTGTTCCGCAGCCTGGTGTACGCGGCACTGGCGTGACTGCGGCGGCACTGGCGTGACTGCGGCGGCACTGGCGTGACTGCGGCGGCTCTGGCGCGACACAGCTCGGCCGGGGCGCTTCCGACCGGCCGGGGCACGGCTGACCGGCCGGCGCGAACCGCGGAAGGCCACGCGCACGACAGGGCCGATATATGCGAATGCGAACGCTTCGCGTTTATAATTCGCGCCATCCCACCCGACATGGCCCGACGATGATCATCTGCATGTGCAAGGCGCTCAACGAGCGTCAGCTCCGCGAAACCATCGAGTCCGGAGCGACCTGCTTCGACACCCTGCAGATGGAGACCGGCGTGTCGACCTGCTGCGGCGCCTGCACCGATTCGGTCCACGCGCTGCTGGCCGGCCACGCTGGCGGCGCAGGCCTGGCAGCCACCGAGCTGCGCCGGGTCGGCGCCTGAGCACGCGGTCGGCGGCCCGGGCCGCGCCCGCATCGCCCCGGCAATACCCCTGCGCGACGGGGCCCGCGTCCCCTGCAGTGCTAACCTCGGCCCTTGGTCACCGAAGGAGCGCACACCATGAAGGGTGACGCAGAAGTCATTGCCTGCCTGAACGCACAGCTGAAGAACGAGCTGAGCGCGATCAACCAGTACTTCCTGCATTCGCGGATGTACGGCCACTGGGGCCTGCACCGGCTGGCGAAGAAGGAGTACGAAGAGTCGATCGGCGAGATGAAGCACGCCGACCGCCTGGTCGACCGCATCCTGATGCTCGACGGGCTGCCGAACCTGCAGGATCTGCACAAGCTGCTGATCGGCGAGGACACCGCCGAGATCCTGTCCTGCGACCTGAAGCTGGAACAGGTCTCGCGTGAAACGGTCCGTGACGGCATCGCCAGGTGCGAGGCGCTGCGCGACTACGTGTCGCGGGCGCTGCTGCAGGACATCCTGGACGACACCGAGGAGCACATCGACTGGCTCGAAACCCAGCTCGAGCTGATCGGGCGCGTGGGCCTGCAGAACTATCAGCAGTCGATGATGGGCGACGGCGAGGCGTGAAGCCGCGCGACGGCGAGGCCTCACGCCTCGCCGGGACCTGACGCCGCACCACGGCACCGAGGGGCCTGCCGGCGCATCGACCGGCGCATCGACCGGCGCACGCCGGCCCCTGCGCCGGCCGCCCTGGCGCGTCAGCCGATGCGCACACCCAGCATCGAAATGGCGCCGTGCTGATCCCCCTCGGCAGGGAAGGAAACCGGCTCGCCGGTCAGACGCTGCGCCGCGACGTAGAGCAGCGGCAGGTAGTGCTCCGGCGTAGGCACCGACATCAGCGCGTCGCGCCCCTGCGCGGCGTAATCCGCCAGCGCATCGGCGTCCCCCGCCCGCAGCCGGGCGCGGACCCACTCCTCGAAGCGCGCGGCCCAGTCGAAGGGCGGACGGTCCGGATCGCTCCAGTCCATCGCGCGCAGGTTGTGCACCACGTTGCCGCTGCCGGCGATCAGCACGCCCTCGTCGCGCAGCGGCGCCAGCCTGCGCGCCAGCTCCAGGTGCCAGCCGGCGGGCCGCTCCAGGTCCAGCGACAGCTGCACCACCGGCACGTCCGCCTGCGGCCAGGCGTGGCGCAGCACCGACCAGGCGCCATGATCCAGCCCCCATTCCAGGTCCGCCGCCACCGGCTGCGGCGCGAGCAGTTCGCCCACCCGCTGTGCGAGCCAGGGCGCGCCCGGCGCCGGGTAGCCGATCGCATGGAGTTCCGGCGGAAAGCCGCCGAAATCATGGATGGTGCGCGGCTGCGTCATTGCGGTCACTGCGGTGCCGCGGGTGGTCCAGTGGGCGGACACCATCAGCACCGCACGCGGCCGGCCGGCGCCAGCGTCGATGGACTCGCCGATCGCACGCCACGCGCGGGTCCAGGCGTTGTCGCCCACGGTCACCATCGGGCTGCCGTGGCCGAAGAAGATCGCCGGCATGCGGCCGGCGCGCTCGGATGCGTTGGTCATCGTGTTCTCCTGTTTCGCGGCACGGTCGCTGCCGCGAACCGCGCCGCGCGGCGACCGGGTCAGTTCCAGCGGCCGTTCGCGCCGCCCAGCGAATGGCGCCCCGCCCCGAGCAGCGCAATCGCCAGTGCGCCGAACAGGAACAGAGCCTGCGTCTCCAGCGCCCATGCGCCCGTCTTGGTAATGGCGCCGAGTTCGTGCATGTGCACCAGGCCGATGGCGAACAGCATGTTCACCATCACGACCAGCGCCGCGGCGCGCGTCCACAGGCCCACGACCAGCAGCGCCGGCGCCAGCAGCTCGCCCACATAGACGCCGTAGGCCAGCACCGCGGGCAGGCCGGCCTTGCCCAGCATCCCCTCGATCCAGCCAAGGTCTCCGCCCAGCTTCGCGATGCCGTGCATGGCGATCAGCACGCCGATCGACAGCCGCAGCACCAGTCTGCCCAGATCTCCGCTCGAGCCGACGGCGCTCTTTCCATTGCTCATCACATCCCCCAGTTTTGTGTAGTTGACGACAGTAATTCTGATCGAGTCTCATGATCGAATAAAGACAGACAATCGAACAGGACTATTTCCTCTCAGGAAACAATATGGACCGATTGACCGGAATGAAGGTGTTCTGCGCGGTGGTGGAGGCCGAGAGCTTCACCGGCGCAGCCGCCCGCCTCGAAATGGCCCGCTCCATGGTGACCAAGCATGTCGGGGCGCTGGAGGAGCACCTGGGCGCGCGCCTGCTCAACCGCACCACCCGGCGCGTCAGCCGCACCGAAGCCGGCCACGCCTACTACGAGCGCTGCCGGGAGCTGCTCGCCGAGCTCGAAGAGATGGACGCAGCGGTCCATCGGCTGGACGAGCGCCCGCGCGGGCTGCTGAAGGTGAGCGCGCCGGTGTCCTTCGGTGTGCGGCACCTCGCCCCGGCAGTGGCCGGCTTCATGGCGCTGCACCCGGAGCTTCGCATCGACCTGCAGGTCAACGATCGGGTGGTCGATCTGCTGGAGGAGGGCTTCGACCTGGCGATCCGCATCGGCCGGCTCGCGGATTCCAGCCTGGTGGCCAGGCCGCTGGCCACGACGCGCATGCTGCTGTGCGCGAGCCCGGCCTACCTGGAGCGGCACGGCGCTCCTGCGGCGCCGGCCGACCTGGCGCAGCACCGATGCCTGGCCTACAGCCTGCAGAGCACGCGGCACGAGTGGCAGCTCACCGCGCCCGACGGCAGCACGACCGAAGTTCGCGTCCCCTGGACGCTGCGCGCCAACAACGGCGACGTGCTGCGCGAGGCGGCGCTGCAGGACCAGGGAATCATCCTGCAGCCGCACTTCCTGCTCGGCGATGCCCTGCTGGCGGGCAGCCTCGTCGAGGTGCTGCCCGGCTGGCAGCTCGGCACGCTGACGGTCAGCGCCGTCTACCCGCACCGGCGCCACCTGAGCGCCAAGGTGCGCGGCTTCGTCGAGCACCTGGCGGCCTGCCTGCCGCAGACACTATGAAAAAAAGCCGGCTGTCGCCAGCCGGCTTTCCTGCTGCGCGGACGACCGGAGCCGTCCGCCGTGGCCGAGGGCTTACTCGCCGACCGGCTCACCCACCAGGGCCCAGCTCTTGCCGTCGAAGCGCATCAGCTGGATCTTGCGGAACAGGTTGTAGTTGTCTTTCGACATGTTCATCGTGATGCCGGGCAGCAGCATCGGCGCCTTGAAGTCCTTCAGGCTGGTCATCTGCTTCAGGATGTTCTCGCGGCTCATGTCGGTGCCGGCAGCCTTGAGCACGTGGGCCAGCGCCGAGGCGCTCGCGTAGACCGACGCGTTGCTCGAGTTGTTGATGTCACCGTCCGGGTAGTACTTCTTCATCCAGGCCAGCCACTCCTTGTAGTCGGCATCGTTGTGCCAGCGGCTGTCGGAGGGATCCTTGATGATGCTGGCGGTGAGCACGCCGACCACCTTGTCCAGGCCCACGATCGACAGCGTCGGATGCACCTGCGCCGAGACGTGGCTCAGATAGACCAGCGGCTTCCAGCCGATCTCGTCCATCTTGCGCAGCGACTGGCTGACCTGCTTGGAGTAGGCCGCGAGCAGCACCACATCGACGCCGGCGCCCTTGAGCGCGAGGATCTGCGAATCGACCGTCGGGTCGGTCTGCTCGTAGGTGATCTCGGAGACGACGGCCTTGCCGGCGGTGGCCTTCAGCCCGCGCAGGTAGTCCTTGCCGTAGTCGTCGTTCTGGTAAAGGATGCCGATCTTCGCTTTCGGGTTGGCGGCCAGGATCTGCTTGCCGTAGACCTTCGCCTCGAACTCGTAGTTCATCAGCGCGGAGGTGCTGTACGGGAACTCCTTCGGCTGCTGGAAGTTGTTCGAACCGGACTGCACGAACAGCTGGGGCACCTTCTTCGTGTTCAGGTACTTGCGCACCGACGAAGCGGTGGCGGTGCCGACCTGGTTGACGATCGCATGCACCTCGTCCTGCTCGACCATCCGGCGCACCTGCTCGACGGTCTTGGGCGGCGCCAGCGAGTCGTCGAGGCTGATGACCTTGACCTTGCGGCCGTTGATGCCGCCCTCGTCGTTGACCTTGGCAAAGTAGGCCGCCGTGCCCTTGCCGACCATGCCGTAGAAGGAGGCCGGGCCGCTGTAGGGCACCGTGTTGCCGATGCGGATTTCTTCCGCGGCCGAAGCCAGGGTCGCCGCCGAGGCGACTGCCACTGCCAGGGCGATGCGGGTGAACTGGGCGAACTTCATCGTGAGGAGACTCCTGATGCTTTGTTATGAGGCACAGCGGGGCGGCGCAGGGCCATCCGGCCGCAGGGACAGAAGGTTACCTGCGAAGTGAGAAATCGGCGCCGCGCCCGGTCCGGAAACCGGGCACAGGCCCGCGGGCCGCCCCGGCGGGCGGCGCCCGCGGTCACTCGTGCCGCAGCGCCTCGATCGGGTCGAGCCGGGCGGCCCGGCGCGCCGGAAAGTAGCCGAACACCACGCCGATCACCGCCGAGAAGACGAAGGACAGCAGGTTGATCGACGGGTCGAACAGGAAGGGCACCTGCATCAGGTTCGCCAGCGAGACCGTTGCCACCGTGGCCAGCAGGATGCCCGCCAGCCCGCCGAAGGCCGCCAGCACCACCGCCTCGATCAGGAACTGCAGCAGCACTTCCCGCTCGAGCGCGCCGATCGCCAGACGGATGCCCACCTCGCGGGTGCGCTCGGTGACGCTCACCAGCATGATGTTCATGATGCCGATGCCGCCGACCAGCAGGCTCACCGCGGCCACCGCGCCCAGCAGCATCGTCATCACCTGCGTGGTGCCGGACATCGCGTCGGCGATCTGGCGGGTGTCGAGCACGTTGAAGTTGTCGTCCTCGTTGCTGCCCAGCTTGCGCCGCTCGCGCAGCAGCAGCCGCAGGCTCTCCTTGACGCCCTCCACGTTCGTGCCCTCGTTCATCGACACCAGCAAGGTGTTGATCCGAGTGCTGCCGGTGACGCGGCGCTGGACGGTGCGCAGCGGCAGGATCACCAGGTCGTCCTGGTCGCCGCCCATCGCCGCCTGGCCCTTGGAGGCCAGCAGCCCAACCACCCGGCAGGAAAACTGCTTGACGCGCACCTGCTCGCCCAATGGGTCGGCCGTGCCGAACAGTTCTCGGCGCACGGTGGCGCCGATCACGCAGACCGCGCTGCCGGCGCGTTCCTCCGCCTCCTCGAAGCCGCGGCCGGCGGCGAAGCGCCAGTTGTTGGTCTCGAAGTACGCGTTGGAGGTGCCGGTGACGACCGTGGTCCAGTTGCGCGCGCCGCGCACCACGGTGACGCCGCTGCGCACCTCGGGCGCCACCGCGCGCACGCCGCCGATCTGGGTTGCGATCGCGTCGACATCGGATTCGAGGAAGCTCGGTGCACCGGTGCCGCCGCTGCCCGGCCCCAGCCGCTGGCCGGGCCGAACCTGCAGCAGGTTGCTGCCCAGGCTCGAGATCTGGTCCCGCACCGCCTGCGTCGCCCCGTTGCCCAGCGTCACCATGGTGATCACCGCGCTCACGCCGATCACGATGCCCAGGATGGTGAGGAAGGAGCGCAGCAGGTTGCGGCGGATCTCGCGCAACGCGAGCAGAAGCGAATTCCAGAACATCAGGCGGCCTCCCCTGCCGAAGCGCCGGCCGGCGCATCGTTGCGGACGTCGCTGGCGATGCGCCCGTCGACGAAGCGCACGATGCGCTTGGCGTACGCCGCCATTTCGGCCTCGTGGGTCACCATCAGCACCGTGAGGCCGCGCTCGCGGTTGAGCCCCTGGATCAGCTCCATGATCTCGCGGCTGCGGTGGGTGTCCAGGTTGCCGGTGGGCTCGTCGGCCAGCAGCACCTGGGGATTGGTGACGATGGCGCGCGCGATCGCCACCCGCTGCTGCTGGCCGCCGGACAGCTCGGCCGGCGTGTGATGCTCGCGCCCGCCCAGCCCGACCGACTCCAGCGTGGCGCTGGCCGCCGCATGGCGCGCCTGGACGCTCTCGCCGCGGTAGAGCAGCGGCAGCTCCACGTTCTCCTGGGCCGAGGTGCGCGCCAGCAGGTTGAAGCCCTGGAACACGAAGCCCAGGTAGAGCCTGCGCAGCAGCGCACGCTGGTCGCGGCTCAGCTTCTCGACCGCGACGCCGCGGAACAGGTACTGGCCGGCGCTCGGCGTGTCCAGGCAGCCGATCACGTTCATCACCGTGGACTTGCCCGAGCCGCTGGGGCCCATGATCGCGACGAACTCGCCGGCCTCGACGTCGAGGTCGACGCCGTCGAGGGCGCGCACCTGCGCCTGCCCCTCGCCGTATACCCGCGTGATGCCGCGCAGGCGGATCAGCGGCGTCGCGGCATCCTGCGCGGCCCGTGCTTCGCTCATCCCGCGCGCCCCACGGTCTGCTCGGTGATCACGCGATCGCCTTCGGAGAGCCCGCCGGCACTCACCTCGGTGAAGCGGCCGTCGGTGACGCCCGGCGAAATCGGCACCGCCACCGGCGCGCCGTCGCGCAGCACCCAGACCTGCCGGGCTGCCGTGACCGCGGCGCCGCCGCGACGCGCGGTGCGGCGGGGAAACTGCGGTACCAGCTTGTTCACGAAGCTGCCCGAGCCGCCCTGGGCGCTCGCGCCGCCGCCGGCTGGCGCGCCGCTGGCGGCCGGCGACCCGCCGCCCGATGCGCCGCCCGATGCGCCGCCCGGTGCGCCGCCGGACCCGTTGGCGGCGCTCGGCGCGGTCTCGCCAGCGTTCTCCATTCCGGCCGGCGTGAAGCGCAGCGCCGCATTCGGCACCAGCAGCACCCCGGTGCGGCGGGTGGACACGATGCTCGCGGTGGCGGTCATGCCGGGTCGCAGCGACAGGTCGTCGTTGCCCACCTCGAGGTCGGCAACGTAGGAGACCACGTTGTCCTTGATGGTCGAGCCGAAGCCCACGCGGACGATCCTGGCCGGATAGTTCCGGCCGGGCCAGGCGCTGACCGTGAATTCGGCGGACTGCCCTTCCTTCACCTGCCCGACGTCGGCCTCGTCGACGTTGACCTGCAGCTTCATCTTGGTGAGGTCCTCGGCGATGTTGAACAGCGTCACCGCCTGCAGCGACGCTGCGACCGCGTTGCCGGGGTCCACCGTGCGGGTCAGGATCACACCGTCGATCGGCGAGCGGATCGAGGCCTTGCGCAGGTTGGTCTCGTCGACGCTCAGCGCGGCCTTAGCGTCCGACACCGAGGCAGCGGCGACCCGCGCATCGGCAAGGGCACGCTCCTGCACGGCCCGTGCCGCATCCAGCTCCGCCTTCGAGGGCACCTTGCCTCCCGACAGCCGGGCCACCTCCTCCATCCTCGCGAGGCTCGCACGTGCCTCCTTGACCGTCGCCGCGGCCTGGGCGACGCGCGCCTCGGCCGACAGCACCGAGGCCCGCGACCGGCGGATCTGGTCGGAGAGCTTCGCAGTGTCCAGTTCCGCCAGCACCTGCCCCTTGGTGACCCGGTCGTTGATGTCGACGTGGACCCGCGCGACCGTGCCGGACATCTCGCTGCCGACGTTGACCGCGCGGGTCGGCGCCAGCGTGCCGTTGGCGACGACCGTCACCGTCAGATCGCCGCGCGCCGCCGGCTGGCTCACGTAGACCGGCCGGCCTGCCTCCGCCCGGCGGCCCTGCCAGTACTGCCAGCCGAAGATCGCGGCGACCAGCAGCGCCAGGCCGATCCAGAGTGCCGGACTGCGCCACCAGGAGCGCACCGACCCTGCGCCCAGCAGCTTCTCGACGTTGCCGACAGACTGCCCCGCGGGCGACGCCCCTTCGTTCGCTTTCGTCATTGCCTCGTTCTCACTGTTGCGCGGCGGTCCAGCCGCCGCCAAGCGCCTTGTACAGGCGCACCATCGAGGTCGCCGCCTCGGCTTCGCCGGAGACCAGGCTGTCCTCCGCGGACAGCACGGTGCGCGCGGAATCCAGCACCGCCTGGAAGTCGATCAGCCCGGATGCATAGCGCTGGCGGGCCAGCAGCGCAGCGTTGCGCGCTGCCTCGGCCGCCGCGGCCAGCGCTGTCTGCCGCTCGCGGGCGCTGCGCACCGCCAGCAGCGCGTTCTCCACCTCCTCGAGCGCGGCCAGCACAGTGGCTTCGTAGGACGCCAGCGCCTGCGCCTGCACGGCGCTGCGGATCTCCACCTGCCTGCGCAGGCGGCCGCCGTCGAAGACGGTCGCCGCCAGGCTGGCCGCGATCGAACGCACCGTGGCGCCGCCCGCGGTGAGCCCGCCGAGCGTCAGCGCCTCCAGCCCGATCGAACCGCCCAGGCTCAGGCCCGGGTAGCGGGCGGCCTCCGCCTGCCCGACCCGTGCCGTCTCGGCCGCCAGCGCCCGCTCGGCCGCATGAACGTCCGGACGCTGCGCCAGCACCTCGGCCGGGATCGACAGCGCCGCAGCGACCGGCGCCGCCGGGATCGGCGCCACGGCGGAGAGCCGATCGTCGAGCGCGGCCGGCTGCTGGCCGGTGAGCACCGAAAGCCGGTGCCTCGCCTGCCCGAGAGCGGAGCGCAGCGCCGGCAGCTGGGCGCGGACCTGCTCGACGCCGGCCCGCGCCTGCTCGACGTCCAGCGAGCCGACCAGGCCTGCCTGCGCCCGCCAGTCGGTGAGTTGCAGGGTTTCCTCCTGGCTGGCGAGGTTGCGCGCGGCCACGTCCAGGCGGGCCTGCAGCAGCCGCACCTCGAGGTAGGCGAGCGCAGCCTCGGCCGCCAGCGACACCTGCACCGAGCCCAGGCTGGCGGCGCTGGCCTGCAGGTCCGCGTCGGCGGCCTCCAGCGCCCGTCGCAAGCCGCCGAAGAGGTCGATCTCCCAGCTCGCATCCACGCCAAGCGAGTAGCTGGCGGTCGAGTCGCCGCCGCGCGCCGCGGACTCGCGCGTGCCGGCACGGGCCGATGCCGAAGGCAGGAAGCCCGCCTGCGCGATGCCGCGCTGCGCGCGGGCCTGCTCGAGGCGCGCGGCCGCGACGCGCAGGTCGGGACTGCGGGCCAGCGTCTCGTCCACCAGCGCATCGAGCAGGGGATCGCGGAACAGGCTCCACCAGGCGCGCAGGCCGGAGGGGTGGACGGCGGCGGCAGCCGCGACTCCCGCGCCGCCTGCCACAGCGGACGCCCCCGGCACTGCGGGCGAGACTGCCCCGCCCTGCGCCCAGGCGGCCGGCAGTTCTGGCCGGGGCGGCACGTAGTTCGGGCCGACTGCCGCGCAGCCTGCCATCAGCATCATCAGGACGGGTGCGAATCCCCGCAGCCTGCGCAGGCCATCGGGCGCCGGAGCGCGCAGGAGGAAGAGGGGCCGCCCCGCGGCGCCGCGATCGGCGCGAAAAGCGGCGGGTCTGGAAGTGATCTGGTGCATCCCCCGAGTATCGCCGATCGACAATGACGAACCGGGGGGCGCCGTGTAAAACCCCGGCGCAATGAGTAAGCGGACGTAAACGCCGCGGGAGCGGTCGCCGCCGGCGGCCCGCAGCCGTCGGCGACCTGTTATCAGGAACTCATTTGGCGGTGATCGGCTCGCCGAAGGGCACCCACTTCGTGCCGTCGAAGCGCGCCATCTGCAGCATCGACAGCGGCCCGTGGTTGGTCGGGCTGGTGTTGATCGTCAGCCCGGGCAGCAGGCCAGGGACGCGGAGGTCCTTCAGGTTGCCCGCGATCTTCATCACGTTCTCCCGGGTCAGGTTGTCGCCAGCCTGCCTGAGCACGTGCGCCATCGCATGACCGGAAGCGAAGCACAGCAGGTTCAGCTGGTCGTTGACGTCCCCCTCCGGGTAGTACTTCTTCATGAACTCCTTGTAGGCAATCATCTCCGGATCCTTGTCCCACTGGCTGTCGCCCGGATCCTTCTGAAACTGCGTGGTCAGCAATCCGGTCGAATGATCGAGCCCCGCTGGCCTGAGGACCGTACCGACCGTGGCCGACACGTTGGTCAGGTAGTGCACCGGCTTCCAGCCGATCTCGCCGACCCGCTTGATCGCCTGCGCGGCGAACTTCGGCGAGGCGGCGTTCACGAACACGTCTGCACCCGAGGAGCGGAGCGTCAGGATCTGCGAGTCGACGGTCGGGTCGGTGACCTCGAACGAGGCCTCGGCGACGATCATGCTCTTCGCCTTGTCCCCGAGCCCGGCCTTCACTCCGATCAGGTAGTCCTTACCGAAGTCGTCGTTCTGGTAGAGGATCGCGATCTTCGCGTTGGGCTTTGTCGCCAGGATGTGCGCAGCGAACACCTTCCCTTCGGCCGGGTAGTTCGGCTGGAACCCCATGGTCCAGGGGAAGTTCTTCGGGTCGTTCCACTTGCCCGCGCCGGTCGAGACGAACAGGTGCGGCACCTTCTTCTGATTCACGTACTTGTGGATCGCCGAATTGGTCGGCGTGCCCAGCGTTCCGAACAGCCCCAGCACTTCCTCGCTCTCGACCAGCCGGCGCACCGCCTCGATGGTCTTGGGCGGGCTGTAGCCGTCATCCAGGCTGATCAGGTTGACCTTGCGCCCGTTGATGCCGCCCTGGTCGTTGATCATCTTGAAGAAGGCCACGTGGCTGCGGCCGAGCGTGCCGTAGGCCGACGCCGGCCCGCTGTACGGGATGGTCTGGCCGAGCTTGATCTCGGTATCGGTCACGCCGGGACCATAGTTCTTCTGCGCCACGGCGGCGCCCGCGTGGATCAGGCTCGCGGTGGCGGCGAGCGCAAGCAACAGCTTTCTCATGTCCAGTCTCCCCTTGTAGTTGGATCGCCCATGCAGCGGCGCGAGGCGCCGCCGCCGCGATGGGTCGACCGGACCCACCGTGTCTGACGATTCCGCACAGTGCATCACAGAACGGGGAAAACAGGAACGGGCACGCGCCGCCCCGCCGTCGGGGGCATGCCGATCAGGACAACGGGAAACCGGCGCGCCCGCGGGCGGCGCGCCCGCGGCTCAGGGCGCGGATTCGTCCAGCGAGCCCGCCGCCGTGAGCAGGTGGCCGAGCCGGGTGGCCTTGGTGCGCAGGTAGCCGGCGTTGTGCGGGTTCGGCTGGATCTGCAGCGGCATGCGCTCGGCGATCTCGATGCCGCGCTCTTCGAGCGCGCGGATCTTGCGGGGGTTGTTGGTCATCAGCCGCAAGCGGCTCACCCCGAGCAGCGCGAACATCTCGGCCGCCGCCTCGTAGGTGCGCAGGTCGGCCGCCAGGCCGAGCTGGTGGTTGGCCTCGACCGTGTCGGCGCCGGCATCCTGCAGCCGGTAGGCGCGGATCTTGTTCAGCAGGCCGATGCCCCTGCCCTCCTGGCGCAGGTAGAGCAGCACGCCGCGCCCTTCGGCGGCGATCGCCGCCAGCGCTGCCTCGAGCTGGGCGCCGCAGTCGCAGCGCAGGCTGTACAGCGCATCGCCGGTCAGGCACTCGGAGTGCATCCGGGCGAGCACCGGGGCGCCGTCGGACACCTCGCCCAGGGTCAGCGCCACATGCTCCCGGCCGCTGGCGATCTCCTCGAATCCATGCAGCTCGAACACTGCCCACGGCGTGGGGAGGCGGCAGGAAGCCACCAGACGGACCGCAGGCTGGCCTTCATCGACAGGGGAAGTGTTGGTCGGCATCTATGCAGGCGCGCCGCCGGCTCGGACAGGGTCCGCGCGCGGCGTCGGGCGGGAGCGCTAAAACGACGATGATAGCGCGCGCGGCCTCCGCGGGCCTTCCGGCGCTTCCATTCCCTCCGGATCGGCGCCCGGCCAGCGGCCTCAGCGCCGGCGCAGCCAGCGGTTCAGCAGCCGCCCGTAGACCGCGGCGTTGACCAGCAGCACGCCCGCGCCGAGCGCAATCTGCATCCCCCGCGTCAGCCCGGGCGGGTACAGCAGCAGCTGCAGCCAGTGGCCGAGGAAGTCACCGGCATAGCCCGCCTCGCCGGCCGCCGCGCGCAGCCGGTTCTCCAGCGGCGTGAGCGGACAGATCCAGCCGCCGAACTCGATCGCCACGCCCCAGGCGGCAGCCGGCAGGTGCAGCCAGGCCAGTCGCGGCCGCCGCAGCACCAGCAGTCCGCCGGCGACCACGAAGACCACGAAGGCAGCGTGCAAGCCGAGCACCAGGTCGGCCAGCAGGGCGGCCCCGTCCGCGCCCGCGAGGGAATCGAACGAAGCCTTCACGTCAGCCCTTCACGTCAGCCCTGCGGCTCGGCTTTCGACTCGCCGACGGCCGGCAGCTTCGCGAGCAGGGCCTCCGGCCCGGCGAAGCTGCGGATGTGCACGTCCACCTGGCCGAAGGCGATCTCGATGCCCTGCTCGCGGAAGACCTGGTCGATGCGCCGGTTGATTTCGTCGACCGCCGCCGAGCGGTCCGCCAGCTCGCGCACGTGGACCCGCAGCTCGTGGTCCAGCGTGCTGGCGCCGAAGGACTGGAAGATCAGCATCGGCGCGGGGTCCGCCAGGACCCGCGGGTTCTCGCGCACGATCTGCAGCAGCAGCCGACGCACCAGCTCCAGGTCGGATCCGTAGGCCACGCCCAGCGCGATCGTGACCCGCGTGACCGTGTCGCTGAGCGTCCAGTTGACGATCTGGTCGGTCACGAAGGTCTTGTTCGGGACGATGATCTCCTTGTGGTCGAAGTCGGTGATGGTCGTCGCGCGAATCTGGATCCGGCTCACCGTGCCCGACAGGTTGCCGATCGTCACCACGTCGCCGATCCGCACCGGCCGCTCGAAGAGGATGATCAGCCCGGAGATGAAGTTGGCGAAGATCTCCTGCAGACCGAAGCCCAGGCCCACCGACAGCGCAGCGACCAGCCACTGCAGCTTGTCCCAGCTCACGCCCAGCGTCGACAGCGTCGCCACCAGGCCCACGCCCGCGATCACGTAGGACACCAGGGTGGTGATCGCATAGGCGCTGCCCTGGGCAAGCCGCAGCCGCGACAGCACCAGCACTTCGAGCAGGCCGGGCAGGTTGCGGGCGAGCATGAACGCGCCGGCCACGATCGCCACCGCCATCAGCAGGTCGCGCAGGCTGATCGGCATCAGCACCGCCTTGTCGCCGCTGCCGCTGCTGTACTCGTAGAGCGTCACGTTCTCGAGGTAGGAGAACAGCGAGATCAGGTCCGCCCAGACCAGCCACAGCACGAAGGCCAGCGCGCCGAGCAGCGCCACGCGCACCAGCCGCAGCGACTGCTGGTTGACCTGAGCGATGTCGCGCACCGGCGCCTCGTCCGGCAGGGCCGCGTCCGGCTCCTCGCCCGCCGCCACCGCCGCCAACCGGCGCCGATTCTCGCGCTGCGCTGCGAGCCGGCGGGCCGCCACCGCCAGGCTGCGCACCGCGACTGCCTGCAGCAGCCGCCATGCGAACAGCACGTAAAGCGTGTCGACCATGCGGCCGGCCAGCTTGAGCGCAGTGAAGTAGTAGCCGGCGACGATCGCCGCGGCCAGCGCCAGCGGCATCAGTCCGAGCAGGATGTTGCCGATCGCGCGCCAGGGCGAGTTGCCCGCCTGCGGCTCGCCGACCAGCAGGTGCCCGAGCAGCCAGGCCATCGCGCCCAGGCAGGCGAGCACCACCAGGATTCCCGCCGCGTCCTCGGCCAGCGCCGCCGGCCGGTGCTCGGCGAAAGTGGCCACCGCGGCCAGCGCCACCACCACCCAGCCGAGGGTGCGCATGCGCGGCCGCATCACCGCGAGCGCCGGCGGCGACCAGTGGAAATGGACTTCCGCGACGCCACCCGTCGCGAGGATCCTGCCGGCGGTGGCGAACACCAGCCAGGCCGTCGCCGCCGCCAGCAGCGCCGCGCCCAGGTCCGCGTTCAAGCCGCGCCCATCGGACTGGATCGCCAGTCCGGCGATCGCCAGCAGCGCCGGCCCCGTCGCGGCCTGCAGCAGGTTCAGCAAGAGCGCCGCAGGCGTGTGCCACTGGCTGTCGTCCCGGGCGAAGGCCACCTCGGCGTGCAGCGAGGCCAGCCGGCGCCCGATGGCCCCCCTGCGCACCATGGCCACCGCGAGCACCGCCAGCGCCAGCAACCCCGCCCAGGGCCGCGCCGCGAGCCCGTCCACAAGCTCGCGGCCCGTTGCGGCCCAAGGTACCGACGCGGCCTGGTGCTGCAGCCGGGCAGGAAGGGCGCCGAGCCAGGCCAGGTCGAGTGGCCGGTTGCTCGGCACCCAGAACATCTGCTCGTCGAGCGTGGCGCGCAGCGTGTCGGCGGTGAGCTGCAGCTGCCGCTGGTTGAGCTGCAGGCCATAGGATTCGTTCACCAGCGAGCCCAGCTCCCGATTGAGCCGCTCGAGCAGGGCCGCCCGAGTCTCGAGCAGCGCCAGCAGCTCCCTGCGCTGGCCGTCGCCGACCGACCCCGCCTCCTCCTGCGACACAAGGCGCTCGGCATATGCGGCCGGATCGGCAAGCTGCTCGCGGTGGCGGTTGATCTCGAACTGGTAGAGGCGCAGGTCGGCGATCTGGTCGGCGAGCCGCGGGTCGATGTCCAGCCTCGGCAGCCCCTGCTTCTGTTCGTAGAGGATGCGGGTCAGCAGCAGGCTTCCCTGGAGCACGCTGATCTGCTCCTCCAGCGTCTTCTCGGCCTGGCTGAGCATGTCCAGCTGCTGGCGGGCCCTCAAGTTGCGCTGGGTCAGGTCGTTGAGCCGGTCGGTGGCGCGCAGCAGGAACTCGGACAGCTGCCGGTTGATCGCCGTCTCGCGCGCCAGCAGGCCGCCCTTGCCGGGCGCGGTCAGGCCGCGGCGCAGGTCGTCGGAGAGCTCGGCCACGGCCTGCTCCGAGCTCTCGCGGCGCAGTGCATTGATCTCGGCGCGCAGCGCCTGCAAGGCGCCTTCCTGCCGCGAGATCTGCTGGAGCAGAAGATCACGGCGCGCCTGCCCCAGCTGCTGGAGCTGATCGTTGCCCGCGAGCTGCTGGCGGCGCAGCTCGACGGAAAGCTCCAGCGCACGAGACTCGGCGGCGAGCAGCTCGCGCCGCTCGGCCGACAGCGGCCTGCCTGCCTCGCGCCCGCTGCGCAGAGCCTCGGCGATCGCCGCCATCCGCGCCTGGCCCGCCTGGATCTCCCCTTGCGCTCGGTCGGGCCGGGTCTGCGCGCCGATGATCAGGCTGTTGGCCTCGCTCAGCGCGCGCTGCAATTCCTCCAGCCGCGCATCCCGCTCCTCGAAAGCCTTCTCGAGCGCGGGCAGCTCCTGGCCAGGCGCCACTGCCGGGACCGCCGCGGGCGCGGCCTCCAGCCGCTTGAGCTCGCTGCGCGCCTGCGCGATCTGCGCCGGCGCGGACTCCAGCGTCTTCCTGAGCTCCTGAAGCTGGCGCTCCGATTCCTCGGCCGCCGCCAGTTGCTCCAGCGCCTGCTCCAGCGTTTGCCTGGCCGAGGCCTGGTCGGCCTCGGGCAGCTTGCTGCCCGCCAGCGCTTCGAGCCGGCCCTTCAGGGTCGCTGCGGTGGGCGCCGCGGCGGGGGCCGCGGGCACCTGCGCAAGGGCAGGCCCCTGCGCCAGGGCCCAGACAAGGAGCAGGCTGAACAGGCTGAGCGGCAGCCTCATCGGCAGGCGCTCAAGCGACGCGCCGCCCCTGGGCGTCCACCACCTGCTCGCCATCCTCCTTGGCGAAGGCGCCCAGTTGCGGCCGAGGCAGCAGGTCGAGCACCGTCTCGGACGGCCGGCACAGACGCGCGCCAAGCGGCGTGACCACGACCGGACGGTTGATCAGGATGGGATGGGCGAGCATCGCGTCGATCAGCCGATCCTCGCTGAGCGATGCGTCGCCAAGCCCGAGCTCGGCGTAGGGCGTGCCCTTCTCGCGCAGCAGCGCGCGCGCCGGCTGGCCGGTGGCCGCGACCAGGGCGAGCAGTTCATCCCGGTTCGGAGGCGTTTCCAGGTAGAGCACGATGCGCGGCTCGATGCCCGCATTGCGGATCAGCGCCAGGACGTTGCGGGACGTCCCGCAGCGCGGGTTGTGGTAGATCGTGACTTCGGACATGGAGCATCCTGGCCGCGGACGGCCGCAGGGTGGATGGCCTGTGCTGTCAGCATGGCCGATCGGATGTCGGCGGAGAGTATCAAATGTCGCAAACGCAGGACACACGCAGACCCCGTCGCTCGTGGGGCGCGCTGATCGGCCGGGGCGCGCTGTACACGCTGCTGGCGATCGCGCTGATGCTGCTGGGTCCGCTCGGCGTGCTCGCGCTGGGCAAGCTCGACCTGGACACCCACTGGAGCGCCGCCAGCCGCGAGAGCAGCGGCCAGGCGCCCCGGCCCGAGACCACGCCGGAGGCGGTGCTCCAGGTGTATGGCGCGCGCACCTACAGCTGGCGTGGCGCGTTCGGCATCCACACCTGGATCGCCGCCAAGCGGAAGGACGCAGCGGAGTACTCGACTTATCACGTGCTCGGCTGGAACCTGCGCCGTGGGCGCCCGGTGGTCAGCGTGAGCCGGGGCGGGCCGGCCGACGCGTTCTGGTTCAACGCCCGCCCGGTGCTGCTCGCCAGCCGCAGCGGCCCGGAAGTCGAGGACCTGATCGACCGCGTCGAGGAGGCGGTGGCCGCCTACCCCTGGCCCGACCGCTACCGCGCCTGGCCGGGGCCCAACAGCAACACCTTCACCGCCTTCGTCGCCAGACGAGTCCCCGAGCTGGGCCTGGACCTGCCGCCCACCGCGATCGGCAAGGACTGGCTGCCGGCGGGCAGTTTCGTCGAGCGCACGCCCAGCGGCAGCGGCTGGCAGCTGTCGGTCTACGGGCTGCTGGGCATCGCGGCCGGCCGGGTGGAGGGCCTGGAAATCAACCTGCTGGGCCTCAATGCCGGGCTCGACTTCGACGACCCGGCGCTGCGGCTGCCCGGCATCGGCAAGCTCGGCCCCGGAGGCTGACCGCCACGAGGGTGTCATCGACGGCGCCTAGGCTGGGCGCTGGACGGCCCCCTGCTGCACTGCGCGGCAGGATCGTCCGGCGACCCCCTGGAAGAAGAGCGATGAAACTGCCTGCCGCTGCGAGCACGGAGCCTGCGATCACCCTCGAGCTGATCGGCGCGCTGGAGACCCTGCGCGCGCGCATGCTTGCCCGAGAGGACGAATGCGCTTCGCGGCTGGCCGAGGTGGCGCCGGGACGCCGCGCCGACGCGCGCAACCTGGCGCATTACCTGGCGCTGCGCGAGCACGATCTGCGCGGTCTGCAGGAACGGCTGTCGGCGCTCGGCGCCTCCTCGCTGGGCCGTTCCGAGCCGCAGGTGCTTGCCAGCGTGGACCGAGTGCTCGGCCTGCTGCGGCGGGCCGCGGGGGTCGCGCCGGCCGGTCGCCGGACGGCGGGCGAAACTTCCCCGGAGGAACGCGTCACCTCGCTGCAGCGCAACGCGGACGAGCTGCTCGGGCCGGCGCCCGCGCACCGCTCGGTGCGCATCATGGTCACCCTGCCCTCGGAGGCGGCCGGGGATGCGGCGCTCGTACATGCCCTCGTGGAGGCCGGGATGGACATCGCCAGGATCAACTGCGCCCACGACGACGCGCCCCGCTGGCAGGCGATGGCCGACCACGTGCGCAGCGCAGCGCGGTCGCTCGGCCGACCGGTGCGCATCCTGACCGACCTCGCGGGCCCCAAGCTGCGCACCGGCAGGATCGCCCCGGGGCCCGTGGTGCTCAAGCTGCGGCCCTTGCGCGACGACTTCGGCCGCGTGCTGGCGCCCGCCCGGGTGGGGCTGCTGCCGCAGGGCTCGGCCCAGCGGATCCGGGGCGCACTGGCCCACCTGGGCGTGTCCCCCGACTGGCTGCTGACGCTGGAGGCCGGCGAGCGGATCGAACTTATCGACGCCCGCGGCGCGCGCCGCAGCCTGCGCGTGGCCCGCCGCGACGAGGACGGCGTGCTTGCCGAGGCCGACCGCACGCTCTACCTGGTGCCGCAGACCGAGCTGCTGCGCCGGGAGCGCTGCCGCGGGCCCCGTTCCACTCAGGTCTTCGACCTGCCCGGCCGGCCCGGCAGCGTCTTCCTGCGCCGCGGCGACCGGCTGCGGCTGGAACGGCCTGCCGCCACGCCCTCCTCCGAATCCCGACCCGCCCCGGCCGCGCGCGGCATCCCGGCGGCGAATGACGGGCCGCCCGCAATCGCCTGCACGCTGCCGGAGGTCTTCGCCCAGGTGCGCGCGGGCGAGCGCGTGTGGTTCGACGACGGACGAATCGGCGGCACGATCCGCTGCGCGGATGCCGACGGGATCGAGGTCGAGATCGACCGGGCGCGTCCCGAGGGCGAGACGCTGCGCGGGGACAAGGGAATCAACCTGCCGGACAGCAGCCTCGAGCTGCCCGCGCTGACCGGGAAGGATCTCGAGGACCTCGCAGTGGTCGCGGGTTTCGCCGACCTGGTCGGCCTGTCCTTCGTCCAGCACGCCGAGGACGTCCATGCGCTGCGCGCGCGCCTGGACGCCGCGGGCGCGACGCGCACCGGGATCCTGCTGAAGATCGAGACCCGCCGCGCCTTCGAACGCCTGCCCGAGCTGATGTTCGCGGCGATGGCAGGTCCTGCGTCTGGCGTGATGATCGCCCGCGGCGACCTTGCAGTGGAGTGCGGATACGAACGCCTGGCCGAGGTGCAGGAGGAGATCCTTTGGGCGGCCGAAGCCGCGCACATGCCGGTGGTCTGGGCCACCCAGGTGCTCGAGACGCTGGCCAAGACCGGCCGCCCCTCCCGGGCCGAGATCACCGACGCCGCGATGGGCGAGCGGGCCGAGTGCGTGATGCTCAACAAGGGACCGCACATCGTCGACGCGATGCGCACGCTGGACGACATCCTGTGCAGGATGCAGGGCCACCAGGCAAAGAAGCGGCCGCTGCTGCGGGCGCTGGGGGCGTGGCGCTGACCTGAGGCCGAGGCAGCAGGCCCGCTTCTTGCCTCTTTCTCCGGGTCCTCCTCTGGCGCACCATGCGCCCAACCCGGTGAAATCGACCATCGACTTCCTGATCGCCGCCAAGCGCTGCGAGATCGCCGAACTCGGGCGGCTCGCCAAGACCAGTGCCCTGGTCGATGCGACCGCAAGCCTGGTGCACGAGCTGCAGCGCGAGCGCGGGCTGTCCAACCTCTACCTCGGCTCCGGCGGCGTCCGCGCCGACGGTCCGATGCGCGAGCAGCGCCAGGCAAGCGACAGCAGCGAGGCCGCCCTGCGCGCCTGCCTGGACCGCCTGGACATCGATCCGGCCAGGGCCGGCAACGGCGCACGCCTGTTCGCCCGCGTGGCACAGCTGCTGTGCGCGCTGGACGCGCTGCCCGGACTGCGCGCGGAGATCGACCAGCTCACGCCCTCGACCGACCGCGCCACGGCGGCCTACGTGCGACTGGTGGCAGGACTGCTGGCGGTCGTTTTCGAGGCAGCCGACAGCGCCGCCGACCCGGGGATCTCCCGCCAGCTGGTGGCCTTATTCAATTTCATGCAGGGCAAGGAGTTCGCCGGCCAGGAGCGCGCCGCTGGCACGGCGATGCTTGCCGGCGAGCGTGCGCGGACGGCAGCCCAGCAGCGGCTGCTGCACCTGATCGACGCCCAGGAGCGCTGCCTTGCCGTGTTCGCCGACTTCGCCGGGCCCGCGCACCAGGACGCCTGGCAGGCGCATCAGGCGCCGCCCGTGCTCGCCGGACTGGAACGACTGCGTCGCATCCTGTGCACCGCCCCTGCGGACGGGTCGCTCGACAATTCGCTCGGCCCTGAGTGGTTCGAGGCCTGCTCGCAACGCATCGATCGGATGCGGGCGGTCGAGAAACGGCTTGCCGACGCGCTGGTCCAGTCCTGCCACGACCGCAGCGCCGCGGCGCAGACCGACCTCCTGGCTCTGGATGCGGGCCGCCACCGGGAACCCGCCTGGACCGGCGCTGCAGGAGCCCCGGCCGGCGTCATCTGCGCCGAACAAGCTTTCCCCCTCGACGACTCGGACGCGCTGGACGCCGGGGTGTTCGGGCCGCAGCTCGTTCGATCGATCCTCGATCTGGCGCATGAACAGGCGCGGCGTCTGCGCACGCTCGGCGCGGAGCTGGACACCGCCCGCAGCAGCCTCGAGGATCGCAAGCTGATCGAACGGGCCAAGGGGCTGCTGATGGCTCATCGCCAGCTCACCGAGGAGGAGGCGCACCGGACGCTGCGGCGGATGGCGATGGAGCGGAATCGCCGGCTGGCGGAGGTCGCGGAGGCGGTGCTGGCGATGGCCGAGCTGCTCCCGGTACGCCCGCGCTGAGTGCAGCGCTGCTGCTGCAGCGCACAAAAACAGTGCCTTCAGGCGCACGATCGCGGGCCGTGACGCACCAGCGCCGGGGACCGGGCCTGCCGCTGGAGGCCTCGACAGACAAGGCTCAGCGGTCGCCTGGCGGGCCGGTCTCCCTTGGCAGGACCCGGATCGGGCCGCACTCGCAGCAGGCTTGCGGCGCGTTCGTCAATGCCCTGGCACGCAAACTGCTTGATATGGCCCGTGGTGCCCGCCAACGGCGGCGGGTTCCACGGGTCCTCAGGGACCGAACCGACAACGGCGTCGTTCGCCCGCCTGCCCCGCGCAGGCGTCGCGAAGGCGCCGTTTTTCGTTCCTCACTGCCACGGGAGTCGTCGATGAAAGAACCCTCAGCCATTGCAGACCGGTCGCGCCGCTCCCTGCTGCTCGGAGCGGCTGCAGCGGGCGGCGCCGCGCTCGCCGCCGGCACCTTGCCCCGCGCGGCGCGCGCAGCCGCGGGCAAGCCCGAAACCCAGACTGCGAAGCTCGGCTTCATCGCGCTGACCGATGCCGCCCCGCTGTTCGTCGCCGACGAGAAGGGCTTCTTCGCCAGGCACGGAATGAGCGACGTGCAGGTCATGAAGCAGTCGTCGTGGGGCACCACACGCGACAACCTGGTGCTCGGCTCGGCGAGGAACGGCATCGACGGCGCCCACATCCTGACCCCGATGCCGTATCTGATCGGCAGCGGTGCGATGACGGCCAACAACGTCCAGGTGCCGATGTACATCCTGGCGCGCCTGAACCTGGGCGGGCAGTGCATCTCGGTGGGCAACGAGTACCGCGACCTGAAGGTCGGCACCGACGCGAAGGCCTTCGGCAAGGCGCTTGCCGCCAAGGCGAAATCCGGCAAGACCGTCAGCGCGGCGATGACCTTTCCCGGCGGCACCCACGACATGTGGATGCGCTACTGGCTGGCGGCCGGCGGCATCGACCCGGTGCGCGACATCTCCACCATCGTGGTGCCGCCCGCGCAGATGGTCGCCAACATGAAGGTCGGCAGCATGGACACCTTCTGCGTCTGCGAGCCCTGGAACCGGCAGCTGATCAACCAGAAGATCGGCTACACCGCCAACACCACCGGCGAGCTCTGGCACAACCACCCGGAGAAGGCCTTCGCGATGCGGGCCGACTGGGTCGACGCCAACCCGAACGCCGCGCGTGCCCTGCTCAAAGCGGTGATGGAAGCGCAGATGTGGTGCGAGGACCGGAAGAACCGCGAGGAGGTCGCCCGGATCTGCGCGAAGCGGCGCTGGATCAACGCACCCTTCGAGGACATCGTCGACCGGCTGCGCGGCGACTTCGACTACGGCACCGGCCGCGTGGTGGAGAACAGCCCTGCGCAGATGCGCTACTGGAAGGACCACGCGTCCTACCCGTTCCAAAGCCACGATCTCTGGTTCCTCACCGAGAACGTCCGCTGGGGCTACCTGCCGCAGGGCTTCGACGGCAAGGGCTGGATCGCGAAGGTCAACCGCGAGGATCTCTGGCGCGCGGCCGCGCGCGAGCTCGGCGTGGCCGCGAGCGACACCCCCGCAACGACCTCGCGGGGCGTGGAAAAGTTCTTCGACGGCAAGGTCTTCGATCCGGCACGGCCGCAGGCCTACCTGGACAGCCTGTCGATCAAGCATCTGCGCGCCTGACCCGATGCGGCAACGAGCAATTCCCCGGAGCCCGAGATGAAACAGACCGACACCCTGGCGGCCGTCCGCCTGCCGGCCACGCCCGGCGCCCCGCCGGCCCGGCACACACGCATGGTCCCCGCGCTGCGCAGCCTGGCCGCCCATGTCCTGCCGCCCCTGGCGATCCTGGCCCTGCTGGTGGGCATCTGGGAGATCCTCGGCTCCAGCCCGGGCGCCGCGCTGCCCAGCGCCAGCCGCGTCATCGAGGACAGCTGGGAACTGATCGCCAACCCCTTCTTCGACAACGGCGGCAACGACGTGGGCCTGGCCTGGCAGATCCTCGCCAGCCTGGAGCGGGTGGCCTACGGCTACTCGCTCGCGGTGGTGGCGGGCGTGGCGCTGGGAGTGCTGGTCGGCCAGTCGGCCTGGGCGCTGCGCGGGCTCGACCCGCTGTTCCAGGTGCTGCGCACCGTGCCGCCGCTGGCCTGGCTGCCGATCTCGCTGGCCGGCTTCCAGGACAGCAATCCGTCGGCGATCTTCGTCATCTTCATCACGTCGATCTGGCCGATCATCATCAACACCTCGGTGGGCATCCGCAACATCCCGGACGACTACCGCAACGTGGCCCGCGTGATCCGGCTCAACGGCCTCGAGTACTTCTGGAAGGTGATGCTGCCCGCCGCGGCGCCCTACATCTTCTCCGGCCTGCGCATCGGGGTCGGTCTGTCCTGGCTGGCGATCATCGCGGCCGAAATGCTGATCGGCGGCGTGGGCATCGGCTTCTTCATCTGGGACGCGTGGAACTCGTCGCTGATCAGCGACATCATCCTCGCCCTCGTCTACGTGGGCGTCGTCGGATTCCTGCTCGACCGGCTGGTCGCCGCAGTCGGCAATTGGGTCACGCGCGGCACGTCCGCCGGCTGACCGCAACGCGGAGCACACCATGAGCAATGCATACCTGAGCATCTCCCGCGTGGGAATGAGCTTCACGCGCGGCGGAACCACCAGCGAGGTGCTGCGCGGCATCGACCTGGACGTCCAGCGCGGCGAGTTCGTTTCGCTGATCGGCCACTCCGGCTGCGGCAAGTCGACCGTGCTCAACATCGTCGCCGGCCTGCTGCAGCCCTCGATCGGCGGCGTCATCGTCGACGGCCGCGAGGTCGGCGCCCCCGGACCGGACCGCGCGCTGGTCTTCCAGAACCATTCGCTGCTGCCCTGGCTGACCGTCTACCAGAACGTCGCGCTGGCGGTCGACAAGGTGTTCCGAGGCAAGCTCGGCGCCGGCGAGCGCCGCGACTGGGTGCTCCAGAACCTCGAGATGGTCAACATGCGCCACGCGCTGCAGCGGCTCCCGTCGGAGATCTCCGGAGGGATGAAGCAACGCGTGGGGATTGCCCGGGCGCTGGCGATGAAGCCCAAGGTGCTGCTGCTCGACGAGCCCTTCGGCGCGCTGGACGCGCTGACCCGCGCTCACCTGCAGGACGAGGTGATGCGCATCCAGGCCGAGCGGCGCAACACGGTGATGATGATCACCCATGACGTCGACGAGGCGGTGCTGCTGTCGGATCGCATCGTGATGATGACCAACGGGCCGGCGGCTACCATCGGCCAGGTGCTCGACGTGCAGCTGCCGCGCCCGCGCGAACGCATCGCGCTGGCCGGCAACGCCGACTACAACCGCTGCCGTCAGGAGGTGCTGAGCTTCCTGTACGAGAAGCAGCGCAAGGTCGAGCCGCTGCGCGGCGCGCCGGCCGATCTCGCGCAGCGCAGCGCCGCGCTGCGCGCCTGAGCACCCACCGTACCGAAACAGAACAGAACGCCGACCCCGGGCTCATCCAGAGAGCCCGCCGGCCAGGGAGAGACACCATGCAAAGACCCCGCCTCGTGATGATCGGCAACGGGATGGCCGGCGTGCGCACGCTCGAGGAGCTGATCCGCATCGCTCCGGACAGCCATGACATCACCGTCTTCGGCGCCGAGCCGCATCCGAACTACAACCGCATCCTGCTGTCTCCGGTACTGGCCGGTGAGCAGACTCTCGACGAGATCGTCCTCAACGACTGGTCCTGGTACCGCGACCACGGAATCGTGCTGCACGCCGGCTGGACCGTGACCGAGGTCGACCGGACCCGGCGGATCGTCCGCGCCCGCAATCCGGACGGCGAGGCGATCGAGGCCGGCTACGACCGCCTGCTGATGGCGACCGGCTCCAGGCCCTTCATCCTGCCGGTGCCGGGCAGCGGGCTGGGCGGCGTGCTGGCCTACCGGGACATCGCCGACACCCAGGCGATGATCGAGGCTGCCGCCACCCGCCGGCACGCGGTGGTGATCGGCGGCGGGCTGCTGGGCCTGGAGGCGGCCAACGGCCTGCTCAAGCGCGGCATGGACGTGAGCGTGGTGCACGTTGCGCCGACGCTGATGGAGCGCCAGCTCGACGAAGTGGCCGGCAGGATGCTGCAGGAATCGCTGGAGGCGCGCGGCCTGCGCTTCCTGGTCGGCGCGCAGACCGAGGAGCTGCTCGGCGGCGAGGACGGCCGGGTGCGCGCGGTGCGATTCCGGGACGGACGCGAGAGTCCCGCCGAGCTGGTGGTGATGGCGGTCGGAATCCGCCCTGAGACCGCGCTCGCCGAGCGGATGCGCCTGCACGTCGACCGCGGCATCGTGGTGAGCGACACCCTGCAGACGGTGACCGACCCCCGCGTCTACGCGGTGGGCGAATGCGCGGCGCACCGCGGCGTCGCATACGGACTGGTGGCGCCGCTGTTCGAGCAGGCGAAGGTCGCGGCCAATCACCTCGCCGAGTTCGGAATCGGCCGCTACACCGGCTCGCTCACCTCGACCAAGCTCAAGGTGACCGGGATCGACCTTTTCTCCGCCGGCGATTTCAAGGGCGACGAGGACAGCGAGTCGATCGTGCTGAGCGACCCGTCGGCCGGGGTCTACAAGAAGCTGGTGCTCAAGGACGACCGGCTGGTGGGCGCCTGCCTGTATGGCGACACGGTCGACGGCAGCTGGTACTTCGGGCTGCTGCGCGATGGCCGCAGCGTGGCCGACATCCGCGACCGGCTGATGTTCGGCGAATCCGGCATCGGCGACGGCGGCCACGAAGGACACAGCAAGGCGGCAGCGATGGTGGACACCGACGAGGTCTGCGGCTGCAACGGCGTCACCAAGGGCGCGATCTGCAAGGCGATCAAGGAGCAGGGCCTGTTCACGCTGGAGGAGGTGCGCAAGCACACCAAGGCCAGCGCCAGCTGCGGCTCCTGCACCGGGCTGGTCGAGCAGATCCTGATGTCCACCGCCGGCGGCGACTACTCGGCCACGCCGAAGACCCGGCCGATCTGCGGCTGCACCGAGCATGGCCACCAGGCGGTTCGCGACGCAATCCGGACGCACCGGCTGCTGAGCGTCCCCGAGGTGTTCCGCTTCATGGAATGGCGCAGCCCGGATGGCTGCTCGGCCTGCCGCCCGGCGGTCAACTACTACCTGATCAGCACCTGGCCGAAGCAGGCGAAGGACGACCCGCAGAGCCGCTTCGTCAACGAGCGCAGCCACGCCAACATCCAGAAGGACGGCAGCTACAGCGTGGTGCCGCGGATGTGGGGCGGGGAAACCAGCGCCGCGGAGCTGCGCCGCATCGCAGACGTCGTCGACCGCTACGCGATTCCCACGGTCAAGGTGACCGGTGGCCAGCGCATCGACCTGCTGGGGGTGCGCAAGGAGGACCTGCCCGCCGTCTGGCGCGACCTCGGCATGCCCAGCGGGCATGCCTACGCGAAGGCGCTGCGCACCGTGAAGACCTGCGTGGGCAGCGAATGGTGCCGGATGGGAACGCAGGACAGCACCCGCCTGGGCAAGGACCTGGAGCGCGCGATGTGGCGGATGTATGCGCCGCACAAGGTCAAGTTCGCTGTGTCCGGATGCCCGCGCAACTGCGCCGAGTCCGGGATCAAGGACGTCGGCATCGTCGGCGTCGAGAGCGGCTGGGAGATGTACATCGCCGGCAACGGCGGCATCAAGACCGAGGTGGGCCACTTCCTGGTCAAGCTCGGCAGCTCCGAGGAGGTGCTCGAGCATACCGGCGCCTTCATGCAGCTCTACCGCGAGGAGGGCTGGTACCTGGAACGCACGGTGCACTACGTGAATCGCGTCGGCCTGGACCACGTCCGCCGCTGCGTCGTCGAGGACGCCGAAGGCCGCCGCGCGCTCTGGGCGCGGCTGCAGGCGGCGCTCGAGGGCGAGCCGGATCCGTGGTTCGAGTTCGCCGCCGCCGGTGTCGACGCCCGGCAGTTCGAGCCCGTCCCGGCGTGAGCGCACCACGAACCGATCCCGAGGAGCACACGATGAACGACTGGAAAGCGATCTGCCGGGTGGACGACATCCCGGTCCTGGGGGCACGCCGCGTCGCCCGAAAGCAGGGCCTGGACGTGGCCCTGTTCCGCACCGCCGCCGACGAGGTGTTCGCGCTGCTGGACCGCTGCCCGCACCGCGGCGGCCCGCTGTCGCAGGGCATCGTGTTCGGGCGCAGCGTCGCCTGCCCGCTGCACAACTGGACCATCGGGCTCGCCGACGGCCGCGCACAGGCGCCCGACGAGGGCTGCACCGCGTCTTTCTCGGTGCGCGTCGAGGGCGGCGTGGTCCATCTCGACGCCGGGGAACTGGCCGGGCGGGCCACCGACCTCGGCCGGCCGGCGGCCGGCCCCGCGGGGCGGGCAGCGAGTTGCGCATGAGCACGCACGAAACCCGCTCCACCTGCCCCTACTGCGGCGTGGGCTGCGGCGTGCTGGTGGAGTCCGACGGGCAGCGGATCACCGGGGTGCGCGGCGATCCGGAGCACCCGGCCAACTTCGGCCGGCTCTGCACCAAGGGTTCGACGCTGCACCTCACCGCCTCGCCCCGGGTTGCGACCCAGGCCCGGCTGCTCGTGCCGATGCGGCGCGAGCATCGCGGCGCGGCCCCGGCGCCGCTGGGCTGGGACGACGCGCTGGATCTCGCCGCGGACACGATGCACCGCGTGGTGGGCGACCACGGCCCGGATGCGGTCGGCTTCTACGTGTCCGGGCAGCTGCTCACCGAGGACTACTACGTCTTCAACAAGCTGGCCAAGGGGCTGCTCGGCACCAACAACGTCGACACCAATTCCCGCCTGTGCATGAGCAGCGCGGTGGCCGGCTACAAGCGAACGCTGGGGGCCGACGCCCCGCCTGCCTGCTACGAGGACATCGACCACGCGGACTGCCTGTTCATCGCTGGCGCCAACCCGGCGTGGGCCCACCCGGTGCTGTACAGGCGCATCGAGGACGCGAGGGCGCGCAGGCCAGGGCTGCGCATCGTCTGCTGCGACCCGCGCCGCACCGAGACCGCCGCGGCCGCCGACCTCCACCTGCAGTTGCAGCCCGGCACCGATGTCATGCTGTTCCACGGCATGCTGCACCTGATGATCCGCGAATGCTGGACCCGGCCCGGCTTCATCGCCGGGCACACCGTGGGCTTCGAGGCGCTGGCGCGCACCGTTGCCGACTGCACGCCGGAGCGCGTGTCCCGCACCTGCGGAATCCCTGTCGAGGACCTGCATGCCGCGGCCCGCCTGTTCGCCACCTCGCAGGCGACGCTGAGCCTCTGGTGCCAGGGACTGAATCAGTCGAGCAGTGGCACCGCGAAGAATGCCGCGCTGATCGGCCTGCACCTGGCCACCGGTCAGATCGGCCGGCCGGGCGCAGGGCCCTTCTCGCTCACCGGACAACCCAATGCGATGGGCGGGCGCGAGGTCGGCGGCCTGGCCAACCTGCTGCCAGCCCATCGCGATCTCGCCAACCCCGCGCACCGCGCTGAGGTGGCCGCACTGTGGGGCGTGCCTTCGGTGCCGGAGCGTCCCGGGCGCACCGCAGTGGAGATGTTCCAGGCGGCGGCCGACGGCGAGATCCGGATGCTCTGGATCGCCTGCACGAACCCGGCGCAGTCGATGCCGGACCAGGCCACGGTGCGCCGGGCGCTGGAGCGCGCCGAGTTCGTCGTGCTGCAGGAGGCCTTCGCCGGCACCGCCACCGGCCGCTACGCGGACCTGCTGCTGCCGGCGAGCGCCTGGGGCGAGAAGGACGGCACCGTCACCAACAGCGAGCGACGCATCAGCCGGGTGCGCGCCGCGGTTCCCCCGCCCGGCCAGGCGCGGCACGACTGGGCGATCGTGGTGGGACTGGCGCGCCGCCTCGGCGGGCGGCTGGGCCGCCCCGGCCTGTTTCCCTTTGAGGACCCTGAGTCGATCTGGAACGAGCATCGCGAGACCACCCGCGGCAGGGACCTCGATATCACCGGCCTGGACTGGGCGATGATCGATCGCGCCGGACCGCAACAGTGGCCGCTGCCGGAGGGCGCGACGGCCGGCACCGCCCGGCTCTACCAGGACTTGGTGTTCGCCACCGGCGACGGCAGGGCCCGCTTCGACGATACGGCCTGGCGCCCGCCCGCAGAAGCGCCAGACGCCGCACGACCCTTCGCGCTGAACACCGGACGACTGCGCGACCAGTGGCACGGCATGTCGCGCACCGGCGCCGTGGCGCGGCTCTTCGACCACGCCGGCGAGCCCGCGGTCCAGCTGCATCCCCAGGACATGGAGCGCCTGGGCATCGGCGACGGCACCCTCGTGCGCGTGGCCTCCGCGCGCGGCGCGCTGGTGCTGCCGGCACGGCCGGCGCCGGAGTTGGGCGCCTCGCAGGCCTTCATTCCGATGCACTGGGGCGATGAGTTCCTGGGCGGCCGCGACGCTGACGGCACACCGCTGGCCGGCGTCAACGCCCTGAGCAGCCCGGCGTTCTGCCCCGACTCGAAACAGCCCGAACTCAAGCATTCGGCCGTCTCGATCGAACGCTGCGAGCTGCCCTGGGGGCTGGTCGCGCTCGCCTGGCTGCCTGAAGAACGGGCGCTCACGATCCGGCAGGCGCTGCGCGAGACCTTCGACGACTTCGGCTTCGCGTCCTGCGTGCCCTTCTCCGGCGGCGCCGGCGAGCGCATCGACGTGCTGCTGCGCGCCGCGGCAGCCGAACCCGCGGACCAGGCAGTGCTCGGACGCATCGAGCAGCTGCTCGAGCTGGACGGCCCGGCGGCGCTGCGCTACGCCGACCCGCGCCGCGGCCAGCGGCGCGCGCTCAGGCTCGACGGCGCAGGCGAGACGGCGCGGCTCGAGGCCTTCCTGCTGGCCGGCGACACCCGCGCCTCGGGCTGGATGGGCTCGATGCTTCGCGAGCGGCTGGCGGTCGGCGGCCACGCCCGCTCGCTGCTGGCCGCGCACGCCGAGCCGCCGGTGCCGGTCCAGGATCGCGGCCGCACCGTCTGCACCTGCCATGACGTCAGCGACCGGGCGATTCGGGCTCACCTGGACGGCCACCCGGGCGGCACCGAGGAACGGCTGCGCTCGCTGCAGCAAGGATTGCGCTGCGGCACCGGATGTGGCGCCTGCGTGCCGGAGCTCAAGCGCCTGGCGAGCGGCGCAGACGGAGTGCCCGAGTCCGCGCGGGCGCAGGCCTGCGCCTGACCGGCCAGCACCACGACGAGGAGACCCGCAGCGATGGCCATCGATCACTATCTCAGGCAGGTCGGACGCGGCCGCGACGGCGCCCGCGCGCTGGAGCGCACGCAGGCCGGGGACCTGTTCGGCCAGGTGCTCGACGGCATCGCCAGCGACCTGGAGGTCGGGGCCTTCTGCATGGCGATGCGCTTCAAGGGCGAAACGCCCATCGAGATGGCCGGTTTCCTCGACGCGACCCGACAGCGCACCCATCTGGTGGCTGGCGACGAGGCGCCGGTGGTGCTGCCCTGCTACAACGGCGCCCGCAAGCTGCCGGGGCTCACGCCCCTGCTCGCGCTGCTGCTGGCCCGCCACGGCGCTCCGGTGCTGCTGCACGGCGCCGCCACCGAATCCGCGCGCGTCACCGCCGCGATGGTGATGGCCGAGCTCGGGATGCCGGCCCGCAGCTCCGCCGGCCCGGTCGCGCCCGGCGAGGCCGCCTTCCTGCCAACTGGCGTGCTCTGCCCCGGGCTGGAGCGCCTGTTGCAGGTGCGCCGGGCCATCGGGGTGCGCAACCCGGCACATTCGCTGGTCAAGCTGATGAATCCTTGCGCCGGCCGCGCACTGGTGGTCGGTTGCCACACCCATCTCGAGTACCAGGCTTCGATGAGCGCCACCTTCGAGCTCATGCACGCCGACGCGCTGCTGCTGCGTGGCACCGAAGGCGAGCCGGTGGCCGACCCGCGCCGCACGCCCGGGATGACGGGCTACGTCGGCGGCGTGCCACGCACGCTCCAGGATCAACAGGCCGGCGGGCTGCGCCCGGTGCCGGAACTGCCCTCGACCGATGCCGGTGACACGGCCCGATACATCGAGGCCGTGCTCGCCGGCCGGCTGCCCTTGCCCGAACCGATCGCGGTCCAGGTGGAGCATCTGCTCGAACTGCGCCGCCTCGTCCTTGCCGACAGCGCCCGCCACGGCACGGATCGCCATGGCACGGATCGCCCTCAACCGGAGCCCCCGCGATGAACCCCGACGCCCTGTACGCCCCACCCACCGTCACCCTGGTCGGCGCCGGCCCAGGCGACCCCGATCTGCTGACGATCGCAGCCGCCCGGGCCATCGCCTCGGCGACCCTGCTGCTGGTCGACGACCTGGTCGACGAGGCGGTGCTGGAGCATGCTCGCCCCGACGCGCGCATCATCCGCGTGGGCAAGCGCGGCGGCTGTCGCAGCACGCCGCAGGCCTTCATCTGCAGGCTGATGGTGATGGGCGCACGCGCCGGCGAGACGGTGGTCCGCCTCAAGGGTGGAGACCCCTTCGTGTTCGGGCGCGGCGGCGAGGAAGTGGAGCACCTGCGCGACGCGGGCCTGCGCGTCGAGACCATCAACGGCATCACCTCGGGACTGGCGGCAGCGACCTCGATTGGCGTGCCGCTGACCCATCGCGAGCACGCGCACGGCGTCGCCTTCGTCACCGGGCACCAGCGCCCCGGGGACGAGGCGCCGGACTGGGGAGCGCTCGCCGCCAGCGCTAGGCTGGCCCGCCTGACGCTGGTGATCTACATGGGGGTGGGCAGCGCCGAAGCGATCCAGGACGGCCTGCTGCAGGGCCTGCCCTCGGCCACCCCTGTCGCGGTGGTCCAGAACGCCAGCCGCCCCGACCAGCGGCATGCGCTGTGCACGCTCGGCCGGCTCGCCGCAACCCTGCGCCTGGAACGGCTGGGCAGTCCGTCGATCATCGTGGTGGGCGACGTGGTGCGCGGCGCGGCCGCACTGGATCAGCCCTCGGCAGCCGGCTCCGCCACCTTCTCCGCCGCGTCGCCGTCGGTCTGCGTCACCATGACCTGATCGATCTTGTAGCCGTCGACGTCCATCACCTCGAAGCGGTAGCTGCCCCAGGACACCGCGTCGGTACGCCGCGGGATCCGGCGCAGCATCACCATCAGGAAGCCGGCCAGCGTGTCGTACTGGCCGCGCTGCGGCAGCAGCGCCGGGTCGGCGTGGATCGCGCGGGTCACGTCGCCGATCGGCGTGAGGCCGTCCATCAGCCAGGAGCCGTCCGCGCGCCGCACGATCTGCTCCTCGTCGCCCGGCGCCACCAGGCTGCCCATCACCGTGCTCATCACGTCGTTCAGGGTGATGATGCCGACCACCAGGCTGTACTCGTTGACGATCACCGCGAAGTCCTCGTGCGCCTGCCGGAACTGCTCGAGCACCTCGGACAGCGTCAGCCGGTCCGGCACGATCAGCACCTTGCGCAGCAGCCCGCCGGCGGGCTGTTCCTTCAGCGAGATCGATTCGTTCTGCAGCACCCGCTGGAACAGGTCGGGCGCATCCACGTAGCCCGCCACCTGGTCGATGTTCTGGTCGCAGACCAGGTAGGTGGAGTGCGGCTGCGCGGCGACCCGGCTGCGGATCTGCTCGTCGCTGTCGTCCAGAAGCAGGTAGACGATGCGCTCGCGCGTCGTCATCGCGCTCTCGACGGTGCGCGTCTCGAGCTCGAACACGTTCTCGATCATCTGCTGCTCGCCCAGCGCCATCAGTCCCGCCTGCGCGCTGGCCTCGGCCATAGCGCGGATGTCGGCCGAAGTGACCCGGTCGTCGCGCTCGGCGGGCAGCCGGAACAGGCGGATCAGCAGGTTGGCCAGGCTGTCGAAGATCCAGACCGCAGGGCGCAGCAGCCACATCCACAGCCGCATCGGCCCGACCACCCGCAGCACCAGCGCCTCGGGGCTGACCATCGCCAGCCGCTTGGGCAGCAGGTCGGAGAACAGCACGAACAGCGAGGTCACGGTCACGAAGGACGCGATGAACCCGATCGTCGCCGCGGCCTTGGCGCTGGCCACGTGCTCCAGCGCGGACACGAAGTACGGCGTCAGCGCGCCTTCGCCCACGATGCCGCCCAGGATGGCGACCATGTTCTGGCCGATCTGCACCACCGTGAAGTAGTTGCCGGGCCGCTCCTGGATCTCGAGCGCCCCCAGCGCGCGCGCGTCCCCGGCGTCCGCGAGCTGCCGCAGCTTCAGCCTGCGCGCGGCCGCCATCGAGATCTCCGAGAGCGACAGGAAGGCGCTGACCAGGATCAGCAGTGCGATCAGCAGAAAAGTTACAGGCGGCTCCATGAACGGATTCCGGATCGAAGGGTTCGGCTCAGGACGAAGTATGCGGCACCCTTGGAGGCAGCCAGCCGAGCTCCTGGTAGCGGCGGATCAGCCGCACGAACATGTCCTCGGTGTCCACGCAGTCGTGGAAGCCCGCCTGCCGGGCCTTCACGGTGCTGACCAGGGTGGGCGCAGGCGCCTGCAGGTTGCCGTGGCCGAAGTTGCGGTCCACGTACTGGAAGGACAGGCCCACGAAGTCCGCTAGCAGCTCCGGCGAGCGCAGCCGGTGCCTGCGATGGATCGCGCTCCACTGCGCCTGTCGCCGCGGCATCTCCTGCGCCAGCGACATCGGTGCGGGCTCGCCTACCCGCATGCCGAAAGCGTCGGCGATCGCCGGCCACACCGCGGCCCACTCGAAGGCCTCGCCATTGTTGATGTTGAAGGTCTCGTTGCGGCACGCCGGCGAGGTGGCAGCCCAGGCGCAGGCGCGCGCCAGCAGGTCTGCGTCCACGGCCTGCACCACGCGCGCCGTGCCGCCGGGAAACGACAGCGGCAGGCCCTCCTCCTTCAGCAGCGCCGCATACGCGCCGATCGCCGGAATCGGGTTCATCGCGCCGCCCAGCGCCTCGCCGAAGATGACCTGCGGCCGCAGGATGGTGAAGCTCCAGCGGCTGCCCGCCTGGCGCGCGCGCAGGTAGTCCTCCTGCAGCCAGTAGAAGTTGTCGTGCGGATGGCGCGGCCAGCGCTCGCGCGCCGGCACTGGCACCGGCCCAAGATGCGCGCCGTAGGCCTTGGTCCCCTGCATCAGCGTGACGTGTTCCAGCCCGCCCGACGCCGCGAGCAGCGGCTCCAGCAGGTTGCGCAGCATCGCGTCGTTGACCCGCATCTGCTCCGGGTCGCGCCAGCCGGCGACGAGATCCTCCTTCTCGTACAGCGCTGCATAGACGACGTGGGTGACGCTGCGCAGCGCCCCGATGGCCTCGGCGCAGCGCGCAGCATCGGTGAGGTCCACCGACAGGATCGGCACCTCGTCCATTCCCGGCGGGCGGCGCCGGGACACGCCCACCACCTGCCAGCCGGGCAGCGTTCGGAAATGCCGCAGCACTGCCGAGCCGACCAGGCCGGACGCGCCGGCCACCAGAAGCCTGTTGCCCATGTGGGACTCTCCACCCGCGTGAAAGCCCCGATGTTCCGCGACAAGCCCACCTGCGGACAGACCTATACTGCTGCGTCGAACGCTCGGCCCTCTGCAGACGGGCCTGCACGCATGAATCCGGAACCCCCCGCCCCGTCACCGCCCCTCGAAGGCAGCCTGTTCGCCGACCTGCCCGCCGCCCCCCAGCACGACGAACGCTTCGACACGCTGCTGGCGCGCGCCGGCGCGCGCATCGAACGGATCGTCTCGACCGGCCAGCGCAGCCCGCCCGGCTTCTGGTACTGCCAGGACAGCATCGAATGGGTGGCGCTGCTGCAGGGCCAGGCCGAACTTCGCTTCGAGGACGAGCCCGCGCCGCGCCGGCTCGCGCCGGGCGACTGGGTGCTGATCGAGGCCGGCCGCAGGCACCGGGTGGAAACAACCAGCATGGAGCCGCCAGCGGTGTGGCTGGCGGTGTTCCTGCCTGAGTGAGCCAGCCGTCTGGCTGGCGTTCAGCCTGCCAGAGCGCGCGCGGCCTTCAGCCCGCCCGCGGCAGCACCGTCAGCACCCGCTCGACGAAGACGCGGAACTCGCTCATGTAGTTGCGCAGGAACTCGGCAGTCTTCTCGTCGGGCACCGAGAAATCCTCGGCGATCATTCCCGGGCGGTACTGGATGTAGGCCTCCACCGTGTTCATCAGCGGCGCGTTGCAGAAGCACAGCACGCCGCGCAGGTGGCTCTGGGCCACCGCGGTGCCGATCGAGCCGGGCGAGGTGCCGATGATTCCCGAGGGCTTGCGGGCGAAGGAGTTTTCGCCCCAGGGGCGGCTGGCCCAGTCGATCGCGTTCTTGAGTGCCCCCGGGATCGACCGGTTGTACTCGGGAGTGACGAACAGCACTGCGTCCGAATCGGCGATCGACTTCTTGAAGGTCCGCGCCACCGCCGGAAAGTCGGCGTCGTAGTCGTAGCTGTAGAGCGGCAGGTCCCGGATCGGGATCTCCTTCAGCTCCAGCTCCGGCGGCGCAAGACGCGCCAGCGCGCTGGCCAGCTGACGGTTGATCGAGCCCTTGGCGAGGCTGCCAACGAGATAACCCACCTTGTACCTGGCCATGACGGTCTCCTGCGTGTTGCGCGCTGGGCGCGGGAAGTTCGCCGCGGCCGCCGCAAGCGACGCACGCGGAAGTGCCCATGGTGCCACTGTCCGATGCCGGGCGCATGACTGCGGTGCGCAGAGCCCGCCCTGGCCCTGCCATGGCTTAGGATCGCGCCATGCGCATCCTGCTCGTGGAGGACGACAAGCTGCTGGGCGACGGCATCAGGGCCGGACTGGTCCAGGGCGGCTTCGCGGTCGACTGGGTGGAGGACGGTCACGATGCCCGGCTGGCGCTGGCGGGGAACCACTACGACGCGCTGGTCCTCGACCTCGCGCTGCCGCGGGTCGATGGGATGGAAGTGCTGCGCGGCCTGCGCGCCGGACGAGCGGACACACCGGTGCTGATCCTCACTGCCCGCGATACCGTTGCCGACCGGATCGCCGGCCTTGACGCAGGCGCCGACGACTACCTCACCAAGCCCTTCGACCTCGCTGAACTCCAGGCACGCCTGCGCGCGCTGCTTCGGCGCGCTGCCGGCAAGTCCGCGCCGCTGCTGTGCCACGGCCCGCTGATCCTGGACCCGGCCGCGCACACGGTGAGCCACCGTGGCCACCCCGTGGACCTTTCTCCGCGCGAGTTCGCCGTGCTGCACGAACTCCTGCGCAACGCCGGCCGCGTGCTGTCCAGGTCCCAGCTCGAGTCGAGCGTCTACGGCTGGGGCGAGGAGGTGGAGAGCAACGCCATCGAGGTGTTCGTCCACCACCTGCGACGCAAGCTGGCTGCGAACCTGGTGCGGACCATCCGCGGCGTCGGCTACATGATTCCGGAGGAGCCGCCGTGATGCGCTCGCTGCGCGCGCGCCTGCTCACGCTGCTGGCCGGAACGCTGCTGGCGGCATGGACCGCCACTGCGCTGTTCACCTACTTCGATGCGCGCCGCGAGATCGACGCGATGCTCGACGCGCACCTGGCGCAGTCGGCCTCGATGCTGGTGGGGCGGGGCGGACGCGAGGCTCCTGCCGGCCTGGTGGCACGGGCCGGCCCCGACGTCCAGCGCGACCGCGAACCGCAGACTCCCGCCCCGCCGGCGCCGGACACCCTTTCCACCGCCAAGCGCACGGTCGCCTTCCAGGTCTGGGAAGGCCAGGCACTGCGCCTGCGCTCCGCGGACGCGCCGGCGACGCCGCTCAGCGACACCGCCGAGGGCTTCAGCGATTCGCTCATCGGAGGCAATCGCTGGCGCGTGTTCGGCCGCCGCGATGCGCAGGACCGCCTGGTGCAGGTGGGTGAGCGCCATGCGCTGCGCGAAGAGCTTGCGCGCAGCGTTGCCAGGCATCTGCTGCATCCGCTCGCAGTGGCGCTGCCCGCGCTGGCCCTGCTGATCTGGCTGGCGATCGGCTGGGGACTGCGCCCGCTGCACCGGATCGCGCGCGAGGTGGCCGGACAGGCGCCGGACAAGCTCGCGCCGCTCGATGCGTCGGCCGCGCCGCGCGAGGCCGCCCCGCTGCTGCACAGCCTCAACACCCTGCTTGCGCGCGTGTCGGCGTCGATGGACAAGGAGCGGCGCTTCACCGCCGATGCAGCCCATGAGCTCCGCACTCCCCTCGCGGCGGTGAAGACGCAGCTGCAGGTTGCAATGGGCGCGCGCGACCCGGAGCAGCGCGAGCGGGCGCTGTCCCAGGCGCTGGCCGGCATCGACCGCAGCACGCGCCTCGTCGAGCAATTGCTGGCGCTGGCGCGGCTCGAGCCCGGCGCCGGCGTGCTGCATCGCCGGCAGGTTCGGCTGGACGAGGCCGCTGCCGCCTGCCTGGCGGATCTCGCTCCCAAGGCTGCGGCCCGGCGCATCGACCTCGCGCTGGACGGATCCGCCGTCACGATCGCCGCCGACCCGGTCCTGCTCGAGGCCCTGCTGCGCAACCTGCTCGACAACGCGGTGCGCTACTCGCCCGATGGCGGGGCCGTGAGCGTCCATACGCAAAGCCGCGACGCCGGCGCCGAGCTGGTCGTCGAGGACACCGGCCCGGGAATTCCGCCAGAGGCGCTCCAGCGTGCCACCGAGCGCTTCTACCGGGGGCCCGGCAGCACGGGCGCGGGAAGCGGGCTGGGGCTGTCGATCGTCGAGCGCATCGTGCAGCTGCACGACGGCGCCCTGCGGCTGGGTCCGGGCGCCGGAGGGCGCGGGCTGCGCGTCGAGGTGACGTTCCCGCCACCTTAAGGAGTCTTTAAGATGCATCGTCGACACTTCTTTCCAGGTGCCCAACGCACTGCAACCCACGGAAAGGAGATCTGGATGTCCACGCGTACCTTCTTCGTTGCCCTGCTCGCCTCGGCGGCCCTGTCGATCGGATCGCTGGCGAGCGCCGCGCCCCAGGGCGCCACGCCCGGCCCTGCCGCCGAAAGCCACGGACATGAGCACGGCCACGGCGCGGCGAAGCTCTCGCTCGATCACGGCAAACGGTGGGCAACCGATGCCCCGTTGCGCAAGGGGATGTCCGGCATCCGCTCGGAGATGCTCCGATCCGCCAAGGCAATCCAATCGGGCCAGCTCGCGCCCGCCGGCTACGAAGCGCTTGCCGCCCGCATCGAGACGCAGATCGCGCAGATCGTGGCCGACTGCAAGCTCGCTCCGGCTGCCGACGAGCAGCTGCACCTGGTGATCGCACACCTTGGCGAAGGCGTCGACACCATGAAGAACGGCGAGCATCGGGACAAGGGCGCCGAGACGGTCATTGCGGCGCTGAACGACTACGGCCGCCACTTCGAGCATCCCGGCTGGAAAGCGATCCGGCACTGAGTGCCTGCCCCCGCCGGGGGCCCGCAGGCATGTGAGAATCGCCGCGCGCGGACGGACGGGCAATCCCGCCGTTCGCGCTGGTCCCGTTCAATTCACCCTGCCCATGGAGCTCATCCGATGACTGCCTTCTCTCTGCCCAACGCCTCGCACGACCTCAACGGACGGGTCGCCCTCGTCACCGGCGCCTCCTCCGGCCTGGGCCGCCGCTTCGCGAAGGTGCTGGCGGCGCAGGGCGCGAAGGTGGCGATCGCCGCACGGCGGCTCGAGCGGCTCGAGGAGCTGGCCGCCGAGATTCGCGCGGCGGGCGGCCAGGCGCACCCGCTGCAGCTCGACGTCACCGACGCCGACCAGCTGCTGGCGGTGGTGGGCCGCGCCGAGGCGGCGCTCGGCACCGTGACCATCCTGGTCAACAACGCCGGAATCCCGGACGCGCAGCGGGCGCACAAGATGCAGGTGGACTTCATCGACCGGGTGATCGGCGTGAACCTGCGCGCGCCGTGGATCCTGTCCTGCGAGTTCGCGCGCCGGCTGATGGAGGCGAAGCAGCCCGGACGGATCGTCAACGTCGCGTCGATGGCCGCCTTCCAGTACTCCGGCCAGGGCGCGGCGCTCTACGCGACCACCAAGATGGCAGTGGTGCGGATGACCGAGGCGCTGGCGGTGGAGTGGGCGCGCCAGGGCATCAACGTCAACGCGATCGCGCCGGGCGCCTTCTCGTCGGAGATGATGGACGGAATGCTCGAGCGCATGGGCGACATCACCAAGGCCTTCCCGCGGCCGCGCCTTGGCGACCCCGCCCAGCTCGACAGCACCCTGCTCTACCTGGTCTCGCCGGCCTCGGACTTCGTCACCGGCACCTGCATCCGCGTCGACGACGCGCAGGGAGGGCGCTGAGGGCCGCGCCTCCGGTCGCGGCGATCAGGAGGGCGCCGGAGCGACGCGTTCGAACCCGAGGTGATGCATGCACTCGCGCAGGATCAGCAGCGCGGCGGCCACGTCCCGGCCGTGCGGCAGATCAGTGCCGACGACGGGCATGCCATGCGCCCGGGAGGCGAGCCTCCCGAACAGCGCTTCCACGTCGTCGCGGGCAAGCCCCGCTCCGGGCCGGTCCAGACCGGGCAGCGAGAGCAGCAACGGATCCGCGGTCACCAGCTCGCCGCCGTCGACCCGTGCGACGCGCGCCGCGCTCAAGGCGTCCTCGATGTCGTCGATCGCGCGTTCCAGCTCCAGCGATGTGGGCGGGTCATGGCGCAGCACCGTCTCTGCCAGGCCCTGCGCCCCGACCGGCAGCGCCACCGTCCTGCCCTCGTCGAACAGGAGCACTGTGGCCTGCGCCTGCAGCTCGAGCTGGGCGCGCGGCGGGCTCATGCGTGACGTGTTGCCCATCGAAGCCTCCAGGGCTCAGGTGAACGCGAATGCGTCAATCAGCTTCGTCCCAGTGGAAGGTGTGCAGCACCCGGTGGATGACCGGCGTGAGCACTATGGCCAGCACGATCAGGAACACCAGCCCGGCATACAGGGCGAAGAGGCCGGCAAAGATCTTCCCGCCATCCGATTGCGGGGAATTCACCGGACCCATCCCGCCCAGCAGCATTGCCGAGTTGATGAACGCATCGCGCCACGCGAGATCCTCGAAATGCTCGTAGCCAGCCATGCCGGCGAGCAGCGATGCGGCAACCACTGCCATCGCCACAAGGAAGTGGCCGAAGATGCGCCGCACGAAATGCGCTCTGGGGATCGGAGGGTCGCGCCTGGATTCGTACATGGGTCTTCGCCGACGCCGCGCACACCCGCCATCAGGCCGCTGCGCCCGGCCCGGGGCCGCTTCGGATCAGCCTGCGCGTGAGCGGCAGCAGCGCGATCGGCAGCAGCGCGAGCATGTTGTAGCCGGGCACCATGAAAGCCAGCCCCAACGCGACGAGGGCACAGGCAAACGTGGTGATGACCGCGAGGCGGGAATCCGCGGAAATCGGGTCGGGTCGAGGCGACGAGGCCGCGCTACCGGGCCGCTCGACGAGAAGCAGCCTCAGCAGCGGCATCAGCGCCAGGCCGAGGATGTGCAGCGCGTAGAGAGCGCTTGGAGTAACGAGGTCTCCGTGCTCCCCCATCAGCGCAGTCGAGAAAGGCGGCAGGCTCACCAGGGCCAGCCTGCCAAGGCCCAGGCGCAGCGTGACCCTGTCGACCGTCGAAAGCGAGCGATGCGCGCGCACGTCGCTGACCCAGAACATCGCGAGCACCCAGAACGAGAGCAGCCACGTGAGGACCTTGGGCCAGAGTTCGACCAGGGCGGCCCACAGCGCTGCGTTGCCGATGTGTTCGGGCAGACCCGGCAACTTCAGTTCGAGCACCAGCAGGGTCAAGGCAATGCTGTAGACGCTGTCCTGCAGCCCGGCGAGGCGATGCTTCTCGAATCCCTGATCTGCGTAGTCCATGCCAGCCCCTGCCAGAGGTCCTGCCTCATGTGCTCGTGTACTGTGCTCCGGCAATGACGAATGGCAACACCAGCTCTGGAACGAGGTAGCCCACCCAGACCGCGGTGGGTTCTGGCAGGCCGGCCTGCGCGATGTACTGGCTGAGACTCAGAGCAGCGTCAACTGGCATGAACGCCCCTTTTCAGATGCCTGACCCTATGATTCTGCTCCCGGGGACGCGAGTTGGCGAGTCACCGCCGTCGACCGACGAAACCTCTCGGGTCGTGAAGTTTCCGGGCAGCACGATCTCCAGCATCTCGACGTCCTCGCTGTGTCCGAGTTCGCGGTGCCGGATGCCGGGCGGCTGGTGGACGCAGGAACCGGCCTCGAGGCGCACGACGCCCTGCCCTTCGTACTCGAACTCGATCCAGCCCTTGAGCACGTAGACCAGCTGGAACTCGGTCTCGTGCATGTGCGGCTGGCTCGAGAACGCCTGGCCTGCGGCTGAACGGATGACGTGCGCAGCCACCCTGCCCTGCGTGGCGTCCTTGATCCCGAGGTCGCGGTACTCGAAGAACGAGCGCAAGCCTCGTTCGAAGTGCGCGTCCCTCGCATGTGATGCGACAAAGCCATCGGTGGTCATCTGGATCTCCTTCTGACGAGAGGGTGCTTGACGCACCATGAGTCTGGTCTTCCTGAGTCCGACTGATGGACGGCGCAGCGGCCGCACAGGATGTCGGCATCCCCGGTGATGGCTAGACCCCAGCCGGCAGCTTCGACGCCATCTGCCGGCGGCGGTCCAGTCTCTCCCCATCCACGATGAATGTCCCGTCACCGACGGCGTGAAGCATGCGCTGTTCATTCCGCGCTGGCGCAAGATGCACGGCAACGGCGTCCAGCACGACGATATCGTGCTTTCTCACGATGTCGACGACCCTGCACTCGATGTTGGCCAGGCACTCCGCGATCAGGGGCGCCGCCACCTTCTCGGCCGGCACCGCCGTGAGCCCGAAGCGGGCGAACTTGTCCGCGTCCGCACCCGAGCAGGTGCCGATGCCGACCACCTTGTCGAGCATGTCCACCGTGGGAATGGCGATCACGCACTCCCTGGTCTTCCTGAGCGCCTTGTAGGAGTGGTTCCACGCACCGGTGGTGATGGCGAATCGCGGCGTGAAGTCCATGACCATCGTCCAGGAGATCGTCATGACGTTGTGCCTGCCGCCATCGCTCGTGGTCACCAGCACCACGGGCCCCGGCTCCAGCAGCGTGAAGGCAGTGCCGAGCTTCATGGGAAGGATCCTCGCGATCGCCGGCCGCCTTGGAGCCCACGCCGTCACGCGCCGATGCCGGACAGGCCGATGGCGGCAGACTGCTGCACGATGAAGTTCGCCTTCCTGGCTCTCCGCAACTCATTGGTGGGCTGGCCTGCAGTGATGCCGGTGACCCTCACCGATTACGCGTCGGTTCCCTCTGCCGTCAGCCCACTCTGGGTCTTCGAATGGATGCCCTGGATCCGGCACTCGGACGAGAAGGTGTAGACGTTCCCCGTGACCGTGACCGTGACCGGCGACAGCGTACACCCCTGCCGGGAGAGCATTTCGTTCATGCGCTTCATGTTCGCCGACGGAGCGATGCCAGCGGGCAGGGGAAAGCTGTCCACGTGATTTGCATGGTTTCGCCGTTGGTCAGCGCTTCATGGCCAGGGTGAGCACACCGGCCGCGACCAGGCCGATGCCGGTCCAGTCACGCAAGGACGGGCGCTCTCCCAGGAACGCGAAGGCGAAGATCGCGACCAGCACCACGCTGAACTTGTCCACCGGTGCGACCTGAGATGCATTGCCGATCTGCAGGGCGCGGAAATAGCACACCCACGAGGCGCCCGTTGCCAGGGCGGACAAGGCAAGGAACAGCCACGTCCTGCCCTGCAGCACGAACGGGTTGCTCCACTTGCCTGCATACCAGACGAACGCACCCAGCACGAAGACGATGATGACGGTGCGTACCAGGGTAGCCAGATCTGAGTCCACACCCTGTATCCCGATCTTCGCGAAGATCGCCGTGAGGGCAGCGAAGACGGCCGAAAGCGCCGCCCAGAAGAACCAGCCGGAAGAGGAAGTCATTTGCGTTCGCTCGAAGCGGGCGACCTGCTACGCGGTCGGACCGCCTGTCGCGGCCGGGACGAGCCCGTATCTGGTCATCACGGCCAGCAGGGCCGACCTGTCCGGCGGGCCGCCGGCATCGACCACGGCGGCGATGTCCCTGAAGTACTGGGCTCCGATGTCCGGAGACTGGACGATCAGGGCGCGCGCGGTCTCGGTGAACGGATTCGAGAACGCGTGAACGACGCCCTTCGGAGTGCTCATGCACTGGCCCGGCCTCAGGTCGCGCGTCTCGGCGCCCACGGTGTAGCGAAGCGTTCCCGCCAGGACGTATACGCACTCCTCGTTGTTGGAGTGACTGTGCGGCGGAGGAACGTTCGACGCGGGCGGCACGGTGAGCTCGAACACGCCGAGGCTGGCAGTGCGCGAGCCATCGAGGACGTAGTTGATTCCGAGCTGGCCAACCTTGATTTCAGCAACATCCATGGGCTCCTCCGCTCATCGAGGTGTTTGCCTGATCGCTTCCTCTTCGAAGCGATTGCCAAGATAGGGACATTTGCCCTGCAGCCAGGTCCTCGTGGCTCTGACCGACAATGACATGACCGAACGTGATGCCAGCGAACCTGAACCGCGCCGCCCAATCTGGAACCAGCGCATGACTGTGCGCGAGCGCGAACTCGATCGTGTGATCGGCGCGCCCGAGACTGCCACCCAGGAAGACCACGAGCAGCCCGAGCAGCGCTCCGACGGCGCTGCAGGGCAGTGCCCAGAGCAGTCGGAGGACGAGGCGCGTCTGGCGCTGGATCATCACTTCGTGGCCGCCCGGACCAGGCACTCACCCGGCACCTCGAACCCGGCCAGCGTTTCGAAGCTACGCATCGCGCCTTCGACTTCGTTCCACACGGACTCTCGTTCGTCATCGGACAGGTGCGCCATCATGGCATCGAAGGCGCCGAAGGCTTCCCGCGCGAGCCGAACGTACTCGGCAGCGCGGGTCATCTGCAGTGGCACCGGCACGGCGCGAATCTCGGGGCTCGCAAACCCGGCCTGGCGGAAGACGGCTTCGAGCACCCCGGGACCGCCGAGGCTGAACGGCCCGAGTTGACCCGGAACGGGCGGAGGGAGCTGCCGACAAAGCACCGCATCGAAGAAAGCGTCCGGGAGATCCAGTTCCTCGCCATCCATCGCGCGGGTCTCGGCCTGGTCGAGACCACGTCCACGGGCGACCTGGCGTGCGAGCTCGACGATCCCTTCCGAGATGTCCGTCGCCAGCACGTAGCCGCTGGGGCCGGCCCGTTCGGCGGCACTGACGGCCGGCTCACCCGCGCCGGCGGCGACGTCCAGGATGCGCTGGCCTGGCCGAAGCCCGGCCAGGTCGAGCATCTGGCGGGTGGCCTCGCCATACCAGCGAGTCCTCCCTTCAGTTGGGGCCTAGCTGTCGCCTCGGTGTGGCGGCGCCGGACCGCCAGCTCGCGCTCGCAGCTCTTCCAATTCCCTGCCGTCAAGCGTACGCCGGACGCCACCTGGTGGGCAGAAGATCCGGGTTGCCATTTGGGCCCACGTTCGGCCGGCGTGCTGCAGCCGCTGGGCTCCAGCAGCCCGCTATCGCGGAGCGAAGTGTCGGGTGTCACCGCGGAGCCCCGTCATCGGGGGCTGCCTGCGGCGGCCGTCCGTAGGCGACTGCGGAACGCACCTCGGCCGGGGCCGTGTCGGCCAGCTGCCAGTCCGGATTCGCGCCCAGGGCGTCATTGACCGTCGAGAAGGCCAGCCTGAACGCGGCGAAAACCGTAGCTTCGAAGATCGCGCGATCGTCGAGCCCGGCGGCGCGCAGCGCTTCGACATCGGACGGTGTCGTGCCGTTCGGATCCTCGACGAGCTTCCGGGCCCAGGCCGCGAGCGCGCGATCCCGGCCCGTGAGAGTGGCGTCCTCACGATCGGTGAGCACCGCTGCGGCCGTTGCGGCGCCGGCCTCTGCGGCGAGTGCCTTGCCCCAGGCCAGGGAGCAATACGAATCCTGCAACTGCGAGGCAGTCGCGCACACGAGCACGGCCTGGTCGCGCTTGGACAGGCTCGAACCCGAAGCGAGCTGGCTTCGAAGGGCGGCGAAGGACTCGAAGACATCGGGTCGCCACGCCCACGCCGAAGCCAGGTTCATGACGAACCCCTGCGCGGCCTGGTTCGACTCGTACATGCGCGCCACTGCGTCAGTGGTCTCCGGTTGCGACAGGAACATCATCAGCTCCTTCGGTGGTGAAACTGACAACCATGTATCCGATCTCTTATCCGATCTCTTCGTCCGCCATTCTCCGCTCGTAATCGATGTACAGATACCGGAGGTAACCGAGCGCTGCATCGCTCGTGAAGCGGACTGGCGCCGCCTGCCTCGCGTAAGCCGAGTCTGCGATCTCAGACAGCCCACTCTTCGTCGGTATGCGAGAAAGCCTGGAAGCGCCGACCGGCTTGCCAGTGTCCACGTAGGTCCCGCCCTGCACCGCGCCGTTCAGAACGACGACGGCGATCGGACCTTCGGGGACGCAGAAGCAGACGGTGCTGATCGTGAACCGATAGCTGCTGATGCCTGTGCTCGACCAGCGCTCCTTTGCATCCGCGTACGCGCGCGGCACCGGCGAGCCGTCGACGTGGTCGTTGCCGCCGGCGCAACCGGAAATGGAGAGGGCGACGACCAGCAGCAGGAGCAATTTCATATGGTGGTCGAAGAAGCGGGGCCGGTCGCCAGCCTGATCAGGTTGACCGCCCTCGACGAGAAGTAGCCGCTGAGCAGGCCATAGACAGCGGACACTGCGCCCGCGAACATCGGCGTGGACACGAGCTCTGCATTCATGGCATTCATGACCGCGTAAGCGTACTTTGCAGCGAATATGGCCATCATCACCACGAGCGGAAGCCAGCTGCCGGGAATGAGGAATCTTCCTTCCGTCGCCTGGTAGCGAATCCTCTTGTCCCTGAAGAAGACGTAGCCGACGAGGGTTGCAGCGGTCGTGGCAACACCCCAGGCGGCCAGCGGAATCGCCTTGAAACCGAAGCTCGAGTTTATTCCGGCCAGCGAGAGGACGATCATTCCGGCGGGGAGCAGCAACGCGGGGATCCTGCCTACCGTTCGCGTGCGCGCCTGCATGAGGCCGAACCCGACGAGCACGAGGAGCAGTGCGTAAACCCAGATGGGTGTGTGAGAGAGTATCTGGACAATCATTTTCGTCTCCTCGCTCCATCCCCGCCTGAGGATCGACAGGAGAGGCTCGACCCCGCTTGCCCGCGCAAGGCCGCTCGATGGAAGGGCAGGCCCTCACCGTGCCGATTGCGCCAGGGTTCTCTGGAAAAATCCCGTGATGGCCATGTTGATGCGCGGGACTTGCGTTACGCGATCGAACTCGGGCGGATCCTGTATGAGATCGGAGACCCCGCCGCCCGGTGGGAGCGGACCCAGCAGCGCGCCGTGTCCGCCGGTCTCCAGGGCCAGAAGCTGCTCGCAGGTACGACACGCGGCGGCAATGGCGTCGCCATGGAACCTCGGGATCAGCCAGCGATCCTTCCGCGCGCCGATGAGTGCGAGCGCGACCCTGGGCTGCCGCAGCGAATCGGGATCGAAATCGGCGGCGAATGGCACACCCACCACTACGACGATGATCCGGCCATCCACGTGCTCGTACCAGGACGAGTCGTCGAACTTTCGGTCGTTGACGGCGCTGACGATCAGCTTCTTGACACCATCCAGCAGGCCTCCGGTCAACGCCAGGGACGGACCGGCACAGCCGTGGAAATCCTCGGCGATGTTCAGCCGGCAGTGCTCGCGCAGCCTGGAAGGCGACCAGCGCCCGCCGGCCAGGGTGAGCGCAGTGTGGCCACCCTCGGACATGCCGAACATCCCGACGAGGGCGAAGTCCGGGCTCCGCGCGAACGCCGGTTCCCGCGCCAGCCGGTCGATCGCGACATCCAGCCGGAAGTCGCCCCTGCGCACGGTACCGGGGTCGGCCTGCGACGGATAGAAGACGGTGACGAGGCCCGAGACCGCGTTCGGCGGCAGCTCCGCCATGCCCACGCCGGCGTGCGCCGCCGCCGCCGCCGCCGTCAGAACGGCGGCAAGGAACCTCGGCATGTTCAGGTAGCGCATATGGGTCCTGGTGACGGCTGACGACTCCGTTCAGACCTCTCGCTGCAGGAACAGCTCGATGGTTCGAACGAAGATGAACCCGAAGATGCAGAGAGCCCAGGTCAGGACAACGGCATACAGGCCGGCATCCGATCGGAAGGGCATTCCTGCGACGTTGAGCCAGAGGCTGACAACCGCGGCCGTCGAGACGACGTAGACGACGACGACCCATGGGGGAAATCGGCCCGGCTCGACCGCACGGCGACGGCGAAACTGGACCAGGAGCACAAGGGTGAAGATCGATGCGGCGGCCGCGCTGGACAGCGGCCAGGTGACGGTGCCGGGGACATGAAGCAGGTTCAGGAGCGTGGGCACCAGAGCCAGAGCGGTGACCAGAAGGCCGCCTTCGATGTAGAGGCGCACCAGACGGAGGTGCCGGTCGGAAAGCTCGCCTCCCAGCGCACGCTGCAGCGTGACGACCACCGCCGAGAAGCCGACGAATGACAACGAGAGGCTTGCGAGGCGCATGAGGTAGTCGGATTCGGCCGATGTCACCATTGCATGCTCACAATCATGTGACCCACGTTTGAGCTGCCCGCCTCCGCGGTGCCGTGCCGCGATGCATAGCTTAGAACCAAGCGGGCCAGGGCGCTACGGGCCCGCCCCAGGACCGGCAGCGGGCCCTGACGATCAGACGTCCATTGCCGGCCGGTGCTCGTCGCCGCTGACGAATTTCCAGCGCCCCGCGAGCAGCGCCACCGCGCAGGCGCCGATCCCGAAGACGCCAAGCACCACGACCGCGGTACCCCAGTCGCTCGCGAACGCACCGAAAGCGCTCGCCCGCACTGCCTTCACCGACCAGGTGAAGGGCAGCCACGGGCTGATCCCGCGATAGAACTCGTTGGTGAGCTCGATCGGCACGATGCCTCCGGCCGAGGACAGCTGCAGGATCAGGAGCAGCAGCGCGACCCCCTTGCCCGCATCGCCGAACATGCGCACCAGCGCCACGATGATCAGCATGAAGGTCAGCGAGGACACGACCATCGTGATCGCCAGGCCGCCCGCGTGGACCGCGTGCATCTCCAGCAGGAAGGCGCACATCAGGAACACGCACAGCGCCTGCACCAGGTTGATCGAGCCGAGCACGGTCATCTTGCCCAGCAGCAGCGCGCCGCGCGAGGCGTCCTGCGCCTGCACCGGGAGCTGCCGCAGGTGGAAGATGAAGGCGGTCATCACCGCGCCGAGCCACAGCGCCACGGGAATGAAGTTCGGCGCGAAGCCCAGTCCGTTGTTGGCGACCGGCGCGTCGATCTCGACCAGCGGCTCCACCGAACTGGCCAGTCCCCGCGAGGTGCCCGGCAGCGCGGGCAGGTCGGCCGGCAGCGCGGAGGACAGCGCGGCCAGGCCGGTGAGGAGCTGGCGCGAGCCGCCCTCGAGCTGGCCGATCCCTGCGCTCAGCTGACCGGCCGACGACGACAGCGTCCGGGAGCCCGCCGCGAGCTCATCGAGCCGGTCGTCCGGCGGGAATTTCGACGCGAGCGTCGACGCCCCGGCCGCGTACGCACCGAAACCGTCCGCCAGCTGGCCGACCCCCTTCGACAGCGACTGCGCGCCGCCCGCCAGCTTTACTTGCGCCTGCGCGGCGGTCTCGATGCCGGCCTGCATCTGGCGGGCGCCGTCGGCGAGCTGCCCCGCCGCGTCGGAAACCTTGTCCGCCCCGAACGGCAACCGCGCGGACTCCTCGCGCAGCTGCCCCGCGCCCGCGGCCAGCCTGCCTGCGCCCTCCGCCAGCTTCGGCACGCCGGCCGCGAGCTCCGCCTGTCCGCGCGCCAGCTCGTCCGCCCCCGCCTTCAGCCCCTGCAGGTCCGACGCGGAGGGCTTCTTCGCCTCCAGCTCACGCGCGCCGGCGCCGAGCTGCTTCACCCCGGTGGACAGCGCCCCGACGCCTTCCGCCAGGGTCCCCGCACCCTCGGCCAGCTTGCGAGAGCCCGCGCTCGCCTGGTGCGTGCCGGCAGCCAGCTGCCCGGCCCCATCGTGCAGCTTCGCAACGCCCTCGCGCAGGCGCTGCAGGCTGTCGCGCGAGGACGCCGAAGCGCCGAGCACGGCGGCCCAGCGCTGCTCGTTGAGGGTCTCGTTGACCTGATGGCCGAGCGCCTCCGCGAAGCGCCGGGCGAAACCCGCGCCCGCGTAGTTGTTCCCTTCCGAAGCGTAGATCACGAGCCGGCCGGAACCGGGCGCCGACGCCGCCATCGCGGCCTCGCTGAAGTCCGGCGGCACGATCAGCGCGAACAGTGCCCTGCCCTCGCGGACCGCGCGCCGGGCGGCCTCTGCGTCGGCGCTCTCCGAAAAACCGAAGGTCCGCCGCGCCTGCAGCGACTTCAGCAGGTCGGCGCCGATCGACACCCGCTGCCCGTTCACCTCGGCGCCGCGGTCCTGGTTCACCACCAGCGCCGGCAGCTCCGCGGTGCGCCCCGCAGGATCCCACACCGACTGCAGGTAGATGAACGCGTACAGCGCCGGGATGACCGCGATGCCGATCACCGACAGGCGCAGCTTCGGGAATCGTCGGAACAGGTCCGCCTCGAGGCGGGCGACCCTGAGGGCATCGGCGAGCAGGCGCATGGCGGCGTTCCGGGGATCGTGGGGCAAGGCGGGGGCGAGGGTTCTCATCTTCCCACGCAGCGGTGCTCCAGGTGCTCCAGGTGCTCCAGGTGCTCCAGGTGCTCCAGGTGCTCCAGGTGCTCCGGGTGCTCCGGGTGCTCCGGGTGCTCCGGGTGCTCCGGGTGCTCCGGGTGCTCCAGGTGCTCCGGGTGCTCCGGGCGCAGGGTGCTGGCCCGCCGATCGACTTCCGTCGGAGGCCTTTACACCTCGCCTCGGACAGGTCGCGGCGGCTGATGCCGCTGCTCGAGGATTGCCTTTGCAAACATCGAGTTGCCTGAGGTCGATGCGTCCAGGCTCGATTCGTGCGTAGGACACCCCGCGCGCCCGAGTTCCCGACTGCGAAGTGAAAACGGTCCTGGGCTGTTGGTGGGCAGCCCGCAGTGACGCGTCTTCGGATCACTGCATGGCGACCGCCCTTTCGAAGTCATCCAGCCAGGAACTCGATCATGAAAAGCTCCAGAAGACCGGCCCTGTGCCGGCTTGCGTGCGGTCTCGCGGTCGCGGCCGCCTTGGGCGCCGCGTCACCAGCACACGCCCTTGTGATCAACATGAGTTCCACCGGCAACGCGGACGCGGACGCGGGCTTCCAGCGGGCTGCGAACTTCTGGCAGAACATCTTCATCGACCCGATCACGGTCAACGTCACGGCCGACTTCAGGCAGCTTTCTCCGAACGTCCTCGGCAGCGCCGGTTCTCAATCCATCTCCACAACGTATTCGGCGATGCGAGCGGCGCTCGCTGCGGACGCGACCAGCGCGGACGACGCGACCATGGTCGCCGGGCTGGCGAGCGGGTCGACCTACAGCAAGCTCATCAACGGCACCACCGATTCCGGTGGCGCGGCGCACCTGCAGACGGGCATCTCGACCTTGATCATGACGACGGCAAATGCGAAGGCCCTCGGGCTCGTCGCCGGCGACGCCGCAGGCCAGGACGCGGAGATCACCTTCAGCAGCGCGATCGACTTCGACTTCGACCAGAGCGACGGGATCGGCGCCGGGCTGTGGGACTTCGTCGGCATCGCGATCCATGAACTGGGCCATGCCATGGGCTTCATCAGCGGCGTCGATGTTCTCGACTACAACAGCGGCGGCCCCCTTGCGGGCTGGTTCAGCGACGCCGACTTCTCGCCGGATGCGACCACGCTCGATTTCACCCGTTGCTCGCAGGCCAGCAGGACGGCCGGCGCCGTCATGGACTGGACCATCGGCAGAGCCGCGAAGGACTTCGCCATCGACGGCAATTGCACCGCCCTGGTCAGCGACGCCTGGTCCACGGGGCAAACCCATGGCGACGGCCGTCAGGCGAGCCACTGGAAGGACACCAACCCCAGCGGCTTCGGCGTCGGCATTGGCATCATGGATCCCACGGGAGTGTGGGATGGCCACATGAACGTGGTCACTGCGCGCGACGTCCAGGCTTTCGACGTGATCGGCTGGTCCCTCAGGGTCAACGCCGTGCCGGAGCCGACGAGCCTGCTGCTGGTCGGCTCCGCCTTCCTGGGCATGGGCGCGGTGCGCCGGCGCGCAAGGCCCGCCTGAGTGGTGCCCGCAAGGCGCCAGAACAGACGAAGCCATGCCCGGAACCCGCGCCAACACCGGGGAGGACATCGGGCCGGTTCGGGATGCTGACGATCAAGCCCCCAGGAGCCGACGTGCCAGCACGGACTGCATGTCCCGGCGGCCATCGACGATCAGGTAGATGACGACCTGCCTGCCCAGGACGCGATAGATCACCCGGTAGGGCTTGAATGCCGTCTGGCGAAAATCCTTGATGCCCAGTGTGACGAGTTCCCTGGGATGGCTGCCGCGCTCGGGGAACTGGGCGAGCCCCTCCACGACATCCATCAAGCGGTCGAGAACGCGATTGGCATTGGCCACACTGTCGAACTCGGAGATGTAGTCGAGGAGCGCCTCCAGATCCCGCTCTGCGCCCTCGGTCAGCAGAACCTCGTAACGCGTCGGCCTGCCAGCCATCAGGCCGTGGCCCGCTTCGCGCGCAGGCGCGCCACCACGTCAGCAACCGGCTTGACCCGGCCCGCCTCCACGTCCTGCTGCCCGAGCGCCAGGATCTTCAGCAGGGCCAAGGTCTCCTGCGTTTCCTCGAAGGACGCAAGGTCCTGCAGAACGGCCTTCGCTTCCCCGTTCTGCGTGATGACCAGGGGCTGGCGAGTTTCGGCAAGTTGGGTCAACACCTCGGCGGCATTGGCCTTGAGGTAGCTGATGGGCTTGACTTGGGATGAGTAGCGCACGGCCCTGCTCCTGCGATTGGATAGGACCGAATATAGTCTTTTCTCGGTCTCTTCACACCCTGCTGCGAGGCCGAGCGCCCACCTGGCTCACAGCGGCGGCGCGGACCTCCCGTTCCCGGGGCACCGCGATCACGCCCCGGCCTGCACCTCGTGGACCAGCCGGTAGCTCTCGTGCGGGATCAATTCGCGGGTGCCCTGGATCTGTCCGGGCCGCCCCAGCAAGGGGTGCTCGGCAAGTCGGCCGACCGCTGCCCCGAAGAGCTCATCCATCCGGATGGCTGCGAGCGGGTTGTCCTGGGCGATGTAATCGACGATGTCGGCGCGGCCCCGGCCTCGACCCGATACCCTATCGCCCGGTAGCCACGCTGGCGCTTGTCCCACATCCGCAGCAAGGCCGGATGGCCGTTGTCGACGATGTGGATGATCCGAATGCCACCTGCGCGTCGATCGAGAGAAGGGAGCGTGACATTGCCGTTTACACCGTTCCACATGGGCGCCGGGCTCGTCGTCAAGCCGGGAATGGACCGCAACTTCAGCGTGATCACCTTCGGCATTGCCCAAATCGCGATGGACGTCGAGCCGGGCATCGGCATGCTGACCGGCGCCGCCGTGCTGCACGGCCCTTCGCACACCGTGCTTGGCTCGTTGGTCATTGCCTGCATCGTCATGCTGGTTTCGCCGTGGGCCTGCTGCCTGCTTCTGAAGAGGTGGAATAAGGAGGTCACCCACTACGGGTTGGCCCGGTGGGTGCAGCAAGAAACCCCGCCGAAGAAAGCCGTTGTCCTTGGCGCGTTCTTCGGCACCCTGAGCCACGTCGCGCTCGACGGTCTGATCCATCACGACATCCAGCCTCTGCTACCGTTCTCGGGGTCAAACCCCCTGGCAGGACTGGTCGCGCACGACGCGGTTTACCAGGCGTGCGTGGTGGCGGGCGTTCTGGGTGCAGCGGCATGGTGCGCGGAAGGCGTGGTCACCAAGGGCGGCAAGCCCTTTACCAAGCAGACCATCTACAAGATGCTGCACAACCGGATGTACCTGGGCGAGATCGTGCACAAAGGGCAAAGTTTCCCCGGCCAGCATCAGGCCATCGTGACGCACGCGCAGTGGGACGCGGTGCACGCACTGATCGCCACCGATGGCATTGAGCGGCGGCGCGAGACCAACGACCGCCAGCGTGAGCCGGTGTTGTTGCGCGGCCTGTGCTGTTCACGCCCGATGGCGAACGGCTGGTGCCCAGCTACACCGTCAAGAAGGGCAAGACCTACCGCTACTACACCCCGATCAGACACCGGCGCTTTGGCGCGTGGGCCAGCCAGCACGGGCCACAACCGGCAGCGCCTATTGAGGAATTGGTGACCCAGCAGATCGTGGCGGCGCTGTCAGCGCCGCACATCGTCCAGTCTGTGTGGGATCGGATTCGGACAATCCGCCCAGACATGTCAGAGCCCGAAGTGGTCTTGCCGATGCGGAATCTGGCTGGCCTGTGGCAACAGTTGTTCCCCGCCGAACAGTGTCGACTGGCGCAGTTGCTGATCGAGCGCGTGGTGATTGCCGACAGCGGGCTGGAAATCATCTGGCGCGATCAGGGCTGGCAGGAACTGGCCGGGGAACTGATGCCCGGCACCATCGGCGCGGAACTGCAGGAGATGGAGGAAACCGTATGAAACCCAAAGTGCAGCCACTGGGCGCAGCGATCGCCCGCGAACGCCGGGATGGCGGGCAGGTGAAGCTGTCCACCTTCATCCCGCTGAAGATCAGGAAGCGAGGCGGCAGCAAGGTGGTGGTGCGACCGGATGGCCAAGTCGAGTCGCCGGGCAAGGTCGCAAGCCAGATTGACCAGCCCTTGCTGGTGGCGCTGACGCGGGCATTCTACTGGCAGCAACTGCTCGACGATGGGGTGGTGGGCAGTGGCAGTGAGATCGCCCAGCGCGAAGCTCTGCACCATTCCACGGTCAACGAACTGTTGCGCCTGACGCTGCTGGAGCCCGCCATCATCCAGAGCATCCTGGCCGGGCAGCAGCCCCGGTGTATGAGCCTGCTGTGGTTCCAGAGGAATCCGCTTCCGACCGACTGGGTGGCGCAGCGGGAAGTGGTGACCAGGTTTGATGCCTGAAATCAGGCCGCCACGATCTGGGTGTGCACCTCGACCTTGAGCGCACGCTTGATGGCGGCAAAGACTGCCGAGATATTGCTCATGGTCGGGTTGCCAGATTGCGACAACATCCGGTGCAGGCTCTTGGCGGGCTTGTGAATTTCCTCGGCCAGCGCCTCGAAGCCGACCGTGGCGTTGACGAGGTCACGCAGGATCAGCTTGGCTGATTCCGGCTCGCCACTGACGAACAGGGTGATGGCCTCGTCCAGAAGCGCCTGCGCAAAGGCGGGATCGTTCTGCACACGCGCGGCCACGGTTTCTTTGAAATCACGGGTCAGTGCCATGTTCACTTTCCTTTCTGGGTTGATGCCTTGCGGCGCTTGTATTCTTCCCACAGAGCCACCGCTTGGTCGATGTCCTGCTGCTGACGCTTCTTGGTGCCGCCACCGATCAGGATGATGATCTTCAGACCGTCCTTGGCCAGATAGATGCGCAGCCCCGGACCCCAGTCGATCTTGTACTCGCCGATCCCACGGAACCACTCGACGTTGGACAGGTTGCCCTGCTCCATCCGGCTCACGGCCACGCGCACCTTTGCGGCAGCAACGGCCTCCAGCGACCCGAACCACTCCGCGAAGGGGCTGTCGCCATCGTCCAGCAGAAGTTCTTTGATCTGGTAGCTCATGGAGCCAATGGTAACGTATAAGTTCCCATTGTGCGAGCAAGCCGGAGCAGGTGACTTGTTGGAGGCCTGACCGGCGGGCAAGGTTGACAGCGAACCGCCGCGCGTAAGTTATTGATTCGTATAGACCGCCATCTGCGCCTACCCGCAGGCCAAACGGAGAACAGAGATGGCTGTGGCCGAGAAAGTGGCCGATTCCGGTCGTTTCGGCAGCTGGCCACCCGCAGCACAAGAGGCCGGAACCCCGCGTGGCGCGGAGATCGCAGGCGAAAAAAAGGGCCCGGAGATCATCCGAGCCCTTGTGTATGGTGGCGGACGGTTGCCTGGTGAAAAAACCGCCCGTTGAGCTTACGAGCAATGCCGCGGGCATCTGCGGGCTGGCGGGTAGAGCGCCTTCGACTGCCGTCCCCGATCACGACCGGGCGGGCGGCCACAGGCGTGCGGCGTGCACCAGCGCCAAGATCCACACGGTGTCGGCCTGCACCTCGTAAACCAGCCGGTAGCTCTCGTGCGGGATCAGCTCGCGGGTGCCCGCGATCTCCCCGGTCCGTCCCATCAGGGGGTGCTCGGCCAGTCGGCCGACGGCTGCCTCGAAAACCTCATCCATTCGGATGGCAGCGCGTGGGTTGTCCAGGGCGATGAAGTCGACGATGTCGGCGCGGTCCTGCTCGGCGGCGAGGGTCCACAGGACCCTCATGCGTCAGCGCCGCCCGCCTTGGCGCGCAGCGCGGCGCGACGGGCAGCAAAGCGCGCCTCGACGTCAGCGCTGCTTGCGACCTGGCCGGAGGCGATCTGCGCGCGCGCTGTGTCGACCTTGCCGCGCAGGAACGCGTCGCACTCGCGTGCCTGCCGTTGACGCTCGACAAACTCGCGCATCAGCTCCCGCACGACCTGCGACGCCGGGCGGTGGCTGGCCTCGGCCTCGGCCATGAACGCGTCGCGTAGCTCAGGCTCCAGCTTCATGGTGAACACGGCTTCTTTGGACATGTCGGCTCCGGGAAGAACGGTATGAAGAAAGTATATGCAACATCAATACCTGTCGCCATGCCGCCCTGAATGATGGGGGCCAGACCGCTCGCTCCAATTCAAGCCCGCCTGAATCTGCATCAGCACATCAAAGCAGGCTTTCATACGGCACAGCGTCTGCTTGTACCCACACACCGTCGCCGGGTAGCTCCACTGGCACCGAACCGTATGGGCACGACCTCTATGGCGTGCAACGCTCAGCAAGCCCGCGCAGCCGCTCGTTCACCCATCCAAACGCCACGCGCTCCTGCTCCAGCCGTAGCCTGGGCTGGAGCCGATCGAATCTGAGGTCGTCATAGACGGCCGTCTCCTCGGTCGTGAGACGCGGCAAGTCGTGGCGCGCCGGCTCGGGCTCCTCGCCCCAGTGCGAGCGATGGGCAAGCAGAGTATCCCGGTCCATGAGGAAAGACGCCGCGTGCGGAAAGTAACCACGCAGCTGATCGAGGATGGCGAAGCCGTGGGTGTCGATGTCGCCCCAGTAGTGCAGTCGGCATCGATGCAGCCACGCGGCGCGCGCCAGCGCCTCCCAACCGTAACCAGCGCCAAAGACGACGATGGCTCGCGCCACCTCCGGGAAGGCGAGGAAGTTGGTCTCGTTCTCGGTGATGAAGACTCGCTCCACGGGCAGCGCCAGCGCCGCAAAGTTCGCCGCGTCCAGCGTAATGTCAGGCAGCCGTTCGCAGCCAGGCAAGCTTGGTAGCGCGCGGTCGAGCAGGCGAAACCGAATCCGCACCGGCTTGTCCAGGAAGCCGAACCGGCGGGCGAACTGCGCCGTCCCGCTCGCGCGGGTGTCGACGGCCTCGGGCGGCAAGGCCGCGTCCAGCATCTCCGTGAGCACGCCTCGGTGGGCCTCGATGAACTTGCTGTCCACCCCCGGCGCGTCCACCTGGCGCAGGTACACGCCTGGGCGCGGGTGGGCCTGCAGCCACGCGACGACGGCCAGGAGGCGTTCCAAGCGGTCGGCCAAGTCCAGGGCCTGGAGTGGACGCCTGGACATCCACGCCAGCAGTGCCGGCTGCGCGGACGCTGTCTGCTGCCACAGCACCTCGAAACGCTGGGCCTGGCGTGCCTTGCCGATGAAGGCCAAGGCCTCGTGAACGGAGTCGATCCAGACGGCCACAGGAAGCCGTTGCATCCCTTGGACGCGGTGGTTCCACTCCCGCCAATCGATCCGAACCTGCGGGGTGTCGGCGACGGCGCGCACCCAGCCACGCACGGCCTCGAAGCGATCTGACAGGTCCGCAGCGCTGGGTGCCTTCAGATTCAGGCGCAGGGGCCACGAAACGGCGTCCGTTACCGCCGCGCGCAGCAAATCGCCGCGATCCCACAAGCGTTGGACCTGGGCGCGTAGATCTGCCGGCGTAGTCCAGGTCATGGTGCTGCGCCGTCTCCGGCTGCCCCAGCTTCGGCCATGCCTTCCGCCTTCTGAGCCCGGTACTCCTCGATTGACAGGCAGCGCAGCCGCGAGTCGCGCCCGCCCTCGTTGTGCACGAAGCCGACGCTGGCCACGAAGGGCTCGATGATGTGGATCTTCTGCAGCGGCGTGACGATCAACAGCTGCAGGTTGAGCTGCTGGAACAGGCGCAACCCGTACTGCGCCGACTCGTCCGACCCACGCCCGAAGGCCTCGTCGATGACGACGAAGCGGAATGACCGCGAACGCACAGCGCCCCACTCCAGCCCGAACTGGTAGGCCAGGCTCGCAGCCAGCACGGTGTACGCCAGCTTCTCCTTCTGACCGCCCGACTTGCCGCCCGAGTCCGAGTAGTGCTCATGCTCGGCACCGTCGGCGCGCCAGCGCTCGCTGGCCGAGAAGAGGAACCAGTTGCGCACGTCGGTGACCTTGGCGGTCCAGCGCCGGTCGGCGTCCGACAGTCCTTCACGGCCCCGGAAGCGGTCGATGATGGCCTTGACCTGCAGGAACTTGGCTTCCGAATACTGTTCGTCGGCCGAGCCCGTCATCGCGCCCTCGGTGCACGCCCGCAGATCCTGCTGGAAGTCGCGAATCTCCGCATCCGGGCTGGGCAGCGCCACCAGCTTGATGTAGCGGCCAGGGTTGTAGTCGATGACCTGAAGCGACTGGTTGATGAAGTCGACGCGCTCCTTGATCGTCTCCCGCTCGCGGGCGAGCTGGGCGTTGAAGTTGGCGATCTCGTTGATCGTGTTGACGTTCAGCAGTTCCTTGAAGCGCGCCTCGAATCGCGGCAGGTCGTCGCCCTTCAAGCCGGTGAGCATCCGCTCGTACTCCGGCAGCGCCGCCAGGCTCACGTCCATCTCGACGGTATCGGCCTTGAACTCCTCCTTGAAGCCGCGCATGGCATTGACGATGCGCTCGGTGAGACGGGCCAGGCGCTTGTCCTCCGCGTCGATGCGCTCCTGCAGCCACTTGCGCACGTCCTGCTCGCGGTTGTCGCAGGACTCGACCGACAGCTGATGGTCGCCCAGCGCCTGCGAGCGCCAGTCATCCAGGCGCTCGATCTGTGCGTCGGTCAGCGGCAAGTCGTTCCACACGCTGCCGGCCTGATCCCGCATCGCCTGCGCCGTCTCTCGTTTGCTCTTGACCTCGCCCCGCTTGCCCAACGCGTCGGACCGCTTGACCTCCAGCTCGCCAAACCGAACCTGCGCGGCCTTGAGCTGGCGCCCCAACTCCTGCAGGGTGTCGGATGCGGCTTCCAGCCGCGCGCGCTCCTCGGTGAGTGCAGCAATCTGGCGGGCCAGGCTCATCCAGTCGATGTCCGCAAAGCGCGTGAACTCTTCCAGCTTGCTCAGTGCATCGAGCCGGCCCCGCAGTTCATTGCGCGCCTGCTGGATCTCGCCGATGCGCTGTCCAAGCAGGGCCAGCTTCGCCTCCAGACGCTCCCGCTGGTCCCGCAGGGCCCGCAGCTTGTCGGCATTGCTCCAGCCGAGCACGTAGCGGCCGCGGTCGTCGATGCGGCTGCGATCGTCCTTCTCGTGGCGCCCGCTCGGGTCCTTGATCTGACCGGAGCGCGTAATGGCGCGCGCCTCGCGGCGGAACTGCTCCCCGGTTTCGCAGCAGGCGACGTCGAAGCGCTGGCGAAGCTCCTGTTCCAGCCACTCGTAGTGTGGCGAATCCGGCTTGATGACAAGCTTGCGCACCAGCGACTGCGGATGCAGAGCGGCGCCTTGCGCTGCCTTCCTCTGCCGCACATGGAAGTACACCAACCGGGCGCCCAGATGCTGGCGGTCCACCCAGTCCGCCACGGCCTTGTAGTGCGCGTCTGGAACCAGCAGCGCGAGGCCGAAGCCACGCAGCAGCCGCTCGGCGGCGCCTTCCCAATCGCGCTCGTCGTCACGCACCTGGATGAGCTCGCCCGCGAAAGGCAGTTCGTCCTCACCAATCGCCAGGGCCGAACACAGCGCATCGCGGATGCGAATCTGGGCAGTGTCGATGTTGCTCTTGCGCCGCTGGAGACTGTCGATCTCGTCGGACAGGGCGGCGTGCTCTTCTCGGCCCTTGCGAAAAGTGAAGTCCTCTTCGCGCTCCCTGTTGTCCAGGTCGGCAACGCGCTCGCGCAAGCCTTCGGCACGCTGGGTGATGCTCTGCTGCTGAGCGAGAAAACCTGCTTCATCCCCTGGCGCCGTCTCATCGATGCGGGCCAGCAGCTCTCCGAAGCGCTCAGACTTCTTCTGGCGTTGAACCTTCTCCCCCTCCAGACGACGAATCTCTGCCGCCAGCTCCTCCAGGCGGTCGCCGCCGTTGTCTCGCAGGGCACGCTCCAGGCGTCCGACTTCACGGCGCTCGGCTTCACGCTCCGCGTCCAGGCGCTCGATCTGTGCATCGAGCCGGGCCGCATCGTCCGCCAGCAAGCCGAGTCGGCGGTCCAGCAGTTCGCCCTTGAGCCGGGCGAAATAGGGTCGAAGCTGGTCGCGCGCATCCCGCCAGCCCTGGATCTCGGCCACCAGCGCCTGGTGGCGCGCGCCGTCGTCGACCAGGGGCGTCAGCAAGTCCACCTGCCGCTTGGCCTTGAGCACCGCCTGATGCGCCCGGTCCAAGTCGTCGAAGTGGCGGATCAACGCCTCGATGCGGCTGCCCACATCGAAGGGCTCCAGCATGTGGCTGCGCACAAAGTCAGTGAGATTGCCCACCGACTTCATCGAGACGGTCTGGTGGAACAGTTCCAGGGCCTGTTCATGCTCGATGCCGAAGCGCCGGCGGAACCAGGCCCCATACGGAGGGAAGCTGTCGAACAGCTCGCAGCCGGTGCCGCGCAGCTTCTTGCGCAGGGCGGTGATGTCGCTGCCGAAGCCGCTGAAGTCGTCGGTAATGGTGAGGGCTCGCTCGGTGGCCACGAACAGGCGAGCAGGCTGGCCATGGGGGTCCTTCAGCCAGAAGACCTGGGCCAGCGTCACGGCCTGGTCGTAGCCCTCGTTGCGGAAGACGCCGAGGATGACCGAGTAGCTCGACGCATCGCGCAGCGCCACGGGCCTGGCGCTGCCCGTGACCTCATTGCGCTCGCTCTTGTAGTGGCCCAGCACATAGGAGCGCAAGGAGCGCTCGCGGGAGTCCGCCCCAGCCGCCTTGTTGTAGGCCACGCGATGCGCCGGCACGAGCAAGGTCGTGATGGCATCGACCAGCGTGGACTTGCCCGAACCGATGTCGCCCGTGAGCAGGCCATTGCGCCCGTCGAGCTCGTAGCGCCAGACACGCTTGTCGAAGGTGCCCCAGTTCAGAACTTCCAGCCGCTGCAGCCGAAAGCCCACCCGGGTGTCGTCGGCCACGAAGTCCAGCCCCAACGTCGTGGCGTTCATCGGCGCTTCAAGCATCGGCCACTCCTTTGCTGGCCGCCGCCTTGTCAGTCGCTTCGGCAGGCGCTGCGGACAGCGCCGTGCGGTAGACCTCCAGCCGCGCATCAAACTCCGCCAGCCACTGTGCGTCGACGAATGCCTTCAGGATGCGCCGCACCTCATAGTGCCCTCGGTCCTGCGCACTGCCGCCAGCAGGTTTGAGCCGGCGCAGAAACCCCAGATCGACCACCTTGGTGATCGTCGCGTCCACCTGGTCGATCAGCCGGGCCTCGTTCGTTCCATCAGGCAGGAACACGCGCATCAGCTCGGCAACGTCGTCACGCGAGAGCACCAGCCGGGTGTCGCCACCGCCGGCGTCGAACTCGGCCATGCGCTTGCGCAGCAGCGCCAGCATCAGGCTGACCGGGTAGGAAAGCGGCCGGCGTGCGACGAGCCGTGGCAGGCGCGGCGCGCCCTCGGCCTGGTCCGGGTCCGGGCGGCTCTTCAGAAAGGCGTGGCCTTCGGCCTCGTCCAACACCAGGTCGAGCAGCAGCACGGCGGCCTGCTCCCTCACCCGCGCCTGCAGGCGCAGCAGGCTGGCCCACAGCCGCTCGTCGTCGTCGCGGTAGAGCACGCCCTTGAGCAGGTGCACCATCAGCTGCGACAACTCGGGCACCGCCGGTAGCACGCTGGACGGCGTCTCCACCGAATCGTCCTCGTGCAGTGCGTCGTTCATGTTCTTCTCCCCCTGGCCGCTTGACGCCCGTTATCGCCGTCAACGTGTGAAGATCACGCGCGGCAAGCGCGCCTCGCGCGTCACGGCTTCGCCGTCGGCGTTGCTGCCCTGCCAACGGATCGGCTCTTCCACGGCCTCGTCGACCAAGGCGCGCAGGCCGCCCAAAGCGTCCAGCGCGTCGCTGCCGTCCCCGGCGTGGGCCAACTCCAGATAGGCCACCAGTTCGGCAAGGCCCTGGTGCAGGGGCTCGGCATCCAGCAGCTCGCGCAGCGTAATCTGTGGCTGGCGGCGCAGTGCGCGTTGGACGGCCGACCGCAGGCGCGCCTTGTCCACCACGATCTGGTCGAACAAGCGCGCGGTGTCGATGTCGTCCTCGCCAGCCACGAGCGCCAGATCGGCCAGGCGCGGTGTCACGCTCGGCGTGAACAAGGGCCGCTCCAGCGGCAGTTCAACGTCCGCGCCCATGGCGTCGATGTGCATGACCATGCCGGAGAGCGTCGCCCCGCGCAGAGCCAGCGCCTTGATCTCGATGCCGTGCAGCAAGTCCAGGATGCGGCGGTTCTCCAGAAAGGCCCTGTCGTCCAGGAAGCGGCGCAATTGCTGCGACAGCTGGGCCACCGTGCGCTGCGTGTGTTCGCCCGCCTCCAGCCAGTCGTGGTGCACGCGGCGGGTACGCGGCTCGGGCTTCAGCGCCGCCACGGCGGGCAGCGCCAGCACCTGATCCAGCCGCTCGGAGAGCTCCTCCTGACGCCGGGTGGACATGAGGAAGTCCCAGAAGGCGCGGAAGCTGCGGCCCTGGTCGGAGTCGCCAATGGCGTCGCGCTCGCCCATGATCTCGTCGAGCAGCGCACCCTTGGCGCCTTCCCACAGCGCAATCTTTTCGCGCACCTTGCGGTCGAGCAGGCGGAAGTTGTGTTCCACCTCGCGGAAGTCGGCCAGCAGCTCGCGAGCCAGTTGCTGGAACTGCTGGAAGCGGTCCTTGACCGCCGTGTCGTCCAGCAGGGGCACGTCACCCGCCAGGACGCGGGCGATCTCGGCGTCCAGTTCGTCGCGCTTCTTGCGCAGATCGGCTACGCGCTTGATCGGATCGGCCTCGGTGCCGGCGCTGATCTGCTCCAGCAGCGCGAACAGCGTGAGCAGGCGCGATTCGGTGCCGACGAATGGGCGCTCGGTCAGCGTCAGCAGCCAGGCAATGGCCTTCTCGGTGGCGGGTGTCAGGTCGAACTGCGCCTCGTCCGTGCCCGGCTTGTAGAACTTGCGCAGCCAGCCCTTGTCGGGCGCCGCCCAGTCGTTCAGGTAGTCCTGCGCGCCCTTGGGGTACGCCTCCGGTCCCAACTGCTCGCGCAGGGCATACAGCTCGTCCTCCAGCGCCTCCGCAAGATCGGCCTCGCTCATCACGCGCACGTTCGGCGCCACGAACACCCGGTGCAGGAAACTCGCCACCAGCGGTGCGTGCGGAGAGGCCAGCAGCCGCCAGGCGGGGTGACGGTCGCGCAAGGCGCTGAGGGTGGCGTGGTCCATGGCCCAGGCTTACGCGGCCGCGTCGGACGGGTTGGCGGCGGCCAGATGCGCAAGTGCCAAGGCATCCGAGTCCTCGATGGCGATCTCGACCGAGCGCTTGGCGGCGTCGAGGAGGCGGGTGGCACGCTGGCGCCGCGTCACCAGCCGACGCACCGCCGTCTCGCAGTTGACTGTCATGTCGGTCTTCCTGAACGTTCGTAGTTCTCTTCGTCCGCGCCCCGGCGCGCACCCAGTCGTCCACTTATGACAGCCCGAACTTCCACGGTCGGCCGACGCGGTGCGCAGGCAGCCCGCGGTGCTCGCTGGAAACCCACGATTCAGTGGTCATGGCGTCCGCGCTTGCCAACTGGAAGCGCCTCAAGTGGATTGAACCGGATGAGAGTCTATCCGTGGAAGGCTGCGCTCCCGAGCCTGGCTTCGCGGCGAAACAGCGCGTGAATCAGCGCATCGCGAGCAACCCGGAGACCCGAATGCGCGATGCCGTCCACTGGAGCCACGTCGGCGACCTGGGGCGGGTGGAACAGGCTGTCCCCGTTCATCCCGTTGAAGTTCCGCAGGCGCGGCGCCAGCAAGGTCATGGTGCGGCCCGATGGCCAGGTCGAGGCTGCTGGCGAGGTCAGCACGCAGCTCGACCAGCCCCTGCTGGTGGCGTTGACGCGGGCGTTCTACTGCCAGCACCTTCTCGAGGAGGGCGTGGTGGACCGGGGCAGCGAGGTCGCCCGGCGCAAAGGTCTGCACCACTCCACGGTGAGCGAGCTGCTGCGGCTCACGCTGCTTGAGCCGGCGATCATCCAAGCGATCCTGGCGGGTAAGCAGCCCCGCTGCATGAGCCTGCTGTGGTTCCAGAGGAATCCGCTGCCGACCGACTGGGCGGCGCAGCGGCAGATCCTCGCGCGGTTCGACGAGTGATGCCCTGAACTCGGCTCAGGCCATCACGACCTGGGCGCGTACCTCGACCTTCAGCGCGCGCTTGATGGCGGCGAAGATCGCGGACGCGTTGGTCATCGTCGGGTTGCCCGACTTCGACAACATCCGGTGCAGGCTCTTGGCCGGCTTGTGGATCTCGTCGGCCAGCGCCTCGAAGCCCACGGTGGCGTTGACGAGATCGCGCAGGATCAGCTTGGCGGACTCCGGCTCGCCGTTGACGAACAGGGTGATGGCTTCGTCCAGCAGGGCTTGCGCGAAGGCCGGATCGCTCTGCACGCGCGCGGCCACGGTCTCTTTGAAGTTACGGGTCAGTGCCATGTCACTTCGCTCCTTTCTGGGCGCCGATGCCACGGAACCACTCGACGTTGGACAGGTTGCCCTGCTCCATGCGGCTCACGGCCACTCGCACCTTGGCAGCGGCCACAGCTTCCAGCGAGCCGAACCACTCACCGAAAGGGCTGTCGCCATTGGCCAGCAGCAGTTCCCTGATCTGGTAGGTCACGGGCCAAATGGTGACGTAAATGTTTCCATTACGCCAGTACGTGCCCGCTGCTGGGACTGTTCGATCCTCGATCGGTCGCCGTGGTTGACGGTGAACCGCCGTGCGTAAGTCGAGGATCCTGTCGAGCCCGCACCCGCAGCACAGACGGCCGGAACCCCACGTGGCGCGGAGATCGCAGGCGAAAAAAAGGGCCCGGAGATCATCCGAGCCCTTGTGTATGGTGGGCGGAGGTCTACCAAACAGTCCTCCGCAAGCCGCGCCAATGCTTGTTCTTCGCTTCCTTGATTCGCCGGGTTACCCCGAAAGTTACCCCTCCCGCTGGCCGGCTGCCCCGCGTCACGCCGTCGCGTTGAAGCAACGTCCTGTCAACCTCGGCGTCAAGAAACCCGCAGAGCTGCCATTGCCGCGCAGCCAGGGTGCCAATTGCCCTCCCCGGAATGTTCGGGAAGAACCTACGCCCCAGCTCGAACATTCGCCGAACATTCGCGGCGGCTGCGCCCGTCATCGTGGCGGCTTGTCGGTGTTCGCGATGGTCCGAACCTCGGCGAGCCGCTCGCGCTCCCGCCGAAGTAGGGCGTTCACCGCGCGCGATAGTTCGCGCAGCTTGCGCCACTGCCCGCCCTTGTCCGCGTTGCGGCTGGATCGAACCTTGCCGGCCTCGCTGCGGGGACCGGTGGATTGCTCCCACGGCTTCCGTCGTCGGATCGCTGCCGCCTGCCGTGCCCGCCGTTCTGGTGTCCAGCCGTTCACCATGCTTCTACCCCGAAGGTGCCGCACAAAACTGTCGGGGCAATTTACACATTCCGCCTGTCGTCGGCGTAACTACCTGATCTGTAGGCATGGCATAGATCATGCTTTGGACTTCAACGAATGAAAGGTCGCTTTTCATCTGAAGGAATCGCGGTTGTCTCTCCATGGTGTCAAGGATTCTAAGGGCATAAATTATGGTTGCGTTTCTGCTTCGTCGCGCTCGTGTCGCCCTGGGATATGCGACCTTCGGTGCCGTCGTTCTACTTCTGTCAAGCACCCCAGCGCACGCCGCATATGTGAGAGCGCAGATTATCTTCCACATTGATGCGGTTGATTACGAGGGGCTTCCTCAGGCGGTTACGGATCTGCCTGGTGTTGCTCGAGTGGGGGACAAATACTACGGAAGCATGCTTGTCGATGACGCGGTCTTTGAGCGACAGGAAACGCGTGCTGGGGCACCCGGTAAGGTCAAAGACGTTTACATTCGTTTGGGCGATGCTGTCTGGGATCAGAACAGCCCTCAAGAGCTTGGAAGTGGATACGAGGAAGAGACGAATACGTGGAATCCGAACGTGTTCGGAGGAATTCGAAGTGGCTGCTATTTTGCTTACGATCGTGTAGGCGAGAATGGGTGTAATGAAGAAGAACTCTTGCAGTTCGATGGGACGTACTCGGATATATGGGGGTTTGATTTCGCAGGGAACAGTAAAAAGGTAAATGGGCTATACGGTGGCGTGATGGATCTTAGCGACAGCCTTCCTGTTGATATCTACGGTGATCGTTTTGGGGCGATAGTCTTCGCGATTGGCCCGCTCGATCTTGTTGTTGATTCTTCTGAGTGCCCGGGTGCGTGGCACTGTGGAATGAATTACCCTGCCGCGTACGGATACGGGGTTGGCGGACGCATTCAAGTAAGAATTCCAGAGCCAAGTACTGTCGCTCTGTTTGGGCTTGCTTTATTCGGATTGGGATTGTCTTTACGGGCTAGGGCGCAATAATTCTCGGTGTCTTAATCCTCTCCATCGGTCACTTCCATTAGTTCGTTTTTCAGTGGCTCGGAGTTTCCCGCGCGCGCGTCCGCGCGCACTGTGCTCGAAACCCCATTGTTCACTTGCTGCGGCCCGTGGGCGATGTTCGCTTGCCGCGCGATGACTACCGGCCCGGCCTGGATCGTCGCCAGCGTTTCCAGTGTCGCCCGGCACTGCGCCTGCGCCTTCAGCGCGAGCCGAAGATAGGTCTCGGTCGCGCTCAGGTATTCGCCCATGTTCGCCGCTGCCCGGCGGGCCATCTCGGCGAAGATCGCATTCAAGCTCGACGCTTGCGCCACCAGCATTGCTTCGGCCCCGCTCAGGTCACCCTTGCTCACCGCATCGGCGCGCTCGCGCAGGGCGTGGACTGCCTCGGTGATGCCGATTTCGCCCATCGTGCCCTTGCCGAATGCCTGCACCGTCGCGGCGTTTTCGAGCATCCCCGCTGCCGCGACCTTCGCAATCAGTTGCTGGCGGGTTTCTCCAGGCTTGGCGACATGGTGCAGGGTGCGCGATGCGGTCGGCTCAGCCTGCGGCGGCGTCTTGCGCTTGGTCATTTTGATTTCCTTCCGTGGGACGAAAAATTCTCTGCGTGGGTTGGAACGCGGTTTCGACTCGACAGGGCACACGAGACTTCGACCCCCCTCCCCCTGGCGCACCGCAGGCGGGCAGGGTCATGCCTTCGCCTCCCGCCGCGCCTGCGTACAGAGGTCTAGGAGGAAATCCCAGTCGGCCGGGAACGCGTAGTACCTGGCCCGCACGAGCTGCGCGTCATCAACGTCGATTGCGCCGGCAGCGACCATCTGAACTAGGCGCCGCTCCACCCCCTGCGGCAGCGCGATCAAGTCGAGGATGGCGGTCTTGTGCTGTCGGATCAGCGCGCGCAACTCGTCGGTCAGTGCCCACGATGGCGACGCCACCAGCGCCCCGGCCTCTGCAATCACGGTGACGCCGGCAGTGCGAAGCCGGTCAAGAACCTGGTGAGCGTTCACTAGAACACCTCCGCGCTGGTGCAGTCGGCTCCATTCGTGCCCTCGCCTTCCATTCGTGCCCCGGTTTCCGAGTTTGAAAACGAGGGCATGAATGGGCTGTCAGGGCACGAATGGGCGTCAGGCAGCGCCCACAGTGACTTCATGTCCTTGCCGAATCCGTCGCGGCGGATCGTCACGCCGAGTTGCTCGCGGGCCAGCCGAACAACTTTTTCGGTGAACCCGGCGGCCTTCATGGTGGTGATGACATCGCGCCCGACCGTCTCGCCGGGAGTCAGTACCTCGCGCAATGCCTCCGTCGCCTCATGCGTTGCGGTCGGCTCCGGCGCCTCGCCCTGCGTCGGCTCGGCCTCCGCGTCGGCCAGCACCTCGCGGGCGTTACCCTGGACCATCGCGCCCCAAACGATCCGGCTGGCGAACACGCCAGGCAGCCCCGGAACCTCCACCTGCTCGACGTCGTACTCGAAGCCGCCTTCGTCGGTGGTGATGTTGGCCTTCGACTTCATGAACACGCGGCCACCCTCGCGGGTCTTGCTGGCGACGAACACGATGCGGGCCAGCGCACCAAACGCCAGCGAGCCGGTGACGCGTTCGGTGGGGTCGCGGCCCTGAGTGCCCTTCGAGAAGTGGGTGATGCCCAGGACGGCGATCCCGTGCAGGCGTGCCATATCCACCAGCGGCTGTAGTCCGCGCCGCACCTCGGCGTTCTTGTGACTGTCGCCGGCCACCGCCGACACGATGGGATCAACGATCAGCAGTGCAGGCGGCGCGTCGGCGATGCTGCTCGCCAGTGCGTCCAGGTGCCGCGCTGGATCGAAGGCCACCCGACGCTTGATGCCGTTCACGATCTCGCTGGCACCGTCCACGAACGCGATACGCGAGAGGTCGGCGCCCATCGCCATCAGGCGCGGAACGAGCGTGTCTCCCGGATCATCCTCACCAGACCACAGCAGCACGTTGCCGACACTGGCGCGCGTGCCATCGGGCCACCGGCCGCCGGTCGTCTTGACCGCTGCCAGCGCCAGGGCAATCGTCGTCTTGCCGCCCCCAGGTGCGCCCGCAGCGATATGCAGCTTCCCGCCCGCAAGGTAGCCGTCCCACTGCCAAGCGATAGGCTCCACCTTCACCTGGTCGGCGCGGAGAAGATCCACCTCGCCGTCGAACTGAGGTTCCTGCGCGGTCCCGTAGCCCTTGCGGCGCGCCCCCTGGATCAGCCGCGTCAGCTCCGATCCGAGTAGCGCCTGCGCCCGTGCCGTGCCGCGCATCTCACCGACGCGTTCGGACAGCACCGTCATCGTCGCGCGGATCGTCGCGTCATCCATCCCGGACGCGACCATGCGCCCGACTACCCGCGCTGCGTTGCCGTGTACGTCATCGCCGGCAAGGAGTTGCGTCAGCCAATCGGCCGCGCTGCCAGTCGGCTGCTGTTGCCTCACCGGCTCGCCGTCATGCACCTCGGATAGAACCGCGTCCACCGGCATCAGCTCGCCGTCGAACTGCCAGGTCATCGCGCCTGCGCGGGCCGTGTAGAGCGGCTGCTCGGGCTTCGAACAGGCATCGTCGATCTCGACCGGCGCATCGGCCAGCGCCTGCAATCGCGCAGCGATGCCACGGCACAGGCGCCGGTACTCGTCGCGGCTCACCTCACGGTCGAGCGCGAAGAACAGCCGCATCTTGTAGATGCCGGCCTCGGGCTTGTGTGACGCCGTGGTGTAGCCGAAGCCTTGCCATGCCTCCGAAGCCTCGACAATCCGGCCCATGTCGATCTCGTCGCGGACCCGATCCAGGTCGAGTGCAGCGAAGGCGACCGGCAGGACCGCCTCGGCGTTGCGCCGGCCATCGCGCAGCGGGCCACAGACGAACGGACCGTCCTTCGCGGTCAGGGTCGCCGCGCTGGTCAGGACGTGCCGCGCGAACTCCGGAAACGGCAGCCGCACCACGTTGAGTCCGTGGGCGTGTTCCTTGTTGCGGCCAGCGGAGAAGATGATCTCGGTCATCGCGTGGCTCTCCGTCGCGCGGCCTTCGCGGATGCGCTGCGCTTCGCTATGCATCGCCGCCCCCGATCCGACGGACGAGCCGCCGCGCCAGGGTGACAGGGACGAAGCCCCAAACGGCCGCGCGCTCGATTGCCGCTCGCGTGCGCTGCGCGATACGACGCCGAAAGTTCGGAAGTGCCTTCGGGGTCGCGCGGTCGCCACCGCTGCGGCCCTTGTCTTTTGCGGGGGTCGCCATGTCGCCCCCTTACTGCCCGGCCTGGTCGATCAGCGCGCGGATGTCCTCGACGCGCCAGGCGGTGACGCGCGGCCCCAGCTTGATCGGCTTGGGGAAGCGGCCGGACTTCACGCCCGCCCACCAGGTCGATTTGCGAACAGGGATCAGCGCCGGGATTGGCGGGGTCGCCTTGTCGTCGCCGATGATCGACGGCAGGCGCAGGAAGCCGGTGACGGGTAGTTGGTGCATCGCGGAGTGTCCTCGTCCGAGTTAGTCTCGTTCGGGCAATCCTCGTTTCTCCATTGAGTTGACGCACCGCAGTTGCGGCGGCCTGCACCGCAGTTGCGGCGCTAGGTTCCGGTCAAGCTGCGCTTGGCGGCTGCGAATTTCTGTTCCAGGCTTCTCTCCGACATTCCGGGCTTGCCCTCATGGTGCGCCAGCAGGGCGGCAATGATCGCGGCTTGACTGTCGTATACGGACAGCGGCTGCCCACCGGGGGACTTCCCAAGCATCAGACCTATTAGTCCTCCGATGATGTTCAAGTACGTTGTCTCTGCGCGGCGAGATGGTTGCCCTGTGTCGCCGGTACGGGAGCCGCTCTCTATGCTCTTGAACCAATCCTCAATAGTGGTCGGGAGCCTTGCCTCTAGGGCGTTCGCTCTCTGCACCCACTCCAGCGGTGAGATGTACCTTTGCCCTCGGTACTCCCAATGACGTCGGAAGTTCATGAGAACGCCTCTGTAACCCCCAAGCTTGAGTACGTTGTTAATCTCGACCCAGACGAGGAAGTCGTCGGGGTTCATCTCCGCTCGGATTGCGTCACCGTTCTCCGCAAGCTTTTGCAGGTACGCTGGATCGTGGTGCTCTTTGACGGCTACCGGATGAAACCCCAAGACGAGGGCCGCAGCTTCTTCGGGAGTCCAGTAGTCGAGTTGAAGGTACGCCTTGGCATTCATTGGATGCAGCCTGTACTGGGCCACGATCCAATCGGGCAATTCCCGTTCCCGCTTGGCGAGTTCGTCGTACTGGATGAATTCCATTCGCGCGCCCTTTCGCGCCCCTTGATCGGATGCCGCGCCAGCCGGGCAAGGGAACCCGGTTTTCGCCCTCGGGGATCAGCCTCGGGCTAGGCGCGGCAAAGCTCTGGTTCTCTCAGGTCACGCGACGTTGCCCCGCATCGGGATCACTTCCGCGCCGGCCCGTTGCCGGTCCAGCCAGTCGGCCCATTGCTGCATCATTTCCCGCCGCTGCGGCAAGTGCGCCGTGCGGTTGTACGCGCGCCCGTTCGGGTCTTTGACGGCATGGGCAAGCTGATGCTCGATCAGGTCCGGCCGCACGCCCAGAACTTCATCAAGGATCGTTCGCGCCGTCGCTCGCCACCCATGAACCGACATGACTTCCTTCGGCACCCCGAGACGTTGCATCGCCGCCCGGATCGCCGCGTCGCTCATCGGATTCTCATGGTCCCGTGCACCGGGGAAAACGTAGCGTCCTCGCCCGGTCAGCGGGTGAAGGTCGCGCAGGACTGCCACTGCCTGAGACGCCAGCGGGACGATATGCTGGGTGCGAGTCTTGGTCACGGTGTAGCGCCATTCGGCCCCGTCCAGGTCGATGTCGGCCCACTCGGCGGTGCGCAGTTCGCCGGGACGAACAAACAGCAGCGGCGCAAGCCGGATTGCGCTTTGGACGACGAGCGTTCCGGCGTGCCCGTCGAGTTTCCGCAGTAGCGGCCCGATGGCCTTCGCGTCCGTCACCGCTGCGAAGTGCTCATGTTTCATCGGCGCGAGCGCCCCGCGCAGGTCGCCCGACGGATCGCGCTCGGCGCGGCCGGTGGCGATGGCGTAGCGGAACACTTGCCCGCAGTTCTGCAACGCTCGGTGCGCCGTCTCGACGGTCCCCCGCCCCTCGATTCGCCGCAGGACCGTCAGCAGTTCCGGGGCGGTCACTTCGGCCACGGGACGCGCGCCGATCCACGGGAAGAGGTCGCGTTCAAGTCGCCGAATCACCTTGTCCCCGTGCGAAGCCGCCCACCTCGGAGACATCTTCGCGTACCACTCGCGGGCCACCACCTCGAAGCTGTTCGCCGCGCGCTCGGTCCCGGCGGCTCTCGCGGCCTTGCGATGCTGGCTCGGGTCGATCCCGTCGGCCAGCAGCTTGCGGGCCTCGTCGCGCCGCTCGCGGGCCTTCGCCAGTCCGACATCCGGGTAAGTGCCCATCGAGAGCAGCTTTTCCTTACCCGCGAACAGGTAGCGGAAGCGCCACCATTTGCCGCCGCTCGGGGCGACTTCCAGGTACAGCCCGCGCTCGTCGCGCAGCCGGATCGGCTTCGGGCCGGGCTTGGCGTTGCGGATTGCAGTGTCGGTGAGCGGCATGGGTAACCCCCGTCCGGGTAACTCGGAATCGGGTAACTCTGCGCCGGGTAGGTGAGCTACCCGGATAGTTACCCCGGTCCGCGACTGGATGTCGCTGGACGATGTTACCCGTGCACGGACGAAAAACCCAAAAGAAAACCGGCACTTAGGCCGGTTTCGGGATTCCGTTGGACATCAACGGATGATGTAATGGTGGAGCGGAGGAGGATCGAACTCCCGACCTTCGCATTGCGAACGCGACGCTCTCCCAGCTGAGCTACCGCCCCAACAGAAGCGGGATTATAGCGAAAAATCCCGCATATGCACGCCAGTGCCGCGGCTAGTCGTCTTTGCGCATCAGCCGCTCGAGCAGCTTGCGGTCCACCGCGGGGGCGAAGAGCTCGATGAAGGTCAGCGCGAAGCCGCGCAGGAAGGCGTCGCGGCGCACCGCCAGCCGGGTGTGATTGACGCCGAACAGGCTGCCGGCGGGCAGCGCGGTCAGGCTGCGGTCGCGACCGGCGTCGTAGGCGAGGTCGGCCATGATGCCCACGCCCAGGCCCAGCGCCACGTAGGTCTTGATGACGTCGGAGTCGATCGCGGCCAGCACGATGTCCGGCTCAAGACCGGCGTCTGCGAAGGCCTTGTCGATGCGGCGCCGGCCGGTGAACTCCTCGACGTAGGTGATGATCGGGTAGCGCACCAGGGTCTGCAGCGTGAGCGGCTTCTCGAGCAGCGGGTGCTTGTTGGGCACCACCACCACGTGCTCCCACTCGAAGGCGGGGATGGTCAGGATCTCGGGCAGCTCGTCCGACACTTCGGTGGCGATCGCGAAGTCAACCTCCCGGCCCAGCAGCGACTGGGTGATCTGGCGCGGATTGCCCTGCACCAGCGTCAGGCGCACCGCCGGATAGCGCTTGCGGAATTCGCGGATCACCGAGGGCAGCACGTAGCGCGCCTGGGTGTGCGTCGTGGCGATGCGCAGTTCTCCGGCGTCGCGTGCACGGAAGTCGGCGGTCACCCGCTCGATTCCCTGCACCTCGGCGAGCACCCGCTGGGCGCGGGCGAGGATGGCCTTGCCCGGCTCGGTGAGCCCCAGCATGCGCTTGCCGTGGCGCACGAAGATGTCCACCCCCAGCTCGGCCTCGAGCTCGAGGATGCCGCGCGAGAGCGCGGGCTGCGAGGTGCCGATGGCCTGCGCCGCATGCGTCAGGTTGAAGTTGTGCCGCGCCGTCTCCTGGACGAAGCGCAGTTGCTGCAGGTTCATCGGTGGCAGGACCGCTCAGGGAAGTAGCGGTCGCAAAAATAGCACGGGCCGCGCGGCAGCCAGCTGGGCACCGCGTACCAGCGCGCGCGGATCTCCTCGAGCACCGCATCCCGGTAGGCGGCGTAGCGGAAGCCGTAGCCCTCGATGAAGTGGAAGGTGGCGCCGAGCACCTGCTCCTGGCGATAGACCACGCGCTTGAAGTAGGGCTCGTACTCGGCCCGGTCCGGGACTTCCTTGCTCACCACCAGCAGGTCGCGGCCGTCCAGCGCCCGGAAGTCGGTCAGGATGTCGTCATGTCGGGCATGGCTGGAGCCCGAGCCGAACACCGGCACGTGCCGCCCCAGGTTGAAGCCCAGCGTGACCGCGGGCGAGTAGCCGCGCGCGGTGACGACGAAGCGGTCCGCCAGCGGCTCGATGCGCTCGTTGAGCGCCTGCGGGCGCAGCGTCATCACGATGCCCTGGTAACGCTTCGAATCCGCGAACCATTCGATCGGCGCGGCCGCCAGGCCGGCGATGATGACGTAGTGCACCACCGCAAGGCCGGCGGCGAAGCGCACTGCCCGGCGCAGCCCGCCCCCCACCGCCGCGTCAGCGTACCCGCCCTGCCCCGCTGCACCCCCCTGCCCCGCCGCGCCCGCCGGGCCCAGCGCGAACAGCATCACCGCGGGCGCCACGAAGCTGGCCAGCCAGTGCAGGCCGATCGTCTTGACCGCCGACAGCAATGCGAACACCGCGAACGGAATCGCGGCCAGCCAGGCCAGCGCGGTGCGCTCGCGCGATGCGCCATGCACGCCCGCCGAGCCCAGGCGGCCGGTGCCTCGCGCCAGCGCCCACAGCACGGGCGGCGTGAGCACGTAGGCCAGCGATACCAGGTACAGCAGCGGCGTCGTCAGCGACCAGCCCGCGTTGTCGTGGCGGTTGACCACGTTGAACATCACGTTCGGCCAGCAGTTCTGCCAGTTCCACACCACCTGCAGCAGCGCCGCCGGCAGGCTGGCAAGCACGATCAGCGAGATCCCGAACACCCGCTGCCGCCCGGGTCGGGTGACCGCGTGCAAGAAGATCGCCAGCGCCAGCAGCGCGGCGAAGTACTTGGAGAGCAGCGCGCCGCCCAGCATCAGCCCGGCCAGCAGAAAGTCCAGCCCGCGGCCGGTGCGCAGCGCGCGCAGGTAGGCGGCCACCGCGCCGGCGCTGAAGATCATCAGCGGGATGTCGGTGGTGATCGCCACGTTCCAGGCGTTCAGCGGCACCAGCAGCACCAGCGTCGCGGCGCTCCAGGCCAGCGCCGCGCCGTGGCGCGCCAGCGTCGCGGCGACGATCAGCCCGACCAGCGGCGGCGCGAGCAGCGCCGGCAGGCGCAGCACGAAGGGATGGTCTGAGATCGCGGACATCGCCGCCAGCCACCAGCCCACCATCGGCGGGTGGTCGTAGAAGCCCCAGTCCGGGTTCTTGCCCCAGGCGTGGAAATAGGCCTCGTCGCCGGTGATCGGCAACCAGGCCGCCAGCGCGCCGCGCAGCAGCAGGGTGATCGCGGCTAGCGCGAAGAAGGTTCTGGTTTCGGGAGTGCTGTTCATGCCAGTCGAACGAGGCAGGCCCACCCAGGGCCCGCCGCAGGCGCGCCCTGCAGGGGAGCGAAAAATGGAGCGGGAAATAAAAGGGGCGCACATCGCTGTGCGCCCGAAAAAAGCAGCATCGCTGCCTCTCCTCCTCCTCGATGCCCTGCGCGCCCCGTGACGGTGCACAGCGCGCAAGACGGACCGATGCTAGCCAAAGGGAGGGCCTTCGTCTACGGGTTTCGGCTAAAGGACAACCCTGAGCGGGTTCGTTCTCAGCGCGCCCGGTCGACCCAGGCGAGCATGCCGATCGCAAGCACCAGCGCGATCATGCTCGGAACGCCCGCCGCCAGCCACGCGGGCCAGGTGTTGAGCAGGCCAAGATGCGAGAACAGCCCGTTCAGGAAATGGAACGCCACGCCAAGCATGATGCCCGCGAACACCTTGTAGCCGATGCCGCCGCTGCGCGACTGCAGGTAGGCGAAGGGCAGCGCCAGCGCCATCATCACCACCACCGCGATCGGATAGAACACCTTCTTCCACAGTGCGATTTCGTAGCGGTCGGCGCGCTGCAGGTTCTCGCGCAGGTGCTGCACGTAGCGCACCAGCGACCACGCGGACATCCGCTCCGGATCCAGGGTCAGCACGCCCAGGATCTCGGGGGTCAGCTCCGACGCCCAGTCGTGGCGCTCGAGTTGCGTGCGCACCGCGCTCAGCGCCACGGTGCTGTCGGCCACCTTCACCGGCTCGAAGAGCGTGCGCTGCACCTTCATCAGCCGCCAGCCCGAAGGCGGCGTGAAGCTGCCCGATGCGGCCCGCACGATCTCCAGCAGCCGGAAGTCGGTGTCGAACTCGAAGGAGCGCAGGTCGCGAAGCGTCGTGTCCGGCATTACTTCGGCCACGTTGACGAAGCGCAGCCGCTGCACCCTGCCCTCCGAGTCCTTCAGCGTGTCCTTGATCCACAGGCCGGAGCGGAACTGCACGCCCACGGTCCCGCCGATCGCCCCCAGGCGCACCTGCTGCGCCAGCCGCTCGGCAGGCGGCGTGAGCAGTTCCCCGAAGAGCACGGTGACCAGGGCGATCACCGCGCCCACCGAGGTGATCGCCGCGAGCGCCCTCCGCCGACCGAGCCCGGCGGCGCGCATCGCGGTGTACTCGGAGTGCGAGGCGAACTGCGCCAGCGCGAAGATCGAGCCGATCAGGGCCGCGATCGGCATCAGCTCGTAGACGTGCCCCGGAATGTTCAGCACGACGAAGGCCAGCGCATGCTGGACGCGATAGCCGCCACGTCCGATGTCCTCGAGCTCGCTGATGAAGTCGAAGAAGGTGAACAGCGCCAGGAAAGCCGCGAGCACGAAGGCGACCGCGGCGAAGACCTCGCGGGCCAGGTAGCGACCGATGAGCGTCAAGCCGCGGCCCTCCACGGCAGCAGCGAGCGGCGCCGCAGCGGCAGCGTCATCCGTCTCCAGAACAGCAGCCCCGCGACCGCGAGCAGCGCCGCGTGGATCACCCACACCGCCAGCCCGAACTGCGCCTTTCCCTGAGAAACCCAGGCCTGGCTCAGCGAGAGCAGGTTGCTGTAGGTGACGTAGACCAGCAGCGCCACGATCAGGTTCACAGAGCGCCCGCCGCGCGGGTTGAACGAGGACAGCGGGATGGCCAGCAGCGCCAGCACCACCGCCGACACCGGCAGACCGATCCGCCAGAGCAGCTCGCCCTGGTTGCGCGGCGTGGGATCGGCGATCAGCACCATCGTCCCCTTCACCTTGGAGGACTGGTCGCGCGCCGCCAGCGCCCGCGGCTCGAGCCGCAGCCCGTAGCGCTCGAACTCCATCAGGCGAAACGCGGGGGCGTCCGCCTCGCCGTCGTAGCGCCGCCCCTTCTCCAGCACCAGGAAGCGCTCGCCGGTCTCCTCGCCCTGGATGCCGCCTGCCGCCGCCACCACGATGCTCACCCGCCCCGCCTCCTGCTGGGTGACGAACACGTTGCGCACCTCGCGCTGGTCGTCGCTGATCGACTCCACGAAGAACACCCGCGACGAGGACGCAGACTCCCGGAACTGCCCTGCCGCCACCTGGGAGACGTCCTCGCGCTGCTCGAAGCGGCTGCGGTACTCGTCGGACTGCCGGCTCGCCCAGGGGCCCGCGACGAAGGCGACCAGGGCAACGATCAGCATGAAGGGCAGCGCGAAGCCCAGCACCGGCCGGATCCAGTCGAGCAGGCTGCGCCCGCTCGCGAACCAGACCACCATCTCGGAGTCCCGGTAGGCCCGCGTGATGGCGAGCAGCACCGAAACGTAGAGCGTCAGCACCAGCAGCACCGGCAGCGCGTTGATCGCGCTAAAGGCGACCAGCGGCACGAGGCTGGCAGTGTCCACCTTGCCGCCGGCTGCCCGCCCAAGCAGCCGGATCAGCGTGGTGGTGACCAGCACCGTGAAGAGGGTGGCGAAGACCACCCCCGCCAGGTTGGCGAGATCACGGCGCAGGGCTTTGGTGAAGAGCATGGGCGGGAGCGGGTCGTTGCGCGCAGCACTGCCCTGCGGCGAAGGCATGCGGGCGGATCGCCGCGCCCGGCGCGTGAGGGACCGGACCGTATAATCGGCCGGTCGCCCAAAGGGATGCTGCAATGCAATTCAGTATAAAGACTTCCGCCGCCGAATCGCTGAAAACGGCCTGCGCCGTCATCCCCGTGCTGCCGGGGCGCAAGCTCGGTGCGGCCGGCGCCGCGCTCGACGCCGCGCTGGGCGGATCGCTTGCCGCGGCCATCGCGCACGGCGACCTGCAGCCGAAGGCGGGCTCCACGCTGATGATCTACGGCGACCCCAAGCGGGTGGCCCGGGTGCTGCTGGTGTCCATGGGCGAGGAGGCCCAGGTCAGCGAGAAGTCGTATACCGAAGCCGTGCGCGGCGCGCTGCGCCATCTCGCCACGCTGTCGGGGTCGGAAGCTGTGTCGGCCCTGCACGAAGCCGAGGTCGCGGGGCGCTCGTCCGACTGGCGGCTGCGCACCCAGGTGACGCTCGGTCGCGAGGCGTCCTATCGTTTCGACAGGATGAAGTCCAAGAAGGAGCCGCAGCCGCCCCGGCCCGAGCGTCTCGCTTTGCTGGTCGAGCGAGCCGCCAGCGCCGCCGCCGAGCGCGAGATCGCGCACGCGGTGGCCCTTGCCAACGGCGTCGACCTCGCCAAGGACCTCGGCAACCTGCCAGGCAACGTCTGCACCCCGGCCTACCTCGCCGACGCCGCGACCAGGCTCGGGAACGAATTCAAGATCAAGGTGCAGGTGCTCGAGCGCCGGCAGATGCAGGCGCTCAGGATGGGCGCGCTGCTGGCGGTGGCCCAGGGCTCCGAGCAGACGCCCAGGCTGATCGTGCTCCAGTACCAGGGCGGGCCCGCGAAGCAGGCGCCGGTGGCGCTGGTCGGCAAGGGCATCACCTTCGACACCGGCGGCATCTCGCTCAAGCCCGCGGCCGAGATGGACGAAATGAAGTACGACATGTGCGGCGCGGCCTCGGTGCTGGGCACCTTCCGCGCCGTGGCCGAGATGAAGCTGCCGATCAACCTGGTCGGCGTGATCCCGGCCGCCGAGAACATGCCCGGCGGCGGCGCCACCCGTCCGGGCGACGTGGTCACCAGCATGTCGGGCCAGACCATCGAGATCCTGAACACCGACGCCGAGGGCCGGCTGGTGCTGTGCGACGCCCTCACCTACGTCGAGCGCTTCAAGCCGGCGGCAGTGATCGACGTCGCCACCCTCACCGGCGCCTGCGTGATCGCGCTCGGCCACCACAACACCGGCCTGTTCAGCGCGAGCGACGCGCTGGCCGACGAGCTGGTGGCGGCGGGCCGCGAGTCCGGCGACCGCTGCTGGCGGATGCCGCTGGAGGACGAATACCAGGACCAGCTGAAGTCCCCGTTCGCGGACGTCGCCAACATCGGCGGCCGGGCCGGGGGCTCGATCACTGCGGCCTGCTTCCTGTCGCGCTTCACCAAGGCCTACGACTGGGCGCACCTGGACATCGCCGGCACCGCCTGGCGCTCCGGCGCGGCCAAGGGCTCGAGCGGCAGGCCCGTACCGCTGCTCGCCGGCTTCCTCGCGGCACGCGCCGGGAGCCGATGACACGGGTCGACTTCCACTTCAACGCGGCGGACAAGCTCCAGTACGCCTGCCGGCTGGTGCGCAAGATCCGCCGCGCCGGCCAGCAGGTGGTGGTGTTCGGCGACCCGCTGACGCTGGCCGAGTTCGACCGCCTGCTGTGGACCTTCTCGAAGCTGGACTTCATCCCGCACGTGTTCGCCGGCGACGCGCTCGCCGACCGAACCCCGGTGATCCTGTGCAGCGAGTCGGCCGACACGCCGCACTCCGACAACCTTGTCAACCTGTCCCACGCCACTCCGTCCTTCTTCAGCCGCTTCGAGCGCCTGTTCGAGGTGGTATCGAGCGAAGAGCGCGACCGGGCCCAGGCTCGCGAGCGCTGGCGCTTCTACCGGGACCGCGGCTATCCGCTTGCCGGCCACCAGCTGGCAGCGGACTGAATCCCACCCGCCCCCACGACGCGCGCCGCGCAGGAGCCCAAGCATGAATCCTCCGCTCGACCCCACCGGTCCCGGCGGCCCGGGCCTGCCCGGCAGCGACGACGCGATCCCCCTGCTCACCGAGGTGGTCGAGGCGCCGCGCTACCGCGCGCCCGACCTGCCGGCCGCGCTTTCCGACGTCGACTGGTCTGCGCTCTCCCGCCAGGTGCAGGACAACGTGCTGGAGCAGCTGATGCGCCGCTCGGAGGCACTCTTCGAGCAGTCGCTGCGCAGCACGCTGGACGCGGTGATCGAGCGTGCCACTGCCCAGCTGCAGCTCGAGCTCCAGGGCGCGGTCTCGCAGCTCACCCGCGACGTCGTCGCGCGCGCGGTCGCCGAGGAGCTCGCCCGGGTGCAGGCCGAGATCGAGCACGGCGGGGCGGGGGACCGCGCGCCGATATAATCCGCCGTCCGATCAGGCACTTGCACGGCTCCCCCAGATGAACTCCCCTTCCGCCACCGGCGAACAGAACGCGCTCGCCAAGAGCTTCGAGCCACGCGACATCGAAGCGCTCTGGTATCCCACCTGGGAGGAGCGCGGCTACTTCGGCGCAGGCGAGCAGGCCGGCGCGCCCGCCTTCAGCATCCAGCTGCCGCCGCCCAACGTCACCGGCACGCTGCACATGGGGCATGCGTTCAACCAGACGATCATGGACGCGCTCACCCGGTACTACCGGATGAAGGGAGCGAACACGCTCTGGCTGCCGGGCACCGACCATGCGGGCATCGCCACCCAGATCGTCGTCGAACGCCAGCTCGACGCGCAGGGAGTCTCCCGCCACGACCTGGGCCGCGCGAAGTTCGTCGAGCGGGTCTGGGACTGGAAGCACGAGTCCGGCTCCACGATCACCCGGCAGATGCGCCGGATGGGCGCCTCCACCGACTGGTCGCTCGAATACTTCACGATGGACCCGACGCTGTCGGAAACCGTCAAGGAAGTGTTCGTCGGCCTGTACGAGCAGGGGCTGATCTACCGCGGCAAGCGCCTGGTGAACTGGGACCCGAAGCTGCTCACCGCGGTCTCCGACCTCGAGGTGGTCAGCGAGGAGGAGGACGGCAAGCTCTGGCAGATCAGCTACCCGCTGGCCGACGGCAGCGGCCAGCTCACCGTGGCCACCACCCGCCCCGAGACCATGCTGGGCGACACCGCGCTGATGGTGCATCCCGAGGACGAGCGCTACGCGCACCTGATCGGCCGCACGGTCCGCCTGCCGCTGACCGGCGCCGACCCGATGGATGCCGCGTGCTGGCGCGAGATCCCGATCATCGCCGATGCCTACGTCGAGCGCGAGTTCGGCACCGGTGTGGTCAAGGTGACGCCGGCGCACGACTTCAACGACTACGCGGTGGGCCAGCGCCACGGCCTGCCGACGATCGGCATCCTGACGCTCGACGCCCGCATCAACGACGAGGCGCCCGCGCGCTACCGCGGCATGGACCGCTACGACGCGCGCGAGAAGATCGTCGCCGACCTCGAGACGCTGGGCCTGCTCGAATCGGTCAAGCCGCACCGGCTGATGGTGCCGCGCGGCGACCGCACCAACGCGGTCATCGAGCCGATGCTCACCGACCAGTGGTTCGTCGCGATGAGCAAGCCCGCGCCCGAGGGCACGCTGTTCCCTGGCAAGAGCATCGCGCAGAAGTCGCTAGAGGTCGTGGCCGACGGCTCGATCCGCTTCGTGCCCGAGAACTGGACCTCCACCTACAACCACTGGCTCGAGAACATCCAGGACTGGTGCATCTCGCGCCAGCTCTGGTGGGGCCACCAGATCCCCGCCTGGTACAAGGCGGACGCCGAGGGCCGCGCGGTGCACGACGGCACGGTGTTCGTCGCGCGCAGCGAGGACGATGCGCTCGCGCACGCGCGCGCCGCCGGCTGGCAGGGCGGCCTGGCACGCGACGAGGACGTGCTCGACACCTGGTTCTCGTCGGCGCTGGTGCCCTTCTCCACGCTGGCCGACCCGCAGCGCCCCTTCGTCGACGGCCGCCCCAACATTCGGCCGGAGCTCGAGCAATTCCTGCCCTCCTCGGTGCTGGTCACCGGCTTCGACATCATCTTCTTCTGGGTCGCCCGGATGGTGATGATGACGGTGCATTTCACCGGCAAGGTGCCCTTCCGCGACGTCTACGTGCATGCGCTGGTGCGCGATGCAGAAGGCCAGAAGATGTCGAAGAGCAAGGGCAACACGCTCGACCCGATCGACCTGATCGACGGCATCGACACCGGCACCCTGGTGGGCAAGCGCACCACCGGCCTGATGAACCCGAAGCAGGCCGAATCGATCGCGAAGCGCACCCGCAAGGAATTCCCCGACGGCATCCCGGCCTTTGGCGCGGACGCACTGCGCTTCACCTTCGCGTCGCTGGCCAGCCCGGGCCGCAACATCAATTTCGACCTGAATCGCTGCGAGGGCTACCGCAACTTCTGCAACAAGCTGTGGAACGCCACCCGCTTCGTGCTGATGAACTGCGAGGGCCAGGACTGCGGCCTGGCGCCGCACGATGCCGCGCAGTGCGCGCCCGGCGGCTACCTGGAGTTCAGCCAGGCCGACCGCTGGATCGTCTCGCAGCTGCAGCGCGTCGAGACGGAGGTGGAGAAGCACTTCGCCGACTACCGCTTCGACCTCGCCGCGCGCGCGATGTACGAGTTCGTCTGGAACGAGTACTGCGACTGGTACCTGGAACTGGCCAAGGTGCAGCTGCAGGGCGGCAGCGACGCGCAGAAGCGCGCCGGCCGCCGCACGCTGATCCGCGTGCTGGAGGCGGTGCTGCGGCTGGCGCATCCGGTGATCCCGTTCATCACCGAGGCGCTGTGGCAGAAGGTGGCGCCGCTTGCCGGCCGCTATGGCGAGCGCGGCGAGCAGACGCTGGCCGGCGAGGCGCTCGCCGCAGCGGTGGCCGAACGCCGCTTCTCGATCATGACCCAGCGCTACCCGCAGGCCGAGCCGGCGAAGATCGACGAGGCCGCCGAGGCCTGGGTGGCCGAGCTCAAGGCAATGGTCGACGCCTGCCGCGCGCTGCGCGGCGAGATGAGCATCTCGCCCGCGCAGAAGCTGCCGCTGGTGGCAGCCGGCGACCGGACAAGGCTGGCCGGGCAGGCGCCCTACCTGCAGGCGCTCGCCAAGCTCTCCGAGGTGGAGATCGCAGGCGAGCTTCCCGCGGGCTCGATCGCGCCGGTGCAGATCGTCGGCGCCACCCGCCTGATGCTGAAGGTGGAGATCGACGTGGCCGCCGAACGCGAGCGCCTGGGCAAGGAGATCGCCCGCATCGAGGGCGAGATCCGCAAGGCCCAGGGCAAGCTCGGCAACGCCAGCTTCGTCGAACGCGCGCCCGCGGCGGTGGTCGCGCAGGAGCGCGAACGGCTCGAAGCCTTCGGCGCCACGGTTCAGCGACTGCAGGAGCAGCTGGCACGGCTGGGCTGAGCGCAGCCCCGGCACGCGCCGCACCGCCGGCGCCGCAGCCGGAGGCGCTCACGCCCCCGATCGCCGCTGCATGTTGACTTTCCTCATTGGCGCAGCTCGATCGCGGCGTCATCATCTCCTGTTTCGAATCGGCTCCGCGGCCTGCGCGGGCCACCCACTCCTCCAATAAGGAAGCTACAAGTGATCCGTGAAGTCGAAGGCGACATCCTCCTGAGCCGCGCGCAGGTCATCGCGCACGGCATTGCCCCCCACGACCATTTCGACACCGGCCTCGCGCTGGCGCTGCGCGAGCGCTGGCCGTCGATGGTGCGCGACTACCGCCACGCCATCCACGGCAAGCCGCTGGACTCCGGCGAGATCTGGATGTGGCGCGGCGTCGACGCCGACGGCAGCACCCGCGGCATCGTCAACCTGCTCACGCAGGGCATGCTGCATGACGGCCCCAGCGCCAAGCCCGGCAAGGCGAGCACCGAGAACGTCAGCCGCGCGCTGAAGGCGCTGGCCAAGCTGGTCGCCGACGAAGGCCTCACCAGCATCGCGCTGCCGCGCCTGGCCACTGGCGTGGGCGGCCTCGAGTGGAGCGAAGTCAAGCCGCTGGTCGAGCGCCACCTGGGCGAGCTGAAGATTCCTGTGCTGGTCTACGAGACCTACCGCAAGGACCAGCAGGCCGACGAAGGCCTCTGATCCCGTCCCGACGGCAGGCCCGCGCCTGCCGCGCGCCCGGGCAAACCCGGGGCCGTCGCGAGTTCCCCCCTGACGTAGGATGCCGTTCAACGGTGCGCAGTCGTGCACCGTTGCATCGATACGAATAACGACAGGGAGACAGCGATGACTGGATTCGGAAAACCGGCGCCGTTCGCCGGCGGCAAGGGCGTGCGCCGGACAGGCCCGGAACCCTGGCGCCTGCTGCGCGCAGGCACGCTGGCTGCGCTTGCCGCAGCGCTGGCCGCCTGCGGCGGCGGCAGCGACGGCGACAACCGCGGCAGCGTCGACTCGGTGACGCAGACGGCCGCGCTCTCGAGAGCGGCGGTCGATGCCTCGGTGGCCGCCAATCCCGGCCTCGTGCAGCTGATCGGCGCGGCGTCGCAATGCGACGTCACCCAGCACAAGCTGGTCTACGACTCGGTCGATCCGCACGGCGACGGCGCGCGTGCCAGCGCCGGCCTGTACATCCCGTCCGGCTGCCCCGGCCCCTACCCGGTGCTGGTCTATCACCACGGCACCACGGTGGACAAGGCGTTCACGATGTCGAGCCCGCAGAACGGCGAGGCCGGGCTGCAGCTCGCGATGTTCGCCGCCCAGGGCTACGTGGTGGTGATGCCCGACTACCTCGGCTACGGCGACTCCACCCTCGGCTGGCACCCCTACCTGCACGCAGAGAACACCGCCCAGGTGAGCATCGATGCGCTGCGCGCCGCGCGCACCGTGCTCTCGCGCAACGGCGTCGCCACCAGCGGCAGGCTGTTCCTCGCCGGCTACTCCCAGGGCGGGCACGCCGCGATGGCCACCCACCGCGCGATGGAGCGCGACCATGCCGGCGAGTTCACCGTGACCGCCGCGGTGCCGATGTCGGGCCCGTACGCGCTGGAAGAGACCTTCATCGCCGGCATCCCCAACCCCGGCCAGGGCGCGACGGTGTTCACCGCGATGACCTTCACCGGCTACCAGAAGGCCTACGGCGACATCTACTCGAAGCCCGAGGACATGTTCCGCGCGCCCTGGGTCACCGGCATCGAGGATCTGCTGCCGGGAACGCTGAGCTTCACCCAGCTCTACACCACCGGCAAGGTGCCGCTGGGCACCACCGGGCCCGGCGGGCTGCTGACCGAGGCCTTCGTGAGCGCCTTCGCCGCCGACCCGGCTTTCCCGGCGCGCAAGCGCCTTCGCGAGAACACGCTGCTCGACTGGAAGCCCGCTGCGCCGGTGGCGTTGTGCGCAGGCGCGCGCGACCCGACGGTGACGTTCGACAACGTCATCACCGCCGCCGGGTACTTCGGCAGCCAGGGCGTGCAGGTGACCCCGGTGGACGTCGAGCAGGTGCCGGCCTTCCAGCCGACGATCGCAGCGCAGGTGGCGGCTGCACCCGACCTCAGCACCTACCACGGCGGCATCGTGCCGCCGCTGTGCGTGTCCTTCGCGAAGAACCAGTTCTTCGACCCGAGAAAGTGATCTGCCGGGGCGCCGGGGCCGCGAACGCGGTTCAGGCCCCCCGCCCCACGGGCGGTCCTGCGCGGCCGCCCGCCCTCAGCGCCCTCAGCGCCGCTTCAGGTAGAACACCCACTCCTTGTCCTTCGCCTCGCTGGCCACCAGCTCGTTGCCGGTCTGGCGGGCAAAGGCCTGGAAGTCGCGCTGCGAGCCGGGATCGGTGGCGACCACGCGGAGCACCTGGCCGCTCTCGAGGTCGGTGAGCGCCTTCTTGGCGCGCAGGATGGGCAGCGGGCAGTTCAGCCCCCGGGCATCGACTTCGCGGTCGAAGGGGGTGGCGGTGTCGGTCATGTTCGTCTCTCTTGCAGGGGGCGTCGGCCTCGGCGGGCGCCGCAGACCGGGGATCGTAACAGCCCGGCGCGACCGGGCTGGACCGTCCGCCGGAAGCATTCGCACGGGCCGGGCCGGCGGGAGCGTCGGGACGCGACCTCTGGCGCCGCTGCCGCGTCCGCGGCGCCGGGTCAGCCTTCGTTGTCCTCGGGCCGCGGCGGGCGCGGACGCGCGCCGGGCAGGTCGACGAACTCGAAGGGCAGGCCGCGCGCGCTCATCCAGTCGGCCACCGCCATGCCGGTGCCGGCCCGCCAGGGCTTGAGCCTGGCCGGCTCAACCATCCGGTACTCGACCAGTTCCTCGGAGAGCCGCACCTCGCCCGACGCCACCACGTGGTAGGCGATGATCAGCTCGTTCTTGCGCTTGAAGTCGTAGACGCCGATCAGCTCGGAGCGGTCCACGTCCAGGTTGGTCTCCTCCTTGATCTCGCGCACCAGCCCTTCCTCGGCGGATTCGCCGGCCTCGAGGAAGCCGGTGATCAGCGCGAAGGTGCGCGGCGGCCAGGCGGCGTTGCGCGCCAGCATGATCAGGTCGCCGACCTGGATCAGCGCGGCCACCACCGGGGCCGGGTTGTTCCAGTGCACGAAGCCGCAGGCCGGGCAGGTGGCGCGGTCGCGCTCGCCGGCGTGGCGCACCACCAGCTCGGTGGCGCAGCGGGGACAGAATCGGTAGTCGGGATGCATCGTCTCTCGCTCCGGGCCGGGCATCGCCCGGCGGGTGGTTGCGCCGGGCGATGCCCGGCGGTGTCTGCCTGGCCGGGCAATCCCCGGCCGTGTCGTCCCGGCCGGGCATTGCCCGGCCGCTCAGGATTCCGGGCCCGGCCCGGCCGTTCAACTGCTGGGGCCTGCCCCGGCTCCCGGGGCCGCAGCCGGCCGGCGGCGCAGCGCCGACCAGCCGCCCAGGCCGAGCATCAGCGCCACGCCCCAGAACAGCGGCGCGAAGGTCATCGACCCCGAAAGGAAGGTCGACAACACGCTGCCCGCGCTGCCGAACAGCAGCGGCAGAAAGGTCTGCGAACCGTTGGCGACCATCATCCTCAGCCCGACCGCCTCGCCGGTGCGCCCCGCAGGCGTCGCGGTCTGCACCATCGCCATCACCGCCGGATGGCCCAGGCCCATGCCCAGCCCCAGCACGAAGGACAGCGTCATCAGCCCGTAGTGGCTGTCGAACAACGGGAAGGCGAAGTAGACCAGCGCGGCGATCGTCAGCGCGCCGCCCACCATCTGCCACTCGGTGAGCAGCCGCGCGAACACCGGCATCGCCAGCCGGACCGCAAAGGTGGCCGCCGAGAAGGCGCCGAGCACCATGCCGATCTGGCTGGCCGACAGGCCGATCCGCGAGCCCTGGATCGGCACGAGGAACATCAGCACGTCCCAGGCGGCGGCCAGCAGGATCACCGACACGAAGATGCGGCGCATCACCGGCGTGGCCAGCAGTTCGAAGGCGCTCGCCCGCACCGGCGGCGGCGCCACCGACACCGTGCGGCCGTCGAAGCGCCAGCGCCACTTGAGCAGCGCGAGCGCCGCCGCCACCATCACCGAGGCCACCGCGAACGCCGCCGCGAAGGACGCGCCTTCGCCCGCGTGGTCGATGATGAAGCCGGCGACGATCGGCCCCAGGAAACCGGACACCGACAGCGCGACCGCAAGCAGACCGAAGTTGCGCACCCGCGCAGGCCCGTCGGCCAGCTCGCCGGTGAGCTTCTGCACGCACATGTGGAAGGGGATGAAGCCCAGGCCGACCAGCACGCTGTTGGCGCACAGCACCGGCACCGACAGCGAGAGCGCGGGCAGCAGCAAGCCGAGCCCCATGGTGGCTGCGCCGAGCAGCATCGGGACGCGGGTGCCGGTCCGGTCGATCCAGCGGCCCATCGACACCGACAGCAGCATCGGCGCCACCGAGTACAGCGACAGCAGCACCCCGACCACCAGCGTGGGCGCATCGAGCCGGATCGCGGCCAGCGAGCCGGTGAGCCGGCTCGCGGTGAAGGCCGCGTGGCCGAGCATGTTGAGCGTGGCGAGCGCGAACAGCGTCGGCGCGTGCCGCCCGGCGCCGTTCATCGGACGCCGGCGCTCAGAGCCGCTCCGCCACCCAGCCCTGCACGCCGGCCAGCGCCTGCGGCAGCTTCGAGGGATCGGTGCCGCCGGCCTGCGCCATGTCGGGCCGCCCGCCGCCCTTGCCGCCCACCTGCTGGGCGACGAAGTTCACCAGCTCGCCCGCCTTGACCCTGGCGGTGGCATCCGCCGTGACGCCTGCGATCAGGCTCACCTTGGCACCGTCGACGGCCGCCAGCACGATGGCCGCGGTCTTGAGCTTGTCCTTGAGCTTGTCCATGGTCTCGCGCAGCGTCTTGACGTCGGCACCCTCCAGCGAGGCCGCCAGCACCTTGATGCCGGCCACGTCGACCGCCTGCGCGGCCAGGTCGTCGCCCTGCGAGGACGCCAGCTTCGACTTCAGCCGCGCCAGCTCCTTCTCGAGCGACTTCACGTTGTCGAGCACCTGCTCGATGCGCTGCGTGAGCTCGGAAGCCGGCGCCTTCACTGCGGCGGCCGCCTCGGCCAGGCTGGCCGAGAGCCGCTGCACGAAGGCCAGCGCGTTCTCGCCAGTGACCGCTTCGACGCGCCGGATGCCCGCGGCCACGCCGCCCTCGGCGACGATCTTGAACAGGCCGATGTCGCCGGTGCGCTCGACGTGGGTGCCGCCGCACAGCTCGCGCGAGGAGCCGATGTCGAGCACCCGCACCGTCTCGCCGTACTTCTCGCCGAACAGCGCCACCGCGCCGCCCTTGACGGCGTCGTCGAAGGCCATCAGCTGGGCCTGCGTGGCGGCGTTGGCGAGGACCTCGCGGTTGACGATCTCCTCGACGCGGCGGATCTGCTCCGCGCTCAGCGGCGCATCGTGGCTGAAGTCGAAGCGGGTCTTGTCGGCGTCGACCAGCGAGCCCTTCTGCTGGACGTGGGCGCCGAGCACCTCGCGCAGCGCCTTGTGCATCAGGTGGGTGGCCGAGTGGTTGCGCACGGTGCGGGCGCGGCGCGCGCCGTCGACGCGGGCATGCACCTTGTCGCCGATGCGCAGCTCGCCCGCCACCAGCGTGCCGTGGTGGCCGAACACGTCGGCCTGGATCTTCTGGGTGTCGGAGACTCGGAACAGCGTGGTGCAGGTCTCGCCCGCGCTGATCTCGCCGCTGTCGCCGGCCTGGCCGCCGGACTCGGCGTAGAAGGGCGTGGTGTCGAGCACCACGACGGCCTCCTGGCCGGCCGGCACGCTGTCGACCCGGCTGCCGCCGACGTAGAGCGCGGCGACCCGCGCGTCGCCCGACAGCGCGTCGTAGCCGATGAACTCGGTGCGCACGCCCTCGTAGGCCAGCGTGCCGCCCGCCTTGAACTTGCCGGCGGCGCGCGCCTGCTCGCGCTGGCGCTGCATCGCCGCCTCGAAGCCGGCGTCGTCGACGCTCACGCCGCGCTCGCGGCAGACGTCGGCGGTGAGGTCGAGCGGGAAGCCGAAGGTGTCGTAGAGCTTGAACGCGGTTTCGCCGTCCAGCGTGCGGATGCCGCTGGCCAGGTCCGCCTCCAGGATGGCCATGCCGTGCTCGAGCGTCTCGCCGAAGCGCTCTTCCTCGTGCGCCAGCACGTCGGCGACGCGGGCCCTGACCGCGCGCAGCTCCGGATAGGCGTCGCCCATCGTGGCGTCGAGGTCGGCCACCAGACGGTGGAAGAAGGGCTTCTTCTGGCCGAGCTTGTAGCCGTGGCGCAGCGCGCGCCGGATGATGCGCCGGAGCACGTAGCCGCGGCCCTCGTTGCCGGGAATGACGCCGTCGACCACCAGGAAGGCGCAGGCGCGGATGTGGTCGGCGATCACCCGCAGCGAGGGGCTGGCGAGGTCGGCGCAGCCGGTCTCGCGCGCCGCCGCGCGGATCAGGTCCTGGAAGAGGTCGATCTCGTAGTTGCTGTGCACGTGCTGCAGCACCGCCGCGAGCCGCTCCATGCCCATGCCGGTGTCGACGCATGGATGCGGCAGCGGCGTGAGCACGCCCGCCTCGTCGCGGTCGAACTGCATGAACACCAGGTTCCAGATCTCGATGTAGCGGTCGCCATCCTCGTCCGGGCTGCCAGGGGGGCCGCCGGCCACGGCGGGGCCGTGGTCGTAGAAGATCTCGGAGCAGGGGCCGCAGGGGCCGGTGTCGGCCATCTGCCAGAAGTTGTCCGACGCGTAGCGGGCGCCCTTGTTGTCGCCGATGCGCACGATGCGCTCGGGCGGCACGCCGATCTCGTCGGCCCAGATCCGGTACGCCTCGTCGTCTTCCTGGTAGACGGTGACCCAGAGCTTCTCCGGCGGCAGCGCGTAGACCCGGGTGAGCAGCTCCCAGGCGTAGGCGATGGCCTCGCGCTTGAAGTAGTCGCCGAAGGAGAAGTTGCCCAGCATCTCGAAGAACGTGTGGTGCCTGGCGGTGTAGCCGACGTTCTCGAGGTCGTTGTGCTTGCCGCCGGCGCGCACGCTGCGCTGCGCGCTGGTGGCCCTGCGATAGGGGCGCTGCTCCTTGCCCAGGAACACGTCCTTGAACTGGACCATGCCGCTGTTGGTGAAGAGCAGGGTGGGGTCGTTCGCGGGCACCAGCGGGCTGGAGGCGACGATCGTATGGCCCTTCGATTCGAAGAACCTCAGGAACTTCTCGCGGATCTCGGCCGACTTCATCGTTCGTCGCGCTTCAAGGAAAGTGTTGATTTTTCGGGGTAATCCGTGATTTTACCCAAAGCCGGAGCCGCCGGGACCGTCTGCGACACGCCCCCGCATCGCCCGTTTGTTAACATCCGCCCGCCCCGAACCCCAGAGAGCCTGACAGATGCGAGCGATCCGAGACTCCCGCGCGGCCGGCCCGCACGGCGCCGCGTCCCCGCGCCGACGCCGCCCCGCGCTGCTGGCCGGCCTTGCCGCCGCGGCCTTCGCCGCGCTCTGCGGCCTCGCGCCGGCCACCGCCGCAGCCCAGGCCGCCTGGCCGTCCAGGCCGGTGCGCTTCGTCGTCCCCTACCCGCCCGGCGGCCCGCTCGACCAGGTCGCGCGCGCCCTCGCGGAGAAGCTGCGCGAGCCGCTGGGCCAGCCGGTGCTGGTGGAGAACCGCGCTGGCGCCGGCGGCAACATCGGCGCCGACCACGTCGCCAAGTCCGCCCCCGACGGTCACACCATCGTGATGGGCGCGGTGGCCACGCACGCGATCAACCCGTCGCTGTTCGCGAAGATGCCCTACGACGCCAACCGCGACTTCGCCCCGGTGACGCGGGTGGCGGTGGTGCCCAACGTGCTGGTGATGAATCCGGACACCGCGGCCAGGCTGGGCGTGTCCGACGTGCGCAGCCTGATCGCCTATGCGCGCCGCAACCCCGGCAAGCTCAACTACGCCTCCGGCGGCAACGGCAGCGCCGGTCACCTGTCCGGGGAGCTCTTCAAATCGATGGCCGGCATCAGCATGGTGCACATTCCCTACGGCGGTGCGGCCCCGGCGCAACTGGGCCTGCTGGGCGGGCAGACCGACCTGATGTTCGACAACCTCGCCTCGGCGGCGCCGCAGATCCGCGCCGGCCAGCTCAAGGCCTTCGCAGTGACGACGCCGCGGCGCAGCGGCTTCTTCCCGGAGCTGCCCACCGTGGCCGACTCGGGCCTGGCCGGCTTCGACATCAGCACCTGGTTCGGCGTGTTCGCGCCCGCAGGCACGCCGGCGCAGATCGTCGACCGGCTGCATGCGGAGGTCGAGCGCGCGCTGGCCCACCCGGACCTGCGCGAGCGGCTCGCGCGTCTCGGAGCAGAACCGGCCCCGCAGCCGCCCGCGGAGTTTGCCGCGTTCGTGCGCCAAGAGCAGCAGAAGTACGCGCGGATCGTCAAGGCGTCGGGAGCGCGCGTCGACTGAAAGACGTCCATCGCCGCCGCGTGCGCATATCCGCTATGGCGCGCAATGGGGCCGCATCGCATAATTGATCGACTGGGGAGATTCAACAGATGCAGATACGTAATCACCGAGACCTCTGGGCCGGTCTCATGTTCTTCGCCTTCGGCATGATCTTCGTGGTGCTGTCGCAGCAGTACCACGTCGGCAGCGCGGCGAAGATGGGTCCGGGCTATTTCCCGCTGGTGCTCGGCGGCCTGCTCGCCCTGCTCGGCGCAATCATCGCCCTGGGCTCCATCTCGGCGGCCAACGATGAACTGAAGGTGGAAAAGGTCGGCTGGCGCGAGCTGGGGCTGATCCTCGGGTCGGTGGCGCTGTTCGGTGCGCTGCTGCCCTCCTTCGGCATCGTCGTCGCGCTGGTGGTGCTGATCGGCATCTCGGCCCTGGCCAGCCACGACTTCAGCCTGCGCGACACGCTGATCGCGATCGTCGTGCTGGCGGTCTTCTCCTACTTCGTGTTCGTCAAGGGCCTGGAACTGCAGTTCCCGCTCTGGCCGAAGTTCATGACCAACTGATACGGCTACGGACATGGAACAGCTCTTCAGCAACCTGGCGATCGGCTTCGCCGCGGCAGCCACCCTCGACAACCTGATGTACTGCTTCATCGGCGTGCTGCTCGGCACGCTGATCGGAGTGCTCCCCGGCATCGGCCCGCTCGCCACCATCGCGATGCTGCTGCCGATCACCTACAAGATGACCGACCCCGGCTCCGCGCTGATCATGCTGGCCGGCATCTACTACGGCGCCCAGTACGGGGGCTCGACGACGGCCATCCTCGTCAACCTTCCAGGCGAGGCGTCCTCGGTGGTGACGGCACTGGACGGCTACCAGATGGCCCGCAACGGCCGCCCCGGGCCGGCGCTCGCGATCGCGGCGATCGGCTCCTTCTTCGCGGGCTCGGTGGCCACCTTCCTGATCGCAGCCTTCGCGCCGCCGCTGTCGGAAGTCGCCTTCAAGTTCGGACCAGCCGAGTACTTCTCGCTGATGGTGCTGGGCCTGATCGCGGCCGTCGTGCTGGCCCACGGCTCCATCCTGAAGGCGCTGGCGATGGTGATCTTCGGCCTGCTGATCGGCATGGTCGGCACCGACGTCAACTCCGGCGTCGCCCGCTTCAACTTCGAGATCCCGGAGCTTTCCGACGGCATCGAGTTCGTGGTCATCGCGATGGGCCTGTTCGGCTTCGGCGAGATCATCGCCAATCTCGAACAGCGCGAACATCGCGAGGTCTTCGTCAAGAAGGTCGGGAAACTCATGCCGAGCCGGCAGGAGATGAAGCAGTCCGCGATGCCGATACTGCGCGGCACCGCGCTCGGCTCGATGCTCGGCATCCTGCCCGGCGGCGGCGCGGTGCTGGCGTCCTTCTCCTCGTATGCGCTCGAGAAGAAGCTCTCCAAGACGCCGGAGCGCTTCGGCAAGGGCGCCATCGAGGGCGTGGCCGGCCCCGAGTCCGCCAACAACGCGGGCGCGCAGACCTCCTTCATCCCGATGCTCACACTGGGCATTCCCACCACGCCGGTGATGGCGCTGATGGTCGCGGCGATGATGATCCACAACATCCAGCCCGGTCCGCAGGTGATGACCGGCAACCCCTCGCTGTTCTGGGGGCTGATCGCGTCGATGTGGATCGGCAACCTGATGCTGGTGATCCTGAACCTGCCGCTGGTGGGCCTGTGGATCAAGCTGCTGTCGGTGCCCTACCGCGTGCTGTACCCGGCCATCCTGCTGTTCTGCGTGATCGGCGCGTACTCGGTCAACAACAACGTCTTCGACGTGTTCATGACGGTCCCGTTCGCCATCCTGGGCTACGTGTTCAAGAAGCTGGACTGCGAGCCTGCGCCGCTGCTGCTTGGCGTGGTGCTGGGCAAGCTGATGGAGGAGTACCTGCGCCGCACGATGACCATCTCGCGCGGTGACGCGACGGTGTTCTTCACCCGGCCGCTGTCGCTGACTCTGCTCATCATCGCCGCCGTGCTGCTGCTGGCCGTGCTGCTGCCCGCCATCCGCAAGAAGCGCGCAGAGGCCTTCGCGGGCGAGGACGACTGACCGCGCGGTCCGCGCGCTTTGGTGCCCAGTAGCTGCGTTTGGCGCCCTTTGGAATACCCGCCGCATGGCGGGTATTCTTTTTTCTCGGCCGATATCGACTCAGGAGCCCCGGATGACATCTCCCCTGGCGGAACGCGTGAAGGTGATCGGATTCGACGTGTTCGGCACCGTCGTCGACTGGCATACGTCGATCTCGCGGGAGATCGAGGCGATCGCTCCCGAGGTCGACGGCGGGGCCTTCGCGCTGGCCTGGCGCGCCGGCTACTGGCCCGCTTTCGCGCGCGTGCGCCGCGGCGAGACCGGCTGGGTCAAGCTCGACGCCCTGCACCGGATCATCCTCGACGAGCTCCTGCCGCGCTTCGGGCTGCAGCGGCTCGATGAAGCCGCGCGCGAGCACCTGAACCGCGCCTGGCACCGGCTCGACCCCTGGCCGGACGCCGTGGCCGGACTGACGCGCCTGAAGCGCCGCTACGTCATCTGCCCGCTGTCCAACGGCAACATCGGCCTGCTGACGAACATGGCCAAGCGCGCCGGGCTGCCCTGGGACCTGATCCTGTCGGCGGAGGTGTTCCGGCACTACAAGCCCGACCCCGAGGCCTACCTGGGTCTGCCCGGCGTCTTCGACCTGCAGCCGGGCGAGGCGATGCTGGTGGCCACGCACCAGAAGGACCTCGCCGGCGCCCAGGCCTGCGGGCTTGCCACCGCCTTCGTCGAGCGCCCGCTGGAGATGGGTCCCGGCGCAGCCAAGGACGACGCGCGCGACCCGCGCTTCGACATGCATGCGACCGATTTCCTGGACCTGGCGGATCAGCTCGGCTGCTGAAGCCGCGACCGCCGCACCTCGCGCCTCCCTGAGTCGGCAGGACGCTACAATCGTCCGCCACCCCGGAGACCGCCGATGAGCTCGAGGACCTACGACCCCGTCGCCCCCCACACCGTCGCCTTCATCGGCCTGGGCGTGATGGGCTATCCGATGGCCGGCCACCTGAAGCGCGCCGGCCACCGCGTCACCGTCTACAACCGCACCGCCGCCAAGTCCGACCAGTGGGCCGCCGAGCACGGCGGCGCATCGGCGCCCACGCCGCGCCAGGCCGCGCACGAGGCGGACATCGTGTTCTGCTGCGTGGGCAACGACGACGATCTGCGTTCGGTCGTCCTCGGCGAGCACGGCGCCTTCGCCGGAATGAAGCCGGGGGCGGTGCTCGTCGATCACACCACCGCGTCCGCGAACGTGGCGCGCGAGCTCCACGCGACCGCGCTGCACCACGGCCTGCACTTCGTCGACGCGCCGGTGTCGGGCGGCCAGGCGGGCGCGGTCAACGGACAGCTCACGGTGATGTGCGGCGGCGGCGAGGACGCGTTCGGCCGCGCGAGGCCGGTGGGCATGGCCTTCGCGCGCGCCTTCACGCTGATCGGCCCGCCGGGCGCGGGGCAGCTCGCCAAGATGGTCAACCAGATCTGCATCGCCGGCCTGCTGCAGGGGCTGGCCGAGGGCGTGAACTTCGGCGTCCAGGCCGGGCTCGACATGAAGCTCGTGCTCGAGGTGATCGGCAAGGGCGCGGCGCAGTCCTGGCAGATGGACAACCGCGGCGGCACGATGGTCGACGGAAAGTTCGACTTCGGCTTCGCGGTCGACTGGATGCGCAAGGACCTCGGCCTGTGCCTGGACGAGGCCAGGCGCAATGGCGCCGCGCTGCCGGTCACCGCGCTGGTCGACCAGTTCTACGGCGACCTGCAGGCCCTGGGCGGCGGCCGCGACGACACCTCGAGCCTGCTCCGCAGGCTGGCGCGGGACCGTCGCTGAGCGCCGATGAACCGGGATCGCAGCCGCGTGAGCCGCAGGCTCCTCGCACGCGCCGCCGCGCTGCTCGGGACCGGCCTGCTCGGGCTGCTCGCCGCGGCCTGTGCAGGAGCCTTCTCGGGCAGTCCGCCGGGCGAGGCCATCGGCGTCGCCGACGGACGGCTCAAGCCGGTGCGCTCCCAGTACTGGAACGCCGTGTCCAGCTTCGCCGACACCGATTACCACCGGATCGCCCCGCTGGACGCCGGCGCCGACCCGCGGGCCTCGTTCGCCGAGCTGCGCCGCCTGGTCGCGGACTGGCCGGGCGCCCGGATCGCCGGCGAGACGCCCGGCTACCTCCATGCCGAGTTCCGCACCCCGCTGATGCGCTTCGTCGACGACGTCGAGTTCCTGCTCGACGCCCCGGCCGGCGTGATCCATGTACGCTCCGCGTCGCGGCTGGGCCGGCGCGACTTCGGCGCCAACCGCAAGCGGGTCGAGGCGATCCGCGCACAGCTCACTTCCTCCCAAACCTCCGCTGGAGAATCGAAATGACCTACCAGACCCAGCCCTCCGGGCTGCAGATCGAAGACGTGACCGCGGGCTCCGGCCCCGAGGCGAACAAGGGCAGCCAGGTGGTCGTCCACTACACCGGCTGGCTTTACACCAACGGCGCCGCCGGCTCGAAGTTCGACTCCAGCAAGGACCGCGGCGAGCCCTTCTCCTTCCCGCTGGGCGCCGGCTACGTGATCCGCGGCTGGGACGAGGGCGTTGCCGGAATGAAGGTCGGCGGCACCCGCCGCCTGATCATTCCGCCGGAGCTTGGCTATGGCGCGCGCGGCGCGGGCGGCGCGATCCCCGGCAACGCAACCCTGCTGTTCGAGGTGGAGCTGCTCGGGGTCTGAGGCTGCGGCCTGCGGCGGGGGGATAGAATCCAGGGTTTGACCGACGCCGTCACCTGCGATGCCCCCGCCCGCCGAACACAACGAAGCCCTTCCCTCCAACTTCCTGCGCACGCACGTCGAGGATGACCTCGCGCGCGGTGCCTACGCGCAGCGCAGGTGGGCCGGTGCGCCCGGCTTCGCCGCGAACCACCGGCAGGCCGCCCTGGATCCCGCCCGGGTGCGCACCCGCTTTCCGCCCGAGCCCAACGGCTATCTGCACATCGGGCACGCCAAGTCCGTCTGCCTGAACTTCGGGCTTGCGCGCGACTATGGCGGGCGCTGCCACATGCGCTTCGACGACACCAATCCCACGAAGGAGGAGCAGGAGTACGTCGACTCCATCCTCGACGCGGTGGGCTGGCTGGGCTTCGAGTGGAAGGACGCGCAGGAGGACAACCTCTACTTCGCCAGCGACTACTTCGGCGCCTTCTACGAGATCGCCGAATACCTGGTGCAGGCGGGCCATGCCTACGTCGACCGGCAGACGGCCGACGAGATGCGCGCCAGCCGCGGCACGCTCACCGAGCCGGGCCGCGACTCTCCGTACCGCGACCGCCCCCCCGCCGAGAGCCTGGCGCTGCTGCGCGAGATGCGCGACGGCCAGCACCCCGAGGGCTCGATGGTGCTGCGCGCGAAGATCGACATGCGCTCGCCGAACATGAACCTGCGCGACCCGGCCATCTACCGGATCCGCTTCGCCGAGCACCACCGCACCGGCAAGGACTGGTGCATCTACCCGATGTACGACTACGCCCATCCGCTGGAGGACGGGCTCGAGAACATCACCCACTCGATCTGCACGCTGGAGTTCGAGGATCACCGCCCCTTCTACGACTGGGTGCTGGAGCGCGCCGCCGAAGGCGGGTTCTTCGACCGGCCGCTGCCGCGACAGATCGAGTTCGCGCGGCTGAACCTCACCTACACGGTGACCAGCAAGCGCAAGCTGCAGGAACTGGTCCAATCGAAGCTGGTCGACGGCTGGGACGACCCGCGGATGCCCACGCTGGTGGGGCTGCGCCGCCGCGGCTACACGCCGGAGTCGATCCGCCTGTTCTGCGACCGCATCGGCGTGTCCAAGGCCGATTCCTGGGTCGACATGGGAACGCTGGAGCAGGCGCTGCGCGACGACCTCGAGCCGCGCGCGCCGCGCGCGGTGGCGGTGCTCGACCCGCTGAAGCTGGTGATCGACAACTTTCCCGAAGGGCAGTCTGAGGACTGCAGCGCGCCTGCGCATCCGCACCGGCCCGAACTCGGCCAGCGCAGCTTCCCGATCTCGCGCGAGCTGTGGATCGAGCGCGAGGATTTCGCCGAGGAGCCGCCCAAGGGCTTCTTCCGGCTGTTCCCCGGCAACCGCGTGCGCCTGCGCTACGGCTACGTCGTCCAGTGCACCGGCTTCGAGAAGGACGCCGACGGCAGGGTGGTCGCGGTGCATGCCGAGTACTTCCCCGACTCGAAGTCGGGCACGCCCGGCGCCGACACCTACAAGGTCAAGGGCAACATCCACTGGGTCTCGGCGCCGCACGCGCTGGAAGCCGAGGTGCGGCTGTTCGACCGGCTGTTCACCGAGGCCCACCCGGATGCGGGCGGACGCGACTATCGGGCGACGATCAACCCGGCGGCAAAGACGATGGTGCGCGCGCAACTCGAGCGCACGCTCGCGTCGGCGAAGCCGGACGATCGCTACCAGTTCGAGCGGCACGGCTACTTCGTCGCCGACCGTACCGACAGCGCCGAAGGCCGGCCGGTGTTCAACCGTGCGGTGTCGCTGAAGGACTCCTGGGGCAGCGGCAAGGGCCGCTGATCCTGCTGCGCGGCGGGCGGCTGCAACGGCCGCCTGGCGCGCCGCACCGGGCGGCCGCCGTTAGCGGTTTCTCACCCGCGGTGCCACTGCCCTTCGAGGACGTCGTCCGCGACGAAAGCGTTGTGCTGGCGTTCCTCGCCGAAGGTCGACATCGGCCCGTGCCCGGGTACGAACGCGATGTCGTTGCCCAGCGGCCAGAGCTTCTTCGTGATCGACTCGATCAGCTCGGCGTGATTGCCGCGCGGAAAATCCGTGCGGCCGATCGATCCCTGGAAGAGCACGTCGCCGACGATCGCGAGCCGACTCGGCACATGGACGAACACCACGTGACCCGGGGTATGGCCGGGCGTGTGGATCACCTGCAGGGTCTGCGCGCCGAAACGCACCGTGTCGCCATCCTCCAGCCAGCGGTCGGGCTCGAAGGCCTCCAGCCGCGCGAAGCCGAACCGCTTGCCCTGCTCGGGCAGCTGCTGGATCCAGAACCGGTCCTCCTCCTGAGGTCCCTCGAGCGGAACGCCGTGGCGCTTCGCATACTCGCCGGCCTGGCCGCAGTGGTCGATGTGGCCGTGGGTGAGGAACACCTTCTCGAGCGTTGCGCCGGTCTCGGCGAGCGCCTGGTCGATCAGGTCGAGGTCGCCGCCGGGATCGAAGACGGCGGCACGGTTGGTCTCCTCGCAGATCAGCAGCGAACAGTTCTGGGCGAAGGGAGTGACGGGGATGATCGCGAGTTTCATCGGGGTTCAGGGGAAGCGCAGCAGTTGGTCGAGCACCCGGCCGTCGGGATCGGTGAAGCGCAGGCGGACGGGCAGCATGTCCAGATCGTACCCGAGCCAGACGTCCACCCTGGCGTCGTCGGCGTCACGCGGGGCGATCCGTTCAAGATGCAGCGTGCGCCTGCTCCCCGAGGGCGTGGCCAGCATCGCCTGGCCGCGACTCGCGTAGCGCGCATCCTCGATGCGCCGCGAACCGAGCTCCGGCAGCGCGACCACCCGCCCGGCGGCAAAGCGCTCAGGTTGCGCCCGCGCCAGCAGCCCGAGCTGGACCAGCACCGACAGCCGGTCCTGGACCCCATCCACCAGCGGTGCCGGCGGATGCGAGGAGAAGCGCACTTCGTGTGCACGGCGGTCAAGCTGCGCCCAGCGCTCCGGGCGCTTGCCGCGCTGCTCCCTGTAGCGCATCGGCTCCAGGCCGCGCGATGTCAGCCGTCCCTCGCTCTCCTGGGTGAGCACCCCCGAGTAGACAAGGGCGGCGAGGCCCTCGGCACGCCCCTTGCTGTCGATCCGGTAGCGGCCGCCATCGTGCGCTATTTCGTAGTCGAGCACCGCCACCTTCAGGCCGCGCTCGTATCCGCCGTAGTGAACGCTGAACTGCCAGTGGCCGGCGGGCGGCAGCGGCAGCGCCGATTGCTGCTGCGCCTGCGCCTGCTGCGACTGCTGCGCCTGCGCCTGTTGCGCCAACGACTCGGCGGCCGCACCTGCGGCCAGCGGCAGGCCCGCCGCTCCGCCGGCCAGCGCCAGCAGCAGCCTGCGTCGCGCCGTCATCCTGTCTGCGGACATCAGAGCATCACCGGCCGGTTCAGCAGCTCGTCCGGGTTGTCAGCTCCGGGAGGGAAGGCCTGCTCCAGCAGGGCGTCCAGGCGCGCGACCGCGGCCAGCGTGCCCTCGACGAAATCGCCCGCAAGATAGGCGCGGGCCAGTTCCTCGGCAACGGCGCGCCACTCGTGGTCCGGGATCGCGCGGGACGCCGCCCGGTCGGCGACGATCTCCACCGAATGGTCGGCGTACAGGACGTAGAGCAGCACGCCGTTGTTGTTCTCGGTGTCCCATACCCGCAGGTTCCCGAATACCTCGAGCGCGCGCTCGCGCGCGGTATCGCCCGCAAGGATGCGCCCGAGCGGCAGCGAAGCCTCGATCGCGAGGCGCAGCTCCGCCGAGTGGCGCGTTTCGCCCGCGACGACGCCGTGCTCGATCCGCTCCAGCGCCTGGGGCGGAAAGGCGCGGGCCAGGTCGCTGCGGTCGATCCACAGATGACGAAGGAATCGCTGCATTTTTCCCGGCATCACCAGCCCCCCGACGCGCCGCCGCCACCGAAGCCGCCGCCACCGCCCCCGAAACCGCCGCCGCCTCCCCTGCCTCCGCCGCCCCAGCCACCCCCACCGGTCCAGATCACCGGACCGCCGCGCGGCCCTGCCCGGCGACCGGGGCGCATGCCTCCCGTGCCGCTGGCGGCAAAGACCAGGAACAGCAGAAAGACCACGAAGCCCACGCCGCCGGCCATCAGTAGAGGGGCCCCCTTGAGCGCTGCGAAGACCCCGGCTCCGGCGCCGCCGGCCATGGAGCCGAGCAGCCGACCCAGCACCGCGGTGGCGATCATGCCGCCGACGAACACCACCAGCAGGCCGGAGAGCCAGTCCCCCTCGCCCGCAGACTGGGGCGCGCCCCGGGCAGGCGCAGGGAGATCCTCGCCGTCGATCAGCCGGCCCAGCGACTGGACGGCTGCCTGCAGTCCGCCGTTGAAGTCGCCCTGGGCGAAGCGCGGCGTGATCGCTTCGGCGATGATGCGCCGCGCGTAAGCGTCGGGGATCGCACCCTCGAGGCCGTAGCCGACCTCGATGCGCACCTTGCGGTCGTCCTTGGCGACCAGCAGGATCACCCCGTCGTCGACCTGCTTGCCGTCGACGCGGCCGCGGCCGATCTTCCAGGCCTCGGCGACGCGGATGCTGTAGTCCTCGATGGTCTCGGGCTGGGTGCTCCGCACCATCAGCACCACCACCTGGGCGCCCTTGCGCTGTTCGATCGCGGCCAGCCGGGCCTCGAGGTCCCGGCGCTGGCCTTCATCGAGCGTGCCGGTGAGGTCGGTGACCCTGGCGCTCAGCTGCGGGACCGCCTGCAGCGGCTGAGCCCCGGCAGTGGCATGCAGAAGCAGCAGCGCGAGCAGCGGCAGCAGGGACAGGATCCAGCGGCGCGCAAGCCCGCCGAGCCGGCCCGCCTGGGCGGCAGCGAGGTTCGCCGCAGGGACCCGCGCCCGCACATGCGCGAAGGCGACGGTTCCCGATCTGGTCAATGCAGGCATCTGCGGGAATCGCAATGGTGAAACGGAAGCTCCATCGTACCCGACCGCGACGCGGGCCCCGCGCACCGCGCGCGGATCAGGCCTGCAGGCGGAAGCTGGGGTAGAAGCCCGCCACGTGGCACAGCTCGATGTCGATGCCGCCGACGTCGGTGAAGTCCGCACTGGTCCCGAGGGTCTTGCGGACGAAGCGCGAGGTGCGCTCCGGATGTTGCGACATCTCGGAAAGGCGCGCGATCAGCCCCTCGCGCTCCGGCGTTCCCTGCCGCTGCAGCGACACGAACCAGCGCGCCAGCCGGGCGAGCAGCGCATCCGCCGCCCTGGCCTCGAGCGGCGCCGGCAGGTCCACCGCGAGGGCGCCGATGAAGGCCCGCTGCGCGGGCGCGAGTTCGAGCGGCTCCGGCTCCGGGCGCCCGCCCGCGGCGCAGGCGCGCAGGATGCGCATGAACTTGTCCGGGTGGGTCAGGTACTCGAGGTGGCAGGTCGAGCGCTCGAGAATTGCGCCGGCCAGCACCCGCTGCATGTCATCGAGGCTCACGCGCCCGAGCGAATGGTCGAAGTGCGCGCTGTAGTCGCGGCGTTGCGCGTAGTGCACCCGGCACAGGGCGCCCGCCGGCACCAGTTCCGGCGCGGCCGCATGCTCGCCGCAGACGATGGGCACGCCGGCGTGGCTGGCCTCGACAAGCACCCGGCCCAGGGTCTCCAGGTTGGAGGTGCTCGGAAAGACCAGCACGTCGAAGCGGTCGTAGAGCTCCCACACGCCGCTGTTGGGCCGCGCGGGCAGGTACTCGAACCAGTCGCCGTCGCCCAGTTCGGCGGCGATGCGCTGCCGCACGAGCGCGGGGTCGCAGCTCGGCGAATGGACGTCGCCACAGGCGCGCAACCGATAGCCGCCGGGGTCCGCCCGGTTCAGGCGGATCAGCAGTTCGACGAGATCCGGGAAATTCTTGTCTTCGGAGAGCCGGCCGATGTAACCGATGACCCTCGGCCGGGCGCCCGCGCGCGCGTCGCGCGCGCGGAAACCCTCGGCGGCGGGGAAGCCCACGGACAGCGGATAGCAGCGAACCGTCGGCAGACCCGCCAGGTGCGGGAAGATCCGCTCGTACACGCCGCGCGTGTAGTGGCTGGCCACCAGCAGCACGTCGTCCGGGCGCAGCCATGCCCGGCACAGGTGTTCCTGCAGAAGGTAGCTGCTCCAGATGGCCGTCCGGACGTCGCGCAGGATGCGGAAGTCCAGCCGGAGCCGCTGCCTGAGCCAGAAGTAGTAGTGCGCATGCGGCCCGACGTTGCTGACCACGCAGTCGACCTCGGCCAGCACCCGCCTTGCGTAGTCTTCGTCGACGAGCAGGCGCGTGAAGTCGTGGAAGCTGACGTCCAGGCCGGAATCCCCGCTCTCCTTCAGCAGCGCGGCGATGTTCTCGTGGGCGAGGTTGACCCCGTCCTTCTGCGGCAGCGAGGGGTCGGTCGCGTAGTCGTGCAGCGTGACGCGCATGGGATGCCTGGCCGGCCCGGTCACGCCGGCCGGCCGACCGCTGCCGCGCCTGCGCCTGCGCCCGTTGCCGCGCCTGCGCCAGACGGTTCGCCGGGCTCGAACAGACTGCGGCCGGTCATTCCCGGCCCGCGCGGCGCCCCTGCCAGCGCCCGCAGCGTGGCCGGCAGGTCCTCGAGCACGCCGGCGCGAAGCGTGCCGCCCGCCTCGATGCCGGGGCCGCAGGCCAGCAGCAGGTTCTCGACCGGCGTGCCGTGCGCCACGTGCCCGCCCGAGCGGAAGAAGGGCACGGGTCCCACGCGCCCGAAGCCGAGGCAGTCGAGCGTGTCGGCGGGCCGCGCGTCGTCCCAGCACACGATCAGGTCGGGCGGCATGCGGGGCTCGTCGGCGGGCGCCTGCCGGGTGCGCAGAACGCGCGCGGCCAGGGGCCTGCCGGTGCGCGGATCGGTGGCCGAGCGCAGCAGCGCGGCGAGCTCGTCCAGCACGCGATCGAAGTCCGCGGGCTCGACGATGCCGCCCGCCTCGCGGCCGCGCACGTTCAGGCGCACGTGGCCGTCGGACACGCTGGGCAGCGCGAAGGCCTTCATGCCGCGCCACAGCGGCCGGTACCAGTTCGCGGGATGCCAGCTCAACGGATCGCCGCGCGCCTCCTGGCTCGCGGGCGACTCCAGCTCGGCCGCCCCGGTCGCGGTGACCAGGCTCCAGATCTCGTGCTTCCAGTGCCGTCGGTAGTCGGTGCGCATCGGCGGCACCGGCCCGTCGGCCTCGGCGGGGGCGAGCGCGCGCGCGCCAGGATGACTCCAGCGGTACAGCAGCTCCGGGAGCAGCACCAGGCTGGGCACGTCCATCGTGTTCGCCAGCGTGTGGTCGATCGTCCAGACGACGAGGCTCCCGTCAGCGGGCGCGCGGCGCCGGATCCGGCCGATGCCCCGGTCGATCGCCTGGCAGACCTCGAGCAGCGCATGGCCGTGCGGGGCGCCCTCGGGCGCCACCGGGAAGGGCTCGCCGAGATGCCACAGCACGTGATTGGCGCTGTGGCTCTCGGTGTAGAGCGCGAGGAACAGGTTCCACTCGCCGCGCGACATCAGGTCCTCGCAGATCGCGGTGCGCCGCTCGATCGCCAGCAGCAGGTCGCCCCTGAACCGGCACAGTCCCTCGGCGTCGTAGAGACTGGGCAGCCGGAACGAGCGCTCCTGGCGGCCCGAGGCCTGGTCGAGCACCGCCATCGAACGCTCGAACTTCGGGTCGCCGCCGTGCTTTGCGGTCAGCTCGCCGAGCAGCCCGGGCGGCATCGACATCGGCACCGAGCTGTTCAGCTCGCTGCCCCAGCCGGCCACCTGCAGGCCCCTGACCTGCGGCGACAGCGGTGCCGGCAGGTCGAAGGCGCAGACCTCGAAGCCCTCGCCCAGCGCATGGAAAGGCGCCTGCGGCCGCTCGTCCTGCAGCGACTCGTTGCGGAAGGCGTAGTGCTCGGGGTCGAACACCGCGCCGCAGCCCTGCGAAGGCCGGCCGTCGAGGAATGTCTCCCAGCAGCGCTCGTTCCTGAAGGCCTTGTGATGGGTGTAATGGCCGGTCGCCCCGTCCCTGGCGATGGCGGCGAGGTTCGGCAGCCTGCCGTCGGAGATCCATGCCTTCAGCAGCGGCATGTTGGGCCCATCGATGCCGATGGAGGTGACCCTGCTTCCTGGCGATGCGCTCGTCATCCGGTCACGGGCGCGACGCCCGCCTCTCTGTCGCTGCCGCCGGCGCGTTCCGTGCCCGCCCGCGGCGGTCCGGACACGCGGATCGTGTCGCACTGGCCGCGCAGCATCGCGGCCAGGATCGCGCGGCGCGGCGCGGGCAGCCGGTCCACAGCCTCGCGCGCAAGCGTTGCGCTGACGAAGCGGCGCGCGGGCAGTCCGCAGCGGACGATCTCGTCCATGGTCATCGCGACGACCGCCGCTTCCACCCGCGCATCGAGCAGCATCGCCTGCGCCGCCGCAAAAGCGTCGGCCGGCCGCCAAACGCTGCGCCGCTCGTCGACCCAGACCCCTTGCGCGCAGGAGACCGCATTGCAGCCGAGCCGCCCGGAGAGGGTGCGCAAGGCGTCGGACGCGCCGTCCGACGATTCGGCCAGCACCATCAGGTGGAGCGGGATCGTGCCGCCCTCGGGCAGCAGCCGCTGCAGGATGCCGGCATAGACCTCGGGGGTGTCACGCAGCCCAATCTGCGGCTTCGCGTTGACCTCGCAGATCACTGCAAAGGTCTCGTGCCAGGGCCGGCGCACATCGTCGATGATGAGGTCGACGCCGGCGATGTCGAGGCCGATCGCCCGCGCCGCACACAGAGCCAGCTCGATGTTGTCGGGATGGACGGCAGCGGGCGCGACCACCCAGTGCTCGCCCCCGGCGGAGATGTTGGCCTTCCTCCTCAGGCGCACGAAGCGCCCGGGCGCTGGCACGCTGGCCGCGTCCAGCCCCTGCTCGTCCAGCAGCTCCAGCGCATCCCGGTCGAGCGACAGCCGCAACTTGCCCTCGCGCCGCAGCGCCCGCTGGTGCGGCTCGGTGGCCTGCACCCGCGCCAGCAGCGCCGCCACGTCGGCCTGTCCGTCGCCGGTCACCCCGCCCGCGCGGCGCTGCATGATCTTCACCACCTCGCCACCGGCCACCGTGAAGCGGAAATCATCGCCCTCGACGTGTCGCTCGACCAGGATCCGACGCGACATCCGGGACGCCTCTCGCCAGGCGCTGCGCACCACCGCCTCGCTTTGCAGCCCGGCGAACACGCCGCGCCCGCCGTCCAGGTCCGCCGGCTTGACGACCACCGGATAGCCAAGCGACGCCGCCACCGCGACGGCATCCTCCTCGGAAACGACCAGCCGGTGAGCGGGCGCCGGCAGGCCGTGCAGGGCCAGCACCTTCGCGGTGTTCGCCTTGTCCTGCGCGATCCCGGCAGCGATCAGCCGGGTTTCGTCGGTGACCGAGCTGTTCAGCCGACGGCTGCGGCGCCCCACGCCGATCGCGTGGATGCCGGGCGCGAGTTCGCCCACCTGCATCCCGAGGCGGTGCGCTGCGGCGAGGAAGTGAATCGAGTTGACCCCGCGCACCGCCGCAGGCTTCAGCGCCGTCCTGAGCCGCGACAGAGATGCCTGCAAAGACCCCTGCACAGATGCCGCCGAGCCGCCAGGCGCCAGCAGCGTGTTGACCGCGCCGATCACCCAGTCGAGGGCGCCCGCCGTGGCGCGCTGGTCCGCGCAGGGCAGCGCCAGCAGCATCCGCGAGCGCCCCGGCGATCCGCCGGACGCGAGCTCGGCGACATGGCAGGGGCCGAACACCGGCACGTCCGCCTCCCGCTGCACCGCAGCCTGCCAGTGATGCACCCGCGCCAGCAGCGCCCTGGGCCCGGCCGCGGCCAGGCCCGCGTCGGCGGCCACGTCCAGCGGCGTGACGACCAGCGCGAGCATCGCGCGGTCCAGCGCCTCGAAAGAACCGGCAAGGTCCGCCGCCACCGATACAAGGACAGGAAGCGCGGGCTGCCAGAGGCCCCAGGCCATGCCCCGCAGCGCCCCCAGCCGGCGCTCCAGCGTCAGCACTGTCTGTATCACGTCGACGGGCGATTCGACCTGCGTCATCTCAGCGGCCCCGCTCACCGAGCAGCGAATCGAGCACCGCCGCGAGCTCGACTTCGGAAGCCGCGCCGCGCAGGCCGGCGAGCCGGCGGTAGATCTCCGCCGCAGCGGCGTGGAAGCCCCGCGGGAGCCCGAACTCGCCCAGGGCGTCCGCCACCTCGTCCATCTCGCCGGCAAAGCGCCAGGACTTCGAGGCGCGGCGCACGCTCCCATCGAGGCCGTCGAGGTAGGCGGCGGTCGCGGGCCGGCTCGCGAAGAGCCGCTCAAGCTCAGCGCGCACGCCGGCGCCTTCCGCCGCCGCCAGCGTGGCGAACAGCAGCGCAAGCGACCCCTTGTGCATCGACGAATGGAAGGACTTGATCGCCGAGGCCCTGCCGGGCTCCGCGCCGACCAGTTCGAGGATCAGCCGGTCCGCCGGGAAGCATGCGGCCACCGCAGCGGCGGATGGCCCGGACAGGTAGAGGCGCGTATCCCTCCCGCGCAGCGGCGGGGGACCGACGACGGCTGCGTCGACGAACTCGGCTCCTGCGGCAGCGACGATGCCGGCGATCTCCCGCGCATGCCGGGGAGAGATCGCATTCGCATCGACGTAGATGCCGCGATAGCCCTCGGCGGCGACCGCGCGCGCGAGCTCGAGCGCGGCGTGCGGCGGGCAGATGGAGACCAGGATCCCGGACTGCGCGCAGAGCGCCGGCAGGGTGCCGCAGTCGGCCAGGCCGGCGGCGCGCGCCCGGACCCCGGTCCCCGCGCTGCGCCCCGCCGAGGCCCAGAGCGCCCGGTGCCCGTTCGCTCGCGTGAGCGCCGCGAGGGCGGCGCCCATCTCGCCGGGGTGGAGGAAGCCCACGGCGGGCGCGGCAGCGCTTGCCATGCCGGAGTTCTCGGGCATCTGGGGAAGTCGAGGGAAGGCGGGCGCGCCAGCGCGCCCGCGGTTCATCCGTGGCGCTTTACTTTGACTCCGCCGGCCGGCCGAAGTCGACCTTGGGCGCGGTGGAGATCTCGCGTTCGTTCTCGACCGAGAACTGCGGCTTGGGGCCGTAGCCGAAGACCATCGCCGTGAGGTTCACGGGGAACTGGCGGACCAGCACGTTGTAGCCCTGCACCGACTCGATGTAGCGCTTGCGGGCCACCGCGATGCGGTTCTCGGTGCCCTCGAGCTGCGCCTGGAGGTCGCGGAAGTTCGCGTCCGACTTGAGCTGGGGGTAGTTCTCCGCCACCACCAGCAGCCTGGAGAGTGCGCTGCCGACCTCCTGCTGCGCCTGCTCGAACTTCTTCAGGGATTCGGGGTCGCCGGGGTTGACCTGGATCTGCCCGACCCGCGAGCGCGCCTCGGTGACCCGCGTGAACACCTCCTTCTCCTGCTCGGCGAAGCCCTTCACCGTGTTGACCAGGTTCGGGATCAGGTCGGCGCGGCGCTGGTACTGGTTGAGGACCTCGGACCAGGCGGACTTGGTGCCCTCGTCGGAGGACTGGATGTCGTTGTAGCCGCAGCCGGACAGCCCGACCGCGAACAGGGCAGCCAGGAGGATGCGATTGAGCCAGCGAATGGACATGCGTGAGTGCTCCATGAAGATTCGATCCGGCGCGGCGCCCGGCGGGGGCCCGGCGCGCTGCGTTCAGCCGGCGGTTCCCGCCGCCTTCAGGCGGCCCGCGAACTGCTTGCGGAACTTCGCCACCTTGGGGCCGACCACGACCATGCAATAGCCCTGGTGCGGATTTCGCTCATAGTATCGCCGATGGTAGTCCTCGGCCGCATGCCAGGCCGACAGCGGCACCACCTCGGTGACGATCGGACTGCCGAAGACGTTCTCCTGGCCGAGCGCGGCGATGAAAGCCTCGGCCTCCTCCCGCTGGGCATCGTCCAGGGTCATCACGGTCGACCGGTACTGCGTGCCGACGTCGGCGCCCTGACGGTTCAGGGTGGTGGGATCGTGGATCGAGAAGAACACCTGCAGCAGGTCGCGATAAGAGATGCGGTCGGCATCGTATTCGATGCGCACCACCTCCGCGTGCCCGGTCTCGCCGCCGCACACCTGCTCGTAGGTCGGGGACGCAACGTGTCCGCCCGCGTAGCCGGGCTCGACTGCAAGCACGCCGTCGAGATCCAGGTACACCGCCTCCGTGCACCAGAAGCACCCGCCGCCCAGCACTGCCGTCCTTCGATCCATCGGTGTCTCCCTTGCCGCGGGCCGTCCCGGGGCGGGGCGGCGCGCACAGCGATTATCGCCCGGCTTCGGCGAGCAGCCAGTCGCGAAAGCGCTCGAGCGCCGGGTTGCCCGCCTTGCGTTCGGGCAATACCAGGTGGTACGCGCGCCCCTCGTCGAGCGGCCGATCGCAGGGCACCACCAGCTCGCCGCGCGCCAGTTCCGCCTCGACCAGCATCCTCGGCACCAGCGCGACCCCCATGCCGCGCGCCGCGGCCACCGCCAGCATCGAGAACAGGTCGAAGCGCGGCCCGTCAAGGTCGCGCACCCCTTCGACCCCTTGGGCCTCGAACCACCGACGCCAGGCGTAGGGGCGGGTCGACTGCTGCAGCAGCGGCAAGGCTCCGATGCGTGCCGGGGAGAGCCTGCGCCGCGGCCCTGCCAACGCCGGCGAGCAGACCGGGACGGCGCGTTCGGGGAGCAGGGAAATTGCGATCGTCCCCGGCCAGTTGGCGATGTCGGCGGGCGTGCCTGCGTACAGCGCCGCGTCGAAGTCGGAATCGGCGAACAGAAAGGGCCTTGTGCTGGTCTCGAGGTTGACCACGATCTCCGGATGCGCAGCGCGGAAGTCGGCGAGCCGCGGCACGAGCCAGCGGGCAGCGAAGGTGGGCACCACCGCGAGCTCGATCGACCCGGACGCCCCGCCGCGCCCGATCACCGCGAGCGTGTCGCGCTCGATCGCATCCAGCCTGCGCGCGACCAGACGGCCGTAGCCGAGCCCGGCGTCGGTCAGCGAGATGCCATGGCGCGAGCGCCGGAACAGCTTCACGCCGAGGAAGCGCTCGAGCCCGGTGACCTGGCGATGGACCGCGCTCTGCGTGAGCGAGAGCTCCACGGCGGCCCTGGTGAAGCTCTCGTGCCGCATCGCGGCCTCGAAGCAGGCCAGCGCCTGCGTGCTGGGAAGTTTCCTGCGCACGGACTTTCCTCCGGCGCATCGATGCGGTCTTCGACCCCGGATCTCGCGCCTCCAGCCTTGAGTTTATTGCATGACTGGGTTCCCAATCGTCGTTTGTCCCGGCGCCTGCCCCGGCGTTACCATCAACCGCAACACGAACCAGGAGAGCACGATGACCGCCAAAGCCACACACGCCCCCGCCAAGGCCTCGTTCAACTGGGAGGATCCCCTGCTGCTCGACGCGCAGCTCACCGAGGACGAGCGGATGGTGCGCGAGGCGGCTGCCGCCTACTGCCAGGGCCGCCTGGCGCCGCGCGTCATCGAGGCCTTCCGCCACGAGAAGACCGACCCGGAGATCTTCCGCGAGATGGGCGAACTCGGTCTGCTCGGGCCGACCATCCCCGCCGAGTACGGGGGCCCGGGGCTGAACTACGTCAGCTACGGCCTCATCGCGCGCGAGGTCGAGCGCATCGACTCCGGCTACCGTTCGATGATGAGCGTGCAGAGCTCGCTGGTGATGGTGCCGATCTTCGAGTTCGGCACCGAGGACCAGAAACGCAAGTACCTGCCGAAACTGGCCACCGGGGAGTGGATCGGCTGCTTCGGCCTGACCGAGCCGAACCACGGCTCCGACCCGGGCTCGATGGAGACCCGGGCGAAGAAGGTATCCGGCGGCTACGAGCTCAGCGGCAGCAAGATGTGGATCAGCAACTCGCCGATCGCAACGGTCTTCGTGGTGTGGGCCAAGTGCGCCGGCGGCGACCATGACGGCCGCATCAAGGGCTTCATCCTCGAGAAGGGAATGAAGGGCCTTTCGGCCCCGGCGATCCACGGCAAGGTGGGCCTGCGCGCATCGATCACCGGCGAGGTGGTCATGGACCAGGTGTTCGTTTCCGACGAGCAGCTGATGCCCGGCGTCGAGGGCCTGAAGGGCCCGTTCACCTGCCTGAACTCGGCGCGCTACGGCATCGCCTGGGGTGCGCTCGGCGCCGCCGAGGACTGCTGGCACCGGGCCCGCCAGTACGTGCTCGACCGCAAGCAGTTCGGGCGCCCGCTGGCCGCCAACCAGCTGATCCAGAAGAAGCTGGCCGACATGCAGACCGAGATCACGCTCGGCCTGCAGGGCTGCCTGCGGCTAGGCAGGATGAAGGACGAAGGCACGGCGGCGGTGGAGATCACCTCGATCATGAAGCGCAATTCCTGCGGCAAGTCGCTGGACATCGCCCGCATGGCGCGCGACATGATGGGCGGCAACGGCATCTCGGACGAGTTCGGAGTTGCGCGCCACCTGGTCAACCTCGAGGTGGTCAACACCTACGAGGGCACCCACGACATCCACGCGCTGATCCTTGGACGCGCGCAGACGGGCATCCAGGCCTTCTCCTGATCGGCCCGCGACCGGTTCAGGCGTAGCGGCGCGAGATCGACTCCGCCACGCACACCGGCCGGTCGCTGCCGTTGCGCTCCACCGTGTACTGCCACACCATCTGCGCCCCGTTGTCGGGAAGTTCCTCGACCGCGAGCAGGCGGATGCGGGCGCGCAGTTCGCTGTCGACCGGCACAGGCGCGGTGAAGCGCACCCGGTTCAGGCCGTAGTTCACGCCCATCCGCACGTTCTTCAGCTCGATGCTGCGCTCCATGAACATCGGCAGCATCGACAGCGTTAGATAGCCGTGCGCGATCGTGGTCCCGAAGGGGCCGAGCGCAGCGCGCTCCGGGTCGCAGTGGATCCACTGGAAGTCGCCGGTGGCCTCGGCGAAGCGGTCGATCCGCTCCTGGGTGACCCGCTCCCAGTCGCTGACGGCCACTTCCTCGCCGACCAGCGACTTGAGCTCGGCCAGCGATTCGAAGGTCTTCTTCATGCTTCCTCCTTGGAACCCCTGCAGGTTCTCAGTTCTTGGTACCGAAGATGCGGTCCCCGGCGTCGCCGAGGCCGGGAACGATGTACGAGTCCGCGTCGAGGTGGCTGTCGAGCGCCGCGACGTAGACCCGCACCGCGGGATGCTCGCGCTGGAAGACCTCCATCCCCTCGGGAGCGGCCACCAGTGCCAGGTAGCGGATGTGTGCGGGGGGCACGCCGCGCTCGACCAGCGCCCGTACCGCGTGCGCCGCGGAGTAGCCGGTGGCGAGCATGGGATCGCAGACGATGAACATGCGCCCCTCCACGTCGGGCAGGCGGACGTAGTACTCGACCGGGCGGGCATCGTCGCCCCGGTACAGGCCGATGTGCCCCTGCCGCGCCGAAGGAATCAGGTCCATCAGCCCCTCGGCCATGCCGAGCCCGGCGCGCAGCACCGGCACCACGGCCACCTTCTTGCCGGCGATCACCGGCGCGTCCATCGCAGTCAGCGGCGACTCGATTCGCTCGGTGGTCAGCGGCAGGTCGCGGGTGATCTCGTAGCCCATCAGCAGCGTGAGCTCGCGCAGCAGGTCGCGGAAGGTGCGCGTCGAGGTGCGCCGGTCGCGCATGTGCGTGAGCTTGTGCTGGATCATCGGGTGATCCAGGATGAACAGGTTGGGGAAGCGGGGATCCTGGCGCATGGCGTGGGCGGGCATGGGGCCGCTCGCGCGACCGGGGGACAATCGCGCTAGTGTAGCGGCAGGTGCGCATGCGGTCGCCCTGCGGCGCACCTCCGTGCCCGTCCGGGGCAGCGCCTGCGGCGCGCTCCCGGCGGGGTCCTCCCTCGACGAACTCCCTCTCCGCTGCCACGCGCGGCGCTTCCGACATGAACGACAGAACGAGCTTCCCCACCCGCCGGCACGACGCATCCTCGCGCCGCGCCACTCCTGCCGCGAACGGGGCGGTGCGCCGGCGCGCTGCCCTCGGCGGACTGCTCGCCGCGGCCGCGCTGGCCCTGGCCGCCCCCGGCGCAGCAACGGCGCAGGAATGGCCGCAGCGGCCGGTGAAGATCGTCATCCCCTACGGCGCAGGCTCGTCGCCGGACGTGTTCGCGCGCCTGCTCGCCGAGCGGCTCACGCCGCGCCTGGGACAGCCGGTGCTGGTCGAGAACCGCGCCGGCGCGGGCGGCAACCTCGGCACCGGGGCGGTCGCCCGGGCCGCGCCCGACGGGCACACCTTCCTGGTCAGCACCAACGGCCCGCTGGTCAACAACGTCGCGCTCAATCCGAAGCTCGGCTACGACCCCTTCCGGCAGTTGGCGCCGGTCGTGATGGGCGGCTCGCAGGCCAGTGTCTGCGCGGTCCGCGCCGACTCCGGCATCCGCTCGATGCGCGAACTGGTGGCGGCGATGCGCCGCGAGCCCGGCAGGTTCAACTTCTCGTCGGTGGGCGTGGGCAGCCTGTCCCATCTCGGCGTCGAGCTGCTCAAGGCGCGCACCGGCACTTTCGCGGTCCACATCCCCTACCCGTCGTCGCCAGCGGCGATCACCTCGATCCTGCAGGGCGACGTCCACTTCGCCTGCGTGCCCGCGGTGGCGGTGATGCCGCAGGTGAAGGCTGGCCGGCTCAATGCGCTGGCGGTTTCGACTCCGAAACGCAGCCCGCTGATGCCCGAAGTGCCGACGATGCGGGAGTCCGGGATTCCGGATGCGGAGAACGAGGCATGGATGGCGGTGATGGCGCCGGCCGGCACGCCGGGCGAGATCGTCGAGCGCATGAACCGGGAGATCAATGAAATCCTGCGCCAGCCCGATATCCGGGAACGGCTCGCAGGCTTCTACATGGAGCCGGGCGGCGGCACCGCGGAGGAACTGCGGCGTTTCCTCGCCCGCGAGCTCGAGATCTGGACCCCGATCGTCAAGCGCAGCGGCGCAACGGTCGACTGACCCCTTCGCCTGCGCTCAGCCGGGCGGCCCCGGTTCCGACGGCGGGGCGGCGATGCCCGCCTCCCGGACCGCCTCGAGCAGCAGCGTCAGGCAGGTCGCCTCGTCGTTGGCACTGGTGTCGATCGTGAAGTCGGCCAGCGCGTAGAGGCGTTCGCGCTGGGCGAGCAGCATGCGCAGCTCCGCAGGTGCGTTCTCCCTGCCCTGCAGCGGGCGCAGGTCGCGCTGCGCGATCAGCCGCGCGATGTGGTCCTCGGGCGTCGCCTTCAGCCACACGGTGAAGCAGCGGCTGCGCAGCAGCTGGTAGGCCTGCGGCTCCAGGACCAGGGAGCCCCCCGCGGCGATCACGCAGCGCTCGTGGGCGTCCACCACGCGCGACAGCGCCCGGCGCTCCGCCTCGCGGTAGGCGTGCTGGCCCTCCTGCGCGATGAAGGACTCCAGCGGCGCGCCCAGGTCGCGCGCGATCTCATGGGTCAGCTCGATGAAGGGCATGCCGAGCCGGTCGGCAAGCCGCGCGCCGAGCGTCGATTTGCCGGCGCCGCGCACGCCGACCAGGGCGATCCGGCCGTGCCGGGAGACGTCGACCGGCTGACCGATCAGCTCGGTGAGTTCGACGGCCAGCGCCGCCGCCACCCGCCGGATCAGCAGGATCGAGCCGTTGCCGTCGCCTGCCTCCAGCTGCGCGAGATAGCGCTCGGACACACCCGACAGCGCCGCCAGCCGGCGGCGGGTCAGGCCAGTCCTGGCGCGTGCGCGCCGCACCCGCATGCCAAGCTGCGCGAGGAAGGCGGTTTCATCGGGAGTCTTGGCGGTCATGGTCTCCAGCGCACGATACTGCCGTGGCGGTGACGGCCGCAAGATGGCCACAGGACGGCCACAGGACGGCCACAAGATGGCCGCGGGCCACGGGCCGCCGGGACGGCGCCGGCAAGCGGCCCGGGGCCCTCAGGCGCTGCCGGCGAAGGTCGCCGCGGCGCGCTCCAGGCGGTCTCTCACCGCATCCCAGGCCGCGCCGGCCGGAAGGCGCTCGACCAGGATGCGGTCCAGCCCCAGCGCGTCCAGCCTGCGCAGCCCGTCGTAGAGGTCGCGCGCGAACAGCGCCGGGTCGTCCTCGGCCTGCTCCCAGTGCGCCGATCCGGGCGCGTCGGGGCGATGCCGGCACCAGGCCGCTGCCCGCCGGCCCTGGCCGGCGAGCTCGGCGAGGCGCGCAGCCAGCGCATCGCCGTCGACCAGCTCCACCGGGGTGCGGGGCGCATAGTGCGCGGCCAGGGTTCCGGATGCGCGCGGTGCCTGCGCATCGCGCGGCAGCAGCGGGCAGCCGAGCACGCGTTCGATCCGGTCGGCCGCGACGCCGCCCGGGCGCATCAGCACCGGCGCGCCTCGTGACAGGTCGACGATGGTGGACTCGAGACCGACCTCGCAGGGACCGCCGTCGAGCACCAGCCCGAGCGCGCCCGCCGCATGCGCTGCCAGATCGGCGGCGACGTGCGCGGCCCGCGTCGGGCTGACCCGGCCGAAGCGGTTCGCCGAGGGCGCTGCCACGCCGTGACCGCCCAGCCGAGCGAACGCGCGCAGCAGCGCGAGCGCCACCGGATGCGCCGGGCAGCGCAGCCCCACCGTGGGCTCGCCACCGCAGGCGAAGCCGGGGGCCTGCGCGCTGCGCCGCACGATCAGCGTGAGCGGTCCGGGCCAGAAGGCCTGCGCCAGCGCGAGCCCCTGCGCGCCGAGCTCGCCCCACCACTGCGCCTGCGCGGCGTCGGCGACGTGTACGATCAGCGGGTGATCCGCAGGGCGGCCCTTGACCCGGTAGATCGCCGCCACTGCCGGGCCGGAAGAAGCGTCCGCTCCGAGGCCGTAGACGGTCTCGGTCGGGAACGCGACGAGTTCGCCGCGCGCGAGCCGGGCCGCGGCCTCCTCGATCGCCATCGGGTCCGCAGGCCGGACGCTCAGCACGCCGGGCAGTCCTGTCGCGCAGACGTCCCGCGGCTGCGCCGCCGCCTGCCGGACCGGGCCGCAGCCGTCATCCGGTGATGCCGAGCTGGCGCTCGATCTGGATCGCGACGCTCATCGCCTCATCCAGCGAGTCGCCGAGCACGGTCACGTGGCCCATCTTGCGGCCGCGCCGGGCCTCGGTCTTGCCGTACAGGTGCAGCTTGGCCTGCGGGTGGCGCAGCACCGCCGCCCAGTCCGGCTCGCGCGGGGTGCGCGCCTGCGCGTCCTCGAACCAGATGTCGCCGAGCAGGTTGATCATCACCGCCGGGGCGAGCTGGCGCACCGACCCCAGCGGCAGTCCGGCCATCACCCGCGCCTGCTGCTCGAACTGGCTGCTGACGCAGGCGTCGATCGAGTAGTGGCCGGAGTTGTGCGGCCTGGGCGCCATCTCGTTGACCACCAGCGAGCCGTCGGACAGCACGAAGAACTCGACGCAGAGCACGCCGACGTAGTCCATCGCCTGCGCGATCTTCAGCGCGGCGTCGGTCGCCCGCCAGGCGACGTCCTGCGAAACCCGCGCCGGCACCGTCGAGAGGGCCAGGATGCCGTCGCGATGGACGTTCTCGGACACCGGGTAGGCGAGTTGCAGCCCGTCGAAGCCGCGGGCGACGACGACCGAAACCTCCATCGCGAGATCGAGCCTGCGCTCCAGCACGCAGGGAACGCCGCCGAAGCGATCGAAGGCGGCGAGCGCCTCGTGGACGTCGGCGACGCGGGCCTGCCCCTTGCCGTCGTAGCCGAGCCGCGCCGCCTTGAGGATTCCGGGGAACAGACCGGGGTCCGCTGCGCGCAGATCGGCCGCGCTGCGGATCTCGGCGTACGGGGCCACCGGGGTGCCGCAGTCGCGCACGAAGGCCTTCTCGACGATGCGGTCCTGGGCAACCGCCACGCTCGCGCCGGCAGGGCTCACGACCATGCCTGCAGCCAGCAGGTCGAGCGCGCTCGCGGGCACGTTCTCGAACTCGGTGGTGACCGCCCGGCACAGCCGACCGAGTTCGGCCAGCGCCTGCGGATCCTCGTAGCCGGCGCACAGGTGGCGGTCCGCGACCGCGCCCGCCGGACTGTCGGCGCCCGGGTCGAGAACACAGACCCTGAAGCCGAGGCTCTGCGCCGCCATGCAGAACATGCGGCCGAGCTGGCCGCCTCCGAGCAGGCCGAGCCAGTCCCCGGGCTGCAGGGGCGGAAGCGGCAGGTGTCTTGCAATCGGCGACTCGAACATGCGCCAGGACTCCGTGGATGCGAACCGTGAGAGGAAGGAGATGCCGTCGGCGGACGGAAACCGCGGGGAACCGCGGGCGCCGCGCGGCTTCAGCCGCGCGGCAGCGTCATGCCGCGCGCGGCCTCGGTCTGGCGGGAACGGAAGGCCAGCAGGCGGGCGGCGAGTGCCTCGTCGGTGGTGGCCAGCATGGCGACCGCGTGCAGCGCGGCATTCGCCGCGCCAGCCTCGCCGATCGCGAAGGTGGCCACCGGCACGCCGCGCGGCATCTGCACGATGGACGCAAGCGAATCCTCGCCGCGCAGGTACTTCGAAGGCACGGGAACGCCGAACACCGGGACGATGGTCTTGGCGGCGAGCATCCCGGGGAGGTGGGCGGCGCCGCCGGCGCCGGCGACGATCGCCCTCAGCCCGCGCCCGCGCGCCTCTTCGGCGTAGCGGAACATGTCGTCGGGCATGCGGTGCGCGGAGACCACCAGGGCCTCGTGCGGAACCTCGAACTCCTCGAGGATGGCGACCGCGTTCCGCATCACTTCCCAGTCGCTGCTGCTGCCCATCAGCACGCCGACCAGCGGCGAGGCCTCGCTCATCGTTGCTCTCCGGTCAGTCGAGTTCGCGGCCGGTCAGCCGGCGCAGTGCCTCGCGGTATTTCTCGGCCGTCGCCGCCACCACCTCGGGCGGCAGGGTCGGCGCAGGAGCCTTCTTGTTCCAGCCCGGCACCGTCTCCAGGTAGTCGCGCACGAACTGCTTGTCGAACGATGGCGGCGAGATGCCCGGCCGGTAGGCGTCGGCCGGCCAGAAACGAGAGGAATCGGCGGTGAGCGCCTCGTCCATCAGGTGCAGCACGCCCTCGTCGTCAAGGCCGAACTCGAACTTGGTGTCGGCGATGATGATGCCGCGCCGGGCGGCATGCTCGCGCGCCCGCAGGTAGAGCTCGATGCTGATCTCGCGAATGCGCTCGGCAAGCAGCCGGCCCACGCGCGACGCCATGTCGTCGAAGGAGATGTTCTCGTCGTGCTCGCCCACCGCCGCCTTGGCAGCGGGGGTGAAGATCGGCTCGGGCAGCTCGGCCGCCTGCAGCAGCCCGGGCGGCAGTGCAATGCCGCAGATCGCACCCGTGGCCTGGTAGTCCTTCCAGCCGGAACCGATCACGTAGCCGCGCACCACCGCCTCGACCATGATCGGCTGCAGGCGCTTCACCACCATCGAGCGGCCCCGCACCTGGTCGACCTCGTCGGCGGCCACCACCGACTCCGGGGCGATGCCGGTCAGGTGGTTGGGCACCAGGTCGGCGAGCTTCTCGAACCAGTAGAGCGCCATCTGGTTGAGCACCCGTCCCTTGTCCGGGATCGGTTCGCCCATCACCACGTCGAAGGCGGACAGCCGATCGGTGGTGACGATCAGCAGCTTGTCTTCGCCGACGGCGTAGTTGTCGCGCACCTTGCCGCGGCCGACCAGGGGCAGCGAGCGGAGGCTGGATTCGTAGAGAGCTGGACGTGCGGTCGCCGGCATCGGGCGGGCTCCTTAAAACGCTATTTTGCCCGAAGCCGGGAGCGCGTCAGCCGCCGCGCAGCGCGCGCAGCCAGCCCAGCCCGGCGGACGTCCCCGCGCGCGGCCGGTACTCGCAGCCGATCCAGCCCTCGTAGCCCAGCGCATCGAGCAGCTCGAACAGGTAGGGATAGTGGACCTCGCCCAGGTCGGGCTCGTGCCGGTGCGGCACGCCGGCGACCTGGACGTGACCGATCCGGGCGAAGTGGCGGCGGATCCTGGTCGCCAGGTCGCCTTCGACGACCTGGCAGTGATACAGGTCCATCTGCACCTTCAGGTTGGGCGCACCGATGCGCTCGACGATCGCATGCGCCTCGGCCTGGAGGTTCAGCAGGTAGCCGGGGAAGTCGCGCGGATTGATCGGCTCGATCAGCGCCTCCAGGCCATGGTCGCCGAGCCGCTGCGCGGCCCAGGCCAGGTTGTCGACGTAGGCCTCGAGGTGCGCGACCCGCTCTGCGCCCCGCCCGACGATTCCCGCCATCAGGTGGATGCGCGGGCAGTCGAGTGCCGTCGCGTACTCGATCGCCAGGTCCACCCCCCGCCGGAACTCCTCGCGCCGGCCGGGCAGCGCGGCCACGCCCCGCTCGCCCGCGGCCCAGTCGCCGGCCGGCGCGTTGATCAGCACCAGCCTCAGGCCGTGCCGGTCGAGCTCGTCGCGGATCTCGGCGGCGCCATGGACGTAGGGGAACTGGCACTCCACCGCCTCGAATCCATCGGCGGCGCAGGCGCCGAACCGCTCCAGGAAGGGGTGCTCGTTGTACATCATCGTCAGGTTGGCGGCGAAGCGGGGCATGGCTCGGACCGGTCGTTCGGGGGCTGGGAGTGCGCGAGGCGGCGCGGCGCGGGGCTCGCCAGGCGGATGATGCACGATCGTTCCCGCTCCCGGGGCCGGTGTAGCATCGACCCTACCCTCGGGAAGCCGACCGGAAAGGCACGCGACATGAACCGGCACACCGGAATCGACGACCTCGTGCGCGGCGTCCCCCGGCGCGCCTTCCTTCGGCTCGCCTGCGCCGCCGGGCTCGCGCTTGCCGCAGCGGGCCCGCTCGCCGCGCAGACTCCCGCCGCGCAGACTCCCACTGCGCAGACGCCCGCCGCGCAGGCGCCGGGCGGGGCGCTGCCGATCTTCGATGCGCACATTCACTACAGCCACGACGCCTGGGACGTGGTCCCGACTGCCGCGGTGATCGCGCTGATGCGCCAGGCCGGGCTGCGCCGGGCGCTGGTCTCCAGTTCCGACGACGAAGGCACGCAGCGGCTGCTGGCGGCCGCCCCGGACCTGGTCATCCCCAGCCTGCGTCCCTACCGGCGCCGCGGCGAGCTCCAGACCTGGATGCACGACCCGGACGTCGCCCGGCACGTCGAGGACCGCCTCGCCAGGCATCGCTACGCCGCGATCGGCGAGTTCCACCTCTACGGGGCCGACGCCGACCTGCCGGTGCCCAGGCGCCTCGTGCAGCTGGCCCGCGATAACAGGCTCGTGCTGCATGCGCACTCCGACGCCGATGCCGTGGAACGTATCTTCCGGCAGGATCCCGGCGCCCGGGTGCTGTGGGCGCATGCCGGCTTCGACCGGCCAGAGAACGTGCGCGCGCTGCTCCAGAGGCACCGCACGCTCTGGGCCGACCTCGCCTTCCGCAGCGAGCATGGCGCGGGCGGCAGGGTCGATCCGGCCTGGCGCGAGCTCTTCGCAGCCTTCCCCGACCGGTTCATGGTGGGCACCGACACCTTCACTCCGGAGCGGCTTCACTACATCCCGGAGCACGCCGCCTGGAGCCGCGCCTGGCTGGCCGACCTGCCCGCGGCGCTGGCCGAACGCATCGCGTGGCGCAACGCCGAGGCGCTGCTGTTGCCGGCATGGGAAGCGAACCGGGCCCGCGGCGACACGCCGACGGCCGATCCCTGCGCGCAGTTGCCCGCCGGCAGCGAGCGGATCGATTCCGACGGCGCGGCGATCGTCTGGCACACCGAGCCTGCGCAGGTGACGGTGGGCAGTCCTTTCGCGATCGTCGCCGCCGTGTGTCCGCTGGGCCAGGCCAAGGGCGCCGAGGTGCGCTCGCTGGCGATCGACGCGACGATGCCGGAGCACCGGCACGGCATGAACTACGTCCCGCAGGTCCGCCGGATGCCGGACGGCCGCTGGCGCGCCGAGGGGCTGCTGTTCCATATGCCCGGCCGCTGGGCGATCGTGTTCGAGGCACAGGTCGACGGCCACCGCGAACTCCTGTCCCGGCTGCTGATGGTGCGCTGATGCGCACTTCGGCGACCCGCGGGGCGCGCAGCCTCGCCTGCGCGCTCGCCCTCTCCTGCGGACTGGCCATGGGCGGTGCGCTCGCCGCGGGTGACCCGGCCGCCACCCTCACCGCCGAGCAGCTCCAGCGGGTGCTCTCGCTGGGCCCCTGGCCGCCGGCCGCGGCCTGCGATCCGACCAGCTGGCTTTCCTGCGACCCGCAGGCGATCGAACTGGGCCGGCGGCTGTTCTTCGACAAGGGGCTTTCGCGCGACGGGCGCCTGGCCTGCGCCAGCTGCCACGACCCCGCCCGCGGCTTCACTGACGGGCGCCCCCGGGCCCAGGGCCTCGCGGCCCACGACCGGAACACCCAGGGCCTGCTCGACGTGGCCGACCGGCGCTGGTTCGGCTGGGACGGCGGCGCCGACAGCCTGTGGGCGGCGGCGATCCGGCCGCTGCTGTCGCCGACGGAAATGGGCGCCGACGCCGCTCTGGTCGCCCGGCGCCTGCGCGCGGACCCGGCGCTCCGTGCGGACCTGGCGCTCGGTGCGAGCCCGGTGCTCGGTGCGGGCCCGGCGCTCGGTGCGGGCCCGGGCCTCGCTGCGGAACGGGGCCTCGCGCCCGGCAGCACGACGGAAGACGAGCGCCTGCTGGTGCGGGCGGGCAAGGCGCTCGCCGCCTGGATGGAGACGCTGCGCTCGCCGCGCACCCCCTTCGACGACTTCCGGGACGCGCTGGCGCGCGGCGACGCCCCGGCGGCGGCCCGCTACCCCGCCGCCGCGCTGCGCGGGCTGAAGATCTTCGTCGGCAAGGGCAACTGCTGGATGTGCCACCTCGGCCCGGGCTTCACCAACGACGAGTTCCATGACGTGGGCATGCCCTTCCTGGCCGCGCCGGGCCGGGTGGACCCCGGCAGGCACGCCGGGCTGCGCCGGCTGCGCAGCGACCCCTACAACCTGCTGGGCCGCTGGGTCGACCGCCGCTCCGGAGACGGCGGCGGCGGCGATCCGGCGCTGAAGACCCGTACCGTCCGCCAGGAGCACCGCAACTGGGGCGAATGGCGCACGCCCACGCTGCGCGGCCTGTCGGCAACCGCGCCCTACATGCACGACGGCCGCCTCGCCAGCCTGCGCGACGTGCTCCGGCACTACTCGGAGCTCGACGAGGATCGCCTGCATGTCGACGGCGAGGCGATCCTGCGCCCGCTGCGCCTGAGCGAGGCCGAGACCGACGACCTGCTGGCCTTCCTGCACAGCCTCGAGGCCGGGCCCGCGCGCCAGGCCGCGACAGGCGACAGGGCCTTTCCCGCCACGTCCGGGCCCGAACGCAGCGGGAAAAGCCCCGAGCGGCCGCGCACCCGACGCTGGTAGCATGGGCCGCCGATGAACGCCTCCCTCCCTCCCCCCCTTCGCCCCTGCGTCCGCCGCGGGGTGCGCGCCGCATGAGCGCGGGTCCTTCCGCTGCGCGGAACGCCGCGCACGGACGGACCGACGGCTGGCGCGCCTGGGTCGGCCCCGTTGCCGTCGTGCTCGCCTTCCTCGCCGGGCTCGCCACCGACGCGCTGAGCGCCGAGCGCCAGGTCAATCTGCTCGCCGCGCCGATGCTCGGGCTGATCGCCTGGAACCTCGCGGTTTACCTGGCGCTGCTGGCCCGCCGCATCGCCGCGGCATCCGGACGGAGCGCCGCGGCCCCCGGGCCGATCGAACGGGCGATGCTGCGCGCGGGCCGCCTCGCCGGTCCCTCGCCGCTGCCCTTGTCGGCGCCAGCGCCGGCGGACCTCGCGCGCGCCTCGGCGGCGCTGCATGCCGCCTCCGCGGCGCTGGCCGCGGGAATGCTCGCGGGCCTCTACCTGCGCGGCCTCGCCTTCGAGTACCGGGCCGGCTGGGAGAGCACTTTCCTGGATGCTTCGGGTGTGCACCTGCTGCTCGGCCTGGTGCTCGGTCCCGCAAGCGCGCTGTCCGGCATCGCACTGCCCGACGCGCAGGCGCTCGGGTCGCTGCGCTTCGGAGCAGGCCCGGGCGAAAGCGCTGCGCGCTGGATCCACCTCTACGCGATCACCGTGGCGCTGCTGGTGATCCTGCCCCGGATCCTGCTTGCGTTGCGCAGCGCGAGACTGGCCCGCCGGCTCGAAGCCATGGCGCCGCAAGCGCGCGCAGTCCACGCGCCCGGCGGCGGCCCGGGCCGCACCCCCGGCGATGACGCCCCCCTGCCCAGGGTGCCGGCGGATGCCGACGGTTCGATCCGCGTCCAGGCGATGCCCTACAGCTTCGCGCCGCCCGAGGCCAGCCGGCGTGGCCTCGAAACGCTGCTCGCGCGCGAGCTCGGACCCGCGGTCACACTGGAGCTGTCGCCCTCGACCTCGCCGGAGCTGGCCGAGACCGAAGGCCTTGGCCGCCTGCTGGATCCGCGCGCCCGCCTGCTGATCGCGCTGTTCCAGATGAGCGCCACACCCGAGCCGCAAACGCACGCCGCCTTCGCCGCCGAACTGAAGCGCCGGCTCGCCCCCGGCGCCGAGCTGCGGGTACTGGTCGACGAGACCGCCTTCCTCGAGCGCTTCGGCAACTCCCCGCAGCGGGCCGCGGAGCGCCGCGCCGCCTGGCGCGCGGTCTTCGAGGATCTCGGCGTCGCGCCCCGCTTCGCCGCGCTCGGCCAACGGCAGGAGACCGCACGATGAGCCAGGATCCCGCGCAGGCGCCGTCGCGCGGCGCACCGGACGCCACCCAGGTCTCGCTGAGCCTGGTCTCGCACACCAACGCAGGCAAGACCACGCTCGCGCGCACCCTGCTCGGCCGCGAGATCGGCGAGGTGCGCGACGCCGCCCACGTGACCGACCTCGCCGAGGGGCACGTGCTGATCGACAGCGCCGAAGGCGACCGGCTCTCGCTCTGGGACACCCCCGGCTTCGGCGACAGCCACCGCCTGGCGCGCCGGCTGGAGCAGTCCGCCAATCCGGTGATCTGGATGCTCGCGCAGGTCTGGGACCGCTTCCGCGACCGCCCCCTGTGGTCCAGCCAGCAGGCGATCCGCAACGTGCGCGACCGCGCCGACGTGGTGCTCTACCTGGTCAACGCGGCCGAGGATCCGGCCGATGCGGCCTACGTCGACCCCGAGCTGCGCATCCTCGACTGGATGGGCAAGCCGGTCATCGCGCTGCTCAACCAGACCGGCGCGCCCCGCCCGCCCGCCGAGGAAGCCGCCGAGATCGCACGCTGGGAGGCCCGGCTGCGTGGCACGCGCACGGTGCGCAAGGTGCTTGCGCTGGACGCCTTCGCGCGCTGCTGGGTGCAGGAAATCGCGCTGCTCGAGGCGGTCGAGGATGTACTGCCGGCGGACAAGCGCCCTGGATTCTCGCGCCTGCTCGGCGCCTGGCAGGCGCGGCGCGAGCGGACTTTCGCGGCGTCGATCCACGAGCTGGCCAGGCGCATTGCGCGGGCGGCGGCCGACGCGCAGGACCTCCCGCCCGGACGGCTGCGCGACACGCTGCGCGAACTCGGCAGTTCGCTGCGCCCTGGCCGCGCGCCCGACGACGGCGAACGGGTCGACACCGCGCGCCGCGCGGCGATGCGGGCGCTCGCCGAGCGGCTGGACGCCGACATCCGCGCCAGCACCGACCGCCTGATCGAATTGCACGGCTTGCAGGGCCGCGCGGCTCAGGTCGTCCTCGAGCGCCTGGCGGAGCACTACGCGGTCGAGACACCGGTGGACGAAGGGCGGGCAGCGATCCTCGGCGGCCTGGTCGCGGGATCGCTGGCCGGGCTGAAGGCGGACATCGCCACCGGCGGCCTCACGCTGGGCGGCGGCCTGCTCGCTGGCGGCCTGCTCGGCGCGCTCGGCGCGGCCGGCCTGGCGCGCGGCTACAACCTGGTGCGCGGCAAGGACGTGGCCTCGGTGACCTGGTCCGACGAGGTGCTGGACGGACTTGCATCGTCAGCGCTGCTGGGCTACCTGGCCGTGGCGCACTACGGCCGCGGACGCGGCGACTGGAGCGCATCCGAGCACCCGCCGCACTGGGAGGCCGTGGTCAGGGAGGCGCTCGAACCGCAGCGTGGCGCCCTGAAGGCGCTCTGGGCGGGCCGGGCACAGCGCCCGTCCAGCACGGAATTCGAGCCCGCGCTGGAGCGCCTGCTGGCCACCGCTGCCCGGCAGGCGCTGGCCCGTCTCTACCCGGGCTTTCGTCCCTGAGCCCTCGGCGCGGCAGGAATCGCCCCCGCCCGCCCGGTCCGCGCGGTCCGCGCGCTCTGCCCGGGCGGCGTGCGCTAAGGTTGACCCCAGGCACATCGCACACGGGGAGTCCGCCATGCCGATCGAGCGCACCGTCACCGCACGAGGGAAGGACGTAGGAGGCCTGGAAGTACACAGGCTGTTGCCGCACAAGGACCTGCGCGCCGTCGGGCCCTTCGTGTTCCTCGACCACATGGGGCCGGCGGTGTTCGCGCCCGGCACGGGCCTGGACGTGCGACCGCACCCGCACATCGGCCTGGCAACGGTCACCTGGCTGTTCGAGGGCGCGCTGCTGCACCGGGACAGCCTGGGCAGCCGGCAGGTGATCCGGCCCGGCGACCTCAACTGGATGACCGCCGGCTGCGGCATCGTGCATTCCGAGCGCACGCCTGCGCCGGAACGCGAGGCCGGCCACCGCCTGCACGGAATCCAGTCCTGGGTGGCGCTGCCGATCGCCCACGAAGAAACTGCCCCGTCCTTCGAGCACTGGCCTGCCGACAGCCTGCCGCGCCTGCGCAGCGGCGACGCGACGGTGACGGTGATCGCGGGCGAGGCCTTCGGCCGGCGCTCGCCGGCGGGGGTGTTCGGGCCCACGCTGTACTGCGCGCTGGAACTGCCCGCGGGTGGACGGCTCACCCTGCCCCCGGAACACGAGGAGCGGGCGCTCTACGCGGTCACGGGCGGGCTCGAGGTGGACGGCGTGCCACTGCCGGAGCGCACGCTCGGGCTGCTGTCGCCGGGCCGCGAATGCATCGTGGATGCCCCGGACGGGGCCCTCGCGATGCTGCTCGGCGGGGCGCCGCTGGACGCGCCGCGCGCGCTGTCATGGAACTTCGTGTCCAGCCGGCGGGAGCGCATCGGCCAGGCCGAGCGGGACTGGAGCGCGCAGCGGCTCGGCAGGATCCCGGGCGAAACCGACTGGATCCCGCTGCCCTGAGAGCCTGCGGGCGCGGCAGGGGCGGCCCGGCCGGAGCCGGGCCGCCCCGCGGGCTCAACCGATGAGCTCGCGCGAGATGATCTCGCGCTGGATCTCGGAAGCGCCGCCGAAGATGGTGAAGGCGCGCGTGTTCAGGTACTTGGCGGTGACCGGGCGGGCCAGATCGTCCAGCACCGGGTCGGCGCCCTCCGCGTAGAGCGGGCGCGTCGTTTCCCAGGCGAGCGCATCCGGACCGAGCACCCGCACGCCCAGCCGCGTCAGCGCCTGTTCGATCTCGCTCCAGCGCAGCTTCATCAGCGACGACACCGCGCCGGGGTTCTGCCCGGTCTGCAGCGAGGACATCACGCGCAGTTCGGTCATTTCGAGGGCGTCGATGTCGATCTCCACCGTCGAGAAGGCCAGCGCGAGATCCGGGTCGTCCAGCACGCTGCCCTCGCCGCCGGGCGTCTCCTGGGCGAGCCGCTGCAGCCACTCGAAGGTGGAGCGCAGGTCGCCCGAAGTGATCGAGCCGCCGCGCTCGAACTCGAGCAGGTACTTGGCGATGGTCCAGCCCTCGCCCTCCTCGCCGACGCGCTGCGAGACCGGCACGCGCACGTCGTCGAAGAACACCTGGTTGACCTCGTGGTCGCCGCCGATCGTGCGGATCGGGCGGATCGTGATTCCCGGCGTCTTCATGTCGACCAGCAGGAAGCTGATTCCCTTGTGCTTCGGCGTATCCTCGCCGCCGGTGCGCACCAGCGCGAACATCATGTTCGCGTGATGAGCGTGGGTGGTCCAGATCTTGGTGCCGTTGACGACGTAATGGTCGCCGTCGCGCACCGCGCGCGTCGCCAGCGAAGCCAGGTCCGAGCCCGAGCCCGGCTCGGAGTAGCCCTGGCACCAGTAATCGTCGCCGGCCAGGATGCGCGGCAGGTAGTACGACTTCTGCTCGGGCGAACCGAACTTCATGATCACCGGGCCGGCCATCTTCAGGCCCATCGGCGACAGGGAGGGAGCGCCCGCGCGGGCCAGCTCGGTGGCGAAGATCCAGCGCTGCACGAGGCTCCAGCCGGTGCCGCCAAACGCGCTGGGCCAGGCGGGCGCGGACCAGCCCTTGTCGTTCAGGATGCGGTTCCACACCCGGCCGATCTCGGGCTCGGAGAAGACCGAAGTGGTGAGGTGGGTGGCGCGGCTCATCTCCGGCGACAGCTTCTCGCCCAGGAAGGCGCGCACTTCGTCGCGGAAGGCCAGTTCATCGGGGCCGAAGGAAAGCTTCATCTCAGTTCTCCGATCCGGCGGCCAGCGGCCGGCGCATCTGTGCATGGCGGCGCAGATGCCACTCCGCGGGTCCGAACATGGCGTCGAGCGCCATCTGGCGGCGCATGTACACGCCGATGGTGAGTTCGTCGGTGACGCCCATGCCGCCGTGCAGCTGGACCGCCTCCTCGGCGACGCGGCGCGCGCCGAGCCCGACCTTGGCGCGCGCCGCAGCGGCAGCGCGGGAGCGCGACTGCGCGTCGCCGGTGCGCTCCGCGTCCTGCAGCGCCAGCACCGCGCCAAGCGTGATCGAGCGCGCCTCCTCGGCATGGATCGACATGTCGGCCATCCGATGGCGCAGCACCTGGTTGGCCGACAGCGGACGGCCGAACTGGTTGCGCTGTTTCGTGTAGTCGACGGTGGCCTTCACCAGCGTATCCATCGCGCCGACCGACTCCGCGCAGGCGGCGACCAGCGCATGGTCGAGCACCCGCTGGAAGGACTCGAGGCTGGCGCCCGGCAGCCGGGCCGAGTCGTCAACGCGCACCCCGCGCAGCGCAAGCGAGCAGGCGCCCGCACCGTCGACCGAGGGGAAGTCGCGGGTGGCGACGCCCGCAGCGCCGCGCTCGACCAGGAAGAAGGCGATTTCGCCTTCACTGGTGCGCGCCGACACGATCCAGGCCTGCGCCGCCGGCCCCGAGGGCACCATGCTCTTGTCGCCCTCGAGCAGCCAGCCGCCGCCGTCGCGGGTTGCGCTGGTCGCGGTGCGCGAGACGTCATGGCCGGTGCCGCGCTCGATCGTCGCCGGCACCACCACCGCCTCGCCGGAGGCCAGCGCGCCGAGCCAGCGCTCGCGCTGCGCGTCGCTGCCGGCATCGGCCAGCAGCCCGCCGGCCATCACTGCGGCGGGCAGGAAGGGCTCGACCACCGGGCCGGCGCCGAGCGCCTCGGCCAGCACGCAGGTCTCGGCCACGCCCTGGCCCAGGCCACCGTCGCGCTCGGGAAGCGTCATCGCCAGCCAGCCCATGTCGGCCATCTCGCGCCAGCGCTCGCCCGCGGGAGGCTGCGCCTCGCCGGCATGGGCGGGGCGGCCGCGCTCGGCCACCCAGCGCACCGCGCTCTCGCGCAGCATCTGCTGCTCGCTCGTCAACTGAAGATTCATCCGGGTATCACCTCGTCAGAGGATGGGGCCGGCGCGCGTCGCCGCGACCGGCCGATGGACTGATGCGGGCGCGCTCAGGCGGCCGACATCACATGGATCGTGCGGGTGGCGACCAGTTCCCTGGTTTTCGCGGAGTAGTCGGCCATGTGCGGCGCCTTCGCATGCGCCGCCAGCGCGGCAGCGTCGCGCCATTTCTCGACGACCACGAAACTGTCTTCGCCGATGCGGGCCTGCCAGCTGCCCATGCCCTCGGCGTCGACGACGGGGACGTACTCGATGCAGCCGTCCTCGGCGCGCACCGCCGGGATGTTGGCTCGGAACGCCTCGAGCACCTCTCCCCGGCGGCCCGGCTTGGCCGTGATGACCGCGATGACATGGATCATGGGACGCTCCTGCGCGTTGGCAGCGGCCCCGCGGCCGCACGAGGAAGCGAGGATACCGGATGCGCGGTGCCGCGGCGCCGGCGCAGGCGCCCCGCCCGGCTGGACCGCAGCCCCGGGTCGGGCCGGCCGTTCCGGATTTCCGCGGGCGCCCGGGGAGCCCGCGTCACGGCGGTTACACTCGAAACCATCGCGCGCGGCGGGCTGGTCCCGCCGCGCCAGGGCAAGGCGCCGGGAGAGCGCCACGCCTCGGAAAGAACCACGGAGACACGCAATGACGAAGCATCGGACGGGCGCCGGCCCGGCGACGCACGCCGGCCGGCTGCAGGGTTCGGTGGCGCTGGTCACGGGCGCGAGCCGCGGCATCGGCCGCGCGATCGCCGAGGCCTTCGCGGCCGAGGGCGCCAAGCTCTGCCTGGTCGCCACCGACGCCGCGCGGCTGCGCGAGGTGGCGCAAGGACTGGCGGGCACGCCCGAGCCTGCGCTCTGCCTGCAGGCCGACGTCACCGACCGCAGCGCCTGCTTCGACGTCGTGGCCGAAGCGCAGGCGCACTTCGGCCACCTGGACGTGCTGGTCAACAACGCGGGCGTCTACCTGGGCAAGTCCTTCCTCGAGCACTCGCCGGAGGAGTTCCAGCGGCTGCTCGACGTCAACCTCTTCGGCGTCATCCACCTGACCCAGGCCGCCCTGCCCGGCATGCTCGCGCGCGGCTACGGCCGCGTCGTCAACATCGCCTCCACCGCGGGGCGCTGGGGCTCGCGCGGACAGAGCGGCTACAACGTCAGCAAGCACGCAGTGGTGGGCCTGACGCGCTGCATTGCGCTCGAGACCGCATCGAAGGGCGTCACCGTCAACGCGATCTGCCCGGGCATCGTCGGCACCGACATGGCCGACAGCCTCAAGCGGGGCCAGGCGGCGGTGATGGGCGTCGACCCCGACGCCGCGCTGGCGGCGACGATCGCCGCGCGCGTGCCGATCGGGCGGGTGCTGGAGCCGCGCGAGATCGCCGACCTTGCGGTGCACCTCGCGTCGCGCGCCGCGGGCGGAATGACCGGCCAGTCGATCCTGGTCGACGGCGGCATGCTGATGGTCTGAGGAATGAGCCGCAAGACGAGCCCAGAATTGACAACGAAGGAGATCCGGATGCTGCATCCCCATGCCCGCGCACTGCTGGAGCTGATCGAGAGCATCGGCGCGCCGCCCACCCACGAGCTCACGCCGCAGGAAGCGCGCAAGATCTACCGCGAGCGCCGCTTCGCGACGCAGCCCGCTTCGCCCGAGGTGGCCGAGACCCGCGAGCTGCAGGCCGAGGGCCCGCACGGCACGATCCCCATGCGGCTGATCCGGCCCAGGGGCGCGGCGAAGGACGCGGTACTCCCGGTCCTGGTCTACTTCCATGGCGGCGGCTGGGTCATCGGCGACCTCGACACCCACGACACGCTGTGCCGCGAGCTCGCCAACCTGTCGGGCTGCGCAGTGATGTCGACCGACTATCGGATGGGACCGGAGCATCGCTTCCCGGCGGCGGTGGACGACTGCGTCGCCGCCGCCTACTGGGTGCGCAGGAACGCCGGCGCGCTGGGCATCGACGCCGACCGGCTCGCCGTCGGCGGCGACAGCGCGGGCGGCAACCTCGCCGCGGTGGTCGCGATCGCCGCGCGCGACGCTGGCGACCTGCCGATCGCCTTCCAGTTGCTGATCTACCCCGCCACCGACGCGCACTGCGGCACCGATTCCTACCACCGCAACGGCGCCGGCTACCTGCTCACGAAAGAGACGATGGCCTATTTCTACAGCCACTACATCGCCGACGCTGCGCACAAGGATGACTGGCGCGCCTCGCCGCTGCGCCGCGAGGACCTGGCGGGGCTGCCGCCGGCGCTCGTGATCACCGCGGGCTACGACCCGCTGCGCGACGAGGGACTGCACTACGCGCAGCGCCTGAGCGAAGCCGGCAACCGCGCCACGCACGTCAGCTTCGAGCGCCAGATCCACGGGTTTGTCACGATGGGCAAGGTGATCGACGAGGCCAACGCCGCAGTGCTGCTGTGCGCAAGCACGCTGCGCAGGGAGCTCAGCCCCTGAGCCTCTGGCGGGCGGGTCAGCGCGGGGCGACGGCACCCCGCCTTCCCTGCCCGGCGGCTGAGAGCGAGTTTTCCCTAGGTTTCATTGAACTGGGAGCCCCGAGATGCGTGCAATGGTCAGCGCCCCCCAGCCCGAGGCGGTCGAAGCCGGCCTCGACATCCTCGCCTCCGGCGGCAACGTGGTCGATGCGGCGATCGGCGCCGCGCTGGTGCAGACCGCGGTCGATCCGCAGATGTGCGGCATCGCAGGCTTCGGCTCGATGCACCTGCACCTGCCCGACCGGGGCGTGCACGAGCTGATCGACTTCCACGGCCGCGCGCCGCTGGCCACGCGGCCGGACATGTGGTCCGACCGGATCGTCGGTGAGTGCGACGACGGCTTCGGCTTCATGCTGCGCGGCCAGGTCAGCGAGCTCGGCTACCAGTCGATGACCACGCCGCTCACGATCAAGGCCTTCGACCAGGCGCTGTCGCGCTTCGGCAGCCGCCCACTCTCGCAACTCATCGAGCCGGCGATCGCCTACTGCGAGGAAGGCTTCCCGGTGCGCCCGCACGTGCATCGCTTCTGGACCGAACCGGCGATGAGCGGCCGCATCGAGCGGGTGCGGGTGCTGAAGGACTTCCCCGCCACCGCGAAGATCTACACCAGGCCCGACGGGTCGATCCACAAGATCGGCGAGATCCTGCGCAACCCCGACATGGGGCGCACCTACCGGCGGATCGCGGAACACGGCGTCGACGACTTCTACGAGGGCAAGATCGGCCACCGGATCGCGGCGGACATGGCGGCGCACGGCGGACTGATCATCCTCGAGGACCTGGCGCGCTGCGCCACCGAGACCGCGCAGCCGCTGTGGACCACCTATCGGGGCCACCGGGTGGCGACCAACCCGCTGCCCGGCGGCGGCCTGCTGATCGTGATGATGCTCAACATCCTCGAGCACTTCGACCTGGCCGCGATGGGCCACGACTCGCCGGAGTACATCGCCGCGGTGTCGGAGGCGATGAAGATCGCCACCGTCGCGAAGGACACCCGGATGGGCGACCCGCGCTTCGTCGACGTGCCCGTGGCAGAGTTCACCTCGAAGGAATGGGCCGCGAGGATGGCGGACCGTATCCGGCGCGGCGAGAAGACCTCGGTGCCGCGGATCAATCCGGGCGGCAAGGAGAGCCGTGAAACCACCCACATCTGCGTGGCCGACGCCAGCGGCGCCTGCGTGACGATGACTCATTCGCTGGGGTCGAGCTCCGGCGTGGTCACCGAGGGTCTCGGCTTCATGTACAACAACTGCATGATGGTCTTCGACCCGCGTCCGGGCCGGCCGGGCTCGCTGGCGCCGGGCAAGGCACGCTTCTCGGCGATGTCCCCGACCATCGTGTTCCGCGGCGACGCGCCTTTCTTCCTGGTCGGCGCGCCGGGCGGCACCACCATCACGATGGGCAACCTGCAGGCGATCCTGAACGCGGTCGACTTCGGGATGGACGCCCAGCAGGCAGTGAGCGCGCCGCGCTTCTGCGCGACCTCCGACACCATCGAGCTCACCAACCGCATCCTGCGCTCCACGCAGCGGGCGCTGGAGGCACGCGGCTACCCGGTGGTGCGCCACGCGTTCAGCCACATGGCGCCGCTGGTGCACGCGATCCGGATCGTCGACGGCCGCCTCGACGGCGGTGCGGACCCGGCCGGAGACGGGATGGCGGCCGGCTTCTGAACCGGCGGCCGGGCATTCCGCCCGGTGCGAGGCTGCGGGCGCATGGCCTGCGCCCGCAGCATCTGCGGCGGGTTCCCCGAAGCGGCGGCGCCTTCGCCCGCCTGCGGGGACCCGCCGCGGCCAGGCTCAGGCGAGCTTGGCCATGCTGCCGGTCTCTTCTGCCAGCAGGTAGTAGAAGGTGACCCGCTCCTTCGACCGGTCGCCCTTCATCCGCTCGACGACCTTCCTGATGCCGGCGTCCGCCGCGGCAGCGTCCAGGCCCAGCTTCTTCGCGGCGAAACCGTCGCGCACCCGTGCGAGCTCGTCCGGATCCGAGGAAGACACCAGGGAGGAGTCGCGGTTGCGCAGCGCGATGCCGCAGTACTTGACGATGGATTCGACCGCTTTCGCGTCGACGCTGGCGGTGTACTTCGCGATGTCTGCCGAGTAGTCGCTCATGGTTCCTCCGTTGGCGGGTCAATTCCCTCCGCGAGTTTAGCCCCGCGGACCCTCGAGCTTCCAGCCCTCGGCGGCGGCCAGGCGGTGCGGAAGTTCCTGCGCGAGGAAATCGAACACGGTTCGCACCGCCCGGTTGCCGCGGATCTCCCGATGGACCGCGAGCCAGCAGGGCATCGGCGGGATGCGCAGCTTCGCCAGCACCGGCACCACCCCGGGCCAGTCGGCCACGCAGTAGCGCGCGACGAAGCCGATTCCCGCGCCCTCGGCGAGCAGGCGGCCGTAAGCGACGTGGTCGTCGGTGCGCAGCGCAAACTGCTCGCGCGCCACCGGCAGGCCCAGCGAGGCGAAGGCGCGCAGGATCAGCTCGTCGGTGTCATAGCCGATCAGCCGGTGGCCGAGCAGGTCGGCAGGCTCGCGCGGAACGCCGGCCCGCGCAAGGTAGCTCTGGTGGGCGAAGGCCCCGACAGCGACGTCGCCGATGCGACGCGCGACCAGCGAGCCCTGCACCGGACGGGCCATGCGCACCGCGATGTCCGCCTCGCGGCGCAGCAGGTTGTCAACGCGATTGGACGCCACCAGCTCGAGCGCGATCGCCGGCTCCGCGGCCTGGAGCGCGGCCAGCACAGGGGGCAGCAGATGCACTGCGGCGACCTGGCTGGTGGTGATCCGCACCGTCCCGGCGGCCTCCTGCCGGCGCCCGGCGATGCTGCTCTCGATCGCGCGGGCGCCCTCCTCCATCCGGCGCGCCGCCGCTGCGATCGCGAGCGCCGCCGCGGTCGGCACCACGCCGCGGCCGGTGCGCTCGAACAGCGGCGTGCCCAGTTGCGCCTCGAGATCGGCGAGGTGTCGGCTGAGCGTCGGCTGCCGGGCACCGGTGCGGCGCGCCGCCGCGGTGACGCTGCCGGCGTCCAGCACCGCCAGGAAGCTGCGCACCAGCTGCCAGTCGAAGCCCGGCGGGATCACTGCCGCCGCCCGCGTGCCGCAGCCCGTGCTCCGCGCCCTTGGCGCCGCTGCAGTTCCTGCGCATGACCCGTCATTTCCACGTGCCAGACCCTACTCCGTGCTTCATACGAAAGTGTATGGCTGGAATCCGAATCCAGGCAATTCCCAGATTGGACGAAAACGCTCAGAGTCCGGTCATCGAGAATCAACCACGATGGAGAGACTCCGATGAACGACCGCCCAATCTCCAGCCCCAGCTCGAGCAGCAACTGCGCCTCCGCCCCCACCGTCCTGATTCTCGGTGCCAACGGCCGGCTCGGCACGGCCGCGGTGCAGGCCTTCGCCAACGCGGGCTGGCGGGTGCTGGCCCAGGCCCGACGGCTGCCATCCATGCTGCCCACCGGCGCGCGCGCGCTGGTTGCCGACATCCGCGAGACTGGATCGATCGCGGCACAGGCCGCCGGAGCCCGCGCGGTGCTGTACGCGGTGAATCCGGTCTACACGCGCTGGCAGCAGGACGCGCTGCCCTTCGCGCGGGCCGGGATGGACATCGCCCAGGCACTGGACGCCACCTTCCTGATGCCCGGCAACGTCTACAACTTCGGCGAGAGCATGCCAGCGCTGCTTGCGGAGTCCACGCCGCAGCGCCCGTCCACCCGCAAGGGGCGGATCCGGGCTGCAATGGAGGCGGAGCTCGAGTTGCGCGCAGCTCGGGGGCTGCGCGGCGTGCTGCTGCGGGCGGGCGACTTCTTCGGCGCCGCCGAGGGTACCTGGCTGGACCTCGCGATCGCCAAGTCGATCGGAGCGGGACGCCTGGTCTACCCGGGTCCGCTCGGGCAGCCCCATGCCTGGGCCTATCTTCCCGACCTGGCGCGCGCCTTCGTCGCGCTGGCGGAGCGCGACGACCTGCCCCGCTTCACGCGGCTGCACTTCCCCGGCCACACGCTGACCGGGTCACAGCTGCTGGAAGGGATCGGGCGTGCGGCGCGCGCGGCGGGACTGGCGCCCGCAGGAGAATTCAGGGTGAAGGGAATGCCCTGGGGCCTGATCCGCCTGATCGGCCTGGCGCTGCCGATGTGGCGGGAAATTGCCGAAATGTCCTACCTGTGGCGGGTGCCGCACGCGCTGGACGGCACCGCGCTGCGCGAGGCCGTGGGCGAACTTCCCGGCACCCCGCTCGACGAAGCCCTGTCGCAGGCGCTGCTGGCGCTTCCCGAGCCGAGGGCGCGAGTCCAGCGCAGCGCCCCGCCGGCCGCGGCGCAGGTGCGCGGCCGGCGGGGCGCTGCGGCGGATCTCAGTTGACGCGCTGCGCCAGCTCGCCCGTCCGGTAACGCTCGACCATCACCGCCAGCGGCACGCCCTTGATCCTGCTGCCCTGCCCCGCGCAGCCGAACTGCTGGTAGCGCTGCAGGCAGATGGCCTTGGCGGCCTCGCGGGCGGGCTTCAGGTATTCGCGCGGGTCGAACTTGGAGGGGTTCTCGGCGAAGAAGCGGCGGATGGCAGCCGTCATCGCCAGGCGGATGTCGGTGTCGATGTTGATCTTGCGCACACCGTACTTGATCGCTTCCTGGATTTCCTCGACCGGCACGCCGTAGGTCTCCTTCATGTCGCCGCCGTACTTGCGGATCTCCTCGAGGAGGTCCTGCGGCACCGAGGACGAGCCGTGCATCACCAGGTGGGTGTTCGGGATGCGGGCGTTGATCTCCTTGATGCGGGAGATGGCGAGGATGTCGCCGGTGGGCTTGCGCGAGAACTTGTAGGCGCCGTGGCTGGTGCCGATGGCGATCGCCAGTGCGTCCACCTGGGTCTGCTTGACGAAGTCGGCGGCCTGCTCCGGATCGGTCAGCAGCTGGTCGCGGGTCATGGTGGCGTCCGTGCCGTGACCGTCCTCCTTGTCGCCCTTCATCGTCTCGAGCGAACCCAGGCAGCCCAGCTCGCCCTCGACGGTGACGCCCACCGCGTGGGCCATGTCGACCACCGTGCGGGTGACGTCGACGTTGTACTCGTAGCTGGCGATGGTCTTGCCGTCTTCCTCGAGCGACCCGTCCATCATCACCGACGAGAAGCCGAGGTCGATCGCGCCGCGGCACACCGCGGGCGACTGCCCATGGTCCTGGTGCATCACCACGGGCACCTTGGGATAGGCCTCGACTGCCGCCTGGATCAGGTGCTTGAGGAAGTCCTCGCCAGCATACTTCCGGGCGCCGGCGGACGCCTGCATGATCACCGGCGCGTCGAGCTCGGCGGCGGCCGACATGATCGCCTGCACCTGCTCGAGGTTGTTCACGTTGAAGGCCGGGATCCCGTAGCGGTTCTCGGCGGCGTGGTCCAGCAACTGGCGCATGGAAACGAGGGGCATCGTTCGACTCCTGGATGGTGGAAACTTGGCCCATCCGGCCGGTCGCTCACCGGCACCGGCCCCCCCGATGGCGACCTCCCGGCCGCAGGCAGGCGCATGGGATCGGTGGCTGGCGCGCAGATGGCGTCTCGATCGGATCGGCGAAGCTCCCGGAAGCGAATTATGCGCCAGTCGGCTGCCCGGGCGCAGTGACATATCGCGCCTGGCGCCCGACTGCGCTTACGATGCCCGACCCCGGGTCGCGGCTCGCCCGGCGCCACGAGGCGGGGCCATGCCGGCCCGCTGCGCGGCTACCAGGCGGTGTCGGACCGGCCGGAAGCCCCGCGCGCGCGCTCCGGGTCTGCGTCGTCGTCGCAGAAGGCGTCATGCAGCGCGCCGATCACGGCCGCAGCGGCCGGGCTGCAGAGGGCGTAGCGCGACTCCTGCCCGCGGCGCCGCGCGGCAACCAGGCCCTGAGCCTGCAGCATCCGGAGGTGGCGTCCCAGATACGGCTGGGCGATGCCGGTGAGATCGCCGAGCGCGGCAACGCTGAGCTCGCCGGGAACCAGCTCGCAGAGGATGCGAAGCCGGTGCTCATGCGACAGGACCTTCAGCAGCGCCACCGCGCGCGCAGTGGGCTCGTCGGCCAGCGAGAAGGGCGTCTGCTCCGCGAGAGCGCGGCTCTGGTCTTTGATGGCCATGGTCGGGCGAGGATAGGCGACAGGCTGGGACGCGTCAAAGGCCTGGCGCCCGGCCGGGGGCCGTGGCGTTTCGAAGACCGGCAGATCGCAGGCTGCCGCCCTGCGGCGGAGCAGCTGCGGCGCGCGCCGTTGCGCTCCGGCACCGCTGCGGTGCCGGAAGGCGCGGCCGCCCTCAGCCGTGCTCGCCGACGCGCAGGATCTTCATCGTGTTGGTCCCGCCGGCCATGCCGATCGGCTCGCCGGTCGTGATGATTACCAGGTCGCCGCGCGCGACGACGCCGGCATCGACCAGCTTCTGCTCCGCCTCCAGCAGCAACGCCTCGCGATCGAGCGAACGGTAGGCGAACAGGATCGGGTGCACCTCCCGGTACAGGCTCATCCGCCGTCGCGTGCCCTCCTCCGGCGTCAGCGCGTAGATCGGCACGCCCGAGTCGATCCTGGACATCCACAACGCGGTGGATCCGGACTGCGTCAGCGCGACGATCGCCTTGATCTTCATGTGATGCGCGATGAACAGCGCGCTCATCGCAAGCGACTGGTCGATGCGCGTGAAGGTGCGGTTCAGGAACTCGCTGGCCATCGGCACCGACTGCGACTGGTCCGCCTCCAGGCAGACGCGCGCCATTGCCTCGACGGTCTCGACCGGGTAGCGGCCGGCCGCGGTCTCCCCGGACAGCATCACGGCATCGGTGCCATCGAGCACCGCGTTGGCCACGTCCGACACCTCGGCCCGCGTGGGCACCGGCGAACCGATCATCGACTCCATCATCTGGGTGGCGGTGATGGTCAGCCGGTTCAGCTCCCGCGCCATGCGGATCATCCGCTTCTGCAGCGCGGGCACCGCAGCGTCGCCGACCTCGACCGCGAGGTCGCCGCGCGCGACCATGATCCCATCGGAGGCCTTGAGGATCTCGTCGAGGTTGCCGATCGCCTCGTAGCGCTCGATCTTGGCGATCACCAGCATGCGCCCGCCCGCCGCGCGCATCAGCTCGCGGGCCATGTACATGTCGCTCGCATTGCGCGGGAAGGAGACCGCGAGGAAGTCCGCCTCCAGCGCCACCGCGTGCCGGATGTCCTCGAGGTCCTTGGCAGTGAGCGCCGGCGCCGACAGCCCGCCCCCCTGCCGGTTGATGCCCTTGCGGTCCGAGAGCACCCCGCCGGCCAGCACCGTGGCTTCGATCGTCCGCGCGCCCACGCGCACGACGCGCATGGTGATGCGTCCGTCGTCGAGCAGCAGCGTGTCGCCGGGCTTCACGTCGTGCACCAGCTCGGCGTAGTCGAGCCCGACGCGGCCCTGGTCGCCCACCGCGAGGCTCGTGTCGAAGACGAAGGGATCGCCCGCGGCAAGCTCGATCCTGCCGTGCTCGAAGCGGCCGATGCGGATCTTCGGGCCCTGCAGGTCGGCCAGAACGCCGATGTCGCGCCCCAGCCGCGCTGCGATCTCGCGCACCTGGCGCGCCGCCTGTGCGTGCTGCTCGGCGCTGCCGTGCGAGAAATTGAGCCGCACGACGTTGACGCCGGCGACGATCATCCGCTCGAGTACCGCGGGGTCCGCGCTCGCGGGCCCGAGAGTGGCGACGATCTTGGTGGCGCGGGGTGAGAACATCGGGGCGGGCTCCAGGGTCTTGATCAGCCCCTAGCGTAGCGCAGCCGAAGCCGCGCCAACCCCTGCCCCGCTACCGGGCGCCCCCGCCCGGCACCGCCCGGCAACGCCCGGCAACGCCCGGCGCGCGGCCCACCACACCACCCGCCACGCCGCCCGCCAGGCCCGGCACCTGCGTCAGCCGGCCGCGCGCGCCTCGAGCGCCGCCACCGCGGGCAGCACATGGCCTTCGAGGAACTCGAGGAAGGCGCCGCCGCCGGTGGAGATGTATTCGACCTGGTCGGTGATGCCGAACTTGGCGATCGCCGCGAGGGTGTCGCCGCCGCCGGCAATGGAGAAACCGGGCGAATGCGCGATCGCCGCCGCCAGCGCGCGCGTGCCGCCCGCGAACTGCTCGTACTCGAACACCCCGACGGGGCCATTCCAGACGATGGTGCCGGCCTCGGCGATCACCGCGGAGAACATGGCCGCGGTCTTGGGGCCGATGTCGAGGATCATGTCGTCGGGGCCCACGTCCTCTGCCGCCACCTTGTTGCCGCGCGCATGCGCGGAAAGCTCGTTGGCCACGACGACGTCGACCGGCAGCGGCACCGAGGCGCCCCGCGCCGCCATCGCATCCATGATCGCGCGGGCCTCGGCGAGCAGGTCGGGTTCGGCGAGCGAGCGGCCGATCGGCCGGCCGCTGGCAGCCAGGAAGGTGTTGGCGATGCCGCCGCCGACGATCAGCTGGTCGACCTTGTCCGACAGGCTCTTCAGGATGGTGAGCTTGGTGGAGACCTTGGAGCCCGCCACGATGGCCACCAGCGGCCGCCGCGGATTGCCCAGCGCGCGGCCCAGCGCGTCGAGCTCGGCCGCCAGCAGCGGGCCCGCGCAGGCCACCGGAGCGTATTTCGCGATGCCGTGCGTGGTGGCCTCTGCGCGGTGGGCCGTGCCGAAGGCGTCGTTCACGTAGACGTCGCAGAGCGCGGCCATCTTCTTCGAAAGCGCCTCGTCGTTCTTCTTCTCGCCCTTGTTGCAGCGGCAGTTCTCGAGCAGCACCACCTCGCCCGGGCCGACGGAGAAGCCGCCGTCGACCCAGTCGCGCACCAGCGGCACCTTGCGGCCGAGCAGCTCGGCCAGCCGCGCCGCGATCGGCGCCAGCGAGTCCTCGGGGCGCAGCTCGCCCTCGGTGGGCCGGCCCAGGTGCGAAGTGACCATCACGGCCGCACCGGCCTTCAGGCAGTGTTCGATCGCCGGGATCGACGCGCGGATGCGCGTGTCGTCGGTGATCGCGAGCTTGTCGTCCTGCGGGACGTTGAGGTCCGCGCGGATGAAGACGCGCTTTCCTGCGATTTCGAGGTCGGTGAGCCGCTTGAACTGCATGCCGCCTCCGCTTACTTCGCTACCATCAGGGCCGTGGTGGTGTCCAGCATGCGGTTGCTGAAGCCCCACTCGTTGTCGTACCAGCTCGACACCTTGACCAGCCGGCCCGAAACCTTGGTCAGCGTGGAGTCGTAGTTGGACGAAGCCGGGTTGTGGTTGAAGTCCACCGACACCAGCGGCGCATCGCTGTACTCGAGCACGCCCTTGAGCGCGCCTTCCGAGGCTTCCTTCATGATGGCGTTGATCTCCTCGACCGAGGTGTCGCGCGCAGCGATGAAGGACAGGTCGACGATCGAGACGTTGATCGTGGGCACGCGCATCGCGTAGCCGTCCAGGCGGCCGTTGAGCTCGGGCAGCACCAGGCCGACCGCGGCGGCTGCGCCGGTCTTGGTGGGAATCATCGACATCGTGGCCGAGCGCGCGCGGCGCAGGTCCTCGTGGTAGACGTCGGTGAGCACCTGGTCGTTGGTGTAGGCGTGGATGGTGGTCATCAGGCCGTTGACCACGCCGATGCGGTCGTGCAGCGGCTTGACCAGCGGCGCCAGGCAGTTGGTGGTGCACGAGGCGTTGGAGATCACGGTGTCGGAGGCCTTCAGCACCGAGTGATTGACGCCGTAGACCACGGTGGCGTCGACGTCCTTGCCGCCGGGTGCCGAGATGATGACCTTCTTCGCGCCACCCTTCAGGTGCGCCGAGGCCTTCTCCTTGCTGGTGAAGAAGCCGGTGCACTCGAGCACCACGTCCACGCCCAGCTCGCCCCACGGCAGCTCGGCCGGGTTGCGGTTGGCCAGCACCCGGATGCGGTCGCCGTTGACGACGATGCTGTCGCCGTCGACCTTGACCGTGCCGGGGAACTTGCCGTGCGCGGTGTCGTACTGCGTGAGATGGGCGTTGGTGCTGGCGTCGCCGAGGTCGTTGATCGCCACGATCTCGATCGGATGCTTCTTGCCGCCTTCGTAGTGGGCACGCAGGATGTTGCGGCCGATGCGGCCGTAACCGTTGATGGCTACACGGATGGTCATGGCGATGGTCCCTGGGTCGAATGAAGGATCGGTCGATGCCGCGGGGACCGTCCCCGCAGCGGTGGTCTGGTTCAGTCCCTGCCGGCGATCACCGAGCGAACGGTGTCGGCGAGCTTCGCCGCGGTGAGGCCGAAGTGCTCGAACAGCACGCCGGCCGGCGCGGACTCGCCGTAGCTGTCGATGCCGAGCACCGCGTCGCAGCGGTACTTCCACCAGCCGCCGGTGACGCCCGCCTCGATCGCGACCCGCGGCACGCCGGCGGGCAGCACCGAGGCCTTCCAGGCCGCGTCCTGGCGGTCGAAGACGCTGGTCGAGGGCATCGACACGATGCGAACCTCGATTCCGTCCTGCAGCAGCCGCTCGCGCGCCTCGAGCGCGATGCCGACCTCGGAACCGGTGGCGATGATCACGGCCTGCGCCTGCCCGGCGTCGCGCAGCACGTAGCCGCCGCGGCGGATCGCTTCGACCTGCCCTTCGGAACGGGTCAGGAAGGGCACGGCCTGCCGGGTGAACAGCAGCGAGGACGGACCGTCGGCACGCTCGATCGCCGAGGCCCAGGCGAGCGCGGATTCGACCGGGTCGGCCGGACGCCAGACGTCCATCTGCGGGATCAGCCGCAGGGTGGCGGCATGCTCCACCGACTGGTGGGTGGGGCCGTCCTCGCCCAGGCCGATGGAGTCGTGCGTGAACACGAACACCACGCGCTGCTTCATCAGCGCCGCCATGCGCAGCGCGTTGCGGGAGTAGTCGGAGAAGGTCAGGAAGGTGCCGCCGTACGGAATGTAGCCGCCATGCAGCGCGATGCCGTTCATCACCGCGCTCATGCCGAACTCGCGCACGCCGTAGTTGATATGGCGGCCCGCAACGAAGCCCTCGTCGGACACGCGCAGCGCGCCCGCATCCTTGAAATCGGTGAGGTTGCTGCCAGTGAGGTCGGCCGAGCCGCCGAGCAGCTCCGGCAGCGCCGGGCCCAGATGGTTCAGCGCGTTCTGCGAGGCCTTCCGGGTGGCGATCTTCTCCGCCTTGGCGACCGTGTCGTCGACCATGCGGTCGACGATGTCGAGCCAGTCGGCGGGCAACTCGCCCCGCATGCGCCGCGCGAACTCCGCCGCCTCCGCGGGGAACCGTGCCCGGTAGGCGTCGAAAATCCCGTCCCAGGCGCCGCGCACTCGCGCACCCTGCTCGCGCGCATCCCATGCCTGGCGGACGTCGTCGGGGATCTGCCAGGGCTCGCCCATGCCGTCAGCGGCGAGCATCGCATCGCGAGTGGCGCGAATCTCATCGGCGCCGAAGGGCTCACCGTGCGCCTTGGCCGTGCCCGCCCGGTTCGGCGAGCCCTTGCCGATCACGGTGCGGCACTGGATCAGGGTGGGGGCGAAGCGGCCGTCGCGGCCGTTGGCGGACCAGTCGCGCGCCAGCGCGATGGCGGCATCGAGCGCCTCGACGTCATGGCCGTCGACGTCGGCGATCACATGCCAGCCGTAGGCTTGGAAACGGCGCACGCTGTCGTCGGCGAACCAGTGCCTGACCTCGCCGTCGATGGAGATGCCGTTGTCGTCGTAGAGCACAACCAGCTTCGACAGGCGCAGGGTGCCTGCCAGCGAGCAGACCTCGTGCGAGATGCCTTCCATCAGGCAGCCGTCGCCGACGAAGACCCAGGTCAGGTGGTCGACCAGCGGGAATCCCTCGCGGTTGAACTCCGCCGCGAGCTGCCGCTCGGCCAGCGCCATGCCCACCGCATTGGCCAGCCCCTGGCCGAGCGGACCGGTGGTGGTCTCGACACCGGGGGTGACGCCGACTTCCGGGTGGCCCGGAGTCTTCGAGTGCAGCTGGCGGAAGTTCCTGAGCTCCTGCAGCGGGAGGTCGTAGCCGGTGAGGTGCAGCAGCGCGTAGAGCAGCATCGACCCGTGGCCGTTGGACAGCACGAAGCGGTCACGGTCGAACCAGCCCGGCTGGGCGGGGTCGTGCTTGAGATGCCGCGACCAGAGCGCCAGGGCGATCTCCGCCATGCCCATGGGCATGCCGGGATGCCCCGAATTGGCCTGCTGGACGGCGTCCATGGCAAGCACGCGGATGGCGTCGGCCATGCGAGCGGTAGTCAGGTCGGGCCGGACGTCATGCGCCCCGCTGGAACGTTCGTTGGATGTCATCGCTCGGTGCCGGGGAAAACCTTGGATTTTACCAAAGCGCACGGGAAACGGCACGGTTCGAATCGCTTTTCGCTATAATCGAGGGCTTTTCCGCGTCTTGTGCTGCACCGTTCGCAAGGACGATGCACTGATACCGCGGGAAGCTGCCGGGCTGACGCCGGTGGTTCAAATGGCGCGGGGCCGATCTCGAAAAGCCCCCCCGCCTGTGGTTCATGTGCCGGCGCCGCGCTGGCACGCCCGGCCTGCGGGACCTTTCCGCTGATCTGGTCGTGGACTGACACTGGGTTGGGACCGAATGCAAGGACTGCATCTCACTGCGGACATCTTCGGCTGCAGTTGCGAACGTGAACTGCTCATCGACGCGGAACGCCTCGCCGCGCTCTGCCGCAAGGCGGTCGCCGAATCGGGCCTGACCCTGGTCGCCGAGAAGTTCTTCACGTTTCCATACTGGGAGGGCGAGCCCGGCGGCGTCACCGGCGCAGTGCTGCTGGCCGAGTCGCACGTTGCGCTGCACACCTGGCCGGAGCGCGCCGGCGTCACGCTCGACGTCTACGTGTGCAACTTCACGACGGACAACTCGGGCAAGGCCGAGCGCCTGATGGACGACCTGATCATCGCGTTCAGGCCTGCCGAGCAGATCACCAACCGCATCCTGCGCGCGTCGGCCGATCCGGTCACGAAAGCGGACGAACTGCTGCTCGAGTGGCTCAACGAGCAGAGCGCCTACGGCTACCGCGCCAGCCGGCGTCTCGAGACCACTCGTTCCGAGTTCCAGACCATCGAGGTCTTCGACACCCCGCAGTGGGGCCGGCTGTTCCGCCTGGACGGCGCGTACATGACCTCGGAGAAGGACGAGTTCTTCTACCACGAGCCCATCGTCCACTGCGCCGCGCTGGCCCACGAGTCGCCGCGGTCGGCGCTGGTGATCGGCGGCGGGGACGGCGGCTCGAGCGAGGAACTCCTCAAGCACCCGGGCATCGGCCGCGTCGTGATGGCCGAGCTCGACCCCGAGGTGGTGCGCGTGTCGAAGCAGTATCTCGGCTCGGTGCACCGCGGCGCATTCGACGACCCGCGCCTCGAGGTGCACATCGGCGACGGCTTCCGCTTCGTGCAGGAAATGGGCGAGCGCTTCGACCTGATCGTGCTCGATCTCACCGACCCGGACACACCCGCGCAGAAGCTGTACGCGCGCGAGTTCTTCGAGATGGTCAGACGCTCGCTGAATCCCGGCGGTGCAGTGTCGCTGCACATCGGCTCGCCGGTGTTCGACAAGGAACGGGTGCGCAGCACGCTGGCCGACCTGGCCGCGGTGTTCCGCGTCGTCCGGCCGCTGGGCCTGTACATCCCGCTCTACGGCGCCTACTGGGGCCTGGCCGTGGCCTCGGACAGCCTCGACCCGCTGGCGGTCGACGAGGCCACGATCGAGGCGCGCATCGCCTTGCGCGGAATCGGCGACCTCGATCTGTACAACGGCGAGATGCACCGCGCGCTGTTCGCGCTGCCCAACTTCTATCGCAGGCTGCTGCCCTGAGCGGCAACGGGCGGCGCCGATGACCCCCAGGCTTCACCTGCCCGGCCCGCTCGCGGCGGGCGCCACCGCGACGCTCGAGCGCGAGCAGTCGCATTACGCCAGCCGCGTGCTGCGCCTGCGGCCGGGCGACGCCCTGGAGGTCTTCGATGGCGCTGGCGCCCGGCACGCCGCGACGATCCGCGAAGCCGACCCGCGCCGCTGCGTGCTGCTGCTCGGCGCGCGCCTGCCCTCGCCTGCCGAGAGCCCCTTCCGGGTCGTGCTTGCCCAGTGCCTGTCGGCGGGCGAGAAGATGGACTGGACGATCGAGAAGGCGGTGGAGCTCGGCGTGTCGGCGATCGTGCCGCTGCAGTCCCGGCGCTCGCTGGTGCGGCTCGACGAGGACCGCGCGCGCCGGCGCGCCGAGCACTGGCAGCGGCTGGTCGTCGCGGCCTGCATGCAGTGCGGCCGCGACCGGCTGCCCGAGCTCGCGCCCGTGCGGACCCTCGAGGACTGGCTGGCGGCACCGGTGGCCGGAGCGCCGAGGCTGGTGCTTGCGCCCGGCGCCGCCATCACCATCGGCGAGCTCGCCGTCCCCGCGGGCGGCGTCGGACCGGCGGTCGTGCTGGTCGGCCCCGAGTCTGGCCTCGCAGACGAAGAACTGGCGCAGGCGCGGCAGGCCGGCTTCGTCGCGGTGTCGATGGGCCCGCGGATCCTGCGGACCGAGACCGCAGGCCTGGCGGCGCTTGCCGTTCTGCAGGCGCGCTTCGGTGACCTCGGCGCCACCGGCGCGCCCTGGCAGGGCCGCGCCTCCTAGTCGGACCTTGCGCCCTGGGCGCGCGGCGGCGCCTGCTTGCGGACCGAGTAGAACACCCTGAACGCGGTGCCCTTGTCGAAGAAGAAGTCCGCCGCGTCGCGGAACACATCGAGCAGCGCATCGCGATCGAAACCCCCATCGGACTCGGCCGGAAGCTCCTCCAGGATCACCACGAAGCCCGGCTGGTCCGCCTCCGGCAGAGGCGCCAGGTCGGTCACGCAGTCGTAGAGCGCATCGAGGTTCCGGCCGAAGTGGGCGGGGAGCGCAAAGGCGCTGGCGAGCGCATCCATCACCCCGCCCTTGTCCGTCGCCTGGCTGCAGTCGGCGTGGAGCAGCCGCTGGTCCGCCCGCAGCGCAGCCCTGCGCAGTTCGGCCAGGTCATAGGCGCCGAGCGGAAGCACGGCTTGAGGCGGGATGTTGCTGAAGGCGCTCATCGGGCTCACTCGCGAATGCGGCGGAAACTCCGGTAGTGATCCCGCGTGTAGTAGTACTCCCCCGACCAGCGCGGATCGCCGCCGGCGACGATCCGGCGAGCGCCTCGGTCGCGCGCGCCCGGCGTGGACACCGTGTACTCCCTGTAGTAGCCCCGCGGCTGCGCCGGCAGAAACCGCTCCCGGTTGAAGAAGACGGTGCCGTCCTTCGCGTATGGGAACGGCCCCCCGGCGCGGATCAGCGCGAGGGTTTCACGCGCCTCGCGCGGCAGTTGCGACATTGCCACTTCGCGGATGTGGCGCGCGGGCGCCTCACGTGCGTGCGCAGCGGAGATCAGCGCAGCGAACGCCAGCAGCAGGACGGGAAGAAGGCGCGAAAGCATGCGCGCCATCCTACGGCACTGCACCGGGGCGTGGAAGCCCTCGGGGGAAGGAGCGGAAGCTGGCCGTGCGCCGCGGCGAAGCCCGCCCCGGGCCCGCCGCTGCCGGGCGCCCTCGAACCGCCGCTTCGCCGGTCTCGCTCTAGCGCGCAGCGCCAGCGACTGCGCCCGATGCAGCCGCAACCGCCTCGATCGCCTTGTCGAGGGCGGAGCCGCTGTCGGCAAAGCGCGCACGCCCGCCGTCGAACATCGCCGCGAGCTGCGCGCGGTCGAGGGAGGTGGCACCCTCGGGAAAGCGGCTGAGAACGAAGATCTTCTGCGCCGGGCTGATCCAGGCGAGCCGGTAGGAACGGAACTGGCCGTCGCCATTGGCGTCGACCTCGATCGAGTCGCCCCTGCGAAGCTCGGCGAGACGAATGGAGCGCGCCTCCACGGTGGGCGGGTCGATGCGCACCGCTTCCGAGGGCGGCGCCACCGGAACGAACTGGATGCGCCCATCAGGGCGCATGCGCAGGTTGGTCGGCCGGCGCGCTGCGGCGACCGACTGCTTGGCCGCCTCGATGGCCCGGGTGTGCGCCTGGAGCAGATCGTTGAAGAAGGCCTCGCGGCGCTCGTCGGGCATCGACACGAGACGCACGCCCCGCATCAGCCCGTTGATCAGCCGCGGCAGCAGCGCGGCGAGCCGCGGCACCTCGTCGGCCTGCTTGGGCTGCACGCTCCAGATCAGGCTTTCGCCGATCGCCATGGCCTCGGCGTGATCGATCGGCGCCACGCCGCCGCCCACCTGCGCCTCGGCGAGCACCAGCGACCACCAGTCGGCGAGAAAGTCGCGGATGAAGCGGGGCGACTCGGCGTCCATGCGATCCGAGAGCCGGGCCATCGCCAGACCGCGCGCATGGACGACGGACTCGGCGCGCTCCGCCTCGCGGGTCACCTTGGCGAGCCGCTCGGCCCGGCGCGCCGTCTCGTCCGCGGCCAGCGATTCGACGCGCTCGCGCGCCTCCTCGAACACGCCGAAATCCCGGTCGAACTGCAGCAGCACGGACTCGACGACCTCTTCGACGCCCCTCACCAGCGGCGAGCCCGCGCCGAGATCAGCGTCGGCATCCGCGGCGAGTTCCGAGATCCGGTCGATCAGGCGGCGCATCGGATGCGTGCGCCGTGCAAAGAAACTGCGGTCGATCAGCGCCGCCTTGACCGCCACCACCTGCAGGCGCAACAACTGCTGCTTTATGACGTCCGCGAGGCGCTTGTCCGCATAGATGTAGTCGAACACCATCGAGACGATCTCGACGGTGAGCTGGTCGAGCGGCGACCCGTTCTCGCGGGCGCGCTCGGCGATGTCGGAGACCAGCTCCGCGCCAGCCCCGCCGCCGACGGTCGAGGCCTGCAGGCCGCTGAGCGCATCCAGCAGCGGCGGCTGGACATCGGGAATCGGCAGGTCGGCAACCGCGAAGGTCTCCGGGTCCGCCAGTATGCGGGTGGCGCTGGCGCGCGCTGCCGGCGCACCCTGCGCCAGCAGGGAAAGCACCGAGCCAAGCTCGCGCGCCCGCGGATGCGGATGCGGCGCATGGCCGGCGCCCGCTGCTCCCGCGCGCTGGCCTGCGGACTGGCCGGCTCCGCCCCGCTGGCCAGCGGACTGAGCGCCTCCGGCTCGCTGACCTGCGGACTGCGGCGCATCGCCAGCCTCTGGGCTCGTGCCGCGCGGCTGCTGGCCGTCCCGCACGACGACCTGCGGACGCAGCCTGGGCAGCACGTGGCCCGCCTTCAGTCGCTCGTTGACCGTGTTGTAGACCGTGTTCAGGTTCGCGGTGACGTGCGGCTCGAAGGCGTCGAGCAGGGCCGTCTGGACGTCGGCCCGCGGCGCCAGCTCCGCCAGCGCGTTCTTGAGCGCCTCGAAGACCGCCTCGGGCGACGCGGGGTGACGCTCCTCCTCGAACCAGTCGCGCTCGAGCAGTGCGGCAAGCCGCGCGCGCACGCCGAGCACCTCGTCCGGATCGAGCCGGCCGCGGGCCCGGCTCACCAGCCGGTCGACCGCGAGCTTCGCCTGCAGCACCGAATCGTCGACCAGGGCGAGTTCGCCCGGCGCCGGGCCGTCGTGGGCGGCCGCCGGGCGGTCGTCGTGCATCCTGCGCTCGAAGACTTCGCTGAAGGAGCGGCGGAACCGCAGCTCGATCTCGGTGCGATGCTGCCGGACCACGGACACGGCATCCATCAGCGCATGCTGCTCGTCCTGGTCGCGCGAGCGCAGCGCCAGCGCGGACAGCTCCTCGCTCATTTTCGCGAGGGCCTCGCCGACCACCCGCGACAGCCGGGACACCACGAGCTCGCGGCAGTCCTGCAGCAGCTCCATGCGCTTGCGCATGTCGTCCGGCGCAGCGCGCGGCGCGTCGGCATCTGGAGTGGTGGTTGGCGCGGTGCTCACTTGGTCGGACCGTGTCGCGGGAAACGCAGGACGCTTTTCCTCGACGTCAGGCTAAGCGGCGGAGTTTGCGAGGTCAATGTCGCCCCTTTCCCCGCCGACCGGCCGGCGCCGGCGCGCCGACGAACGGCCGCCGGTCGCCCGCGCCGCTACTGCCCGGCCAGGATGTCGACCACCGTCCAGGCCGTCATGTTCACGATCCGGCGGACCGTCGCCGACGGGGTCAGGATATGAACGGGTCGCGCCGCGCCCAGCAGCACCGGGCCGATCGCGACGTTGTTTCCCGCCGCCGCCTTCAGCAGGTTGTAGGAGATGTTCGCCGCCTCGAGGTTGGGCAGCACCAGCAGGTTGGCCTCGCCGTCCAGGGTGGAGCGCGGCATGATCTCGCGACGGTATTTGGGCTCGAGCGCCGCGTCGCCATGCATCTCGCCGTCGATGTTCAGGTCCGGCGCCCGCTCGCGGATCAGCGCCAGCGCGCGTCGCATGGTCTCCGCCGAGCCGCCCTCGTGGGTGCCGAAGTTGGAATGCGAAAGCAGCGCCACCTTCGGCAGGATGCCGAAGCGGCGCAGCTCGTCCGCCGCCATCAGCGTGATCTCGGCGAGCTGCTCCGCGGTGGGCGACACGTTGACGTGCGTGTCGACCAGCGTCAGCTGGCGGTTGGGCAGGATCAGCGTGTTCATCGCCGCATACACGGTGGCGCCCGGCCGCCGCCCGATCACCTGGTCGATGTAGCGCAGGTGCAGCGCGTGGGTGCCGAAGGTGCCGCAGATCAGGCCCTCGGCCTCGCCCTTTCGCACGAGCATCGAACCGATCAGGGTCAGGCGCCGGCGCATCTCGATCTTCGCATAGTGCTCGGTGATGCCCCTGCGCTCGGTGAGCCGGTGGTACTCCTGCCAGTACTCACGGTAGCGCGGATCCCACTCGGGATTGATCAGCTCGAAATCGACCCCTGGCCGGATCCTGAGGCCGAGGGTCTCGAGCCGCTTCTCGATCACTGCGGGGCGCCCGACCAGCACCGGCCTGGCGAGCTTGGCGTCGATCACCGCCTGCACCGCGCGCAGCACGCGGTCCTCTTCGCCCTCCGAATAGACGATCCGCTGGCGGTCAGCGGCGCGCGCCGCCGCGAAGATCGGCTTCATGAAGCCGCCGGAGTGATAGACGAACTGCTCGAGCTGGGCGCGGTAGGCGTCGAAATCCGCGATCGGTCGGGTGGCCACGCCCGAGTCCATCGCGGCCCTGGCCACCGCCGGCGCGATCTGGACGATCAGGCGCGGGTCGAAGGGCTTGGGGATCAGGTATTCGGGGCCGAAGCTCAGGCCCTGCGCGCCATAGGCGAGCGCGACGATCTCGGACTGCTCGGCGCGCGCGAGGTCGGCCACCGCGCGCACCGCGGCCACTTCCATCTCCCGAGTGATCGTGGTGGCGCCGACATCCAGCGCGCCGCGGAAGATGTAGGGGAAGCACAGGACATTGTTGACCTGGTTCGGGTAGTCGGTGCGTCCGGTGGCGATGATCGCGTCGTCGCGGACCGCCTTCACCTCCTCGGGCAGGATCTCCGGGGTCGGGTTTGCAAGGGCGAACACCAGCGGACGCGCTGCCATCCTGGCGACCATGTCGGGCTTGAGCACCCCGCCCGCCGACAGCCCGAGGAAGATGTCCGCGCCGTCGATGATCTCGCCGAGGGTCCGCTTGCCGGTGTCCTGCGCGAAGCGGGCCTTGTCGGGATCCATCAGCTCGGCACGGCCGCGGTACACCACCCCGGCGAGGTCCGAGACCCAGATGTTCTCGACCGACAGGCCCAGGTCGACCAGCAGGTCCAGGCAGGCCAGCGCAGCCGCACCGGCCCCGCTGCACACCAGCTTCACGCTGCCGATGTCCTTGCCGACGATGGCCAGCGCGTTGAGGATCGCGGCGCCGACGACGATCGCCGTGCCGTGCTGGTCGTCATGGAAGACCGGAATCGACATCCGCTGGCGAAGCTTGCGCTCGACCAGGAAACAGTCGGGGGCCTTGATGTCCTCGAGGTTGATGCCGCCGAAGGTCGGCTCCAGCGCAGCGATGATCTCGACCAGCCGGTCCGGGTCCCGCTCGTTGAGCTCGATGTCGAAGACGTCGATGCCGGCGAACTTCTTGAACAGGACCGCCTTCCCCTCCATCACCGGCTTCGATGCCAGCGGACCGATGTCGCCCAGGCCCAGCACCGCGGTGCCGTTGGTGACCACCCCCACCAGGTTCGCCCGGCTGGTGAACCGGGACACCGTGGCAGGATCCCGGACGATCTCCTCGCAGACTGCCGCCACGCCGGGCGAATAGGCCAGCGCGAGGTCGCTCTGGTTGATCAGCTGCTTGGTCGGGGTGACGGCAATCTTGCCGGGGCTGCCCTGCTCGTGATACTCGAGGGCGGCCTTGCGAAGCTGGGAATCCATGCCTTGTGTCTTCCGTCTGCGGGCTGGCAGTGCCTGCCCTGGGGAGGATCGGAATCCGGATCGATCGGGGCCGGGATTATCCGCCCGCGCCCCCGGGCCGCAAAATCGGAACGCCGCCCGCCGGCAGGGCCGCCTCGAGGACCCGGGCGACGTGGAGCGCGCCGCGCTGCGCGCCGTCGGCGATCTGGCGGCGACAGCCGAAGCCGTCGGAGACGATGACGGTGGACGCGTCAGCGTCGCGCACCGCGGGCAGCAGGCCTAGCTCGCCCATTCGCAGCGAGGCCCCGTGCCCGTCGGCGCGATAGCCGAACCCGTCGCCCATCCCGCAGCAGCCCGCCGGCGCCGATGCGACCTCGAGCCCGGGCACCCAGGACAGCACCTGCACGAGGTCGGGGACCGCGTCGAACGCCTGCTGGTGACAATGACCGTGCAGCAGCGCGCGCTGCCACGGCGATGTCAGGAACGCGGGCATCGGCCGTCGCGCAGCGCGCTCGCGAACCAGGAATTCCTCGAACAGCAGGGCACGCCCGGCCAGCGCCTGCGCGGCGTCCCCGAGGCCCAGCCAGCGGAATTCGTCGCGCATGGTCAGCAGGCAGGCGGGCTCGAGACCGACCACGTCGGCGCCCTCCTCGATCAGCGGCGCCAGGGCGGCAACGGTGCGCGCCGCTTCCGCCCGCGCGCGGTCCAGCAGCCCCGCCGACAGGTAGCTGCGGCCGCAGCACAGCGGCCGGCCGGGCTGCGGATCGTTCGGCGCGGGCCGGGCCACCTCCACCCGCAGGCCGGCAGCCTCGAGAACCCGCACGGCGGCATGCGGGACTTCCGGCTCGAAATGATTGCTGAAGCAGTCGGCGAACAGCACGACCCGCCCGTCGCCGTCCGCTGCCGGCGCGCCACGCCCCTGCCCGAGCTGCGCGCGCTGCGACCAGGCGCGCAGGAAGGTATCCCGGCGCCAGCGCGGCAGCGGCCGTCGCGCCAGTCCCAGCAGGCGCCCGGTGAGCGCCGCCATTCCGGGCACGCGGTCGCGCAGGTTGGGCAGCCAGGGCAGGCGCGACGCCATCGGCGCCCAGGCCGGCAGGCTCGCGAACAGGCGCTCCCCGCGCGACAGCGTCTGGGGCCGGCGGCTCAGCGCCTCGATCTTCAGCCGGGCCACATCGACTGCGGACGGGCATTCGCTGCGGCAGGCCTTGCACGAGACGCACAGCGCCATTGCCTGCGCCACCTCGCTGGCGCCGACGCCCTCCGGCCCGAACCGGCCCTCGAGGGCCAGCCGGAGGGTGTTGACGCGGCCGCGCGGGCTGTCGCGCTCGTCCAGCGTGATCCGGTAGCTGGGGCACATTGCCCCGGAGTCCAGCGCGCGGCAGCGCCCGTTGCCGTCGCAGCGCGCGACCGCCGCCTCGACACCGTCCGCGGGCGCTCGCGCCGGGCCGGGCGCGACGCGCATCCGCACCCCGTCGTCCATGCGGAGGGGATGGACGATCTTGCCGGGATTCATCAGGCCGTCGGGGTCGAAGATCGCCTTGACCTCCTCGAAGGCCCGCGCCAGCCGAGGCCCGAAGTCCCGCTCGATCCACTCGCTCCCGGCCAGCCCGTCTCCCTGCCCGCCCGAGAATGCCCCGCCGAAGTGGCGCACCAGCGCCGCCGCCTCCTCGGCGATCGGCCGCATCTTCGCGGCCTCGCCTGCACGCAGGGCCAGCAACGGCCTCAGGCTCAGCGCGCCGACCGAGGCGCGTCCGTGCCACACGCCGGCGACCCTGTGGCGCCGCATCGTCTCCTCGATCGCCTCGACGTACTCGGCAAGGCGCGGCAGCGGCACCGCGCACTCGTCGATGAAGCTGACCGGCCTGCGCGCGCCGACGCCCACGAGCGCGCCCACGAGCGCGCCCTCGATCGCGGCCCGGTGCAGCGCCCAGACGAGGCGCTGCCGGCCGGGATCCGCCACTTCCAGGAAGGCCGCCTGAGCGCCCGGCCCGGCCACGCCTTCCTCGAGCGCGCGCAGCCGCCGCAGCAGCGGGCCGCGCTCGTCGCCGGCGAACTCCACCAGCAGCAGCGCCGCAGGGCGGCCGGCCAGCAGTGTGTCGACCAGCGGCCGAAGGGTGCGGACGCCGCGCAGCGGCACCAGCATCGAAGCATCGAGCAGTTCCACCGCGCTCGGCCCCAGTGAGGCGATCTCGGGCACCGCAGCGATCGCGGCCGGCAGCGAAGGAAAGCTCAGCACTGCCAGCAGCCGGTGCCCCGGCAGCGGCGCCAGTTTCAGGTGCAGCCTGCGGAAGTGGGCCAGGGTGCCCTCGGAGCCCACGAGCAGGTGGGCGAGATTGACCGAACCGTCTCCGGTGTAGGGCCGCACGGAGACCGGATGGAACACATCCAGGTTGTAGCCGCCGACCCGCCGCAGCACGCGCGGCCAGACACGCTCGATTTCCTCGCGCTCGCGCGCAGCGAGCTGGAAGAGCCGCGAGACCATCGCACTGGCGCGCGCCGAGCCCAGCGCACGCGTGGCCCCGACGCCGAAGGGTCCGAAATGCTCCGGGGTGCCGTCGGCGAGGATCGCGTCGATGCCCACGACGTTGTGCACCATGTTGCCGTATACGACCGAGCGCACGCCGCTGGCGTTGTTGCCGGCCATGCCGCCGAGCGTCGCCTGGGCCGAGCTGCACACGTCGACCGGGAACCAGAGGCCGGCCGGGGCGAGCTGCGCGTTCAGCCGGTCGAGCACGATGCCGGGCTGCACCTCGACCGTACGCGCGGCGGGATCGAAGGCGAGGATCCGGTTCAGATGGCGGCTGGTGTCGATGACCAGTCCGGAGCCGAGCGCCTGGCCGCACTGGCTGCTGCCCGCGCCGCGCGGCACCACCGGCACGCCGAGCTCGCGTGCCAGCTCGAGCGCCGCCAGGAGGTCGGCCTCGTCGACGGGGACGACGACGCCGACCGGCTCGACCCGGTAGATGGACGCATCGGTGGCATAGCGGCCGCGCGAGGCCGCATCGAAGAGCACCTCGCCCCGGATCACCCGCCGCAGGCGTTGCGCAAGGCGGCTGCGCTCGCCCGACTGCGCACGGGGGGAGATCGGAGGCTCGGCTGGCTTCATGCGGGCATTATCGCCTCCGGCCAGCCGATAGAATTACGGCTTGCCGCATCGAGCGGCGCGCCCACGCCCCAGCCCCTCCCGGAACCGAAATGCCCCTGCCGCCCCTCGCCTACCGCACCGATCGCATCCGCCCGTTCCAGGTGATGGAGCTGATCAAGCGGGCCCATGCGCTTGCGGCAACCGGCAAGCCGGTGCTGCACCTGAGCATCGGCGAGCCGGATTTCACCGCGCCCGCACTGGTGCTCGACGCGCTCGAGCGGGCAACTCGCGCCGGACACACCCACTACACCGGCGCCAACGGCACCGAAGCGCTGCGACGCGCGATCGCCGGCGACTATGCGCGGCGCTACGGGGTCGAAGTGTCACCGTCGCGGATCCTGGTGACGGCCGGCGCGTCGGGCGCGCTGTCGCTCGGCTGCTGCGCGCTGGTGAACCCCGGCGACCGGGTGCTGATGACCGACCCCGGCTACCCCTGCAACCGTCACTTCGTCGCGGCCTACGATGGCATTCCGGAACTGGTGCCGGTCGGACCCGAGACCCGGTTCCAGATGACTGCGGAGCTGGTGCGCAAGCACTGGCGCGACGGCGTCAAGGGCGCCCTGCTCGCCTCACCCGCAAACCCCACCGGCACCTCGCTGCCATTCGACGAACTGAGCGGCATCGTCGACGAGATCCGCGGGCGCGGCGGCTTCACGATCGTCGACGAGATCTATCTCGGGCTGACCTACGACGACGCGCCGCGCACGGCGCTGGCGCTCGGCGAGGACGTGATCGTCGTGAACAGCTTCTCCAAGTACTTCCACATGACCGGCTGGCGCCTGGGCTGGATGGTGGTGCCGGAGGCGCTCGCGCCGGTCTTCGAGAAGCTGTCGCAGAACCTCTACATCTGCCCCTCGGCCCTCGCTCAGCATGCTGCGCTGGCCTGCTTCACGCCCGAGGCGACCGAGATCTTCGAGGCTCGGCGCGAGGAGTTCCGCCGGCGGCGCGACTACATCGTGCCGGCGCTGCGCGAGCTCGGCCTGGAGGTTCCGGTCGAGCCGGACGGCGCCTTCTATGTGTACGTGGATTGCAGCCGCTTCAGCGACGACAGCTCGGCCTTCGCAGACGAGCTGCTGCGCAACGCATGGGTATCGCTGGTGCCGGGCGACGATTTTGGCGAAAACCAGCCCAAGCGGTACCTGCGCCTGTCGTACGCCACCTCGATGGAAAACCTCGAGGAGGCCGTGGACAGGCTTCGTCGCTATCTCGGCGACCGCGAACGGGCCTGAGACCGACCCGCCCGCGCAAATCAGATGTCGCGCACGGCCCCGCCGTCGAGCGCACCCACCGGATCCGGCGCCAGCGCCGGGCGCTCGTCGCCCGACGGCTTCGTGCTGACGTCCACCCAGGGACGGAACGTGACGTCTGCGGTGCGCGACGCCGCGCTGTCGGCTTCGGCCTGCCCGCCCTGCGGCGCGCCGGCATCGCCGGCCCGCGCAGCGGTCCCGGCAGTGGAGGCCTGGATCATCCGCGCCGGCTCGGCGCGGGCCATCAGCTGCGGACCTCTGGACGGCTGCGCGCGTCCGGTCGCAGCCGCGGCGATGCGCTCGCGCTCGAACAGCACCTTGGCCCCGTAGCCACCGTCATGCGGCAGCAGTGCCGCGCCCACGTAATACTTCAGCCCGCTCTCGACGCTGCCGGTGCGCTTGACGTATTCCTTCAGGATCTGCGTGCCCACCCGCATGTTGGCCAGCGGATCGAAGGCTGCGGACACCCCGCCGAACGGAGCGAACTTTTCCTTGTGCACCCGCGTGAGGACCTGCATCAGGCCCTGCGCGCCCATGTTGCTCTGGGCCTTGGGATTGAAGGACGATTCAACCGAGATCACCGCGAGCACCAGGAGCGGATCGAGCTTGGCTTCACGTGCGATCTGATAGGCATGGGCGACGACCATCTGCGTATGGTCCATCGCCACCCGGTACCGGCGCGCGATGAAGAGCGCGATCTTCTCCTGCTCGGCCGTCAGCGAGGAGGCGTTGCGCTTGTGCGATGCGGTCTTCGACGCGAGGACCGGCGCCGCGCCTGACAATGCGTCGCCGGCGGGCTCAACCGCGCCGATGGCGACCGTCTCGACGGCACCGTCGAGCTCGGGGGCATAATGCACGGCGCTGCTCCCGACGACGAACGCGAGCGTGACGACCAGCGGCACGCTTGCCCTCGCCAGCCGCGCGGCCGGAATGGCGCGCGCGAGCTTTCCCAACTTGAATCTGTTTCGATGCTGCTTAAGCATGGCGACTCCCTGAGGCGCGAGACCGGGCCGGCACGCTGGACGACGGACGCCGTGCAGCGATCTCGATGCCTTGACCCGGTCGGACCCGCCAAGCGGCTGGGCCCAGTAAGACGCTCGTTTGCGAGCCCTTGCTCGCCGAGTCTGATCTGGAAGGGGCTCTGAGCTGCGAACCCCGTGAATTTCGGCGGATTCTAGGTACCGACGAACGGTCGGTCAACGGGGATGAGCGACGGATTCGGCAGTATATTGCACTGATCTTGGCGCCAGACGATGAAATACACCGATCTGAGAGACTTTATGCACCAACTCGGTGCGCTTGGTGAGCTCAAAAGCATCTCGACCCCGCTGTCCCCGCGGCTGGAGATGACCGAGGTCGCAGACCGGGTGCTGCGGACCGGCGGACCGGCGCTGCTTTTCGAGCGCCCGACGGACGCAGGCCGGGAGTACCGGATGCCAGTGCTCGCCAACCTCTTCGGAACGCCCAGGCGCGTCGCGCTCGGCATGGGCCAGGAATCGACCGAGGCGCTGCGTGAGGTAGGCCGGCTGCTCGCCTACCTGAAGGAGCCGGATCCCCCGAAGGGATTCCGCGACGCATGGGAGAAGTGGCCGGTGCTCAAGCAGGTGCTGAACATGGCGCCAAAGGAGCTGTCCTCGGGGCCCTGCCAGGAGATCGTTCGGGAGGGCAGCGCGGTCGATCTCGGGGAGCTGCCGGTGCAGACCTGCTGGCCCGGCGACGCCGCGCCGCTGATCACCTGGGGGCTGATCATCACCCGCGGCCCGACGCGGCCGCGGCAGAACCTGGGCATTTACCGGCAGCAGGTGATCGCGCCGGACAAGACCATCATGCGCTGGCTCGCGCACCGGGGCGGCGCGCTGGATTTCCGGGAGCACGCGCAGGCCTCGCCGGACAAGCCCTTCCCGATCGCGGTCGCGCTGGGCGCAGACCCCGCCACCATCCTCGGCGCAGTCACGCCGGTGCCCGACAGTCTGTCCGAGTACCAGTTCGCCGGGCTGCTGCGCGGCGCGCGGACCGAACTGGTGAAATGCATCGGCAGCGACCTGCGGGTGCCGGCGCGCGCCGAGATCGTTCTCGAAGGCAGCATCCGGCCCGATCCCGACGGCAGCGCCACCCGCGCCAACGCCGCCGCCCTGGGCTGGACGGGCGAACTGCCGCCGGCGGCGCGCACCGGCTTCGAGATGGCGCTGGAAGGGCCCTACGGCGACCACACCGGCTACTACAACGAGCAGGACTGGTTCCCGGTGTTTTCGATCGACCGCATCACGATGCGGCGCGACCCGATCTACCACTCCACCTATACCGGCAAGCCGCCGGACGAGCCCGCGGTGCTGGGCGTGGCGCTCAACGAGGTGTTCGTCCCGATCCTGCAGAAGCAGTTCCCCGAGATCGTCGACTTCCACCTTCCGCCCGAGGGCTGCTCCTACCGGATGGCGGTGGTGTCGATCCGCAAGCAGTACCCGGGGCACGCCAAGCGGGTGATGTTCGGCATCTGGAGCTTCCTGCGGCAGTTCATGTACACGAAATTCATCGTCGTGGTCGACGACGACGTGGATCCCCGCGACTGGAAGGAAGTGATCTGGGCCATCACCACCCGCATGGACCCGGCGCGCGACACCACCCTGGTCGAGAACACCCCGATCGACTACCTGGATTTCGCCTCACCGGTGTCGGGGCTGGGATCGAAGATGGGGCTGGACGCCACCAACAAGTGGCCCGGCGAGACCAGCCGCGAATGGGGCCGCGCGATCTCGATGGACCCGCAGGTCAAGACCCGGATCGACTCGCTGTGGCGCGAACTGGGGCTCTGACCCGCGCCTGCACCGCCAGCGCGATCATCCAGCCGAGCCCCACCAGGAGCGGCGGCGAGACGTCAGGCGATCGCCCGGGGATCCAGAGCTGCGCGACCTCCAGGAGCGCAATCCAGGCGACCGTCGCGGCCACGGCGAGGCTGGCACCGCGGGGGGTCTGACGCCCTGGCTGTCGCGCCCGCTGGCGGTGGCGCAGCGCCGACTGCCACGCGCGCGCAAGCGCGAAGGCAAGGGCGACCGCGAAGAAATACAGACCGAGTTGCAGCGCGCCCAGGGGGTTTCCGGCCCCGAAGATCGGCAGCCAGGAGAAGCCCGTGGCAAGCTCTCCCATGCCCTGCCGCAACTCGTAGAGCGTGACCCAGGCGAGGGTGGCGGCGCAGAGAGCGAGCGGCAGACAGCGCGACATCGCGGGCAGGCGGAGCAGGATCCAGCCTACCGCAGCGATCGCCAGCCCGACGAGCTGTTCCAGCGACAGCGACGGGACGACCAGCAGCAGTTGGAGCAGCAGGACGGTGAACACCCCGATCGCGGTGATCCGCAGCACCGGCGCCCAGGACTGCAGGCCGGCACGGATCGCCAGCCCGAATACCAGCCACGCCGCCACATGGCTCGCGAGGCGCCAGGGATCCAGCGTCGGCATCCCCGCAAGAGCGGGCTTGAGGAACGCGAGGTTCGCGCGGAGCCGGTCGACGTCCAGGGTCAGCGCCCAGGGCAGGCTGCGCTCGCCGATCCAGAAGAACAGCGTCAGCAAGGCCAGCGCCAGCAGCGGCTGGGGCGCGGTCGATCCGGCAGGCAGGCCGGGCACCCCGCCCGCCTCGACCGCACGGTGCGCCCGCAGCACCACCCCCGGGAAGATCGCGCCGATCGCAGCCCCGGACGCGTTGGCAAGGAGGTCCGACCAGGCGGAAGTCCTGGCCGGTAGGCAGACCTGGATTGTCTCTATCGCGAGCGATAGGAGCGCCCCGGTCGCCGCGGCCAGGAGGATGCGCCGCCGCACCTGCCCGCCGGGAGCCCCGCCGGCGGCGATCAGCGCGCCGAGCGGGACGTAGGCGACGACGTTGACCACGAGATCGGCCCGGGACAGGGCCCCGCTCTCCATCAGCCAGGAAGCGCCGCACGCCGGCGCGCCTCCCCTGGAAAGCGAGAGCCAGGCGAGGCCGATCATGTAGACGACCACCGCGGCGACCAGCCCGGCGCGCGCCGGCCGCTCAGCCGTTGGCATGCACCCACCTCAGGAAGCGGTCCTGCGCGGCCGGCGCCGCAGTCGCGCGCGGCCCGTTCACGATGAACACCACCGCGTGCCGCCGGCCGGAGACGGCATCCACATAACCTGCGATCGACCGGACGTCGGCGAGGCTGCCGGTCTTGATCCATGCGCGGCCGGCGACCGGATCGTCGACGAGTCTTCGCTTCATCGTCCCGTCGACCCCGACGACCGGCAGCGAATTCCGCAGCAGGTCAGCGTAGGGGCCGGCAGCCGCGTGCTGGAGCGCGCGCGCCAGGCCGGCCGCGCCGACGCGCTCGCGGCGCGACAGTCCCGATCCGTTCTCGACGAACAGGCCAGGAAGGTCCAGCCCCTGTGCCGCCAGCCAGCGCGCCAGCACCGCGCGGGCCCCGGCCACCGTCGCTGGGCGCACTCCGCTTGCCACGGCGAGTTCCAGGAAGAGCTGGCGCGCCATCACGTTGTTGCTGAACTTGTTCACGTCGCGGACCACGTCGGCCAGCGTCCTGGGGGACACCCACTCCAGCCAGGGCGCCCCACGCGCCGCGCCCGCCTCGACGCGCACCCTGCCGTCCCAGGTGCCGCCAGCAGCCTGCCAGGCGGCGCGGAACAGCGCGCCGATGAACTGCTCGTGGGTCAGCACCGAGACGAAGATCCCCTGCTCGCCGCAGGCTGGCGAATAGGGGCCGGACACCCGGATCCGGGGGCCGCGCAGGTCGGTGTCGTCGTCGCGCACGGTCAGGCCCGCCGCGCCGTGGCGGCAGGCGCCGCGCGCGATCCTCAGGTGGTTCTCCACCGGCACCCCGGACAGCGGCGGATCGAGCGCGATCTGCGCCCCACCGGCCCCCGGCTGCACCACCACCCGCGTCGCCTTGAAATTCATCAGCATCGCGTGCGGCAGAACGTTGTAGGGTTGGGAGAGATCCAGGTCGAAACGCTCGACGCTGTCGCGGCCGACGTCGTAGCGCCAGTCGTCGATGACCAGCGATCCGCGGATTTCGCGCAGGCCGGCACGGCGCATCGCTTCGATGAAGGCGCTGAGGTCCTCGATGACAAGCTTCGGGTCGCCGCCGCCGCGCAGCACTAGGTCGCCGTGCAGGATCCCGTCGCGCAGTTCGCCGCGCAGGTGCGCGCCGGTGCGCCAGCGGTGCTCCGGCCCCAGCACGGAGAGTGCCGCCAGCGTGGTCAGGACCTTCATCGTCGAAGCCGGGTTGAACGCCTGCCCCGAGTCGTGGGCCAGCAGCGGCGGCCCCCCGTCGACCGGCACCGCGTAGATCCCCACGTCGCTGGGCGCGATCCCGGTGCCCTGCAGCCAGCCGTCGAGAAGCGCGGCGGCCGGCGGCGCGGCGGCCGCGCCCTGGGCCGCAGCGGGACCCGGCACGAAGGAATAGAGGACGAGGCAGACAGCAAGGGCGATGATCTGACGCATCGCCGGGATTCTAGTCCGCCGGCCCTGCCCGGCGCGGCCTGCGCGCCACCACCAGGCGGGACGCTATCTTGCGTCGCGCGGGCCCGCGTGACGCGCGGCGTTATCCTTGCGTCGGGCCATGCAGGCGTGGCCCGTTGATCCGGGAGGGACTCGAGGTGCGGCTGAATGACAAGGTGGCGATCGTCACCGGAGGGGCGAACGGGATCGGCGAGGCCTGCGCAAGGCGCTTCGTCGACGAAGGCGCGCGGGTGCTGATCGTCGACCTCGACGCCGAGGCGGGCGCGCGGCTGGCAGGGGAGCTGGGGGCGCGCGCCCTCTTCCTGGCCGGCGACGTGACCGACAAGTCAGTCGCGAACGAAGCGGTCCGGGTGGCGGTCGAGCGTTTCGGCCGGCTGGACATCCTGCTCGCGAACGCCGGCATCGTGCATGCCGCGTCCTTCCTCGAGCTCGAGGAGACCGACTTCGACCGGGTGCTGGCAGTGAACCTGAAGTCCTACTTCCTGTTCGGCCAGGCCGCCGCGCGCCGCATGGTCGCGCAGGGCGACGGCGGCGCGATAGTGCTGATGTCCAGCGTGAACGCGGTGCTGGCCATCCCCGACCAGGTGCCCTATGTCGTCTCCAAGGGCGGCGTCAACCAGCTAACGAAAGTGATGGCGATGGCGCTCGCCGAGCACGGCATCCGCGTCAACGCGATCGGCCCCGGCACCATCGCCACCGAGCTGGCGCGCAAGGCGGTGCTGGGCTCGGATGCGGCCCGCCGCAAGCTGCTGTCGAGAACGCCGATGAAGCGGCTCGGAGAGCCCGACGAGATCGCCAAGGTCGCGGTCTTCCTGGCCGGCGACGACGCCTCCTACATGACCGGCCAGACCGTCTACCCGGACGGCGGCCGGCTTGCGCTGAACTACACAGTGCCGGTCGACGACTGAAGCGCCCCGGCCCGCAACCGCCGGCAGGATGGCCCGCCGGCCAAGTCATTGACCTTTCTCAATGCCGCGCGAGGCATGCGCGCCGACACTCGCGGCGTCACGAACACGGAACCACCCAATGCAGGCCTTCGGCGAAATCGAGCTCGACCCCACCCTGATCGAGCGATTCGGCGGCCGCGGCCCCCGGTACACCTCGTACCCGACGGCCGACCGCTTCACCCCGGGCTTCGACCCGGCCCAGTACACGCAGGCGCTGCTCGAGCGCGCCGGCCGCCGGCAGGATCCGCTCGGCCTCTACCTGCACATTCCGTTCTGCCGGACCATCTGCTACTACTGCGGCTGCAACAAGATCGGCACCAAGCAGCAGGGCAAGTCCGGCGAGTACATCCAGGCGCTCAAGCGCGAGATGGAGCTGGTGACGCTGCTGACCGGGCGCGGCCAGCGGATCAGCCACCTCCACTTCGGCGGCGGCACGCCCACCTTCATGCTCGACGAGGAGTTCGTTGAGATCTTCGATGCCATTTCCCGGCATTTCGAGTTCTCCGAGGACGGCGAGTACTCGATCGAGATCGATCCGCGCACGGTCACGCCCGCGCGCCTGTGGACGCTGCGCGGCCTGGGCCTGAACCGCGTGAGCCTCGGCATCCAGGACTTCGACCCCGCGGTGCAGCGGGCGGTCAACCGGATCCAGTCCTACGAGGACACGCGCGAGCTGATCGAGACCTCGCGCAACGCCGGCTTCAGGTCAATCAACGTCGACCTCATCTACGGCCTCCCCAAGCAGACCGTCGAGGGCTTCCGGCGCACCCTCGAGCTCACCATCGACGCCAACCCCGACCGGGTAGCGCTCTACCACTACGCGCACCTGCCGCAGCTCTTCAAGCCGCAGCGGCGCATCAACGAGGAAGAGCTGCCCTCGGCCGAGATCCGCGCCAGGCTCTTCGACATGGCAGTGTCGATGTTCCGTGAGGCCGGCTATGCCTACCTGGGCCTGGATCACTTCGCGCGCGCCGACGACGAACTGGCGGTTGCGCAACGCGAAGGCAGGCTGCACCGCAACTTCCAGGGCTACTGCTCGCACGACTCCGGCGACCTGATCGCGCTGGGCGTGTCATCGATCTCGGCCGTGGGCTCGGTGCAGGCGCAGAACGAGAAATCGCTGGACGCCTACTACCGCCGGATCGCAGAGGGCGAGCTGCCGATCATCCGCGGCATCGCGCTCGGCAACGACGACTTCCTTCGTCGCGACGTGATCCAGTCGCTGATGTGCAACTTCCGGGTCTGGTGGCCGGAGATCGAGGCCCGCCACCGGATCTCCGCGCCGGGCTACTTCGCTGACGCGCTCGCGGAACTGGCGCCGATGCACGATGCAGGCGCCATCCGGATCCTCGATGACGGCATCGAGGTGCTGCCGCGCGGCCGCCTGCTGGTGCGCGCGGTGGCGATGGCCTTCGACCGCTACCTGAAGCACGCGCCCGCGGCGGGCACCTACTCCAAGATCGCCTGAAGCCGGCGGGCAGGCCGCAACTGCCCGCCGCCGCGTTTCCACACCGCCTGCCCGGCCCGCCGCCCGGCCGCTCCGCCCACGGGCGGCGGCCGGCCGGCGCGATCAGCGATGCACGAGCACCGGGATCTTGCAGTGGGTGAGCACTTTCTGGGTTTCGCTGCCCAGCAGCAGGCCGGCCACGCCCCTGCGGCCGTGCGAGGCCATGAAGATCAGGTCGCAGCCCTCTTCGCGGGCCACCCGGATGATCGCCTCCCAGGGGCTCGCATCCAGCTGGGCGACCGTCTTGCAGGGCACCGACACCGCAGCCGCGAGCGCGCTCGCGTCTGCGAGCACCTTGTCCGCGACCTGCAGCGCACCCGACTCGTACTCCTCCTGCGAGTAGATGTCCGCCACGGGCACTTCGGCCACCACTGGCGGCCGGTACACCGGCTGGACGTTGAGCGCGATGATCGCGGCGCCGTTCTCCTCGGCCAGCCGGATCGCCGACTTCAGCGCCTCGGTGGAGAGCTCGGAGCCGTCGATGGGCACCAGGATGCGTCTGAACATGGGGTCTCCTCTGTCGTGTTCCGGGCCGGTGGCACCGGCCGCCTGCCAGTCTGCATGTCATGGTCCGCGATATGCCGCGGATCATGCATTGATTTTCGTCCATTCCGCAGCCGCCGGGGCCGCGGGGCTCACCAGGCGAGTTCGAGGATCTCGACGATGTCCGCCGCCGACCCGACCCGGCGCGGGTTGGTCGCGATCGGTCCGGTGCCGTCGTAACGGCCGGCGATCTCGGCGAGACGCTCGCGCTCGATGCCCACGTCGCGCAGGCGCCAGGGCAGGCCGAGGCCGCGGACGAACTCCCGCATTGCCGGCCCCGCGCGCTCGCCCGGCCGGCCCAGCGCCTGCGCGACCGCCAGCTGGCGCTCGGCGTTCACCGCCTCGTTCCATTCGAGCACCGATGCAAGCATCACGCAGGAGGTCTCGCCATGGGGAACCCCGTAGGCGCCGCCCAGGATGTAGCCGATGCCGTGGCTCGCGCCGAACGGCACCCCGGCGCTCTGCGGCAGCAGCGACAGCCACATCGCCACCTGGCAGTCGGAGCGGGCCTGCAGGTCCTGCGGGGACGCCTTGACCCGCGGCAGCGCGTCCGCGAGCATCTTCATCGCATGCAGCGACAGCGCGTCGCCGAAGGGCAGCGACCGGATCGCGCACCAGCGCTCGACGGCATGATCCATCGAGCGCATGCCGGTCGACAGCAGCAGGCGCTCGGGGGTGTCCAGTGTGGCCGCCGGGTCGAGGATCACTGCGCGGGGCACCGCCAGCGGGTGGGTGTACATCTGCTTGAGCCTGCGCGCCACGTCGGTGACGCCGGCCACGTTGCTGAATTCGGCGGCCGAGAAGGTGGTGGGCACCGCGATCATCCGCAGCGACTGCGGATCGGCGTCCCAGGCGCCGGGATCCGCGCCGCCGCGATGCGCACCGCCGACGATGGCATCGAGCCCCTCGACCGAGTCGACGCCATACCAGACTGCCTGGAGCATGACCTTGGTCGCGTCGATCACCGAGCCGCCGCCGATGGCGACCACCAGGTCCGCCTGCGCGTCGCGGATGCGGCGGGCGCCCTCGATGACCGCCTCGCGCGGGCTGTGCGCCGCGATGGCGTCGAACTTGCCGGCGAAGGCGTCGCCCAGGGCCTCGATGCATGCTGCAACGAGGCGTCCCTGCGTCAGCGAACGGGTGGTGGTCACGAACACGCGGCGCGCGCCGCAGCGCTGCGCCTCTTCGAGCACCAGCGGCGCCGCCGGTCGTCCGTAGTGGACGCGCTGCTGCGCCAGCCAGGGGTGGGTGCCTGACTGCATCCGGATGGTCTCCTCGTTCCGTTGTTTTCCGGCCCGCAGGGAAGGCCCTGCCAGTGCCACAGGAATTCCGGCCATTGTTGCACGAGCGCGCCGGCGGCGGCCGGCGGATCGGGGCAGAATGGGATGTACGAACGAGAACGAACGAGAACGGAGCTCCAGATGAATCCTCAGGAAGAAAAAGTCGAGAAAATCGAGAAGGTCGAGAAGGTCGAGAAGAGCGACGCCGAGTGGCTTGCGCGGCTGGGCCACGCGGCCTACCGCGTGCTGCGGCACGAGGACACCGAGCGCCCCTATTCCAGCCCTCTCAACGGCGAGCACCGCCCCGGAACCTACGTCTGCGCCGGCTGCGGGCAGGCGCTGTTCCGCTCGGACGCCAAGTTCGACGCGGGCTGCGGCTGGCCGAGCTTCTCCAAGGCGCTGCCCGGCACTTTCGAAACCAAGGTCGACCACCTGCTGCTCGTGCCGCGGGTCGAGTACCACTGCACGCGCTGCGGTGGCCATCACGGCCACGTGTTCCAGGACGGCCCGGAGCCGACCGGGCTGCGTTACTGCAACAACGGCCTGGCGCTGGCCTTCGTCCCCGACTGAGCCAGGCGATCGGACCGGGCCGCGGGCCGCCTTGCGATAAGATTCCGGCCCTCGACCAAGGAGTCCAGGATGCGTCAGATCTTCAACTTCAGCGCGGGCCCGGCCGTGCTTCCCGAGGAAGTCCTCCAGCAGGCGGCCGCCGAGATGCTCGACTGGAGGGGCTCCGGCCAGTCCGTGATGGAGATGAGCCACCGCGGCAAGGAGTACATGGGCATCCACGCGCAGGCCGAGGCCGACCTGCGCGAGCTGATGGGCATTCCGTCGAACTACAAGGTGCTGTTCCTGCAGGGCGGCGCCACGATGCAGTTCGCCGCCATCCCGATGAACCTGCTGCGCGGCAAGGCGTCGGCCGACTACGTCCACACTGGCGAGTGGTCCAAGAAGGCGATCAAGGAAGCCAAGCTCTTCGGCAAGGTCAACATCGCGGCCAGCGCCGAAGACCGCAATTTCACCTACGTGCCCGCCCGGTCCACCTGGAAGCTCGACCCCCAGGCTGCGTACGTGCACGTCTGCATGAACGAGACCATTGGCGGCGTCGAATTCAACTGGGAGCCGGAGACCGGCGAGGTTCCGCTGGTGGCCGACGTGTCGTCGACCTTCCTGTCCCGCCCGGTCGACGTCTCGAAGTACGGGCTGATCTACGGCGGCGCGCAGAAGAACATCGGGCCGGCCGGCCTGACCATCGTGATCGTCCGCGAGGACCTGATCGGCCATGCCCCGTCCGGCACGCCGACGATGCTCGATTTCAAGCAGCAGGCCGACAACGATTCGATGCTGAACACGCCGCCGACCTACTCGATCTACATCGCCGGCCTCGTGTTCCAGTGGCTCAAGCGACAGGGCGGCATCGCCGCCATCGAGAAGCGCAACATCGAGAAATCCTCGCTGCTCTACGACTATCTCGATGCCACCGGCTTCTACGCCAACCCGGTCGACAAGGCCGACCGCTCGCGAATGAACGTCCCCTTCACGCTGAAGGACGCGGCGCTCGACGACGACTTCCTGGCCGGCGCCAAGGCCCGCAATCTGCTGCAGCTCAAGGGCCACCGCTCGGTCGGCGGCATGCGCGCGTCGATCTACAACGCGATGCCCATCGAGGGCGTGCGCGCGCTGGTCGACTACATGCGCGACTTCGAAAAGCAGCGCGGCTGACCCTGTCCCCTGCGCCGCCCCGCGGCCGGTCCGGGGGGCGGTCCCCTTCCCTTCGCCCCCCAAAGCCTCGAGCATCGGAGCGCACATGGCCCGTCCTTTCCGCGTCCTCGTCCTCAACCAGATCTCCGCCAGCGGCCTGAAGCGGCTGCCCGCCGAGATCTACGAAACCGGCAAGGACATCGCCGAGCCCGATGCGGTGCTGGTGCGCTCGGCGGACATGCACGGCATGGACATCCCGTCCAGCGTGATGGCGATCGGCCGCGCCGGCGCGGGCACCAACAACATCCCGGTGGCCGCAATGAGCGAGCGCGGCGTGCCGGTGTTCAACGCCCCGGGCGCGAACGCCAACGCGGTCAAGGAGCTGGTGATCGCGGGCATGCTGCTGGCGGCGCGCAACCTGCCTGCCGCGCTGCGCTTCGTCGATGCCCTCGACCCGCAGGCGCCGGACATGGACAAGCAGGTGGAGGACGGCAAGAAGTCCTTCGCGGGCTTCGAGCTCGCCGGCCACACGCTGGGCGTGATCGGCCTGGGCAAGATCGGCTGCCTGGTGGCCGACGCGGCGATCCGGATGGGCATGCACGTGGTCGGCTACGACCCGGAGATCACCGTGGACGCCGCCTGGAGCCTGCCCGCCCAGGTCAAGCGCGCGAACTCCGTTCCCGAGCTGCTGCGGGCTTCGCACTTCGTCTCGCTTCACGTGCCGCTCGTGCCGGCCACCCGGCACCTCATCGACGCCGCCGCGTTCGAGCATGCGCGCCACGGCGCGGTGCTGCTGAACTTCTCGCGCGAGGGCGTGGTCGACGAGGCCGCGACGCTGGCAGCGCTCGACTCCGGCCGGCTGCGCCAGTATGTCTGCGACTTCCCCGGCCCGGCGATCAACGGCCATCGCCACGTCATCGCCCTGCCCCACCTGGGCGCGTCCACCCGGGAGGCCGAGGAGAACTGCGCGGTGATGGTCGCCGACCAGCTGCGCGACTACCTCGAGAGCGGCAACGTGCGCAACTCGGTCAACTTCCCCGACGCGGTCTCGCCGCGCGAGTCGGGCTACCGCATCGCGATCGCCAACGCGAACGTGCCCAACATGCTGGGCCAGATCTCCACCGCGATGGCCGCCGCCGGGCTGAACATCCACAACATGCTGAACAAGTCGCGCGGCGAGATGGCGTACACGCTGGTGGACGTCGACAGCGCGGTGCCGGACGAGGTGGTGCGCTCGATCAAGCGCATCGACGGCGTGCTCAGCGTGCGCTACCTGCCGGCGCGGGACTGAGCGCAGGCGCGCGGCGCGCGCGGGCGCCGCTGACACGCCGGCCGCGCCTGCCCGCGCCGGAACGCCCCGCTCAGCGGCCCAGCACCAGCGAGCAATGCGCCGACAGGATGCCGCCGTCGCCGTGCACGAAGGCAAGGCGGGCATCCGGCACCTGGCGGGCCTGCGCCTCGCCACGCAGCTGGCGCACCCCCTCGACGACGTGGAACATGCCGCCCGCGGCGCCCGAGTGTCCGTAGGAGAGCAGCCCTCCGTGCGTGTTGCACGGCAGCCTGCCCCGCAGGCCCAGCTCCCCCGCGGCGGCCGCAGCTCCCGCCTCGCCCCGGCCGAAGAAGCCGATCGACTCCAGCTCCACCAGCAGCGTGATCGTGAACGAGTCGTAGATCTCGGCGACGTCGATGTCCGCCGGCCGCACGCCGGCGCGTTCGAAGGCGATCCGCGAGGACTGCTTGCAGCCGAAGTCGGTGAGCGAGGGCGCTGCGACGATGTGCTCGTGGGTGTGGCCCTGTCCGGCGCCGAGGATCCCGATGCCGCTCGCGCGGGTCTCGCCGATCGCATCCGGCGCGCTGACCACCACCGCGGCGGCGCCGTCGGAGATCAGGCAACAGTCGAGCATGCGCAGCGGCGTGCTGATCGGGCGCGAGCGCATCACGTCCTCCACCGTGATCGGATCGCGCTTGTGCGCGTTCGGGTGCAGCCCGGCGTGGCGCCGGTGCTCGACCGCGATCGCGGCGAGCTGCTCGCCGGTCACGCCGTATTCGTGCATGTAGCGCCGCGCCACCAGCGCGTAGGAGGCCGGCACGCTGATCCCGTAGGGGCGCTCGAACTGCGGATGCCCCACCTCGGACAGCGCAGCCACCGCGCCGTCGCGCGACATGCCGGTGAGCCGGTTGTCGCCGGTCACGCACAGCACGTGGCGGCACTGGCCGCTGGCGACCAGCGCCGCCGCCTGCATCACCATGATGCAGGCCGTCGCCCCGCCGGCCTGGATCGAATAGCAGACGTCCGGGTGGATGCCCGCGTACTCGCAGAACACCGACGCCGGCATCAGGTGCGGCTCGGTGAAGGAGTAGGCGCAGAGCACGCCGTCGACCTGCGCCGCCGCGAGTCCCGCGTCGGCGAGCGCGCCGGCGGCGGCTTCGTACTGCAGCCCCATGCAGGTCGAGCCGCGCAACTCGCCGACCCGTGTGTCGAAGACCCCGGTGATGCCCGCGCCCATGCTCATCGTGCTGTCCTTTCCTTGACTCTCTTCGCGCATATGGCGCGCGCGTCCCGGAGGTGCGCGGCCGCCCGACCGGCGCTCATGGCTTGAACCCGAGCGAACGTGCGATCAGGTTGCGCTGGATCTCGCTGGTGCCCTCGCCGATCACGTAGACGAAGGCGTCGCGGTGGATGCGCCCCACCGGGTACTCGCGCATGATGCCGGCGCCGCCCAGGATCCGGATCGCGTTCTCGCTGACCCGCAGCGCGGTCTCGCTGGCAACCAGCTTCACCTTGGAGGCGAGCGCCGTGTCCAGCTCGCCCTGGTCCACCTTCCAGGCGCCGTGGTAGACCAGCCACCTGGCCGCCTCGATGTCGGCGGCCATGTCGGCGAGCTTGTGCGCGATCGCCTGGTAGTCGCCGATGCGCTTGCCCGCCACCAGCCGCTCCGCCGCGTAGCCGCGGGCAGCGTCGAAGGCGCCGCGCGCCATGCCGAGCGCATTGGCCGCCACGCCGACCCGGTTCTCGCTGAGCGACTCGAGGATCAGCGGATAGGTTCCGGTGCGCCCGCCGAGCAGGCAGTCGTCGGGGACGAAGGCGTTCTCGATATGGATCAGCCCGGTCTCCGAGCAGCGGATCCCCTCCTTCCTCAGCTTCGTGATCACGAAGCCGGGATTCGGCAGTTCGACGATGAACAGGCTGATCGCCTCGGGCGTCAGCTCCGGGCTGGTACGCGCAGCCACCAGCAGGTAGTCGGCGATCGGGGCGTTGGTTATGTACATCTTGCTGCCGTCGAGCCGCCAGCCGCCGTCCACCTTCGTTGCGCGGGTGCGCATCGCGCGGATGTTCGAGCCGCCGTCCGGCTCGCTCAGCCCGAAGCCCGCGATCAGCGTGCCGGCGAGTGCCGGGCGCAGGAAGCGCGCCTTCTGGTCCTCGGTGCCCGTCTTCCAGATCGGCCAGGTGCCCAGGTGCGCATGCGCCGACCAGCTCGACGCGATGCCCTGGCAGACCGCGCTCATCTCCTCGCGCAGGATGCAGTCGGCAACCTTGTCCATGCCGCTGCCGCCGTCGGCCTCGGGGTAGCGCGCGCCCAGCAGCCCGAGCGCGCCCCACATCGGGAACAGCTCGCGCGGGAACACCTCGTCCTCCTCGGCCCGCGCCACCCGCGGCGCAATCTGCTCCGCGCAGAAGCGCCGGATCGTGTCCCTGACCGCCTCGTGCTCCGCTGAAAAGCGGAAATCCAGTGCCATCGCCTCACCTCCCTCGTTCGCCGGCGCCGCGGCCGGCCAGGGCGCGGCCGACCGTGGCCGCGCGTTCCGCAAGGTCCTCGCCGAGCGCGGCCACCTGCGCGGCGCCAAGCTGCGCCGCGAAGCCCACCGCGCTCAGCGCCATGATCGGCGCGCCCGCCGCGTCGAGCACGACCGACGAAACCGTCGTCGCGCCGCGCACGAAGTGGCCCGCGTCCACCGCATAGCCGCCGTCGCGCGCCTGCCGCACCGATCGCAGCCAGGCCTCGAACGACGGCGCCTGCTCCCAGCGCAGCCCTCGAAACACCTCGCGCAGCGCCTGCCGGGAGAGCCCCGAATGGGCCGCCATGCAGCGTCCGAACGCGGCCACGTACAGGGGCAGCCGCTGGCCGACCTGCATGTGGACCCTCATCGTCGCGTCACTTTCTGATCGGTCGACCAGCACCATCCGGTCGGCCGCTGCGCGCTGCCACAGTGTCGCCGTGACGCCGTGGCGCGCCGACACCGCCTCCAGGTGCGGGCGCATGAAGCGCGCGTACGAGGCCTGCTCCAGCGCGCCCTTGGCCAGTTCGACGACGCCCAGCGCAAGCGCGTAGGTCTTGGTCCCCGGATCGAAGCTCACCATCCCCTCATGGACCAAGGTGCGCAGCAGGTTGAAGCAGGTGCTGGGGTTCAGCCCCAGGTCGCGGGCGATGCGGCTGACGCCCGCGCGCGCGTCGGGGTCGCCCAGGTGGCGCAGGATGGCCAGCCCCGCCGACAGCGCCCCGACCAGCTTCGGGCGCGCGCAGGGGCTTGCGGACTGGCAGGCCTGATCTTTTTCCATGACGAATGCTATTCTCCAGGAAGAACGACCCGGAGGGAACCCGATGGCAGACCCGGACAAGCCGCTCAAGCCGCAGATTGCCGTCGCCCACGCCGACACCGCCCCGTTCTGGGACGGCGCCGCGCGCGGCGAGCTGCTCTACCAGCACTGCGGCGCCTGCGGACGCACCCAGTTCCCACCGCGCCGGCACTGCGCGCACTGCCAGGCGGGCGAGCCGCAGTGGCGGCAGTCGGCGGGCAGGGGCGCGGTGCACACCTTCACCGTGGTGCATCGCGCGCCCACCGCTGCCTTCAAGGACGACGTCCCGTACACGATTGCGCTGGTCGACCTCGACGAAGGCTTCCGGATGATGATGAACATGCTCGGGTGCCCGCCCGCAGAGGTGGAGATCGGCGCCCGCGTCCGCGTCGTGTTCCGCCCGCATGGCGAGGCGATGCTGCCGCAGGCGGAGCTCGACCGATGAGCCCGCCGCTGCTCACCTTCGACCGCTTCCAGCCGGGCGCCCCGCTGGGCGGCCACACCGAGGCCGTCGACGAGCGCATGCTCGGGAACTGGCGCACCCTCTACCCCTGGGACGCGCCGGCCGGCGACGCGCTGCCGCCGGGGATCGCCTCCGTGCTGCTGATGCGCGCCTACATGCAGGCGCTCTCGCCGCGCCCGCCGGGCAACGTGCACGCCCGCCAGAGCCTGTCGCTGACGGCCGCGCCCAGGCTCGGAGAATCCGTGACCACCGCGTTCAGCTGTGCCGGCAAGGAGCTGCGCCGCGAGCGGCGCTACGTTGAGGTCGAGGCCCGCGCCACCGGGGACGGAGGGCGCCCGCTGTTCGCCGGGCGGATGACCCTGATCTGGGCTGCCTGAGCATGAGGCGCACGCTGCAACCCGTCCGCCTGAGCGTGGACATGCCGGCCATCCTCGCCTACGCGGAGATCACCGGCGATTTCAACCCGCTGCACGTCGACCCGGTGTTCGCGGCCACCACACCGATGGGCGGCGTGATCGCCCACGGCACCATGTCGCTGAACCTCGTCTGGCAGGCCATCGCCAGCACCTTCGGCGCGGCGGTCGCCGCACGCAGCGCGATCGACGTGCGCTTCGTCAGGCCGGTGCGCGTGGGCGACGTGGTCGAGGCCGGCGGGACGGAATCCGCCGAGCGCCCCGGCGAGTTCGATGTCTGGGTGCGCAACCAGGAGGGCATCGCGGTGATCGAAGGCAGCGCCACCCTGCCCGCCGCGCCTGTTCCGGAAGCGATCGGTAGCGCCCCGGATTGACTGGCGCGCGGGCGCGGAACAGGCTCTGCTGCTCAACCCAGGAAATCCAGGAGACCGTCCCGATGAGCCTGCAGGGCCTGATGATGGACATGCCGCTGACGATTTCGTCGGTGATCCGACATGCCGCCAAGTACCACGCCGCCACCGAGATCGTCTCGCGCACGATCGAGGGCGACCTGTTCCGCTACGACTACGGGCGCGCCTACGCCCGCATTCAGCGGCTGGCCAACGCGGTCACCGGCACGCTCGGCGCGCACCCGGGCGAGCGCGTTGGCAGCCTGGCCTGGAACACCCACCGGCACTTCGAGATGTTCTACGGGGTGAGCGGCACCGGCGCGGTGCTGCACACGATCAACCCTCGGCTGTTCCCGGACCAGCTGGTCTACATCATCAACCACGCCGAGGACCGCTTCCTGTTCGTCGATGCGCTGACCTTGCCGCTGGCCGAGGCGATCGCGCCCCAACTGACCACGGTGGAGGCCTTCGTGATGATGAGCGACCGGGCACAGATGCCGGCGAGCACCACGCTGCCGAATCTGCTCTGCTACGAGGACCTGCTCGCGGCGGCGGCGCCCGAATACGCTTGGCCGCTGCTCGACGAGAACTGCGCGTCCACCATCTGCTACACCTCGGGCACCACCGGCAATCCCAAGGGCGTCGTTTACTCCCACCGCTCGGCGATGCTGGTCACGATGCTGTACCTCGGCTTCGTCACCATGAACTCGGACAACGGCGCGCGCCAGACGCTGATGCCGATGGCGCCGATGTTCCATGGCAACGCCTGGCAGTTCCCCTACCTGGCGCCGATGACCGGCAGCAGGCTGGTGCTTCCCGGACGCAACTACGAACCGGACAAGCTCTACGAGCTGCTCGACGGCGAGCGCGTCACCCTCACCTGCGGCGTGCCCACCTTCTGGCTGATCATCGCCGACTGGCTCAAGCGTTCCGGCAAGCGCTTCAGCACGCTGCGCGCATCGCTGTCCAGCGGATCAGCGGTGCCGCGCTCGCTGATGGAAACCATGGAGCGCGACTACGGCGTGCAGATCATGCAGGCCTGGGGAATGACCGAGAGCCTGGGCGGCAGCGGCGCGATGATGCCGCCTGGCACCGCGGAGCTGCCCTTCGAGCAGCGCATCGACGCCCGGATGAAGTCGGGCAACGCGATGTGGGGTGTCGAGTACCGGCTGGTGGACGACGAAGGCCGCGAGCTGCCGCAGGACGGCAAGGCCCACGGCCACCTGCGCATCCGGGCGCCCTGGGCGGCGAGCGCCTACTTCAAGAACGAGGGCGGCGCGGCGGTCGACGAGCAGGGCTGGATGAAGACCGGCGACATCGCCAGCATCGCCCCCAACGGCCAGATCCTGCTCACCGATCGCTCCAAGGACGTCATCAAGTCCGGCGGCGAATGGATCAGCTCGATCGAGATCGAGAACATGGCCGTCGGCCACCCGGCTGTGATGCAGGCGGCGGTGATCGGCGTGGCGCACCCGAAGTGGCAGGAGCGGCCGCTGCTGGTCGTCGTGCCGCGCGAAGGCCATCAGGTGACGCCCGAGGAGATGCTCGCCTACCTGAAGGGCAGGGTCGCCGACTGGTGGATGCCGGACGACGTCGTCGTCATCGACGCGATGCCGATGACCGGAACCGGCAAGGTGCACAAGCTGACCCTGCGCGAGCGCTTCAGGGATTACGTGCTGCCGGCGCTGCGCTGAGCTTCGACCCCCGGCGGGCCGCCCTGTCCCCTCGGGGGCACGGTGCGCCATCCGCCTCTGTGCACCGATCGGCCCGGCCGGCCGTTGATTGACGGATGCCCATCCTCCCAATGCGCCAGCCCCGCCGCTTCCTCGCGCTCGCGGCGCTGTGCCTGGCGAGCGCGCTGGCCGGCTGCGCCCTCGAGACGCCGGTGCCGGAGACGCCTCGGCCGCGGCCGTCGGAAGTCCGCGCCGGCATCGCAGCGCTGATTCCCGCCACGGTGCCCGACCGCGCCGGCTGGGCGACGGACGTCTACGCCGCCCTCGCCGCGTTGGAACTCCAGCCAAGCCCGCGCAACGTGTGCGCGGTGCTGGCGGTGACGGAGCAGGAGTCCTCCTACCGCGCGGACCCGCAGGTGCCGGGCCTGGCGAAAATCGCCTGGACCGAGATCGAGCGCCGGGCCGAGCGCGTCGGCGTGCCGATGTTCGCGGTGCGCCTCGCGCTGAAGCTGCCCTCGGGCGACGGGCGCAGCTACGCGGAGCGGATCGACGGCGCCCGCACCGAGCGCGAACTTAGCGAGACCTTCCAGGACATGATCGACCGGGTTCCGCTCGGCGGCCGGCTGTTCGCGGGGCTCAACCCGGTGCGCACTGGAGGGCCGATGCAGGTCGCCATCGACTTTGCCGAAGCGCATGCGGGCCAGCGCAGCTATCCCTACCCGGTGGACAGCTCGATCCGCAGCGAGGTGTTCACGCGGCGCGGCGGCCTGTATTTCGGCATCGCCCACCTGCTCGACTACCCCGCGGACTACGATCGGCCGCTCTACCGCTTCGCGGACTTCAACGCAGGCCGCTGGGCCAGTCGCAACGCGGGCTTCCAGAACGCGGTGAGCATCGCCTCCGGCATCCCGCTCGACCTCGACGGCGACCTGGTCCGGCATGGCTCGGACACCCCGGGCAGCACCGAGCTCGCGGTGCGCGCGCTGCGCGGCCGCCTGAAGGCCAGCGACGCCGAGATCCGCAGCGCGCTGGAGCAGGGCACGCAGGCCGGCTTCGAGCGCAGCAGCCTCTACCGACGGGTGTTCGAGCTTGCCGAGCGCGCCGAGGGCCGCCGGCCGCCTCGTGCCGTGATCCCGCGCATCGTGCTCAAGAGCCCGAAGATCACGCGCAAGCTGACCACCGAATGGTTCGCCACCCGGGTGGACGCGCGCTACGGACGCTGCATGGAGCGTGCCGGCCCGCAATGGCAGTGAGCCGGCCGCCCCTGGATCACTCGAACAGGCTGCGGCGCCCGAAGCGCGGGTCTTCCTCGCCCACCGGCTTGAGGATGCCGCTGGTGCGCAGCACCGGCGCACCGTCCAGGCACATCGTCCCCTGCACGAAGACCAGGCTGCGGGTGGTGCGCAGGATCTGCACTCGGCCCTCCAGCCAGCTCCCCGCCGGCGCCGGCGCGAGGAAGTCGTTGGTCACGCTGACCGTGGTCATGTAGCGCTTGATGTCGCACTTCACGTTGGCGCCGAGCAGCAGCAGCATGTCCGCCAGGGTCATCAGCATGCCGCCATGGCAGGTGCCACCCGGATTGCAGTGCCGGCGCTCGACCTGGAAGCCGAGCACGAAGTCCTCGCCGTCCATCCGGCCGTGCAAGGGGCCGACGAGATCGAGGTAGGGGTTGGACTGGAAGACGACCGGCTTGAAGCCGGCGGGCGGGGCGAGGGTGTCGGCTGTCGATGTCATCGGTAAATGCTCTCGCGCTCGATCGGCGCTGTCCAGCCGGCTGCAGATCGTTTCCAGCGTTTCGCGCAGCAGTGCCTCGCCGCGAGTTCCGGGCGCCAACCGATAGAATCCGGGAATCATGCACATCTGGGTCGACGCCGACGCCTGTCCGGCGGTCATCAAGGAAATCCTGTTCCGCGCGGCGGTGCGCGTGGGCATACCGCTCACCCTGGTGGCCAACCGCTGGCTCGCCACTCCGCCCTCTCCGCTGATCCGCTCGGTGCAGGTGGCCGGAGGCTTCGACGTCGCCGACCGCGAGATCGAGGCCCGTGTCAGCGCAGGAGACCTGGTCGTCACCGCCGACATCCCGCTGGCCGCCGCGGTGGTGGAGGCGGGCGCGCGGGCGCTGAACCCGCGCGGCGAGCTCTACGGGCCTGACAACATCGGCGAGCACCTGGCGCGCCGCAATTTCCTCGAAGAAATGCGCTCGATCGGCGAGATCAGCGGAGGGCCTGCGCCGTTCTCCGCCAGCGACCAGAAGGCCTTCGCCCGGCAGCTCGACCGGATGCTTTCCCGACTGCCGCGCCCGCCGGGCTGACCGCCAGGCTCACCGACACTGGCGCTGCCCGCGCCACCTCAGCCGAAGGGCCGCACCCCGATCCAGGCGCCGTGCAGCCAGAACGCGAACACGCCCCAGGCGAGGGCACCGGCCACCACGGCGACGGCATCGCCGGCCAGCGTTCCCGGCACACGACGGGCGCGCCCGGCACGGTCGCGGCGGCGCGCCGCGCGGTAGTCGAACACCGCCCACAGCAGGAAGGCGCCGAACAGCATCACGTCGGCCAGGCGACCGTTGGACAGCAGGTGCGCCAGCGCCCAGGCCTTCACGCCCAGCACCATCGGATGGCCAAGCGAGGCCTTGATCCGGTTGCGCGGCACGTAGGCCGCAGCCAGCAGCACGAAGGCCGCCAGGTTCAGCAGCGAAGCCAGATGCCGTGTCCAGACCGGCGGGTGCCAGAGATCGACCGGCGCGGCCCGCGAGAGCCCGTAGCCCCAGACGATCAGCACGAAACCGACGATCGACACCACCGAGAACAGGCCCTTCCAGGCTCCCGGACCCATCACGGCGATGCGTCGCGCGCGCCAGTCGTCCGCGAGAATGCGCACCGAATGTGCGCCGAGAAAGACCAGCAGGCCAAGGACCAGTACGGTCATCCAGGCTCCTTTTTTGCAAGTCGCTCACATCCTACGCGACCGCGCGGCTTGAATTCGGCGCTGCTAAGCACTACTATTAGCACTCGCAGGCATTGAGTGCTAGCAACCGCGCCGACACGGCGCTGCGGGCATGCCTGCGCCGGCCGCTTCGGCGGCCCCGATTCTTTCGACAAAACCGTTTGACTTCAAACGCTTAGGAGCAATCTTCATGAAACTTCGTCCCCTGCACGACCGCGTGATCATCAAGCGCCTCGACGTCGAGCGCAAGACCGCGTCGGGCATCGTGATCCCGGAAAACGCCGCCGAAAAGCCCGACCAGGGCGAAGTCCTCGCGGTGGGCAACGGCAAGGTCGGCGACGACGGCAAGGTGCGCCCGCTGGGCGTCAAGGTCGGCGACAAGGTGCTCTTCGGCAAGTACAGCGGCCAGAGCGTCAAGGTCGATGGCGACGAGCTCCTCGTGATGCGCGAGGAAGACATCATGGCGGTCGTCGAGGGCTGAGCCCTTCGCCCTCCCCCGCACCGAACATCCCCGAATACTCAGGAGTCTGAACAATGGCAGCCAAACAAGTTCTGTTCCACGACGACGCCCGCCACAAGATGGTGGCCGGCGTGAACATCCTGGCCGACGCGGTCAAGGTCACGCTTGGCCCGAAGGGCCGCAACGTCGTGCTCGAGCGCAGCTACGGCGCCCCCACCGTCACCAAGGACGGTGTCTCGGTCGCCAAGGAGATCGAGCTCAAGGACAAGTTCCAGAACATGGGCGCCCAGATGGTCAAGGAGGTCGCTTCCAAGACCTCGGACAACGCCGGTGACGGCACCACCACCGCCACCGTGCTGGCCCAGGCGATCGTCCGCGAAGGCATGAAGTACGTCGCCGCCGGCATGAACCCGATGGACCTCAAGCGCGGCATCGACAAGGCCGTCACCGGCCTGATCGAAGAGCTCAAGAAGATCAGCAAGCCCTGCACCACGACCAAGGAAATCGCCCAGGTCGGCTCGATCTCCGCCAACTCGGATGCCGAGATCGGCGAGATCATCGCCTCCGCGATGGAGCAGGTCGGCAAGGAAGGCGTCATCACCGTCGAAGACGGCAAGTCGCTGAACAATGAGCTCGACGTCGTCGAGGGCATGCAGTTCGACCGCGGCTACCTGTCGCCCTACTTCATCAACAACCCGGACAAGCAGATCGCCGTGCTGGAGGACCCGTTCGTCCTGCTGCACGACAAGAAGATCTCCAACATCCGTGACCTGCTGCCGGTGCTCGAGCAGGTTGCCAAGGCCGGCCGTCCGCTGCTGATCGTCGCCGAGGAAGTCGAAGGCGAAGCGCTGGCCACCCTGGTGGTCAACAACATCCGCGGCATCCTGAAGACCGTTGCCGTCAAGGCCCCGGGCTTCGGCGACCGTCGCAAGGCGATGCTCGAGGACATGGCCATCCTGACCGGGGGCACCGTCATCGCCGAAGAAACCGGCATGACGCTCGAGAAGGCCAGCCTGGCCGAGCTGGGCCGCGCCAAGCGCATCGAGATCGGCAAGGAAAACACCACGATCATCGACGGCGCCGGCGAAGCCGCCACCATCGAAGCCCGGGTCAAGGCCATCCGCGCCCAGATCGAGGAAGCCACCAGCGACTACGACCGTGAGAAGCTGCAGGAGCGCGTCGCCAAGCTGGCCGGCGGCGTGGCCGTCATCCGCGTCGGTGCCGCCACCGAAGTCGAGATGAAGGAGAAGAAGGCCCGCGTCGAAGACGCGCTGCACGCCACCCGTGCCGCGGTCGAAGAGGGCATCGTGGCCGGCGGCGGTGTCGCGCTGCTGCGCGCCCGTGCGGCCGTCCAGGTCAAGGGTGACAACCCCGACCAGGAAGCCGGCATCAAGATCGTGCTGCGTGCGATCGAAGAGCCGCTGCGCGCCATCGTCTCCAACGCCGGCGACGAGCCGAGCGTGGTCGTTGCCAAGGTCCTCGAGGGCAAGGGCAACTTCGGCTACAACGCGGCCGACGCCACCTACGGCGACCTGGTCGACATGGGCGTGGTCGATCCCACCAAGGTGACCCGCACCGCGCTGCAGAACGCCTCGTCGGTCGCCGGCCTGATGCTGACCACCGATGCGATGATCGCCGAACTGCCGGAAGACAAGCCGGCGGGTGGTGGCATGCCCGACATGGGCGGCATGGGCGGAATGGGCGGCATGGGGATGTAATTCGCGGCCGCGCTCGGACCGCCGCGAGGCGGTTCGACGCCGGAGCCGCAGCCGCGCAGTCAGCGGCAACGCAGCACAAAAGGGCCCGCGATGCGCGGGCCCTTTTTTCATTCCGCCGCCGCGCCGCATCCCGCGGATGCAGCGGCGGATCCAAACCCGAACATTCGGAACACGCTGGCACGCGATCATCCACCGGGCGACCGCGCGCAGGCGTATAAATCGACTGGTCCACGGCGTAGCCGCCGCGCCGCGCACAGGCTGCCGCCGGGAACACAGAACGATTCCACCGAGGAGACAGAATTGACCAACAGCACCCGCCGCTCGATCGTGCTCGGCCCGCTGGCCGCGGCCGCAGCAAGCGCCCTGCCCCTCACCGCCCGCGCCCAGAAGAAATACGGCCCCGGGGTTACCGACACCGAGATCAAGATCGGCCAGTCGCTGCCCTACAGCGGCCCGGCTTCCGCCTATGGCCAGATCGGCCGCGCCGAAGCCGCCTACTTCAAGTGGCTCAACGAGGAGAAGGGCGGCATCAACGGGCGCAAGATCAACCTGATCAGCCTCGACGATGGCTACAATCCGGCCAAGGTGGTGGAGAACATCCGCCGGCTGGTCGAGCAGGACGAGGTCTCCTTCATCTTCAACGTGCTGGGCACGCCCCTGAACAAGGCGATCCGGCCGTACGTGAACCAGAAGAAGATTCCGCACCTGTTCAACGCCGCCGGCTCCGAGCAGTTCGCCGATCCGAAGAACTTCCCCTGGTCGATGGGCTGGCAGCCGACGCTGAAGTGGGAGGCGAGCACCTACGCCAAGCACCTGCAGGCCAACCACCCGAACGCGAAGATCGCGGTGCTGTTCCAGGACGACGACTTCGGCTAGGAAATGCTCGAAGGTCTCAAGGAGGGCCTGGGCGCCAAGGCGAACACGATCCTGAGCGCGCTCAGCTACCAGCCGACCGACCCGACCGTGGACTCGCAGCTGGTCTCGCTGAAGGCCACCGGCGCCGACACCCTCTTCCTGTTCGCGTACTCCAAGCAGGTGGCGCAGGCGATCCGCAAGGTGGCCGAACTGGGCTGGAAGCCGGACACCTACATCCACCTTGGCTCGGCGCAGATCGGCTCGACGCTGCAGCCCGCGGGCCTGGAGAACTCGGTCGGCGTGAAGACCGGCGGCTTCATCAAGGACCCCACCGATCCGCAATGGAAGGACGACCCCTTCATCAAGGACTGGTTCGCCTGGATGAAGAAGCGCATGCCGGACGCGAACACCGCGGACTCGATGAACATCTCGGGCTACGCCTACGCGCAGACGCTCGAGCATCTGCTCAAGCAGTGCGGTGACGACCTCACGCGCGAGAACATCATGCGCCAGGCCGCCAGCCTGAAGGACTACCGCAACGAAGCCCTGCTGCCGGGCAGCCTGATCAACACCAGCCCGACCGACTATCGGGTGATCGAGTACATCAAGATCCAGCGCTTTACCGGCAAGGCCTGGGAATTCGTCTGACCTCTGGGCAGCGCCGTCCTCAGCGACGGCGCCGATGAACAAGGGCCCGGTCGAACCGGGCCCTTTTTTCGTTCCCTCGACGTCATTCCCTTGGCGGCATCGGGACCAGCACGCCCGTGGAGGTGGCCTGCGCAGCCAGCTGTCCGTCCGGGTTGTACAGGTCGGCCTCCATGAACAGCACGCGCTTGCCGCGCCGGAGCACCCTGCCCTGCACCGTTCCCTCGCCGGGGCCAACGCGCTCGAGGAAGCTCACCTTGATCTCGAGGCTGACCATGTTCTGCTTGTACTCGGTGTCGTGCAGCACCGCATGCGCCATCGCGGCATCGAGCCAGGCGGTGACGAAGCCGCCCTGGGCGATCGTCCCGTTGGTGTGGCAGTACTCGCGGCGCACCGTGAAGCCCGCGTGCAGGGTGCGGCTGGCCGCATCCCATGAGATCACGTGGAAGTTGCCCATCGATTCCTGCAGCGCCTTGCCGGACCGGATCCGGGCCTCTAGATCGTCGTTCATGATTTCCCCGCTTCGTTCCTGGAGCCCGGATTCTCGCCCAGACGCTCACGGCCGCGCGACGGCCCGCAGGAGCCGCGTTCCGGGCTTTGCCCATCGTGCGGGTCGGATATGCGCGGCGTTCGCCGCCGGATGCCCTAAGCTCGCCATGAGCGAACCTGCGCGTCGCGTCGGCGCTCGACCCGCACTGGATAGTCCATGCCTGCGATATTCGATCCCTTCGGTGCGATGGCCACGTTCACCGACTGGTGGCGATGGAGCGCGCGGCTCCAGCAGACCTGGCTGACGTCGTCCCAGAATCCGCATGCGATCGAACGGCTGCAGGCGGTCCGTCTTCGCGCCCTGGTGAGCGGCGCGCGCAGACGATCGCCCTACTACCGCGAACGCCTCGCCGGCCTGGCCGAGGACGAATTCCGCCTCGAACGTTTCCCCGTGCAGGACAAGGCGGGGCTGATGGCGCGCTTCGACGACTGGGTGACCGATCCCGCACTGCGGTTCGAGGACATCCGGCGCTTCGTCGCCGACCCCGGGCGCATCGGTGAGCCCTACCTTGGGCGCTATGCGGTGTGGACCAGTTCGGGCAGCACCGGCACGCCCGGCATCTACGTCCAGGACCCGGACGCGCTGGCGGTCTACGACGCCCTGCTGTCGGCGCGGTTCCCGTCCGCAGCGGGCTCGCCCTCGCCTTTCGCGACCCTGGCCGGCGGTGGCCGCTTCGCGATGCTGGCCGCGCTGGAGGGCCACTTCGCGGGAGTGGTGTCCTGGGAGCGACTGCGCCGCCGCTACCCCTGGATGGCCGCAGCGACGCGATCGTTCTCGGTGCTGTCGCCGCTGCCCGAGCTGGTGTCCGAGCTGCAGTCCTGGCAGCCGACGGTGGTCGCTGCCTACCCGACCACGCTGCTGCTGCTCGCCGAGGAACGACGCGCCGGCCGGCTGGCGCTGGCGCCGCAGGTGCTCTGGAGCGGCGGCGAGACCCTGTCGGACGGGGAGCGGGCCGAGATCTCCGAGGCCTTCGGCTGCCCGGTGATCAACGGCTACGGCGCCTCGGAGTGCATGCAGATCGCCCATGATTGCGGCCACGGCTTCCTCCATCTCAACAGCGACTGGGTGGTGCTCGAGCCGGTCGACGAGCGCGGCCAGGCGGTGCCGCCCGGGATCGCCTCGCAGACCGTGCTGCTGACCAACCTGGCGAACCACGTCCAGCCGCTGATCCGCTACGACCTGGGCGACAGCGTGACCATGCTCGGGCATGCCTGCGCCTGCGGCTCACCGTTTCCGGCGCTGCGCGTGTCCGGCCGGCGCGACGACATCCTGGCGCTCGAGACACAGGACGGCCGCCTGGTCCGGCTGGCGCCGCTGGCGGTGGCCACCGTGATCGAGGAGGGAGGCGGCGTCCGGCGCTTCCAGCTGATCCAGACCGGACCCGCCGCGCTGGCGGTGCGTTTCGAAACGCCCCCGGGCGATGCGCGTCCGGACGCGCTGGGCCGTATCGTGACGGCTCTGCGCGCCTACTTCGCGCGCCAGGGGCTGGACCGGATCGACATATTGGAGGATCCCGCACCGCCGCTGGCCGACCCGGTCAGCGGCAAGCTGCGCGAGGTGCTCGCGATGCGGCCACCGGACCGGCGGAGCGGGACCGACACATGAACCACGGAGCTGACACACGATGATCCACACCCAGGGCCTGCCTGCCGATACTGACGGATATACCGGCGCCACCGACTTCTTCGACATCGAGCACCCGACGGTGCGCAGCTTCGTCGCCGACGCGATCGGCGACGCGACCGACGAGCGGGAACGCGCCGTCCGCCTGTTCCTGGCCGTGCGCGACCGGGTCCGCTACGACCCCTACAACCTCACCTACGAACCCGCCGCCTACAAGGCCAGCAGCGTCATCGCAGCCGGCCGCGGCTGGTGCGTGCCCAAGGCAGGCCTGCTGGCAGCGTGCGCGCGTGCGGTCGGCATCCCGTCGGCGATCGGCCTGGCCGACGTGGCCAACCACCTGAACACCGAGAAGCTGCGCGCGCGCATGGACGGGGTCAACGTGTTCTACGACCACGGCTACGCCGCGCTCTACCTCGGCGGCCGCTGGCTCAAGGCCGTCCCCGCCTTCAACATCGAACTGTGCGAGCGCTTCGGCGTCCGACCCACCGACTTTGACGGTGAGCATGACGCGCTCTACCAGGAATTCGACATCCACGAGCGCCGGCACATGGAATACCTCGCCGACCACGGCTGCTGGTCGGACCTGCCGCTGGAGCAGGTCAAGGCGGACTTCGCGATCCACTACCCAGGCATCGAGCGGCGGATGCGCGACGAGGCCCAAGGCGACGCGGACCGCTTCGAGGATGACGCCCTGCGGGAACGGAGCGCGCCGCAGGCCTGAGCGGCCTGAGCGACGGCGATAGAATCCGCTCCGGATCCGCTCGGGGTCCTGCTTCGGGAGAACAGTTTGTCCTTCGTCTCATCGCTGCACGCCGCCTGGCGGCGCTCCAACTCCCTGCTCTGCGTGGGCCTGGACCCGGATCCGGCGCGCATGCCGGCGCCTCTGAGGGGCCGCGCGGACGCGGCCTTCGACTTCTGCCGCGCCATCGTCGACGCGACTGCCGGCCATGCCTGCGCCTTCAAGCCGCAAATCGCCTACTTCGCATCGCAGCGCGCCGAGGACCAACTCGAGGCGCTGATCGATCACGTGCATCGGCGCCACCCCGGCGTACCCGTCATCCTGGACTCCAAGCGCGGCGACATCGGCTCGACCGCCGAGCACTACGCGCGCGAGGCCTTCGAGCGCTACCGGGCGGATGCGGTGACCCTCAGTCCCTACATGGGCTTCGACTCGATCGAGCCCTACCTTGCCTACCCGGGCCGCGGCGCCATCCTGCTGTGCCGTACCTCGAACCCTGGCGGCAGCGACCTGCAGGCGCTTCAGGTGGCCGCTGACCCCGCGCTCGGCGCGCCCGCCGAGCGCCTCTACGAGCGCGTGGCACGGCTCGCGTCGGGCCCCTGGAACCGTGCGTCCGGCGAACTCGGTCTGGTGGTGGGCGCCACCTTCCCCGACGAACTGCGCCGCGTGCGCGCGCTCGCCGGGACGCTCCCGCTGCTGGTTCCGGGCATCGGCGCCCAGGGCGGCGACATCGACGCCGCCGTCGCCGCGGGAGCGACTCCCGACGGCTTCGGGATGGTGGTGAACTCCTCGCGCGCCATCCTGTACGCGAGCGAAGGCGAGGACTTCGCCGAGGCGGCAGCTGCAGCGGCCCTGGCCACCAGCGACGCCCTTCGCGCGGCCCGCCGGCGCCTCCCGGCCTGAGCCGGGCGCGGGCGGCGCCTCGCGGCACCTCGCGGCACCTCGCGGCACCTCGCGGCACGGAGCACCGCGGGCGTCGCCACGCCGCGCGCTTGCCGCTACACTCTGCTGCACGTCCAGCCGCACGTTCGTGCGGCGCGCAAGTGGAGCGGCATGCGGATACTGATCGCCGAAGACGACCAGGTGCTCGCGGACGGCCTGTGCCGTTCGATGCGCCAGTCGGGCTATGCGATCGACCACGTCGCCAGCGGCAGGGACGCAGATTCCGCGCTGTCGCTGCATGAGTACGACCTGCTGATCCTCGACCTCGGCCTGCCGCATCTTCCCGGCATCGACGTCCTCAAGCGGCTCAGGTCGCGCAACTCCCCGCTCCCGGTGCTGATCCTCACCGCCGCCGACTCCGTGGAGCAGCGCGTGCGCGCACTCGACCTTGGCGCGGACGACTTCATGGCCAAGCCGTTCGCGCTGACCGAGCTCGAGGCTCGGGTGCGCGCGCTGGTGCGCCGGAGCATGGGCGCGACCACTGCCTTCCTGCGCCACGGTCCGCTGAGCTTCGACCAGGTCGGTCGGAGCGCGCGGATCAACGAGCAGCCGCTCGACCTCTCGGCGCGAGAGACCGGACTGCTGGAAATCCTCCTGCAGCGCGCCGGCCGCATGGTCAGCAAGGAGCAGATCGTCAGCCACCTCTGCGAATGGGGCGAGGAGGTCAGCCACAACGCGGTCGAGGTCTACATGCATCGCCTGCGCAGGAAGCTGGAGGGCGGCGGGGTGCGCATCGTCACCGTCCGGGGCCTCGGCTACTGCCTGGAGCGACCCGCCGAGTCCGGCGCGGTGACATGACAGAGCGCAGGCGCCGTCGCAGCTTCGACTTCGCCTACGACCCGCGGGAGCAGCGCTCCCTGTTCGGCGAGATCCTCGACTGGATGCTGGCGCCGCTCCTGCTGCTCTGGCCACTTTCCATCGTTCTAACCTTCGTCGTCGCCCGCTCGCTGGCCGACGCCCCCTTCGATCGCGCGCTGATCGACCACACCGAGGTGATCGCGCAGCAGGTCGACACCTCGGGCGAGCAGGCCGCCACGCCGCCCGGCACGCGGCTGCGCGACCTGCTGCCCGCGGGCTCGGAAGAACACACCTTCTTCCAGGTCCTGTCCGCCGACGGCGAACTGCTGGCGGGGGACGCGAACCTGCCAACGCCCAGCCTCTACGACTTCCCGACTCCGGGCAGAGTCCAGCGGCGCTTCGATCAGCACCGGGGGATCGAGGTCCGCGTGGCCTACACCTACGTCAGCCCGGGCGAGCATCCGATGAGCTCCTCTTATCCGGTGCTGATCCAGGTCGCCGAGACGCTGGATGCGCGCAACGCGCTGGCCAACGAGATCATCAAGGGCGTGATCTTTCCGCAGTTCCTGATCCTGCCGGTCGCCGTCGGCCTGGTGTGGTTCGCGCTCAGCCGCGGACTGGCGCCGCTCGAGCGGATGCAGCGCCGGATCCGGGAGCGCAGCCCCGACGACCTCTCGCCGATCAACCCGCACGACGCCCCCGAGGAACTCGGTCCGCTGATGGCCTCCTTCAACGACCTGCTGCAGCGGCTCGGAACGAACATTGCGGCCCAGAAGCGCTTCATCGCGGATGCGGCACACCAGATGAAGACGCCGCTGGCGGGCCTGCGCACCCAGGCCGAGCTCGCCCTTCGCGAGACCGACCCGCAGGCGTTGCGCCGCAGCCTGGAGCAGGTGGTGGAAAGCTCCGAGCGCGCGGCGCACATGATCAACCAGCTGCTCGCGCTGGCGCGCACCGAGAACCTGCGCAACGCGATCCAGCTCGAGGAGATGGACCTGGCGCCGCTGGCGCACGCAGTGGCGAGCGAGTGGGCCCCCGAGGCCATCCGCCGGGGCATCGACTTCGGCTTCGAGAGCGACGACGCGCCCGCGCCCGCCGCAGCCCACCCGATCCTGCTGCGCGAGCTGCTCAACAACCTCATCGACAATGCCATCGTCTACACGCCGGCCGGCGGCCAGGTCACGGTCCGGCTGGGCCGCGAGGGCCGTGAAACGCTTCTGCAGGTGGAGGACAGCGGCACGGGCATCCCGCCGGAGGAGCGTCTGCTGGTCTTCGAGCGCTTCTATCGCATCCTGGGCACGGAGACGAGCGGCAGCGGCCTCGGGCTGCCCATCGTCGCCGAGATCGCCGACCAGCACGGCGCCAGGGTCTCGATCGCCGATGGCGGGCCTGCAGATGCCCCGCGTGGCACGAAGGTGACGGTTCGCTTCCCGCCGCTTTGACAGCGACCGATGGTTGGCGCTAGTATCTGCCCTCTTTGGCGCATTAGCTCAGTTGGTTAGAGCGACGGAATCATAATCCGCAGGTCCGGGGTTCGAGTCCCTGATGCGCCACCAGTCGCCCGAGGCCCGCCGGACAGCAATTTCCGGCGGGCCTTGTCTTTTCCGGCCTCCACCGCCGGATGCATACTGGTTCTTTGTCCTCTGAGTCGACGAAGATGAAACCTCGATCGAAGAACGGGTACCGTGTCGCGGCCTTGCTGGCATGCGCGGCCGTGTGGCTGCCCGCCTGGGGTCAGCCACGCACCTTCGACGAGGCCACGCGGCTCGGCACGCTCGAGGTGACGGTCTTCCCGCAGGCGCGGCTCGACGGCAAGGAGATTCTCCTGGCGCCCGGCGCGCGCATCCGCAACGAATCGAACCTGCTGGCGGTTCCCTCGACGCTGCGCGGCAATGTGCCGGTGCGCTATCGCACGGACCCCATGGGACAGGTGCTCGACGCCTGGATCCTGACCAGCGAGGAACTTCAGATCGCCAAGGACGAAGCCCGCAGGCGGCCGAGCACCCGATGACCAAGAAGCTCTACATCAAGACCTTCGGCTGCCAGATGAACGAGTACGACTCGGCGAAGATGGCCGACGTCCTCGGGCAGTCCGAAGGGGTCACTCCCACCGACGATCCGGCCGAGGCCGACATCATCCTGTTCAACACCTGCTCGGTTCGCGAGAAGGCGCAGGAGAAGGTGTTCTCGGACCTCGGTCGCATCAGGGCGCTCAAGCGCGAGCGGCCGGACCTGATGGTCGGAGTCGGCGGCTGCGTGGCCAGCCAGGAGGGCGCAGCGATCATCGCCCGCGCGCCCTACGTCGACGTCGTGTTCGGCCCGCAGACCCTGCACCGGCTGCCGGAGCTCCTCGAGCAGCGCCGGCGCACTGGCCGGCCGCAGGTCGACATCTCCTTCCCGGAGATCGAGAAGTTCGATCACTTGCCGCCGGCGCGCGTCGAGGGTGCGAGCGCCTTCGTGTCCATCATGGAAGGCTGCAGCAAGTACTGCAGCTTCTGCGTCGTGCCCTACACACGGGGCGAAGAGGTGTCCCGCCCCTTCGAGGACGTGCTGGTCGAGGTCGCGGGCCTCGCCGAGCAGGGCGTGCGCGAAGTCACCCTGCTCGGGCAGAACGTCAATGCCTACCGGGGCTCGCTGCCGGGCGCCGACGGCGGCCCCGACGACGCGGCCGACTTCGCACTGCTGCTCGAGTACGTGGCGGAGATTCCCGGGATCGAGCGCATCCGCTACACCACGTCGCACCCGAAGGAATTCACGCAGCGGCTCATCGACGCATACGCGCGGGTGCCCAAGCTGGTGAGCCACGTGCACCTGCCGGTGCAGTCCGGCTCGGACCGGGTGCTGGCGGCGATGAAGCGCGGCTACACCGCGCTCGAGTACAAGTCGATCGTGCGCCGGCTGCGCGCCGTGCGGCCGGACATCTGCCTTTCCTCGGACTTCATCATCGGCTTTCCCGGCGAGACGGCCGAGGATTTCGCCAGAACGATGGCCCTGGTCCAGGACGTCGGCTTCGACAGCTCCTTCTCGTTCATCTACAGCCCGCGGCCAGGCACGCCTGCCGCTGACCTCCCCGACGACACGCCCCACGAGACCAAGCTCGATCGGCTGCAGGCGCTGCAGGCGGCAATCGACGCGAACGCGCGCGCCATCTCCGAAGCGATGGTCGGCAGCCGCCAGCAGGTGCTGGTCGAAGGCAATGCGCGCAAGGATGCGAGCGAATGCTCGGGGCGCACCGGCAACAACCGGGTGGTGAACTTCGCCGGCCCGACGGGCCTGGTGGGTCGATTGATCGAGGTCGAGATCACCGGAGCTCTGCCGCATTCTCTGCGCGGTCGAATCGCATCGCGCGGTTGAGCATGAGACTCACCTCTGACACGCCGGCCCATGCGACCCGGCGCAGACGGTACGGGCGCGCGCTGCTGGCCTGCTGCGCCCTCGCTGCGGGGATGGCCGCAGCAGTTCCGCCAGCACATGCCGAGGCCCCCCGGCCCTCGTTGGCCGCACCCACGGCGCTGGGCGAACTGCTGTCCACCGCCCGCAGGCTGATGGCCGGCGGCGAGGCATCCGCCGCATACGCCCTTCTCGAGCCGCAGACCCGCTGGTACGCCGGCTCGCCCGAATTCGACCATCTCCTCGGCACGGCGGCGATGGACGCGGGAAGGCCCGGCCAGGCGGTCCTCGCCTTCGAGCGGGTGCTCGCCGCCGACCCGCGCCACCTGCAGGCGCGCGCAGAACTCGCCCGCGCACTGCTCGCCACCCGCGAGACCGAAGCCGCCCGCCGCGAATTCGAGACGGTGGCCGCGCAGCGCATCCCGCCCGAAGTCAGGACGATCATCGACCGCTACCTCGCAGCGATCGCGGTCGCCGACCAGGCCGGCCGCACCAGCTTCCATGGCCGCGCGGAACTCGGCGCCGGCTGGGACAGCAACGTCACGCTGGGAAGCATCGGCTCGCAGTGGCTGCTCGCCGGCGGCACTGCGGTCGTGCCCGAAGCTTCCAGCCGGCCGCGCAGCACGGCGCTGATCGCCTGGGGAGCCGGCCTGGACTGGCAGGGTCCGATCGGTGGCGGCTGGCAGTGGACGGTCGGGGCACAGGCGATGGGCCGCTCGAACGCGAGCGCGCATACACTGGATCAGACCTACTTCGACCTCTCGGGAGGCCTGCGCTACCGCACCGGTTGCCACGGATTCGACATGCTCGCCCAACTGCAACATCTCCGCGCAGACCGATCCGCGTTCCGCAACGCGGCCGGGGCGATCGCGCAGTGGCGATGCGACCTGGACGCCCGCACGCAGGTCGGCCTGTACCTCCAGCACTTCGAATTCAGCTTCCCCGACCAGCCGGTGCGCGACGCCCGCCGCCAGGTCGTCGGAGCCACCGCAGCGCGGACCTTCGATGGCGACGGCACGCCGCTGCTGGTCGCCAGCATCTACGCCGGCCGCGAGCGCCCGGACGCCGACGTGCCTCAGCTGGAGCACGACATCATCGGTGCGCGTGGCGTCCTCAGCATCGGCGTGTCGCCGAGCGTTCGCGCATGGGCAGCCGTGGCCTGGGAGGCCCGCGACTTCGCCGGCGTCGAGCCCCTGTTCGACGCGGTCCGCGAAGATCGGCAGACCGAGGTGGAGTTCGGCGCCTCCATCCTGGTGAACCGTTCCTGGGTCGTGAAACCCCGCCTGGTCCACACCCGAAACGCCTCCAGCCTGGCGCCCAACGACTTCCGCCGGACCCAGGCGCTGGTGTCGGCGCACTACAGCTTCTGATGCGCATGCCGTCCCCACTTCGAGCCCTGTCTCGCCGGATCTCGGTGACCGCGGCGCTGGTCCTCGGATTCACAGCGCTGCCCGCGCTCGCCGCCGATGCGGTCTTCCTGGTCGTCTCCGGCGAGGTGCGGATCGTGCGCACGGGCGAAACCCCGCAGTCCGCCGCGCGCAGCGGCGATGAGCTCCGCAGCGGGGACCTGATCGTCACCAGCCGCGACGGACGGGCGCAACTTCGCTTCTCGGACGGCGCGATCGTCTCGCTCCAACCTGGAACAGAGTTCCGGATCGACGACTACCGCTTCGACCCGCAGGAGCAGCGTGGCTTCTTCAGCCTTCTGCGCGGCGCGATGCGCACCACCACCGGCGCGATCGGCAAGCGCAACCGCTCCGACTATCGGATGCAGACGCCGACTGCGACGATCGGCATCCGCGGCACCCTCTACCTGGCGGAGGAGACCGTCTGCGACCCGGCCTGCGCGCCGGGGGCTCGGGCGGGTCTCAGGGTGAGCGTCAGCGAAGGCCGGATCGCGGTGCGCACGGCAGCCGGCGAGATCGAGGTTGGCGAAGGCACTGCGGCCGAGGTGTCCTCTCCGGATGCCCTGCCCCGCTTGACTGAATTGCGGCCGCTGCTGACGCCGGCGACCCTCTTCGCGCGTGCGGCCAGCGACCTGGCGAGCAGCGTGCGACGCGGCGCCCCGCCTGCCGGGGCCGAGCAGGCCAGTGAGGCGGGGACGCCGACTGCGAGCGCAGCGGCCCCGAATGCGGCTGGCCCGAATGCGGCTGGCCCGAATGCGGCTGGCCCGAATGCGGCTGCCTCGGGCGCGGCAGCCCAGGGCGCATCGAGGGCAGGCGCGTCGGCATCGACCAAAGGGTCGGCTGGCGCGGACGACAGGATCGCGTTCGAAACGCCCGACGGTTCTGCATCGCCGCTTCAGTCCAGCTCGTCCGCGACCCCCGCAGCAAGCCGCGCAGCTGACGGACGGCTGGATCTCCTGGCTGCCATCGACGCGTCGCCGTCCGTCCCGCCGGACTTCGTCATCGTTGACCCGGTCAACCCGACGCCCCCAAACCCTCCCATCGCAGACGGCTCCGGTGGCGGTTCGTCCGGCGGCGGTTCGTCCGGCGGCGGTTCGTCCGGCGGCGGTTCGACCGGCGGCGGTTCCACGGGTGGCGGTTCCACGGGTGGTGGCTCCACGGGTGGTGGCTCCACGGGTGGCGGTTCCACGGGTGGTGGCTCCACGGGTGGCGGATCGACTGGCGGCGGATCGACTGGCGGCGGATCGACCGGCGGCGGATCGACTGGCGGCGGATCGACCGGCGGGGGTTCGACCGGCGGTGGCTCCACGGGCGGTGGCTCCACGGGCGGCGGTTCGACCGGCGGTGGTTCCACGGGTGGCGGTTCCACGGGTGGTGGCTCCACGGGCGGCGGCTCGACTGGCGGCGGCTCGACTGGCGGCGGCTCGACTGGCGGCGGCTCGACCGGCGGGGGTTCGACCGGCGGTGGCTCCACGGGCGGTGGCTCCACGGGCGGCGACTCCACGGGTGGCGGTTCCACGGGTGGCGGTTCCACGGGTGGCGGTTCCACGGGTGGCGGTTCCACGGGTGGTGGCTCGACTGGTGGTGGCTCCACGGGTGGTGGCTCCACGGGTGGTGGCTCCACGGGTGGTGGCTCCACGGGTGGTGGCTCCACGGGTGGCGGCTCCACGGGTGGTGGCTCCACGGGTGGCGGCTCCACGGGCGGCGGTACGGCCGGCGGCGACTCGACTGGTGGCGGCTCCACGGATGGCGGCTCCACGGGCGGCGGCTCCACGGGCGGCGGTACGGCCGGCGGCGACTCGACTGGTGGCGGTTCCACGGGTGGTGGCTCCACGGGCGGCGGTTCGACCGGCGGCGGCTCCACGGGTGGCGGCTCCACGGGTGGCGGCTCCACGGGCGGCGGTACGGCCGGCGGCGACTCGACGGGTGGCGGTTCCACGGGTGGTGGCTCGACTGGTGGTGGCTCGACTGGTGGTGGTTCCACGGGTGGCGGTTCCACGGGTGGCGGTTCCACGGGTGGTGGTTCCACGGGTGGCGGCTCCACGGGTGGCGGCTCCACGGGTGGCGGCTCCACGGGTGGCGGCTCCACGGGCGGCGGCTCCACGGGCGGCGGTACGGCCGGCGGCGACTCGACTGGTGGCGGTTCCACGGGTGGCGGCTCCACGGGCGGCGGCTCCACGGGCGGCGGCTCCACGGGCGGCGGCTCCACGGGCGGCGGCTCCACGGGCGGTGGCTCCACGGGCGGCGGTTCGACCGGCGGCGGCTCCACGGGTGGCGGTTCGACCGGTGGCAGCTCCCCGCCCGCGGAACTCCCTCTCGCAACTGGCCTGGCCTCAACCGGCAGCCTGCGGCTCGACCTCCGACAGATCCCGATCTTCGGCTCCCTGCAGTTCGCCTCGCCCGACGGACGCGTCGAGCTCGATTCCCAGCTGCGGCTGGAATCCGTCGGTCTGTGTCCGCAGCTCGCCTGTCTCTCGCGCGGCACTGCGGCACACGCCGACAGCGGCAGCGATCCCTATGCGAGCTGGGGCCGCTGGACCAACGGAAGCGCGGATGTGCGGGTGCTGGGAATCGGCGCGCGCATCGCCCTCGGTGCAAACCAGTCGATCCACTACCTGGTCGGCGTGCCCACGGTCACCATGCCCACCAGCGGCAGCTTCCGATACGAACTCCTGGGCGCGACGAGCCCGACTGCGAGCGACGGATCCCTGGCCCCCGGCAGTTTCAAGATGAGCGCGGTAGCGCAGTTCTCTTCGGGCGAGGCCGCACGAATCGGGCTGCAAGGCAGCGTGAAGATGGGCAACGGCCAGTTCAACATCTCCACCAACGGCGGCCTTGGCAACCCGAAATCGTCCGAGCTGACGATGCAGGGCGGCAGCACCTTCTCCGGCAGCCTCGTCACCCAGCCCAACGCGGGCAATGCCGCGTTCGACTGCGGACGGGCCGGTTGCGCGGTGCGGGTCGACGGTGCGTTCTACGGACCCGAGGCCGCCCGCCTGGGCCTCGGCTACGCCATCGTCGATCCTTCGACGCCTGGCCGTACAATCTCGGGCGTTGGAGTCCTCCAGAAACGCTGACCGGTCGCCGCCGGCGAAAGGTGCCGAACGCCCGATGTCCCGTCCCCTCGAATTCACACCCGACCCCGCCGACAACAACCGCCTGGCCAACCTCTGCGGCGCGCTCGACCAGAACCTGCGCCAGCTCGAGGAAGCCTTCGACGTCCAGATCTCCCGGCGGGGCTCGAGCTTCACGGTCGAGGGACCGCCGATCGCGTCGCGCAACGCGGTCGCCGCGCTGAAGCATTTTGCGGGGCTCGCCGTGCACACGCTCTCGCTGGACGAGATCCAGCTCGGGCTGGTCGAGCTCAAGTCCGGCGCGGTGCGCGAGCGGGCAGTCGCAGCCGGCCCCGACGACTCCCCGGTGCTGCACACGCGCCGCACCGATCTCCAGGGCCGCACGCCGAGGCAGCGCGAATACCTGCGCAACATCCTCTCGCACGACGTCACCTTCGGCACCGGCCCGGCGGGCACCGGCAAGACCTACCTGGCGGTCGCATGCGCGGTGGACGCACTGGAACGGGACTCGGTCAAGCGGATCGTGCTGACGCGCCCGGCCGTCGAAGCCGGCGAGCGCCTGGGCTTCCTGCCGGGCGACCTGGCGCAGAAGGTCGATCCCTACCTGCGCCCGCTTTATGACGCGCTCTACGACCTGATGGGCTTCGAGCGCACCGCTCGGATGTTCGAGAAGCAGTCGATCGAGATCGCGCCGCTGGCCTACATGCGCGGACGCACGCTCAACCATTCCTTCATCATCCTCGACGAAGCGCAGAACACCACTCCCGAGCAGATGAAGATGTTCCTCACCCGGATGGGCTTCGGATCGCGCGCGGTGATCACCGGCGACACCACCCAGGTCGACCTGCCGCGCGGCCATCTGTCGGGCCTGAACGAGGCGCGCCGCATCCTGCGCGATGTGCGCGGCATCGCCTTCAGCGAGTTCGACAGCTCCGACGTGGTCCGGCACCCGCTGGTGGCAAGGATCGTGGACGCCTATGAAAGCGACGCCGCCAGGTCCTGAGCCGACGCCACCTGCGCTCGCGCTGTCGGTGCAGACGGGCAGCGGAATCGCTGCGGTTCCGGTCACCCGCCCCCGGCTGCGCCGCTGGGTGCTCGCTGCCTTGCAGGGCGACGCTCGCATCACGCTGCGTTTCGTCGGCACCCGTGAGGGCCGTACGCTGAACCGCGAGCACCGGGGCCGGGACTACGCCACCAACGTGCTGACCTTCGCCTACGATCCCCTGCCGGCGCCGCCGGCAGGGCCCTCGTCGACGCGCAGGCGCACGACCGCGCCGCCCAGCCCGCCAGTGGAGGCAGACATCGTCCTCTGCATGCCGGTGATCCGCGCCGAGGCGCGTGCGCAGGACAAGCCGCTGGACCATCACCTCGCCCACCTGGTGATCCACGGCGTGCTGCACGCGCAGGGCTTCGATCACGAGGACGAGAACGAGGCGCAAGCCATGGAGCGCCTCGAAGCTGCCCTGCTGCGGCGCTTGCGCGTCCCCGATCCCTACGCGGCGGAGCGGGACGGCGCGCACTGAGCCCGTTTGGTCCGGTCGGCGAGTTCGGTTATCCTCGGCCGACCGGAACTCATGCCAGATATCGATGTCCGAGCCTCCTTCGGGCAGCGAGCCAAAGCGCTCCCTGCTCGAACGCCTATCGGCGCTGCTGCTGCGCGCCCCCGAAGACCGGGAACAACTGCTGAGCCTGCTGCGCGCGGCGCACGACCGCGACCTGCTCGACGCCGACGCCCTCTCGATGATCGAGGGCGTGTTCCAGGTGTCCGAACTCGCCGCCCGCGACATCATGGTGCCGCGCGCCCAGATGGACGTCATCGACGTCGTGCAGAGCCCCGCCGAATTCCTGCCGCGCGTGATCGCCACCGCGCATTCCCGTTTCCCTGTGGTCGAGGGAGAACGCGACAACGTGATCGGCATCCTGCACGCGAAGGACCTGCTCAGGATCTTCGCTGACGACCCTCCTGAATTGCGCGACCTGCTGCGACCGGCCGTGTTCATCCCCGAGTCGAAGCGCCTGAACGTGCTGCTGCGCGACTTCCGCGCCAACCACAACCACGTTGCGATCGTCGTCGACGAGTACGGCGGCGTCGCCGGCCTGATCACGATCGAGGACGTCCTCGAGCAGATCGTCGGCGACATCGAGGACGAGTTCGACTTCGACGAGGAGAGCGACCACGTCCTCCCCGTTGAACCCGGAGCCACCGGTCCGCGTTATCGGATTCGCGGCATCGCCGAGATCGAGCAGGTCAACCGGGTGATGGGAAGCCAGCTTCCTGACCAAGACTTCGACACCATCGGCGGGCTGGTCACCGAGCACTTCGGGCGCGTGCCCAGGCGCGGCGACCACGTGGTGCTGGAAGGTTTCCGCTTCGAAGTGCTGCGGGCCGATGCCCGCCAGGTGCTGCTCCTGATGGCGGAGCGCGCGCCAGATTCCGTCCGCCAAGATGACGCGCAGGCGCCTGCGCACTGAACCGCGCGGGCTCCGGACAACGTTCGCGGCGGCCGTCCTGGGCGTCGCGCACGCCGCGGCCTTCTCCCCTCCTCTCGACGCCTGGTGGCTGCAGACCGCGACGCTTGCGATGCTGTTCGCGCTGCTGCGCGTCGCCGACCCGGGCCCTGCGCGCCGCCTGCTGGCGCCGCTCGCCGCCTTTGGCATCGGCTGGTTCGCCAGCGGGGTCGGCTGGCTGCACACCAGCATGCACGTCTACGGCGGCATGCCTTCGCTGCTGGCGGCGGCGGCGGTGCTGCTCTTCTCGCTGTACCTGTCGCTGTTCCCGCTGGCGGCCGTGCTCGCGGCGCGCCGGCTCGCGCGCCCCGCGGCCGGCAGCGACGGGCTGCCGGTGGCGCTCGCCTTCGCTGCCTGCTGGGGCGCATCGGAACTGCTGCGGGGCTGGCTGTTCACCGGCTTTCCCTGGCTGGCGATCGGCTATGCGCACGTCGACGGCCCCCTGTCCGGGTTCGCGCCGCTGGTCGGCGCGCACGGCATCGCCGCCCTCGCGGCGCTGCTGGCGGCGCTGCTTGGGCTGGGGCTGCCTGCGCTGCTGCGCGGCCAGCGCGAGCGCGCACGCCGGCCGCTCGCCCTGGCGGTGCTGCTGCCGGTGGCGGGCGCACTGCTGGGCGCCTGGGAACCCACCGCGCCCAGCGGCGCTCCGGTCAGCGTGCGGCTCGCGCAGGGCAACGTGCCCCAGCAACTGAAGTTCGACCGCCAGCGCGCGCTGGACGCGATGAACGACTACACGGCGATGATCGAGTCCGCCGACGCGCAGCTGGTGGTGCTGCCCGAGACCGCGTGGACGGTCCCCTGGAGCGCGACCCCTCCCGATCTCGCGCAGCGGATCGCGGCGCACGCACAGCGCGCCGGCGCGGCAGTGGCGATCGGGATGCCGCTGCACTCGGCCGTCCCCGGCCAGACCGGGCATTACACCAACAGCGTCGCGCTGCTTCGCGAGGGGGTGCTTGCCCAGCGCTATGACAAGCGCCACCTGGTGCCGTTCGGCGAGTTCATTCCGAGCGGGTTCGCGTGGTTCGTCGAGATGATGCACATCCCGCTCGGCGAGTTCGGGCGCGGCGCGCGCGGGCAGGCGCCGTTCGAGATCGCCGGCCAGCGCTTCGCCTTCAACATCTGCTACGAGGATCTGTTCGGCGAGGAGCTGCTTGGCGCGATCCGCGACGGCGGCGCCAGCGTGCTCGTCAACGTCAGCAACATCGCGTGGTTCGGCCAGTCGCGCGCCCTGCCGCAGCACCTCACGATCGCGCGGATGCGCACGCTCGAGACCGGCCGGCCGATGCTGCGCGCGACCAACACCGGCGTCACCGCCTCGATCGACCATCGGGGACGGGTGCTCGCCGAACTGCCCCACCACCGCCGCGACACGCTCGACGTGAAGGTGCAGGGCACGGCCGGGCTCACTCCCTACGTGCGCGCCGGCAACCTGCTGCCCGCCGGGCTCTTCCTGCTGCTGCTCATCCTGTCACGGCCCGCCGGACGGGCATGGCCTGCCAGGCGATAGAATCCGGGGTTTGCTCCCACCGGCAGGATCGCCCTCCGATGCTCAGCTTTCAGCAAATCATTCTCCGCCTGCAGGACTACTGGGATCGTCAGGGCTGCGCGCTGCTGCAGCCCTACGACATGGAAGTCGGCGCGGGCACCTTCCACACCGCCACCTTCCTGCGCGCCATCGGCCCCGAGCCCTGGCGCGCCGCCTACGTCCAGCCGTCGCGCCGGCCCAAGGACGGCCGCTACGGCGAGAACCCGAACCGCCTGCAGCACTACTACCAGTACCAGGTGGTGCTCAAGCCCTCGCCGCCGGACATCCTCGAGCTGTACCTGGGCTCGCTTAAGGCGATCGGCGTCGACCTGCAGGCCAACGACGTGCGCTTCGTCGAAGACGACTGGGAGTCGCCCACGCTGGGCGCCTGGGGCCTGGGCTGGGAGGTCTGGCTCAACGGCATGGAGGTGACGCAGTTCACCTACTTCCAGGAGGTCGGCTCGCTGAAGTGCCAGCCGATCACCGGCGAGATCACCTACGGCCTCGAACGCCTGGCAATGTACCTGCAGGGCGTCGAGAGCGTCTACGACCTGGTCTGGACCGACGGCGTCACCTATCGCGACGTCTTCCACCAGAACGAGGTGGAGCAATCCACCTACAACTTCGAGCACTCCAACGCCGAAATGCTGTTCCGACACTTCGACGATTACGAGGCCGAGGCCAAACGTCTGATCGGCGCGCAGCTGGCCCTGCCTGCCTACGAGATGGTCATGAAGTGCTCGCACACCTTCAACCTGCTCGACGCGCGCGGCGCCATCTCGGTCACCGAGCGCGCTGCCTACATCGGACGCGTGCGCAACCTCGCACGGCAGGTGGCGCAGGCCTACCATGACGCCCGCGAGCGGCTCGGCTTCCCGATGCTGGCCCGCGCGGGCAACGACGCGAAGGCGGCCTGACCATGAGTGCGAAACCGCTGCTGGTCGAACTGCTGACCGAAGAACTGCCCCCGAAGGCCCTGAAGCGCCTTGGCGAATCCTTTGCCGCAAGCGTGGTCGATGGCTTGCGCACGCGCGGGCTGGCCGCTGCCGACGTCGGCCATCGCACCTTCTGCACGCCGCGCCGGCTCGCGGTGCGCGTCGATGCGGTGCTGTCGCAGGCGCCCGAGCGCAGCGTCGAGCTGAAGGGACCGTCGCTGAAGGTGGGCCTGAACGCCGAGGGCAAGCCCACGCAGGCGCTGCTGAAATGGGCGGAGAAGCAGGGCGCCTCGATCGACCGCCTGACGCAGGCCTCCGACGGCAAGCAGGAGTGCTTCTGGTTCCGCAGCACCCTGCCCGGCGAGAGCCTGGCAGGCGCGATCGACGCGGTGATCGCGCAGGCGATCACCAGGCTGCCGATCCCCAAGGTGATGGAGTACCAGCTGGCCGACGGCCGCACCAGCGTGAGCTTCGTGCGCCCGGCGCACCGCCTGGTGGCCCTGCATGGCGCGGACGTCCTGCCCGCGTCCGCGCTGGGCCTGCAGGCCGGCCGGATCACCGCCGGGCACCGCTTCCAGGGCGCGGCCTCGATCGAGCTTGCCGACGCCCAGGGCTACGTGCATCAGCTGGAGCGCGAGGGCCGGGTGATGCCCGACTTCGACACCCGGCGCGCGCGCATCGAGGCCATGCTGCGCGAGCGCGCCGCGGCGCTCGGCGCCTCGCTGGGCGACGAGGCTTCGGTGGCACCGCTGCTTGACGAGGTCTGCGCGCTGGTCGAATGGCCGGCGGTCTATGCTGGCGAGTTCGAGCGCGAGTTCCTCCAGGTGCCGCAGGAATGCCTGATCCTGACGATGCGCACCAACCAGAAGTACTTCCCGCTGTTCGACGCCAGCGGGCGGCTGCTGCCCAGCTTCCTGATCGTCTCGAACATGGACGTCGAGGACCCGCGCTTCATCGTCGACGGCAACCAGCGGGTGGTGCGCCCTCGCCTGGCCGACGCGCGTTTCTTCTTCGAGCAGGACAAGAAGACTCCGCTGGCGGACCGCGTGCCGCGGCTCGCCGCCGTGGTCTACCACGCCAGACTGGGCACGCAGGCCGAGCGGGTGCAACGCGTGCGCACGATCGCCCGCGCCATCGCGGAATCGCTGGGCGCCAACGACGCCCATGCCGACCGGGCCGCCCTGCTCGCCAAGACCGACCTGCTGACCGGAATGGTCGGCGAGTTCCCGGAGCTGCAGGGCATCATGGGCGCCTACTATGCGCGCCATGATGGCGAGCCCGGGCCGGTCGCCGACGCCATCCTCGAGCACTACCGTCCGCGCTTCGCCGGCGACGATCTTCCCGCCTCTGAGACCGGCACGGTGCTGGCGCTGGCCGACAAGCTCGAGACCCTGGCAGGGCTGTTCGGCATCGGCCAGCAGCCCAGCGGCGACCGCGACCCCTTCGCGCTGCGCCGCCACGCGCTCGGCGTGATCCGCCTGCTGATCGAGAAGCAGCTTGCGCTGTCGCTGCCCTGGCTGGTCGACCGGGCCTTCGAGGCTTTCGGAGATCGCGTCGGCAATGCGCGCGCCGAGCTCGAGACCTTCGTGTTCGAGCGCCTCGCCGGCTACCTGCGCGAACGCGGCTACACCGCCCAGGAGGTGGCGGCGGTGGTGGACCAGCGCCCCGCCGACCTCGCCCAGGTGCCGGCGCGCCTCGAGGCGGTGCGGGCCTTCTCGGCGCTGCCGGAGTCCGCCGCGCTCGCGGCAGCCAACAAGCGGATCGGAAACATCCTGAAGAAGGCCGGCAACGTCGCCGGCGGCGAAATCCAGCCCGCGCTGCTGTCGGAAACCGCCGAGAAGGCGCTGCACGAGGAAGTGGCCGCGATCGCGCCGGACGTGGATGGCCGGATCGCCGCTGGCGACTACACCGGCGCGCTGGCGGCGGTGGCCCGGGCGCGCAGCGCGGTCGACGCCTTCTTCGACGCCGTGATGGTGATGGCCGAGGACCCCGCGGTGCGCGCCAACCGGCTCGCGCTGCTGGCCCGGCTGCACCACATCATGAACCGTGTCGCCGACATCTCGAAGCTCTCGAACGCGTGAAGCTGATCATCCTCGACCGCGACGGGGTCATCAACCACGACAGCGACGCCTACATCAAGTCGCCCGAGGAGTGGCGCCCGCTCGAGGGCAGCCTGGAGGCGATCGCGCGCCTGACCAAGGCCGGCTACCGCGTGGCGGTCGCCACCAACCAGTCGGGGGTGGCGCGGGGCCTGTTCGACCTCGCCACCCTGGCTGCGATCCACGCGAAGATGCACCAGGCGGCCGCGGCCGCCGGCGGACGCATCGAATCGGTGTTCTTCTGTCCGCACGCGGCCGACGACCAGTGCGGTTGCCGCAAGCCGAAGCCGGGAATGCTCGAGGAGATCCTGCGCAGGTACGGCGCCGAGGCGCGCAAGGTGACGATGGTCGGCGACTCGCAGCGCGACCTGGAAGCCGCAGCTGCGGTCGGATGCCGGCCGGTGCTGGTGCTGACCGGCAAGGGCCGGGACACCATGCGCAAGGGCGGCCTGCCCCCCGAAACCCTGGTTCGCGTCGACCTCGCGGCGGTGGCCGCCGAACTCGCGCCGTGAGCCGCTGCAACCGCCGGCGCGGCTGGCGCCAGCCCTGCCGACGTCAATGACCCGCAACACCCCCTCCTCCGCGGTGCTCGCGCTGCGCTCGGTCGCCTTCCTGGTCTTCCAGCTGAGCACCGTGATCCCGGTGGCGATCGGCTGCCTGCTGTGCGCGCCGCTGCCGCTGCATGCCCGCTACCGGTTCACGATTCGCTGGCCGCGCATGGTGATCTGGGGCGCCCGGACGATCCTGGGCATCCGTCACCAGGTGATCGGCGCGGAGAACCTCCCCGACGCCCCCGCCATCGTCCTCTCCAAGCACCAGTCGAGCTGGGAGACGCTGTTCTACCCGACCTACATGCCGCGCGAGCTCTGCTACGTGTTCAAGCGGGAGCTCCTGTTCATTCCGTTCTTCGGCTGGGGAATCTGGCTGCTCGACATGATCCACATCGACCGCAGTCGTGGCATCGACGCCTTCGAGCAGGTGGTCCGCCAGGGCGCGCGCAAGCTCGCCGAGGGCCGCTGGCTGATCATGTTCCCGGAGGGCACCCGCACGCGCGTCGGCGGCCAGGGGCGCTACAAGACCGGCGGGCCCCGGTTCGCCGTCCGCACCGGGGCGCTGGTGATCCCGGTGGCGGTGAATTCCGGCGAGTGCTGGCCACGCAAGGCCTTCCTCAAGCGCCCGGGCCTGATCACCGTCTCGATCGGGCCGCCGATCGCGCCGGAGGGGAGGTCGCCGGAGCAGCTCAACCGCGAGGTCGAGGACTGGATCGAGGCCGAGATGCGCCGCATCAGCCCGCATGCGTATGCGGCCGCACCGGCGCCCGGCGGCCGCGGCCCGGACCGACTCGCATGAAGCGCCTCGGCAAGCTCGCGAACAGGCTCGCGGATGCGGCGCGCCAGCTGTCGCTGCCGCTGGTCGGCGCGCCTCCCGCCGCCCCGATGGTGCAGCGCGCCGGCCACCGCCTGATGCGGCTCGACGGCATCTTCGTCGAATACCAGCTGTGCCGCTCCGATCGCCGCACCATCGGCTTCACCATCGATCGGCGCGGACTCACCGTGACCGCGCCGCGCAACGTACCGGAGGCCCGCATCGACGCGGCACTCGGCGAACGCGCCGATTGGCTCCTGCGCAAGCTCGATGAATGGCGGGAGCGGGCGGCGCACGCCGAGCGCCGGGCAGTCCGCTGGGAGCATGGCGGGTCGCTACCTTACCTGGGTGAAGACCTTCTCATCCGCGTAGACCACGGCCGGCGGGCGCCGCCGCGGCGCGAAGGGCGCGAGCTGCGCATCGCGCTGTCTGCGGAGGCGCCGACCGAGGAGGTCCGCGAGCGCGCGCAGGGCTGGCTGAAATCCGAGGCGCGGACGCTGTTCGCGCTGCGCCTGGCGCACTACGAGGCCGGCTTCGGCATCGCTCCGCGGAGCTGGGCGCTGTCGTCCGCGCGGACCCGCTGGGGCAGTTGCAGCGCCAACGGTTCGATCAGGCTCAACTGGCGGCTGGTGCACTTCCCGCCGCACATCGTCGACTACGTGATCTGCCATGAGCTCGCGCACCTGCGCGAGATGAACCACGGTCCGCGATTCTGGCGCGCCGTCGGGGAACTCTACCCGGACTACGAGCGCGCGAGGCGCTGGCTGCGCAGCCGCGAGGCCAGTTCCACGTAGACCTCCACCGGGACGTCCTCCGCGCGCGCGGTGGGCTCGATCAGCGTCTGCGCGTCCACGCCGCGCGCCGCCAGCCAGGGCAGCAGCGTGCCCCGCAGCATCTTGCGCCGCTTTCCGAACGCCGCCGCCAGAAGTTCCGAGAGCACGGGCGGCTCCAGTTCCGGCGGCTGCTGCCTGGGCAGCATCCGAACCACCGCCGAATCGACGCGCGGCGGCGGGTCGAAGGCCTCGGGTGGCACGTCGAAGAGCGCCTCAACCTCGTAGTAGGCCTGCAGCAGCACCCCCAGCCGGCCGTAGGCGGCACAGCCGTGGGCGGAGACGATCCGGTCGACGACTTCCTTCTGCAGCATGAAGTGCTGGTCCGCCACGCAGTCGCGGAAGTCGAGCAGCCGCACCAGCAAGGGGCTGGAGATGTTGTAGGGAAGGTTGCCGACCAGGCGCATCCGCCGCTGCGCCGCAAGCGCCCGCAGGTCCACCGCCAGCACGTCGGCCTCGATCAGCTCGAGCCGGTCGCCGTAGCGCCTGCGCAGACGGGCGGCGAGATCGCGATCGATCTCGATCGCGGTCAGCGTCGGCACGCGCCGGAGCAGCGCGTCCGTCAGCGCCGCCAGCCCCGGCCCGATCTCGACCAGCAGCTCGCCTGGCTTCGGGTCGATCGCGGACGCAATCGCCTCGATCACCGAGCGATCGCACAGGAAATGCTGGCCGAACCGCTTGCGCGCGACGTGAGCCACGGAGCGGTCAGCGATCGCGGTATTCGACGTAGGTGCGGTCGCGCACCTGGCGCAGCCAGTCCTGCAGCGTCTCCTCGATGCGCCGTTCGCGCAGCGCCTGCCGTGCCAGCGCCCGCACCCGCTCGGGCGAGGCGGCGTCGGTGCGGCGTTCGAGCACCTCGATCAGGTGGTAGCCGAACTCGGTGCGCACCGGCTCGCTGAGCTGGCCGGGCTGCAGCGCGTTCATCGCCCGCTCGAAATCCGGCACGGTGTCGCCAGGATAGATCCAGCCGAGATCGCCACCCCGGCCGGCGCTTCCGTCCACCGAATACTGGCGCGCCAGCTCGGCGAATTCGGCGCCGCCCGCCTGCAGGCGGCTGCGGATCTCGGCAAGGCGGCGCAGCACCTCCGGCTCGGAGACCAGCTCGGACGGACGGATCAGGATGTGCCTGGCCCGCGTCTGCGTGACCGGGCCGCCTTCGAGCTTCGCCGCCCCGGCGTCGCGCCTGGCGATCAGCTTCAGCACGTGGAAGCCGTTGGGGCTGCGCAGCAGCGCGGAGACCTCGCCGGGCTGCATCGACCCGGCCGCCTTGGCGAAAATCTCGGGGAGACGGTCGGCGGTGCGCGTCCCGAGTGCGCCGCCGCTCATCGCATCGGGGGCGTCGGAGAATGCCGCGGCGAGCCGCGCGAAATCCCCGCCCGCGCGCGCCTGCCGGATGACCTCCTCGCCGCGCAGCCGCTGGCGCTCGATGTCCTCTGCCGAGGCGCCCTCTGGCACGCGTAGCAGCACCTGGGCGAGTTCGTATTCGGGCTGCGCGCCGCTGACGTCACGCTGCTCGGCGAGGAAGGCATCGATGTCCGCCTCGCTGATCTGGATCCGCGCGTCGACCTCACGCTCGCGCAGCCGTGCGACCAGCAGTTCGTCGCGCAGGTCCTCCCTGAACCGCAGGAAGCTGACCCCGTCGGCCTCGATCTGGGCCCGCAGCTGCGCCGCGCTCAGGCCGTTTTCGGTGGCGATGCCCGCAACCGCGCGCTCGAGCTGCGCGTCGTCGACGCGAAGCCCCTGCTCGCGGGCCATCTGCGCCAGCGCCCGGTCCATCACCAGGCGCTCCAGAACCTGCTTCTCGAGCACGTCGGCCGGCGGCGCCTGGATGCGCTGCCGGCGCAGCTGGCGCTCCACGCTGCGGACCCGGGAAGCGAGTTCGCTGGCCGTGACCACGTCGCTGTTGACGACCGCAACCACCCGGTCGAGCGGGCGCGGCGCGGCGCCCGACTGGGCACCCGCCAGCGCCGCCCAGAACAGGCAGGCGAGGAACACGACCGGTCGAAGGGAAAGGTTCATTCGTATCCGAAGAAGCGGGAGGGCAGGGCCGGACGGTCGTTCGGCAGCCGGTAGCCGGGGATGTTCCGGCGCAATATATCAAACGGGTCCGAGCCCAGCCTGGCGAGCCCGGCCAGTTCGAACTGCAGGAAGAAGGCCGAGGTGTTGCGTCCCTCTGCGGTGACGAAGCGCTGGGTGACGAACCTCAGCGTCCAGCAGTCGACCAGGTACTCGAAGCCGAGCACGCCCTCGATGATCCCCGGCTTGGCATCGACCAGCAGGCCCGATGCGGGGTCGACGCGCTGCTTGAGCCAGGAGTAGTTGACCCGGCCCATCACCGTCCAGCGCGGCGCCACCGGCCAGCGCCAGGAGGTGTCGATCTGGCCGAGCTCATCGCGCAGGTAGCGCACGCCCGCGTTGAGGATCCTGCCGTCGCCCGGCAGGTAGCGCCAGAGCAGGTTCAAGCGCGGCACCTCGGAGTCGCGCACGCTGTACTGGAGACCGGCGTCCACGCTCATGCCACGGCCCAGTCCGGCAGTGGCCGCGAACAGCAGGTCGGAGCGCTTGTCGTTGCGCGCCGCCACGCCGGGGATCGACACGCGCTGGTCGGAGAAGTACATCCGCTGGCCGAAGGCGAACCTGAGCGATTCGGCCCCGGTGGCCGGCTCGATCAGGCGCGAGACGACCGCGGTGGTGAGCTGGTTGGCGTCGGCGATCCGGTCGTGACCGACGAAGCTGTTCTCGGAGAACAGCTGCGGAAAGCCGAAATCGGCGACGCCGGTGTCGAACACCGGGAAGGCGGACTGGTCGCGGTAGGGCGCGCGCGCATAGAACACGCGCGGCTCCAGCGTCTGGGTGAGATCGCGGCCGAAGAAACTGGTCGGCCGCTCGAAGACGAGGCCGGCATCGAGCGAAAAGACCGGCACCGAACGGTGCAGCGAGGTCTCGGTGAGCGGAGACCCGCCGTCGAGACGGTAGCTCGACATGTGCAAGCCCAGCTTGGGCACGACGAACCAGCCCGGGCGCACGATCGGGTAGCTCACCTGCGGGAAGGCGACCATCCGCAGGCCTTCCGGCGAGCCCTGCAGCGGGCGCTGGAACCAGGTCGCGTCGAACATCGCGTCCACGTCGAAGCCGGCGACGTCGCGCTTGGCCCAGGTCGCGTTGAACTGCGGCACCCGCTCGTAGGGCGGCGCGCGCCGGGCGTCCAGAATGCTCTGGTAGCGGGTCGCGCGCGCCAGCAGGGTCCAATCGCCCATGCGCCGCGTCGCGACCACGTCGCGCGGCAGCACCCGCTCCGAGCTCGAGAGGATCGAGCGCGAATAGTCGACGAAGTAGTTGTCGTCGGAGACGCCGCGCAGGTCGACCCAGCCGCCCCAGCCGGCGAGATCGGCGAAGGAGTGCTGGTAGCTGTACAGGTAGCGGCTGTTGCCGGTGAGCGAATCGTCCGGCGTGTACTCGACCTTGAGATCGCCCTGGTAGTTGTGCTCCAGGTAGCGGTACTGGCCACCCAGTTGCAGCCCGCGGCGCACCATCACCCTGGGGTGCAAGGTGAGGTCGCGGTTCGGCGCGATGTTCCAGTAGTAGGGGACGACAAACTCCGGGCCGGTGCGCGAGGTCATCGCGAAGCCCGGGGTCAGGAAGCCGCTGCGGCGCCGGTCGCCGAGCGGGAAGGCGAACCAGGGCGCCGACAGCACCTTGCGCCCGCCCACGCTGAGCCCGGCCCAGCGTCCCTTGCCCGATTCTTCCTCGGTGTCGATCACCATTTCTTCAGCGCTGAGAACCCAGTCAGGGTCCTCGGGCCGGCAGGTGGTGTAGGTGGCGTTGCGCAGGCCGATGCGGTCCGGGCCGAGGAAATCGATGCGCTCGGCTTGGCCGCGGCCGTTGTAAAGCGGCAGCTCGTAGCTCGGCGAGGTGAAGAAACCCTCGGTGCTGTCGAGCTTGAGCCGAAGCTCGGGGCCGGTGATCACGCTTCCCTGGCGCACCACGCGCACCGCGCCCACCGCCAGCACCTCCTCGTCCTCGGGGTACCAGGTGATGCGATTGCCGCGCACCACGGTTCCGGCACGTCGCAGTTCAGCGTCGCCCTCGAGGGTGAAATCGCGCCCGGGCCGGCCACTGAGCGAATCAGCCCGGCCGTAGACCGGCCGGCCTTCGCTCTGCGCGGCGCCGGCCTCGTTGAGCTGCGTCTCGAGCCGAAGCGCCATGCCCTGCTCGCCAGCGGCCTGCGCCGAGGCGCACCAGGCAAGCGTCAGCAGTGCGGAATACCGGAAGGGAAAGGAAGCCATCGCGTTTGATCTTCTATTATACGAACCCGTCCGTCCGGCCCCGATGCCCGCGATCCCCGATCCCTTCCGTCCGAGCATGACCACGATGACCGTCTCCCCCGCAGCCCCAGGCGCCGACGCCAGGCTGGAACAGCTGCTTGGCTGGCTGGCCGCATTGTCGCCGGAATGGGCGCTGTCGACCGGTTCGATCCGTCCCGCGTCGAACGACGCGAGCTTCCGGCGTTATTTCCGGATCGACTCCGGTCACCCGTCCCACCACTCGCTGATCGCGATGGACGCGCCGCCTCCGATGGAGGATTGCCGCCCATTCGTCGCGGTGGCGCGGCTGTTCGGGGAGGCCGGCGTGCGGGTGCCGGAGGTGCTCGAGGCCAATCTCGACGCGGGCTTCCTGCTGCTGACCGACTTCGGCAACGAGACCTACCTGGACGTCATCGACGAAACCAACGCCGACGCCCTGCATGCGGACGCGAGCCGCGCGCTGGTGTCGCTGCAGGCGGCAAGCCGGCCATCGGCGCTGCCCGACTACGACCGCGAACTGCTGCTGCGGGAACTGACGCTCTACCCCGACTGGTACCTGGCCCGCCACAAGCAGGCCCAGCTCACCGACGACGACCGCAACGCGCTGCAGCGCACCTTCGAGCTGCTGCTCGCCAGCAGCCTCGCCCAGCCGCGGGTGTTCGTCCACCGCGACTACCACAGCCGCAACCTGATGCGGCTCGACGACAGCACCGGCCCGGGCGTGCTCGACTTTCAGGACGCGGTCTACGGCCCGGTCACCTACGACCTGGCCTCGCTGCTGCGCGACGCCTATCTGAGCTGGCCCGAGGAGCGCGAGATCGACTGGGCGATCCGGCACTGGGAGCGCGCGCGCAAGGCCTCGCTGCCGGTGGCCGCCGACTTCGGCGAGTTCTACCGCGACTTCGAATGGATGGGCCTGCAGCGCCACCTGAAGGTGCTCGGCATCTTCGCCCGGCTGTGGCATCGCGACGGCAAGGACCGCTACCTGGCCGACCTGCCGCGGGTGCTGGCCTATGTGGTGCGCACCGCGTCCCGTTACACCGCGCTGACGCCGCTGGCCAGGCTGATCGACCGGATCGAGGGCCGCGAGGCCACGATCGGCTACACCTTCTGAGGCCCGTCCCACGATGCGCGCGATGATCCTCGCAGCGGGCCGCGGCGAGCGGATGCGGCCGCTGACCGACCGCTGCCCCAAGCCACTGCTGCCGGCCGGCGGCAAGCCGCTGATCGTCTGGCACCTGGAGCGGCTGGCGCGGGCCGGGTTCCGCGAGGTGGCGATCAACCATGCGCACCTCGGCGCGCAGCTCGAAGCCGCGCTCGGCGACGGCGCGCAGTGGGGCCTGTCGATCGCCTGGTCCCCCGAGGGACAGGCGCTCGAGACCGCGGGCGGCATCGCCAACGCGCTGCCGCTGCTCGGGCAGGCGCCCTTCCTCGTCATCAACGGCGACGTCTGGTGCGACTTCGACCCCGGCCGGGCCCGCAGCATCGCGCTGCAGATGGAGGCCGCCGCGCTGGATGCCTGGTGCGTGCTCGTCGACAACCCGCCGCAGCATCCGCACGGCGACTTCGCGCTGGACAACGGCCGGCTGCTCGACCGCGCGACGGGCCCCCGGCTCACCTTCAGCGGCATCGGCGTCTACCGGCCGTCGCTGTTCGCGGGCATCGGCCGCGGCGCGCGCGCGCCGCTGGCGCCGCTGCTGCGCGCCGCCGCCGCCGCCGGCCGGGCCGGCGCCGAACTTCACACCGGACGCTGGATCGACGTCGGCACGCCGCAACGGCTGGCGCAGCTCGACGCGCAACTCGCACAGGAGATTCCCCATGCAGGTCAATGACATCCACGCCGCCCGCCGCGAGCGGCTCGCCGCACGCATGCGCGAGCTCGGCGGCGGCGTCGCGGTGGTGTTCACCGCCCCCGAGGTGATGCGCAACCGGGACAGCGACTATCCGTACCGCTGGGACAGCTACTTCTACTACCTCACCGGCTTCCAGGAGCCCGAGGCGGCGCTGGTGATGCGGGTGGACGCGCATGCGAGCGAATCGATCCTGTTCTGCCGCGAGAAGAACGTGGAGCGCGAGATCTGGGACGGCTGGCGCCACGGCCCTGAGCTGGCGCGCGAGCGCTTCGGCTTCGACCACGCCCACCCCTTCACTGCGCTCGACGAGAAGATGCCGGCGCTGCTGGCCGACCGGCCCGCGGTCTTCTGCGCGCTGGGCGCGGACGGCGCGCTGGACGCACGCCTGCGGCAATGGCTCGCCGCGGTGCGCGCGCAGGCGCGCGTCGGCATCGCCGCGCCCGCCGCGGCCATCGACGTGCACGCCATCCTCGACGAGATGCGCCTGGTCAAGGACGCGCACGAGGCGGCGGTGATGCGCCGCGCGGGCGAGATCTCCGCCGCGGCGCACGTGCGCGCGATGCGCGCCACCCGGCCGGGAATGCACGAGCACGAGATCGAGGCCGAGCTGCTCTACGAGTTCAGGCGCCGCGGCGCGCAGTTCCCTGCCTACGGTTCGATCGTGGCCGGCGGCCGCAACGCCTGCGTGCTGCACTACCGCGAGAACAGTTCGCAGCTGCGCGACGGCGAGCTGCTGCTGATCGATGCGGCCTGCGAACTCGACGGCTACGCTTCGGACATCACCCGCACCTTCCCGGTCAGCGGCCACTTCAGCGCAGAGCAGCGCGCGCTGTACGACGTGGTCCTCGCCGCACAGGCGGCCGCCATCGAACGCACCCGCCCGGGCTCCAGCTTCAACGATCCGCACGAAGCAGCGGTGCGCGTGCTGGTCCAGGGAATGATCGACCATGGCCTGCTCGCAGGCAGCGTCGACGGCGCCCTGGAGAGCGGCTCGTTCAGGCGCTTCTACATGCACCGCACCAGCCACTGGCTCGGCATGGACGTGCACGACTGCGGCGAGTACCGCGAACCGGGCGCATCCGGCGCGGGAGACGCCCGGCCCTGGCGCGTGCTGCGCCCCGGGATGGTGCTGACCATCGAGCCGGGCATCTACGTGCAGGCGGCCGACGACCTGCCCGCGGGCTTCCACAACATCGGCATCCGCATCGAGGACGACGCACTCGTCACCGAAGGCGGATGCGAGATCCTGACCGGCGGCGTCCCCAAGGCGGCCGGCGAGATCGAAGCGCTGATGCGCGGCTGAGGCCGCCATGGCGGACGCCCTCCCCGTCGTCCAGGTGACCGGCAGCGGCCCGGTGGCGCTGGCCTTCGCGCTGTTCGCGCTGCGCCAGGGAATCGACCGCCGCCGGCTGCGCCTCGAACGCCGCGCCGAGCCGCTGCCCGCCGCGCTGGCCGCGCGCCAGCTCGCGCTGTCGCTGGGTTCCTGGCAGCTGCTGCGGCGCATTGCGCGTCCGCCCCCCGCAGCGCCGATCACGACGGTCGACGTGTCGGTGACCGGGCATGCCGGCCGCACGCGGATCGCCGCCGCCCAGCTGGGGGTGCCGGCACTGGGCTACGTGGTCCGCTACGCGCCGCTGCTCGAGACACTGCGGGAGGCCGCCGGCAAGGCCGGGCTGCTCGATGCGCCCGGCCCGGCGGCCGGAGAAGCGCCCCCTGCAGGCCTGTGCATCCATGCCGAGGGCGATGCCGGCGAGGACGCATCGGTGCTCGACTTCGACCAGGCGGCGCTGCTCGCCGAGGTCGAGACCGAGCACGCGCACGGCACCACGGCCTGGGAATGCTTCACTCCCGAAGGCCCGCTGGCGCTGCTGCCGCTGCCCGAGCCGCGCCGCTACTCGCTGGTCTGGTGCGCCAGCCCCGCGCAGAGCCGCCGCCGCGCTGGGCTCGATGCCGCGGCGCTGGCCGCCGAGCTGCAGGCGGCCTTCGGCTGGCCGCTGGGCCGGCTGGCCATCGCCTCGCCCTGCTTCGTCGCGCCGATGGTGCGCCGCACCCGGCGCGAAGTCGCGCGCGGCGGCGAGGTCTGGATCGGCAATGCGGCGCAGGCGCTGCACCCGGTGGCGGGACAGGGGCTGAACCTCGGCCTGCGGGACGCCTACGAGCTCGCCCGCAGCCTTGGCGAGGCGCAAGCCGAGGGCGTTTCTGCAGACGCGGCGCTGCAGCGCTTCGCCCGGGTGCGCCGCACCGACCGCCTCGGCACCATCGGCATGACCGACGCCCTGGCGAGGATCTTCACGGTGGCGCCGCTGCGCCCGCTGCAGTCGATCGCGCTCGCGGCGCTCGACATCGCCCCGCCGGCGCGCTCGGCGCTCGCCCGGCGCCTGATGTTCGGTCATCGCTGACGGCTGCGGCCGATGCTGCGCTGCCCATTTCCTGTGCAGCGCACTTTTCGCTAGAATTCGCTTCCCTTCGGCGCGGCCCCGGTCGCGCCGTTCTTCATTGGACGCAGTCGCGACTGCGCCGCGCTTCAGCCAGGAGCCCGCGCAAATGAACATCGGCCCCCACCTTCTGCGCAATAACGTGTTCGTTGCGCCGATGGCTGGTGTCACCGATCGGCCGTTCCGCCAGCTCTGCAAGGCCCTGGGCGCGGGCCACGCGGTTTCCGAGATGGTGGCGTCGAACCCGCGCCTGCGCGACAGCGTCAAGACCGCCCGCCGCATCGACCACGGCGGCGAGACCGAGCCCCGCGCAGTGCAGATCGCCGGCGCCGAGCCGGGGATGATGGCCGATGCCGCGCGCTTCAACGTCGACCGCGGCGCGCAGATCGTCGACATCAACATGGGCTGCCCTGCGCGCAAGGTCTGCAACCGCTTCGCAGGCTCGGCGCTGATGGCCGACGAGACGCTCGCCATCGGCATCGTCGAGGCGGTGGTCCGCGCGGTCGACGTCCCGGTCACGCTGAAGATGCGCACCGGGCCCTCCCCCGACGAACGCAACGCGGTCCGCCTGGCGCGCCTGGCGGAGGCCGCCGGCGTGGCGATGATCACCGTCCATGGCCGCACCCGGGCCGAACGCTACGCCGGCTCGGCCGAGTACGACACCATCGCGGCAGTGAAGGCGGCGGTACGCGTTCCCGTGGTTGCCAACGGCGACATCGACTCCCCCGCAAAGGCCGCCGCCGTGCTGCGCCACACCGGCGCCGACGCCGTGATGGTCGGCCGTGCCGCCATGGGGCGGCCCTGGATCTTCCGCGAAATCGTCCACTTCCTGGCCACCGGCGAGACCCTCGCTCAGCCCACGTTCGCCGAGATCCATGCGCTGCTGCGCGCGCATCTGCTCGACCACTACGCGTTCTACGGCGAGCACACCGGCGTGCGCACCGCGCGCAAGCACGTGGGGTGGTACCTCGCCGGGCTGCCTGCCTGGCAGGCGCTGCGCGCCGAGTTCAACCGGATCGAGTCGCCGGAGTTGCAGTTGGCCTCGATCGACCGTCTGCACGATGCGCTGGCAACGAATTTTCGGCCCGCTGAAGCGACAGCCGCCAACGACGGCATCCATTCCGGGAGACTGGTCGCATGACCAAGCCGCAAACGATCGACGAAGCCGTCACGCGCAACCTCGAGAAGTACTTCCGCGATCTCGACGGAACCCCGCCGAGCTGCATCTACGAGATGGTGATGCGCGCCGTCGAGCGGCCCATGCTCGAGGTGGTCATGAAGCAGGCGCAGGGCAACCAGCTGCGCGCCAGCGAGATGCTCGGCATCAACCGGAACACGCTGCGCAAGAAGCTCCAGGCGCACGGAATGCTGTAGGCCCTGTCCAGGCCGCTCCGGACCCCGGTGCGGCACGAACAGGCCCTGCGCACGACGCAGCGGCGAACGCTCAACCAACAATGGGAACGGACAACATCATGGCCCACCGCGTCAGGCGAGCGCTGATCAGCGTCTCCGACAAATCAGGCATCGTCGAACTCGGCAGCGCGCTGGCCGCGCTGGGGGTGGAGATCCTCTCCACCGGAGGCACGGCGAAGCTGCTCGCCGACGCCGGAGTGAAAGTGGTCGAGGTCTCCGACCACACCGGCTTTCCCGAGATGCTCGACGGCCGCGTCAAGACGCTGCACCCGACCATCCACGGCGGGCTGCTCGCGCGGCGCGACCTGCCCGCCCACATGCAGGCGATCGAGCAGCACGGCATCGGCACGATCGACCTGCTGGTGGTCAACCTCTACCCGTTCGAGGCCACCGTGGCGAAGCCCGGCTGCACCCTCGAGGACGCGATCGAGAACATCGACATCGGCGGCCCCGCGATGGTGCGCTCGGCCGCGAAGAACTGGCGCGACGTCGGCGTGCTCACCGACGCCGCCCAGTACGGCCCGGTGCTCGAGGAACTGAAGCGCGATGACGGCCTGTCGGATTCGACGCGCTTCACGCTCGCGGTGGCCGCCTTCAACCGCATCTCCAACTACGACGCCGCGATCAGCGATTACCTGTCGGCGCTGCAGCCCGACGGCTCGCGCGCACTCTTCCCCGCGCAGTCCAACGGCCGCTTCGTCAAGCTGCAGGACCTGCGCTACGGCGAGAACCCGCACCAGCAGGCCGCCTTCTACCGAGACCTGTACCCGGCCCCCGGCTCGCTGGTCACCGCGCGCCAGCTGCAGGGCAAGGAGCTCTCCTACAACAACATCGCCGACGGCGACGCGGCCTGGGAGTGCGTCAAGAGCTTCGACACCCCCGCCTGCGTCATCGTCAAGCACGCCAACCCCTGCGGCGTGGCGCTCGGCGCCGACTGCGCCGAGGCCTACTCGCGCGCCTTCAAGACCGACCCCACCTCGGCCTTCGGCGGCATCATCGCCTTCAACCGGCCGCTGGACGGCGAGGCCGCCAGGCTGGTGGCGAAGCAGTTCGTCGAAGTGCTGATGGCTCCCGGATACACCGACGAGGCCAAGGCGGTGTTCGCCGCGAAGGCCAACGTGCGGCTGCTCGAGATCCCGCTGGACCAGGTGCGCGCCGACGGCGACACCGACTGGGCGCGCGGGCGCAACGCCACCGACGTCAAGCGCGTGGGCTCGGGCCTGCTGATCCAGACCGCCGACAACCACGAGATGTCTGGGGCCGACCTCCGGGTCGTCACGAAGAAGGCGCCCACGCCCGAGCAACTCGCCGACCTGCTGTTCGCCTGGCGCGTCGCCAAGTACGTGAAGTCCAACGCGATCGTGTTCTGCGGCGGGCAGATGACGCTGGGCGTCGGCGCCGGCCAGATGAGCCGTATCGACTCCGCCCGCATCGCGTCGATCAAGGCCGAGAACGCCGGCCTCGTGCTGGCCGGCTCGGTGGTGGCCTCCGACGCCTTCTTCCCGTTCCGCGACGGCCTCGACGTGGTGGTCGACGCCGGCGCGGTGGCGGTGATCCAGCCCGGCGGCTCGGTGCGCGACGAGGAAGTGATCGCGGCGGCCGACGAGCGCGGCGTGGCGATGGTGTTCACCGGGGTGCGGCACTTCAGGCATTGAGCCGGCGGGCGCCGGGGCCCGCCGCCCCAGGGGCCGGCGCCCTGGCTCGGCTCCTGGAGATTCCACGCTCTGGAGGTTTCACGCCCTTGCGCCTGCGCGGGTTCCGAGAGATTATTACATCTGTAATAACTCCACCGGAGCCCGCGATGCACGTGCTGAAACTCACCCAGATCGGCAACTCGGTCGGCGTGGTGCTGCCCAAGGAGGTGCTGGCGCGCCTGAAGCTCGGCAAGGGCGAGCAGCTCTACGTGATCGAGACGCCCGAAGGCATCACCCTCACGCCCTACGACCCGAGCATCGCGGAGCAGGTGGAACTCGGCCGCGACTTCATGCGGGAGTATCGCGACACCTTCCACGCGCTTGCGAAATGAACCCGCCTCGCTGGATCGACAAGCGGGCACTGCTCTTCCTGCATTTGGAAAGTCTCGCCGAGCACGGCGGCCCCGAAGGGATCCGGGACGAAGGCCTGCTGGACTCCGCGCTCGCCCGCCCGCAGAACCTGCTGGCCTACGGCGAGCCCGACCTGGCAGCGCTTGCCGCGGCCTACGGGGTGGGCATCGCGAAGAACCATCCGTTCGTCGACGGGAACAAGCGCGCGGCCTTCCTTGCGGTCGGCCTGTTCCTGGCATTGAACGGCTGGCGTCTGGCAGCGACCCAGGTCGAGGCGACCAGCGCGATGATCGCAGTCGCCTCGAGCGAGCTCGACGAGCCCGCCTTCGCGCAGTGGCTGCGCGAACACATCGCCCCTCGGGGCTGACCGGGGCGGCCTCCTGAGAATCCTCGGCATCGACCCCGGCCTGCGGGTCACCGGCTTCGGCGTCATCGACGTCGACGGGCCGCGGCTGCGCTACGTGGCCAGCGGCGTGATCCGCATCCCGCCGGGTGCGCTGCCGCCACGGCTCGGCACCATCCACGCCGGCATCACCGAGGTGATCGGCGAATACCGTCCCCAGGCCGCGGTGGTCGAGATCATCTTCGTCAACGTCAACCCGCAGTCCACGCTGCTGCTGGGGCAGGCGCGCGGCGCCGCGATCACCACGCTGGTGGCCGCCGGGCTGCCGGTGCACGAGTACACCGCGGTGCAGGTCAAGCAGGCGGTGGTGGGCACCGGGCGCGCCGCCAAGTCGCAGGTGCAGGCGATGGTGCAGCGGCTGCTGTCGCTGCCGGGGCTGCCCTCGACCGACGCGGCCGACGCGCTGGGCTGCGCGATCTGCCACGCGCACGCGGCCACGATGATGGCCACGGCCGCCGGGATGTCCGCGCCCGAGGCGCTGCGCGGTGTGCGCATCAAGCGCGGCCGGATGCGCTGACGCCTGCAGCGCCCGGCGCGCGCGGTCCGCACAGCGCACCGCCGCTCGCAGGAAATGGACCCTCCCGCGCCCTTCGGGGTCGCCAAGCCGCGCCCGGACAGGCGATCCTCGCGGAGTTCCCCCCGACGACTCCTGGAGGCGTAGACCCCATGAACTTCGATTTTTCCGAGGACCTGAACATGCTGCGCGACGAAGCGCGCAAGTTCCTCGCCGAGCGCTGCCCCACCAAGGCGGTGCGGCGCATCCTCGAGGGCGACGCGCCCTACGACCGTGAACTCTGGCAGCAGGTGGCGCAGATGGGCTGGCTGGGCGCCGCAGTGCCCGAAGCCTATGGCGGCGCGGGCCTGGGCCACGAGGGCCTGTGCGTGCTCGCCGAGGAGCTCGGCCGCGCGATCGCGCCGATCCCCTTCGCCTCCTCGGTCTACCTGGCCACCGAGGCCATCCTGGCCCACGGCAGCGATGCGCAGAAGCAGAAGTACCTGCCGAAGCTGGCCGCCGGCGAGCTGATCGGCGCGTTCGCGATCGCCGAGGGCGCCGACAACCCCCGCCCCGAGGCCATTGCCGCCCGGCTGCAGCGCGGCACGGTGAGCGGCTCCAAGTGGCCGGTGGCCGACGGCAGCATCGCCGACTTCGCCGTGGTGGTCGCCAGGGACGAGACCGGCACGGCACGGCTGGCCATCGTCGACCTCGCCGGCAAGGGCGTCGCGCGAACCGCGCTCAAGACCATCGACCCCACCCGCGACCAGGCCCGACTGGACTTCGACGGCGCGCCGGCCGAGCTGCTCGGCGACGGCGGCGCCGGCTGGCCCTCGGTGCAGGCGCTGCTGGACCGCGCCGCGGTGCTGATCGCCTTCGAGCAGGTGGGCGGCGCGCAGGCCTGCCTCGAGATGGCCACCGCCTACGCGAAGGAACGCGTGGCCTTCGGCCGGCCGATCGGCTCCTTCCAGGCGATCAAGCACAAGCTGGCCGACGTCTACATCGCCACCGAGCTGGCCCGCTCCAACGCCTACTACGGCGCCTGGGCGCTCGCCACCGAGGCGCCCGAGCTGCCGCTGGCGGCCGCGGCGGCGCGCGTGGCGGCCACCGAGGCCTATCACCTGGCCTCCAAGGAGAACATCCAGACCCATGGCGGCATGGGCTTCACCTGGGACCTGGACTGCCACCTGTTCTACCGCCGCGCCAAGATGCTCGCGCTTGCGCTGGGCAGCGCCCGGCACTGGAAGAACCGCCTGGTCGACCGCTGGGACGCCGAGACGCCCGCCGCCGGCACGCAAACGACGCACTGAGGACGACGCCATGGACTTCAACGACACTCCGCAGGAAGCCGCATTCCGCGCCGAGACCCGCGCCTTCCTCGACGCCAACGCGCAGCTGCGCCGCGACGACCAGCCAGAATCCCGCACCCGCTACAGCGAGGAGGCCGACGCGCTGGCCAGGGCGAAGGCCTGGCAGGCGAAGAAGGCCGACTCCGGCTTCGCCGGCATCACCTGGGACAAGCGCTGGGGCGGCCGCGGCGGCACGCCGATCGAGCAGGTGATCTACAACCAGGAGGAGTCGCGCTACATGCTGCCGCGCGGCTTCTTCGAGATCGGCCTGGGCATGTGCATCCCGACGATGATGAAGTACGCCAGGCCCGAGCAGCTCGAGCGCTACGTGCGCCCCGCGCTGCGCGGCGAGGAGATCTGGTGCCAGCTCTTCTCCGAGCCCTCGGCCGGCTCCGACGTCGCCGGCCTGCGCACCCGCGCCGAGCGCGACGGCGACGACTGGGTCATCAACGGCCAGAAGATCTGGACCTCCGGCGCGCACTTCTGCGACTACGGCATCGTCATCACCCGCACCGACCCGAACGTGCCCAAGCACGCCGGCCTGACGATGTTCTTCATCGACATGAAGAGCCCCGGCATCGAGGTGCGGCGGATCAAGCAGATCGCCGGCAGCTCCAACTTCAACGAGGTGTTCTTCACCGACGTTCGCGTGCCGGACGCCCAGCGCCTGGGCGCGGTCGGCGAAGGCTGGAAGGTTTCGCTCACCACGCTGATGAACGAGCGCCTCGCCGTGGGCGACGCGCCCGGCCCCGACGTGCAGGACATCCTGCGGCTGGCCCGGATGCTCAGGCTCGAGGGCGCGCCCGCGCTGCAGGACGCCGCGGTGCGCGAGCGGCTGGCCGACTGGTACGTGAAGGCCCAAGGACTGAAGTTCACCAAGTTCCGCACCATGACCGCGCTGTCGCGCGGGCAGACCCCCGGTCCGGAGGCCTCGATCACCAAGGTGGTCAGCGCCACCAAGCTGCAGGAGATCGCCTCCTTCGGCATGGACATGCAGGGCATGGCCGGCGTGGTGACCGACCCCGCGCTCGCGCCGCTGCAGGCCTGGTTCCAGGAGGCGCTGCTGTATGCGCCGGGCCTGCGCATCGCCGGCGGCACCGACGAGATTCTGCGCAACATCATTGCCGAGCGTGTGCTGGGGCTGCCTCCGGACATCCGGGTCGACAAGAGCGCGTCCTTCGCCGAGCTGCAGCGCGCGCGGCAGGCGTAGCGGACGCAGGGGCGGAGCGGCCGGGCCGGGACCGGCCGCCACCTGCTGCGCGGCCGCAGCCCAGGCCGCGCCGGCCGCCCCCCGGCCCGCCTCGCCGGCCCGCCCTCCCCGCTGGTGTAAGCTCCCCGGAATGATCGGCCGCATCACCGGAACCCTGCTCGAGAAGACCCCGCCAACAGTGCTGGTCGACGTCAACGGCCTCGGCTACGAGGTCGACGTGCCGATGAGCACCTTCTACGACCTGCCGGCCGGCGGCCAGCGCATCAGCCTGCTGGTCCATCAGGTCATCCGCGAAGACGCGCACCTGCTGTTCGGCTTCCTCACCGCGGGCGAGCGCGAAGCCTTCCGCCAGCTGATCCGGATCACCGGCGTCGGCCCGCGCATCGCGCTCTCGCTGCTCTCCGGCCTGTCGGTGAGCGACCTGGCGCAGGCCGTCGCGCTGCAGGAGACCGGCCGCATCACGAAGGTGCCGGGAATCGGCAAGAAGACTGCCGAGCGCCTGCTGCTCGAACTCAAGGGCAAGCTCGCCCCCGAACTCGCCGGCGCCGGCCGCCCCGCGGCCACCGAAGCCGAGGCCGACATCCTGCGCGCGCTGCTCGCGCTGGGCTACTCCGAGCGCGAATGCGCCGCGGTCACCCGCCAGCTGTCCGAGGGCGTCGGCGTTTCCGAGGGCATCAAACAGGCGCTCAAGCTGCTGGCCAAGCCATGATCGAGCACGACCGCCTCATCTCGCCGGTTGCCGTCACCCCGAACGAGGAGGCGGTCGAACGCGCGCTTCGTCCCAAGCGCCTGCAGGACTACGTCGGCCAGCCCCGCATCCGCGAGCAGCTCGAGATCTTCATCACTGCCGCGCGCAACCGTGGCGAAGCGCTGGACCACGTCCTGCTGTTCGGCCCCCCGGGCCTGGGCAAGACCACGCTGGCGCACATCGTCGCGGCCGAAATGGGCGTCGGCCTGCGCCAGACCTCCGGTCCGGTGCTGGAGCGCCCGGGCGACCTCGCCGCGCTGCTGACCAACCTGGAACGCAACGACGTCCTGTTCATCGACGAGATCCACCGCCTGTCGCCAGTGGTCGAGGAGATCCTCTACCCGGCGCTCGAGGACTTCCAGATCGACATCATGATCGGCGAAGGACCGGCGGCACGCTCGATCAAGCTCGATCTGCAGCCGTTCACGCTGGTAGGCGCCACCACCCGCGCCGGCATGCTCACCAACCCGCTGCGCGACCGCTTCGGCATCGTGGCGCGGCTGGAGTTCTACACGGCCGACGAACTCACCAGCATCGTCGCCCGCTCGGCGCAGCTGCTGGGCGCACACCTCGAGCCCGACGGCGCCCGCGAGATCGCGCGCCGCGCGCGCGGCACGCCACGCATCGCCAACCGGCTGCTGCGCCGGGTGCGCGACTACGCCGAGGTCAAGGCCGGCGGACGCATCGACTCGGCGGTGGCCGACGCGGCGCTGGCGATGCTCGAGGTCGACCGCGCGGGCTTCGACATGATGGACCGCAAGCTGCTGCAGGCTGTCATCGAGAAATTCGGCGGCGGTCCGGTGGGCGTGGACAACCTCGCGGCGGCCATCGGCGAGGAACGCGACACCATCGAGGACGTCCTCGAGCCCTACCTGATCCAGCAGGGCTTCCTGCAGCGCACCCCGCGCGGCCGCATCGCCACCCCGGCCGCCTGGCGCCACTTCGGCCTGGCCCGGCCCGGTGGCAGCGACGAGCTCTGGCCGGCCGGCGACGACGCCGACCCCACCGACGTCCAGCGCGCACGATGAGCGCCGAGGAAGACTTCGCGGCGCGGCTGGCGCAGGCCACGCCACGCACCTGGGCCACGCAGGCGATCGTCGTCGCCAACGTGGCGATCTGGCTCGCGATGCTCGCGACGGGCACCGACCCGATGCGGCCCGACGTGCAGAGCCTGATCGACTGGGGCGCCAACCTGCTGCCGCTCACCGTCGACCAGCCCTGGCGGCTGATGACCGCCACCATCCTGCACGCAGGCCTGGTGCACCTGGGCTTCAACATGTGGGTGCTGTGGGACGCCGGCCGGATCGCCGAACGCTTCTACGGCAGCCTCCAGTTCCTGCTGATCTACCTGATCTCCGGGCTCTTCGGTTCGCTGGCCAGCCTGTTCTTCGCTGCCCGCACCGGCGTGTCGGTGGGCGCCTCCGGGGCGATTTTCGGCGTGGTCGGTGCGCTGCTCGCGGCGCTGTTCACCAAGCAGTCGAAGCTGCCCCCCGGCCTGGCCGCCAGCATGCGCTCTTCGATGCTGCTGTTCGTCGGCTACTCGCTCTTCATGGGCTTCATCTCCAGCTTCATCGACAACGCCGCCCACATCGGCGGGCTGCTGTCCGGCTTCGCCGCCGCAGTGATCCTCGCGGAGCGATTCGACTGGGAGGAGTACAGGCGCAGCGCCGTCCAGCGCTCGATCCTGGCGATCGGGGCCGCCATGGTCGCCGCCTTCCTGGTCTGGAAGATGGTCCCGGTGCCGGTCGCCTGAAAGGGCCCTCGCCGCGCGGTAGAATCCGCCGCGTGAGCGACCGTCCGATCCGCCTGCCCGACCCGCGGCTGCTGCCGGCGCCTGCCTTCGAGCTTCGCGTGCGCGTGTACTACGAGGACACGGATGCCGGCGGCATCGTCTACCACGCCAACTACCTGCGCTTCTTCGAGCGCGCGCGCACCGACTGGCTGCGTTCGCTGGGCGCGGTCCACACCGAACTGGACGCCCGGCACGGGCTGGTGTTCGTGGTTCGCGACCTGGCCATCGACTACCTGGCCCCGGCGCGGCTCGACGACGAGCTGCTCGTCGACGTCCACGTGCTCGAGACCCGCCGCGCCAGCATGCGGCTGGCGCAGTACGCGCGGCTGCCGGGCCGCGACGAGCCGCTGGTGGCCTGCGCCCTGCGCATTGCGGCAATCGACCGCGGCACAGGCCGTCCGGCGGGATTTCCGCGCTGGCTCACCGACCGGTTCCGCACGCCACTTTGAACGGGCTGTCAGCCTTCGCCGTCCCGGGCGACCCCGAACCCACACACCGGCACCAGGAACACCCATCTTGCAGCCCGAACTCTCATTCGTCTCCCTGATCCTCCACGCGAGCCTGCTGGTGCAGCTGGTGATGCTGCTGCTGCTGGCGATCTCCATCGGCTCGTGGACCGCGATCTTCCGCAAGTGGATCCAGCTGCGCAACGCCAACGCCGACACCGACCGCTTCGAGGCAGACTTCTGGAAGGATGGCGACCTGGGCGGACTGTTCGAGGAACTGCGCGACGGCAAGCGCAGCAGCGGCGCGCAGGCGCGCATCTTCGAGGCCGGCATGGCCGAGTTCCTGCGCACCCGCAAGCAGAAGCCGGGCGACGTCGCCGCGATGCTCGACGGCGCGCGCCGCTCGATGCGCGCTGCCTACCAGCGCGAGATGGACCAGCTCGAGGCGCACCTCGCCTTCCTAGCCTCCGCCGGCTCGGTAAGCCCCTACATCGGCCTGTTCGGCACGGTCTGGGGCATCATGCACGCCTTCCGCGGACTCGCGAACGTGCAGCAGGCGACGCTGGCCGCAGTCGCGCCGGGGATCGCCGAGGCCCTGATCGCCACTGCGATCGGCCTGTTCGCCGCCATCCCGGCGGTGGTCGCATACAACCGCTTCGCCCATGATGCCGACCGGCTCTCGACCCGCTTCGACACCTTCATCGACGAATTCCTGAACATCCTCCAGCGCCAGGCGCGCTGAAGGCAGCCCCCGGAACGCGCGAGGAAATCAGCACCGATGCCGTCGAACAACCAGCGCAGCCGCAGCGGACGCTCCCGTCGCATGGTGAACGAGATCAACGTGGTGCCCTACATCGACGTGATGCTGGTGCTGCTGGTGATCTTCATGGTCACCGCGCCCATGCTGCCGCCCGGATCGGTCGACCTGCCGACGGCGGGCCGCAGCAACACCCGCACCGACGCCTATCTCGAGGTTCAGGTGCGCGAAGGCGGCGAACTGCGGGTGCGCACGGTCAACACCGGCGAGTCGCAGTCGATCGAGATCCGACGCAGCGAGCTGGCGGCCACCGTCGAGTCGATGCGGTCATCGCCGGAGATGCCGGTGGCGATCAGCGCCGACAAGTCGCTGCCCTACGAGACGGTGATGGACGTCCTGGGCGAATTGCAGCGGATGAACGTCCGGACCGCGCTGATGGTCAAGCCGGCAGGCTGACCGGGACGTGCGACAGATGACGAACGAGCCGAAGCTGCAGGTGAAATCCGAAGGCCGGGAGACGCCACAGGGGCCCCGCCGGGCGCTTGCGCGCGGAGAGGGCAAGGTCTCCAAGCCCTTCCTGCTGGCGCTGGCGATGCACCTGCTGCTGTTCCTGATGCTGTTCATCGGGGTGCACTGGCAGAAGCAGGAGCCGGTGGCGGTGCAGGCCGAACTCTGGTCGCCGCCCGCGCCATCCGCCGCCGTGGCGCCCCAGCCCGAGCCCGCCCCCGCCAGGCCGGCGCCCGAGCCGGAACCCGAGCCGGAACCCGAGCCCAAGCCCAAGCCCGAACCTGCGCCCGAACCCGAACCGCCTGCGCCGCCGAAGGTCGAGAAGCCCAGGCCCGACCCGGAGCTGGCGCTGGCGCAGCGCCGCGAGCGCGAACGGCTCGAGCGCGAGCGCGCCGAGCGCCAGGAGGCCGAGCGAAAGGCGGCAGACGAGCGCACCCGCCGGGAGGCCGAGCGCCGCAGGCTCGAAGCGGAGAAGAAAAAGGCTGAAGAGGCGCGCAAGCTGGCCGAGGTGAAGAAGGCGGAGGAGGCGCGCAAGCTCGCCGAGGCGAAGAAGACCGAAGATGCGCGCAAGGCGGCAGAGGCGAAGAAGGCCGCCGAAGCGAAGAAGGCCGAAGAGATCCGCAAGGTCGCCGAAGCAAGGAAAGCCGAGGAGGCGAAGAAGGCCGAGGAGGCGAAGAAGACCGCCGACGCAAAACGGGTTGCCGACGCGAAGGCCGCCGAGGCGGCCCGCGCTGCGGAAGCCCAGCGCGCCGAGCATGTGCGCCGGATGATGGCGCAGGCCGGCTCCGGCGCCGAAGGCAGCCCCGGGGGCAGCACTGGCGCGGCCAGCGGCGCAGCGCGCGGCGCGGCTTCCGGCGGCGCGGCCGGCGCCGCGGACGGCGCCTACGCGGCGAAGCTCTCGTCGCTGATCCGCTCCAACACGGTCTTCCAGATCCCTGCCGGGATGGCCGGCAATCCGCGCGCGGAGTTCCAGGTCACTGTAATGCCGGATTGCTCGGTCACGACCGTGCGACTGGCGCGCCCGAGCGGCGCGCCCGCCTGGGACCAGGCCGCCGAGCGCGCGATCCGGCGCAGCAGTCCGCTGCCCCGCCTGCCCGACGGCACCTGCCCGGGCAGCCTGACCATCGCCCATGCGCCGCGCGAGGAACGCTGACCAGGGCCTTTCCGCACCGCCTTCGTGACCGCGGGTCCTCGCCTGCGTGCCACGGGTGCGTCGTTATAATGAGCCGATGCCGATGAACCGCCGCACGTTCCACCGCCTTCCACTGCTTGCCGCAGCGGCAACGCTCCTCGGACACCTGCCGGTCCATGCGCAGATGCGCGTGGACGTCTCCGGAGTCGGAGCCACGCAGTACCCGATCGCGATCGCCAATTTCGCCAGCGACGGCAGGGTGCCGCAGGACATCGTCGCCATCGTCCGCAGCGATCTGGCCCGCAGCGGCGTGTTCCGGGTCGTCGACCCGCAGGTCACGCTCTCCGACTCCGCCACGGTCAACCACACCGAGATCCGCGCCCGGGGCGCGGACGCAGTGCTCGGCGGCACCATCTCCCGCCTGGCCGACGGCCGCTACGACATCCGCTACCGGCTCACCGACGTGGTGCGCCAGATGCCCGTCGGCGGCGAGTCGGTCGTCGCCCCTGAATCCGATCTGCGCTTCGCTGCCCACCGCGTGGCGGACTGGGTGTACGAACGCGTCACCGGGGAGAAGGGCATCTTCTCCACCCGCGTGGCCTTCGTGTCCAAGCAGGGCAACCGCTTCCGGCTCAACATCGCCGACTGGGACGGCGAGAACATCCAGAGCCCGCTCACTTCGCCCGAGCCGATCATTTCCCCCTCCTGGTCGCCGGACGGCAGCCGCCTTGCCTACGTCTCCTTCGAGGCCAAGAAGCCGGTGGTCTACGTGCACACGCTCGCGACCGGGCAGCGCAAGGCGGTCGCCAACTTCAAGGGCAGCAACAGCGCGCCCGCCTGGTCTCCGGACGGCAGCTCGCTGGCGGTCGCCCTCACCCGCGACGGCCTGTCGCAGATCTACCTGATCGGCGCAGACGGCGGCGGCGCGGCGCGCCGGCTCACGAACTCCAGCGGCATCGACACCGAGCCGGTCTTCTCCCCCGACGGCCGCAGCCTCTACTTCACCTCCGACCGCGGCGGGTCGCCGCAGATCTACCGGATGCCCGTCTCCGGCGGCGCCGCCTCGCGCATCACCTTCGGGTCGCAATACAACGTCAGCCCGCGCATCAGCCCGGACGGCCGCACGCTCGCCTTCGTCACCCGGCGCGACGGCGGCTTCCTGGTGGCCATCAAGGATCTCGCCGACGGCGCCGAGCGCGTACTGTCCGACGGCGGACGCGAGGAGGCGCCGAGCTTCGCCCCGAACGGCCGCTGGGTGATGTACGCCACCCAGTCGGGCGGGCGCGACTCCCTGATGGCGGTCACCATCGACGGCCGGGTCAAGCAGCGCCTCACGTCCGCCGCCGGCGACATCCGCGAACCGACCTGGGGCCCCTTCCCCCGGTGATGCCGGGACCGGAAGTCGCGCTGCCGCCCATCCCTTCCACACCCCACCCCAAACAGAACGCTCCGGAGAAACACAGATGACGACGATCAGGCAATTGCTGTTGACCGCGGGCCTTGCGCTCGCCCTCGTGGGCTGCAGCTCGCCCGTCAAGCTCAACGAGAACGGCACCGCGCCGGTCGACGCGCGCACCGGCGCCGGCCAGGGCTCGGGCGCGGACGGCTCGGGCGCAGGCGGTGGCAGCCGCCAGGTCACCCCGGTGACCGTCGACGCGCGCGATGCGCTGAACGACCCGGCCAGCCCCCTGGCCAAGCGCAGCATCTACTTCGATTTCGACAGCTTCAATGTCCGCGAGGAGTATCGCGGCACGCTGGAAGCCCATGCGCGCTTCCTGAACGCGAACCCCAAGGTCCGCGTCGTCGTCCAGGGCAACACCGACGAGCGCGGCACCCGCGAGTACAACCTCGCCCTGGGCCAGAAGCGCGCCGAGGCGGTGCGCCGCACGCTCGCCGCGCTGGGCGTGGCCGAAGCGCAGATGGAGGCCGTCAGCCTGGGCGAGGAGAAGCCGCGCGCCACGGGCAGCGACGAAAGCGCGTTCGCCGAGAACCGTCGCGCCGACCTGGCCTACCAGTAAGCATCCGCCCCGTGAAACCCGCCGCCTCCCTGTTCGCCGCGCTGACCGTCGCCGTCGTCGGCCTGCTCGCGCCCGCGCCCGCGCAGGCGCTCTTCGACGACACCGAGGCGCGCCGCGCGATCATCGACCTGCGCGGCCGCTTCGAGGTCCAGACCCGCGAGATGGCGGAGCTCAAGGCCCGCCTCGACCGGCTCGAGCAGGTTTCACGCGGCCAGCTCGAACTGCAGACCCAGATCGAGGCGCTGCGCCAGGAGGTCGCGCGGCTGCGCGGCCAGCTCGAGGAGCAGGCCAACGCGCTCGCGCAGACCCAGCGGGCCCAGCGCGACCTGGCCTCCAGCGTGGACACGCGGCTGAAGCAGGTCGAGCCGGAGCAGGCGCAGGTCGACGGCAGGACCGTCACGGTCGAGACCGAGGAGCGCAAGCTCTACGAGAGCGCGCTGTCGCAGTTCCGCGCCGGCGACTTCGCCCGTTCGGTGGCCAGCCTGCAGCAGCTGCGCAGCCGCTGGCCCGAGAGCGCCTACACGGCCAACGCCCTCTTCTGGACCGGCAGCGCGCAGTTTGCGCTGAAGGACTACAAGGCCTCCATCGCCAGCCACCAGGTCCTGCTCACCCGCTTCCCGGACTACCCGCGGGCGGCGGACGCGATGCTGAACCTCGGCTATGCGCAGGCCGAAAGCGGCGACCGCAAGGCCGCCAAGGCCACGCTCGAAAACGTGATCCGGAAATATCCGGACAGCCAGGCGGCGCAGCTCGCGCGCGACCGCCTCCCCGCGCTGCGCTGACGCGCGGGCGACCCTCACCGGAAGCACTCTCGCATGCTGCAGGAAGCCGACGTCCTGGCGCTGCAGGCCACGGTCGCCTGGGCGGCCTTCGGCCTGTCCTTCGTGCTCGGAGCGGTGATGAACCGTTCCGGCTTCTGCACGATGGGCGCGCTCTCAGACATCCTCAACATGGGCGACTGGACCCGGATGCGCATGTGGCTGTGCGCGATCGGCGTCGCCGTGCTCGGCGCGCAGGCGCTCGCGCTGGCCGGCCTGGTTGACCTGGGCAAGTCGATCTACACCGCCCCCAGGCTCAGCTGGCTGTCCAACCTCGCCGGCGGCTTCCTGTTCGGCTTCGGCATGGTGCTGGCCTCGGGATGCGGCAGCAAGACCCTCGTGCGCATCGGCGGCGGCTCGCTGAAGGCAGTGGTCGTGTTCCTGGTGCTCGGCCTCACCGCCTACATGACGCTGCGCGGCCTGTTCGGCGTCTGGCGCGCCAGCTTCCTCGACCCCGTCGCCATCCAGCTGTCAACCGCACAGGACCTGCCCACGCTGCTGGGCGCAGGCGACGCGAACACGGTGCGCACGCTGAGGCTCGTGCTGGGCGGCGGCATCGGTCTCGCACTGGTGGCCTTCGCGCTGGCCGGCCGAGAGTTCCGCAGCCTGGACAACCTGCTGGGCGGCATCGGCGTGGGCCTCGTGGTGGCCGGCGCCTGGTACGTCTCCGGTCACCTGGGCTTCGTCGCCGAGGATCCGCGCACCCTCGAAGAGGCCTTCGTCGCAACGAACTCCGGCCGGCTCGAGGCCATCTCCTTCGTCGCGCCAGTGGCGTACACGCTCGAGTTGCTGATGTTCTGGAGCGACGCCAGCCGCATCGTCACCATCGGCATCGCGTCGGTGGTCGGCGTCATTGCCGGCTCCTTCGCCTGGGCACTGGCCAGCCGCAGCTTCCGCTGGGAGGGATTCGCCGGACCCGAAGACACCGCCAACCATCTCGTGGGCGGCGCGCTGATGGGCATCGGCGGCGTCATCGCCCTGGGCTGCACCATCGGCCAGGGGCTCTCCGGCCTGTCCACGCTGGCCATCGGCTCCTTCATCGCCTTCGCGGCGATCCTGGCCGGCGGCGTGGCCGGCGTGCGGTACCAGGCCTGGCGGGTGGAGCGGATGGTCTGACGCCCCTGGCGTGCAGCGGCCGGGTGAGCTTCCCCATCGCCTGGATTTGACGAACGAAAATGATGACGTTAGAATTCTAGGCTTGCTACGGGGGTCGTTAGCTCAGCTGGTAGAGCAGCGGACTTTTAATCCGTTGGTCGCAGGTTCGAATCCCGCACGGCCTACCAACCGTATCGAGGGCCTGGCAGAAATGCCAGGCCCTTTTTGTTTTCCGGCGCTTCGGCACGTTGCCCGGAATCCATTGCGCGTGCCGCCGTGATCGCCGGTCAGCCCGCAATGCGTGTCGGAGAACTTGACGCGCTCTGCCGAGGATCATCGGCAAGTCCTTGATTCCCGTGGGCCGTGGACGCATGGCGAGACATTGACTATTCCCCCGCAACTTGCGATAATGTTTTTCTATCCATAGGCGTATTCCGGTCATAGCACTGAATCCGCTGGCCTCGATGTCCCGAGGGTGCCGCATTCGGCGCCGGGGCATCGCAGGAACGTCCGGCCTGACCTGATGCGGCCGGTTTCCGGCACGCACCGCTTGCGGCGAGCCTGCCACCCACGAGGCTCCGACGCGGCCCGCGCCGCCCGAATCCTCCCTCATCGCAGGCCTGCGCCCTGCGGACGAGCCAGAGCCCGGTACAACGGGTTTCGGGTTCGGCTCCTGCACCTGTTCGCGCCTGCGTCCAGGACACATACGAAGGGACCCGATACATGGCCAAGGAAGAACTGATTGAAATGCGCGGCACCGTCACCGAGGTGCTGCCCGATGCGCGCTTTCGCGTGACCCTCGATAACGGCCACCTGCTCACCGCCTATTCTGGCGGCAAGATGCGCAAGCACCGCATCCGCGTGCTCGCCGGCGACAAGGTTTCGCTCGAGATGTCGCCCTACGACCTCTCCAAGGGGCGGATCACCTTCCGTCACCTGCCCGGCCGGCCCTCGCCCGCACCGCGCGCCTGAACACTGCCGGTCGCGGCGCATCGGCGGCGCAGCCCGCCTGCGCCCGGCCGTGGTCGACTCATTGACGGTCCGTGGCGCCCGGCCAGGACCTGGCAGGGCAACGCCCCGCTGCCGCATCCCCACCCTTCCCGTAAAGACTCCTCCGTGACGCGATGAGGCGCTCGCCTGCATCGCAACGGAAGCCTGCGTTCGCGCACGGATTCGCCTGCGCCGCCGGTTCCCGCCAGTTCCATCTCCCGGGGCCGCTTGCTGCGTCCGCCGCCCGGCGTGGCCCAGAATGTCGGGTCCGACAACCATTACGACCGGGAGACACCCCATGGATGAAGCCGAGCGCAAGCGCCGCACCAAGGAGACCGCGAAGATGCTGTTCTCCTCCCTCAAGGGCGGCATCGGTTTCGAGCTCTGGAAGAAGTTCGACGCGGACCTCGCCAAAGAGCTCTCGATGTTCTACACGGGGGTGCTGTATTCGCGCGAAGTGATCCCGCAGAAGACCCGCGAGCTTTGCGCCGTGGCCTCGCTGACGGTGCTCGAACGCAAGAACGAGCTGAAGGCCCATATCCACGCCGCGATGAACGTCGGTGCCACCCGCGCCGAGGTGGCCGAGGTGATCTTCCAGCAGGCGACCTACGGCGGCATGCCGGTCACCGTCGAGGGCCTGCAGGCGCTGCGCGACGTGCTCGTCGAGCGCGGCGAATGGGAGGAGTGATGCACTCGCGCGCCAGGCACGCTAGGCCTGCCCGGCGCGCTCGCGGCAGAGTCCGCGCCACGCGGCGCCGCTCGATGCGATGAGCGCGACGCTGAAGCGGACCACCGTCGTGCTGGCGATCGGCGCGGCGCTGTTCTTCGCCTTCGACCGCTACGGCCCCTGGCAGAGCGGCAGGGGCTGGCGCCCGAAGCCGGTGGAGACCGTCTCGGCGCAGGGCAGCGTGCTGCGGCGCACGGTCGACGGGCACTACTACGCAAATGGCAGCATCAACGGCGAGCCGGTGGTGTTCATGGTGGACACCGGCGCCAGCACCGTGGCGATGGGCTCCGCGCTGGCAGAGCGCCTCGGGCTCGGGCCCTGCAGGGAAGCGAGCTACCGCACCGCCGGCGGCACGGTGCGCGGCTGCGAGGCGCGCGCCGACGAGCTCGTCGTGGCCGGGCTGCGCCTGCGCGACGTGCGCGTCGGCGTGCTGCCGGACCGGGGCGAAGACATGCTGCTGCTTGGAATGAACGTCCTGCGCCATTTCCGGATCGAGACCGAAGGCGGCCGGATGACGCTCACCCCCGCGCCGCGCTGAGCGGCCTTGCCCGCGCCAGCCACGCGGGCGATGATCCGAGGACCCCTCTTCGGACGACCCTTCCCATGACGCCACTCACCCAGCAGGCCGGCCAGAGCAGCGTCGGCGCCCTGTTCCGCGGCCGCGCCGAGCTCCATCCCGCCAGCCCGGCGATCCAGACCACCGATGGCCGCGTGCTGTCCTATGGCGAACTGAACCAGCGTGTGAACCGCGCCGCATCGGTGCTCGCGTCACTGGGCGCGCGGCGCGGCGACCGGGTTGCGATCCTCTCCGAGAACCGGCCCGAGTACCTGGAGCTGCTGCTCGCGTGCGCCAAGATCGGCGCCATCCTGGCCTGCCAGAACTGGCGGCTGGCGCCTCCCGAGCTCGCGCACTGCGTGAAGCTGGTCGAACCCGTGGCGGTGTTCGCCTCCGAGCGGCACGACAGCCTGCTCGCCAAGGCCGGCTTGCCTGCCACCGTGCACACGGTGCGCATCGGCGCCGACTACGAGGCGCGCCTGGCTGCCGCCAGCCCCGCCGAGCCCGTGCTCGCCGCGCAGGCCGAGGACGGCCTGATGATCCTCTACACCAGCGGCACCACCGGCCTGCCAAAGGGCGCGGTGATCTCGCACCGCGCCGAGATCGCCCGCTCGCTGGTCGGCTACGCCGACCTCGGCACCCGCCCCGGCGACACCTGCATGGCCTGGGCGCCGCTGTTCCACATGGCCGCGGCCGAACCCTCGCTGAGCGCGCTGATGGCCGGCGGCAAGGTGATCGTCGTGGACGGCTTCAAGCCCGACGAGATCGCCTGGCACGTCGGCCAGGAGCAGTTCGGCCACCTGCTGCTGATGCCCGGCATGATCGAGCCGCTGATCGCGGAACTGGAGCGGCAGAAGATCGTTCCCAAGGGCGTGCGCATCTGCGGCGCGATGGCCGATCTGGTGCCGGCGCACCAGATCGCGAAAATCACCGCGCTGCTGGGCGCGCCCTACCTGAACACCTTCGGTTCCACCGAGACCGGCGCGCCGCCCGCCTCGGCCAATCTGCTCGCCGCCGGCCAGGTGCCCACCAGGCTTTCCAAGCAGCAGAACCACTTCTGCGAGATCCGCCTGGTCGACGCAGACGACCAGGATGTGCCGCCCGGCGCGCCCGGCGAGCTCGCGATTCGCGGACCTACGGTGTTCTCCGGCTACTGGAATGCGCCGGAGACCAACGAGAAGGATTTCCGCGGCGGCTGGTTCCACATGGGCGACATGTTCGTGCGCAACGCGGACGGCACGCTCGATTTCGTCGACCGCGTGAAATACATGATCAAGTCCGGCGGCGAGAACGTCTATCCGGCGGAGATCGAGCGCGTGCTGCTGCTCGATGCCCGCGTGGCCGACGCGATCGTGGTGCGCCGCCCAGATCCGAAGTGGGGCGAAGTCCCGGTCGCCATCGTGGCCCGCAAGGACGACAGCCTGCAGGCGCAGGATCTGCTCGATCGCTGCCGCGCCGAACTCGCCGGCTACAAGCGGCCCAAGGAAATCGTCTTCGTGGAACTCGAGCAGTTGCCGCGCAGCACCACCGGCAAGATCCAGCGCCACGAGGTCGAGGCCTGGCTGAAGAAGCAGGCTTCGTAGAAACCCCGACCGACCGGAGCGCCGGACCGGTCCGGCGCTGTGCAGAATGTCGGCTCGACAGGTCCCCGTGAGGGACGAGGAGACACAGCCGATGAACGCCACCACCGCCGCCGGCCGCCCGCGCGGCCTCGCGCCCGTCGACGGGCTTTCGCACGTCGCGGGCAGCACCGACACACCCCTGTCCGAGGACACGATCCCCGCCTGGATCGACCGCACCGTCGCTGCCCACGGCGGCCGGGAGGCCTGCGTGTTCCGCGAGCAGGGCATCCGCTGGACCTGGGCGCAGCTGCGCGACGAGTCCGACCGCTTCGCGGCGGGGCTGGCCAGGCTCGGCTTCGGCAAGGGCGACCGCCTGGGCATCTGGTCGCCCAACCGCAGCGAATGGATCCTCGCGCAGTACGGCACTGCCAGGCTCGGCGTCATCCTCGTCAACATCAACCCCGCCTACCGCGTCTCCGAGCTGGAGTACGCGCTGAACAAGGTGCAGTGCCGCGGCATCGTGGCTGCGCCGGCCTTCAAGTCCAGCGACTACCTGGGCATGCTCTGCCAGCTGGCGCCCGAGATGGCGCGCAGCGAACCCGGCGCGCTGCGCGCCGACGCCCTGCCCCACCTGCGCCACGTGATCCGCATGGGCGAGGAGCGCAGCCCCGGCATGCTCAACTTCGCCGACGTGCTCGCGCTCGCCGACGAAGCGGGCGTGGCCGCCGCGCGTGCGGCCAGCGCAGCGCTCGACCGCAACGACCCGATCAACATCCAGTTCACCAGCGGCACCACCGGCAGCCCGAAGGGCGCCACGCTCACCCACCGCAACATCGTCAACAACGCGATCAGCGTCGCCGCGGCGATGCGCTTCGGCGCCGGCGACCGGCTCTGCGTCCCGGTGCCGCTTTACCACTGCTTCGGCATGGTGATGAGCTCGCTCGCCTGCGCGGTGACCGGCGGCACGATGGTGTTCCCCGGCGAGGGCTTCGACGCCGCCGCCACGCTTGCTGCAGTCGAGAAGGAACGCTGCACCCACCTGCACGGCGTGCCGACGATGTTCATCGCGGAGCTGGACGCGCCGCAGTTCGCCGCCACGGAGCTCGGCTCGCTGCGCGGCGGGATCATGGCCGGCTCGCCCTGCCCCATCGAGGTGATGAAGCGCGTCAACGCCGAGATGCACATGACCGAGGTCACCATCGCCTATGGCATGACCGAGACCTCGCCGGTTTCCTTCCAGTCGTCGGTGGACGACCCGGTGGAACGCCGCGTCTCCACCGTCGGCCGCATCCAGCCTCACCTGGAAGTGAAGATCGTCGACGGCGGCGGCAACACGGTCGAGGTCGGCGAGAAGGGGGAACTGCTCACCCGCGGCTACTCGGTGATGCTCGGCTACTGGGGCGACGAGGACCGCACCCGCGAGACGGTGCGCGGCGGCTGGATGCACACCGGCGACCTGGCCACCATCGACGCGCAGGGCTACTGCAACATCGTCGGCCGCGTGAAGGACATGCTGATCCGCGGCGGCGAGAACGTCTACCCGCGCGAGATCGAGGAGTTCCTGTTCGGCCACCCGAAAGTCTCGCAGGTGCAGGTCTTCGGTGTGCCGGATGCGCGCTTCGGCGAGGAGGTCTGCGCCTGGGTCGTGCTCAAGCCCGGCGAGCAGGCCACCGAGGACGAGATCCGCGGCTGGTGCCGCGACCGCATCGCGCACTACAAGGTGCCGCGCTACGTTCGCTTCGTGCAGGAGCTGCCGATGACCGTCACCGGCAAGGCCCAGAAGTTCGTGATGCGCGAGAAGATGATGAGCGAGCTGGGGCTCGCCGAGCAGAAGAACGCATGAAGTTGTTTCATCCGGTCCGCGCCCGGCCGCCCGGCCTCCGATCACATCCAGAAGGAAACCTGAACATGCCCCTCCCCCGACGACGCCTCCTCGCAGCAGGTGCAGCCCTCGCCGCCGTTTCCCTGGCGACGGGCTGCGCCGGTTTCGGCTTCGGCGAACCCGTCAGCGTGGTGGTCGTGGGCCTCGATCCGATTCCCGGCGAGAGCATGGAAGCGCGCTTCGCGCTGAGACTGCGCGTTCAGAACCCGAACGAGCAGGCGCTCGAGTTCGACGGCATCCACGTGGAGCTCGACGTGCGCGGCTCCCGCCTTGCCAGCGGCGTCAGCGCGCAGCGCGGCACGGTCGCCCGCTTCGGCGAAACCGTCGTCACGGTGCCGATGAGCGTGTCCGTGATCGGCATCATCCGGCAGGCGGTGGACTTCGCCACCGGTCCGCGCGTCCGGGCCGACTATGCGATGCGCGGCCGGCTCGCCGGCCCCGGACTGGGCTTCGGCGGCGCGCGCTTCGAGTCGAAGGGGGAACTGAGGATCCCCGAGGGCCTGCTCGAGCCCGCGAAGTGATTCGCGGTTCGATGAAACCGCGGTAACGGCTTCATCGAACCGGGCCGGCAGCCCGCCCCGGGGGCGGACCGCCTGCCGACGTCAGCGGGTGTAGTCGGTGACGTTCGCCCAGCGGCCGTTGCGGATCTGGGCGATGCGCGCCTGGTCCTGCCCCATGCGCTTGGTGGGAGTCCACGCGATCTCCGGATTGCCGAAGAAGGTGCGCGGATAGCCGTGATCCTCGAGCGCCTTGACCAGCGCGTCCGGGCTCAGGTTGGGACCAGCCTTCTCGGCCGCCCGCGCGAAGATGTCGACCAGCATCGAGCCGTAGACCGAGTACAGGTCGGGATCCTCGTTGAAGCGCGCCTTGTAGGCATCCATCCACTCGTTGAGCGACTTCGAGTTGCCCGGATCGTCGCGATAGGGAGTGGCAACGGTGCTCACCGCGTACAGGCCTTCGACGGCCTTGCCGCCGGCCTTGGCCACCATCGGCTGGTAGGCCGCCTCGCTGCCGAGGAAGTCACCGGCGTAGCCGAGCTGGCGGGCCGCGGCCATCGCGCCGATCGTCTCGCGCACCACGGTGCCAAGGATGATCAGGTCGGGGTTGGCAGCCTTGAGCTTCTGCATCTGCGAGGAGAAGTCGGTGGCGCCGCGCTTGTACGAGGTCCGCTCCACCAGCGCCAGCCCGGCCGACTTGAGCGCCGCCTCGGCGCCGCGCACCACGTCCATCCCGTACTCGTCGTCCTGGTAGAGGATGGCCACGCGCTTGTACGGCTTCATCTTCAGCATCTCCTGGATGCCGATGCGCGTGGTGTTCGGGTAGGGGTTGGACAGCGAGAACTTCAGCTTGTGCAGCGGCTCGAAGTTGCCGGTGTGGGCGGTGATCGGGAACAGGTGCGGCACGCCCTTCTCGATGACCAGCGGCAGGGTGGCCAGCGACACGGGCGTGCCCAGCGAGCCCACCATCGCGAAGATCCTGTCCTGGTTGAGCAGCTTCTGCGCGGCCAGCACCGCCTTCTTGGGGTCGTAGCCGGAATCCTCGATGACGACCTTCAGCTTGCGGCCGTGGATGCCGCCGGCGGCGTTGAGCTGCTCCGCGCGCAGGAGCATCCCGTTGTTGATCGGCTTGCCCAGCGCGACCACCGGACCGGAAAGGTCCTGGATCGAGCCGATGACGATCTGGTCCTTGCTGACCCCCTGCGCGGCCAGCGCGCTGCCGGTGCCGGCCAGCAGCAGCGCGGAGGCCGTTGCGACGGTGGAAATGAACGAACGACGTGATTGCATATGATGGACTCCTGTCCTGGTGTCGTGAAACTGTAGTTCTGGTCAGGCATCGGCAATGAAGGATGCCTCGCGGCGCGCGCGCTTCGTCGGCACGCGCACCGTCCGCATCACAAGCCGATGAAGTCGGTGACGCCCAGCCACTTCCCGTCCTGGATCTGTGCGATGCGCACCTTGTCCGGGCCCACGCGCTTGGTCGGGCTCCAGGCGATCTCCTGGTTGCCGAGGAAGCCGCGCGGATAGGGATGGGTCTCCAGGGCCTGCACGAGCGTGTCGTTGTTCAGGTTCGGGCCCGCCTTCTCCGCCGCCTTCGCGAAGATGTCCACGCCCATCCAGCCGCCCACCGCGTAGACGTCCGGGTCCTCCCCGAAGCGCGACTTGTACGACTCGATCCAGTCCTCCAGCGCCTTCGGATTGCCCGGCAGGCCCCGGTAGGGCGCGGGGGTCCCGTTCAGCGCATAGAGCCCCTCGACGAGCTTGCCGCCGACCTTCGCCACGGTGGGCTGGTGCACCGCCTCGCTGCCGAGGAAATCGCCCTTGTAACCGAGCTGCCTGGCGGCGCCGATCGCCCCGAGCGTCTCCCGCACGATGGTGGCCAGAACGATGAGGTCCGGGTTGGCGGCGTTGATCTTCTGCATCTGCGTGGAGAACTCGGTGGCGCCGCGCTTGTAGGAGGTCTTCTCCACCAGCGACAGGCCGGCGGCCTTGAGCGCTTCCTCCGCGCCCTTGAGCACGTCCACTCCGTACTCGTCGTCCTGGTACAGGATGGCGACGCGCTTGTACCCCTTCATCTTGAGCATCTGCTGGACGCCGATCCGGGTGCTCAGCGGGTAGGGAATCGCAGTGGAGAATTTCAGCTTGTTGAAGGGTTCGTAGGTGGCGCTGTGCGCGGACACCGGGAACAGGTGCAGCACGTTCTTCTCGAGCACCACCGGCATCGACGCGAGCGTGGTCGGGGATCCGAGCGTGCCGATCATCGCGAAGATCCTGTTCTGCGTGACCAGCTTCTGCGCCGCCAGCACGGACTTCTTCGGGTCGTAGCTGGAGTCCTCGACGATCAGCTTGAGCTTGCGACCGTGGATTCCCCCGGCAGCGTTGATCGACTCGACGCGCAGGATCATCCCGTTCTGCACGTACCTCCCCAGGACGGCGATGGGACCGGAAAGGTCCTGGATCGATCCGATGACGATCTCGTCCTTGCTCACGCCCTGAGTGGCGTGGGCCAGCCTGATGCCGGCCATCGCAGCGGCAGAACCTGCTGCGGTCTGGAGGATGAATGTGCGGCGTGAGGGCATGGTCTTGTCTCCTTGGTAACGGTCAATGTCCTGATGCTGCGGCCCCCGGATGCGGCTGGCGCGCGTGCCGGGAACCCCCGCGATCCGGGAGGCCGAGCGCAGATCGCGCGTCCTCTGGCTGGTATCGACAATCGCAGACATTCGCACCCCGGGGCAGTTCCATCCATCGAGGGTTTCCCGGAGCCTGGCGCCCCCGGCAACCGAAAGCGACACGGGCGGCGAGCAGGCCCGGCAAACGTCCGCGGCAGGGAGCGCGCGCGCCATGCCCTGCCTGCCTATACTTGCCGTCACGTCCGCAGGGAGCGAAGGCCCCCGGCGGGAACGTCCGGGACGGCCATTGCCCCGGGCGAATCCAACGCATGGAGACCTTCAGATGGAACTCAGCAAGACCCGCCGCGCCCTTCTCGGCGCAGTGGCCGCAGCGACGGTGCTGTCCGGCACCGCCGCCGCCCCGGCGCTCGCCGAGACCTTCCCGTCCCGGCCGATCACGCTCGTGATCCCCTTCCCGCCCGGCGGCGCCACCGACACGCAGTTCCGTGCCCTCGCCAGCGCGGCGTCCAAGGAGCTCGGCCAGCCCATCGTGGTCTCGAACCGTGCCGGCGTGGGCGGCACGCTGGGTCCGGTGACGATGGCCCGGACCGCTGCGCCCGACGGCTACACGGTCGCGGTGCTCCCCGGCACGCTGTACCGCCTTCCGCACCTGCTGAAGTCGGCCGACTGGGACCCCACCAGGGACTTCACCTACATCGTCGGCCTGACCGCCTACTCGTTCGCGATCACGGTCGCCGCCGATTCGCCCTGGAAGACGGTGCCCGACATGCTCGCCGCAGCGAAGGCAAAGCCCGACCAGTACTCCTACGGCACCGTGGGCACCGGCAGCACCGGCCACATCGCATCGTCGCGCCTGCTCAAGGCCGCCGGCGTCAAGATGAACTTCGTCCCGTTCAAGGGCGCGGCCGAGCAGCAGCTGGCGCTGATCGGCGGCCACATCGACATGGTGGGCGACGCCGGCTGGGGCGTCCAGGCCAAGGCCGGCAAGATCCGGCCGCTGGCGCTGATGGCCGAGAAGCGCGCGAAGAACTGGCCGGACGTGCCCACGCTGAAGGAGCTGGGCTACGACATCGTCGCACTCTCCACGCTCGGCATCGGCGGACCGAAGGGAATGGACCCTGCCGTGGTGAAGGTGCTCCACGATGCGTTCCGCAAGGCATCGAAGGATCCGGCCTTCCTGGAGATCCTCGACATGGAGAACCAGCCCGAGCTCTACATGGACAGCGCGGCCTACGCCCGCGCCGCCGCCGAGCAGTTCGAGAGCGACCGCAGGTTCGTCGCCGAGCTCGGACTGACCAGGCAGTAGCCGGGCCACCGCCCCGCCGCCGCCGCCCCCGATCGACCACAAGGAAGACGACCCCTCCATGCCCTCGAATGCACGCGCGAGGCTGCGCGCCCCGGCCGCCGGCCGCCGCAATCTCCTCCGGGGGCTCGCGGCCTCCCCCCTCCTCGCCGCGCCGATGGGGCGCCAGGCGCTCGCCCAGCCCTTCCCGTCCCGGCCGGTCACACTGATCGTTCCCTTCCCGCCGGGGGGCGCCACCGACAGCCTGTTCCGCGCGCTCGCGCAGGTCGCATCGAAGGATCTCGGCCAGCCGATCCAGGTCGTCAACCGCCCGGGCGCGAGCGGCACCATGTCCCCGGCGATGATGGCGAAGACCGACAAGGCGGACGGCTACACGCTCGCCGTGCTGCCCGCGTCGCTCTACCGCCTGCCGCACCTGCAGGCCTCGAACTGGGATCCCACCCGCGACTTCAGCTACGTGATCGGTCTCACCGCCTACACCTACGGCGTGAGCGTTCGAGCAGACGCGCGATGGAAGACGCTCGCCGAGGTGTTCAGCGAGGCCCGCGCCAAACCCGGGCAGATCAGCTACGGCACCACGGGCACCGGCACCAGCGGCCACATCGCAGCCGAGCGGATGGCGAAGGCCGCGAACGTGAAGCTGAACTTCGTCCCCTTCAAGGGCGCCGCCGAGTGGTCGGCTGCTTTGCTGGGCGGGCACATCGACCTCGCGGTCGACCCGGGCTGGGGCGCGCTCGCGCAGGCCGGCAGGATCCGGGTCCTCGCAACCGCCACGCCGGAGCGCGTGCTGCCCTCGGTGCCCACGCTGCGCGAGCTCGGCCACGACGTGGTCACCGTCTCGATGCTGGGCATCGGCGGCCCGGCCGGCATGGACCCGGCCGTCGTGAAGACGCTGCACGACGCCTTCCTGAAGGCCGCGAAGGACGACGCGTTCCAGCGGATCCTCAGGAGCGAGAACATGGTCACCATCCACCTGAATCCGGCAGCCTTCACCCGCTACGCGATCGACAAGTACGAGAGCGACCGGCTGGCGGTGAAGGAGCTCGGGCTGCTGCTGAAGTGAAGACCCGCGCCCTCGTCCTGTTCTCCGGCGGCCAGGACTCCGCCACCTGCCTCGCCTGGGCGCTCGAGCGCTACGAGCGCGTCGAGACCGTCGGTTTCCGTTACGGGCAGCGGCACGCGGTGGAGCTCGATTGCCGCCCGCGCATCCTCGAGAAGCTTCGCTCGGGCTTCCCCGCCTGGGGAGGCCGGCTCGGCGACGACCACCTGCTGAACCTGGACGTGCTCGGCGAGGTCAGCGACACCGCACTGACCCAGGACCGCGCCATCGAGATGGACCGCAGCGGCCTGCCCAACACCTTCGTTCCCGGGCGCAACCTGCTGTTCTTCACGCTGGCGGCGGCGCTGGCCTACCGGCGCGGCCTGCAGGTGCTGGTCGGCGGCATGTGCGAGACCGACTACTCCGGCTACCCGGACTGCCGCGACGACACCCTGAAATCCCTGCAGGTGACGCTGAACCTCGGCATGGACACCCGGATGCTGGTCGAGACCCCGCTGATGTGGATCGACAAGGCCGGCACCTGGGAGATGGCGCAGCGGCTGGGCGGCGACGCGCTGGTGGAGCTGTTCGCCGAGGAGACCCACTCCTGCTACCTGGGCGACCGCAGCGTCCGCCACCCCTGGGGCTACGGCTGCGGCGCCTGCCCGGCCTGCGAGCTGCGGCGCAGGGGATGGGAAGCCTGGAGCGCCGGCAGCTGAGCCCGGGCCGGGCCACTGCGCCCGGTCAGCGAATCGCGACGTCCGGCGCCTGTCCGCCGCCGGACCGCGCAAAGCTCAGGCGGCTGTGCAAGCCCGCGCGACGAGCCAACCGCGGGCGAGCACGTAGGCCGCCAGATAGGCAGCCGCGCAGCTCAGCGCGAACAGCGCAGGGCTCTGGGATGTCGCCACGCAGGCCAGGGGATCGGCCGCGGCGGGCTGGACAGCGCCCCAGATCAGCGCCGCGCAGGTGCCCGCGAGGTGCGAGCGGATACGCCCGCGCGTGCCCGCATTCGAGAAATTCACGCCGTTCCCTCCTGTTCTTCCTTGTCTGGCGCGGCTCCGGCTCCCGAAGCGCGCGCCCCGCAGCCGTCGGCGGGATTCTCGGTCACCCCCTCCATGCGAACCCCCTGCCGTGCACCGTGAGTAGCGGCAGCACGTGCCCGGTCGCCGCTCGCACCCTGGCGCGCAGCCGCGCGACCAGGGCGTCCAACCTCGCGCGGGTGACCGTGCTCTCGTCGTGGCCGAGCGCGCGCAGCACGTCGCCGCGGTCGACCACCACGGGCCGGTTCTCGTGCAGCACGAACACCAGCGCCCATTCCAGTTCGGTAAGCCGCAGGCTGCCCCCGGTGCGATGCTGGACACGGCGCTCCGCCTCGACCAGGTTCCAGTCCACGGGCTCTTCGGCCACCGCGCGCACGGCCGGACCCGATTCCGTGCGTCTCAGGGACGCCTCGATCAGCGCCTCGATCTCCAGCGGATCGACGGGTTTCACGAAGTACGCATCGGCCCCGTGGCGCAGCGCCGCGAGTCGGTCGCTGAGCTGCCCGAGGGCGCTGAGACAGATCAGCCTGGCCTGTGGCGCAAGCGTGCGGGCACGCTCGATCACGTCGAAACCGCTGCCGTCGGGAAGCATCATGTCCACCAGGACCACGTCGACCTGTCCCTGCTGAAGGATGGCGGTGGCCTGGGCCACGGTGGCGCAATGGGCGCAGGCGGCGCCCGCCGCGGAAAGAAAGCGGGCGAGCTGCTGGCCGAGCAGGGTCTCGTCCTCGACGATGCAGATGCGCGCTCCCGACAGCCGGCTCATTGCGTGGCCTCCCGCAGGCCCTGAGCGCCTGCGACCGGCAGGACCACCGTGAACACGCTGCCGCCGGTCGGGCTCGCGTGGAATCTCACCCGCCCGCCCACGCCCTCGACCACGCGCCACACCAGCCACAACCCCAGGCCGACGCCCGGGTTGCGCATCGCGCTGCGGCCACGCCAGTAGCGCTTGAAGATCAGCTCACGATCCTCCGCCGCGATGCCCAACCCGTCGTCGGAAACGACGAACTCCACGTGATCGGCGCCACCCCGGACATGCACGTCGACGCGGGCCTCGGGCCCGCCGTGACGGAGCGCATTCTCGACCAGATTCGCCAGGATCAGCCTCACCGCCTCGGGGCTCGCCCCCACCGTCGTATCGTCCGACACCGCGGTGCGCAGCAGCACACAGCGATCCGGCCAGTTCAGCCGCAAGTCCCCGACCACCTCGCGGCTGGCTCGCGCCACGGCGGTCGGCTCCCGCGTCCCCGACCGCGCCATGTCCGCGAGCGACTCGCCGGTGGCCACCCGCTCCAGCAGGTTCGCGACGCGCTTGGCCTGGACGATCATCGCCTGCGAGAACGGCGACACCGCGGGGTGCTCGCGCTCGGCGTTGCGCGCCAGCACGCAGAGGGTGGCCAGCGGCGTGCGCAGCTCGTGAGAGAGCATCCGGAACATGTCGCGGCTTTCGGCGATCGAGCGCTCCTCCGCCGAAAGCCTCGCCTGGAGGACCTCCGCGCGAACGCGCAGGCGCCGACTGCGTTCGGCCTCGCGCATGAGGCCGACGAGGCTGTTGAAGACGACGATCGCGGCGCATATCGTTCCCAGCTGCCAACCGTGGAAGGCCAGCGGACCAGGTGCCGCAAGGCCAGCGAACGCCATCTTGACCGGCAGCTGGAAGCCGACCTGCGCGGCGAGCATCGCAAGGTTCAAGCGCTCCAGCGAGGTCCGGTTGCGCAGTCCGATGATGCCGGAGCCGACGATGACCAGGATGGATCCGGTGTGCAGCGCGAGCACCGCGGGCTGCAGCGCGGAGAATGCGCCGGCCGCGGAGCCCGCTGCGGCGGCGAACTGCGCGCCCGCCGACCACCCCGCGTACCCGGCCACCCGCGGCGAGGCGCGCGGCGCGCCGCTCCAGCGAGCGGCCACGAGCGTTCCGGCGCCGCAGCCGACGCACAGGGCCAGCTCGAGGGCGCGCCTCGAGCCACCCGCCGATCCCGCGCCGAACAGGAGCGGCACGAGCCCGTTCGCCGAACCGAGCAGAACAGTCGCGCTCGCAAGCATCAGAGCGAACGCTCCGAAGCTCGCGTAGTCCCGCCCGCCGCTCGTCAGCATCAGGCCCAGCGCGCAGCCGAGCAGGATCACGAGCGCGCCGCAGAGCAGGCCGGCGAGCAGGGTACGGGCCTGCGCGCGCAGGATCGCCTGCTCCCGCGTCAAGAGGCGCACCGAGACCATCAGCGGGCCGTAGCTGCGCGCCTGCAGGAGCAGGACCGCGGCATCCGCGCCCTGCCAGGGAGGATCCGGCACATCCAGCACCGGCCAGGGGTCGATCCGACCATGAACGGAGCCCGGCTCGCCGTACAGCCAGCTCGTCCCTCCGAGGACCCTGCGGCTCCCGGGCTCGATGGCCGCGAGCGACACCCGCTCGAGCCAGGGGGGCGACACCTCCAGCACCGCGTCCGCCGCTTCGCCCATGGCGCGCAGGGCCGGCTCGGGCAGGCGCACCTCGAACCAGGCCTCGTTCGCCGCCCCTCGCAGCGCGACCGCCGGCCCGTGCGGGGCTCGATCCGAGGGGTCGAGGGCCTGCAGCGCCTCCAGCGCGTCGGCCGCGGTGACCGGTTGCCCCGGGACCGTGACGAGCCCGATGACCTCCGACCGATGATCCTCAGGGAGATGAAGCTCGTCCACGACCGTGCTCAACCAGACGCCGATCCCCAGCAAGGCCATCAGGAGCAGGGTGAACGCTGGATAGAGTCCGCCAGACGTCCGCGCGGAGCCCCGCCTCTGTTCGCGAGGTCGTTCCGGGGTGTTCATGGGCCAGGAGGGGTTGGTTCGAGGGCGCGGACGGCGGAGGCCGGAGCCCGCGGCGCTGGCACGCGCGCCGCGAGCGGCGCCGGATCTCGGGAGACGCCGCGGGCGTCGGCCGCGTCAGCGGGCGAGCCCATCAGCTCCGGCCGGGCCGAGACCGGGGCTGGCGGCGCCCGGGAGCGGCGCCGCCCTCAGGGCCTGGCGTCAGCCGCCGCTGGCGACGTTGTCCGGAACGTTCCGGAAGAAATAGATCAGGTTGACCACGGTGTCGTTGTCAGCCGGCCACGTGCCGGAGAACGCGACTGCGGCGGTGGCGCCGATCGCGTCGGCCTGTGCCAGCCGGCGAAGCTGGCCGCGGCTCGAAAGCGACTCGCTGCCGTTCAGGTTGACCGCGGCCTTCTTCGCCATCCACGTCGGCACGTTGGCGATGGTGATGGCGTTGTAGATTTCGCCGTCGATCGTCAGGTTTCCGACGAAGATGAAGTCCTCGGCGACGTGCTTGGCGAACAGCCGGTTGGTCGTGGCCCGCGAGGTCACGCCGGCAGCCCGCAGGTCATTGATCCACTTGTTGCCGTTCGTGGACACCGCGGTCCCCGCCGTCTCGGCGCAGTAGCCGAGCGGATCGGACGCGGTGGCGCTCAGGTCCGCGCCCGAGTAGTCGTAGACCGCGGCGCGCGTGGGGTTCGCGTTCAACGCGTAGGTGGCAGCCGCCCCGAGGTCGTGCACCTGGAAGTCGATCACGCCATCCCGGTCGCAGTCGCCCGGCAGGCGCCCTTTGAGGTTTTCGTACTGGCCGATCAGCGCCTCGACGTTCTTGACGTCGTTGACCAGCTTCTGGGCGCGGGCGTTCTCCAGCATCGTTTGGCCCTTCATCACCGCCATCAGCAGCAGGCCGGCGATCAGCACGACCACCGACAGCTCGACGAGGGTGAAGCCCGTCTGCTTCTTCGTCATGGGTTTCTTCATCATCGTTCTCCGATCAGGGTTTCAGGGGGTTCAGGTGGTGGAGTCGGCCGCGTTCGGCACGTTCCGGAAGAAATAGACGAGGTTCACGACGGTGTCGTTGTTGGCGGGCCAGCTCACGAGGAAGGCCGCGCCCGGGGTGAAGGCCGTGCCGGCGACCGCGCGCAGCTGCCCCCGGCTCGACAGCGATTCGCTGCCGTTGATGTTCACCGCGACCTTCTTGGCCATCCAGGTCGGCACGTTGGCGATGACGATCACGTTGTAGACCTCGGTGCTCGCGACAGCCAGGCTGCCGACGAACAGGAAGTCCTCGGCCACGTGCTTGGTGAAGAGACGGTTGGTGGTGGCCCGCGACACCACGCCTTCGGCGCGCATGTCGTTGAGCCAGCGGTTCGCGTTGCTCTCGGCAGTGGCCGTGTTTCCGGTCTCGGCGCAGAAGGCGAGGCCATCGACAGCCACCGCCGGCTCCCCGGCGGTGGCGCCGATGTCGCTGCCTGAATAGTCGTACAGGTCGGAGCGTGCGGCATTGCCGGTCAGCGAGAAGAATCCGGCTGTGGCGAACGGCGCGAAGCCGATGACGCCGTCGCGGTTGCAGTCGCCGGGCAGCCGCCCCTTGACGTTCTCGTACTGCCCGATCAGCGCTTCGACGTTCTTGATGTCGTTGACCAGCTTCTGGGCGCGGGCGTTCTCCAGCATGGTCTGGCCCTTCATCACCGCCATCAGCAGGAGGCCTGCGATGAGCACGACGACGGAGAGTTCGACGAGCGTGAAGCCCGATTGCTTGCTGCGCTTGAATTTCATGATGAGTGGTTCCTCGGGTCAGTCGTCGACGCTCAGGCGTCGGTGTCCGGCACGTTGCGGAAGAAGTAGATGAGGTTCACGACGGTGTCGTTGTTCGCAGGCCAGGCCGGGTCGAACGCATCGGTGCTGCTGATGTCGGCCGCGCCGGCCTTGAGCAGGCGCAGCTGGCCGCGGCTGGACAGCGACTCGCTGCCGTTCAGGTTCACCGCGACTTTCTTGGCCATCCAGGTCGGCACGTTGGCGACCGTGATCGCGTTGAAGATCTCGCCGTTGACGGTGGCCGAGCCGACGAAGACGAAGTCCTCGGCGACGTGCTTGGCGAAGAGGCGGTTGGTCGTGGCCCGCGAGATCGTGCCCGCGGCGCGCAGGTCGTTGATCCAGAGGTTCGCGTTGGTGGTCTTGGTGTCCGCAGACGCGACGCCGGTGTCCGGGCAGAAGCGCAGCGCGCCGTCGAGGGCGCCGGACGCGGACAGGTCGTTGCCGGTGTAGTCGTACTGCGCAGCGCGATCCGCGTTGTCCGTCAGCCCATAGTCGGCCCCGGCGGTGCCGCCGAGATCGGCCAGCGAGTAGTCGATCACCCCGTTGCGGTCGCAGTCGCCGGGCAGCCGGCCCTTGGCGTTCTCGAACTGGCCCAGCAGCATCTCGACCTGCTTGACGTCGTTCAGCAGCTTCTGGGCGCGGGCATTCTCGAGCATGGTCTGCCCCTTCATGACGGCCATCAGCAGCAGGCCGGCGATCAGCACTACGACGGAGAGCTCCACCAGGGTGAAGCCACTCTGGCCGGAGCGCGCCCGGCCGGCGCGGGCGAGCCCTGCAGCTGGGAGAGCGAACTTGGAAACGGACATGACCTTCCTTTCAATGAGTACATGAGGCATGTTCATGGGACAGCGCCTTAGTGTAATTCATGTTTTTCGGTGCCGCTTTGTGTTTTCGCAATACTTTCTAACGACTCATGACATCACGGACAGGGGCGCCGCACGGACACGGGCCTCGCTCGACGAAGGCCGGCGAACCTTAAGTCGCCTCTCAGACGCCTCTCAGACGCCTCTCAGACGCCGCCAGGCGCCGTCTGCGCGCCGTCGGAACCCGAGTCGCCCCCGGTCAGCCGCGCGCTCCCGCCAGGCGCCGGCCCTTGCGCCGCGGCGCGCCGCATCGCCGGTCCCGGATCGAAGTGCCAGCGGCGCCATGCACGCAGGACGGCCTCTGGGTAGGTGGCGCGCCCGAGGCTGCCGTTGTATCGGCCGAGCGCCCGGAACAGGTCGCCGCGTTCCATGTCCAGGTAGTGCCGCAGGATCGTGCAGCCGTAGCGGAGATTGACCCGAGGGTCGAGCAGTGCGCCTGCGTCGCCGTTGCCGAGAACGCGCGTCCAGAAGGGCATCACCTGCATCAGGCCCCGGGCCCCGGCGCTGGAGAGCGCATCCCTTCGGAAGCGGCTCTCCACGTCGATCACGGCCAGCACCAGCTGAGGGTCGAGGCCCGCGCGCATCGCCTCGTAGCGCAGCGCTAGCAGGAACTCGAGGCGATCCTCCAGCCGCGGCAATGCGCCCCGAGGCAGGCGCGCCGACATCGCATCCAGCCAGTCGATCTTCTCCTCCACCGAGGGGAACACCGGAAGGCGGCCGGCCGTAGCGTCGGACACGCGCTGCGACAAGGCGTTGCGCACGGCAGCCGACATCGGCTCGTAAAGCTGGGGGCCGGCATGCGACCCGGCGGCGGCGAGCGCGACGGCGAGCGCCACCAGCCTTGCGCGCAGACCGGCCATCGCCTTCCTAGCTGCCGTTTCCGTCGACGCCGAGATCCCTGAGCCGGCGCGCCACCCACTGCCGCGACTCGTGGAAATGGGCCCGCGACGCCGAGAGGTCGAGGAAGCGCACGTAGGCATCGCGCGCTTCCTTGGTCCGGCCGAGCGCATCCGCGGAATAGCCAGCATTCAGGTGGATCTCCGGAAGGCGGGGAGAGATCTCCGCCGCCCGGCGGAGGTCCGCCAGCGCCGCGTTGTGGTCCTTTCGCTCCTGCTGGAGCACGGCGCGCTGCACCCACGGCTGGGGCTGGTGCGGAGCGATCCGGATGGCTTCGCCGAGCGCTGCCATCGCCTGCTCGCGCCGCCCGAGCCCCATCTCGGCCACGCCGACGAGGTAGTGGAACGTCCAGCGCTCGCGCGCATCCGCCGGCGCGCTGCGCAGCATGAACAGCGCCTCCACGTGCTGCCTGCCGTCGATGAGGGCCTGGGCCTGGCGCAACGCATCGCCGGCGCGCTCATCGCCCGCCTGCTCCTGCGCCGGCCCCGCTCGACCGGCGGCCGGATCCGCCGCTCGCTCACTCGCCTGCCCACGCTGGCCAGCCGCAGCCGCAGCCGCGAGGGTCCGGGTACTGCTCCCGGCGGCCTGGGCGACAGGACGGCCCTGCGGGCGCGCCGCCGGGGCCTCATCCGCGTCCGGCCGGAACCTGGGACTCGGCTGCAGAATACCGGCCCTGAATCCCGCAGCGCTCACCCAGCCGGGCGCGTCGTTGCCGAGCTGATGGGCAATGCCGTCACGCATGCGGTCATTGCGCTCGCCGTTCAGGTAGGCCAGCAGATGGAGACGGGCGCCTCGCCCCTTGACCAGGAAGACAGGGAACTGCCCGGCCATTTCCTCGAAGGTCCGCCGCGCCAGGCTTGCGTCCGAGTACTGCGCCACGTTCAACAGCAGATGGTGAGCCGGGATCCCGGCCAGCGATTCGCGCCAGATCGCGAAGGCGTCGTCCCTCTGGCCGGCGATGTACTGCTCGGCGCCTCGGCGCACCCAGGGCGCCGCCTCGTCAATCCAGCCCGCCGCCGCCCGCTCCGCGCGCGCGGGTCCGGCGTGCGGCGCCGGAAGGGCCCCCTCGAAACCCGTCGGGCCGACACCGGGCGCCCGTGCCGCCGGTGCGGGATCCGGGCGAACCTGCTCGACCGCCGCCGCCGGCGAAGGCGCCGGAATGGGGCTCGAGGGCATCGACGAAACCGGCGGCACGGGCGGCTTGCTCACGGTCGCCACGGCCCCCGGCGAGACCATCCCGGTCCATGCAAACCACGCCCCGGCGCCGGCGAGTCCCAGCGCGGCCAGCACGGCGAGCACGATCGGTGTGCGCCGCGGCCGGCGTTCAAACACCGCGGACGCGTGGATGGCCTCGGACTGGAGCGGCCCCGGCGGCGCGTCTCCGTCGAGCCTGCGCAAGGTCTGTTCGATGATGCTCATAGCCAGCTTCCTTTGACTTCGCGCGCAGCGCGAAGCGCCATCCATGTGTTGACGTACAGCCTCGACTCGGCGAATGCCAGCAGCACCGCCCGGTCGCAGATCTGGTTGATGCGGCGGGGGGCCCCCCTGCTCGCGTGGTGCACCGCGCGCAAGGCCAGTCCGGTGAATTCCAGGGCATTGCTCGAGTTCGCCAGGCGGAGACGGTGGCGCACGTAGTGGGCCGTCTGCGAGGCGCTGAAGGGCGTCAGCCGGCACCGGACCGATACCCGCTGGGCCAGCGGACGCATCGAGCGCAATGCCAGCGTGCGCTCGAGCTCGGGCTGCCCGACGAGCACCAGCGAGACGAGCCGCGACTTCTCGGTCTCGAGGTTCGTCAGCATTCGCAGGCCCTCCAGGAGTTCCGGCGTGAGGCGGTGCGCTTCGTCGACCAGGATCACGGCGCGCACTCCGTCGCGGGCAAGCTCGAGCACCACGCCCTGCAATTCCCGCAACAGGCCTCCGGGCTCGTCCTCATGCGGATCCTCGCCGGTGAACTCCCGGATCAGGGACACGAGCATGCCCTGGTAGGACTGGAGCGGATCGAGCACGTAGGCGATGCGCGTGTCCTCGGGGGCCTCGCGCAGAACCTGCCGGCACAGCAGGGTCTTGCCGAGCCCGACCTCGCCGGTCAGCACGGTGATCCCCCCCGAAGTGACGCCGAAGCTCAGGTGGCGCAGCGCGGCAACGTGCTGCGCTCCCGGGAAGAAGAATGCGGTGTCGGGCGTGATGCTGAAGGGGCTCGAGGCGAACCCGAGCGCGCGGTATGCCGTACTCAGGTCGGACATGGCCTCAGTAGGTCTCCGGCAGGATCGACGGGATCAGGAAAATGACCAGCTCCTTGCGCCGCGCGGCCTGGTAGGTGCTCTTGAACGCGCGGCCCAGCAACGGCAGGTCGCCGACGAGCGGCAACGCGCGCGTCGAGTCGGTGCTCTCTTCCTGGATCAGCCCCCCGAGCAGCACGATCTCGCCGTCGCGCACCCGCACCAGCGTGTGGGTCTGCTTGACCTCCAGGTTGGGCGCGTTGCTGTCGCCGCGCGGCGAGGTCACCGTGCCGGCGAGGCGGGTCACCGTCGGCGAGATGTCGAGCATGGTGTAGCCGTCCGACGAGATCTGGGGCGTCACCGACATCAGCACGCCGAGCGTGACCGTGCTCGGCGTCTCGTTGATCGTGTCAACCACGCTGCCGCCGGGCTGGATCAGCCGGTTGACGGTGCGTGTGAAGAAGGTCTCGTCGGTGCCGACGCGGACGAAGGCGGTCTGGTTGTTCAGGATGCGGATGCGCGGCTGCGACACCACGCGGACGTCGCCCTGCTGCGAGAGCGCGGTGATGATCGCCTCGAATCCCGCGCGCCTGTAGACGCCCGAGATCGTGTTCGGCGGCGGCGTCAGCCCGCCCCCCGCGTCGGTGATCGCGGTGTTCGTGGTCAGGAAGCCGCCGAACCGGTTGATCGGCAGCCGGGTCCAGTCGAGACCGAGCGCCTGGTCGTCACGCAGGCTCACCTCGACGATTCGCACTTCCACGTCGACCTGTCGGTGCATTCCGGCGCGGATCGCCCGGATGAAGGCCTCGATCTCCCGGACCCGGGGCACCAGGTCGGTCACCTGCACGGTGCCCGTGAAGCGGCTGATGGTCATCCGGCCATCCTTCGACAGCAACGACCGCATCTGGGACTCGAAGTCGTTCCAGAACTGCCCATCGTTGTTCGACGACACGCTTCCACCCGCGCCGCCGCTGCCGGACCCTCCGCCCGCCGCGCCGCCTCCGCCCGGGCCCGCCCGCCCGGTGCCGCTTCCGCCGATGCCCACGCTGCCGGTGGTGCTCGCGGTCCGCTGAAGGCGGATGTAGTCCAGCAGGAAGGTCCGGGTTTCGTGCTTGCGGACCCGGATCACCTTGTCCTGGATCTCCCAGGCGTATCCGAGGCTGCCGAGCATCAGTTCGAAGGCGCGCTCCAGCGGCACGTTCTCGAAGTCGACCGAGAGGGTGCCCTCGAGGCCAGGCTCGGCGATCACGTTCAGGCCATTGGCACGCGCGAAGAGCGCCAGCGCCTGATCCACCGAGATTCCGCGGGTTCGGAAGGTATAACCACGGCCCTCTGCGACATCGGCGCCGGGCAGCGGTTCCTTCATCATGCGATCGGCCAGGCCCAGCGCCGGCAGTTCTCGAGCGCCTGCGGGCGCGTCGAGGCGGCGGTCGAGGTTGCCGCCATCGACCTTGCGCTCGACGTCCCGGTATCCGCTTCCCGGAACGGCGGACGAGCCGGGCTCAGGGCGCGGCATCTGCGCGCAGGAGGCCAGCAGCAGCGCGACCCCGGCGCCGGCGGCGAACCTCGCCAGCCGGATCCTGGCAGCAACCGGCCTGGCAGTGACGGCCGACGGGACCGGCCCTTGCCGGGCCGCCGCTCCAGGGGCTTGGATCTCAGGTTTGCGGGACATGCTCAGTATTCCTTGTTCATGGCTATCCAACGTGCGCCGCCCGACTCCAGGCTCGACACCCGGACCCGCCAGGGTTCGATCCGCTCCACGCGGAATCCCGCCACCGTCGCGCCCTCCGGCACCACCGCCCCGTCGAGCTGCGCCAAGCGGCGATTGCCATCGATCAGCACTGCCCGGAGGATCGGCAACGGCCGCGCAGGCGGCGCGACCACGGGTGCTGGAGGCGCAGCAGCCACCGCGACCCGCGGACCCGCGAGCACCGAGGTGCGGAACTCCACTGGCTGGCGGCGCGCGAAGCGCGCATCGACGGCGGGGAGCTCGGGGATGTCGAAACGCTCCACCTGCGGCAACGACGGCATCGCCGCAGGAGCCTTCCACCACAAGCCTCCGGCCACGCCCGCGCCGGCCGCGAGAGGGATCAGCGCGAACACCGCGAAACGCTTCATCGCTTCTCCACGAGCAGCACGTTCTCACCCTTGACGGTCACGCGCACCGCGTCCGCCGCCCCCTGCGCACCGGCCTTCTCGATGGACAGCGAATCCAGCGAGAAGAACCCGGACCCGGTGTAGGTGACCGCGAGCAGTTCGTTGATGCGCGCCAACTCGCCGCCGCGAAACAGTGCCGTCAGGTCCACCGGCTCGCGGCGCAGCGTGGCGCCGGGTCCCCAGCCGAGCCTCGCGCCGATGCCCGCGTACCTCCGCGCATCGCGCTCCAGGGACTCCACCTGCCGCGCATGGGCATCGAGCTTCTGCAGGGAATCGCTCCACGCGCGCTGCTGCTTCCAGGCCACCACCGCCAGGAAGACGGCGATGCCGAGGAACGCAGCCGCGAGCGCCGAGGCGCGCAGTGTCCGTTTGTAGAACGTGTTCATCTCACCCCGGTCAAGATCAGTTGAGCGCCGAGCAGCTCACGCCGGTCGTCACCAGGACGTCGGGCGTGGTGCTCTCGTAGGAGCCGATGCCGCCGCAGCGCAGGACGATCTCCTGCCGTCCGCCTCCGTCCAGCGTCTCGCGGGTCACCCAGCCGGCAGCGCCTGCGAGCACCCTGGCCTTGTCGGCGTCGCTCGCCGCCTGCGCGGCGGTGGCGGAAGCGAAACGGATCGACAGGGTCTTGGCGGACTCGGTGGCCTGCAGCGCGAACGCGTCGACGCAGTACGAAGCGCTCTGCCCGGCCCCGATCGGCTCGAAGACGGTTCCGTCGATGCTCCACAGCATCGTCGCCCCGATGCTCGGGCCCGCCGCGCCGTCGGTGCTGGTTCGCACCGTCACGTCGTTCTGGAAGGTCACGTGGAGCTGGTTGTTGCGGCAGGCGGCCGCACCGCCGCGGCACTGTCCGGAGGAGAGCAGCGCCTCGCGCAGCGCGGGCAGCGAGATCGCCGCCACGTCACCGTCGTAGGCGCCGGGATCGACGCGGGTGGCCGGGTTCTCGTAGATCCGCAGCTCCGCGGCGTCCTTCGTGTACAGGCCGGTCTTCGCAACCACGTTGTTCTCCCGATCGAGCTGCCAGAGCCCGGAGCCGTTGCGCCGGACAACCACGGCCGCCATCACGGTGGAGTTCTTCCCGGGCTCCAGGAAGGAGCTCGCGTCGCGCCACGCCCGGGGCAGCGGCAGGACATGCCCGGCGGCGCCGGCGCGGCCAAGCCGCTCGAGCTCGATCAGCGTGTTGAGGTTTCGGCACAGCTGCACGGAGCTGCCCCCGGTGCCTTCGGTCGACGATTCGCCCGCGGAGCCATAGGGCGCCGTCGAGAAGACATACGGGAGGTCCGATCGCAGGCCGGGATGCACGTCGTAGAGCAGGGCATGCGATTGGTGACCTGAACCGCGCACCCCCAGCAGGTCCGCGGGAAGCGCGCCGGGCGCCCCGGCGCTGGAACGGACGGGCGCGCCGTCGCTCAGCCTGAGCGCCGAACGGACCTCGTCCGAGTTCGCCAGCTCCGATCCGGTGCCGTCGAACCGGTACGGCCCGGGGAGGCCGCCGCTGGACACCGCATGCCCCACCAGCGCGTCGGCCGCCGCCCGCACGCTCGCGGCGTTCGTGGCCCCGCTCGCCGAGCGCAGCTGCAGGCTCAGCATCGGCAATCCGACGGACAGCACGATGCCGAGCACCAGCAGCGACAGCGCCAGCTCGAGCAGCGCGAAGCCGCCGTGCCTGCAGGGCGACGCGGATCGATTCCTCACCACAGGCGCATCCCTCCGACCTGGTTGACGATGTCGTAGACCGGGAGCACCAGCGCGGCGACCAGCAGCGCGAAGACCGCGCCCACGACCAGGAGGATCGCCGGCTCCGCGAGCTTGACGATCACTTCGATGCGCGCCCTGGCTTTCGCCGCGTAGTGGGCGGCCAGCCGCGCGAGCTGGGGCTCGAGCTGGCCGGTGCTCTCGCCGAGCCGGACCAGGTGGACCGGCAGCGGATCGAAGATCTTCTGCGAGCTCATGGCCGCGGCCAGCGGGCTGCCTGCGGCGACCGCCTCGCGGATCGACGCGAGCCGGCGCCCGAAGGCATGGTTCTGGACGTCCCGCTCGAGCAGCTCGAGCGCCCGCGACAGCGTCAGCCCGGCCCCGTACATCGCCGACAGGTTCAGGAAGAAGAAGGACAGGGTCGTGGTGCGCAGAAGGGGCGCCACCAGCGGCACGCGCCAGCGCACGCCGTCGACCGCCCTGCGCATCGGCTGCCAGCGCAAAGCGGCAAACCAGAGCACCGGCAGAAGCGCGGGCAGCCAGAGCAGCAGGGCGCCATTGGCCTGGATCCAGGCGGTCGCGTCGACCACGTCCTGGGTCAGCTCAGGCACCGGCATGTTCGCCACGCGAAAGAGCTGCCCGATGTTCGGCACCACCACCGAGATCCAGAAGCCCAGCGCCACGCCGAGCACGAGAAGGACCGCCACGGGGTAGATCGCCCCGCGCCGCACCGATCGGCGCAGCGCGAGCGTCTGCTCCAGGTGGTCGGCACAGGCGCGCAGCACCCGGGCCAGCGTGCCGGATTGCTCCCCGGCCGCGACCATGCTGACGACGAACGGCCGGAACCCGCCCGCCTCGGTCATCGCCTCCGAAAGGGAATGCCCCGCCGTGATCGACCTGCGGATCACGCGGACGCGCTGCTTCAGCGACGAGAAGCGCGACGCTGCAGCCAGATCCTCGAGCGCCCCTTGCAGCGTCGCGCCCGACGCCAGGTATTCGGAGACGAAATGGCAGAACTCCACCACCGCCGGCAGGGAGAGGTGGCGCGGCTGCAGCCGGAGGAGGCCGTCGAGCGGCGCCGGGGTGGCGCCCACCCGGTAGAGCACGTCGCCGCGGGCCTCGACCTCGCTCAGGAGATCGTCCAGCCCCGAGAACTGGCCGGTGCCCCGGCGCAGCGTACCGTCCGCCCCGAGCGTCTGGTAGAAGTAGATCGGCATCTCAGAGGTCCCCCAGGACGCGGGCCAGCTCCGCCTCGTCGGTCACCCCGTCACGGACGAGACGGCGGCCGGAAGCGTGCATGTCCTCCATCCCTTGGGCCAGCGCGTAGCGGTGCATCTCGTGTGCGCCGGCGCCTGCCTGCACGAGCTCGCGCATGCCCTCGTCGAACACGAACACCTCGCCGACGACCACCCTGCCCGAGTAGCCGGTGTGCCCGCAGCGCACGCACCCTCGCGACGCGGCGCGCGGGCTCTTCGCGCCGCCGCACGCGCCGCACAGGCGCCTCACGAGACGCTGGGCCACGACCCCCACGATGGACGCGCTGAGCAGATAGGGCTCGATGCCGAGGTCGCGCATCCGGATCACTGCACCGACGGCGCTGTTCGTGTGCAGCGAGGCAGGCACGAGATGGCCGGTCTGCGCCGCGCGCACCGCCATCACGGCGGACTCGTGGTCGCGGATCTCGCCGACCATCATCACGTCGGGGTCCTGGCGCAGGAATGAACGGATCGCGCTGGCGAAGGAGACCCCGGTGCGCTCGTTGGCCGATACCTGCCGGACCAGGGGCATTGCGTACTCGACCGGATCCTCGATCGTCATGACGTTGCGCTCCAGCAGGCTCTGCGTGCGCAGCGCCGCGTAGAGCGACGTCGTCTTTCCGGACCCGGTAGGCCCGGCCGCCAGGACGATGCCAGCCGGCTGGGCGAACATCCCACGGATGGCGTCCTGCTGCTGCTGCGTGAAGCCCAGCCGGCGCAGCGGGATGACGTCGCCCTCGGCCGACAGGATGCGCACCACGACGCTCTCCCCGCGGGTGGTCGGCACGACCGAGACCCTCAGGTCGAAGGCCTCCTGCATCAGCGTGAAGGTCATCCTCCCGTCCTGGGGACGCCGCGACTCCGCGATGTCCATCCCGGAGGCAACCTTGATCACCGACGCTAGGCGCACGTGCGCGTCCGCGGGAAGCACGTAGCGCTGCTGCAGCACGCCGTCGATGCGCAGGAAGACCAGGGACGCCATCGAGGACGGCACCAGGTGGACGTCAGACGCGCCTGCCTGGATGCCGGCGCCGATCAGAAGCTCGACGAGACGCTCCGCGTCGAAGCTTCCCGAGATCGAGCCGGCCCTCGTGAACTGATCGATCTCGGCGTCGATCGGACGCTGCGAGGAGTGATAGAAGGATTCGACGCAGCGGACCAGCTGGCCCCGTGGAGCCACCACCCAGCGCAACTGCCGCGACGACAGCCGGCCGAGCCGGCCATCGGCGTCCCCAGACAAGGGGTCGGCCGTGGCGATGACGAGCTCGTCGCCTTCGATGCGCAGCGGCAGGACGCGGGCCTGTCGCGCGAAGGCATACGGCACCTCCGCCAGCGCATCGGCATCGAAATCGGAGACGCGCGGCGTGTGAACCGGCAGCCCCAGGACGGCCCCGAACGCTTCGGCGAGCTCCTCGTCCCCCAGGAGCCTGAGCTCCAGCAGCACGTCGGCCAGTCCGCGCTTCGTGAGCCGCTGCACCCGGGACGCGTACTCCAGGTAGTGAGGCGCGACGATCCCGGCACCCAGCAGGTGCGCGGCGAGGAGGTCCCCGGGAGACCCGGACTGTTCGGGCATCAGAATCCCGCGGCGGCCACGATCAGCGTTCCCCTGAGGGTCGCCAGACCTCCCGGTGCCGCGTCCGGGTCGTGCAGAAGCTGGGTTCCCCGCAGCTCCCCCATCGAGGCGAACGCGGCCACCATGCGCTCCGCCTGGGCCTTCGTCGATCGATACGCGCCGGAGACCTCGACCCGGAAGGCAACTTCGTAACTGCCGGCGGCCTCCTTCTGGCCCGCCTTCCGGATCGCGACCTGGCGCAGCCGGGCATCCGCCGGCAGAACCTCCGCGAAGCGCGAGAGGAAGTAGTCGGCGCGCAGCCCCGACATGCTCTGCCCGGCGACGGCGAGCGAGCGCTTCAGTTCGTCGATGCGCGCCACCTCCGGAAGCACGGCGCGCGCCCGCGCTGCGCGCTGCTCGAGCCGGGCGGACTCGGCCTCGTGACGGGCCTCGAGCTGCCCCGCACTGAGCCAGCCTCCCGCTGCGACCACCAGTGCCGCCACGCCCGCCAGGACCGTCGCGAGAACCAGCCGACGGCCCAGCCGCCGGGCGCCGACCTGCGCTCTGTAGTCCTCGCCGGCAAGCGAAAGCCCCGGAGGAACGAACACCAGCCCGTAGAGCTCAGGTCGCGCCGCGACCTCGTCCGGCCCCGCTCCGGAGAACAGCCGCGCGAAACGCTCCTGCGGGTGGATTCGCTCGAGAAATGCCCCGTTGCTGCGGTCCGGCAGATCCAGCACGAACCCGAGGAACATGCGCCCCGTCAGCGACGAACGCATCCCGACGGGGACGACCGCCTCGGCGGCCTCGACGGCCTGCGCCAACTGCGCCTCCCCGCCGCCCTGGACCACGCGCTGCACACGAGACCACGCAACCCGTCCGCGCTCGACCACGAGGCTCACCAGCTGCGCCCCGCGAGCCCAATGGACGAGCATCGGCTCCGGCCGCACCTCTCCGGCCAGCGCTGCCACCGCGACCTCGGCAAGCGTCACCACCTCCACCGGACGCGTCGTCGAATCGACCTGTCGAAGGCCGGATTCGACGTCGGACTCGGGGGCGGCGGTGACCCAGGCGGACGCCCTTCCGCCGGACAGCGAGTCCGCGGAGACCGCCTCGCGAAACGCCCCGGGAAAGACCGAAAGCCCCTTCAGGTGCCTGCGAACGGAGAACGGCACCACGGCGCGATTGAACGCGGCCACCTCCACCCGCTCCGAGAAGGCGAGCCCGCACTCCAGAGCCACTCGGACAGCGCCGGCGGGCACCGCCGGCAGCTCCTCGACCGCGAGCGCACCGCTGCCAATCACCTTGCGGCCGCGCAGGAGAACGTACTGGCAGCCTCCCCGCGCGGAGCCATCGGAGGCTGGAAGACTGATTAGGAGCATTTCGGCACTGACGGTCTGGGTTGGTGGGACGCCGCGCAGAGGACGCGCCGCATCCTGCGCCGGTCAGCTCATGCGTCACGGCCCCTGCGATCAGCAGGGGACCGATTCCCGACGTTTTTATATCGTGATTCCACATTCATGGTCGCGCATAGTGATTTTTATGTCAAGCAAAGTCTGGCCGCGAGTTGCCGTAATTCCCCTTGGCGCAACAAGGACCGCCCCTCCCGGATCGCCCCTCTTAATCGAAAACGGATTTTGTGTTTCACGTTTCCGAGTGCTACTCTTGGCCCGTCCTGTTATCCGATGCGCGCGGCCGTCTCGTCGTCACCGCCCGCGCTCGTCACACGAGTCGACTGCTCCGCACCGAGCGCGAACTCGGCCCCGGCCGCCATCGTGGAATACGTCATGCGCAAGATCTTCTCTTTGCTTCGCCGCCGGCCGGTTCATGGCCGGGCCCGGGGTCTCGTTGTCCTGTCCGCGGCAGCGGCCCTTCTTTCGGGATGCGCCGCGCCATCCGCGGACGGGCAGCCGGGGCCAGACGCGGCGGCGGGGCCGGCGCCCCATGCCCGCATCCTCGTCGCGGAGCGGGAGCCCGCCCGGGTCATTTCCGCCGTCATCCGTCTGCGCGTCGGCGGCGAGTGGACCCTGCGCAGCGCCGACGCCCGCGAGGTGGTGCGCTCGCGCCGCCTCGACGACCTGCTGACCGCAGCGCGATTCGGGAATGCATTCGGCCGACGGATCGACCAGCGCACCGTCTATCGCGTCGCGCCAACCGCCAACGGCACGGAGATCATCGCCAGCTCGCATCTGGTACGGTTTCCCGGGAGCGCCTTCGAGTACACCCTGCACGACCCCACGGTGGACGCAGCCGAGCTCGCGCGCGATCTGCGGTCGGTCAAGGCCTACATGGACGAGGCGTTCACCGGCCCGGTTGCAGCGCCGGCGCCCTGGCCGCGGCGCTGAGCCCCACGCGTGGCCCGGGCACCGGCGCACGCCCACGCGCATCGAAGAACACCCCTCGCCGCTCATGGCCATCCCAGGTGCCCCCATGGTCCTCGAGCCGGTGGAAGCCGGTACGGCGCAGCTCGCGTTCGGCAAGCTGCGCCTTGCGCGGATCGGTCGAAGCGAGGACCGCGCGGCGCCCCTCCGCCCCTGCACCGATCAGGCCTCCGATGCGAGCGAAGCCGCCGATGGATGCGCTGCAGGACTCGTCGTGGAGGACGAGCCGGTCTTCCGGGAATTGCTGCAGGCGTAGCCTTCCCCTTGCGATGGACAGTTTGAAACTGGAGACTTCCTTCAAGCGCAGGAGAAGCGATGAGGAAGTCGAAGTTCACAGAGAGGCAGATGATGGCGGTGCTGGCCGAAGGCGAGGCCGGTGTGCCGGTGGCCGAGGTGTGCCGCAAGCACGGGATCAGCAGCGCCACGTTCTACCAATGGAAGAGCAAGTACGCCGGCATGTCGGTCTCGGAGCTCAAGCGGGTCAAGGAGCTCGAGGCCGAGAACGCGCGGCTCAAGCGGATGTACGCGGAGCTGGCGCTGGAGAACGCAGCGATCAAGGACGTTCTATCGCGAAAGTTGTAACGCCGGCCGCCAAGCGCGCGGCGATCGAGGTGATGGTGTCGGAGCACCGTCTTTCGATTGCGCGTGCTTGCAAGACCGTGAGGCTGTCGCGGTCGGCGTATTACGCACCTACGGTGGACTGGGCGCAGCGCGATGCGGGGGTGGTCGACGTCCTGAACGGGATCGTCGCCAAGCGCACGCGCTGGGGGTTCTGGAAGTGCTTCCGGCGGCTTCGGGCCGATGGCTATGGGTGGAACCACAAGCGGGTTCACCGGGTGTACTGCCAGATGCGGCTGAACCTGAAGCGCAAGGCCAAGCGCAGGACGTTCACTCGGGAGCGCCAGCCGCTGGAGGCGCCACAGGGGCTCAACAGGATCTGGTCGATGGATTTCACGCACGACGCGATGTACGACGGGCGCACGTTCCGGACGCTGAACGTGATCGACGAGGGCAACCGGGAGGCGCTGCGCATCGAGTGCGGCAAATCGATTCCGTCGGCCCGGGTGGTTCGGGTGATGGAGCAGCTCGTCGAGGTCTACGGCAAGCCCGACGCCATTCGCCTGGACAACGGGCCGGAGTTCACCGCGGACAAGTTCACCGACTGGGCCGAGCGCAACGGGATCAAGCTGCTGTACATCGAGCCTGGCAAGCCCAACCAGAATGCCTTCGTCGAGCGGTTCAACCGCACGTTCCGCGAAGAGGTGCTCGACGCGCATCTGTTCAACCGGCTTGGCGATGTGCAGCGGATCGCCGACGAATGGCTGACGGACTACAACGAGTACCGGCCGCATGAGTCGCTCGGCGATGTCCCGCCCGCAGAGTTCATGCCGAGGAGTTTCAAACCCGAAGTCTCTGATTTCGAGTTGTCCACTTGACGGGGAAGGCTACGCAGGCAGCGCTGCGCGAACTCGGGCCTTCCCTGCCGACGCGCGCCGCCGGATGCGGCGCCGAGGCCCTGCGGGCGCTGAGCGAGCCGGATGCGAGGTTCTCGATCGTTCTGGTGGATCTCGGCCTGCCTGACATGAGCGGCATCGAGGTGATCCGGGCGGTGCGCACGCGGCATCCCGATACCCCGGTCCTCGTCGCATCCATCCATTCGGACGAAGCACACGTGCTCGATGCAATCCGCGCCGGCGCCCGGGGTTACCTGCTCAAGGACGATACGGCCCTAGGAATCTCCGACGCGATCAGCCGGGCGATGCACGGCGAATATCCGATCAGCCCCTCGCTCGCTCGCCATCTTCTCAGGATGGCGCAACCCGCCGGCTCCGGCGGCGACTCAGGCCCCGGACTGATGCTCGCTCCCAAGGAACTGGAGCTGCTGGCACTGCTGGCCAAGGGCACGTCCTACAAGCGGGCGGCGTCGAGCATGGGCGTGGCGCGCTCCACCGTCCAGACCTACGTCCGCCGCGTCTACCAGAAGCTCGAAGCCCACTCCAAGGTGGAAGCCATCACGCGCGCGCGATCGATGGGACTGCTGGATTGAGCACGGCTTCCGTCTCACCGAGGCGGGGGCTCCTCGCCGGCGCAGCCAGCCTCGGAATGCGCGCCCTGCGTGCCCGCCTGGCGGTGCTCGCTTGCCTGTCGCTGCTCGCTGCCGCGTCCGGTGCGCTTGCGGCGATGCCCGAGATCCTGTCCGAAGCCGTCCTGGCGACAGAGTCCGGAACGCGGCCCGTGAGCCTGCCGCATCGGCTTCAGCCCGGTGACTTCGCGCCCCGGGGAAGTCGAGTCAGCTACCGGCTCGAGCTCCGGATCGCCGATCCGATGGCGGACTTCGCGCTCTACATTCCAAGGATCAGCCGTTCCGGACGGGTGATCCTGAACGGACTCGAGGTCGGCGGCTGCGGATCGCTTCCCCTCGAGGCGATGCGCTGCCATCACCGGCCGCTGTTCGTCCGTCCGCCCCGGTCCGCGTGGCGCCCGGGCAGCAACCTCATCGAGATCGAGGTGTTCGCCAACCACCGGCAGAGCAACGGCCTGTCGGCCGTCACCATCGGCCCCGCCGACGCGCTGTACCGAGAGGCGTACCTGCCTCGACACCTGCTCCAGGTGGGCTCGATCGACGCCCTGAGCTCTGGCTGACGCTCGGACCGGGCATGCTCGCGCTGCTCATCCACCTGCAGCTCCAGGAGGGCCGTCTCTACCTCTGGTACGGCCTGACCTGCCTGCTCGCGGTGATCAGCAACCTCAACATCCTGGTGACCAGCCCGCTGATTCCCTTCGATCCCTTCGACTGGGTCGTCTTCGCCAGCCGTCTGGCGTTCACCTGCCTGTTGGGTCTCACCTACCTCGCCTACTTCAAGCGCGACCGGCCGGGCTACGTCCGGGCCCTGCTGGGCTACGCGGTGATCTCCCCCGTCCTCGCATGGCTGTTCCGGCTGGACCCGATCCTGATCAGCGTGCTGTACCTGCCCCTGCAACTGCTGGGCGTGACGATCTCGGTGGCGTCGCTTCGCTGGGCATGGCGCTCAGGCACGAAGAGCGACTGGGCCATGGCGCTGACCTTCCTGGTCGTGCCCGTCGCCGGCACTCTGGATCTGCTTCGGCTGCGGGGCGGCGGCTCCTTCACCGGGGTGTACGTTCTCGTGTACTCGAGCGCGCTCACCCTCTTCCTGATCGGGATGGGGATGATCTCGGCCCTCGCTGCCGCTCTGCGCACAAGCCGCAACCTCTCGTCAATCCTGCAATCGAGGCTCGACGAGCGGGAGGCTGAGCTGCGAAGCAGCCATGGCCGCATCCTGGAGATCGAGCAGCAGCGCGCCCGCGCGGACGAACGCGAACGTCTGCTGCGCGACATGCACGACGGATTCCTATCCACACTTTCGATCACGCGCGTTGCGCTGGCCAGCGGAAAAGCGACGGTTCAACAGGCTGCCCAGCACGTGAACGATTGCATCGACGACCTCCGGCTGATGCTCGATTCCGCGGCCCGTCCCGCAGGAGTGCTCGAGCACCTGCTCGTGGACTACGCCCACCGGGTCGAAAGCCGCCTGTGCAGTGCCCGCATCGAACCGTCGCTCGAAGTGCGCCTGGAGGGCTTCCCGGAGCTTCCCTCCACCTCGCTGCTGCAGATCATGCGCATCGTGCAGGAGGCCAGCAACAACGCACTGCGCCACTCGCGGGCCGGAAGACTGACGATCCGGGCCCTCTGGGACGCCGAGACAGGACTTCTGCGGATTGAAGTCGAGGACGACGGACAGGGACTGCCGGACGATTCCCGGCTGGACGGCCGGGGCATGCGCAACATGCGTGCACGCGCGGATGCCCTGCGGGGCCGGCTGGACATCGAGTCCGCGACGGGGGGAACCCGCGTACGCCTGATGCTCGACATAAAAAACGGCAACCCGAAGGTTGCCGAGAGAGGAACATGATGAGCCAAACCGGTCAAAGCGTGACTCGCCTCAATGATACACGGTTTACCTCTCAAACCTCGCGGTCGACAGGACGAATGGCCCCGGCATACGCATGCCGTCCTCGACGCTCGTCGGTGGCCACCGCCTGCAGCCGGACCGCCCGGAGCAGCCCGTCGGCCGGCGACCGGACACGCAGCGTCAGTTCGAGCGGTCCGCCGCATGCCAGGGCGCGTTCGACCGAGTCCCGAAGCGCCCGGAGATCCTCCGGGGGCATGGCCTCGGCAAGACACTCTGGTTCCGCCATCAGGGCATCCGGCTCGATCCCCAGGACATCGCGCGCCCGGGGACTGACGTAGCTGAACCTGGGCAGGTGCAGCACGGGGTCGAGGCGGCATTCGAACGCGAGCTCCCGCACCTGGGCCGCCAGCCGCGCGAAGCGGGCGTCGGCCTGTCTCAATGCGCGGATCAGCTGTTCCCGGTCGCCCACCAGTGCGTCCACCTCCGCCGTCGATCGCTCAAGCGTGCGCGCCAGAGGCTGCAGCATGCCGAGGCTGCGCGGCACCCCGGCGGCACCGGCGCCCTGCATCCAGCCGTCAAGGGTCTCGAGCGGGCGAAGCAGGCGTGACCTGAGCAGCCACAGCACCGCCACCAGCGAGGCGGCCAGCCCCAGCGCCGCGGCCATCAGACCGGCGTGAGCGAGCCGCTTGCTGCGCAGCAGCGCAGCCGTGCGCGCCTCGACACGGCTGCCAACGGACACCAGGAAGGTCTCGAGCGGGCGAAGCGCGTCGGCACGCGCCCCGACGTAGGCTGCATCATGCAGTGCCGGGACGAATCGCCCCGTCGCTCCGCCCGGCTCGGAGAACAGGCCCGCCAGCGCAGCCTGTTCGATGGCCCTGAGCTTCAGCCAGCCCTGGACCGCCCGTGCAAGCTCGGCCCGCTCGCCTTCCGTGAACCCCATCCGCGCCACGCGCTGCTCGAAGGAATCCGACACTCCCCAGGGCGGCAGCTCGACCTCACCGGCCATCACGAGATACCAGAACCGTCCCGAGTACTCGGGCGGAGCGGGCGCCCTGCCCTCGTGGATCGCGACCTCGGTTTCGTAGTACCGGAGGTAGACCGGATTGCCCGTGGCAGCGTACTGGCGCGAAAAGTCCGTGAGCACCCCCACCCGGACCCTGAGCTCCCCCGCAACCTGTACGGCATCCATGCGAACGCGGGGCAGCGACTGCAACTCGTTGTCGAACCGCTCATCCAGAAGCACGAGCCCGAATGCCGACAGCAGGAGCGCGACCGCGACCAGGCCCCACACGTTGACGCGCCGCTCCAAGGAGCGAAGTCCTTGGCGCAAGCTCTGCGCGGCCTCGTCAGTCCTCGACCGCATCGCCCGCCTTCAACACCCGTGCCACCTCGCGCAGCAGCATCGCGGGATCATAGGGTTTCGGGAGCACCTGCCAGTTCCTGCTCCCGGACACCGCATGCTCCATGTAGCCGCTCGACAGCAGGGTCCGCATCCGCGGCCAACGCTGCCCTGCCAGCTCCGCGAGTTCGGTCCCGTCCATCCCGCCCGGCAGCAGGACGTCCGAGAACATCAGGTCGAAGGCGCAGCGCTCGAGAAGTTCGAGGGCCTGCCCCGCGTCGCCCGCAGTCGTGACCTCGTAGCCCTCGGCGACGAGCACCAGTGCCGCCAGCTCCCGCAATGTCGCATCGTCCTCGACCACGAGCAGCCGGGTCGAACGCGCCGCGGGCTCGGGCTCGGGCTCGGGCTCGGGCTCAGACGCGGGCGCCGACGCACGCAGGCGAAGGGTCACAGTCGTGCCACGCCCCTGAGCGGACTCGATCAGAACCTCGCCCCCCATCCCCTGCATCAGTTCCCGAGTGATTGACAGCCCCAGACCTGTGCCTCCCGTGTCCGCGGAAGTCGTGAACCCCGGATTCAATGCGCGGACCAGCACCTCGAGCGGCATTCCGACACCCTCGTCGGAAATTCGCAGCTCTACGCCCCCCGGGCCGGGCGCTCGCGCCGCATCGGCGGGGGCGCGCGACGAGATGGTGACGGCGCCACCGGCCGGCATCGCGTTGCGCGCGTTGGCAACCAGATTGATCAGGACGCTGTCCAACCCCACTGGATCGAACGACACCAGCCGGTCTCCGGCAGCCAGATCGAGCTGCACCCTGACCGCGGCACCAGCCGTCTCCGCGAGCACGGGGCCCAGCGACCGGATATGGGCATCGATGTCCGACTCGGCCAACGCCGCCTGAAGTCGTTCGCGCGGCCTGAGGATCGTCCGGGCGATCGCCGCGCCGCGCTCGCTCGCATCCCGGATGCGCTCGAGCAGCGGCACCAGCTCAGGCGCCAGAGCAGGCGAGGCCATCGCCTGGACGACCACGAGACGGATCACCGCGAGGATATTGTTGCATTCATGCGCAGTCACCTCGGCCAGCAGCTCGCCCCTCAGCGCGCCATCTCCTGACACCCGGGAACGCAGGGCGGCAGCGTGTCGACCGGTGCCCGCGGCCGCTGCCCGTACTTCGAGCAGCACGGTGCAGGAGCCGGCGCCTTCCGGAGACAACGGCAGCACGGCGAGGCCCACCGGGACGAGGCCGCCGTCCGGATAGCGGTACGCTCCACTGTAAAGCCTTGCCGCACCGTCGATCGCCGGCGATCCATCGGCATCCGAATCCGAGCCGAAAGGAAGGACGCTCGGCCCGGCCCAATGCCGGAAAGGCGAGGCACCGTCCAACAGGCCCTCGCGCGAGATCCCGACCAGGCGGCAGAACGCATCGTTCAGGTAGCAAGGCCTTCCCTGTCGGTCATAGACCGCCACGCCCACCTCATCCGCCGACTGCGGCGTGGCGCCATCGATGGGGCCCCCTGCCATGAGCTCCTGCGGCCCCGGTACGCGATGGTCCATCGATCAGTCCGGCAGCGGGAAGGGCAGAACGACCTCGATGCGCGTGCCCACGTTCGGGAGCACCTCGGCCCGCACACGCCCCCCCATGCGCTCGACGACAGCCTTGACGATCGACAGACCAAGTCCGGTCCCGCTGATGCGCAAAGCGACCGGGGACATGTCGCCTTCGAAACGGTTGAACAGGGAATCGAGAACGTCCGCGGGGATGCCCTGCCCCTGGTCGGCAACCACGATCCGAAACTTGTCGCCGTCCCGGGTGACACGGATGTCCACCTCTCCCTCACCGGCGTGCCGGATGGCATTGTCGACGAGATGCGTCAGCACCTGCTGCACCCGGGCGCGATCCGTCTGCAACGCATCCGGCACGTCATCGGCAAACTCGGCTTTCAGCAAGAGCCCCTTCGCCCTGGCCTTCGGCTCCAACACGTCGACGCAGTCTCCGACCAGTTCGCGCAGCGATACACGCGAGTACGTGAACACCAGCTTGTTCGCCTCGATGCGAGCGATCTCCAGGAGGTCGTTCATCGTCTCGCTGACGCGCAGGCCGGCAGCTTCCACCTGCCGCGCGAAGGCCGCATGGCGGACGGGGTCGACCTTGCCGGCGGCGATCAGTTGCGAGTACCCGATGATGCTGCTGAGCGGCGTGCGCACCTCATGCGCGATGGCGCCGACGAACTCCGTCTTGCGCGCATTCGAGCGCTCGGCGCGGAGGCGCGCCTGCTCGGCCTCGGCGAGCAGCGCCAGCTGCCGCCTGAGCCCCACGACGATGAGCACGGACATGGTGGCCAGCAGCATGGAGACGAGCGCGCCGAAGACAAGGTAGTTGCGACGGCTGTCGTGGAAATCCCGAAGCGCCTCGTCCCGAGAGACACCGACGAGGGCGCGCAGATCGTAGTCGCCCACCGCACTGAACACGTCCAGCCGCTCGATCCCGTCCCAGCCGCTCACGATGGCGAGCCTGCCCCTCGCCCGGGTGCGCAACAGCTGAAGCGCCTGCGTGTCCGCGATCACGTCGCCCGCACTCTCCTTCTGTGTCCCGGTCGTGCGGGCACGCACCACTCCGTCCGTGCCCACCAGCGCAACGCGCCCGGAATCCCCGATCTGCAGCCTCGCGAACCGGCGCGTGAAATAGAAGGGATCCAGCGAAAGCACCACCACGCCCGCAAACCCGCCATGCGGGTCGTTGAGGCGACGCGTCACCTGCACCGACCAGTTGCCGGATACCCGGCCAAGCACCGGCTTGCTCACGAAGGGACGGCCAAGGTCTCGATCGACGTGGACCCGGAAGTGCTCGCGATCGCTGATGTTCGCGGCCGGCCCGTCCACGGTGGTCCAGACGACGGTGCCGTCGGCCACCGCGATGGCCGCCTGCAGCATGGCCTCGCTGCCCCGGACCATCTCTTTCATCGACGCGCTCTGGCGCGCGAACTGGACGGGTTCTTGCCACAGTTCGCGCAGCACCAGCGCGAGGCGGTCGGCCTGGTTCAGCGTGACCTCTGCGTGCTGCGCCACGCCCACCGCCAGGTTGCTGTTGTTGCGATCGACGTTGGTCAGCGCAGCGCGCTTCCCCTCCTGGACCAGGAACCAGATCGAAAACCAGAGGATCGCAAGGAGCGCGGCAAGACCGGCGAACACGTGCAGCGGACGCAGGCGACGGTCGGGAGGCGGGTCAACTGCCATTCTGGCGGGCATGGAATCGGAGGTCGTGATGGGACTCCGCAAGATGTTCCGCCGTCGTCCATTCGAGGCGGGATCGCCATTTTCTTTGGAGAACGCGAATCGGTTTGCATTCTGACAGAACCCCGCGCCCGTGAGGCAGGAACTAAGGCACAAGTCGCCGGACGGCACGTAGGGCGTCACAAACGGGCAGGTCGCGGTTCTTGTCGCAGGTCGCTCAAGATCTGCAGGTGGCTGCGACGGAGGGCTTCGAACTTCTCCGTGAGGACCACCTGCCGCCCCCGCCGGTCGCCGTCTCCCTCGACGAAACCTATCCATCCGTCCCGCTCCAGACGACGCAGATGCATCCGGGCACCATACTCAGAGCACCCTAGCGACAGGTAGAAGCGCTTAAGGCTCACCCCATGCAGCGGCCCGCCGTTGCCTGATAACAGCGCGAGCCGGAGGTAAATTTCGTACGCCATCACCGACCTTCGGATGGGCAGGTTACGGAGTTCCCATTCCCTCAGATTCAACAACCATTTGATCTGTTCTTGTTGTGCCACCGCGCGCCTTGGAAGTGCAATCCAAGTGCGCCGCTAAACCATCAAAAATGCTCCAACAAGTCAGAATCGCAAATTCATTGCGATTTTCTTGCCTCGCTACGGTTTTATCCGAGCGTCGAGAGCGCCCCGCTGCAGCGCCGCCGTGTCTCAATCGAAGATGCGGGACACGTCGGCAACCACCTCGAGCGGCTCGCGCCCTGCCAGGGTCTGAAGACGCACCGACGACATCAGGTACAGATAGCGAGCCTGAGCCAGGTCACGCTCCAGCCGTGACAGCCGCTGCTCGGCGTCAAGCTCGTCGAGCACCGTACGCACGCCGGCCTTGCGGGACTGCCGCGTGGATTGCACCTGAGTCTGCGCCGAGCGGACCGCCTGCTCCAGCGCCCGGATGCGCGACTCGCCCCCGGTGACGCCGCGATGCTCTCGATGGACCTCGAGCGCGATCTGGCGGCGCCGGTCCTCCAGCGTCTCCGTGGCGCGTTCGAGCTCGGCCAGCGCTTGCCGGACCTGCGACTGCACTGCGCCGCCCTGATAGAGCGGAACCACGAGCTGGACCCCCACGGCGCGGTTCTCGAAGCGGCGATTGAGGCTGACGACATTGTCGTTGGCGCTATCGCTCCACTGCAACACGGCTTCGAGCGTGGGCGCATGACTCGCCCGAGCCTTGTCCACCTCGCGCTGCGCCGCCTCGAGGCGAGCCTGGAGAGCGTGCACCTCCGGGTTGACCCGCTGCGCCTGCGCGATCCACTGCTCGAGCGGACTTGTGTCGACGGGCAGCCGCGCCAGCGCCTGCGGGCGCAGCGCCGGTAGCTCCGATGCCGGCTGTCCGGTCAGGAGATGCAACTGACGATCCGAGAAGTCCAAAGCCTGGCGTGCATCGAGTTCGTCGGCCAGCGCCTGGTCCAGCCGGGCCTGGGCATCGTCCACATCGGTGCGGGTGCCGCTGCCCGCCGCCAGGGCCTTGCGCGCCGCATCCAGAACCACCCGCAACTGTTCCCGCTGCGAAAGCGCGAAGCGGAGCTGCTCCCGGGCGAAGAGCGCCTCCATGTAGGCCCCTGCGAGCCGTACCAGGAGGTCGGCTCTCGCCTTCTCGAAGCCGGACTCCGCTTCCACGACCAGCGAGTTGGCCTGCTGCAGGTTCCGGTAGCGCTGCAGGTTGAACAGGGGCTGGCGCACCGACAGGCTCGCGCTGTAGCTGTAGTAGCTGCTCTCGGCGCGCGCCGCAGGGCCTGCGCTCGCAGTCGAGGTGGTCGTCAGGTCGTTGAAATTGCGCCCCCAGCTCGCCTGAACCTGCGGTAGCAACTGGGCGCGCGCCTGGGGAACCCGCTCGCGGCTGGACTCCAGGCCGGCACGCGAAGCCCTGAGCCCCGCGTCGTGCTCCAGCGCGCGCAGGAAGGCCTGCTGCAGGCTCGTCCCGGAGGCCGCCCCGGGCAGCGCCAGGGCGAGCATGGCCAACAGGGCGCGTACTCCGCGCAGGGTGCAGTGCATCCTCATTCCTCCTTCATCGACGCCGCGATGCGACGAGTCAGGGGGCCGAGCAGATAGGTCAGCATCGAGCGCTCGCCGGTCCGGATGATCACCTCGGCCGGCATGCCGGGCTGCATCTGCCGGCCACCGAGCGCCCGCATTCCCTCGGGCGTGACCCGCAGCCGCGCCAGGAAGTAGCTGAACTGCGGGTTGGCCGGATCGGCCAACAGGTCTCCGGACACCGACACCACCCTGCCTTCGACGACCAGTTGCGGCGAGTGCGTGAAGGCAGAGAAGCGGATGTCGGCCGGCAGGCCGGGCGCGACCTTGTCGATCAGGTGCGGGGCGATCTGCGCCTCCAGCAGCAGTTCCTGCTCTCTCGGCACGATGTCCATCAGCTTCTGCCCGGGCTGCACGACGGCGCCAACGGTCTGCACTGCGAGCCCCACCACCTGGCCGGCAGCCGGGGCCACGATATCGACACGCCGCAGCTCGTTGCTGACCGCGGTGTATTTTTCAGCGTCGGCCTGGACCTCGCGCGCGACATCGGCGAGTTGTGCCCCAACCTCCTTGCGGAAGTCGGCCCGGCGCGCGAGCACGCGCTGTTCAAGCTCGGCGATCGTCCGAGTGGCGCGCTCGATCGTGCCCCGCAGATCGGCCTGCGCCGCGTGCAGGTCCGCCATCTGGCGCTCCAGCTCGAGCTGGCGATTGCGCGGGGCATAACCTTCCGCAACCAGCCCGCGCAGCTTGTCCAGTTCCTCCTGCAGCAGCGACTGCTGCCGCTGGCGCTGGGTCATCATCTGCCGCGCCGCCTCGCGCTGCGCGCGCTGGCCCTCCACCGATTCGCGCACGCTCTGCAACTCCGCCTCGAGCCCCTGCCGTCGTGTCCTGAAGAACTGCCGCTGGGTGTCCAGTTGCTGCGCCAGGTAGGAATCTTCCCGCGCGGCGCGCAAGACATCGTCGCGGAAAGCGATCCCGGCAGCGCTGACCTGTTCAGCCAGCAGCCGGCTGTGCATCGCGCTCAGACCGAAATAGCGCTGGCGCACCGCCTCGAAATTCGCGCGGCTGACGGCCTCGTCCAGCCGCACCAGCGCCTGGCCCTGGTCCACCTGGTCGCCCTCGCGCACCAACACCTCCTTGACGATTCCGCCGCTCAGGTGCTGCACCGCCTTGCGTTTGGTGTCGATGGCCACCGTGGCCGGGGTGGGAACGCCTTCGTCGAGCGGCGCGAGCGCCGCCCACAGGACGAAGCCCCCGACGGCCAGCGCAAGCACGCCGAGTCCCATCCGCACTACGCCGCCTGTGTCGGCGTATCGCTGCAGGAGCCGCTGCGGATCCGCGAGCGTCTCTCCGGCTTTCGCGGACTGAAGCTGCGCCGCAGTTCCGGCAGTGTTCATCTGGTTCATGAATCGACCCAATCCTGTTCGATGTCCTTCTGTGGCTTCAAGCGACCGGACGGCGTGCGCGCCGCCGCCCCGTATCACCGCATTCCGGCCAGCACTTCGTCACGCGGGCCGCTCGCCACCACCCTGCCATGAGCGAGGATCAGCAGACGGTCAGCCAGCGAGAGCACCCCTTGCCGATGGCTGATCAGCAGCACGGTCCTGCCCTGCGCCCGAAGCCGGGCCACTGCTGCCTGAAGGGCCTTCTCGCCCTCGTCGTCGAGATTTGCATTGGGCTCGTCCAGCACGACCAGCGCCGGGTTTCCGTACAGCGCGCGCGCAAGACCCACGCGCTGACGCTGGCCCCCGGAAAGGAAGCCGGCGGCGCTTCCCAGGGGGGTGTCGTAGCCCTTAGGCAGCCGCAGGATCATCCCGTGCAGCCCGGCCGCCTGCGCGGCCGCCACGACGCGCTCGGAATCGACGGGCCCCATTCGGGCGATGTTCTCTGCGACGGTGCCGTCGAACAGTTCGATGTCCTGCGGCAGGTACCCGACGTGCACGCCAAGCGATTCACGCGACCATCGGCTCACCGGCTCGCCATCGAGCAGCACCTGTCCGTCGGCCTTCGGCCCGATGCCGAGCAGGCAACGGGCCAGCGTCGACTTGCCCGATCCAGAGGCGCCCATCACCACCGTCACGCTGCCGGGCGACAGGCTGAGATCGACGTCCTCGAGCACAGGCCGTTCCCGGCCCGGCACGCGTACGGTCAGCGCCCGGGCCTCCAGGCGGCCGGCCGGCCGCTCCGGAAGATGGCGCTCGGACACCGGCGGCGCGTTCCGCAGCAGTTCTGCCAGACGCCCCCAGGCCTCTCGGCTGGCGATAAAACCTGGCCAGCCGAACACCAGCAGATCGATCGGCGCCAGCGCCCGCGTCATCAGCACATTGGCTGCGATCATCGCGCCCGGCGTCAATTCCCCCTGGACGACCAGCCAGGCGCCCACCCCGAGACTCATCGCCTGCTGGGTGTGACGAAGGAACTTGCTGAACGCGTTGACGGCGCCGCTTCGCTGCTGCGCCTCACCCGCCTTGAGGAGCCCGTCGTGATGAAGGGACTGCCATCGCGTGAACAGCGCCGAGACCATCCCCATCGCAGTCAGAGCCTCGACGTTGCGCAGTTTCCCCTCCAGGAAGGACTGGGTGCGCGCCTGAGCCCGGGTCGACACCTGGACCGTCTGACGGCTGATCCGATGGCCAGCCCAGGCCGCAAGTGTCTGGACCAGCGCGAAGCACAGCGCGACGATTCCAAGCACCGGATGCAGCAGCCAGAGCACCGCGAGGTAGAAGATCACCCAAGGGCTGTCGAAGAACGCGAACACGCCGTTGCCGGTCATGAACTGGCGCAGCGTGATCAGGTGACCGAAGGCCCGGGAGGGCTCGGTCTCGGCGGGATTCAGGTAGGAGAGAAAGCTGGCCCGGAAGACCCGCTCGCCAAGCGCCTGGTCCAGTCGCACGCCCACGCGGACGAGCAAGCGCGAGCGCGCCCACTCAGCGAAGGCCATCACCGCGAAGAGAAGCAGCGTGATGACGGACACCACCGCCAGCGTGAGCGCGTTCATGCTGCTCAGCACACGATCGTAAACCTGCAGCAGGTAGAGCGTGGGAGTGACCATCAGCAGGTTGACCACCATGCTGAACACGCCGACGACCATGAACTCCCGGCGGAATCGCATGACTGCCGACTGGAGCGGATTGTCGGGCGCAGCCGCAGGTTCGGCTCGATCGGGCGGCGCTGCCGTGCTCGCGCTCATGCCGTGCCTCCCTGGAGCATTCGCGGCGCCGTCGCGGGCGCAGCCGCCTGCCCTCCGGCGCCGGACGGATCGCGCAGCTTCTGCAGGACTTCCACCGTGGGGCCGAACGCCAGTTGCGCGCCCTCGCGCAGGACGAGCAGGCGGTCGGACACCGACAGGACGCCGGTGCGATGGGTATTGATGACGAACGTTGTGCCGGTCGACTTCAAGACCCCGATCGCCCTCAGCAGCGCGGCCTCGCCGATCTCGTCCAGGCTGGAATTCGGCTCGTCGAGCACGACCAGCGCCGGGCGCCCGTACAGCGCGCGCGCAAGCGCCACCCGTTGGCGCTGGCCGCCCGAGAGCAGCGCACCGTCGCGCCCCACCGGAGCGTCGTAGCCTTGTGACAGGGACGCGATGAATTCCTGCAGCCCCACCAAGGCCGCTGCCTCCTGGAGCTTCAGCGCGTCCGGCTGCCCGAAGCGCGCGATGTTCTCGGCCAGGGTGCCGTCGATCAGCTCGACTTCCTGGGGTAGGTAGCCCAGATACGGCCCGAGCTCGTCCTTGTCCCAGGAGAAAACGTCGACGCCGTCCAGCCTCACCTTGCCCGCCTGCGCCGGCCACGCGCCCAGCAGCGCCTTGGCCAGGGAGGTCTTGCCCGAGGCCGACGGGCCGACGACCGCCAGCACCTGCCCAGGCGTCAAGTGGAACTGCAGCCCGCGGAGCACCAGCTGCTGCAGGCCCAGCGGCGCGACGTGCAACTGCTCCACCCTGAGCTCGCCTTTGGGCGGCGGCAACGGCATGGACCGATCGCGCGCCGGGATCTCACGCAGCAGACCCTCCAGCCGCGTGAAGGCGCCAGCGAAGGTGACGATGGCGCTCCACTGCGACACCAGCTGCGTCAAGGGGACCAGCATGCGTCCGCCCAGCACCGAGCTGATGATCAGCATCGCCGGCCCTCCTGCAAGGTTGTTGCCCAGCAGGAGCCAGGCGCTCAGGCCGAGCAGCACCGAGCCCATCAGCTGTTGCAGTGTCTTGGAGGCCGCGGTGAGCGCGCCGGCCGCCTCGGACGCCCTGGCCTGGCTGACCAGGAAGCGGGACTGCCGCTCCTGCCAGCGCCGAAGCACCGACTCGAGCATGCCCATCGAGTGCATCACCTGCGCGTTGCGCAGCGTTACGTCCGCATAGCGGTGCGCCTCCTGGGCGCCGCGCTGCGCTTCCTGAAGCGGAGCGCGGGAGATTCGCTGGTTCATCCACGCCACCAGCGTCTGCAGCGCACCACCGAAGAGCGCCGCCCAACCCAGCACGGGGCTGATCATGAAGATCAGCACGAGCGCCAGCAGCGACATCGGCAGCTCGAAGAGCGCGGTGAGCGCCGGATTCACGAAGAACTCCCGCACGCTTCGCATGTCCGACATCACCCGGGATGTCGAGTGGGGTCTGCCGCTCGCCAGAACGCCCATCGACGCCTGGTAGACCCGCGGAGTCATCCGCAGGTCGAACCGCAGACTACCTGCCCAGAACAGCCGCTGCCTGAGCTTGTCCAGGAGCTCCATCACGGCGAAGGCGGCCGTGGTCGCCAGGGTGAGCATCAACAGCGTCGTCACGCTGCGGCTGTCGACCACCCGACCGTACACCTGGAACATGTAGACGGTCGAGGCAAAACCCAGCAGACCGATCGCCCCGCTCAGCAGCAACCCCATGCGCCACATCGGGCGCATGTCCAGCGCAGCCGCCCGCAGCTCCGAAACCTCGCCAGCCGCCTTCATGCGGGCTCCTCGACGATCAGGTAATCCGGGATGGCCGCAGCGACGGGTGCCGTGGACGCGCGAACCGGGGCCGCAGGTTCGACAAACACCTGCATCGTGGCACCTCCCAACAGCACGAACACCAGCTCGAAGACCCCGCCAGGGCGCTGGCTGAGGAAGATCTCCCGGAGCCGCGCCCGCGAGAACGTCTCCAGCACCGAAGGTGCCAGCGTCAAATGAAAGTGCATACGACCGTCGAGTGTGTAGAGCGAAAGACGCCCCTGGCGAATGCTCAGCGTATGGCTGTCGAAGTACACCGGACAGGACTCTGAGAAGCGCAGCAGCGGCAGCCTGCCCCGCCCGATACGGTTCAGGTTGTAGGGGCTGGCAGGGCTCTGATAGACGAGCCGCGCCATCTTGCTCACCGCGTAGATGGCATTGCAGACCATCTGCGATCCCAGTGCGGGGAACTTCTCGCGCAATTGCCGGTAGTGCGCGTGATGCAGCGCCACGCGGTTCCAGACACGCGTGCGCTGCACGTGCGGCGCCAGTTCGTTGCAGACCTGCGCGAACAGGGTCCGCAAGGCCGAAAGGCGCGCGGCCTGCTGCGGCGTTGTCTCCAAGGAAACCCGAATCATGGAATTCATATATGAATCCAGTATACACTAGTGTTCGTGACTTAAGTGCCGATTCATGATTGCCTTCGCCGTTCGCGACGGCGAGCACCCGGCGCGAACGGTCGGATTCAGTGCAGGGGACGACATCAATGCCGAAATTCCTACACGTTGGTTGCGGCCCGAAGCGCAAGGACCGAACCACCCCGGGATTCAACTCACCGGACTGGACCGAGATTCGCCTGGACATCGACGCGCGCGTGCAGCCTGACATCACAGGCTCGATGACCGACATGGCGGGCGTGCCCAGCGGCAGCGTCGACGCGGTCTTCTCCAGCCACAACATCGAGCATCTGTACCCGCACGAGGTGCCGATCGCCCTGGCGGAGTTCACACGGGTGCTGACGGAAGACGGATTTGCGGTCATCACCTGCCCCGATCTGCAATCGGTATGCGCGTTGATCGCCCAGGACAAACTGGTCGACCCGGCATACACGTCGCCCGCCGGCCCGATCGCACCGATCGACATCGTCTACGGCCATCGGGCCGCCCTTGCCCGGGGCAACACCTACATGGCGCATCGCTGCGGTTTCACCCGCCGCGTGCTGGCAGGGGAGCTTCGCGCGGCGGGGTTCCGCAGCGTGGCCACGCTCGCCCGTTCCAAGGCCTTCGATCTATGGGCGCTCGCCAGCAAGGCCGAACTCGATCAGGAAACGGCCGGCAATCTCGTACGCCAGCACTTTCCGAGGTGAGCGCAGCCCCGCCCGGCCCTGCGCGCTGATCCTGACAACCGCCCACTCTCCGCCGAATCCCTTGAACATCCTCTTCGTCCACCAGAACTTCCCCGGCCAGTTCAAGCACCTGGCGCCCGCCCTGGTGCGCCAGGGGCACGACGTGGCCGCCATGACCCTGCGGCACACCGGAGCCGACCGCTGGGAGGGTGTGCGGCTCTTCCCCTACGGCGTACGCCGGGGCTCGACGGCCAACGTCCACCCCTGGGTTTCGGACTTCGAGACGAAAGCGATCCGCGGCGAAGCCTGCTTCCGGAAGGCCCTGGAGATGCGGGCCGCCGGCTTCACCCCGGACGTCATCGTCGCGCACCACGGCTGGGGGGAGAGCCTGTTCCTGAAGGACGTGTGGCCCCAGGCCAGGATGGGCATCTACTGCGAGTTCTTCTATCGGGCATCCGGCGCGGACGTCGGCTTCGACCCGGAGTTCGCGGCGCGCGACCCCGAAGGCGAGGCCTGCCGCCTTCGACTGAAGAACCTCAACAACCTGCTCCACTTCGGCCTGGCGAACGGCGGCATCAGCCCCACCCAGTGGCAGGCAAGCACCTTCCCGGAGCCCTTCCGGTCCAGCATCACGGTGGTGCACGACGGCATCGACACCGACCTCATCGCCCCGCAGCCGGACGTCACGCTGACACTGAAGGGCCGGTTGGCGCTGAGCCGGCCTGACGAGGTCATCACCTTCGTCAACCGCAACCTGGAGCCCTACCGCGGCTACCACGTGTTCATGCGGGCGCTGTCCGAGATCCTGAGGCGCCGCCCGAATGCCCGGGTGCTCATCGTGGGCGGCAACGACGTGAGCTACGGCGCGCCGCCCAGCGAAGAGCGGTACGGCAGCACCAGGTGGCGGGACGTCCTCAGCGAAGAGGTGAGACCGCGCATCCCCGAAGCCGACTGGGCGCGCGTGCACTTCCTCGGCAACATCCCCTACCAGCAGTTCGTGCCGCTGCTGCAGCTCTCCACCGTGCACGTCTACCTGACCTATCCCTTCGTGCTGTCCTGGAGCCTGCTGGAGGCGATGAGCGCGGGCTGCGCCATCGTGGCCAGCGACACCGCGCCGCTAAGGGAGGCCATCCGGCACGACGAGACCGGACGGCTGGTGGACTTCTTCGACGTGCCGGGCCTTGCGGATGCGGTGTGCCGGCTGCTCGAGAGCCCCGAAGACCGCGAGCGGCTCGGGCGCAACGCCCGTCTGTTCGCGCAGCGAAGCTATGACCTGAAGTCGGTGTGCCTGCCCCGCCAGATCGACTGGATCCGCACGCTTGCCGCCTGACCTCCCGCGCGCCGCAGGCGCGCGCAATACTCACCAAGACAAGCGACCATGCCCAAGCATCAGCCTGTTTCACCCGACACCCACGGCGCAAAACGCTGGAAACGCTACGACGGCTATGCATTCGCCGCGGGCGACACCGCAGCCACACTGGTGGCACAGGAAATGCCGGCCGCCTGCCCGCACTTCCCGGTGGCCTTCCTGCAGCTCGACGGCCACTTCACGCCCGTGGCCGTTCAAGGCCTGCAAGGCGGCCGGAACCTCTTCGTGGCGCCCGACGGCCGCTGGCTCGGCGGTTACGTGCCTGCCGCCTACCGCGGCCATCCGTTCGCGCTGGCCGACACCCCGGACGGGCAGGCGGTGCTCTGCGTGGATGCGGACAGCGGCCTGATCGGCGACACCGAGGGCGAACCCTTCTTCGACGCCGACGGCACGCCGGCGAAGCCCTTGCAGGAGGTCTTCGTCTTCCTGCAGAAAGTGCGCGCCGACCGGCAGGCAACCCAGCGGATCTGCGATGCCCTGGCCGAGGAACGCCTGATCATCCCCTGGCCGCTGACGGTCAAGGACGGCGGGCGGGAGATCAGCCTGCAGGGCCTGCACCGGATCGACGAGGATCGGCTCAAGGCCCTGGGCGCAGAGACCCTGCACCGGCTTCACGGGATGGGGGCCGTGGGCGTGGCCTACGCGCAGCTGCTGTCGCTCCAGCACCTGAAGATCCTGGGCCGGCTGGCGCAACTGCACGCGCAATGGCGAAAGCCAACCGAACCGTCCGCCCCGGCGGAGAACGCCGGCAGCGAAGGCGCGGCGCTGGAGCTGATGGAGCAGAACGGCACCATCAGCTTTGGCGGGGCCTGAACCACCGGCGCCCATGACCACACTGACCCGCTTCACCACCGAATTCAGCGCGGAGCAGGACCGGATCCAGCTGATCGGCGAAGAGGGGCAACAGCCTCGTCACCACTAGATCCCTGAATGCTTGTCCGTATCGCGCCACTTCCTCGCCTCATCGTCGCCCCCGGTTTATCGGTTCCTATCGGGGCGACATCTATCCTGACAGAGGGGGCGCCCGTGCCGGGCGCACAAAGAAGAAGGCCCCGACGGCGTGAACCGTCGGGGCCTTTGGCCAGAAGGAATCGCAGGTGTCAGGCGTGCAGCGCTGCGTACTCACGTGCGGTGGGCAGGCTACGCGGCATCGACCGGGTCTGCGGCTTGACCGCCTCCCAGCCCAAACACGCCAACCAGGTCTGACGGGGGATGGGTTTGTGGGCGGTACGGTAGTAGCTGACCATGCGCCGGCTGATGCCCAGCGCCTCGGCCGCGCCACTCAAGGACAAGCCGTTGCGGGTCATCCAGTCGTCGAACATCTCGTGGCTGACCTCGCCGGCTTGCTCCTTGGCCCAGGCGTAGACGTTGTCCGCGCCGAACTCCTCGTCGATCCACTCGATGCCGTGGCCCCACTCGCTGATGTGGACACGAGCAAACATGGCTGGATCAAGGATGGGGGCCAGGGCCGCATGGCGGCGCAGGCGAGCCTCGACGTCAACCTCCAGCACCTCGCCAGTGCTCCAGGTAGTACGCAGGCGGTACGGCGCAATGGCCTCGACCGCTTGCAGTTGCGGGAAGAAGTAGTCGCTCATGCTCGGTTCCTTTGCCATTGATGTTGTAGGTCGGCCCGGTTGGTCTTGATCCAGGCGAGCGCCTCGCGGATTTCCCGCTCAGCAACCCGGCCTTTGATCTCGAAGTTGTCCAGGTCCACGGTACAGTCCCGGCCATCGCGTAGCTTGACGTGTACGTGCGGTGGCGGGTGGTCGTCCAGGTACATCACGACCCGGCTGCTGTCGAAGCGCTGAAGGGTGCTCATGGGGTTAGTCTAGTGCAATGGTTGCTCTACAGCAATCCTCTTCATGGCCCCGGTCACCACGTCCGCCACCGTCTGGCTGGCAGCGCGCAGAGTCTGGTTGTCCAGGCGGGCGTAGCGGGTGGTTAGTAACCGTCCGCTCGGCACCGTCTCGCCGAGCGCTGGCTGTTCAGGCAGCCAGCGCCTCGGGCTGAGCCGATGAGGTCGTCGTGGTCAGCGAGATCCGCCACGGCAGCAATTCCTCGATCCGGTTGATCGGATGATCGGCAATCCGCTCCAGCACCGCGCGCAGGTAGGCCTCGGGATCGAGCCCGTTGAGCTTGGCCGTGCCCAGCAGGCTATAGATCGCGGCGGCGCGCTCGCCGCCGGCGTCCGAGCCGGCAAACAGGTAGTTCTTACGCCCCAGCGCCACGTCGCGGATCGAGCGCTCAGCGGCGTTGTTGTCGATCTCGATGCGCCCGTCTCCGACGTAACGGGTGAGCGCCATCCAGCGTGTCAGCGCATAGCGGATCGCCACCGCCAGCGCGCTCTTGCGGGCGATCTTCGTCAGCGTGGATTCGAGCCAGGTCTTCATGTCATCGAGCAATGGTCCGGCGCGCGCCTTGCGCTCGGCGCGCCGCTCGTGCGGCGGCTTGCCCCGGATCTCGGCCTCGATCTCGTAGAGTTTTCCGATGCGGCGCACGGCCTCGGCGGCAACCGGCGAGCGCTCGGCCTGCTCGAGGTCGTAGAACTTCCTGCGCACGTGCGCCCAGCACGCCGCTTCCTTGATCGTTTCGTCCTCGTAGAGCCGATCGAAGCCGGCATAGCCGTCGGCCTGCAGGATGCCCCGGAACTGCTTCAGGTGCTGCTGCGGATGCTCGCCCTTGCGGTCCGGCGTGTAGCGCAGCCACATCGCGGGCGGATCGGCCGAGCCGCTGGGCCGGTCGTCGCGCACGTAGGTCCACAGCCGTCCGGTCTTCGTCGTGCCGCGCCCGGGCTGCAGCACGTCCACCGGCGTGTCGTCGGCGTGCAGCTTCTCGGCGGCCATCACGTGCCGGCCCAGTGCCTGCTCCAGCGGCTCGAGCAATTTCGCGACCGACCCCACCCAGTCGGCCAGCGTCGAGCGCTCGAGCTCCACGCCCTGGCGGGCGTAGATGCCCGACTGCCGATACAACGGCAGGTGATCGGCGTACTTGGACACCAGCACGTGCGCCAGCAGCCCCGGGCCGGCCAAGCCCCGCGCAATCGGCCGGCTCGGCGCCGGCACCTGCACGATCCGCTCGCAGCAGGTGCACGCCATGCGCGGGCGCACGTGGCGGATCACCTTGAAGCTGGCCGGCACGTACTCCAGCATCTCGGCGATGTCCTCGCCGATCGTCTTCATGCTGTTGCCGCACTCGGGGCAGCCAGCCTCGGGCTCGTGTCGCACCGTCTCGCGCGGCAGGTGCTCGGGCAGCGGGCGGCGCACCGGCGCCTGCTTCGCGACCTTCGCCTCGGTCACCGCTTCGGGCTGCGTGCGGGCCTGCTCTTCCTCGAGATCCTCGACGATCAGCTCGAGCTGCTCGATCTGCGCATTGAGCTTCTCCGAGCTGCGCCCGAACTGCATGCGCTTGAGCTTGGCGATCTGCAGCTTCAGGTATTCGATCAGCGTCTGCTGCGCGCGTACGTTGTGCCGCTCGACCTCCAACTGCGCCTCGCGCTCGAGCACCAGGCGCTTGAGCGCCTCGATGTCGTCGGGCAGTTGAGCGGACGCGGTTCGCATGTCGTCAAGTGTACGGGCGACACGCTCGTCGACAAAACAGCCGTCGTCCCGAGAACCGCGCTAGACGGCCATCTCCGGCTGCCAGGTACGTGCCGGGCGTCGCCAGTCGATGCCTTCGAGCAGCATCGACAGCTGCGCCGGGCTCAGGTACACCGCGCCGCTGTCGGCCTGCGGCCAGACGAAGCGGCCGCGCTCCAGGCGCTTCAGGTACAGGTTCATCCCATCGCCGCTCCACCACAGCAGCTTCACCTGATCGCCGCGGCGGCCGCGGAACACGAACACGTGGCCGGCGAACGGGTCCTTCTCCAGCGCGGTCTGCACCAGCGCCGCCAGCCCGTTCATGCCCTTGCGCATGTCGGTAGCGCCCGCCGCGATCCACACCCGCGTGCCCGCGGGCAGCGCGATCATCGCAGCGCCCGTACGATCGCCTCGATCTGTGCAGCCGAGGCCGTCGCGCCGACCGCGATCACCGCATCGCCGATCCGGATCTCGATGCACGCGGCCTCGACCGGCACTTCGGCACCTGCTGGCGGATCGGCCAGCACCACCGGCAGCAGCGGCGCGAGCTTGCGGGTCTCCTTGTGCACCCGCTCGATCCACTTGCGCACCAGGTTCGGGTTGAGCCCGTGCGCGACCGCGATGCCCGCCACCGAGGCGCCGGGCTGCAGGCAGCGAGCGACGATCTCCCGCTTGAACTGGACTGTGTACCAGCGCCGACCCGCCGAATCGACCTTCGCGACGCCAGCCTGCTCTCGATTCCCATCTGTCGTCAAAATTGGTGTCCACCCACGAATTGGTGGACACCATCTTCGGCGCCGGCGCAGCTCAGCTCAAGACGGGGCTGACCGTACGGTTACCCAGCGACCGATCCTGCATTCGGACCAAGGGTGGCAATACCGCATGCCCGCGTTCCGCCAACGTCTTCATCAAAGCGAGGTTGTCCAGAGCATGTCTCGGAAGGGCAACTGCTATGACAACGCAGCCATGGAGAGCTTCTTCGGAACGCTGAAGTGCGAGCTGTTCCAGCTCAACAAGTTCGACACGACCGAGACGTTCAAAGACGCCCTCCACGACTACATTCGCTACTACAACGAAGATCGCATCAAGCTCGGGCTCGGAGGCCTGAGCCCAGTGGCGTACAGGATGCAAGCCGCCGCGGCGACCGCATGAGACCAGAACTGTCCAGGTTTCGGGGGTCAGATCAGAATTGGTGGACACCATCTTCGGTGCCGTCGCAGCTCAGCTCAAGATGGGGCTGACCGTACGGATACAAGATTTCCAGCATAGTTTCTCATGGAATGCGGTCACCGTCGTGAACCCGCTTGCGCAAACGACCTCTCCCCTGCTGGCGAGGCTGATCATTTGAGGGGTGGGCAGAGTGACCTGCCCCTCCAGCTGCTCTGACGTTCAGGCGATTACATTCGCTGCATCGATCTTCGTATTGTCTACTCCGACGAGGATGATGACCTCGTCCGCCGTACCGTCCGAGTTGTAATCGATGAACAAGTAACCATTGGAAGCGTCGAACTGGAACGCATACAGCTGCGACGCTTGAGAAGTGTCGTTCAATGCGCCCAGGGCGCCCAGGGCAATATTTGCCGCTGCCAGTGCCGCGTTGAAGTCGGTAACCTCCCCCCCAGCCTCGACGTAGTTACCCGTGCCCGCCGTACCATCGCCTGACAGCCCTAACCTCAAGCGGTCGCTGCTATCGACATTGAAATCGTAAATCGTGTCCGCCGTTGCTACGGTGATCCCGGAGTCACCAGCCTGGAACACGAAAGTATCGTCACCCAACCCGTCTACGCCAGTGGGGACGCCAGCGACGCCACCAAACTGCTGCCCCCCAAACAGCTTGTCTGCACCTTGCCCCCCCACGATAACGTCATTGCCGGATTCACCGTAAATGATGTCGTTGCCCGCGCCGCCATAAATTTCATCGGCACCACCGCCGCCGTAGATCGTGTCGGCCCCTCCGTCACCGTACAGACGGTCGTCACCCAAGTCATTTCCCGGGTCGAAGTTGTCGTCTCCATCACCGCCATGGACAGTGACACCAGGCCCGGCACCCCTGGCCCATCCGATCATATCGTTACCCTGACCGCCATAAGCGACATCGAATGGAGTGAAGGGTCCGTTGCCAACTTCGCCAATCGTGTCGCCTGCGGTCGTTCCAAGCGCATAAACGAATCCACTGGGATCCGTGACAACTCTGGCGCCAGCATCAATCACTGAAAAAACACCATATCTGACAACCGTCTGCTCTTGGACTGTTGTGGTGGTATTAGCTGCAATGGCCGCATTGTCGACGTTTGTGCCCCCGATTCGGATCGTTGCTGCCTTGTTCGTCGTTATTTGAACTCCAGTTGCAGCCGAAACAAACGTAGCAGACAGAACCTCCAGGAGAACACCCGGTTGCCAAAAATCATCGTAATCGAAGCCGCCGCCGGTCACCTCGATAACGGCAAGCACTCGGAACTCGTTGAGCGACGTGGCGTCATCAGTACCGGCGTCGCTGTAGGTGCCAAGCCACCAATCGTTGGCACCTGAACCCTTCACCGAGAACAAGACGGTACCGTCGTTCAAATCCGTGAGATCGTAGGCCCCCTGGATCGCGGACTCCACTCCGCTGATCGACGATACGCTCGAATCGGTCACGATGAGCAGTTCCGCGACCGCCTCCACCGGGCTATTCAGACCGACGGAACTCGTCATGTAGCCGAGATTCGCACCGTTACCGCGATCGACCCAATCAGTGATCTCGACCAGATCAGTGTTCACGCCATTTCCGCTGAATCCGGAAACCAGGTCCCAGCCGTCATTAGCGCCGAGTGCGCCACCATCGCCAGAACCCATCTTCAAGAGGTCGTAACTCGCGACGCTCGTCAGGATGATCGTGTCTGCGCCGGTTCCGCCGACGATCGTGTTGCTGCCCGCCCCGCCGAGGATCCTGTCCGCGCCTTCGGCGCCGATGAGCGTATCGTTGCCGCCACTACCATTGATGGTGTCGGCGCCATCCCCTCCCACGAGGCTGTCGTCAGCGGCACCTCCCGTGATGGAATCGGCGGCAGCCGACCCCGTGATGGTGGTGGCACCTCCGGTGTTGGTCACGGTGTAACCCTGCGTCGCGGAGCCGGATGTACTTACTGCGGCGCCGCTGAGGTTTACCGCAAGACCATTCGTCGTAATGTCGGCGTTGGCGTAGGTGTTCGTGCCGAGGTTAACGGTGTCGCCATCAGCGCTCCATGCGGAATGGATCGTGGCGATGACGCTTGCCCCTTGGCTGATGATCACATCGTCGGTACCACCGCGACCTAGATCCGTGATGGTGTCCGTTCCCGACGTGATCCGGAAGGTGTCCAAACCATCATGTCCAGTCAGACGGTCGTTGCCGGCACCGCCATCGATCACGTCATCGCCCTGAAAGGCATTGATGGTGTCGTTGCCCCCGCCCCCGCTTATGGTGTCCGAGCCAGCACCACCCTCGAGCGTGTCGGCACCGCCGAGGTTCGTGCCGTCGACCACCAGGCGATGCCCGGCCGTGGTGGCGCCGCCGGTCAGCCTGATCCCGTGCGTCATCGCCAGCGCGGCATTCACCGTCACCGTCGTGTCGGCCGTCCCGTCCCCGTTGGCATCGGCGTCCACGTAGGCGCCGTCGGCCAGGGTGAGATCGAAACCCGCGGCGTTGTGGTTCAGGGAGATGAGCTCCACGCCCGTCACGCTGGCGCTCAGCAAGTTCGCACCGTAGGTGCCCGCGGCATCCAGGCGGAGGGTATCGACGCCGCCCGTGTTGGAGCCACCGGTCACCGTCTCCCCGGCCACGAAGTCGGCAACTGCGGAGACCACGAACGTGTCACGGCCGGCGCCGCCGTCCAGGCTGTCCAGACCGCCGCCACCGATGATGATGTCATCACCGAACGAACCGGTAATCGCATTACCGGCGCTCGAATCGTAGACGGTGAACCCGTCCGTCTGCCGAGAGAGGTCGAGTGCAAGGGGAGCGGAGACGTCATTCGTGATCTGGATCGTCTCGAGGTTGACGATCTGCTGATCGCTCATTCCGTTCAGACCCGGACTGTCGTCCGAAATCACGAGCATATCGTCGCCTCGCCCTCCGTTCAGGGTCGCGGTACCGCCCCCAACGGTGAAGTCGTACTGGAGACTCATCGTCTCGAAGCCCGAGTCAGCGTTCGTGACTTCGACGAAGTAGCTAACTTTCTCGTCCCTCAGGAAAAAAGTCTGGTTGCCACCATTTGGGACCGAGAAGACGACGCTGGCGGGTGTGGTCGTTCCGCCCAGGTTGTTCACCTGAGAAACGATGCTGAACTGCGAGTCGGTGATTCGCGTCACGGTGTATGGGACGTCGGCCGTGAAAACGAAATTCGATACATTGAACGAAGAGGAGAACGTAACCTCGTCACCGCTCAGCATTCCATGGTTCGCCATGGTGACAGTCAGAACGCCGTTAGCATCGCCATTGATGTCAGCCTGTGCGACCACGACAGGCGCCGAAATCGACGTAAAACTGAAATTGGTATTGACGCTTTGCGTGACCGTTGCGGTACTCGCCGCGGTGAAGGAAAACTGGTTGGCGTTCGCGCTCGTTACGACCCAGACACCGTTGAAATCGATGCCACCTGCAGCCGTCGCACCGACGATCTCCACCGAGTTACCCACTTGCATTCCGTGATTGCCGTAATTGACCGTCACGGACGACTGGCCCGAGATAATCGTGAAGAAAGCAGGATTGCCCTGACCATCCTTTAAGACAGCGCCGTCGAGCGTCGCGACCCCGTCAGGCGATTGAGTGAGAGAAGTCCCGAGCCCCCGAGTGTCCCGCAGAGTGAAGGTATTTCCATTGACTCCGATGAATACATCGTCCGCGGCTGTGAGGGGGTCGGCGTCGAGACGATCGGTGCCGTCATAGACCTTGATCGTGCTGCCCGCGCTGATGTTCCCGGGCACGCCAAAGCTCGCCGTGCCAACCGTTGCCACCCCGGCAGTCACACCAGCAAGACCGATACTCTCCGTGAATTTGTTGGCCGTAAACGTAAACGTGTCAGCCGTGACGCCCGAAATCTGGTAGGCGCCGTTGAAGTCGACGCCGTTGTCCGACTCGGCTCCCGTTATCTGGATCCAGTCCCCATTCGACAACCCGTGACCTTCATAACTGACCGAGACAAGGGCACTCCCCTGCGCCGTGGTGAAAGGATTTTCCTTCTCACCAAGCGAACGAAAGAATTGTCCTGAGAGCACGAAACGCCCGCCGCCGGGAACTACAACCTTGGCGTCCTGTGCGATCGACGTCTCTATCGTGTCGTCAGCATTGTTGCTGTATCCAACTGCCGTTAGGCTCGGCGTGTAGATCGTGATCGGCGTCAGGGTCGCGGAATTGTAGACATCCAGTTCTCCATCGTAGATCGCGAAGTCCTCAGCAAAGAGACGACCGTTGATTTCAGCGATCTTGATCGCCTCACCCGCAGTCACGATCGCGTCACGCGAGTAGACCCAGTAGATGAACGTCTCCTCATCCGAGTGGACCGCCATGAACTGGTTGATGGACTGCCTCGGATTCAGGGTCGTAAACTGAATCGCGGGCGCATAGCCGTCTCCTGCATCCGCGCTCTGAAAGAAATTCAGCAGGCCGATGTTGTCGATATTGCTCGCAGCGTCGGTTGCAGCGGTGGTGTCGACGTTATTCTGCGCAGTCAGAACCGTGAGGAAGTTGTCCGCAATGTTCCCACTGTAGGTGGCATGCTGGTGTGGAATGGTCCAGTTCAAGACACCGCCCACGATCCCGCCAGCGCCAAGCGCAAGACCCGATGCGATTAGCGGATAGCCGGCCGCGGCGAGAAATCCCGTTGCAACCAGCGCTGTACCCGCAGCGAACATGCCGGCACCGATGGCTGCAGTCGAGACATCTGCATACGAGTCCGAGCCGTCGACAAAGCCGGGACCGTTAACGTGCTGCTGATTCGAAGGCAGCGCACCACTGGGACCGTAAAACACGTCATGCAGAAAGTTGATCTGAGGGTCGTAGGCAACCGCGGCGGTGTAAGTCTGCCGTCCCGCAACGGGGGTGCCAGACAGGGTTACCGACGCTTCCGTCAGGTTGTCCGCCGCCTCGGTTCCGCGCATGATCGTGCCCGTCACGGCCTCCAACACCTTCTTGTTGAGATAGACCTTGTCGCCTGCATCGAAGCCGGTGGCGAAGACCCGGCCAGCATAGGTGTCGTAGTAGATACGGTCGGCACCATCGCCGGCAGTGACGGCGCCTGCAACCACCAGGTTGTCACCACTGTTCCCGTACAGCCAGTCGCTGCCGCTGCTTGCGATGATGGTGTCGTTGCCGCCGAGGCCTCGGGCGACGATCTTGCCTTCGTTGACGACACGGTTGCCGCTGAGGTCGATCTTCTCCGGGTCGGAACCAATCGCGTCGCGCACGTAACCGACCGCCCCGCTACCGTCGGCGGTTCCCAGACCCTCGATCACCGCCGTGCCATTGGCCAGCACTCGCAGCCAGTCCACCCCGGCTGTCCAGTCCCGGATCACATCCGTGGCCACCCGCGTCGCCAGGTCCGCAATCTCCTCCGCCCCCGAACGCGCCAGTCTCCCGCCAGGGTCCGTAACCAGCGGCGCGGCTCCCGCCAACCGCGTGTTGTCGAACGTGCTCGTCATGAGCACGTCCCCCGTCGACCCAGCGCCGATGTTTCCAACACCGAAAAAGTCCGCGCCATCTCCCCCGGTCACCCGGTTGCCGCCAAGCACAAGGTTCCCGGAACCATCGACCAGCGCCGTCGTGTAACTGCTCGTGCCGCCGAACAGATAGTCCGAGCCCGAGCCCGCAACCAGCTCATCGTTACCGCCGAACCCATACAGCGCCACGTGCGGCGTCGACAGCGTCAGCCCGTTACCCGCCGTACTTGCCCCTGTCCTCGTTACGCTCTCGCCCGCCGCCGTACCAAGGTACACCTCATTGAAACGGTTGTACGCGCGCGAGTCCTCATCGCGCACGTACACACGCAGATGCCCGTCGATCGCATCGGACTGCTGCGCCACCAGCAGATCATGGTTGTGAAACGCATCCGCCACCGATACCGTCGACCACCTCAGCGCCTGCGACTGCTGGTTCTCGATCTCGTCTTGCGGGGACGCCTCGTCGTCGAACCAGTCCTCGATGACCGCCGCGCCGAAGAACACATTCTTCGACGTGAAATTGATCGACCCGAAACTGGCGTGCAGGAACGAATCCAGGTAGGTGTCCTGCACATAATCACTGAGATCGATATTCTCGAAGCCCCCGCGCGACCCATTGTTCGGAAGATCGCCGTCACCAAGACGCTTGGTCACCACGCTGTTATTGCGATCCCGGTACTGAACCGTCTCGATCTCGCCGTAATTGCCACGCGTATCGGCCGTCGAGTACGACGCGACTGCACCGTCGACCAGATGCACGATGTTGCCGCTGAACAGCGAATACGCCTGGACCGAGTTGTCACCGAACCGCTTGGTCAGCCAGTACGTGTCCTGGCCTTGCGCAACAATGTCAGGGTTCGTCGTCAGCGTCACCTGATCGATCCCCCGCCCCAGGAAGATCTCCGAGTCTCGATAAGCGTTCTCGAAGCGGATATCGTGGTTCCCCACGCCAGCTTCGATCGACCTGAACGAACCATCGGTGGTAAAGCCGTGGACCGAAACCTGGTGCAGGTCGACCGTATAACCCGGCGCCGCACTCACGTACTCGACGTTCTTGATCGCCAGCCGAAAACTCGCGTTCTTCGCGAACACGATCGCATCGTTATCCCGCGCAAGCCAAGCATTCGTCTGCTGACCAAGATCAACCAGCGCCGCCCAACTCGAACGCACAATCGGCGTCTGCTCCAGACGCAGCTGATCACTCGTCGCGTACGCACCCGACGTAATTCGACTCCAAAACTGCGTCGCAGTCCCCGCCGAATCAAACACCGACCAGTGATTCAACAACGCATTCGTCTTGAACAGTGCCATTTTCTCTCTCTCTATTTATCCCATTTTCTGCACAGCGAATTGAGCCTGCCCGATGGTCACCGGGCAGACACTTCGCACTGCCGGCAGCAACTGAATCAGGACACCTACCGGCACACAAACGAACTCCAGTGCACTCTCCGAGTTCGCATCGCTCGAGCAGAGGGATGACTTACAGTTCAGCGTAACCAACCCATATCACTTGGCTACGCGGCGGCAGATTTTCCGGCGCAAAAAGGGGGCGTAACCCTCTCGGATCGCGCCCCCAACACTCAGATACCTGAATCAGGCGAAGTTCTGCCCGGCGAGCGTGTTGGCCCCAATGTCAACCAGGATCCCGACAAGCTCGATCGAGTCTGCGTCATAGTTACCCGCCCACTCGTTCGAGACGAAGTCGAGCCCGTCGCCTTCGTCAACGGTGATCTGGTAGATGTAGGCATCAGCCGGATCCGCCGCCGAAGCGCCTCCCGTCCCACGGTAGAAAATCACCGTGTAGAAGCCGTCGTTCAGACCCAGCAGCGCATCTCCATCACCGCTGTTGCTCAGAAGCGCAGCCACCGCGGCAAGGTTGGCGTAGTTCACGAGCTGGAAGGTCTGGGTCGCGTCGAGCTCGATAACCGAACCCGATGCAACGCCGGTCAGGTCAGTCTGGTTGAGCACGGCGTTCTCAACGAAGATGGCGTTCGACAGGTCAACAGCCCCCCAGAACGATTCGATCACGTCAGCACCATCGACGTCGCCGGCGGTGAAGCCTGTGATCGTGACTGCGTAGGTACCGTCCGTACCGTTCCAATCGGATACTGACTGACCATAAGTACCAGTAAAGTTCCGGTCTTGCGTTGCACCAGTTGCATTCGGATCGATGATATCAGGGTCATTTCTTGTACTGGCAATGAAACCATTCAAGACGGCACCACCCTCAGCATCCGTTTCATTAGCTGGTACTTGTGAGAAACCATCCCAGGAAGTCCAGTTATCAATCAAGGAAGGAACACTCGTCACTTCACCATTTCTAATTTCAACAGTATCACGACCACCTGCAGATAGATCGACCGTCAGGCTGCTACGAACAGCGTCCACTGCGGAAGTAATGATTCGATCGTTGCTTGTACCACCTTTGACACTGACATTGCCATCTACCTGGGTGAAAACGTTGCCGGTTGCATTCGCCAAAACGTAAGTCTCAACGTCACCCTGGCCCGTGAAAGTACCGGCCGTCGTCAAGGTTACTGTGTCAACGTTGGCACCGGTTTCATTGCCACCACCTGCCGAGATGCTCATGGCTTCGTGCTGGGCCAGGGTCATGGTGATTCCGCCAGTCAGGCTCAGTGTTTCTGCGGTAGTTGCACCACCACCGTTCACACCAGCAATGTTGGCCCCGTCGGTCGCAGTGATCACATCAATGCCACCTTGCAGGTCATAAGTACCAGTCACCGTCAGACCAGCAACATTGACCGTGTCAGCCGAAGCCGCACCCGTGATGTTCACATCCAGGTTGCCCGCATTGACATTGATCGTGTTGACCTCAGCAGCAACACCGGCCAGAACGTACTGGTCAATCTCAACTTCAGCATTGATCGCTGTTCCAGCGCCCGCAGCCGAGAACGTCACCTGGTCAGCCGTACCAGCAGCCGTCACCGTCGTGAACGCTTCGTGCTGGGCTACCGTCATCGTCACCCGAGAACCCAGGCCAGCACCAGCGCCGTTTGTTGCCAAAACCAGCGTCTCGGCAGTTGTATCAACACCACCGTTCACACCAGCAATGTTGGCCCCGTCGGTCGCAGTGATCACATCAATGCCACCTTGCAGGTCATAAGTACCAGTCACCGTCAGACCAGC
>NZ_JACHGB010000004.1:0-161159 GCF_014202215.1 Quisquiliibacterium transsilvanicum | reverse complement strand
CAGCAACATTGACCGTATCGGCGAGTTGGGACCCGGTGATTGTGTGCGCGCCCGTACCCACATTGACGACAAACCCAGTCGTACCAGCGACAACAGCGGACAAATTCAACGTGCCGTTTACGTTCAAGTCGATAGTTGCAGCGCCATCGTTGAAAGTGTCAACGGTAGCAACCCAGTTGCTGACTCCGCTCGCTGTAGCACTAGACCCAACAGCAACTTGCAGAACATCAGCGCCGCCAAGATCAGTCACAGCACTGGAACCACCAGCAGAAGAAACAAAGGTGTTTGTCCCAGCAGCACCGGTCAAGGTATTGCTACCTGAACCTCCATCGATGGTGTCATTACCACCACCGCCAACGATCAAATCATCACCACCATCGCCATTCAGAATGTCAGCGGCAGACCCACCTGTGATGACATCGTTGCCGGCAAGTCCATTGACAACGACCTGCTTGGTAAACAACGGCGCCGAGAGGTCAATCTCATCCGCATTCGGCGTTCCGATGATCGTCAGCCCGCCAGTGGCGGAGAGCTTCTGGTTGAGCAGGAGCTTGGCGCCGCTGGTCAGCAGTCTGAAATCCGCCAAGCCGAGGGACAGGCCGCTCAGCCCGTTATCGGAGATACGCGTCAGATTAGCGAGGACCGAGCCAACCTCGGAGGTAGAAGACCCTGTCGCGTCCACGATAGCGGCAGTAGCCTGCCCAAGGACATCGTCGAACACCGTGTCATCAACGGCACTGGCCTCCAACTCAAGGTTGAGAATCCCGCCGCCCACGATGTTGTCGATATCCGCAGACATGGCCGCAAGCTCGCTCGACGAAGCCCCCGAGGCATTCACGGTGACCGTAAGCCCGTTGGCAAGCTTGGAACCGAGCGCCGCAAACTGGCTGCCCGTCAGCGTAAGGTTCGAGTCGCCGAGGACGCCGGTCACGCCAAGCGGGGCGATATTGCCGGCACCCGCCACGAGCTCGTCAAGATAGCTGGAGTCCATGGCGGAGACATTGACCGTAGCGGATCCCGCCGCGGCCAGCGACAGCAGGGTGTCCACCTGGACCGCAGTCAGCGCCCCAGTGAGATGCAGTCCGGTAATGCTCGTGATGGAAACCGAATAGGTATTGTCTGCTGCGTCCCCCGCAAGATAATCAGCGAGGGCGCCCAGCTGCGCCTGAGAGGCCGCGGATGCGTCAACGGAAGCAATCGCGGCGATGTTCGTGACACCGCTGTTGCCGGCATCAAGAACCTTCAGTACGTCCGCAACCGTGGCGTTGGCGGCGGGCTCGGTGGTGAGGTTGACCGCCTGGCCCAGCAATGCGGCGCTGTTGCCTGCAACGTCGGCGAAGGTTCCCTCGAGACTGTAGGTCACCGTGCCGTTGCCGTTCAGTGCGTCGAGCTGCGCGAGCTGAGCCTGGCTGACCGTGACAACGGTAACCTGGACATTGACGTCGTCGATCCCGAGGGCGAGCTTGACGGCGGCGATGCCGCCGTCGGTGACGAGCGCCTGATAGGAGTCGACCAGGGTGTACGAAGTCGCGGCGCCCCGAACCGCCGCATCGGCCGTCAGGATGGCGTCGACCGAATCTTCCAGACGGAAGCCGCCACCGAAGCCGTTGAAGTTGCCCAAGCCGAGAAGCTGGGTTGCCTGCTCGACACTCAGCGCGGTGTCCGCGTCGAGGGAAACCAGCGTCGCCCCGGCGAGCGCGGCAGGGTCGGCCGTGATAGCCGTGATGAGGTTCGCGGCGCTGTCGGAGATGCTGTAGCCGACGAGGTTGACGACCTCGTCAAGGCCACGCTGCTGGGCCGCGCCTCGATATTGCTCCAACGTCGCGTCCGTCGTGAGGGTGACCGTGCCGGCGCCCTCCACGGTACGACGATCGCTGGCAAGGTCACCGTTGACCGCGTTGTAGGCTGCGTAGACCATCGCAGCCGAGTCGGCGATGTCGTAGGCGAGGGTCGTCTCGGAGATCTCGGACGCCTCGGCAACGGTGGCTGCCGTGGTGATCCTGATGGAAGCAGCGTTCGCCAGCTCGTCGTTGAGCACACCGCCGGCCATCGCACCGGCAATTGCCTGCGCGGTGTCTGCTACGTGGTACGTGACCGAAGAACCCCAGTTCTCGGCGACGTCCGCCTGCGCAACCGAGAGGCTGGCGTTCGTGACGGTGATGCTGCTGGCGGAGGCACGCGCGAGCGCCGCCCCGATCGCACTCAGGTTCGAGAAGCTGTCCGCGAGCGAGTAGGTCAGCCCGCCGCCGCCGATGTCGACGCCGGCCTGCTGGAACTGCTGAGCGACAGAAACCACGTTGGCGACCGTCGTCGGCGCATTGATGGCCACGGAAGTCACGCCGTTGGCCGCGGCCTTCACCGAAGCGGGCGCAGCCAGGAGGTTGGCGGCGCTATCCGAGACCGACATCGTGAAGGCGATCGTCGTCGAGGCCGTGTCGATGGCCAGCAACGCCGCCGCCGTCTGGGCATCCACTGCACCGACGACGACGATGGCGCCCACGGAGGTGTCCAGAACCGCCGGATCTGCCGCCAGGATAGCCTGCGCATTCGACGCGATGGTGTGCCCGTAGGTGACCGTGGTGCCAGCACGCGCGTCCAGCGCGACAATGGCCGTCGCTTCGGCAACCGTGGCGTTACCCGACGTGATGATCGTCGTGACGCTGTCGGTCGCGCCCAGGGCGAGTGTCGCGACCGCCGCGGCCGTATCGGTCACGTTCGCCACCGACGTGGTGCCGGGGTTCGTCGCCGAGAACAGCGTCTGCGCCTGCGCGGCGGTTGCGACGCCCGAGCCGCTGATGTTCGTGGCGCCGTTGTAGACCGCCGAGTCGGCCGCCGCAATGGAGGCAGTGGTGTCGCTCAGGCTGTAGGAGGCGCTGCCGATCCTGCCAGCCTGGACCAGGCCCTGGACGGTACCCGCCTCCGCCGCAAGGGCGGTGCCGATGATCGAGAGCGCGCCAATGCTCTGGCTGGCGCCAAGGACGAAACCGGCCGCCTCAGCCGCCGTCGCCGTGGCAGCGGCGATGGTAGTGCTTCCGCCATTCGCAGCCAACAGCAGGGTAGTCACCTGCGCCGCGCTTGCCGTACCGGACGCGTCGATGTCCAGGGCCCCGTCCAGGGCGGACGCCGGAGCAGCAGCCAGGTTGGCTGCCGTGTCGGCAAGGCTGTAAACCGTGTTCGCCTGGTCGGACAGGAACGCCGCGATGACCGCCTGCTGGGCCACCGTGATGAGATCCGTCACCTCGACGGCATAAGTCGCCTCGACGATCGGAACGCCGCTCGAGAGGTTCTCGTAGGTGTCGACCACCCGCACGTTGGTCGCCGCACGGCCTGCGTACCAGCCTGCGTCCGCACCGGTCAGGTCGGCGACGGACGCCTCCACCAGGTAGCGGGCGGCATCCAGCCCAACCGGCAAGGCCTCCTTTCCAGCCTTGTCGGTCAGAACGACGAAGCCCATGCCGGGCACGTTCTCTAGCACCAGCGCCATGCCAGCGGTCGTGGTGACCGACTCCGCATTCATCAAGGCAACGCTGTTTGCATTGACCGCCGCGGCGATGTTGTCGTCGCTGTCGACGACTGCATATGCCTTCGACGTCCCCGACAGCGCAATGAGCTCAGCGACCTGGGCCAAGGTGATCGGATGACTGACCGCAATGCGATCCGCGCCGTCGAGCGCCGAGGGTGCCGCGTCGCTGTCGACATCCCCGGCCACATCGGTGTTTCGGATGAGGTTCTGGTAGGTGTCGGTGATGGAGTAGCTGAGGACACCACTGTTGGAGGCCGCTTGCAGGGCGATCGCCTGCGAGACGGTCACGGCGTCGGTCACCGTGATGTCCACCGCGTCATCGCGCGCCGAGGCAGTGGCGGCCAGGATGGCGTCGATACCGTCTTCGATGCTGTAGACGACCGGCTTCCCGAAGGCGGAAAGCGCGGACGCCTGCGCGGCGCTAGCAGCGCTGCTCGCGGTGACCACACCGGACACGAGATCGAGAACCTCGTCTTCGAGGCCGGCGATCGCTTCTGCCGTATCCGTCAGCTGGGCAATCGTCGTAACGTCCGAATTGCCCGCCGCCGCAATCGTCGTCGCATCAGCCGCAGACGCGTTGCCGGTGGCGGTGATGTTGACCGCTTCGCCAAGGCCAGACGAGGCCGCAACGGCGCCGGCAGCATCCTCGATGCTATACACGACCGGCTTGGCAAAGCCGGCGAGCACCGATGCTTGCGCGCCGGTGGCGGCGGTAGTCGCCGTCACCACACCGGTGACGAGGCTGAGCACCGCATCGCTCAGGCCGGCGATCGCCGCGGCCGTGTCGCTGAGCGCGGCAATCGTGGCCGTGCCAATGTCGCCCGCAGCCGCGAGGCTCGCCGCCTGAGCGGCGTTGGCAACACCCGACGCGCTGATGTTGGTGGCGCCGTCGAGCAGCGCAGCACCGACCCCGGTCAGAGTCGCGACATCATCCCCGAGGCTGTAGCCCAGCAGGCTGCCCATCGATTCGACCGCCTGCACACCGAGCACCTGAGCAACCGTACTGTTACCCGTCAGTGTGATATTGCGGGCATAGCCCTGCAGCAGATCAGCGGCAGCGATGACCGCCGCGGCGCCGTCGACGACGTCGTAGTTCGCCGCGGAGTAGCCGTTGGCACCAAAGATCTCGGCGAGAGCAGCCACCGACTGCGCGACATAGCCGTCGCCGGTGACGGCGACGACCCCGGCGTTCGGATCCGTGATCGCGCTGCCGGCCACGACGGAGAGCGCCTGCCCCGAGCCGCTCACATCGTAGGTACCGGCCACGTTCAGCGCGGCGAGCACAGCCGCCTGGGCAGGCGACACGGTGTCGACACCGTTGATCGTGAGCGGGGCCGTCGCCCCGGCGAGAACATCCGCGGCAGCGCCCGCGATGTTTGCCGCGGTGTCCGCAATGGAGTAGGTGAGCGTCCCCGCATTGCTCAGCGCAATCAGTTCGACCGCCTGCGCCACGGTGACGGCGTCGGTCGCGGTGACGTCTTCGGCGTCATTGACGAACGCCGCGTTCGCAGAGGCGAGAAGGTTCGTCACGGTGTCCGACACACTGTAGAGCGCGCTCGCACCGAACTCGACGGATGCGGCGAGGTCAGCCGCGTCGGCCACCGAAAGGTCGTCGGTGAAGACGATCAGATCGACTTCCTGCTTGAAGACATCGGCCGTTGCGGCCATCGCTCCAAGGTGATCCTGGGCGATCTCGACGACAACGGTATCGGCGTAGGCGCGAATCGCGTCAGCGGCGGCTGCGTTCAGGCTCCCAAAGCTGTCGCGGACAGTGACCGAGGCAACCTGATCGAGCAGAGCAACGAGGGCAGCATCGCCGAGGTTCAACGCCGCCACGTCGTCGGTGACGTTGACCGCCGAGACGGTGGTCGAGCCCGCGTTGGTTGCAGCGTCGATCGCGGTCAGCTGTGCCACGGTTGCGGCACCCGTTGCCGTGACATCCGTGGCACGGTCGATCACATCTTCGCCAGCCCCGATCGCAGCCGCGATGGCCGCAGCGGAATCGGTAATGCTGTAGGAAGTAGCGCCGCTGTTGCCGGCACCATCGATCGTGGTGGCTTGCGCGACGGTGGCCTGCCCGGTTGCGACGATATCCGTCGCGCCGTTACGGGTGGCCGCGGCATTCACAGCGGTGCTGGTGGCGATGCTGACCGCGGTGTCGGTGATGCTGTAGCTCGCGGCGGGCGCTGCGCCCTCGAGCACCAGCGCCTGGGCCATCGTCGCCGGGGTCGTCGCGACGAGCGCAGCGGCACCATCCCGCACGGCCACGGCCGCGTTCGAGATCGCCGCCGCCGTGTCGGTGATGGAATAGACAGGCGCCGGTGACACGCCAAACGCGGCCTTCAGGACCGAAGCCTGGTTGACGTCGAGAACCCCACCGGTGACCACGGACGCCGCGCCGTTGATCTCCGCGGCCTGCGCCGCGGTGACGGCGCCCCAGTTCGCCGCGGAATCCACAACCACGAGCGACCCGTTGAAGACCTTCGCTGAGCCGAACTTCGAAACGAGCCCCGCCACCTGGCTGAGCGTATACGGCGCACCAGTCGGCGTGACCGTGGCCGCCTTCGACGCGAGGACCGGATCCAGCGCGAGCAGCACTTGGATCGTGTCCTGGATGAGGTAATTCCTGGCCGTGCCTTCCGTCAGCTGCTCCACCTGGGCAGCCTGGATCGCATTGAGCTGGTCGGAAACGAAGACGGTGTTCGCACCCGCGATACCCGCCGCGTTCGCCGGGTTCGTGACCTCGGCAAACGAGCCGCTCACCGCGTATGAAGTCGCACCAACGTTCGTGGCGGAATCGAGCGTGGTCGCCTGCAAGACGTTCGCGGAGGCACCGGTCACGGTGAGGCCGGTCGCTGCGTTGCGCGCAGCGGCCGTCAGGGTCGCGGTCAGCTCCGCCGCGGAGCCTTCCACACTGTAGGAAAGCACGGTGCCGCCGACGGGCACGACAGCCCCCGCGTCGGCCGCAGCCGCGGCGGCGGCCTGGATGGCATTGGCCTGCGCCGCAGTGGCGACAGTGGTCGACGTCACCGAGGCAGCACTGTTCAGCCCGCCGGTCACGCTCGCGAGGTTGACGGCCGTATCCTCGACCGAATAGCTGAAGGTCGCCGACGGGTTGGCACCACGCATCACGGCACCGGCCGCCTCGACACCGGCGGCCTCGACGGCGCTGGCGGGCGCGGTTGCAACCATGCCGCCCGCTCCCTGGAGCACGGCAAGCGCAGCGAGGGCCAGGTTGGCGGGCGTGTCGGCTAGGCTGTAGCTGACCGCACCGGCAAGCCCGGCTTCGATCAGCTCGGCCGCCTCTGCGACGGTGACGGCACCGACACTCACCGAAACGGCTGCAGCCAGGTTACCGAGATTCGCCTGGATGTTGCTCAGGCTGTCGACCACCTGGACGCCGGCATTCACACCGCCTTTCGAGATGACCTCGGCATACCCGGCCGCGTCGGTGATGATGACCGCATTGACGCCGTCGTTGGCCACGGCGGCAATTTCCGCGAGGTTGGCACTGCTGAGCGTAACGGTCGTGTTGGCCGCAACCGTGAGCAGCGCGACACCCGTGACCGATACTGCCTCGAGATTGATGGCCCCATCCCGGATCGTCACCTCGCTGCTGCCGTCGCCCGTGATAGCCGTCACACCAGCGAGCTGCGCGACCGTGAAGGTGGCCACGGAGTTGAGCTCGATGACCTCGATGCTCTCGAGCGTGCCAGCGGAGAAATCGTTGGTGCCGGAGGCAATCAGCGTATCCGTGCCATCCCCGCCGCGGATGATCCCGGCGGCGAATTCGCCATCGCCGACGATGAAGGTGTCATCGCCCGCCCCGCCCTCCTCCACGTCCCGACCAGCGCCGCCAACGAGCGTGTCGTTGCCTGCGCCACCCGTCAGGGAATCGTCACCAGCCCCACCGACGAGGCTGTCGGCACCCGAACCGCCGGCGAGGGTATCGTTGCCGGCGCCGCCATCGACACTGTTCCGGCCGGATCCGTCGATGCGGATGGCGTCGGCCTGGGCTCCGGCGACGATGTCGTGGCTGCCACCCCCCTGCACCAGGAAGCCCTGACTAGCGGTAACCACGTCGCTCGCAATGACGACGTCGATCACCGGGTCAGCGGACACAGTGGTCACCACGGACAGCTCACGAACCGCGTTGTTCGCCGCGATGATGTCGGTCGAGGTGACGGTGAAGCCACCCACCGAAGTGTCATTCACGAGCACCGCAGGCGCCTGCGCGACGGTGACGCCATTCCGAAGCAGCGCAAATGCCAGGGTCTCCGCACCCTCGGTGCGGTTGTCCTGTGCCAGGGTCAGGGAGACCGAGGCAGCACCATTGTTGACCACCACGTTGCCGCTGAGGCTGCCCAGGGACACGTCGACGGCGAGAACCCCGGTGATCTCGTACTGCAGGACAGTGCCATTGGGCACGTTGGCGGTGGAGATGGTGTACGTAACCACCCCGCCCTCGTTGACCGAGGTACCCGAGGCCGCAACGCTGTAGGTCTCGACAGGAACCGGCGTGGTGGAAGTATCCACCACCGTGACCGAACGCACGAGCGCACCGCCAGGCGTGGTAACCGCCAGGGTGAGGGTCTCATTGCCCTCGGTGACGGCATCCTGAGCAAGGGTGACCGGGATGACCGCGGCGCCCGTGGCGTCGATCGTGACCGTACCGGACAGCGGCGCGCCGCCGATGTCGGCACCGGACACCCCTGTGATGATGTAGGTGAGCACCGTACCAGCCTGGACGTTCTCGGTGGAGACGGTGAAATAGAGCGTCTGGCCTTCGTTCGCGGAAGTGACATTGCCGACCGCCAGCGGGTCGGTGCTGACCGACAGCGCGTAGGAAGGCACCAGCACCGGAGGGGCGGAATCGTCGTTGATGATCGTCCCGGTGGCGGTCACCGTACCGGCGAGTTGCGCGCCCGCGATGGTGAGCACGACGGTCTCGTCGGCTTCGACGGCCGCATCACCATTGACGGAGACGCTCACGAACGCAATGGCCTGGCCCGCGGCGAAGGTCACCGTGGTGGAAACGGGAACGTAGTCCACGCCGGCCGTGGCCGTGCCACCGGTGGTGGCGACGTTGACGGTCACCGGCTCGGACGGCGCGCGATCGAGCTCGAGACGGAAGGACAGTGACGTGGCGCCGCTGTTGCCTTCGGTGACCGTGGGGGCGCTGGCGGTGAGGACGTAGGGCTCGGGGAGCTCGACGACACCACCAGCCGCAAGCGCCTGCTCGATTGCCGCGGGCGACGAAACATCGGTTTGCGCATCCACCTGCGACAGCACCGCACGCAGAGTGGCCAGGTCGGTCGTCGCATTCCCCGCAACGCCCTCCTCGGTGTAGTACTGAGCAACTGCAACCTGATTCGCCAGCTGCCGGGCAGTGCCGCCCCATAGAGCGTCTTCGAAGGACTTGACGGCGAGATTGTTGAACATCGTGTAGATCACCTCCCCACGCGACCACCCTGCATTCAGAGCCGCCTCCACGTCTGCGGTCGCCTCCAGCTTGGCCGCATTGCTTGCCGAGTCGCCCACGACGTTCTGCACCAGACGCTCTGCGAACTGCGCGCTCGTGAGGAAGACGGGATAAGCAGAGGTGAACTGCGGCTTGGTCGTGAAGACCTCGACGACCGCCTTCACGGACATGCCAGATTCGGAGGCCGCAGCCAGCTGGCTCATGTACTCGACGCCAGGGGCCGCGTCGAAAGCGATCGCGAAGAAGCGGTACAGCTCGGTCTTGGTTGCTGAGGTCAGGGCCATTCAAGCTCTCCTACTGGAATCCGGGGGGGGGTGCCGAGGGTGCGGCGATCTTTGGGAACGGAGTCTAGCTTGTTTCGTTGTATGCGGTTGTGATTGCCGTCACCAATGTTGTTTTAAATGATTCACCAGGAGGACCAGACCCTGAACGCACCCGATTCACGGATCGGCAGCGCCCTACCTGCCAGCCGAGCGCATCCGATTGGCGAAGAAGCCGGTTGTTGCACCGATCGCAACGAGGCCATATCATGAACCCATGGAAACCGCATCGTTTCATGTACGTCTCAGAGGTTTGATCAATTCTCCGGTTCAAGCCACGGAATCGGAAGATCGCTGGCTCGATCGACTTCCGGTCGGTACGCTGCTCTCCGCAGTTGCCCTGTCGCGCTTCCAGTGGCCCGTCGACCCGTACGACAATCGCGCCTGGCTGGTGGTCGGCTGTGCGCCGGGCCTCGACGACGAGGGCTACCGAGCCTGGCTAACGGGACTGCCCAACGAGGGAGTTCTCATCGATCCTTCAGACGACCGCCTCCAGCGACTCCTCGCAGCAAACAGGAAAACCGCAAGCCTGTAGCAGTCTTCCCTTGTCACCGGGATGTTGGGTTAATATCGGTTCACCCTAGGGCGCCTGCCCTTCTTTGGGGCAGACACGAACCGCAACCGGCACCCATGAACAAGAACGAAACGAAGGCGAAGCTCACTTCGGATCCCGATCTGGTTCCGACGTCGCTGGACGATGCGAGCGAAGAGTCCGCCGTGTGCTCCACCAGCGAAGCCGCGCAGATCCTGGGTGTGTCCAACACCACCATCCAGATCATGGTCGAGCGGGGCGAGCTGGACGCCTGGCGAACCCGCGGTGGCCACCGTCGCATCAGCCTCGCGTCGTTGGAGCGCCTCAAGTCCCTCCGGGGCGCGCGCAGCGTGCGTCGGTCGGACGCCTCCGATCTCGAGGTCCTGATCGTCGAGGACGACCTCGCCCTGCGCAGCCTCTACGAACACACGATCGACAGCTGGGAGCTGCCGATCGAGGTCTCCGCGGCCGCCGATGGCATGGAAGCCCTGCTGATGGTGGAGCGCAAGCGCCCGGACGTGCTGATCATGGACCTGTTCATGGAGCCGGTGGACGGCTTCCACCTTCTCCGGATGTTGCGGCGCCACCGCGAGTTCAACGACATGGTCATCATCGTCGCTACCGGGCTCGACGACGCCGAGATCGCCGAGAAGGGAGGCTTGCCCAAAGGGGTTGTGCTCTACCGCAAGCCGGTGCCCTTCGAGAAACTACAGGGCTTCATCGAGGCGAGCCTGCTTCGCAAGCAGCTCAGCTTCAAGTAGCGGTCAAGAGCTTCGCTCGGGTGCGGTCCCCTGCCTCCGACGCGGCCTTCAGCCGCATGAAATCGGCGGCATGCGCAAGAAAGATGCGCACGAGATCCGGGTCGAAGCGGGTGCCCGAATCAGCCGCGATCGCGTCGAGCACCTCCTGGAAGGGCCGCGCCTCTCTGTAGCAGCGATCCATCGTCAGCGCGTCGAAGAAGTCGACGATGGACACGATGCGCCCCGCCAGCGGGATGGTCTGGCCTTTCAACCTCCGCGGATAACCGCCTCCGTCGAAGCGCTCGTGGTGGGTCAAAGCGACCTCCGCGGCGAGGTCGAGCAGTGCGATGCCGGACCCGGACAGGATCTCCGAGCCGACGGTCGGATGGGTGCGCATCACGACCCACTCCTCTTCCGTGAGCGGCCCGGGTTTCTTCAGAATGCTGTCGGGAATGCCGATCTTGCCGACGTCGTGCATTGGCGCCGCATGCCTGAGCAACGCGGAGAAGCTGACGGGCAACCCGGCCAGCCGGGCGAGGTGAGCCGCCATGACGCCTATCCGCTCGATGTGGTCTGCAGTGTCCCCGTCTTTCAGCTCTGCCGCCAGCGCCAGCCGGTAGAGGATCTCGCGGCGGGTGTTCGCGACCTGTTGCTGAAGCGCTCGCCGTTCCTGCATCAGGGTGGCAAGATCGTTAGCGAGGATCTCGATCTGCGGGGAAACGCCCGAGTGATCGACCCGTGCGCCAGGCGCTTCGCCCGGTAGTTTCGGGATGGCTATCAGCATGGCTGCTTATCCTGCGTAGTGACGAAGGCTGAGCCGCGCCGACTTCGTGAAGCGCGGCGGCTCGCCGGGCTTCGGCAAGATGGTTTCGATCAGCGCACCGAGCTCCAGCAGGCTGACCGGCTTGACGAAATAGGCATCGGCGCCGGCGCGCTCCGCATCCGCCAAGTCGCTGTCCAGGCTTCGCCCCGACAACATGATGACGAAGCACCCGGGCAGTTCGACCTTCAGCCTTCGGCAGACCGCCAGTCCGTCCAGGCTTCCGGGAAGCACGACATCCAGGACCACGATATCGGCGCGATGCGTCAGTGCAAGTTCGAGCGCGGTGTCGCCGTCGCCACAGGAGAGCACTTCAAACCCCCCGGACGAGACGGCCATTTCGACCAGCATTCTCATTTCCGGGTCGTCATCCACAACCAGGATTTCGGGTGATCGGTTGAATTTCACTGTTCAAGCCCTCGATGCTTTGCCGGCGATCCGGCGCAATACCAGCTGCGCAAGCTCTGACGAATCTCGCTCCAGTTGCGAAAGCGCACGGAGATAACCGGATACCGCGCCCAGTTCGTTGGGCAGCGTCACCAGGAACGCGGGGGCACCGCGGCGCGCGAAGGTGACGGTCGTCAGAGACGCCTCTGCCTCCCGGAACAGGCGCTCGGCGAGCCGGCGGGCCGGCTCCGAAGAATCACGCGAGGCCGGTGCGGAACCGGGCGGCGATGAGGCCACCAGCCGAACCGCAACCCGGCCAGGTTCCGCGCGTGCGCTCAGGTGAAGGACCGACCCGGACGGCACCGCGTGCGCCGCCGCCCGAAACAGGGCGCTGAACGCCCACCGCAGGACCAGCGCATTCCCCGGCACCGTCACGTCACGCTCGGCGCCCGCCCCCCCGGAAACCGTGACCGCGCGGCGCGAGAGCGCCGCCTCCGCCCAATCGATCGCCTCGTCCAGCACGGCCCCCAGCGCGGAGGGGGACGGAAAATCCGCCAAGGCCTCACGGCCCACCTGCACTCGCCGGGCGATATCGGAGGCGGAGCACTGCAGCCGGTCCGCGCCCTGCTCGCAGTTTCGCGCCACCAGTTCGACGGACTTCGCGTCCAGCCGTTGCGCAGAGCGCACCACACGGGCCGCGAGCATGAGCGAACCGGCGCCGGACCGCAGGGCCGCACCCAGTTCGTCGCCCATCGCCTCGAGAAACAGATGACCGATCGCCTCCCGCCGAGCGACGTCGGGCGCATCGCGAACCAGAAGCGCGAGTTCCCCGTCCAGCAGCCCTTCATAGAGGTTGACGTGCATGCGTTCCTGGGCGCGCCCCGGCAAAGGGACCGGCAGGGAGACCATCGACGCTCCGGAGACATACCCGCGGTGGGCCCAACGCAGCAGCGTGTCCCGCACCCCGTCGCAGACCCGGCCTTCTGTGACGAGGCCGAAGCGCTCCCGAGCAGCCCGATTCGCATATCGGACGGACCACTCCCGGCCCAGCAGGACCTGGCCCTCACTGAGACCATCGAAGAGTTCGGACAGGGGGCCTGACATGACGGGGTTGTCTTTCGTGACGCCCGGCAAGCAGGGCTCACCTCGGCGCGATCGGTTTTCCTGAGCGCATCACGCTTGCCTGGGTCGTCAAGCGTGAACAACGTGCCAGGAGCTTACCAATCAGCGTATTCGTTGTCCACCATTCGTTAGTGTTTCATTTGATGTTTCATGAGAACCGACCCGCCTTCCGTGACGAGGTTCACGCCCGCGCCCAGTCGGGCGCCCGCTTTGGCGGCGTGGCGCTGCCGGTCGGGCGCGCTCAAGGACCCATGAGGTCGTCCACGCTGCGCGGCCGGCCCGCGACGACTGCGCCCAGGGTGTCCAGCAACTCGCGGGGACCATAGGGCTTCGGAAGGAACGTCCAGTCGGTCGGCACCGAACCTCCGGGCAGGTCTGCGCCGCTGGCTAGCACCACCGAAATCCCTGGCTGACAGGTCGCCGCCCAGTGCGCCAGCATGCGACCGTCCAGACCGCCCGGGATACCGAGATCGGTGAACAGGATGTCGAAATGCGACTCCGAGAGCGCGGCCTGCGCTCGATCCGAATCGCAGGCACGCGTCACTTGGAAACCGGCTTCCGCCAGCACCATTTCGACGAGACCCGCGAGCGCGGTATCGTCCTCGATGACAAGTACCGTAGGCCCCGGACCGCAGGGTACGGCCGCGGCGCCGACCTCATGCGCGGCGCAGCGCTCGGTCCGAGGCTCCGCGCCGGCTCCACGCGCAAGTTCCGGCACTGCGGCTCCCTCCGACGGTTCTCGGCAGAGCGGCACGTACAGGCAGGCCCGCGTTCCCCGCGCCTCGGCGGAGTCCAGGGTGAGGGTTCCGCCGTGCCGGCGCAGCATCCAGTAGGCCATGGGCAGACCCAGCCCGGTGCCTACGTTCTCGGGCTTGGTCGTGAAGAGGGGCTCCAGGGCGCGCGCCAGAACCTCCGGCCGCATGCCCCCCCCCTCGTCGCTGACACAGACGAGCGCGTAGTCGCCGGGAGCGAGTTGAGCAGGCAAGGCCCCCCCGCCGTCGGTCCTGCGGTGAACGCAGGTGGAAAGGACCACCGTGCCGCCGCCCGGCATCGCGTCGCGGGCATTGGCCACCAGGTTGATCAGCGCGCTGTCGAGACTGCCGGCATCGGCCTCCACAGGGAGCGGGCAGGCGATCGTCTGCAGGTCGACCCGCACCGCCGCGCCGGCGCAATGACGGAGCAGTGGCAACAGCTGCACAAGCTTTCGATTCAGGTCGAAACGCGTCAGCTGCAAGGGGCTGCGGCGAGCGAAGCCGAGCAGCGAGGCAGCGATGTCCCGGCCACGCCGCACGGCCTCGAGCGACTCGGCGACCGCCCCGACCGCAGCCGCGTCGAGACCGGCGCGGGTCGCGAGTCGCTCGAGATTCCCCATGATCACGCCCAGGACGTTGTTGAAATCGTGGGCGAGACCGCCGCCGAGATGCCCTAGCGCCTCGAGGCGCTCCATCTGCCGCATCGACTCCCGCGCCTGCCGATGCTCGGTCACGTCAGCAGCGAGGCCGACGATCCGCAGCGGCTTGCCCGGCGGCCCCGGAACGACGAAGTTGCGATCCCAGATCCAGCGCCCTCTTCCGTCCGGCCCGCGGATCCGGTACTCGAGACGGTTCGGTGTGCCTTTGCGCTTGCGGCGAAGGGCTTCCAGAACCACCGGCAGATCCTCGGCGACGACAGCGTCGATGTACGCCTCGGGGTTTCGGTACACCGCGTCGACGGAACGCCCCCAGACGCGCTCGAACGCGGGGCTGACGTACAGGATCCGGTTGCTCTCCGGCTCGAAGACGTAGAACACCTCGTCGAGCAGTTCGGCAAGCCGCCGGAAACGCCACTCGGCCTCACCGTGCCCGTCCAGATCCGCCCAGAGCCCCTGGAGTTCGCTCGTGCCGGGCGCCGAGGGATGCGCCAAATCCTCGGCGTCCAACGCCCCGGTCGCGCTTGCGGAGGCATCGGGGCCGCTAAGTCCCCTAACAGTCTGCTTATGCATATCCCACCATGATGCCGCAACTCCCGCCAGCCCCCTCCGAGGAGCGGGCGCTCCGGATGTACGGACCGTTTGACCGGCCAGCCGGAGCGGGCCGGGTGCTCGCGGTTCGCATGCGCTCGCGTTCACGGAATTCCGGGCATCCGATTCCGGAGCGGCCCGATCCTCGGCTTAGGTATCATCGGAATCCCCAAGATTCCAGGTATGGAGCAACGAACATGGCTGAGGCATACATCGTCGCCGCCGCCCGCACCGCGGGCGGCAAGCGCAACGGCAGGCTGGCCGGCTGGCACCCCGCGGACCTCGCCGGCAAGGTCCTCGAGTCGCTCGTCGACCGCGTGAAGATGGACCCGGCGCTGGTCGACCAGGTGATCATGGGCTGCGTCGGCCAGGCCGGCGAGCAGTCCACCAACATCGCGCGCAACGCGGTGCTGTCGTCGAAGTTCCCCGAGTCCGTGCCGGCAGTGTCCGTCGACAGCCAGTGCGGCTCCTCGCAGCAGGCGCTGCAGTTCGCTGCCCAGGCCGTGATGTCCGGCACCATGGACATCGTCATCGCCGCCGGCGTCGAGAGCATGACCCGCGTGCCGATGGGCACCCCGGCCATCCTGCCCGCCAAGGCAGGCCTGGGCTTCTCGAAGAGCCCGTCCATGGAGAAGCGCTACCCCGGCGTGCAGTTCAGCCAGTTCGTCGGCGCCGAGATGATGGCCAAGAAGTACGGCCTCACCAAGGACGAGATCGACCGCTTCTCGCTGCAAAGCCACCAGCGCGCCGCCAAGGCCACCAGGGAAGGCTGGTTCAAGGACGAGATCGTCCCCGTCCAGATCCAGCTCGCCGACGGCACGCCGGAGATGCACGAGGTCGATGAGGGCATCCGCTTCGACGCCACCCTCGAAGGCCTCCAGGGCCTGAAGCTGCTGCAGGAAGGCGGCGTGCTCACGGCCGGCAGCTCCAGCCAGATCTGCGACGGCGCCTCGGGCGTGCTGATCGTCAGCGAAAAGGGCCTGAAGCAGCTGGGCGTGCAGCCGCTGGCGCGCATCCACCACATGTCGGTGCTGGCGAGCGACCCGGTGATCATGCTCGAGACCCCGATTCCCGTCACCGAGCTGGCGCTCGAGCGCCTGGGCTGGAAGATCGACGACATCGACCTCTTCGAGATCAACGAGGCCTTTGCCTCGGTGCCGATGTCCTGGATCAAGCAGCTGGGCGCCGATCCCGAGCGCGTCAACGTCAACGGCGGCGCGATCGCGCTGGGCCACCCGCTGGGCGGCTCGGGCACCAAGCTGATGGCCACGCTGATCTACGCGCTGAAGCGCCAGAACAAGCGCTACGGACTGCAGTCGATGTGCGAGGGTGGCGGCATGTCGCACGCCACGGTCATCGAGCGGCTCTGACGCAGCGTCTCCGCTCCTGGGGGGCGGCCCGCGCTCAGCGCGAGCCACCCCTCGGGCGAAACATGGTATGGATGGCCCCCTAGAGTGAAGGGCGCCCGGGGGCCGTGGGCGTCCCGGGGATGAGGCATGGAGGATGAGTCCGGAGTCCCCGAGAACGGGGTTCAGTTTAACCGAAAATCCCAATCATGTCTAACGATTTTGGATTTGGATGTTTTTGACCGGAATCCGGCGACAATCCACCGCCGCAACCCTCGTCGCGGCGCTCAGGTCACAATGGCCGAAGATCCGGGGCAACGCGGCCAGCAAGGAATTTCCGGCCGATGTTGATGGCGGCGAACTCGTCCGAATTTCCAGTGCAGCCGCAGTCCTCATAGAGGCATCGATACACGCTCGATGAGTGCTTCCCCGCGACGGGCTCTCGCAGAAGTGCCTTGGCTTGCGCAATCAGCCGGTCCAGCTCCGAAGTCGCCTCGTTCCAGCCCCGTCCCTTTGTCCGGAAGCCGCGCCCCCCGAGATCGCCAGCACCTCTCCCCCGGGGCTGCGCGAGCCGGATCATCCCATCGGAAAGCACGATCTCGCCGCGCGGCCCGGGCCTGCAGGGTTGGGCCAGGCGCCGAAGCGCACTGATCGGGTTCCGGCCGCATCGCGGACACGCCTGGCTCGTTCCGGAAGGATCGACCGCTGCGCCCGGAAACAGGTGCAGCGGACGCAGACGCGGCAGGTCGGCGTCGGCAGCAGCGCGGCCCGGGACCGGCGTGTTCAGGTAGGGATGCGTCCATTGGACGGCTCCGAACCAGTACTCCCCCCGTTCACGGAGATGAGAGGCGGCGATCGAGTAGGTGTAGCGCCGGACGATCGCAGAGTAGGCGTGGGTCAGCGGCGTTCCGCCATCGAAGGCGGCACGCAGGGACTCCAGTACGGGGAAGGCCTCGAACCTGGCGCACAGCAGTTCGATCCGCTGGCAGGAGTCAGCGACCGCGTGCGAATGCAGCCTCTCGAGGCGCGGGAGCACCCCCGCGCGAACCCGCTCGCCGATCCGCTCGACCGCACGGGACAGGGCCCGCATCGAGGGAACCACCTCGCTGCCGGTGGCGAGCAGGCCCGGGACGCCGGTGGGATGCGCGCCATCCGGCGCCGAGCCGGGCCGCATGTGCGCCCGCAGGTCGAAAACGGCCCACGAAAAGCCCTGCGCGCCAAGGTCGATGGCAAGCATGCGATCGACCAGCGCGACGCCGGCGTCGATTGCGGAAGCATCGTCGACCGGCAGGGCCGCATACAGGCGCCCCGAATCGAAATGCCTTTCCAGCGTATACCGGTTCCGCTCCGGGTCTATCCGGAACGACTGCCGGAATCGCCACTCGAGAACCAGCGTCACATCCCCGAGCCCGATTCCCGGATCGACGATCATACGGTCCAGACCAGCCTTGCGGACCCCTGGTCCGATCAGGCGCGCCACGCCAGCGGCGAGCTTCAGCCCCGCCCCCGCCCGCCCCAGTGGACATTGCTCCAGCACCAGTCCGCTGCGGACCTCGCCGGGGGCCCCGACCAGGCCGGACGCCAGATACCAGTCGTGGGGGATCTGGCGCATGGCGTGCGCAGAAGCGAGGTCGAGCACCGGGCGCGACAGCAACTTCTCCAGGCAGACTGTCGGAGAAATAACGGGCGGGCTCCCGGCCTCCTCGCCCGCCGTATCCCCCAGGAGCCCCAGCCGCGCGGCGTCCCCGATCGGCCCCTGAGCCTCGAGATAGCGTTGCGGAACCCGCCAGGGCCGGTCCTTTGGAACGTAGAGCAGTCCGATGGAACGCAAACGTGTGAAGCTATGCCTGGCAGTCCAGGTCGGCTGCGTTGCCTCAGGCAGGAGCGCGAAGAGTTCACCCAGCACCCAGCGGGCCATGTCCCGCCGCGCGGCCCGCGTGACGCCGGCCCCGCCCGGTCCCCCGGCGATCCTGGACTGGATCTCCTCGGGCGTGCCGGCCGCCCGGGCGAGCTGGCGCACCTCCCTGGATGAAGGCTCCACCTCTTCAGGGCTGGCGTCGAGACTCCAGCGCAGCCGCAGGTCGCGCAACGCCAGCAGAGCCTCGACGTCGCGCATGGAGCAGCCTTCCTCGACCCGTGCCGCGGCCAACTGCTCGAGCCGTAGCAGGAGCGCGAACCAGTCGGCGCGCGCAGCAGCCAGCTCGTCGATCGCCACTGCGCCATGCCGCCAGGTCGACCGGGAAGTCACGAACAAGCGCCCCTGCCGGTTCACGAACAGCCGGTTCAGCGTACGCGCATCGTCGAGCACACCCGCAGCCCGGAAGGCCGACTGAACGGCTAGCCGCAAGGGCTCCGGCAGGGCGCGCGCAAGCTCCATCAGCTCCTGCAGGGCGCGGCGCACCGCAAAGGCCCGGACCCGGTCGGCCGGCAGGTCGCGCGGCAGGCGACGCGCCTCGAGCCGCTCCCTGGTGGCCAGCCAGGCGGAATGGCCGCCGCGCGCCGATGCGAGGGCCTCCGAAAGCAGCGCGGCCTGAAGCCGGAACAAACTGTCGAAGCGCCCGGCCAGGGTACGCGCCGACGCCGTCGGGTCGGCCTCGTGCTCCGGTAGCCCGGTGGGCGTCTTCCAGCGGACTTCGCCGATCGGTAGAGGCAATCCGGGCTGTGAGGCCGAACGGCCAGCATCGGCGCGCCGGGACCCCGCCTCGCGCGCGGAAGCGCCCGCACCGGTTCCAAAGCGGCTCCGGAAAGCGTCATCGAGCGCGTCCAGTCCTGCCACCAGCGAATCCAGGGCGGCAGCATCGTTCGCCGTCGGATCCGACGGCTCCGCACCGAGGAAGCGGTCACAGACCTTCAGCAGGTCCTCGAGCGAACGATGCCGGGCGAGCAGCGCGGCCCCCAACTCGGACGGCCCTGGCGGCATGGCGGAGATCGCCGCAGACGTTACCCCGCCCTCCTCGGCCGCACGTTCCCGCAGCTTGAGGAGCCGACGCAGGTCCTGGGCGATCCAGGTCCGCATGCGCCAGCCGAAGCGCCGGCGGAACGAAGCGTAATCCCGGATCGAGAAGAGGGGGGGCCGGGCAGGCAGCGCGCGGGCGGCGTCGACGAGCCGCCGGAATCCGTCCTGCGCAGCCTCCGGGGCGTCATGCGCGCGTGCGAGCTCTCGCGGATCGGCGTCCCGGAACGCAAGCCAGCCTTTGTTGAACAGCCAGGAGAGAGCGTTCTCCCCCCGCGTGAGCAGGTAGTCCTGAGCAATCGAGATGAACCCTCCGGCTGCCGGAGCCCGGCCCTGGAGCCGGGCCTCCCTGGCGCCGCGGGAGAGCACGATCCGCAACGCGACCAGGTCCTCCTCGGGCCAGGGCCCCTGAACCACCAGCGCAGGATCGAAAGCGATCGGAGCGTCGATGCCACCGGACGACGGCAGCTCCACGTCGAGGGACGGCAATCCCGGGGCGATCCCCGCGAGCGCCTGATCGATGCAGCGCTTCGCCCTACGGGGATCAGCATACATCGCGGACCAGTCCGGGAACGCCGCGCACAAACCCGAGGCGAGCCGATCGCAGACCGACCGCAGCCGTTCGCCAGGCGGGCCGGCGCGGACGGAGACGGCCAGACGCACCGCGAGCCGATCGCCAAGCACGGCCGGCTCGAAGGGCCCGGCCTTGCGCACGGGGCTGCGAAGGAACAGGTCGATCTGCTCGGGATCGAGGCCTCGGAGCGGCTCACCGAGCGCGGATTCGAGCCTGCGAACGAACTCCTCGTTCCCGAAGGCGCTGCGCTGCCGCCAGGCACTCGCCTTGGCGACGCTCTCGAAGAGCCTGAAGCCGGCGAGGTGCGTCGTCAGGAGCAGGCGCAACAGCGATCCGTGGCCGCTACCGTCGAGCACCTGGGAAAGGCGCACCGACGGCTCCAGAAGCTCGGGACTCAACTCGACATCCAGAGGCATCTTCACGGTGCGCACCGCCGAGTCCGGCGGACGGTCCGCAGAGGCTGCCACGCGGCGTCGCCAGCGGCGCATCGAACTCACCGGAGGCGGCGACCTCGACGCCCCGGACGACACTGCGCACGCACTGAGTTGGGACAGCTCCCTGGCTTGTTCCTCGTTCATCCCTTCGTCCCAGCAACCACGATCAACACGCAATCAATTTCGTTTGATTCGAAGTCGCTGTTGATTTGTGTTTTACACGATTTAACACTCTGTCGCAAACGCAGTATCGACGCCGCGCCTCACGGCGCTCGCAGCGCGCAGCGGGCATCTCTGGAAACAGTCGCAGGCCGGGCATGACACGTGCGCCGCGGAGCGCATCCGCCGATGCATGCGCATCGAGGACTCCGCTTGCGGCAGTTGGATCAGGCGCGTCTGTGGGCGCCGTGCAAGGGGGAGGGGAGAAGCTGCGCTCGAGCGCTGCAGGCGCTCACGGAACTGCGCCGGAGGGCTCGCCTGCCGTTCGGGCGTGGTCAGCCCGCACGAGACGGGCACCACACTGTCGACCCCGGTGCGCCGGTGCGGCAGGAAGCCGCGGGGCCGGCGCCCGGGATGCGGCCGGATCAGCCCCGGCCGGCCATCCGGTCCAGGCGCTGGGCGATGATCGCCTCGGCGTCGGACACGATCTTCCTGACCAGCTCCGCGCAGGTCGGGATGTCGTGGATCAGGCCCTGCACCATGCCGGCCGACCAGATACCGTAGTCGGGGTCGCCTTCCTCGTACACCACCTTGCCGCGGGCGCCTGCCACCAGGTGCTTGATGTCGTCGATGGTGGCGCCGCCCTTGCGTTCGATTGCCACGACTTCCTGGCTGACCGCGTTCTTCGCCACGCGCGCGGTGTTCTTCAGCGTGCGGAAGATGAGGTCGGTGGCGCGCTCGTCGTTGGCGACGATCTGCTCCTTGATCTTCTGGTGGATCGGGCTCTCGACGGTGCACATGAAGCGGGTGCCCATGTTGACGCCCTCGGCGCCCAGCGCCAGCGCAGCGACCAGGCCGCGGCCGTCGGCGAAGCCGCCCGAGGCGATCATCGGGATCTTGACCTTGTCGGCGGCCGCCGGGATCAGGATCAGGCCGGGGATGTCGTCCTCGCCGGGATGGCCCGCGCATTCGAAGCCGTCGATCGAGATCGCGTCGGCTCCGATGCGCTCGGCCTTGAGCGCATGGCGCACCGCGGTGCACTTGTGGATCACCTTGATGCCGTGGCTCTTGAAGTCGGAAATGTGCTCTTCGGGATTGTAGCCCGCGGTCTCGACGACCTTGACGCCGGCCTCGATGATCGCGCGGCGGTACTCGGCGTAGGGCGGCGGCTTGAGCGCCGGCAGGATCGTCAGGTTCACGCCGAAGGGCTTGTCGGTCAGCTCCTTGCAGCGCTTGATCTCCTTGGCCAGGTCCTCAGGCGTCGGCTGCGTGAGCGCGGTGATGAAGCCGAGCGCGCCGGCATTGGCCACGGCTGCGACCAGCTCTGCGCGGCCCACCCACTGCATGCCGCCCTGCACGATCGGGTATTCGACGCCGACCAGCTCGGTGAAACGGGTCTTCAACATCCTGGGTTCTCCTTTACGGGTTCAATGGATTCTGTCTGCGGAATCAGCGGTTGCGGAACACCGGCGGCCGCTTCTCGACGAAGGCGCGCACGCCTTCCTTGCCGTCTTCGCTGGCCATCACGCGCCGGGACTGCGCCTCCTCGGCCGCCAGCCCCTCGTCAGTGACTACCGGGCCCGCGGCCTGCACGCTCGCGCGGATGGCCTCCACCGCCACGCCGCTCCAGCAGGTGACGCTGCGCGCCAGCGCGATCGCCTGCGCGACCAGCTCGTCGCCGCCCATGCGCGCGGGCGCGCTGCCCGAAGCCGCGAGCGCGGCATGCGCCGCCAGCAGCGACTGTGCTGCGCCACCGGCGGCCGGCGCGCCGCCGGGCACCGCCACGCGGCTGACCAGCCCCATCGAAAGCGCCTCGGCGCAGTCGACGGTGCGGCCGGTGATCATCATGTCCACGGCACGCGCCTGGCCGATCACGGCCGGCAGGAACTGCGTGCCGCCGTAGACCGGGAACACGCCCAGCTTCACCTCGGGCAGCGCGAAGCTTGCGTGCGGCGCGGCGATGCGGAAGGTGCAGGCCAGCGCCAGCTCCATTCCGCCGCCGAAGGCCAGGCCGTTGACCGCCGCCACGCTGACCACCTTCGAGCGGTGCAGCCGGACGAGCAGATCGCGCGCGAAGCCGGTCTTGGCGTGCCGCGCCTCGTCGGACAGGGTGGTGAGCTCGGCGAGGTCGGTGCCGGCGCAGAAGGCCTTCTCGCCATCGCCGACGATGACCAGCGCCCGCACGCCACGCGCCTCGACTTCGTCGAGGCAGGCCGACAGCGCCTCGAGCACGCCCTTGGTCAGCGCGTTCAGGCTGCGGGGACGGCGGATGCGGAAGACCGCGCAGTCCTCGTGCCAGGTGATCTCGTGGTCGGCGCCGGGAGCGGCGGCGGGGCTGGCTTCGGCCATCGTGGTTTCTCCGTCAAGTGCGGCCGGGGCGCAGCCTGCCGGGCCGCCCCGGGGGACTGAGGCAGTTTAAGGGAGCCCGGCACGCCCCCAGGGCGCGCACGCACGCCGCCCGGCGGCGGGCAATCCGAAAACCCGGAAATCGTCAGAAGAGGCTGTTCCGATCCACCTTGCGGGCGGCGTCGATCCCGGCCAGCGCGAGCGACACGCGCAGCTCGTTGCGCGCGGCCTCCAGCAGCCGGGCCACGCCGGCCTCGCCCATCGCGGCCAGCGCGAACACCCAGGCGCGCCCCATCAGCGCGGCGCGCGCGCCGCAGGCCAGCGCCTTCATCACGTCGAGCCCGCCGCGGATGCCGCCGTCGACCAGCACGTCCACCCGGTCGCCGACCGCGTCCGCGATCGCCGGCAGGGCAGCGATCGTCGACGGGGCGCCGTCGAGCTGGCGCCCGCCGTGGTTGGACACGACGATCGCCTGCGCTCCGGCCGACGCGGCCGAGCGCGCATCCTCCGGGTCCATCACCCCCTTGATGACGATCGGCCCGTCCCACTGCGACCGGATCCAGTCGATGTCCTGCCAGCTCACCGTGGGGTCGAAGTTCCTGCGAACGAAGTCGTGGAACTCGGGCAGGCTCCTGGCCTCCGGCAGTTTCGAGGCCAGCGTTCCGAACACCAGCGGCCCGCCGCCCAATACCACGTCGGCGATCCAGCGCACCCGGCTGGCGCGCTCCAGGTTCACCGCCAGCTTCGCGGCCGCCGACAGCCCCCCGGTCATGCCGTTGCGCACGTCCTTGAAGCGCAGGCCCGGCACCGCCAGGTCCACGGTCACCACCAGCGCCTCGCAGCGCGCCGCCTTGGCGCGCGAGATCAGCTCGGCGACGAAACCGCGGTCGCGCATCATGTAGAGCTGGAACCAGAAGGGGGCGCTGGCCGCGCCGGCCACCTCCTCGATCGAGCACAGGCCCACCGTGCTCAGGCACCAGGTGACGCCGGCGGCATTGGCCGCTCGCACCGCCTGGGTCTCGCCGCGCCGGCGCATCATGCCGGCCAGCCCAACGGGCGCCAGGCCCAGCGGCATCGGCCACTCGCGCCCGAGCACCGTGGTGCGCAGGTCCACCTGCTCCACGTTGCGCAGCACGCGCTGGCGCAGCCTCAGCACGTCCAGGTCCGCGGCGTTGGCGCGCAGCGTCAGCTCGCCGTGCGCGCCGCCGTCGATGTACTCGAAGAGCTGCCGCGGCAGCCGCGCCCGCGCCATCGCGCGATAGTCGTCGAAGGTGGCGGGAACCCAGGTCCGGGGCATCGATGCACTCTCAGTTCGCTGAATCGGAAGCCGGCGAAGCTTACAGCGAGAAGATGCGCCCGGGATTCAGGATGCCCTGCGGATCGAGACAGGCCTTGAGGCTGCGCATCAGCTCGATCTCGGCGGGGCTGCGCGACACGTCAAGCCAGGCCTTCTTCTCGAAACCGATGCCGTGCTCGGCCGACACCGATCCGCCCAGCGCGCGCAGCGCCGAATAGACGATCGCCTCCGCGTCCGGCCGGGCCTGGCTGGCCGGCATTGCGGGCTTGAGCACCAGGTGCAGGTTGCCGTCGCCCAGGTGGCCGAAGACCCACAGCAGCGAGCCGGGAAAACGCTTCGCGAGCGCCGGACGCACCTCGTCCAGGTATCCCGGCATCCGGTCGATGGGCAGCGAGACGTCGAAGGTCACCGGCGGGGAGTCGCGCATCGTCTGGCCGACGTCGTCGCGCAGCGCCCAGATCGCAGCGGCCTCGGCCTGCGACTGCGCGATGGCGGCGTCCGCGACGAGACCCTGCTCCATCGCCTGCTCCAGCGCCGACGAGAAGCGCTCGGCATCGGCGGGCGAGCCGCCTCCCGAGCATTCGATCAGCGCGTACAGCGGATGGCCGTGGGGCACCGGCGGCCGGCCCTTGGCCGGCGGCGTGGTCACCAGCTCGTAGAACTCGGGCCACATCGCCTCGAAGGCGGACAGCGAACCGCCCAGCGCGCGGTCCATGTGCTTGAGCAGCGCGACGATCTCGTCGAATCCCGGCACCGCCACCATCGCCACGTCCTGGCGCGCGGGTTTCTCGCGCAGCCGCAACACCAGCCGTGTGATCACCCCGAGCGTGCCCTCGGAGCCGATGAACAGGTGCTTCAGGTCGTAGCCCGCGTTGTTCTTGATCAGCCGGTTCATCGCCGGGATGACGGTGCCGTCGGCGAGCACCGCCTCGACGCCGAGGATCATGTCGCGCGTCATGCCGTAGCGGACCACGCGGTTGCCGCCCGCATTGGTCGACGCATTGCCGCCGATCGTGGCCGAGCCGCGCGAACCGAGGTCCAGCGGGAAGGCCAGCCCCTGCGCATCGGCGGCCTCCTGCACCGCCTGCAGCGTGACGCCGGACTGCACCACCGCCACGCGCTGCGCCGGATCGATCGACTCGATGGCGCGCAGCCGCTCGGTGGAAAGGACCAGGTCCGACGGCGTGGTGTCGGCGCCGTGGACCAGCCCGGTGAGCCCGCCGTGGGTGATCACCGGCTGGCGATGCGCATGGCAGATGCGCAGCACCGCGGCCACCTCGTCGGTGCTCGCGGGCCGCGCCAGCAGCGCGGCCTGGATGCCGTCGCGCCGGCTCCAGCCGGCGGCGCGCCCGGCGAGCGCATCGCCCTCGACGAAGGTCTCCGGGGGCAATGCGGCGCGCAGCTCGGCGCGCAGGGTTTCGCTGATCATCCGTTTCTCCTCGGGATCTACGCGGCGGCGCGCTGCACGCCGGTGGCCGAGAACTCCTCCAGCAGCCGCTCGCGCTCGGGGGCGACCGCCGCCGCATGCTCCTCGCGCACGTGGCCGTAGCCGCGGATCTTCTCCGGCAGCGACGCGATCCGCACCGCCACCGCGTGCCTGTCCGCCGTGAGCCCGGCGAGCACCCGCTCCAGGTCCTGCTCGTACTGCTCGAGCAGCGCGCGGTTCAGCCGCCGCTCGGCCGAATTGCGGAAGGGGTCGAGCACGCTGCCCCGCAGGAAGCGCAGCCGGGCCATCACGCCGAAGGCGCTCATCAGCCATGGGCCGACCTCGCGCTTGACCGGCTTGCCGGTCGCAGGATCCTTGCGCGCGAAGGGCCAGGCGCCCACGTGGAACTTGAGCTTGTAGTCGCCCTCGAAGGCCTGGGCAAGCTCCTCGCGGAACTGCGGCCGGGAGTACAGCCGCGCCACCTCGAACTCGTCCTTGGCGGCCAGCAGCTTGAAGTGATAGCGGGCCACCGCCCGCGACAGCGCGTCGCCGTCCTTGCCGAGCGCCTGCCCAAGCGCATCCTCCGCGCGGCGCACGCGCTCGACCATCGCCGAGTAGCGTCGCGCGTACGCAGCATCCTGGTAGTCGGTGAGTTCGCGCACCCGCCGCTCGACGATGTCCTCCAGCGTCTGGCGGCTGCGCGGCACGAACTGCAGCACCTTGGAGCCCATGCGCGCGGCGCGCTCCTCGACCGCCGCGGGGTCGTGCGCCGCGCGCCGCCCCCAGAGGAAGGCGCGGCGGTTGAGCTCGACCGCGACGCCATTGAGCTCGATCGCCCGATCGATCGAGGCCAGCGACAGCGGGATCTGCCCGCGCTGCCAGGCCGCGCCCAGCATGAACATGTTGGCTGCGATCGAGTCGCCCATCAGCGCAGTGGCCAGGCGCTGCCCCTCGAGCAGCAGCAGGTCGTCGCCGAGCACCGCCGAGAGCCGGGCCGACAGCGCGCCCGCGTCGATCCGCCAGTCGGGATTGCGCGCGAACTCGCCGGTGGGGATCAGGTCGGTGCAGACCACGCCGCGGCTGCGGCCGGCGCTCAGCTTGGACATCGACTCGTCGCCGGCGGCGACGATCAGGTCGCAGCCGACCAGGGTGTCCGCCTCGCCGGGTGCGATGCGCGTGCCGTGCAGGTCCTCGGAGCGCGCCGCGATGCGAACGTGCGAGAGCACCGCGCCGTACTTCTGCGCGAGGCCGGTGACGTCGAGGTTGGAGCTGTAGAGCCCTTCTAGGTGCGCAGCGACCGCCAGCGTCTGCCCGATGGTGACCACGCCGGTGCCGCCGATGCCGCCGATCAGCACGTTGAAGGGCCGGGTGGGCTGGGGCACCGAAGGCTCGGGCAGCCCTGCGAAGGCCCCGTCGTCCGCCTGCAGGCCGGCGCCCGCCGGGCCCGCGGCGGGCACGGCCTTGCGCAGCTGGCCGCCCTCGACCGACACGAAGCTCGGGCAGAAGCCTTCGACGCAGGAATAGTCCTTGTTGCAGGTGGACTGGTTGATGCGGCGCTTGCGGCCGAACTCGGTCTCCAGCGGCTCCACCGACATGCAGTTGGAGGCCTTGCCGCAGTCGCCGCAGCCCTCGCAGACCGCCGCGTTGATGAAGTTGCGGCGCTGCGGATCCTCCCACTTGCCGCGCTTGCGCAGCCGCCGCCGCTCGGTGGCGCAGGGCTGCTCGTAGACGATCACCGACACGTCCGGATATTCGCGGAACTCGCGCTGCACCGCCTCAAGCTCGCTGCGGTGGCGAACCGGCACCCCCGGCGGCAGCGCGACGCCCTCGTACTTGGCGGGATCGTCGGTGACCAGGGCCATCTTCCTGACACCCTCGGCGGCGAGCTCGTGCAGGATGGTCGAGACGCCGATGTCGCCCTCCACCGCCTGCCCGCCGGTCATCGAGACGAAGCCGTTGAACAGGATCTTGTAGGTGAGCGGCACGTGCGCGGCGATCGCCTGGCGAACCGCCAGGAAGCCCGAGTGCGCATAGGTGCCGTCCCCGAGGTTGGCGAAGACGTGCTTCTCCTCGGTGAAGGGATGCTGGCCCAGCCACATCACGCCCTCGGCGCCCATGTGCGAGATGGTCGTGGTGGTGAGCGGATCCATCAGCAGCGCCATCGAGTGGCAGCCGATGCCGGCCAGCGCCCGGCTGCCCTCGGGCAGGCGCGTGGAGCGGTTGTGCGGGCAGCCCGAGCAGAAGCCGGGCATGCGCACCGGGGCCCCCGCGGCCTGCGCCGCGACCGGAAGCGGCGCTGTCTGTGCCGCAGCGGGGAGCGCCGCAGCCTGTGCCGCCGGCAGCGCCAGCCCGCCCGCCGCCGCGCCCGACAGCGCCTGGACGGCCTCCTGCGGCTGCGGCAGCCCCAGCGCCTTCGCCAGCACCGCGGCCACCATCGCCGGGTTGGTCTCGCCGGCATTGGGGATCGCCATCGGCGCGCGCTGCGCCTCGAAGGGATGCCCGCCGAAATGCTTGCCGACGATCGCCGGCTGGTGCGGCGTGCCGTAGAGCACCGCGCGCACCTGCTCCTCGAGAACCGGCCGCTTCTCCTCGATCACCACCAGCGTGTCCAGCCCCTGCGCGAACTCGCGCACGATCTCGGGATCGAGCGGCCAGGTCATGCCGATCTTGAGCACCTTGAGCCCGAGCGCGCGGGCCCGCGCATCGTCGATGCCCAGGCCCATCAGCGCCTGCAGCACGTCCTGGTAGGCCTTGCCGGCCGAGACGATGCCGACTCGCGCACCCGCGCCGCCCATCGTCACCCGGTTGAGCCCGTTGAGCCGCGCGTAGGCGAGCGCGGCGTGCAGCTTGTGGTGGTAGAGGCGGTCTTCCTGCGGGATGCCCATGTCCACCGCGCGGCTGTTGAGCCCGCCGGGCGGCATCGGGAAGTCCGCGGGCAGCACGACCTTCGGTGAATCGGGCGCCACCCAGACCGAGCCGCCGCCCTCGACGACGTCGGTGACCACCTTCATGCCGACCCAGCAACCCGAGAATCGCGACAGCGCGAAGCCGTGCAGGCCGAAGTCGAGCAGTTCCTGGGTGTTCGACGGATAGAGCACCGGCATGCCCACCGCGATGAACATCTGGTCGGAGAAGTTGGCCACGGTGGACGACTTCACGCCGTGGTCGTCGCCAGCCAGCGCGACCACGCCGCCCAGCGGCCGGGTGCCTGCCATGTTGGCGTGGCGCAGCGCGTCGCCGGAGCGGTCGACACCGGGGCCCTTGCCGTACCAGATGCCGAAGACGCCATCGACCTTCGCGCCCGGGAACAGGCCCACGTACTGCGAGCCCCAGATCGCGGTGGCCGCCAGATCCTCGTTCAGGCCTGACCGGAACACCACCTTGTGCTCCTTCAGGCGCTCGGCGGCCGCCCAGAGCTCCATGTCGTAGCGCCCCAGCGGCGAGCCGCGGTAGCCCGAGATGTAGCCGCCGGTGTCATGACCGGCGGCGAGGTCGCGCTGGCGCTGCTGCATCGGCAGACGCACCAGCGCCTGGATGCCGGTCATGTAGAGCCAGCCCTCCCGGGCCTGGTACTTGTCGTCCAGCGTCTGCGCGCGGCCGTGGATTTCTCCGGGGGCTCCCATGGGTCTCCTTCCGTCTAGTGGCGTTCGAATGCACCTTGCCGGCAGCATACGCCGGCGCGCGGCGCGGGTTCAGAGCATCCCTGCAGCCCGCCTGAACTCGAAACGTGCCATCAGCCGCGAGGCGTTGTTGCAGCTGAACTTGATCGCGAACCACCGGTCGGCCGGCCGCACGTAGAGCCCGGTGCCGGTCACCCCCGACCAGGTCAGCTCGCCCGCCGGGCTGGGCACCGCGGCCGCGCCCCAGTCATGGCGCACCGCGAGCGCCAGGCCGAAGCCGAAGCCCGGGCCCGCATAGCCGGCCGGGCCGTCCACCTGGGCGCCGAGCTGGTCGCTTGCCATCTGGGCGAAGGTTTCGGGCTTCAGGAATCGGCGTCCGCCCAGTTCGCCGCCGCCGGCCAGCATGCGCGCGAACGCCGCGTAGTCGGCCACCGTGGAGACCAGCCCGCCGCCGCCGCTGTGCATCGGCGAACCCTTCGCCTGGCCGTCGCGGAACATGCGGTCGAAGCCATGCCAGGCCTTGTCGGAGGAGTGGGCGCCGGCCAGCCGGCCGAGGTCGGCATCCGCGACGACGAAGCCGGTGTCCACCATGCCCAGCGGATCGAGCAGCCGCTCGCGCAGTGCCTCGCCCAGGCGCTGCCCGGTGACACGTTCGACCACCAGGCCGGCAAGGTCGGTGGCGAAACCGTAGCGGAACGCGGCGCCCGGCTGATTCGCCAGCGGCAGCGTGACCAGTGCATCCAGGAACTCCGCCGGCGTCATCGAAGCCATCCGGCCGTCCAGCCCCGACGCCTGCGCGTTCGCACGCAGCGCCGGGTCGCGCAGCTCGCCGGCATAGGGCACGCCCGCGGTATGCCGCAGCAGATCCCGCACCGTGACCGGCCGCGAGGGCAGCGCGCCGTCCGGCATGCGCTGCTTCGCCAGCGGCGGCAGATACTCCTGTGCCGGCGTGTCCAGGCCCACCAGGCCTTCATCGACCAGCATCAGCGTCAGCACGCTGACCACCGCCTTCGACAGGGAGGCGATCCGGAAGAGTGCGTCCTCGCGCATCGGCGCATCGCCCTCGCCGCGCAGCCGGCCCGCCACAGCGTGCGCGAGCACACGCCCGTCCTGCTCGACGTGGATCACTGCCCCGGGGTAGTGGCGGGCAGCCAGCTGGTAGTCGAGCATCAGTTCGATCGAAGTCTTCATGCCGGTCTCCTCCTCGTTGTTTTTCCTGGTCAGTGCGCCGGCGCGGCGCGCTCCACGCTCGCCCGATCAGGTGCGCAGCCTGGACCGGCGCAGGGGAATCGGTAGTAGCGCGAATTCAGGTAGCGGGTCACCGCGTCGATCTCGTCCGGGCGCCAGAGCGCACCCTGTTCGCGGTCCCAGCGCTCGACGCCGGCCCGCACCCCGGAATAGTCACGTGCGATCCGCGCCGCGCGCTGGTGCACGCTGCGATCGTGGCAGCCCTGGCAGCGCGCCTCGTAGAGGGCGCGGCCTCGATCGTCAGCCGGTGCGCCCTGGGCTGCCGGCGGCTGAGCGAGCACGCCCTGCGCCGCTTGCCCGGCGGCAGGCTGCCCCTCGCCAGGCCGCTCCACGCCGGCCTGGGCCGCAGCCCAGCCCACGGCCAGCACAAGCATTGCGATCGCGCGCAGCGGCGCAGCGCTCCGGCGCGGCGCACCCGTTCCCGGCATCGTCTTCATCGTCTCGTCCTTCCTTTCGGACTTCGCATCGGACCGCATCCCGCCGCAGTTCCCGCAAGGCCTGTTATCGCAGTGAAAACCTCATCCGAGCGCCGCCTCGATCGCCAGCCCCGCGGCCGCAAACCCCAGCGCAGCGGTGACGGTGACCAGTGACCCGTAGCCGGCGCAGGCCAGCGGCGCTCCGGCGCGGCCCGCTGGCGCCCCCGGCGGCTCCGCGTCCGGCAGCGCACACTCCGCAGCGGGTGCGTCGGGCGCACCCCGCACGCGCTGCGCATCGAAGTACAGGGCGGTGACGCCGAAACGCCGGCCGGCCTCCCTGGGAAAGCCGTGCTCGCGGCGCAGCCGCGCCCGCACCGAGGCCAGCAGCGGGTCGCCGCGCACCAGCGCGAGGTCCGCGCGGCGCAGCGCGAGCGAGTCGGTGACCGCGCCCGCGCCGCCGCAGACCACCAACGGCTGGCGCCGGCGCCGGCACAGCGCGATCATCGCAGCCTTCGCGCGCGGCTGGTCGATCGCATCGATGACGATCGCCCCCTCCGGGATCAGTTCGGCCGCGTTCTCCGCGGTGACGAAATCGTCGACCAGCCCGACCCGGCAGCCGCGCCAGATGCCAGCGATCCGCTCGCGCATCGCCTCGCCCTTGGCGGCGCCCAGCGTGGACTCCAGCGCGTGGACCTGGCGGTTGAGGTTCGACTCGGCCACATGGTCCATGTCGACCAGCGTGATCGCACCGGCGCCGGAACGCGCCAGCGCCTCGGCCGTCCAGGAGCCCACGCCGCCGATTCCGACGACCACGAAGTGCGCCGCCTGCAGGCGCGTCAGCGCAGTGTCGCCGAACAGCCGCGCGACGCCGCCGAAGCGGCGCTCGCGCGTGCCCTCGCCGGCCGCGTCGCCGGCCGCCGCAGCGCCGGCATCGAGAGGCTCTAGCATCGGAAGCTGGGCCAGGATTCGCTCAGGGAATCAGGATCGACGAGCCGGTGGTCCGGCGCGATTCCAGGTCGCGATGGGCCTGCGCCGCGTCGGCCAGCGCGTAGCGCCGCTCGATCTCGATCTTCACCTTGCCCGAGGACACCATGCCGATCAGGTCGTCGGCCATCCCCAGCAGCGTCGCGCGGTCCGAGGTGTGGTTCATCAGCCCGGGACGCGTGATGTAGAGCGAGCCCTTGAGCGCGGTGAGCGGAACCGGCGGCACCGGCCCCGAGGCATTGCCGAAGCTCACCATCAGGCCGAAGGGCGCGAGGCTGTCCAGCGAGGCCTGGAAGGTGTCCTTGCCGACCCCGTCATAGACCACCGGCACCATCTTGCCGCCGGTGATTTCGCGCACCCGCTCGGCCACGTTCTCCTCGCGATAGAGGATGGTGTGGTCGCAGCCATGGCGCCTGGCGAGTTCGGCCTTCTCCTCGGAGCCCACGGTGCCGATGACGGTGACGCCGAGCGCCTTGGCCCACTGCATCGCGATCAGGCCGACCCCGCCGGCGGCGGCGTGGAACAGGATGGTTTCGCCCGCCTTCACCTTGTAGGTGCGGTGGAACAGGTACTGCACGGTGAGCCCCTTGAGCATCATCGCCGCGGCGGTCTCGTCGCCGATGGCGTCCGGGATCTTCACCAGCGGCTTGACGGCCATGTTGCGCACTTCGGAGTACGCGCCCGGCGAGCCGCCCGCGTAGGCCACCCGGTCGCCAGGGCGCAACTCGGTCACGCCCTCGCCCACCGCGAGCACCTCGCCCGAGCCCTCGAGGCCGGCGCCGCCCGGCAGCGACATCGGATACAGCCCGGTGCGGTAGTAGACGTCGATGAAATTCAGGCCGATCGCGCGATGGCGCACCTGCACCTCCCCGGGCCCGGGCGCACCGACCTCCACGTCCAGGTACTGCAGCACTTCGGGTCCGCCGGTCCGCTCGATCCGGATCGCCTTGGTCATCGATGTCCTCCCTTGGATTCGCTTCAGAGTTGCTTCAGAGTTCGCTTCAGAACGTGCCGGGGTAGTTGCCGCCGTCGATCAGGAAGTTCTGCCCGGTGACGTAGCCTGCCTGCGCGCTGCACAGGTAGGCGCAGGCCTGGCCGAACTCCCAGGGATCGCCGAAGCGCCCCGCGGGCACCGTCGCCGCACGACGCCGCTCGGCCTCGGCCGCGTCGATGCCCTGCGCCTTCGCGGCGGCCGCGATCGTGGTGCGCAGGCGGTCGGTGGCGAACATTCCCGGCAGCAGGTTGTTGATGGTGACGTTGCGGCCCGCGGTCTTGCGGGCGAGCCCGGCGACGAAGCCGGTGAGGCCGCTGCGCGCGCCGTTGGACAGCGCGAGCACGTCGATCGGCGCCTTCACCGCGCTCGAGGTGATGTTGACGATCCGCCCGAAGCCGCGCTCCATCATGCCGTCCACCGTCGACTTCATCAGCTCGATCGGCGTGAGCATGTTCGCGTCGATCGCGCGGATCCAGTCGTCACGGGTGAAGTTGCGGAAGTCCCCGGGCGGCGGGCCGCCGGCGTTGTTCACCAGGATGTCCACCTGCGGGCAGGCGGCCAGCGCCTCGGCGCGCCCCTCCGGGGTGGTGATGTCGCAGGCCACCGCGACGACCGTCACGCCGGTCTCGCCGCCGATGCGCGCCGCCGCTTCGCGCAGCGGCTGGGCCGAGCGCGCGTTGATCACCAGGTTGACGCCCTCGGCGGCCAGCGAAGCCGCGCAGCCATGGCCCAGTCCTTTGCTCGCGCCGCACACCAGCGCCCACCTGCCTTCGATTCCAAGCTTCATCCGGTCGTCTCCCGTCCTCGTTCGTGTCGTATTCGTGTGGTCGATGCATCCCGCTCGCGCCGCCGGTGCGCCGGGCTGCCGCGCCCGGGCTAGCGCCTGCGCAGCAGCGAGCCGAGCACTCCGCGCACCAGTTCCCTGCCGATCGTGGTCCCGATCGACCGGGCCGCGCTCTTGGTGGCCGCCTGCAGCGGCGTTTCGCGGCGCGAGGCCGTGCGGCGCGCGCTGCCCTGGCCGCCCCCGAGCACCCCGCCGAACAGGCCGCCCAGCATGTCGCCGAAGCCGCCGCCCTGGTCGGGCTGCTCGGCGGGAGCCTCCGCATCGGGCTGCGCCGCCGCGGACCCTGCCTTCAGCCGTTCATACGCGGACTCGCGGTCCTGGGTCGTGTCGTAGATGCCGGCCACCACCGAGCCCGCGATCAGCGCGCGGCGCTCCTCGTCGGTGATCGGCCCGATCCGCGAGCCGGGCGGGCAGATCCAGGCGCGCTCGACCTCGTGCGGACGGCCCTTCGCGTCCAGGAAGGACACCAGCGCTTCGCCAACGCCCAGCTCGGTGATCGCCTGCTCGGCCTTGAACTTCGGGTTCGGGCGCATGGTTTCCGCTGCCGCCCTGACGGCCTTCTGGTCGCGCGGCGTGAACGCGCGCAGCGCGTGCTGCACGCGATTGCCGAGCTGGCCGAGCACCGTGTCCGGGATGTCGAGCGGATTCTGCGTCACGAAGTAGACGCCCACGCCCTTGGAGCGGATCAGCCGCACCACCTGCTCCACCTTCTCCAGCAGCGGCTTGGGCGCGGCGTCGAACAGCAGGTGGGCCTCGTCGAAGAAGAACGCGAAGCGCGGCTTCTCGCGGTCGCCGACCTCCGGCAGGTTCTCGAACAGCTCCGACAGCAGCCACAGCAGGAAGGACGCGTACAGCCGCGGCGAGTTCATCAGGCGATCGGCGGCCATCACGTTGATCACGCCGCGGCCGCTCGCGTCGGTCTGCATCATGTCGTCGAGGTTGAGCATCGGCTCGCCGAAGAAGCGGTCCGCCCCCTGCGAGTCCAGCGTCAGCAGGCTGCGCTGGATGGCGCCGATCGAGGCGGTGGAGATGTTGCCGTACTCGGTGGTGAACAACTTGGCGTTGTCCCCGACGTACTGCAGCATCGCGCGCAGGTCCTTGGCGTCGAGCAGCAGCAGGCCCTGGGCGTCGGCGACCCGGAACACCAGGTGCAGCACGCCCTCCTGGGTCTCGTTCAGGCCCAGCATCTGCGACAGCAGCGTCGGCCCCATGTCCGAGACCGTGGCCCGCAGCGGATGGCCCTTCTCGCCATAGACGTCCCAGAGCGTGACCGGATAACCGGAGAACTGCGGCGTGGGCAGGCCGTAGCGGTCCAGGCGCTCCTGCAGCTTCGGCGACATGCTGCCCGGTTGCGAGACCCCGGCGAGATCGCCCTTGACGTCGGCCACGAACACCGGGATGCCCGCATCCGAGAGCTGCTCGGCGATCACCTGCAGGGTGACGGTCTTGCCGGTGCCGGTGGCGCCGGTGATCAGCCCGTGGCGGTTGGCCAGCGCCGGAAGGACGCCCAGTTCACGGGAGTCGGCGATGGCGATGCGGAAAAGGTCGGTCATGGCGTGGGGGCCGGCCGCGCGCGGCCCGTGCCCGGCAAGGGTGGGTGGTAAAATCGCGGTTTCCCCGCAGACGAATCATTCGAACATGCCGCCCGAGGCCGATGCAAGCCAGGGCGACTGAGAGGGCAAGTCATGGCCGGCCATTCCAAGTGGGCCAACATCCAGCACCGCAAGAACCGGCAGGACGCGAAGCGCAGCAAGGTCTTCACCCGCGTCCTGAAAGAGATCGTCGTCGCAGCCAAGCACGGAGGCTCCGACCCGTCGGCCAACCCCCGGCTGCGGCTCGCCATGGACAAGGCATCCGAGGCCAACATGGCCAAGGATACCGTGCAGAAGGCCATCGCACGGGGCGCGGGCGGGCTCGAAGGCTCCAACTACGACGAGATCCGCTATGAGGGTTACGGGATCGGCGGCGCAGCGGTCATCGTCGACTGCATGACCGACAACCGCACGCGCACGGTCGCCGAGGTCCGCCACGCCTTCTCCAAGCATGGCGGCAACCTGGGCACCGACGGCTCGGTCGCATTCCAGTTCAAGCATTGCGGACAGTTCCTGTTCGCGCCGGGCATCTCGGAGGACAAGGTCATGGAGGCCGCCATCGACGCGGGCGCCGAGGACGTCGCCTCCGACGACGAAGGCGGCGTCGAGGTGATCTGCGCGGTGCCCGATTTCTCCGCGGTCAAGCAGGCCCTCGAGGCGGCTGGCCTGAAGGCCGAGGTCGCCGAGATCACCATGAAGCCGCTGAACGAGACCGAGCTCGCCGGCGACGATGCACTGAAGATGCAGAAGCTGCTCGACGCGCTGGAGAACCTCGACGACGTCCAGCAGGTCTACACCAACGCGGTCTTCGATGAACAGGAATAGGACGCGATGAATCTCCTGGTGGTGGGTTCGGGGGGGCGCGAGCATGCGCTGGCGTGGCGCCTGGCGCAGTCCGAGCGGGTCACGAAGGTATGGGTGGCGCCGGGCAACGGCGGCACGGCGCACGAGCCCAAGCTGCAGAACCTGCCGCTCACCGAGATCGACTCGCTGGCCGAGTTCGCAAGGCGCGAGCAGGTGGCCTTCACGGTGGTGGGGCCGGAGGCCCCGCTGGCCGCGGGCATCGTCGACGCCTTCCGCGACAAGGGCCTGCGCATCTTCGGCCCCACGAAGGCGGCGGCCCAGCTCGAGTCCTCGAAGGACTTCGCCAAGGCCTTCATGAAGCGCCACGGCATCCCCACTGCCGGCTACCAGACCTTCACTGACGCCGCGGCGGCACACGCCTACGTCGATGGCCGGGGCGCGCGCGTCGTGATCAAGGCCGACGGCCTGGCCGCCGGCAAGGGCGTGGTGGTGGCCACCTCCCTCGAAGAGGCGCACGCGGCGATCGACGCGATGCTGATCGACAACCGGATGGGCTCGGCCGGCGCGCGCGTGGTCATCGAGGACTTCCTCGAGGGCGAGGAAGCGAGCTTCATCGTCCTGGTGGACGGGCGCAACGTGCTGGCGCTGGCCTCCAGCCAGGACCACAAGCGCCTGCTCGACGGCGACGAAGGTCCGAACACCGGCGGCATGGGCGCCTACTCCCCCGCGCCGGTGGTCACTCCCGAGATCCACGCCAAGGTGATGCGCGAGATCATCATGCCCACGGTCAACGGCATGGCCCGGGACGGCATCCCCTTCACCGGCTTCCTCTACGCCGGGCTGATGATCGACGCCGCCGGCCAGCCCCGGACGCTCGAGTTCAACTGCCGAATGGGCGACCCCGAGACCCAGCCGATCATGGCGCGCATCCGCAGCGACCTGGCCGCCGTGTTCGAGAAGGCCATCGACGGCCGGCTCGACGAGGCGGAGATCACCTGGGACCGGCGCACCGCGCTGGGCGTGGTGCTGGCCGCGCACAACTACCCGGAAGAGCCGCGCAAGGGCGACGCCATCACCGGCCTGCCGGCCAATGGCAACGACCCCGAGTCCGACTGCCTGGTGTTCCATGCCGGCACCACCGAGAGCGACGGGCGGGTCCTCACCAGCGGCGGCCGCGTGCTCTGCGTCACCGGCCTGGGCGACTCGGTCAAGATCGCGCAGGCACGCGCCTACCAGGGCATCGACTCGATCCGCTTCGAGGGCATGCAGTACCGCCGCGACATCGGCCACCGCGCGCTCGCGCGCAAGCGATGAGCGCAGGCGCCAAGCCGGGCCCGGCGCCCACGGCTCCGGCCCCGTCGCACGCCGTCCCGGCCGCCGCGTCGCACGCCAGTGCCGACGCGGCACGGGTGCGCGACTATCTCACCGGGCTGCAGGCACGGATCGTCGATCGGCTCGAGGCGCTGGATGGCAGCCCCTTCCGCTCCGACCGCTGGGAGCGGCCCGAGGGCGGCGGCGGCCTGACCCGCGTCATCGAGGACGGCGGGCTCTTCGAGCGCGGTGGCGTCAACTTCTCCCACGTGATGGGCAAGGCGCTGCCGCCCTCGGCCAGCGCGCAGCGGCCCCAGCTGGCCGGCCTGCCCTTCGAGGCGATGGGCGTGTCGCTCGTGCTGCACCCGCGCAACCCCTACGTGCCCACGGTCCACATGAACGTGCGCTTCTTCGTCGCGCATGCGGCGCCCGGCAGCGGCCAGGAGGACTCCTGGTGGTTCGGCGGCGGCATGGACCTCACGCCCTACTATCCCTTCGAGAAGGACGTGGTGCGCTTCCACTCGGTCTGCCGCGACGCGGTGCAGCCCTTCGGCGAGCACCTGCATCCGCGCTTCAAGCAGTGGTGCGACGACTACTTCTTCCTGAAGCACCGCAACGAGCCGCGCGGCGTGGGCGGACTGTTCTTCGACGACTTCAGCGAGGGCGGCTTCGAGCACGCCTTCGCGATGACCCGCAGCGTGGGCGACCACTTCCTGGATGCCTGGGCGCCGATCGCCGAGCGGCATCGCGACCAGCCCTATGGCGAGCGTGAGCGCGACTTCCAGGCCTACCGCCGGGGCCGCTACGTCGAGTTCAACCTGGTGTTCGACCGCGGCACGCTGTTCGGCCTGCAGTCCGGCGGCCGCACCGAGTCCATCCTGATGTCGATGCCTCCGGTGGTGCGCTGGCGCTACGACTGGCGCCCGGCAGCCGGCTCGCCCGAAGCGCGCCTGTACGACGAGTTCCTGGTCCCCCGGGACTGGGCGTGAGCGCGCAGCGGATGGCGCAGGATCTCCCGGCCCGCAGGCGCATCGGCATCCTGGGCGGCACCTTCGACCCGATCCACGTCGGCCACCTGGCGCTTGCGCGCTCGGCGCGCGCCGCGCTGGCGCTCGACGAGGTGCGCTTCATCCCCACCGGCGCCTCCTGGCAGAAGGGCAGCGTGGTCGCGGACGCCGGCCAGCGCCTGGAGATGGTGCGCCTCGCCGTGGCGGACGTCGCCGGTTTCCGCGCCGACGATCGCGAGACGCGTCGCAGCGGGCCGAGCTACACGGTCGACACCCTCACGGAACTGCGCGCCGAACTCGGCCCCGACCCCGCGCTGGTGCTGCTGCTGGGCAGCGACCAGCTGCGCAACCTGCCCACCTGGCACCGCTGGCGCGAGCTGGTCTCGCTGGGCCACATCGCCTGCACGCAGCGCGAACGGGTCAGCCTGCAGGACCTGCCGCCGGAGATCGAAGAGCTGCTTCGCGAACACGGCAGGCAGGCGCTTGCGGACGCCGCCAGCGGCTCGGTGGTGCTGTTCTCGATGCCCCCGGTGCCGGTCTCGGGGACCGCGCTGCGCGCCCAGCTGGCCCGCGGCGAGCGCCCGGCCGGACTGTTGCCGCCGGCGGTTCTGGAATATATTGAATCCCGAAAACTGTACGGGCGCACAAGCGCCCGCTGAACCTAGGACCCAAGGAAAGATGGATCTGCGCAAACTGCAGCGCGTCGTCATCGACGCGCTCGAAGATGTCAAGGGGCAGGACATCCGGGTCTTCAACACGACCGAACTCACCGACCTGTTCGACCGGGTGGTGGTGGTCAGCGGCACGTCCAACCGCCAGACCCGGGCGCTGGCCTCCAACGTGCGCGAGCGGGTCAAGGAGCTCGGCGGCCACGTCATCTCTGTGGAAGGCGAGGAAACGGGCGAATGGGTGCTCGTCGATCTCGGCGACATCGTCGTGCACGTGATGCAGCCGGCCATCCGCAGCTACTACAACCTCGAGGAGCTGTGGGGCGGCAAGCCCGTGCGCGTGAAGCTGGGCGCCACCGGCGCAGCCGCCACCGCCGCCGCGCGTCGTTGAGGGCGGCAGGCACGGCAGCAGCCGGGCCGCGCCTGCGCCCGGCCGCGCATCGATGCTGATCCGCATCGTCGCGGTCGGCACCAGGATGCCGGCCTGGGTCCAGGCCGCGGTCGACGACTACACCGGCAGGATGCCCCCGGAGCTGCGCGTCGAATGGCGCGAGGTCCGCGCCGAGCAGCGCTCGGCGGGCGCCACGCCGGCCGTCTGGATGGCCCGCGAGGCGCAGCGCATCCGCGCTGCCCTGCCCCCGGGCGCGCAGCTGGTCGTTCTCGACGAGCGCGGCGCCGACCTCGACACCCGCCAGCTTGCCGGCCGGGTGCAGCGCTGGCAGCAGGCGGCCCAGCCGATCGCAATCCTGATCGGCGGGCCCGACGGACTCGACGACGCGCTCAAATCGCAGGCAGCCGAGCGGCTTCGGCTGTCCAGCCTCACCCTGCCCCATCCGCTGGTCCGGGTACTGCTGGCCGAGCAGCTCTACCGCGCCTGGTCGGTGCTCGCCAACCACCCCTACCATCGCGACTGATCCGTCGCGCACCCGCCGACCCGCTGCCATGACCGATTTCGTCTACCTCGCATCGAAGAGCCCGCGCCGCCAGGAGCTGCTGCGCCAGATCGGCGTGCGCTTCCGCGTCCTGGAGCCGCTGGACCCCGAGGCGGCCGAGGCGCTCGAGGCCCCCCTGCCCTCGGAATCCCCGACGGTGTACGTCGGGCGCGTGGTGCGCGCCAAGCTCGAATCGGCGCTCGCCAGCCTGGCACCCCGCGGACTCGAGGCTGCGCCGGTGCTGGCCGCCGACACCACCGTCGCAGTGGGCGGCAGGATGCTCGGCAAGCCGGCAACCGCGGCGGAGGCGCGCGAGATGCTGCGCCTGCTTTCGGGCCGGTCCCACCGGGTGCTGACCGCGGTCGCGCTGGCGCGCTCGAGCCGGCGCGAGGTCGTGGTGAACGTCTCGCGGGTCAGCTTCGCGCGGCTGTCGACCGCGGAGATCGACGACTACGTCGCCAGCGGCGAGCCCTTCGACAAGGCTGGCGCATACGGAATACAGGGCGCCGCCGGGGCCTTCGCGCGGCGGATCGAGGGAAGCTACTCCGGTATCATGGGCTTGCCCCTGTACGAGACTGCCCGGCTGCTGCGCGGCCTGCCCGGAGTGCGAAACCCCGAACACGCAGGCGCCCCGCAATGCCGATGACCGAAGAAATCCTCGTCAACCACAGCGCGCACGAAACCCGCATCGCAGTCGTCCAGCAGGGCGTGGTCCAGGAGCTCCACCTGGAGCGCGCCGCCTCGCGCGGCCTGGTCGGCAACGTCTACCTGGGCCGCGTCTCCCGCGTGCTGCCGGGAATGCAGTCGGCGTTCATCGACATCGGGCTCGAGCGCGCCGCCTTCCTGCACGTCGCCGACCTCTGGCAGTCGCGCGCCAACAGCCAGAGCACCGGCCACGCGACGCCGATCGAGAAGCTGCTCTTCGACGGCAAGCCGCTGCTGGTCCAGGTCATCAAGGATCCCCTCGGCACCAAGGGAGCGCGGCTGTCCACGCAGATCAGCATTGCGGGCCGCCTGCTGGTCCACCTGCCCCAGGATCCGCACATCGGCGTCTCGCAGCGCATCGGCAACGACAGCGAACGCGCGCTGCTGCGCAGCCGCCTGCAGAAGCTGATGCCCGAGGACGAGCGCGGCGGCTTCATCATCCGCACCTCCGCCGAGGACGCCCCGGACGCGGAGCTTGCCGCCGACGTCGCCTACCTTCGCAAGCGCTGGCGCGAGATCCTCGACGAAAGCCAGCGCAAGCCCGCTCCCTCGCTGCTCTACCAGGAGCTGAGCCTGACGCAGCGAATGCTGCGCGACGTGGCCGGCGAGGCGACCGCAGCGATCCAGATCGACAGCGCCGACGAATGCCAGCGGATGATCGAGTTCGCCAACACCTACGTGCCCGGGCTCGCGGGGCTGATCCGCACCTACAACGGCGAGCGCCCGCTGTTCGAACTGCACGGGGTGGAGGGTGAGATCGAAAAGGCGCTGGCGCGCCGCGTGGACCTGAAGTCGGGCGGCTACCTGATCATCGACCAGACCGAAGCGCTGACCACGGTCGACGTCAACACCGGCGGCTACGTCGGCGGGCGCAACTTCGACGACACCATCTTCAAGACCAACCTCGAGGCCGCGCACTCGATCGCCCGCCAGCTGCGGGTGCGCAACCTCGGCGGCATCATCATCGTCGACTTCATCGACATGACCAGCGCCGAGCACCGCGACGCGGTGCTCACCGAGCTGAAGAAGGCGCTGGCGCGCGACCGCACCCGCACCACCGTGAACGGCTTCACCACGCTGGGACTGATCGAGCTCACCCGCAAGCGCACCCGCGAGTCGCTGGCGCACGTGCTGTGCGAGTCCTGCCCCACCTGCGCCGGGCGCGGCATGCTCAAGACCCCGCGCACCGTCTGCTACGAGATCCTGCGCGAGATCCAGCGCGAGGCCAGGCAGTTCGACCCCAAGGAATTCCGCATCCTGGCCTCGCAGGACGTGGTCGACCTCTTCCTCGAGGAAGAGGCCCAGCCGCTGGCCGCGCTCGGCGACGCCATCGGCAAGCGGATCTCGCTGCAGGTCGAGAGCATCTACAGCCAGGAGCAGTACGACATCATCCTGGTGTGAAGTGCCGCGCGGAACGGTGTGGCCGCGCGATGAAGGCTCAGGGTCTCCCGCGCTCGTCGGCTTGTCCGCGTCCGCGCATCCCTCGATAATCAGTGAGCCTCGACCCGACGCATCCCGGCTCGCGCCAGGTGCCTTCGGTGAGACTGAACCGGGAAGCCGACCACCCACCGAGGAGAATCCGATGAATCGCGCGCAGGTGCTGGATTCGCTTGCCCGAAGCAAGCCCGTCCTGGCTGCCCGCTACGGGGTTTGCGGCCTGGCGCTGTTCGGTTCCACCGCACGGGACTCGGCTCGGCCCGACAGCGATATCGACATCCTCGTGTCCTTCGACGGACCTGCAAGCTCCGATCGATACTTCGGCGTCCAGTTCTACCTGGAGGACCTCCTTGGCCGCCCGGTCGATCTGGTGACGGAAAAGGCACTTCGCCCCGAACTGCGCCCGTTCATCGAACGCGAGGCCGTGCATGTCTGAGGGTGTCGAGCGGGCATGGCGTTTCTACATCGACGACATGATCGCCTTCGCGGGTAAGGTGCTCGACTATACGAGAGGCATGGACCAGCCGGCCTTCGTGGCGAACCGTCTCGTTTACGACGCGACGCTTCGCAACCTGGAGCTGATTGGCGAGGCGGCGAGCCACGTGCCAGCGGACGTTCGGGCAGCCCACCCGGCAGTGCCATGGCGGATGGTGGTTGCGACCCGGAACAGGCTGATCCACGGTTACCTCGGTATCGACGACGACACGATCTGGAGCATCGTCGACTCGGACGTGCCCTCCCTGCTGGAGGCGCTACGTGAGCTCGATTCGCCATCCGCATGATGGCGAGCCCGGCCGCATGGCCGGCCAGGAGCAGTACGACATCATCCTGGTGTGAGCCGCGGCACACGGCCACTCAGTACGACAGCCGCGCAAAGTAGGTGCGCTGCGCCTCCTCGCGGGCCTGCCCCAGCGTGTGGATGCCCATGGCCTCCAGCAGCGGGATCAGCCGCAGCAGCACCTCGGCGGTGACGAGCGCATCGCCGAGGGCGGTGTGCCTGCCGATCACCGCGATGCCGAAGCGTTCGGCGATCGCCTCCAGCCGGTGCGAGGACTGGTTGGGATGCGCCACCGCGGACAGCAGCAGCGTGTCCAGCACCGGCTGCTCGAAGCGCACCCCGGTGGCCTCCTCCTTGAGCTGCAGGAAGCGCATGTCGAAGGCCGCGTTGTGCGCGACCAGCACCGTGTCCTGCGCATAGGCGTGGAAGGCGGGCAGCACCTGGTCGATGGTGGGCTGGCCGCGCACCATGTGCGGCTCGATGCCGTGGATCGGGATCGATGCCCGCGGGATCGAGCGCCTGGGATCGACCAACTGCTCGAAGGACTCGGAGCGCCGCAGCTTGCCGTTGAGCACCCGCACCGCGCCGATCTGGATGATCTCGTCGCCGGCGGAAGGCTCGAGCCCGGTGGTCTCGGTGTCGAACACCGTGAAGGCGAGCTCGGCCAGGCGGCGATCCTCGAGCGCGCGCGTGGTCGCGCTGCTCTGGAACAGGTCGAAGTCATAGAACTCCGGACGGCTGCGGCCGCGCAGGAAGGCCTCGGCCTCCACCTCGGCCATCTCCCTGGCCCGCGGCAGGACGAAGCGGAAGAACGTGAGCTGGCGGGCCCGATCGCGCAGGAACTCGAAGGACCCGGCATGCCGCTGCGCCACCTCGCGCACCGTCAGCATGGCCGCGCCGGCCGGAATGGGGTCCAGCTCCCAGGTCATCGCGGTCTCGGTGCTCATCGCGCCGCCGCTCCAGACCAGGTCAAGGTTCACCCGATCCTCCTCACCTTCGGCGAGCCTCAGCCTGATGTCTCGGACGCCGTGCTCGTCGCGCAGCCGCTGCGCCAGAGCGCCGATCGCCTCGAGGACGGCAAACCCGTCGATTCGCAGCCACAGCGCCGGATCCACCTCGTCGATCGCGCAGCGCACGCCCGCATTCGCCTCGATCTGGCTCCTGGCGCCGTCGAGGAATTCCGCGCCCGGCACCTCCTCCAGCGGCCAGCGCCCGGTGGCGCCATGCGCGAAACGGGCAGCGACCTCACGCAGCCTGCGCCGCATCGCCTCGACCTCGTCCCGCGCCTGTTCGGCCAGGCGATCGCGCACGGACGGCACTTCGGACCCGGCCGCCAGCCGTTCGATCTGCGATCCCACCCGGGCCAGCGCGGAGCCCGTCTCGTCCGCGAGTGACAGCACCAGTCGATCGCGCTCCGATTCGCGCTCGAACTCCACCGTGACGTTCTCCAGCATCAGCACGAAGCCGGCGAGCGGCGGGGTCCTGTCGACGGCCTCCCCGCTGTCGTGCTCGCCGCCGCCGGAACCGCCGCTGCCGGGCTTCCCGCTCTCGTCTGGCGCCACGTCACGCACCGGCGACATGCGGACCCGCAGCAATTGCCCGCCCTGGGTGAGCATGACGAAGCGGGCGGTGGGGTTGGCCGCGCCGCGCTGCAGCCGGCTGCGCACGCCGCCAAGCGCATGCGCGACCAGGCGGCGGTCGAAAACGCTGTAGATCGAGCGCCCCAGGCCGATCAGCTCGGCGCCGTCGGCCAGCATTGGCGCTGACGACAGCGCGCGGAACTGCAGGCGCGCACGGCTGTTGTAGAGCAGGATCCTGCCGTCGAGATTGCAGACCACGACGCTCTGGTCGAGCTCGCTCATCAGCGCAGCCAGCCGGTTGCGCTCCTGCTCGACACCCCGGCTTGCTTGGGCGACCCGGGCCTCGATGTCGCGCCCGAGCTCAGAGCGCTGGCGCGCGAGCAGGTTGATCGCCTCGGCGAACCCGCGCATCTCGGCGCTGCCGGTCATCGGCAGTTCACGATCCACGCCCGGCGCAAGCAGCGCCTGGGCCTGCTCCAGCAGCCGCGCCGGGCCCGCCACCCAGCGCAGGTGAAGCGCCCGCGCCAGGTAGCCCGCGGGCAGCGCCAGCAGCAGCACGCCCATGGCCACCAGCGGCAGGTGGGGCAGCAAGGCATCCAGGAACTGGCGGCGCAGGTCCGGTTCGATGACAGCGCCCAGCAACAGCGACATCGCGGCAAGCCAGGCCAACAGCAGCACCGCGGCCGAGACGGCGGAGACAAGGACCGTCGAAAGCAGCCGCCGGTCGCGCTTCACGGCGCGTCGCCCTGACGCGAACTGCGCGCCCGAAGCGCCCGAAGCACCTGACCGGTCGCCGCCGGGGTCGTCATTGGCAGGCCCGCGCGCCGGAAGCTCAGCCCTTCGCTCGCGCCGTCGGCGCCAACAGGTGGGCGTGCCGGCCCAGCGCGAAGCTCGCGAAGAACTTGCACCAGATGGTGGTCCCGGCGATCGCGGTCCAGGTCTCGTAGGGCAGCGCGCCGAAGCCCACTCCGACGATCACGAAGACCGCGGCCACGCCCGCCACCGCGTTGATGATGCACTCGTAGGGCGCCCATCGCGCGGGATCCGCGGGGGGCTCGCCTCGCTTGAGTGCGACCTCGGAGAAGTCGCGCCTGAACGCAATGCGCCAGGCGCGCCTGAGCCAGAAGAAGGCCATCGGGAACAGGGCCAGGAACATCACCCAGGTCATCGCCACACCAACGTCGAACACCATGCGCGGCTCCTGAAACGAAGGGCCTCGCCGGCAGCGCCGGCGAGGCCGGGAAGCGGACCGCGCCCGGGAAGCCCCGGGCGCCGCCGCGTCAGTGCGAGCCCTCGACGGCCTTCGAGCCGCGCGGGATGCGCACCGATTCGACCATCGCCTGGATGTGCTCGGGCGGCTCCTTGGTCACCTTGTCGACCAGGAAGGCCACCGCGAAGTTCACCAGCGCACCGATCGCGCCGAAGGCTTCGGGCGTGATGCCGAAGAAGCTGTTTGCTCCGCCGATCAGGTCCAGGTACTCGGTGCCCTTCACGAAGAAGAGGCCCTTGTGCGCGAACACGTAGAACAGCGTGACGAACAGGCCGGCCAGCATGCCAGCCATCGCGCCTTCCTTGTTCATCTTCTTGCTGAAGATGCCCATCATGATCGCAGGGAACAGCGAGCTTGCGGCAATCCCGAATGCCAGCGCCACCGTTCCTGCCGCGAAGCCCGGCGGATTCAGGCCCAGCCACCCGGAAATCACGATCGCGACCGCCATCGAGATCTTGCCAGCCATCAGCTCGCCCTTCTCGCTGATGTCCGGCTTGAACACCCCCTTGATCAGGTCGTGCGAGACCGCCGAGGAGATCGCCATCAGCAGCCCTGCGGCGGTCGACAGCGCAGCCGCCAGACCCCCTGCAGCAACCAGTGCGATCACCCAGTTGGGAAGCAGGGCGATCTCCGGGTTGGCCAGCACGATGATGTCCGCGTTGACGTCCAGCTCGTTGCCCTTCCAGCCGGCAGCCTCCGCCTTCTTCAGCACCTCCTCGTTCTTCGTCTTGTCGTTGTAGTACTGGATGCGGCCGTCACCGTTCTTGTCCTGGAACTTGAGCAGCCCGGTCTTCTCCCAGCGCTTCATCCAGTCCGGCCGCTGCTCGTACTGGATGGCTGCGTCGGCGGCGAAGGGATCCGAGTCCTGCATCACCACGCCGGGCGTGACGGTGCGGATCAGGTTGGTCTTGGCCATCGCCGCGACCGCGGGCGCGGTGGTGTAGAGGATCGCGATGAAGATCAGCGCCCAGCCGGCCGACAGGCGCGCGTCGCTCACCTTGGGCACGGTGAAGAAGCGCATGATCACGTGCGGCAGGCCGGCGGTGCCGATCATCAGCGACATCGTGTAGACGAACATGTTCAGCGTGCTGCCGGCCGTGGTGGTCGTGTACTTGCCGAAGCCCAGGTCGGTGACCACCTGGTCGAGCTTGGAGAGCAGCGAGACGTCATGGCCGACCAGGTCCGAACCCAGGCCGAGCTGCGGGACCGGGTTGCCGGTGAGCTGCAGCGAGATGAATACCGCGGGAATCGTGTACGCCAGGATCAGCACGATGTACTGCGCCACCTGGGTGTAGGTGATGCCCTTCATTCCGCCGAACACCGCGTACATGAACACGATGCCCATGCCGACGTAGATGCCGACGTCGCTGGACACGCCCAGGAAGCGCGAGAACGCAACGCCCACACCCGTCATCTGTCCGATGATGTAGGTGATCGAAGCAGTCAGCAGGCACAGCACCGCCACCGTGCTGGCCGACTTCGAGTAGAAGCGATCGCCGATGAACTGCGGCACGGTGAACTTGCCGAACTTGCGCAGGTAGGGCGCGAGCAGCATCGCCAGCAGCACGTAGCCGCCGGTCCAGCCCATCAGGAACAGGCCGCCGCCGTAGCCCATGTTGGAGATCAGGCCGGCCATCGAGATGAACGAGGCAGCCGACATCCAGTCGGCCGCGGTGGCCATGCCGTTCATGATCGGGTTGACGCCGGAGCCGGCAACGTAGAACTCGCTCGTGGTGCCGGCGCGCGCCCAGATGGCGATGCCGATGTACAGCGCGAAGGAGAGTCCGACGACGAGATAGATCGTGGTTTGGAGTTCCATGTCGGCTTCCTCAGTCTTCGTGGACGTCGAACTGGCGATCGATCTGGCCCATCTTGTGTGCGTAGTAGAAGATCAGCACGACGAAGACGTAGATCGAGCCCTGGTGGGCGAACCAGAATCCGAGCGGATAGCCGCCCAGCTTGATGTTGTTGAGCACATCTGCGAACAGGATGCCCGCGCCGAAAGACACCAGGAACCAGACGATCAGGATCTTGGTGAGCAGTCTCAGCGTGGCACTCCAGTAGCCCTTGGAGTCGTGGTTCATGGCTGGGTCCCCTCCGGTTTGTATGGACGGCATCGAATTCGTGCCCCCGCCCGGAGAGTCGCCGGAAAAACTTACGTCACTCTGACGCCCGCCCCCGGGAATACCCCGAGCGCACTCCGGAGAACCAGATAATTCGGGCGCATGGCATGATCCCCGTGCGATGAGCAAAGCCAACGACGCCAGGGCCCGGCAGGGCGGACAGCCCGAGCCCCGGGCGCCGCAGGGCGCAGCCTCCGAGCCCCCTGCCGTGCCGCCCCCCCCGCAGGAGCTCGACCCCCATCTGGGGCTGGTCGCTACGCCGGTGCGCTCGCTGTTGCGCCGGGCGCCGGTGACCCTGTCGCCGGCCGCCTCCGTCCGCGATGCCGCGGTGCTGATGCGCGAGCAGCGCGTCTCTTCGGTGCTGCTGGTCGACGACGGCAGGCTCGCGGGCATCTTCACCGACCGCGACCTGCGCAACCGCGTGGTGGCCGCTGGCGTGGCCACCGACCGGCCGGTGCGCGAGGTGGCCACCGCCAACCCGCTGACGATCGGGCTCGAGGCGCTGACCTTCGAGGCGTTGCTGCTGATGGCGCGCAACAACGTGCACCACGTTCCGGTGATGGACGGCCAGCGCGTGGCGGGCATGATCACCTCGAGCGACCTGACCGAGCACCGCAGCGCATCGCCGGTCTTCCTCGTCAGCGAGATCCACGAGCAGCGGGACTTCGAGGGCCTGGCCCGCGTAAGCGCAAGAGTGCGCGACCTGCAGCGAAACCTCGCCGCCGCGGACGCCACCGCGCATGCCACCGGGCAGGTGATCACCGCGATCACCGACGCGGTCACGGTCCGGCTGCTGCAGCTCGGCGAGCAGCGGCTCGGCCCGCCGCCCGTCGGCTATGCCTGGGTTGCCGCGGGCTCGCAGGCGCGCTGCGAACAGACCGCGAAGACCGACCAGGACAATTTCATGATCCTGGACGACGCCTACGACGCGGCCCGCCATGGCGAGTACTTCGAGGCGCTGGCGCGCTTCGTCTGCACCGGCCTGGACGCCTGCGGCTACGTGTTCTGCCCGGGCGGAATCATGGGGATGACCGACACCTGGCGCCAGCCGCTGCGCATCTGGAAGCAGTACTTCCGGCAGTGGATCGGCGAGCCGGAGCCCAAGGCGCTGATGCTGACCTGCGTGTTCTTCGACCTTCGCCACATCCATGGCAGCACCGGGCTTGCGGACGCGCTGCAGGAGGACTTCCTCGCACGTGCGAAGGGCAACGGGATCTTCCTTGCCTTCATGGTCGGCAACGCGCTCGGCTTCCGGCCGCCGCTGAACCTGTTCGGCAACATCGCCCCCGCCCGCAAGGGCGAGCATCGCGGAACGATCGATCTCAAGCACCAGGGCATCGTGCCGGTGGTCCAGCTTGCCCGGGTCTCCGCGCTCGCCGAAGGCCAGCCCCAGGCGAACACCCAGGAACGGCTGGAGCTCGCGACCGCCGGCGGCGAGATCAGCGAACAGAGCGCGCGCGACCTGCGCGACGCGTTCGAGTTCCTGTCGGTGACGCGGATCCGCCACCAGGCGCGGCAGATCGCCGCCGGGCAGCCGCCCGACAACTACATGGCGCCCCGGGATCTGTCCAACTTCGAGCGCATCCAGCTGCGCCAGGCGTTCGCGGTGGTGCAGTCGATGCAGAGCGTGCTCGGGCAGCGGCACCAGTCTGGGCGATTCTGACCCCGGCGGCGGGGCCCGCGGGCCAGGTGGAGGGACTCGCTACTCAGCCTGCCGTCACCGGCAGCCCGTGCGCGTGCCACAGCCCGATGCCGCCTGCCAGGTTGGTCACGCGCGAGTAGCCGTGGTGGATCAGGTACTGCACCGCCTGGAAGCTGCGTCCGCCGCTGGCGCAGGCGAGGATCAGGTCCTGGTCGCGCGGCAGTTCGTCGCGGCGGCGCTCGAACTCGGACAGCGGGATCACGACAACGTTGGGGGCGTCGAAGGCGGCGCGCGCGATCTCCGCGCGCTCGCGCACGTCCACCAGCCAGGCGGTGCCGGCGTTCAGGCGCTCCAGCGCGCTGGGCGGATCCAGCTGCAGCGGTGCATGGCTCATCTCGATGCTTCCTTGTTCGGGGACTGGCGCAGCGCCGGGCGGCGCGGCGCCCGGCGGCTCAGGCCGTCCCTCAGGCCTTCTTCTCGCGGGGCACGCGCCCCATCAGGTAGAACTCGGCGTTGGGCATCATGCCGCTGAAATTTGCCATCCGGTTCGACAGCGCGAAGAAGGCGGCAATCGCGCCCACGTCCCAGATGTCCTCGTCGTCCAGGCCGTGCGCGGCCAGGCGCTCGAAATCGGCCTCGTCGACGGTGGCCGACGCGGTGGCAACCTTCATCGCGAAGTCGAGGATGGCGCGCTGGCGCGGCGATAGCTGGGCCTTGCGGTAGTTGGTGGCGAGCTGGTCGGCGATCAGCGGGTTCTTCTCGTAGATGCGCAGGATGGCGCCGTGCGCGACCACGCAGTAAAGGCAGCCGTTGGCGCCGCTGGTGGCCACCACGATCATCTCCTTCTCGCCCTTGGTGAGCGCGCCCTGGCGCAGCATCAGCGCGTCGTGGTACGCGAAGAAGGCGCGGAACTCGGCCGGCCGGCGCGCGAGCTTGAGGAACACGTTGGGCACGAAGCCCGACTTCTCCTGCACCGCCAGCAGCTGGCTGCGGATGTCCTCGGGCAGGTCGTCGAGCGGGGGAAGCGGATAGCGGTCGGCGGTGGCGCTCATGCTCGGTCTCTCGTGGAATCGGCGGCGCCAGTGCGCTCGCCAGGGTTGGCCGCCGGCGCGGGCATGCCCGCGAGCCGGTAGCGAAGGAAGGTGCCGCGCGCGTTCAGCGCCGCGATGGTCAGGCCGGCGCGGCCGTCGAGGAAGCCCAGCCGCAGCAGGTAGCCGCGCAGGAAGGTCCAGGCGCCATGCACCAGCGCCGAGACCGGCCCGCCGCGGCCGCGCGCGCGCAGCTTCTCGGCGCCGAGCCGCGCGTAGCGCTCGGTCTTCTCGACGGCGTCCTGCATCGAATCGACGCTGTCGTGCAGCAGCAGGCCGGCGAGCTCGCCGTGCGGCGGCGGGCAGTCCACCCGCTCATGGACCGCATCGTCGGTGAAGCGCGCATGCGCGCGCCTGAACAGGCGCAGCACCCGGTCGTTGCGCCAGTCGCCGTGGCGGATCTCGCGGCCGCAGAACGAGGAGCTGCGCGTGACCCAGTAGGCGTGCGGACCAGCGGGAGCCCGCACCGCGGCGAGGACGGCGTCGCGCAGCGCAGGGGTGACCTCCTCGTCGGCATCGATCGAGAAGACCCACTCGCCCCTGGCGAAATCCAGCGCGCGGTTCTTCTGCGGACCGAAGCCCGGCCAGTCGGAACTTGTCTCGACGCGCGCGCCGAGCCGGCGCGCGATCTCGACCGTGGCGTCGGTGCTGCCCGAGTCGAGCACGATGCGTTCGTCGGCGAACTCGACCGAGCGCAGGCAGCGCTCGATGCGATGCGCTTCGTTCTTCGTGATGACCGTGACCGACAGGAGAGGCGATGGCACGTTCGCAAGCCGCGGGATGGCGCGCAGGGCGCGGGCGGCGCTCTGCTATGCTTTTCATTTTAGCGTTTTCCCCAATGGGCCCTACCGTCCTGGTCACCGGCGCCGCCGGGTTCATCGGCATGCACGTCAGCCGCCGCCTGCTCGCGGACGGCCATCGCGTCGTCGGTGTCGACAACCTCAACGACTACTACGATCCCGCGCTCAAGAAGGCGCGGCTGGCGCAGCTCGAGTCGGCCGCGGGCTTTCGCTTCGTGCGTCTGGACATCGCCGACGCCGCCGCCGTCGACGCCCTGTTCCGCGAGGAGCGGCCCGGCCACGTCGTGCACCTGGCCGCGCAGGCCGGGGTGCGCTACGCGCTGACCAGGCCCTTCGCCTACGTCGACAGCAACCTGATGGGCAGCACCGTCATTCTCGAGGCCTGCCGGCACCATGACGTGCGCCACCTGGTGTTCGCCAGCAGCTCCAGCGTCTACGGCGGCAACTTCAAGGTGCCCTTCTCGGAGGCAGACCCGGTCGACCACCCGGTGAGCTTCTACGCGGCCACCAAGCGCGCCAACGAACTGATGGCGCACAGCTATGCGCATCTGTTCGGGCTGCCGGTGACCATGCTGCGCTACTTCACCGTGTACGGCCCCTGGGGCCGCCCGGACATGGCGATCTGGAAGTTCACCGAGGGCCTGCTCGCCGGCACCCCGATCGACGTCTACGCCGGCGGCGGACTGTCGCGCGACTTCACCTTCGTCGAGGACGCCGCCGATGCCACGGTGCGACTGCTCTGGCAGCCCCCCGTGCGTAATGGGCACCCCGGGGACGGCAGCCCCCGCGAAGGCGAAGCCGGCTCGACCGGCGCCCAGGCGGGAACCGACCCGGATCCGGCACGGGCAGGCCGCCCGGACACCAGCTGGGCGCCCTTCGAGGTCTACAACATCGGGCGCTCCGACCCGAGCACGGTCAACGAACTGCTGGCGCTTCTCGAGCAGCGCACCGGGGCGCGGGCACGGCGGCGCGAACTGCCGATGCAGCCTGGCGACGTGGTACGCACCTGCGCGGATCCGTCGAAGCTTCGCGCAGCCGCCGGATTCGAACCGAAGGTGCCGCTTGCCGAGGGGCTCGGCGCCTTCGTCGACTGGTATCGGGGCTGGCGGGAGCGGCGGGCTTGAACGCTGCCGGCGGGGCGCCTGCGCTCCGCGGGCTCGCAAGCCTGCTGGTCGTGGCGGCGCTGCCCGCCGCGGTGATCGAGTCCAGCCTGGGGGGCGCGGCCTTCTACCTGCTCGCCCTGCTGGGCCTGGGCCTGGCCCTGCGCGATCCGGCCGGTGCCCTCGCCAGGCTGCGCGCGATGCCCGAACTGGCGATCGCGGCGCTGCTGCTGGCCGGACTCAACCTCTCCTCGGTGCTGGCCTTCGGGCTCCCGGCCCGGGCCTTCTCCTGGACACCGCTGCTGCTGATGCCGCTGCTGGCGCTGGTGGCCGGCCACGGCCTGGTGGGCCCGCGCGCCCTGTTCGCCGGCGGGGCGCTTGGCGCGGCGGCGGCCCTCGGGGTGTCGGTCGTGGACCTGCTCGCGATCGGGCAGGAGCGCCCCACGGGCACGCTCAACGCCATCGTCTTCGGGCAGATCTCGGTGCTGTGTGCGATGTACGCGCTGGCCGGCCTGCTGCGCGACCCCGGCCGGCTGCGCAGCCTGGCCTACCTGGCGGCGGTCGGCGCCGGCATCGCCGCCACGGTGGCCTCCGGGACCCGCGGCGCCCTGCTCGCGCTGCCGCTGCTCGCTGCGCTGGCCTGGCGGGCGCCGGCGCTTGCCGGTGCAGCGCACCCGCCGCCGGGCGGAGGCCACCGCCGCGCGCTCGTCGCGGTCGCGCTGTGCCTGTCGCTGGGCGTCGCCGCGCTCGGCCATCGCCTCGACCTGTGGGACCGGCTGACCCTGATCGACGACGAGGTCGCTGCCTACCAGGAGGGCGAGGTCGGCGCCCGGTCGGTCGCGCTGCGGCTGGCGATGTGGCAGGCCACGCTCGACATCGTCGCCGAGCACCCGCTGTTCGGCGCCGGAGCGCACCGCTTCAAGCCCGAGGTGGAACGGCTGCAGGCGCAGGGGCGCTACCCGGCCGATGCGGTGGTCTACTCGCATCCGCACAGCCTGCCGATGTCGATCCTCGCCCAGTACGGGGCGATCGGCCTCGCGGTGGCGGCGCTCGCGGCCTGGCTGGCCTGGCGCGGCCTGGCGCGCAGTCCCCCCGCGCTGCGTCGGGTCGGACGCGTGAGCCTGGCGATGTGGCTGGTGCTGGGGCTCACCAACGACGTCTTCGCGCACCAGAACACGCTGCGCGTGCTGGCCTTCGGCCTTGCGCTGTGCGCGGCGATGCGCGAACACCGGCCGGAGCGGCCGGGACTGCCGGCCTGAACGCGCTGTCGCAGCGCCGAAGCCTGCGGCGCCGCAGCCCGCGGCCCGCCCAAGCTCAGCCCGGCTTGACGAACCGGAAGCCGATGTTGCGCGCGAACAGGCGCGGAAAGCGGGAGCGGAAGGAACCCCCGCCCTCGATCACCCGGATCTCCTCGAGCTTCAGCCCGTAGCGGGTCATCCGCGCGATGAAGTCGTCATAGGCGAGGAATTTCACGTGGGTGGGATCCTTGGCCGACAGCAGCGGGCGCCCTCGGAGGACTCGCCAACGATCGTTCAGGTGATAGGCGAGCGGGATGGTGCCCAGGAACAGGCCGCCGGGGCGCAGCACCCTGGCCATCTCGCGCACGCTGATGTCCCAGTAGGGCAGGTGCTCGAGCACCTCGCATGCGACCACCACGTCGAATTCGCCGTCGGCGAAGTCCAGCGGCTGGTTCAGGTCGGTGGACCGGGCGTCGATGCCCCGCTCGCGCGCCCGCGCGATCGCCTCGGGGTCGATCTCGCAGCCGACCACCTCGTTGCCCGGCAGGTAGTGGCGCGTGAGCTGTCCGTCGCGGCAGCCGAAATCGCACAGGCGCCGCCCCTGCCCGATCCATCGGCTGAGCAGTTGCGCGCGCTCCTCCTCGCGAACGGCGAAATCGGGGCGGCGGTTCGCGGCGTGGTGGCTGCGGTAGAGCTTCTCGAGGGATTCGTTCTGCATGACTGGCATTGTCCCGGAAAGCGTCAGCGAACGGCGCGCGCAGCGGCCGCCCGGCGAAAGACGTCCTCCATCCGGTCGAGCATCGACTCTCGGGTGAAGCCATCCAGGCAGTGCGCGCGCGCAGCGGCGCCCAGCGAAGCGCGCAGCGCAGGGTCGGCGCGCAGCCGCAGGATGGCCGCGGCCAGCGCGGCGCTGTCCTGCTGTGCCACCACCAGCGCGGTGCGTCCGTCCAGGGCGATCTCGCCGATCGCCCCGGCCGTCGTGGTGATGCTCGGCAGGCCGCACAGCATCGCCTGGATCAGCGCCTGAGGCACGCCCTCGTTGGCGTAGGACGGCAATGCGAAGACGTCGAAGGCCTGCAGCCAGGCTGGCACGTCGGTGCGCTGGCCGACCAGCCTCACGCGGCCCTCGAGGCCGCCGTCGGCCACCTGCCGCGCAAGCGCCTCCTGCTGCGGCCCGTCGCCAACGATCACCAGCAGCAGCTCCGGGTCGGCGAGCGGCGCGACCGCGTCGACCAGGAAGCGATGCCCCTTCCAGCTGCGCAGCGTGGCCACGATGCCCACGATGAAGCGGTCGGCGGGCAGCCCGAGCGCGGCGCGCGCGCTGGCGCGGTCGGCGGGCGCGAAGCGTTCGTGATCGATGCCGGTGGGAATCGAAACCACCCGCTGGGGATCGCTCCCGGTGCGCCGGATCACCTCCTCGCGCAGGCTCTCGCCCGTGGTCACGACGAAGGCGCTGGCGCGCGCGTAGAGCCAGCGGTTGGACGCCGTGCGCGCGATCGGCGCCGAGATGTGCCGGGTGCGCACCAGCGCGGGGGCGTCGCGCAGGCTGGCGCAGGCCAGCGCCGCCAGCCAGCTGTCGGTGGAGCTGTGGGTGTTCACCACGTCGAAGCGGCGCTCCGAGAGCAGCCGGCGCAGCGCGCGCAGGCCGGGCAGGCGCTTCCTGCCGATCGGCAGCGGAATCAGCTCGAGACCGTGCGCCGGCGCCTCCCGCGCGATCGGCGCCTCCGGAGGGCAGGCGAGCGCGACCCGGTGGCCGCGCGCGATCATCCCCGCGGATTCGCTGAGGATGCGGATCTCCTGCCCGCCCCAGCCGCAGGACGCTTCGGTGTGGAGGATGTCCATCTGCGATTCCCTTGAAGCGCCCGCGCTGCCGATGCGCGTCAGGCCTGGCCGGCGGAGGCGTACTGGATGCGGTGCAGCTGCGCGTAGATGCCGCCGCGCGCGATCAGCTCGGCGTGCCGTCCCTGCTCGACGATGCGCCCGCCCTCGAGCACCACGATGCGGTCGGCGCGCTCGATCGTCGACAGCCGGTGCGCGATGACCAGCGTGGTGCGCCCGGCCGTCGTGCGCTCCAGCGCGTTCTGCACCTCCCGCTCGGTGTGCGAATCCAGCGCGGAAGTCGCCTCGTCCAGCAGCAGCACCGGGGCGTCCTTGAGCAGCGCCCGCGCGATCGCGAGCCGCTGCCGCTGGCCGCCGGAGAAGCGCGCGCCGCGCTCACCCGCCGGCGCATCCAGCCCCTGCGGCAGCGCCCGGACGACCTCGTCGAGCGCGGCGGCCCGCAGCGCCTCCCAGATCGCCTCGTCGCTCACGTCCCGCGTCACGCCGAAAGCGACGTTGGCCCGCACGGTGTCGTTGAAGAGCACGATGTCCTGGCTCACCAGCGCGAGCTGGTCGCGCAGGCTTCCAAGCGCCAGCTCCGAAAGCGGCACCCCATCGAGCAGCACGCGTCCCGAGGTGGGCGAGAAGAAGCGCGGCACGAGGTTCACCAGCGTGGTCTTGCCGCCGCCGGAGCTGCCCACCAGCGCGACCAGCTCGCCGGGCTCGATGTCCAGGTCGATCTCCGAGAGCGCGTCCCGGTCGGCGCCCGGATAGCGGAAGCTCACCTTCTCGAAGCGCAGGGCGCCGCGCGCGCGCTCCAGCGTGCGGGTGCCTTCGTCCGGCTCCGCCGCCTGGTCGAGCAGGTGGAACACGCTCTCGGCGGCGGCCAGCCCGCGCTGCAGCGGACCGTTGATGTCGGCCAGGTGCTTGAGCGGCGCCAGCAGCATCAGCATCGCGGTGATGAACGACACGAAGCCGCCCACCGTGGTCTGGTTGTCCATCGACTGCATCAGCGCGATCGACACGACGATGGCCACGGCGATCGCCGCGAAGATCTGCGTGATCGGCACCGTGGCCCCGGCGGCGACCTGGTGGCGCATCGCGAACCCGCGCAGCCGTTCCACGGTGCGCCCGAAGAGCTCGGTCTCGCGGCCGTACGCACCGAAGACCTTGATCGGCTTGTAGCCGTGGACCGCCTCCTCGACCACCCGGGTGAGCTCGCCGGTGTGCTCGAGGCTCTGGCGGTTGAGCCGCCGCATCCGCCTGCTGAAGGACGCCACCACGACGGCGATCACGGGAATCAGCACCAGCGCGACCAGGGTCAGCTGCCAGTTCAGGTAGAACAGCCAGCCCAGCAGCCCGAGGATGACCAGGCTGTCGCGCACGATGGTGGTGAGCACCCGCGTGGCCGCTGCGGTGACGTTGTTGACCTCGAACACGATGCGGGAGATCAGCAGGCCCGAGGCCTCGCGCTCGAACTCCGAGGCCGGCAGCCTGAGCATGTGGCCGAACATCTCGCGGCGCATGTCGGCCAGCACCTTGTTCGCGACCCAGGTGAGCGCGTAGTTGCTGGTGAAGGTGGCGATGCCCCGCACCACGAAGATGCCGATGATGGCGGCAGGCACGTACCACAGCGCGAGCCCCGACTTCCCGACGAAGCCCTCGTCGAGCAGCGGCTTCATCAGCGCCGGGAACAGGGGTTCGGTCGCTGCTGCGATCACCATGCCGGTCAGCGCCAGCGCGAAACCCTTGATGTAGGGCTTCGTGTAGGCCATCAGCCGGCGATAGATGGCGAGACTCTGCTTCACGGAGCCGGTGATTCTATCAGCCGCCGATAGAGGGCGATCAGCTGGGCGCCCAGCGCATCCAGCGACAGCGGCGCGACGCTGGCGCGCGCGGCGGCTGCCCGCGCGCCGCGGCCCTGCGGATCGGCCAGCGCGTCCAGCGCCCGCGCGATGCCGCCGATGTCCAGCGCATCGACCACGAAGCCGTTCTCGCCCGCGCGGATGAACTCGGCCGCGCCGCTCCTGGTGCTGGTCACCGCGGGCAATCCGCAGGCGAGCGCCTCGAGCACCGCGTTCGGGAAGGGGTCGTAGAGCGTGGGCAGCACGAAGGCGTCCGCCGCCCACAGCACCGGGCGCACGTCGTCGACGCCGCCTAGGAAGCGCACCTGCCCGGCGACGCCCAGCCGGCCAGCGAGGGCGCGATGCGCCGCCAGCTTGCGGTCGGCGCCGGCCACGAGAAGCACCGGCGGCAGGGGCTTCGGCGCCGCGGCGATTGCGGCCTCCGCAGCCGCCCTGCCGATGCCGGCGCAGGTCCGAGGGATGGCACCCGCCCCGGCCCCGGCCCCGGCCACGGCCGGATGGCCGACGCCCCGCGCGCCCGGCATCGCCGCCAGCGCGCGGATCGACGCCGCCAGGCCCTTGCGGGCGAAGCCCGAGCCCACGTACGCGAACACGGTGCGCCCTGGCTCGAGGCCCAGGCCCTCGCGGGCCGCGCTGCGCTCGGCCAGCGTCGGTGGCCGGAAGCGCTCGAGGTCCACGCCGTTGCGCACCAGGTGCAGCTTGTCCATCGGCACGCCGAAGCGCGAGTGGATCTCGCCGCGCACCATCTCCGAGTTGCAGATGACCGCGCGCAGCGCCGGGTGCGTGAACATCGCCCGCTCGGCGGCGAGCACGTAGCGGTGGTAGGGGCTCGCCGCGGTGAGCGCGGCGCGCCAGCCCGGCTCGGCGCGCCGGCGCTGCGCGAGGTACTCCGCATGCACGCCGTCGCCCGCCCGGTAGAGCGGCAGCCCGGCGATCCGTTCATGGCTCTGGACGATGTCGAAGCTGCGCCCGGCCAGCACGCGGCGCACGCCGCGCGCGAAGGACCAGTCGCGCCAGAGGCTGCCCAGGTGGAAGGGATCGACGCGCAGCAGCCGCATCGGCACCGCGGCCTCGCCGTCGCGCGGCGGCGTCCAGCGCCGCGCGATCACGGTGACCTCGGCGCCGCCCGAGGCGAGCGCAGCGAGCGCGCGCTGGACGAAGCGCTCCGCACCGCCGTAGGGGTTGTAGCGTGCGCGCACGATGGCCACCTGCAGCGGCCGGGCGTCCATCGATCAGTACTCGACCGAGACGTCCTGCGCGTGCAGCCGGCTGCGCGCCTCGACGATCAGGTCCTCCTGCGGGCGCACCCGCCAGTCGGCGCCGAGCTCCACCGAGCAGCGGGCGTCGGCATTGCCGTATTCGACGACCACCGGCATCGCGGGCGCGTCGCCGGCGCCCTGCGGCCGGTACGGGTGGATCACCTCGCGCAGCAGCCCGGCCTCGGCGAGACCGTTCAAGCGGATCGTCAGCCGCTTGCCGAATTCCTGGCGCGCCTCGGTCAGGCCCAGCACCCGCTCGGCGATCACGCGCTGTCCGCCGCTGTAGTCGTCGCGGCTCACCTTGGCCTGGATCACCAGCAGCTCGTCCTCGCGGATCAGCGTGCGGAAGCGCTCGAAGGTCTCGTTGTAGAGCGTGACCTCGAGCGCACCGGTGCCATCGTCCAGCATCACGATGCTCATCTTTCCGCGCCGGCTCATCTGCGTGCGCTGCGAGGCCACGATGCCGGCGATCCACTGCGGCTGCTGCGCGGGCTGCAGGTCGGCGAGCTTCGTTCGCGCGAAGCGGCGCACCTCGGCCTCGAAGCCGTGGAACAGGTGGCCGGTTAGGAAGAAGCCCAGCGCGCTCTTCTCCTCCTGCAGCCGCTGGCGCTCGCTCCAGGGCGCGACGTTCTCCCAGTCGATGGGCGCGCCGCCCTCGGCGTCGCCGGCGTCGAACAGGCTCACCTGGTCGACCGAGGCGGCCGCGGCGTCGGCCGCCTCCATCGCCTTGCCCACGTTGGCGAGCACCCGGGCACGATCGGGCTCCAGCGAATCGAAGGCGCCGGCGCGCGCCAGCGCCTCGATGGTGCGGCGGTTGACGAGCTTGCGGTCGATGCGGGTGCAGAACTCGAAGAGGTCGGTGAAGGGGCCGGCCTCGCGCGCCTTCAGCACGTTCAGCACCGCGTTCTCGCCGGAGCCCTTTACCGCGCCGAGCCCGTAGCGGATGGCGCGCTCGGACACCGGCTGGAACCGGTAGCCGGAGGCGTTGATGTCGGGCGGCAGCACCTGCACGCCGTTGGCCTTGCAGTCGGCGACGAAGAACTGCAGCTTGTCGGTGTCGTCCATCTCCGACGACAGCGTCGCGGCGAGGAACTCCGACGGGTAGTAGGCCTTCAGCCAGGCGGTGTGATAGGTGACCACCGCATACGCGGCGGTGTGCGACTTGTTGAAGCCGTACTCCGCGAACATCGCCATCAGGTCGAAGAGGCGGTTGGCGAGGTCGACCTCGTAGCCCTTCGTCTTCGCGCCCTCGACGAACAGCCCGCGGTGCTCGGCCATCTCCTCGGGCTTCTTCTTGCCCATCGCACGCCGCAGCAGGTCGGCGCCACCCAGCGTGTAGCCGCCGATGGTCTGCGCGATCTGCATCACCTGTTCCTGGTAGACGATCACCCCGTAGGTGGGCTCCAGGCAGGCCTTCAGGTCCGGGTGGAAGTAGTCGATCCGCTGCTCGCCCTTCTTGCGCAGGATGAAGTCGTCGACCATTCCGGAGCCCAGCGGGCCCGGCCGGTAGAGCGCCAGCGCGGCGATGATGTCCTCGAAGCGGTCGGGCTGCAGCTTCTTCAGCAGCTTCTTCATCCCGTCGCTTTCCACCTGGAAGATCGCGGTGGTGTTCGCGTCCTTCAGCACCTGGTAGGCCCTGGGATCGGTGAAAGCAAGCGTGGAGAGGTCGAGCGGCTTCTCGGGGTGGCGGGCGTTGATGTAATCGACCGCCATCTGCAGGATGGTCAGGTTGCGCAGGCCGAGGAAGTCGAACTTCACCAGGCCCACCGCCTCGACGTCGTCCTTGTCGTACTGGCTGACGACGGAATCGGTGCCCGGCGCCTTGTACAGCGGACAGAAGTCGGTGAGCCTGCCGGGCGCGATCAGCACGCCGCCGGCATGCATGCCGACGTTGCGGGCGAGGTCCTCCAGCGGCTCGGCCAGCGCCAGCAGTTCGCGCACCTCGTCCTCGCGCTCCTCGCGCTCGCGCAGCAGCGGCTCGGCCTCGCGCGCCTTGGCCAGCGACACCGGCTTGTTCTGCACCACCGGGATCAGCTTGGAGAGCTGGTCGCAGAAGTTGTAGCCCATGTCGAGCACGCGGCCGACATCGCGGATCACGGCCTTGGATGCCATGGTGCCGAAGGTGGCGATCTGCGACACCGCCTGCTCGCCGTACTTGCCGCGCACGTACTCGATGACCTTCCAGCGGTTCTCCTGGCAGAAGTCGATGTCGAAGTCGGGCATCGACACCCGTTCCGGGTTCAGGAAGCGCTCGAACAGCAGCGCGTAGGGGATGGGGTCGAGGTCGGTGATGCCCAGCACGTAGGCCACCAGCGAGCCCGCGCCCGAGCCCCGGCCCGGGCCCACCGGCACGCCGTTGGCCTTGGCCCAGTTGATGAAGTCGGCAACGATCAGGAAGTAGCCCGGGAAGCCCATCTGCACGATGGTGTCGCACTCGTACTCGAGCCGGCCCTCGTACTGCTCGCGCTTCGCTTCGCGCTGCGCCTCGTCGGGGAACAGCTTCACCATCCGCTCGCGCAGGCCTTCGCGGGCCTGCTGGCGCATGAAGTCGTCGAGCGTGACGCCCTCGGGGGTGGGGAACTGCGGCAGGCTGGGCTTGCCCAGCGTCATCGGCAGGCTGCAGCGGCGCGCGATCTCCACGCTGTTGGCCAGCGCCGCGGGCAGGTCGGCGAACAGCGCCTCCATCTCGGCCTGGCTCTTGAAGTACTGTTCCTCGGTGAAGCGGCGCTGGCGGCGCGGGTTGGCGAGGATCTCGCCCTCGGCGATGCAGACCCGCGCCTCGTGCGCGCGGAAGCCGTCGCGCTCGATGAACTGAACGGGGTGCGTGGCCACCACCGGCAGCCCCAGCTGCGCGGCCAGCCGCGCAGCCGCCCGGGTGTGGGTTTCGTCCTCGGGGGCGCCGGCGCGCTGCACTTCCAGGTAGTAGCTGCCGGGAAAGCGCGCGGACCAGCGCTGCGCCAGTTCCGCGGCGGCCTCGTCCTGGCCGCCCAGCAGCGCCTGGCCCACGTCGCCCTGGCGCGCGCCCGAGAGCAGGATCAGGCCGTCGTTGCCGCCCTCGTCGAACCAGGCTGGGGAAAGCTCGGCGCGGCCCCGGTACTCGTTCTCGAGCCAGGCGCGGCTGATCAGCTCGCACAGGCGCAGGTAGCCCTGCGGGTTGAGCGCCAGCAGCAGCATGCGCGCGGGCCGGTCGCGATCGGCCTCGTTGGCCAGCCAGCAGTCGGCGCCGAGGACGGGCTTGACGCCCTTGCCGCGCGCCGCCTTGTAGAACTTGATCCAGCCGAAGAGGTTGACCAGGTCGGTGATCGCCACCGCGGGCTGGGCGTCGGCCACAGCGGCATCGACCAGCGCATCCACCCGGACGGTGGAGTCGGTGATCGAGTATTCGGTGTGGACGCGAAGATGGACGAAACCGGGCTGCCGCATCGGTAGAATTCTACCGCCCCGGGCTCCCGGCGCCTGCCCGGGACCGCCCCGCCAGGACCCGAGCCGGCCCCCGCGGACAGAACACGAGGACCGCCGATGATCCTGAACCTCAGCGCCTACCGCTTCGTCGACCTCGACGACCTGCCTGCCCGCCGCGCGCGCCTGCGCCGCGCCGGGGAGGAACTCGGCCTGCGTGGCACGGTGCTGCTCGCGCCCGAGGGCATCAACCTGTTCGCCAGCGGCCCCGAGGACGCGGTCGAAGCCTTCATGCGCCTGCTCGAGGAGGACCCGCCGCTGGCAGGGCTGCAGCCCCGGCGGACCTGGTCGGAGGCGATCGCCTTCGACCGCTGGCGGGTGCGCCTCAAGCGCGAGATCATCACGCTGCGCCAGCCCGCCGTGCGGCCCCGCGCCGGGCGCGCGCCCGCGGTCTCGCCGGCCACGCTGGAGCGCTGGCTGCAGGCAGGCCACGACGACGAAGGCCGCGAGATCGCGCTGGTCGACACCCGCAATCGCTACGAAGTCGAAGCGGGCAGCTTCGCCGGCGCGATCGACCCCGGGCTGAACAACTTCGGCGAGTTCCCTGCCGCGATCGATGCGCTGCGGCCCCGGCTGGCCGGCAGGCGCGTGGTCACCTTCTGCACCGGCGGAATCCGCTGCGAGAAGGCCGCGCTCTGGATGGACGAGGCCGGCTTCGAGCACGTGGTCCAGCTCGACGGCGGCGTGCTCGGCTACTTCGAGGCCGTGGGCGGGCGGCACTGGGAAGGCGGGCTCTTCGTGTTCGACAAGCGCGAAACCGTGGTTCCGGTCGCCTGATGGACGGCCCGGATCGCCGCACCCACCGGCGCGCGGTCGCGCTGCTGTGCTTCTGCTCGCTGTGCTGGAGCATCGCCGGCGTCTTCACCCGGCACCTGGAGCAGGCGCAGGGCTTCGAGATCACCTTCTGGCGCAGCCTGTTCTGCGCCATCGGTGTGCTGCTGGCGCTCACCTGGCAGCAGCGCGGCAACCCGCTGCGGCCGGTCGTCGCGATGGGCCTGCCCGGCCTGCTCGCCGGCACGATGTGGGGCGCGATGTTCGTCTGCTTCATTCTCGCGATCACCCGCACCAGCGTGGCCAACACGCTGCTGGTCAGCAGCATCACGCCGCTGCTCGCCGCGCCGCTGGGCTGGCTGGTGCTGCGCGAGCGGGTCGCCGCGCGGACCTGGCTGGCCATCGGCGCTGCCCTGGGCGGCATCTGGTGGATGGTGCGCGACGGGGTGTCGGCCGAAGGCCTGTCCGGGATGCTGATCGCGCTGGGGGTGCCCACCGCCGCCGCAATCAACATCGTGCTGCTGCGCCGGATGCACGCGACGGTGGATCTGGCGCCGGCCGCGCTGATCGGCGCCGCGCTGTCCTGCCTGGTCACGCTGCCGCTGGCCCTGCCCTTCCAGGCCAACCTGAACGACATCGCGATCCTGGCGCTGCTGGGCTTCGTCCAGCTGGCGCTGCCCTGCATGCTGTTCGTGCGGGCCGCGAAGCACCTGTCCGCGCAGGAAATGGCCCTGATCGCCCTGCTCGAAGTGGTGCTCGGTCCGCTATGGGCCTGGCTGTTCGCCGGCGAGGCAATGGGGGTTGCCACCCTCCAGGGCGGCCTGATGGTGCTGGCGGCCCTGGTGATGAACGAGCTGGCGGGACGGCGCTGGGCGGCGCCCCGGCCGGCCTGATCGACGCTGCGCCCTGCCTGCCAGCTCCTCCGCCCGCCCGATCAGCTCCGCCGCCCGCCCGATCAGCTCCGCCGCCTGCCCGGTCAGCCCCGCCGCCTGCCCGGTCAGCTCCGCCGCCTGCCCGGTCAGCCCCGCAGCCGCCTCGCGAAGCCCGCGATCCGCCGCCCGTAGGCCAGCGCGGAATCGATGTCGCCCCTGGGCGGGCTGATCTCGGGCGGGACGTTGTCCGCCTGCGCCATCACGCCGTACCAGCCGCCCAGCCGGTTGATCTCGTCCGGCGCCCCGGGCCGCTGCGCCGGCATGGTGCCGGTGCCCACCCAGACCATGCCGTGCTGCATCGCCAGCGTGGCCAGGTAGGTCAGCGTCGAGAACTTGTCGCCGCTCATCGACAGCGAGCAGGTGAAGCCGCCGGCGATCTTGTCGCGCCAGAGACCGCTGAACCAGGCATTCGCGGAGGCGTCCGCGAAGGTCTTGAACTGCGCTGACGGGCCGCCCATGTAGGTCGGCGCGCCGAACACGATGGCGTCGGCGGCCTCGAGCGCCAGCCAGCCCTGCGCGTCGATCTCCTCCACCGCCAGCAGCTGCGCTGACGCGCCGGGCACGCCGGCCGCGCCCTCGCCCACCGCCTCAGCGAGCTTCCGTGTGTGGCCGTAGCCGGAGTGGTAGGCGATGACGATCCGGGTCATCGGAGGCGGCTCACGGCAGATCGAAGACCAGGACCTCGGCCTCACGCCCGCCCTCGAGCACCAGCCGCTCCTCGCCCGCTAGCTTCAGTGCGTCGCCGGCCTCCAGCCGCTGGCCGTTGACCATGAGCGCACCGCGTGCCATGTGGACGTAGATGCGGCGCCCCGGCGCGATCGGCAGCTCCGCCCGTTCGTCGCCATCGAACAGCCCCGCATGGACGCTCGCATCCTGGTGGATGGTCACCGATCCATCGCGACCGTCGGACGAGGCGATCAGCGCGAGCCTGCCGCGCTTGGCGTCGGCGTCGAAGCGGCGGTCCTCGTAACCGGGTTCGATGCCGCGCGCCGAGGGCTCGATCCAGATCTGCAGGAAGTGGGTCTGGCCGAGCTTGTCGTGGTTGAACTCCGAATGCTGAACGCCCCGGCCAGCGCTCATGCGCTGCACGTCGCCGGGCCGGATCACCGAGCCGTTGCCCATGTTGTCGCGGTGCGCCAGCGCGCCGTCGAGCACGTAGCTGATGATCTCCATGTCGCGGTGGCCGTGCGCGCCGAAGCCGGTGCCCGGGGCCACGCGGTCCTCGTTGATCACCCGCAGCGGACCGAAGCCCATGTGCCGCGGATCGTGGTAACCGGCGAAGGAAAAACTGTGGAAGGACTGCAGCCAGCCATGGTCGGCATAGCCGCGCTCCTCGCTCCTGCGGATCTCGATCATCGAATTCTCCCTTTCTGCGTTCGTCGTCCGGCAGGGTCCGGCAACGCCGGCCCTTCCGGTGCATGGCCTCCATCTTCGGACATCCATGGGGCCTTGCGGGCGGTATGATTCGCAGACTTCGTTCAAATTAATTGAACATGAGCCTGACGCTGGAAGCCATCTCCGTGGTCGACGCGATCGCCCGGCGCGGCAGCTTCGCTGCGGCGGCGGCCGAGCTCGGCAAGGTCCCCTCGGCGCTCACCTACACGGTGCGCCGCATCGAGGAGGAGCTGGACGTGCTGCTCTTCGACCGCCGGGGCCGCCGCGCCCGGCTCACCCCCGCCGGCGAGGAACTGCTCGGACAGGGCCGCCTGCTGCTGCGCGCCGCCGACGACCTCGCCTGCCGGGTCCGCGAGGTGGCCAGCGGCTGGGAGGTGGAGCTGCGCATCTCGCTCGACGCGCTGGTCTGCTTCGACCGGGTGCGGCCGATGCTCGACGACTTCTACCGGCTCGGCGCACCCACCCGGCTGCGCTTCGGCCAGGAGGTGCTCGACGGCGGCTGGGACGCACTGCTGACCGACCGCGCGGAGCTCGCGATCGGCGTGGTTCACGACGCGCCCGCCGAAGTGCTGGCCGGCGGCCGCTTCGCGATGCGCCCGCTTGGCGAAGTCCCCTTCGTCTGGTGCGTGGCGCCGCACCACCCGCTGGCCGGCGCCGACGAGCCCATTCCCGCCGACACCCTGATCCGGCATCGCGCGGTGGCTGTCGGCAGCACCGCGCGCCACCTGCCGCCGCGCTCCTCTGGCCTGCTGTCGGGACAGGACCTGCTCACCGTCGCCAGCTTCGAGCAGAAGATCGCGGTGCAGGTGGCGGGGCTGGGCGTGGGCTGGGTGCCCGAGCCCTTCGCGCGGCCCTGGCTGGCCTCGGGGCGGCTTGTGGCGAAGGAGGTGGAGCAGCCCCGGCCGACCACCGCGCTGCGCTACGCCTGGCGCAGCGGAGACCGCGGCAAGGCGCTGGCCTGGTGGCTGGAGCGTCTCGAGGTGGCCCGGGTGCGCGAACGCCTGCTGGCGGGGCCGGTGTCGGCGCTGGACGCCGAGCCGACGCCCGGGCGTCGCCGCGTCGATCCGAAGCCTCGAACCAAGGCGGGCGCGCGATGACGCGGGCGCGCTGCTCCTACGTCGGCCGCTTCGCCCCCTCGCCCACCGGCCCGCTGCATGCGGGATCGCTGGTCGCGGCGCTGGCAAGCTGCCTCGACTCCCGCGCCCATGGCGGCCGCTGGCTGCTGCGCATCGAGGACCTCGACCCGCCGCGCGAGCAGCCCGGCGCCGCGCAGTCCATCATCGACACGCTGGCCGCCTACGGCTTCGAGCACGACGGCGCGATCGAATACCAGAGCCGCCGCAATGCGCACTACCAGGCGGCCTTCGATCGACTGCTGGCCGCCGGCCTGGTCTATCCCTGCGCCTGCACGCGCCGCGAGATCGCCGACTCCGTGGCCCGGCAGGGGCAGGACCCGGGGCGCCACGCCGAACTGGTCTACCCCGGCACCTGCCGCAACGGCATTGCCGGCGGCCGTGCGCCGCGTGCCTGGCGGGTGCGGGTCGACGACGCGGTGATCGACTGGACCGACCGCAGCGGAGCCGCCTTCCACGAGCGCCTCGCCAAAGAGGTGGGCGACTTCGTGCTCAGGCGCGCCGACGGGCTGTGGGCCTACCAGCTGGCGGTGGTGGTGGACGACGCGGGCCAGGGCGTGACCGACGTGGTGCGCGGCGCCGACCTGATCGGCTCCACCGCGCGGCAGATCCACCTGCAGCGGCTGCTCGGCCATCCGACCCCACGCTACCTGCATGTGCCGGTGGTCACCGACGCGCACGGCGAGAAGCTGTCGAAGCAGACGGGGGCGGCAGCGCTGGCCCTGCACGATCCACTGCCCGAGCTGGAGCGGGCGCTGGGCCATCTCGGGCTGCGCGGGACCGGAGCGGTCACGCTTGGCGGCTTCTGGCGAGCGGCGGTGTGCCTGTGGCGGGCCGCCTGGGTGGACCCGGCGGCATCGCCCGAGTCGGTGCGCGGCTGAGACGAAATCGACCGCTGGCAGCACCCAGGCGCGCGAGCGCATGCCGCGCTCGCGAAGGCCAGTCGAACGCGCTGGCCTCAGCCCTTCTTGCCGCCCAGCAGCGCCGCCACCGGCCTGGAAGAGCGCTTGCGTCCGGAGGCGGGGGCCGCAGCCGCATCGCCCTCGGCCGGCTGCTTCTCGTCCTCGGGGGACTCGTAGGGCTTGAAGAAGAAGGGGTCGTTGGAATAGCCGGCCAGCGGCGGGCCGGATGGCCGGGGCGTGCGTCGGGCGCCGCCACGGTCCTCGGTGCGCCGGGGGGCGCGCGCTTCTTCGCTCTCGCCGCGCGGACGCTCAGTGCGTTCAGGACGCTCGCCGCGCGGCCGTTCGCTTCGTTCGCTGCGCTCGGGCCGGGCGCCGCGTTCGCGCGGCGGGGTCACCACGGCCAGCGACTCGACCGGGATCTGCCGCTTGATCAGCTTCTCGATCTCGGCGAGGTAGCGCTCCTCGGCAGGCGTCATCAGCGACAGCGCGATGCCGCTCGCGCCCGCCCGGCCGGTGCGGCCGATGCGGTGCACGTAGTCTTCCGGCGAGTACGGCAGGTCGTAGTTGATGACCGCCGGCAGCTCGGCGATGTCCAGGCCGCGGGCGGCGACGTCGGTGGCCACCAGCACGACGATCTCGCCGCGCTTGAAGGAATCCAGCGTGGCCAGGCGCTCCTGCTGGCTCTTGTCACCGTGGATCGCGGCGGCGTTCAGGCCGTCCTGCACCAGCTGGCGGGCAAGCCGCCCGGCGCCGATCTTGGTGTTGCTGAACACGATGACCTGTGAGAGCCCGTTGTCGCGCACCAGCTTGGCCACCGCGGCGCGCTTGGCTTCGGTGCTGTCGACCTTGTACGCCTTCTGCTCGACGTTCTCGGCCGTGGCATTGCGCCTGGCGACCTCGACCGACACCGGGTTCTGCAGGAAGCTCTCGGCGAGCTTGCGGATGTCGCCCGAGAAGGTGGCCGAGAACATGAGGTTCTGGCGCTTCTTCGGCAGCAGGTTGATGATGCGCTGGATGTCAGGCAGGAAGCCCATGTCGAGCATGCGATCGGCCTCGTCCATGACGAAGATCTCGACCTGCGACAGGTTGACCGTCTTCTGCTCGACGTGGTCCAGCAGGCGGCCAGGCGTGCCCACCAGCACCTCGACGCCCTGGCGCACCGCGGCGATCTGCGGCTTGATGTCCACCCCGCCGAACACCACTGCGGAGCGCAGCTGCGAATGTTTGGCGTAGGCAGCCACGTTGACGTGGATCTGGTCGGCGAGCTCGCGCGTGGGCGCGATGATCAGCGCGCGCACCGGATGGCGCAGCGGCGAGGCGCTGGAGCTGGCCTTGGGCAGCAGCAGCTGCAGGATGGGCAGCGCGAAGCCGGCGGTCTTGCCGGTACCGGTCTGGGCGGCGCCCATGACGTCGCGGCCCTGCAGCACCAGGGGGATGGCCTGTGCCTGGATCGGGGTGGGCTCGGTGTAGCCCATCTCGGTGACTGCGCGCAGGATGGGCTCTGCGAGCCCGAAGTCGGCGAAGGCTTTGATTTCTGTAGTCAAATTTGCTCGTTGGCCGGCAGGACGCCGGCAGGGGTGTTCGGACAGGAGGACTCTTGCCAGGAATCCGCCAGAATCCGCTATTGTCCCCTTTTACCGGGCTGCTGAAAACCCTGACCTTCGGCCGGCCCCTGGCCCCGTCCGACGCACCGCCCCCGCGGGCCCCATAATCGCGCCAATGAAGACCGCAAGACCCGTTCCCCGCCTGCGCCGATACGCAGCGGCCGCCGCCCTGAGTGCGCTCCTCGGCCTTGCCGCCGGCTGCCAGTCCCTGCTGCCCGATGCCGCCACCCACACCGACGTCGAATGGCGGAGCTACGAGGAGGCGCAGCGGGCCATCGAGAGCATCGAACCCTACCGGACCACGAAGCAGGATCTCCTCGCGATGGGACTGGACCCCGGCAAGAACGCCGCGATCACCATCCTCAGCTACTCCGAGATCCTGCAGCGCTTCGCCGCCGGCTCGGCGCTGCGCCCGGAGGACTACGACCGCGGCATCCGCGACTGCCTGCTCGCCGGCAAGGCCTGCGTTGCCTACTCGCTGCAGATTCGCCGGGTGCGCAAGGAGCGGGTGGGCAACTTCTGGCTCGACTCGCTGAACTTCCGCCGCGAGACCGACATCACCGGCTGGAGCTTCAACGCGCTGCTCATCCTGGTCAACGACACGGTGGTGTTCACGCTGCACGGAGGCCAGCCGCGCATCCACGAGCAGGAGCGGGTGCGCAATCCGCTCGGCCCGCTGCAGGGCTGGGGCGACCAGGTGCCGAACTTCGTGCGCTGATCCGCAATCCCCGGAACGCCGGCGCCGTCCCGCGAGGTCGCACCGCCGCGCCACAGGCTAGACTCGTCGCACTCCCGGCGCTGCCCGCCCGGCGGCCCGTGCCGCCGGCATCGGCGCCTGCCTTCGACGAACCCCGGGCGGGCCCGCCGCGGCCCGCCCACAGCCCCCGAGCATCCCCATGAGCCTGTCCGCCCCGGCCGCGCGCCGTCACCTGCACACCCGCAGCATCGTCTGCGAAGGCTTCCGCCGCGACGATGGCCTCTGGGACATCGAAGCCCAGATCGTCGACACCAAGACCTACGGCTACGAAGAGCCCGACCGCGGCCTGCGCAATCCCGGCGACCCGGTCCACCACATGGCGGTCCGCCTCACCCTGGACGACCGGATGGTGGTCCAGGGCGTCGAGGTCAGCATGCCGGCCACGCCCTACACCACCTGCCTGACCGCGGCGCCGGCCTATCAGGGACTGATCGGCCGGCAGGTCGGCCTGGGCTGGCGGCGCGCGGTGAACGAGTGCGTCGGCGGAACCCGCGGCTGCACCCATGTGCGCGAGCTGCTGTTCCCGATGGCCACGGTGGCCTTCCAGACCATGGGCGGCTGGAAGGAAAAGGAGACCGGCACTGAGAACCTGGATGACGTGCCGGCCAACGCCAGCGGCCGACCCTACTTCCTCGACGGCTGCAAGTCCTGGGCAGTGGACGGTCCGGTGGTCGCGCGGCTGCACCCGCAGTTCGCGGTGCGCCGCGCGCCGGCTGCCGAGGAGCGCTGAGATGGAGCTCGCTCCCGGCCAGATCCCGATGGGCCTGCTGCCGGCGCACCATGCGCAGGCCGGCCCCGACCGCCCCGCAGTGACGATGGGCGAGGACAGCCTCAGCTGGTCGCAGCTCGAGGCCCGCGCCAACCAGCGGGCCCGCGCCTACCAGTCGCTGGGCGTGCGCGCCGGCGACTTCGTCACCATCGCGCTGCCCAACGGCTTCGAGTTCTACGAAACCGCCTTCGCGATCTGGAAGCTGGGCGCGACGCCGAACGTGGTGTCCTCGAAGCTGCCCCGCGCGGAACTGGACGCCATCCTCGAGCTTGTCCGCCCGAGCCTGCTGGTGGCCGACCTGCCGGAGGCGCCCGCTGGCATCACCATGTACGCGAAGGACTCGCAGGCGCACCTGTCACACCCCGCGGATCCGGTCCGCGTGCAGGTGGCCGCGCACTGGAAGGCGATGACCAGCGGCGGCAGCACCGGCCGCCCCAAGGTCATCGTCGACCACAACCCGGCGGCCTGGGACCCCACGGCCGGCGCGCTGCTGCAGCAACCCGGCAACACGGTGCTCAACCCGGGCCCGCTGTACCACAACGCCCCGTTCAGCGTGATGCATGCCGCGCTGTTCGTCGGCGGGCACGTGGTGGAGATGGGGCGCTTCGACCCGCTGCGCGCGCTGGAACTGATCGAGCGCCACCGGGTCGAGTGGGTGAACCTGGTGCCCACGATGATGAACCGGATCTGGCGGCTTCCCGAGGACCAGCGCAAGGCCTTCGACCTGTCCTCGCTGCGCACCGTATTCCACATGGCGTCGGCCTGCCCGCCCTGGCTCAAGGAGCGCTGGATCGAGTGGCTCGGCCCGGAGCGCATCTGGGAGCTCTACGGCGGCACCGAGCGCCAGGGCAGCACCGTGATCGGCGGCGCCGAGTGGCTGACCCACCGCGGCTCGGTGGGCCGGGTGCAGCCCGGCTCGCGGATGCAGGTGATGAACGAGGCCGGCGAGCCCTGCGCCCCCGGCGAGGTCGGCGAGGTGTTCTTCCTGCCGGACCTGGGCGCGGGCGCAACTTATCACTACGTCGGCGCCGACCCGAAGCGTCAGGGCGAATGGGAATCGATCGGCGACCTGGGCTACCTCGACGAGGAGGGCTACCTCTACCTGGTCGACCGCCGCACCGACATGATCGTCAGCGGCGGCGCCAACGTCTATCCGGCCGAGGTCGAGGCGGCGCTGGACGCGCACCCCGGAATCGCGAGCAGCGCGGTCATCGGCCTGCCCGACGACGACCTGGGCCAGCGGGTGCATGCGATCGTCCAGGCCAGCCCGACGACGGGAGCCCCGGACCTGGAGGAGCTCCGTTCCTTCCTGGCGGAGCGGCTGGTCCGCTACAAGATCCCGCGCAGCTTCGAAATCGTCGAGGAACCGTTGCGCGACGACGCCGGCAAGACGCGGCGGTCGGCGCTGCGCGAGGTGAGGCTGGCCGGCAGCCCCCGGGGCTGATCGATCCGCGGATGGCCGGCCCGGCCTGACCGGCGCACGGCCGATCGTCGGCGCTCGCTGGTCAGCGCCCGATGCGGGTCGGCGCTGCCCGCCCGGTCTGGGCCGCCTACCTCCTCAGCGCCGCGCGAGCGGGTCCGCGATGCAGCGAGTGACCTTGGGTGGCTCGGCACCCAGGTGGAAGGCCAGGCGCCGCTCGCGCAGCGCCTCGTCCGCGGCGGTCAGGCGCCCGAAGCGGCGCCGCTGCTCGAGCCAGGACTCGTCGACCACGTATTCGACGAAGCGCGCGGGATCGGCGGAATCGCGGAACAGCTCCCAGGACAGCGCGCCCTGGGCGAGCCGCCTGCGGCGGGTCTCGCGCATCACCTCGCGGAACTCGCCGGCACGCTCCGGGTCGATACGGTACTCGATCATGACCAGCACCGGCCCGTCGTCCTGCGCCACCGGCCAGGCGGCCTCGGGCGGGCTGCGCGGATGCACCGGGGTGAGGTCCTCGTCCACCGCGTCGTCGAGCAGGCGCTTGCGGGTCAGCCAGAGGATCGCCGTGCCGCTGAGCGCCGCGAGCACGAGGCTGCTGCGCAGGTCGGTGAGCGTGGCCACCTGCCCCCAGAGGGCGGCGCCCAGCGCGCCGCCGCCCATCAGCGACATCTGGTACATCGACATCCCCCGCGCCCGCACCCAGTTGGGCAGCGAGAGCTGCGCGGACACGCCCAGCGTGTTGGCGACGGTGAGCCAGGAGACGCCGCAGATCACCATGAAGGGCACCGCCACCCACAGGTTCGGCGAGAAGCCGACCGCCACCATCATGCCGGCCTGCACCAGGCTGCCGCGCCGCACCAGTTGGTCGCTCGAGAAGCGCTTGCGCCAACCCGGCAGGAACAGCGCCGACATGATCGCGCCGGTGCCCATCGACGCGAGCAGCAGGGTGTAGGTGCCCGCGCCGCCGCCGGGCATCTGCCGCGCGATCAGGGGCAGCAGCGCCAGCAGCGCGGTGGAGTGGGCGAAGAACATCGCGATCCGGAACAGCACGGTGCGCATCCGCGCCGACTGCCGCACGTACTGCACGCCCACGCGCATCGCGCCGATGAAGCGCTCGCCCGGCAGCGCGTTCGCCTTGGGCTCGCGGCGCCAGCGCCAGATGACGAGCACGGCCACCAGCGACAGGACGGCATTCAGCACGAAGACCCATATCGTTCCCGCGCCGGCGATCAGCATGCCGGCGACGATGGGGCCGATGATCCGCGAGCCGTTCATCGCCACGCCGTTGAGCGCCAGCGCCGCCGGCATCTGCGCGCGGGGCACCAGCTCCGGGATCAGCGCTGAGTACACCGGCCAGCGCATCGCGAGCCCGATGCCGTTGACGAAGGTGAGCGCGAGCAGCAGCGGCGCGCTGACCAGTCCCGAGGCGATCGCCAGGCACAGCAGCGTCGCGTTGCCCGCGATCCACAGCTGGGTCGTCATCAGGTAGCGGCGCCGGTCGACGATGTCGGCCAGCGCCCCGCTGGGCAGGCCGAGCAGGAAGACCGGCAGGGTCGATGCGGTCTGCACCAGCGCCACCATCACCGGCGAGGTAGTGAGCGAGGTCATCAGCCAGGCGGCCGCGACGTCGTTCATCCACATGCAGGTGTTGGCGATCAGCCAGACCGACCAGAGCATGCGGAACACCGGCGCCGACAGCGGCGCGAAGGCCGACGTGGACGCCGCCGCGGCGGCGGCTCCGCCGCCGGGCGGAGAAGGAGTGTGCTCGATCAAGCCGGGCCCCGCTGCGCGCGCCTCATTGCCCCAGTGCGTCCCTGAGCACCCGCTTGAGCAGCTTGCCGTTGGCGTTGCGCGGCAGGGGCTTGTCGGTGAGCGTCACCGACTCGGGAACCTTGTAGTCGGCGAGGTGCTTGGCGCACCAGGCGCGCAGCGTGTGTTCGTTGATGCCCGGATCGCTCACGCAGGCGAAGGCATGCACCCGCTCGCCCAGGACCGGGCAGGGCTTGCCGACCACCGCTGCCTCGAGCACCCCCGGGTAGGCCATCAGCAGGTTCTCGACCTCGACGCTGTAGATCTTGAAGCCGCCGCGATTGAGCATGTCCTTCTTGCGGTCGAACACGCGCACGAAGCCCTCCGCATCCACCGAGCCCAGGTCGCCGGAATGCCACCAGCCGGCGGTGAACTCGCTGGCGGTGGCCTCGGGGTTGTTCCAGTAGCCGCGGACCACCATCGGGCCGCCGATCCAGAGTTCGCCCACCTCCCCAGGCGGCAGCTCGAGACCGTCGTCGTCCATCACGACGACGTCGGCGCAGGGCAGCCGGAAGCCCACGCTGTCGCCATGCTCGCGGGTGAAGCGGGAAGGCATCATCGTGACCGGCGAGGTGGTCTCGGTGGCGCCGTAGGCGTTCATCAGCTGCAGGCCGGGCAGCTTGCGCAGCATCGCGTCGATGGTGGCAACCGGCATCGGCGCGCCGCCATAGCCGCCGATCCGCCAGGAAGACAGGTCGGCACGCCCGAAGCCGGCGTGCAGCAGGCACAGGTTGTACATCGCCGGCACGAGGATGGTGGAGGTGGCGCGTTCGCGCTCGACCAGTTCGAGGAAGCTGCCGGCCTTGAACGCCGCCATCAGGATGTTGGCGCCGCCCACCGCCACGGTGGACGCCAGGTTGGCGATCAGCCCGGTGACGTGGCTCGCGGGCACCGCGAGGATGGAGCGGGTGCGCTCGTCCAGCCCCATGCAGTGGACGAAGTGCAGCACCGAGTGCGCGATGCCCAGGTGGGTGAGCATCGCGCCCTTCGGGCGGCCGGTGGTGCCGGAGGTGTAGAGGATCACCGCGCAGTCCTCCTCGGCCACCGGGGCCGCCTGGCCGAGGAAATCGGCGCCCGCCAGGGTCTCCCAGCCGGCGGCGGGCATCGGCGGCGGCGGCGCACCCTCGTCGGCCGGGGCGGCCGCCGAGTGCGACGAGGCCGGCGCGCCGGGGTTGACCGGCAGCCGCACCCAGAGCCTGCAGCCCGGCACCGCGGAGGGATCGGGCAGGCGCTCCTCGAGGTCTGCGTCGAAGAACACCACCTTCGCCCCGCAGTCCCCGAAGATGTACTCGAGCCCGGGCCGCTGCTCCCGGATGCTCACCGGCACTGCGATCGCGCCCAGCCGCTGCGCCGCGTAGAGCGCCACCAGGAACTCGGGACGGTTCGACAGCAGCAGCGCGACCCGGTCGCCTGCCGCCACGCCCGCGGCCTCGAGCCCGCCGGCCAGCCTGCCGACGCGCTCGTCGAGCTCCCGGTACGACCAGCGCAGGCCCTCGAACACCACCGCATCCTCGTCGGGACGCGCGCGCACCGAGCGCTCGAGCATCGCGTGCAGGCTCGGCGGCCGCTCGGCGAAGCAGCGCACGATCCGGTCGCCGAAGTGCACTTCGTGACGTTGCAGGGGCAGGCGGCAGTCCGCCCAGGTGTCCTCGTTCATTCCATCACCTCGTCTGGCCGGCGTCCGCGGGCCGCGCGCCCCGGCGGGGCAGCGCTCCAGCGTCGTCGCCGCATCTCCGGATTGTTCAGGACTTCTTTGCGTAGCGCTCGACCAGCAGGAACTTCTGCACCTTCCCGGTGGGCGTGCGCGGCAGCGGCTCGGACTGGACGATGATCTCCTTGGGAGTCTTGAACCCCGCCAGATGGCTGCGGCAGGCGCGGATCACCGCATCGCCGTCCACCGCGGCGCCCTCGGCAGCGACCACCACCGCCGCGACCCGCTCGCCCCAGAAATCGTCCGGCAGCCCGATCACCGCGCAATCGGCGACCCCCTCGCAGCCCAGCACCGCGCCCTCCACCTCCGAAGCGTGCACGTTCTGGCCGCCGGTGATGATCATGTCCTTCTTGCGGCCGCTGATGAACAGGTAGCCCTCGTCGTCGATGCGGCCGAGGTCGCCGGTGTGGATCCACCCGTCGCGGAAGGTCTCGGCCGATTTCTCCGGGTTCTGCCAGTAGGCAGTGACGCTGTTCGGGCTGCGTCCGATCACCTCGCCGAGCTCGCCGGCGGGCAGCGGCCGCCCGGCGTCGTCGACGACGCGCACCTCCGCGAACAGGATGGCGCGGCCGACCGAGTCGGGCCGGCGGGCGCGGTCCTCGGGCGTGCTGACCGCCAGCGCTCCGGTCTCCTGCATCCCGTAGTACTCGTAGAGGTTCGGGCAGATGCGCTGAATGGTCTCGTTGCGGATCCGCTCGGGCAGCGCCGAGCCGACGAAGGTCGTGCCGCGCAGCGACGAGAGGTCGGTGGCCGCGAGCCGGTCGCAGGACAGCAGCATCGCGGACATCGTCGCGACCAGGTTGACGATGCTCACGCGCTCGGTCTCGATCAGCCGCAGCACCGCTGCCGGCTCGAAGTTCGCGAGCACGTTTCGCACGCCGTACATCGCCGTTGCCATCGCCCAGCCGAAGCCCACGCGCCCGAACATCGGGAACACCGTGAGCGCGACGTCCTTCTCGGTCAGCCCGTGGGCGTGGAACATCGGGAACATGGTGCTCATGTTGTACTGCGTCATCACGTAGGATTTCGGCAGCCCGGTGGTCCCCGAGGTGAGGTTGAAGTAGAAGGGATCGCCCTCGCCGATCTCGACCTGCGGCTCGGCCTCGTGGCTGCCGGCCAGCAGGCGCTCGTAGCCCAGCCCGTGGGCCGGCTCGTCGTCTCCGATCACCACCGTGTGCAGGATTCCCGGCGCGTCCCTGCGCAGCTGCGCCGCGGCCTCGTCGTGGCCCTGCTCGATCAGGATGCCGGTGGCGCCCATGCTGGTGGCGAGTTCCACCATCTCGACCGGGGCAAGCCGGTAGTTCAGCGGCAGGCCGACGATGCCGGTCTTGGCCAGCGCGAAGTAGATCTCGACGACCTCGACGCGGTTGGTGCTCAGGAAGGCGACGACGTCGCCCTTGACCAGCCCGAGCGCGGTCAGCGCATTGGCGAGCCGGTTGACCCGCTCGTTGGTCTGCCGGAAGGTGAAGCGCCGGCCGGTGCCGGAGCAGAAATACGATTCCCGGTCGGGATGGCGCAGCGCCGCCGTCGCCAGGATGTTGCCGACGAGCATTCCGCTCAGCCCGCGTTGTGCCATGGAAATTCCTGCCAGGTGTGATCGGTACGACGAAACGATGACCCCGCGCGGCACGCGCCGCGCGGCGCCCGCGACCCAGACCGCGATGTTACAGACCCGCGACGGGCGCCGCGGAGCCCGCGCGCTTCAGTCGAACAGGATGCCGCCGTTGACCTGGAGGTTCTCGCCGGTGACGAAGCCGGCCAGCGGGGAGCACAGGAAGGCGATCGCACCGGCGACGTCGTCGCCGGTGCCGAAGCGGCCCATCGGCGTGGAGGCCAGCAGCCGCGCGCCGCGGGTCTCCCTGAGCGCTTCGGTCATCCCCGTGGCGATGATCCCCGGCGACACGGTGTTGACCCGGGTGCGGGGCGCCAGCGCCAGCGCCAGGCTGCGCGTGAAACTGAGCACCGCGCCCTTCGATGCGCAGTAGTGCGCGTTGACCGCGCTGCCGCGGCTCGCGGCGATCGACGCGATGGTGACGATCGAACTGTCGTCGCGCAGGTGGGGGAGCACCGCGCGGCAGGCGAGGAAGGTGCCGTCGGAGTTGACGCGCATCAGCTGCTGCCACTGGTCGAGCGTCATCCGCTCGATCGGCACCTCCGGGAACACGCCGGCGGCATGCACCAGGTGGTCGATGCCTCCGAACCGGTCCGAGGCGGCCTGCGCCATCGCGCTGCAGGAGGCCTCGTCGGCGACGTCGACCGTCACGCAGTGCAGGCGCGCCGTGTCGCCGCCCGGAGAGCCGCAGAGGGTGTCGCGCAGGGCCTCGAGCGGCGCAGCCTGCGCGTCCGCGAGCACCAGGCAGGCGCCGTGCGAATGCATCAGGCGGGCCGTGGCGGCGCCGATGCCGCCCGCGGCGCCGGTGATCACCACTGTCTTTCCGGAAAAGGAGATCATCGCGTCCTCGATTGCAGGCTGTCGGCGAAGACTGCCCGAGCGCCGCGCGCGCGGCAATCCACGCGCGCGATCTTCGGAATGCGGCGGGCCGCGTGCCGGTTTTGCGGGCGGCGGGAAATGCCGGACACTTTGCGCCTATCCGCCGCGAGTGGTGCGCATGCCAGGGCGGCCCGCCACGCGCGCGCGCCTCGTGCGCCCGCCCGCCGCTCGCCGGCAGCCAATCCGGCCGCCCGCCCACCACCCGTCCCTGAGTGCCGATGACCAGCCAGAGCTCGCCCCAGTCCACGCCGTCCCGCCCCGCATCCGCTGCCTGGCCGCGCATAGCGGTCTACGGGGCCGGCGCGGTCGGCTGCTTCCATGGCGCCAAGCTGGCCGAGGCCGGCGCCCCGGTGGTGCTGATCGGCCGGCCGGCGCACGTCGAGGCGATCCGCTCGGGCGGCCTGCTCTTCGAGGATGCGGGCACGGGCGCGCAGCGAAGGATCCCGATCGAGGCCACCACCGACCCCGGCGCCGTCGCGGACGCCGATCTCGTCCTGCTTTGCGTCAAGACCGGGGACACCGCGACCGCCGCGGCCGATCTCGCCGGGCGCATGCGCCAGGGGGCGCAGCTGGTGAGCCTGCAGAACGGCGTCGAGAACGTCGCGCTGATCCGCGCGGCCGGCGACCTGGATCCGCTTGCGGCAGTGGTCTACGTGGCGGTGTCGATGCCGGCGCCCGGGCACCTGCGCTACGCCGGGCGGGGCGACCTGGTGCTCGGCGAGTTCGGCCCGCCGCCGCCGGGCGCGCGCCGCAGCGGCAACCGCGCGCTCGAGGTGGCGGCGCTCTTCGAGCGCGCAGGCGTGCCCTGCCCGGTCTCGGAAGACGTGCGGCAGGACCTCTGGGTGAAGCTGGTGGTGAACTGCGCGATGAACCCGGTGTCCGCGCTGGGCGGATCGCGCTACGGCCGGATGATCGACGACGCGCCGACGTGCGAACTGCTGCTGGCGATCGTCCGGGAATGCGTGGAGGTGGCCCGGGCGGATGGAGTCGCCCTGCCGCCGGCCGAGGACCTGCATGGATCGGTGCTGAGGCTCGGCGCCGCGATGCGCGAGGCGAGCTCGTCGACCGACCAGGACATCAGGGCAGGCCGCCAGACCGAGATCGACGCGATCAACGGCTACGTTGCCCGCCGGGCCGACGCGCTCGGGCTTGCAGCGCCGGTCAACCGGACGCTTCACACCCTGGTGAAACTGCTCGAGGCCGGCGCCGCGGCCCGCTGAAGCGGAACGCGGCCCGGCCCCGACAGGCGGCGGACGCCGCCCGGTTCAGGCCCCGTGGATCAGGCCTTCTTCTTGGCGCCGGCAGTCATCGTGGACTCGGCCTTCTCGGCGAACTGGCGCGTGGCGTTGTTCACCTGCTCGTAGGCCTTGGCGGAGGCGGCCAGGGCCTGGCGCACGAAGGCGACCGCGCCCTCGGAGCCTGCCGGCGCGTTCTTCGCCAGTTCCTCGATCGCTGCGGCGAGCTGCGCGTTGCTTTCCTCGACCTGCTTCTCGACCATCGCGCTGAGGTCGGACCCGGTGTCCTTGGAGATCGCCAGCACGGCCTTCGCGTAGGCGGTGAACTTCTCCGGCGAAGGCCGGGTGTAGCTGGTGACCAGCTCGGTCAGCGTCTTGGCGTCCTTGGCGGCCAGCAGCGCGCGGATCTGTTCGGTCGACTGCTCGAGCGAGCTCTTCGCGGTCTCCATGTTCAGCGCGGCCAGCTTCTGGAAACCTTCGAGCGCCTTGGCGGCGGCCTCGCCGGTGATGCGGAAGGCTTCGACCTGCATCTTCATCAGGTCCTGCGGATTGGTCTTCATCATGTTCATGCTCCTGGAATCGGTTCGTCGAATCGCAGCGCTGAACAAGTTCCCGACCGGGATTTGCTGCACTGCACAAATCAATGATGCGCCTCGATCGAGCCCTTGTCAAGAGGTTTTGTTGCAGTGCACCAAATCTTCGTTCCCCGGCGGCTTCATACGAGGCCGCGACGCGCCGCCTCGAGCGCCGCCTCCGCCCGCGAGGAGATGTTGAGCTTCCTGTAGAGCGTCTTCACGTAGCCGGCCACCGTCTGCTCGGCCAGCCCGAGCACCCCCGCGGTCTCGCCCACGCGCAGCCCGCGGCCGATGCACGAGAGCACCTCGGTCTCGCGGGGGGTCAGCGCGGTCTCGGGGGCCCTGGCCACCAGGGGCGCGCTGCGCTGGCGCAGGTGCGCAAGCATGCGCCTGGCGATCGAAGGAGACAGCGGCGGCAGCCCCTCGTCGATCCGGCGCAGGTGGCGCACCAGCGTCTCCTGGTCCTGCTCCTTGAGCAGGTAGCCCTGCGCGCCCGCCTCGATCGCGGGAAACAGGTGCAGGTCGTCGTCGTAGATCGTGGCCACCACCGGCAGCGCCTGCGGAAATTCGTCGGCCACCTGCCGCACCAGCTCCACGCCGGAGCCGTCGGGCAGACCCAGGTCGATCAGTGCGATGCGGAACGCCGCCTGGCGCGGCGGATCGCGCCGCAGCCGCAGCAGCCATTCGCGCCCCTCCGCGACGCTCGACGCCTGCCCCACCTCGATCCCATCGAAGGCAAGTTCCAGCGCACCCGCGAGCCCGCTGCGCACCGCCGCATGATCCTCGACCACCAGCGCAAGCCGGTCCGCGGCGCTCATGCGGCCCTCCCCGACTGGCCGCCCACTGGAACGTCGATCTCCACGACGCAGCCCGGCGCGCCTTCCCGGATCGAGAGCCGGCCGCCCAGCTCCTCGATCCTCATCCGGAGGTTGCGCAGGCCGTGTCCCTGGCCCTGCACCTTTCCCTGCGGCCCGGCATCGGCCAGGCACGGGCCGCCGCCATCGTCGCGCAGCATCATCCGCAGCCAGCCCGCCTTCGCCGCCACGCCCACCGTCATCCGGGCGGCACCCGAGTGCCGGATCACGTTGGACACGATCTCCCGGTGCGCCGAAGCCAGGTGTTTTGCTGTCCTGTAGTCGATCTCCATCTCCTCAACGTCGTCCACCAATGGCCAGTCGAGCTCGATCCCCGTGGCCTCCAGGCGCGAGGCGGTCTCGTGCCTCAGGTTCGCCAGCAGCGGGCCCAGGCCGGCACGGCCGCCGGTCAGCCCCGCGACCACGCCGCGCATTTCCGCAATGGCATCACGGATCGACCCGCGCGTTTCGTCGAGCGTGGGCCGGTTCAGCGCGGTCAGCAGCTGGGCGCCGAGATCGTCATGCAGGTCGCGCGCCACGCGGCGGCGCTCCTCGGCCACGCCGCGCTCGTAGGCAGCCCGGCCCGCGTCCGCCTGCCGCATCAGCTCGACCATCTGCCGTGCCAGCCGCATGTGCGCCGTACCGAAGAGCTCGCGGCCCTGCCAGGGATACCGGACCAGCAGCGCCGGCGAGGAGGCCACCGCCGGCAGCCGCATCTCCAGTCCGTCCGGGGCCAGGTCCGGCGTCGCAGGCAGCTGGCCGCCCTCCGCGGCCGCCGCATCGGCTCCCTCGCCGCGCGCCGGCAGCTCCTCGAGCTCCAGCGGATCGAACACGCGGCGCACGAGCTGCTGCCAGGCGCTCACCCGCTCGCCCTCGGTCGCCTGGAAGGCCACCTCCATGACGGACTGGAACAGCTCGTGGTCAGGAATCCGCCGGCGCTCGACCACCTTGCGCCAGAGCGCGCTCCGCGCCGGCAGGTAGACGAAGCCGGCGATCACGAGCGCGATGCCCAGCGACTCGAAGGGCTCGAGCCGCAGCGCCAGCACCAGCAGGCCGTCGAGCAGCACGAGGCCCACCGCGCCGCCCACCCAGAGGAGGATGCGGTACGCCCACTCGTCGAGCTCGAACAGCCGGTAGCGGCGCAGGCCCAGCGCCAGTCCGCCGTACATGATCAGGAAGAAGCCGAAGGCGTAGCCCTGGCGCAGCGGCGGCAGCCAGCCGAACAGGCTGGACGCAACCGTGGACAGCACGAACAGTCCGCAGCCGAGGATCACCGAGAGGCTCAGCCAGGTGAGCGCGGCACGGGCGCGGGGATCGTCGATCGTCAGCCGCCACTGCATCCAGGCGAACACGATCACCATCAGGATCGCGGCCACGATCGGCAGCCGCACGCCCCAGTTCTGATTCGGCGCCAGCTGCAGCAGGTCGATCGCGAGCCAGGGCAGGAACACCAGCGGCACCAGCAGCATGTAGCGCGGCCGCACGATCCGCCTGGGGTAGCAGAGGAACAGTTCGATCAGGGCGATGCCGAACATCAGCGCGCCGACGTGGTTCAGCGAAGACAGTGCCCGGAAGACCTCGCCGTCGATCGCCAGCTCCCGGCTGCTGTAGACGGCAGCGCTGAACGCCGACAGCGGAAACATCGCCCCGGTCAGCGCGAACATCCCGGTGGCGAGATCGGTGGGCCGCAGCACCCAAACCCATGCCCCCACCAGCAGGCAGGCGCTGCCCGCGAAGAGCTGGAACCAGAAGACCGGCGGCAGGTCCGACACCGGGCGCGTGGCCGCGGGCGTGACTTCATGCACCGTCCGGCGCCCGTCCGGATGACCGACCTCGATCCGGACCGCGTCGGCAGCCAGCAGCGCGGCCAGCCGGCTCTGCCGGTCGAGCATCGCGCACATCTCGTCGTAGGAGTCGATGAAGTCCGGCTCCTCGATGACGTCGTGCGGGACCAGCCCGAGGCCACCGACCGAAAGCAGCCGAAGCCCGGCGCCGCCCGCGCGCTCGAGCTCCCCGGCAAGCGCGGCGGCCGGCCCTGCCGGCGCCACTTCCACGATGCGCACCCCGTCGCCATCGGGCGCCAGGCCCAGCCCGAGCCAGGGCTGGCGCGCAAGGAAGAACACGGCCGCGACGCACGCCCCCAGGCAGAGCAGGGCCACGGCCAGCAGCGCATGCCCGGGCGAGAAGCGTCCGTTGGGGAACAGCATGCGGGGTCGGGATCCTCGGCGATGTCCTGTCGGCGTCCGCCGGCATGGCGGATCGCCCGCATTATCCGTCCCTGGCGGGCGCGGCGCGATACCATCGGTCGCAGAAAACAGGACGGAGAAGGCGATGCTCAGCTACGAAGTGGTCGAACACGGCAAGCCCCTGCAGGCGAAGCTGCGCGAAACTCCGGTGCCCGGCGGAACCGAGGTGCTCGTGCGCATCACCCGCTCCGGCGTCTGCCATTCCGACCTCCACCTGCAGGAAGGCTTCTTCGACCTGGGCGGCGGCAAGCGCGCCAGCATCCGCGACCGCGGCGTGGTGCCGCCCTTCACCGTGGGGCACGAGCCCTACGGCGTGGTCGAGGCCGTCGGTCCGGAGGCCAGCGGCGTGAAGCCGGGCGACCGTCGCCTCGTCTATCCCTGGATCGGCTGCGGAAGCTGCCCGGTCTGCGCCGACGGCAACGACCACTACTGCCTGAGCCCCCGGACAATCGGGGTGGTGCGCCCCGGCGCCTACGCCACCCACGTGCTGGTGCCCGACGCCCGCTACCTGGTCGACGTCGAGGGCATCGACCCGGCCTGGGCGGCGACGCTGGCCTGCTCGGGGCTGACCGCCTGGAGCGCGATCGGCAAGCTGCCGGTGCTCGCGGCGCGCGAGTGGGTGGCGGTGCTGGGCTGCGGCGGCCTTGGAATGGCGGCGATCTCGATGCTGCGGGCCCGGGGCGTCAGCAACGTCGTCGCCTGCGACGTCGAAACCGGCAAGCTCGCCCAGGCCATGGAACAGGGCGCAGCGGCGACCGTCGACAGCGGCGCGCCGGATGCCCTCGCGCGCCTGCAGTCGATCGCCGGCAACGCGGTCGCCGGCGCACTCGATTTCGTCGGCATGCCGGCCACCGCCACGCTGGGCATCGCAGCGCTCGCCAAGGGCGGTCACTACGTGCTGTGCGGCCTGTTCGGCGGCGAGATCACGCTGCCGCTGCCGCCGATCGCGCAGCGGGCGATCGCAGTGCGCGGTTCCTACGTGGGCAGCCTGCGAGAGTTGCGCGAGGTGGTCGAGCTCGCCCGCTCCGGCCGGCTCAGGCCCTCGCCAATCGACCTGCGCCCCGCCGCGGACGTCAACCGCTGCCTCGACGACCTTCGCGCGGGCCGGGTCCTGGGCCGTGCCGTCCTCGATTTCGACGGCGTCGACCCCGACCGTCTCGCCTGAGAGTCTCCGCGGGACCCGAGAACCTGAGAACGGATCCCGCACAAGCGCTCGCCGGATTCATTCGCAGATTCCATGGTCCGGCCCGCATCCTCCGGAGTCCGCCATGAAACGCCTTGCCGCCCTCCTGCTTCCCCTCGCACTCTCGGGCTGTGCCGCCCTTGCCGCCAGCGTCGCCGACGCCCAGGCCGACCAGGCGCTCTGCGAGCGCGCGCGAACGCAGGCGCGCCAGGGCGACCTGGCCGGCGCCGAGGCCAGCATCAGCCGGATGCGTGACCTGCGCGAGGCCTGGTACTGCAGGAACGACCTGATCGAGCAGGACCGGGGCCTGTACCCGCGCGCGACCTGAGTCCGCCTGTGCGTCCGCCTGTGCGTCCGCCTGTGCGTCGGCTTGCCGCTGCCTGCCGGCGCAAGTAGGATCGAAGAACCCAGCCCCCGCCCTGTTTCGCGGGCCAGCCGCTTCGTTGCCGCGAGGCCCCGATGACTGCGCGCAGCAACACCCGCACTCTGACGATCCTGGCCCAGGACCCCGCGGTCCGCCTCGGCGGCCGGCTGGCCTTCGCGCAGGTCGAGGTTCCCTACGAAGACCTCGCTCCCGGCCCCACGGGCCATCGGGTCAAGGTGGTGGACTTCGACGCCAGCGCCGGTGTGCTCTACACAGCGCTCGAGCAGGAACTCGACGCGGACGGCGAGCCGCGCGACGCCTACGTGCCACCGGAGGGGGCAGGCGCCGCGCAGCTGCGCGCCTGGGAGGCGCGCCTGCTCGCCGACCCGCGCTTCCACCAGCAGAACGTCTACGCGATCGTGATGCGCACGCTGGCCCGCTTCGAGCATGCGCTGGGCAGGCGCGTGGCCTGGGCTTTCGACGGCCACCAGCTGCACGTCGCGCCGCACGCCTTCAACGACGCGAATGCCTACTACTCGGAGGCGGACCGCGCGCTGTTCTTCGGCTGGTTCCGCTCCGCGCGGACCGGCCGGCCGGTCTTCACCTGCCTGTCGCATGACATCGTCGCCCACGAGACCACGCATGCGCTGCTCGACGGGCTGCGCGACAGCTTCACCGAGCCCTCGTCGCCCGACCAGGCGGCCTTCCACGAGGGCTTCGCCGACGTGGTCGCGCTGCTCTCGGTGTTCTCGCTTGCGCCGATCGTCGAGGCAGCGCTGGTCAAGGGAGGGCGTCCTGCGCGCGGCCGCGACGGGATGCGGCTGGTCGGCGCTGCGGCGCTCGACGAGCGCGCGCTGGCGGCGTCGATCCTGTTCGGGCTCGGCAAGGAGTTCGGCAGCGAGCTCGAGGGTGCGCGCGCCAACTGTCTGAGGCGCTCCATCTCCCTGCCGCCGGGGCGCCACCTGCAGGAGCCCGGCCGCGAGGAGCCGCACGACCGCGGCGAGGTGTTCGCGGCGGCGATGCTGCGCAGCTTCCTGACGATCTGGACCCGCAGGATCCGCGCGCTCGGCACCTTCGGCCGGGGCCGCTACAACCTCGACATGGTCGTCGAGGAAGGCGCCACTGCCGCCGCCCACCTGCTGACGATGGCGATCCGGGCGCTCGACTACTGCCCGCCCGTCGACCTGGAATTCGGCGACTTCCTCGCCGCGTTGCTCACGGTCGACACCGAGACCGTGCCGGACGACTCGAAGTACGGCTACCGGCCGGTGGTCCGCAGCACCTTCCAGGCCTACGGCATCGACGTCCCCGCCGCCGGCACCGATCCTGCCACCGGCTGCTGGCTGCCCTTCGCGGGCAACGAGGCCATCGTCTACACGCGGACCAACTACGAATCGATGCTGCACGATCCCCAGGAGGTGTTCCGCTTCCTGTGGGAGAACCGGCGGGTGCTGCGGATCGACGACCGCGGCTACATGCGGATCGCCTCGGTTCGGCGCAGCAGCCGCCAGGGACCGGACGGGTTCCAGCTGCGCGAGACGATCTGCGAGTACGTCCAGGTGGCCTCCATCTTCGGCGCCGAGGCGCGCACTGCGCTCGGCATCGAGCGCCCGGAGGGCATGCCCAGCACGCAGCGGATCACCGCCTACGGCGGGGGCACGCTGGTGTTCGACCAGTACGGCCGCATCAAATACCACGTCGAGCATCGGCTGGACGACGGGCCGCGGCAGTCGGCGCGCCTGGCCTGGCTGTGGGAGAACGGCCTGCTGGACCAGCCCAGGGATGCGCGCGGGCAGTTCGCGGCAATCCACCGCCGGCGCGCCGGCGGCTGAGGAGGGACGATGGCGACCAGGCGGGCCCCCGTCGCGGTGACGATCTTCGCCTACCAGGTCGGCTTCGGCGACTGCTTCCTGCTGCGCTTCGAGTACCCGGGCAGCAACCGCCATGTCCTGATCGACTTCGGCACCACGGGCCTGCCGAAGCAGGCTGCCGCCAGCCGCCTGTCGGCGATCGCCAGCGACATCGCCGAGAAGTGCTCGGGGCGCCTCGATGCGGTGGTCGCCACCCACCGGCACGCCGACCACATCAGCGGCTTTGCCACGCGCAGCGACGGCAAGGGCCCGGGCGACCTGATCCGCAGCCTGCAGCCGCGCGTGGTGATCCAGCCCTGGACGGAGCAGCTGGACCTCGATCCCGGCGCGCTGAGCCCGACGCTCGGCTCGCGCAGCGCACTGCAGGCGCGCGCCAGGTCCTTGCGGGACATGCAGGAGGTCGCCAGGCACGCCGTGGAGCTGCTGGACCGGCGGCCCGGGGACTTCCCGAAGGCGGTGGCCGCGCAGCTGCGCTTCATCGGCGAGGACAACCTGGCGAACGCATCCGCGGTGCGTAACCTCGCCACGATGGCGCCCAGGCTGGTCCACACGTGGCACGGCGGCCCGTCCGGGCTGGGAGCGATCCTGCCGGGCGTCCGGACGCACGTGCTGGGCCCGCCCACGCTGCGGCAGACCGAGGCGATCCGCCGCCAGCGCTCGCGCGACCCCGAGGAGTACTGGCAGCTGGATTCCGGCCCGTCCGCCTGGTGGCGGCTGCAGCTGCGCCGCTTCTCAGACCAGGCCCTGGCGCCCGGCGAACGCGAACCGCTGTTTCCCGAATTCGTGGCGCGCCGCGCGAGCAAGCTGCCGATGTCGGCGCGCTGGCTCGCGTGGCGGCTGCAGAACGCCGAGGCGGAACAGACGCTCGAGATCGTCCGCACTCTCGACCGGCAGATGAACAACACCAGCCTGATCCTGCTGTTCGAGACGCCCGCGGGGAAGCTGCTGTTTCCGGGCGACGCGCAGATCGAGAGCTGGCAGTACGCGCTGTCCAACCCGAAGTACCGGGCGCTGCTCGAGGATGTCGGCCTGTACAAGGTCGGCCACCACGGCAGCCTGAACGCCACCCCGCGCAGCCTCTACGCGCAGTTCGCGAGAAGGGGAAACCGGAAGACGCCCGGCCGCCTGAAGACGCTGCTCTCGACGCTGCCCGGAAAGCATGGCAGCGTGGGGGCGCGCACCGAGGTTCCGCGCGCAACGCTGCTGTCGGAACTCTCGGCGAGCAGCGAGCTGCACAGCACCCACACGCTGCCGCCGGATCGCCTCTACGAGGAGATCCGGCTGGAAGCCTGACCGCGCCGCCGCGTGGCGCGCCCAAGCGCACCCAAAGCGCACCCAAAGCGCACCCAAGCGCACCCCATGCGCAACCTGGACGAGGAGACCATCATGCCCTTCGGATCCGAACCACGTCAGCCCGGCGTCGGCCTCGCCCTGTCGGGCGGAGGCTTCCGTGCGGTGCTGTTCCATTGCGGCACGCTGATCCGCCTGAACCAGCTCGGCATCCTGTCGAAGCTGGCGCGCGTCTCCAGCGTGTCCGGCGGCTCGATCGTGGCAGGGGTCCTCGCCACGCGCTGGCCGTCGCTGCAGATCGACCCGCACGACGGCTTCATCGGCAACCTGGAGGACGCGGTGATCGAGCCGCTGCGCGCCTTCACCAGCGAGACGGTCGATGTCGGCGTCGTGCTCGGCGGCGCGATCAACCCGTTCCGCACCGCTGGCGAGGAGCTGATCCGCTGCTACCGCAAGCGCCTCGCGCTGGGCGTGAAGCTGCGCGAGCTCGGCGACCAGGGCCCGCGCTTCGTCTTCAACTCGACCAACTACGCAACCGGCGTGACTTTTCGCTTCTCCAAGCCCTACTGCGGCGACTACCGGATCGGGCTCATGGAGGAGCACGACTTCGACGTCGCGTTCGCAGTGGGATGCTCGAGCGCCTTTCCGCCGGTGCTCGCCCCGATCGTCGTCGAATCCGATCCGTCCCGGTTCAAGAAGACGAAGGGGGCGAACCTCTGGGACGACGAGGACTACCGCCGGCGCCAGCATCTCGCCGACGGCGGCGTCTACGACAACCTCGGCCTGGAGACCGTGTGGGGCCGCTACGAGACCGTGCTGGCGAGCGACGCGGGCAAGCCCTTCGATTTCGACCCCGCCGCCGGCGGCTACCTGGCCGACCAGCTCGGCCGCATTCGCGACATCGGCCTGAACCAGGCACTGGCGCTGCGCAAGCGCATGCTGATCGATGCCTTCCAGCACCAGCACGGCGACGCGAAAGGCGCCTACTGGGGCATCGACACCGAGATCGCGAACTACGGCCTGGCCGACGCGATTCCGGTCAGCGCCCGCACCAGCCACGAGATGGCGCAGATCCGCACGCGCCTGAACCGCTTCAGCGACGCGGAGCAGGACCGCCTGATCAACTGGGGGTATGCGGTCTGCGACGCGGCGATCCGCAAACACGTGCCGCAGCTGGTGACCCGGCCGGGCGCGCCGAAGCAGCCTCGCGAACGCCATCCGGTATCTTGAGACGATTCAGACGAGACGATGACAACGGAGAGACGATGAACCCGACGACGGTCCACGAGGCCTTCGAGGCCTCGGTACGGCGCTGGCCGGACCAGCCGATGATGATGGTGCCGCGCTCGGCCGAGCGGGCCTGGCTGCCCGACGGTCTGACGCTCTCTTATCGCGAGGTGGCCGAGCGGGTCGGCGCGCTGCAGGCGCTCTACGCGCAGGCCGGCTACGGCCATGGCCACCGCGTGGCGATGCTGCTGGAGAACCGTCCCGACCACTTCCTGCACTTGCTCGCGCTCAATGCGCTGGGCGCGTCGATCGTGCCGATCAACCCCGATTACCGGGCCGACGAGGTCCTCTACCTGCTCGACCATTCCGAGGCGCAACTGGTGGTGGCGGTGGCGTCCCGGGTGCGCGATCTCGGCGAGGTGGCGCGCCAGGCCGCCAAGACGCCGCCGGTGGCCTGCGTGGAGCCGCTGCCCGCGCAGCTGCCGCCTGCGCGCTCCGCCGCGATGCCGGGCCGGCCTGGCCGGGCCGCCGAGGCCGCGCTGCTCTACACCTCCGGCACCACCGCGCGGCCCAAGGGCTGCATGCTGAGCAACGACTACCACTTCGCGGTGGGCGAGACCTACCTGAACTACGGGGCGATGGCCGCGATCCGCGAGGCCCGGGAGCGCACCTACAACCCCCTGCCTCTGTTCCACATGAACGCAGGCATCTTTTCGTTCATGGGGATGATGCTGTCCGGCAACTGCGTGGTGATGCCCGACCGCTTCCATCCGCGGACCTTCTGGTCCGAACTCGTCGAAACCGGCACCACCATCGTCCACTACCTTGGCGTCATCCCGCCGATCCTGCTCAAGCAGCCAGCCCATCCCGACGAGCGCCGCCACGGCGTGCGCTTCGCGGTGGGCGCAGGCGTCGAGCCCCAGCTGCACGGAGCCTTCGAGGAACGCTTCGGCTTTCCCCTGCTCGAGCTGTGGGGCATGACCGAGACCGGCGGCGGCTTCATTGCCGCCGAGGAGCCGCGTCACATCGACACGCGGGCCTTCGGCCGGCCGACCGGCGACATGCTGGCCCGGGTGGTCGACGACCAGGATCGCGAGCTTCCCCGCGACACCGAGGGCGAGCTGACGGTGCGCCGGCATCATGACGACCCGCGCCGCGGCTTTTTCTCCGGCTACCTGAAGAACCCCGAGGCCACCGAAGAGGCCTGGCGCGGAGGATGGTTCCACACCGGCGACGTGGTGCGCCAGGACGCTTCCGGGATGCTGTACTTCGTCGATCGCAAGAAGAACATCATCCGGCGCTCCGGCGAGAACATCGCGGCCGCCGAGATCGAGGCGGTGCTCCAGGCGCACGAGCGGGTGGCGCAGGTGGCGGTGATCGCCGTGCCCGATGCGCTGCGCGACGAGGAGGTGATGGCCTGCGTGGTGCCGATGCCGGGCGTCGAGGCCGACGCCGCGCTGGCCCGCGAGCTCTTCGACTGGTGCATGCAGCGGCTCGCCTACTTCAAGGCGCCGGGATGGGTGGTGTTCCTCGACGCGCTGCCCACCACCGGCACGCAGAAGGTTCAGAAGAGCAAGATCTTCCCCGAGGGCGAGGATCCGACCCGGCGGCCGGACGCCTGCGACCTGCGCGAGCTCAAGAAGCGCGACGCGGTCACGGCTCCACGACGTTGAAATTCGGGTCGAATTCCTCCAGCACCCCGAGGAAGGCCTCGAAGCGCTCGCGCGCGCCCTCCACCGGCAGCAGCCCCTCGGCCAGACCCTGCGCCAGGCTCCTGCCCTCGTGGAGCATGCGCACCAGCGTCGAACGATCGACCCGCACCGTGGCGTCGGCCCGTGCGCCATGGCTGCCCCTGGAGTGGTTGAGCACGCCATTGACCAGCGTCAGGCGCCAGGCCTCCCCCACGTCCGGCATCACCCAGTCCAGGCGCACCACGAGATCCTGCGCGCGGATGCCGTCGACGCGGATCGCCAGGAAGTCGAAGAACATCTCCATCGGCAGCACCGACACGACGTTGGCGTTCAGCGCTCCGCCCCCGCCGCTCTGCAGGCGGCGAACCCCCTCGCGCAGCTCGCGCGCGCCGAGCAGGTAGGCGTTGCGCCAGGTCGCAGATTCGCTCTGGTAGCCGAGCTGCTCCATCGCGTCGGCCGCCAGCGACCGCGCCTCGCGATGATCGGGCTGCGCGAAGACCAGATGGTCGAGCACCTGGACCACCCACCGGTAGTCGCCGCGCGCGAAGTCCGCCCGCGCGCGCTCCATGATCGCCGCGGCGCCGCCCATGTACTCGACGTACTTCAGGCCGGCGGGCTGCGGCGGCAGCGGGTTGAGCGAGGCCGGGTTGCCGTCGTACCAGCCGAGGTAGCGCTGATAGATCGCCTTGACGTTGTGCCCGACCGCTCCGTAATAGCCCCGCGCGTGCCAGCGCTTCGACAGCCCGGTGGGCATGAACAGCGTCTCGGCGATCTCGCGCGGCGTGAGGCCGTGCGACATCAGCCGCAGCGTCTGGTCGTGCAGGAAGCGGTACAGATCGCGCTGCTCGGACACGTAGCGCTCGATGCGCTCGCGTCCCCATACCGGCCAGTGATGCTGCGCGAACACCACGTCCGACTGAGGCACGAACTCCTCGAGCGCCTCGTTCAGGTACTTGGACCACGCCAGCGCGTCACGCGCCTGCGCCCCGCGCAGCGGGCAGAGATTGTGCATGTTGTGGGTGGCGTTCTCGGCGAGGTTCAGCGCCCTCAACTGCGGGAAGAAGAAATGCATCTCCGCAGGCGCCTCGCTGTCGGGCGTGAGCTGGAAGACGATCTCGACGCCGTCGATGACGTGCCGCTCGCGCGGCGCGTCGATGGTGCGGGTGGGCGGCACCAGCGAGGTGGTGCCGCGCCCGATGCCCTTGCCCAGGCCGGAGTCCACGTGCGACTGCACGCCCGGCGCCAGCGTGTTGCCGAACTGGAACTGCGCGCGCCTGCGCATCGGCACGCCGGCCAGCACGTTCTCGGAGACCGCCGCCTGCATGAAGCCGCAGGGCGCGATCACCTCGACCTCCCCGGCGGCCACCTGCGCTTCGCTGATCACGCCGAGCACGCCGCCGTAGTGGTCGGTGTGGCTGTGGCTGTAGATCACCGCGACCACCGGTCGGCGCGGGCGATGCGCGTGGTACAGCTCCAGCGCAGCCTGCGCCGACTCCACGAAGGTCAGCGGATCGATCACGATCAGCCCAGAGTCGCCCTCGATGAACGTGACGTTGGCGAGGTCCAGGCCGCGCACCTGCCAGATGCGGTCGCAGACCTGGAACAGCCCGTGCAGCCGGTTCAGGCGCGCCTGCCGCCACAGGCTGGGGTTGACGCTGGCAGGCGCACCCTCGCCCTCCAGGAAGTCGTAGGGCTCCATCGACCAGACCGGCCTGCCCTTCGCGTTGAGCACCTCGCCCCGCGGCACCGTGCCCGCGAAGCCGCGCATCGCGTCCTCGAAGTCTTCGGTGTCGCTGAAGTCCAGCGACCCGAGCACGTCCTGATTGATCCGCCTGGTGAGGTGGGTTGCGTCGGGCATGGCGGCCAGGGCCTTCAGTCGAAGACGATCACGTTCCGCGCGATGCCGCCCTTCTTCATCTCCTCGAAGCCCTCGTTGATGCGCTCGAGCGGCATGCGGCCGGAGACCATCCGGTCGAGATGGAGCTTGCCCTGCAGGTAGAAATCCACCAGCCGCGGCATGTCGACACGGAAGCGGTTCGAGCCCATCGCCGAACCCTGGATGCGCCGTTCGCGCAGGAAGTCGGCCCCGTGCAGTTCCACCTTGGTGCCGAAGGGCACCATGCCGATGATGGTGGCGGTGCCGCCGGGACGGAGCATGCCGAAGGACTGCTCCACCGTCTGCTTGAGCCCCACGCACTCGAATGCGTAGTGGACCCCGCCCGAAGTGAGCTCCAGCACCTGGGCCGCGGGGTCGCCCGCGGAGGCGTCGACCACGTCGGTGGCGCCGAAGGCCCTGGCCATCTCGAGCTTCACCGGATCGCGGTCCACCGCGATGATGCGACCCGCGCCGGCGATCGCCGCGCCGTTGATTGCCGACAGCCCGATACCGCCGCAGCCGATCACGGCCACGGTCTCGCCCGGCGACACCTTGGCGGTGTGCACCACCGCGCCGTAGCCGGTGATGACCCCGCAACCGATCAGCGCCGCGAGGTCCATCGGCATGTCCTCGCGCACCTTCACCAGCGCGTGCTCGTGCACCAGCATCTGCTCGGCGAAGGACGACAGGTTCAGGAACTGGTTGAGCTTCTGCCCCTTCCAGTGCAGGCGCTCGGCCTGCCCCGGCGGCTGCTTGACCTCGGGGGTCTGGCAGATCGACATGTGGCCGGTGAGGCAGTGCTCGCAGTGACCGCAGAACACCGACAGGCAGGTGATGACATGGTCGCCGGGCTTGACGTAGGTGACGTCCGAGCCCACCGCCTCCACCACTCCCGCGGACTCGTGGCCCAGCACCGCGGGCACCGGCCAGGGATACTTCCCCTCGATGAAGTGCAGGTCGCTGTGACAGAGCCCGGCGACGGCCGTGCGGATGAGCACCTCGCGCGGGCCGGGCTTGTCGATCTGGACGTCCTCGATCGTGAGCGGCTGGTTGGGGGCGTGCAGGACGGCTGCCTTCATTCGTGTCTCCTCGTGCTTGTGATGGTGGTGGTGCCGGACGATTCTGCCACCTTGACCGGACGGCGGAGCTTTCCCCGGGTCCGCGCCATCGCGCCCGGGTTCCGTTAAGCCAGGATCATCGAGCACGCGAGCACCGCGCAGCGGGCGATGCGGTCCGCGCCGCCGGGAAGCGCGGCGGGAAGCGGCCTCGGCAAGTAACATCGCTTCACGCGACTAGAATCGCTGACCCGGCACCGCCTCGCCGGGAGCCGGCACATCGGTGCTCCGGCCCCCGCCCGAATCAAGGACATGATGAGGAAGCTCGAGAATCTCGCCGCCCCCCTGGCGATCCTCCTGGTCTCCATCCTGCTCGCGATCGATATCGCAAGCTGGAGCGCGGGCGAAACCCTCGACCGTTACGCGCGCGGCCAGCCGGTGCGGGTGGGCTACGCGCTCGAATCGCCCTTCACCGGACTGGATGCCGGCCGGGTCGTCACCGGCACCGAGCCGGAGCTGCTGCGGCTCGCCCTGGAATCAGCCGGAATCGACCACATCGAGTGGGTGCATGCCGACTTCGCGTCGTTGCTGAACGAGCTTCGCACCGGCCGCATCGACATCATCTGCGCAGGGATGCTCGACACGAAGGAGCGCCGGCAGCTCGCGGCATTCTCTCTCCCCACGTTGCGTGTCTCGGGCGGCCTCGCGATCCGTCCGGGCCTCGAGGTTGGCGCACGTTCGCTGCACGGAATCGCCGCGGACCCGGCTCTCCGGCTGGGCGTTGTGGCCGGGTCGGTCGAACACGATTCGGCGCTGCGCGCGGGCGTCCCCGAACATCGCATCATGATTTTTCCCGACGTGACGAGTGCCGGTTCGGCCCTGAACCGAGGCGAAATCGACACCCTGGCGCTGAGCTACCTGACGCTCGAGCGGTTGCAGCGCGCCGGGACGATCCAGGAGGCCGAACTGGTCGCCGTTCCCCGAGACCCAGAGGGCGGCCTGGAAACCTACACGGCCTTCGCGGTACGGCTTGGCGATGACGAGCTTCTCGCGACGCTGAACCGCTCCCTGGAGGCCATCGTCGGGACCGGGCAGCACCGCGAACTGCTGAAGCGTTTCGGCGTGCCCGACCATAATGTGCCTGAGGAGAGACCATCCCGATGAAGCGATGGTGGCCCCGTTGGCTGGAAGATGGCTTCACCGTCAGGGTTGCGGTGGTGGCGTTTGCCGTTGCGGTGATGTCGATCATGTCGTACTCGGCACACCGCTGGGACGATGCACTGCGCGACGCGATCACCGCCCAGGACCGCCTCCAGGAGTCGCGACGGATGATGGCGGTGGCGGCGATGCACCTGGAGCGCTACCGGAGCGCACCGTCCGACCACAGCATCGCCCTCTTCGAGGCCAGCCTGCAGCGAGCCCTGAACGCGAGCCGGGGCCTGCGGGACGGGTACGGCGCCATCGGCGGCTTCGAAGCCACGCCTTGGCTGGCGCCGTCGGCGAACGGCGACCTGGCCGCATACAACGACGAGATGGAACTGGCCGCGGCCACCTTGCGCCGCTGGCTGAGCGCGCCCGATGCGCTGAGCCACGTCTGGGTCAGGCGCGCTGTCCAGGAGGTGGACCGATCCGCCTCCACCGTCGAACTCCTGCTGTTCGAAGAACTCGGGCGCCGGATCAGGAACCAGCGCCTCCTCGCGGCAGCGATGGTGCTGGTGGCCGGAGGGCTCTCGATAGCGATCCACAGCCTGCTCGTTGCTGTCCGCGCACGGCGCGAGGCGGGAGTGGCTGCCCTGCAGGAGAGCGAAGCGCGCCTGGCAGCTTTTGCGAAGAGCCTCCCTGGCCTGGGCTTCATGTGCAGCCGGGATGGACGCTACCTCGCCATCTATGGGCAGGCGGAGGCCAACCTCCTGATCCCTCGGAGCGAGATCGTCGGCAGACGAATCGACGAGATCCTGCCTGGTCCGGCTGCCGCGCGGATCCTCGATGCGATCGACGAAGCCGTCGAGCTGAACGAGCCCGTCGTGACCAGCTATCGCCTTGCGGTTGGTGGCGGGGAGCGGACCTTCGAAGCTCGGATCGTGGCATTGGGGGACGCCGAGCGTCTGGTGTGCCTGATCTTCGACGTGACCGCAGAGGTGGCGGCGCAGCAGCGCAGCTCGCTTCTCGCGGCAGCGATGGAGAACTCGAGCGAAGGCATCCTGGTCACGGACCCGGAAGGTCGCATCCTCATCGCAAACCGCGCCTTCACCGACATGACCGGCTACGAAGAGCGCGAGCTCGTCGGCCGAACAGCGGAGGAGCTTGGCTTCGCCCATGAAGGAGAGGCCTTCTACCCGATGCTGTCCTCTCGTCTGGATGCCGAGGGCGGCTGGCGGGGCGAGATGCGCCACACGAGCAAGCCCGGCGTAACGCTGCCAGTGTTCATGTCCATCAACCGGGTGCCTGACGCCGCAGGCAGAACCGCGCATTTCGTGGTGGCGGTGAGCGACCTGAGCCGGGTGAAGGAGGCCGAGGAAAGCATCGACCACATGTTGCGGATCGACCGGCTCACGGGTCTTCCGAATGCAACGTCGGTGAGCCGTGCGATCGACGCCGCCCTCGAGAAGGACCGGGGACGAACGCACGCTGTGGCCGTGCTCCTTCTCGACATCGACCGCTTCCAGAGGATCAACGATGCACTCGGCCGCAAGCAGGGCGACGAGCTCCTGCGCCAGGTCGCGGCGCGCCTTCAGTTCGCGCTGCCCCAGCACGCCGGGCACGGACGGATCGGCCACCTCAGCGGCGACGAATTCGTGGTGGTCGAAATGGAGCCCGTCGACGAGATGCAGCTGGCGCGCCTCGCGACCGACATCGGCGACGCCTTCCGGGCCCCGTTCCAGCTGGGCGATGACCAGGTCTCCCTGCAGGTCAAGATAGGCATCGCGATCGGATCGCTTGACGGCAACAGCGCCGTAGAACTGCTGCGCGGCGCCGACATCGGGATCCGCGAGGTCAAGCGTTCTGGCCTGCCAGGATTCGCGTTCAGTTCGCAGGAGCTCTACTCGCTAGCCGCCAGGCGGGTTTCCCTGGAGCGCCGCCTCGCCCGCGCCCTGGAGACGGAGGGATTCACTTTGCACTATCAGCCGCTCGTGGAGTTGTCGAGCGGCCAGGTCATCGGCGCGGAAGCGCTGGTCCGGCTCGCGCCCGACGGCCGCGAACCGATCGGGCCTGCGGAGTTCATCCCGGTGATGGAGGAAAACGGCATGATCCTCGATCTCGGCAGGCTGGTGCAGGCGAAGGCCTGCCGCCAGCTTCGCGCCTGGCTCGACGCCGGCTTGGATCCGGGCTTCGTTGCAGTCAACCTTTCGCCCGCGGAGCTGCGCCAGGAGGGAATCGTCGAGCAGTTGCTGACCTGCCTCGAGGAGAGCGGCATCCTGCCCGACAGGCTGGAGCTGGAGGTGACCGAATCGGGCCTGATGGAACAGGGAGCTGCAGCGAAGGACCTCCTCGATCGGCTGCGCGACCATGGCATGCGGATCGCAATTGACGACTTCGGCACCGGTTACTCGTCGCTCGCGCGCCTGAAGAGCCTGCCCATCACGAAACTGAAGATCGATCGCAGCTTCGTGCGCGACCTTCCGGAGGACCAGGCCGACCGCCAGCTGACGACGACCATCGTCGGCCTGGCCCACAGTCTCGGACTGCGCGTGGTCGCCGAAGGCGTGGAGAACGAGGCGCAACGCGCCTTCCTCGAGCAACTGGGCTGCGATGCAATCCAGGGATACCTGGTCAGCCCGCCGCTTGCCGCGGCCGAGTACGAGGCGAAGTTCCTCTCTGCCGCTCGCGCCGTGCCGACCTCCTCACGGCTCGACGCCGCGCAGGCGGGCGCCCCGCACTGACACCAACGCGCTGCGATCCAGCGCCACACGGAGACCATGAGCATGCGCCGCAAGTTCGTCATCGCCTCGATGCTGCACGAGACCAACACCTTCTCCCCGCTGCCCACCCCGATCACCTCCTTCGGCCCGGGCGGTCCGCTGCGCGGCGAGCAGGCAGTCGCCGAGCTCGCAGACACCAACTACGGAATCGGCGGCTTCATCGGCGTCGCGAGAGAGGCTGGCGCCGAGTTCAGCGTGCCGCTGGCCGCCAATGCGAACCCCTCCGGGCTGGTGACGCGGGAGGCCTACGAGGCGATGGCCGGGGCGATCCTCGACGAGGTGCGCAAGGGCTGCGATGCGGTGATGCTCGACCTGCACGGCGCCATGGTCTGCGAGCACCTGGACGACGGCGAGGGCGAGCTGCTCGCCCGCATCCGCGCGCTGGCGCCCGGACTGCCGGTGGCGGTGGCGCTGGACTTCCACGCGCAGATGACGAACCGGATGGTGGACAACGCCACGGTCATCACCGGCTACCGCACCTATCCGCACATCGACATGCGGCTGACCGGCGAGCGCGCCGGCCGCACGCTGCTGCGCGCGCTCGACGGCCCGTCCAGGCCCGCGATGACCTGGGGCCGCATCCCGATCCTCAGCAGCACCCTCTCGCACACCCCCTCGCGCAATCCGATGAAGGACGTCATGGACCGCGCGATCCTCGCCGAAGCCGGCGGCGAGGTGCTCAATGCCTCGGTGTTCGGCGGCTTCCCGCAGGCGGACATCCCGCACCTCGGGCTGTCCGGGGTGATCGTCTACAACGCCGCGCGCGACGGTGCGCGAGAGCAGGCCCAGGGCCTTCTCGACAGCCTGCTGGACCAGGCCTGGGAGCGGCGCGCCGACTTCATGTACCGCGGCGAGCCGCTGGCGGACTCGATCGCCCGCGCCCGTGCAATGACCGAGGGGCCGGTCATCCTCGTCGACCACGGCGACAACACCGCCTCCGGAGGCACCCAGGACGTGATGAGCGTGCTCGAGGAGGTGGTGCGCCAGCAGCTCGACGACGTCGTCGCCGGCCCCTTCTGCGATCCGCAGGCGGTGGCAAAGATGATCGAGGCCGGCATCGGCGCGAACGTCAGCATCGACGTCGGCGGTCGCATCGACATGCCGGCGCTGAACCTGAAGGGCCGGCCGATGGCGCTTTCCGGGAAGGTGCGAGCGATCACCGACGGCGAGTTCGTCGTCACCGGGCCGATGGCCACCGGGGCGCGCATCCGCATGGGCCGAACCGCGGTGCTCGACACCGGGCGCGTGCAGGTGGTGGTGTCGGAGGGCCGCGTCGAGCCGCACGACCTCGGCGTGTTCACCCATTGCGGCATCGACCCGCGCCGAAAGCGCTACGTGCTGATCAAGTCCCGCCAGCACTTCCGGGCCGGCTTCGAGCCGATCGCGCGGCACATCGTCGAATGCCAGGGGCTCGGCGTGACCGCCTCGGACATCGCGCTGTTCGACTACCGGCGCAGGCCCAAGCCGCTGTATCCCTTCGAGAAGGACACGCGGCCGACGGACTCGCCGCCGGCCTGAGGGCGCCCGGATCGCCGCGGGTCGGCGGTCAGCCCGCCGGGGCCCGGCGACGGCCCCGGCGCTGCAAGCCTCAGCCCGCCTGCAGGAACTCCACCCAGTTGCCGTCCGGGTCGGTGACCATGCCGATGCGCACGCCGGGGCGCACTTCCTTGTCGGCGATGATCACCTTGGCGCCGGCCTTGGCGCAGGCCTCCACCACCTCGGTCAGGTTGCTCACGGTGATCGTCCAGTAGCGATAGCCGTTGGCGCCGGGAATGCCGCCGGGCGCCGCGGGCGCGGCCACCTTGGGAACGACCACCAGCTTGATCAGGCTGTCGCCGCAGAGCATGCGGTGCATGGTGCCGCTGCCGCCAGGCATCGGCGTCGCCTCCTGGTAGCTGAGCCCGACGACGTCGCGGTAGAACGCGAGCATCGCGTCGCCGTTGGTGGTGACGATACCCAGGTCGATCGCCTTCTTCGTGACTGCAACACCCATGCCGTTCTCCTCGTTTGTGGGAGCGTGGATTCTAGCGGCCGCCTCGCAGCAGCCGCCCGAACGCGAGCGCGAAAACGGCCAGCCCACCGCCGACGATGCCGAAGCTGGCGCCGGAATGCCCTGTCTGACCCTGCAGCCAGCCGATCAGCGTGGCGCCCAGCACCACGCCCAGCAGCCGCGTCACGTTGACCAGGCTGCCGGCCACGCCGCGCTCCTCGACCGGCAGCATCGAGGTGGTCGCATCCATGTAGCCCACGCCGAAGACCCCCTGGCCGATGCCGCTCGCCAGCATCCCGACGACCATCAGCGAGGGAAGCGGCCACCAGCTCAGCAGCCCCGCAAGGAGCAGCAGCCCGCCCGACGCCACCCCCAGCCCGATGGCCATCGCGCGGTGGGCCGGCCAGCGGCGCGCCACGCGCCCGAAGAGCAGGCTCCCGACCACCGATCCTGCCGGATAGGCGGACAGCAGCAGCCCGGTCACCGCGATCGACAGGCCTGCCTCGCGCGTCAGCACGTAGGGCAGCAGCAGCAGGTTGGCGAAGCACGCGAAGCTCACCGCCACGGACGCCGCCTGCAGGCCGGAGAAACGCAGCGATCGGAACGGCGCCATGCGCAGTACCGGGTGGGCGGCGCGGGATTCGTGGCGCGCGAAGAGGACGCCGCCCGCGAGGCCCAGCAGCAGCAGCAGCGGTCCGCTCGCGCCGGCGCCCGGCCGGGTCGACTCGGCGATCCCGAGCGCGAGGCAGGCGAACACCGCGGGCAGCCCCAGGGCTCCCGGCCAGTCGAAGGCGGCTCGCCCCGCCGTTCGCTGCGGCATCAGCGACCCCTGCGGCATCAGCGGCATCAGCGCCAGCGCAAGCAGCGAAAGGGGCACGCGGAACCAGAACACCGCCGGCCAGCCGGCCGCCAGCAGCAGGCCGCCCAGCCAGGGGCCCAGCGCCATCCCCAGGCTGAACACCGCGGCGTACAGCGCCAGCACCGCGGCCTTGCGCTCCGCGGGGAAGAGCAGCGTGGCCAGCGCCGGCGCGCAGGCCACGGCAATGCCCACCGCGGCGCCCTGCAGCCCGCGCATCGCCACCAGCGTCGGATAGTCCGGCGCCATCGCCGCCGCCGCGTGCGCGAGCGCGCTGGCCGCCAGCCCGAGGGCGAAGACCCGGCGATGGCCCAGGCGGTCCCCGAGGTGGCCGAAAACCAGCGAGGCGGCCGACTGCGCCACCACGAAGGGGATCACCACCCACTGGATGTCGCGCAGCGGCAGCGAGAAGGCCTCGGTGATGACCGGGAAGGCGGTATTGACGGTGGTGTCCAGCGGCCCGACCAGCACGCCGAGGAAGACGATCGCCAGGCCGAGCCGCGCCCGGTCAGCAGGCGTCATGGAACGGAGCGGCGGAGCGGCCGGAGATCATGCGTTCAATCCTATCCCCGGGCACGCCGCGCGTCCTCGCAGGATCGCGGGATTCCGGACGCCGGCGCGGTTTATCTTTGGCCGGAACTTGCTCAGACTAGGGCGCAGACGGGAAGCACTCGCCCGCGCCCACAAGGAGACCCGACCCGATGACCCCCAGCGCCTCCCCTCGAGCCTACGACGCCATCGTGATCGGCGCCGGCTTCGCCGGCATGTACCAGCTGCTGCGGCTGCGCGACACGCTCGGGCTGTCGGTCAGGGTGCTGGAGGCCGGCTCGGGCGTGGGCGGCACGTGGTTCTGGAACCGCTACCCCGGGGCGCGCTGCGATTCCGAGAGCCACTCGTACATGTACTACTTCTCGAAGGAGCTGGTGCAGGAGTGGGAGTGGACCGAGCGCTACCCGCAGCAGCCCGAGATCCTGCGCTACCTGAACCACGTCGCCGACCGCTTCGACCTGCGCCGCGACATCCAGCTCGACACCCGCATCAACGAAGCGCACTACCACGACACCGACGACCTCTGGCACGTGCGCACGGAATCCGGCGAAACCTTCGTCGCGCGCTGGCTGATCACCGCAGTCGGCTGCCTGTCGGCTGCGAACATCCCTCGGATTCCCGGCCTCGAGGACTTCCGCGGCGCCTGGTATCACACCGGCCAGTGGCCGCACGAAGGCGTCGACTTCGCCGGCAAGCGCGTCGGCGTGATCGGCACCGGCTCCACCGGCATCCAGGCCATCCCCGTGATCGCGGAGCAGGCGGCGCACCTGACGGTGTTCCAGCGCACTGCCAACTACAGCATCCCGGCGCGCAACGGCCCGCTCACTCCAGAGTTCAAGCGGTACGCGAAGGCCCGCGCGGACGACATCCGCTACGTGATGAACACCAATGCGAACGGTCATCCGTTCCGGGTGGCGGACCGCTCCGCGCTGTCGGTCGGCGAGGACGAGCGGCACGCCCTGTACGAGGCGGCCTGGGCCAAGGGGGGCCTCGAATTCCGGGCGGTGTTCCGCGACCTGCTCCAGGACAGGGCGGCCAACGACACCGCCGCGGAGTTCATCCGTGCAAAGATCCTGGAGATCGTGAAGGACCCCGGGAAGGCGCGCATCCTCTCCGACATCGACCACCCCTTCGCGTCGAAGCGGCCGCCGGTGGACTCGGGCTACTTCGAGACCTTCAACCGCGACAACGTCGAGCTCGTCAACCTGCGCGCCACGCCGATCGAGCGCATCACCCCGACCGGGATCCGCACCGCCGCGGGCGAGCACGAACTCGACATCATCGTCTTCGCCACCGGTTTCGACGCGATGACCGGCTCGCTGCTGAAGATGGACATCCGCGGCCGCGGCGGACGCTCGCTGCGCGAGGACTGGAGCGCGGGCCCGCGCACCTACCTCGGCCTCCAGGTGCCGGGCTATCCGAACCTGTTCACGATCACCGGGCCCGGCAGTCCCTCGGTGCTGTGCAACCTGCCGCCGCAGATCGAGCAGCACGTGGACTGGATCACCGCCTGCATCCGCCACATGCACGAGCAGGGCATCGCCCGCATCGAGCCCACCGAGGAGGCGGCCGGGCGCTGGCAGCTCGAGGTGGAGGCCGCAGCGAAGGCCACGCTGCTGGCGGACGTGAAGCACTCCTGGTACCTGGGCGCCAACGTGCCCGGCAAGCCGCGCGCCTTCATGCCTTACGCCGGCGGCTTCGGCCGTTACCGCGACCGCTGCGACGAGGTCGCCCGCACCGGCTATCCGGGATTCCGGCTCGAACGATGACCTCCCGCCCGCCCGCCGGCCCGGCCTACCGGCCGCTGATGGGCATTCTCTTCATGTGCATGGCGGGCAGCCTCCTGCCGATGATGAACGGCCTGGCCAAGCTGATGAGCCAGGACTACGCATCGGAGCAGGTGGTGTGGGCCCGCACCTTGAGCCACCTGGTCTTCGTGCTGGCGCTGTTCGTGCCGCAGCGCGGCTGGCGCATCCTGCGCACCCGCCGCCCGGGCGTGCAGTTCCTGCGCTCCTGCATGCTGATCACCTCCACCTTCCTGTTCTTTTCCGCCATCAAGTTCGTGCCGATCGCGAAGGCGGCATCGATCTCGTTCACCGCGCCGCTGATCGTGGTCCTGCTGTCGGGCCCCATGCTCGGCGAGAAGGTCACGCTGTCGCGCATCCTCGCGGTGCTGGTCGGCTTCGGCGGCGTGCTGGTGGTGATCCGCCCGGGCTTCGAAGTCTTCCAGTGGGCATCGCTGCTGATCCTGGGCAGCGCCAGCTGCTATGCGGTCTACCAGGTGCTCACCCGCCGGGTCGCGGGCTTCGACGCCCCGGAGACCTCGGTGGTCTACTCGGTGCTGGTCGGCGCGGTGCTGATGAGCCTGCTCGTGCCCTTCTCCTGGAAGACCCCGGAGTCATTGACCGACGCGCTGCTGCTGGCCAGCCTGGGCGTGTTCGGCGGGCTCGGCCACTACTGCGTGGCCCGCGCGATGACCTACGCGCCGGCCAACTTCGTCTCGCCCTTTCAGTACTGGCAGATGATCGGCTCGGTGGCGATCGGCTACCTGCTGTTCGCCGAGATCCCCGATGCCTACACCTGGCTCGGCGCCGCGCTGATCATCGGCGCCGGCATCTATGTCGGGATCTGGGGCGGCGGCCGAGCGCCCGCCAGCCCCGAGCCGCCCCCTTCAAGAGAATCGACATGATGCGGATCGTGCTCGTGGCGATTGCCGTTGGTGAACCATTCAAAGCGAGGAAATTTCAGTGGATGAAGGACAACGGCCGTTCGACGGCCTGAAGGTGATCGACTGCGCGAGCTTCATCGCCGCGCCGGCGGCAGCGACGATCTTTGCCGACTTCGGCGCCGACGTGATCAAGGTGGAACCGCCCGAAGGCGATCCCTATCGGGAGCTGTTCCGCCCCGCGGGCTTCGGACCTGACGACCGCAACTACGGCTGGGAGCTGGACTCCCGCAACAAGCGCAGCCTTGCGGTCGACCTGAAGCGCCCGGAAGGCCTCGCGGTGCTGCATCGGCTCGTCGCCGGCGCCGACGTGTTCCTCACCAACCTGCCGCTGGCGGTGCGCCGCCGGCTGGGGATCGACGATGTGACCGTCTGCGCGCTGAACCCGCGGCTGGTCTACGGCTCCTTCACCGCCTACGGAGAGGCGGGCGACGAGGCCGACAAGACCGGCTTCGACTCCACCGCGTACTGGGCCCGCTCCGGCCTGATGGACCTGGTGAAGCCGGACCACGCGGCGCCGCCGGCGCGCTCGGCGGCCGGCATGGGCGACCATCCCAGCGCAATGACGCTGTTCGCCGCGATCACCGCAGCGCTGTACCGGCGCGAGCGCACCGGGCTCGGCGGGGTCGTTCGCTCGTCGCTGCTGGCCAACGGACTGTGGGCCAACGCCTGCCTGGTGCAGGCGAGGCTGTTCGGGGCGCCGGTGCCGCCGCGGGCGCCGCGCGAGCAGTGCCCCAATGCAATGACCAATACCTACCGCTGCGGCGACGGGAAGTGGCTGAACCTGGTGTCGATCAACGAGGTGCGGCAGTTCGGGCCCCTGCTCGAGTTGCTCGGCTGCACCGAGGCCGCGGATGACCCCCGCTTCGCCACGCCCGAATCCCGGCGCGCCAACAGCGTGGCGCTCGTTGCGCTGCTCGACGCCCGCTTCGCGCTGCGTCCGCGCGCCGAGTGGAGCCCGCTGCTCGACGCAGCGGGCGTGACCTTCAGCGAGATCAGCACGCTCGACGACATCCCGAACGACCCGCAGCTGCGCGCAGCCGGCGCACTGGTGCCGTTCGCCGAAGGCCCCGGCCTGACGGTGTCGAGCCCGTTCACGATGGATGGCGCGCAGAAGGTCGGACCGATGCTCGCGCCGGCGCTCGGCGCGCACACCGCTGCGGTGCTGCGCGAGGCAGGCTACGACGAGGCCGGCATCCAGGCGCTGCGTGAGCGGGGGGTCGTGAGCGGCTGAGCGGCTGAGCGTCCTGGGCGGGCGCGCCTCAGCCGCTCAGCGCGCCGGCGACCACGCGCAGGACTGCAGCTGGGCCAGCGTCAGGTGCTCCAGCGCGCTCGCATGCGTGCACTCCAGGATCACCGGCGGTGCGACGCCCGCCTCGAAGGCTTCCTTCCAGCGCAGCGCGCACAGGCACCAGCGGTCTCCCGGTTTCAGCCCGGCAAAGCGGTAGGCCAGCCGGGGCGTGACCAGGTCGTTCCCGCGCTCCAGCGAGAACTCGAGGAACTCGCGCGTCACCCGCGCGCAGACCACATGCGTGCCGTGATCGTGCTCGTCGGTACTGCAGCAGCCGTCGCGGAGGTATCCGGTCAGGGGGTCGTAGGAACAGGGCACCAGCTCGGTGCCGAGCACGTTCAGCGCAGTCATTCCGGGGCCGGTCTCAGTGTCGGTGGAAAGGGATCTTGCAGTTCAGCGTCGCCACGCCGTCGCCGCGGCGAGGACGGCAGCCGCCAGTATCGCCCATGCCTGCGGCGAACCCATCGTCGCGAGAGTGATTGCGCTCAGGACGCACCACGCCAGCGGCAGCAGCCAGAGCCCGCGAAGCCATCGGCGGGCGGCCATGGATTCGCCGCGCACCGCCAGCAGGAAGGCCAGGGTGCCGATCGCCGTCGGGTCGGGCGCCAGGCCGAAGACCTCGGCCTGCGTCCACGGCCGGCCATCGGCCGCCGCCAGCAAGGGATGAACCGCGAGCGCCCAGAGCCCGAGCATGAGCGCAGCCCCGCGACGCAGGCGATCCGCTGCCAGGCGCAGGCTTCCGGCAACTGCCGGTACCAGCAGGGCCGCGGCCTGCAACAGGAACAGCGCGGCATACCCGCGGGCCGGCCAGTTCACCGGCACGAAGCGCTCCAGCATGAAGACCCAGCCGGCCAGCGCCCAGCAGCCGGCGAGGAGACCGGCGCTCACGCGCAGCGCAGTGCCGGCGCCCCCGGGACCCGGTCGTCCCAACGCCAAGAGGCAGCCCGCGCCCAGGGCCAGGACGATCGGCTGCGCAGGCCACCAGGCCTCGTTCATCGATTCGAACAGCCGCCAGTAGACGCGCGGCGAGAACATCAGGAAGTCGGACGGCCGGTAGCTCAGCCAATCGTCCACGCCGGTCTCACATTGCCGCGACGTCGGCCGCCATCCGCGCGCGCAGCGCCGCATCCGGCATGCGCCCGCGCGCGACAGCCATGTTCTGCCGCAGGTGGTCCACCCGGGTCGTGGCCGGAATCGCGCAGGTCACCGCCGGATGCGTGACGATGAACTTGAGCGCCGCCTGCGCCCAATGCGTGCAGCCGATCTCCGCGGCCCAGCCGGGCAGACGCTGGCGCGAGAGCCGGCGCAGCAGCGCCCCCTCGCGGAAGGGGCGGTTCGCGATCACCGCAATGCCCCGGTCCGCTGCCAGCGGCAGGATGCGCCGCTCGACCTCGCGATCCAGCAGGTTGTAGCTGACCTGTACGAAGTCGATGGGCCGCGTTTGCATCACCCGTTCGATCTCGTCGTGACGCCGCCCTTCCGAAGTGGTGACGCCGACGTAGCGAAGCCGGCCCGCCGCCTTCATCTCGAACAGCCGCGGCAGGTGATCTTCCCATGACCAGAGGTTGTGCACCTGCATCAGGTCGAAGCGCTTCACGCCCCACAGCTTCGCCGAGGCTTCGATCTGCGGCGCGCCGCGCGCGGCGTCGCCGATCCACACCTTGTCGGCCGAGAACAGCGGCGAGGGCATGCCCAGCCGCGCCAGCGCATGTCCAATGGTCGCCTGCGCCGATCCGTACATGGGCGAGGAGTCGATCAGCCGGCCGCCCTCGTCGAAGAACGCGCGCACCACCTCGGTACACGCCGCGAGCGCCCCGGGATCGGCGCCGACGTTGAAGGTGATCCAGCAGCCCAGGCCCACGACGGGCAGCGCCTCGCCGCTCGATGGGACGGGCCGCGTCGCCATCGGTTCAGCGGACACGCCACGGGCGTGCCAGCCGCCCAGCGCGAGCGCGCAGGCTCCCGCCGGCAGCAGGGCGAGGCTGATGCGCCGGCGCATCAGCCAGCGCGCGGCCCGATCGCCTGCGCGAACTCGCGACGCAACTGCTCGTTGTCGCCGAAGCAGCCGGCGAAGGCCTGCGTGTAAACACGTTCGTCGCCGCGGCGGTCCTCGCCGAGCAGCAGGCACAACTGCTCTGCGTCGATCACGCAGGCCGCCCCTTTCGCCATCCCGTGCGTCACCAGCGCCTCCGCGATGTCGCGGGTCATCCACTCCTGGTAGGTGAAGCGATGGCCGATCGCGTCCACCATGCGCGCAATGCGCCCGAAGCCGTGCAGCCGCCCGCCGGGGATGTACGCCACGTGGGCCACGCCGCGGAAGGGGACCAGGTGGTGCGGACAGACGCCATGCACCGCGATGCCGCGGATCACCACCATGTCCTCGCGCGGATCGGCGAAGCCTTCGCCCAGCGCAGCTGCGGGATCGATCGCGTAGCCGCCCAGCAGACGGCGCTCCCAAAGCTCGCGCACGCGCCGCGCGGTGCTGCCGGTGTGCACTGATTCGGGCGAGATCCCGCAGGCGCGCAGCAGGCTTTCGACGGCCGCCTCGAACGCCGCCGGGTCGAAGGCGCCGACGCGCGGGATGCCGATGCTGCCGGCGGCGGTCGGCCGGGGGTGGTCGTGGTCGTGATGATGGTCGTGGTCGCAGCGCTCTGACATGCCCTTGTGCCCCGAGGTGGATGAGGAGTAGGTTAACCGCAGTCGTCATCGAGGTTTCACGCGACCATGGGAGCGTGAACGGGCAACCGGATCATTCAAGGATCTCACCATGTCCCACTCCCTTCCGCGCCGCGAATTCATCATCCGGCTGGCCTCGGTTTCCGCCGTGCTTGCCGCAGGCGCCAGCCTGTCGGCCTGCGGCTCCGGCGACGGCCCCTCGGTCGACTTCGCCTACGGCGTGGCCAGCGGCGATCCGCTGGCCGACCGCGTCATCCTCTGGACCCACGCGCGGCTCGGCGACCGCGACGACCCCGTCGAGCTCGCCTGGGAGGTCGCCACCGACCCGGGCTTCACCGCGCTCGTGAGCTCCGGCACCGTGATCGCGGACGCCTCCACCGGCTTCACCGCGAAGGTCGACGCCACCGGGCTCGCGCAGGGACAGAGCTACTACTACCGCTTCCGGCGCAACGCCTCGGTCTCGCCAGTCGGGCAGACCCGCACGCTGCCCGCCTCCGGCGCCACCGAAGTCCGCTTCGCGGTGTTCAGCTGCCCGAACTACCCGAATGGCTTTTTCAACGCCTACGCCGAAGCGGCGCGCAGCGACGCCCAGTACGCGATCCACCTCGGCGACTACATCTACGAATACGAGGCCGGCGGGTACGCCTCGCAGAACGCCGCCGCACTAGGCCGGGTTTCGGATCCCCCGCAGGAGCTGCTGTCGCTCGACGACTACCGGCGACGTCACGCCCAGTACAAGTCGGACATCGACGCGAAGCTGCTGCACGCGCGCATGCCGATGATCGCGGTGTGGGACGACCACGAAATCGCCAACGACGCGTGGAGGGACGGCGCCGAAAACCATCACCCGGCCACCGAAGGCAGCTACGCCGCGCGCCGTGCCGCCGCGCTGCAGGCCTACCACGAGTGGATGCCGATCCGCACCGGCGCCGACCGTGCCCGCATCTACCGCAGCTTCGATTTCGGCAGCCTGCTCTCGCTGCACATGCTGGACACGCGCCACCTCGCACGCGACCTCCAGGTGGACCAGCTCGCGCTCGGCGGCCTCAAGGGCCCCCAGGCTCAGGCGGCCGCCTACGCGGACTTCACCTCGCCCACCCGCCAGATGCTCGGCCTCGAGCAGCAGGCCTGGCTGCAGGGCCGCATGGCAGCGTCCACCGCCACCTGGCAGGTGCTCGGCCAGCAGGTGCTGATGGGACGCATGGAGTTCCCGGCCTCGGTGCTGGTGGCACTCAACCCCGCCGACACCTCGCCCGAGGCACAGGCCGCCGGGCAGGCGGCCATCGCGGCCTACCTGACGGCGAAGGCCACGCCGCCCGCGCAGCGCACGCCGCAGCAGAACGCGCTGATGGACCCTGCGCAGAACCCGCTGCTCGGCTACAACCTGGACGCCTGGGACGGCTACATCGTGGCGCGCGAGACCCTGCTCGCCACGGCGCTCCAGCTTGGCAAGAAGCTCGTCTGCCTGTCCGGCGACACCCACAATGCCTGGCACAACGACCTGACGCTGATGGGGCTGGCCAACCCCGCGCTGGCCAGCGTGAAGGTGGGCGAGGAGTTCGCCACACCCGCCGTGAGTTCGCCCGGGCTCGAGTCCTACCTGGCGATCCCGCCCGCGCAGATCGAGGCCATCTTCGGCAGCATCGTGAACGACCTGAACTGGATGGACTCCTCGCGGCGCGGCTTCCTGAAGATGAGCTTCACCGCCACCGAAGCGCGCGGCGACTGGGTCTTCGTCGACACGATCGCGAGCCGCAGCTACACGGCGACGGTGGGGCACTCCGCCGTGTACCAGCCGAGCTAGCGGGCTCGATCGCGACCGCCTTCCCGCTGCAGGTTCCAGCTCGGCGCCCCGACGCGGAGGCTCGGAAAGGCGCGCCCCGTCAGTTCCGCGGCTCGACCGGCAGCCCGTAGGTCACCTGCCCCACGTCATGCCACTGCGGCCCGTTGAACCACGGGTCGCCGTCCAGGTAGGCGCGCAGCATCGGCAGGCTGTCCGCGCCCCAGAACACGCGGCCGTCGACCACGAAGCTGGGCGTGCCGAACACGCCCAGCCCGATCGCCTCGGCGGTGTGCGCGCGCAGCAGCGCCCTGGCCTCGGGACCGCGGGGATCGAGCACCGGCGACAGGCGCTGCTCCAGCGCCTCGAGCCGCGCAGCCTCCAGCGGCTCCCGCCCGCCTTCCCAGATGTGGCGGAACAGGGCTTCGCAGGCCGCGGCATCCGGCGTTCCCTGCGGATGCGTGGCCACGGCGAGCAGCAGCAGCTGCAGCGGGTTGAACGGCTGCCGCGCGGGGAGGTCCAGCGCCAGCCCCTGCCCGCGGGCGAGCCACAGCACGTGGCGGTAGGTCCAGTCGCGCTTGGGCGGAATCTCCGCGGGCCCGCGGTTGCCATGGTGGCGCAGCACGCCGCCCAGCAGCACCGGCCTGTACACCACCTCGCAGGCACTGCCCTGCAGTGCCCGCGGCAGCGCGTCGAAAGCAAGCCATGCGTAGGGGGAGATGAAGTCGACGTAGAAGGTGACGGTCTTCCGCATATGCCCCCCCGCCCGGCCCGGAGGACGGTCAGAACACTTCGAACAGTCCCGCTGCGCCCATGCCGCCGCCGATGCACATCGACACCACGACGTTCTTCGCACCGCGGCGCTTGCCCTCCATCAGCACGTGGCCGGTGAGCCGCGCGCCGGTCATGCCGAAAGGGTGGCCGATGGCGATCGAGCCGCCGTTGACGTTGTACTTCGCCGGGTCGATGCCCAGCTTGTCACGGCTGTAGAGGCACTGGCTGGCGAAGGCCTCGTTCAGTTCCCAGAGGTCGATGTCGTCGACCTTCAGACCGTGCCGCGCCAGCAGGCGCGGAATGGCGAAGACCGGACCGATGCCCATCTCGTCCGGTTCGCAGCCGGCCACCGCCCAGCCCTTGAACGCGCCCAGCGGCTGCAGTCCGCGGCGCTCGGCTTCCTTGGCTTCCATCACCACCACCGCTGCGGCGCCGTCGGAGAGCTGGCTGGCGTTGCCGGCGGTGATGAACTTGCCCGGCCCCATGACCGGCTGCAGCTTGGCCAGGCCCTCGAGCGTGGTTTCGGGGCGGTTGCACTCGTCGCGATCGACGGTGACGTCGACCAGCGACTCGGCCTTGGTCTCCTTGTCGACCACCTTCATCCGGGTCTTGACCGGGATGATCTCGTCCTTGAACTTGCCCGCCTGCTGCGCCGCCGCCATCCGCTGCTGCGACTGCAGCGAATACTCGTCCTGGTACTCGCGGCTGATGTTGTAGCGCTGGGCCACGATGTCGGCGGTGTCGATCATCGGCATCCAGTAGGCCGGGTACATCTCGGCGATGCGCGGCTCGGTGCCGCCGCCGCCGCCGCCCTGGAAGGTGATCGAGTCGACGCCGCTGCCCACGGCGATCTGCGCACCCTCGTGGACCACGTAGTGCGCGGCGTGCGCGATCGCATTCAGGCCCGAGGAGCAGGCACGGTGCATGGTCATTCCCGAGGTGGTGATCGGCAGGCCGGCCATCAGCGCCGCGCCGCGCGCCACGTTGCCGGAGGCGGCCACGCAGCCGGCGATCACGTCCTCGATTTCCGCAGGGGCCGCCCCGGAGCGCTTGACCGCCTGCTCGATCGCCGCGGACAGCAGCGCCATGTTCGAGGTGTTGTTGAAGCCGCCGCGGCCGGACTTGGCCAGGCCGGTACGGGCGTAGGAAACGATGACTGCCTGTCGCATGAAGAGCTCCCCCTTTGGATGTTTGGCCGCCCCGGCCGGGCTCCGGAACCGCATGGCCGGGACTCGGAGGACGTCGGAGGATTATGCACGGGGGGCGCCCTCGGGGGTTCCGCAAAGCGGACGGGAGGACGCGTCCGGCCGCGGCGGGCCGCAACCCTCGGGAGCGGCGCGAAGCCCCGCTCGGGCCTGACATGAAGACCCTGTAGCGCGTGCCGTATATTCGCCGCCGCCCGGCCGTTTCCAGGGCCGATCGGATAAAATCGCACCCATGAATACCACCTACCGCACCCCCTTGCCCGGCACCACGCTCGACCACTTCGACGCCCGCGCGGCCGTCGAGGCCATCCAGCCCGGCGCCTACGACAAACTGCCCTACACCTCGCGTGTGCTGGCCGAGAATCTGGTCCGCCGCTGCGATCCGGCCGCGCTCACCGATTCGCTTAAGCAGCTGATCGAGCGCAGGCGCGACCTGGACTTCCCCTGGTTCCCGGCCCGCGTCGTCTGCCACGACATCCTCGGCCAGACCGCGCTGGTCGATCTCGCCGGCCTGCGCGACGCCATCGCCGACCAGGGCGGCGACCCGGCCAAGGTCAACCCGGTGGTGCCGGTGCAACTGATCGTCGACCATTCGCTGGCGGTGGAGTGCGGCGGTTTCGACCCCGACGCGTTCGCGAAGAACCGCGCGATCGAGGATCGCCGCAACGAGGACCGTTTCCACTTCATCGACTGGACCAAAGAGGCCTTCGAGAACGTCGACGTGATCCCCCCTGGCAACGGGATCATGCACCAGATCAACCTGGAGAAGATGTCGCCGGTGATCCAGGTGCGCGAGGGTGTGGCCTTCCCCGACACCTGCGTCGGCACCGACAGCCACACGCCCCACGTCGATGCGCTGGGCGTGATCGCCATCGGCGTCGGCGGCCTGGAAGCCGAGAACGTGATGCTGGGCCGCGCCTCCTGGATGCGCCTGCCCGACATCGTCGGCGTCGAGCTGACCGGCAAGCCGCAGCCGGGCATCACCGCCACCGACGTCGTGCTCGCGCTCACGGAGTTCCTGCGCAAGGAGAAGGTGGTCGGCGCCTATCTCGAGTTCCGCGGCGAAGGCGCAGCGGCGCTGACGCTGGGCGACCGCGCCACCATCTCCAACATGGCCCCGGAGTACGGCGCCACTGCGGCGATGTTCTACATCGACCAGCAGACCATCGACTACCTGAAGCTCACCGGCCGCGAAGACGCGCAGGTGAAGCTGGTCGAAACCTATGCGAAGTACACGGGACTGTGGGCCGACAGCCTGAAGAACGCCGAGTACGAGCGCACTCTGCGCTTCGACCTGTCCAGCGTCGGTCGCAACATGGCCGGCCCGTCCAACCCGCATGCCCGCGTCGCCACCGCCGACCTCGCCGCCCGCGGCATCGCCGGCAAGTGGGAAGAAGTGCCGGGCCAGATGCCCGACGGCGCGGTGATCATCGCCGCCATCACCAGTTGCACCAACACCAGCAACCCGCGCAACGTGATCGCGGCTGCGCTGCTGGCGCGCAACGCCAACCGGTACGGCCTGACGCGCAAGCCCTGGGTGAAAACTTCGCTGGCCCCCGGCTCGCGGGTGGTGGCCCAGTACCTCGACGAGGCCGGCCTCACCGAAGATCTCGAGAAGCTCGGCTTCGGCATCGTGGCCTTCGCCTGCACCACCTGCAACGGCATGTCCGGCGCGCTCGACCCCGTGATCCAGAAGGAAATCGTCGATCGCGACCTCTATGCCGTGGCGGTGCTGTCGGGCAACCGCAACTTCGACGGCCGCATCCACCCCTATGCGAAGCAGGCCTTCCTGGCCTCGCCGCCGCTGGTGGTCGCCTACGCCATCGCCGGCACGATCCGTTTCGACATCGAGAAGGATGTGCTCGCGGTGGTCGACGGCAAGGAGATCCGCCTGAAGGACCTCTGGCCCAGCGACGAGGAAATCGACGCGGTCGTGAAGGCCTCGGTGAAGCCGGAGATGTTCCGCAACATCTACGCGCCGATGTTCGACATCCGGCGCAAGGCCGGCGCCAAGGTCAGCCCGCTGTACGACTGGCGCCCGCAGAGCACCTACATCCGCCGCCCGCCCTATTGGGAAGGCGCGCTGGCCGGCGAGCGCACGCTCAAGGGGCTGCGTCCGCTGGCGGTGCTGGGCGACAACATCACCACCGACCACCTGTCGCCGTCCAACGCCATCATGCTGGACAGCGCGGCAGGCGAGTACCTGGCCAAGATGGGCCTGCCGGAGGAGGACTTCAACTCCTACGCCACCCACCGCGGCGACCACCTCACCGCGCTGCGCGCCACCTTCGCCAACCCCACGCTGACGAACGAGATGGCGGTGGTCGACGGCAAGGTGAAGAAGGGTTCGCTGGCGCGCGTCGAGCCGGACGGCAAGGTGATGCGCATGTGGGAGGCCATCGAGACCTACATGAACCGCAAGCAGCCGCTGATCATCGTGGCCGGGGCCGACTACGGCCAGGGTTCCTCGCGCGACTGGGCGGCCAAGGGCGTGCGCCTGGCGGGCGTCGAGGTCATCGTCGCCGAGGGCTTCGAGCGCATCCACCGCACCAACCTGATCGGCATGGGCGTGCTGCCGCTGGAGTTCCAGCCGGGCACCACGCGCAAGACGCTGGGGCTGGACGGCACCGAGGTCTATGACGTGGTCGGCGAGCGCACCCCGCGCGCCACCCTGACCCTGCTCATCCAGCGCAAGAACGGCGAGAAGCTCGAGGTGCCGGTCACCTGCCGCCTGGACACCGCCGAGGAGGTGTCCATCTACGAGGCCGGCGGCGTGCTGCAGCGCTTCGCGCAGGACTTCCTGGCCTCCGAGACCAAGGCCGCCTGAGGACGACCATGGCCCACGTACCGCAAGTGAAAGTCCCCGCCACCTACCTGCGCGGGGGTACCAGCAAGGGCGTCTTCTTCCGCCTGCAGGATCTCCCCGAGCGCGCGCAGGTTCCGGGCGAGGCCCGCGACCGCCTGCTGATGCGCGTGATCGGCAGCCCGGACCCCTACGGCAAGCAGATCGACGGCATGGGCGGCGCCACCTCGAGCACCAGCAAGACGGTGATCGTCGGCAAGAGCAGCCGGCCAGACCATGACGTCGACTACCTGTTCGGCCAGGTGTCCATCGACTCCGCCTTCGTCGACTGGAGCGGCAACTGCGGCAACCTGTCGGCGGCCGTGGGCCCGTTCGCGATCAGCGGCGGGCTGGTGGACGCCAGCCGGGTGCCCAGGGACGGCGTGGCCGTCGTGCGCATCTGGCAGGCCAACATCGGCAAGACCATCATCGCGCACGTGCCGGTCACCAACGGCCAGGTCCAGGAGACCGGCGACTTCGAGCTCGACGGCGTCACCTTTCCCGCCGCCGAGGTCCAGCTGGAGTTCATGGATCCGGCCGCCGAGGAGGAAGGCGCGGGCGGTTCGATGTTCCCCACCGGCAACCTGGTCGACGACCTGGAAGTGCCCGGCGTCGGAACGCTGAAGGCCACCATGATCAACGCCGGCATCCCGACCATCTTCGTCAATGCCGAGGCCATCGGCTACACCGGCACCGAGCTCCAGGACGCGATCAACGGCGACGCCAAGGCGCTGGCCATGTTCGAGACCATCCGGGCGCACGGCGCGATCCGGATGGGGCTGATCAAGGACGTCTCCGAGGCCGCCAAGCGCCAGCACACGCCCAAGGTGGCCTTCGTGGCCAGGCCCGCAGACTACGTCTCGTCCAGCGGCAAGAAGGTCGGCGCCGGCGACGTCGACCTGCTGGTGCGCGCGCTGTCGATGGGCAAGCTGCACCACGCGATGATGGGCACGGCCGCCGTGGCCATCGGCACCGCCGCAGCCATTCCCGGCACGCTGGTGAACCTGGCTGCCGGCGGCGGCAACCGCAACGCGGTGCGCTTCGGTCACCCGTCGGGCACGCTGCGCGTCGGCGCCGAGGCCAGCCAGGAGAACGGCGAGTGGGTGGTCAGGAAGGCCATCATGAGCCGCAGCGCGCGGGTGCTGATGGAAGGCTGGGTGCGCGTGCCGGGCGACGCGTTCTGAGCTGAGCGGCCGGCCGCGCGTTCAGCCCTCGGCGCGCGGCGCGGCCCCGAACAATTCCTCCGCGATCAGCCCCGCCACCAGCGCGGGATCCTCCATCGGCATCAGGTGGCTCTTGTCCGGCAGGTGCAGGTCGCGCCCGTCCCGGAACTCGGCGGCGAGCCCGGGCCAGGTCGGCGAACCCAGCGTGTCGAAGGGCCGGATCGATTCGTCCAGCGCGCGCGCCCGCACCACGGTGACCGGGATGCGCAGCGCGCGGACGCTGGCGTAGATGCCCGCGTCGCGCCGCACCGTGTCGTAGACCCGGCCTTCGGTGGCCGGTGCGCAGGCCAGCTCGAAGCCTTCGCCGTCGGCCGCGGGGCGCAGGCCATGCACACAATAGTCGCGCAGCGCCTGCGGATCCCAGGTCGAGTAGGGTGGCCGCTGCGCCAGGCGATCGAACATCGCCTGCGGCGACTCGAAGCGGTTCTTCCTGCCCACCGCCGGATGCGGCTCGCCGGACAGCGGCGGCCGGTTCAGGTAGGACTCCGGCGCGAACATCGGCGGATCGATCAGCATCAGCCGCGCGAAACGCCTCGGCTGGGCTGCGGCAGCCGCCACCAGCGCATGCCCGCCCATGCTGTGTCCCACGCCCACTGCACCCTCCAGGTCCAGCGCGATGGCGGCCTGCGCGAGGTCACGACCGAAGTCCTCCCATCCTGCGAAGGGCAGCGCCTGGCTGCGGCCGTGGCCGCGCAGTTCGATCGCAAGCACGTGCACGGGCGGCAGCCGGCGCACCATCTGGTCCCATACCCGCGCATGGAAGCCGGTGGCATGCACCAGCAGCAGCGTGGGCGCGCTGCCGCGCAGCGCCGCGTTCCACTCGAAGGCCGCGAGCGAGAGGCCTTCGAGCTGCACCTGGCGTAGCTTCGGCACGGCCTCAACCCATGCAGTAGACGACCAGCTTGTTGCCGTCCAGATCGCGGAAGTAGCCGCCGTAGAAGCGATCTCCGCGCAGGCCGGCCGCGCCCTCGTCCTGCGCGCCGAGCTCGAGCGCGAGCTTGTGGACGGCGTCGACCTTTTCGCGGCTGTCGGTGGCCAGCGCCACCATCGTTCCGTTGCCAACCGTGGCGGGCTTGCCGTCCCAGGGCTGCATCACCGACAGCATCGGGCCGCGTCCGGCGCCCCAGCCGATGCCGCGCTCGTTCGCGAAGACGCGCTTGCCGCCAAGCGCCGCGGCCAGCTTGTCGTAGAAGTCCGCCGCGCGCTGCAGGTCGTTGGTGCCGAGGGTGGTGTAGCCGATCATTTTCTGGTCTCCTGGGGTGGCGGTCTGTTTTCGTTCGGCGAGGCCGCACTCGACGGCCCGGAATCGAGTGTAGACGCGGGCCGGCCGCCGCCGCCCGGGCGGTCATTTCAATCCCTGCACAGGCGCCTTGCGCCCCGGCGCGGATTCGTGATCTCTGTGCATCCGAACCCCACGACAGGAGCCCCCAATGACCCCAACCGCCGCGAACCCGCGCCGCACCTTCTCGCCCGAAGCCTTCGCCGGCCGGGTCGCCCTCGTCACCGGCGCCGCGTCCGGAATCGGCCTGGCCACCGCGAAGGCCTTCGCCGCAAGCGGCGCGCGCGTCGCCCTGGCGGACCTGCCGGGGAGCGCCGGCGAGGCGCAGGCCCGCGCGCTGCGCGAGGCCGGTGCACAGGCGATCTTCGTTGCCGTGGACGTCGCCGACGCAGCTTCGGCAGCAGACATGGTCGCAAGCACCGTCGCTGCCTTCGGGCGGCTGGACTGCGCGGTCAACAACGCCGGCGTGGGCGGCGGCGAGGGCCAGCGCCGCGCCACCGCCGACTACGACCTCGAGCGCTGGCGCAGCATCCTGTCGATCAACCTGGACGGCGTCTTCCACTGCGTGCGCGCCGAGCTGCCTGCGATGCTGGCGAACGGCGGCGGCGCGATCGTCAACATGGCGTCGATCCTCGGCAGCGTGGGCTTCGCCAACGCCTCGGCCTACACCGCCTCCAAGCACGGCGTGGTCGGCCTGACGCGCGTGGCAGCGATCGAGTACGCGCAGCGCGGCATCCGGGTCAACGCAATCGGCCCCGGCTTCATCGAAACTCCGATGACCGCCCCGGTGCGCGCCACCGACGAAGGGCTGGCTGCGATCACCGCGCAGCACCCGATCGGGCGCCTGGGCCAGCCGGAGGAGATCGCGGGCCTGGCGCTGTTCCTGTGCTCGGATGCAGCCTCGTTCATCACGGGCGCGTACTACCTGGACGACGGGGGCTACACCGCACGCTGAGATCCGGGCTCGCGCGGGTTTCCGGAACCGTCAGGCGCCCGGCAGCGCCTGCGCGGTCGACACCGGCTGTCCCCGTGGATATCGTCGTCGCTTCGACAGGAGAACGCCCCACGATGTCCGCAGCCGCCCTCGACGCCCGCCCCTTCGACTTCTCGTCCGCCCACGCCGCGATGCGGCAGGCGGTGGACGCCGACCTCCTCGCCGGCGTGTCCTCGGCCGTGCTGCACGGGCGCGACCTGGTCGACCTGCACTGCGTCGGCATGGCCGACCGGGAAGCGGGCACGCCGCTCGCGCCCGACCACCTGTTCCGCATCTTCTCCAACACCAAGCTCGTCACGTCGTGCGCGGTGATGCTGCTCTGGGAAGAAGGCCGCATCGACCTCGACGACCCGATCGAGCAGTACATCCCGCAATTGGGCGCGCGCCGCGTGCTGCGCCCCGGGGCCACCTCGATCGACGACACCGAGCCGGCGCGCGGCCCGATCACCATCCGCCACCTGCTCAGCCACAGCTCGGGCCTCAGCTACGGCCTGCTGGACCCCGGCACCACGATGTACGCGGCCTACACCGGGCGCAAGGTGCTGGCGCCGACCAGCACGCTGGCCGACATGATGGACACGCTGGCCGACCTGCCTTTGTCCTTCCACCCGGGCACTGCCTGGGAGTACTCGGTGGCCACCGACGTGCTCTCGCGCCTGGTCGAGGTGGCGAGCGGGCAGCGCTTCGACGAGTTCCTGCAGGCGCGCATCTTCGGGCCGCTGGGGATGAAGGACACCGGCTTCGTCGTCCCCGAGGACCAGCAGCACCGGCTGGTCGCCTATTACGCGGGCGCGAGCCTGACCGATCCGATGAAGCCCGGGCTGACCCGCACCGACGATTCGCCCTGGCCCGGCGCCTACCGCAAGCCGGTGCCGCGCCTGTCGGGCGGCGGCGGCCTGGTGTCCAGCCTGCCGGACATGATCACGCTGATCCGCAGCCTGATCCCGGGCGGGCCCATGCTGCTGCAGCCGGAGACCATCGAGCTGATGATGAGCAACCAGCTGCCCGAGGGCACCTTCATCCGCTTCCCGACCGTGGGCGAAGCGAAGGGCAAGGCCTTCGGCCTGGGCGGCGCGGTGACGCTCGGCACCTCCTCGATCGACCCGCCGGACTCGGTCGGCGAGTTCCAGTGGGGCGGCATCGCCGGCACCCACTGGTGGATCAACCCCCGCCGAGGGCTGGCGGGCATCGTGATGGCGCAGCGCCAGATGGCGTTCTGGCACCCGTTCTCGTTCGCGATCAAGCGGGAGGTGTACGGCGCAGCATCGAGCGCGCGCTGAGAGCGCGCCCTCGATCTCCGAATGGCAGTCGAACCGATGGACGCGAGGCTCAGTTCTTCGGAATGTTGGCCTGCTTGATCAGCCGTGCCCACATCTGCAGGTCGGTCCCCAGCATCCTGCCGAACTCCTGGCGGTCCATTCCGCCGGGCTGGTAGGACAGGGTGTTCAGGCGCGACTGATACTCAGGCTCGCTCATCAGCCTGGTGAACTCCCTGGCCAGCACTTCGACGATCGGCTTCGGCGTACCTGCCGGCACGAACGCGCCGGCCCAGCCGAATACTTCGAAGTCCTTGAAGCCCTGGCCGTTCAGGGTCTGCAACTCAGGCATCTGCGCCAGCGGGGATGGCCCCGTGACGCCGAGATACTTGAGCCGACCGGACTTCACATGCGGAAGGGTGGTGAGATCGACGAAGCCGCCGGCGATCTGTCCGCCGAGCAGATCCTGGATCAGCGGCGGAATGCCTTTGTAGGAAACATGCGTGGCGTCCAGCCCCGCCTGGCTGGTCAGCATCGACGCCATGATGTGTGACAGGGTGCCGGTGCCGTAGTTGCCCAGCGGGTATTTCTGCGGATCGGCCTTGGCGAGATGGACGAACTCCTTGACGTCCTTCGCTGGGAGGTCACTTCGCACAGCAAACACCAGCGGAACCCGGGCCATCAGGGCGATCGGGACAAAGTCCTTGATCGGATCGAACGGAACGGTCGTGTAGATGCTGGGTGCCTGGATCAGCGAGGTGATGGTGATCAGGATGGTGTGACCGTCAGGAGCCGATTTGGCGACATGGTCCGCCCCGATCAGGCCCCCGGCACCGGGCTTGTTCTCGACGACCACGCTCGTCTTCAGCGCGCTGGCGAGTTGCGGCGCAAGGGTGCGCGCGAGGGTATCGGTACCGCCCCCGGGAGCATAGGGCGTGACGATTCGAACCGGTACGTTGCCTTTCGGATACGAGACCGCAGTCTCTGCGAAGGCGGCATTGGAGGAAATGACCGACAGCGCGAGCGCACACTGCAGCAACCGACGTTTCGAGCTCCGGAGAAGCATCATGTAATGGGGTCCTGACGGAAACGGATTGGAGAAGGCCCTCGTTCGGCACAGGACATTGCCGACCTTGCAGGGGAGATGCATTCTTCACGCCGAAGCGTGAAACGGCGCCAGGGCCGCACTGAATCCGGAACACGCCCGGACGGGCCATTTCGAAGATCTTGATTCGTGGTCGACGACCGGGCTGGCGCCGGCTGCAGACCGGTTTGAAATGGCAGCGGCTTGTCAGCGCGCCCGCACCGCCAGGCTCTGCGTCGCGCGGCCCACGAAGCCCAGCTCGTCATAGAGCGCAGACTCCGCGAGGCCGCCGCCGTCACTGCCCAGGCAGGTGCGCGCATCCAGGCAGATCCATTCGCCCACCGGCCGCCGCAGCAGGTTGATGGTGAGGTCGGAATTGACGAAGAGGTAGCGCTCGTAGTCGAGGATGGCGCTCACTCCGTTGCCGGAATCCGCCGCCACCGCCACCCGCTGGTAGGGGCTCGGCTCCTCCCCCTCGACCAGCGGATGGCGCAGGCGGAACCACACCGCGCAGGGGCCGTTCCAGAACTTTCCGCGCGCCAGCCGGGTTTCGACCAGGTCCGCGTACCCCACCTGCCGGCCCGCGAAGGGGAAGCTCGCCGCCGGGGACTCATCGGGCGCGAGCGGCGCCATCGGCAGCGGATGGCCGGCAAGTTCCTGCGGCAGTTCGAGCGGCGTCTCGCGCTGCGCCAGCGCGGTGAACCTGGCCACGTCCTTGTCGCCCGCCATCAGGTGCGCGGAGAAGTGCCCGGCGTTGCGGCCCACGTAGTCGGTCATCACCTCGACGATCAGCTTGCCGATCGGCACCGGACGCAGCAGGTTGGCGGTGAGCCGCGCGATGTGCGTGAGGCCGTGCTGGTGCGCGGCCTGCTCCACGGCCCGGCACACCAGAGCGATCGGTGGTCCGGCATGCTGGTGGGCGGGATCCCAGGGCCCCCTCGTGAGCGTGCTGGAGAGATAGTCGCCCGCGTCGAGCGCGGTGTAGGCGGCGGTGGGTGCGGCAGATGCGGTCAAAGTGGGGCTCCGGGCTTCAGGATCGCGCGTCACTTCACGGCGAAGCAGTAGAAGAGGCCGGCGCCGCCGGTACTGCGCAGCCCTTCGGGATGGCAGCCGCGCGTTGGATGCGAAGAGTTCCACGAAGTTGCCCACGAGGCCGCGATCGGACCGGCGCGATCGTGATGGCCGGTCATCGCCGAACCGTCCGGGCCGCTCTTCGTCCAGTTGCCGCAGCTCATGTCGGCGAAGGGCGCGCCCGGAAAGGCGGTGCCATCCGGACGCGAGCCGGTGAGGATGTCGTGCTCCATGGGCTGGTCGGTGCGACCCTTCACGGGCCGGCCCCGCTCGTCGAGCGCCGTGTCCTTGGTCAGGTTGCTGGAGGGCGAGTGGAGATCCTCGACGCTGTTCGCGACGAGCACCCCCATCGCATTGCGCCAGGGCCCCGGGCCGATCCGGTCGCGCGCATTGACGAAGCCGGGGTCGGCGAGGCCCGTCGCCTGCGTGCTCAGGTAGGCGCGCCAGACGCGTTCGCCGGCGCCTGCGGGCCCGGCCCGGTGGGACCGGTGGCGCAGCCGGCCAACGCCATGCCGACCGCGGCCAAGGCAGTGGTTCCAATCGTCCTCTTCATCGTGCTCTCCTGTTTTCGCTCGGGGTCCGCTTGCCTCGCCGCTGCGGAACCCAGCGTGCGGATTCTGCTGCTCAGTCAAGTACATGCCACGTGCGGTCATTCTTGCTGCCGTCACGCGGCACGTCAACGAAGCGCGCAGCGCTGCCCGACACCACGCGCAGGCAGCGCTCCGCGCTTACCGACGGAACCGTCCGAAGCGCCGCTCCTCTGCTAGATTGCAATCTCGACGACCCAAGTTGTCGATACTGCGGGGCCCCGAAGGCATTCGAGCTTCGATGCTTCAACCTGGCAAAATGAGGAGCACCTTATGGCAGTCGGTACGGCATACACCAGCACCAATATGGAGAACGCGCAGGTCTGGTACGGGACGATCACCATTGCCACGTCGAACCACATCCAGGTGGCCAGCGGAGGCTCCGTCCAGAACTACTACGGCTACGGATTCACCTACAGCCCCTATGCGGTGATCGGTGGGACGGTCACCTCCACGAACTACTACGAATTCGGCACGAAGATCTACGAGATCGGCGGCACGAGCCTTAGCGCCGTGACAGTGGCCAGCTACGTCCAGTCGGGGAATATGCAGGGGGTTCTAGCGTACGCACTTTCTGGAGCCGATACCCTGAACGGCTCCCCGCAGCACGACGTCATCAAGGGCTACACGGGCAGCGACATCCTCCATGGAAACGCCGGCAACGACGTCCTCTATGGAAACTCCGGCGACGACGTATTAATCGGGGGGGCCGGCAACGACCTGATCGACGGAGGCGCCGGCACCGACACGGCGGCCTGGACCGGCATTGCTGCCAACTACCAGGTGAGCCGCCCCGGCAGTGATTGGATCGTCTCCGCCCGCACCGGCAGCGATGGAACCGACGTCGCAGTGAACGTCGAGCGCCTGCAGTTCGCCGACCGCACCGTGCCAGTGGAGTCGCGTGAACACGGCAGCTACGCTGACCTGCCCGAGGCGCTCTGGCATTTCTTCATCGTGGCCTTCGATGCGGCGCCGGGCGTCACCTACATGGACCAGCTGGCCGACGCCTCGCGCTTCGGCATGAGCGTGCGGCAGATCGTCGACGTCTTCACCAGCAAGTCGCAGTTCACCGAGGTCTATCCCGCAACGCTGAGCAACGCGCAGCTGGGCGTGGCGCTGGCCGAGAACATCATCAAGGACAGCGCCAGCCCGCAGGCCCGGGCCGAGGCCGCCGCCGACATCCAGGGAGCGTTGGACATCGGCTGGACCATGGGCCAGATGATCCACACGGTGTTCGGCAACCTGGGAGCCAAGGCCTACGACGACCCCGTCTGGGGCGGCACTGCGCTGCAGTTCCACAACCAGATCCAGGTGTCGAAGTACTACACCGAGGTGCTGAACCAGAGCACCACCGACCTGCCCACGCTGCGTGCGGTGCTCGATCCGGTCACCCAGTTCAGCGATGTGTCCAGCGAGCAGGCGCTGGACACATTGGTGGGGGTAGCGCTCTTCGAGGGTTGACGCTCCGGGATCCGCCTCATTTCGAAACGTCGTCCCTGCGCGCACCATCGGCAGGACGGCGGTCCACGGGTTAGCGTTCGCTTGAATCCACTTGCCGCCCAGGAGCCCGCCATGCCCTACGCGAACGACCGCCTCATCCACGACGCCGACAGCCACCTGATGGAGCTCGACGACTGCCTGGATCCGTACTTCGACAGACGCCTGCTGGAACGCTTCCACGCGCTGCCGGCCTACCAGGCAGTGAAACGGCGCGGCCTGCGCCCGGGCCGCTCGGCCGAGGCGCACGCCGACCCGGAGTTCCGCGCGGGCGTGGCGGCCAACCTGCTGCTGCGGAAGAACTTCGAGGCTCATGGCGCCTTCCTGCGCGAAGACCGCCCGGAAGCGCTGGACCTGCTCGGCTTCGCCAGCCAGCTGGTGTTCACCACCTTCTGCCTGGGGAACTTCGGCCTGGACCAGGGCGAGGACATGGAGCTCTGCTACGGCGCGGCCAGCGCGCACAATCGGATGATGACCGACTTCTGCTCGGCGGACCGGCGCCTGCTCGCCACCGCCTACGTGCCGCTGGAGGACATCGAACGCTCGATCGAAAGCGCCCGCGACGCGATCCGGTTCGGCGCCAAGGCGCTGATGATCCCGTCGCTGTGCCCGCGCCACCATGCGCCGAGCCACGTCGGCCTCGACCCGGTCTGGGCGATGGCCCAGGAGGCCGGGATCCCGGTGGTCCTTCACGTGGGCGGCGAGGAGAAACTGAACCCGGTCTACAAGGAGAACGGCCTGCCGCCGGTGCCCGATTTCCACGGCGGCGACGACAACTTCACCTCGGTCAGCTACATGCCGATTCCCAACGCAGCCATGCAGACGCTGGCCACGCTGATCTTCGACGGGGTGCTCGACCGCTTCCCGCGGCTCAAATGGGGCGCGATCGAGCTGGGCGCCTCCTGGGTGCCCGGCTGGATGCGCTCGATGGACTCCGCTGCGCACGCCTTCATGAAGAACGAGGAGCGCCTGCGCAGGCTGTCGGCGAAACCCTCGGAAATCGTGCGGCGCCAGTTCCGCGTGGCGCCCTACCCGCACGAGGACGCCGGCTGGATCATCGCCAACGCCGGCGACGAGGTCTGCATGTTCTCGTCCGACTATCCCCACGTGGAAGGCGGACGCCATCCGATCAAGCGCTTCGACGAGGTGCTCGCCGACTGCACCGCGGAGCAGCGCCGGCGCTTCTACAGCGAAAACTTCATCGACATGATGGGGCCGGCGCTGGCGCCCGAACTGCGGCGCCCGGCGCACCTGACGGCGGCGGCCTGAAGCATCAGTCCGCCACGAAGCCCTTCCACCCGGTCGCCATGTAGTCGACGAAGGCCGGTCCCAGCCCCTCGTTGCGCAGGTGCTCGCGGGTGACCGGGCGCTCGACCGAGCGAAACGCCGAGTCGGCGATCGCACGCTTGGGAAAGTCGTGGTGCAGGATCGCGCCGCGGCCGATCAGCACGAAGTCGGCGCCGTGCTCCAGGCACTTCTGCGCGGTGGCGGCGTCCATGATCTTGCCGGCCACGCCCAGCGGCGTGCCGCCACGCTCGAGTTCGGTGAACAGGTCGATCAGCGGCCGGCCCTGGTAGGCCGGATCCATCGGCTCCTTGAAGCAGTCCCACAGCGACATGTCGAGGTAGTCGATCTTTCCGCAGGTCATCAGCTGACGCGCGAACACGAGCGCCTCGCCGATATCGATGTCGAAGCGCTCCGGCGAGATCCGCACGCCCACCTGGAAGTCCTTGCCGGCGCGGGCACGAATGCCGTCGATGATCTCCCAGAAGACGCGCGTGCGGTTCTCGAACGAGCCGCCGTAACGGTCAGTGCGCAGGTTGTGCTGCGGATCGAGGAATTCGCACAGCAGGTAGCCATGCGCGCCGTGCAGCTCGACGCCGTCGAAACCCGCCCGCTCCGCGCGCAGCGAGGCTGCGATGAAGTCCTCGACGAGCTGCTCCACCTCGCCTGTGCTGAGCGCGCGCGCGCCGCTCTCGGCGTCGTCCCAGGGCGCCACCCGCGGCAGGCCCGAAAGCTTGGGATCGGCGCGCAAACCCGAGTGCTGAACCTGGACCGAGCTCACGCTGCCTTCGGCGCGGATGCCCTTGGCGAGGCGCTCGAGCCCCGGCAGGTGCTTGTCCGACCAGATGCCCAGCTGGCCGGGAAAGCCCTGGCCGCTGGCCTGCACGTGCGCCGCGCAGGTCATCGTCAGGCCGAAGCCGCCGGTGGCGCGCTTGACCAGCCAGTTGTACTCGTCATCGCTGAGCGTGCCGTCGGCGTTGCTCTGGAAGTTGGTCAGCGGCGCCAGCATGAAGCGGTTCTTGATCGCCGGGCCGCGGCGGAGGGTGACGGCATCCGAGAGGTTCTGGGTCATGAAAGTATCCTGGCCTGATGAGGTTGCCGGTGTCCGGGCCCGATTCCAGGCCCGCGGTGCTGGCGGATTTTAGGGTGACGGCGCATCGAGTGCCGGCCCCGGCCCGCGGCGGCAGACCGTTTTTCGCCTCCACGGCAGCCCGTGCGCCGGACGGCTCGGAACCTCGGCAAGCGCTGGTGCACTATCGGCCATCCGAACGACGAATCACGAGAAGGACAGAACGATGACCGACCTGACCCGCCGCAACCTCAGCCTGGCCCTGCTGGGCGCACTCGCCTCGACGCCCGCCTTGGCCGCGCCCAAGTACGGCCCCGGCGCGAGCGACAAGGAGATCGTCCTCGGCCAGACCCAGCCCTACTCCGGCGGCGCCTCCGCCTACGGCACGATCGGCCGCGCCGAGGTGGCCTACTTCGACATGGTCAACGCCAACGGCGGAATCAAGGGCCGGAAGGTCCGGCTGATCAGCCTTGACGACGGCTACACGCCGCCGAAGACGGTGGAGATGATTCGCCGGCTGGTCGAGCAGGACGAGGTGATGGCGGTGTTCGGCCTGCTCGGCACCGCGGGAAATTCGGCGGTGGCGCGCTACCTCAACCAGAACAAGGTACCGCAGCTGCTGATCTCCAGCGGCGCGAGCAAGTGGCTGGATACCGCCGCCTATCCGATGACGGTGACCGCCCTCCCCACCTACGACACCGAGGCTTCGATCTACGCCAAATACATCCTGGCGCAGAACCCGAACGCGAAGATCGGCGTGCTCTACCAGAACGACGACCTGGGCCGGGACTACCTGAAGGGCCTGCACCAGGGCCTCGGCGCGGCCGGCAAGAAGCACATCGCAGCCGAGGTGTCATACGAGGTCACCGACCCCACCGTCAACGCGCAGATCCTGCAACTTCAATCGTCAGGGGCGAACGTGCTGATCGTCGCGGCAGTGCCCAAGTTCGCCGCGCAGGCAGTGCGCCGGATGGGCGAGCTCGCCTGGAAGCCGCTGCTGGTGCTGACCAACATCGCCAACTCGATCGGCACGGTGATCCAGCCGGCAGGTCCTGAATACGCGGTGGGCGCGATCAGCGCCGCCTACATGAAGGACCCGACCGATCCGACCTGGGCCAAGGACGAAGGCATGCTGCGCTGGCACGCCTTCATGGACAAGTACTACCCGGCCGGCAACAAGACCGACGTGTTCAACGTCACCGGGTATTACATCGCCAGCTTCATGCACCGCCTGCTCGAGGCCTGCGGCGACGATCTCACCCGGCCCGGCCTGATGCGCGCGGCGGAGAGCGCGAAGGACTGGCAGTTCGACTCGCTGGTGCCCGGCATCCGGATCAGCACTTCGCCCACCGACCACGGCACCATCGAGCAGATGCAGCTGATGCGCTTCGACGGCAAGCGCTGGGTGCTGTTCGGGAACCTGATGTCGTCCTGAGCGCACCGCGGCGCGCTCGCGCGGGCGCCGCCGACCGGCGGGCGCCCGCGTCATGCACCCCGGCCAGGGCCGGGGCGCGACGCCATCACTTCGGCAGCATGTCCAGCTCTTCGAGGATCTTGCGCTCGTCGACCCACATCTTCTGGGCCAGCGCATACCAGTCAGCGCCGCTCAGGTAGGCGTCCTCGAGGTCGTAGGTCTCGAGGTAGCGGCGGTAGGTGGGGTCCGACAGCGCGCCCTTGAAGGCGTCGTGGATCGTCTTGACCACCGCGGGGTCCATGCCCTTCGGCCCCACCAGCCCGATCGGGCTGCGGGCGACGTGCTGGATGCCCAGCTCGATTGCGGTCGGCACGTCCGGCAGGCGCGGCATGCGCTTGGCAGTGAAGGCCAGCAGCACTCGTCCCTTGCCCTGCTTCTCCACCTGCGCCCAGCCGCCGTCCAGCACCGCGTTGATGTGGCCGCCGATGAAGGCCTGAAGCACCTCGGAGCCGCCCTTGAAGGGGATGTGGTTCAGGTCGGCCCCGGTCCTCTGCGCCAGGCGCATGGTGGCCGCGTGGCCGGTGCTGGCCGCGCCGCTGGTGCCGACGTTGATCTTGCCCGGGTTGGCCTTCGCATAGGCGATGAACTCCTGGAAGGTTTTCCAGGGCGACGACTCCGGCACCACCAGCGCAAAGGTGTAGCCGGAGAAGCCCATGATGTAGGTCAGGTCCTTCAGCGGCTCGTAGGGCACCTTCTGCATATGCGGCACCTTGAACACGGTGGCCGGCGCGATCGCGATCTGGTAGCCGTCCGGGGTCTTGGACTGCGCGACGATGCCGGTGGCCATCGTGCCGGCAGCGCCAGGCCGGTTCTCGACCACCAGCTGCTGGCCAAGGGCCTTGGACACCTGCGGCGCGAGCGCGCGGGCGATCGCGTCGGTGGCGCTGCCGGGCGGGAACGGCACCAGCAGCGACACCGGCCGGGTCGGGTAAGCGGCCTGCGCGAAGACCGACGCGCCAGGGGTGGCGCCTACGGCAGCTGCCGCGAGCGCACCGCCGAGCAGGCGGCGGCGCGTGAGCGCGGGCGGGATGAAAAGGGAAGCGTGATCGTGGCGGGGCATGGAAGTCTCCTCGTGTCGTGGTCTGGCCCGATTCTAGGGCGATTCCACACCCCGCGACGTCCGTTTACTGCTGCAGCATCCCCAGCGACTCGAGCGTCTTGCGCTCCTCGACCCACATGCGCTGGGCGAGCGCATACCAGTCCTGGCCGCTCAGGTAGGCATCGTTCAGGTCGAAGGTCTCGAGATAGCGCCGGTACGAGGCGTCCGACAGCGCGCCCTTGAACGCGTCGTGGATCACCCTGACCACCGCCGGGTCCATGCCCTTGGGGCCGACCAGACCGATCGGGCTGCGCGCGACGTGATCGACGCCCACCTCCAGCGCGGTCGGCACGTCCTTCAGGCGCGGCAGGCGCTTCTCGGTGAACATCAGCAGCACGCGGCCCTTGCCCTGCTTCTCCGCCTGCGCCCAGCCGCCGTCCAGCACCGCATTGATGTGGCCGCCGACGAAGGCCTGCAGCACTTCGGAACCGCCCTTGAACGGGACGTAGTTCAGGTCGGCGCCGGTCTTCTCGGCGAGCTTGAGCGTGGCCGCGTGGCCGGTGCTGCCCGCGCCGCTGGCGCCGACGTTGATCTTGCCGGGGTTCGCCTTGGCGTAGGCGATGAACTCCTGGTAGGTCTTCCAGGGCGACGACTCCGGCACCACCAGCCCGAAGGTGTAGCCGGAGAAGCCCATGATGTAGGTGAGGTCCTTCAGCGGGTCGTAAGGCACCTTCTGCATGTGCGGCACCTTGAAGAGCGTCGCCGGCGCGATCGCGATCTGGTAGCCGTCCGGCTTCTTCGACTGCGCGACGATGCCGGAGGCCAGCGTGCCGGCGGCGCCGGGGCGGTTCTCGACGATCATCTGCTGGCCCAGCGTGGCGGACACCTGGGTGGCAAGCGCGCGGGCGACCGCGTCGGTCGCGCTGCCGGGCGGGAACGGCACCAGCAGCGACACCGGCCGGGTCGGATACGCGGCCTTGGCGAATACGGACGAGGCCGGAGCGACGCCCACGGCGGCGGCGGCGAGCGCGCCGCCGAGCAGCTTGCGACGGGAAACCGCGGGAACGGACGAGGGGAAGGAGGGCTTGCGGAGGGACATGGAGGATCCTTGTGATTGCGTTGCCTGGCTCTGTGGCCGGGGGCGATTTTACCCGGGAGGCCTCCCGGGTTTACCCGGGCCTGCCGAGCCGGCCCCGGGAAGCTCAGGGCGCGCCCCTTCGAGCAATGCGATCTCCTTCGAGCGACGCGATCCCCTTCGATCGTTACGCCCCCCTCGCGACGGATCCCCCCACCCTCAGATCCTGCGCTGCGCCCCCTGCCAGTAGGCGTCGCGCAGCAGGCGCTTCTGCAGCTTGCCGGTCTCGGTGCGCGGCATCTCGTCGCGGAAATCGAAGGAGCGCGGCACCTTGTAGCCGGCCAGCGCCGCGCGGCAATGACGCTCGAGCGCTTCGGCCAATGCGGGGCCGGCCTCCGTGCCCGGGACTGGCTGCACCACCGCCTTGACCTCCTCGCCAAACTCGGCGTGCGGCACGCCGATCACCGCCACGTCCTGCACCTGGGGGTGCGAGGCCAGCGCCGCCTCGATTTCCGCCGGGTAGATGTTCACCCCGCCAGAGATGATCATGTCGATCTTGCGGTCGGTCAGGTACAGGTAGCCCTCGGCGTCGATCCAGCCGACGTCGCCGGTGGTGAAGAGGCCGGCGCCGCGATGCGCCTCCGCGGTCTTGTCCGGGTCGTTGTGATACGCGACGTCGATGCCGCGCCGGCTGCGCATGTAGATGGTGCCCTGCTCGCCCGGCGCGGCCTCGCTGCCGTCGTCGCGCAGGATGATCGCGTCGGTCTGGAAGGTCGCCCGCCCCACCGATGCCGGCCGCTCCAGCCATTCCTGCGACGAGATCCCGGTCACCACCGAGCCCTCGGTGGAGCCGTAATACTCGTGGATGCACGGCCCCCACCAGTCGATCATCTCGCGCTTGACCTGCGGCGGGCAGGGCGCGGCGCCGTGCCAGACGCGCACGAGCGAGCTGCCATCGAAGCGCGACTTCACCTCGGGCGGCAGCCGCAGCTGCCGGATGAACTGGGTCGGCACGAGGTGCACGTTGGTGACCCGGTGCGCGTCGATCAGCTCCAGCGTCTGCTGCGCGTCGAAGCGCTGGGACATCACCACCGTGGAGCCCATCAGCATCGGGTAGAAGGACCAGCCGAACTGCGCCGAGTGGTAGTAGGGCCCGCACAGCAGCGTGGTGCCGTCGGGCGGCAGCTCCAGGCTGCCCATCAGGCCCTCGGCCAGCAGGCGCAGGCCCTCGGCCGGCTGCAGCCCCGCGCCGGGGCGCACCACGCCCTTGGGCCGCCCGGTGGTGCCGGACGTGTAGAACATCGGCCCGCCCTGCATCTGGTCCGGCGGATCGGAATCGTCCGCCTGCGACGCGACCAGCGCCTCGAAGTCCTGGAAGCCCGCCGGCGCCGGCTGCCCCGGCCCGATGGCCGCGCACACCGCCAAACGGCTGCCCGCGGCCGGCACCCGCGCCAGCGCCTGCGCCGCGACCCCCGCGAAGCGCGTGTCGGTGAACAGACCCAGCGCACCGGAGTCCGCCAGCACGTGGGCGAGCTCGTCCACCGTGAGATGCCAGTTGACGGGCACGTAGCTGATGCCAGCGTGCGAGGCCGCCGCCGCCAGCTCGAACACCGCGCGGCTGTTGCCCGCGAACAGCGCGATCCGGTCGCCGGGCGCGAGGCCCGCAGCCCGCAGCGCACGAACGAGCCGGTTGGCGCGCGACTCCAGCTCGGCCCAGCTGCGCTGGCCCTGCTCGTCGATCAGCGCAGGTGCGTCACCGCGGCGGCGCGCGATCGGGGCAATCATCAGGGTCATCTGGACTCCCTTGGGCTATGGGCTCAGGCGACGCGCCTGAACAGCTGCGCGCGCGCCGCCTCGTACTCCGCTTCGAACCGGTCGACCAGTTCGCCGGCGCTCTGCACTTCGTTCAGCACGCCGATCCCCTGGCCGCAGCCCCAGATTTCCTTCCAGGCCTTGGGCTTCTGGCGGTTCGAGCCGAAGTCCATCTTGGAAGGGTCGCTGGTCGGCAGCCTGTCGGGGTCGAGACCCGCGGCGACCAGCGAGGGCTTCAGGTAATTGCCATGCACGCCGGTGATCAGGTTGGTGTGGACGATGTCGCCCGCGCCGCACTCGGTGATCATCTTCTTGTAGCCCTCGACCGCGTTGGCTTCCCGGGTCGCGATGAAGGCCGAGCCAATGTAGGCCATGTCGGCACCCATCGCCAGCGCCGCGAGGATCGATCGGCCCGACGCGATTGCGCCGGACAGCAGAAGCGGACCGTCGAACCACTGGCGAATCTCCTGGATCAGCGCCAGCGGCGACTGGAAGCCGGCGTGGCCGCCCGCGCCCGCCGCTACCGCGATCAGGCCGTCAGCGCCCTTCTCGATCGCCTTCTTCGCGAAGGCGTTGTCGATGACGTCGTGCAGCACGATGCCGCCGTAGCTGTGGATCGCGTCGTTGACCTCGCGGCGCGCACCCAGCGAGGTGATCACGATCGGCACCTTGTGGTGCACGCAGGCTTCCAGGTCGTGATCCAGCCGGTCGTTCGACTTGTGCACGATCTGGTTCACCGCGAACGGCGCGGACGGCCGCTCCGGGTGCAGGCGGTCATGCTCGGCGAGCTCGGCCTTGATGCGGTGCAGCCACTCGTCGAGCAGCTCTGCCGGGCGCGCGTTCAAGGCGGGGAAGGAACCCACGATGCCGGCCTTGCACTGCGCAATGACCAGGTCGGGATTGGAGATGATGAACAGCGGCGACGCCACGACGGGCAGGCGCAGGCGCTCGGTGAGGATCGGAGGCAGGGACATCGGTTTCTCCCGGAGGTTGGGCGGCGACCGTCGGCTGGCGCCGGGACTGGATATGCAACTGGTTGCAATAAAATAACGCAGCGACGAACAGGATGCAACTGGTTGCAATTCGAGCAATGCGGCAAGATGCCGACTGCCCCATCGCGCAGCCGATCCCCATCCGATGTCCCTGCCCCACGCGATCCTGACCGCACTCACCGAACGTCCCGCCACCGGCGCCGGACTGGCACGCCGTTTCGACCGGTCGATCGGCTACTTCTGGCAGGCCACGCACCAGCAGATCTACCGGGAACTCGGCCGCCTCGAAGAGGCAGGCTGGGTCGCCTCGCAACCGGTCGAGCAAGGTCCGGGGCGGCAACGCGCCTGGCGTGTGCTTCCCGCGGGCAAGCGTGAACTGCGGCGCTGGACAGGATCGGACCTGGGCTCGCGCACAGTGCGCGACGAGTTCTTCGTGCGCATGCGCGCCGAGGCCGCGCTCGGCCAGAGCGGGCTGGACGCGCAGGTCCGCGAGAAGCTGGAGGAGGAGAAACGGATGCTCGCCCTCTACCGGGAGATCGAGGCGCGCGACTTTTCCGACGAGCAGATGACGCGCGAGCGCAGGCTGCAGCACCTGGTTCTCAGATCCGGAATCCGGATGGCGACGCAGCGGATCGAGCTGTACCGCGAGGCGCTGGAGATCCTGGCGATGCCGGCACAGCGCTGAGACGGGCCTCAGCGCGGCGAGGCCGTCTCCGGAATCTCTCCCCGGATCATCACCAGCAGCATCTTGAAAGGCGTCACGGGATCTACGGAATGCGGAGCCGTCGCAGGGATCAGCACGGTCTGCCCCTCGCCGAGGCGGTGCGTGACCCCTGCGATGCGCACGTCCGCCTCGCCCTCGACCCCCACCAGCAGTGCGTCGTAGGGCGCGGTGTGCTCGCTCAGGCCTTCGCCCTTGTCGAAGGCGAACATGGTCACGCTGCCGCCGGTGTTCTTCACCAGCATGCGGCTGACCACCGCCTTCTGCTGGCACTGCAGGAGATCCTTGAGAATCTCGACCCGGGTTTCCCGCTGCGCTGGCGTGCTCATTTCGGTCCCGGCCTGAAGAACTCCGCCGGCGTCATCAGCCGGTTCTCCTGGGCCTCCAGCGCGCCCAGCTTCGCGCTCTCGACGGTGTAGGCCAGCCACTCCGGATCCGTCCACAGGGCGGCGCGGCGCTGCTCGCGGTCGGCAGCGTTCGCGTAGGCCCAGATGTGGATGTACTGGTTGACGTTGCCGGTCTCGGTGACCAGGAAGGCGAAGGGCTCGCCGAGATTGCGCGACTGCGGCGCGAGCCCCAGCTGCTGGTAGAGCGCCAGGTGGCGCTTGATCATTCCGGGCTTGCAGGTGTAGGTGCGGACGTCGAAAAGCATGAGGTCTCCAGGGTTGTGGCGTCTGCCGCATCGGCCTTCCGAAAGCGACCCGCCGGACGATGCCAGACTGCGCCGATCCAGTACAGTTTGCGGCATGCGAAACGCCCCCGCCCACCCCGATCTGATCGACTCCCGCCAGGCCGCCTGGCGCCTGCTGTTCACGCTCGGCCTGGTGGTGCTGGGCAACAGCAGCATGTACGTGGTGTCGGTGGTGCTGCCCGCGGTGCAGACCGAGTTCGGCGTGGGCCGCGGCGATGCCTCGCTGCCCTACACGCTGATGATGATCAGCCTGGGGGTTGGCGGACTGCTCACCGGGCGGCTGGCCGACCGCTACGGCCTGATGCCGGTGCTGTGGGTGGGCGCGCTCGCCACCTGCGCAGGTTACGTGCTGGCCGCCATGTCCGGCAGCATCTGGGCCTTCGGCCTGGCCCACGCCCTGCTGGGCTTCATCGGCGCGTCGTCCACCTTCGCGCCGCTGATGGCGGACACCGCGCTGTGGTGGAGCCGCCGCCGCGGCATCGCGGTGGCGATCTGCGCCGGCGGCAACTACATCGCGGGGGCCATGTGGCCGCCCATCGTCCAGCACGGCATCGAGGCCATCGGCTGGCGCGAGACCTACATGCTGATGGGCGTCGTCTGCGGGCTGGGGATGTTCGCGCTGTCGCTGCGCATGCGCCAGCGCCCGCCGGTGGCGGTGGCCGCCCCGGCGAGCGCGGGAGTGGCTGCGCGCGACGGGAGCCGCCCCTTCGGCCTGCGTCCGGCGCAGGCCCAGACACTGCTGTTCATCGCCGCCATCGGCTGCTGCGTCGCGATGGCCATGCCGCAGGTGCACATCGTGGCCTACTGCGGCGACCTGGGCTTCGGCCCCGCGCGCGGCGCCGAGATGCTCTCGCTGATGCTCGCCTGCGGCATCGTCAGCCGGCTGGTCTCCGGGGTGATCTGCGACCGCATCGGCGGCATCCGCACGCTGCTGCTGGGTTCGGCGCTGCAGGGCGTCGCGCTGCTGTTGTTCCTGCCCTTCGACGGGCTGGTGTCGCTCTACGTGGTGTCGGCGATGTTCGGGCTGTTCCAGGGCGGCATCGTCCCCGCCTACGCCATCATCATCCGCGAGCATTTCGCTCCTCAGGAGGCCGGCGCACGCGTCGGCGCGGTGATGCTGGCTTCGCTGCTCGGCATGGCGCTGGGCGGCTGGATGTCGGGCTGGATCTTCGACCTCACCGGCAGCTACCAGGCGGCCTTCCTCAACGGCATGGGCTGGAACCTGCTCAACCTGTCGATCGCCGGCTGGCTGTACTGGCGGGTGCGCAGGCTGGCGGGCGGCAGCGCGGCGGTGCCGGCGGCCGCGTCCTGAAGGACGGGGCCGCCGCTGGCCGGCTTCAGCGGTCCAGGATCTCGCAGGCCTTCGCGGCCAGGTGCTTCGTGTTGGAGTTGTCCGACGAGGCCGGCGCGTTGCCGATGCCGATCAGGTTGCGCTTGTAGACGCCCTGCCCGATCGAGGCCAGCCGGAACATCGAGAACGCCAGGTAGACGTTGAAGCCGGGGATGGAGTCGCGGCCGGTGCGCCTGCAGTAGGCCGCCACGTACTCCGCCTCGCTGGGGATGCCCGCCGCCTTCAGGTCGTCGATTCCCTTGAGCGTGCCCCAGCTCTCCGAGTCAGAGTGGTAGAGGATGCAGCCGTAGGCGATGTCGGCCAGCGGATGGCCCAGCGTGGCGAGCTCCCAGTCGAGCACCGCGACGATGCGCGGCTCGGTGGGGTGGAACATCACGTTCTCCAGGCGGTAGTCGCCGTGCGCGATGCTCACCTCGTCGCTTGCCGGGATCCGGCCGGGCAGCTCGGCGATCAGCCGCTCCATCTCCGGGATGTGCTCGGTCTCCGCGCCGCGGTACTGCTTGATCCAGCGGTCGATCTGGCGCTGGAAGTAGTTGCCCGGGCGGCCGAAATCGGCCAGGCCGATCGCGGCGAAGTCCACCTGGTGCAGCCGCGCCAGCGTCTCGTTGAGGTTGTCGTAGATCGCCGCGCGCTCGGCCGGCGACATGCCCGGCAGGCGCGCATCGCGGAAGATGCGTCCCTCCAGGAAATCCATCACGTAGAAGGACGTGCCGATCACCGACGCATCCTCGCAGAGCGCGCGCATCCGCGGCACCGGGAAGCCGATCGACCCCAGCGCGGCCATCGCGCGGTATTCGCGGTCCACCTGGTGCGCGCTGGGCAGCAGCTCGCCCGGCGGCTTCTTGCGCAGCACCCAGCGGCGCTGGCCGGCCGTGATCAGGTAGGTGGGGTTGGAGGCGCCGCGGTTGAACTGGCTCAGCACCAGCGGCTCGGCCGGATTCTCAACGTTGGCGCGGAACCACTTGTCCAGCGCGGCTTCGTCCAGCCGCTGGTTGTCGCGCACCGCGCCAATGGAGGGCTTGCCGGGATCGGCGATCGCTTGGCTCATGGGTCCGTTCTCTTCTGGGGTCTGACGACTGGGGTCTGACGACTTTGGAGGGCGATTCTACGGGCGCCCGCGAGCGGGCGGATCTCATAAAGCGGCGTCGGCGCCGGCCCTCAGTCCACGAACAGCAGCGCCGGGCATTCCAGGAAGCCGCGCACCGACTGGATGAAGCGCGCAGCATCCATTCCGTCGATGACTCGATGATCGAAGGACGACGAAAGGTTCATCGTCTTGCGCGCCACGACTGCGCCGCCGTGGATCGCCGCCCGCTCGACGATCCGGTTCACGCCGACGATCGCCACCTCGGGACGATTGATCACCGGTGTCGACGCGATGCCGCCCAGCGCGCCCAGGCTGGTGACGGTGATCGTCGAGCCGGTCAGCTCGTCGCGGCTCGCCCGTCCGGCACGCGCCTCGCCGGCCAACCGGGCAAGCTCGGCCGCCATCGACCAGAGGTCGCGGGCCTCGGCGTGACGCAGCACCGGCACCAACAGCCCCGCCTCGGTATGGGTGGCGATGCCGGCATGCACTGCAGCATGCTGGGCGACCAGGCCGGCCTCATCGTCGAAGCGTGCGTTGACCCGCGGATGCTCCCGCACCGCGAGCACGATCGCGCGCAGCACGAACGGCAGCAGCGTGAGCCGGCCGCGTGCCGCGGCATGCCTTGCGTTGAGCGCCTCGCGCAGCGCCTCGAGCTCGGTGACGTCGACCTCCTCGATGTAGCTGAAATGCGGGATGCGACGCCACGCCTCCTGCGTCGCCTCGGCGATCCGCCGGCGCAAGCCCAGCATCCGCAGGGTTTGCACCGCGTCGCTGCCCGCCCCGCTGGCCGCGTCGCTGCCCGCCGCGCTGCCCGCCGCGCCGGCCGCCCCGGCGTCCCGCGTCACGGACCTGCGCCGCGCCGCAAAGCCATCGACGTCCTCGTGCCGCACGCGGCCTTCGGGTCCGCTGCCCGGCACCTCGCGGAGGTCCACGCCGAGTTCACGGGCATGCCGTCGCACCGACGGCGAGGCCAGAGGCCTGGCGGCTGGCGGGACGGCGCCCGCCCCGCCAGCCCGCAGCACGCGTTCCACCGGCGGCACTTCGATGCCGTCATGCCGCGACGCGCCCGTGGTCGACAGCGCACCCGGGACCGACGGCGCACCCAGGCCCGACGGCACACCTGGCGCGGGCGTCGATCCGGCTCCGGCGGCCATCGCCTGCGTATCGATCGCCACCAGCTCCGCACCGACCGCGAGCAACTGCCCGACTTCGCCGCCAAGCCTCGCCACCCTGCCCGCCACCGGGGACGGGATCTCCACGTTCGCCTTGTCGGTCATGACGATCGCGAGCGGCTGATCCTCGGCCACGGTGTCGCCGGCGGTCACCAGCCACTCGACCAGCTCCACCTCGGCGACGCCCTCGCCGATGTCGGGCACCTTCATGACGTGCAGGCTCACCTCAGGCCTCCATCGCCCTGCGCATTGCGGCCGCCACCCGCGCCGGGCCCGGGAAATAGGCCCACTCCTGGGCATGCGGGTAGGGCGTGTCCCAACCGGTGACGCGTTCGATCGGCGCCTCGAGGTGGAAGAAGCAGTGCTCCTGCACCAGCGCGGCCAGCTCGGCGCCGAAGCCGCTGGTGCGCGTGGCCTCGTGAACCACCACGCAGCGGCCGGTCCTGCGCACCGACGCGACGATGGTGTCGAGGTCGAGCGGCCAGAGGCTGCGCAGGTCGACGATCTCGGCATCGATGCCGGCCTCGGCCGCGCCCGCCTCGGCCACGTGCACCATGGTGCCGTAGGCGAGCACCGTCAGGTCCGCGCCGGGCCGGCGCACCACGGCCGAGTCCAGCGGCACCGTGTAGTAGCCCTCGGGAACCTCGCCCAGCGGATGCTTCGACCAGGGCACGATCGGCCGGTCGTGACGGCCGTCGAAAGGGCCGTTGTAGAGCCGCTTCGGCTCGAGGAAGATCACCGGGTCATCGCACTCGATCGCGGCGATCAGCAGGCCCTTGGCATCGTAGGGGTTGGACGGCATCACGGTGCGCAGCCCGCAGACGTGGGTGAACAGGGCCTCGGGACTCTGGCTGTGCGTCTGTCCGCCGTAGATGCCGCCGCCGCAGGGCATGCGGATGGTGAGCGGCGCGGTGAAGTCGCCCGCCGACCGGTAGCGCAGCCGCGCAGCTTCCGAGACGATCTGGTCGTAGGCCGGGTAGGAGTAGTCGGCGAACTGGATCTCCACCACCGGCCGCAGCCCATACGCGGCCATGCCGATCGCGGTGCCGACGATGCCGCCCTCGGAGATCGGCGCATCGAACACCCGCGTGCGACCATGCTTCTCCTGCAGCCCCTCGGTGACGCGAAACACCCCGCCGAAGTAGCCGACGTCCTGTCCGTAGACGACCACGCCCGGATCGCGCTCCAGCATCACGTCCATCGCCGAGCGCAGCGCCTGCACCATCGTCATCGGGACCGCGGCACTGATCGCGGGAAGCCCGGCGCCGCTCATGATCCGCTCCCGCGGCCGGCCGCCAGCTCTTCCCGCAGCTGCGCGCGCTGGCGCACCAGGTGCGCGGGCATCTCGGCGTACACATCCTCGAAGATCGAATCGGCCGGCGCCACGCGCCCGTCCACCAGCGAACCGTGGCGTTCCGCCGCCTTCTGCGCGGCAATCACCTCGGCCTCGATGTCCCGCCGCAGCGCCTCCCTCTGCTCCGCGGACCACTCGCCGAGCGCGATCAGGTGGCGCTCCAGGCGATCGACCGGGTCGCCGAGCGGAAACCGTTGCCAGTCGTCCGCCGGCCGATACTTCGTCGGATCGTCCGACGTGGAGTGCGCGCCGCCACGGTAGCTGACCCACTCGATGAGCGTCGGCCCGAGGTTGTGCCGCGCGCGCTCCGCCGCCCACTGCGAAACCGCGTACACCGCCAGGAAATCGTTGCCGTCCACCCGCAGCGATGCAATGCCGGCGCCGACCCCGCGCGATGCGAAGGTGGCGCGCTCGCCGCCCGCAATCGCCTGGAAGGTGGAGATCGCCCATTGGTTGTTGACCACGTTGAGGATCACCGGCGCCCGGTAGACGTGGGCGAAGGTGAGCGCATTGTGGAAATCCGGCTCGGCGGTCGAACCGTCGCCGATCCAGCCGGAGGCGATCTTCGTGTCGCCCCTGATCGCCGACGCCATCGCCCAGCCCACGGCCTGGACGAACTGCGTCGCCAGGTTCCCGGAAACCGAGAAGAAGCCGTCGCGACGTCGCGAGTACAGCACCGGCAGCTGCCGCCCCTTCAGCGGATCGCATTCGTTCGACAGCAGCTGGCAGATCAGCTCGTCCAGGGGCACGTTGCGGGCGACCAGCAGGCCCGGCTGCCGATAGGAGGGAAAGCACATGTCGCCATCGCGCAGCGCCATCGCGTGAGCGACCGCGATCGCCTCCTCGCCGAGGCACTGCATGTAGAAGGAGATCTTCTTCTGGCGCTGCGCGAGCAGCATCCGCGCATCGAAGATCCGGGTCACCAGCATCGCGCGCAGGCCGGCGCGCAGCCGCTCCGGAGCCAGCTCGGGCGCCCACGGTCCGAGCGCCCTGCCCTCGTCGTCGAGCACGCGCACCAGCGAAGCCGCGAGGTCGGCCGTATCCTCAGGCCGCACCTGCAACTGCGGCCGACGTGCCGCCCCGGCCGGCGCTAGACGCAGGTAGGAGAAGTCGGTGGCATGCCCGGGCCGGCCGCTGGGCTCCGGCACATGCAGGCGAAGAGGCTTCTCGCGATCGCTCATGGGCACCTCGGCGTGCCCGCCCGATCGGGCGAGCGATGCGAGCAAGCTTAGTCCTCGACGCCGCGCCAGAGCCGCATCTCATCGATGGCGGAATGGCGATCAGTCCCCAAGCAGCCCGTCGACGATGAAACGCCACTCCTCATCGGTCACCGGCATGATCGACAGCCGGTTGCCCTTGCGCAGCACCTGCATCTGCGCGAGCTCCGGGTGGCTGCGCATCTCGGCGAGCGTGAGCAGCCGCGTCTTGCGCAACGCGCGCACGTCGACGTTGAGCCAGCGCGGGCTGTCCTGCGTGGACGCCGGGTCGAAGTATGGCGAAGCCGGATCGAACTGCGTGGCATCCGGGCAGGCCTGCGAGGCCACCTCGGCAATCCCCGCGACGCCGGGCTGCGCGCAGCCCGAGTGGTAGAAGAGCACGCCGTCGCCGACGCGCATCGCGTCGCGCATGAAATTGCGCGCCTGGTAGTTGCGCACGCCTGTCCACGGCACCGTGGCGCCCGGCGCCGCGAGCGCGTCGTCGATCGAGCACTCGTCGGGCTCGGACTTCATCAGCCAGTGGCGCGGTCGCGGGGTCGGGCTGGGCATCGGGTCGTCTCCATCCGCCGTTGGAACGGTCCGCTCGGGCGGATCCACCGGCGATGCTACCCGCCCGATGCGCCACCGTCAGCGCCCCGCCGCCTCGCCTGCGCGGCAAGCCTCGGTACTGTCCGCATTCCGCAGGTAGGCGATCAGGTCGGCGCGGTCCTGCCGCTCGGGCACGCCGTCGTAGGTCATGGTGGTGCCGGGGACGACCTTCATCGGGGCGGCCAGGAAGCGATCCAGGGTCTGCGCGTTCCAGGTGAGCCCGGACTGCCTCATCGCGGGCGAGTACTCGAAGCCCGCTGCCGCGCCGGCCTTGCGGCCCAGCAGTCCGCAATGGCGCGGCCCCACGCGGTGATACGCGAGCGCGTGGCAGGCAAGGCACCGGGCGTAGATCCGCTCGCCGCGAGCAGGGTCGGCAGCCGCATGGGCTGGCCAGGCGGACAGCAGCGCGCCGCCGCCCAGCCCAAGCGCACCGGCGATCGCCAGTGCAAGCCGCTTCATGACACGAAAGCCCCCGGCACCGGCACGAGGCCGACCGCCTGGCGCAGGATGGCCCAGTGCATCGCCTCGTCACCCAGGATGCTCGCCGCGGCCTTTGCCAGGTTTCGGTCGCCGAACAGCGGAACGGCGCCCAGGTAGGCGCTCACCGCGCCCTGCTCGAGACCGGCTGCGAAGCGAAGCACGTCGGCCTGCGACTTCAGCTGATCGACCGGGAACATGTACTTCGATTTTGGCTGGACAGGCTTGCCACCGAGCTTCTCGACGGTCCTGGCCAGGAGGGCGGCGTGCTCCTTGTGGTGCCCCTGGAAACCGAGCGCCAGCTTCAGCACATCGGCCTCCAGCAACTTGCTCTCCGCACCGACCTGGTACGCGGCAACGGCCTCGAGCTCGGCGCCCAGCGCGGTGTTGAGGATCTGCACGTCACCGGCGCCCGCAGGGCCGGCGCTCGCCGCCAGCGATTCGTTCCCCGCCAGCAGCGCAACCGCAGCCCCCGACAGGACCAACCCCGAGCGACCGAGGAACATGCGGCGCGCAACTGCGGGGGAAGACATCTGGAAGAACGACATGACGGACTCCTCGATCGTTGGATGAGCCCATTGGATGTCGCCGGCGCCCGCCGCGTTCCCGCGCCCAGCGCACCTCAGCCGACGGCAGCGCCCCCGCCGTCCGCCAGCCGCGCAATCACCTGCCTCACAATGCGGTCGCAACGCGCTCCATCGAAGGAGTAGGCGTCGGCCATGGTCATGTCGATATCACGCTCGAGGCCCTCGCGAAGCAAGGCCCTGGCGCGGAAGAAACGCGTGCGGACCGTCGCCTCCCTGAGCCCGAGGGCGGCCGAGACCTCCTCCACGCTCATCTCCTCGACCGCCCGGAGCATGAACACCGTCCGGAACGCTTCCGGCAGCGCGTCGATGCGCGCCTCCATCTGCGCGCGCAACTCGGATCGCATCGCGGCGCGATCGGGCCGTTCGTCAGGGTTGCCTTCCATCCCGGTCTCCGTCCATGCGTCACCGGATTCCATCGGCGAATCGAGGGCGATCACCTGCGCGCCACGGCGCCGCAGGCGTCCCAGGGCTTCATTGATGACGATGCGGACCAGCCAGGTGGAAAGCCTGGCGTCCGCCCTGAAGCCGCCGATGGCCCGCCAGACATGCAGGTAGGCCTCCTGGAGCGCGTCCTCGGCCTCGGCATCCGCCTTCAGGATGCTGCGCGCCGTGCGGAACAGCAGGCGGTTGTGGCGCCGCATGATCTGCTCGAACGCAGCGGCATCGCCCGCAGCCGCGCGCGCAGCGATCTCGGCATCGGTGGCCGGCACCGCCGGCATCGCATTCACGGCCGAACTTGCAACTTGCATGGGAAGCTCCCCGAGGTCTGAACGGAGGGTTGAACGGAGCGCCGACCGGAGCGCACTTGCCGTTGGATGCGCGCCGGGCCGGTTCCGTTCCCGGCCTGCCCGCCAGCGGAGCGCGCGGCCTTCCTCCTCCGCCTGCCAGCATGCCCGGCGGCGCGTGAAACGAAAACGGGTGGACGGCCCGTCGGACCGCCCACCCGTTTCAGGAGACCCGCTGGATCAGCGCGGCGTCATGCGGATGGCACCGTCCAGACGCACGCACTGGCCGTTGAAGTACGAGTTGCGCGCGATCTCGAGCGCCAGGCTGCCGAACTCCTCCGGCTTGCCCAGGCGCTTCGGGAAGGGCACCGAGGCGCTCAGGCTCTCGAGCACCTTGGGCGTGGCGCCCAGCATCAGCGGCGTGGCGAAGATGCCCGGCATGATCGAGTTCACGCGGATGCCGATGTCGGACAGGTCGCGCGCCATCGGCAGCACCAGGCCATTGACGCCGGCCTTGGCCGAACCGTAGATCACCTGGCCGATCTGGCCGTCCTGGGCCGCCACCGACGCGGTGAGGATGATGACGCCGCGCTCGCCGTCCTCGAGCGGCTCCAGCGTGGCCATGCCCTCGGCCGCGTGCGCCGCAAGGCGGTAGCTGGCCACCAGCACGCCCTGCACGCCCGCCTCGTAGTCCTCGGTGGACAGGCGCTTGAGCTTGTTCGACGCCTTGTCGAAGGCCAGGGTCTTGCCGCGGCGCGAGGTCATCGCGCAATGCACCAGGATGCGCTCCTGGCCGTGGGCGGCGCGCGCCTTGGCGTAGCCGTCGACCACGCTCTGCTCGCTGTTGATGTCGACCTTGCAGAAGATGCCGCCGATGGCCTTGGCCACCGCGGTGCCTTTTTCCTCGTTGATGTCGAAGATCGCGACCTTGGCGCCGGCGGCGGCCAGGGCCTCCGCGGAAGCCTGGCCCAGGCCCGAGGCGCCGCCGGTGACGACTGCGCTGGTGGTTGCGTCGAATTTCATTTGGTGTGCTCCTGCCGAGTCGGCGATGGTGATTGGAAACGGATCGCCCGGCCTGGGCCGGGCGGCGTGGGGGATTTTACCGGGGCTGTGGATCCGCCCGTTGGCGGGGACGGCCGCTTATGGACCGGGCTGGCCGCGCTCGCGGGTCGCGGGTCGCGGGGTCAGCCCTCCCCGGCCGCCCCGCCATTCGAGGCGCGGATGCGCTGCGCCGCCAGAACCGGTTGAACAGGCCCCCGCCCCTTCATTGCGAGGGCGCCACCACCGGCGTCATCGTTGGAGCGGCCTGCGCCTCGGCGCGGACGACGTCGGTCGACGCCGGGGCGGGGGCGGGGGCGTTGGCCACGGCGCCCTTGCACTTCTTCTGGATCGAGGCCTGATGCAGGGCGTCGTACTCGCCCTTCAGACGGCCGTACTCAGCCTCCTGCTGCTTGGTACCGCCGAGCGCGAAAAGGGCGGGCCAGAACAGGACCAGCCCGACCCCCATGATCGCCTTGTCGTTGCTAGCGGCCTCATCGAGCCGGCCCCCAAGTTGCGTGACACGTCCATGGACGCGCTGCACCTCGGCTGTGAGCTGCTCACAATCGTAGGACTGATACTGCATGGGCGAGACATATGCGCTCGAGATGTCTTTGGACGCCGTGGCGCAGCCAGCGGACAGTATCGAGATTGCGAGGGCGAGGCAAACGGGACGTTTGAGAAACATCTGAAGCTCCAGAACTGATTGAAATGAGACGAACCGGCAGCCAGGGGCGGCTAACGAAGGGCAACTCCGTCGATTCGCAATGCCATGAGCTCATCGATGAGGCGGGCGATGTTCGTCCTGATGGCGCCCTCGTTCGCGAGCTTCAGTCGCTCGACGGCCAGGAACGCGTCGCCCGCCTTCGCCGTGTACGGCGTGGCTATCGTTCTGGCGAACACATCCTTTCCGCTTGCCCTCTCGGTGAGCGTGTAGTTGACCGTCGCCGTAACGGTCAGGTTGAAGCCGACCAGCGGCTGGTCGAGCTTCTCGAGATGCACGGTGAGGAAGTAGCGCCCGGCCTGGCGGTTCTCGGAGTACATGCCCGCGGCTCGCAGGGATCCTGCAAGGGCTCCCTCGAACTCGGAACTGCCGACGCTGCTCACCCACATCGGGTTGGTTTCGCGGCCACCCGTCACGTCCCTCAGGGCCACGTTTTCCTTCAGCACAGCCGGGGCGGCGATCCGCTTCGCGATGCCCGGTTCGGAGATCATCTGGTCGACACGTGCCGGCGTCGCACAGCCAGCGGCCAGCACAGAGGCGGCGACCGCCATCGAAACAGCAAGGCTTCTACCCATTTTTCTTCTTTCTCCTTTGATGAGGCCTGCAATCCAGGATGACGGTTCGGCCAACCCGCATCGGCGCCGGAGAGTCGCTCCCAAGGACCGAACGAGCGGTGATTCCCTGGTGACCATGCAGCGAGACAAACGTTCGGCGTGACGCGATGCTATTGAGAGCGGGGCTCATAGGACGAGCCCGGCGAGACTGTCGATTCAGGTGGCGCGAGTCCTGACGAGTCGAGCGAATGGCCATGAGGGCGAATCGCTCGCAGCCATGCCCCTGCCATTGACAGACGCCGCGCCCGGGTGTCCGATGAGGGAGGGCAAGACACAGGAGGCCATGCCATGTCGGATCACACCTACAAGTCGATCGAACTCACGGGGTCTTCGTCGGTCAGCAGCGACGACGCCGTGCGCAACGCGCTGGCGAAGGCGCACGAAACGATCCGGAACATCCACTGGTTCTCCGTCATCGAAACCCGCGGCAACGTCGCGAGCGGCAAGGTTTCGCACTGGCAGGTGACGCTCAAGGTGGGCTTCACCCTCGAGTGACTGGGGCTGCCTCCTCGGGGACCCGCCCGGAAGCCGGGCGGGATTGATCAGCGGCGCCTCGGCGTCCGGACTTGAAGCCGACCACTGAGCTGGCCGATGTTCCAGTACGCCCTCAAGGTCGCGCTCTCCGCCGTCGTCATCGTGGCCGTCGCGGAGATCGCCAAGCGCTCCAGCCTCTGGGCGGCTGCGCTCGCATCGCTTCCGCTCACCTCCATCCTGGCCTTCGTCTGGATGCAGTTGGATGGCGAGCCGCCGAGCCGCATCGCTTCGCTGGCCAACGACATCCTCTGGCTGGTGATCCCCTCGCTGCTGCTGTTCATCGTGCTGCCGGTGTTGCTGCGTGCGGGATGGGCCTTCTGGCCGAGCCTGCTGCTTGCCTGCCTCGCAACGGTTGCGGGGTATGGGACAGTGATGTGGCTGCTGGCGCGGTCTGGATCCGGCCCGTAGCAGTCAGGCAGCCAGCCTGCGCGTGCAGCCAGGAAGCCCCCACGGCACGAGCAAGGCTGCAGTCGCTGCCAACGGGCGGCGAACGAATGCCTCGTTCAGCATTCGTTCAGGATGGATTCCTCACAATGCCGCTCGAGCCCGTCGCGCCTGCACCTCGAATCCTCTGTCATGCGCAAGCCCGCTGGAAAGGAGCCCCAGATGAGTCACAGGTCCTCTCTGCGCCGCAGTCTGCTGGCTCTGTCACTGGGGCTGTTCGCGCTGCCGACGTTTGCCGGGAACGATTGCGAGGCGCCGGTGGAGCGCTGGCAGTCGCGCGAGGCGGTGCGCGAGATGGCGGCCCGGCAATCCTGGCAGATCGAGCGGCTGAAGATCGACGACGGCTGCTACGAGCTTCGCGGCACGGACGCCCAGGGTCGTGCCTTCAAGGCCAAGATCGACCCGGAAACCCTCCGGGTGGTGAAGATGAAGCAAGGGTACCGCCAGCGCGATCGGGAACGTGATCGTGACGGAGAGCTGGCCGCGCCGCGCGGCCAGCGCAATTGACCCCACACTGGAGGATCCACATGTCCAAACGTCTGTTGACCACGATTGCCACCATCTGCACGCTGGCCCTGCCCACCCTAGCGCACAGCCGCCAGGTCACGCTGACCGCCCAGCTCAAGAACTACGGCGGTGACGGCGCCTATCTGGCCGCATACCTGATCGACGCCAAGGGCGCCTATGCCCGCACGCTCTGGGTGGCCGGCGGCAAGGCCAAGTACTACAAGCACCTGTCCGACTGGAACCGCCTGTCGGCCAGCGACACCAAGCGCCTCGCCGGCGTGACCGGCGCAAGCGTGGGCGCAGGGCGAACACTCAAGGTCACGGCCGACCTGGCCGAGGCGCTCATTGACGCCGGCTACGAGATCCGCATCGATGCCGCCGCTGAAGACATGCGCGACAGCCCGTCGGAGATCCGCGTGCCGCTGGCCACCGGCAACGCCGGCAAGCCACAGGCCGGCAAGCAATACATCCAGTCGCTGACCTTTCAGCTGCAGTAAAGGCCGCGCGTGGGCTGGAAGGCAATCCACCGCTGGCTGGGCCTGACGGCCGGTAGCTTTGCCCTGCTGCTGGGAATCACTGGCGCCCTCCTGGCATTCGATCCGGTGCAGCAGGCCTGGCAGGCACCCGCGGCGCCGGACGATCTGCGGGTGGCCACGCTGGTGGACCGTGTGGCGCACACCGTCCAAGGGACGCAGGAAATCCGCCGCCTGCCCTCGGGCGCCATCGTGGTGTTCAGCTTTCGCGGCGACCAGGCGCAGGCGTCCTACGTGCATCCTGATGACGGTCGGGTGCTGGGCGCCTGGCAGCCCTCGGCGCTGCCGCGCTGGCTGAAGAACCTGCACCGCTCGCTGCTGCTGGGCGACCCCGGGCGCTGGGGTGCAGCCAGCATTGCGTTGGCCATGGCGGCGCTTTCCCTCTCGGGCCTCGTGCTGCTGCTGCGCCGCATGGGCGGCTGGCGGCGGCTGGCGGGGCGGGTGCGTGGATCGCTTGCGCAACGCCTTCACGTGCTGGTGGGCCGGGTCGTGCTCGCGGTGCTGTGCCTGACATCGCTCACGGCGCTGTACATGAGCGCCACGACCATGGGGCTGGTGGCGCTGGACGCAGCAAGCGAGCCCGAGGTGGTCTCGGTGGTCACCGGCCAGACCGCATTGCCCGGCGCGCAATTGTCCATCCTGCAGAACCTTGCGGTGCGCGACTTGCGCCGACTGAATTTCCCGGACGCCGCCGACCCGGAGGACGTCTGGAAAGTGTCCACGCGCCAGGGCGAAGGCTGGATCGACCGGTACTCGGGTCAGACGCTCGCCTGGCAGGACACCACCCTTGCGCAGCGGATCTACGACTGGGCAGTGGTGCTTCACACCGGCGAAGGAGCCTGGCTCTGGGCCGTGGTGCTCGCGGTCGCGGGCGCCAGCGTGCTGCTGTTCTGGCTGACGGGAATCGTCATCTGGTGGCAGGCGCGCCGCCAGACGCCCCGCATCGCCGGCAACAGCCCCATGGCGCGGGCCGATGCACTGATCTTCGTCGCCAGCGAGGGCGGCAGCACCTGGGGCTTTGCCCAGGCGCTGCACGACGCGCTGGGCCAGGTCGGCCACCGTGTGCACACCAGCGCCCTGGAACATTTTCAGACCACTCCCGCCACGCGTCAAGTGTTCGTGCTCGCAGCAACCTACGGCGAGGGCCAGGCGCCGGCCCTCGCCAGCCACGCCCTCGAGCGCATCGCAAGGCTCAGCTCTGGCGCCGTGCCGGTGACGGTGCTGGGATTTGGCGATCGCCAGTACCCCGCCTTTTGCGGCTTCGCCGAAGCGCTGGAGCGGACCCTGCGCGCGCAAGGCTGGCCCGCGCTGCTGCCGCTGGAGCGCATCCACCACCAATCGAGCCAGCAGTTCGCGCGCTGGGGCGAAGCCCTGTCGCAGGCGCTGGGCGAACCCCTGATGCTGGAGCATGTGCCGCGCGTGCCGCCCACCACCGCCCTCACGCTCGTGGCGCGGCAGGACTACCCTGGGCGCACCGACCAACCCACGGCGATCCTGCGCTTTTCGTGGCCCGCCCAGGGCTGGCTCGCGCGCCTGCGCGGACTCGGCCTGGCGCGCTTTGCGGCCGGCGACCTGGTGGGAATCGTGCCGCCGGGGCAGGCCGTGCCGCGCTACTACTCGCTGGCATCGGGCTCGGCGGACGGATTCCTGGAGATCTGCGTGCGCCAGATGCCCGGCGGCCTGTGCTCCACGCACCTGCTGGGCCTCCAGCCCGGGGATCGAATCACGGCCTTCATCCGCTCCAACGACGGCTTTGCGCTGCCGCGCACGCGGCGACCCGTGGTGCTGATCGGGGCGGGCACGGGCGTGGCGCCACTGGCCGGCTTCATCCGCCGCAACGACAGGCACATCCCCATGCATCTGTACTTTGGCGGGCGCGACCCTTCGCGAGACTTCTACTTCGGCCCCGAGATCCAGCGCTGGCTCGGCGAAGGGCGTCTCGCGAGCGTGCAGACTGCGTTCTCGCGCGTACCCGACGGCGGTGGCTACGTGCAGGATGCCTTGCGCCGCGATGCCGAGCGCGTGCGCGGTCTGCTGGGCAGCGGAGCCATCGTGCGCGTCTGCGGCAGCCGCGCCATGGCGCACGACGTGGCCGAGACGCTGGACGCCCTGCTCGCACCGCTGCACCTGAGCGTGCGCCAGCTCAAAGCGAAGGAACGCTATGCCGAAGACGTCTTCTGACCGCCTTGCGCCCGGCACCCACACAACCCTGCAGGGCCCGGCCATGGGCACGCGCTGGTCGGCAGGCGTGTACGCAGACGACACGCTGGACCTGACGGCCCTGCGGCAGGACCTCGCCGCAGCGGTGCAGCAGGTGGACGAGCAGATGTCCCCCTGGAAGCCCGACAGCGACCTCATTCGCCTGAACCGCGCGCCCGTGGGCGCATGGGTGGACCTGCCCGCCGAGATGCTGGAAGTGCTGGCCTGCGCGCTGGACATCCACCGCCTGAGCGCGGGCGCATTCGACCCGGGCGTCGGGGCGCTCGTCGATGCCTGGGGCTTTGGTGCGATGCGCGATGCGCCCGACGCCGCGGCGATTCACGCCGCGCGCCAGGCTGCGCCATTCACGACGCACGAGAGCCTCGAGCTGGAACTGCCCGCAGGCCGCGCCCGCAAGCGTGCTCCGCTGCAGCTTGACCTGTGCGGCATAGCCAAAGGCTACGCGGTCGACCGAATGGCCGCGGTCTTGCATCAGCACGGGGCGCGGCACGCACTCGCGGCGCTTGATGGCGAGCTGCGCGCCGTGGGCAGCCAGGCCAGCGGCGCGCCCTGGGCCGTGGCGCTCGAGCGCCCCGAGCCCGGGCACCGTGCGGTGCACGGGGTCATCGAACTGCAGGACCTGGCCGTGGCCACATCGGGCGACTACCGACGTTATCTGGAGGTGGGCAATGCGCGCCTCTCGCACACCATGGACGCGCGCCGCGCCGCGCCCGTGAACAACTCCGTCGCATCGGTCACCGTGCTCGCACGCACTTGCATGCGTGCGGACGCCTGGGCCACCGCCCTGCTGGTGGCCGGGCCCGCCGAAGGCCTGGCAATGGCGCAGCGCATGGGGCTGGAAGCGCTGTTCCTGATGCGCCGGGCCGAAGGGCTGGTGGAGATGGGACTGGGGCGGTTCGCGTCGCCAGGGGAGTCCTGATAGCCGATCGTCTCGTGTTCGGACTGGTCGAGTAGCGGCAGGGGCGCGGATCGATATGGGCCCGGAAGCTGGACATCCACGGAGGATGGCGGACGCCGGGCGCAGGATGTGCGCCCGGGGCGACTAACCGGCGCGCGGCCCGGCGTCGAACACCTCCAATGGCGGCACCCGCATTGGCGGGCTGCGCCGGCCGATTTCGAAGAACTGCTCGATGTCGGCCTGCTCGGGGCTGACGTATCGGTTGCACTTGCGCCCTCCCGGCGGGCCGCCTTGGCTGCCACCCTGGAGCTCGCGCCGGGGCACCGCTGCGCGGCACTGCGGGCGCGGGCGCGCCGCGCAACCAAGCCGCGTGGAGCCGGCCGCGGTCAACAACACCTACAGAACACCTACAAGCCAAAAACCGCCGAGCGGCCGGGGTCCGAATCAGGCCCTAAGCTATTGGTTTTCCTGGTGGGCCCCCCGGGAGTCGAACCCGGCACCAACGGATTATGAGTCGCCCCCAGGCCCGCAGTTCACAACAATGCACAACGAACTAACGCAACAACATCAACAACTTAGCAGCTTTCGACAGTTGCGGCGAGTTGTCGGAAGCCGCTGCTCATTTTCAGGGAGTGTCCCACCAGTGTCCCATGGGACGCTGGTGGGACTGACGCCCTGCCCTACTTCATCACCGTCACCCGTACCTCCTGCCGCGCAGCGCCCCGATACCGCTCCAGGTCGACTCCGGCCAACTCGGGCACCTTCTTGTAGTCCACCGACCCGGTCTTCAGGTAGCGGCTGACCGTCACGCCGAAGCCCTGCTCGGAGGTGTGCGTCGTCAGCGCCACCAGCCGCTGCTTCGCCGCCTCCAGTTCACCGGCCACGGCCTCCGCGGCGCTCTTCAGCGCCATGTACTCCCGCGCGGCCGTCTCCCACTCCGGATCAGTCCGCAAGACCACGTCTCGCTCGGACAGCGGCGGCGGGGTGTCATCACGCACATGCGCCATGAAGGCCTCCCAGCCCTGGCGGATCGTCTCCCAGCAATCGGGCTCGGCCGCCTGCTCGATCAGGATGCCGGTCTTGCCGTCGAAGACGTAGAGGTGGGCGAGGCGCGCACCGCTCACCAGCAACTGGTGCTGCATCTGCCAGTAGACATGCACTGGCACCCGGCCGGCGCGAGCCTCCTGCAGCAGTGACGAGGTCTTGCTCTTCGGGCACTTGATCTCGACGATGACATCGCCGTCGAGCGTGATGCCGTCCAGGCTCGCGGAGTACTCCCCGTCGACGAGCACCAGCGGCTGCATGACGTTGCCCGTGAGGGTCTCGTACATGGCCCGTGCCTCCGGCTCGGTGGCCGTGCCGTGGGCCATCGCGGCGGTCGTCTCGACGGTGACGCGCCCCGTGCGCTGCTGCCACAGCTGCAGTGGCGTGGTGTACGGCGACAAGCCGAGGACGGCGGGCGTCTCCGACGCGTTGCGATGGGCCAGCCGGTGGGCGTGCCACTCGGGGCTGCCCTGCAGGAGCTTGACGATGGTGGCCATCATGCAGCCCTCCGCTTGGACTCGAGGCTTCGGATCGCCCGGCTCGCGGCCTGGGAGGTCAGCTCGTCGAGCTCGTCGACCCCGAAGAACTCCAGCAGCCGCTCCAGGTCGCTGCCGGTCTCGTCGAGCAGCCGGCCGATGTAGCGCAGCTGCGCGGGGCTGGCCCGGCCTGCAGAGGGCAGGCTCGACACCGGCGCCTTGGGCCGCGCCGGCTGGGGTTCGGCCGGTCTTGCCGGTGCCTCCCCCGCGTCGGCCTCGGGGAGATCCTCGCCGGCGTAGATGTACAGGCCCAGGCCGTGCAGCGCGATCGCCTTGACCAGCGCCCGCTGGATCGAGGCGTTGATGTCGAACGAGGTCGGCTCGAAGATCGGCCGGTTCTTGCCGTCGAGCACCGGGTGGATCTGGCTCAGGGTGACGCCCTGGACGCTGACGGCGACCTCGACGTAGTAGCCGGTCTCGGTGCGCAGGAAGGGCAGGCCCTCGAAGCGGCGCACCTCCCAGGTGGCCGTGGGGTCGGCCTGGCGCAGCTGGGCGACGGCGAAGGGCCAGCTCAGGTAGGTGAACTGGCCCTTCTTCTCGACGTGGTCGTTGACGTTGATGCGGCTGAGACGCAGGAAGTAGTTGTCGTTGGCGGACATGGTGCTCTCCAGTGGGGGAAGCGAAAACGCCCCGGTGAGCACGGGGCTCGACCGGGGCGCGTGGGGATGCCGGCGCAAGGCCGGCAGGGGACAGCGGGCTAGAGGTAGCCCTTCTCGGCGAGGCTCACGGTCTCGCGGCGGGTGACGATGAAGTGATCCAGCACCCGCACGTCGACCAGCTCCAGCGCCCGGATGAGCGCCTGGGTCAGCAGCCGGTCGGCCGTTGAGGGTTCGGCCACGCCGCTGGGGTGGTTGTGGCAGAGGATCACCGCCGCCGCATTGCGCCGCAGCGCCTCGACCACCACCTCGCGCGGGTACACCGAGGTTTGCGTGAGCGTGCCGCGAAAGAGCTCGACGCTCTCCAGCACGCGGTTCTGGGCGTCGAGAAACAAGACCGCGAACACCTCGTGCGGACGATCCCCGAGCGACAGGCGCAGGTAGTCGCGCACGGCGGCGGGCGAGGACAGGACGTCGCCCTCGGCCATTTCGCTGGCGAGCAGGCGCAGCGCACGGGTAACGGTGGGATGGCGGGTGGCGTTCATGCGGCCACCTCCGCGGCTTCGGCCGCCTGGGGGGACGCCAGCCCGAGTACGTAGTCGGCTGCGGCCTGCGCACGGCTGGCAGCCGTGAAGATCAGCCGCTTGTCGCTGCGCATCGCCCTCAGCCAGCTCTCGATGTAGCTGGCGTGCTCGAGCCGGCCGGGAATGCCGACGTGGGCGCACAGGAAGGCTGCGCCCATCTCGGCGACCAGCTCCTCGAAGGCATAGGCCTCGATCGTCTGGCGGGGCATCAGCGGCCGGTTGCAGCGGCTCGGATGCCCCGTCCAGTGGGTCAGCTCGTGGAGCGCGACCGCGTAGTAGTCGCGGGCCTCGGGAAAGGCGCTGCGCGCCGGCAGCTGGATGCGATCCTGGCTGGGCGCGTAGAACGCCTTGGAGCCGCCGTGCTGGATCTCCGCTCCGGAGGCCCACAGGACGTCCTCTGCGGCCTCCAGCGGGCTCCAGGCGGGCGCCGAAGGCCCCTGGGGCAGCAGCTCGGGCGGCAGGCCCTCGATCTGCGCCGCGTTGAAGACGGTGAAGGTGCGCAGCAGCGGGACGACCCGCACGTCGCCTCCGGCCTCGGAGACCTCGGATTCGCCCCGAACCTCCTTCAGCTTGAAGAAGACGATCGGGGTGCCCGTTTCGCCCCTGCGCACGCGCGCCCCCAGCGCCTGGGCGCCGCGGAACGTGAGCCAGCGGTTGCGCTCATAGCCGCAGGCGGCAGCCTGCAGGTTGAGCAGCAGGACGTTGACGCCCCGGTAGGGGCGCCGGGTGGCGAGGTTGCAGGGGGCGGCATCGGCCGGGTCGGTCGACCAGGGGCGGATCCACGGTGGGGTGCCGGCTTCGAGCGCGGCGACGATGCGGGCCGTGACGGCCTCGTAGAGGTCGGACATGACGAACTCCTCAGAATGACGAACGCCCCGCCGGCAGGGGCCGGACGGGGCGTGGATTGGAAGATTGGAAGGTGGAGCTAGCGGCGGCGGCGGCCGATGAAGCTCAGCGCGTAGACCGTGGCCGTGCAGAGCACGGTGATCACCAGTTCGACGATGAAGGCGAGCGCGGCGTTCATGCGCGCCCGCTCACGTCGAGGGTGAGCCAGCCGGGAAAGTAGAGGTTGCCCTGGATGTGGCCGAAGGCGCGCTTGGCGGCGCTGGTGGCCAGGCTGGTGAGCAGCCCGGCGAAGGTGGCGGCCATCACGCCGCTGAAGGTGCCGAAGTGGAGCGCCAGCACGATCGCCGACACGGCGAGGTCGACGGCGAGGCTGTAGTGCAGCAGGCGCAGCAGCCAGCGACGCGGCAACTTCGCCAGCACCAGCACGGCCGAGAGAAAGACAACGATGCCCGAAGTGAACATGAACGGCTCCTTGCGTCTGCCGGGGTCGGGATGACCACCAGGGACGACAGACACAGGAGCGGGCCGTTCGAGCGGCGCGGGGTTCAGCGCCGCTCGGGCGCCGACGGCGCTGGACGTGGAGAAACGCGCGCCTCCCCCAGGGGGAAAGAGACTCCTTTTCCTCGACCTGAACCCGAAACCCGAACAGGGTGGGGGTTCAGCAGGACGGGGGAGGGAGTGTCTGTGCGGGCGTTTGGATCGACGCTTGCTCAGCGACCGGCTGCGTCGTGCCTTCGGACGCGATCGAACAACTCGAAGACGTCCATGCCGAATGCGTTGGCGATGACCTCGATGGCGTTCAGCGTGTGGGTTCGCCTGGCCGTTCGATTGCCGTGCTGATGGCATTGCAGACTTCGGCGGTCGCGAAGATCACCTTTGCAGCGATACCATGAGGTTGCGATCCAGTGTCGGCGCATGGGAAGCACTTGCATGCAGGGCTTTCAAGGAATCGGCTGGCGAGCCGCAGCGTGCACGCCGTCCAGCGCTTCTGCCAATGCCAGGACTCTGGTGGTGAAATCTGGAGTGGGTTTGCGGTCTTCGCGCAGCCAGCTGATAACCGCGAACCCTTGGGTTGATGAGGGTCTAACGCTCTACCAAAATCTGAGCTCGAAGTACGGTAGGCCGCGCCGGAGAGTGACTTCTTCCCCGCAGTAGGTTCTTCAAGCAAATAAACTGGGCAGCGTTGACCGATACATAGGGATGATCGTGCGCCAGAGCGTTTCAGTGCGCCGGATGTCGAGATGAGTTGCGCGCTTGTTGAAGGATTGAACGCAGGCGATCGCCATCAGCGCGCGTTGGGTTTTCGCCCGTGACCGCGTCTGGTGTCGCTGACTCTTGGTCTCTTAGCCAATTGCTTCGCATGGCCGTTGTGGCAGGTGTTGAAAGCGCCGTGCGACTCCACATCGCGAGAGGCGACGACCTCAACGCACGCGACGTCAACGGCATGACGCCACTAATGCTGTCCGCGGCCCGGAACAGGTCCGACATCTGCAGCCTGCTCCTGGCTGCGGGGGCTGATCCGCGTCTGCTCGCCCCCTCCGGCCAGACTGCCCACGAGATTGCGGTCGCCGCAGGGGCGCACGAGACAGCTGAAATTCTCAGCATGGTGCAGGCATCGCCTCCGATTTCTGGTGGCGGATCGAAAGCCTTCACCATCGAGCCAGGCAGCCGACCTGGCGTCGAGGTACGTCCAGCCGATGCTCGGCCAGCGCACTTGGCGCTTGGAACGCTCCCGGCGGCGGGGATCCCCCTGGGTAAGCCTCCCGTCTTGCACGCAGCAGACGTAACTGTTGATCTGGATGGTCCATCCGAGTTCGACTTGTCTGGTTGGGAGGCGGAGGAGGAGAGCAGCCCACCAGAGACTGACCTGTCGATCGTACGTGACTCTACTGCGATCCAAGTTGCCATCTCCAAGCATGAGACGGTGGATTCCTCAGCGGAATGGAGCGACATCGACGTCGATTTGCCAATACAGGCCTCGCCGTTCGCGCGCGCCGGAAATGTTGAGGCCCGCGCGCGGCTGCGCCCTCTGCTTCTCCGTGCGATCCGCGAGGGGAGCGTTCCTAGCCGGGCTCTTGCGGAGTTGTCGACTAGCTACGACGACCAATCGCTCAACCTCGAAGCGGTGGCGAGGCTACGTAGAGTGATCAACGATCTGGGGGCCGACGTGGACGAGCGACTGGAGTACCTCGCCGCCGCCGACAGCTTCGAGGTCATCCTGAATCCCGAGGAGACACCCGAGGAAGAGGATGCCGTTGATGAGGCGCTCGCCGCCATCGAAAGCGCGGAGTCTTCCCGCAATGAGCCGCTGCAGATCTATCTGCGGGAGCTCCGGCGCTTTCGGCTCATGTCGGCGCTAGACGAGGTAGCTCTTAGTCAAGCCATGGAGATGGCTTTGCAGGCGGCCCTCGATGCGTTGGCTGCCTGGCCAGGAGGCGTTGCATGGACGCTGGCTGTGGGGGCAGAAATCAAAGCAGGGGTTCGCCCGTTAGCTTGGATGTCGCTCGGGAGTAGGTCAGCCGAACTCGTCATCTCAGAGGATCCCCGTGCAGAAGCGTTAGCTGCTGGAGAGGAAGAAGAGCCCCTGGCGGGCGATCTTGTACCCCGTTCTGATGCGCAGTTTCATCTAGTCGATAGCGGTTTTACGGATGCGCTTCGCCAGCTCGGCGCCTCGTCTGTCGACTCCGAGCTGCACACTCCGGCATGGAGAGCAGTGCGCGAAGCGCTCGCGGCTCTCCGGCTCAGCCGCCGCTTCATGCTGGAGTTGAGCGACATTGAGTGCCCAGATTCTTCCTCGGCCCGCGCACGATACGTTCAGGCGATGTCCTCGTATCGGCAGGAACGCGATCGCATGGCGGCCGCGAACCTAAGGCTGGTGTTTCATCTCGCCAAGAAATATCTCTACAGCGGAGAGCCGCTCGATGACTTGATCCAGGCGGGGAATATCGGGCTGCTCAAAGCGGTTGAACGCTTCGATTGGCGGCGCGGTTTCAGGTTCACTACTTATGCAACATGGTGGATTCGGCAGCAAATCGGTCGTCATATCGCAGACAAGGGCAGGACAATCCGCATTCCTGTACACGTTTACGAGAAATACCAGCGCCTAAGCCGAGAGACTGAGGTGTTCGAGTCCCGATTCGGTCGCGCACCGTCTCCCGAAGAGCTTGCAGCGGGTGTCGGCATACCTGCCGAGAAGGTGGCCGCCCTCCGGCGCGTTACGTCCGAGATACTCTCAATTGAGGCTCTGTCAACCGACGAACTTGCTACCATAGAAGCGCTGGATATCTTCAGAATTCCGGATCCAGTCGAGATAGTTACCAGTGCCGAGCTCCATCGATTGCTCGACGATCTCTTGTCGGTATTGTCGCCTAGAGATCGGATGATTCTTCGCCTTCGCTATGGTTTTGGGGTGCGGGATTCCTTGACACTGGACGAGATCGGACAACGTTTTGCATTCACCCGCGAACGCATCCGTCAAATTGAAGCAAGCGCCCTCAAGAAGCTGAGGGTCCGTGTCTCGACGAATACTCGCGAACGCACTAAGCCTCTTATTCAGACGGCAAGGAATGGTCGGCAGAGGGGTGGGCGCTGTGGAGAGGAGCGGGGCGAACGCGAGCGCATCGAAGTTCACGACAGGTCCGAAAAATCTCGACCGCAGGGCCTGCCTGTGTCCGCATCAGCGGTTTCCAACGTTGCGGCCCGCGCCCGGTCTTCGCGCCTTGACCAATTGCTGGCCCATGCCGCCGCACTTGGCGTTGCCGTTGACGACGAAAGGGGTGGGCACTCAGGCCGGATCTGGGTGCGAGTGCGAAATATAGAGGACTCTCGGTACCGCCACTTGGTACGTAGACTGATTGACTTCGGCTTCGCCCCTTGGCCGGGGGAAGGCTACTGGAAATGAAGCAAAGGACCAGAAAGGCACCTCCGCGCCCCATGGCAATGCTCGAAGCGCTGCGGGGCTTGGGCTATTCGACTGCCGCGGCCGTTGCGGATATCGTGGACAACAGTATCTCCGCGGGAGCAGGCGAAGTACGCATTGAAGCCAGATGGGATGGGGCTGGCACCCGCATCGCGATCCTCGATGACGGCGTAGGAATGAGCGACGCGGAGCTCGAAAGTGCGATGCGAATGGGCGACAAAAACCCGTTGGCTGAGCGTGATGCGCATGATCTTGGCCGCTTCGGTATGGGTTTGAAGACGGCCTCGTTCTCTCAATGCCGTCGGCTGACGGTCGCCAGCGTCAAACATGGCGCCAAGAGCTGCCTGCGATGGGACCTCGACGAACTCGCTGCGCTTCCCGACGACGAATGGCTACTGTTTGAAGGCCCTGCCGCGGGCTCTGAGGTGCATCTCGCCAGCCTTGACGGCGAGCATTCTGGGACTCTCGTCCTCTGGGAGGCGCTCGACCGCATCGTCACCGACGGCTACACCGCAGACAACTTCAACGATCTAATCGACAACGTCGAGTCCCACTTGGCGATGGTCTTCCACCGGTTGATTCAAGGACCCCGTGCCCGGCTCAAGTTGCTGCTAAATGGTCGGCCTGTCTCTGCTTGGGACCCCTTCATGACAGGGCATCCGGCGAAGCCTTGGACATCACCGGTCACCAATCACCAGACCGCTTACGGAATCGTCTCGGTGCAGTGTCACGTCTTGCCTCACCGCGACAGGTTGACCAATTCCGAGTTCGAGGAGAACGCCGGGCCTGCCGGATGGACCGCGCAGCAGGGCTTCTACGTCTACCGGAATGAGCGCCTATTGGTCGCGGGTGGATGGCTCGGGCTGGGCAGCGCCCGCGCCTGGAACCGGGAAGAGGCACATCGCCTAGCCCGCATCCGCCTGGATATCCCGAATACGGCCGATGCCGACTGGAAGATCGATGTCCGTAAGTCGGTGGCTCGGCCTCCGGTGTCGCTGCGCCCCTGGCTCACCCTGCTGGCCGAGAACACTCGGGACCGCGCCCGGCGCGTATTCGCCTATCGTGGGTCGCCGGCTCCAGCTGCTGGCAACGAGCCTATCGAACAGGCATGGCGCGTGGAGAGGCTCAAGTCTGGCTTGCGATATCGGATCGACGAAGCGCACCCGTCGGTTGCAGCCGTCATGGAAAGCGCTGGCTCGCTGAAGCCGCTCGTGAAGTCGATGCTCCGGGTGATTGAAGAAACAGTCCCGGTGCAGCGCGTCTGGCTTGATACCGCCGAGAACAAGGAGACGCCGCGAACTGGCTTCGAGGGCGAGCCCAACGAGGCCGTGATCGAGGTTGCAAACGTGTTGTTCATGGATCTCATCGCACGAAAGGGCCTGAGCGTCGAGGAGGCCCGCAGGTCGATGCTCAGGACTGAACCATTCCAGAAATACCCGCAGCTCGTCGAAAGACTGGGGAGGAACGATTGACCGCAGTAGAAGATGTGGCCGCGCAAGCGGAGCTGCTTGAAAACGTCATTGCCACCGCGCAGCGACTAGTTAAGGCCGAGAAGGACAAATCCAAGGTTACTCCCGCCTTTATCGTAGAGAAGGTGCAGATGGCCGCGGCTGCTTTCGCAGGGAGCTCGCCGCTCCCCGTGGACCAGGAAACGGCAGTTGCCATTCTGATTCAGCGCTTCAGCCATTGGATTGGAAAAGCCACCACGCTCAAGGATGACAGTGGGCACCGCGATTGGCTCACGGCCGCCCGAAAGCGCGACTGGCATTACTGGCGACGCTACCGGGACTTCCTGGAATCCAAACTCTCCGACACCGTAGTCGAAGGCCTCAACGAAGCAACCGATGACATCCTCAGCCTTCTCGAGGACCCGCAGCGAACCGACCCTTGGGATCGCCGCGGCCTTGTCGTCGGCCATGTGCAGTCCGGCAAGACCAGCAATTATTCCGGGTTGATATGTAAGGCCGCCGATGCGGGCTACAAGATCATCATCGTACTGGCGGGCATGCACAACAATCTTCGCTCGCAGACCCAAATGAGGCTTGAGGAGAGCTTTCTGGGCTACGAGACGACGAACGATCGCGACCCCGGCATACCGATCGGCGTCGCTGAATTCGGGGACGACTTGAAGACCAACTCCGCGACCACGCGCGCGGAGAATGGTGATTTCAACAAGTCCATCGCGAGGCACTTCCATGGCATCTCACCAGAGGAACGCCCTTGGCTGTTCGTCGTCAAGAAGCAGAAGACGGTCCTAACTGCCCTGCTGAACTGGATACAAACGCGCGTTGCCGATACCTCGGATACGAGCGGCGCCCGGAAGCTCGTGACGAAGCTGCCGCTGCTGATGATCGACGACGAGGCGGACAACGCTTCCGTGGATACGGGCGAGCAGATGTTCAAGGACGACGGGACGCCGGATGAAGAGCATCAACCCAAGACCATTAACAGCCTCATCCGGCAAGTGCTACACGCCTTTACTCGCAAGGCCTACGTGGGCTACACGGCCACGCCGTTCGCCAACATTTTCATCCACCACAAAGGCGCCACGGCCAAGGAGGGCCCGGATCTGTTCCCACGTTCCTTCATCATCAACCTCGCCGCGCCGTCGAACTACGTTGGCCCTGCGCGAATGTTCGGGAGGATGACGGAAGATGGGCGCCAAGGAGCACTCCCCCTCTCTCGAGATGTCTTGGACCACTACGATCCGGGGACGGTTTCAGGCTGGATGCCGCCCAAGCACAGAAAGACTCACGTTCCAACCTACAAGGGGCGAGAAGTCATTCCGCCTTCGCTGCAAGAAGCCATCGGCTCCTTCGTCTTGGCATGCGTCGCACGTGAGTTGCGAGGGCAAGGGAACGAGCACTGCTCCATGTTGATCCACGTCACCCGATACGTTGACGTTCAGAAGCATGTACGCGAGCAGGTCGCGGAGGCGGTGCGCCGAATGCGCCAGAAGATAACTCGCGGCAACGAGGCGGGCGAGCTGCTTAGCCAATTGCGCAAGCTTTGGGAGGATGATTTCATCCCGATCCGCGACCAAGTTGCCGAGCTCTCGCCTGCGGAGGATCGCCCCCCGGAAATGCCTGGTTGGGAAAGGGTGCTTGCCACGCTGCCGGATGTCCTCGACGACATCGACGTTCGCTCTATCAACGGTACTGCGAAGGACGCACTTGACTACGCGACGCCAGGTGCGGCCCTCAGGGTTATTGCCATTGGCGGTGACAAGCTCGCTCGAGGTCTTACCCTCGAAGGTTTGTGCGTAAGCTACTTCGTGCGGACCACGAAGATGTATGACACGCTGATGCAGATGGGACGATGGTTTGGGTATCGTCCCGGCTATCTTGATCTCTGCCGTCTCTATACCTCACCCGATCTCGTGAAGTGGTTCGGCCATATCGCTGACGCGTCAGAAGAGCTGCGCGACGAGTTTGACTTCATGGCCAACGCCAATTTGACGCCGGAACAGTACGGTCTCAAGGTGAAGTCGCATGAGGTGCTCACTGTCACCTCGCCGCTGAAGATGCGCAACGCGCAGACTCTATCCCTTACCTACAGCGGCTCCCGTCCACAAACCATTCTCTTCCATCGTGACTCCAATGTTCAAAGGCAGAATTTGGACGCGGCGGATGCCCTGCTCGCTTCGCTCGGCAAGCCGTGGGTGGAGTCGCTAAGATACACCCGCGATGGCGCGGCCGATTCGTGGCCGAACGCTCGCCTCTGGAAGAACGTCGATGTGTCACAGGTGCTCGTGTTCCTCGGAGCCTATGCGACCCATCCGAACGCGACCAGCGCCAAGGCCGCGGTGCTTGCTGAGTTCATCTCCAAGATGGTCGGGACTGGCCAGTTGACCCAGTGGAGCGTCGCATTGCTTGGCGGCGGCGATGGCGTTGGCGATTCACACACGTTCCCCGGCGTAGATCCGGCTGAATCGTTCATTGCTCGCAAGACCGAGGACCCGGAGGACCTGGAGAAGAGGGATCCGACCAGCTTCGCCATCGGCGTGCTTACAGACCCCAAGGACGAAGGCATCGACCTCAACGACGACGCGTGGCGCCGGGCGCTGGCGCTCACGCAAGAAGCCTGGAAGCCCGATCCCGCGCGAGGTCGCGTCACCCTACCCAGCAGGCCTAGCGGTAAGGGCATGAGAGAGGCGCGGGCGAAGCTTGGGGGTGAGGTGGATTGCGGACTCCTGCTGCTGTACCCGCTCGCTCCCTACGTGGGCAAGGTCAAGGATCCCTCGAAGCTGATCGTTCCGGGATGGGGCAAGCCCATCATGGCTTTCGCCATTTCGTTCCCTGCCAGCGACAAGCCGATCAGCGTTGCGTACGAAGTAAACCTCCTCTACTGGATGCAGGAATATGGCCCGTCCGAATGAGGAGCTACTGCTGGCCTGGTCGTCGCTGTCTGGTAGTGCCCCTGCAGTTGGTTGGCGGACTATTGCCATGCCTCCTGCAGGCTCAGTGGAGCTGCGCGCCGGGCGCCACTCCCCGGACAACGCAGAGGCGATCCTGAACCGCCCCGGCTTTCGCGGAGGCTCTTTGGGTTAAGTCAGGCCACCACCTCGGTGATCTGACGGGTGATTTTCCGGTAATAGTTTGCCTC